>NZ_CP079240.1:0-3362281 GCF_019317305.1 [Brevibacterium] flavum
GTGAGCCAGAACTCATCTTCTTTGCTCGAAACCTGGCGCCAAGTTGTTGCCGATCTCACAACTTTGAGCCAGCAAGCGGACAGTGGATTCGACCCATTGACGCCAACTCAACGTGCATATTTGAACCTGACGAAGCCGATTGCCATCGTCGATGGCTACGCCGTGCTGTCCACACCCAACGCGATGGCAAAAAATGTCATTGAAAACGATTTGGGCGATGCTTTGACCCGTGTGTTGTCGCTGCGCATGGGCCGATCATTCAGCTTGGCCGTCAGTGTGGAGCCTGAGCAGGAAATTCCAGAAACCCCAGCTCAGCAGGAGTTTAAATATCAGCCTGACGCACCTGTGATCTCTTCCAACAAGGGGCCAAAGCAGTATGAAGTTGGTGGTCGGGGAGAGGCGTCGACAAGCGACGGCTGGGAACGCACCCACTCTGCACCGGCTCCTGAGCCGCACCCGGCACCTATCGCCGATCCTGAGCCAGAGCTGGCCACCCCGCAGCGCATTCCGCGTGAAACCCCAGCTCACAACCCTAATCGGGAAGTGTCCCTCAACCCGAAATACACTTTTGAAAGCTTCGTGATCGGACCGTTCAACCGTTTCGCCAACGCAGCCGCAGTTGCTGTGGCGGAAAGCCCAGCGAAAGCTTTCAACCCGCTGTTTATTTCCGGCGGTTCCGGCTTGGGCAAAACTCACCTGCTGCACGCAGTAGGAAATTATGCTCAAGAATTGCAGCCTGGCCTGCGGATTAAGTACGTCTCAAGTGAGGAATTCACCAACGACTACATCAACTCCGTGCGAGATGACCGTCAGGAAACCTTTAAGCGCCGCTACCGCAACCTGGATATCCTCATGGTCGATGACATCCAGTTCCTGGCTGGCAAAGAAGGCACCCAGGAAGAGTTCTTCCATACCTTCAACGCATTGCACCAGGCAGATAAGCAAATTATTTTATCCTCGGACCGCCCACCCAAGCAGCTGACCACGCTGGAAGATCGCCTGCGCACCCGCTTCGAAGGTGGCCTGATTACTGATATTCAGCCACCTGACCTGGAAACTCGCATCGCGATTTTGATGAAGAAGGCCCAAACCGATGGCACGCACGTGGATAGGGAAGTCCTCGAGCTCATTGCCAGCCGCTTTGAATCTTCGATCCGTGAATTGGAAGGCGCACTGATTCGTGTGTCTGCCTATTCTTCGTTGATTAATCAGCCGATCGATAAAGAAATGGCCATCGTGGCGCTGCGCGATATCCTCCCAGAACCTGAGGATATGGAAATCACCGCACCGGTGATCATGGAGGTCACTGCGGAATATTTTGAAATTTCCGTGGATACACTCCGTGGAGCAGGCAAAACTCGTGCGGTCGCGCATGCACGCCAACTGGCGATGTACCTGTGCCGCGAGCTCACCGATATGTCATTGCCCAAGATCGGTGATGTGTTCGGCGGAAAAGACCACACGACTGTCATGTACGCGGATCGGAAGATTCGCCAAGAAATGACAGAAAAGCGCGATACCTACGATGAAATCCAGCAACTTACCCAGCTGATTAAGTCGCGCGGACGTAACTAAGACCTGTTTAGCGTGGCGCTAAATTACAAAATTTAGCTCTGCTGCTCTTGAAGACCCATCTTCGGATGGGTCTTTTTGTAATTTAGGGGTTGTGCAGGGATTTTGTGGACAACTTCCGATAAAAGCCCAGCTCACAAAGCTATCCACAACCTTATTCACAGCAGTGTAATTACAAACTTGTAATTCGGTGAGCTTTGTCACAGAAAATGTGATTCCGCGGAACTTTCCGCCCTGTGCACAACTCCCCAAAAATTGGGGATAAGCTGGGGATACATCTGCACAGACTGGGGATAAAATCCGTACCTCGAAATCTATCCACAGATAGACAAAGTTATCCACAATCAATTCACAACCCAGTTCACACGCCAGAATTCCGCGACTACCTTGTAAAACAATGGTCTATCCACAGTTTCAACAGGACTTACTGTTATTACCGATTTTTTACCTAGAAATTAACTAAAAGAAAGAGGGGGTGGGGAGAAAGCTTCGTGGGTGAGCTCAATGCTCACGAAACTTCAGCAAAAGCCTCGAGGAAATTGAAATTACAAATTCCAGATCCGCGAGGAACACAGGTAGGTTGGGTTTGTGTAATTCGGACTGAAGCCACCTGGAGGGTGAACCTTCTTCCAAGAAGTTTTCCCTATCGGTAAACGTCCGGATTTAGTTAAACGATGAACTATATTTGATCTATATTTCCCAAGGAGCTTTAAAACAGCATGGAGTCACAAAACGTGTCCTTCCGTGTGGCCAGGGAAGACCTGGTTACCGCGGTAGCCTGGGTCGCTCGCAACCTGCCCACCAAACCGACTCAGCCGGTACTTCGAGCCATGCTGATCACTGCCGATGATGAGGGTCTTGAACTCGCCGGTTACGACTACGACGTATCCACCCGAGTTCGCCTCTCAGCTGAGGTTTCTCAGCCAGGTCGCATCGCAGTAGCCGGCAAGCTGCTGTCTGAAATCACAGGATCTTTGCCCAACAAGCCCGTTGATTTCCGCATCGACGGATCCAAAGCTTTTGTCACTTGTGGTTCTTCCCGCTTCGAGCTGCCACTGATCCCGCTTGATGATTACCCAATGCTGCCCAAGCTTCCTGCAGGTACCGGTTCCATCAACGCCAAGCTGTTCACCGAAGCAGTCTCCCAGGTGGCATCCGCTGCAGGTAAAGATGATTCTTTGCCGATGCTCACCGGTGTCAGCATGGAAATCGTGGGCAACCAGATCAACTTGGCTGCTACTGACCGTTTCCGCCTGGCGCTGCGCACCTTCGAATGGGAAGCAAACGACCCAGAGCTCAACGTTAAACTGCTGATTCCTGCCCGCACCCTGCTGGACAACGCGCGTTCTTTGGATTCCGGTCTCAACGATTCCATCGACATCGCTGTCGGTACCGGCGATCAGGTTGGCCGCGAAGGACTATTCGGCGTTCACACCGATAACCGCGAAACCACCACCAGGCTTCTCGACGCCGATTTCCCCAACATCGCACCACTGCTTCCCAAAGAGCACACCGCGATCGCATCAGTTGAAATCGCACCGCTGGTCGACGCCATCCGCCGCGTATCCCTGGTGGCAGAACGCAACGCTCAGATCGTCTTGCACTTCAGCGAAGGCCAGGTCATCTTGACTGCAGGCGCAACCGAGGCAGGCCACGCGGAAGAAACCCTGCCGTGTGCATTCACCGGCAAGGAACTGACCATCGCGTTCAACCCTGGCTACCTGAAGGATGGACTTTCTGTAGTTCCAACTTCTCGAGCAGTCTTCGGATTCACTGAGCCTTCCCGCCCAGCGATCATGATCCCAGAGCCTGAAGAAATGCCTTCCGCCAACGAAAATGGCATTTTCCAAACTCCGGACACCTATTTCACCTACCTGCTCATGCCAGTGCGCCTGCCAGGCTAAACACAAAAGTTTCACCCTTTTCGCGCCTGACTTTGTACACTTTTCAACCGACAAAGTCAGGCGCGTTATCCAATCCACTTCCCGCCGACTAAAAGGAGGTCAGACCCGATGCACATCCGTTCTTTGGAATTACGTGATTACCGTTCCTGGCCTGAACTCAAAGTGGATTTGGAACCTGGAATTACAGTTTTTATCGGCCGCAACGGTTTTGGTAAAACCAACATCGTCGAGGCCATCGGCTATCTTGCGCATTTGTCATCGCATCGGGTGTCCTCTGATGCGCCATTGGTGCGGGCGCACGCTGAAAACGCCCGAGTTTCGGCGGTTGCTGTTAATCAAGGCCGAGAATTGGCAGCTCACATGCTGATCAAACCCCATGCTGCGAATCAGGCAAGTTTGAATCGCACAAAAGTCAGGACTCCCCGGGAGCTGCTGGGTGTGGTGAAAACGGTGCTGTTTGCGCCGGAAGATTTGGCATTAGTCAAAGGCGAGCCAGCAGAACGTCGCCGCTATTTAGATGACATTATTGCCACTCGCCAGCCTCGGATGGCGGGGGTCAAGGCCGACTACGACAAGGTGCTGAAACAAAGGAACGCCCTGCTCAAGACCGCCACCATTGCGCTTCGTCGAGGTTACGGCACCGAGGAAGGCGCAGCTGCGCTGAGTACTTTGGATACCTGGGATGGCCAGTTGGCACGCCTGGGTGCTGAAGTGATGGCAGCCAGATTTGCCCTGCTCAATGAGTTGGGGCCGAAAATCTATGAGGCTTACACCACAATCGCCCCGGAATCCCGGCCAGCTGCGGTGAATTACAAAACCACCATCGATCAAGGCCTGTCGCAGTTTTCCGAATTCGATGCCGGCATCATCGAAGCCACGTTGCTGACAGAATTGGCAGCGAAACGTCAACGAGAAATCGAACGCGGCTCAAGCCTGGTCGGCCCCCACCGCGATGATGTCGATTTAATGCTCGGCGATCAGCCCGCCAAAGGCTTTGCCAGCCACGGCGAGACCTGGTCTTTCGCGCTTTCACTGCGAATTGCAGAATTTAACCTGCTGAAATCCGATGGCACCGACCCGATCCTCATCTTGGATGATGTGTTTTCCGAGCTCGACGCCGGCCGTCGCGAAAAACTCGTGGGCATAGCGCAAGAGGTGGAACAGGTGCTCATCACCGCTGCGGTCCACGACGATCTGCCGGAGAATCTCAAGAAAGTGCTCACTGCGCAGCACACCGTCACCGTCCAAGACACCGACACCGGGCGGATTTCACTCCTGGATGTGCAACCATGACAGATCCAATTGAGCAGGCATTTGAACGCATCCGCGCCGAAGCCATGCGCAGAAATGGATCCGTTCCCGACCTCAATAAAAACGATGCTTTTCGACGCCCACCTGCGCCGAAAGGGGACGTCGAAAAGCGCAAAAAAGGCCGTGCAAGCGGCCTAGACGGCCGCCAAAAACGATATGTGCGCGGCGCGGAGTCGCTGGGATCGGTGCTGAACAAGGAAATTCAGCGTCGTGGCTGGGGCAAAGACATTGCCGGCGGTTGGGTGACGTCCAACTGGGAAGAGCTTGTTGGCGCGAAGATTGCGCAGCATACGCGTGTGGAAATGATCAAAGATAAGAAGCTTTTTATCACTTGTGATTCCACAGCGTGGGCCACCAATCTGCGCATGATGCAGCGGCAAATCCTGCAGGTAATCGCTGAAAAAGTGGGTCCAAATATTATTACAGAGCTGCGTATTTTCGGGCCTCAGGCCCCAAGCTGGCGCAAGGGGCCGTTGCACGTAAAAGGACGCGGTCCGAGAGACACATACGGATAGTTTGGTGATAAAAACCGTCGAATTGGGGCCTATTTTGCCGTTTCTCGCGTTGTGTGTGGTACTACGTGGGGACCTAAGCGTGTAAGATGGAAACGTCTGTATCGGATAAGTAGCGAGGAGTGTTCGTTAAAAGTGGCAAACACTGAACACAATTATGACGCTTCATCGATCACCATCCTTGAAGGTCTTGAGGCGGTACGTAAGCGCCCGGGCATGTACATCGGTTCAACTGGACCGCGTGGACTGCACCACCTGATTTGGGAAGTCGTTGACAACTCAGTGGATGAGGCCATGGCTGGCCACGCCACCAAGGTTGAAGTGACCCTTCTAGAAGATGGTGGCGTTCAAGTTGTCGATGACGGTCGAGGAATTCCCGTCGATATGCACCCATCCGGTGCACCAACCGTGCAGGTTGTTATGACCCAGCTGCACGCCGGCGGTAAGTTCGACTCCGATTCTTACGCCGTTTCCGGTGGTCTCCACGGTGTTGGTATTTCTGTGGTGAACGCCCTGTCCACCCGCGTGGAAGCCGACATCAAGTTGCACGGCAAGCACTGGTACCAAAACTTTGAAAAGTCTGTTCCAGACGAGTTGATCGAAGGCGGCAACGCTCGCGGCACCGGTACCACCATTCGTTTTTGGCCAGACGCTGAAATTTTCGAAACCACCGAGTATGATTTCGAAACGATTTCTCGACGTCTGCAGGAAATGGCATTCCTTAACAAGGGTCTGACCATCACCTTGACGGACAACCGCGCCACCGACGAGGAACTCGAGCTCGAAGCACTCGCTGAGCAGGGCGAAACCGCAACGGAACTATCCCTCGATGAGATCGACAACGAAACCGAACTCGTTGAAGAGACCACCGATGCTCCAAAGAAGCCAAAAAAGCGTGAGAAGAAGAAAATCTTCCACTACCCCAATGGTCTCGAGGACTACGTTCAGTACCTCAACCGCAGCAAGACCAACATCCACCCTTCAATCGTGTCATTCGAGGCAAAGGGAGATGACCACGAGGTTGAGGTGGCAATGCAGTGGAACTCCTCCTACAAGGAATCCGTCCACACCTTCGCCAACACCATTAACACCCGCGAAGGCGGCACCCACGAGGAAGGTTTCCGCTCTGCGCTGACCTCCCTGATGAACCGCTACGCACGTGAGCACAAGCTTCTGAAAGAAAAGGAAGCAAACCTCACCGGTGACGACTGTCGTGAAGGCCTGTCCGCGGTTATTTCCGTGCGCGTTGGTGACCCACAGTTCGAAGGCCAGACCAAAACCAAGCTGGGCAACACGGAGATCAAATCCTTCGTGCAGCGCATGGCCAACGAGCACATCGGTCACTGGTTGGAAGCAAACCCTGCTGAAGCCAAGGTCATCATCAACAAGGCTGTCGGTTCCGCGCAGGCACGCCTTGCTGCTCGAAAAGCCCGTGACCTGGTCCGACGCAAGTCAGCAACCGATCTGGGTGGACTGCCCGGTAAGCTTGCCGACTGCCGTTCCAAGGATCCAGAAAAGTCCGAACTTTACATCGTGGAGGGTGACTCCGCAGGTGGTTCTGCGAAGTCCGGCCGTGACTCCATGTTCCAGGCAATCCTTCCACTGCGAGGCAAGATCCTCAACGTGGAAAAGGCCCGCCTAGACAAGGTTCTGAAGAACGCCGAAGTCCAAGCGATCATCACCGCACTGGGTACCGGCATCCACGATGAGTTCGACATCAACAAGCTGCGCTACCACAAGATCGTGCTGATGGCCGACGCCGACGTTGACGGCCAGCACATCGCAACGCTGCTGCTCACCCTGCTTTTCCGCTTCATGCCAGACCTCGTCGCCGAAGGCCACGTCTACTTGGCACAGCCACCTTTGTACAAACTGAAGTGGCAGCGCGGCGAGCCAGGATTCGCATACTCCGATGAGGAGCGCGATGAGCAGCTCAACGAAGGCCTTGCCGCTGGACGCAAGATCAACAAGGACGACGGCATCCAGCGCTACAAGGGTCTCGGCGAGATGAACGCCAGCGAGCTGTGGGAAACCACCATGGACCCAACCGTTCGTATTCTGCGCCGCGTGGACATCACCGATGCTCAGCGTGCTGATGAACTGTTCTCCATCTTGATGGGTGACGACGTTGTGGCTCGCCGCAGCTTCATCACCCGAAATGCCAAGGATGTTCGTTTCCTCGATATCTAAAGCGCCTTAACTTAACCCGCCCCTGGAATTCTGGGGGCGGGTTTTGTGATTTTTAGGGTCAGCACTTTATAAATGCAGGCTTCTATGGCTTCAAGTTGGCCAATACGTGGGGTTGATTTTTTAAAACCAGACTGGCGTGCCCAAGAGCTGAACTTTCGCTAGTCATGGGCATTCCTGGCCGGTTTCTTGGCCTTCAAACCGGACAGGAATGCCCAAGTTAACGGAAAAACCGAAAGATGGGCACGCCAGTCTGATTCCCCCAAACTCAGACCAAATTCTGCCTCGGTGCCCGGGAAAAGTGCCCTCTCTTAAATCGTTTCTAAGGGCTCGTCAGGCCCCAGTTGATACAAACATACATTCTGAAAATTCAGTCGCTTAAACGGGTGCAGCGGGAAATGCTGAAAACTACATTAATCACCGATACCCTAGGGCACGTGACCTCTACTGAACCCACCACCACAGCCCATGTTCCACTACCTGATGGATCTTCCACTCCAGTCCAAATTTGGGCGTCAGATAACAAAGACTCCCAGCTGGTGATGCTGTGGCCAGGTTTCGGCATGGGTGGCTATTACTATCGTCCGATTGCGGCAGCGCTAAATAAAGCTGGATTCCATGTGGCGATTGGTGAACTTCGTGGTCAGGGGCAAAGTTCCGCGAAGGCTTCTCGGAAAAGTCAGTGGGGATACCATGATCTCGCATCGGTAGATTTTCCGCTGCAGATTGCCGCTGCGAAAAAGGCGCTTGACCTGGAGGAAGGCCATCCCATGAGGTTTTTGTCGCATTCGATGGGTGGGCAGATTTCTTGTCTTTTCGCAGCGAGGCCGGAGGCTGAGAAATATAATCTTCGGGCGATTTTCGGGGTGGGTGCAGGGTCGCCGTTTAGGCCTACGTTTAGTCCGAAAATGGGGAAGCGTTCGGGATTGGGGGCGGTGTTGCTTGGCGGGATAGGTGGCCACATTGTGGGATTTTGGCCAGGCAAAGTTTTAGGAAAAGACCTGGTGGGTTATGGCCGACAATCGGGAACTCACATGAGGGAATGGCGTCGATTCCATAAGCACAATTCTTTGGACGATCTCACCGCGCAGGACATCAACTATGTGGAGGCGATGAAGAAGGTGAGCATTCCTATTACTTTTAGTCGTTGTCCTGATGATGAGGACTGCCCGCAGGCATCGATTGATGGGTTGGCGAGTTTTGTTCCCGCAGCGCAGATCAAAATGATAGAAATTCCAGAAGCCCTGGGACATAACCGGTGGGCTCGGGAACCTGAATCAACAGTGAAACTCTTCCTGGAACAAGCTCTTTAGTGACCGATGGAGCGGAGGTAGAGTTTGCGCCACTGGCGGACGAAGAATCCGATGAAAAACGCCGCGAACACTGTTCCTTCGCGCACGCCAATGAGTCCACCCATGGTGATCCAGGACAAAATGGCAGCGGCGGAGACGAAAGTCCAGTCGACGATTTGTTTCATGGTGCCAAATTCCACGTTGGGAAATTTCTTCACCAGCGCAGAGACAATGCCTTCACCAGCGATGAAAGTGATGTTGGGGAGTACTTGAATAAAAACTCCGATCGACATCAAAATGGTGGACACAATAACCCAGATCCAGGCCACAAAATAATTGTCAGTTTGCGCCCAGGTGGTTAGTTGCAGGCTTAAATCACAAAGAAACCCAAAGAGGAACGCCCACAGGATTTGGACTAACATTTGCGGTTTGAACTGGGAACGCAGCACAATTATTTGGCACAGAATCATGAAGCCATTGAAGTAAACTGTGGTCCAGCCCAGGGATAATCCGCTGGCAGCAGTCCACACCACGGGAAGTGATGAAATTGTGGTGGTTCCTAGTCCTGCGTGGACGGTGATGCCGATGGCGAAGGACATAATAAAGATCCCGACAAAGAACATCGCCCATCTGGTGGGGAGGGAGAATCTTTGTGCGGGATCTAAAGGTTTCTTATTAGGGTTGCTCACCTAATTATTGTGCGTTCTTTTCAATCAACTGGCCAATTGCAGGAAGTTCCTGCTCGATTACTTTGGCAGCCTTGCCGCGCACGCCCTTGTAGACCTTGCCAAGTCCTGGAACGTTGATGCTCTCTGCGTTTTTGTCAGCAACGCTGAGAATCGCGTCGAGTGCGGTGGAGCTGTTGGCCTCGAGGTGGGCGCCGAAATCTGCGGCGGTGCCACCATTTTGGTATTCCTGCCAGAGTCCGTCGAGGGAGTCAGCGATTTCCGGGAGGAGACGCCTGGAGCCTTTGGCTACGATGTCGGAGTCGATCTTGGTTGCAGCACCCATTGCGCCTTTGAGTGCGATGCCGCTGATGCCGGATTGCTTGCCCACGGTTTCTTCGATAAATGCTGACATATCTGCAATTGCTGCGTCGGCATTGGTGGAAACAAGTAAGTCCTTGAGTGAAGTCATGTTCTACATCTTAAGTGAAATGAGAAAAGACCGGCGTTCGACGCTTCGTTTAAGCGGACGCACGGTCATTCTCTTGAAAAAGCGTTGCAACCCTTCCTCCACAGAAACTGAAAACCACATCAGTCACTGCAATCACAACAGTCACAAAGCTTACATTTAGTAACATCGGCCCCGCAACATGGGTGGTAATTACACAAATGCTAACGGATCTTGACGGATCGGATGCAGCGCCACCTGGATGGCCGCGGTGCGGAGAATGTGGGCGTCTGCGCGTTGGATTCTCAGTTGGCTGCCGGTGTTTGCTCGGAGCTGGGTCACCACAATGCGAAGAGTTTCCGGATCCAGGGTGAAGGCTTCGCCGGCGAAGACGACGGCTTCGGGGTCGACAACATCAACGGCGGTGGTTACGGCGTCGGCAAGTTTGTGGGCGCGCTCGTTGAGGATCTGTCGGGCAAGCGGGTTGGTGTGGGAGAGTTGGACTAAATCGGAGAAAGTTGTTGGTGTGAGTCCACGTCGAAAAGCATCTTTTAAGGTATTTGTATTTCCGAACGCCGTCGGCGTGCGGCCGCTGTTGGGGCGGTGGACAGCGCCGTTGAAAATCCAGGCGTGGGAGACCATTTCGCGGGCGTAGAAATACAGCGTGGACTGCGTGGATTGGGTCAGTGGCGCGTTGATAATTTCCGAACCGGCCATCGCCGCAACACCTGATCCGATGGTGGCGGGGAAGGGGAGGTGTGCCCCAATTTCCACCTCTGACCAGCCATAATCTTCGGAAGTGACGGTTCCGTTGGCGCTTAAGTGGGCAGATAATGCCACGCCCACATTGCGGGGCTCGGGCAAGCCGGCGCTCAATGTTTGTAACCTATGTGCGACAAAATTCAGCGTTTCCGACGGCGTGGAGTGTGAAACTTCATGGTCCACGCGCTCATACCTAATCACTCGGCCGGCTAAATCGCACACCGCAAAATCCGTGCTGCGCAGGCCAATGTGCACTCCCCAGGCGGTGAGATGGCGGCCGTCGATGCCTAATTTTGTGCGCGGTCGCCCCGAGCGCGCCCCGGAATCCACTCGGGTTTCCTCCACGAGACCTGCATCAATAAGCGCTGACACATGCCGCGTGATGCCAGCTTGGGAGAGTTCAAGATCGCGTTGCAGAGAGGTGCGATCGGCGTCTGTGGCGCGAATTTGATGAAATACGCGCGCGACGGGTAGGTGGGGGGCGGTGATGTGAATGGGGAGTGTTCGCTGTGCAAGCATGAACACATGCTAGACCGTATGGTCTATTTTGGAATAGTTTAGATTCAAGAATTTAGCTGCGAAAACGTGAACAAATAGACCGTTCAGTCTATTTGTTGATCTCTAAAAGTACTCTCTGGGCGACTGCCGCGAAGGTCTCGTTTCGACCACTCAATGGCTTTAATGCTCTGATCATTTCAGAAACTTTTCCTGCCATCGCCTCAGCTGATCCAAAAACGCGCACGCCGTGGAAGTTGGCCGTGCTCACTGCTGCGGCGGCTGCAAGCGCTGCGAAATCCCGCACCACAACGCCGTGTTCCGCGCACACCTCATCGGCGATGGCCAGCACATTTTCCGCGCTTAAGCCCTTCATCGGGCTTGCCTAATTCGCTTTTCGACGCCCGCATACTCGTGCAGCATCGTCCGGGCGAGCCCGGCGATCTCAGCGTCGTCGACCGCCCTGCTTGCTGCCGCAATGATTGCTCGCGTGGCAGCTTCCTGTTTGCTGCAGCCTTGGGTCCTGGCAAGCAGGGTGAGGGCGCGGTCCTGGGCGTCGTTAAGCCTTAAAGTCATTGCCATACCCAAAATGGTATCGCTTTGATACCAGTTTTGGGGCATGCAAGGCGTTAAAACGGCCTGTGGACTAAAATCGGTAGGGTTGACACGAAGAAAGGTGATCAGTGAGCGACGACAATACCGGACAATTTGACCGCGTTAATCCCATTGATATCAATGAGGAAATGCAGTCGAGCTACATCGACTACGCGATGTCAGTCATCGTCGGACGTGCCCTCCCAGAGGTGCGCGACGGCCTGAAGCCAGTCCACCGCCGCGTCTTGTACGCGATGTTTGACAACGGCTACCGCCCCGACCGCAGCTACGTGAAGTCTGCAAAACCAGTGGCAGACACCATGGGTAACTTCCACCCACACGGCGACACCGCAATTTATGACACGTTGGTGCGCATGGCTCAGCCATGGTCCATGCGATACCCGCTGGTAGACGGCCAGGGTAACTTCGGTTCCCGCGGCAACGACGGCCCTGCAGCAATGCGTTACACCGAGTGTCGCATGACCCCACTGGCCATGGAGATGGTGCGCGACATCCGCGAAAACACCGTCAACTTCTCACCAAACTACGACGGTAAAACCCTCGAACCAGACGTTTTGCCATCGCGCGTTCCAAACCTGTTGATGAACGGTTCGGGCGGCATTGCGGTCGGCATGGCCACCAACATCCCACCGCACAACCTCAACGAGCTTGCCGACGCCATCTTCTGGCTCCTGGAAAACCCAGACGCCGAAGAATCCGAAGATCTCGAAGCCTGCATGAAGTTTGTGAAGGGCCCAGATTTCCCAACCGCTGGCCTCATCATCGGTGACAAGGGCATCCACGATGCCTACACCACCGGCCGCGGCTCCATCCGCATGCGCGGTGTCACCTCCATCGAGGAGGAAGGCAACCGCACCGTCATCGTTATCACCGAGCTGCCATACCAGGTCAACCCGGATAACCTGATCTCTAATATCGCGGAGCAGGTGCGCGACGGCAAGCTCGTGGGCATCTCCAAGATTGAAGATGAATCCTCCGACCGCGTCGGCATGCGCATTGTGGTCACCCTCAAGCGCGACGCAGTTGCTCGCGTGGTGCTGAACAACCTGTTCAAGCACTCCCAGCTGCAAGCCAACTTTGGTGCGAACATGCTCTCCATCGTCGATGGCGTGCCACGCACCCTTCGCCTGGACCAGATGCTGCGCTACTACGTGGCACACCAGATCGAAGTCATCGTGCGCCGCACCCAATACCGCCTCGACAAGGCTGAAGAGCGCGCCCACCTCCTCCGCGGCCTGGTCAAGGCCCTGGATATGCTGGACGAGGTCATCGCGCTCATCCGCCGCAGCCCAACCCCAGATGAAGCCCGCACCGGCCTCATGTCGCTTCTCGACGTCGACGAGGCGCAGGCTGACGCAATTCTGGCAATGCAGCTGCGTCGCCTGGCGGCACTGGAACGCCAAAAGATCATCGATGAGCTCGCTGAAATTGAGCTGGAAATCGCTGACCTGAAGGATATCCTGGCAAGCCCAGAACGTCAGCGCACCATCGTTCGCGATGAGCTGACCGAAATCGTGGAAAAGTACGGCGACGAGCGTCGTTCTCAGATCATCGCTGCCACCGGCGACGTGTCTGAAGAAGACCTCATTGCGCGTGAAAACGTTGTCATCACCATTACCTCCACCGGTTACGCAAAGCGCACCAAGGTCGATGCCTACAAGTCGCAAAAGCGTGGCGGCAAGGGTGTTCGTGGCGCGGAGCTCAAGCAAGATGACATTGTTCGTCACTTCTTCGTCAGTTCCACCCACGACTGGATTTTGTTCTTCACCAACTACGGTCGCGTGTACCGTCTCAAGGCATTCGAACTTCCAGAGGCATCCCGTACCGCACGTGGACAGCACGTGGCCAACCTTCTGGAATTCCAACCTGGTGAGCAAATCGCCCAGGTCATCCAGTTGGAAAGCTACAACGACTTCCCATACCTGGTGCTCGCAACCGCACACGGTCGCGTGAAGAAGTCCCGCCTGCTCGACTACGAATCAGCACGTTCCGGTGGCCTCATCGCCATCAACCTGAACGAGGATGATCGCCTCATCGGCGCCGCACTTTGCGGTGAAGAAGACGATCTGCTGCTGGTCTCTGAATTCGGACAGTCCATCCGCTTCACCGCCGACGATGAGCAGCTCCGCCCCATGGGCCGCGCCACCGCCGGTGTCAAGGGCATGCGCTTCCGCGACAACGACCAACTGCTGTCCATGTCCGTGGTCCGCGACGGCGAATTCCTCCTCGTTGCCACCTCCGGCGGCTACGGCAAGCGCACCCCACTTGAGGATTACTCCACCCAGGGCCGTGGTGGCCTCGGCGTGGTGACCTTCAAGTACACCCCGAAGCGCGGTCGCCTCGTCAGCGCCATCGCAGTTGAGGAAGATGACGAGATCTTCGCCATCACCTCCGCCGGCGGCGTTGTTCGCACCGAAGTCAAGCAGATCCGACCATCCTCCCGTGCAACAATGGGTGTTCGACTGGTCAACTTGGAAGAAGGTGTAGAACTGCTTGCCATCGACAAGAACGTCGAAGACCAGGGCGAAGCATCCGCAGAAGCAGTAGCAAAGGGTGCAGTCGAAGGACCAGCATCCAAGACTGCTGCCGAAGAAACCGACTCCGTTGACAACGGATCCGACGAAAACGGCGAGGAATAATTTATGGCATCCCGAGAAGTATCCATCACCCGAATCTCACCACTAGCAACCTTCCGAGTTGCACTGGCAATGTCCATCATCGGACTCGTGGCGTGGATCATCTGCGTAACCGTCCTCTATTTCGGACTTAACGTGGCTGGCGTCTGGCAGAACTTCAACGATGTCATCGGCGGTGTTGGTGCAGAACAAACCATCACCTTCGGGCTCGTCCTGAGCATTTCCGCACTTCTGGGAGCTATCGGAGCGATTACCGTCGCTGTGCTTGCACCATTGTGTGCAATCATCTACAACTCGATTGTTGACCTCTTCGGTGGACTGCAGATTCAACTGCAAGAAGAAGTAGACTAACCTCTGAAACACAAACCCCTAGACACTGCTAAATATAGCCTTTGAACAGGGGATTTGTTGTATTGTTAACTTGAAGGTAGAGTCTTATCTCGTTCCTAGAGGGGCCTATAGCTCAGTCGGTTAGAGCGCATCGCTGATAACGATGAGGTCGCAAGTTCGATTCTTGCTAGGCCCACCAGGAACAAAAAAGGGGCATTAGCTCAGTTGGTAGAGCACCTGCTTTGCAAGCAGGATGTCAGGAGTTCGATTCTCCTATGCTCCACAGTTTTCCCGGTTCACCTTGTTGGTGGGCCGGGATTTTTGTTTTTTTAGTGTCTCTGGGATACCTCGGTGGCACTCCGGCGGCACTCTGGGTCATTGGAAAGCTGTGTGTACTTTCGACAACAAGATTTGGGCAAAATGGTGGTCAAAATCAGGAAATCTTGTTGTCGAAAGTACAACTGGGTCTTCGGTTCTATCCGAGGTGGGTGAGTAGGGTGCCTGCAAGTGCGATACTGGTGACAAGTGTCGTGGATCCGAAAGCCAGAATGAAAGGCTTGACCCCAACATGGATCAGGTTCTGGATTTTTACGCTACACCCGAGACCAAACATTGCTGCAGAGAGCAAGGCTGTCTGTAGGAAACCTCCAGCCGCAATTACCTCGTCTGGGAGCGCAACAGTGGAGCGCAAAACTACCATCGCCAAGAATCCAAGGATAAATAGAGGAACGACCGGTGGTCTCTTTCCATCGGGGGACGTGTAACCCTGGCGGCGCTGGCGAAAACTTAAAATGGCAGCAATGGGTGCAAGTAGGAGTACTCGGGCGAGTTTCACCACAACTGCAACACCTAATGCTCCACCACCAATGATTCCTCCAGCTGCTACTACTTGGGCGATTTCATGGATGGATCCGCCTGCCCACATCCCACCGATTTCAGGGGATAACCCCAAGACTTTGGTTGCGAATGGGATAAAAGGAATCATCAGCGTTCCGAAAATAACAACAAGTGCAACCGCAGTAACGACCTCTTCTTCTTCGGAATCAGTTACTCCTTCAACACCTGCCACGGCCGCAGCGCCACAAATAGAAAAGCCACAAGCAATCAACAGAACTTGGGTTGGTTTCATTCTGAGCAGGTGTCCCATGAGGATGGTCCCAAAAATGCCACCGGCAACGATGCACACAATCACCGCCAGCATGGGGAAACCAAGTGACAAAATATCTGAGAAAACTAACTGCAGACCAAGGAAGACGATTCCCAGCCGCAAAAGCTTTTTCGACGCCAACGTGATGCCGGGTGAAATCGATGCTGGGAGCTGAACCAGATTGGTCAGGATGATGCCAAGAATGATTGCGACGATAAGCGGACTCACACCAGAGAAAAAGTGATTCACGATCATAGCGATGAGTACCGCAATGGAGCATAAGAGCAGGCCCGGGGTGTACTTCTGGAGGACTCCGGTGCGAAGTTGGGTAAAGGGCGGCGTCGATTCCAGAAGGTTTGTAGACATGCTTCAAGGTTGCGCTAATTGAAAAGAACGCGGTAGACGGTACTTTCATATCCACCCATATAATGTTGATATGGATAATGGGTGGCCGAACCTGCAAACTCTCGCACTCTTTGTGGCGATTGTGGAAGAGGGGAGCCTCGGTGCCGGTGCTCGAAAAGTCGGAATGGCCCAACCCAATGCCAGTCGGGCTATCGCAGAGCTTGAGGCAGACATGAAAGCCGAATTGTTGGTACGTCATCCTCGAGGTTCACATCCGACGGCGGCTGGTCTTGCGTTAATTGAGCACTCGCGCAATCTGCTTCAATCTGTACAAGAATTTACTGAATGGGTGACAGAGGGACGAACTGAGCAGCCGCTGAAATTGCATGTCGGGGCCAGTATGACCATTGCCGAGGCTCTACTTCCCGCTTGGGTTGCGGACATGCGCGCGCGTTTTCCTGCCTCCCGTGTCGACGTCTCTGTGATGAATTCTTCTCAAGTAATTGAAGCCGTCCAGAAAGGGCACTTGCAACTAGGTTTTATTGAAACACCGCATGTTCCCGTACGGCTTCATGCTCGTGTGGTGCAAGAGGACAAGCTGATTGTGGTGATTTCTCCTAATCATGAGTGGGCTAATCGCACGGGTAAAATCAGTCTCCGGGAGTTGTCGGAAACTCCGCTGATTGTGAGGGAAATCGGCTCAGGTACCCGAGAAGCATTACAAGAATTACTTGCGGATTATGACATGGCTGAGCCGATTCAAGTGTTAAACAGCAATGCTGCGGTACGTGTTGTTGTTGAAGCAGGGGCAGGTCCTGCAGTACTTGGTGAATTAGCCTTGCGTGATCATCTTGCTCTCGGCAGACTGTTGAGTGTGCCATTTGAAGGCAGTGGAGTTACTCGTCCTCTTACAGCTGTGTGGAGTGGGCCCCGCAGATTGCCGATTCTAGCGGGAGAATTAGTGTCCATCGCATCGAACCACATCTGATTTTGAGCCCTGGCTATCGGATTGTTTTTGACAGATTGGAATGACAATGATGAACGAGATTCCAGAATGGTTGACTCTTGTATCTGTTGAAGCAGGAAAGAGACTTGGGCTGCCTGGGCCATTGGTGTTTCCGCCGGAGTTGATCACTTTGGCAGTTGAAGGGATTGAGCTTATTGAACTTGAGCCTTCATGGACTTCTGATTTGCCTCTGCCGGAATTCGGGTTCCTATCTGCGGATATGGTTGATTTCTATGATGATTATGAGTTTAGTGAATGGATTCCGGGTGCGTGGCCTCTTGCTTTAGATGGTGGAGGAGGTTTCTTTTGCCTTGATCTCCGTGCTGCCAACGCTGATGGAGAGATTCCTGTTGTGTGGGTGCATGCCAGCAACTTGGGTTGGGGTGATGATGAGGCAGTACGCGTAGCTGCCTCGTTGGCAGATTTGTTGAGTCCGTCGAAATAGAAGAATTAGCATTTAGCGGAATTGACGGTAAATAGTGATGCCGTGGAATTATGGAGAAGTTGGGCGGATGGAAGTTTTTGATCATTTTGCTGAAGTCGTCAAAGCTATGGGGCGCTCGTTATTTTTCCAGCGCTGCCCCTGAGGCGAACCAATTCCAATACCGCCTCGCTCCAAAACTAATAATTAGCGAGGGTTAATAACCCATCCACTTTCTTTGGGTCGCTGAGCTTCTTCCTTGCGCTTTTGTCGTTTGTTCCAGAAGTACAAGAACAAGCCAGCGGCGACAATGATTACTGCGATGTCAAAGAGTGGTGAACCCAACGAGAACGTGGCTTCTTGCAGCCAGATCTGGGTGTCCATTGGAACAAGTTCCGGCATGCTGACAAGTCCATTGGTGGTCCAGAAGAGGATTCCAACTCCGATGATCAAAGCACCGCTGATGACGGACACAATGTGCCACCTCCTGCCCAAGAAAGTGAATTCCCGGCCGCGGAGAATCTGCTGTCCCCGTTGTCCAAGCTTGGCCCACAGTGCAGCAATGGCCATCAGGGGCAGCACCATTCCCGCACCATAAGCACTCAAAATGAGTGCTGAGGTGATGGAGTTTCCACTGGTGGCAGCCAAAGTAAGAACGGCGCCGAGGATTGGTCCGGAACAAAAACCTGCAATACTACTGGTCATTCCTAGTAAAAAGCTCTTTCCCAGGCCTGAGGTTACAGTGGCTTTTGATTGCAGTCGATCTAATCCTGGGAGTGCTTTTCCAAAGTCGAATCCGCCGCCGAAGATCTGGACAAAACCTAGGATAATCAGCACGATCGATGAAACCACGATGATGGTCTGGCGTTGCGTGATAAACAGCTCTCCCAGGATTCCTGCTCCAAGTCCAAGTGGCACAAGGAGCACCAACAGTCCTGCGTAGAACACAACACCGTGAAGGATCATGCGCGGGCCAGCACCCACTGAGGATGCAAAAAATGCTGGTAAAAGGAGTGCGGCACAAGGGCTTAGGAGTGCGAGTGTACCACCGAGAAATGCTGTAACTAGGCCGACATCCACGGTTTATTCTTTCGCTGCCAGTGCTTGCTCGAAGGCGGCTTCAAATACAGAAGCAGGCTGAGCGCCCATGATTGGCTGGCCACCTAGGAGGAAAGCTGGGGTGGAGTAGGCGCCAAGATCGATTCCCAGCTGTTGATGTTGCGCAATTGCGGCTGCAGTTTCAGGGGATTGGAAATCGGCAGTGAATTTCGATTCGTCTAGTCCAAGGTCGCCAGCAAGCTTAATGAGTCCCTCTTCGCTGAGTAGTTCTTCGCTGGGTTTTTCACCGTTGGCAAAGAGTGCGTTGTGGTATTCCAAGTATGCGTCCTGCAAACCCGCAGCGTATGCCGCTCTAGCTCCACGCTCAGATGGTTCTCCAAAGATGTTTACTTCGCGCCATTCGATGCGGAGGTTTCCATCTTCCACGTGCTTCATCATCTCAGGCAGGGTTTCATCGCTCCACTTTGCACAGAACGGGCATTGGTAGTCGGAAAACACTACTAACCCAACAGGTGCATTAACGTCTCCCACCGCAACAGGGTCGGAAGGGTCGCGTGCTTCCACGCTGGTCAGATCGGAGTCCGTAGCACCAGAAGCGGAACCTGAAGCAGCAGTCGAAGCAGCAGTCGAAGCAGCAGCCGAGTCCGAAGTCGCAGCGGCTGAAACGTCCTCGGCCGTATCACTCGCATTTCCTCGGTACATCAACAGAACAACTGCGATGAGGAGCACTGCAATGATGACGACCAGTGTCGGTACGAGCCACTTTTTACTCTGTTGGTTCACTGAATTCTCCTTAACCATCCCTGCGGGGAAGCCCTCAACTAAAAGCCCTCAACTAAAGTCGCCTAGCTAAAAGCCATGAATAAAACTCAACTATGGCGACTATGCCACATAGTCGACTACCTTGCATAGTTGACTATTTGATTGAGTTGAACTGTGTCAGTGTATGAAGAGAAAAATGAAGAGAAAAACAGCTGCACATGGTTTCAAAAGATAAGGAAGTGAAGCATGAGCATCGAGCCAGGAATCCCCACGCTTGGACCGCTTGAAGAACAAGTCATGCACATTCTGTGGGATCACGGAAAATTGACAGTCCGTGAAGTCATCGAATTCCTTCCAGGTGATCCTGCGTACACAACGATCGCAACCGTCCTGCGTCACTTGGGTAGAAAAGGCATGGTCACCACCGTCAAAGATGGTCGGACTGCTCGACACAGCGCGTTGATGAACAGGGAAGAATACACCGCTGGCGTCATGGACCAGGTGCTTTCTACCAGTCGGGATCGCACCGCATCAATTCTGCATTTCGTGGATACGATCACCGCGACTGATCGCGAGCTGCTTCTGGAGTATCTGCAACAGCAGGAGGGCAGGAAATGACCGCGGCTTCGGCGTTAACTGCAGCGCTAATAATTGGGATTTCACTGGCTGTCATTGGATTTTTCGGTCCGGCTCTTCTTCGCCACGCAGCGCCAGCGCTGGCTAAAACTCCGCGCCTAGCTGCGACGTTACTGGTCGGCGGAATTCTTGTTTGGCCAACCACACTGCTGGCCTTGAGTCTTGCGTTGGCGTGGGTGCTGGCAGGTCCAGCGCTTCTTCCACAAAAAGCTGCTTTAGTTTGTGAACAGTGCTTGACCGCAGCCAATCCGTTTTCTGTGGAGTCCATTCAGACGGCACTGCCCACCGTGCTGCTCCTGGCTGTTCCGACGGTGATTGCGGCGATGTGCACCGTCGGCATCGCGGCGCAGTTTCTGGCCCTGGTGCGGTGCTCGCGTTCCACGGCGGCGCGCGTGCAGCAGGAAGCTTATCGACGCCCCCTTCTCGGCTACAACGTTTCCGTTGTCCACGATCACCGTCCTTGGGCTCTGACGTTTTCACCTCGTCTTGGAGGAATAACCCTCTCTTCAGGGGCGATTGATCAGTTGGCTGATGATGAACTCGAGGCAGTCCTTGCCCATGAACAGGCCCACATGGATCAACGACACCACATTGTCACCGCATGGGTGGACAGTATCGCAGCACAACTGCGATGGGTGCCGTTTATTCGAGAAGCCGCAGAAGTCTTGCCGGACTATTTAGAAATCGCTGCTGATCAACAAGCCTGCAGAAAAGTAAACACCACGGCGTTGGTTCGGGCTCTTTTAGTTTTGGGGGAGAAGAAGATACCGACAGGAACCATTGGATCAGCTGCCGGAACGTTGTTTGCTGCAGGTCCTAGACGTATTCCGCATCTGGTGGGTTCATCCACAGGGCGGAAAGGGTACGTTCCGGCTCTTGCAGCAGGTAGTCAGATTCTACTGTTGGGATTTGTCAGCGTTATTGTGCTGCTGTCCTATGCAATTGCACTACTAACCGGGTGTTCCCTGCCGTAAAACTAGTCCAGCGATTGCAGTCGTTCGAGCATTCGTGGATCGTGGGTGAATCCCGCAAGGGGTTGTTGCTTGTCTAGGGCGGCGATACCCGCCATTTCTTCATCTGTGAGTGTGAAGTCAAAGACATCGATGTTCTCACGTAAACGGTGTTTTTTGGTGGATTTCACCACTGCAGTGATATCGCGTTGCAGGAGCCAGCGCAGCATCACTTGAGCAATAGATTTTCTGTGCTGTTCCGCGATGGACACCAAAAGGGGATTGGTGTGTGCTTCCTGGTTGCCTTGGGCCAGTGGTGCCCATGCCTGCAAGACCGTACCGTGTTGTTTCAGCAGCTGATCCATCTCGATCTGCTGGTTGAACACGTGGGTTTCGCGTTGGTTGACCGCAGGTACGATGCGGTTGTGAGCTACCAAGTCGGCGTACCGGTCGGCGTAGAAGTTGGACACGCCGATGGAGCGCACGAGGCCGGCGTCGATAAGCTCTTCCATGGCTTTCCAGGATCCGTAGTAGTCATTGAATGGTTGGTGGATAAGCCACAGGTCAAGGTAGTCGAGGTCGAGTTTTTCTAGTGACACCTGAAGTGCTTTTTTGGTGTTGTCGTAGCCGTGATCTTTGAACCACAGTTTGGTGGTGATGAATAGCTCTTCGCGGGCGATACCGGATTCGGCGATGGCGCGGCCGACGGCTTCTTCGTTGTAGTAGCGGGAGGCGGTGTCGATAAGCCGGTAACCTGCGTCGAGTGCCATGGGGATGGTGTCGAGGACTTGCTGGTCATTCATCTGGAAGACGCCGAGACCAAGCTTTGGCATCTGGTTTCCGTTGTTGAGGGTGATGTTTTCCATCGGGGGATCCTTACTTTTAAGATGCGCGGATGACTTTGATGTTGAGGTCGAAGGTGCCCAAAGCTCCAGTGAGTGTGAAGTAGAGGCGTGAGTACATTTCAGCGCCACGGGCTCCGGTGATGTCGCCGAGATCGATGAATGGGGTGGCTGGCCAGCCGAAACCTTCCAACGGTTCCTGTACGGTGTTTTTTGCAGCTTGGTCGTCGCCGGCGATAAAGAGGTCGTGGTCCCCGGGGATTCGGGATGGATCCACCATGACGGCATAAGCCACCGAGCTGAGTGATTTCACCACTTTTGCTTCGGGGATAGTGCGCTGAATTTGCTCGCCGAGGCTGTCGTCGTTGGCGATTGTCAGCGTTGGTGGCATGCCTTGAGAAAGATCAAGAGGCAGCGCGACATCGAGAAGTATTTTTCCGGCAAGGTTGTCTGCACCAACAGCTGTTAGCGCGCGGAGAGAGTTTGCACCATTGGTTGCGTTGATGATCACGTCACCGAAAGCACCGGCCTCGTCGAAAGGCAGGAGTGCAATATCGGGGTAGGTTTCCTGCCACTGCGCAAAAGGAGGGTTTCCAAACATATCGGGTTCGGTGTTTGCCAGGGTGTTTTCCACTTTGCGGGTACCAATGGCAACGTCATGCCCAAGATCAAAAAGGGCTGCTGCGAGGGTACGTCCGACGCCACCGGTGCCAATGACTGCGATCCTCATATAAGTGATTCTCTTAAATTTCTAACGTGGTGTGATTTCAACAGTTGCGGCTTGGGTGCGCGCAGAAACCATGGGTGGAAGGTAGGGGCTGCCTGCGTATTTCGTTTCGTAGGCTGCATCGATATCAGCTGTGAGGGTGGGATCTGCAGATTCAAATGCCACATCAAATGTCTGGCCAGCGGCGTCGATGCGTCCGGCTTTTGGGCAAGTGCGGAGTTGTACCAGCGGCCGTTTATACCGTTGTAGGCGCGCACGAACAAGCGACCGTCAACGACCACGGACCAGATCCAGGTTGGGGTGCCGTAGGTTTTGCCGTCTGCGCGGAATGGGTAAATGTGAAGATCGTCAGTGGATGCGATCTTAGAGATTGTTTCTGTGGACCATGTAGTCATGGTTTTCATTGTGTGCGCTATATTCGATCACTGATAGACCCTCTTAGGGACTCCCACTGCGGCTGCGTCGTTTCTATCCTTGGAAAGCATGGACATGAAACGCGAAATCAAGGAATTCTTGATGAGTCGCCGCCCGCAAATCACCCCAGACATGGCGGGGCTGCCGTTTGCCGGCGCAGATGATCGGCGAGTGCCTGGTCTACGGCGCGAAGAGGTAGCGATGCTGGCTGGTGTGAGCGTTGAGTATTACACGCGGTTGGAGAGGGGAAACTTGAGGGGAGCGTCGCAAAGCGTCCTCGAAGCCCTGGCCCGCGCGCTCCAACTAAATGACGACGAGCGCGCCTACCTGTTTGACCTTGCGCGAAGCGCAGGCACGCCACCTAAAAGGCGAAACAACAAGAACCCGCGGTGACTGACGCCGTGCAGCAGGTGCTTGATTCCATGAGTGTGCCCGCTGTGGTGATGAATTCGCGCATGGATATCGTCGCCGCCAATGAGCTCGGGCGCGCGCTATATCCCGGCCCGTTTAGCATGGCTGGCCAGCCGAATTTCGCCCGCTTCGCCTTCCTCGATCCGCGAGCCGCCGAGTTTTATGATCAATACGACGGCGCCAAAACCTTCACTGTCTCCGTCCTTCGCGCTTCCGCCGGACGCAACCCCCCTTGATACGAAACTCAGCGATCTCATCGGAGAACTCGCAGCTCGCAGCACAGATTTCACTGCGCGATGGGGCAAGCACAATGTGCTTCGACACTCCCAAGGGCAGAAAACTTTCCACCATCCAGGCGTTGGCACGCTCGAATTGATCTACACCGATCTCACGCTGCTCGGCGACCCCACCGTCTCCATGACCACCTACACCGCAGTCCCCGGCAGCCCCACCGCAGATTCCCTCGCACTGCTTGGCACCTGGGCACAATCACAGGAAGAACTATGACTCGAAAAATAGTCCAACGCGCCTTCGGCGGCCCAGAAGAGCTTTCGCTTATCGACGCGCCCCCACTCACTCACGCCGACCTCGCGCCGGGCGAAGTGCTAGTCGCAGCCACGGCCGCGAGCATCAACCCCATCGACATCATGACGCGCACCGGTGGTGGCATGGCAGCTGTAGGAATAATTTCCGTTCCTTACACCCCAGGTTGGGACGTCGCCGGAACAGTGGAAGCAGTTGGAGAATCAGTCGAGGGCTTTGACATCGGGCAACGCGTCATGGGTTTGCTGAACTTCCCACACCCCGGCAGCGCTTATGCTTCGCAGGTAATCGCACGGGCGGAAGATCTCATTGCAGTGCCAGACAACCTCAGTGATATCCAAGCCGGCGCGCTACCCATGGCTGCGATGACCGCTTGGCAAGCATTCGCCGACACCACCTCCGTTAGCCCTGGTCAACGAGTACTGATCACCGGCGCGGGCGGGGGAGTAGGACACTTCGCCGTGCAGATCGCCCACCATTTGGGAGCCCATGTCGTAGCGATCGCCAGTTCCGGCAAACACGAATGGCTGAAATCTCTCGGCGCTGATGAAACCATCGACTACCGCGACGAATCTTCGGTTGCCGGCCTGGAAGGAAGCATCGACGTCGCGCTCAGCCTCGCTGAAGGCTCACGACACACCGCCCTCCGCGCTGTAAAACCAGGCGGAACTCTGATCGGCCTCGGAGGCGGCGCGGGAGACATCGGATCTGACGCCGGTGCAGCAGGAATCCGTTTCGAAGCCACCCACGTGCACACCCAGCGCGAATGGTTGGAAAAAGTCACCGAACTAGCTGCCCAAGGAGAACTCATCCCGACCGTCTCTAAAGTTTTCGATCTGGCTTCTGCTGCTGATGCTTACCGCGCCGTGGAATCTGGGCACAGCACCGGAAAAATCGTGTTGGCAATCTAAATAATTTGGTCGGGAGTTTAGTCGGGACCTGAACCGCAACAGTGAGCCTGGAGATTCCTGCAACCCTTTCAGGTCCTCAAACCTTGTTGTCACCACCGATGCCCGCACCACAGCCAGCAGGAGCTTTTTGCATAGATTTTGTCAAAAACTATGCCTTTAGCTGCGGATTTCTTTAGAATCGTGGTCTAGGTGTAAAATCAAAAGAGCAAGTTTTAAAGCTTGTTCTTTAGTTTGGGGCATTAGCTCAGTTGGTAGAGCACCTGCTTTGCAAGCAGGATGTCAGGAGTTCGATTCTCCTATGCTCCACAGTTTCCCGGTTCGCCTGATTTAAGGTGAGCCGGGTTTTTGGTTTTCTTAGGTCAATAAAAAGCACACATTTGTCCCTTAGTGTTAAGGGACAAATGTGTGCTTTCCACAAAGGTGATGTCTTGGGTCGCCTTGCCCTTCCTTGGGTCATACCAAAACCTGAGAATTTAAACGGGGTGAATCAGGGGTAGAAGTAAAGCTGGGAGCTTATGTGTTAAGGGGCAAAAGTGTGTTTTTGCGGGTGGGGTAGCAAATTCTGTGCACGGTAGGTTCCCATTCCTTAACTAAGGCTTGGGGCGTAATTATACTTTCCCTATACAAACATTAAGCTCATGGTAAGAGCAGTATATGTGCAGGTAGGAGCGATATTTGCCACTTTCCTTATGTAAAGCAGTGTGAGAAAATCTAGCTGTATCATCTGGCGTTGGGACGGCTCTAGAATCCGGTTAGGAAACTCGATAAGCAGCCCCTCGGTGCATTTGGAGGAGGTGTCGGGTGGGAATCACAAATATCTCGTCTACGGAGCCTGAAGAGGCAGGGCACGAAGGGCCAGGGGAATCCCCAACGCACGCTAAACATGCGCGAGCAATTGACCTAAAACCCCAAAAGCGTATCGAGGGTTTGGATATTGCGCGTGGTTTTGCGCTGCTCGGAATGATTACTGTGCATCTTATTCCGTGGGATGTTGAGATTGGTGTTTCTGTTTTCCATGATCTCTTCGCTGGTCGCGCTGCCGCTTTGTTTACCTTGTTGGCTGGCATTAGTTTGGCACTGATCACTGGTGGCTCGACTCCACACACGGGTAAAAGGCTCCGGCGGGATCGAGTTGCTGTTGCTACCCGCGGGCTAATTTTGTTGGTTTTCGGTTTGGCGTTGAACTCTTTGGCACCGGGGGACATCAGCATTCTTCCGTATTACGGCGTGTTTTTCCTGGTGGGATCTCTGTTCATTGGATTACGTACCCGAACTCTCGCAGTTTTAACGGGCATCCTCATTGTTGCTGGTCCAGCAGTTGTTCATATGGCGTTGTGGGCTGAGGGGTTTGATTCGGTTCGCTCGTCCACTCTTCCTGAGCTGTTTACATCTCCTCTGAACACCGTGTATTCGCTGGTATTTATTGGTTTTTATCCGGCGGCTACATGGATCACGTTTGTTGCGTTGGGCATTGTGCTCGGAAGGATCGATGTGCAGGATCTGTCGGTGCAGATAAAGCTAATGTTTTTCGGTGGGCTGACAGCTGTGTGTAGTGCGCTGGCTTCTGAGGTGATTGTGTATCACTTTGGCGTGCTGGATCGGATTATTGAGGCAACGCCGTGGGAGTATTCGGATATCATGTTTGCCCTGGATTATGGCGGGGAGACGGTGCCAGGTTATTCCTGGTGGTGGTTGATGGTTGATAATCCGCACAATAACACTCCGTTTTCTTTGTTGGATGCGGGTGGGTCGGCGGTGTTCATGGTGGGGTTGTCGCTGCTTGCATCGCGGGTGTTGGCTAGGGAGCTGAGCCCGATTGCTGCTGCAGGTTCGATGACATTCACGTTATATACGGCTCATTTGCTGGCGTTGAAGATTGATCATTCGGAGTTGCAGATCATGTGGGTGTGTATCAATATCGCTGTGGCCATTGCGTTTGCGTATTTTTGGAAGAAGTACATCGGGCAAGGCCCGTTGGAACGCCTCATTTCTTCGGCGTCTAAATCAGCGGCGCGGGCGGTGGTGCCCAGGGTTTAAAAGATTGCTTGTCGACGCCCACCTTCAGTTGAGCAACGCAACAGGCCGAAAGTCACATATTCCGCAGTCAGATGTAGTTAAACTGATAACCCGAAGAAGTTTTTTTAATGTGGAGTACTTTTTTGGGCCCGACCGCTGGTTGTCAACGGGGCATGGAAAACACCTCGTGGCTAATTAATCCCGTCGTCTTACAAGGAGACCCATGAATTCCCTTGATATAAAAAACCCTAACTATCTCTTTGTTAATGAAAATATTGGTGGTCACCGCACAGTTCACCGATCACTAAGAAAAATCCTCGCTGATCGTGAGGATGTCACCGTAGAGTTCATCGATGGTCAGGATCCTGGTCTTATTGGAAAGGTTTTAAGAGCTCCGATTCCAGGGTTGTCCAAGCTTGATATGGATTTCCAGCCATTGCGTGGGCAGTTGGTGCATTCTTTTAATTTACGAAGAAGGGTGCGCAAGCGGCTGAAACAAGGTGGCGTGGATGCCATGCATGTCTATACCCAAAACGGCATGCTGGGTGGTGCGGAGTTGTTGCGTGAAACCCCAAGTGTCATCACGACGGACAGCACCGGTCGGTTGAATGTTTTCAGTGTTCCTTACCGAACCCCCACCAGATTCACTGCGCCGCTGAGCAAGGTGAATCCTATTTTTGAGCGACCTGTTTTGAAGGCAGCATCAAAGGTTTTTGCATGTTCCAATGCGGTGGAAACCTCTCTGACCTCCTCTGACTACACGATGACCTTGCAGCAAGTGGAGAGGTTGGAGATGGGTGTGCATTCCCCCTACTTCACTAATCCACTCCCGCCACGTGATCCAGCCAAACGTCCTGTCATTGTGTTTGTGGGAACATCTTTGGAGCGTAAAGGCGGAAGTCTTCTTCTTGAGGTGTGGCGCAACCAGCTTCGTAACCGTGCAGATCTTGTGCTTATTACTTTGGAAACCCCACCTGTTGAAGAAGGCCTGACTGTCATTAATGATTTGCAGCCGGGCGAGGATAGATTGTGGGATCTGCTGGCCCAGGCAGATATTTTCTGTTTGCCATCCCTCATTGATCAAGCACCCAACGCAATTTTGGAAGCGATGGCGGCCAGCCTTCCTGTGGTGGCTCATCCCAATGGAGCGATCCCAGAGATGGTGATCGATGGGGAAACGGGATTTCTCGTTGATGCCAGCAAACCGGAGCCAGTGGCGGATGCTCTCAACAAGTTGATCGATGATCCAGAGCTCAGGGCGACCATGGGTGCTGCAGGTTATCGCCATGCCAAAGACCACTATGACATGAGTTCGTCGGTGGAAACGATCTTGGCTGCGCTGCATCATGCGACCGATATTGGAGCACGCCCCGAAGACCGTGGAATGGTATTTGAAGTGCATGAAGAAGTTGACGATGAACTTCTTCAGCAGTGGAATGAACTAGCGGCTGCGCATTCCACGCGCTTTGCATCAAGGCCATCCTATGTACTCAATTGGTTTGAATTTTTGGGGAAGGGCCAAATGGCGATCGCTACGGTTTATCGCGATGGTCAATTGGTTGCCTTGCTGCCACTGCATTCGCGGACCCGCTTGGGCGTGACTGTATATCGCCTGGCTGGACACGGTTTAGGAACCATCGGTGAGGCGTTGGTAGCAGACCCACAGGCGTTGAAAGCCCTGGTGGAGGGGATGTATGAGCGTAAGTTTTTGCTCGCTCTGACACATCTTCCAGAAAATTCGCCTCTAGTTCATGCACTTGTTGATCATGGGGGTTGGACGATCAATCACCAAGTAGACGATGTTTGTCCGATCACAGAATTACCCAAGGGCACCACTGCGGTGGATCTGCGGGGTGGACGTTCGCTGAAACGCTTGCGAAGTGCTCGAAACAAAAGCGCCAAAGAAGGTGGCGAGGTCACGTTTGAGGTTATTAACAGCCCTGAGAGATTCATTGAAGTATGGCCCGAGCTGGTGCGCGTTGCGGCTGCTACGGAAGAAGGGGAGCAAATTGCCAGGTTAAATCTCACTTCTGGAGTGCATGGCAGTTTCACTCGAGCATTCATGTTGGAGGAAGCACAGCAGGGCCGCCTTCGGATTGTTTTGCTTCGCGTGGGTGGAGAAGCCATGGCTTTGGACGTGATGTTTAGTTCTCATGGTTATGCGGAATCATGGCTGACTCGTTTCGATCCTATTCAGCGCAACTTATCTGTGGGACACCAGCTCATTGAGCGATCAGTCAACGATAGTGATGCTGCCGGGATCACTGTGATGGACCACATGATTGGCGAAAGCGACTATAAGCAAGCCTGGGAAACTAGCACTTATCAGGTGGGCACCGTGATCGCTGCACCTGCGAAGACGGCGTGGTTCTGGCTCCCCATTGAGAGGCTTATTCGTGGTACTTCAGAGCTGGTGTACCACAAAGTTCAGGAGTGGAGGGAGAGGAAATGATGACCGCTCCGGCTCAAAGTGAATCCCGCCGATTATTCAGCAGCAGCGTCGCAATGATTGGTGGGCGGTTGATTTCGGCAGGCTTTGGTTGGGCAGGAAGCGTCATCATTGCCCGTTCGCTGACTGGCGATGATTGGGGCCGGTACTCTTTCGTTTTCGCTTTGTTGGGCATGCTTGAGATCGTCACGGATTTGGGGGTTGGGCGCGTCGTGCTGGCGCGCTTGACCTCAAATGACCGGGCCGAGGCGTCGAAAATTGCGGGCTCTTTCTTTGTTTTGCGCGCGGTTTTAGGTGTCGTCGGATTTGCCATAGCGGTGGGTTACGCCTGGGCTATTGGTTTGGATCCGGTGGTGATGGCTGCAACGATGTTGGCGGGCACAACTGTGTTGATCGCGACTCCTGCCAATGCGTTGTTTGTGCTTTATCAAAGCCGTTTGAAGCTTACGTATGTGGCGTTGTGCGATATTGCTGGGCAGGCCGTGCAGTTTCTTCTCATTGTTGTGGTGTCGCTATTTTCGCCGATGCTCTTGATGTTTATTCTGCCTGCGGTTGTGCGTGAAGTGATCGTTTTTGCAGGCAGAGCGTTTGGTGTACCGAAGTTGTTGGACCGGGAATTCCGGCCGTCGTTTCGGGAACCTACTGCGTACTGGGGTGAGATGTTGCGGGAGGCGATTCCACTTTCAGTGGGGTTTGCACTGCTGCATCTCCTGGAACGCATCGACATTCTCATGTTGCAATGGATGGATACGTTTGATGCAGTCGGTAAATATGCAGTCGGGTATAAGTTTTCGGACTTGCTGGGATTGGCTGTGAGTGCGTTGGCCATTCCGTTTACAACCGTGTTGATCACCGCGTGGCCTGGTAAACCGGAAGTTTTTCGTGCGCGGTTCCGGCAGGCCGTTCTCATTGCGGCGTTGCTTGCCGGTGTAGCTGTGGTGGTGTTCATTCCAAGTGCACAAGCGGTGATTACGTTGCTGTATGGCGTTGAGTTTGAAAGTGCATCACTGGCAGCCATTCTGCTTGTTGTGGGCGCGGGTTTTTCGGGCGTGACGTATGCAGTGGTGTCGTCGTTAATTGCGGCGAAGAAACTGCGGGTGTTTCCGATTATCGCGGCGGCCGGTCTGATACTCAATGTGGTGCTCAACCTCATTTTGATTCCGCTCCAGTCAATTGTTGGTGCGGCTTTGGCCACGGTGATTACTGAATCCGCGATGTTGGTGGCGATGCTTCTGGTTTTGCAGTGGAGTCTGAAGGTAGCTCAGCTTATTCCGTGGACAATTTTCATCCGCATGATCATCATCGTCGGTGTGGTGGTATTCCTATTTACGCAGCTCATTGATATTAATTGGGTGCTGGAAGTCGTCGGTTCACTCGTGGTGTTTGTGGCTGTGTGGGGTGTGGCTGAGCGTAAAACCAGCGCGGTGGTCGTGGATCTAATCCGCAACCGTTTCGGTACAGAGACGGAGCCAGCCGATGACCATTAGTGAATTCCTCCAACACAGACTCACCGAGTCCGGTGTGGTGTTGGCCTATCACGACATCATCGACGATTCCGCCTCCATCTATCCTTACGCCGTCCGCGAATCCACCTTCCGCGCGCAGATAAACCTCGCCCGCAGGCTCGGATTTGAATTCATACCGCTGAGTTCGCTTGTCGAGGCACTGCTATCCCGCGCCTCAGTGTCCGGCAAGGCCGCATTGCTTTTCGACGATGCCCTGCGGGGTGTTCATCTTCGGGCGATGCCTTACCTTTCGGAGGAGTCGATCCCGTGGTCTCTTCTTCCAGTAGTTGACCGGCTTGGTGTTTTTCCCGATTGGTGGGAACCCGCCGATCGCACCATGACATTAGATGAAGTTTTGGAGGCCGTGGACTCTGGTGCGCAATTGTGCGGACACACAGCCACGCATCCATCACTACCCAAGCTTGATGATGTCTCGATGCTTATGGAACTTCAGCATTCCCGTGAAAAGCTCTCCGACTGGGGAAACCGCGAAGTTTTGGATATGTGTTACCCCTTTGGGCACCAAGATGCTCGTGTCCGAAAACTAGCCCGCGAGGCCGGCTATCGCAGTGGATGGAGTTTTACCAATGGTAGATGTCACCCGGCTGATGATCCTTTTTCGCTTGCGCGCATGGCCATGCGAGAAGACATGAGCGGTGCTCGTTTCGCTAAATTCCTCCTGCGTCCACGGTGGACATGGCCAGCAGTGGAGGAGTTATCATGATCGGTTTCCTTACAGCATTACTTCTTGCTGGGCTGATATTTTTGGTGTCTTTGCAGCGTCCCCAGTGGGGTTTGCTCATCGTGGCCACGTTGGTGCCTTTTCACGGGTTGCTGCTCATTGCGCCTGTGACAGCAAGCTGGTGGAAGGAAGCAGCCGTTCTGGCTGTCGTGGCTGGTGCGCTTTTTGCTCCTAGGGAACGTGACAGAGTAGCGGTGTTGCCTTGGTTGAGGCCAGCTCTTGTCCTAGTGGCAGTCGGAAGTGCTTCAGCTTTTTTGGTGTTGGGGGAGCAGGCTGCTTTCCCAATTAAGATCGCGTTTTTCTACATCATTCCAGCTGTGGTGATTTATTGTCATCCGTTCACAAGGGCGGATAAAGATCTGTTGGTCACGCTGCTCCTGTCCACTGGTGCCATCACTGCAGCTTATGGGTTGTGGCAACAAATTATCGGCGGTTGGGCATTAGCTGATTTGGGCTACGAGTGGAATGAAGCCATTCGTCACGCAGGACCCTTGCTGCGTAGTTTCGGTACTTTCAATCAGCCTTTCCCCTTTGCGTTTTTCCTCATGTTGGTGCTGGTAGTGGGCTTTGCTGCGGCGATGGCACAACCTCGGCGATTCCGATCAAAGCTGTATTGGTGGCTTTCCCCATTTCTTTTAGCTGCAATGCTGTCCTCAGTGGTGCGCGCAGCCATGGTGGGGCTCGTGGTGGCGCTGATTGTTCTGGGAATTGTTTTGTATCGCAGGCTTTTGGCCCTGCTTGCTGTCCTCGCTGCGGTCGTGGCCATGCTCCTTCCACTGGCGTTGCTTCTGGATCCAGGCGGGGCTGTGAGCACGCTGTTTTCTGCAACCAGCCTGGAAGATCGGGGAGGCCACTGGTCTGAGCGATTGCCGGAAATGCTGGTTCAACCCTTCGGTACAGGTCTGGGAACCACCGGTTCTGCGGCGGAGCGTCTCCACAATTGGGGATCGCCGGTTGCAGCTGCCTATCAACCAGATAATCAGTACCTGAAAATCGGCCTGGAGCTGGGGATACCCGGCGTGGTCTTGTATGCAGTGGTGGTTATCATCGCGGCAGTTGTGCTGATTCGTTTGATAGGCGTGCACACCGACGCACTTGAACAAGCGATTACTGCTGCAGCCTTGGCGATGACGCTGGCGGCGTGTGTTGCCGGGTTCTTTTCCACCTATCTCGAGATTTTTCCTCTCGATTTTTACTTTTGGTTTCTTCTCGCAGTTGGGGCTTCTGTCCCAGCTAGCGCCAAAGCACAGGTGGTGTTTTGGCAGAAAAGCCCTGAAATTCTTAAAACCAATGAAAGTGAGAAAGTAGATGACCATTAGAGAAGTTGAAACCCCGGCGCGCCCTGTTCCGCGGCCACTTGATCTTGGTTTGCTGTGGGGAGCTTTCATCCGGTCGCTGCCGATCGCATTACTAATTGGTGTGCTTGCTGGCGGTGCAACGTATTTCATCCAAGATGGCGAACCCCCTGTGTACGAGGTGACGTCGACGGTGTCGCTCGGTGTGTTATCTGATGCGGATATCCCTGATTGGATCGTTGCCCGCGCAGAGCCGGTGTACTTGTCCATGGCTCAAGATCGAGAAACGGTGGAGCAGGTAAGCGCGGTAACTGGCGTGCCAGATCCGGTGATTAGCGCCGAATCAGGGGATGTGCAGGGAGTCATCTTGATCTCTGCGGAAGGTGCGGATGTCGCGCAGGCACGGTCGCTTGTCGACGAGACCGTCATGACTCTTATCCGTCGCAGTGCCAGAATGCATGAGACGGCGATGTTTGCGGCTAGTACCCAGTCGGAGCAGCTTACTGCACCGTTGCGGGCGCAAATAGCTGCACGTCAGTTGGAAGATCCGCTGGCTGATATTAGTGACCTTGAGTGGGAAATCCAGCTGATTGCTCGAGAGATTGAGACGTCAATTCCTGAGGTTGTTCCACCAGTCCAGGTGTCTCAAACAGACAATGATGGGGAGCCAGTTCGTCCGCAACCTTTAAATACAGCACTTGTGGTTGGAATGGCTGCTGGTTTGATCGCGTTGCTGCCACTTATCTGGTGGAATTTCAGCAACCCACGAAAAGTTGGCCGCATGTGGTTGCGGGGACTTCGTAATCGCTACGGCGTGGACACAGAGACGGCGTCATTTGCTCGTTCCATTAGTCCTCTTGCGGAGGCGCGTGCTGTGCAGACTCTGTCCACCAGCGGGACTGTTTTGCTGTTGGGCCAGATGGGATCGCTTTCGGAGCTTGAAGGTTCAGGACGTATTTATCAGGCTGATTGGTTTGATCCTTGGTGGCGTGAAGTTCCACCGAATGAGGTGGGATTAGCCATTGTCACTGTGGAAAAACGTTCCAAGAAACTCCGTGACATTGAGAAATTAGTTGCTCATCTCACGGGCATGGGAATCCCCACCATGGTGGCTTTTAACAATAAGGAGGAAAATAATGGCTCGCATAGCAATCGCTCATGAGCGATGGACGGACATTGCAGGCAGTGAGCAGGTCACCCAGCAGTTGACTAAAACCTGGTCAGAAACATCCGTTCATGTACCTTTTGCTAAGAAATCGTTGATTCCAGAGGATCTTCGAGACAGTTTTCATATCAGTCCACTCCAGGTGGCCTACCAATTAATCAGGCAGCGCACCTATGCGCCCTTGCTCCCCTTGGTGCCACCTGCCATGCAGTGGGGAAGCCTGCGGCAGGCTCACGACGTCGATGCGGTTGTTGTTAGCCACCATGCATTTGCGCTCGCTGCTGTTGGTGCAGCCCAAGCCATTAACAAGCCGTCTGTGGCTTATGTTCATTCACCAGCCAGGTGGGCGTGGGATGCGCGTTTTCGGCAGGAAGAGAACCGCAGCAAGGCAGGGAAGGCAGCGTTAGCAGTGTTGTCGGCGCGGGCTCGGGCAAATGAAACTAGATGGGCACCTCATGTGACAAGCATCGTGGGCAACTCCTCGGCTGTGGTGAAAAGGATTGAGCAGCATTGGAACCGAGAGGCTCAGGTTGTTCATCCACCAGTAGATACTGAGTTTTTTCACCCCGATGAGGCCATTGAAAAGGGAGACTACTTCATCTCTGTGGGACGTTTGGTTCCGTACAAGCAGGTGCCTTTAGGGGTGGCTGCTGCGGTTGCCGCAGGCGTCCGGCTAGTCGTTGTCGGTGATGGTCGCGATATGGATCGTGCGCGTGCTTTTGCTGGTCCAAACGTGGAGTTCAAAGGGCGACTGCCCGGCGATGAAATGCGTGATCTCATCCGCGGTGCCCGTGCGCTGCTTATGCCGGGTGAAGAGGACTTTGGAATCGTGCCGGTAGAAGCTATGGCCTGCGGTACCCCGGTGATCGCCCTGGGCAAAGGTGGCGCACTAGACACAGTCAAGCCAGGAATCAGTGGTGAACTCTTCTCAGGAGATGGGGAGAAAGAAGTCATCGCTAACCTGGCTGAAGTGTTGAAAAACTTTGACGATTCCCGCTTCAACACATCCACGTTAAGGAACTGGGCGGAGGGTTTTTCTGAAGCAGCGTTTCGGGAGAAGATGGCCGAGGTTGTTGACGCGGTCGTTTAGAGCATTTCTGCGTAGACCTGCGCAGTTGACCGTGCAGTGGCTTGCCAATTTAGAGAGGCAACCTGCAGGGTCGCGTCGTCAAGCAAACTGCTGCGGAAGGCAGCATCATTAAGCGCCGCAGACAAGCTCGCCCGCCACTCGCTCGTGCGCAATCGCTTTACGACGCAAGCGCCGGATCCTACCGCCTCCGGAATGCCGCCCACGGCGCTGGCAACGACGACCGCACCGCAGGCCATCGCCTCCACCGGAGGCAGCCCAAACCCTTCATAAGAAGACGCATAAGCAACCACGCTCGCAGCACGATACAACGCCGGGATATCTTCACGATCCACATATCCCAACCCAATTGAACCTGCCGGACGTTTCAGCCCATCAGTGTGCCCACCAGCAAGCACCAGCGGCACGCCCAAGCCCCGCAACGCATCATTAACCACATCAGGGCGCTTACGTGGCTCCAACGTACCCAATTGAAACACAAAACGTTTGGGCAAATTGTACTTTTCCCGCACCCGATTCACACTGGCCTCATCAGGAATATGCGTCCACGCAGCAGGCGCTAGGGGAGTAACCGTGGAATCCCGCCCCGTCAACGCCTTAATCCGCTCCGCGGTGAACTGTGACACCGCGATGATCGCATCCGCACGCCTCAAAGACCGGCGAAGCAGCAGCTGCTCACCGCGGGCCCGGAATTTCGACATCGCCCACGGAGTATCAAAAGCAGACATGTCATGCACCGTAGAAACCGTCAAACCCTTTTGCGCAAGCGGCAGATCGACATCGAGCGAATGGAACAGCGTTGCCGGTACCGGCCGCAGCCCCTCCACAGCCCGGCGCGTACCAGAACCTACCGGCCGCGTTACAGGTTTCACCGCCGACGGGAGAGCTCCAACGCTGTCCTTTTGTACTACCGCAGAAAACGATGGCAGCCCATCAACTTTGGTGAGTGCGTGGATGAGTTCACGCTGATAAGTCTGCACACCGCTGCCATGTGGACGCAGCGCAAGAGCCCCAAAGACGATTGATGTCATCCCCCCGTGCCCTTCAAAACAGCACGCACAGTGAGAAGCAAAATCTTCACATCCAACCAAATAGACCAGTGCTCGATGTACCAATTGTCATACTCAGCACGAGTTTTAATGTTGGTATCGCCCCTCAGACCATTGATGGCAGCCCAACCCGTCAAACCAACCGGCACGCGGTGACGATCGTGGTAAATCGGGTAATCGGCACCGAACTTCTCAACAAAGTGAGGGCGTTCCGGACGAGGTCCCACCAAGGTCATATCCCCGCGCAAAACATTCAAAATCTGAGGAAGCTCATCAAGAGAAAACTTCCGCATGATGCGATTCAACGGCGTTAACCGATCATCGTGCGATACATTCCATGTCACATCAGACTCATTCACCGTCGCTGGCGTTAAAGTGCGAAACTTCAGTAGCTCAAAAGGTTTTCCATCCAAGCCGATACGAGTCTGACGGAACAACAACGGATTACGTGGAGAATCCAATTTCACCAGTATCGCGAGCACTGCCATCAAAGGCGACAACCAAAGCATCGCTATCAGCGACAACGTAACATCAATCGGCCGTTTCAACAGCCACCAGACCGAGCGATAAGCCGAACGCTTCACAGGCCGAAGCGAGATGAGCCCTAATTCTTCAGTGTCATGTCTTTGCCCCTGAAGTGGAAGCGCGGGCACGACATAAAAGGTAGTTGGATCACGAAGGGAAGCACGGAACGCACTGAGAAGAAACTCTTCAGAATGCTGATTCGGTGCCACGATTACAACATCAGCCTCATGACGTTGCAATAATTCCGTGAGGTTATCCGAAAAATAGTCTGTTTCCACTTCGGGAAATTTTTCCGATGCTGCTTGCGACTCCAAATCAATGATAGCCACGGGCGACAACCCAAACTGCGGGTTTTCCTTTAACGTTGTCACGATCTCTACGGAATCATCAGCGGACCCCAACACCAGCGTGCGATGCAAAGAAATAGGTGCGTGGCGCCGCCAGGAACGAATAGCTGCAAAGCTCAGTGCCCAAGAAATTATCAGGCCAATTGTGCTGACCACAATGAAATCAAACGAATCCCTCGCATCGACGTGCGGATTGACCACAATGTATGCGAAGAACCCAACAATTAAGGCTCGGGGCACAACTGTGGGTAACGCGTTGAGTAGAGACAGATTAAGCCGATGCCGGTAGAAATCTGGAAGAACCTGCAAAATGATGACCATCACCAATGCTGTGATCCACGGCGATGGGATATCGACAATCCAGGCGGACAGAAAAATAGCTACGGTATCCAACACTCGATGTATAAATTTAGAAAAGCGGGTGTACTTCGCTGCTACGTGCCTAGCGGTGCGGGGTATGGCCTGCCGGTGTAGAGGGCGGATATTTGGAGCAAAGCGCGCTAGCCGACTACCTGTCGGAAATGCTTCCGTGCTCATGGGTCATCTCCTGGACTGTATCAAAACTTGCCACAGAGCTAACGATTCTAATTATCTTTTCAGGATCATTAGGGTCTGTTATAAGGGTGGGAAAGGCCTACTCTTAGAGCATGAAAACGCTGCTCTAAGAGTAGAAATGAGAGGCTATTGCCCGTCACTTAGCCAGGGAATTTTACCAGCAAATGCCACTCTTTTGTAGAAAAAGTTCTACCGCGTAAATATGGGGGTATTTTCCAAAGAATCAGTTTGTGACACGTGTGTCATATAGAGTTAGCACTATTGATATGGCGCCATGCAATATGTGGCGGTGCATTGCTTGCAAGTTACGGAAGGGAAACATGGAGGAGTATCGGCTTTCTCGTCATATAGTTTTCATCAACGCTGGAGCACAGGTGTCTGGAGCGGAGCGGGTGCTCCTTGATCTGGCAGAGCAGGCTAAATCATTAGGAGATCGGGTTACGGTGGTTAGCCCTTGCGGCCCCCTGTCCATGCAAGTGTTACCCCCGTTGCTGCACGTTACTGCTCCAATTGCCAGGCTCAGTGGTGGGCATGGGTTGCAAAGAGTGCGCCAAGTAATGGGATTGCCATTCCTGTGGTTTTTCTCAGCTAAGGAAATCCGCAAAATTTCTGCCGATGCAGACACCATTATTGTGAATTCCACCTTTGCCCTCCCGGCCGTGGGGCTAGCTTTTCCAATGCATGGTCGAAAGCGTGGTGGCCCAGTTATCTCCTGGCTAGTCCACGACACGATCACCAGTCTGAAACAACGCGTCGTAGCCAAACTAGGTGCTCATTCAATAACCAGGGCGGTCGCTGTCTCTGAGGTGACAGCAGCATCAGTAAGACCATTTGTGGGTACAGTGCTGGTGCAACCCAATGGTGTTGAAGTGCCGTCGGAAGTAGTGGCTGTTAAGCACAGCCAGGTACCAACTATCGGAATCCTGGCTGCGATCACCAAATGGAAGGGACATGACATTCTCCTAGAGGCTGTGGCCTTACTTCCAAACGTTCATGTGGATATCGCAGGTGAGGTTTTCGCCGGATCAGAAGACTTCGAAGCAGCACTACGAGAACGAGCACGCCAGCCAGATCTACAAGGCCGCGTGCATTTCCTCGGGCACGTGAACAAACAAGATGTGTTTCAGAAATGGAATGCTCTCATTTCAGCTTCAACCTCTCCAGAAGCCGGACCCTTAGGTGTCCTAGAAGCCATGGCGTACGGAGTGCCAGTAATAGCAACAAATCACGGTGGTGCAGCCGAATACCTGCGTGACGGAGCCGGCATACTTGTAACTCCATCAGATCCACAGGACTTAGCGAACGGTATCCGCCGCATCCTTGAAAACCCAGAACAAACTACTCAAATAATCGAAGTTGCTCGGCAACGAGTCGTTGCACATCACAATCTGGCGCATACCCGGAAACGTATGCTGGAGGTTTTAAACTGATGGGTTTCCTACACCCACGCGACCGAGCGTGGAGGGTTACTTTATTGATTCTTCTAGCTATAACACTGATTGTTGGAGTGATCGGACGAGCGGTGGTGGTCAGCCTTGAAAACGATGAACAGGTGACACAGGTGGAAAGGCTTTACCGATGTGACTCCCTAGGCATCGCCGGGCCCATGTCATGGGAAAACATGACTATCGAAGAATTCCAAGTCATGGTCCAAGAGATGGCTGACATAGGCGCTGCTTGGATACGCATTGGCGTGATTTGGCGTGATGTGGAACCCAGCCGTGGAAATTTTGAATGGGATGGCCTAGACCAGCGGCTGCAACTTGCAGTAGACGCTGGATTGCGCCCACTGCTTCTCATCCACACCACACCATCTTGGATTGATGATGTCGGAGAAGTTGGAAACGGAACCGCACAAGAATATGCCCGATTTTCCGAAGAAGTGGCCAAACGCTATCACGATCAAGCAGAAGGATATGAAATCTGGAACGAACCCAACCTAGATCGTTTCTGGCCTGAACCATCACCAGAATCCTATGCAGAGCTACTCACAGCCACCGCACCATTGCTCCGGCAAATCGACCCAGATGCCGAAATCGTTGCGGCTGGTCTAGCACCGGCAGCAAGCATCGAAGGATACTCCGTCACCATTGAGGATTTTCTCCGCGGACTATATGACCTCGATGCATTGCAAGATGTCACCGCCATAGGAATCCACCCATATTCCTACCCAGAAATGCCATCTGGAAACTCAAGCTGGAACACCTTTGCACAACTGCCACGCATTCAAGCAATCATGCACAGCTATGGAGATCGAGAGCGAGAAATCTGGCTCACAGAATACGGCGCCCCCAGCGAAGGAAACGGTGGAGTCGGCATAGAAATGCAATCCGATATGATCGTCGAAGCACTCCAAATGACCGAAGATGGCGACAACTTTGGACCCATATTCATCTACACCATGTACGACATCAACTTTGATCCTGGAGACCGCGAAGCCCATTTCGGACTGTTATACGGCCCAGGCAACCCGAAACCCGCATTCTCAGCTCTCCGTGAAGCGGCAGAAAGATGTTGCCTCCTATCCGACTTGGAGTGATTATGCTCAATCCTCCCAGCACAGGAGGATGAGTGTTGCTGCTACAGAATCCTCGTACCGATTACCCCTTTACGCTCGTGATTTGGTAGTTGCAACGCTAGTCGGTAGAGTTTGGGATTGTTCCTAGAGGGGCCTATAGCTCAGTCGGTTAGAGCGCATCGCTGATAACGATGAGGTCGCAAGTTCGATTCTTGCTAGGCCCACCAGGAACAAAAAAGGGGCATTAGCTCAGTTGGTAGAGCACCTGCTTTGCAAGCAGGATGTCAGGAGTTCGATTCTCCTATGCTCCACAGTTTTCCCGGTTCATCTTGTTTAAGGTGGGCCGGGATTTTTGTTTGCTTAGGTTTTTTGAAAAGCACACTTTTGTTCCTTATCCCTAAGGGCAAAATGTGTGCTTTTTCTGGTTTCCAGGTGTCACGTAATTTTGGGGTTCTGGGTGCATTCGCCAGCAAGGTTTGGCCAAAATGGTGGTCAAAATCAAGAAATCTAGCTGTCGAATGTACGACGGAAAACCGCTCATAGGCGAACTAGTTGTAGCGAGCGTATTCTTTGTGTTCTCTCACGACCAATATCGAAAGGAATACTGCTATGGCGATCGAGTCCATCGCGTACACCACTGAAGCACTCTCGACCGGCAGTGGCCGTTTGGGCCAAGTACGCACCACCGATGGTGCGCTTGAATTTGATATGACGCCACCGAAGGCTTTGGGCGGATCAGGTGAGGGCACCAATCCGGAACAGCTGTTCGCTGCAGGTTACGCAGCCTGTTTCCACTCTGCCATGCACTCTGTCGCTCGCAGCCGCAAGATCACTCTTGAAGACACCGCGGTTGGCGCTCGAGTCAGCATTGGCCCAAATGGCGCTGGCGGATTTGAGATTGCAGTAGAGCTCGAAGTATCTATCCCTCATTTGCCACTAGCCGAAGCCCAGGAACTTGCAGATGCCGCGCACCAGGTCTGCCCGTACTCCAATGCCACACGAGGCAACATCTCGGTAACTGTGTCAGTCATCGACGAAGAAGCTTAAAACCTCACACCACATGTTGATAGATTAACAAGACCCTCAGTTTCTACACTGAGGGTCTTGTTTTATAGAGTGAGGGACGCGCTACGCTGGCCTGAAGTGGTGGAGGTAGGCGTCGAAAAGCAATTTCTTTTTAGCCGCTCACTCCGGTGAGCTCGTTGGGGGTTCCTGGCAGGGTGGCGCTGGCTAGGATGTTGCCGTTAGCCAGGTCAACAACGTGGAGTTCGTTGTTTGATGGGTCGGAGACGTATGCGCGGTCCTTGTTGATGAACAGGGTTGGGCGTGCTTCTTGCCATACTTCTGGTTCGGTCCAGGCGTCGATGACGGGGTAGGTATTGTTGACGGATCCGGTGTTGGCGTCGATGATGTGGAGTGCACCGTCAGTGCCGAGAACTACTGCTTCGCCTGCAGGGCCACGGCCAAGTGAGCGGAATGAGTAGGAGGTGCCGAGGTCCACGAGGGTGAGCTCGCCGGTCTCGGTGTTGGTGAGGGAAACGCGCTCTGGACGCTCCAAGTCGGCGTCTTTATCTACCTTGTAATCGCCGAGGACGACAGGGGAGATGTCGCTGCCTGATTGGTTGCCGATACGGCCGTAGGAATCTGGTGCCTGGACCTTGGTGAACTCGCCGTCCTTGTAGATCAGTACACCGTCTTCACAGCCGACTGCGATGGCGTCGCCGAGTGCAGCGCTTTCACCGTGGACGCCGGGGCACTGCTCATTGCGGGCGATTTCTTCACCAGCTGCGTTAAATACGACGGCGCCGTTGCGGGAATCCTCATCGCCCAGGGTGTGCAGCAGGTCGCCGTTTTCGAGGACGACTGCCACACCGTGGTGGGGTTCTAAGGCGTTCTTGATTTCTGGCTCGACTTCATCGCCCTTGAGGAGGGAAGCGGTGTCGAAGATCTGGATCTTGCCGTCACCATCGCCGAACAGCACGGTCTTGCCGGCGTGATTTACCACGTGACCAGGCTTATCGGTGGAGTAGGTGATGTCGGTGAGTTCTGGGGTGGCGGTGTAGCTGTGAGTGTGGTCGCCGTGTGGTTCGGTCCATGCGCCAGTATCAAAAAGCTGGAAGCCGCCACCTGTGGAGACAAAGACATGGCGACCGTCGCCTGCACTGTTGAGGCGGTTGAATCCTGCAAGTTCGGTATCATCCAGAACTTCCAGGGTGTTGGCGTCGAGGGTAATGATGCCACCGTCGTAGGTGGTGACGATGCGGGCCTGCGGGGACGACACCTCAACGGCAGTGCTGCTGCCTTCGGCTTCGTGGCCATCATGATCGTGTGCCTCGGAGCTTGCTGTTGCAGAGCTGGATGCAGTTGCAGTATCTGCAGAGCTGTCAGTGCCGCAGCTTGCCAGCAGGATAGATGCGGTGGATACCGCAGCAATGAGAAGTAGCTTGGAGTTTTTCATGGTTCTCCTTTGAGTAAAAATGGGCAGTTTTGCGGTAGTACCGCAGCGTTGCGGTAGTGCCGCAGCGTTGCGGCGCTTAGGACAAAGTGCTTGCAATGCGCTCGGCATTGATTTTTTGCATGCTGATGTAGGTGGGTGCTTCACCATCTGCATCGGTGAGTGATTCCGTGAAAATGGACACCACTTGAGCATCAATGCCAGCGTTGCTGGCCAACACTTCAGCTAACCGTTGTGGGCTTGAGGTATCGGTGAAGATTGCGGGAACATTGTTGTCTTCGATGGCGGTGGAGATGTCATTGAGGTCAGATGCTGAAGGCGCCACCAATGTGCTTCCACCTGGGATGATGGTGCCAATGACGGTGTAGTTAAACCGGCTGGCCAGGTATCCAAAAACATTGTGATTGGTTACCAGCTTGCGGTTTTCTGGGGCCACGCCGCTGAGCAATTCGGTGACTTCCTCATCAAGGGCAACAAGTTCCTCACGGTAGTGCTGGGCTGATTGTGTGATCGATTCAGTCAGGGAAGGATCGAGTTCTTTGATCAGTTCAGCTTCTATAACTTCCGTGGCGGCGATCATGCGCGCCGGGTCTGTCCAAAAGTGAGGATCTGGAACGCCGGGGGAGTAGTCAATGACATCGATGTGTTCGCCGACTTCCAAGACGGGAACCCCTTGGTTTTTGGCATTGTCCACATTGGATTGAAGGCCCTCTTCCAGTCCTAGTCCATTGGCCACGATGAGATCGGCGTGTTCCATGGCAGCGGCGTCTTGTACTGAGACTCCGAAGGAATGTGGATCTGCGTTGGGTTTCATGAGTACTTGGACATCTGTGGAATCTCCCACGATGTGGCTTACAACATCACCCAGGATGTTGGTGGTGACCACAATGTCAGGGGTGTCATCTACAGCGGAACAGGCGGTGATACCAAAAGCTAGTGAGGCAGCAACGGCTGGAACAGCTAGTAGTTTTCGGAAATTTTTCGCGGAGGAAGCCCCAAAGAGCTCCCCATTATTGAAAATGTCTTTCAGTATCACGCGGTGAAGTTTAACCTACTAATGGCACTCTTTGTCAATAAGGTGGCAAAAAATATCGCAGCACTTAACAAAGTGATAGTGGCTCCCGCGGCAGTGCTTGCGTGCCAGCTGATTAAAAGTCCGAGGTAAATTTCCGCGCATCCAAGAAGCGACGCGACGATCATGATCAGTGAAATACTTGCTTTGTCTTGCACTAAAAGTGCAGCCGTGGCGGGCGGACCAATGAGAAGTCCAAACACTAAAAGCGTTCCCACCACCTGAAACGACACCACCGTAGCTAATGCGATCAGTGCCAGCATGAGTAGGTGTGCAAAGCGGGGGTTGAGTCCCAAGGTGTGAGCTTTACGCTCGTCGAAAGCGAGTGCAGTGAACTGTCGGTGGAAGAGGAAAATAGTCAATCCACCCAACACTGTTGCAATGGCGATGATGAATATATCCGAGGGTCGCACGCCAAGAGTGTCTCCACAAAGGAAACTGGTGAGGTCTACGGCGTGGGAATCGGAGTGGGACACAATAACCACGCCGAGGGAAAGCATGGTAATAAATTGCAGGCCAATGCTGACGTCTTGGGAGAGGCTGGATTTTCTGCTGGTCCACACCACTCCGGCTGACATGATTAATGCGCTGATTGCTGCGCCGAACATGAGATTTCCGCCCAATAGTGATGCCGTGGCTACTCTGGGGAGCATGCCGTGCGACATGGCGTCGCCGAAAAAGGTCAGCCTGCGCAAAATAACCCACGTTCCAATGAGTGAGCACAAAATTGCGGCCAGGCATCCGGCGACCAGGGCGCGGGAGATGAATGAACCGTCAAAAGGCACTATGAGGGCGTCAATAAAAACTTCATTTAAAAATGATAACCGTTATCATTAAGGAATGGCAGAACTCAGCGTCCGAAATCTCACATGCACATACGGCAATCACATCGCGCTCAACAACATCACGGCACGCTTCCCAACCGGAAAAATAACTGCCCTCATCGGCAGCAACGGCTCCGGAAAATCCACACTGTTGGAAACTTTGGCGGGCACGCTGGCACCCCGCAGCGGAAGCATTAACAACCTTGTGTCAGAAATCGCGTTCGTCCCCCAACGCAGCCACGTCTCCCATAATTTGCCCATCACGATCAGACAAACAGTCAGCATGGGGCGATGGTCAGCCAAGAAAAACTGGCAACGGCTCACTGCCGCAGATCGCAACATCGTGGACAGCTGCCTCGACCGGCTCGAAATCTCCGGCCTCGCCGACCGCCCCCTCGGCAAAGTATCAAGCGGGCAGCGCCAACGCGCCCTCATAGCGCAAGGTTTAGCGCAACAGGCGCCCTTATTGCTTCTCGACGAACCCCTCGCCGCCGTGGACTCCCACGCGGCAAGTCTTATCGAAGATGTCATTAACCAACAACGCAACCAAGGAACCACAATTATTCTTGCGACTCACGATCTTGATCAAGCACATCAAGCAGATCAGATTATCGCCTTGGAAAAAGGAATCATAAAGCCACAGCGCAAAGCTACTGAATCAATAAAGAAGCGTTAATAAAGTTTGACTTGTGCCTCTGACCTGCGTTGACTTGAGTAAATGAAGCTACCAAGACTCGCCGCAGCGCTCATTGGTGCTGCGCTGTTAATCACGGGTTGTTCAGCTACCGGGGGAGCACCACGGGCAACAGATGGGGCATCAGGCGGAGGAACCGTCGATACGCCTCGGTTGGTTGTTGCGATGGTGAGCCACGGCGCGCCGGGCGATACTTTTTGGGATTTGGTCCGAAAAGGTGCTGAAGACGCCGCCCAAAAAGACAACGTTGAACTCCGCTATTCCTCTAATCCGGAAATCCCTGAACAATCCAACCTCGTGCAAAATGCCATCGATTCACGCGTCGACGGCATCGCCATGACCATGCCTAATGCTCAATCACTAGGACCGGTCGCCCAAAAGGCCGTGGATGCGGGCATTCCTGTGGTTGGTCTCAACGCTGGAATGAACGAATACCAAGATTATGGAATGACAGGATTCTTTGGTCAAGATGAATCCGTCGCAGGAGCATCCGCAGGAGCGCGCCTTGCCGAGGAAAACGCACAAAAAGTTTTGTGTGTGATCCATGAACAGGGCAACTCCTCCCAGGAAGCTCGCTGTGGTGGCGTGTCTGAAGGTTTGGGCAAACAAGTAGAAACCCTGTATGTCAACGGCATGGATCTCACCTCAGTGAACTCCACCCTGCAGGCAAAACTTGCTCAAGACCGCAGCATTGATTGGGTTGTGGGACTCCAGGCTGGCGTATCAATGGCTATTTCTGATGCGGCAGACGCTGCGAACTCAGAAGTAAAGATCGCCACCTTTGATACAAACGCACAGCTCATGACCGCTATTCGTGATGGCAAGATCCAATTCGCCATTGATCAGCAACCATATCTGCAGGGCTACATGGCCGTGGATTCGCTGTGGTTGGCGCACCGAAACGGCACCACTGTTGGTGGCGGACGACCCGTGTACACAGGACCAGCCATTGTGGATGCCACCAACGTTGATGTCATTGCTGAAGCCGTTGGGGAGGGTCTGCGATGACAAAAATCAAGAGTGGGGAGGCGTCGACAAGCATTGTTGAGCGCGCCTTAAAGCGCCCCGAACTGACCAGCCTGCTTGGCGCCGTGCTTGTTTTTACGCTGTTTATGGTGGTCGCGCCGGCATTTAGGTCATGGGATTCGATGGCGACCGTGCTGTATGCGAGTTCCACGATTGGCATTATGGCGGTTGCCGTGGGCCTGCTGATGATCGCTGATGAATTCGACCTGTCCACCGGCGTTGCCGTGACAACTGCAGCGCTGGCGGCCTCGATGTTTAGCTATAACCTGTGGCTGAACACCTGGGTGGGCGCGCTGATTGCATTGGTGATTTCGCTGGCCATCGGCTTTTTCAACGGCTTTTTGGTGGTGAAAACCAAGATTGCATCCTTCCTGATCACCCTTGCCACTTTCCTTATGCTGCAGGGTATTAATCTGGCGGTCACCAAGCTGATTTCCGGTACTGTGGCCACGCCAACCATCGCGGATATGGAAGGTTTTCCTTCAGCGCGTGCGGTGTTTGCCAGCTCGATTCCCATCTTTGGTGTGAATATTCGCATCACTGTTTTTTGGTGGCTGCTGTTTGTTATCGTCGGCACTTTTGTGTTGTTTAAGACGCGCATCGGCAACTGGATTTTTGCGGTCGGTGGCGATGAAGAGGCAGCTCGCGCAGTCGGCGTTCCCGTGCGTGGCGTGAAAATCGGCCTGTTCATGTTCGTTGGTTTTGCCGCCTGGTTTGTGGGCATGCACAACCTGTTCCTGTTTGATTCGATTCAGGCTGGTCAAGGCGTGGGTAATGAGTTCCTCTACATCATCGCTGCGGTGATCGGAGGCATCTCCATGACTGGTGGCCGCGGTACGGTGGTGGGCACAATGATTGGTGCACTCATCTTTGGAATGACCAACCAAGGCATTGTTTATGCAGGTTGGAACCCTGACTGGTTCATGTTCTTCCTCGGCGGCACCCTACTTCTGGCTGTTTTGCTCAATCACCGATTCGAGCGTTTCAACAAGGAGCGATCATGACAGGCCTCATTCAACTCCGCGAAGTATCCAAAAAATACGGTGCTTTCCAGGCTCTCAACGACATCAATTTGAGCGTCCGCGCAGGCGAAGTCACCTGTGTTCTGGGTGACAACGGCGCCGGAAAATCCACCCTCATCAAGATTCTCTCCGGCCTGCATCCCGCCACCTCCGGCGAAGTAATCGTGGCCGGCGATGTAGTGAATTTTGGATCCCCCCGCGACGCCCTCGACGCCGGAATCGCCACCGTCTACCAAGACCTAGCAGTGGTCGGGCAGATGAGTGTGTGGCGCAACTTCTTCCTCGGCCAGGAACTCACCGGCCGATTTGGCGTTCTGAAACAAGAAGAAATGCGCCGCATCACCGACGAACAACTCCGCGAAATGGGCATCGAACTCCGCGATGTCGACGTCCCTGTGGCCTCCCTTTCAGGTGGTCAACGCCAAGTTGTTGCCATCGCCCGCGCCATCTACTTCGGCGCGCGCGTCCTCATTTTGGACGAGCCCACCGCAGCGCTGGGCGTGAAACAATCTGGCATGGTGCTGCGCTTTATTGCCGCAGCACGCGACCGGGGGATCGGCGTCATTTTCATCACGCACAACCCCCACCACGCCTACCTTGTCGGTGATCACTTCATCCTGCTCAACTTAGGCAAGCAGGTCATGGACAAATCCCGCGCAGAAGTCGAGTTGGAAGAACTCACCCTCGCCATGTCCGGCGGCGGCGAGCTCGACTCACTCAGCCACGAATTGAAGCGTTAACCTACTTCTTCTTTTCGCTCTGGGTGCGCTGAGGTGCATTCTTCTTATCAAACTCAGCCTGAATGGCCTCAGCTTCCGCCTCTTCTGCCGCTTCCTGCTCCGCATCGGCCTCAGCCTCGAGCTCGGCTTCGAATTCCGCCTCGAGCTCTGCCTCTAGTTCAGCTTCGGTTTTGGCTTCTTCTTCGGTGGTTTCTGCTGGGGTTTCGGTGGTTTCTGCTGGGGTTTCGGTGGCCTCAGCTGGGGCTTCAGTGGTTTCTGGGCTTTCTGTGGAGTACACCAACTCTGGCTCCTCCACAGCAGCCTCAGCCACAACCTCAGACTCATCCTGCTCCACGGCCTTCTTCAACTGAACCTCAACCCGTGGAGGCTGGGTGCCTGGGGTTTCCTTCTTGGTCTTGTTCAAAAACGCGTAGGCCACCGCGACGATGCCGGAGGTCGCTAGCGCCGCCAACGACAGATTGCGCACCCAGTGCGACTCCTTCTTTTCAGTCGCCTTGCGGGCTGCCTTAGCGGCCTTGTCTGCTTTTCGACGCGCCTTCCGGTTCAATTTCTTGCCCGATTCACGTGCGTCCTTCAACGCAGAAGTGCCCTGCTTGTCAGCCTCAGCGAGCGCCTTTTCCAGACGAGCACGAGCAGCCTTGGTGACATTTCCAGCCTTATCGCGCGACTCAGTATATAATTCCTTCGCTGATTCCCGCGCAGTCTCTACAGCCTGCTCAGCTTTTGGTGCATATTCACCAGCAGCTTGGGACAACGCATCATAAGTCTCAGAAACCTTGCGGTCACGGTAATCCGCATAAGTTCCATAAGCTTTACGTGCGCCATCCACCACTAACTTGAGGTTGCCAATCGTGCTCATATTCAACTCTCCTTAATTGGTCGCTTTCTTCTAAGACCCCACATTAGTAAAAGCATGGGACATGTGGTTGGCATTTCGCTCGATGTAGTTATGATGGGCGTTATGACTTCTAAGACCGCAACTGCGATTCTGCATACAAATCGCGGAGACATCACCATCGACCTGTTCGGCAACCACGCTCCAGAGACCGTCGCTAACTTCGTTGGCCTGGCACAGGGCACCAAGGACTACCAGTCCGCAAACGCTCAGGGCGACAGCGAAGGTCCGTTCTACAACGGATCTGTCTTCCACCGCGTCATCGACGGCTTCATGATCCAGGGTGGAGACCCAACCGGCACCGGCCGTGGCGGCCCTGGCTACACCTTCGCTGATGAATTCCACCCAGAGCTGCGCTTCGACCGCGCATACCTGCTGGCAATGGCAAATGCGGGCCCAGGCACCAACGGTTCCCAATTCTTCATCACTGTGACCCCAACCCCTCACCTGAACAACGCTCACACCATCTTCGGTGAGGTCACTGACGCTGAGTCTCAGAAGGTTGTGGATGCAATTGCAACCACCGCAACCGATCGTTACCACCGCCCAGCTGACGCAGTTGTCATCGAGTCTGTAGAGATCACCGCGTAACAGCCACCTCTACGTACACTAATCTTCAGGTTATACCGCAAGCCGGTATGACCTGATTTTTTTATGCCACAAAAACCTGTTGAAAGACCAGTTGAAGATTGTTGGATTCATGAATGTAGAACGGATTTATCGACAAGCGCCAGCAAGTACGTTGATCTCTTTAGCCATCATCGCTGTGTACGCAGTAACGGCCATTCAATCGAGATCAGTGACAGACAACCTGGGTTCAACCAGTATCGGTGACGCGTGGATTCTGTACGCACCGCTGATGGATGATGGTGGCTTTGGTCCACTGCGTGCCATCGGAGGAATGTTCCTGCACATTGGCCCCGGGCACATGCTGTTGAACCTTGTGTTGTTGTGGTTGCTGGGAAGAGAAATTGAACGAGACTTCGGTTCTGCGCTTTTCACTGCGATGTACTTTGTAGGCGGTATTGGTGCGTCTGCAGCTGTCATCTGGATGGATCCCTATTCACCGACAGCAGGTGCTTCCGGCGCTATTTACGCCATGATGGCTATTTTGGTGGGGCTTTTTGTGTTAAGAAGCGCGGATATCCGAGCACCCTTGATCCTTATCGCCATCAACATCGCCTATACCTTGATGTCCACCAATGTTTCTCTGTGGGGACACCTTGGAGGTTTGATCACTGGAGCTTTAATTACTTGGCCAATGGTTAAAGCGAAAACTCAAAGAACACGGTGGATTATCGTGCTCATTGGTTTTGCTGTAGTTGTGGCTGCTGTCATCCTAGGAATCGACCGGGTGTAGACACATTCCGCCCATTGCCCTCACCGGGGTCAAAAATCTGACATCCGGTGAGGGTATTTCTGTATCTATCGTTTGACAGGAATTGAACTAAATTACAATTTTGTAATTCACCGAGTGAATTAACCCCGTGTTAGCTTTTCCACAGAATGTGTAATTCCAAGTTTCCTCTTTGTACACATAACAACATCGAGCTTCCCACACGCCTGTGCACAGTTCTGTGGATGAATGTGGATAACCCACAACGGTTCAAGTTATCCACAAAAGTTATCCACACTGTGGATAGTTACATTTTTGTAATTTACCGATACATTGAGCCAATTTATTATTCGAACACGTAGATGGCTTGGAAACACTGACGTCAGCACCTGTACTATTCGAACAAATCACAACCCGGTGGAAACTGTTCACAGAGTTATCCACAGGCCGTGAAATGGTAGGTATACCTGACGGTGTCAGTCTAAAACTGTTCCATTCACAACTTTTTCCACAGCCTGTGGATAACTTGAGGAAAAGCGATTAACACACACTTGTCCACAGATCGATGTGTATAACTCCGAACCCCTGTGGATAACTCAGGGGGTAGGGATGCGCGCACAGTCAGCTTGGTACTGCATCGGTGTGCAACCATGAGTGGCGGTGAAAGCACGGTTGAAAGCAGGTAAGTGTGAGTATCCGAGGTTCCGTGCGACTACCCCCGGGCTTAGCCCTTTGCTTAATTGAATGCGCGCCAAAGTCATTCTTCGCAGAAGTCCCCAGCGCTGCACCGCAATGCCAGTGATGTGTGCAAACTCTTCCGCAATTCCGCCGCGAATAGCAGAAACATTAGTTTTTCGGGAGACTGCGAGATCAACTGCCAAAGAAATTAACTCATCGTTATGACTTTTAGTTGGGGCGTTTTCCGTGTTTTTCGTGGAGCTTTTTTGAAAAGGCAGGGAGAAGCACTGATCCGGGGCCGCTTTGTGCGGGTGAAAAGGAGTGTAGGCAGAAATCGTGCATTGCAAAAGCTGCTGAATAGAGCAATCAAACTGAATGATGTCCACATGTTGGGCACTGATTGAATGGGAATCTGAAAATTGGTAGCCCAACGGCAACATGAGTCCGCCCGCAGGAGTGTGAAGATCCAGGCGCATTCCAGCTGGAAGAATTAACCCTTCACCTTGATGAACAGTGAGTTCTCTATCAGCTACTCGAACGGTAGATGTTCCTTGAAAAGCCCACACCATGATGTGAGATCCATTGATCCGAGACCATGTTTCATTTGCTGGAATTTCTAAAGATGCGAGTTGGGGCAGTGGTGGATCAAGATGTTGCGGTTCTGGAAGTGTAAGAATCTGATTGGGTGAGATCCCCATATGAGTGCGAAATGCTTTGGAGAGGTTGCTTGCTCCAGAAAAACCAACGTGATGAGCTGCCCATTCTGCGCTGTCGCCATCGGAAAGATAGGCAACTGCAAGGCTTAAACGGGTGCGTGTTCTCCAGGTGCTGATGTTTAGCCCTGTTTCATCGAGAAAACGGCGCTGTGAAAAGAAACCAGACGATTCGGGTTGCAAAGCTTTCTGTGCAGTTCCGTCCCCGGACACTGATGGTAGTGCTCATCGCGGTTACGTTGGTGGTGATTCTTATTCATTTGAGTCTGACTGTTGGTTCCATCACTGCATCGCAGGAGTGGGTGATGCTTCTGATATTCGTTCAGTGCAATCACGGCGCTTGCCTCCAGTGCTGACAGTGGTAGGAGTGGGCGCTGCGCTGGGATTATCTGGCGCTTGTTTCAGTCCGTGTCACGTAACAGTGCTGGGCTCACCAGACATCATTGGATTTACCACGGGAGCTGCCACAGCTGCGGCGATCAGCATTATTTTCTTTGATGCAGGTGTGGTCTTAACCGGAGTGGCAGCCATTCTTGGTGGACTTGCGACCGCAGTTTCTGTCTATCTCATGGCCAGACAAAATAGCAACACCGGCGGGTTGCGTCTGGTGTTGGTTGGTATCGGAACAGGTGTATTTTTGGGTGCTGCTCGTGATTTCTTCATGGTGCGCGCAGATATTACGGGTGCTTCGACGGTACAGCTGTGGTCTGCCGGTTCGTTGAGCGGGCGCGACTGGAATCATGCCCTGTTGGTGCTGATTTCGTGTGCAGTGATTGTGCCAGCACTGTGCATTATTGTCCGCCGTTTACGCCTGATGGAAATGGGTGATGATGCAGCTGGGGCACTTGGAATTTCAGTGGAGAGAACACGCTTGATAGCCATTTTGTTGGCTGTGCTGCTGGTGGGGATCGCCACCGCAGCTGCAGGTCCCATCGCTTTTATTGCACTGGCAGCACCTCAGATTGCCCGGGCTCTGGCCCGGGAGGATGGAGTGCTGGTGGCGGCGTCGATAAGCATTGGCTCTGGACTGTTAGTCGCGGCGGATTACCTGGCGCAACACGTTGATATTGAGCTGCACACGCCCGTTGGCCTGGTGACCAGTTTGCTGGGCGGGGTGTATTTGGTGTGGCTTTTGAGCCGAAAGGAGGCATAAATGCTGCAAGCGCATGATCTCACGCTGAGTTACGGCGGGCGAAATATTGTAGAAGGGCTCAGTCTGGACCTTCCGGAAAGAGGCCTCAGCATCATCATTGGCCCCAACGGATGCGGGAAATCAACCGTTTTGAAAGCGTTGGGCAGACTGCTGAAACCACAATTGGGGAAGATCACGCTAGGTGGGCGAGATATTTCCAGCATGGGCACCAAGCATGTGGCGAAACACATCGGGGTGCTTCCGCAACCCCCATATGCGCCCGATGGGGTGAGCGTCACGGAGCTGGTCAGCCGCGGGCGGTATCCGCACCAACATCTGCTGTCGCAATGGTCAAAAGACGATGAAGCCATTGTGGCGCGCTCGCTGGCGGAAGTCGGCATGCACACCCATGCTGAGCATTTAGTGTCGGAACTTTCAGGCGGCCAGCGCCAACGGGCGTGGATCGCCATGGCGCTCGCTCAGGAAACAGACATTTTGCTTCTCGACGAGCCCACCACGTTCCTCGACGTAGCCCACCAAATATCCGTCCTCGATTTATGCTCCGACCTGCACCAACGTGGTCGCACCCTGGCCATTGTTCTACACGATCTGAACATGGCTGCACGGTATGCCACCCACATCATCGCCATGCGGGACGGCACCACCATCGACCAAGGAAAACCCGAAGAAATACTCACTAAAGCGCTGCTCAAAGAAGTTTTTGACCTCGACGCACTCATCCTCAAAGACCCCAACAACGGCCGACCACTCATCGTGCCCACAGACAGGAGAAACTCATGAAAGAAACCGACAACCTACTGCGCGAAAACTCCCACGACCGCGACATCTCTGAAATCGTCGCCACCATCACTGCCCTTGACCGCCCATCACCCTCACTTCTGCGATTCACAGCTTTTGTTCCAGGATCAGCAAACAACCCAGTGTGGGCAGAAGCCAACGTGGCAATCAGGCTTTACCTCAGCGAAGAATTCGACGACGCCACCCGCGTCTACACCGTCCGATCCTTTGATGCCGCAACTGAAAGCATCGTGGTGGATGTGGTTCAACACCACCACGAAAGCCCCATGATGCGCTGGTCAGACACCGTAAAAATCAACGACACCCTCGTGCTCACCGGACCCCGCCCACACTTTGTCATCCCCGAAGGCGAACAAGCAGCACTCTTCCTTGATGACACCGCCATCCCCGCTCTCGCCGCTATTTTGGATCAATGGCCAACAGGTCTTCGTGGCAAAGGATGGGGTGTCACTGACGATCCCGCAGCCTTCGATGAACTACCCAGCATCGACGGACTGGAACTGAACCTGCTCGCGCCGGGATCAGATCCAACTGTTCAGCCACTTGCCCAACAGGCATATGACCTGGAAAACCCAGAAACTTACGTGGTGTGGGCAGCCGGCGAGCGAGATGAAATGAAATCCATCCGCAGGCACTTCCGCAAGCAGGTGGGATTGGAAAAAGATGCAGTGGCCGTGTTTGGGTACTGGAAATACAACACCACCAACACTCAGATCGATGCAGTCCGCAAAGAAAACTACATGAAGATGCTCTCTGAAGGGCTACAGCTGGAAAACTTCGACGACCTCTCATTGGAGATTTAAGGGGTCGAGTTTTTAGAATGGGTGTTTGCATTGATTGGCGTCTGATGAGCTCTTAGAAGCGATTCTGGGAGGGCATGATTTTTGGGATTCGGAGCTGAATGTGGACTGATTTTGGGGGAACCAGACTGGCGTGCCCAAATGTCGTGTCTTCAGTCCACATGGGCATGCCTGTCTGGTTTCTCGGTTCTCAAACCGAACAGGAGTGCCCACGGCTGGCAAAAGTTCAGTTCTTGGGCACGCTAGTCTGGTTTTACCTTTTTGAGTGCCCCGAACTGCCAAACGAGAGTGCCCATGAGGGGCTAAATCTGGATCCGCCCGCACAAAACAACTGCCGCAGCACAACGAATCAACGCTGTGCTGCGGCAGTCACTTTTTTGAAGGATTAACGCCAACCCATGGTCATGAGTAGGCCGATGATCATCAGACCGAAGCCGATGCCATAGTTCCATGCACCAAGATCAGCCATGAATGGGATCTGTGGGCCCACGAGGTAGTTAATGATCAACCAGGCTAGGCCGACGATCATGAAGGCAAACATGATCACCTTGTACCACATTGGGGTTCCGGCGGAATTGATCTTAACCGGGGTGCGGTTTGCGCTTGGGTTGCTTGAAACCGGAGCGGTCTCGTTTTTAGTTACTCTTGCCTTTGGCATTGTTCACACCTTCATAATTTATTGTTTGGAAAACCCCAGCAACTGGTACTTATCTTGTTTGAGCTTAACGTATCAGTTGCCAGACCAGCTACCTTGACGGTTACCTTGTCAGCTATTGCACGAGTGCGGCGAGATCGAATTCGAAGAGTCGCACTTGAACTTGGGCATCTTTGCGGAAGAGCGTCGCAGGTGTTGGGGATTGGTATCCGATCTTGCCTTGGTCCACGAGTGCTGCGGTGTGGACTGGTTCGCCGACGATCAGGGATTGATCTGGGGCGGTCCAACCGGCGGCGCGGAGGGCACTGATTGCTTGCTCTGTGGACATGCGGGCTAGATCAGGGGCTTCGATGAGCATGCCGTTGGAGACTTCCACGGTGATGGATGAACCCTTGGGAAGCTCAGTTCCTTGGCTTGAAACTGAAAATACTTCGCCTTCTGGTTGTTGGCTGTCTAGATAGGTGGCGGTGGGATTGAATCCCATGGAGATGAGGTTTTGTTCTGCCTGTGACCAGTTCATGCCGGTGAGGTTGGGTACTCGGATGCTTTCGGCACCTGAGGACATGGTCAGGGACACTGAGGAGCCCACGACTACTTCTTGTCCGGCTTCGGGGTTTTGGTCAATGACGAGGCCGGATTCGACGTCGTCGGAGTTTTCTTCCCGAACGTTTTGGTTGAGCACGAGGCCCACCTCTTCGAGAGTTCGGGCCGCGTCCTCGAGTGTCATGCCGGAGACGTCTGGGATGTTGATCATTTCTCGGCCGGTGGACACGGTGATGGTGACGGTGGCACCTTGGCGGATTTCGGACCCAACGTTTGGGTTTGCTCGGATGACAAGGCCTTCGGCGACGTCGGCGCTGGCTTCTTCGACGATGCTGACCACAAATCCTGCGGCTTGAAGTTCTGTCAGAGCTTCTTGCTGCGGGAGTCCTTCAACGTTGGGGATTGCGCTGGTTGCGGTGGAGGAGCTGTTGGCAAAGTAGTCGTAGGTGAAGGCACCGGCAACGCCGACGACACCTAGGGATAACACGATGGCCAGGGCGGTGAGGCCCCTGGAGCCACGTTTGCGCGAATCAGACCCTGATCCAGACCCTGATCCAGACCCTGACCCAGCTCCTGCCGCAGCCACGCCTGCGGCGGGGGCCACTTGGGTGGAGGTGCGCGTCGAGAAGCGAGTTTCTGGTTCTTCTTCTGTTTCTACATGTGCGCGTGCCGCATGGGAGACTGCATTGCGGGATACCCGGCCCAGGTCAGCGGCCATTTCGGAGGCTGTTTGGTAGCGGTCGGCGGGGTGTTTTGCCATGGCGGTGAGTACCACGGCATCCACGTTGACAGCAGAGGTCGGGGTGAGGTCTGCGATGAAATCCGAAGGAGGGGTGGGGTCTTCCTGGACGTGTTGGTAGGCCACGGCGAAAGGGGACTCGCCTTCAAAAGGTGGCTTACCGGTGACCAATTCGTACATGACGCAGCCAGTGGCGTAAATATCGGAACGCGCATCGGCGGGCTTGCCACGAGCCTGCTCGGGGGAGAGATACTGGGCGGTGCCGATGACCGCGGAGGTCTGAGTCATGGCGGAGGTGGAATCGTTGACCGCGCGGGCGATGCCAAAGTCCATGACTTTCACGCCACCGGTGTTGGTGATCATGATGTTGGCGGGTTTCACATCGCGGTGAATAATGCCGGCGTCATGGGATGCCTGCAGCGCTTCACACACAGGGATGAGGATGTTGGCTGCCTCAACTGGGGTGAATACGCCGTCTTCGGTGACAACTTCGCGCAGGTTTCGGCCCCGCACACGTTCCATCACAATGTAGGGAACAGAGGTGCCGTCTTTGTCTACTTCGCCGGTGTCAAAAACAGCGACGATTGAAGAGTGGCTCAACCTTCCGGAGTTTTGGGCTTCCCTGCGGAAACGTTCCCGGAAATTGGGATCTTTGGCAAGGTCGATGCGCAGCATCTTTACCGCGACCTCCCGACCAATGAGCGTGTCGGTGGCCGCGAACACCTCGCTCATGCCACCGGAGCCGATGACGGCACCCAGTTCATAGCGATCAGCGATCACGAAGATCACTGCGCTCCTCCTACATCCAATAGGCCATTTACGGCGTCGATTAAATCATCAGCCGGTGCATTAGTCTCAACTGGAACGCTAGCACTCGTCCTAGGTGTAGAGGTAGGGATTTGAGGCACAGTTCGGCTACTTGTTGGAGCTTCCGTGGTTGGTTCCTCGGAGGTGCTCTCTTCACTTGTCGTCGGACGGTGTGAAGTTGTTTCAGGTTCGGTGAAAGTTGACCGAGTTGGAGGCGTTGGCGGTACCCACTGAGAGGTGGTTTCCTCCACGGTTGGGGTGTAGGTTTCCGTAATGGTTTCAGGTGTGGTGGTTTCTTCCGGAGTGTCGTTGAACAAAATTCCGGTGGTGCCCGCATAGATCACCGCGCCAATAATCACGGCCAGCAAAGCTGCGATGAACAGACCAATGCCAATGCCGGAACCGCGTTTCGGGGCCACTTCTTGGGTGATTGTTGCAGGCCGGGCCACCCTGCCCAGCATCGCCGTTGATTCGCTTGGCGACGGCGCCTCCGCCTGCGCCATCATCGCGCTCGTGCGCGGTTGAGGCGGGCGCTTGCCAAGGCGCACAGCAGAAACAGCTAGCGCCATTTCATTTCCATCAGGGAAACGGCGACCCGGATCCTTGCGCAACGCAATGCCAATCAACTCGCGAGTCTGTGCCGAAATGCTGGTGGGCATCTGCGGCGGAGCTTGGTTGATGTGCGCGATCGCCACAGACACCGAAGAATCTCCAGTGAACGGGCGGCGGCCAGCCATCATCTCATAGCCGACCACACCGAGAGAATAAATATCAGAAGCCGCGGTGACTTCCTTGCCCTGGGCTTGCTCAGGTGAAACATATTGAGCAGTACCCACCACCATGCCGGTGCGGGTCAAAGGCACAGCAGCGGCAGCCTTAGCGATACCAAAGTCCGTGATCTTCACAATGCCATTGGCTGTGATCAGCATGTTGCCCGGCTTGATATCGCGGTGCACCATGTTCATCCGGTGAATCACCGACAAACCATGCGCGGCCTGCTCCATCACATCAAGAGCCAAATCTTCCGGCAGGCTGCCTTCGCGCTCTAGAAGATCCGCAAGCGATTCACCGCGGACAAATTCCATGACGATGAAGCAGAAAGTATGCCCAGCAGGGTCTGGAACCTCACGGTAGTCATAGGTGGCCACCACGTGTTCAGAATCGATATTCTCAGCCGCTTGCGCTTCATTGCGGAAACGGCTCAAGAACTCCTGGTTGTCGGAAAATTCCGGGCGCAGTACCTTGATGGCTACTTCGCGATCATTGACCACATCATCTGCGAGCCACACGGTGGACATGCCACCGTGTCCGATGATCCACTGCAGACGATAATCAGCACCGATGAGTTCTTGGAGTCGATCTTTTCCAGTGATGTCTTCTTGACTCATATTTTAAAATCCTCCGGCTGCCTGAAGCACAGCTCGGCCAATTGGGGCTGCGACCTGACCACCAGTTGCACTGGTGCCAAATCCACCGCCGTCTTTCACCAACACAGCAACAGCAATGTCGTTGTTGAATGCCACGTACCAGGTGTGTGGTGGTGTGTTTTCATCACCATGCTCTGCAGTACCAGTCTTGGATGCAATCTGAATTCCGGCGTAGCCTGAGGTGTTGCGCTCTGAAGCTTCCATGAAAGTTTTCAGCTGCTCCGCAATTTCAGGCTCAATTCCACCGGCAGATTTTGGCTTGTGGGTGCTCAGTTCGCTCAGGTCCTGACCGGTGACGCGGGAGACCAAATATGGTTCCATGCGCACGCCACCGTTTGATACGGTTCCTGCCATGACAGCGGCCTGTAGCACGTTCATTTGCACGTCGCGCTGGCCAATGCTGGATTGTCCAAGGGCTGCATCGTCGGGGATCTCACCCAAGCCACCGGGAACGTTGTCCAGTCCCAAGCTGTAGGTTTGTCCCACTCCGAAGTCCTCGGCAGACGCGCGCAGAGCATCCGCGCCAACATCAATGCCGGTCTCCACAAACGCAGTGTTGCAGGAGAGCTGGAAAGCGGTGAGCAGGGTAGTGGTGCCACCGCCTGCACATGTCTGACCGCCGTAGTTGGTCAAGGTGGTGTTGGTGCCAGGCAGGGTCACTGCTGCTTCTGCAGTCACGGTGGAATCAGCGGAGTAGCCGTTCTCCAAAGCTGCGGCAGTAGTGATGATCTTGAAAATAGATCCAGGAGGCAGTGATTCCTGCGTTGCATGGTTGAGCAACGGTGCGCCTTCAGTGGAGGTGTACTCATCCCAGGCATCTTCAGCAGTTGCTGGATCCACGATCTGGTTGGGGTCATAGCTTGGCGATGACGCCATGGCCAGCACCTCACCAGTGCTTGGGCGAAGCGCCACCACAGCACCCTCGTAGCCGCTTTGGCTCAGCTGTTCATAAGCAGTTTGCTGCGCATTGAGATCCAAGGTCAGCTCAATGTTTGCGCCATGGGTAGGGCTGCCAGAAATGACATCCAGCCATTGGGAGGTAAATAGGGAGGAGTCGCTGCCGTTGAGGATTGAGTTGTATCCCAATTCCAGGCCGGCTGCGCCATACACATCAGAGAGGTAACCAACCACAGGCGCGTAGGCAGAAGGGTTGGTAGTGTAGCTGCGCTGATAGTAGCCCTGATCATCCTGAGAGGATTCCGCCAGCACTTGGCCACCAGTAGAGATCTGTCCACGCGGAGTGGACTTAGCCTCCAAGAAACCGCGCGCGTTCAGTGGATTTTGCGCAAGATCATCGTCCCTAAAAGCCTGAATCCAGGTGAGGTTTGCCACGAGCACCAAGATCAGGAGCAAAGAGAAGAGAGATGTGATTCGGATCGAGCGGTTCACGCAGCCACCTCCGATGCTTGCTTGGACATGACAGGTCGGCGGGCACTGTCAGAAATACGCAAGATGATGGCCATCAGAATGTAGTTAGCCATCAGGGATGAACCACCCTGGGACATAAACGGAGTGGTCAAACCTGTCATGGGCATCAGTGAAGAAATACCTGCCACGACGACGAAAATCTGGATCATGATGGTCATCGACAGACCAGATGCCACGAGCTTTCCGTAGCTGTCACGAGCCAGGGTAGCGGTGCGCATACCGCGGGTGACAAACACACCAAACAGCACGATGATGGCCGCCAGGCCAATCAGACCAAGCTCCTCACCAATGGCTGCGAGAATGAAGTCCGAGTGCACGACAGGGATCATGTTGGGGTAACCCTGACCAATGCCGGTGCCGGTGATTCCGCCCCAACTCATGCCAAACAAGGACTGGGACAGCTGGTAACCGGTGGTGTCGTAGTGGGCCACGGGATCCACGAAGTTTTGCACGCGTTCCTGAATCTTGCTTGAAACTTGGTACACCGCGAACGCGCCGACAGCCACCAACACAGCACCAATCAACAGCCAGGAACCACGGCCGGTAGCCAGGTACACCATGGCCAAAACGGTAGTGAAAAGCAGCAGTGCAGGACCGAAGTCGTTGGCGCCAGCCATGATCAAAATAGCCAACGTCCACACCATAAGAATCGGCGCGAGGTCACGCAAACGAGGGAAATCCATGCCGAGGAAACGGTAGCCCGCAACAGTAAACAAAGCACGCTTGGTGGCTAGCAGCTGAGCAAAGAACAGCAGCAGCAAAATCTTGGAGAACTCACCTGGCTGGATGGAGAAAGGTCCAAGCCAAATCCAGATGCGGGCTTCCACGCCGCCTGGCTGCGGCCACACGAGAGGCAGCGCCAGCAGCACGATGCCCACCACACCGAGGAGGTAGGAATAACGCGAGAGCGACTTGTAATCACGCAACAGCAACAACACAGCCACCATCAGCGTGACGCCAACAACCGTCCACATCAATTGGCTATTGACCGTGCTGTAGCCCGTGGCCTCATCAAGGCGATAAATCATCACCAAACCAATGCCATTGAGCACCGCCACCACAGGCAGCATGATCTGATCAGCAAACGGCGCCACCCATGCCATGGCTAGGTGCGCGACGATGAAGATACCGATATATCCGCCCATCAGCATCAAAATATGAGTACCCAACTCATTGCCCATGGCCAGCTCGAGGCTGATGAACATGATCGACACAACGAGTGTGGCAAGTATCAGCAGCCACATTTCCGTGCGACGAAGCTTTAATCGTTCAAGCGTGTTCATGAGACCTCCCTACAATTGACTCCGGGTTCGTTTCTATCGCCACCGGTTGTTACTTCTAAGTTCACGCACACCGGCAAAGCTTGAGCAGCCAGCCGTTGCATTTGCGCCTGGACTTCGTCATACGACCCATACGGTAATCCCGCGACACTACCGCGAACAGACGCCGGTAAATCATCCAACTTGAAAGACGTACCGTTTTCACAGGATTCCTTGAGTGACAAGGTGCCAGCTTCATTCAGGCACGCCACCTGGAATTGCGAATGTAAATCCTTGCCAAAGATGCGGTAATCCACACCGTGTTCCACGGTGATGGCTTCCTCATCATTGACCGCGACGTAAAAAGTGCTGTCAATACGGGAGTAGCCCCACCATCCTGCGGCAACTACACCGATGAGGATGACCAGGGCTACGATCAATACCGCAAGTTTGCTGGAACTTTTCTCTGGTGGCTCCTCAATTGTGGGAATATCCTCCGTTCCAGCATCAGATATCTTTGGTGCCGGATCAATCACTTGAGCTCGCCGTGTGATCGCCGCAGCGCGTCCCGCAGCGGTATCAGGCCGCGGATCCTCAGGCTGCTCACCATTGAGCGCACCAGCCGTGACAGGCACTGATGCTTCCGCTGCTGCTTCCGCCTCGGTGACTTCTACAACATCGGCCACAATGACCGTCACATTGTCCGGACCGCCAGAACGCAGCGCCAACTCCACCAACTTGGTGGACGCATCCTGCGGGGTGCCTACACGCACTGTTTCTTCAATCGTGGAGTGTGTAACCGGATCTGATAGACCATCAGAGCACAACAACAAACGATCCCCAGGCAAGGCCGGGAATTGCTCCAGAGTGGGCTCCACAGGATGGCCGGTATAAGCCTTCAGAATCAAAGAACGCTGAGGGTGAGTTGAAACATCTTCTGGATCAAGCTTGCCCTCAGCGACCAACGACTGCACAAAAGTATCGTCGACTGTAACCTGTACCAACTTATCGTCGCGAAGCACATAACCGCGACTATCACCGACGTGGCACATTGCCAGGTCACGCCCGTTAAACATGAACGCCGTCAACGTGGTGCCCATGCCGTCGCGCGCCGGGTCCTCGGCGATGCCCTCAGCAATCGCCGCGTTGGCTTCGCCTGCCACCATGCCCACCAGCGCCAACATATCGTTATCACCAGGATCAACATCAAGCGCACGCAAATGGTTGATCATGGTTTGGGAAGCGATCTCACCAGCAGCATGGCCGCCCATACCATCAGCCAGCGCCAACAAATGCGGGCCAGCGTAAGCGGAATCCTCATTGTTCCCGCGCACTAACCCTCGGTCAGATGCCACCGCATATTTAAGTTTCAACATCAGGGAACAAGCCTCACTGTTGTACGACCAATACGGATATCCGTGCCCACCGCAATCTGCTCAGGCTGATCAATGCGCGTACCACCGACAAAAGTGCCGTTGCGCGAATCCAGATCCTCCACAAACCACTCCGAACCACGCTTAAACACCCGCGCATGCATGCCGGAGGCGTAATCATCGCCCACCACAAACGTGCACTCAGGGCTACGGCCCATCGTCATATCCTCCGACACCTCAATCGAGGAGCCCGCCAACGGGCCCTCGACCACCGTCAAAAGACGAGGCGGGCTGGAGCGATTAAAAGCCCGAGCAAGGCCCTGCGGTGCCGCGACGGACGAGCTGCTTGTCGACGCTTGACCCGTCACTTTCAAATCCGCCCTCATAGCGCGCAGCGCCATCAAAACGAAAAACCACAACACCACAAGCAAAGCGATGCGAAGCCCAAGAAGGACCAGAGAATCCATTGATCAACCTCTCCCTCTAGGGACTAACAATACGAACTTCGATATTGGAATGACCCACCGTAATGACATCACCATCAGCCAACAACCAATTATCCACAGGAGTGTCATTCACCGTCGTGCCATTAGTCGACTTCAAATCAACCAAAATGGCATCCCGGCCATCCCACGTGATCTCCACATGCTGACGAGACACACCAGTATCCGGCAAACGCAGATCCGCATCATTACTACGACCAATGATGTTCGAACCCTCCCGAACCAAATAAGTCCGGCTCGAACCATCCTGCAGCAGCAAAGTCACCGTAGGTCCCGCAGGCTTCAACGCACTCTGTCGACTCGCATCAACCTGAGACTGCGGCACACCCTGAACCAAAGGGCGATCCGCTGATTGCGCCGGCAAAAACTCCGTACCAGTGTAAGGGGAACTGTCAGACACGTTCTTAGACTCACTTTCTGCGACAGGCAGGATGCCGTCGCCTTCCAAAGGCAGATAACCGCTACTTAACTCCGGATCCGGATCCTTCTCCGAAACCGACTTCAACTGGCCCGTGTGCAACGAAGAATCCTCTTCAATCAACACAATCACCGGACCAACCAACGTCCAGCCACTGTTCCTGCAGAACCTCATCATTTGATCACCAAAACGAGCCGGCTGATCAGGAAAACGATCGACAAGATTACTAAAATCGTTCGGGCTCACCGAAACCTTAAAAACATTCGGCGCCTCAACATAGCCAAACTCAGTATGAACCACATTGTCCTCAGCCTCTTGCTTCAAAAGCTCCTCAAGCTCAGCCGGAACAACGCGACCACGGAAAACAAACGCCAACGCATTATCAAGGCCGCGCTGCATAGAACTGTCCAGCTTGGCCAAACTGTTCATAGCATTAGCTATCCGATTCGAAGTAGCCATAACTTTGCGACCTCCTTTTCTAAATAAGTTGGGTGTTCCATAAGTGTCTTCTCCTAGAAAACGCCTAAGGGCATGGCTTTGTCCCTCCCTGTGACTGAAATTTCATTTAGAAAAACCTTCACACGGTCTAAACCAAAGCGCACGATAGCGTCATTATAGAGGTGAACGGCGCCAGAGTTATAGGCCAAACCACCGGGATGCATAAATTTACAACTTTGTTGCCATTCAGGAAACCGCTATTTAGCTGCCGATTTGGTATTCCATGCCAGGTGCGTGCTATCTTTAACAAGTCGCAAAAGACACCCTGCCCGGGTGGCGGAATTGGCAGACGCGCTGGCTTCAGGTGCCAGTGTTCGCAAGGACGTGGGGGTTCAAGTCCCCCCCCGGGCACCAAGAGCGGTTCTCGAACTGCACAGGCCGGAGATCACAAACTCGAAAGAGACTGTGATCTCCGGTTTTTCATTTTTTTGATGTAGAAGTATCGATGGAAACGGGTAACAAATCTGTGGGAAAACATACCAAATTACGTGCAGTATTGGCTCGTGACTGCTCTCGTGATATTTAGCTTAAAAGGATAATATCTAGGCGTGGCCTATGGAATTAATTGGCAGTACATGGCCTCATCTTGACGCTCTTCCTCATACTATGGAACTCACTGGAGCTAAATCCCTTCGTCTTATGGAACCTCTTGTGGTTGGTGCTGTCGATTGAGGCCGAGGGGAAAATATGAAGAACAATTGATATTGTTAGTTAATCATAGGAGACCAAGCCGCCCATAGGAGATAATAGCCAAATGGAGTTGCCGATATCTGATGGGAGCCACCGTTTTGTGAGCCGAGGCTGGGACCGTCAGTTTTATACGAGGTGCTGAGGTATGGCTGCGATGCAGGAGGAGTCAACTCAGCGGGGCAGATCCACTGCTTCAGAGCGAGTGAGAGCCTCACGTGATGGTGATAGATTCCACTACACTTGGGGTGCAGCTCAGCTTCTACAGCTCTTGAGTCCTGCGTCTAGACTCCAACAGGTGACTGTGGAGGGAGCTGATTCAACTTCTTCTCGCGAAGAACCGGATGGATCTGAAATTATAGACCTCACCGAGTTTTATGGCCCCACAGAGGGGAACTTCACATCTCTGGAAGTTCGGCAATTTAAACACTCGACACTACGTTCTAACGAAAACTTTACGCTGGGCGAAGTTTGCAAGGTTTTCAGTAAGTTCGCTGAACTTGACGGTGCGTTATGTCTGCAGTACCCCGATGCTATTATTCGGTACTCTATTGTCACGAACAAGCCAATAGCTCAAGTGGCAATCGATTCTGTGCGTGAGTTGGCGACTGGAATGTCACCCAAGGAAGGGTCGCCGGCTGCCAAATTGCAGGATGCTGCGAAACTCACTGCTGATGCTTTGGCGTCTCTGTGTTCGCGGATAGATCTTCTAGGCCGCGAACCTGGAATTACCGCACTCCGGCGAGGACTTGATCGAGAAGTCGGTGGGCTCACTGCTGATGTAGATCTTCGCGTATCTGCCTCCCTCATTGACCTCGTCGCGTCACGTGCAAGCACTGAGACAAGTGGTCCAATTACGAGAGCAGATATTCTAACCGCATTTGGATGCCGAGAAGATGATCTTGCTCCTGCGCCGTGTTTGATCGACAAAGGAGATTTCATTGAGCGAGATGCGTACAGGGATCTCGCGGACCACATTCTCAAGACTACAGGTTCAACAATTGTAACTGCGGAAGGTGGCGTGGGCAAGAGCACGTTCGCTCGCGTTCTACCAGATCTGCTTTCTGACTGTGCCGATGTTATCATTTACGACTGCTTTGGAAATGGTAACTATCGGAACCCAGCTCACCCGAGACATCGCCACAGGGATGGGCTTGTTCAGCTTGCGACTGAACTAGCTGGTTTGGGACTGTGCTTTCCTATTATTCACACAGGTAATCTCGCTCCCGAGGAATACACCAAAGCTTTTGTTCGCCGTCTTGCTCAGGCAAGCGAGATGCTTATACAACGCCAACGCCAGCTGGTTATCGTGGTGGACGCAGCCGATAATGCTGTAATCGCAGCCGAGGACAATGCGGATTCAAGATCATTCGTGCGTGACCTCCTCAGGCTTGAATGTGATATTCCCCGGAATATTCACATCGTGCTCACCTGTCGGCCAGAGCGTCTCGATCGTCTTGAAGCCCCAGTTGGCACGTTTTTAGTGCAATTACCGGCTTTCACTCTTGAAGAGTCGACGAAATTTGTTACAGATATTCATTCGTCGGCGACCGACTCGGACATTACAGAGATTCATGATCGCACTGCGGGAAACCCACGTGTTATGTCAACGGTGTTACTCGAATCTGCGACGATTTATGATGCGCTTAGTCGGCTCTCGGGATTGTCGAGTGCCACATCTGCGCTTGACTTACTCATGCAGAGGAAAGTCGCGAAGGCATTTAACAATGCCGGTAAGTCACGCATAGAACTTGAACGTGTGTCACAACTACTGACTCTCTTGTGTCCGAGTATTCCATTGGAAGTGCTCGCGGAACTTGCTGACACGCATGTTGCTAGCGTGCGTAGTTTCATATCCGACCTTGGCCAAGGACTGATCTTAAATGGGCAAACCGTACAATTTCTCGATGAGCCGACCGAAACATACTTTCGAACTAGTCACCCTGCAACACGGGAAGTAGCGACCCAGGTTGCGTCGCAGTTACGAGCACTGAGTAGTTCTTCCGCATACGCTGCGTCATCCTTGCCTGAGGTTCTCTGGAGCGCTCAACTTTATGATGAGCTCCTCGACCTCGTCGCAACGGACGACGGCTTGCCGTCAACGAGTGACGTCGAGCGTACCCAAGTCGAGCACCTGAGAGTGGAGTTTGGTCTTCGTGCAGCAGTCCGTCTACATCGTTCGGATTCAATCGTCCAACTCTCTATGCGAGCAGGCGCCGGGCGTTCGGGTAAGGGGCGCCAGTTCACGATTATCAGAGATAACCCTGACCTAGCAGGTTCATGGATGGATGCTAGAGTGCTCGGTGAGCTAATAGCGTCTCGAGAGCTTCCTGAGAGTTGGCCAGGGTCAACACTCGGCGCTGAGGCAGCGTTGCTTGCACACACCACTGGAGGAGTTAGTGCAGCCAGGAGCAGAGCCAGGCAAGCAGCATCAACTATGGCTGCATGGGTGCACGCCCCGAGAGAACGGTACTCGCAAATACAGAACATCGCCCCAGATCAAGTGGCACATATCGCATTAGCCATGCTGCGAACGGACGGACCTGCTTCGGCTGCCCGATACTTATCAGATTGGAGTCCCGCTCACTTCGTCATCGAATCAAGTGCAACGCTCGCTCGGATGCTAATTTCATCTGCGAGGGATAAGGACGTGTCGGATTTGATCGTGAGCGCCACCTGTCCCTCACTACTATTTGGCGTTCTTGGCGAGATGCAGCGAGTTGGCATGACCTTGGATGAACATATCATCGGTGACCTATGGAAAATGCTGAAGCTATTCGATTCTCCTCTCACAGCCACAGATTTCGACCACCAGAAGGCTGAAGATATCGCGTTTCGCGGTATTGCCTGGATTTGCGCACTTGCGGTGCGTCACTCGGTCGTCGATGCATCAGTAGCTGCGGAACGACTCTGCGGATGTCTACCGTCCTCGTTGCCTTTAGGGCTTGGCGACAGGTATAGTTCAGGCCGACTGGGTCTACTCTTCGCGATCGCGTTACGCGCAGAACTCATGGGTGAGGTACTCGATGTCAGTCACTACCGCCCCGTTGAAGCTCCACCGAAACGTGGCAGGCACGATGCCGCAAAGTCCAATGACAAGAATCTAGATCATTATTTGCGTCCTGCACTAAACTGGCTCAGCACCTGGGCAAAGTACGCTTGCGGTGACCTCGACCCGAAAACCGCAGTGGAAGTAATCGAGAGCTATCCCAAAAGCCTCTCACAAGACGAAGTCGGGTTGATTTCCAATCGGATTGCTAGACAAGTATTACCGTTAGTCGGAGTGGCCTTCACCGATGAGGCAGTGACAGTCGCTTGCAATCAAGCAATTCAGGCGATTGCCACTAATTCTCCGATTGCCGGTGCACTCGATCTGATCTCGGGTTTGCGTGGCGACACCCGTTTCGAATTGATGATCCTTGATCTTTCCAACGCAGCACACGATGAGCTGTTCAATACTGCTGAAGTAGCCGAAAGCAGAGCCGAGACGCTAGTGCGTATAGCACGGGGCCTATACCGCTTTAGTCCAGACGAAGCTAAAAGTTACTTTGACCAAGCAGTGAAAGTGGCTTCCGGAGTGGGCGATGATGCAATCCATCGTTGGAATGCAATAGTGGCCCTCACCCGGGCAGCTGCTGGCATTGATCCTCAGGATGCCCTCATTCTCGCCGAGCGTATCGCTCGCCTCAGCGAGGCCGTCAAACCGATTGTGCATGATAATTTCAATCAACACGAACTCGTCGCTGCACTCACGTTGATCTCGAACACCAGCATTTTCAGAATACTTGGGCAGTGGCGGGATCGCCGCTTCGGGACGCTCGAATCACAATTCAGTGGACTATTCGATGAGGATGATTCCCTGTTTGTGCAGCGACCAGACCTCACGATAATTCTGGCGCCCTTCTCAACCCACTTCAGGTTAAGCGACAGCCTCCGTGAACTTGACGCATCCGATGACCTCAATGCAAAAACCCTATCTACTGTGAATAATCTTGCAAAACGATTTGGTCGCTCACTCGATGACGAGTTCACACAATCGCTACTTCCTGACCCGCCTCGTGCCAAGGATTCTAATAAGTATCGGAGTACCATTTTCGATCTCACACCAGATCAACAAGCAAAAAGAAATATGCAGATAGAGCAATGTAGAACGCAGATTTCACAGCTTGACCTCACTAAGACAAGGGATGTGGACGCAGCGATCCGGCTTCAGAAAGATGCTCGTACATACAGCGAAAACCTCTTCATCGCAGAGGTTTTTAACCGTCCTATGCTCCAGTGGGGGCCAATTCTGGACGCTACCTCAAGCTCTGACTGTATCAGTGAATACGAGTTTGCCAAGCTCCTGAATGAAGCGTTAACGCGTCCTCGGAAGTCTCAGTCGTTCGTCAAATCGCTGAAGAATGCGGTCGGTACCTATGTCGCTCGACATGGTGCTTTTCTGGTTCAACACAAATGGGTGAGCTTTAACTTACATTCGGCGGCCGACCTTTTGGAAGTACACACGACTGATCTTCTTCAACGTGCCCTCGAACAGCTGAATCTTGAGGAAGCGTTGACCAACGCTGACAACTGCTACATGCTCGCAGCTGGAGCTTCAAAAATCCTAGATTCTCCCACAGCCGCGAGGATACTCGATGAAGCGCTCATCTACTTCGAAGAAGAGCTTAACGTTTGTCCCGAGGCAGCTATTGAGCAGATGCCAGCAGATCCAATTAATGTCGCTGTTGCGAACTTCATTTGGGCTGCGCTAGGTGACCCGCGCTCAGCAGTTCGTTGGCAGGCCGCACACGCAGTGCGTACTGCCATCGAGCTCAGCGTCAGTGACGTACTCGATGCACTCGGTTCTGCAGTTGTGCGAGGTGATGCCGCCGGGTACGCAGATGAACGTTTCCTCTTTTATGAGATGAGCGCAGCAGAGTGGTTCCTGGTCGCTGTCGAGCGAGTAGCACGCGACGATCCCTCGGCAATCGATTCACTCTTCTCCGCAGTGATCGAACTAAGCGACCGTTATCCGGACCACGCAATGATCCAAAGTCATTGCGCGTCGATTGCGGAACTGACAGGCCGCTTGGCTGGCAGATCTGTGGGGACCGACTGGAAGTCTAAACTTGCAGAACCTATGATCCTCGAAAACTGGCGTCGCAACAGCCATCCCCGTCCAATGATGCATGGGGCGCCGAAAGCGGAATACCGATTCGATTTTGACTTCGACGATTACGTCCTCGGAAAACTGACGAAAGCATTTGACATCACTCACCAAGAAGTGCTCAATGCAACTAGCGTTCTCATCCTCGATGAATGGGGTTTTAGAAACAAAGGTAAGCATTTAGAGGACCCTAGACGGACCGCAAGTGTGTACCAAGATGGTGAAACTTACGGATTTAAGTGGGAGACACCCAAAGCTGAAAGTCTAGATTACTATTTAGAACGTCACGCGGCTCTAACCATCGCAGGACGACTTATGCGGACAGCTATTCCGTACCGGGAACCCGACGCAGAACAGCCGGACGTCGTTGAATGGCTTGCTGATTTCGACATCGCGCGCTATGACGGGAGATGGATTACAGACCAGCGAAGTTCCGTTCCTGGTTCCCTGGCCGCCGTCGGACCGCGAGGAAGTAACCAGAACCTGGAATCAGAGTTCTTGGCTGCCCTCAAACCAGCTGACGGATGGGTGACAATCTGGCAATCGGCGTCTGCCGCTGACTATGATCGAACTCAAAGGATTGATATCGCATCAGCTCTGGTCAACTCCGAGACCGCAGGGGCGCTTGTGCGTGCGCTGCAAACTGCTGATAGTTATATGAGCTTTCGAATCCCATCAGCTGACCTAGATGACGAAGACTTTCAATTCTCTTCACCACCGTTCGAGCTTCGAGGTTGGGTATCAATACCGTATTCTGAAGGTGGTATTGATCGACTCGATTCCCTCGCCACCGGACTCGCACCTGAGCTCCCTCGTCCTTCGTCAGACATTGTGGAGATGCTCAGTATCATCTCAGCAGAAGGTGGCCTCCGCTGGGAGAATGAGGGTGGAGACAGTATCTTGGCATCTGAGAGTTGGGCTGAATTTAGAAATAGCCTCGAACAAGACGGCTCATCAGGATATCGGCTTCGGATCACGACCGAAGCACTCGACATGGTGCTGAAACGTCTCGATGTCTCGCTTATTGTGGAGGTACAGGTGAGACGAGAAGACCGCCGCACACGTTACATTGAGGATCCAGATCACAAAAATGAAGGAGGTAACGCCGATCATGGCAACGATTTCAGAGTCTTCTCCTACCGACCAGGAACAGGATGGAACGACTTCAAAGGCCATATTGAAACTGGGTAAGCTGTTGGCGGCTGAGCTGGACGAGACCGATACTTTAGGACGTTGGATAGCTCACTATCTTGCAAAGCAAATGACCGACCTTGAACAGAAGTCTGCATCTGAGAGAAGTATTGCCGAAGCTGAGGTTGCTGACTTAATTGTTCAACTTTGGTCCCTTCGCCGTCAGCTCCCTGGCGACCAGGTGCCCTTTGCTGAAGTAGACAAAGTAGAGGCGGCAATCGCAAGGTTATCGCCCGGACGAGGACAGTGGGCGTACTTCGGAGCATTTGCTTATGGTACCGAGCCAAGTACAGAGGAGACCGAGACTAGCGCGACTCTAAAGGCAGCATTGCTCGTCGATCAGCTTGCCGGCGATCTCGTCCACGGACTGATTGGTAGTGCAGCTGCGCTTGCTGAGGAGGACGGTGCAGCTTGGACCGAGCAAGCGGAAAAGCTCGGGGATAGGGCACTGTGGACAATTCGTCGTGTCCGTTTTGCTGATAGCGAAGATAATGACGAGGTCCTGGATTGGAACAGTGAAGTAAAAAGTAGAGCAAAAGAGCTGTTATCGGAGGTGTCGACTCTGGTCGCCACACTAGAGGCTGAAGGTTTGGAGCTTCCAATTGAGGACTGAGGATGATGTTTTCGGTTTCGCTATTGTCAGCACTTTTGTATGCCTCGTGGGAGGCCCGTTCTCGTTGTTGACTTGAAGTGTAATAGGAAAGATAATTTGGTGCAGGGGGCACCTGATGTACTCACAACAACGCAAACACGCCAGAGAACTGATTCTTAAATGAGGCTGCAGCAATGAGGAAAATCGAAGCAAACGCAAACCAAACCCGCAGTATCTAGTCTCGTCGCGTTTATAGAAATCTATGGTCAGTGTGCCTATTCGCTGCTCTCGGCCACGTTGTTCACAGTCAACTAGTCCCCAGCTGCGTAGTACCGTGTCGCATCAACAGACAAATATCAGGACCTTCACTGCGACTAAGTCCTGATTACTGCACCTTCGGAGCTTTAGGCAGGCTCTGCTTTCACAGTAGATGCCTCTTGAGATAGTTTCGCAATGTCGCGACCCATTCGGTAGCCAAACACAAGGGCTGGTCCGATGTGCGAGCCATAGCCTGGATAGCCACCACCGAATACCGAGACTGCAGAGGCACCGACAGAGTAGAGACCGCGAATTGGTTCTCCTGCTGTATCAATGACCGCTGAGTGATCATCAACATCGATGCCAGCGAAGGATCCAAGATCGCCCATCTGAATCTTTACTGCATAGTAAGGAGCCTTTTCAAGGGTTGCGAGGTTGGGGTTTGGCTTATGGTCGGGATCGCCGCGGAAGTGGTTGTAAGCGGTGGAACCTCGACCAAAGTCATCATCAACTCCCTTTTCCGCAAAGGCATTGAAGCGGTTAACGGTGGCTTCAAGAGTTGCGGGGTCTGCTCCAATTTTGGTGGCTAGATCACGGAGGGTATTGGCTTTGTGGAGGAATCCGATGTCATGGAAGTACTTGCGGGGGATGGGCCACGGTTTTGCGTAGCCAATTCCGTAGGTATGCATGCAAGCTTCGTCGGCGATGATCCATGCGTAGGTATCGTCATGGTTTTTGTCGTGCTCGAGAAGCTGACGTCCAAAATCGTGGTAACTGAGAGCTTCATTTCCGAATCGTTTTCCTGTGCGGTCGACGGTAATCATGCCGGGTAGGCCGATTTGTCGAAGGTGCGGGAAGAGTCGCTGGCGGCCGTCGCGAAGCTGTTTGAATGCGGTAATCGGTGCCCAGGAACCTGGTGCGAAGAGGTCATCGTTGATGTGGCCTCCTGCTTGTATCGCCATTTCGGCGCTTGATCCATCGTGGCCAACTGTTGGGGTGATGTGGTTGGTGCCGTGGGAATCGTGGGGGAAGTATTGACTGCGTAGGGAAGTGTTTCCGGTAAATCCTCCACCTGCCAGCACAACACCCATCCGGGCTTTTACCTTTCCGGAGTGAACGCCACCAAGGACTGCGCCAGAAACTGAACCGTCAGATTCCTGAATGAGGGACTCGACAGGTGTGGAAGTCCAGATCTGAACTCCAGCGTCGAGTGCTGATTTCACCATGCGGGTGATTAATGCTGAACCATTGGTTCGTTTGAGCGGCTGACCGTGAATTGCTGCATCAAACCAGGTGCGGGTGAGTTTTGCTGCAACATAAAGGAAAGACTTGATGGAACGGTTCGCGTGCAGGACCTGGTTGAGGTCTGCACCAACCTGAGGCATGTAACCGAAGACGGTGTAACTGCTCAAATAGGGCTGTAGTTCTCTACGTCGATCACCGAGCATGCGTGCATTGGCATCATCGGGAAGGATCGCTCGGCCACTTAGACGAGCACCAGGAAGATCCATTTGGTAGTCGGGCGCTTTTTCTGGGTAGACGAAATTTACTTCAGTGTTGTTCTCAAAGAAGCTGATGGCTTCCGGAACCGTATCAAGGAAGGCATTGACACCCGCTTCGTTGTAATGCTCTGGTGTGAGTGCCTTGAGGTAGGTTTCTACTTCTTCACGGCTATCTCCTGATGCGGAAGCACCTTTCGGGTTTCCAGGAACCCATGCCCAACCAGCGGAAATTGCTGTGGTGCCACCGAAGTACTTTTCTTTTTCAGCGACAATGACATCAAGTCCCTGATGAGCTGCAGCAAGTGCGGTGGCAAGGCCTGATGCTCCTGATCCGATGACAAGGACATCGCAGGTTCGGTCGGTGGTGATCGTCTTGATGGAGGTAGAGGACTTACTCAAGGGAATGCTTCTCTCTTTGTGGTGAGTTTCTGTTTACAAGCTGGGAGCAGGTTCTTTGGTTTGGGACATTGCAGGCTGATCTGCTTGCTGTGTTGGCCATGCGCCTGTTGCCTTCAAATAAGGCTCACCGAGCAGTTTGATATCGGTGAATGCGGTTTCACGTGCAGAGAGCACTGCGCCGATTGCCAGCAAAGAGCAACCTGCACCGAATACGGCGACTGGAATCCAGCCGTAGGTGCCGTCGTTAAGCAACATGCCGCCGATCATGGGGCCGAAACCTGCGACGACCAGGCCGAGCTGATTGCCCATGGCCATGCCGGTGTAGCGCACTGGCGCTGCGAAGAGTTCAGCAAAGAAGCTGGTCCAGACGCCATTGAATCCGGAGTAAAGGATGGTCATGAACAGGAAGCTTGCGCCGAAGACGAGCAGGATGTTTCCGGTACCAAGAGCCAAGAAGTAGACGAAGATGGTGAATCCACAGCCGATCATGGCAGTCAGCATGAGTGGCTTGCGGCCGATGCGGTCAGAGAGTCGTCCGGCTAGCGGCATCATCACCATAGATAGACCGATGGCGATGGCGTTTACTGCGAGGATGGAGGAACGTTCGAAGCCACCGTGGCTGGTTGCGTAGGACAATCCGAAAACCGTGAAGATGGTCTGCATGACTGAGAAGATGGACATCAGTAGCACTCGCAAAACATCGCCACCCTGGTACTTCAAAACTCGACCAGCAGGGAGTTTCTTCTCTTCCTCTGCTTCAGCAACTTCATCTTCAAAGACTGGAGTTTCATCAAGCCTCGTTCGGACCCAGAAGGCAATGATGAGGACTACGACTGAAAGCAGGAAGGGGATTCGCCAGCCCCAGCTCATCATTTGTGCTTCAGGGAGAGCAGCAACAGGGATGAAAACCAAGGTCGACAACACCATTCCGGATGCGTAACCGGTCATCACGAAGGAGTTGAAGAAACCACGTCGACCTTCCGGCGAGTGTTCCAAGGTAAGAGATGATGCGCCGGCTGCTTCGGCACCTGCTGAGAAACCTTGAGCTAGACGGGCGATGACGAGGAGAGCAGTGGCCCAAATACCGATCTGCGAATATGTGGGCAGCAAACCGATGGATAGTGAAGCGATACCCATGATGAGCAAGGTGACAAGGAGGACATTCTTTCGGCCCAAGCGGTCACCGAAGTGTCCCATGACGAGACCACCTAAAGGACGAGCGATATAAGCAACACCGAATGTTGCAAAAGCCGCGATAGTAGCGATCGCAGGGTTTCCATCCGGGAAGAAGAGCTTAGGGAAGACGAGTGCTGCTGCGGTGCCGTAAATGAAGAAATCGTAGTACTCAAGTGTGGAGCCAAGGAAAGACGCCATGGCAGCTTTCTTGGGACTGCGTCTAGCTTCCAGATCTGAACTAAGTGTTGTGCTGTGTGTAGACATGATGTGGTCCTTTTCTTGAAGGAAATCAGGGGAGTTCGAAATCGACGTAGGCGATTTCTTCAGCGTTTGGCAAAGAGTAGGGTTTGATCGCTTCGTGCAACGGATGTGTGTTGTACACGGCGATTGCTTCTGTAGATGTGAAATCAGCGATGATGACGTGATCCCAGGAATTGTTGGTTTTTAGGATGTCGTGACCGTGGATGAGTTTCAGGAGACCAGGGATATTGCCTTCGAGTTTTTCAAGGCCTTCGACCCATTTGCTGCGAATGTCATCAGTGAAGGAATCTTTCCACCGGATCATAAGAACGTGCCGGATCATGAAGCGTGCGATTCTGCAGGAACTCGGACAGTCGCGGCGATGGTGCGACCAGCTTGATACGCCATGGTCATGAGTGGTCCTAGAGTTGCTCCCGCTCCGGGGTATCCGGATGCGTAAGGGGATTCTGAGGCATTGCCAGCGGCAAATAGGCCGGGGATGGGGTTACCATCAACGTCGATGACCTGGGCGTTTCCGTCAGTGGCGATGCCACCACAGGTACCGAATGCGCCGTTTACTACTTCCATTGCGTAGAAAGGTCCTTGTTGTAGTGGACCTAATGAAGGGTTTGGCCACGGGCTGTCAGCATCGCCCCAGTATCGGTCGTATTCAGAATCGCCACGACCAAAATCTTCATCCACACCCTTGAGCGCCATTTGATTAAAGCGCTCAACGGTAGCAGTTAGGTTGCCGGCTGGAACGTTGAGTTTTGCTGCAAGCTCTTCAAGAGTTGCGGCCTCGATAAGATAATCAGGGGTTGGCTGGCCTGAGCGGTGATCTAGAATTCCATAGCGGTCAAGGTATGACTGATCAAAGACCACATGGGCCGGAGTGTTCAATGTTTGATTGTTTGGAGAATCCCATGACTGCAGGCAACGCGCCAGATCATTGTAGTTTTGGGCCTCATTGGCAAAACGCTGACCATGCCTATTAACCATGATGGAACCAGGGCCTTGGCGTTCAAAGCGAAGCAAGGAACCGATGGGCTCTCCATCGCGCATGCCGCCAGTAATCGACATGGGTGCCCACCATGCTTCGCGGGTTCCCCGGGTGGCAGCACCAATGCGCTGAGCCATTTTCAGGCCATCACCGGTATTAGTTGGTGGGGAACACATTGTGTACAAGCGAGTAGCCAATAATGAATCTGCAAGCTGGCGATCCCATTCAAATCCACCCGATGCGATCATGACTGAGCCAGCAGAAATGGTGTGGCCCTCTTCTAGCTCAATACCTGTTACCTGTTGGGCATCGCCGAGCAACTTAGTGACGCGCGCATCTACAGCGAAAGTGACATTGAGGCGGATACACGCTGCAATCAGCATTGCAACCAGTGCATGGCCTTTGGCTGCGAAACCATCCTCCACGCGCTTATTAAGTTCGTCCCACGGGAACTTGGTGAATGCACCCCAAGTTTCATATTCCTGCATCGTGTACGGATGCCGGCCATCGGTACGCACGTAATCGGCTAACTTACCGAGCGCTTCACGGTAGTTGAACAGCTGAGGCTCAATGGTTCGGCCACCGTGGACCGCGCCGGGAAGGTCTTGACGGTAGTCAGGGAAGTTGTCTAGGAAGAGGAACTTTACATCCAGCTCATCTTCGATGAATTCCAGCATGTCAGAGCCGTGAAGGAGGGCTGCGTCGAGAAGCTCTGCACGCCCGCGCCCCCTGGCAACCGCTTCGACGTACTCGCGGCCTGCTTGCTTGGAATCTGCAAAGCCCGCTTCGCGGGCGTAGTGGTTATCGACGACCCACAGCATTCCACCGGAGACTGCCGAAGTACCACCGAGCAGTTCAGCTTTTTCCAATACGAGGACGGAGAGTCCAGCGTGAGCTGCAGTAGCAGCCGCGGTGAGGCCTCCGGCACCAGAGCCGACGACGATGAGGTCGTAGTGGTTGGCCAGATTGTCAGTGTTTAAAACTTTCATTGAATGTGCCCCTGTTCGCACTTGATTAAGTATGTGATTTAGATCATGCAGGGGGTGGAGCTGGATTGAAAGAGAGAAACCATTCAATAGAACAGAGTGTTCCATTGAATGGTTTCTTGTTCGGTGGGTGGCGCTTTTCTTATGGATTGATGGGTATTCTGCGACTCATGACACACACGACTAAAAGAGTTGAAGGTAAAGTAGCGTTTATTACCGGCGCTGCTTCTGGAATGGGTGCATCCCACGCACGAGTTCTAGCAGCACATGGGGCGAAAGTGGTGATTACTGACCTGAATGATGAGCTGGGTCAGGAGCTAGTAAAAGAAATTGGCGAAGAAAAAGCTCACTACGTTCATCTCAATGTCACAAGCTTTGAAGAATGGGAAGTAGCTGTTCAAAAGGCTCTGGAACGTTTTGGCAAGATTGATATTCTGATAAACAACGCCGGAATTTTCTCTTCGGGAAGTGTTGAGGATGCGACAGTGGCAGATTGGGACAAGACAATTGCCATTGATCTCAACGGCACGTTTTACGGCATGAAAGCTGCGCTACCTGCCTTGAAAGAAAATCCCACGGCATCGATCATTAATATTTCATCAATTGCAGGCGTGACCGGATTCAAAAATCGAGCAGCATATTCTGCCGCGAAGTGGGGCGTGCAGGGCCTGACCAAAACTTCAGCTATGGACCTTGGAAAATACAATATCCGAGTAAATTCAGTACACCCTGGCAGCGTAGAAACCCCACTCACCGCCAACCTCAAGCGCGGGTTAGGCCAAATCCCACTGGGTAGGGCTGCTCAAGTGGAAGAAATCTCAAACCTCATTTTGTACTTGTCTTCCGATGAGTCCTCATTTGTGACAGGCAGTAGCTTTGTTATCGATGGTGGAGAAACCGCAGGTAACAACCTGCGAGATGATCAATAAGTACTCATCCCAGGGGTGATGGTCGAGTCTGCCGCGAGACTCTCGAATTCATTTCTGGGACAACTCCTGTACGCCGCTGGATCGCTCTGGCGGTGATTTTCATTTGCGGGACAATGAGATCCAGATCTTCATCTCCAACCGGAACAATGACCGTGAGTGCTGCAATCGCCAGCTTCTTGGGCCCGAAAATAGGCACTGAAATGCCGGTAGATTCCGGGATGATCGTTCCCAGTGAAGCTACAAACCCATCAAGACGCGCACGATTGAGTTTTTCTTTCAACTGCTCAATCTCCGTGGGAGTGGTTTCTGTAAAACGCGCATGACCACGGCTTAAGAACAACCGTTGACCTTCTTGAGAACCAAAGGCGTGAAGCACCAATCCAGCGGAAGTAGCATGTGCAGGCAACCTGCCCGCTACCGACGTGATGTTGACCGTGTAATCATCCGGAGTAATTCTCTCCAAATAAAGCACTTCATGGCGGTCCAAAATAGCCAAAGAAACATGGACTCGAAGTCCTGCAACCAGATCCTCCATCGGAGGAAGCGCAGCATCCCTCAGCGATTGAACCGGAGAGTTTCGGGAGGCAATTTCCCACAACCTAGTGCCGTGTTGCCATCCGCCATCGGTCATGCGGGTTACTAAATCTTCTGCCTCCAACTCCTTGAGCAACCGGTGAGTAGTAGTTACTGGGAGCGAGGCATACTCTGCAATTTCCCGGACGCTCAATGGGCGGTTGTACTTGGGGAACACAGATAAAAGGCGCACGACTCGAGCAATCATGGATTCGCCAGATGGGGAATTGGCCATATCGACCATCATATTGGACTGGATTGAGGTATTTGGTTTTTCGTGGAGCTACCGCAGGACCTTAACCCTGGTTCCACTCTTGCAATTTTTCTGACGGCCGAGCCAGATGTAGACAACATTTCGATCACCCGTGGCCGCGTCCGCCATGCCAAGGATCCGTTGGCTGTTGCTGCAGCATGGCGTGCCCGCGCAGAAAAAGACAACCTGTCCATCCGTGAGCTCGTTATTGAGGCCGCTGCGCGCACCAGTTTCGTTAGCACCTATAAATCTGTTGCTGAACAAATCAACGAGTTCATCCAGCAACGCGCCGCCGATGGATTCATACTCGTTTTCGTCGGCGGCGGACCTCGCACCACCGGAATATTACTGCGCCTAGCTGCAAACATCCCCGCTGAAGGCGCACCGATCACCGACATCCACGTGGTTGATCCATACCCGGCGGGCAGCGGACGGATCTGGCGCACCAAACAATCCGGCCTGCTGTGGATGAACTCGATGGCGCAGGACGTGACCATTTTTGCCGACGATTCCGTAGAGATGGCTGGCCCTGTTATCCCTGGGCCAAGTCTTGCCGAATGGGTGCTGGGCATAGGCCGCGAACAGGTAAAAGCCGCGGGCTTGGGCGAAGAATTGGAACATTTTAGTGGCCGTTCGTTTGCGTCCAGGCGGCTTCAATCGCTGTATTTAGATTGGGCATTTCAGGAAGCTGTGGCCAGATTAGGAAAGGTCACCGTGCATGAAGCGCTGGCCCTTGGCCTTGATGATTCCCAAACGGTCCATTTAGACAATGGCTTAAAAATTCATGCCGACACCGTAGTGCTCACCCAAGGGCATTTAGATATGGTGAAATCCCCAGAATCGGCAGCGCTGGCCTCCATAGCTGCCACCGAAGGACTAGCGTACGTACCGCCCGGATTCACCGCTGACCAGGATTTATCTGTCCTTCCCTCCGGTAAGCCGGTGCTGGTTCGTGGCTTTGGCCTGGCATTTATCGACGCCATGGTGCTCCTCATGGAAGGCCGCGGCGGCACATTTGTCACCGTTGACGACCAACTCGAATACATTGCCAGCGGCGCGGAACCCGAACTGTGGGTCGGCTCGCGCCGGGGCGTGCCCTACCTGCCGAAAATCGGATACTCGGTGCCTCTCCACACCGAGGCGCCACTATATTTCGACGATGACTCCCTATCCGCATTCGGATTTGTGCTTGACTACTGCGAACACATTTTTCCCCTGCTGACCTGGAATTTGCAGTACGCCCACTATGGCCAGCTGCTTGCCACCGATCCATCGCGCGCCACCGTGCCTTGGGGGGAATTATCTGCGGCACTACATCGCACTTTGCCACCAGAACTGGGTGGTTCTGACCACGATATTTCCGCGTTCCTTGAATCAGCAATTCCCGATCCCGCCGACCGCTTCGACTTCCTTAAACTAGACAAACCCCTAACTGAGCTGCACTTTACTACACAAGAGGAGCTTTCTGACCACATCGCAAACTACATCTCCGACCGCATCAAGCGTGCCAGCGACCCCCGATACTCCATGGACCAAGCAGTATTTTTCACCCTGCTCAAAATCTACTTCCGCGTCCACGAACTAGCCGAAACCGGCCGCTTCACCCTGAACGATCTCCGCGAAAACATCGACCGCTCCCTCCACAACCTCTTCTCCTACATCGCCAGCGGCCCACCACCCATCCGACTTGAACAACTCCTAGCCCTCAACCGCGCGGGCCTTGTCCACTTTCTCGGACCAGACATCCGCATCGGCATCGACGACACCCACTTCACCGCCAGCTCCACCGCCACACAAGGAGAAATAAAAGCAACAGCGCTTATCGACGCCTACCTCGCCTCCGATTCCGCCTCCGCCGTAGACGACACCCTCCTCCAAAACCTCCTCCAAGCAGGCGAAGTAACCGTAGAATCAATCGATGGTTCCATCTGGGGAAAATTCCTAGTCGACGGCATCGGACGCCCCATCCGCCACGACGGTACCACCCACCCCTCCCGTTTCCTTCTGGGCCCACTTGTCTCTGGTGGGGGAAGCGAAGCACCCTTCTCTAGGCCAGGAACTAACGCCCGGGGATTCCAACGCGCCGACCGCGTCGCCCGAAAACTTCTCGACCTCGACGAAGAACTCGACACCGACATCCAATTAGCGACTGCGAGCAGGCATCACGACTAAAAATGGGGCTTAGATCGACGCTTTATGGATGAGCACCAAACCACACTGCCCACGAAACCCAGAAATGAGTTTCGTGGGCAGCCTGGTTTGGTTTATCGACCTCGACACCGGTCACACATGCCCACGGATCGCGATTTCGGAGTTCATGGGCACTCTTGTTTGGTCTATCGGTTGTCGTTTGGAGTAGCTCGGGGCACTCATAAGTGGAGAACCAGATAGGCGTGACAATAGTCTGGATTTTTGCTTGATCCTGTCACGCCTGTCCGGTTTACAGTCCGGTTTAGAGTGTTGATAACCGGACACACGTGACGAAGATTCGCTTTTTCAGGAGATTTTGTCACGCCTGTCTGGTTTCCACTGGGTTGGCTAAAATCCAGCACCCGGGCCTCAGGAATAGTGAGCCTCCAGAATCGCTTCTAAGGGCCTTTAGGAGACGGATCCATACTAGAAGTTCATCCCAAAAACCCGAGGCCTTAAAACGATGCTGAGTGAGATCCCTTCTTGGGAGCGATGATCTCCACCCAAGAGTGAATGCACAAGCACTACAGTTCAGCTTCACATGTGCTGACTTCTCATGTTCAACTTCTCATCACACGACTTCACTAGGAAATGCCTGTAATCCTGACTGAAGTCAGCGCACGAAAAGTTGAGTACGCGAAGTCGGTGTTAAGAAGTCGAACGTAATGCAGACCTACTCAACAACTGCAGCTCCCAAAACACAAAAATCCACCACAAACATCCCAGTGTTTGCGGTGGATTTTCTCCTGGATGCTAGCCGGCGTAAGGATCCCGGATGCCGATGTACTGCACGGAGGTGTACTCTTCAATTCCTTCGAGACCACCTTCGCGGCCCATTCCGGATTGTTTTACGCCACCAAAAGGTGCAGCGGCGTTAGAGATGACACCGGAGTTGACGCCCACTAGGCCGAACTCGAGGCCGTCGGAGACGCGGAAGATGCGTGAGGTGTCTTGGGTGAACACGTAGGAGGCCAGGCCGTATTCGGTGGAATTGGCTAGGCGCAGAGCTTCAGCTTCATCAGAGAAGGTGACGATCGGTGCGACGGGACCGAAGATCTCTTCGTTCAGGATGGCTGCATCTGTTGAAACTCCCGTGAGCACCGTTGGTTCGTAGAAGTAGCCTGCACCTGTGCCGGCCTTGCCGCCGGTGAGGACGGTGGCACCTTCGGCGACGGCGCCGTCGACAAGCGATGCAACGCTATCCCGTGCTTTTTCCTCAACCAGGGGGCCCACGGTGACGCCTTCGTCGAGGCCGTTGCCTAGGACTTGCTCTTCAAGGCGGGCAGCGAAGCGACGGCCGAATTCATCGGCGACGGATTCGTGGACTAAGAAACGGTTGGCTGCGGTGCAAGCTTCGCCGATGTTGCGCATTTTTGCGCCCATGGCACCTTCGATCGCGAGATCTAGGTCGGCGTCCTCGAAGACAATGAAAGGTGCGTTGCCGCCGAGTTCCATGGAGGTGCGCAGAACTTTATCGGCAGCCTTTTTGAGTAGCTGCTGGCCAACTGGGGTGGAGCCGGTGAATGAGACTTTACGAAGGCGATCGTCTTCCATAATCGGGTTGGAAATCGCAGAGGCGGAAGCACCGGAGACCACATTGAGGACACCTGCTGGAAGACCGGCATCAAGCATGGTCTGGGCAAAATACTGGGAGGTCAGCGGGGTCAGGCGAGCTGGCTTGAGCACCATGACACAACCTGCAGCGATGGCGGGTGCAACCTTACGGGTGGCCATTGCTAGTGGGAAGTTCCATGGGGTGATCAACAGGCAGGGGCCAACTGGTTTGCGGGTGGTCATCATGCGCAGGTTGCCTTCTGGGGTGGCACCGTAGCGGCCGTAGAGGCGGACTGCTTCCTCAGAGAACCAGCGCAGGAATTCGTTGCCGTAGGTGACTTCGCCGCGAGCTTCAGCCAAAGGCTTGCCCATTTCCAAGGTCATGAGGGTGGCGAACTCTTCTGCACGTTCCGCGACGAGCTCGAAACCGCGTCGTAAAATATTAGAACGCTCGCGCGCTGGCGTCCTAGCCCACTCGGCCTGAACAGCGCATGCAGCATCAAGAGCAGCCAGTGCATCCTCGGAAGTAGCAGACGCGAGCGTTGCGATTGTTTCACCCGTCGCTGGGTTTTCCACATCGAAAGTACCGCCGTCGGATGCTTCCACCCAGGAATCACCAATCAGTAAACCCGTGGGGACTTTGGCAAGTAGTTCGGAGACATTAATAGGCATGGTGCGTTATTTTCCTTCACTTTTCGTATCCAGCAGCGTTGAGTTGCTGGACATCGGCACCGACTCGGACAAAGTTGGCGCCGGCGTCGAGGTAGTCCTGTGCTTAGTTCAAATCAAAGGCATTGACATCCACAGGTTTACCAGCATCGCGGAAAGTTTGGATGGATTTTTACTCCGGCCACAACGTCCGGCTGGAAGCTCAGCCACGTGCTTTCTGGTCGTGCGCCTGAATCTCTGCTGCGCACCTACCACGACGAGCACTACCCAGCTGCGGCAAACCTCATTGCTTTCGATAAGGGATGGTCTACCCTCATGGCCCCTCAGCTGGAAGATCCAGAGGCGGTGGAGAGGTACTACGTTGCTGCGGAGGAATTCACCGCTGGATTCCTCACCGAATACAAGGACAATCTGATCACTGCGGGCACGGAGCACCAGGCGCTCGCGAGCGGCTTCCCGGTGGGGCGTCGCTTCAAGTCCGATATTGCTTTACGACGCTGCGATGCGGTGACCACCCACATCGGCCACGAACACTCCTCCGATGGTCGATGGAAGAAAGCGAAGACTCACCACTCAACCGCTTCACTCCAGAAGACGGCGACCGCAACGCAATCTCCGATATCAAGGCCATCTACCAGCAGCATTACCACTCCTTCGACCTGTTCGATGCGCCAGAGGTCTTCTTCCCACGAGTTGGACCATACAAGCTGCAAAACCTCGAAAACGTTTGGACCGCACTGGATTCCCAAGACATCTTTGAGTCCCGTGGCATCAGTCGCGATGGCGCAATTGTTGTCGTTCGCCCAGACCAGTACGTCGCAGCAGTCCTCTCACTCGAAGACACCGCAGCACTGACTGAGTTCTTCAACGGCAAACTGCTTGAGCCATAAACCCTAAATCCTAGGAACGATTCCCCGGAACCTTGAGTGGTTTCGGGGGGTTTGTGCTTTTTTCGACAGAATGAGTGAACCTGCGCTTGAACTATACCCCCTGGGGTATTACTGTGGATTCTCAATACCCTGAGGGGTATCCAGTTTTTACGTTGAGAAGGAGAGCTCAGTGCTTATTGAACGCATCTACGACGAAGACCTTGCGCAGGCCAGCTATTTCATTGGTTGCCAAGCCCACAACACTGCGGTTGTGGTTGATCCGCGTCGCGATATTGCCGTCTATCTGGACATGGCCAAGAAAAACGGAATGGAGATTGTTGGAGTTACCGAAACCCATATCCATGCGGACTATTTGTCAGGAACACGCGAGTTAGCAGCAGCAACTAATGCCACTATGTACGTTTCAGGGGAGGGTGGCGCCGATTGGCAGTATGAATTTGACGCCGAGCGACTTTATGACGGCGGTGAGATTCGCCTTGGAAACCTGGTGCTCACAGCAGTTCACACCCCAGGCCACACTCCGGAACATTTGTCGTTCCTGCTGAAGGATGGTGCGTTCGCGGACGAGCCAGGATTCATGCTCACTGGCGATTTCGTTTTCGCGGGTGATCTTGGCCGACCAGATTTATTGGATGAAGCAGCTGGGGGAGTGGACACTCGTTTTGAGGGTGCTCGCCAAATGTTCAAGAGCTTGAAGGAAAAATTCCTGACATTGCCGGATCACATCCAGATCTTCCCAGGTCATGGTTCCGGTTCTGCGTGTGGCAAAGCCTTGGGTTCGGTTCCTTCAACAACACTTGGATATGAACGTCAATTTGCGTGGTGGGGAAAGTATCTGGAGGCAGATGATGAACAAGGATTCATCGATGAGCTTCTGGAAGGCCAACCTGATGCACCTGCATACTTTGGCAGGATGAAGAGGCAAAATAGGCAAGGGCCCGCAATTATGGGCGCTCGCGAGCCATTGCCACAGCTGGAAGCTTCTGATCTGCACGACGTCATTGTTGTTGATACCCGCTCAGCCGATGAAGTTCACCAGGGCACTGTAGCTGGTGCAGTGAATATTCCTGCGGGCAATTCGATGGCGAAATTTGGCTCGTGGACCGTTGATCCCGAGAAGGATTCCCGAGCTTTGGTTCTTCTCGCGGCAAGCCAAATTGGTGCCATGGAGATGTGGGATCATTTAGTTCGGGTGGGAATCGATAATGTTGCAGGATTTGTCACCAACTTTGATGGCGTGGATCTGGTTGCACCGCAAACCGTGTCCCCAGATGAGTTGGATAAATTTGAATATGATCTGCTTCTTGATGTCCGCAACCGCAGTGAAGTCGAAGAAGGCTACATCCCGGGAGCACTCCATATTAATGGTGCATCCGTGCTGTGGAATCTGGAGAAACTGCCACGTGACGGAAAGATCGTGAGCTACTGCAAGAGTGGAACACGCAGCTCAATCGCTGCAAGCACCCTGCGCAACGCTGGTTTTGATGTGGTGGAACTTGAAGGATCCTATGACAATTGGGTCCGGCACAACGCACAATAATTAATAGACAAAGGAACCCTCACGAACTGTGAGGGTTCCTTTTTTGGTTTCGCCGGAGGGAGACGTCGAAAAGCTTATAAAAGCTCTAAGCTGAGCACGAAAACGCCCATGACCAGTACGAACACGCCGAACCCTTTGCGGAGCAAAGTCTCAGGCATGCGCCCCGCAAGGCGCGAACCGACAAGCGAACCGACGATGGCGGCCGCAGTTACCATCAGCACCAGCCCCCAATCCAGCTGCACGCTGGTCAGATATCCGGCAAGCCCTGCAAACGACTTCATCGTGATCACCACCAACGACGTGCCCACAGCCACCGGCATCGACAGCCCGCCGAGCAGCGCCAGCGCCGGCACCACCAAAAAGCCGCCGCCCGCACCAACAAGCCCGGTCACCGCGCCGACCACCAGGCCATCAACAAGGACGCGCCAAAGAGAGCTTTTCGACGCCCCCCTCTTCTCCTTACGCCCCCGCAACATCGCAGTCGACGTAGCGATCATCATGAGTGCAAACGCGATCATCAAAATTGTGCCAGGAATGTAGCCACCGAGAAGGCCACCGCCAAACGCGCCAACCATGCCCGCAGCGCCAAACAGCAGTCCAGTTTTCCACCGAACCCGCCCATTTCTTGCGTGACTAATGGCACTGACCAGCGACGTTGTGCCCACAACAAACAGCGAGGCGGCAATAGCTTCACGAGGCTCCAAACCCGCCACATACGTCAGAATCGGAACAGTGAGGATCGAACCACCACCGCCCAACAGTCCTAGCGAAATGCCGATAAAAAGTGACAGAAACAACGTGATTATCAAAGTGGCGGTCATGGGGACTTCCTACTTAATCGGCAGATTGTTTTGGTACCACGCACTCATTCCGCCAGTCATAGAGTACGCGGTATATCCCGCCTGTTTAAGTGCATTTGCCACCTGTGTACTGCGGTTACCGCTGCGGCACACCACAATCACAGGCCGGTTCTGATCTAGCTCTTTGAAGCGAAAGTTGAGGTCCCCCATGGGAATATGTATCGCTTCGGGGATCATACCTTCGGTGATTTCAAAATTTTCGCGCACATCCAGGATCTGATCCAAATTTCGGCGCTCGTTAGTTTCAGTAATGGTGATAAACATTTAGTTCTCCTTAGGGTTTGGAAGCTTGCTCAATGTCTCGGTTTTGGTAGGAACTGGCTTAGTTTTATTCCACGGCAAGGCAGACAGAGCTTTGCCCATGGCACAGGTGTTGGAAACGCCAGAAAATGTCAGACCCGCACCAATAATTCCCGACAGGGTGCGAACTTTTGGTGAAAGGAATTTACCTCCCACAAGTCCCGCAAGTACCAAAGATCCAGCGGCAAAACGCACCTGACGTTCGATATCCCACACCTGGGTTCCGCGGACCACATCACCGTCAGCCTTAGCAAAACTATTGATGCCGCCCTCCAAAATAGCCACGGTGGAAATTCCCAAAAGTGCCAGCTTTTGTTGTGCCTGACCTGCACGAATGCCGGATTGACACACCAAAACAACATGTTCTCCAACACGAGAGGCAATCTCTTCGGAATGCTCAGCAAGTGTAGTCAGAGGCACGTTGTAAGAGCCTTTAATGTGCAAATTTGAAAACTCATGTGCAGTGCGGACGTCAATGACGGTGAGTCCTTCATGCTTATCGATCCACGATTTTAGAGTCTGTGCATCTACGGAAGTAATCGGTTGAGCGGAAGTCATACCTTGTCCTTTTCAATCTCAAAGTGATGGGTGATTCCAAGTGTGCCATATACCCTGGGGGGTATTCAAGATAGGGGTGGGGGTATACTGTGGGATCAACGTTCCAGGGCAACAAAAGGAGAAAAAATGCAACTCAATCCTGATGAGATCACCCCAGTACTCAACCGGCTCAAGCGCGCCCAAGGTCAACTCGCCGGAGTAATCCGAATGCTTGACGAGGGCGAAGACTGTAAAGCCGTAGTCACCCAACTTTCCGCAGTCACAAAAGCACTGGACAGGGCAGGTTTTGCCATCATTGCCACAGGTTTGGAACAGTGCCTCACCAACCCTGATGGCGACATGGACAAAAAGGAACTAGAAAAACTGTTCCTGTCGCTGGCTTAACTATGGCCTAGTTCAGGGCGTTTGGGTGTTTCGGGCGTCAAGGGGCGACTTCACGTGTGCTGACTTCTCATGCTCAACTTCTTATCCTCGACTTCGCTGGGAAAGCCCGGGTTTACCTAACGAAGTCGGCGACGTGAAGTCGTCCTTTTGATTAGGTGTTTAAGTTCGAGACCTTTAGTTCGATTTCACGGTACCGATTTCGCAAGTTCGATACCTTGCGCTCAATTTCTTAAGAGCGATTTCGGTCGGTTTTTGGCGTTTTTCCTAGTGGTCTCGAAGGTAAGAAATTGAGGATGCGGAACTGTAAATGCGAAATCGCTGTTGAGAAATCGAACTTTAGGTAACCGGCGGGAGCTGAACCTTTTCAAAACCTCTCAAAACCGGGAGCCCCCGCTCTAACCCCCACTAGGTGCACTGATACCTTTGCACTAATGAGAACTGTTTTTCAATTGGTGCAGGATTTCCACAAGGAAGCTAGGGGAGAGGGGCTTCCAATCAAGTGGGGTCCATCGCGTGGAGAATTTGGCGTGCTGGAGTTTCCTGCAGATGTCATTCCCGAGAACATCAAACACATTGCGCAGACAAAGTTCCAGACTGAAACAACTTCGGTGGAGGATATTCGTCGTGCGATTAAACTGCTGAGTGATCAGGCGGAGCGTGCGGGTGCGTCCTTTAATCCTGGTTTCATTCTTGCGCAGGTGGGCTCCACCATCGTGGAGGTTTATGGCGGTGCTCCGGTCGCTTGGCTAGATGCGGTTGAGCTGTTGATTAGTCCTGATGTGGAGTGGGTTGGGGTTCATGGCTCAAGGAAGCTCGATATTAATGTCAGCGGAGAATTGTCCGGGGTGATTTCTGCTGGTGACAAGTTGGGTGAACTGCTTGGCGATGATTGGACAATCAACATTGTTCAAGGCGAGTGCAAGATCCAGATCGAAGATGCTCAACTATGCACGGCGTTCTTTGCTGACGCAGCTGAACTGATTAATCAGGCAAACTCTGAGATCACTCCGTTTTATGTTCGGATGCTCAGTAACTCGAAAATTGTGATGTCTGGCTTTAGTGATTACTCGCTGGCCGGTGATTCGATTACATCGGCGGGCAACTTGGCTGAATTGGCGAGGCCTTTTGCGCACTGGAAAGAAAACATCATTCCAAAGATAGAAATAGCCATGGACTATGAACCACGGCCGGTGGCAGATCTTTGGCAGGGAGATTCTTCAGAGACACCTGAGCCTTTCGACGATTTTGAGCGCTTATTGCGGGAAGAAATCCTTATTCCTGAGTTTTAGCTGGTCGTAGGCCTGCCGTTTTTCTGGAAAGGTGAACGGCAGATGAACGAGCTCTTAAATCAATGCAACGAAAGTGGTTGATAGTTAGCGGAAATACTCCCAAATTCTCACAGGGAACGCTCGGGATTCTTTCAAAACAATGATTCATGATGATTGGCATGAGCAATCAAACAGTCAATCAAGCAGTGTCGTCAGGGGTGAAAGTTTCCCCGCACAGGTTCAATCGTTTTGAAATCAAATACTTGATTCCAGAGCAAGATGTACCTGCACTTCGCGAGCAGCTGGCTACGCGGATGAGCACGGATCCGCTTTCCCCACCCGGAGGCTACCGAGTGGAATCCCTTTACTTCGATTCAGCCGATTTGCGGTGCTACACCGAAAAGATCGAGGGTCTGAAATTCCGAAGGAAACTACGGATCCGTACCTACGGTGATGGAGTGCTCACTCCAGAATCCACCGTGTCGGTAGAGATCAAGCAGCGGGTTAACAAAGTAACTCAAAAGCGTCGACTGGATTTGCCCTTTATATATGCGCTCGCCCTGGGCGATAGCACGGGCGCCGCGGTAGGCGAGCAGGTGGACGTCGAGAAGCTTCTTGAAATCTCTCCGGAAAACCAGCACGCTTTGATTCACGAAATGGCGTCGTTTGCTAAAAATTATCGGCTGCGACCCATCGCCACCACGAAGTATCACCGCGAGGCATTCGTCGGCGCTGATGCGGAGGCAAGTTCGCGAGTCACCATTGACCACGGTGTTTCAGGCCGTGATCGTGATTTTCTGCTTGGCCAAGACCTTGAAGACCGCCCAACGGTGGCGCAAGGATTGGCAGTCGTGGAAATCAAATGCGATGAACGCGTGCCGTTTTGGCTCACTGATATGACTGCTCAACTGGAAATGTCCGTGATTCGGATGTCCAAATACTGCGAAACCATCGAAGCGTTTCACAACCGTCCGGCATCAGCTTTCGGCGCTGTCGACCCCATCTTCTAAACAAGAAAGGCCCCTCCAATGTTGAGCGATCTGAGCTCCATTTTTGACTTCCAAGACCTCTCCGGCACCTTCTCTGTCGTCGACGTTCTCATCACTTTGGTCTTGTCCTTCGTCCTGACCTCCATCGTGGGTGTGGTGTACCAAAAGACCCACCGCCATATCTCCTACAGTCAGTCATTTGTGCAGACGCTGGTGCTGGTTGGCATGGTCATCGCGATCATCATGCTGGTTGTTGGCTCTAACATTGCCCGCGCATTCGCCCTGGTTGGCGCGCTTTCGGTGATCCGATTCCGTAATGCAGTGAAAGAAACCCGTGACGTCGGATTCCTCTTCCTCGCGATGGCCATCGGCATGACCTGTGGTACCCGCTTCTACGTTCTGGCGATCGCTGCAACCATCGTTGTCTGTGGCGTTCTGTTCATCATGTACCGCTTCGACTGGTTCAAGGCTGATATCCAGCGCCAGGTCATCAAGGTGCAGGTCCCAGCCGATGGACAAGCTGATTCCGGCAGGTCCTACGCAGAAGAAGTTGAACTGATCCTCGCACAGTACTGCACTTCCTTTGAGATGATGTCCGCTGAATCTGTCCGCGGCGGAGCCCTGACCGAGTTCTCCTACACCGCTCAAATGCGCAAGAACGTGAAGCCACATGAGCTGGTCGCCAAGATGCGCGATGTGAACTACGGCCAAAAAGCGACTGTCCTGACCGGTCACGATCAAACGGATGTATAGAAAATGCCTAGCTTTAAATCTGCTCGATGGAGGATGAACAGACGCCTCTTCCTAGGAACTTCCGCAGCTATCATCGCTGTCGGTGGCGTGCTGGGTGGAGTGCAGGTTGTACCTTATATTTCCTCTGGTGAAATCCAAACGTCAGCATCATCGACTGCCACGATCGATGTCGGTGCAGGCAATGTCGATATTTTTGATACCTCCGTTTCCCATGAAATCAGCCTGCAGGTTTCGCAGGAAAGCCTCGATGAGATGCTCGCGGACTATCAAGAAGACGGTTCCAAAACCTGGGTGAAGGCAACCATCACGATTGATGGCGTGACCATTGAAAACGTCGGCATCCGCCTCAAGGGCAACTCCACGCTGTCCGGGTTGGGTCGAACATCTGAAGAAGGCGGACCTCAGGCACCAGAAGGCGTCGAAGAGTTTACAGATCTCAGCGAAGAGGAAATCGCCCAGTTTGAGGAACAGCTCGCGGCGCAGCAAGAGACTACTGACGCTTCAGAGACCGGTGAAACTGCGGAAACTGAAGAGACTCGCGGCCCCGGCGGTGGCATGGGTGGTGGCGGCATGGGTGGCATGACTTCGGTCGATGCCGACGATGTCAGCACCTGGCCACTTCTGATCAGCTTCGACAAATACGAAGACGGCCGCGTTTACCAAGGCATGACCCAACTGGCACTACGCCCCGGCACCACCGTGGTCAACGAAGCAATGGCGTTGGCCCTGACCGCAGAAACCGGCCAGGTCTCGCAGCAATCCAGCTTCACAACGTTTTCGCTTAACGACGAGCCCTCCACCACTCGACTCCTTTTGGAGCACCCCGATGAAAATTATGCCGACGCGCTCGGCAACGGAGTCCTCTTCAAAGCAGATTCCAACAGTTCCTTCACCTACCAAGGCGAAGACCAAACTGAATACGACGGACAGTTCAAGCAGATCAACGGTGACGGCAACGGAGACATCCAACCGATCATCAACCTGCTGAAATGGCTCGACACCGCAAGCGATGAAGAGTTTGCTGAACACCTCTCTGACTACGTCGATGTGGAAAGCTTTGCTCGCTACGTTGCCACTCAAAACCTGTTGGTAAATTCCGACGACATGGCTGGTCCCGGTAGTAATTACTACCTGTGGTACGACTACGACACCGGCCTGATCAGCGTGATCTCTTGGGATTTGAACCTCGCAATGTCCGGCTCAACTGATGCTGGCCCAGATGATGAAATCTCCATGGGCGGAGGTGGCGGTGGCGGAATGCGTCCTGGTGGAACGACCGACACTGAAACTGAAGGTACTGCGACCGAGGGTACTGCGACCGAGGATATGCCTGCGATGGGCGAAATGCCAGACATGGAAAACATGCCAGACATGGGTGAGATGCCTGATATGGCTGACCGGGAAGGCGGCGGATCGATGGGAGGAAACCAGCTCAAGGAACGTTTCCTCGCTTCCGATGCATTCACGGAAATCTATGAGCAGGTGTACTGGGAGCTGTATGAAGAAATGTATGGTTCCGGAACTGCCATCGAGTTGTTGGATGAGATTGCAGCGTCAATTCCAGAAACTGATGCGGTGACTGCAGATGAGATCGCTACGGAAGTGGCGTCAATGCGGGAATGGATCACTGCCCGCACAGAAGCGTTGGCCGCTTTGCAAGAGTGATCAAACTAGAAAACCAACAAGCCCTGGAATTTCCGAGGCCTGTTGGTTTTTCGGTTTTTGTCTCACATCCACTTACTGCGTTTGAAGATCCAGTACAAAAGGAGGGTGAATCCGAGCATCGCTAAGAGAGCCAACGGGTAGCCAAACGCCCAGTGAAGTTCTGGCATGATGTCGAAGTTCATGCCGTAGATGGAGGACACGAGGGTTGGGGCGAAGATGATGGCGGCCCATCCGGAGATTTTCTTCATGTCTTCGTTTTGGCGTTGGGCTACAAGGGTGGCGTTGACGTTCAAAATTTGGGATAGGGATTCGCGGTATTCGGAGACGCGGGTGTTGTCACGGGTGAGGTGGTCGGCGACGTCGTCGAGGTAGGCGCGGAGTTCTTCGGACATGCCACTTCGGATGAAGTCTTTGTTGAGGCGTTGCACCACTTCGGTAACTGAGCTGGTGGTGTGCTGCATGTCGATGATTTCTTGGGACAGGTTGTAAATACGTTCGGCGACGGCGGCGTCGCCGGAGAACACCTGGCGCTCAATCTGTTCCTGGTCGATGGCGATGCCTCTAAGAACGGGGGAGAAGCCGTCGACGATGGCGTCGAGAAGCCTATAGGCCACGGCGCGGGGGCCGGACGAGAGTAACTCGGCGTCGGCAAGCAATGTTTTTATGCGCTTATCGATCTCCTCGGGGTTGCTGAAGCTGGCGGCGCTGGTGCCGTCAATCCATTGGTTATCCTGGCACAAAATGGCTATGGCCTGAGGCTTCATGAGGATGTGGAATTCGGAGAAGTCCACCTCTTCGCGGGAGTCGATGTAGCGCGCGGAGCGGATCGCGATAAAAATGATGTCTTCGTAGCGGTCTAGTTTTGGGCGCTGCTGACCAAGGAGCAAGTCTTCTACGATGGTGGGGTGGAGGTCCCAGGCCTCTGCCAATTCCTCGATTGCGGGCTTGGATGGCGCAGGGTACAGCGACATGACCATGCGGTTGGAGGCGCCTTCGGCGAATTTTAAACCGTCAGCAACAGTGGCACCCAGCGGTGGGCGCTTCGGGATGCCGTCGGTGACATAGCGGGTCAGCGGAGAAACCTCTTCAGGTACAGGAGTTGAATTTGCCGAATCAGGAAGGTACCGACGTCTGAGCATATCCCGTCTGCGGATCGCCCCGTTGATGTCGTAATTCTTTGGCATTTTCAACTCCTTCAACAGTTCTGGACAGCATTTTCTACTAAGCCAGTATTGTCGATGAAGTAAGAAATGGCCTATTCGAGAGCTATTCTGACGATCCTTCTAGCTCGGTCAACCTTTCCCGCAGGCCTTCGGGAAGCGAATTAAACCACTTCTCCTCTTCGCCAGGTTCCATGAGGAGACGGCCATATTCCGTCATATTGGAACCAGGAATCTCCGTTATATATACCCATACTTCTTCATTGGGGATCCCAAGAATCAGCGCGATCTCTTGTGTCAGCCGAAGCAGAAGTTCCTCTTTTTGCTTCTCTGTACGCCCCGAACGAATCGTTGCTTGGACCCAAATGTGGTTTTCCGACGCCGACTGCGCCGCAATGAAATAAGAATCAGGCTCCACCTCATTGAAAAGCACCTGCACCAAATACTTGGGAGCATGCGCTAATTCATGGTGGGCATCGGTGATTGCCTCAGCGATGCGTTGCTTAGCTTCCCTAGAAATGCGAATTCTTTGCGACCAACAAGTATAAGTAGGCATGTGCGTGAACCTCTTTCATTTTGGAAAACCTGGAAAATTGAGAAGCTATCCCTCATCATAGTTTTAAATCTGGGGCAGAGACGGGAATTTAAACACCTCTGATACAGCGTTTACTGACTATAGTGTTGCGCGTGCCAAATCGAGTTCCTGTGTCAACCATTCCGCTGAATCGTCTAGCCGTTATCGCTGCCATCATTGGTGTCGGTACCGGGCTGTTTGTTGCTGCACTGAACTGGTCTGCCATTGGCGTGGAGCGTTTAGTTTATGGCGCTGACCATTTGCATAATCACAATCCGGTGGCCAATGTGTCGCCACTTCGCCTGTCCATCACGGTGATTGTGCTTAGCGTGGTGGCCTCCTGGGCGTGGTTTTTTGTGCACCGCACGGGGCTGAAAGAGGTTTCGATTGTGGGTGCGATCCGGGGCGAGAAGATGCCGATTTTGGAGACCATCGCGTCCGCATTTTTGCAGGTCACCACGGTTGCTGCGGGTGCGCCGGTGGGTGCAGAGAACGCCCCACGTATTGCTGGAGCCTTGGTGGGAGATCGGTTTAGTCGGTGGTTGCAGCTCGATATTGATGCAAAGCGCATTTTGGTGGCCTCCGCCGCGGGAGCTGGTTTGGGAGCAAGCTTCCACCTTCCCCTGGCAGGCGTGCTGTTTGCCCTTGAGGTCCTACTGGTTGAGGCCTCCACTCGGACCGTGGTCATCACAATTATCACCACGACCGCCGCCGTTGCCACCACTGGATTTTTCGTGCAAACCCCAGATGTGTTCAGCACTGTCCCGCTGACGGAAAGCCCATGGATGCTGCTTGCCGCGATGGTCACCGGAGTAGTCGCCGGCATGTGCGGGCATTGGTTCTCGGTGGCTGCCCATAAAATGGCGCAGGCCTCGCCCAAGGGTGTGGAGATTTTGTGGCAGATGCCGTTGGGTTTCGTGGTGATCGCTGCGGTGATTTATTTCTTCCCCGAAACCCTGGCGAATCCCCGTTGGCTTGCCGATTCCATGCTCGGCGATGGCCTGATCCTCAGCACCATTTTATTGGTACTTGTTCTGCGCACCGCCATGTTTTTGCTCGCCTTCCGCGTGGGCATGGTCGGCGGTAACCTGATCCCCGCGTTCGCACTCGGATCCATGGTCGGTGGGGTAGTGGGTGCTGTATTGGAACCCATCACTAACGTCCCGATCGCCGCTTTTGCGCTGCTTGGCGCCGCCGCATTTTTGTCCACCACCATGGCAGCGCCACTGTTCGGGCTCATCGCCGCAGTGGAATTCACCGACATGGAAGCCCAAGGCTACCTTCCGATTTTCCTCGCAGTAGCCTCCGCGGTCCTCGCCGTGCGCGTGTGGTCTGTCATCGCCAAGCACGAGCTCCGCGCCATCCCGATCACGTACGCGAGCTGGACGGGCGAGCTTAAATAAGCTTGTCGACGCCTCCCTCCACCTTCTATTTAGTAAACGCTTTTCAGACTGTCATAGACTCCTGAGCTTCCAGCGCACGAGCCTTGTCTGCTTTTTGCACCCGCAGCCACACGACAAATCCCCAGCTGACAAACGCACCGTACACCAGGTAAAGCACCGCGGATGGGTAGTAGCCAGCAGTCAAAAGTAGAGGAACGCCAACTATGTCGACGGCGATCCAGATCAGCCAGAACTCTGTCCATCCGCGAGCCATTCCGTAGGTAGCCAGGATTGAGCCGACGAAAATCCACGCGTCGGCCCATGGCCCCCAGGAGCCGAGTGCTTGGAAAATCCAGGCAAAGCTGAGTGTTCCCACAACCGCCGCAATCACAATGCCGGCGCGTTCTTTGGTGCTTGCCCAGCGAGGAACCACTGCTACTGCATTTTCTGGGGTGAGTGCGCGACGTTTTGCGGCCGACCATTGGTACCAGCCATAACCACTGACGATGATGAACATGATCTGGCGACCCGCTTGGCCGTAGAGATCGAGGTTTTGTGGAGTGTGGAAAAGGCCGCCCATAAATACTGTGAACAGCAGCGCGTTGCCTATGATGCCGATGGGCCATGCCCACACGATGCGTCGCATTCCTGCCCACGCGCTAAATAATCCGAAAACGTTGCCGATGATTTCGCGCCACAGAATCGGAACTCCGCCGATCCATAATGTTGCGTCTAATAATTCGGTTATAGGATTCATGATCTTGTCCCCTTTTCAAAGGATTTAAAAGCATGTAATCCTCGGGGCCTTAATTCCGGGTTCGCTAAAAAATCAGCGAAACCACGGTTCTCTTGCATCCGGACTATGACCGTCGGCTCCGGAATTTAACCGGATCTGCTGACCCACAAACCATTGCTAGTTGGTGGCGCTCGCGGGCTCAACTAGTCATATCTGATGATTCGTCTTACCGCCGGTGGGGAATTTCGCCCCGCCCTGAGAACAAAACTCACTATAGCGCTTGACGCGGAAAGTGTGAAGCATATGAACCGTCCTGGTTGAAACTGAACGATTGGTGACCGGCTCATGAAAACTTGACGAGTTCCCGGTATTCGCCAGCGGTGACTACTACCGTGGGCGACAAGCCCACTTAGAGGAGGACTTGTGACAACCACCTATCCAGATTTCCTTGGAAATTCTTCGCTCCAAACAGATACGGAGCACTGGGAAATGGAAGGAGGTGCGCAGGAAGTCTCTGTTACTTATGTTTTGGACACGTCAGTGTTGCTGTCTGATCCGTTGTCGTTGACACGGTTCGCGGAGCACGATGTAGTTCTGCCAATTGTTGTAATTACGGAATTAGAAGCCAAGCGTCATCACCCGGACCTTGGCTTTTTTGCTCGCCAAGCGCTTCGGATGCTGGATGAGCTGCGTGAGATCCATGGGGATTTGTCCAAGCCGCTACCGATTGGTGATGAAGGCGGACACATCCACGTTGAGCTGAATCACCAAAACACGGAGTCCTTGCCTGTGGGATTCCGCCTTGGTGACAATGACACCCGCATCCTTGCAGTGGCCAAGAATCTGCAGGAAGAGGGCCACAATGTGGTTCTGGTGTCGAAGGACCTGCCGATGCGGATTAAGGCGTCGGCAAGCGGAATCGCCGCACAGGAATACCGCGCTGCCCTGGCGCGCGACCGTGGTTACACCGGCATGACCCACGCCAATATCACCGATGACCAGCTCAGCGAGCTCTACGACACCGGCGAGGTGCGCATTGAGGAGCTCGAAAAGCTGCCCGTCAACCACGGCTTCACCCTCAAATCCAACAGCGGTTCGGCGCTTGGTCGTATGAATTCCGACAAGATCATCGAGCTTGTCCCCGGCGACCAGCAGGTATTCGGTATCAGCGGGCGTAGCGCTGAGCAGCGGGTTGCCATTGATTTGCTTAACGACGACGCCGTCGGCATCGTATCGATCGGCGGCCCCGCGGGTACAGGTAAAAGCGCACTCGCACTGTGTGCCGGCCTGGAAGCTGTGATGGAGCGTCGCATTCAGCGTAAGATTATCGTGTTCCGCCCACTCTTTGCCGTTGGCGGACAGGAACTTGGCTACCTGCCTGGCGACCAAGAAGAAAAAATGGGGCCTTGGGCTCAAGCGGTTTTTGACACCCTAAGCTCCATGGTCAGCCAAAACATCATCGATGAAGCCCTCTCCCGCGGCCTCATCGAAGTTCTCCCACTAACCCACATCCGCGGACGCTCACTCCACGATGCTTTCGTCATCGTCGACGAGGCCCAATCCCTAGAGCGCAACGTGCTGCTCACCATGCTGTCTCGCATCGGCCAGAATTCCCGAGTAGTTCTCACCCATGACGTAGCGCAGCGCGACAACCTGCGCGTTGGTCGCTACGACGGCATCGTCTCTGTGGTGGAAGCACTCAAGGATCACGAACTGTTTGGCCACATCACGTTGCAGCGTTCCGAACGTTCCCGCATCGCTGAGTTGGTCACTCAAGTTTTGGATGCGCCGTCTCTGTAGTCGCGCAGTCTGTGGCGATTTAAGGGCTTGGGGTCGCTCAATGACCTGTTGCCCTGGTTTGGGAAAGTTAGGGCTTCAGGAGCGATTCTAGGAGGGGTCGATTTTGGGGCCATTGGGGCTGTTGTGAATCCTGGCAGTTTGCAGGGCAAGGATCCACCACGTTTGAGCGGAAACCTCGGATCTGTGGTGGATTCGTGCAAGATTGGCCTCTGAACTTGCAAAAATCCACCACGTTTTGGCTGATCAGAGCGATTTGTGGTGAATCCTCACCATTACTGCTGTCGAAGGTGGGAAAGGTTGAGGAGCGCCAAGACTATCGAGCTCACTAGGGCAGCGCCCGCATATGAACCAATAGCGATGAAGATAAGCCCGACTCCCCAAAGGCCTGTCTCATCAAAGGGGGCTGAGATGGCGGCGAATGCAGCGCCGATGGCAAGTGTGAGGCCAGCCGAAACTCTAGTGATTACCCGCTTCGCAGTTAATCGCTGCCTATAGCCCCAAAAGGTGAGTGCGGCACAAATTAGGACGAAGTTGGTGCAAGCTCCGATAACTTGCACCTGGGAGAACTCATTTGCTCCAGTGAAAACAAGCCACAACGCAGCGAAAATGATGCCAACAATGAAACTGCGGAATCCTAGGCCGTACTCACGATTGCTCATAGTGGGTGATCATATTAGAAAACCCCTCTTCCCCGTGCACAGAACAACACGGGGAGGAGGGGTTTGGCGTCGAAAAGCTATTTTATGCGCTGAGTGGCACGACGCCGATGAAGAGGGCTACGGCGAGCATCGCGATGGACACGATGCAGGCGCGCCACAGAACCTTCTTGTGGTGGTCGCCAAGGTTGACGTTGGCGAGGGAAACCAGCAGGAGGATCGCTGGGACCAGCGGGCTCTGCATGTGAACGGGCTGGCCGGTGATGGATGCGCGGGCCATTTCCACAGGCTCGATGCCGAAGTGGGAGGCGCTTTCTGCAAGGACTGGGAGGATGCCGAAGTAGAAGGCGTCGTTGGACATGAAGAACGTCATCGGGATGGACAGCAGGCCGGTGATAACTGCCAGGTGAGGGCCCATTGCGTTCGGAATGACGGTGGTGATCCAGGTAGCCATCGCGTCGACCATGCCGGTGCCGCTGAGGACGCCGACTAGGACGCCTGCGGCGAGAACCATGGAGACAACGCCGACGATGCTGGAAGAGTGCGCCAGCATTTCGGTTGCTTGGTCCTTGACCTTAGGGAAGTTCACTGCAAGTGCCAGTCCGGCGCCAGCCATGAAGACGAAGGCCAGTGGGAAGATATCGGCAACCAGGAGAACCATGACGACCAGGGTTAGGGCTGCGTTGAACCAGAACAGCTTCGGTCGAAGTGTTGCGCGGTGTGGATCGAGCAGAGTGTCGGTCATGTTCTCGGTGAGGGTGGAGTCGTCGAGGTTGATGTGCTGCTCAGTTTCAACTTCGCGGTCCTCAACAAGTACGCCACCAGTAGGTCCTGGCTTTGGAGCGTCCTTTGCTTTGCCCAGTCCGCCGAGGCCTGGGAAGCCCTTCTTGTTGGAGCTGGAGCCTGAGCCCGTTCCTGTTTCTGGGGCGTCGAGTCCTGGCCCACCGAAGCGGGAGGAGTCAATCTTGCCCAGGCGCTTGCGCTCGGAGAGACCGAGGAACCATGCGAACAGCAGACAGATAACAACGCCGGCGATAAGCGATGGAACCATTGGTACGAAAACATCTGCTGGCTCGAGGCCAAGTGCTGCGGCTGCGCGGACGGTTGGGCCACCCCAAGGAAGGATATTCATGGTGCCGTTGATCAGGCCGGCAGTACAGGTGAGAACCACAGGGCTCATGCCAAGGCGCAGGTAGATGGGCAGCATCGCGGAGGTGGTGATGATGAAGGTGGTGGAGCCGTCGCCGTCGAGGGAGACAACACCTGCAAGTACTGCGGTGCCGATGACGACCTTTGCGGGGTCATCGTGAAGAACGCGGGTGATCACGCGGATCAGTGGGTCGAAGAGTCCGACGTCGATCATGATTCCGAAGAACATAATCGCGAACATCAGGAGTGCCGCGGTAGGCGCCATGTCCTTGATGGCGTCAAGCGCCATGTCACCAAGGCCGAGTCCTGCGCCGGCGATGAGACCGAAGATGGTGGGGACTAACAGCATGGCCACCATTGGGGTCATGCGACCCAGCATGATCAGTGTCATGAAGGTGAGGATCATGGCGAAGCCGAGGACTACCAGGATGCCATCTGAGGGGGTGTGGCTGAGCGTGTAGTCAGCGGCTAATGCCGTGACTTGTCCTGAAGCCAGGAGAAGTGTTGAGCTGCTCATTGCTGCCCTTTCTGTGTTTCTCGAAACTTTGAGATCCCGAGTGTTCTGTGTTGCTTGTGGGAGTATAAGGTGGCGCGTGTCACGAACTTAAGTGTTTGGTGCATTGCCTGGGGTAGTGCGCAAAAGAAGACTTTTGTGCATTATGCTCAGAATTGTTGGCCTGGGACTTCGCTTCACGCTCTGCTGATAATCGCCCCCGGGGGTAGGTATGTCTGTTGATGGATACGAATGAAAAACTTCAAGGAGGTGGACATCATTCGCTTTGCTACCCGAATACTGGTGATTCAAGTGGCTACCGTCGCGTTGGTGGTAGCTATTTGCACCGGAATTTTCGCAGTTTTGATGATGGATCAGATGAAAACTGAGGCCGAGCACACAGCGCTGTCCATCGGACGTTCGGTGGCATCCAACCCGCAGATCCGCGAGGAAGTAGCGCTTGATACTCAAACAGGAGCAAACCCATCGGCCGAAGAATTAGCCGATGGAGATATCCAAGCGGTTGCACAGGCGGCCAATGAACGCACTGGAGCTTTGTTTGTCGTTATCACTGACGGTTTAGGTATCCGCCTGTCCCACCCAGATGAGGAACGTCTGGGGGAGCAGGTGAGCACTAGCTTTGAGGCTGCCATGCGGGGTGAAGAAACCATGGCGTGGGAGACCGGGACCCTCGGTGCGTCCGCGCGAGCAAAAGTGCCTATCTTTGCGCCGGATTCTAATGTTCCAGTCGGTGAGGTCAGTGTTGGGTTTGAGCGAGACAGTGTGTATTCCCGCCTGCCCATGTTCCTCGCCGCCCTTGCTCTTATTTCTGTGTTGGGAATCCTTATCGGCGTGGGTGTAGCCATGGGCATGCGACGCCGTTGGGAACGCGTGACCTTGGGTTTGCAGCCGGAGGAGCTAGTGACCCTTGTGCAAAATCAGACTGCAGTCATCGATGGCATTGATGAGGGCGTGCTGGCGCTGAGCCCAAACGGAACAATTGGGGTGCATAATGAGCAGGCACAATCCATGATTGGTGCAGGTCCTATGAGTGGCAGGACGTTGAAAGAACTAGGGCTTGACCTCGGTCTTGATGGCGTTGTATTGCATGGTCAGCATCCGGAAACCGTTGCCCATAACGGCAGGATCCTCTATCTGGATTTCCACCCCGTGCGCCGTGGGGATCAAGATTTAGGCTACGTGGTAACCATCCGCGATCGCACCGACATCATTGAACTCAGTGAACGCCTCGACTCTGTGCGCACCATGACCCACGCACTCCGCGCCCAGCGCCACGAGTTTGCCAACCGCATCCACACCGCAACAGGGCTTATCGACGCCGGCCGCGTCCACGACGCGGCAGAGTTTCTAGGCGATATATCCCGCAACGGGGGACAGTCACATCCATTAATCGGATCAGCGCACCTCAATGAAGCATTTTTGAGCTCATTTTTAAGTACTGCTTCTATCTCGGCATCTGAAAAGGGCGTTAGTCTGCGCATCAACTCTGACACGCTCATCCTTGGCACTGTTAAAGATCCAGAAGATGTAGCAACCATTTTGGGTAATTTAATCAACAATGCCATCGACGCCGCGGTGTCAGGTGAAGCCCCACGGTGGATTGAGCTTACGTTGATGGATGATGCCGATACGCTGGTCATTTCTGTTGCAGATTCTGGTCCTGGAATCCCAGAGGGCGTGGATGTATTTGCCTCAGCCACCCAGATAGGAGACTCTGAAGATAATGAACGCACCCACGGGCATGGCATTGGTCTAAAACTGTGCCGGGCTTTGGCTAGATCACATGGTGGCGATGTCTGGGTGATTGATAGAGGAACCGAAGATGGCGCTGTATTTGGAGTGAAACTACCGGGAGTAATGGAGTAATGGATCAAACACTTAAAGTTTTAGTAATTGATGATGATTTCCGCGTCGCCGGCATTCACGCCTCCATCGTTGATGCGTCCCCTGGATTTTCGGTGGTCGGTACCGCGCGTACCCTCGCAGAGGCAAAAACCCTGATCGCCACATTTTCCCCGGATCTCCTACTTGTTGATGTCTACCTCCCCGACGGCGATGGCATTGACCTCGTGGGCACCTCCAATATTGATGCGTTTGTGCTCAGCGCAGCCGATGACATCAAAACAGTTCGACGCGCCATGCGTGCCGGGGCACTCGGATATCTGCTCAAACCATTTCCCCAAAAACGTCTCGTGGAACGCCTTGACCGTTACGTCCGCTACCGCCATGTCTTATCCGGCACCCAAGGACTTTCCCAAGACAAAATTGACCAGGCAACCGCAATCCTCAACGGCACCCAAGCGCCGGTCACCGTCTCTAGATCCGCCACAGAGCAATTACTTCTCGACGCCCTGGAAGGCCAAGAACTCTCCGCAACAGAAGCTTCCGAAGCTGCCGGAGTTTCACGTGCCACAGCACAGCGCAGGCTGGCAGCGATGGCTAGCCAAGGTGTGATCCAGGTTCGCCTTCGGTACGGACAGTCCGGGCGACCAGAACATCTATATTCAAAGCCACTGCTCTAGTAACCTTTGTGGATGTCCACCTCGGTCAGCATCTTTTCTCCAGCGAGAAACCGTCGGTAGTTTTCTGCCACCACTGGGGCAAGCATGCGATCCATCGAGGTCAACGTGTTGGCTACGTGCGGGGTAATGATCACATTGCTGCGCCCCCACAGTGGATGATCGTCCGGCAATGGTTCAGGATCGGTGACATCTAAGCCTGCCCCGGATATTTCTTGGGCATCTAAGGCGTCAACTAATGCTTCTGTATCTACTACTTCTCCGCGAGCCACGTTGATCAAAATTGCAGTAGACTGCATTGCTTTAAGCTCTGCTTTTCCGATCAGATGATAGGTGTCTGCGGTAAGCGGTACGCACAACACCACATGGTCGGCGTCGGCAAGTACTTGGTGCAGGTTGGATATAGGTTCCGTTGCATCAAAATCTTGGGTGGGTGTACCGGTCCTGCTTACTGCTAAAGACTTTGCGCCAAAAGGTTTCAACATGGCTGCTAGATGTTTACCGATTCCACCAGCTCCCACAATGGCAACTGTTGCACCATCAAGCCATCTGGTCTGCTGATCTATTTGAGTGCTTGGTGCCCAACTATCGGCGCGCACCATGGTGGGGTGCATATGAATCAGTCCCAGCAAAAGAGCCATTGCTGCTTCGGCTACCTGTTGGCCATACACCCCTGATGCATTTGACCACCGGCGTTTGTCATCAATCTGCCCAGCTGTGAAATATGCGTTGAGCCCTGCATTGGGAAATTGCACCCACCTCACTCCGTCGGGAAGTAGGGGAAATTCTGTGCCTGGTGTTTGAGTGAAGACAAACCCCTCGGCTTTTTCGAGGGAGTCGACTATTTCTGCGCCTGCCTCCTTAAGGGCTTTGGTGGTGAGTGGATAATCGCCAAAACCAACAAAGATTTTCATGGGCTCCAGGATAGGTTGTTGGTGTGAGGTTGGGTTTTGTCATCCTGAATGCTTCATTTCTACCCTCGTAGGTAAAGTTGGTGCCGAATCAACAATCTCTTTTGGAGGAACTTTAATGAGCATTTCCAACGCAATCCTGCGTGGTGTGTCTGGCGCTTATATTCTGCAGTCCGGCTACGGAAAACTTGGATTGCCTAATGAGGCCGCTGCTGGCATTCAGGGTCTAGCTGCAACGGGTATCCCAGCGGTGGCTGATATGGATTCAGATACTTTCGGTAAGTTTGTTGCCTACTCGGAGTTGGGTATCGGTGGAGCTTTGCTTGCTCCATTTATCCCTAGCCGTCTTGCAGGTTTGGGTCTTGGTGCTTTCTCTGCAGGTTTGTTGGCCATTTACTTCCGTAACCCAGCGATGACTCAAGACGACGGAATCCGCCCTTCCCAGGATGGAACCGGATTGTCTAAGGATCTTTTCCTTGCTGCTATTGCGGGTGCTTTGGTGTTCGCACCTGCTAAGAAGCGTAAGAAGGCGAAGAACAAGTCTAAGTAAGCTTGCTTGAACGGCGCTTGTTAGCAAGGCCGTTCAACCGCGCTGTTAATCAGCCATTTTTGAACAGTGTTCAAAAATTCTTGAACACTGTTCAAGTCATGGGTTAAGGTTGTCGTTTAAGGCACGTGTCATTTTGCATGCGCGTGCCCAATTCTTCTTAAGTGTGCTCAATTTTTAAGCGCGCAGTTCTTGACAACCAGCCTCTAGGAGACCTATGACCATCCCCGGCACCATCCTTGACACCGCCCGCACCCAAGTTCTGGAACAGGGAATTGGCCTTAATCAGCAGCAGTTGATGGAGGTTCTCACCTTGCCTGAAGAGCAAATCCCAGACTTGATGGAATTAGCCCATCAGGTTCGGTTGAAGTGGTGCGGGGAGGAAATCGAGGTAGAGGGCATTATTTCCCTCAAAACTGGCGGTTGCCCTGAAGATTGTCATTTCTGCTCACAGTCTGGGTTGTTTGAATCGCCGGTGCGTTCCGTGTGGCTGGATATTCCGAATCTGGTTGAAGCCGCTAAACAGACCGCAAAAACTGGCGCTACCGAATTCTGTATCGTCGCCGCAGTCAAGGGGCCTGATGAGAGGCTCATGACCCAGCTGGAGGAAGCAGTCCTCGCGATTCACTCTGAAGTTGAAATTGAAGTTGCAGCATCGATCGGAACGTTAAATAAGGAACAGGTGGATCGCCTCGCTGCTGCCGGCGTGCACCGCTACAACCATAATTTGGAAACTGCGCGTTCCTATTTCCCTGAAGTTGTCACCACTCATACATGGGAAGAGCGCCGCGAAACTTTGCGCCTGGTGGCAGAAGCTGGAATGGAAGTCTGTTCCGGCGGAATCTTAGGAATGGGCGAAACTTTAGAGCAGCGCGCCGAGTTTGCCGTGCAGCTGGCGGAGCTTGATCCGCACGAAGTCCCCATGAACTTCCTTGATCCTCGCCCGGGCACCCCATTTGCCGATAGGGAATTGATGGACAGCCGTGACGCTCTGCGCTCTATTGGTGCGTTCCGCCTTGCGATGCCTCACACCATGCTTCGTTTTGCTGGCGGTCGCGAGCTGACTTTGGGCGACAAGGGTTCCGAGCAAGCCCTCCTGGGAGGCATCAATGCGATGATCGTCGGAAACTACCTGACCACGCTCGGCCGCCCAATGGAAGATGACCTCGACATGATGGATCGTCTCCAGCTGCCCATCAAAGTCCTTAATAAGGTCATCTAAGAAGCACGCGCATGAACGACGATCTCCAAATGGCCATGATTCTGGCAGACACCCCGATCTTTCATCCAAACACCGGCAAGCCCTTCGATGGTGAACATAAGCTGTCGCCCTCTGCGCGAGCAGGTTTGGAAGCACCCCGTTATTGTCAGCTCTGCGGTCGGCGCATGAAAGTCCAAGTCCGCCCCGATGGCTGGGACGCCTTATGCTCCCGCCACGGTTTCGTCGACTCCTCTTATCTAGGGCGCCGATAATGCGTGGCCATCTCATTGACGGTGACGGCCGCTGCATCCACTATCACGGACCCTTCGACGTCGTCGGCAACAAATGCGCCACATGCAACGAGTGGTGGGCGTGTCATCGCTGCCACGAGGAGATTGCCAATCATCCTTTCGGGAAGATGCTTATCGACGCCCCGAGCTCCCTTCAATGCGGCCACTGCGGGGAGCTTATGGCCTACGGGGTGCAAAAATGCCCGCGATGCGGGCATAACTTCAATCCTGGGTGTTCACTCCACACTCCGCTGTACTACGAAATGCCCTCTTGGCCTGGGAAGTTGCGGACTGTTGGGCGGGTGTGTAAATTAATTCCAGTCAGCGCGACCAACAACGCCCCAACACATAAGAGATTATGTGGACAGTGAGGCGGATCTAGGAAAACAAACGCTCGACAAACCAACAACACTTCATCGAAGTCAACAAACACCGATTTGGTGAAAGTAAACAAGATGAAGTAACGTTGAACAAGCTGCCAACAAGACACCAACAAACAAAATGTTGATGCTCTTATGGTGTGCGTATGTTGTTTGAGAACTCAATAGTGTGCCATTTATTATTTTTGTCACTACCACAGATCACCTTGGGTGATGTGTGGTGGGTCATGCCGGGTGGTGGATCGCCAATATTTATCCATCACTGTAAACAATAATCTTATTGTTGGCATGATTTTGTGGGTCTGCTTGTTCCCCGTCAAGGGACTAGGCCCACGTTAAAGACACGATGATCCTTATGTGGGTTGTGGTGTTTTTTAAATCATTATTTTTTGATAATGCCAGTAACACCCCATTCTCCAACTGTCACCTTGTGTGTGGTTGGTGGGGGTGTTGTTGTTTTTGTCAGGTGTTGGGCTTTTCACGGCCTAAACAATCTTTTTTATTGTTTTTTGTGGAGAGTTTGATCCTGGCTCAGGACGAACGCTGGCGGCGTGCTTAACACATGCAAGTCGAACGCTGAAACCAAATGCTTGCATTTGGTGGATGAGTGGCGAACGGGTGAGTAACACGTGGGTGATCTGCCCTACACTTTGGGATAAGCCTGGGAAACTGGGTCTAATACCGAATATTCACACCACCGTAGGGGTGGTGTGGAAAGCCTTGTGCGGTGTGGGATGAGCCTGCGGCCTATCAGCTTGTTGGTGGGGTAATGGCCTACCAAGGCGTCGACGGGTAGCCGGCCTGAGAGGGTGTACGGCCACATTGGGACTGAGACACGGCCCAGACTCCTACGGGAGGCAGCAGTGGGGAATATTGCACAATGGGCGCAAGCCTGATGCAGCGACGCCGCGTGGGGGATGACGGCCTTCGGGTTGTAAACTCCTTTCGCTAGGGACGAAGCCTTTTAGGTGACGGTACCTGGAGAAGAAGCACCGGCTAACTACGTGCCAGCAGCCGCGGTAATACGTAGGGTGCGAGCGTTGTCCGGAATTACTGGGCGTAAAGAGCTCGTAGGTGGTTTGTCGCGTCGTCTGTGAAATCCCGGGGCTTAACTTCGGGCGTGCAGGCGATACGGGCATAACTTGAGTGCTGTAGGGGAGACTGGAATTCCTGGTGTAGCGGTGAAATGCGCAGATATCAGGAGGAACACCAATGGCGAAGGCAGGTCTCTGGGCAGTAACTGACGCTGAGGAGCGAAAGCATGGGTAGCGAACAGGATTAGATACCCTGGTAGTCCATGCCGTAAACGGTGGGCGCTAGGTGTAGGGGTCTTCCACGACTTCTGTGCCGCAGCTAACGCATTAAGCGCCCCGCCTGGGGAGTACGGCCGCAAGGCTAAAACTCAAAGGAATTGACGGGGGCCCGCACAAGCGCATGGAGCATGTGGATTAATTCGATGCAACGCGAAGAACCTTACCTGGGCTTGACATGGACCGGATCGGCGTAGAGATACGTTTTCCCTTGTGGTCGGTTCACAGGTGGTGCATGGTTGTCGTCAGCTCGTGTCGTGAGATGTTGGGTTAAGTCCCGCAACGAGCGCAACCCTTGTCTTATGTTGCCAGCACATTATGGTGGGTACTCATGAGAGACTGCCGGGGTTAACTCGGAGGAAGGTGGGGATGACGTCAAATCATCATGCCCCTTATGTCCAGGGCTTCACACATGCTACAATGGTCGGTACAGCGAGTTGCCACACCGTGAGGTGGAGCTAATCTCTTAAAGCCGGCCTCAGTTCGGATTGGGGTCTGCAACTCGACCCCATGAAGTCGGAGTCGCTAGTAATCGCAGATCAGCAACGCTGCGGTGAATACGTTCCCGGGCCTTGTACACACCGCCCGTCACGTCATGAAAGTTGGTAACACCCGAAGCCAGTGGCCCAACCTTTTAGGGGGAGCTGTCGAAGGTGGGATCGGCGATTGGGACGAAGTCGTAACAAGGTAGCCGTACCGGAAGGTGCGGCTGGATCACCTCCTTTCTAAGGAGCTTTACTAACCACCGGCAAACAGTTGTTTGTGTGTGTGGTTGTTGGTGTTGGAACCCGTATGTGGTTGCCATCAACATATTTTTAATCGGGTGGAGATGACCCCTGAGGGTGACAACAACACAGTCAATACTGTGATTAATAGGTGGCATGCTGTTGGGTGTCTGGAATGACATCGCTTGCATCACCTTATGGTGGTGTGTGTGGGTTGTTTCTAACATCGAGCATCGTCAACACGGGTAGAGAATGTTTGTGTTCTTTGGTTGTGGTGTCGGTGGTGTGTTGTGTGAGAACTGTATAGTGGACGCGAGCATCTTTATTTTTTTGTTTTTTGTTGTGTGATACCGAACGCGCCCAAACATTGGTGAGGCTTGTCCTTGTTGGTGGTTGGGTTATAGTTTTTTGTTTGTTGTTTTGTAGGGCACACGGTGGATGCCTTGGCATATCAAGCCGATGAAGGACGTGAGAGGCTGCGTTATGCCTCGGGGAGTTGCCAACTAAGCGTTGATCCGAGGATGTCCGAATGGGGAAACCCAGCCGCAGTGATGTGTGGTTACCTGCCAGTGAATGTATAGCTGGTGTGGAGGTTGACACGGGGAAGTGAAACATCTCAGTACCCGTAGGAGAAGAAAACAATTGTGATTCCGTTAGTAGTGGCGAGCGAACGTGGATGATGGCTAAAACTTATGTGTGTGATACCCGGCAGGGGTTGCATGTAGGTGGTTGTGGGGCAATAACGTTCATATTCTGCCGGATGTGGGCATGTGCTGCGTGGTTAGTGGAAGTGGTGTGGAAACACCTGCCGTAGAAGGTGAGAGTCCTGTACACGAAGATCATGGTGGTGTGTGTGGTTGTTGATACCCCGAGTAGCAGCGGGCTCGTGGAATCTGCTGTGAATTAGCCGGGACCACCCGGTAAGCCTGAATACTTGATATGACCGATAGCGGATTAGTACCGTGAGGGAATGGTGAAAAGTACCCCGGGAGGGGAGTGAAATAGTACCTGAAACCGTGTGCTGTCAATCCGTCAGAGCACCCGTTTGTGGTGTGATGGCGTGCCTTTTGAAGAATGAGCCTGCGAGTCAGCGGCATGTCGCGAGGTTAACCCGTGTGGGGTAGCCGTAGGGAAACCGAATCCTAACGAGGGTGATTTTGAGTGGCATGTCTTGGACCCGAAGCGGAGTGATCTACCCATGGCCAGTGTGAAGCAGCTGTAAGAGGTTGTGGAGGCGCGAACCCACTTAGGTTGAAAACTGAGGGGATGAGTTGTGGGTAGGGGTGAAAGGCCAATCAAACTCCGTGATAGCTGGTTCTCCCCGAAATGCATTTAGGTGCAGCGTCGTGTGTTTCTTGCCGGAGGTAGAGCTACTGGATGGTTTAGCGGGACCAACATCTTAGCGACATCAGCCAAACTCCGAATGCCGGTAAGTCAGAGCACGGCAGTGAGACTGCGGGGGATAAGCTTCGTAGTCGAGAGGGAAACAGCCCAGATCGCCGGCTAAGGCCCCTAAGGGTGTGCTAAGTGGAAAAGGAGGTGGGGTCGCGAAGACAGCCAGGAGGTTGGCTTAGAAGCAGCCATCCTTGAAAGAGTGCGTAATAGCTCACTGGTCGAGTGATTCCGCGCCGACAATGTAGTGGGGCTTAAGTACACCGCCGAAGCCGCGGCAATGATCCTTTTGGATTGTTGGGTAGGGGAGCGTCGTGCATGCGTTGAAGCTTTGGGGTGACCTTGGGTGGAGTGTGTGCGAGTGAGAATGCAGGCATGAGTAACGAATGATGCGTGAGAAACGTATCCGCCGGATGACTAAGGGTTCCTGGGTCAAGTTAATCTTCCCAGGGTGAGTCGGGGCCTAAGGCGAGGCCGACAGGCGTAGTCGATGGATAACGGGTTGATATTCCCGTACCCGAGTATGAGCGACCATGGTGAATCAGTGATACTAACCACCCATAAGCACCCGCGAAAAGGCTTTGCTTTTTGTGGTGTGTGGTTGCGTGGGACCTGATCTGGTAGTAGCTAAGTGATGGGGTGACGCAGGGAGGTAGCTCAGCCACTTATTGGATTGTGGTGTAAGCGTGTGGCACGCAGTGTAGGTCAAATCCGCACTGTTTTTGTGTGAGGCGTGATGCGGAGCCCGTAAAAGGGTGAAGTGGGTGATCCTGTGCTGTCGAGAAAAGCCTCTAGCGATGTTGATATTCGGCCCGTACCCTAAACCGACACAGGTAGTCAGGTAGAGAATACTAAGGCGTTCGGGTGAACTGTGGTTAAGGAACTCGGCAAAATGCCCCCGTAACTTCGGGAGAAGGGGGCCACGGCGTGTGAACAACTTTTCGTTGGGAGCGTGTTGTGGTCGCAGAGAATAGAGGGAAGCGACTGTTTACTAAAAACACAGGTCCGTGCGAAGACGTTTAAGTTGATGTATACGGACTGACGCCTGCCCGGTGCTGGAAGGTTAAGAGGACCGGTTAGTGACCTTTATGGTTGCGAAGCTGAGAATTTAAGCCCCAGTAAACGGCGGTGGTAACTATAACCATCCTAAGGTAGCGAAATTCCTTGTCGGGTAAGTTCCGACCTGCACGAATGGCGTAACGACTTCCCTGCTGTCTCAACCACAGGCCCGGTGAAATTGCAGTACGAGTAAAGATGCTCGTTACGCGGCAGGACGAAAAGACCCCGGGACCTTCACTATAGCTTGGTATTGGTGTTTGATTCGGTTTGTGTAGGATAGGTGGGAGACTTTGATCATATGACGCTAGTTGTGTGTGAGTCGTTGGTGAAATACCACTCTGATCGGATTGGATGTCTTAACCTTGGCCCATGATCTGGGTTGGGGACAGTGCCTGGTGGGTAGTTTAACTGGGGCGGTTGCCTCCTAAAATGTAACGGAGGCGCCCAAAGGTTTCCTCAGCTTGGTTGGTAATCAGGTGGTGAGTGTAAGTGCACAAGGGAGCTTGACTGTGACACTGACAGGTGGAGCAGGGACGAAAGTCGGGACTAGTGATCCGGCACCTACTTGTGGTTGTGGTGTCGCTCAACGGATAAAAGGTACCCCGGGGATAACAGGCTGATCTTCCCCAAGAGTCCATATCGACGGGATGGTTTGGCACCTCGATGTCGGCTCGTCGCATCCTGGGGCTGGAGTAGGTCCCAAGGGTTGGGCTGTTCGCCCATTAAAGCGGCACGCGAGCTGGGTTTAGAACGTCGTGAGACAGTTCGGTCTCTATCCGCGCGCGTTGAAACTTGAAGGAAGGCTGTCCCTAGTACGAGAGGACCGGGACGGACGTACCTCTGGTGTGCCAGTTGTTCCGCCAGGAGCAGGGCTGGTTGGCTACGTACGGGAGGGATAACCGCTGAAAGCATCTAAGCGGGAAGCCTGTTTCGAGATGAGGTTTCTTTTGAGGTTCCCTAGAGATTATGGGGTTGATAGGCCAGATCTGGAAGCACTGTGAGGTGTGGAGGTGACTGGTACTAATTTACCGATAACAACAAACCAATACTGGTTTGGTGTTGCGCAACGTAACGAAAACAGAACAATTGGTGTTCGCGTCCATTATGCAGTGTCTGACACAGCACAACCAGCAACGTGTGTTGTTGGTTTGGTGTGTGGTTGTGTCGGTGGTGATAGTAGCAGGGAAACGCCCGGTCCCTTTCCGAACCCGGAAGCTAAGCCTGGTTACGCTGATGGTACTGCACTCGGGAGGGTGTGGGAGAGTAGGTTACCGCCGACCAAAAACTTAAAATAGTATGGATAAGCCCAGAAACACTGTGTGTTTCTGGGTTTATTCGTGTTTGTGGGGGTGTGGTGGATACGCATGGTTGTGTGTTCACCGCACTCCCTGTTTTTTTGTGTTTGTGGGGGTCTTGGGCCCTTGTGCATGCGGCACCTGCGCCTGGGGGTGGGCGTCGACAAGCAAAAAGCTCGTACCTTCTTTATTTGAGGAGGTACGAGCTTTATCTGTCCTGGTGAAGTTTTAGATTTTTACAGCGATAGCTGGCTCAGGAAGGGTGATGCTGGTTTGTGAGACTTTGCCAGCGGCTTTTGGAATAAGGACTGCTGCGGTGATGGTGGCTGTTGCTGCGAATACAACGTTGATGCCAAGTGAAACTGTTCCGGCGAGTGCGACGTCGGAGTTGATGGAGGTGCCGTCGCGAAGTGCGAGGAACACTGAAGTGGAGATTGCGATGCCGAGTGCTGCGCCGAGGGAAGAAGACATCTTGAATACACCTGCACCAGCGCCGGTACGGTCTTTGGGAAGTGTTCCAAGGGCGGTATCTGTGACTGGGGTGGCGAAGAGTCCGAGGCCAAGGCCATAAAGGGAGAAGCCGGCGAGGGAGATGACGATGTACGTTGACTCGCTGACTGCGGTGATCATTAGGAGGGCGGTCGCAGTCGCTACCAAGATGCCAGCGGTGATGATCACTGCTCGGGCGCCAACTTTCTGCATGGCCTTTTCTCCAACTCGAATGAAAAGGATGACAAAGGCTGCGAAGCCGATGCTGGTGAGTCCCGAGATTGTTGGGGAGACACCCCATCCCATTTGCTGAACCCACATGACAACGGCAACTACTCCGCCAGTAGCGCTCATAATGAAGTTGGTGATGGTCGCACCGCTGAAGGCGTGGTCTTTGAAAAGGTTGAAGTCGAGAACTGGCCAGCTGGCGACGCGTTCAATGAAGACGAAAACAGCGAGAAATGTCAAAGAAACGGCAAGGAGAGTCCAGGCCATCCAGTGCGTCCAGCCAAGTGATTCTCCTTGGGTAATAAACAATTCAAGAGATAGAACACTGAGGGCAAGAACGATGATGCCACTCCAATCCAAGTGCATGCCAATGGGTTGAGCCGGACGGGATTCCGGGATGTGGCGGGTAAGGGCAATAGCAACGATGGAGACGATCGCGCAGAGGGCGAAGATTCCTCTCCAGCCAAAGGGGCTTGCTACAACAAGACCCGCGAAAAGTGCGCAGAATCCGGTGCCACCCCATGAACCAATGGACCAAATGGAGACTGCTCGTTGGCGGTCAGTACCTAACCAATATGTCTTAACTAATGCTAGGGATGCAGACATGATGGCCGCTGCTGCCAGTCCTTGGAGAACTCGGCCGGTGATCACCATTTGGGTGGCTAAAGAAGTCGTTGCCGTGGCGATGAGGAGAGATCCCAGGATGTTAAGGATGTTGCCAATCATCATGATTCGTACTCGGCCAAAGACATCTGCGATGCCGCCGGCTGCGACGATAAATGTTCCACAGAATAACGCGGCGGCCACGACAGCTATGTTCATGGTGCCATCGCTCATCCCTAAATCAGTTGCCATATCTGGGCCGATATTTAGGGTTGACTGAGCAAAAAGCCAAAATGTGAGAACTGATAAAACTATGCCAATGAGTGCTTTATCGTCGCCTTTAAAAGATGCGTTAGACATCTAAACTCCTTTTTCTATCAATCTATAGAAACTTGCAAAATCGACTTTAAGTCATACTTTCTATAGATTGATAGAAATGTGGGGAGTCCCACAAAATTTAAGGAGGCCCAACTGGGCTGTTAGATGTTCCAGTCCACCTGTTCGGGCTCCCTGGAGAGCACCTTTTTGCCGCGGTGGATGCTCAAAAGTACGGAAGCTTTTCTTTGTACAGCTTCCTTCTCGCTGCTCGCATCAAGAACCAGCAGGTTCGCCGGGGAGTTTTCTGCAATGTCGTAATTGTCCAGGCCTAGGTTTCCGGCTGGATTGGTGGTGATGAACGATAGTGCATTCTTCAAGTGGCTGGCTGTGAGCATGTGGGACACGTGTAATCCAGAATCAAGAATGCGGAGTAGATCTCCATCGCCCATGGGGTAGAAGGGGTCATTGAGTGAGTCCTGGCAAAAACTTACTGGAATTCCCCATTCGATAAGTTGCTTTACCGGTGCAACACCTCGGGGGACGGGTCCTTGGAAACCAAGTCCTTGCAGATGGAGGTTTTCATTGGGGCATACTGCAAAACGAACCTTTGATGCTGCGAGCTTGGGTAAAAGTCGCGCCATGTAGCCAGGTGAATAATAGGCCATCGCCACAGAATGAGACACCACGGTTTGTGCGCCCATGTCACGTTTTGCGGCTTCTGCGGCGAGAACTTCGACAAATCGGGAATGTGGATCGTCAATTTCATCGGTGTGGATATCGATGGGGGCTGAGTGCTTCTCTGCAAGGTCGAACAGCCATTTCACCGACTCGACGCCATCGTCTCGGGTGGGCTCAAGGTGTGGGATGCCACCCACGACATCTGCACCTGCGGACATTGCATCCGAGATTAATTTCTGGCCGCCTTCGTAGGCGTAGATGCCATTTTGTGGGAAGGCGACAATCTGGATATCGCACCACTCGCGGACTTCATCGCGCAGCTCCGCAATTGCTTCAAACCCGGCGAAGGTGGGATCTGTAACGTCTACATGGGTGCGGATGAAGCCAACGCCGTGTTCTGTTGCCCGACGGGCTGCCTGGAGAGCTTTCGCTTTAATATCCTCTTTGATGTGGAAGCCTTGGGTTTTGCGGTCGGCCCAGATTTCGATGGCTTCAAAAAGTGTGCCAGAAGAATTTTCGCGAGGTACTCCCGCGGTGTTTGCATAGTCAAGGTGGATGTGGGCTTCAGCAAACTGGGGTGAGACCAGTCTTCCTGCGGCATCGTAATCGTCCGCGCGGCGATCTTCTTCTGGTCGAATTGAAGAGGGGGTAATCGAGGAAATTTTTTCACCCTCTATGGTGATATCAACTAACTCCGTGTAGTTCTTAACCTGGGCGTTTGTAATGCGCACAAGAACTCCATTTCTACATGTCAAGGCATATTTTCAAACTCTGGAGGATCCAGATGCTATCTATTCTATTGCTTGACAGGTATTAGTGTGGAGTTAAATAAAAATGGTGAGCTGTCGTAGATAGTTTCTCAGCATTGCCTCTGCGTCGGGGACCTCCGCTTAGCCTTGTCCGAGAACCTCGATAGTTTTCATCGGGGTTGAGGTGGTCGAGGTAACTGGTCCGAGGACAGCTGCAGCATCGGTGATGGATGCGTCTGGAGTGTCTCCCGCTCCACTGACCTCAACTGATGATTCTGGGGGCTTCGCCTTCACCAGCCAGTTGCTATCCGTTAGGCTGAGCTTCATTTCCGCCGGAGACATCTGCTCCAGAAACGGCTGACGCATCCCCAACTGTTCCTTTGAGTCCGCAGCTTTCTGCTGCTGTATCCACTTGTGCCAAAGTAGCAAGGGTCTGATTTCCACGATCATGAAATACAGCTAGAGCTTGGGCTTAGGCAACTTTGTTTTGATAATCCGCGTCGTTGGTCCAATAGGCTTCCACTGTGGCACAAGAAATTTCACCTTGAGGGACTTGGCTCAGGAGAGCACCAACTGCGAGTGGGGTAAATAAGCGGGCAGAGAACTTAAGCATGGGAAAATAATGCATTTTGACTAGCGTACTTCTGCCTAACATGCACAAAGCCCCCACGCGGATCTCCGTGAGGGTTAAGGGATGTGAATAGATTTAGATCTTGATTCCGAACTGTGCCAAGAACTGTTGGACGATTTGGTATAGATCTGGCAGCTGAACCCCGCCAACTCCTGGAACTTCAATGGTGAAAGTTGGTGATCCTGCAGGTGCAAGGTTAACCACAGGGGTAGCTGCTGGTGCTGCTGGTGCTGTTGGTGCTGCTGGGGCAGGGGCAGTCTGAGAAGTGCCGGTGTTATCCTGCGGTGCAGTGGCTTCAGCCTGCGGTGCAGTGGCTTCGCCCTGCGCAGCTACGGTGCCGCCTTTGAGCCCACAGCGGTTTGCTGCTTCGTCGACGCGTGCGAGAGCTGCCTTGATCTGTGGGCCGCGGGAGTCGAACATCGCCAAGGCGTTGGCCTGCGCAACCTTGCTGTTGTAATCAGCTTCGGTGGTCCAGTACTTTTCAGCCTGAGAGCAACTGATCTCACCGGATGGGAGTGCTGCGAGGGCGTTGTCGATGATGTCAGCGGATGCGATTGCAGGAGTTGCAAGGGTTGCTGCACCAACGAATGTTGCGGTGAAGGCTACGGTCTTGGTTTTTGCAGAGTTAAGAAAGCTCATAGTCATTAACCATACGGGTTCACCTGAAACGGACCAGTGTTATACATCGGAATTTACTAACAACTTAATTGGCCAGGATGTGGCTTAGGATAGGGGAGTGTTTGATGAACTCACTGCTCGTGCCCACAATTCAGCGCTGAGGTCTATTGCTCGTGTCGTCGCGGAGACGGTAGAGCCAATGGAGGAGGATGTGGCGAGGGTGGGCGTCGTAAAGCAATTAAAGGCCGGGAACGTGCTGGCGGTGACTGGGGCTGGGGTGTCGACGGACTCGGGCATCCCTGATTATCGCGGCCCGAAGGGCAGCTTGAGCAGGCATCGGCCGATGACGTATCAGGAGTTTCGGCATGATCCAGCGGCCTCGCATCGCTATTGGGCGCGGTCGTTTGTGGGGTGGCGGGTGATGGATCAGGCGCGGCCGAATCGAACGCACTACGCCATGGTTGAGCTGGAGCAGCATGGTTTTTTAAGTGGTGTGGTCACCCAAAATGTCGATGGTTTACACGCGGAAGCAGGCACGAAAAACCTGGTCGCGCTGCATGGTGATCTCGCCCATGTGATGTGTTTGAACTGTGGTTTCGGGGAGGATCGACACCTCTTTGATGAACGTCTCGAAGCCGCCAACCCCGGCTACGTCGCTTCCATTCGCCTGGAACCGGGCGCAGTCAACCCCGACGGCGACGTCTTCCTCGACGAGGAACAAGTACGCCGCTTCACCATGATCGGTTGCTTGCGCTGCGGCTCGCTCATGCTCAAACCAGACGTGGTTTACTTCGGCGAACCCGTGCCCGCCGCGCGCAAAAAAGATTTAAAAAAGCTTCTCGACGCCTCCTCCAGCCTCTTAATCGCCGGCTCCTCCCTAGCCGTCATGAGTGGATACCGGATCGTCATCGAAGCGCAACGTCAAGGAAAACAAGTGTCTGTCATCAACGGCGGCCCAGGTCGGGCGGATTCCCGCGTGGACATTTTGTGGCGCACCCGCGTTGCACCGGCCTTTGATGACATTTTGGACGCGCTGGACATTTAGACTTTTGGTGCCTTAAGTTCGATTTCACGGTACCGATTTCGCAAGTTCGGTACCTTGCGCTCAATTTCTCAACGGCGATTTCAGTTTTTGGTGGTTTTCCTAGTGATCTCGCTTTTAAGAAATTGGAAGTATGAAATCGAACCTAAGTGCGGAGACCTCCGCCCAGACACGGCTACACGAGTGCTACAGTTCGACTTCACGTGCGCTGACTTCTCATACTCAACTTCTTAACCTCGACTTCACTCGGAAAAGTCCGCAATTTAGAGTGGAGTCAGCACACGTGAAGTCGAGCTTTAGACAACCACCAAAACCCCTAGTTCTCCGTAGTCTCGGAAATCTCCACCAATTTGCTCAAATCCGCCCTGACCAGTGCGCGTACGCGGGGATCGTAAGGCATTGCTTCGTGGAGCACGACTGAATTGGGGTCGAGGTTTTCCACCCAGATGTTTTGGACCCGCTTGAGTTCTTCGGGGTTCCGGGCCTCTAGGAAGCAGGTTTCAGGGGGCTGAATCACGGTGTCAAAGTGGGTGGCGATGCACAGATATGTCACGTCTGGATCCAAATCGCCGCCTTCATTGATGGCGTTGATGGTGTCGTGTCCGCGGATCATTTCAAATCCAGCTTCGCCGAACCACGATTGAACGACAGAATTAACCACGCTTTCGCCACGATTGTTACGGATTAGCGGGCTGACGATTCCGCCCATGGTGGTGCCGTGATTGGGGACAGCGAGGGAGACCATGTGTTTGACTTTGGATGCACCACCCAAAACACGCATCCAGTATCGCAGCAACACGCCGCCTTGGGAGTGGCCAACGACAATGACTTTTGAGGCTCCTGTAGCAAGCAATACTGTATCTATATAGGCGCCAATTTGTGCGGATGATTCTGCGACTGAACCGGTGGCGCGTTGGCCAAATTCGGGTGCAAACACTGCCCAGCCGTCGCGGCGTAGATCGGCTCCCAAGTCTTGCCAATCACCTTTTGTTGATCCAGTTCCGTGGACTAATACTACTGGCCAGGGGCGGTCTTCGGTGGGGCGGGCGCGCCAATCGTCTTCAAAAAGCCCACGTGAACGTATGCGCGCCAGCATGGGTAGGGAATCTGTTTTGTCTTCGTTGAGTTTGCCGCGGTTTTTGGGATTGCGATAGAAGTTTGTCGCGATCTCTTCCACTACATCGTCTGGCAAGGCATCGGCCTGCGGGGCGTTCTCGGTGGGGAGGTTTTTCCATACGGACCTTAACGCGTTTGTGAGTTCTCGGCGGAGATCATTGAGGGCGTCAACCATGACCCCAACTTAGCCGAGGCGTGCCACCCGGTCGAGCTCTGCGCGTACGATTTCGATCACCCTGGGATCGCGCACCATATCGTTGTGGGCAATCATTGCGCGCGGGTGTTCATCTTCGACCCAAATATTGTGGACTCGATTTGGATCATCGTCCTCGTTGACCTCAAGAAATGCCACTTCAGGGGGTTGAATGAAGGGGTCGAAATGGGTACCAACGCAGGTGTAGGTGACGCCTGGATCGAGGTCGCCACCGTCAGCCAAAAATTCAATGATGTCGTGTCCGCGCAGCTGCTCAAATCCAGTGGGACCGAACAGTCTGTGCATTAGTTTTTCGATCGTTCCCTCTCCCGATTTTACCTTTGTCATCGGGTTTAAAATGCCTCCCATGAGTGTCCCGTGATTCGGCGTGGAGATAGAAATCATGTGCCTGACCTTCATGTATCCGCCGTAGGTGCGCATCCAATACCGCGCCACGACACCGCCTTGAGAATGCCCAACCAGCACAATCTGCGCAGCACCAGTCACCAGCAAAACGGCATCAATATACGCACCAATCTGGGCAGCCGACGCCGCAATGGGCTCTGTGGCACGCGTTCCAAAGTCAGGTGCAAACACGGCCCAACCTTTGCTGCGCAGCTCAGAGCCCATTTCCTCCCAAGAACCTTTGCTGGCACCGGAACCATGGATCAACACGATCGGCCACGGTCGCGCACCACTTGGTCGCGCCCGCCAATCATCCTGGAAAAACCCCTTCGGCTTCAGCCGCGCCGTCAGGGGCAGGGTGATATTTGTTGCGTGATCGTAGAGTTCTTGGGTGAATTCCTCTGCAAAATCCTCGCGCGGATTCCGGCGCACCTTAGCCACACCACGCGAAATCGCGCGCTTGAACAAACCAGAATTTTCCTGGGACATGTGCTCACACTAGCGCCGTAGGCCGGCTTGCGCTCGGCAAGTGTTTTGCTTATCGACGTCTCCCCACATAACAATCCCAACTCGAAGCACCAACGATTCAAGCCTTATCAGTTTCGTACAGGAAAATAGTGCAAAAATGGGGTTTAAGCTTCGTGGAGAGGATTGTCATCATGAACAGCGTGCAACAGTTTCATCGATTTTTTGATGATTCCGCAGTCTATTATCCCTGCTTCGTCCCGCTTGACCGAGCCATCGGCGAACACTTTGATCGTCAGAACAAACCGATGTCCAGATTCATCGGAACGCTCATTCTGCCGTTAGCCAAACTGGAAGAAGCCGCCCAATATACCGGCGATGAAGTCCTTCGCGTGTCGGCAGTAATCAGTACTGATGAGCTCGCTGATCTGCGAAGGGATTTTTACGAACTCCCCAACATCGACATCGCTTCGGTGGAAATCAAGCTGGTCGGAGCAGCCCTCACCAACACCGCTTGGTTGGGAGATGTGGAAAAACTCATCCAACAACATCGCAACACTTTCGTATGGGTTGAGATTCCGACAGCCCTGGTCACCGCAGATATTGTCCGAAAACTCCGCCACATGGGAGCTGGCCTGAAATACAGAACTGGAGGTGATAGGGAAGAGCTCTTCCCCTCACCGCAGGACTTGGTCACTGTGCTGCGCACCGCCATCGATGCTGCATTGCCGTTTAAACTCACTGCAGGCCTGCATCGTGCTCTCAGGTATCGTGACGAGAAAACCGGCCGACTTCACTTCGGATTCCTCAACATTGCAGCCGCCGTGGCGACACTTCGTGCTGGAAAAGGCGAGGCAGAGGCACTGAAGATCCTTGAAGGCGATGATGCCGCTCCGCTTATTCACGCACTACAAAGCGGCGAAAACTGGCGGGATTCCTTCCGCAGCTTCAGTACCTGCAATGTTGTTGAACCACTCAACACTCTGATTGATCTTGATGTGTTGGCGGAAGGAGACGTACATCCCTAAGGATCGACGCTAGTTAGATCGGTTTTTACGAACCTTGGATGCGCGGTTGGAGTCGAGCAGTTTCCTGAGCAACGACTCCAATAAATCCTGCTCGATGTCGGTCAGGGTGCCAAACCACTCGGATTCCAAAGCATTTTGGCGGGTGGATGTTTTCTGAATGTATGTAGTGCCTTTTTCGCTAAGGCTTAAAACCTTTGAACGTCGGTCTTTTTCATCTGCTACCTGAACGATCAGAGACTCGGCGAGCAATGGTTTTAGCAGGTTGGAAATCGCCGACTTTTTCATCCCAGTCTTGTCAGCCACCTGGAGCGGACTCATGGGGCCATCAGTCCACAGTGAAAAGAGAATTCTATAGGACGCCAGACTTAGCCCATCAGGTCGATGAATTGAAGAGTCCGCATCATAAGCCAACAGATGTGCCACCTGATTTAGAGCGACAGAAAGCTGGTGTGCGTTCTCATTTCCATCCGGTAAAAGCATGTTGAAATGGGAGTCGGCCTGTCGGGGGTGTTCATCTTGAGTCATCGGTGCAAGCTTACGTCAAAATCAATAAAAGGCCGGTACACGGCGGTTTTATGCTTCATTTTTAAGGGGGTAGATATGCAGATGTAGCGCTACTTTCCTCTCAAAGGAAAGCAGTATATTGTCGGTTTTTTAGAGGCTCTCCCAAATATTGCGTTGGGGGAGCTAAACTAATTTCTGTTACCTGACAGAAAGGGGCAAAATTGCATATCACTCCTCGTGAACAAGAAAAACTGATGATCGTGGTGGCGGCTGACCTTGCACGTCGCCGTAAAGATCGCGGCCTGAAACTTAACCACCCAGAGGCCGTTGCCCTCATCACGTATGAACTGATTGAAGGCGCCCGTGACGGACGCACAGTCGCAGACCTTATGAGCTGGGGAAGCACCATTTTGACTAGGGATGATGTCTTAGAAGGCATCCCAGAGATGATCCCTGACATCCAGGTTGAAGCAACGTTTGATGACGGCACCAAGCTCGTCACCGTGCACAATCCCATCCGATAACCCTTGATGTTTTTAGGAGTTTTGCCATGATCCCAGGCGAGTACATCCTGTCCAGCGAATCACTCACCGGAAATGTTGGGCGCGAGGCCAAAACCATCGAAATCATCAACACCGGTGATAGGCCTGTGCAGATTGGTTCGCATTTCCACTTCGCTGAAGTAAACCCCAGCATCAGCTTTGATCGCAGTGAAGGTTACGGCTTCCGCCTTGATATTCCATCCGGCACCGCGGTGCGTCTCGAGCCAGGCGATGCCCGCACCGTCAACCTTGTTGCCATTGGCGGTGACCGCATTGTTGCAGGTTTCCGAGATCTCGTCGATGGGCCGTTGGAGGACCTCAAAGTCAACGTGTGGGAGGGACGCGAAGACGGTTGGCGTCGTTCCTCAGCTGCTGGTGATGCTCCACAAGAATTGCCACAGGTCGAAGCTGCTGAACGTGGCCGGAAACTAGATGACGCCACTGATGTGGGCACAAATGTGGGCACAGAAGAAGGCTCGGAAGAAGGTCGAAATTAAATGAGTTTTGAGATTTCCCGCAAGCAGTACACCGACCTTTATGGTCCAACCGTTGGCGATTCAGTACGTCTTGCTGATACTGAGCTTTTTCTCTGTGTGGAAAAAGATTACGCAGCAATCGGCGAAGAAGTAGCATTCGGCGGTGGCAAGGTCATTCGTGATGGCATGGGCCAAAATGGCACCTTGGTTCGCGATGTAGATATTCCCGATACCGTCATCACCAACGTCATCGTCCTTGACTATACGGGTGTGTACAAAGCTGACGTTGCGCTTCGAGATGGCAACATCTTCCGAATCGGAAAGGCCGGAAACCCGAATGTCATGGAAAACGTCGATATCGTCATTGGCGTTGCCACCGACATCATTGCTGGTGAAGGCAAAATCCTTACCGCAGGTGGCATCGACACGCACGTGCACTTCTTGGGCACTGACCAGGTGAATACTGCATTGGCATCGGGCATCACCACCATGATCGGTGGAGGTACCGGCCCAAGCCAGGCGTCGATGGCTACAACTGTCACGCCAGGTCAGTGGAATACCTACAACATGCTTAGTGCTTTTGAAGGCATGCCCATGAACTTCGGCATTTTGGGTAAAGGCCATGGTTCTTCCAAATCTCCGCTGGCTGAGCAGGTTCGTGCGGGTGCAATCGGTCTGAAAATTCACGAGGACTGGGGTGCCACACCATCGTCGATCAACACTGCCCTAGAAGTGGCCGATGATATGGACATCCAGGTGGCACTCCACTCCGATACCTTGAATGAGGCCGGTTTTGTGGAAGACACCATTGAAGCCATTGCGGGCCGAGTCATCCATACCTTCCACACCGAAGGTGCTGGTGGTGGACACGCTCCTGACCTAATCCGAGTGGCTGCTCTGCCAAACGTGTTGCCTGCATCCACCAACCCAACGCTTCCGTACACCAGAAACACTGTTGAAGAGCACCTGGATATGGTGATGGTTGCCCACCACCTCAACCCAGATATTCCAGAAGACGTGGCTTTTGCGGATTCCCGTATTCGTGCGGAAACCATTGCTGCCGAAGACGTGCTTCACGATATGGGTATTTTCTCTATTACTTCATCGGATTCCCAGGCGATGGGCCGAGTTGGAGAGACCATCACACGCACGTGGCAGGTCGCTGACCACATGAAACGCACCCGTGGATCACTAACGGGAGATGCTCCATACAACGACAACAACCGCTTGCGTCGATTCATCGCAAAGTACACCATCAACCCTGCGATTGCGCACGGTGTGGATTATGTTGTCGGTTCAGTGGAGGAAGGCAAGTTCGCTGACCTCGTGCTGTGGGATCCAAAGTTCTTTGGTGTGAAACCTGATCTGGTGATCAAGGGTGGGTTGATGGTCAATTCCCTCATGGGTGATTCCAACGGTTCCATTCCAACTCCGCAGCCCCGCACCCTGCGCAATACTTGGGGTGCGTTTGGCCAGGCAGTTTCCAGAAGCTCCATTACATTCCTATCCCAGGACGCTATCGATGCAAATGTTCCTGATCTGCTGAATCTGAGGAAGCAGATCCGGGGCGTTCGAGGTGTAAGGAATCTGACCAAACGAGATATGAAACTCAATGCAGAAATGCCTGATATTCATGTCGATCCAGAGACCTACCAGGTGTTTGTCAACGGTGAGTTGATCACCAGCAAGCCAGCAGAGACAGTGCCAATGGCACGTCGCTACTTCTTGTTCTAATCCGCCAACAAGGAAGGAAGATCCATGATTATCACTGCGATCGACACCAACATCTACGATCAACCGGAGTTTGTTGAAGGACGCGATGTCATCGGTGTGCGTTTTGAAGATTTAGTGCTGGATAAGCGCATTCAACGTGTTGCGCTCTCCGGAGGAGAAGAACTGGGGTTGCGGCTCAATCACGGGCACCCCATCCTGCGGGAAGGCGATGTGCTGAAAGCCGATGATAAGACAGTATTTGTGGTGGAGATTATTCCCACGGATGTTTTAGTCATCACACCAAGCGATATTCACCAGATGGGATTTGTGGCGCACTCTCTGGGAAATAGGCATCTGCCAGCACAGTTTTCCAAGCCAGGTGAAGTGACAGAGAAGGCAGCCATGATCGTGCAATACGATCACACGGTGGTCAGCTTCTTAGATGAGCACAGCATTGAGTATCAGCGCACCGAACTTGTTCCGCCAATTCCTTTCAGGCATAGCGGGCACACACATTGATGGATTTTGACGCTGATTTTCTGCTGTTGCATTTATCGGATTCAGCACTTCCAACGGGAGCGTTTGCGCACTCATTTGGATTTGAAACTTATATGGATGCAGAGCGAATCACCAATGCAGAGGAGTTCCAAGACTGGCTGAAAGTCCTGCTTAAGGTGCAATTGACCAGCTCTGATGCTTTGGCAATGAGGATGTTTTACGCCACCCCGACGGTGTCTGAGCTGAAACGGCTGGATGAGTGCCTTTTTGCTGGAACTCCGGCGAGAGAAATTCGGGAAGCTAATGCTCGAATGGGTACGCGCATGGCAGAGATCGTGGCTGAAACCTACTCCGTGCCCCTGATTGTTGAGTATCTCGAATTGATTCAACATCGAGAGCTATCAGGGCACCCGGCTTTGGCTTTGGCTCTTGCCACCCACAGCGCGGGGATTGATGTGGATCGAGCAATCCACGCTCACCTCACGGCAACGGTGAGTTCGCTGATCCAAAATGCGGTTCGTGGCATCCCACTGGGGCAAATGGCAGGTCAGCGGGTGCTGTTCGCCATGCGTGAGCATATCGGTGCGGCCGTGAAACGTAGCGTGAACTTGGATGAGATTGATTTCTGTTCGGGTGATCCAGGCTTGGATATTTCACAAATGGTTCATGAAACCCAACGCGCACGACTATTTATGAGTTAAGAAGGAGAAAAGAAACATGGGTCCAATCAGAATCGGCGTAGGCGGGCCGGTCGGCGCCGGCAAAACGCAGCTGGTAGAGCGGATTACGCGAGCGCTTATCGACGAAGTCAGCATGGCTGCAATCACTAACGATATCTACACCATTGAAGACGCCAAGATTCTTGCCGCCAATGGAGTGCTGCCAGAAGAACGCATTGTTGGCATTGAAACTGGAGGATGCCCACACACTGCGATTCGTGAAGACACCTCCATGAATGATGCAGCGATCAAAGACCTTGTGGAACGCTTCCCAGATCTGGAACTCATCTTTGTGGAATCTGGTGGAGATAATCTCTCTGCAACGTTCTCGCCAGAGCTCGTGGATTTTTCCATTTACATCATCGATGTTGCCCAAGGTGAGAAGATCCCGAGGAAAGCTGGCCAAGGCATGATTAAGTCGGATTTGTTCATCATCAACAAGACAGATCTTGCTCCATACGTTGGTGCCAACCTTGATGTCATGGTGGAAGATGCCAAGACATTCCGTAAAAACAAACCATTCTGCCTGACCAATCTGCGTACCGATGACGGTTTGGACAAGGTCTTGGAATGGATCCGCCATGAGGTGATGATGCAGGACTTGCAGGAAGCCTAAATGACACAAACCCAACCAGTGGGAACCCTGCGACTCACCATCGATGATCAAGGACCCCAAGGTCAAAGCCGTGCGGTGGAACAATTCCACCAGGGTGCGCTTCGAGTAATCCGGCCACACTATTTGGATGATTCAGGCCAGGTCTCGTACACCATCATCGCCATTGGTGGTGGCTACCTGGGCGGCGAGGTTTATGAGCAGCAATTCACGGTCAAAGACAACGCCAAAGCGTTGATCACCACGCAATCAGCCACCAAGATTTATCGCACACCGCAAGGACCAGTCACCCAGTACACCGAGATCAACGTCGGTGAAAATGCCGTGCTGGAATACCTTGCGGATCAAACTATTGCGTACCGAGAATCCACGTATCATCAATTCACCAAGGTGGCGCTGCACCCAACTTCAACGTTTGTGATGAGTGAACAAATCACCCCAGGCTGGCACCCCGACGGCAAACACTTTGCTTACGATGAAATGCGTCTACACACCGAAATCACGGACTCCACCACAGGGCGACTCGTGCTCTTGGATAATTTACTGCTCCGGCCGGACTCCCGAGAGGGAAGTTTTGGGTGGACGGAACAGTACACACATTCAGGGCAGATGATTGTGATGGGGGAAGGCGTCGATAAGCAGCTTGTTGCTGAGCTGAATGAGCAACTTGCCGCGCACCCTGATGTGTATGGCGCTGTCAATTTTTTGAGCGCGCCGGGCACGGAGTTGCGCGGATTTATTGCGCGCACGCTGAGCAATCGCACTGAGGAGCTGGTTAACCTGCACGAACACATCGCGTCGCTGTTGCGTGGGCGATGGCGCGGGCAGGAACCGGTGAATTTGCGGAAGTACTAGAACCTAAACCACATACCCGCGTTTGATCTGCACCCCGCGGATTATTGCGGATCCAAGGGCGAGCGCAGCCAGCGCGTACAGCGGAATGGAGGCGCCTGCGTGTGGGAGGAGGGCGTCGAGAAGCACTGGCAGCCCGAATCCCAAATACGTGAACACATAATAGATGCCGATGCCGGTGCCACGTCGGTTGAGTGGTGTGTAAGTTTCGATGCCGAGGAGCCCTTCGCGCAGGCAGAGGCCATATGCGGTGCCGAGCAGGATCGATGCGATGACGAAAAGCCACACTGGAATGGAGTCGCCACCAAAAGCTGCCAGCGCGAAGCCGGCGAGAGCGCACAGCGCGCCCACGATTCCGGAGCCACGACCCCACGCGAATTTCCTACCTAAAAATTGTGCGATCAGGCCGGCGCTGAAGGCGATCGCCGCGCCGATCCCGGGGAGAAGAATGGCGTTGCCGAAGGTGGCGTCGATGCGCGCGGACATCACGATGAGGGAGGTGGTGATGCAGCTGAACACCCAAATTGCCATCGGCAAGGACACCGCGAGGGCCTTTTTCATGCTTCGTTCGTGTTTGATTCCGCTGTATGCGCCAAGTGCGCTCGGGGTGCTGCGGGCATCGCCAAGCGCAAATCCCACAACCACCGCGATCAGCGAGAGGGCAACGCTTATGGCAAAGGGCGTAATAATGCTTGTCGACGCCATCCCCAACCCACTTGTCACAATCGGCCCCATCATGAAACCGGCGGTCAGAATAATGCCGGCCAATGTCACGCCGCTTGCTCCGCGCAATCTGCCCGCCCATGCGGTGCCGGCGCTGACTACTAATCCCACGCCAAGACCAACGATGAATCGTCCCACCAGGAGAGAGGGGCCATCATGAAATGCCAGGAGGGAGAGGTTTCCAAGCGCAGAAAGTACACCTCCGGTGAGTACCACCATGCGGGCACCAAAACGGTCGGCAAGCACACCGCCTGCGAGCAAACTTGGAAGAAGTCCCAGTGCATAAATACCAAAAGCGCCGTTGACCAGCACGCTTGATACGTCTAATTGTTCACGGATCAACACCAACACTGACGCGAAATGATTGGCTGCCCATCCTGCAGTAAACAGCAGGATGGTAACACCTATGAAGACGCGATTGGCGTTTCCTGATCTCATGGGTGCTCACTTTAATTCATAAGCAGCATGTTTTCTTGGGATTTCTTGGGTTCTTGGGCGGTCTGTTTCCCTCAACCAAACCAGGTGACCAAAGGAGTGTATGTCGAGGTTCCCTTGGTCATATGGGCTGGTTCTGAAGTCTGATAACCGTCCCATATGACCAGTGGCGGGCTAGCCGATGCGTTTTCGGTCACCTGGTTTGCTCGGCCCTCAAAGAGGAGAAAAACTGCCCCTCGGTCTAAAGAAAGTGCCCTTCCAGAATCGCTCTCAAGCGCCTAAAGCAGGTCTGCCTAGACCGACACCCATTCTGAAACTTCGACTCTTTAAACGGTCGTTACTCCAGAAGCTGCTGCTTTTCCTGCGCCTGCTGCTCCCAGTACTGCGACTTCGCGGAATCGCCGAAATCTTCATAGATGGAAGACAGTGCATTTGCGTAGTACAGTGCCTGCTCAGTGGGGATGCCTTCAACCCTGAATGCAGATTCCAGCAGGCTTGCGCCGTCAGTTTCGTGGCCCAATTGGAACAAGTACTGTGCACACTGCTCCAACTGGGCAGCTGCATTGGAAGGGTCATCGTTTTGCATGGCCAGGGCAGAAGCTTCGGCTGCTCCGCTGATGCAATCTTCAGGGCGGGCAAAAGTGAAGTATGCGCGGTTGAGGGATTCCTGCACGTATAGCTTCTGAGCTGTGGTTTCTGCGAGTCCCATTGCGGTGCCCAGGGTTTCCAGCGCTTCGGTGGAACCGAGGTCTGCCTGGACGATGGCAATGCTGTCCAGCAGTTTCAGTTCAGCTTGGTGTTGATCATCAAGCATTTGAGCATAGGGGAGAGAGTGGTTGAGCTCCTCCAGCAGTTGCTCGTGCATGTCTTGGGTGTAGAGGACATCCGTGATCATGGTCATCGCTTGGACTGCGAGTTCGAAGTTGCCGAACCCTGCGGCGTTTTCGCGAGCGTGGCGCAAAATTGCTGCGGCAGCCTGGGGGTCGTGGATAGCAACGGTAGCACCCAAAGGAAGGAGTGCTTCAGTTTCAAGTTCATCAAGTGTCAGATTCTGCTCGAATTTAGGCAGCAGCAGCTTTTCCAGGATTTCGCGGGCTTCAATTGGTTCAACCTGGGCGAGTTGCATGCCCAATCGCAGTTCTTCCTCACGGTGGGAAAGTCCTGCCGCTTGAAGTTCCTCGAAAGCGAGTCGTGCCATTTCAATGGAGCGTTCCTGCCTGCCCACAAATGAGTAAAGCTGCGCGAACTGGCTGGCGGTGCGGGCAGTGGTTTCACGCATGCCGGCGCCGATCATGTACCCGATAGTTTCATCTAGGATGGCTTCGCCGTTTCCGGTGTTTTGAACAACGGCATGTTGGCCGAAAATGCTGTCCAAGGCGAGTTCTTGAACAAAGTTTCCCTGTGTACGAAGCTCCTGGTAGAGGGCTACGTCGAGGTTCTCCGGGCTTTGAGCAAGCAAGATGGTGAACTCGGAGAACTGGGCCTCGAGGTTTTCGAATCTCAGCTCAGGATGGGAAGCGGTTTCCTCGATGATCTTGCGGGCGATTGCAAGTGGCTCTTCGTTTTCCTCGCCGTATGGAACGAGATCGATGTTGTCCAATGCCATTTGATTGAGGACTGCCCAAGACCTCAAGTCATCGCGAATCAGTTCCGCTTCGGTGAGGTAAGTCTGGACATCGGGGTTATTGAGCTGCTCCACGGTTTGGGATTCCAAGAAATTGACAGCGCGATAGCCCTGGCGGCGAAGCTCCGAAAGGAAAAGTTCGCGTCCTTCTGCTTCTTTTCCAGGCTGATCAAGCAAGGTGATGGCATAAGCCAGACGCTCATAATCAGAAAGCTCCGCGAGCTCATCGGCGTTGAGCAGGAATCGCTGCGCATCGGAAAATGCCCTCTTACCATTGGCGATGCAGAAACGGTACAGTTTGTCCTGAGCATTCGCAGGCTCAGATGGGGTCGCGGTTTGCGCCTTGAGCAGCAAATTGGAACCGCCCAATCCCACTGGAATATCCAGGGTGGAATTAGCGATTGAGGCCTCGAAACGCTTCATGAAATTGTCGTTGCCATTGCGGGCGTCATACTCGCGCGCCAGGTTGCGCGCCAATTCCAGGCAGCGTTCTTTAAGCTTTTCGACGTTTAGATCCTCATCGTGGCCAAACACCTCTCCAGTACCGGAGACAACAAGATCCCCGAAGCCTGCGCGTTCAGTGGAGGACAGCAACGTGTAGGTGCCCAAGTAAAACTGGAAATGTCCCAGAGTTGCCAAAGGATCCGTGATCAAGCGGTGCTGGTAACGGGTGAGAAAGCCCAAGCCCCTGGAATGGTTTCCAGTGATGCCGAGGAATTCTAGGTGGCGTCCAACGGAATCAAGGGACTGGAATTCGGGGTTTGCCTTCGCACTGACATCTTGCAGGTAGCGGGCATAATCAGCATCGCCGGACTTAAGCACACGCAGCATGAACGCAGCGAGGGTGGTTTCTGGCTCCATGACGCAGCCGATGGATCCGTAGCTGATGATTTGGGAGACGAGGTTTTGGGTTTCGTCGTAATCATCTGCCGCCATTGCGAGTGCCGCTTTTCCTGCAATTTGGCAGGTTGGGCAGTCGTCGAAGGGATCGTCGTGCGGGGAGGCGTCGATAAGCTCTTGCAGCTCTAGCGCACGCTCGAGGGAGCCGTTCATCAGGGCGTCGTCGCGGCGCTCAATATCAATCGCGATGCGCGGGATACCCGCGCGCGTGAAGTGTTCATCCATCTGATCGAGCATGTTGTCCATCTGCTCACGGGTGAACAGCACTGAGCTAATGACCAGGTTGAGGGCGTTTTTGTACAGCCAAAAAAGATCCGGGTAGGAACCGTCGCCCTGGCCTGGGAAGCGAGCTGGATCGCGGTCATGCATGCCGACAGCTGCGGAAAAGTGGGTGAGCATTGAGGTGTGATCCTCGTTGATATTGCCCAGCGTGGCCAGAAACAGTCGAGCTTTAAACTCAGTATCTTGATCTTCGGTTTCCTGTGCCACGCTCAATGCAAGTTGAAAAGCTTCCATCTGCTCATCGTTCATGGGCATGTCAATTGCACGATCTAATAGCGCAGTCGCCGACTGCTCAAAGGCATAATCCATGGCCTCGAGAGTAGCGGAGGATTGCCTTAGATATCGGATGACAAAGACAAAGAAACCAGATCTGCCAGCGAATCATTAAGCAGCGCGCGTTCCTTCACCCGCAGTGGCCTCTTGCTGGACAACAATGCCTGAACGTAGAGCAAACGCACCGTGCGCGACACCACGGCGGTGTCATCAGTGGAGGCCAATTTCCTGACCAGCGAATTGTTCCAATTCAAGCACAACGCGGACAGTCCCTGATCTTGTGGAATGTTGGCTGTTTGACGGCTCAACGTGTTATCCACCGTTGCCAAAATGTCAGCCCAACGATCAGTCGTTGCGCTTTGTGTTTCATTGCGATCCCGTGAGGCCTGCGCCTTGGAATCAATAATCACCACGGCAGGAACATCTGCGGGTTCAAAAACCCTCGTTGCACCTTTGATCTGGAAATCCTTCAGCGAGTCCGTGACTTGTGCATCCAGTGCCTTGGCTTTTTCTACATCCTGCAGCGGCGGAAGCTCCATCAGATCCATGGATTCGCGCAGGTCAGCAGTAGATACCGTAAGCGGTGGGTAGTGAACGGGAATGAGCCGAGCCAGATCGCTGTCGTGAATGTAGCCGCCATTAATAATCAAGGTGTCCGGGCGCGCAATGGTGTTGAGCTGCCTGAAATCATCCAACGTGGTAGCCAGCTGCAGCGACACATCCTCGGTGATGGACAACGTGGTGATCTCACCGATCGAGATGCGGCCACGAGAGGTCTCCAAAGTGAGAAGACCCAACATGGTTTCAGCCAGGTCCGCGTCCGATAGGCACAGCTCGCGCAGGGCAAGATCATGAATCGCAGTAAATTCCCGCACGCGGTGAGGCTTGGTCATGGCGAGATTAATCAGCCACGATTTAATGCACTCACCGATATGTTCCCTGGTTGCCGCGAACGCGGTGTCATCCATGAGCGCTTCACGCGATGCGGTGGGTTCCAAATCGGTTGAATTGATTTCACATTCCACAAAGAACGCCCAGTTGGGCAACACCGTGGAAGGCCCATCAGAGACCAACATGCGGTTGACATAAATACTGTGACGCCTGGACATATGCGGAGCCTGAGCCTCCGGCAATACATAAGCCACACCCTCGATGCCAGGACCGGTGAGATCAATGACATCAAAAGGAGTTTTACCAAGGCGCTCCCGGCCGGCATACAGCCTGTGCTGCTGATCAGTATCTTTTGCAAACACCGGCGATGTAGTGATGGTGGTGTTTTTCTCACTCTGCACCACAATTGAAACCGGCAGGTAACGGCCATAATTGCTCGCAATGGTGACCACGGAATTTTCCGTCAGCAACGTGCGCTCATCAGGGCGCGGTGTCAGGTGCACAGTCGTGCCCACCGGAATGACATCCGTTGCGTCATCCCCAAGAATCTCCAGGTTAAACGTGCCATCCGCATGACCAGTCCACCGAATCGCCGACGCACCCTCCGCATGCGACACCATGGTGATCTCATCCGCCACCATGAAACAACTAAGCAGCCCGATGCCAAATTGCCCCAGGCGACCTTCCCGCTGCAGACCGAATTCATCGCGTTTCGACGTCCGCCCCACCGTCGCCAGCAATTCCCGCGCCTCCTGCGCGGTCAGGCCCGTACCATTATCAACCAGTGAAAACGTGGCACGATCCTTGGTCACCGGCCGAATACGAATACTCGGCTCGTAGCCCTCCTCACCCTGTTCAGAACGTGCAGTACAAGCATCAACCGCATTCTGCAGCAACTCACGCACATACACCCTCGGACCGGAATAAATGTGGCGACTCAAAAGATCAACAACGCCGCCGAGGTCAACTTGGAAATTATCACGTGAGGATTCTTGCATACGCCTATAAAAGCACAGTTTTGAATCCACAGGGCATCAGGGCGTGCAGAAAGATAGTGTGGTGCGCATGGAAGCAACAACGATCGATGACGCAATCGCGAAGCTCATTGACATCTACGACACCTCGACCAAACTGGCCAAAGAAACCCTCAACAATGAGGACTACGCCGCATACGCCGATGTTGTTTACCCCAAACTCACCGTTGACGTGCTGGAATGGAAACCCATCGACCGCACCGAACCCTTCGGCTATGTGGATCGAGCCGGGCGATACTCCGCCACCTTGTCCAAACCACGCGTGATTGAGCGTTACCTCCGCGAACAACTCGAGCGTCTCACCAGTAATTATCCCTGCAAGATTTACGTATCTGAGTCAGATATCCGCATCCCACCGGAGTACATTCGCGGCGCACCTTCCGCTACCGAAGCTCGCCGTGCTGGTGATGTTGCAGATATCATCCCACGCCCCACCCTGGATGAAGTCCACGACGCAATTATCGACGGCGACTGGCACGCCTTCAACGGCCCCGAACTCCCGCTTTTCCACTTCGGGCCGCAACGCTTCGACATCGCCTGCGCCCGCATCGAGCACTACACCGGCATCAACGTGGAACACGTGCAGAAGTACATTCTGTTCACCAACTACGCCATGCACACCACCGAGTTCGTGCATTTTGCCATGTCCGAACTTACCTCGGAAGACTCCCGCTACGTGGGTCTATCCTTGCCAAACGGGCAGGTAATTGACCGAGAGACCGCCACCAGCCTCGGTACGGAAACCCTTGATCTGACTAGCCGTTTCCAAATGCCTCGTTACGATCTCATCACCGAAGCCGGTGACGGTATTACCATTATCAACATCGGTGTCGGCCCATCCAATGCAAAAACTATCACCGACTGCCTTGCTGTACTCCGCCCAGAAGCCTGGGTCATGATCGGCCACTGTGCTGGCATGGACGCCCGCATGCGCATCGGCGACCTCATCCTTGGCAACGCCTACCAGCGCGAAGACCACATTCTGAATACCCGCATCCCACTTGGTAATCCGATCCCGGCAATACCAGAAATTCAAAAAGCTCTAGAAGCCAGCGTCGACGAAATCTACGGATCCGACAACAGCCTCATGCGCACCGGTACGGTCTTATCCACCGACGATCGAAACTGGGAATGGCACACCCCAGAAGACCTCTGGAACTGGCTCAAAGGATCCACCGCCGCAGCTGTTGACATGGAATCTTCCACCTTGGCCACCAACGGATATCGATACCGCATTCCATACGGCACCCTGCTGAGCGTCTCTGACCTGCCACTACACGCAGTGCCGAAACTTCCCGCGCAAGCGCAGGCGTTTTACTCCAACTCCAAGGAAGCCCACGTCATGTGTGCTGTTCGTGCAATGGAATACCTGGCAGTAGATCCTGAACGGTTGCGTACCCGTAAACTGCGCAGGACCTTAGGTGAGGTGCCGTTTCGCTAAAGTCTCGGAGAGCTAGGCCAGTTGCGCGGCCATTTTTTCAGCCGCACGACGTGTCGCATCGCCGAAACCTTGGCCCACTGACCTGATCACTCGGTTGAGAGGCGTGGCAATACAAACAGCGGTGCTGTTGCAAAGTTGGGGCAGTAGGAAGATCGACGTGAAATAATCACAGCCATGGGTATCTTCTCCGGTCGTCATTTCCCCCGTGACATCATTTTGTGGGCAGTGCGCAGGTCACTGCCGCTACGGGGTGAGCTGACCTAAGATCTGGAGGAAATGATGACTTCAGCCGCGGCGTGCCGGTCGATCACACCACGATTCTCACCGCTGGGTCCAGAAATACGCCCCTGAGCTGGACAAGCACACTCGGTGGTACCGGCAGGTACCTGACTGGCAGGCCCGGTCCTGGCGGGTGGATGAGACCTACATCCGGGTCGGCGGCAGGTGGTGCTACCTCTATCGGGCTATTACCGCCGGTGAGCAGACCCTGGACTTTTACCTCTCCCCGAAGCGCAACGTCGCGGCAGCGAAGCGTTTCCTGGCTAAGACCCTGCGGTCGAACGCGTCAGCCGGGTCCCCGCGGGTGATTAATACAGATAAGGCACCCTCCCTGGCCAGGGCAATCGCTGAGTTGAAGTCAGAGGGAATCTGCCTGCCAACAGTGGAACACCGGCAGGTGAAATACCTGAACAACGTTCTCGAGGGAGATCATGGGCGGCTGAAAAGGATCCTCGGGCCGAAGGGTGCATTTAAGAACTTAGACATCTGCATATCGGACGCTGAAGGGGATGGAAGCGATGCACTCCTTGCGGAAAGGTCAGGGGACGATGTTTGCTTACGGGCAACCGAACCCGGACGCGGTGATCGTCAGCCGGGTCTTCGAGACGGCCTGAGAACGCTGAGTCGCAGAGACCATGGAGAAATGAAACTCGGGCGTTCGTGGCCCCTCCACCCGACTTTGCAACAGCACCGTTCGAGATACCTTGAATATGCTCCATGATCTTCGCGAACGCGAGGTTGGAGTACGTACCCTGGCCGATCCCATCAAGGTCGATTCCTCCAACCCCGATGACCCAATGGCCCAGTTATCAGTCGTGATCCTGTCGTTGTTCGGTCAGATGGAGCGCACCTACGCCATTGAGCGCGCGGCTCATGCCCGGGCCGTGGCGACCGCGAAGGGAAAACAGGTGGGCCGGCCCAGCGTAGTCGACCCGGCGAAGCTCCGCTACGCGGAGCATTTACGCAATGAGGGGTACTCGATGCGGGAGATCGTCGAGGAAACAGGAATTGCCCGCACCAGCCTCTACCGGCACCTGCCGCCTAGGCCGGTCGAGGCCCACACTGTCGAAGGGCAGGACGCCGCTCCTGGTGATGGTTAGTGAACACGGCTTCTGAAAAATGACGGACAGTGCAGGTGAGTCCTGAAATTTGAATTTCAGAAGTCGACTTCACTCCGCAGGTCACAGTGTGCAGATAGTGCAGACGATTTCTGAAAACCACAAATGGTGTCCGGTTCACCTGTCACGTAAACGTTCGTTCCGGTGTCGGGTGCTTGCCCTGCTGCCAATTCTAAAACCCAAAGATGAAGAGCAAGATTCTCCTTGCCCCAATCATAATTAAACATGCTTCGCGGCGATTACCTGCGCTAACATCGTATTGAGAGCGCTTGTGATGGAGTATCGTGAAAATATGGGACGATTGAAAAAAGGTTTTCTCGTCATAGCAGTTGCTGCGACTACTGGGGTTTCTGGTTGCGGAAACTACACCCCGGTTATGGACATACAAGGATTGACCGGAGTGTCTAAAAGTGACGACGGAACAGTTCAATTAATGATTGAAACCTGTTCCTTGACTCTCAACCGTATTGTCGTTTCTGAGGGGCGAGAGGGGATTGAAGGTAATGAACCAAACCCCAGACTGGGGGAGATAAGCCCGCTCAGGAATAAAACAGGTTTCTTAGAAGTTAACCTGGATTCAATAGGGAGTGACTGGGAGGGGAGCGACCGGATACTACTTCCTGACGACGACGAGCTTTTTATCGTTTCCCCTGAGGTGTCAGAGAAGAATTCCGCCATACCTCAGGTTTCTGCTACGCAAGCTGCTTTGGAAAGATTGAGACCTGGGGAGGTTATTATTCATAATGGAGAGAAAGCTGCGGTGGAAGAGTTTTCTACTGCTTGTGATTAGCTAAGTAGAAGGCCCTCTCCGTGTGCAACTTTCCCTCTCATCAGAGTTTTTACAGGTTGTTCGCGTGAGACCAGGTCACCCCATGCCAGTAGGTGACTGCCGTGTTGAGGCAACTTTGACGACGCACATCGAACCCGCTATAGACAGTCCTGCAGATGCTATCCATATTCATTTTCAGCTCGGAGATCGCCTTGGCCAGGGAGGGTGCCTTATCTGTATTAATCACCCGCGGGGACCCGGCTGACGCGTTTGACCTCAGGGTCTTGGCCAGGAAACGCTTGGCCGCCGCCACATTCCGTTTTGGTGAGAGGTAAAAGTCCAGGGTCTGGCCACCAGCGGTAATAGCCCGATAGAGGTAGCACCACCTGCCGCCGACCCGGATGTAGGTCTCATCCACCCGCCAGGACCGGGCCTGCCAGTCAGGTACCTGCCGGTACCACCGAGTGTGCTTGTCCAGCTCAGGGGCGTATTTCTGGACCCAGCGGTGAGAATCGTGGTGTGATCAACTGGCACGCCCCGCTGAAGTCATCATTTCCTCCAGATCTTAGGTCAGCTCACCCCGTAGCGGCAGTACCACCGCACTGCCTACAGAATGATGTCACGGGGGAAATGACGACCGGAGAAGATACCCATGGCTGTGATTATTTCACGTCGATCTTCCTACTGCCCCAACTTTGCAACAGCACCAATTCAACTGGGCTCTTGTTACTAGCACTAATGTTCCTTTTTCAAACACTGGATCAGAGTACTTCGCCAGAAAACTGGATCAGTTGAACCTGACCGCCGACACGTTCAGATTGGAACGTGACAAAAACTGCACAAGTTCTTAGCCTAATCATCGGGCGAGTGGCTTTCCGTGCGCGTGCTTAAACTGCTGCGATTTCAACGTCAGCAAGATCATTGCCGGAAGTGTCATCGAGGTCTATTTTCCATTTCAGCTGGCCGTCGTCTTCGTCTAATTCAACAGAATCAATAATTCCGTCTGGGTATTGATCCAGCGCTAGGCCAATGGCTTGAGCTGCGGTGACTGTGGCTGCGTGAGCTTCGCGGATGTCGTCATCATCATCGTTGTCGCGGTCGTCGACGCTGATTTGGCCACTGGTGGTGACATCAAGTTCAAGGACTTCTTGGCCAACTATAACATCGACTTCGTATTGATCGGAGGAGTCTTCGCGGTCAATGTCGGTGATGATCCCGTCGGGGTATTGGGCAAGGACGATGTCGATGATGTCGAATACCGGATCGTCATCAATCGCGGCAGAGGTGGCGGTACTTGAGGAGGTAGAAGTGGTGGCATCTACTGCAGAAGCAGTTTCGCTGGAAATGGTGGATTCTGCTGTTCCGGAATCGGTGGAGCTGCAGCTAGCGAGGAGAAGGGGAGTGGATACGAGCGCGAGGAAAAGTTTTGCGTTCTTCATGTGTTCAACCCTATGAAGTGAATATGAAATGAAGATGAGAGTTTGTTTTGAGCGGTAAAACGGGGGTATCAACAGGCTGAGGTGGAAGCGTGTGCGCTGCACTTTTGGCAATTTCAGTGGCGTAAAAAGGGGTGCGGTGGTTAAAAATCCATGTTTGGGATTATGTTGGGGGCCACATCTGAAAATAGTTGCTGGGATCCATCACACCTACGATGCGAAACGGCACCCACACTGCTGATCTTGAAGGAGAACCGCCACCATGACATCGATGAATCTGCCTATTGAGTTGGCTACGCTGTCTGACCAGGCTGTGGACAAGGTGCGCTCCTGGCTGGAGTACAGCAAAAAGGAAAGCGTGCCCAATGCCGATGCGAAGCGTCTAGCTGCAGTGTTGCAGGATCCTAATGGTTTGGAATTCACGGTTGGTTTCGTGGATCGAGTGGTTCGAACTGAGGATCGTGAAGCGGCAGCGCATGCGTTGTATGAGTTGGGCAAGATTGCTCCGTCGACGATGTCCTTTTTGGATCGGGCGCAGATTCAGGCTGGTTCTTTGGTGGGGCGGGCGTTGCCGCAGGTTGTGGTTCCTGCGGCGCGGGCTCGAATCCGGCAGATGGTTGGGCACATGATTGTGGATGCCCGCGACAAGCAGTTCGCCAAGGCTGTCGCTGAGATTCAGTCGGATGGGCACCGCCTGAACATCAATTTGCTAGGTGAAGCGGTGTTGGGCCGAAAGGAGGCAGCGAAGCATTTGGATGACACGGTGCGGTTGTTGCGCCGTCCGGATGTGGAATATGTGTCCATCAAGGTCTCCTCGGTGGCATCGCAGATTTCGATGTGGGGTTTCGAAGACACCGTCACTTACGTTGTGGAACAGCTGACACCTTTATATATAGAGGCCGCGCGGGCGCCCCAAGGCACGAAGTTCATCAACCTGGACATGGAGGAATATCGCGACCTGCGTCTGACCATGGAAGTGTTTAAACGGCTGTTGTCCAAGCCGGAGCTGCATGAACTAGAAGCCGGAATTGTGTTGCAGGCGTACCTTCCCGATGCCCTCGGTGCGATTCAGGACCTGGCGCAGTTCGGCCGCGAGCGCGTCAACACAGGCGGGGCGGGCGTTAAGGTTCGCCTGGTCAAGGGGGCTAATTTGCCCATGGAGCACGTCCATGCACAGATCACCGGCTGGCCGGTTGCTACGGAACCTTCCAAGCAAGCCACTGATGCCAACTACAAGCGCGTGCTGTATTGGACGATGCGTAAAGAAAACATGGAGGGCCTGCGCCTGGGTGTTGCCGGCCATAACCTTTTCGACATAGCATTCGCGCATTTACTCTCTGTGGAGCGCGGGGTTGCCGACCGTGTGGAGTTCGAAATGCTGCAGGGCATGGCGTCCGATCAGGCGCGCGCCGTCAGCGTTGACGTCGGTGAGCTGCTGCTTTACGTACCAGCCGTGCGCCCACAGGAATTCGACGTGGCCATTTCTTACCTCGTGCGCCGCCTCGAGGAAAACGCCGCGAGCGAAAACTTCATGTCCGCCATCTTCGACCTCGACGCCGACAACCCGTCCTTCAAGCGAGAGGAGAGCCGCTTCCGCGCCTCCATATCTGACCTCGCCACGCTTATCGACGTGCCCGCGCCCGGCCCCAACCACACACAAGACCGCAGCAAAGAGACGCTTCTCGACGCCCCCCTCGTCCCATTTATCAACGAGCCCGACACCAACCCAGCGCTCATCCAAAACCAACAGTGGGCCACAAAAGCCCTCGCCACCGCAGCAGAGCCCGGTTGGTTGGAAAAACAAACAAAGCCGGAGGTGTTGGAAGAGGGGGACGTCGACAAGCTAATTAACGATGTGCGCGACGCTGCTGAAGCGTGGGCAGCGCGCCCAGCCCGTGAACGCGCTGAGATTTTGTACAAGACCGCCGAGATTTTGCGCGTGCGACGCGGACACCTGATCTCAGTGGCGGCCGCGGAGGTGGGCAAAGCTGTGGAACAAACCGACCCGGAAATCTCTGAAGCCATTGATTTCGCCCGCTACTACGCGCATTTGGCCCTGGAATTGGACGACGTAGACAATGCGGAATTCACCCCAGATCGCGTCGTTGTGGTGACCCCGCCCTGGAATTTCCCCATCGCGATCCCCGCTGGATCGACTTTCGCAGCACTCGCGGCGGGCGCTGGCGTGATCCACAAACCCTCAAAACCTAGCCAACATTGCTCCGCTGCAGTGGTCGAAGCCCTCTGGGAAGCCGGCGTTCCCCGCGAGGTTCTGCATTGCATTTACCCAGCTAATCGCGATGTTGGACGTGCGTTGATCAGCCATGAACACGTCGACCGCGTCATTTTGACCGGCTCCTCCGAGACCGCCGCGATGTTCTCCTCCTGGCGACCAGAACTCACCATCAACGGCGAAACCTCCGGCAAAAACGCCATCGTGGTCACCCCATCTGCCGACCGCGACATCGCCGTCGCCGACCTGGTGAAATCCGCCTTCGGCCATGCAGGACAAAAATGTTCCGCAGCCTCCCTCGGCATCTTGGTAGGCAGCGTCTACGAATCAGAACGCTTCCGGAAACAGCTGGTAGACGCCGCATCCTCACTCATCGTCGACTGGCCTACCAACCCCTCCGCAACCGTCGGACCACTCACCGAACTCCCCAGCGATAAACTCCACCACGCCCTAACCACCCTCGAAGAAGGAGAAAGCTGGCTGCTGAAACCCCGACAACTCGACGACACCGGCCGACTCTGGTCACCCGGCATCAAAGAAGGCGTCAAACCAGGAACCTTCTTCCACCTCACAGAAGTATTCGGACCAGTCCTCGGCCTGATGAAAGCCACCGACCTCAATGAAGCCATCGAATTCCAAAACGGCAACGACTTCGGACTCACCGGCGGACTCCAATCCCTCGACGCCGACGAAGTCCGCACCTGGCTTGACCACGTCGATGTCGGAAACGCCTACGTCAACCGCGGCATCACCGGCGCCATCGTCCAACGCCAATCCTTCGGAGGCTGGAAAAAATCCTCCGTCGGCCTCGGATCCAAAGCCGGAGGACCCAACTATGTCATGCTCATGGGAACCTGGGCCGACGCGCCAAGCCACCACGCCCCACGCAAAACAAACCCGCTGATCAGCAAACTGGATCTGTCCGGTGAAGACATCGAATGGCTCGAAAAAGCCAACGCCAGCGATGAAACAGCATGGAACACGGAATTCGGCAGCCCACGCGACCCCTCCGGCCTCGATGTAGAAGCCAACATCTTCCGCTACCGACCAGCAGAGGTAGTACTCCGACTCGATGATTCCGCTATACCTCGCGATGCTGCCCGCGTACTTTTGGCAGCGCGCCGCGCCGGGGTTACTCCGCGAGTTCTTCAAACACCAGGTGTTTCAGAGCAAGTCCGCGAAGTATTGTCCGCTGCTGGAGTGAGTGCAGAAACAGTCGATGATTCAGTATTTATTTCCAACGTGTTGCGCGGCGAATACGACGAGAACTCCAGCGTCCGAGTCCGCTACCTGGGCAAAGTTAGCGACACTGTCCGTGAACGCCTAGCTGTACGGCCCGAAGTTGTTCTGCTTGACGATGCAGTAACTGCCTCCGGTCGAGTTGAATTACGTTACTGGCTCAAAGAACAAGCAATTTCCATGACGTTGCACCGTTTTGGAAACCCAGTTGCGGCTTTCCACGAGTTGGCGGAGGAACTTAAACGTTGATGGTTTTGCGCATGGGTCGCTGCGTGCCGATTTAAGGGCTCCGTGAGTCGCAGTGACCTGTTGTCCTGATTTCAGTTCTGAAGGCTCTTAGAGGCGATTCTAGAAGGGGTCGAATTTGGGGCCATTGGGGCTGATGTGATTCCTGCATACTTGCTGCATGATTACTGTTCATCTTCTCGTTGCGGATTGCCGGGAAACCTCAAAATCGAACGAGTATTTGCATAATACGGACCCATTAGCGCAAATCTTCGATCAAAATCTACCTTTTGCCGCGGTTCGGGGACGGATTTTTGCGTTTCGACACACCTCAGGCTCCAATGACTTATTTCTGAAAGTCTCCTGAAAGGTTCCAAGGCAAGGATTCACCACGTTTGAGTGAAAACCTCGGATCTGTGGTGAGTTCGCGCAAGATCGGACTCCGAAACCGCAAAAATCCACCACGTTTCGGTTGATCAGAGCGATTTGTGGTGGATCCTAACCGATTTGGCGGTGGGCGCAGTGACGACTCCATGGGAGGGCTGTTTAAAGGTCATATGTCGATTTTGGGGCGAAAAATCGACACGTTTTCTAGATGTGTTTAAGACATCAACATATGGCTTGTGCTACTGAAAGATTTTTATTCTGAAATTCTGTAGAAGCGCTCCTATGCTCGGGGCAGTAAGTTGTGAGCATAGGAAATGGAGCACGGCGTGACCGTTATTAAAGGCACTGAATTTGATGTTTTCCCACTAAACCTCGGTGGAAATACCTTTGGCTGGACCTCGAATAGGGAACAGACCTTCGCGGTTTTGGATGCATTCGTGGCAGCGGGAGGAAACTTTGTTGACACCGCCGATTCTTATTCTGCATGGGTTGAAGGCAATGAGGGTGGCGAGTCGGAGCGGGAGCTCGGCGCGTGGATTAAGGAACGTGGCGCAGACAAGCTGATCATTGCTACCAAGTCTGGTGCGTTGGAGCCTGTTGCTGGTCGTTCCCGTGAGGCAACTTTCAAGGCTGTCGAGGGTTCCCTGGAGCGTTTGGGCGTGGAATCGATCGATATTTTTTACTATCACTACGACGATGAGGCAGTCAGCATTGATGAGCAGGTTGCTATCGCTAATGATCTGATTGCACAGGGCAAGATTAAGCACCTCGCATTGTCTAACTACAGCGCGGAGCGTTTAGCTGAGTTCTTTGAGAAGTCTGTAGGCACTCCAGCGCAGCCGGTTGCTCTGCAACCGCACTACAACCTGGTGTCGAGGAAGGATTATGAGGAGAACGTGCAGCCACTCGCCGAGAAGTATGGCGTTGCAGTCTTCCCTTATTTCGCGCTTGCCGCGGGTCTTTTGACCGGAAAGTACACCTCCAAGGAGGATATTTCGGGTAAAGCGCGTGCGGGGCAGTTGGATCGTTACGCCAGCGATGAGGCGTTTGCCGTGGTGACAGAGTTGCGTGCTGTTGCCGATGAGTTGGGTGTTGCGCCAACGACTGTGGCGCTTGCGTGGTTGGTTGCGCATGGTGTGACCGCACCGATTGCGTCCGTGTCCAAGGTAGAGCAGTTGAAGGATTTGATGGCTGTGAAGGATGTGGAGCTGAGCGCTGAGCAGCTTGCACGTTTGGATAAGGTTTCGGAGCCTTTCGCTTAAGCTCTCCTCAAAGTAAGTGATGCAAGTCATAACATTTGCATTACGGTTGCCTTATTTTCCGATATTTATTCGGTGAGTTACTTAGTCTGGCTGGCATCGCCGGAAAACCGGACCGAGGTTTTCCGCATGACTGCAAAGGTCTGAGAAATGAGCTCAACAACCTCAAAAACCTCAGAAAGACAACAGCCAGACGCACCGACGAGCAAGCTCGGTAAATGGAGCGATAAATTTCTCAATGGTGTGGAAACACTTGGAAACAAGCTGCCCACACCATTTACGCTTTTCTTAATCCTTTTCCTCCTCACAGCGCTGGCCTCATCGGTCATGGCGTGGATGAACGTGTCCGTGATTGTGCCGGGTTCGGATGAGGAACTATTTGTAAAAGGCCTGTTCACCGGTGAAGGCCTAACCTGGTTGACTACGAATCTCGGGGCAAACTACATCGGGTTCCCGCCGTTGCTCACCGTGTTGCCAATTCTGTTGGCAGTGGGTGTTGCTGAACGTTCCGGCATGTTGGCTGCGCTGATTAGGAAACTTTTTGGTTCGGCGAAAAAGATCGTGCTGCCTTATGCCGTTGGTGTGATTGGTGTGACGGCGTCGATCATGGCGGACGCTGCCTTCGTGGTGGTGCCACCTTTGGCCGCGATGGTGTTTAAAGCTGCTGGTCGGCACCCTGTGGCTGGGCTATTGGGTTCGTTTGCAGCTGTGGGTGCAGGATATTCCACAGCGATTGTGCCCACCAGCCTTGATGCACTTTTTGCGGGAATTACCAACGCCGTGATGGAGACTCTGCCGGGAATCGCCACAACTGAAGTGAATCCGGTGTCGAACTATTACTTCAACATTGCATCCTCGATTGTGCTGGGTCTGCTGTGTGGTTTCCTCATCGATAAGGTTCTGGAACCCCGCATGTGGCGTCAGGATATCGCCACCGAATACGCGGAGAGCGTTGAACCGATAAGCGGCACCGGTGATGAGGAAATCTCGGCAACGTTGACGGTTCAGGAAAACCGCGCACTGGCGATCTCCATGTGGACCACCCTGGTCACGGCCATCATTGTGCTGGTAGTTGTGCTGATTCCTGGATCCCCATGGCGAAATGAAGACGGCGGATTCCTCCCAACTTCGCCACTGCTGAGCTCTGTGGTGTTCATCGTGTTCTTGTTCTTCATGGTGATGGGTCTGGCCTACGGCATGGTGGTGGGCACGATCAAGAACATGGATGATGTCGTGAACATGATGGGCGAAGCAATCAAGGACATGATTGGTTTCTTGGTTTTGGCCTTCATTTTGGGACAGTTTGTGGCGCTGTTTAACTGGACGGGCATCGGTACCTGGACTGCTGTTCAGGGCGCTGCGGGATTGGAAGTGATCGGGCTTACCGGATTCCCTGCGATCATTGCATTTATTATTTTGGCGTCATGTTTGAACCTGCTGATTATTTCCGGCTCTGCGATGTGGACGCTGATGGCTGCGGTGTTCGTCCCGATGTTCGCTCTGCTTGGCTATGAACCATCATTCATTCAGGCAGCATTCCGCGTGGGTGACTCGGCAACTCAGGTGATCACACCGCTGAATCCGTACATGATTGTGATCCTCGGTTTGCTCCGTCGATACGAACCGGATGCAGGTTTAGGCACCTTGATGTCAAGGCTTATCCCATTTGTGATCCCTTTCTGGCTAGCCTGGGCTACATTGTTGGCAATTTGGTTCTACGCCGATTTGCCGCTTGGACCTGGCTCTGCGATCTTCCTCGAAGGATAAGTTTTCATGAGTACTGACAATTTTTCTCCACAAGTTCCGTCGACTGTGTATTTGGATTACATGGAGCAAGGGATTGCCGCGCGTAAAGCGGAGGCAGAATCTAACGCCAGCACGCAGGGGGAGAGCCCGGATTATCCAGGCCAGCAGGTTATTTGGCGCCTGATCCAGGAAGCAGGGGAGTCGTTGCGCGATGAACTGCGCACACTGGCTTTCACGCTGCACGACCATCCGGAAGAAGCGTTCGAGGAGGTGTTCGCCACCGAGGAAATCACAAAACTTCTGCAAAATCATGGTTTTGAGGTTCAGAGTGGAGTTTATGGTGTTAAAACCGCTCTAGAAACTAGTTTTGAAACCCCTGGTTATGATCCAGCGCAGCATCCAAGCATTGCGATCTTGGCGGAATACGATGCCCTTCCAGAGATCGGCCATGCATGCGGGCACAATATCATCGCAGCAGCTGGTGTTGGCGCATTTTTAGCTGTCACCAACATGATCAAAACTGCCGAAGTGAAAGGCGTGGATCACCTCGACTTTGAAGGTCGGATCGTGCTGTTGGGAACACCTGCTGAGGAGGGGCATTCCGGCAAGGAATACATGATCCGAAATGGCGCATTCGATGGCATTGATGCGTCGATTATGATGCACCCCTTTGGCTTCGATCTGGCGGAGCATGTTTGGGTGGGCAGACGTACCATGACGGCGACGTTCCACGGTGTCTCTGCACACGCGTCTTCGCAGCCTTTCATGGGTAAAAATGCCCTCGACGCTGCAAGTTTGGCGTACCAAGGTTTTGGAGTTTTGCGTCAGCAAATGCCGCCGAGCGACCGTCTTCACGCCATTATTACGGAAGGCGGAAACCGGCCAAGCATCATTCCAGACACTGCAACGATGTCGCTGTACGTGCGTTCTTTGTTGCCGGAAGCACTCAAAGACCTATCGAAACGCGTGGATGATGTGCTCGATGGGGCGGCCTTGATGGCGGGGGTTGGCGTCGAAAAGCAATGGGATGTGCACCCAGCTAGCTTGCCCGTGCGCAACAATCATGTGTTGGCGCGGCGCTGGGCAAAAACGCAGAATCTGCGTGGTCGAACTGCGCTTGCCGAGGGCATTTTGCCCGACACACTCGCCGCATCGACTGATTTCGGCAACGTTTCGCACCTGGTTCCGGGCATTCATCCGATGGTGAAAATTTCTCCGGAAAACGTTGCGCTCCACACCAAGGAATTCGCCGCTTATGCGCGCACGGAAGAGGCCATCGACGCAGCCGTCGACGCCGCAATCGGGCTGGCGCAAGTCGCCGTTGACGCGCTTGCAGATCCGAAAATGCTTATCGACGCGACCCTCGAGTTCACCAACTCCGGCGACGTACTTAAAGTAGGGGACTATTTGGCTTAGGCAACGACTCCGAAACCTTCAAGAACGTGTGGCACTAACAATTGCGGACTATCCTTGGGAACTGTTTTAGATTTTATTCAGGGTAGGGAGATTGTTGTGGATGAACGAAGCCGGTTTGCGCGCAGCGTTTTCCCGGACGGTGAAGAACCAGATCCACGTTTCACTTTGGCCAATGAGCGCACGTTTCTAGCATGGACGCGTACGTCTTTGGCGTTTCTTGCCGGTGGTATTGCTTTTGAGGCGTTCCAGATCAGTGGACTATCGGATACTGTCCGTACAACAATCGCGGTTTTTATCATTGCGGTTGGCATGATCATTGCCGCTGGTGCTGCGGTGAGGTGGATGAATGTGGAGCGTGCAATGCGTAAACAGAAGCCACTTCCCGTACCTGCGATTATTCCGTTTTTGTCTATCGCAGCCTTGGTGGCCTCTGCGGCTGTCTTGGTTCTGATTATTGTTCAGTAACATCAGAAACAATGCGCATTCATGAGGATCCAGGTTTGCAACCTGAACGGACTGTGTTGGCATGGAATCGTACGACGGTGTCCTTGGCTGTGTGTTCGGCAATTTTGCTGAGGTGGACTAATTTCTATGGGATTTTTGCACTGCTGCCGGTGGTGATTCTCAGCGGAATGGCGATTTTCATCTTGTTTACGCAGCGGGTTCGTTATGAACGTCAGGCTATCGGGCTTGCGGATAATAAATTGCCACCTAATATAGTTGGGGTTGTTTCTTTAACGGTGACACTTTTGGCGTTCGGGGCCGCTGGAATTGTATTCGTCTTCATTGATTAAAACGTTTGTGTTGCAAAGTAGTAACAGGTCTATAACTTTTGTAATGAGGGGTTTCTTCTTTGCGATATTGATGCGATTATGGCAACTAACGCCCAAGGGATTGGGTTGGTAAGGCTTCTGGTTGGTGTCGCGATTCTTGCTAGCGTATTGGATGAGCAATGAGCCCATTGTCCTCCAGTCAGAAGAAGCCCCTCACCGTGTAACACCCAAAACACGGTGAGGGGTTTTTGCTGCGTCATTTTAGGGTGGCTACTGGTCCGTTAGTCGTTTGTGCATGTTGTGCGTAGAGAAGCTAAGGACAAGGTCCCTGTCCATGAGTTGAAGAGGACTACAAAGCATATATGGCTGTAGACCTTTTCTTTATTAGGATCACTTTGTATGAAGTGCGCGGATGGTAATGATGTTGAAAAACCAATCGACCAGGGGTTAGATTGATGCTTCTGACCGGTGCGAAGGTATCGATAATGCTGTCAAATACATCTACATTGAGCAAGCTGTCTGAAATCAGGCTGTGGCAGCTGCCGGTGGTGAGTGGAAGTGGTCGAACTACCAGGTCTATTGCGGTTCCCACTTGCACTGCTCGGACAAGTGCAGAACCAACCGTCGGGTGCTAGGAGCAAAGAGAGCCAGAACGGTCACCAACCTTCGTCGGATCGTCGGGTGGCAGCCTTGGATATCCCGGTATTGGTGATCATGCCAGCTAAGCAGGTGAGGTTGAATTCCATGATCGCATACACAGCCACGTGGCGTTCGTAGTTAACTCCCCGACTGCAGATATGTCAGGAAGCTGGCCTTGAGATTCGCATTGTCCTGTTCGATTAACAGTATGGCTATGGAGGGGGTCTTGTCGGCTGTAACGTTGTCCAGATCGCTAGTGGTGTACATTGCACGGAACCGGTGCAGGTCAAACAGGCCCTTCCGGTTTTGGGGTACATCACAGAACCTGGGCTAGCGGTGTAGACCCGAAAATAAACGAGCCTTTTGTCAGGGTTAAGGTTTAGGTATCTAAGCTAACCAAACACCAACAAAAGGCTCTACCCATGAAGTCTACCGGCAACATCATCGCTGACACCATCTGCCGCACTGCGGAACTAGGACTCACCATCACCGGCGCTTCCGATGCAGGTGATTACACCCTGATCGAAGCAGACGCACTCGACTACACCTCCACCTGCCCAGAATGCTCCCAACCTGGGGTGTTTCGTCATCACACCCACCGGATGCTCATTGATTTACCCATCGTCGGGTTTCCCACCAAACTGTTTATCCGTCTACCTCGCTACCGCTGCACCAACCCCACATGTAAGCAAAAGTATTTCCAAGCAGAACTAAGCTGCGCTGACCACGGTAAAGGTCACCCACCGGGTCACCCGCTGGATTTTACAACGCCTTGCTATTGACCGGATGAGTGTTCACGCAACCGCGAAAGCACTTGGGCTAGGGTGGGATTTAACCTGCCAACTAGCCCTCGATATGTGCCGTGAGCTGGTCTATAACGATCCTCACCATCTTGATGGAGTGTATGTCATTGGGGTGGATGAGCATAAGTGGTCACATAATAGGGCTAAGCATGGTGATGGGTTTGTCACCGTGATTGTCGATATGACCGGGCATCGGTATGACTCACGGTGTCCTGCCCGGTTATTAGATGTCGTCCCAGGTCGTAGTGCTGATGCTTTACGGTCCTGGCTTGGCTCCCGCGGTGAACAGTTCCGCAATCAGATACGGATCGTGTCCATGGATGGATTCCAAGGCTACGCCACAGCAAGTAAAGAACTCATTCCTTCTGCTCGTCGCGTGATGGATCCATTCCATGTTGTGCGACTTGCTGGTGACAAGCTCACCGCCTGCCGGCAACGCCTCCAGCGGGAGAAATACCAGCGTCGTGGTTTAAGCCAGGATCCGTTGTATAAAAACCGGAAGACCTTGTTGACCACGCACAAGTGGTTGAGTCCTCGTCAGCAAGAAAGCTTGGAGCAGTTGTGGGCGTATGACAAAGACTACGGGGTGTTAAAGCTTGCGTGGCTTGCGTATCAGGCGATTATTGATTGTTATCAGATGGGTAATAAGCGTGAAGCGAAGAAGAAAATGCGGACCATTATTGATCAGCTTCGGGTGTTGAAGGGGCCGAATAAGGAACTCGCGCAGTTGGGTCGTAGTTTGTTTAAACGACTTGGTGATGTGTTGGCGTATTTCGATGTTGGTGTCTCCAACGGTCCGGTCGAAGCGATCAACGGACGGTTGGAGCATTTGCGTGGGATTGCTCTAGGTTTCCGTAATTTGAACCACTACATTCTGCGGTGCCTTATCCATTCAGGGCAGTTGGTCCATAAGATCAATGCACTCTAAAACAGGAAGAGCCGTCAAACAGTCCCGACTGTTCGATATCCTTCTTGCTCAGTTTCGCACTAGGAGCACGACTAGGCCACCGACTGGTTAGAGCAAAGCTGCATGAGTGTGAACCTACCGAAGGTTTGGCTCGAATCTGTGGACTGATTTCAGTTAGAACGGGGTATGCGTGGATGCCTGGTTGAACATCGGACGGAAGGATTGAAAATCGATATGCCTAGCCACCTTCACAAGGTGTCAGAGCTCATGGAGGGAAGAGCAGCGAGAAAGATGCTGGAGAGCGATAGATGGACATAACGGGTTACTAATTGCGAGCTGCTTCCCTGGATGCCAAACTGTGCGGTTAGGCGCCCATGCAACATACAGGCGAAAGGTATATTAGTAGGGACTATGAGTAGCGCTGATCAATACCAAAATAAACCGCCGATCGACGCACCAATTACGTCATCGGTTGATGATAATCTAGGTCGTTCACCAGTGGCACACGACTTCGCTGCATCGATCCGAGAGCTTGACACAAGCCAAGGACTCGTGGTGGGCATTTTGGGTCCTTGGGGCCACGGCAAGAGTTCGTTTATCAATCTGATGCGCGAACAGTTTGAGACCAATCCGACTCTTACTGTCGTCGACTTCAACCCTTGGATGTTCTCTGGTTCGAACCAGTTAGTTAACTTTTTCTTCACTGAAATTGGCGCTGAACTCAATGTTCGCAATGAGAGTCGTTTTGGGAAAGCAGCGGACTGGTTTGCTCAATACGCCGGCATCCTAAAACCTGTGTCTCAATTCATTCCTATTCCGGGGGGCGGCAGCCGTAGGAGAGATGGCTGCGGTTGCGCTCACGGGGATGGCGGAAACGACCAATGCAGATCGCAGCGCAAAGAAGATACGAGAAGAAATCACCAAGGAACTCACCGCACTCACACAACCGATCGTGGTCGTCATCGATGATATCGACCGGCTCACCACGATCGAAATTCGCGAGATCTTCAAACTCGTCCGCCTTACGGCTAGCTTCCCGAATATCATCTACGTGCTTGCTTTCGACCGGGAACGCGTCGAGCAAGCCCTCACCGAAGACGGAATCCCTGGACGGGCGTATCTCGAGAAGATCGTCCAACTGAGTTTCGACGTTCCGCAGTCCCCCGGAAAGCTGCTTCGATCCCGGGTCTTCGAGGAATTGAATCTCATCGTTGCTCCCGTCGTAAACGCCACGCTAGATGAGGGCCGATGGAGTGACGTTTACTGGGAATTGATCGATCCGCTGTTCTCGAACATGCGTGATGTCACGCGTTATGCAACCTCTGCTAGATCAACGATCAAGAGCCTTGGCAATGAAGTCGATCTTGTCGATCTCCTCGTAATGGAGGCGCTTCGCATTTTTCGTCCTGAACTTACGCAGCAGCTGTCAAAGCTTCGACGCGAGTTGACGAGCACACGTGATATCACAGGGCGAAAGGACGAGCAGGCTCAGAAAAGCATTTCTGCATTGCTCGCGAAGTTCCCTGATGATGACGACCTGATCCGATCACTCTTCAACCGCGTGTTCCCGGTTGCGCTGCAATATATTGCGAACAATCATTACGGGAACGACTGGCTTATTACGTGGCGAACTGCCCACAGGATGGCACACATCGATTTTCTGGACCTCTACTTCGATCGAGTAGCACCTGACGAACTCGTTGCGTTTCGAAGCTCTGAGCGTGCCTTTGAATTAATGGAAGAAGGCATGGCGCTCAAAGAGTATCTGACCAACTTGGAACCAGAACAACTTGAGACCATTCTTGAAGGGCTCACCTCGTATGAGTCAAAGTTCACAATCGAGATGATTGTACCGGGATCGATCACGCTGTTAAACCTCATCGACGCGATCCCAGAGAAGAAGCCGCGAGGTTTCTTTGACTTTGGACGCCCCGACGTCACGGTTAACCGCGTCGTCCTTCGGCTTCTCCGACGCATAGAGGACGAGGCAGAGCGTGAAGTGCTTATTGCGGAGATTCTTGATCACATCGAAACTTACTCCTCGCAACTGAACTTGATCCACATGGTCGGATACCAAGAGGGAGCTGGTCACAAGCTTGTGACCGAAGAGTTCGACGAGAAGATTCATACTGATTTTATCGAACGCGTGAAGAAGGTTTCGCCCACAGAACCTGCACGTGAATGGAATGCCTGGCGCATCTATGACGCTATTCAATCTCAGACCGGTAAGACACCCCTGGCGCCGAGTGACGATCCAGTCCTGCTGCGAGCGGTTCTTCGATCCGTCAAGTCCGTTGCAAGGTCGCAGTCGATGGACTCTCGGCAGGTCAAAGTTGAAGGCCGTCTTGCTTGGGAGCCTTTGGTCAAAGTATTCGGATCTGAAGATGCAGTAAAAAATGTCGTAAGCAAAGTGCGCGAGACGCTCGGAGATGACGAAACTCTCCAGCTCGCAGACAAGTATCTATCGGGGTGGAGACCGGAGAGCTTCCCAACATAGCTTTCACAAACTAACAAGTGCAGACTATCATCGACCACTGCTAGTACTTTGTTAGGTGGGTGCAGACCCGCAACACAGACAATGCTCCCCAGAGCTGGATAGCCATCGATTGGAGTTCTACGAGGATGGCATAAAAACTTACACCTCCGTCGAGGCTTTGGGGCAGCCAACCGTTGTTGAGTGACAATCAGATAGGCCACCAAACCTTGCCTAAGCGCACTAATTGCTCGAACGTGGCTTCCTTTGTGAGGGCTCCGAGTACTCTTTGCACGGTGAACTCGCAATGTGCTTATGGGATAGATCACTCTGTGTTGCTTAGAACAGCTTAGCGACGATGAAGAGTTAACTTCGTTGCCCGTCAGGGGCGGGAACAGTAATAACCTGCACGCCGAGATCTCGGATCTCGGCGAGGATTTCCCGTGGCGCATCGGTGGTAGTGACCAGCTGGTGTAAGACCGCGACGTCTGCGAAACGGAAAGTGGAAACGTGGTTGAGTTTACGGGCGGCTACCACAAGGATTCGTCGGTTAGCAGCATGGATGGCCGCGCGTTTGTTTTCTGCGTCGTCGTAGGTTGTGGTAGCCAACCCGTGCTCTAGTGATGTGGAACAGGATCCGAGGATCACGACATCGGCGGAGAAATCTCGTAACGCGGTGATCACAGCCGGGCCAGATAAGGCGAGGGAGTCGTTTTCCACGGGGCCGCCGGGGATGAAAACGTTGGTGCCAGCTCGGCTTCCCAGGGCGACCGCCGAATGTAGAGACAGACACAATGCCGTGATGGGACGCCCCGCCAACTCTTGGGCCACTGCCTGGCAGGTGGTGCCGTTGTCGAAAATTACTGCTTCATCATCAGCGATTAGTTGGGCGGTGGCCTGGGCCAAAATGCGTTTGGCCTCTCGGTCTTCAGCCTGGCGCACGGCAAACGGTTGGGGAGTACCGCGTTTGGGCACACGTTTCGCTCCACCGTGGGTGCGGGCGAGAAAACCTGCTTGCTCTAGCTCGACGAGATCCCGGCGAATGGTCACCGCGGAAACCCCAGTTAGTTCAGTAAGAGCATCAATGCGTGTGATCCCGGGGCGGTCGATCGTTCGCATGATCACTTTGTGTCGTTGTTCGCGCTCCATGTGATCAGAATTCGCTAATTCCTAAAGAATGTCAACCCTGACCTAACCGAATGAACACTGGTTAAAATGCCTTTTCGTGCAAATTCTGGGGTCGCGGGACAAGTGGGAATACCCCGCCGTATAGGGGTTTAAATGATCATTTTTAGTGATCGAATAATCATTTACACTGTGGCCCATGAACAACCAAGAAGGCATTCAGAAGTCGATGGTGACCAGCACAGTTACCAGTGGGAAAGTGGTTCCTACCAGTCAGTCAGATAAGCGGTGGGCACTTAAGTGGGAATGGTTTCAACGCACCGGCCTGAAGATAACCGGGCAGTTTTTGGAGAGATAAAAACGCCACTTTGGTGTCGATAACACTGAACTTCCGAACATAAAAGATGCGTTAGTGCTCTCTGCACAATGTTGCTTTCGGAACTACTCTGGCGACCATGCGAATTGAAATCACAAGCGTATTTGTTGATGACCAGGCCAAAGCGCTCGATTTCTACACCACGAAGCTCGGATTTGAGCTCAAACACGATGTAACTGCTGGTGACTACCGCTGGTTGACTGTTGTTGATCCAGAAAACCCAGATGGTGTGCAGCTTTTGTTGGAACCAAACCAGCACCCAGATGCCGCGACTTACCAAGCTGGAATTAAACGAGACGGTATTCCCGCTACACAGTTTTATGTTGATGATGTGCAGGAAGAATATGACAGCCTCAAGGATAAAGGCGTGGATTTCATCATGGAACCAACCGATGTGGGCCCTTCAGTGATTGCCATTCTCGATGACACCGTAGGAAACCTAATTCAGATTGTTCAATTGAAGCAGAACTAACCCCGTGGAATGACAAAATCTGTCAACCGAGCAGAGTTTCTCTCAAGTTTTGACCAAGGGGTGTTAAATTCCAACACTGCAATGGCGCTGGTGGGGAATTTTTCATCCATTTGATTCCATCCTGGATGGCTGTCACGGATACCAAAGTGGTTGGCTAGTTCTTCAACACCTGGCCAGTGCCCAATGAGAAGCGCGGTTCCCACTTCTTCCGGCAAGCCAGTGATCAAGTGTTCAAATTCAGACACTTGGTTTTCATAGATGTCATTGTGGAAGCTAGAGCCTTTGGCGGTTGCGCCACCAAGCTGGACGCGTTCCCACGTTAATTGTGTGCGGGTGGCATCTGAACACAGCACATGATCGATTTCGCCGATGTTGCCAGCTAGCCATTGGCCAGCTGCCACGCCATCGCGAAGCCCACGTTCATTAAGTGGGCGTTTATGGTCGAGTACTCCGGTGGACCAGGAAGATTTGGCGTGTCTAAGGATGACGAGGCGATGTGTGGGAGACATGCCTCAACCCTAGCGCGCAACGGATTTAGACAGTTACCTGCGTAAGAAGTGCATCGATGGTTGCTTCCGCGCCACGGTCATGAAGGGAGGACAGTGTCTCGGAGTATGCCTTGGTGAATGGTTCAGCATCGACCAAGTCCCCGAAGATTCCACGGTCGCGGATGAATGACAAAATATCGGTGCGATTTCCTGATGCGTTTTCTTGGACGCGCTCACTCAAACGGTCAACAATCTTTATTGGGTTGCCCTGCTCGTCGGTGCCTTCTGCGTAGCGCGCCCAGGATGCGACGATGGCTGCAGAAAGTGTGACGTCGCGGCCTGCTGCGAGGTTTTCGCGTACGACTGGCAACAGCCACTTTGGAATGCGGTCGGAGGATTCCGCACACAGGCGCGGTACGGTGTCTTTGACTGCGGCGTTGCCGAATCGCGCGATGAGTTGGCGTCGATAAGCATCTAGATCGACACCTGGAAGTTCCTTGAGGGTAGGGGTGGCTTCGCGCTCCATGTAGGCCAGGAGGAAATCCTGGAAGCGGGTATCCGCCATGACGTCGTGGACCATGTGGTGGCCAGCCAAGTGGCCGAAGTAGCAAAGTCCCTGGTGGGAGGCGTTGAGCAGGCGCAGCTTCATTAATTCATAAGGCTCCACGTCGGAGACGACCTGCACGCCAACCTCCTCGTACGCGGGGCGGCCCTGGGTGAAGGCATCCTCGAGGACCCATTGGGTGAAATCTTCAGAAACCACTGGCCACGCATCGATGTAGCCGATTTCCTTGATGTCATCGCGGTCGCCGTCGGTGGTTTCAGGGGTGATGCGGTCCACCATGGAGTTGGGGAAGGCCACGTTGTTTTCCACCCATTCGCCGAGCTCGGAAGACACGGAATGCGCGAAGGCGAGGAAGAAACGCTTAGCCAGATCGCCGTTGCCTTGGATGTTATCGCAGCTCATGATGGTAAATGGCGTAGATCCTGATTCTTTTCGGGAAATCAATGCGGCAGTGATCAACCCAAAGAAGGTCTGCAAAGTGGAAGTATCGCCAGTTTGCAGGGCTTCACGGTCAGCAACGATTCGAGGGTTGGTGTGGTCGAAATCTTCTGTCGCCGGATCGATGTTGTATCCGCCTTCAGTCACCGTGAGGGAAACAATGCGGATGGAGTCCTGCGCGAGGGTTTCAACGGCCCGTGCTGGGTCCTCGGGAGCGAACACGTAGTCAATGATGGATCCGATGATTTTTTGATCAAGAGTTCCATCAGGAGCTTTAGTGGTCAGGGTATAAAGGTGATCTTGGCTGGCCAGGGCATCGCGCATGCGCACATCGGAAGGCATGACACCCATGCCGATGATGCCCCAATCCAAGGCCTTGCCCTCATTCATCAATTCATTGAGGTACATCGCTTGGTGAGCGCGATGGAATCCGCCAACACCGAAGTGGACAATGCCCGGGGTGACGTCAGCGCGGTTGAACGCTGGGATCTGCACTCCGGAAGTCGAAGCGATTTCCTGCAGGTTTTCAGTGTTGAGCTGGAGTGGGGTGTTCATGGTGGAAAAGATCCTTTCAAGGATGGGTTTAGCTCGAAAAACAGTTAGGCGTTTGCGTTTACATCTGCAAGGTCTTCGATGTGGGCGTCTTCAGCAAGTGCTGGCACTCCGTCGAATCCTGGTTGGGTGCCGCGAAGTTGAAGAGTCATCCAACCGGAGAGCAGGTAGAGGGCGATCATGACCAGGATCAATCCGGTTGGACCAATCAGTGGGTGGAAGACTGCAACCAGGAGCGGTCCCACAGCTACAGCGCCACCAACGCCGAGGTTGTATGTGGCCATCGCTGCGCCAGGGTGCTTGGGATCAAGGGAGACAGCGATTGCGGAAAGTGGCACGAAGCCCGCGAGGGACACACCAAAGAGTGCGCCGGCTGCGATGGTGATTCCGAAAACGACACCGTTGGACATGCCAGCCTGAACGCCGAACATCGGAATGAAGTAAACCAACGCGAGGGTAACTGCGCCACCGATTGATCCGCTCCAGAACACAGTTCGTGCCCAACCGTGGCGGTCGCCGAAGCTACCGAAGAAGGGGTTAAACGGCAGATTGACTGCGTAAATCACGGTGGTGAGGATGAGGAACCAGCTTAGCTGCCACTTCAGATCGTCAGTGAAAAATGATGGGAAGAACACAGCCATCGCGTAGGTCGGAATGGAGTTGATGGTGCGGATGTAGGTGACAAAACGTGCACGTCGATCATTGCGCAGAAGTTTGAAACCTTGGCCAAGTGTTTGCTTTACATCATCAGGGTTGGCAACCAGCGGGTGGCGTCCGCGGCGTTCCTTCACTCCCAGCAGTGCGATGAGCGATCCGATGACCACCAGCACGAGGGAAACCCACAACGTTTCATAGAAGGTCAAGTTCACGTACTGCATGGAAATGGTGGCAACCAGCGCGCCCAAGGTGGGTAGACCTGCAGAGAAGGCAACGTAGAACCAGCCCACGCCAGTACCCAATTGCTTAGGTGAAGCAGTTGCGGTGATCCACACCAAGAATCCATAGGCGAAGAATGGATAACCAAAGCCGCGGAGACCATAAGCAAGGAAGATTAACCAAGTGTGGTCGGTGGTCAGCGCCACGGTGAGGAAGATCAGCTCAAAGACGATCCAGATTGAAGCACCGAGGATCATCACTTTTCGTGGACCCCACAGGTCCGAAAGTGCCGCCGCGAAGAACGCTGCGATCGCCACGGCAACGCCGTAAACAGTCACCAGGGTTCCTGCGAGGGAAACACTGAAACCATGTTCGGAACTGAGGAAAGGTTCCAAAATGTTGGTTTCGACACCGTCACCGATCATGAAAATGGTGAGGCCGATAAATCCGAAAATCAAGGGTCGGGGAATGCCGAGACGTTCGAGCAACCCGCTTTGCTGTACTGACATGTGTTCACCTTTGTTTTAAATGTTGAGTCCAGCGCTAAAGCATCAGAAGCCAAAAGCCAGAAGCTAAAAATACTGAGAAACCGTCACGTTAAATCCGTGTTAGATTCAACAAAATCTGGCTTAGCTTCAGCGCTGAACTCACAATTCCGATTAGTTCGTGGTGCGAATCACGTGAAACTAACAACAATCTAACGCCATCATGTTATAAAAAAGCAAGACCTAACATAAAAATGTTAGAAAGTGCTGGATCTAACAACATTTCCGTGGTAACTTTTTCACATGTCCCAAGTGATTCCCGCCAGCTCACAAGAAAAGCGTCGTGAGCGCATCGTTTCTTATGTCACCCGTCATGGATTCGCTCGTGTTGAAGCATTAGCTGAGCTTTTTGAGGTCAGCGCAATGACCATTCACCGTGATTTGGAGGCGCTGGCTGCGGACAATTTGGTGGAGCGCATTAGAGGTGGAGCGCGTTCAGTGTCGCCGTCGATGAGTGAGTTGGCGGTGGAGCAGCGTCGGCATTTGCATCGCACTGTTAAAGAGGCGTTGTGTACTGCAGCAGCACGGTTGATTCCGGAGGGCGCTGTGGTGGCGATTGATGATTCCACCACGTTGGAGTCTTTGGTGGAGAAGTTGCCGCAGCGGTCACCATCGGCGTTGATTACGCATTCTTTGAAGACAATGGCGGATCATCGTGTGCGCGCCGGGATGAGCGATATCCGTTTGATTGCGTGTGCGGGATTGTATTTCGCGGAGACTGATTCTTTCTTGGGCAAGGCAACGTCAGCGCAGTTGAATGAGTTGTCGGCGGATATTTCTTTTGTCTCTACGACTGCGGTGCGCGCTACGGGGGAAGTTCCGGCGCTGTTTCATCCTGATATGGAGGCTGCTGATACAAAGCGGGCATTGATTGGGATTGGCAGCGTGCGTGTGTTGGTGGTGGATTCTAGTAAATTTGGTTCGGCTGGTGTGTTCAAGGTTGCTTCGATTGAGGAGTTTGACCACATCATCATTGATCAGCAGTGCACCCGTGAGCAGCGGGATCTTTTGCGTAATTTGCGCGCGCAGATCCACGTGATTGACCACAATGGTGATGAAATTTTGAATACCCCAACGGAAGAGGATTTTTAAGATGGCTCTGGTTCTTGGAATCGATAGTTCCACCCAATCCTGCAAGGCTTTGCTTGTCGACGCCGCCAGCGGCCGCATTATCGACGAAGGCCGCGCGAGTCACCCGAGCGGGTCGGAGGTAGATCCACGTGCGTGGATCGCTGCGCTGGATCAAGCTACCGAGGGGTTGCTAGAACGTGCGGATGCTGTGTCTATTGCAGGCCAGCAGCACGGCATGGTGGCGTTGGATGAAAACGATGAAATCGTTCGCCCGGCGTTGTTGTGGAATGACACTCGTTCTGCCCAGGCTGCGTTGGATCTCAATGAGGAGATCGGCGGCGATCAGGCTGCGGTAGATGCCACGGGAAGTGTGTATGTTGCTTCTTTAACTGCCACCAAGATGCGGTGGATGCGTGATCATGAGCCAGAAAATGCAGCGCGTACAGCGTCGGTGATGTTGCCTCATGATTTCCTCACCTGGCATTTGATGGGACGTGGCCGCAAAGTCACTGATCATGGTGATGCTTCCGGAACGGGCTACTACAGCACTCGTGATCGTGCGTGGCGCACCGATCTAGCTGCCTTGGCGCTGGGCCATGAGGTGGAACTTCCTGAACTCCTGGCTCCGAATGAGATTGCGGGAACAACTCCAGGTGGTGTGAAAGTTGCTGCAGGCACGGGCGATAATGCTGCGGCTGCGCTTGGCCTTGATTTGCATCCAGGCGATGTCAGCGTGTCGATCGGCACCTCAGGCGTTGCCGGCATGACTGTTCAAAACAGCGTCCACGATCCGTCTGGTCTGGTCACTGGTTTTGCCGATGCCACGGGTGCGTATTTCCCGCTGGCCTGCACGCTCAATGGCGCACCGGTGCTGGAATTCGGCCGCCGCATTCTGGGCGTGGAATGGGAAGAGTTCGATGCGCTTGCGCTAGCTGCTCAACCCGGTTCAGGTGGAGTAACGTTCCAGCCTTATTTGGAGGGCGAGCGTACGCCGAATCGTCCCGCAGCACGTGGCGTTTTGGCTGGACTAAACAGTGCAACTACCCGCGAGGATTTTGCCCGCGCAACTGTTGAAGGCTTGTTGTTGGCGTTAGATGATGCTGTAACGGCTCTGGTTGAGGCCACGGGGGTGCCCGTTCAGCGCATTCAACTCATCGGTGGCGGCGCGCGTTCACGGGCAGTTCGTGAGATCGCTCCTGAGATTTTCGGCCATGAGATTGTGGTTCCAGAACCCGCTGAATATGTGGCGTTGGGTGCAGCTCGTCAGGCGGCATGGGCGCTGTCGGGTGAGGCCACGCCACCGCAGTGGCCAACCCTTGGTTCAGATCCGCACCGCGCGCCCAAAAACACTGAGCTGAGCACGCGTTATGCGAAGCTGCGTGATGCAACGCAGGGTTGGTACTAGAGCTCGATATTGTCGATCAACCGCACCGGTCCTACGAAAATCGCCGCGACTACCAACGCTGGTTGGGTAAGCGGTCCATCGATTTCTAATGGTTCGAGGGTCGCTGGATCGACAATCTCCAGATGATCCAAGCGCACGCCGTCGGCGCAGGCCAAGGTGTCGCGCGCACCTTGGATATCTAGTGCTTCACCAGCTGCTTTTCGACGCTGCAACCCACTCAACACCTGCGGCAGCACCAGAGCTTGCGCTCGCTGATCCGCAGAAAGACGTTGGTTTCTACTAGATTCGGCCAACCCATCAGCGCCACGAATAATCGGAACGGGGCGGATCTCTACGGGAATGTCCAGATCAGCAACCAAACGTCGAATCACCGCAACTTGTTGAGCATCCTTTTGTCCAAAATATGCACGATCAGGGCGCACCAAATTGAACAGCTTCGCCACCACGGTAGCCACACCATCGAAATGGCCAGGCCTGCTGGCACCTTCCAACTTTGTTCCAATGGAACCGGTGCGCACCCACACTAGTGGCAAGCCACCGGGGTACATTTCTTCCACATCGGGTGCGAACACAATATCCACACCTGCCTCTTCAAGCAGTGCTAAATCGGCGTCGAGTTGGCGGGGATAGTTGCGGTAATCATCGCAATCACCGAGTGCTTCAAACTGCAGGGGATTGACAAAAATACTGGCTACAACAGTGTCGTTTTCAGCGCGTGCTGCTTTAACCAACGAGGCGTGTCCGCTGTGTAGCGCACCCATGGTGGGGACAAGCCCGACGGATTCGTGGTGGAGGAGGGCGTCGATAAGCGCCTTCTTTGTGGTTGCTACCTGCATTAAAAGGACTCCGCTTCGCCTGGGAAGGTACCCGCGTGGATATCAGCGATGTAGGCCTGCGCGGCGTCGTGCAAGGAATCGCCCAAGGTGGCGTACTCGCGGACGAAGCGTGGCTTCTTGCCGCGGTTGAGGCCGAAGGCATCCTGCCACACCAAAACCTGCCCATCTGTGCCATTTCCGGCACCGATTCCGATAGTGGTGATGGACAAATCCTCCGTAACTTCACGCGCGGCCTCTGCCGGAACCATCTCTAGCACAACCGCAAACGCACCCGCCTGCTCCACCGCGCGGGCATCGGCGATGAGCTTTCCAGAACTCGCGCCACGCCCCTGAACCACGTGGCCACCCAAGGAATGCTCGGACTGCGGGGTGTAACCAATGTGGCCGACAACCGGAATTCCAGCATCAACAATACGACGGATCGTCTGCGCGATCTCCACGCCACCCTCGATCTTCACCGCAGCCGCACCCGTTTCACGCATGATTCGGATCGCGGACTCCACCGCCTGATTTGGGCTCACCTCATAGGTACCAAATGGCAGATCAACCACCACAAGCGCACGCTTCGTAGCGATCGTCACCGCCTTGGCCAGCACAATCATCTCATCCAAGGTGATCGACAAGGTGGTGTCGCGGCCCAACACAACGTTGGCGGCGGAATCACCAACAAGGAGCATATCGACGCCAGCCTCATCAAAAATGCGCGCCGAAAGCGCATCGTAGCTGGTGAGAACCGAAACTTTCTGGCCGTTTACTTTAGCCTCACGGAAATGACGGGTGCGGATTTTCTTTGCATCAATGCCTGACATGGGCATGAGTATAGATGTGATGACCAGCTCAGAATAAATAAATTCCGATTTGATTCACTATTCAGGGGTGTTGCTCGATTAAGTTCGCCAATTCTTATTGGTGTAACGCCAAGTTCGAGAGGTGGGCAAACTATTGAAAAATACAGTCGGAGGTCTCGCGCCCGGTTTCGCTCATCCAGATTGGTCGAGTGCGGCTAGGAAAGACGGAAGGAAAATCATCTTCGGCGTCTAGCTCGATCTTTGCGGCGATTTGTACTACTGGGTGCTCCTTATCGCCCTTCTCTTCGTATTCCTCATTTTCTGGTACTTCAACGATGGTCGTGAAAATGAATATAGAGTAGTTTTCTTTTCCCTCTTCCGATAGTTTTTCTCCGAACCCGACAATCTCATCAAGAAGGAGGCTGAATATCGGCTCTGTCTGGCCCGCGTTATGGGCCTGTTCTGATGCTAAAAGAACGTTGTGGGATTCTCGAACGCGATCTACTGCTTCTTGATATTTTTGTTTTGCTGCTGGCAGAGAATCATACGCAGAAACAAATTTGGTTATATAGCACCATAGGTGACTATTTGTGTTTAATCTGTTGTTAAGCATGAAACTCGATAGTACATCGGAGTCTGGTTGGTCTTGCTTGAGCTGATGCCAGTGAGGTAGTCAATGAGGATTGTGGAGTAGCAGCTTCGTCGATGAATTCGATTGATGCACCGTGGGCTCGTGAGGGATCTGAAGCTGGGGTAAAGGGTTTAATTAAGGTCTATTTTAAAGAGGTGGTCTTAAAATGGAGAAACTATTTTTAGCCTTGCAGCCTGAGTTTGGTCATCCAACCTCACTCTGGGCAGACAACGTGCCCTTTCCTCGGAGAAAGATTCGAGTAGTAACGTTTCCCGATGAACTAGGCCTGTCGAGTGAATTAAGCGAAAAGGTACTGCAGTGGACTCGATATTGGGCCAAGAATTTCATCAATCGCGAAGATTTACCCAACGGCCGACCAATGTGGAAAAACGGATCAGACGTTGAAGCCTGGGTAGCGCAAGGTAATGATATTGAGCTTTCACTGATTTCAGAATTGCCTGATTACCAGTTGCATTCACGGTGGAGTTCTTATGCGAAAAATCCTCGTTTTGTAGATTCTGATTAGGTCAGGAATGTGGATTGGGAGTTGAGGTAGCATCCGCAGGATTAGTTTGCCTCAGTTCTACGTCAAGTTCATCTTTTTGAATCCGTCGCAACTACTGCCAGCAACGCCTAGAAATACAACAACCCCAAACACAATGCTTGGGGTTGTGAGGTAAGGGGCATCGACCTACATCGATGCTCGTGATGCTAATGCCAAGAAACCTGGTATCCAAGCCACATTATCTGGTAATGCTCTTTTAATTTGCAGTAGCGTCAGTGGTCTCATTTTAACGGACATTGCAACGCACTCATATCCGTCAAGTCAGAAGACCTGTTGATGTTGTTGTGAGAATCAGAGCTTCCGGTAGATATCTTTGCGGTGACCGAGATGCAGAACCAGGATCACTAGCTCGTGATCTTTAATGTCGTAGATTATTCGGTAGGAGCCCACCCTTAAGCGGTATTCCCCTTCACCGCCTTGAAGTTTTTTCACTCCGTCGGGGCGTGGTTGGTGGGCCAGTGCATCGATAGCAGTGATGATCGCCTGTTGGTGCTGGCGATCGATTTTGCGGAGAGATTTCGCCGCCGAGGGTTTATAGGTAATCGAATAGCGCGGATCAGGCATAGGTGATAGGTCAGCTTAGTCCGAGTTCAGCCTTCAGGTCTTCGTGGGAGACCTCGCCAGCTTCTTTGCGGGCTTCTGCTGCAGCGCGGATATCTTCAATATCCTCCAGCGCCTGGACCGCACGGTCATAGAAGTCAGGGGAGACAACTACCGCACGTCGACGAGTCCCACGGCTGAGGATTGCAACGGGTTCGCGTTGGGCGGCGTCGAGGAAGCGGCTTTGTTCGTTTCGGAACTCGCTGGGAGTTGCGGTGATGCTCATATCCCTTACCGTACATCTTGTACAAGATGTACATCAAGAGGTTTAGTTAAACGGCTCCTCCTGAAATAATCGGCGACCGTCAAATCGGCCTGATCGCATAAAAACTCATCAGTACCTTGTACCTCGATGCCGTATTGCTCCATTACGGATTGAGGAAAATCCCGTGCCTGCCAGTCTGATCAGGATGTCGCGCTGCGTATAGGGGTACAGCACGTTGGCGTCATGGATAACGGTAAAGCCACTTATTCGTAAAGCCCCATCTCCTCAGAAAGCGCTGTGAGATCGTCTGTGGCCGTGCGGGTATCAATATTTCGTTGGTGTTTATAGGCCTGCACATCAGCAGTATAGATACGCCGATGGGTGCCACCTTATGTCCAGGCAAGATACCTTCATTCATCAATTTGATTACATGCGGACGAGAAACATTAAGTAAGTTAGCTGCTTGCTGGGTGGTTAACTCCGCCCGCATAGGGATTACGCCTACAGATCTGCCGGCTACTGAATTAACCAGGATTTCCCGGAGTGCTGTGGCAACCTCTCGGGGCACCCGGATGACATCATCAGACTGCTCCACCACGACATTGACGTCCTTGTCAGTAGATGTATCGCTCAGGACGCGGTTGATTTTCCGCAAAGCCTCGCGGGCCGTAGCCGCAGTGTGGGCGAGTTCATTGTCTTGTGGGTGTGACATACTTCTGCATTACTGAATAAACGAAATAAGTGAAACACTGTCTGCGTGAGCGTCGTCGATAAAAATATTCTTGATCTTTAAAAATTCAGTTTTCTACAGATTGGCTATCGGTGTATTCTTCCGGAATCTCTCGGGAAAGAGAATATTCTCCGTTAGCTGTTTGTAAGGTGGGTGTTTGTCCGCCCTAATCCTTAGTTTGATGCGTATTCGGTAATAACTGTTAGCCCTATTGAGGCACTAGATTTATCGGCGATGCTCTATCTCCTTCCGTAGCTAACACGGTCAACCATAGGTAACGGAACCGAAAATAATGCCTCGATTTTAGTTTTAAAATAGCTCCAAAGCGTCCAATGGGAAGACGTCCGCAATGGCTAATCCTTCGGATACCCACGGCGACCACTGACGGTCGGATCATTGGGAATCCAAAACCTTAAGAGAGCTTCGGTATTTTTGCTGATACCAATGCGGGGACCTCGCACAATTTCGGGTGTTTCAACACGGTCAGAAATGACAAATGAAGGACCAAAAACTGCAGCATGGTTGTCGCCGATTTCTAAACCGAGAGCTTGCCCAAAATTTCCGGGACCTTGCGCAAGACGTGCGTGAGGAATTCCTTCCCCTCGTCGGTTCTGCGCGATTGAATCCCCTGAAACTACTTCACCTGCACGAAGAAGTACTCCTTGACCTGTTCCTTCTGGCCCGCACACAATATTTCCCGCTCGGTGAATCCCGTAGGAGATATAGACGTACATGTGACCACCGGGGCCAAACATCGCGGCATTTCTTGGGGTTTTACCTCGGAATGTATGTGCAGCTTCATCAGTCGAATCTAAATATGCCTCCACTTCGGTAATACGAATACCAACGCCTCCATGTGTGAGTGTGCATCCCAGAAGTTGTGGGGCAACAATGTCGGCGGGTTGAAGGAAGTCGATGGGCATGGCGCCGATTCTAGGTCGAATTGATCTAAAGTCCCACCACACAAAAGTAACCAAGGCGTGTATCTACCCCGCACTTTAAGATCAGTGGCATGAGCACTTCTTTTGAGTCCATTCCCGGAGTTACGATCTCTGCTCGAAAAGCCTTGAGCACGGCGGGGTTTAAAGATCTGGAGTCACTTGCAGGTACCAATTACGAAGAGGTGGCTGGTCTACCAGGAATTGGCGCACGTACTTTGGAGCGTTTGCAAGCAGCGCTGGTGGAAAAGAGAATGAGCTTTGGCGGTGAAGTTCCAGAGGCAGAACAGCGCACCGCGACGTGGACAACGCTAGATTCTGCGGCACCAGAGACAACAGAAACCTTAGAATCCCCAGAGCACTTCATCCAAAACCTAGACAGTCCTCGCAGAATTACCCACGGCCAGTTGTTATTGGAAATTTTCAACAGAGCGACAGGTCAAGAACCTTATGTGGCAGGGTCTTCAATTGTTGGATATGGGCGAGTTCATTATCGCTATGCCACGGGTAGGGAAGGGATCACTATCCGTGTTGGGTTTAGTCCACGAAAGGCAAAGATTTCACTTTATGGACTAACTAGTGCGCCTGCTTCTCAAGAACTTCTGAAGAAATTGGGTAAGCATTCTGCTGGTGTGTCATGCCTGTATATCAACAAGCCAGAAGACGTTGATCTTGAAGTGCTCGAGGAAATGATCCGTATTTCTTGGGAAGCGGAACCTGGCGAATGTTAAATCCTATTCTTTAACAAAGTGCTGCTTCCAATTCGGCGCGGATGAGTCGTCGGGCAGCCCTGGCGTCGGCACTGATTCCCCCTAAATTAATGAAGGCGTGGATCTGTCCTTTGAATTCAGTCATCGTCACGGAATTTCCAGCCTCTAGTAAAGCTTGTCCATAGGCTCGCACTTCATGGGCTAACACGTCGCATTCGCCGTACACAATGGTGGTGGGTGGGAGGTCGCTCAAATCAGATGCCAGTAGCGGTGAGAGTCGTGGGTCGGTGCGGTCGTACCCATCGGCATATTGTTCGATGTAGCGTTCCATTGCTTCTTTGGTCAGGTAGCAATCTCCACCAAATTTGAGATAGCTCGGCGTATCCGTGGTGGAAACATCAGTTACCGGAAAAATAAGCACCTGGTGAGCCAATACAGAAACAGAATCCACAGCCCGTTTACGCAGCTGCTGTGCAGTAACCGCGGCAATATTTCCCCGGCACTGTCACCGCCAATTGCCACTCGGGAAGTATCAATACTCAGCCCAGACACCCCATCCAACACTGCGCTGGCCACCACAAACGCATCGTCGATAGCCGCTGGGAATGGGTGTGCGGGTGCAAGTCGGTAGTCCACGCTGATGGCGATGATCGGCAGGCCGACAACTAGGGAGCGAACCGTGGCATCGATCATGTCTAGGGTGCCACCGGACCAACCTCCGCCGTGAAAATACACCAAGCACGGAAAATCCCCAGCCCCAGATAAAGGTGTATAAACCCTCACCGGCACCCCAGCAATATCTTGATCCACCGCCGAATGAGTTGCATCAACTCCCGACCCAACAGCGTCTTTGCCAAAATTCACCTGCTCCTCCGCGCTGAGAGTAGGCAAAGTATCAATATAAAACTGCGCATCTGGATGAAGGAACATAACGACAATCCTAGAAGCCTTCGGTCAATAAATTTCAGCAAATTCCCGATCTCCACGACGCGTCATCTCAATTCCACCTAGGCTTGGACGCAGGTTAGAAAGGAGCCTTCGATGTCTAAGACTCGTACTTTTCTGTTTGATCTTTATGGTGTTCTCATCAAGGAGCATGGTGCGGCGCAGTTTGAGCGGGTTGCGCGTGCGGTGGGGGAGCCGTCCAAGAACGACAAGCTGCATGAGGTTTATGAGTCGCTTCGTCTGGATCTGGATGCCGGCCGCGTGAGTGAGGTGAATTATTGGAATCAGATCAAACTATTGGTGGGTTTGGAGTTTTTGGATATCCAGGAGGTCATCGCGGCTGACTACAAGGGCCTTTATGAGCGTGATCAGGACATGGTTGATTATGTGTTGTCGTTGAAGGCGAAAGGCCACCGCATTGGAATTTTGTCGAATATTCCGGAGGGGTTGGCCAAGCTGTTGAAGGAGCACAATTCGGAGTGGCTGGATCAGCTTGATGCGGTGACGTTGTCGTGCGATATTGGGGCGGCGAAACCGGAGCCGAAGTCTTTCCATGTGGCACTTGAGGCCCTTGGTGAAAAAGCTGAGGATGTGACCTTTATTGATGATCGCCTGCGTAACATTGAGGCAGCGCGCGAAGAAGGTCTCAGCACAATTCACTTCACTGGCTTAGATTCCTTAAAAGAAAGCATTCAGGAATGACACCTCAACCACTGATTTTGCCTTTCGGCGATAAAGTTCCGCGGATCCATGAAAGCGCATGGATTGCCCCGAATGCCACGATTATCGGGGATGTCGAGATTGGCCCGGATGCGTCCATTTTTTATGGCGTTGTCCTGCGCGGTGACGTCAACAAAATCACCATCGGCGCCCGCACCAACGTCCAGGACAATTGTGTTCTCCACGTTGATGGCGATGCGCCGTGCACCCTCGGCGACGATGTCACGGTCGGCCACATGGCGCTTGTTCACGGCGCGACGGTGGGCAATGGCACGCTCGTCGGCATGAAATCTGCGCTGCTTTCCGGCAGCCACGTCGGCGCCGGAGCACTCATTGCCGCTGGTGCGGTGGTGCTGGAGGGCCAAGAAATCCCGGCGAAAGCTTTAGCGGCCGGGGTTCCGGCCAAAGTGCGCAGATTGCTTGACGACGCCCAGTCCCAGTCATTTATCCCCCACGCGGGCCGCTATGTAGAAACATCAAAAGCCCAGGCTTCCATCGCTGAAGCACTGAGCTTAGATGAGGTTAGGGTACGAGGGTAAGTGGCTCGTTGAGTAGTCGATCAAGTGCGACTGCGCGAGCTGCTGCGCGGACGTTTTCCCGGTGGGTGGGGATCAACCGGAGCTCAATGTCTGCGTCGTATTCCTTCTTCAATTGGGAAGCGAACACCGACCGACCTTGTGGATCTTCGGAAAACGCCGATCCCGAGAGAACCAGGGTGGATGGCTTAACTGTTTCGGCAGCTTCTGCGGCAGTGTGAGCCAGCAGGGTCGCGCGATCGTTGAGGAATTCCCGTGCGGTTTCATTGTCTTTAGCAATGGTGACTAGCTCACCAAGGCTGTTGGCAAAGATACCCTGATCAGAAACCCTGCTTAAGAAACCTTGGGTGCTCAGCGCATCTTCGGCAGCCATGCCCAAAGTATCCAAACCTGATCCACGAGTTGTAGCCAGTGGTCCAATGACATGTACTCCCAAATCATTGCTGTAGGCCGCGCCTACAGAGTCATCGGCGTAGAAGGTCAAGGTGATGGGAGTTGGCTGCTCAGGGTGGGGAAGTGGGGAAGCCTGCAGTTCAGAAGCTGCGATGGCAGGAATTGCTGATGCCACGGTTGCTGGAACGCTGAATTGGTAGTTCAGGCGGCCGGCGATATCAACGCCATCCCAGCCCAAGTTGCTTGCGGTGACAACGCCCGCGTTGGTGACTTTTCCTGAGGTGGCCACACCAATACCTACCAGTGGTAGATCAAGACCAGTGGTGAGGCGGTTGACACCAGCAATGAGGTGTTCGATGAAAGTGTCTGGATCTAAATCAGCTGCTGAGATTTCCAGCATGGCATCACGAAGGGTGCGACCCTTGGTATCAAACAAAGCGACGTAGGAAGACTTGGTGCCGATTGCCACGCCTGCATGAATCCATGGACTTGGAGCGAGTTCTAGAGGAATATTGGGACGACCAGGGCCCGATGAGAGTGTGAGATCAGGGCGTTCACGAACCAAACCTGCCTGCATTAAAGCGGTGACTGCGCGGGTGACAGTCGGTTGGGACAGACCTGTGGCCTCGACCAGCTCATTTCTAATGAGTTGCTGGCCGAGGCGGATATGGTGCATGCACTTTGCAGCCGGGGTAGAGGGGCGGGCAAAGGACGCAGAGAAGTGGGCCTGATTGGGCATAGGTAAACCATAGCCAATCATAGACAACGCTGTCTAATAGGGGTCTTGTTATCTAGACCGCATTGTCTGTAAATGGGCGTGGATAAGTATTTAGATGCCGGTAATTTTTGGTTTCTCGTATTTCCAGAATTTAGGCACCGCCACCATACAAATTGCAGTGAGTACAATCACCGCTACTCCGCCCCATAATACCGTCCAACCTGCCCCCAAGGGCTCAGCGGCCCAACCGTGAAGGACGTCAGCTAAACGAGGTCCACCCACCACGACGATGATCCACACACCTTGGATTCGGCCCTGCACATGTTCCGCTGCAGACTGCTGCAGAATGGCATTTCGAACAGCCGAGCTAAACATGTCAGCCATGCCACCAATGACCATCATGATGATGAACATCCACGCCCACGCAGTCACCGCGCCGGGGCTGACAACAATTGCTACGCCACCCAAAGCGACAGCAGCACCCCAAGCGATAATGCACCAATAAACAGCAACACCCTGGCGGCTAATCCGGGAAACCCAACCAGACAGCACGCCGCCAAGAACTGCGCCAACAGCCATGGATGAGTACATGAACGCCAGCATCGTTGCACCGGCGTCACCACCACCGAAGTTCACTTCCGCGATCTCGGGGTAAAGCGCACGTGGCATGCCGAAAATCATGGCGATAAGATCCAGCACCATCACCATCAACAACACGGGTTGGCCAGCCAAATACTTCAGGCCATCCACCACACTGGCGAAACCGGCCTTCATGACCTTGCCGGATGGCTTGATTGAAGGCAGTGACCATACAGCCCACAGTGTGGGGATGATGGAGACAACATCAAGGAAATACAGCCACCCGAAACCGATCAGCGGAATCAACGCACCTGCGATCAGCGGGCCAACGATTGCGCCGGTCTGCATGAGCAGCATATTCAGTGATGTTGCCGACGCTAATTGATCAATCGGCAAAATACTTCGAAGGATCGCCGTTCGGGTGGGTTGATTCACCGCGAAAAATGCCTGCTGTAAAGAAAAGTTTATTAACAGGAGCCAAATATTCTCATTGCCTAAAATGGTCAGCACCCAAAAACCGGCAGTGGTGACACACATGCCGATCGTGGTGCAGATCAGCACGATGCGTTTATCAAAAGCATCCGCAATGGATCCACCATAAAGGCCAAAAATAACCAAAGGAATAAGGCCAAAAAGCCCGGTCAAGCCCACATAGCCGGAGGACCCAGTCATTTGGTAAATCTGCACCGGAACGGCAACAACAGTTAATTGGGCACCAATGACGGTGGCAACATTACCCAGCCACAGGTGCTTAAAAGCAGGGGTTTTAAAAGGCCTCGTATCGGCAAAAATATCTCTCAAACTCACCCGTTAGAGCCTAGACCTCCACAGGCGAAGAACAAGAGATTAATGCCCGCTGGACCAAGCCGTAGAAGTCACCGCAGGTGTGTCCCCACCAAGCAGATCCTGGATTTGGCATGCAGCATGAAGCACGATGTCGAAACGGAAAGACTCGGGGAGGGGGTGGGCGTCGTCAAGCAATGCATCACCGAAAAATGAAGTGCCGCGCCGGGAAGGACCGCCCAGGCGGGCAATCGCGATGGCCCCTGCAGCCTCGGCCTCCATGAGGACGGTGGTGGAATCGAGGTCGCGAGCGGGCAGATGGGTTTGCCAGACCTGCGGGAGGTGTTGGCAAAACACATTTCCTAAACACAACACGATTTCCGCGAACGCATTACGGCCAAGATGCTTGCCGATGCGGAAGTGATACCAGGCGTTGTCCTCGGTGAGGATCTCTGGAGGGGCATCCCCGGTGATGACCGGTGGGTGGCGGAGTTCTGCCCAGCTGGCGGCGTCGACAAGCGTATTCTCCCAGGTCGCAAGCGCGCCGATCTGAGCGATGTTGCCCAGCATGCGCGCGGTGTCCTCGTTGAAGGTGCGGTGGAAACCGACATACGTGGGCTGCGCGTGGAATGGTCCGCGGCGCCTGCGCCACTGCGCGATTTGGCTGTCCCGCGAAGGGATTGGGCCGGGCTGATAAGGCACAACATCGTGGCTGAGCAGGTGCAATGTTGGTGGGGCGAAAGTATCGTTGGCGTCGCTGAGCAAAATCGGCAGCGCGTTCTCTGCGGCGTGAAAGCCCAAAACATCCCATTCCAAGGCGGAGCGCATATCGACGTGCGTGAGCGCGTGTTTCACGCCAGCGAAACTCTGCAATTCAAAAATACGCATCGGGGCGGCCAATTGAATCGCAGCTTGGGTGGCATGCAGCACCGAATAATGGGGCCACGCACACACGGCAGCGAAGACGAATTGCTCGAGGCGACTGCGCTTTTCCGTATCGGGTTCGGCAGCGAGCATGTCGTGGATTGCTGCGTAGGATGCCTGGCTCATCGTGATTCCCCTTTTTCTTAGAAGTGTCGTTAATTCCACCGAAGTGCAGTTAAGGTTAGCCTAACCATTCGTGTGGGTCTAGGGGTTTCATGCGCGACGCACTAATTTGTACCTGTACCGGGTGCTTGAGCGGGGTGGATCGACGTAGAATCGATAGAACATTATTTTTCTAAGTTCTTCGTCTCTTCGTAACAGGAGTGTCATGGCTCGACCGCTTAAGGAAAAGCTTCCTCGAAATTTCGACAAAATCGCTGAATCGGGTGATTTTGATGCATTCAAGGAAGTTTTCACCGAGCGTACTTTGGACGCCAAAAACCGTCATGGCAACACTGCCCTCCACATGCGTGGAGTACCTGAAGAATTCAAGATTTGGATGCTTGACCAGGGCCTTGATGTGGATATCCGCAACGAAGACGGCGACACCCCGCTGCACGTGCACTCCCATGACTGGAACTTAAGCCCCGATTTTCTGCTCAAACGCGGCGCCGATGTCTGCGCAGTCAACAATGAAGGCGAATCGGTTGCCTACTCCGCTGCCTTCTTCCCAGAAAACCTCAAAAAGCTTATCGACGCCGGCGCCGACCCCTACGCGCGCGCCAACGACGGCACCACGCCGCTGATGCGTGTCATTCGAAGCGCCAACACCGGACAAATCATCGAACTAGCAGAAATAACCAAGCTACTTTCCGGCACAGAATTCACCGACGCAGAATTCCGAGAAACCCAAGAACGCATCATCGCAATGGGTGAAAGGTTCGAAGATGTCCGGGAAGTCTACAACGAAGAATCCGTCGACCAAGCATCTGCGGACATGATCTGGCTCTACGATCGTTTCGACATCCCCGAAGAACTCCGCGCCAACACACCAATTTTGCACGACGGAGTAAGCCCAATAGAACTGCTTGGGGATACCTGGCAAGAACAATTCATCGAAGGCTACGATCTCCTCGTTCCCGCAATGGGCAAAGCGAAATCCCTCCAAGGCGAAGCCATCCGAATTGCCGGACGAGTATCCAACGAATTTCACGGCAACGGTGGCGTCAACTGGGACAAAGACTTCAGACGCATGGCCAAATCTCTCAACCACATTTGTGAGCAGGGCGTTCCTTTGGGTGAGCCAGAATTAGAAGAACTGGCTGCGGCCGTTAAATCAGTGCGCAAAGGTGAACCCACCGAGGAGGAGATCGACACCCTTCCACGGTTGGCCACCAAATGGGTCGCACAAAACCCACAACCGCTGCCACTGGGAGAGGTTGACTACAAGCGCTGAACGTTGAGTTTGAGTTTGGTCCATTGAGGGGTAAAAGCTTACCTCTCGACTAGGTGGGGTGGGCGTAGAGCGCCTATTCTGATTGATCGTGTTAACCATCGCCATTGTGCTTCTCGCGTCAGTCCTCATCGGTGCTCTTCTCCAACGCATGACAGGATTGGGTGTCGGTCTAGTTACCGGCCCAGTCCTGACTTCTTTGTTAGGGCCGCTAGCAGGCGTGACCATGGTGAATGGTCTGTCCATCATCAACGCGGTGAATAATGCGTGGTCGGTGCGCAAACGCACTGACTGGGCCAAATTCCGAATTCTTGCCGGCGCTTTGGTGCTTGGTTCTGTTCCTGCTGTTGCAGTGGTGTATTTCCTTAACGGACCATGGCTGTTGATTTTCGTTGGTGCGATGGTGCTGCTCGCGTTGGGTGTTTCCCTGTTCCCAACAGAGAAATTCGCACTCAAGCAAGAAGCTAAACTGCCTATGGTCATCTTCGGCATGATTGGTGGATTCATGTCCACTGTTGCAGGCATCGCAGGGCCATCCCTGACTGTTTATGCGCGCCTGAGCCGCTGGGATTACCGCGACTTTGTGGCCACCTTGCACCCAGTTCTACTCGTGGCCAACACCGTATCGTTCCTGCTCAAGGTTATCTTGATCGGTGGACTCGATTTCGGTGGCGCGCCCGCATGGCTCTGGATCGGTGCCGTAGCGATGATCTTTGTCGGTGCTTGGTTGGGTGAAATCGTCAACGCTAAGGTGTCCACCCCAATGGCCAAGCGCATTGCTACGTTCCTGGCAGCAGCTGGTGCCGCAGTGGTGTTGTTCCGAGGCATCATGGAATTGGTTTAGCGGTCTTAATTGGTGGGAAGTCGATCGGAAGCGAATCGGAAGTTAATCGGACTCGAGGTTTTTGCGAGACCTTCGTATCCCATCAAATCCCAGTAACGCCAGGGCGCACACCAGTAGTGAGTAGACAATGGCGTCGCTGAGATTCAACGTTTCACCAAGTAATAGTGCTGCAACGAACAGTAAGATTGGTTCACCGTAACTTAGTAGGCCAAACATTGGCATACTGAGCAGCGTTGAGGCAGCCAGATACAAAGCCATAGCTAAAGCGCCAGCGAGGCCGGCCAGAATAACCATTGACAACATGGCGTTAGACAGCGGATCCTCGACAGTGGCGAGCATGAAAAACGCCAGGGGACTCAACACTAAAACTTCTGCGCCGTAAGCAAAAGCGTTGTTCAGCCCTGAGTATTTACGAAGCGCAAAATACAGTGCATAACCCGCAGCGATGGCAAAAGTTACCCACGATAATTGCGCACTAATGACAAATTTCAAAGTTACTGCGATCAGCGCGATTCCCACCGCAATCCACTGCAGCCTGGTGATGTAATCAGCGAAGAAAAACCGCCCCACAATTACTAGGAAAATGGGCAGTAACAGGTAACCAAGTGAGGCATCTAAAGCATGACTCTTAGGCGACCAAGAAAACAGCCACAGCTGAAGCGCAATAAGTACAACAAGGAAGATGAAGTACAGAATTTGACGAGGTTGGGACCTTAGTGTGTCCCAAAATTCCTTAAACACCCTCCGACCAGCAGGGTGCAGAAAGGCAAGCAAATAGCATGCCGCTGTTAGAAGGACACGCCAAGCAACAAGTGTTTCCGCCTTAGCCTCAATCGCCCCAGAGATGAAAAAGATCGCTCCGAACAAAGCGGATGCGAGAACAGACGTGATGACTCCAGCGGAAGATGTACGATTTGTTGCCACTATCAGCTCCTTGTTTCCTTCATTAGCTTTGCATATGTCTGGATCTTATTGGATGTATGAGTCAGAGATCAGGGAGATCGCGCGCTAACCCAACCTGGCCAGCGCAACAGGATCATGTTTAAAGCATGGATCTTACACTGGCTCAGGTTGATTCCACCGTTTCGGGGCTTTATGACGCCCTCGATCTCATCGGCGTGCTGCTGAACGGAATAATCGGTGGAACGATCGCCAGGCAACGAGGCTATGACATCATTGGCTTTCTGTTCCTGGCGTTATTTTCTGCGCTGGGTGGCGGAATGATCCGTGACATGCTGATTCAGCAGGGGACTGTGGCGGCGATCGATAATCAGATCTACCTTGCGCTCGCGTTTTCTGGCGCGCTGATTGCCATGGCGGTGAACTTTAAAGGCAGGGTGTGGGAGCTGTTTAAAGTTCACGGCGATGCCATTGTGTTGGGAGTCTGGGCGGTGACGGGTTCCGTGAAGGCGATGAATGCGGGGGTGGCTCCGCTGCCGAGTATTTTCATGGGCGTGCTCACCGCGGTGGGTGGTGGCATGGTGCGTGATGTGGTCACTGGCCAGACGCCGACGATTTTTGGTGGCGGGACTCTTTACGCTGTGCCTGCGACGCTTTCTGCCACGTCAATGGTTATTTTTCATAGCTTTGACCAGGTAATTCTGGGTATGATTATTTCACCGTTCTTGGGTATCGCGTTGGCGGTTACTGCGTATTGGTGCGGTTGGGTCATTCCGGTGAACACGGATTTCGCGCCGGTGAATCTGACGGTCAGCCAATTGCGGGCAATGCTGTCCAAAGCGGAGCGCAAAGATAAGGACCAGAAATGAAAACTTATGCAGTACTAATTGCGGTGGCAGGGTTGGCACTTGCTGGGTGTAGCTCGTCGGCTCCTGGAATCTGGCGTGCCACTGAACCCGCAGATGCCTACCTTGAAATAGCCGATGACGGCACGCTGTCCGGAACCGACGGCTGCAACAGACTTTTTGGCGGCTGGGAAAAAGACGGCTCTACCATCACTTTCGGCGCCATCGGTATGACAGAAATGTACTGCGAAGGCGTCAACGATTGGCTGTCCCAGATGCACACCGCCACCGTCACCGATGCCACCATGACCATTTTCAACGAGGCCGGCAGCAATATTGGCGAGCTAAAACGCTAAATGCTTCTCGACGTCAAAAGCCCGGATCCAGGTAGTGCTTCCGCAAGATCGTTGCCGAGCGCAACGATGCGGTTGTCGGCGTCCACGTGCACAATCTTTGGCTCATACGCCTTGGCTTCCGCATCAGTTGCCTGAAGGTAGCTCATGATGATCACAAGATCGCCAGGATTAATAAGGTGTGCAGCGGCACCATTGATGCAAATATTGCCCGTTCCGGCGTCGCCCACAATGACATAAGTTTCCAGACGAGCGCCGTTGGTGATGTCTACGATGGCAACTTTTTCGCCTTCGATCAATCCGGCGGCGTGAACCAGGTCGGCGTCGATGGTTACAGAGCCAACATAATCTAGATCAGCTTGAGTGACGGTGGCTCGGTGAATCTTACTTCCGAGGATGGTGCGCAGCATGTCCTGTGGTGTCCTTATTGGGGTTGTCCTGCAAGTTTTAGAAATCATAGCGTGAGATGACAAGGAAAGGAATATTTCGATCCGGCAACAACCCCCGCGTCAGGTGGGATTATGCCGAAAAAATCGCTACGATAGCCACTTATGACTCTTCAGAGTTCTGATAAACGTTCTCCTTCACTGTTAGACGCCTCCTCCGAGGTCTTTGTCCATGATTTGGCAGCTTTGTCTCCCACTGATGCCACTGCATGGGGTATCTCAGGCTTCGAAGGTGAGCTTCAGGATTTCTCTCCTGACTATTGGAATGCCATCGCCGAACGCAACCGCGACATGGTTGCCGATGTTGATGCTTTTGATGACGGCACTGATGACAACGATGACGAAGAAGATTTCGATGACGTTGACCGCGTCACCGCTGATGTTCTCCGTGATCGCGTATGCCTGGATCTGGCCCTGCACCACCAGGGCGAAACCTTAGCGAATCTCAACAACATTGATTCCCCAGTCCAGACCATCCGCGATACCTTCCTCATCATGCCCCGCGAGACGGACGATGATGTGGAAAATCTCCGCGAACGTCTCTCCCGCGTCCCCGACGCTCTCCACGGATACTGTGAATCGCTCGCTGAGGCTGCCAGCCAAGGCCATGTTGCAGCGGTCCGCCAGGTGGAAGAAGTGGTGTCGCAATGTGAGGACCTCGCTGATGAGGACTCCGTTTTGCAGCACCTTGGCTTGGATGAAAATGATCCAGTAGTTGTAGAGGCCCAGGAAGCTTTTGCACGAGTTGCCGGTTGGTTAGCAGAGCAACTGGCTCCGCATGCTCCTCATGTGGATGCGGTTGGCCGGGATCGCTATGAAATGTTCTCCCACCTGCACGTCGGCGAGTTTGTAGATCTGGATGAGGCTTACCAATGGTCCCTGGAACAGCTGCGTGACATTGATGCTCAGCAGCTTCAGGTAGCCCAGCAGCTGTACGGCCCTGGCACCACGATCCGTGAGGCCATGAAGAAGCTCAATGCTGATGAGCGCTACCTCATCCGAGGCACTGATGCTCTGCAGGAGTGGATGCAAAAGACCGCTGATCAGGCAATCGCTGATCTAGATGGCGTTTCCTTCAACATTCCAGAGCAGGCTCGACAGGTTGAGTGCCTCATCGATCCTGCTGGAACTGGCGGCATTTTCTACACCCCACCAAGCGATGATTTCTCCAGGCCTGGCCGCATGTGGTGGTCTGTGCCTAAAACCCAGGAAGTCTTCCACACCTGGCAAGAGCTCACCACCGTGTTCCACGAGGGTGTTCCTGGCCACCACCTGCAGATCTCCCAAACTTTGGTGGAAAAGGATCTGAACCTGTGGCGTCGAGTCGCTTGCTGGAACTCTGGCCACGGTGAAGGTTGGGCGCTGTACGCAGAATCCCTCATGAAGGAATTGGGATACCACGAAGATCCAGGCAACCTCATGGGCTACCTTGATGCTCAGCGACTCCGTGCAGCCCGCGTGGCCATTGACATCGGAATTCACCTGAACAAGAGGAACCCAGAGTGCACCGGCCTGTGGGATGCGTCTTATGCGCGCAGCTTCCTGCGTGAAAATACGTCCATGAATGAAGATGCGCTGTACTTTGAGCTCAACCGTTACCTTGGATGGCCAGGTCAGGCCGCATCGTATGCCATTGGTCAGCGACTCTGGTTGAACCTGCGCGATGAGGCCATTAGCCAGGGACAAACCTTGGCGCAATTCCACAGCAAGGCATTGTCCTATGGCAGCATCCCGATGGGCATTTTGCGCGATCAGGTGCTGAACTAGAAGGCCTTTAACGATCCCTACGCAAAATGCGTCGCAGTAGCGTGGGGATCAAACCGGCGATGGTCAAGATTGCCAGTAGTCGAATGATCTGGATCGTGACCACCACCGGGCCTGCAGATCCTTCCGAGGACAGCGCCAACACCGTCTCCAGAGCTCCAGGGCTGGTTGCTAGGTAAGCCTCGAAGAAGCTGATATCCAACCACCAGGTGAGCAGCCCCGCCGCACCTGCGCACACCGCAAGCAGCGCGAAAATAAACAAGAACGTGGCCGGAAGCTGCTTAGAAAACACCTTCAGCGCGGTCATATTCAAGGCACCGCCACACATCCAACCGATCGCCATGAACGCGATAATCTTAAACACGGTTGGCGGTTGCAGGCTGAGATCATCTGGAATCACAAAACTCACCAGCACGGTCAGGATCAGCGGCCCCATCACCGCAGGGGCAGGCAAGCGCAGCAACCTGCCGAGAGGTTCGCCGGCCAGCACAATACCGAAGAGCACCAGCAGCGATAAAACGCTTATCGACGTCCCGAACTCTCCCAAACTCAACACGTCCAACCATTTCTCAGGCGGCGATCCCAAATCCGCCCCGCCAGGTACGAAAAAGTGCGTCACCAGCGGCAACGTCATGGACACAACCAACAACCTGAGGTACTGCGTCAGCGCCACATAGCGGAAATCAGCGCCCAACTCTCGGGCTAGAATCGGCATCACCGACGCGCCACCCGCCAGCATGGACAGCACACCAGTTTCCGGCAAAATTTCCGGCCTGGATCTTGCCAGCAACAAACCACCGACGATGCCCACCGCGATGGTGAAAAAGGAAATCACAAGGCCCGGGATGAGGAAGCGAATAAGTTCCGATCCAGAAGCACTAATCAAAGGCAGCGCCGCCAGCATCGCCACGATTGAGCGACCAAAAACATGCACCCCCTTGGCCATTGGAAGATCTTGCCCTGTGGTCAGCGCACATACACCGGCAACAAGGATCGCCCCGAGGATCCATGCGGCTGGCACACCCCACATAGTAAAAAGCCACCCCACGGCTAGCGACAGCGGCGCTACGATGCACCAACGAAGTGCAATAACCTTGCGGGATGGCTTCTCTGGAATTTGTTCGTGGGGGTCTGGTTCTTTATCGCTCAATTGGGCACCGGACTCCTTGATCCACGTTTATTTCATAATGTCGCTTTCACTTTAGCAGCGGAATCGGTCAACACTTCATAGGAGTCAGGCGTGATCAGCACTGGTAAAACATCAGGATCGGTAGCATAAAAGCGAACTTCATTGTCACCAGGAACAACCACAATCCTGTTGACTGCGGTGGGCTTTGTGATGCTGGTCGGCACAATCATCGTGGTGATCAACGGTTCCTTGCTCGCTGTCACCGAAAGCTTGCCATCTTGGGCTTGGGTGATTTCAAGTTTCGCGGCTTGTTCGTGAGCGCCGTCGAGAAGCTTCCAGGTCACCGGGAAAGTCGCAGCACAGCTGGCGACGACGTGTGCTTCGGTGGAGGGCTCATCGAAAAGCACGCAGGTAAGCTTTTGCTCGTCGCCCATGTCAATGGAATAAAGTCCGTTTCCGGCTGTCGCCGGGGTGGCGGCGATCGCGGGCGTGGCGGCGGTGAGCAGGACCAAAGCTGCGACCGCAGCGATTGTTTGATTACGCATATGAATCATCCTTAACCGTCCAGAAATACTGGTGATTCCCATGCTAATCCGCGAAAATGGCACTTCAACAGCCATATACTTTTAAACAACACAAATGATGCAAGACTGATACCGGGATGTGATAGGAGCGCACCACATGGGGTTGGAATTAGCAGCTAGCGGGTGGGGCATCCTCATCGCAGGCGCCGCCGTAGCCGGATGGATCGACGCAGTAATCGGCGGTGGCGGACTCGTCCTCATCCCGCTGATCCTCGCGGTCATGCCGCAACTCGCACCTGTGACAGCGCTGGCCTCCAACAAACTGGCAGCCGTCACCGGCACGGCATCGGCGGCATTCACCCTGGTCAGGCGCGTCAAACCCGACAAAAAACTGCTTGCGCTCTACGTTCTGGTGGCAGCTGTGTGCTCCGGTGCAGGCGCCCTGGCTGCGAGTCTCATTGACAAACAAATCATGCGACCGCTGATCATCGTGTTGATGCTGGTCGTTGGCCTGATCGTGGTGTTCAAACCAAACTTCGGAACCGGCGAAAGCAAAGCCCTGCCCACCGGATGGAAACGCTGGGCCGCCATCGTTGCAGTCGGACTCATCGCAGCCTACGACGGCATCTTCGGACCCGGAACCGGCATGTTCCTCATCATGGCGTTCACCGCACTGCTCTCCCAAAATTTCCTGTCCTCCGCAGCCATGGCGAAGGTCGTAAACACCGCAACAAACCTGGGTGCGCTAATTGTATTCATCATCGGCGGCCACATGTGGTGGACCCTAGGACTCGTGCTGGCAGTCGCCAATGTCGCAGGCGCACAACTCGGTGCCCGAACGGTGCTTGGTGGCGGTACCAGGCTAATTAGATACGCACTACTCACCCTGGTTGTCGTCATGAGCGTCTACCTCACCTGGCAACAAATCCAAGGAATGTAGATAAGTCGGGGCAAACTCTAAGAAATCATCCTGGTTTGTGGCAGGGAACATTCCTAGGATGGGAGGCATGACAAAGGCAAAACTAGAAAGCATCTCCGAGCGCAACTCGGATGATCCGCTTAGTTACCCCGAACTGACTCTTGCACCAATATCCACAACAGTCACAGTCGTGGTCGCCGAAGACGCCCCAAACGATAACTTCTCAGAACTTCTCCTCGGCGCAGCAGAATCAACCCGTCTTTTAGGACTCGACGAGCTCCACATCATCGCTCCATCAGTCCACCTACCCGCTCTCGCAGTAGCAGCCGCCGACATCGCGCACCATCTGCCAGAGAAATTCCAATTCTGTGAAGCCGAAACCTGCACTCATCTCCACCCCGACGATGACACCTATCTCACGGCTGAATCCGTTGCTCAATTGGGTACGAAGCTGAAGTCTGCGTAGTTGTTAGGATCCACCACAGACCCGTAGATTCTTGGGCGGTGTGGTGAATCCTTGCCCTGGAACCTTGCGGGAGACTCTCAGAAATGAGTCATTGGGGTCCGGGGCATGTCGAAACGCAAAAATCCGTCCCCGGACCGCGGTAAAAGGCCGATTTTGATCGAAAATTCCTGCTAATCCGACATTGAAATGCAAATACTCGTTCGCTTTTGAGTTTTCTCGGTGATCCGTAACGAGAAGTTGAACAGTAAACCCGCAGCAACCGTTCAGAAATCACAACAGTCCCAATGGCCTCAAAATCGGCCCCTTCTAGAATCGCCTCTCAGGGCCTTTGAGCGCTAAATTGGGGCAACAGGTCACTGCGTACAAAGAGGGCCTTAAATCGGCTCACATCAAGTCGTGCCAAAACTACATGCGATTCTTGGTGCGCGCAGTGGCAGGAGCGGTCCATGGATCCTCCGGCCACGGGTGTTTGGGGTACCGGCCCCGCATTTCTGCACGGACTTGGCTGTACGGGCCAGACCAGAAACTACGCAGGTCATCGGTAACTGCAAGAGGTCTTCCCGCAGGTGACAGGAGATGAAATTGCACCGGGATTCCGCAGAGCTGCGGGGATTCTTCTAATCCGAAGCATTCTTGTAATTTCACTCGCACAACGGGTCGGCCGGAAGAATAATCCAGTCGGTGCTGATTCCCACTTGGTGCGGCCAGATGGGAAGGAGCGAATTCTTCAAAGTTGGTTGCTTCAGGCCAGGGGAGAAGTCGCTGGAGTGCGGGATACATATCGATATTGTTTAGTCGTGTTCCGTGGCTGAGCGCCTCAATTTCTGGAGATAACCACAGGTGCGGGTCCGCGGTTTCAATATCTGGCCAGGGTTCGCCACGGTGTTCGTGGATGAATTTCAGTCGGTCACGCAAGGATGCCGCTTTGTCGGAGAAGTGGAATAGGTCGATTCCGCCTTTGGCAAGGGCTGTGGCGATTGCTTCCGAGGCTTCGGCGGGTGTTGGTTTTGTCGGAGTGGAACTTAATTCGATCGCGCCTGCTGCTTTGACCTTCCGGGCTTGGACTTTTCCGTTGACAAAAATCGCGCGGGTTTCTTCCACGACTCCGATGATGTCTATGGCATCGTGCTCTGAAATGCGGGCGGCGGCGCGGATGATGGCAGAATTTTGTGAGCGGTTAATTGCAGCAACGGAGATCCATTCGGCATCTTTGAGATCTGAATCCATGAGGCGTGCGCGGGTTCCACTGGCTAAAAGGTATTCTCCATTGTCTATTTTTCGGCCGATGAGCTGCGGGAATGCAGCGCCTACGATTTGCCCCGCACTCGCTTTTCCAACCGACGCAGGTGCCAAACGGCGAAGGCGTTCCACTTCACGCTTGTCGGGTTGTTGCTTTTCGACGTCCCCCTGCGGGTTTTCGGACACCACCGCCAAGATTTTTGCGGATTGTTCACCGAAGCGGAGGAGGGAAGCGCTGAGTTGAGGGGAGAGGGGAAGCGTCGATAAGCGATGTCCCAGGCTCGTGATAGCGTCACCTTCAAGCGCGCCGATGAGGCGCAGGATCTGTTGTGCAGCCGTCCAGGCTGCGTGAGGGGGTTGATCAAGAAGCGGTAAATCCGCAGGTGACGTTCCCCATTGGGCGAGCCAGAGGGCTGCTTGGGTGAGGTGAGCGGAGCTGATTTCTGGTGTCACAAATCGTGGGAAGTGGGAGAAGTCTTCTTCGGAATAGCATCTGATTACTTGTCCTGGTCCTTCACGGCCAGCGCGACCTGCGCGTTGGCCTGCTGAAGCCTGCGCGCAACTGCTGGTGATCAGTCCTGTCATGCCGCGGGCAGAGTCTCGTTTGGGGCTTCGTGAGAGGCCGGAATCCACCACGATGCGAACTCCAGGCACAGTTAGGGAGCTTTCCGCAACGGGAGTGGAGGCAATGATGCGCTGCTGTTGTGACGGTGCGAGGGCGCGGTCTTGTTCGGCCGGGCTGAGTTGGCCATGAAGTGGGAAAACATTATTATGGCCGAGCGATTCGAGCGTGCTCATTACTCGATCAATTTCACGCACACCTGGGACGAAAATGAGTGCAGAGTGCTCTGAATGTGTCACCGCATCGTGAGTTTTCTGCGCCATGTGGTCGAGGAAATTCCAATCCACGCCCTTTGCATTGAGGCGAGGCGCGCGGGCTGGAGCATAAGAAATGTCTAAGGGGAAAATCGGTGCTTCAACACTAAGGACCTGAGCGTCTAATAAGTTTGCGAATTTATCTGAATCTAAGGTTGCGGACATGGCGATGAGGGAGAAATCGTCGCGCAGTTGACTGAGTTCAGCAAGCATTCCTAGCAGTAGATCGGAATCGAGTTGACGTTCGTGGACTTCATCGATAATCACAGCGCCGATGCCGGGTAATTCTGGGTTGTTTAAGAGCTGGCGGATTAACACACCGGGGGTCATAAATTGCACGTGGGAGCCTGAAATATGTTCACTACGCACGCTGAATCCCACTTTTGTTCCGAGCTGGCTACCATCTAGTTGGGCGAGTCTGCGAGCTGCTGCTCGGACGGCCACACGACGAGGTGCCGTTACTAAAACCTTGGTTGGGGTGGCATTTCCCGCTCCTTCATTACATAAGATGTTAGCTACTAATGGGGGGAGAAGTGTCGTTTTTCCTGTGCCGGGAGGGGCCTGAATGACAAGGTTTTTAGGTCCGGCCGAAAAAGCTTCTTGCAGGTGAGGGATAATATTTTCTACGGGCAGGCCCGTGGAAATGCGATTTATAAGAAAATTGCCAATTCTTGAACTCATCAATTGCCTGTACATTAAGAATTTGCTGGGTGAACACATCTTTTTCCTAACTTCTACAGAGAAACCTAAGGCAATGATGTGTTTTCTAGCGGGTTGTGGAAAGTAATTTTTCCTTCGTGGCGAAGCGGATATCCCCACAAAGAGATGTCATTTTCTAACCTAAGGGCACTGTCCTTTCAAGAGTTGCGCCAGGGGTTGTGCTTTTATATCCAACCGTATCGACAAGATTCATTATGGAATGGAAAGTAGGGAAGTCATTGTGGGCTGTGCTGAGAAACAAGACTTCACCAAACTTTTATCAAAACAAAAGACCAGGTGGCCTCCCACAGCACTGATTTCTCTCGGTTGTATCGTTGTCGCTATTTTAGCTTTAGTAGTTTTCCATGGTTGTTCCAGGCCGTGTATTTTGCACCAAGTAATTTGCCCTTTGATCTTGGGAATTTCTGGAGCAATTACAGGAATCATCGCAAAGAAACCACTGCTGACTGGCATTAATCTTGGCTTCGCATTCTTCTTAGTACCTGCGTATTTAATATTTTTCGGCAATATTTTCTGACAGCCTAGGTGATTTTGTAGGAAGAATCCCCAACGCATCCACGGAAACGCCTTCAGGTAGCTGCGAACGTTCGAGCCGGCTATCATCGCGTTTCCGCACTACTCGCGCAGGGTTGCCCACAGCAATGGAATCATCCGGAATATCTTTAGTCACCACTGCTCCCGCGCCAATTACACACCTATCACCAATGCTCACGCCACCAACGACCGTGACATTTCCGCCCAGCCACGTATCCTCACCAATGGAAATAGGCGCGCCGTTTTCCCACCCGCCGGAGCGCATCTCCCAGTCATCGACCGGGTGACCCGCGGCGAAGAGCTGACAGTTTGGCCCGAGCATACTGCGCGTACCGATGCTTATCGGTGCGATATCTAAAATGGTGAGGCCAAAGTTGATGAACACATGCTCGCCGATCGTGGTGTTGAAGCCGTATTCAATGATGGCCGGCGCTTTGATCGTGCAGGTTCCGCTGGCAGGATTTAGTACAGTTTTTAATATTTCGGCAGTTCGTGCGGGGTCTGTAGGTCCAATTTGGTTGTATTCGTGGAAAAGTAACGCTGTTTTTTGTGCCACTTCTTCACGTTCTGCGCCGGTCGCCACGTACCAATTGCCGCTTGTCATTTTCTCGATAGATTCAAAGTCCTTGTCCATATACTCCATTGTGCAGGAGAACTTTAGTGCCTACGCTTTTCGACGATCCCCTCCATCAACTTCCCAGGCCACCGCGCAGGGTTACAGCTGGTGTGGTGCACCTGCCCAACTTCCTCAGCTTGGCTGAGCAAAATGCGCTGGTCACACAGTCCAGGGAGATTGTGCGTTCAGTTGCAGGGACACCGTTGGCGATGGTTCGTCCCAAGACAAAAAGCGGGCAAATGAGTGTCCACATGCTGAATTTAGGGAAGCACTGGGCGACCAATACTTATCGCTATGTGGATGCTGTAGATGGCTTTCCAGTGCCACCGTTGCCAGATTCCTTCGTGAACTTGGCACACCGAGCATTGCTGTCTGCAGGATCTTTAAGCAATTCACTTCAGTCTTGGTCGGAGGCATATCGAGCAGAAGCGGCATTGGTGAATTACTACTCGCCAGATGCTTCAATGGGCATGCACCAAGACGCTAATGAAGAATCGGAAGCCCCTGTGGTCTCCCTATCGATCGGTGATACCGGAATCTTCCGACTGGGCGGCACTCTAAATCGCAATAAACCGTGGACAGATATCCCATTAATGAGTGGCGATCTCATCGTTTTTGGTGGTGCACACAGGCGTGCATTTCATGGCATTCCCTCTATTGAGGCCAATACTGCACCTGCAGGATGCGGGTTGAAAGAAGGGCGAATCAACATCACGATCCGCCAACTTGCACTATAAAACTACAGGTAGAGGTATGTCTCGGGGGTGAATTAGCCCCGCAATGTCCCATGCTCAAATTATGGTTCGCACCATGACAACAAACAAAGCTAATCCAAATGAACTTGTAATCTGCGCTGATGAAAAGTCACGGCCCCGCTGGGCATCTAGAAGTGAGCTGTGTTGGGAGTATTTCGACAATGAGTGGGGCAGACCTCCGGTGGATCTCAATGCTCTTTTTGAGATCTTGACGTTGGTAGTTTTCCAAGTGGGTGTCACCTGGCATGCTGTGCTGTCCAAACGGGAAGGGTTCCGTCAAGCATTCGCCCAATTCGATGTTGCAAAAGTAGCCGCCTTCAATGAGGACGACGTGGAACGCCTACTTGATGATCTACAGATTTTTAGAAACCGAAGAAAAATCAACGCTGCCATCACCAACGCCAAAGCGCTGCTGGAGCTCACCGATGAAACGGGAACCTTTGACTCAATTATTGCCGACCGCTCAACTGACGCCACAGCCATGGTGAAGCAGCTCAAAGCCTTGGGCTTTACCCATATCGGACTGACCTCCTTGAGCATCCTCCAGCAGGCCATTGGGGCCACAGAGCTGAAGGCTGCCTAAGATATAACTCCGATGACAACAGCACAGTTTCTAGCGCTTTTTCTGGTGTGGATCGCAGCAATTGCATCCCCCGGGCCAGACCTTTTCCAGATCATCAGGCTAGGTGCCAAAAACCGCCGTGATGGCGTACTGACTGCCGTAGGCATCATGGTGGGAAACTCCATCTGGATCATAGCCAGCCTCCTCGGGCTCTCGGCACTGATCTCCACGCATCCAGCAATTTTGAACCTGTTGCAGCTCGTCGGCGGCGGTTATTTGACCTGGATGGGCATCGGGGCAGTGAGGTCATGGTGAACGAAACGCTCCACACAGCAAGCTGCAGCGGATTCTCAAGCTGTAGAGAATACGTTGGTGACAGCCACGGCTGCATCTGTCGGAGTGTGGCCAGCTATTCGATCTGGCATTGCTACCAACTTGTCCAACCCCAAAGCTGTGCTGTTTTTGGTTCCGTTTTCGCCCAATTTGTTAGACCTGACATGGGAATCGGGTGGAGTATTTTCATTGGAGTCTTCCTCACCCTCACTGGCCTGCTGTGGTTTGTGGGATTCGCCGTCTTGGTCCGCAAACTAGCCGCTGGCATCACCCGAAATGGAGCCATCATCGACCTGCTAACGGGGGTGATTTTCATCGGGCTGGGAATGTTCATGATCTTCGAGGGGGTTGTAGGAATCGGTGGCAGGGTAGTGGGTTAGCCCCGCCCCCAGGACATCACTAGACTTAGGCACCATGCAACCTGAAGAAGTGCACATCAAGGACGAGACCATCAAGTTAGGTCAGTTCATCAAATTGGCCAACCTTGTCGAATCAGGCGGAGCGGCCAAAGATGCCATCGCCAACGGTGATGTCACCGTCAATGGTGAAGTGGATACCCGAAGGGGTAAGACACTTCGCGATGGCGATGTGGTGTGCATCGGCGAGGTATGCGCGCAGGTGTCTACTGGTGACGCAGCCGACGACGATTATTTTGACGAAGCCACCGCAAACGATGACTTCGATCCCGAAAAGTGGAGGAACATGTAATGCCAGCCTTTGAGGCAATGCCAGGAATGCCGTATTGGATCGACCTGTCCACCTCGGACATTGCAAAATCTGCACACTTCTACGAAAACGTTCTCGGCTGGGAAATTGAAGAAGTCAACGATGGCTACCGCATGGCTCGTCTGCAGGGACTACCCGTGGCAGGGCTGATCGATCAGCGCGGTGAATCAAGCATCCCGGATACCTGGATTACCTACTTCCTCTCCTACGATCTGGATGCCACTGCAAAGAAGATCGCAGAACTGGGTGGACGAATTCTGGCCGAGCCAACTGACGTGCACTTGGGACGCATGATCCTAGCTGTTGATACGGCCGGCGCACTGTTCGGCGTTATTGAGCCAGGCAGCGAGGAATCATTCGTCGCTGCTGGTGAACCAGGCACATCCGTGTGGCATGAACTCACCACTGTCTCCAAATATTCCGAAGCTATCGATTTCTATGGCGAGCTGTTTACATGGACTACCTCTGAAATGGCTAGTGCTGAAGACGATAGTTTCCGCTACACCACCGCATTGGCTGACGGTTCCGCCTTTGCTGGAATTTTTGATGCCAAAGGCCACTTCCCACCTCAGGTTCCAAGCTTCTGGCAGTCCTACCTTGGCGTGCTCAACGCCGATGATGCTGCAGCGAAGGCCAAGGAATTTGGTGGCGATGTTATTCGTAAGCCATGGGACTCAGAATTTGGCCGCATGGTTCTCATCTCTGATTCCACTGGCGCCACAATTACCTTGTGTGAAGTAGAGGAATACGTCGAGGAAGCAGCAGAAGGCGATGATCTCTTCGACATCGATCTCAGCGCTTTCGAAGAGCAGTTCCGCAATCAAGAAGGACAATAATCCTACAGCGCCATGGAGGAATTAGAATTTGATGAGCTCACCTCCATGGTGCTCGACTGCGCAGACCTCATTCCGCAGGGGAAAGTAGCAACCTACGGGGACATTGCCAAAATAGTAGGAACTGGCCCACGTCAGGTCGGCCGGATCATGGCGACCGCTGGGCAATTCACATCTTGGTGGAGGGTGGTTCGCTCTGATGGTGGCTCCCAGGTAGCGGGCACCGCGCGGTCTAAATGGGCAGAGGAAAATATTGCGTTTTCAGAGCTCAGCGCACCAAAAGTGAGAATGCAGCAGCATCGTCTTTCTGAAGAAGAACTAGAAACTATTGCAGGGAAGCTTCAACAAATAGCTGACTAGCCATCATTGGTAGTTCCTAATTGTTTCCATACAGTATTGCTCCAGCACAACTTCTGAGTGCAAGTTTTTTATAACAGGGCAGTAACGTTTACTGGTATGAAAACTCCCCGTCTGCTGAAGTTCCTCAGCGCGATGGTGGCTGTCACTGGACTTCTCATTCCAACGGTGGTCCCCATGGCCGCCGCTGATGCTGCTGAACTGTCCGACAACGTTCCCGATCGCACCCAAATTGCCATCATCAACCCTGATGGCAGCGTGCAAGAATCTGACAACGCCGAAGAATCCCGCCCGGCATTATCCCTGGCCAAGCTGTATTTGGGTTATTATGTGTTGGCTCAAGGCGCGGAAGAAGATATTGAACTAGTCCAAGATATGATCCGCTACTCTGATGATCTCACCGCGGATTATTTGGAGAGCGAATACCCGGAAGCAATTCCTGAGGTTATTGATGCCTTCGATTTGGAAGACACCGAATGGGCTGGTTTCTGGGGCAATGCAACTACCAGTGCGGTGGATATTGCGACGTTTGTAGCAGCACTCATCGACGATCCCACGGCGCAGCCCTTGCTTGACGCAATGTCTGACACCGCTGAGTATGCGGCGGATGGCTACGCCCAGAACTTTGGCACTTTTACATTGTCCGATGTCACCGGTACTAAATTTGGTTGGTCTGATTCCCTCGATGTGCATTCATCGGTCAGCTTTGGCCCTGGTTTTGTGATCGCTGCCAACACCTACGGTGACGCCGAAACGCTCACCGAAGATGTTCAAGATTCCGTGTCTTCGCTGTATCCGGAGGAAGTAACCACCGCGATCGAGGAGCAGGTGGATCAGCTGTATGAGTGCGCTGCAGAGACCACAAACCTCGGAATGCACACTGGCGCGGAGCTGAAAGCACAGCTTGAGGGCACTATTTATGGAAAAACCCTCAGCTTTTTACCTAATTCAGCTCCAGTGCCAGCGTTTATTTACAATCTGCTGGCACATTAGCCAACAGTTTTGAGGAATTCCGCCACGTCGGTGATTTTTTCGCGCGCGACCTTCGGTGTGGAAATACGGTGGCGGGAAACGTATTCCTTCACGGTCGCGTCGCCAAGCTCTTCTGGCCGCTCCGCGATCTCATCCTGCGCCGCGATCTGCACAAAGGTCGTCGGCCACGCAGCCGCCGCGGGCACTACAGCGTCTCCACGAATTTCGGCAGGGAGCTTCTCGACGCTACCCAGGTCCGGAAAGGTGAGGACCAGGGCGTCGAAAAGCGATGCATTAATCGCGGCTAACGCCGCGCCCGAGGAATAACCCCAACCCGTGATCGACACCGGATTATGGTGGCGGGCGTAACCGACCGCCTTGCCTACAACCTCATTCATATCGTGGAGGTTATGGCCCGGAGCCAGCGGATAGTCCAGGTCAAGGATGGTTGTGCCGGATAATTCCGCAGCCGCCGCGACCTCTGGACGCCACTGGAACTCCAACGCATCGCCGGAACCGCGCCACCAACCACCGCTGTGGAACGATACAGCCCAGCGGCCCGTCGGATTCGACGGATGGAAAATCGCGCCTCCGACCTCCGGGACGTCATCGACGCTCACACCACCGATAAATGCGACACCCGGCATGGAATGATCAAGGCCAGAACCCAACATGATCATCGCAGTATGCGTGGTGCGATCGGGAAGATGTGCAATATAGCGGTCCGCTGGATCCGGATCGCCGGCGCCACCTGCCCAAGGGGGCGTGAAATCTGGAACAGGGTAGTGCGCATCAATATACGATCCGAGCTGCTCCAGCTGTTCTTCTTCAGAAAGCTGACGATCCTGACCGCCAACCTCGAACTCCTCACGGAAGCGTGCTTCCTGATCTTGTTCAGTTTCTTGTGGGGTGTTGTTTTCAGCCATGGGCACCACCTTAGTGCGTGCGCTCACGTCGCTGGTTGGAAAGTGGAAATATCAACAGTGTTTTGGGTGGGGGTGAGATTGGAATGATTTCGGCCCGGGCGCTCGAAAACCGTGATAGACACAATGAACCGAGCAAATCCGCCAGGAAATAAATTAAGTAAGGAATATCCATGGGTGAAACCCAGTCGAATTCAGTGTCAGCGGTAATGCCTGCGCAGCTCCCTCCAGGGCCTGCCGAGCGTACTGTGTACTCCTACGGTGTTCGTGCTGGAGATCAACTGTACATTTCGGGAATGGTGGCTTTGATTCTGACGCGAATATTGTCGGCGAAGGGGACATTGAGGCGCAGGCTGAACAAGTCTTTAAGAACCTGCAAGCAGTAGTCGAGGAGGCAGGAGGAACGATCAACAACATTGTTTCCACCACTACTTATCTTGCCGATGTCACCGATGCTCCCGTTATTAACGCTGCTCGCTCCCGCTATTTCACCGGAGATGTATTGCCTACCCACACCGTAATTGGGGTTGCTGCTCTGGCTCGCCCACAGTTTCTAGTCGAGATCTCAGCGGTGGCCTATTTGGGGGACCTTTCAAAAGACTAGATACATGATTATTTTTGCATTAACCCCAGGTAGGGGCATTGTCGCAAAACCCAACTACAGCAAGGTGCGTACGCTGGTGGCCAACTGAATACGTTTGAGGAGAAGGTTTTCTATGAGTGGCACCGCCATCATGTACGACACGACAGTTGTTCCATCGAAGAAAGAAATCGCGCAGGCTTGGACTGGTTATGTGGATCTTCAGGGAAGCTACCGCCTGGTAGATACGGTGGATGGGGAAGTTGGCGTTGAGGTGCTGATTTCCAAGGATCGGGAGGGGCGTTTGCTCCAGATTCCGTTTAGCTATCGTTCGGCAGAGATCAATCCAGAGCAGACACTGTCCACGTTGGAGCATGGTGTGTTGGGTAAGCGTTGGGTGACTAATGCGTTGGGTGACCCGGTGGCAGTGCGGGAGTTTATTCGCACTATTTTGACGGGCGATGATGGTGCAGCTCGTAGCGATGGCGTGAAGGGCTATCTGGATATTAAAGGTTCCGGCGATGCTGAGTCGGTGGATTTACAGGATGTAAAACTTACTGAGGTTACAAGGCAGCGTGCGATTGGTTCGGTAACCATCAATGGTGAGCGAAAGCAATTCTCGCTGCGGTTGCCTCAGTTGCTGAAGAATTTCAGGGAGACAGCGGCGGGCCATACAGCTACGACTCTTCGTATTGTGGCGACTCATCCGGAAAAGGACGATGTTGAGCTGCTGGTCGCTGAGTTCAACTGGATGGAATAATCCGAGACAGCTCCTGAAAGCTAAAAAGCCCTCGCCCCGAAATCCATCGGCGCGAGGGCTTTTCAATACCAACTAACAACTACCAGATAGCTAGGCGCTCTTCTGGCTTGATGTACACAGGTGCATCTTCGGGGACGTCGAATGCTTCGTAGAATTCAGCGACGTTTCCAGCGATGACATTGCAGCGGAATTCTGCAGGGGAGTGTGGGTCGATGGCCAGGTATTGGACGGCCATCTGTGGGCGGATTTTGGTGCGCCACACGCGAGCCCAGGACAGGAAGAGGCGTTGGAGACCGTTGAATTCTTGCTTGGCCAGGCCTTCCTCGGCGCCTTCTGCTTCGAATTTTTGGACTGGTGAGGTTTCAAAGGTTTGGCCACGGTCAGCGAGATACTTTTCGTAGGCAACGACAGCGATGCCCAATCCGCCGAGGTCACCGATGTTTTCGCCGAGAGTGAATTCACCGTTGACGCCGTCGGTGTCGATTCCTTCAGAGGTCAGGACGGCAGGGACGAGTCCGCTGAATTGGGTGACCAGACGTGAGGTGAGCTGCTCGAATGCGGAGCGGTCTTCGTCGGTCCACCAGGAGTTGAGGTTGCCGTCGCCGTCGTATTGGCTGCCTTGGTCATCAAAGCCGTGTCCGATTTCGTGGCCGATCACAGCGCCGATTGCACCGAAGTTTTCTGCGGCTTCTGCTTCGGGGTCGAAGAATGGTGCGCGCAGGATCGCTGCGGGGAAGGTGATGTCGTTGACCACCGGGTTGTAGAAGGCGTTGACGGTTTGTGGGGTGGTGACCCATTCGTCGCGGTCGGCTGGTTTGCCGATCTTGCCCAGCTCATAGTCATGGAGGAACGCGGAGCCCTTGCGGGAGTTGTCCACCAGGTCGGAGCCGAATTCGAGGCCTTCGTAGGAGCGCCACTTGTCGGGGTAGCCGATCTTCGCGTTGAATTTGCCCAACTTTTCGAGGGCGCGCTCGCGGGTGGCGGGCGTCATCCATTCGAGGTTGGAAATGCGATCACGGTAGGCGGCAACCAGGTAGTCGACGAGCTCAAGCATGTGCTCCTTGGAGCTTGCAGGAAAATGCTTTTCGACGAATCGTTGCCCGATTTCCTCGCCCACCATGCGCTCTGCCAGGCCGACAGCACGCTTCCATCGATCTTTTTGCTCGGTGGCGCCGGACAGCTTGGTGCCATAGAAGTCGAAGTTTGCTTGGCTAATTTCCTCGGTCAACAGTCCTGCTCGAGACCTCAAGATGTGCCAGGTTGCCCATAGCTGCCAATCGGGGAGGCGGTCGTCGACAAGCAAGCCGCTGAGGTGGTCGAGGTATGACGGCATCATCGATACCAGGCGCTGGTCCGGGAGGCCTGCGGAGCTGAGCAGCGTGCGGACCTTTGGTGGCAGCGCGCCGAGTTCGGTGGGGTTGTAGGTGGCTACGGCGTCGCGGGTCTTCACGACATCCCAGTGGCCAGCAGCGATTTCCGTTTCCAGGGCGACAATTCGTGCGGCAGCGGAAGCAGCCGACAGACCGAAGAGGCGGCTGTTATCCAAGTAGCCGAGCATGCGCTCAACGTGCTCTTTGTAGGCCGCGAGAGTTTCGGCGTGTGCTTCCTCGCGGTAATAAGCCTCATCGGGCAGGCCGAGGCCGGACTGGATGACATAGGCGACGGATTCGTTGGAGGAAGAATCCTTCTCCACCCAGAAACCTACTGGCGCGCCAACGCCTTCACGGTCCAATTCGCCGAGAGCAGCTGCGAAAAATGATGAGTTGGCAACAGACAGCCTGTTCAGATCCGCATCGAGCGGTGCAACACCAGCAGCGTTGATGGTGTCAGTATCCATAAATGAGGCATAAAGTGTGCCTGCGCGTCCAGTGTCTTCCTTGACGATCTCATGGACGTCTTCTTCAGCATCATCGCGCAGCTTGTGGAACGTGCCGTCCACCGCGCGATCGTCGGGAATGATGTGGGTGTCAAGCCACGGGCCATTGACAAAGCGATAAAGATCCTTCATGTGGCCTACTCTAGGGGATTTACCGCCACAGGGTTTGTGCTTGGTGCCACAAGTGGGTTGAGCGTTGGGGATCATGTCCACCCCAGAAGGTAGCCTGTCAGGGTGAGCGTAATCGAGGGCAAATACCAGCTGAAACCCCAAGGCCGAGGTGGCCTGTGGTGGTCAATCGTGGGTGTGGCAGTTGTTTTGTTGCTGCTTCCAACGTTGATCAACCTGGTGGTTCCGGATAAAACCAATGACTACAAGCAGCTAGAAATCGATCTTCTGGGTGTGGATTGGTCAGTGCCAATCACCACGGAGGAATCCGCTGCGGTGCTGTGTGAGGAAACATCTGATGAAATCACACAGAAGTATTGGGACTGCAACGGGGACACCACGGTGGTGACCATGATCGTCGAGGGCGTGAAAGATCCGTCCAATACGTTGCGTCGCATGGTGGGTTCATCGCTGATAACCAGCGTGGATGACAGCCTAGAGGCAGTATCTAGCGAAGATGGCCGTGCACATGCGTTGTATGTGCCAGGTCAGCAAGAAGGATCTTTGTGGACGCTGCCTATCGTGGCACTGAGCGTGCAGGGTTCGGGTGATTATGAAGACCTCACAGCGATCGCAATTATCAACGGCACCTCGTTGGATTATTACAGCACCCACATTTGGTCCAGCATGGCCGCTGACCGCGGGTTGCCGTACCAGCAGGACTTCCCCCTGATACTGGAAGAGGAGCCATGGCAAGACACCCCCGGCGGGGATCTTCCCTTCGAGCTGCCCAATGATTTCTTTGATCAGTACCCCGATCTTTTTGGCCCAGGCTCCGTCATTCCCAACCTTGAAGGAGAATCCCTATGAGTCGCATGTTTAGCATCACCTTGTGGGTTGCCATCCTCCTTTCAACCCCGGCGCTGTTTTTGAGCTTGGCCACGTTTCTCTTCGTGGATGGCATCTCTGTCCTCGTAAACTTTGTGTTCGCAGTGCTCTACTTGGTAGTCATCGTTTTCCTGTTAAGTCGCACCCCGCTGTGGCCACGTTTTAAAGGCTCCGGCAGCAAGAAGGGAGGCGGATTCGCGTGGGCGGCGTCATCATTGTTGTGGGGCGCGTTCGTTGGTTTCGGCATCGTCATGTTGTTTGCCGGTCCGGTCATGGATCTCACGGACAAACTCGGCTGGGATTTCGTTGCCATGAGTTTCACCGGAGCGTATCCAGAAGAAATCGCCAAAGCGTTAGGCGTTGCCATCATCTTGTTGAGCTTCCGCCAACTCAACCGTCCGTGGCATGGATTTATCACCGGCGCGCTAGTGGGCTTAGGTTTTGAGGTCAACGAAAACCTCCTCTATGGCGCCACCGGTGCAATCATGGACCCCAACGCTGACCTCGACGGTGTCCTTATGATGTGGCAATACCGCACCATGTTGGGCCCACTCATCCATACGTTGCTCACCGGATTCGCAGGTTACGGCATCGCGTTGGCATTCTTCCGCGCACGAAAAACAGTCGCCTGGCGCTGGGGCGTGGCGATCGGTTGGACTCTCATCGCCTTCGCACTGCATTTTTCATGGAACCTGATGTGGGAAAACGTAATCGGTTCCTATGTCACCATCATCGTGGTCAGCGTTGTCATGTACGGTCTGGCTATCTACATCATTTGGAGCAATTGGGCCGAAGCCCGCGACGACTCCAGCTACGCTTTCGTCCCAGGAATCATCACAAACACCAAAGATTTATCGCTTCTCGACGCCCCCGTTCCCGTAGGCACTGAGGTCCCCGAGCCGCGAATTCCCCAACAGATAGAGGAACCCAAGGCGGAGAACTAGCTTTCACTCGCTCTCCATCCGCTGGACCAAACCAGGTGACCGAAGATCCCATTTTCTTAAGTGGGTCGGTCACCTGGTTTGGTTTTACAGTCTAGAAACCAGCCCATGTGACCGAAAATCCAAAGAACCCCACTCCGTTGGCCGTATGGTCTGGTCGGGGCACCTTCACGTAAAAAACTTGCACTCAAACCCTGGGAACTCGACCTCACAGAATCGCTTCTAAGGGCCTTTCAGGGTGTCATCGATACCAATGCTCGTTTGAGAAACTCGACGCCTTGGAGCGCTGCTGCATATCCAGACCAAAGACCCTGAAATTCAGCATCCGTTTGGTCTGATAGAGCAGTTTTCCAGCCTTGAACGCTCGCTGCCAGGGGTTTGTGAACCAGGGGGGCGATAAGAACACGTGCTAACTCAAGCACTTAACAGCGACGCTACACCACCAACCCTCTCCTGTACAGACCCATCATCACGCGCACCATTAAGACGCACCACACCAGCAACTTCCTGAACCACCGGCTGTCCCACATACCGCTGCGGGAACTGCCGGTAATGGGCATCCAACGCCTGCACACGCAACCGATGCACCGCCCTCCAACTACCATCAAACACCGACTGTGGAGTATGCCCAGCCACACCAGAATGCGGATGAACCGTGTTGTAATACACCACAAACTCCTCCACCCACACCCGGGCCTGATCCATCGATGCAAACACCTTCGGATAAAACGGCCGATACTTCAACGTATGAAACACCGACTCCACAAACGCATTATCATCACTCACCCGCGGCCGAATCAACGACAACGCCACACCATGATCCGCTAACAACCGCCGCACCCTCGTCGATGTCATCGCCGACCCATTATCCGAATGCACCGTCACCACACCCGGATTATCCGCTAACACCTGCGTTAACAACTCCACCGCGGTGGAGGTATTTTCCGTCGGCGCGACCTTCGCCCCAACAATCTTGCGGGAAAACAAATCAATCGCCAGATGCAACGCATAGGTCTTACCACGTACCAGCGACGGCAAGAACGTCACATCCCAACACACCACCTGACCAGGCTGTGTTGCTTCCAACCTCGGCTTAACCCGTGGCGTTGGTGATCGTTTCACCGGGGACAGGGCACTGACTCGGTCTTTGTGTAACAACTTGTGCTGCTTGGCAACACGCCACCATGTACGTAGTGATGCGCGGTAGATGCCTTTGTTAAACAACATGTTAAACACCCCACTAACGCTCAGTTGTGGGTACGCGGTGATCGCATCAACAATGAACTGGCGTTCGTGTTCTGCCAACGCTTGACGCACCGACGACACTGCTGGCTCCTTCCCCTGCCAAGGCTCTGGTGTGGGTTCCACACCAGGTGCTGCTAGTTCCACACCAGGTGCTGTTGGTGCTGGCACGGCCTGCAGGACAGGTTTCGGTGCAGGACAGGGACGCGCTTGTTGCGGTAATACGCCGTTGATTTCGACAGCTTGATCAGCCGTAATGCCTTGTTATGGCTCAGCCTGGCACAGGTGGTGAGATCTGTGATCAAGGTGTTTTCTTCCTTGAGTCCTTGATCAAAGGCGCGTTGCTCATCCACGTTTAGGTGGCGTCCTCCTCGTCTAAGCCCTCGCCAGGATTGGGCCTGGTCCCAATAGCTTTTCCCAAGATATCGATCACCATTTGATTCTGATGGTCTTTTTGCTTGTAGTGCGCGAGTTCTTTCTTCAGCGCTGCGATTTCTTTGAGGTACTCGTTTTCCATGATCGTGGCTCTTTCTAGTTGTTGGGCAATCATGTGGCGTAGTCGAACGATTTCGACCACGGTTCGGGTGGTCATCAACCCGATCTTGCGGGGTGAGATATCAGCGTCTAAGTCCCCGTCGGTCATAGCGGCGCACCAGGCCATGATGGTGTGCTTACGGAGTTGGTAAAACGTGAGGAATTGCTGGCCCTGACCGTGTGGTTGAGCTAAGTATCCTATGACCAGGTCACGTTTGTCATCAGCCGTTAGTGTGGTGACATCGTCGACTGGGGTGGTGCGTTCGATCCCGAAGCGGTGGGCATCATCAAAAGCATGGGGAAGCCGGCTGAAGGTGCTTATTGCTGCTAGCCAGGTTCGAACGGTGCAGTGGCCGATGTTGTTGGCTGTGAGGAAGGGCTGGCGGTAGCCGTGCGGCAGGGTGGTGTAGATCCGCATGAACTCGAGTCGTGTTTGTGGCTCGTAGTAGCGTCGCCCGTTGGCGGAGATTCGATCTGGTGGGAAGATCGGCCACTCGATGCTGTGTGGGTCCGGCGCCGGTGGTAGCTGGGGTGCTGTGGGGGCAGGGGCCGGGGGCTGTGGGATCTGGGGTAAGGCTTCGGGACTGATCAGATCCAGGTAGTCCTGAAGGACTGAGAAGGGGATGGACATGATGAACTCCTTGCTAAGGATGGTGGTTCACCACTGACCTGACACTGAGAGTGAAAATGCCATATCAGACCAAGAGCTCCAGTTCAGAAGGGCTCTTTGGTTTATTTCTTACCTGGCCACCAGAGTGGTTTCAAAGTTGTACATATCTGGGCGGTAGCAGTGGCTTCCCAACTCGATTACTTGGCCGGAATTATCCAATGCAACGCGTTCGACGGTGAGAAGTGGTCCGCCGTCTTCGATGTCGAGGAGGGTGCTTTCTTCACCGACTGCTCGGCGCGCACCGATTTTCTGGTTGGCGATTTTTAGGACAACGCCACGGCTGCGCAGTGCATCGTAGAGTCCGCCTTTTTCCAGTTCGTCGAGGGAGACGTCGTTGAATGCTGGGGGGAGGTAGTTTTCCAGGATCGCTACGGGGATGTCTCCGGTGGAGCGGAGGCGGCGGATGAGGAGGACTTCGTCACCTGCGGAAACTCCGAGTTTTTCTGCGATGGCGGAACTTGCAGCAAGGAGGCGGTGCTCGAGGACTCGGGTTTTGGGGTCCAGGTTGGCGTTTTTGAGGTCGTTGAAGAAACTGGTCAGTTCGACTGGGCGGGTGACGTGGCTTTGGACGACCTGGGTGCCAACACCGCGGCGACGAACTAGGAGGCCTTTGTCTACGACTTCTTGGATGGCGCGGCGGACGGTGGGGCGGGATACGTTGAGGTGTTTCGCCACGGAGATCTCGTTTTCTAGGCGTGCTCCGGGTGGGAGGACTCCACTGCGGATGCCGTCTTCGAGGCGTTGGGCTACTTGGAAGTAGAGGGGGATTGGTCCGTTGCGGTCGAGGTCTTCGAAGAGTTCGGCTGGCCAAATGGGAGCTTCGGTGGTCATGATGTCTCCTTTCGTTGCCCGCCCAACAAGCTCATGTAAATGTGTTAGGACATTTGAACAATGTAACTGAATTGCGGGTGGTGGTCTTGGTGAATCCGTGTTTATGCAGGACTTTTGTGTCATCCAGGGCTTTTATTGATCTGACATTATCACTTGTAGTGGGGAATGAGTAGCGAAACTTAGTGAAAAGGGCAGAGTTTGCAGGTCATAACGTGCAACTTTGTTAACCCCGTACCCTCCAAAGCGAGGGGGTTTTCGTCGACAAGCAAAATCTTTGAATGAAAACCGGGGCGTTGTCCTGGAGTTTTGCGCGTTTTCGTGAATCGTTTTAGAAAATTTTCGGAAATGTATTGCTTTGTCAGGACAATGTGTTATTGTCATGACATGCGATCGTGAGGGTCGCCACATTCCATCGAAAATGAGTGAAGGGTTGCATCGCCACATGACTAACTTGACGAGCACTCACGAAGTCCTAGCTATCGGCCGCTTGGGCGTAGATATTTACCCACTTCAAAGTGGAGTCGGACTGGCCGATGTTCAATCTTTCGGCAAGTACCTCGGCGGAAGCGCAGCAAACGTTTCTGTTGCAGCCGCCCGCCATGGACACAATTCCGCACTGCTGTCCCGTGTGGGAAATGATCCTTTCGGCGAGTACCTGCTTGCTGAGCTGGAGCGTTTGGGCGTGGACAACCAGTACGTTGCCACCGATCAGACTTTTAAGACCCCAGTGACCTTCTGTGAAATTTTCCCACCGGATGATTTCCCACTGTACTTCTACCGCGAACCAAAGGCTCCGGATCTCAATATTGAATCCGCAGACGTCAGCCTGGACGATGTGCGCGAAGCCGATATTTTGTGGTTCACACTCACTGGTTTCAGTGAAGAGCCAAGCCGCGGCACACACCGCGAGATCTTGACTACTCGTGCGAACCGTCGCCACACCATCTTTGATCTGGACTACCGACCAATGTTCTGGGAATCCCCAGAAGAAGCCACCAAGCAGGCGGAATGGGCGTTGCAGCATTCCACGGTGGCGGTTGGCAACAAGGAAGAATGCGAAATCGCAGTGGGCGAGACCGAGCCAGAGCGCGCGGGCCGAGCACTGTTGGAACGCGGTGTGGAGTTGGCCATCGTCAAGCAGGGACCTAAGGGTGTCATGGCGATGACCAAGGACGAAACCGTAGAAGTTCCTCCGTTCTTCGTCGATGTCATCAACGGTCTTGGTGCCGGCGATGCATTCGGCGGCGCGCTGTGCCACGGTCTGCTCTCTGAATGGCCGTTGGAAAAGGTTCTCCGTTTTGCCAACACCGCGGGTGCGCTTGTGGCGTCCCGTCTTGAATGCTCCACCGCAATGCCTACTACCGATGAGGTGGAAGCCTCCCTCAACCAGAAAGTCTGATATGACTCCTCCGATTATCTCCCCAGAGAGCTTTGAAGCCCTAAGGCGGATGCGTGCGGCTGAACCCACGATGGTGGCGGAACGTTTCAAGCAGCGCCGTAAGCGTGAACTGCTCGGTGAGGACGGCAAGCTGTTTATCGTGGCTGCCGACCACCCAGCGCGCGGCGCACTTGCTGTTGGCGACAATGAAACCGCCATGGCTAACCGCTATGAACTGCTCGAACGCATGGCTATCGCACTGTCTCGCCCGGGTGTGGATGGTGTGCTGGGAACTCCAGACATCATTGATGATCTGGCGGCGCTCGGACTGCTCGATGACAAGATCGTGGTTGGCTCCATGAACCGTGGTGGCCTGCGTGGCGCTTCCTTTGAAATGGATGATCGCTACACCGGCTACAACGTGTCCTCCATGGTTGATCGTGGCGTGGATTTCGCGAAAACCCTAGTGCGCATCAACCTGAGCGACGCCGGAACCGCCCCGACCTTGGAAGCCACCGCGCATGCAGTCAATGAGGCTGCAGCAGCACAGCTGCCCATCATGCTGGAGCCGTTCATGAGCAACTGGGTAAACGGCAAGGTGGTCAATGATCTTTCCACCGATGCAGTTATCCAATCTGTCGCCATTGCTGCTGGTCTGGGCAATGATTCTTCCTACACCTGGATGAAGCTTCCAGTGGTGGAGGAGATGGAGCGCGTCATGGAATCCACCACCATGCCAACCCTGTTGTTGGGCGGCGAAGGCGGCAACGATCCAGATGCCACCTTCGCATCCTGGGAGCATGCACTCACCCTGCCGGGTGTGCGTGGCCTGACCGTGGGACGCACTCTGCTGTATCCGCAAGACGGCGATGTCGCCGCCGCTGTTGATACCGCAGCGCGACTTGTTCACACAGATATTCAACAATTCACTTCGCAGAGCATTTAAGGAATTTACACACATGTCTGAACCACAAACCATCTCGCACTGGATTGACGGCGCGATTTCCCCATCCACTTCCGGCAAGACCGCTCCTGTCTACAATCCTGCAACTGGCCAGGTCACCGCCAATGTTGCGCTGGCTAGCCAGGAAGAGATCGATGCCACCATCGCTTCTGCCACCAAGGCTGCTAAGACGTGGGGCAACCTGTCTATCGCTAAGCGCCAAGCTGTGCTTTTCAACTTCCGTGAGCTGCTGAATGCTCGCAAGGGTGAGCTGGCGGAGATCATCACTGCAGAGCACGGCAAGGTCTTGTCCGATGCCATGGGTGAAATCTTGCGTGGTCAGGAAGTAGTGGAGCTTGCTACCGGTTTCCCACACCTGCTTAAAGGTGCGTTCAATGAGAATGTTTCCACCGGCATTGATGTGTATTCCTTGAAGCAGCCACTGGGTGTTGTCGGTATCATCAGCCCGTTCAACTTCCCTGCGATGGTGCCACTGTGGTTCTTCCCGATCGCGATCGCTGCAGGTAACGCAGTTATTTTGAAGCCTTCAGAGAAGGATCCTTCGGCAGCGCTGTGGATGGCTCAGATCTGGAAGGAAGCTGGTCTTCCAGACGGCGTGTTCAACGTGCTCCAGGGTGACAAGCTGGCTGTTGATGGTTTGCTGAACAGCCCTGATGTCTCCGCGATTTCCTTCGTGGGTTCCACCCCAATCGCAAAGTACATCTACGAGACTTCCGCGAAGAACGGCAAGCGCGTCCAGGCGTTGGGCGGCGCGAAGAACCACATGCTGGTGCTGCCAGATGCTGATCTGGATCTGGTTGCCGATCAGGCAATCAACGCAGGTTACGGCGCTGCCGGTGAGCGTTGCATGGCTGTTTCTGTGGTCTTGGCTATTGAATCTGTTGCCGACCAGCTCATTGAGAAGATCAAGGAGCGCATCGACACCCTGCGCATCGGCAACGGTGCCGGCGACGAGCAGGGCGAGCCGCACCTGGGCCCACTAATCACCGACGTCCACCGCGACAAGGTCGCTTCTTATGTCGACATCGCTGAGGCCGACGGTGCCAAGATCATCGTGGACGGGCGTAACTGCGCCGTAGACGGGCACGAGGAGGGCTTCTTCTTCGGCCCTACGCTTATCGACGACATCCCCCTCACGTCCCGCGCCTACACCGAAGAAATCTTCGGCCCGGTCCTCTCTGTCGTTCGTGTCGCATCCTTCGACGAGGCAATTGAGCTGATCAACTCCGGTGAATTCGGCAACGGAACCGCAATCTTCACCAACGATGGTGGAGCGGCACGCCGCTTCCAGCATGAGATCGAAGTGGGCATGATCGGCATCAACGTACCAATCCCAGTGCCTGTTGCATACCACTCCTTCGGTGGTTGGAAGAACTCCCTCTTCGGTGACGCCAAGGCATATGGCACCCAAGGTTTTGATTTCTTCACCAGGGAAAAGGCGATCACCAGCCGTTGGCTCGACCCAGCAACCCACGGTGGCATTAACCTCGGTTTCCCACAGAACGATTAATTGAAGGAGAGCACAGGACTATGCGTTGGTTCCATAAGAAGGGCGAATTGGCCCGAGATGGTTGGCAAAGCGTTGTCGATGCCACCACCCCAGGTTGGGAATACACCGGCATCCGCATTGCCGAACTGGGCAGTGGTGAATCGCTTGAACTAAATGACACTGGTGTGGAACGCATCTTCATTCCACTTCAGGGCAGCTTCGATGTTGCCCACCATGGTCAGGTGACCCATCTTCACGGAAGAAAGTCAGTCTTTGATGGACCAACCGATGTGCTCTACCTCCCCACTGGACAAACAGCAACGCTCAGTGGTCAGGGACGAGTCGCCGTGGCGGAAGCTCCCACTCAGGAACCCAAGGAGTGGAAGTACATCGCTCCAGCAGAAACTCCTGTGGAGTTGCGTGGAGCTGGCCGCTCGAGCCGACAAGTCCACAACTTTGGCACCCCGGAAGCTCTCGATGCTGCTCGACTAATCGTGTGTGAAGTAATCACCCCAGGTGAAAACTGGAGCTCTTACCCTCCACACAAGCATGATGAGCACATCCCAGGACACGAGTCCAAGCTGGAGGAAATCTACTACTTCGAAAGCGCCCCATCGCGAGTTGGTGGCAGGGCCGAAGCAGCAGAAGGAGCTTTCGGAATGTTTTCCACCTACTCCTCACCAGCGGGGGAGATCGATATCAACGCCATGGTGTACAGCGGCGATATCGCGCTAGTTCCTTTCGGATACCACGGCCCTGCCGTGGCAGCACCTGGCTATGACTTGTACTACCTCAACGTCATGGCAGGACCTGATCCGGAGAGAATCTGGCTGATTAACGATGACCCAGCGCACGCCTGGGTTCGAGATACATGGACCGGGCAAGCATTTGATGATCGCTTGCCATATGAGAACGCAAACAAGGAGGGATAAAATTTCATGGCTGAAACGAAGAGAATGACAGTTAGCCAGGCACTGGTTGAATTCCTTGGTCACCAGTGGACTGTCGACGGCGATATCCGTGAGCGCACCATTCCAGGCATGTTCGGAATTTTCGGACACGGAAACGTTGCTGGCATTGGCCAGGCACTCAAGCAGTACAACGTTGAACAACCTGAGCTCATGCCGTACTACCAGGCTCGTAATGAGCAGGCGATGGTGCACCAGTCTGTTGGATATGCACGCATGCACCGCCGTCGTGGCACATACGCATCTGCCGCATCTGTTGGACCCGGCGCGACCAACCTGTTAACCGGTGCGGCTCTTGCTACCACCAACCGTTTGCCAGCGTTGCTGCTGCCTAGTGATACTTTTGCCACCCGCGTGGCGGATCCAGTGTTGCAGCAGTTGGAGCAGCCATGGGATATCGGGCTGACGGTTAATGATGCTTTCCGCCCTGTGTCTAAGTTCTTTGATCGGGTGCAGCGCCCGGAGCAGTTGTTTTCTATTGCGTTGGCTGCGATGCGTGTGTTGACCGATCCAGCGGAAACTGGTGCGGTGACCATTGCACTTCCAGAAGATGTGCAGGCTGAAATGCTCGATGTGCCGGTGGAGTTCTTGCAGGATCGTGAGTGGCACATTAGGCGCCCACGTCCAGAGCGTGCTGCGTTGGCTCGTGCGATTGAAGTCATCAAAAACGCTAAGAATCCGATGATCATTGCTGGTGGCGGAGTGTTGTACTCCGATGCGGAAACGCAGCTGCAGGCACTTGTGGAGCAGACTGGCATTCCAGTGGGTACCTCCCAAGCTGGTGGTGGCGTGTTGGCGTGGGATCATGCACAAAACCTCGGTGGTGTGGGTGCCACCGGAACATTGGCTGCTAACCGCATTGCGGGTGATGCTGATGTGATCATCGGTATCGGTACTCGCTACAGCGATTTCACCACCGCATCTCGTACTGCGTTCCAGAACCCTGATGTCACCTTCATCAACATCAATATCGCTTCCTTTGATGCCTACAAGCACGGCACTCAGCTGCCAGTGATTGCCGATGCACGCGAAGCAATCGTGGAGCTTGCTGAAGCTTTGCAGGGATTCACTGTGTCTCAGGACTTTGCACAGCGCATTGCAGAGGAAAAGGCTGCGTGGGACGCAGAAGTAGATAAGTCTTTTGCCCCCTCCGGTCTTGCGCTGCCTGGACAGCCGGAGATCATTGGCGCGGTGCAGGCGTCGACAAGCGAAAAAGACGTCATTGTGCAGGCTGCTGGATCCTTGCCTGGTGACCTGCACAAGCTGTGGCGTGTGCGCGATGCGCTGGGCTACCACGTGGAATATGCGTTCTCGTGCATGGGCTATGAAATCGCGGGCGGTATCGGCGCGAAGCGTGGCCTCGATGCCGCAGGCGATGACCGCGATGTGGTGATCATGGTTGGTGACGGCTCGTACCTCATGCTCAACACTGAGCTGGTCACCGCGGTTGCGGAAGGCATCAAGGTGATTGTGGTGCTCATCCAAAACCACGGCTACGCCTCCATCGGCCACCTGTCTGAAACTGTCGGTTCGCAGCGTTTTGGTACCTGGTACCGCGAATACGACGCTGACGCGAAGAACTTCCAGGGCGAGCAGATTCTGCCTGTCGACCTGGCGATGAACGCACGCAGCTACGGCATGGATGTCATTGAAGTGGAACCAAGCGCGAATGCGATCGAGGATCTCAAAGCAGCGATGGCAACCGCGAAGGCTTCGGAGAAATCCACCTTCATCCACATCAACAGCGATCCGTTGATCTACGCACCAGACGGTGCTGGTTGGTGGGACGTGCCGGTGTCGGAGACGTCCACTCTGGATAGCACCAACGCGGCTCGTGAAGATTACCTGAAAAACCAAGCCCTCCAGCGTCCGCTGCTCGGCTAAATCAGTTGGCTAAACCAAAACGTATTTAAGGAGAAACACCATGACCACTTCTGTACCTGCATCCACCAAAGCTTCATCTGTGGCTGGCGAAAACCCAGGCCTGCGCATCGGCACCGCACCTGACTCCTGGGGTGTGTGGTTCCCAGAGGATCCAAAGCAGATCCCTTGGGAGCGCTTCCTCGACGAGGTCGTCAAAGCTGGCTACACCTGGATCGAGCTTGGCCCATACGGCTACCTGCCAACCGATGCCAACCAGCTTGAAGATGAACTGGGCAAGCGCGGCCTGAAGCTGTCCGCTGGCACCGTGTTCACCGGATTCCACAAGGGTGAAGAGCAGTGGAAGCGCGCCTGGGATCAGGCACTCGACGTTGCAGGTCTGGCCTCCAAGTTGGGCGCTGAGCACCTCGTTGTCATCCCTGACCTGTGGCGCTCCGACGCAACCAGCGAAGTACTGGAAGCTCGCACCCTTGATGATGAGAAGTGGGCAAAGCTTGCCGCCGGCCACGACCGCCTGGGAAAGGCGCTGCTGGAGGAATTCGGCATGAAGCAGCAGTTCCACTCCCACGCTGACAGCCACATCGGCACCACCCGCGAAGTACTGCGCTTCCTGGAAGAAACCGATGCTCGCTACACCAACCTCTGCCTTGATACCGGCCACTTCGCCTACTACGGCGGCGACAACGTCAAGCTCATTGAGCAGCACCCAGAGCGCATCGGCTACCTGCACCTCAAGCAGGTCGATCCGACTTTGCTTTTCGACGTACTAAAGAACGACACTCCATTTGCCGAAGCCGTAACCCAAGGCATCATGATCGAACCACCACACGGCATCCCAGACTTGGCCCCAATCATCGAAGCTGTCTCCAAGATCGACTCCGAGATCTTCGCCATTGTGGAACAAGACATGTACGGCTGCGACATTGACTACCCATTCCCAATCGCTGAGCGCACCCGCAAGCATATCTTCGGCTGCACCCACTTCGCACGCGTCAACTAATCACACTTATTTTTAAGGAGTACAAGAATTATGAGCAAGAGCCTTCGCGTTGGAGTTGTCGGTGCAGGAGCCATGGGCGCTGACCACATCGATCGCATCAACAACCGCACCTCTGGTGCACATATCTCCGCCATCATTGAGCCAGACGCAGCACGTGCCGCCGCAGCTGCAGAAGACGCGCCGGGTGCACAGGCCTTCACTCGCATTGAAGATGCTATCGCAGCCGATGCTGTCGACGCAGTGCTGATCGCCGTACCAGGTCAGTTCCATGAGCCAGTACTTGTCCCAGCACTGGAGGCAGGCCTTCCCATCCTGTGTGAAAAGCCACTGACCCCAGATTCTGAATCCTCACTGCGCATCGTCGAGCTGGAGCAGAAGCTGGACAAGCCGCACATCCAGGTTGGTTTCATGCGCCGCTTCGACCCTGAGTACAACAACCTGCGCAAACTGGTGGAATCCGGCGAAGCTGGTGAACTGCTCATGCTCCGCGGCCTGCACCGCAACCCAAGCGTTGGTGAGAACTACACCCAGTCCATGCTGATCACCGACTCCGTCGTCCACGAATTCGATGTCATCCCATGGCTCGCAGGCTCCCGAGTTGTCTCCGTTGAAGTGAAGTACCCAAAGACCTCCTCACTGGCGCACTCCGGTCTCAAGGAACCAATCCTGGTGATCATGGAGCTCGAAAACGGCGTGCTTGTCGACGTAGAGATGAACGTAAATATTCAATTCGGATACCAGGTAGCAACCGAAGCGGTCTTTGAAAAGGGACTTGCCCGCATCGGCCAGCCATCCGGAATGCAGCGCTGGCGCGACGGTGAATTCCTGATCAACGAACACACCGATTTCACCACCCGTTTCGCTACCGCCTACGACCGCCAGATCCAGAGCTGGGTCGACGCAGTCCACGAAGGCACCCTGGTCGCAGGCCCTAACGCATGGGATGGTTACCTGGTTGCACTGTCATGCGAAGCTGGTGTCAAGGCACTCGACGGCGGCGTCATCCCAGTTGATGCGGCACCTCGCCCAGATTTCTACGCTTAAGGAGTTTTGAACGTGGTTCGTATTGCTCTTGATCCCACCCCCTTCCACCATGATTACGATCTGTTGGATTTCCCCGACGTCACCGCACGTTTGGGATATGAATACATGCAGCTGACCCCTCATGTAGATTTCGGTCCTTTCTTCCGCCACCCCAAGGCAGACGATGATCTCGTGGCAGCCCTGAAAAAGCGTGCCAAGGATGCCGGAGTCACCATTCCTGCGCTGTTGCCAGTGCAGCGTATTTCCTGGCCGGAGGAAACCCAGCGTGTTGCAGCAGTACGCAACATCAAGCGCATCATCCAGTTGGCCGTTGATCTGGAAGTAGACACCCTCAACACGGAGTTTTCTGGACGCCCAGAACGCTCCGAGGATTCCGAAGATGCCTTCTACCGCTCCATGGAAGAACTCCTGCCAATCCTGGAAAAAGAGGGCATCAAGTTCAACATCGACCCACACCCTGATGATTTCGTGGAAAACGGTATTGAAGCATGGCGAGTCATCCGCGGCCTGAACTCCAAGCAGGTGGGCTTTGTCTACGTGGCACCCCACTCATTCCACATGGGTGACCAGGCCGAAGCAATTCTGCCAGCAGTAGGGGAGCGCCTTGGCGCCGTCTACCTGTCCGATACCTTCGACCACCACAAATCCCACGGACTGCGCTACATCACCAACCCTCCAGGCAACGCAGTGCGCGTGCACCAGCACCTGAAAATCGGTGATGGCGATGTGAACTTCGAAGAGATCTTCGGCCTGCTGCGCTCCACCGGTTACCTCGACCGCGAAGACGCACTGCTGGTCTCTAACGTGTTTGCAGAAGATGAAGCAGCAGATGAAGTATCCCGCTACCAGCTGGAGAAAATCCGCTCACTCATCGAGAACGCATAGAGTTATCTCGAAACTACCAAGACGGTTTCTTTTCTTTAGATCTAAGGAGGAGAGACCGTCTTTCACCCTTTCATCTGATTGGACATCGACGCCATGCGCAATGATCGGTCCTTTAGCGTTCCCATTGCGCTGCTTGCCGCGGGAGCACTGTTTCTAGAAATCCTCGACGGCACCATCCTGACAACCGCAGTCCCAGCTATTGCTCGTGACTTCGGTATCGACGCCGTGGATGTCAGCATCGCCCTGGTTGCGTACTTGGCAGCCGCAGCTGCTGGTATTCCGGCTGCAGGGTGGCTGGCGGATCGATTTGGTGTGCGCAAAGTGCTATTACTGGCGCTGACTGTTTTTACTGCTGCCTCCTTGGTGTGCGCCATCGCGCCGGGGCTGACCGTGCTCACTGGAGCTCGTGTCATCCAAGGGCTTGGTGGTGCTCTACTAGTCCCAGTCGGGCGATTAGCGGTGATTCGAGGAACTGACCCCAAGGATCTCCTCGATGCCATCGCGTTTTTAACGTGGCCGGCTCTGGTTGCCCCAGTGATTGCCCCACTTCTGGGAGGCCTGATTGCCGACACCATTGGTTGGCGATGGATCTTCCTACTCAACGTGCCTTTAGGAATCGTCGCGATCATTGCTGGACTATTCATCCTGCCCAAGCACACCGCAGTGGAAGTCAAACGTTTTGATCTCCCAGGTTTCCTCGGCGCAATGCTAGTGATGGTGGGGCTGACCGTGGCTGCTGAATTAATTTCCAGGGGAAGCCCGGCCGAACTCGTTGTTGCCGGGTGCTTGATTTTCAGTGCAGCAATCGTGTGCGGTTTTGTAGTGCGCTGGCTACGAGTTCCAGGCAGGCTTTTTGATCTCAGCATCATGCGCATCCCAGGCTTCCGGGTAGGTAATTCCTCCGGCAGTGTCTACCGCTTGGTAATCACCGCAGCACCATTCATGTTCACCCTGCTCTTCCAGGTGGCGTTTGGGTGGTCTGCAACATTAGCGGGTGCCATGGTGGTCGCACTATTCGCAGGAAATGTGGCCATCAAACCTTTCACCACGCCGATCATTAAGCGTTGGAATTTCAAACCAGTACTGGTCTTTTCTAACGCTGCTGGCGCCTTGGTATTGGCATCATTCTTGTTCGTTCGCGTAGATACTCCACTGGTGCTCATTGCGCTGCTGCTCTTTGTTTCGGGCGCATTAAGATCCCTCGGTTTCAGCGCCTACAACACCTTGCAGTTTGTCGATATCTCACCAGAACAAACCAGCAACGCCAACGTGTTATCAGCAACCCTGCACCAACTAGGCATGTCTTTGGGTATTGCGGTAGCAGTCATCGCCATGTCCCTTGCACCCACCGCCAACTGGGCATTCCCACTGGCAGCAGCGTTGTTCCTCATTCCTTTAATCGGCGCACTATCTTTGCCTCGCGACGGCGGTGCCCGAGCCTTTTCCTCCTCTTAGAAACCGACTTCTGAAAGGTATAAAAACATGACTATTCGAATCGGACTCGTTGGCTACGGTGTCGGCGGCAGGCTCTTTCACACCCCTTACATCCAAGCTTCTACGCACTGCGAATTAGTAGGCGTAGTTGCTCGTTCCGAAGGCACCAAAGCAGCCGTTGCAGAAGATCTTCCAGATGTTGCCATCGTGGGATCGCTGACAGAACTCCTCGAACTGGGCGTCGATGCAGTGGTGATCTCCACCCCTCCAGCCACGCGCCGGGAACTGGCCTTGGAAGCAATCAACGCAGGTGTCGCAGTGGTTGCCGATAAACCGTTTGCACCATCAGCCGCAGATGCCATGGAACTTGTCGAAGCCGCCGAAAAGGCTGGAGTGCTGCTCAACGTCTTCCACAACAGGCGCAACGACACCCACATTGTCACGGCACTGGGAATCCAAGAAGAACTTGGTGCGATGCGTGGACTGGACCTGCGACTAGACCTGATCGAACCTGATTCCTTGGAGGCAGGTCCTGAAGGTGGTTTACTGCGCGATCTGGGCTCACACGTAGTCGATCAGACCCTGGTTCTCATGGGGCCGGCTACCTCTGTCACCGCCCAACTTGGATCTATCGACCTTCCAGAAGGCCCAACCAACGCAAGGTTCCGCATCGTGTTGGAACATGAATCGGGCGCCATATCGCACATTTCTGCCAGCAAGATTGACCGCTTGGAGTCCTGGGAAATCCGCTTGGTGGGCGAGTGCGGCTCCTACGTATCCAACTACACCGACGTGCAGACCGTGGCGATCAAACAGGGACTTCGACCAACCAATGACCGCGAACACTGGGGCTACGAATCGGAGGAGCGGTGGGGCACCTTGGTTACCGATGAAGGCTCAGAGGTGATTCCTTCAGCACAAGGCGATTACACCCGCTTCTACGATGCCTTTGCCTTGGCTGTGGAAAACGGTGGCGCAGGGCCGGTGCCTGCACGTGAAGGTGTTGCAGTGCTCAAGGTGTTGGATGCTGTAGCCCAGAGCGCTGCGGAAAAACGCACCATTGAGTTGAGCTAAGGAGAAGTGCTGCTGGCTGCTAGCGGTAATTAGACGTCTGTCTCTAGGGATGCCGCATCCCGCCGGCGCTCCTAGGGTCAGCTTGTAAAACCTAGACTTCCGAATACGTTCCGAATAGGGTGGGGGTATGAGTAAGATAGTTGATCTGCGCTATCGGACCCGGCGTTCCTCGGAGTTGAGCAAACGCTCTGCTGAAGTCTTTGCCGAAGCTGAAGAACATCCCATTACTGTGACACGTCGTGATGGTGAAGCGTTGGTATTGATGTCGCAGCGCGAAGCTGACGGGCGAGCCCGCCTGCTGGAGTTGGCTGCACAGTTAATTACTGTGGCCACTGATCATCAGGGCACGTTAGCCGAACGTATGGCGAAAGTATTCCCGTGGATGCTGGCCCTGTCAGTGGCGGATCGTGAGGCGTGTGCCCGTGAGATTCTTGACGCTGCACGAGCATCGTTTGCAACCGAACAACCTCACCTCGCTCTTACTGAACTGACCTCATGGAAAGAAACAGCAGCAGCTGTTGCTGCTGGATTGAGTAACACTGATCTGCAGTGGTACGACGATCCGCATCTGGTGGAGCGTCCCTAAGCGTGGCTGGAAAGAAAAGCGAGTTAGTTCCTCGCCCGCGCAAGAAAAATGAATTCGAAATCCGCTTTGCTACCACTCACGCAGCAAAAGGGTGGCGAGATTTAGTGGCAAGCATCCGTAACCACATGGCAGAGACGTGGGATTTTTTGACCGTGACGCCGCTGTTGACCACGCCGACGAACTACCGACTTAAAGGTGAATTGGGTATCGTTCACCATAATGGGAAGGCGCATGATCGGTGGCAACATAAACCTACTGCGAAAGGGTCTGCTCGAATCTGGTTGTATGTTGAGAAGAACACTGTGTTCCTCGAGCAGGTTCATACCCATCATCCTAATGAGACGAAGTAATCCCTCTTTAGGAAGTCCAAGTATTTGGGGTAGCTATCCTCCACTTGGCGCGCACGTGCCCCGTTCAATCAGCGAGGGCTGCAACGTATGCATGATCTCCGGGTGGGGTGCCTCGGGATCAAGCATGCCCAGCAACAAGAGAGCGGCGTTGTAGCCGACGCCGATGCTGTTGTCGTCGATGGTGGTGAGGTTGATCAGTCGGGTTTGGGCGAGGGGAGTGTTGTCATATCCGATTATTGATAGATCTTCAGGTACGCGTAAACCTAGTTCACGGGCGGCACCGAGTGCTCCGATGGCGGTGATGTCGTTTGAGGAGAAAATGGCGGTGACCTCAGGGTGCTCTTTGAGTAGTGCGAGGGTTTCGGTGTACCCGGCGTGCTCAACGGCGGGGCCGAGGTAATCGTTGGAAAGCGGCTCCAGGCCATGTGCACGCATGGTTTCCTCAAAGCTTTCGAAGCGTCGTAAGCCAGCGCCGCTTCCCACGCGTAGGTGGGCGATGTGGGTGTGTCCAAGATCGATGAGGTGTTTTGTGGCTATTTCTGCGCCCCGGAAGTCATCGTTGGCCACTGAATAATGGGTGCTGGCTTGGGTGATTCTGGTGCCTGCGATGACAAATGGGGGTAGGGAATCGGGGACAGTGAAATCGGGGATGTCTTGGGCGATGATAATTCCATCGGGGCGCATTGATAGTGCACTGGTAATGGGATCGGTGCCGGCTTGAGAGGTTAATGAGTCAATGACGGACAGTCGGTACCCCTTGGGGGTGAGCACATCGCTGAGGCTTTGAATCAGGTCGATGAACCACGGATTGGAGTAGTCGTCGATAAGCACTGCAATGAGCTGCGTGCGCTTGGCCGCAAGGTCTGATGCGGCGCGATTTGGCTGGTAGTTGAGCTTTTTTATCGCGGTCTTGACCGCGGCTTCGGATTCTTTGCTCACGTTGGTGGAGCCGCGAAGCACGAGAGAAACTAGTGATTTGGAGACGCCTGCGGCTTTGGCGACGTCATAAATTGTGGGGCGGGATGTGCTCATTTTCTGCGATTTTCTCTTGAACTATTGACAGGACATTTAAACAAATATAGCTTGTGTTGGAGCGCTCCAATTGCGTAGTGGATCACAATACCGGATCCACATGGTCTAACAACACATCATCTTTTCTCGAGGAGGTCATAGTGACTCAGCAAGAACTTCGCGTAGCTGTCATTGGTGCAGGCATGGCAGGCAAAGCACACGCAGCGGGCTACCGCACCGCATCCAGCATCTACTCCACCACTCTGCCCAACATCCGTCTGGTTTCCATCGCGGATGCCAACGTGCAGCTAGCTGAAGAAACCGCAGCACGCTTCGGCTTTGAGCGCTTTGATACCTCTTGGCAGGCGATCGTTGAGGCCGATGACATCGATGTTGTCAGCGTCGTGGTGGCTAACTTCCTGCACCGCGAAATCGTGGAAGCACTTCTGGCGTCCGGCAAGCATGTGCTGTGCGAGAAGCCACTGTCAGACACCATCGAAGATGCAGAAGCCATGATTGAGGCAGCCGGCCGTGCAGCAACAAATGGCACCATCGCCCGCATCGGACTGACCTACCGCCGTTCCCCAGGCGTGGCACACATCCGTGATCTCGTGCAGTCCGGCGAGCTTGGCAAGGTTCTACACGTCACCGGCCACTACTGGACCGACTACGGATCCAACGCACAGGCACCAATCAGCTGGCGTTACAAGGGGCCAAACGGCTCCGGCGCACTGGCAGATGTGGGAAGCCACCTCACCTACCTGGCAGAATTCGTTGCAGGATCTGACTTCGCCGACGTCCGTGGTGGCCAGTTGTCCACCGTGATCACCGAGCGCCCCAAGCCACTCGGCGCGATTGTCGGCCACGAAGGCGGCGCAGTTTCCGATGAATACGAAGCAGTGGAAAATGATGACATTGCATCATTCTCCGGATCCTTCATCAGTGGCGGAACCGCAACCCTCCAGGTCAGCCGCATTTCCCAGGGACACCCAAACACCCTAGGTTTTGAAGTGTTCTGCGAAAAGGGCTCCGTGCTCTTTGATTTCCGCAACTCAGGCGAATTCAAAATTTTCACCCCAGCAACCTCCGGTGACATCAGCCAAGAAGCCGGCTACCGCACCATCACCATCGGACCAAAGCACCCATACTGGCGCGGCGGCCTTGCAATGAATGCACCAGGCGTGGGAATTGGCCAAAACGAAGGCTTCGTTTTCCAGGCACGTGCATTCCTCGAAGAAATCGCCGGAATTCCTGAAGAGGAAAGCTTGCCACGCTGCGCAACTCTGGAAGAAGGACTGCACAACATGCAGCTCATTGACGCCGTAGCTCAGTCCGCAGCAGCCGATGGCGCAACCGTTGCAGTCCCCGTCCTGGCACCAGTTCAAAACTAACAAGAAAGCCTCACCATGAAACTCGGTCTCTACAACGCGATCTTCCACGACCGCACCCTGCCAGAAGCGCTCGCAGCCATCAAAGCTGCAGGTCTCACCGGAATTGAGCTGAATACCGGCGGATTTTTGCCTGCAACCCACATCCCGACCATCGATGACATCCTGGTCAGCGACGATGCCCGCGATGAATTCCTCGGGATTTTCGAAGGCACCGGCGTGGACATCTACGGCCTTAACTGCAACGGCAACCCGCTTCACCCCAACAAGGCGATCGGGGACAAGCACGCCGAAGACATTCGACGTTCCATCCGCCTCGCAGAGCGCCTCGGCCAAAACCGTGTGGTCACCATGTCTGGTCTTCCAGGGGGCGAACCAGGCGCGAAGTACACCAACTGGGTTGTTAACGCGTGGAACTCCGCAGCCTTGGATGTCCTTGATTATCAGTGGGATATCGCAGCTGACTTCTGGCGCGAGACCGACCGTCTTGCCGCAGATCACGGCGTGAAAGTGGCTCTTGAGCTGCATCCACAGAATGTCGTGTTCAACTCCGCTGACGTGCATAAGCTCATCGATCTCACCGGCGCCACCCACGTGGGCGTCGAGCTGGATGCATCGCACCTGTTCTGGCAGCAGATGGATCCAGTAGCTGTGATCGATCACTTGGGCGAGCTCATCTTCCACGCCGCCGCCAAAGACGTGCGAGTTAATAAGGAATGGGCACAGCTCAACGGTGTGTTGGACAACAGCTTCCGACGCCTCGACCCATCCGAAAACCGCACCAACCTGGGCGGCGATGAGTGGGCAAATGAATGGCCAAAGAACTCCGCCTGGGATTTCGTCGCCCTGGGCCGCGGTCACGACGTTGCCTACTGGACCGAATTCCTCCGCGCGCTCCACCGCGTCGATCCAAACATGCTGGTCAACATCGAGCACGAGGATGTTTCGCTCGGCCGCGAAGAAGGCGTCAACGAAGCCGCTAAGGTGCTGATCGAGGCCAACAAGGCACTCGAAGAGTCCCTGGTTTCTTAAAAAGTTACGTAACCTGCCCCGCAACGCTTGCGGGGCAGGTTGCGCTTTTAAAAAGATGCTTATCGACGCACCCCTCCTTCTGCATATACAATCGAGCACATCTAACAAAAGGCAGGGGTTCAGGCATGTATTCCAACAATTTGTTTCTCTTATCCGTGTCTGAAGATAGTGAAGAATATGAATGCTGCGTCGGCCTACTAGATGGTTCAGATGGACTTGCTTATATCAAGAAGCTTCTCAAAGGAAGAAGGCTGAAGGATCATCATCTAGTGTGGGATCAGATTGATAAGGCCACTGTTGCTCGTGAACCAATACACAAAGGGCAATTGGTTCATCTGATATTTTTGACCGCACTAACCACACCTGGCGAATTCTCCTTTGTTTACCCAGGTCAAAACCTTATCGAAGCAACACTTGAAAAAGATTATGCTGCACTTGTACTTGACGAAGAGCGCAAACAATTTGTACCTGAACTGATTCAAATGTGGTCACTCCCCGTCGGGTGGGTCGCTCCTGGGCTTGAAGATTTCTTGTATCGCAATTCGGAGTGGTACTAAATCTAACCTGACTTTCACCATTTTGTTCGGTCCCGAGTTCCGACCTGATCAGAGCCTTGATTGCACACTGACCGTAGGACGATACATGTGCTTTAAGTTCGATTTCTCACCGTCGATACCGCTAGGGAAACAGCCAAAAACGGCACGAAATTGGAGTCGAGAAATTGAGTTTGCGGTATTGCTGTTGCGAACTCGATACCGTGAAATCGAGATTAATAAACCACGGCGTTTATCGCTTGTTTAAGGTGTTGATTTTTTCCGATGGGTGCTTGTATCACTCGAGGGCTTAAAGGCCTTGAGAGGCGATTCTGGGAGGTTACTTTTTCGGGGCCTTTTGAGCAGTTTTTCACCGCAGTTCATTTGGAGACCAAGGATGATTGTAGGGGACTTAGTTTTGGTCATATATGACGTTTTATTTGATCTGGTGACCAAGGATCTTTGACCATCCTCTGCATTTGGTCGTATATGCCGGTTTTCGAAGATTGCCGCAACCAGATCATTAATTTTTCGCGGCTCAGGAAAAACATTGTGTGTGAGGAGTGGTGAAGTGTGCTGACCTTGCAATACTGGGAGATAAAACGACATAAGTGTGTTAGAAAGTGTGCCGGATTGTCTGCTTTTACACCCCAATTTTGAAAAGAAAGTTTCCCATCAGCGCAGATTCATGGCAGACTAGACGTTAGTCGCGATTTCTATTCGCAGTGTTTAGGCGCTGATAAGAGATATAACTGTGAGCGCCTAGTTTTCCTTTACCCTGCAGCATCTGTGAAGGTAGATGGTTTGACGAGGAGTTCCAACGACTCGGACGCTGGTGAATCATGCTGGCGAACGTAGCATCACCTGATTAGGAAAAGGTACAAATATGGCACAGGGTACTGTGAAATGGTTCAACGGCGAAAAGGGATTTGGTTTCATCGCTCCCAACGATGGCTCCGCAGATCTCTTCGTCCACTACTCTGAGATTCAGGGCTCCGGTTTCCGTAATCTTGAGGAAAACCAGCCAGTTGAATTTGAGGTCGGCGAGGGAGCCAAGGGCCCACAGGCTCAGCAGGTTCGTGCTCTCTAAGCTCTAACTGCTAGCTAAAAATTCCGCTTCGTCCTTTTCGGACGGGGCGGTTTTTTAATGGGTGGATTGTGCCCCTCGAGATCGCTCAATCGTCTTTATTTTCAATTCATTAAGTCGTTGACAATTCGTAAAATTGCGTCTAGAACTAATGCTATAACGGGGAGAATGAAAAGCTTTACGCACACTGCTCACTTGGCGCAGTCTGGAAATCCGAGGAACATTTCACAAGCAGAGGGGTGGTTGCTTGTAGTTCAATCTATGGGAATTGCTGTATTGCTTGCAGTTAGTTTTCAGTCCCATTTGTGGGAGTGGGGTGGGATCATAAGGATGCTCGCCCAAATCGTATTTATTATCTTGATTATCTTGGTGTCTAGAGGGCTTGCGAAGACTAGGCGGGTTCATCCTCGGGGATTTAAATGGCGTCTTACCTGCGCAGGAATCTTACCGGTAGTTGTGGCAGTGATTGGTGGATGGTTCTGGACGGCTCCCACATTTCATGACACATCGTGGATAATTACAACAGCAGTGGCAGTGGGAGCAAGCCTTCCTGGTGCTTTGGTTGGTTTGGAATTAGTGGTTAGAGGAAACAAGTGAATCTCGAAGAAGCACGAATCGCTTTGAATGACACCATTCATTCACCTGTTCGTCTGGCGTTGATGGCCGCGTTAAATTCTGTTGATTCAGCTGATTACCAAAGTCTTCGTGAAGAACTGGGCGTAAGCTACTCGTTGCTTTCTAAACACGCTGCAATACTTGAACAAGCCGGTTATTTGAAAATTTCCAAAGCTTTTGATGGACGAACACCCATCACTCATCTGAATTTAACTCGCGATGGACGGCAGGCTTTTCAAAGTTACCTTTCTGCGCTGGATCGGTTGGTACGGGGGTTAACAACCTAGCTTTGTATCTGAAGGCTTCGGAGATTTCCTGTATACATCAACAATTGCCCTTTAACCAGGAGTATTCTTAGCTTCTATGACTCCTGATCTTGCAGCTTTTCTGGACAAACTTTATGCCGAGGGGCAGGAATTTGATGCAGGACAACCGAATCGGCTTGATCGCAGGAGAAACCTTGAACCTGAAAGCGCTGCGCTACTTCGCTCGCTCATCTACGGAATTAGTCCAAAGTCAGTTCTCGAGCTAGGCACATCCAATGGTTACTCGACTATTTGGATGGCAGATGTCGTGAATTTAACAACAGTAGACAATGATCCTGAGCGGTCTTTGGATGCTGCAGCAAACCTTCGCGCCGCTGGAGTTGAAGAAAAAGTTCAACGAATCGTCGCCGATGGAGCAACCGTACTTGCCGATTCCGCCGATGAACAATGGGATTTCATTTTCCTTGATGCCGAACAATCACTCTATGTAAATTGGTGGCCTGACCTGCAATGAGTTCTAGCAAATGGCGGCTTGTTAGTGGTTGACAATGTTCTGTCGCAGGCCGATCAGGTTGTGTCATTCCGAGAACACGTTGATCAAACTGAAGGGTTCCGATCCCTAGTTCTTCCCATCGGTGCGGGACTTCTCATTATCGCTAAACAAAGCTAGGTGACGGTGTCCTGCTGAGCGAGAGAGATTACCCGCGCTAGACCCTTTCTTCAGCTCTTTTCCACACACATGCATAGCGTTCCCGTTCCGGCCAACGAGGATCCCGCTCTTTTGGCGAGATAACAAAACCAAGTTTGCGGTAAAAATCCACCGCGTCATCATCGGTCTCTAAATAAATCTCTGGGAAGCTCGTCGCCACAATGTTTAGAAGCTGGCTTCCTAAACCCATTTCTTGATGAGATTCCAGGACCGCGATGTACTCAACTACCGCCCGAGTTGGTTCATTGAAATAGGACGCAAACGCGATGGGGGAAGCATCCTCAAAGATACCGATGGTGGTCATCTGGGAAATCTCATGCGTGATGGTGTGGTCTAATTGTGCTGCAGAATAGCCGGAAGCAAGCCACAAAAGGTGAGCGAACTCAGCGGATTGCAGGGCCTCTGGGCTGAAAATTTCAATTTTCATTATTGTGCGCCTCTACCTTTAAACCTTTGGAGTTGTCCCACGGACAATGAGCTGCCCCGGAATGCTTAAGTGGTTTTCGGGGAGTGGGGCGGCGTCGAGAAGCGTTAAAACCTGCGTGGCAGCTGCGGCGCCCATGGCTGGGAGGTCTGGTGCGAAAACGGTGATGCCAGGGCCCCACACTGCGAGCCATTCGGCGACGCCGTAACAAGCAAGTGCCAGGTCATCCGGTATTTTTATGCCGTTTTCTTGGGTTGCTTTGAGAACTCCTAGAGTTAATTGCGTGCTCAGGGGCACCACGATTTGAGGGAGATCATTGCGGAATTCTGCGAATGCTTCATAACCGCCGGTGGGGGAGTAGCGGGAGTGAACTACCCGGAATCGTAGCTCTTCGCGGATTCCGCGTTGAGTGGCTTCGGTTTCGAGGGCGTTGATGAATCCGGCTTTGCGGTCTCGGGCGGTGCTGAGCTCAGCAGGACCGACAATGATACCTATATCTCGGTATCCCTGATCCAAAATATGAAGAGCAAGTTCCTTCAAACCAGTGGCATCATCGCTGGTCACAGTAGGTCGGTTGAGATCGCTACGACGATTAAGCTCGACCACTTTGAAGCCCTTTGGAAACTTCGCTTGGGGATTAACTGGAACGTGCACCACTGCATCTACCTGGCGGTTGAGCATGGATTCGATAGCTCGACGTTCCTTTTCTGCGTCGTTTCCAGTTGTGGAAACAACTAGTTGGTATCCGGATTTGTCTAATTCATCTTGGAGGACAGTGGCGGATTCGGTGTAGAACTCATTGATAATGTCGGGAACGATCAGGCCAACGGTGCGGGTCTTGTTTTCCCTAAGCACACGAGCCATAGCGTTGGTTCGGTACCCAAGTTTCTCGGCGGCGGTGAGCACTTTGTCACGTGTACCTGCATCAACGGAACCTCGTCCAGAAATTGCGCGAGAAGCAGTACCGTAACCTACTCCAGCTTCACGGGCGACATCAGTTAACTTCACATTCACACCGTTAAGCCTATGCGTTGGGGTAAAAATTATGGCAGATTGGTGCTTAAGTAATGGACTGTTTTCACCCTTTAAACTTCTAGATTTAAACACGAGGGGTTTCGGTAGCACGGTTTAGTAACTTGTCAAAGGCTTGCAAATACCCACTGCTACTACTCTGATGGCGATTAAGCGAACTTTACTATGACTCGAAAATTTAGAAGACTCCACGATCTCGGTTATTTCATCATTCCGTTTGTTGAATTTTTAAGTATTGCGGCAGGATACTTTCTTATTAAAACTGCAGCGGATGAGTTTGGAAAGCTCAATTTTATCGGGACGATTCTCGTAGTCGGAGGGGTCGTTTCCCTGTTTACCGGGTGGCCACTTCTATTCGCAAGAGTGAATGATTTTAGGTGGGATGCAGTTTACCTTGTGGGTGGAGCGGTATTTTTAGCATTCCTTTTTCTGGGGCCAAAGGAAATGACAGTTCTTGGACTGGTGGCGATGTTTGCTGGTCCGGGAATGCTAATAGCAGGGTTTTCATATCTGAGTCGTCGTCTTATTGCGTATTTTGTGGAATTGAGGCGGTTGCAACCTAGTGATTAAGAGGCTGTGATCACACCATGGCTTGAAGCAAATGGAGAACAGCTTGAAGCGCCACAAATGCTCATACGGTGTCTGCAAGAAAGACATTTGTAAAGCTGCTGGTAGCCCAGGTAAAAAATGAAATCACTGCAATGCGTGGATAGTCCTGGGAAATATGCTCACAGTGGCGGTTGAATTTAAACAAAAGCGTTGCGCGTGTGGCACTGAAAGCGGTGGAACTACCTATTGGATATGAGTGTGCTTCACTCCCGAATTCGGTGATTTGGAATCCAAACTTTAAAGAAAAACACCGCTGCCCCTCCACCTGCGCGAAGCAGGGGAGGGGCAGCGGCTGAGAAAAATCTGGAGCGTTTTATCTATGCAGTGTCTGGGTTTTTAGTGCACCTTTCCCTTCCGGATATCCTTGTTGAAGATGACTCCGGAAGTAACATCCGCATCGATCTCCTCCAAGGTGCGTCCACGGGTTTCTGGAACCTGGGTGTAGATGAAGATCAAGGCAACCACACCGATTCCGGCGAACATGAAGAAGGTTCCGGTTAGTCCTACTGCTTCCATGATGGTTGGGAAGAACAATCCGAGGAACGCGTTTGCGATCCAAAGGAAGAACACTGAGATACCGATTGCGAAACCGCGCATTGCCAGCGGGAAGAGCTCGGAGAGCATGACCCAGGTGGCTACGTTGAGGAAGGTCTGCATGGATCCTACGAAGACCACAACTAGAGTCAAGATAACGTATGGGCGAAGTGGATCGCCAACTGGGAATGCTACGGATGCGATGCCGATCAACACGTGGCTAATGGTGGTGAGAGAGTAGCCGGTAATGAGGGTGGTACGGCGGTTGATGCGATCCATCATCCACAGTGCGATGAATGCACCGACAACTGCGATAACTCCAGGTGCCACGTTGGCGATCAGAGCTGCATTTTCGGAGAAACCAGCCTCAATGAGAACAACCTGGCCGTAATACATGATGGAGTTAATGCCGGTCAGCTGCTGTGCGACACCCAATCCGATACCTACCAGGAGGATGCGCACAAGCCACTTGCTGGACAAAATTTCCCTTAAGCCCATGGACTTCTCGGAAATGACATGTTCTTCTTTTGCTAGGTGTTCAACATCAGCAACTTCTGCATGGGCACGTTCAAGAGGGCGAATGGTTTCAAGAACTGCGCGAGCCTCATCAATGCGTCCTCGCTCAACAAGCCAGCGTGGGGATTCTGGAACTCGGAGCATTCCAAAGAAGAGGGCAATTGCTGGGATTGCGGCAATTGCCAGCATGTAGCGCCACACACCATCGTGGTGTCCAAAAACATTTCCAATAATCGCATTGATGACAAAAGCTGCGAGCTGACCAACAACAATCATCAACTCATTACGGCCAGCCAGTGAGCCACGGATTTCAAAAGGAGCAAGTTCAGCCAGGTAGACAGGGACAACAGTGGAAGCGCCACCAACTGCGAGTCCAAGAAGCACACGTCCGACAACCATTACTGCAAAAGATGGAGCAAACACGCAGATCATGGTGCCGATAAAGAAAGCTACTGCAAGTGAGATGATTGTTTTCCGACGACCCCAGTTGTCGGAAATACGACCGAAAAACATCGCACCAGCTGCTGCACCAAACAGCAGAGAAGAAGTTACAACACCCTCAGTGAACGCGGTTAGCCCGAGCTCACGTGTCATTGGGTTGAGTGCACCGTTGATTACGCCGGTGTCGTATCCGAAGAGCAGTCCACCGAACGTCGCAACTAGTGCAACGTAGAATAGCCGTTTTCTATACGGACCTTCTGTGAGTGGGGGCAGCTTCTTACTTTTTTCAGGGCTGTCGGCCTGAATGAAGGTACTAGCCATCTTGTCTCCTAAGTTTGTCGTGCCCTTACTTGGAGGTGCAGGGTCACGAAACACGATGTAGTAGGCAGTGATTCACATCACCAATGTCTTTAATCGTGGCAGACACGATATGTCCCGTCAATCGTACATAACAAACTTTTTTTGAACACTTTTGAGTAATTGGTAATACTTAGGGGTGGGAGTGTCTGCTTGGGTATGGTTTTCCATTCGGGATTTTCAGCAGGGGTGTGGCGATTAGCTGCGGGTTGATGCAGGAGTTATGTAGTTAATGTCAGAAACTGCCCCCTCTGGAAATGTTGGAGCATGGGAGTTTCTGGATAAGGGTGCGGGGGTGGAGGGGGTAGTGTTTGGGGCTGTTTGACACCTTTGTTAGGTGACATTGTCACCTCATTCACTGCTTAAAGATCCTAATGTCATTACAAAAAGCGTGCGAGGAGCGGACATCGGGAATGGTGGGGCGATAATCGCCCGTTTAAGCGGCTCGAGACGTCGATCGACCACTTGTGTCAAAGTGGGCACAAATTGCCGTCAGGCGGCGCTCTGGAACGTCATCATTTTGGGACTAGTGGGGCGAATGTGAAACCTGGGTGTTTGCTGATCAAATTTTCACCACAAACCTGAGGTCAGACCACTTAATCGAACGAATTTTCGCACCAAACCCCCATTTGGATGCAAAAATCCACCACAAACGTGTGGCATGACCAAAGTTTCGAACGAATATTTGCATTTCACCCAACGGTTAACCCGTTACTGTCAAAAAGTCAGCGTCCGAACCTAAAAATGGGGCAATCTAACCCTCGATCTGACGTTCCAGTTCCTTGATGCGGATTCGTAACGCCTTTTTCTCATCCCAATTAGCGGTGACGTCGCGGAGGAATGCTGCCACGCCTTCGATTTTTCCGGAATCGTCTTTCAGGATCGTGATGGAGAATTCCAGGGACATTTTGGATCCATCTGCGTGAATTCCGGGAACGTTGAGGGGCTCGGAGCCATAGCGGGTTTCGCCGGATTCCATGACGTGATCCCATCCGTCCCAGTGTGCCTTGCGGTGTTTTTCGGGGATGATGATGTCGAGGGATTTTCCGAGTGCTTCGCCGGCCGTGTATCCAAAGAGTTTCTCGGAGCCGCCGTTCCAGAGTCTGATAATTCCATCGCGGGTGGCGTAGATGATTGCTTCTTCTGTTTCGGTGACAAGTCGGGCTGCGATGGTGTCAAAATCGACCATTTTTATCTTCTTTCACGAGGTGGACAGGCGAACATCTTCTACCATATCCTGTGATGTGTAACACAGGAGCGTAATCTGACCTCCCGTTTTCCTGTAGGTTGATCGAAAGTAACCCTTTTGTTACTTGCGTTGCAGGTAGTGTGCCTGATTTTCTTATTATCGAACGATTGATAGAAACAGGATTAAAGTGAGGTATCCCGCATGAAACCACAAGGACTCTACAACCCTGCGCATGAACATGACGCCTGCGGTGTGGCGTTTATTGCGGATATCCACGGTCGCCCAAGTCGCAGCATTGTTGATCGCGCACTTGAGGCGCTTCGCAATATTGATCACCGAGGTGCCGCCGGTGCAGAGAAGAACACTGGCGATGGTGCGGGCATCCTCATGCAGATTCCGGATAGTTTCTACCGTGAAGTATCTGGCATTGAGCTTCCTGAGGCAGGGGAGTATGCCACTGGTATTGCGTTCTTGCCTCGCGGTCGCATGGCGATGATGGATGCTCAGAAGGAAATTGAGCGCATCGCAAAGCAAGAAGGTGCCGATGTGCTTGGTTGGCGCATGGTTCCTTTTGATTCCCGTGAGCTGGGTTCCATGGCTGAGGAGGCGATGCCTAGTTTCGCGCAGATTTTCCTTACTGTGCCTGGAAAATCTGGTGAAGATCTTGACCGTGTGATGTTCTTTATCCGTAAGCGTTGTGAGCGTGAGCTGGGCACCACCAATGGTCGCGATACGGTGTATTTCCCATCGCTATCTTCACGCACCATCATTTACAAAGGCATGTTGACCACTCTGCAGCTTGAGGGCTTCTTTGAGGATCTGGGTGATGCTCGCCTGGAGTCGGCCATTGCTATTGTGCACTCGCGTTTCTCCACGAACACTTTCCCAAGCTGGCCACTGGCGCACCCGTACCGTTTCGTTGCCCACAACGGTGAGATCAACACTGTGCGTGGCAATGAAAACTGGATGCGCGCCCGCGAGGCGCTTATCAAAAACGACAAGCTGGGCAATTTGAGCAGCGTGCTGCCTATCTGCACCCCGGAGGGCTCGGATACCGCGCGTTTCGACGAGGCTTTGGAGCTTTTGCACCTGGGCGGATACTCACTTCCGCATGCTGTTGCGATGATGATCCCTCAGGCGTGGGAACACAACAAGACGCTGAGCCCTGAGCTGCGTGATTTCTATGAATACCACTCTTGTCTGATGGAGCCATGGGATGGTCCTGCAGCGCTGGCATTTACTGACGGTCGTTTTGTGGGTGCCGTGCTGGACCGTAATGGCCTGCGACCTGGGCGAATCACCATTACTGATTCGGGTTTGGTTGTGATGGCTTCTGAATCGGGAGTGTTGGACTTGAGGGAGGAGAGCGTCGTAAAGCGTACTCGCGTACAGCCTGGACGCATGTTCCTTGTTGACACGGCCGAGGGCCGCATCGTTGAAGACGAGGAAATCAAGCAGAAATTAAGCGAAGCGCAGCCATATGGTGAGTGGATTCGCGATAATTTTGTGCATCTGGATCGTCTGCCTCAGACACGCTACAACTACATGGCGCACTCTCGTGCTGTGTTGCGTCAGCGTGTTTTCGGAATCACTGAAGAAGATGTGGATTTGTTGCTGCTGCCGATGGCCCGCCAGGGTGCTGAGGCAATTGGTTCCATGGGTTCGGATACGCCAATTGCGGCGCTATCCCAGCGACCACGCATGCTTTATGATTTCTTCGCGCAGCGCTTTGCTCAGGTGACAAACCCACCTTTGGACTCCATCCGTGAAAAGCCTGTGACCAGCATGTTCACTTTGTTGGGTGCGCAGTCTGACGTGCTCAATCCGGGTCCTGATGCGGCGCGACGTATCCGTTTGGAATCGCCGATCATTGATAACCATGAGCTGGCCACCTTGATCAATGCCAACGCGCATGGTGAGTGGGATTCCTTTGGTGCTGCTGTAATTTCTGGTTTGTACCCAGTGGCTCACCATGGTGCCGGCATGAAGGCTGCGATTGCTCGTGTGCGCCGCGAGGTTTCTGAAGCAATCCGCAATGGCAAGACGTTGATCGTGCTGTCGGATCGTGAATCTGATGAGCGCATGGCACCTATCCCTGCGCTGCTGCTGACTTCCGCTGTGCATCAGTACTTGGTGCAGCAACGTACCCGTACCCAGTGCTCCCTGGTGGTGGAATCCGGCGATGCCCGCGAGGTTCATCACCTGGCGATGCTCATTGGTTTTGGTGCCGATGCGATCAACCCGTACATGGCATTTGAAACCATCGATGAGCTGCGCATGAAGGGTCAGTTGGGTGATCTTTCTTTGGATGAGGCATCCCGAAACTACATCAAGGCAGCCACCACTGGTGTGCTGAAGGTGATGTCCAAGATGGGCATTGCAACGGTGTCTTCTTACCGTGGCGCGCAGCTTGCTGATGTCACCGGTCTGCATCAGGATCTCCTGGACAACTACTTCGGTGGTATTGCTTCACCAATTTCTGGCATCGGTCTGGATGAAGTTGCAGCTGACGTAGAAGCTCGTCACCGCAGCGCATTTTTGCCACGCCCAGAAGAGCACGCTCACCGCGAATTGGATTTGGGTGGTGAATACAAGTGGCGCCGCGAAGGTGAATACCACCTGTTCAACCCAGAAACCATCTTCAAGCTGCAGCATGCAACTCGTTCTGGCAGCTACGAGATTTTCAAGGATTACACCCGCAAGGTTGATGATCAATCCACTCGCTTGGGTACTATTCGTGGACTGTTTGAGTTCAGCACGGACCGCAAGCCAATTTCGGTGTCTGAGGTAGAGCCAGTCAGTGAGATCGTGAAGCGTTTCTCCACTGGTGCGATGTCTTATGGCTCGATTTCTGCTGAAGCCCATGAGGTCTTGGCCATCGCCATGAACCGACTGGGCGGTATGTCCAACTCCGGCGAAGGTGGCGAGGACGCCCGCCGATTCGATGTGGAACCCAACGGTGACTGGAAGCGCTCTGCCATCAAGCAGGTGGCCTCGGGACGTTTCGGCGTGACCAGCCATTACTTGAACAACTGCACCGATATTCAGATCAAGATGGCACAGGGCGCAAAGCCCGGTGAAGGTGGCCAGCTGCCACCAAACAAGGTGTACCCATGGGTTGCAGAAGTCCGCATCACCACCCCAGGTGTTGGTCTGATTTCTCCTCCACCACACCACGATATTTACTCCATTGAGGATTTGGCTCAGCTGATCCACGACCTGAAGAACGCTAACCCACGCGCACGAATCCACGTGAAGCTAGTGGCAGAACAAGGCGTGGGCACCGTTGCCGCAGGTGTGTCCAAGGCACATGCTGATGTGGTGCTTATTTCCGGACATGACGGAGGAACTGGCGCATCTCCTTTGACCTCCCTGAAGCATGCCGGTGGTCCATGGGAGTTGGGCTTGGCTGAAACCCAGCAAACGTTGCTGCTCAACGGCCTGCGTGATCGTATTCGCGTGCAGTGCGATGGTCAGCTGAAAACTGGCCGAGACGTGGTTATCGCAGCTCTGCTCGGTGCGGAAGAATTCGGTTTCGCCACCGCACCGCTGGTGGTCGAAGGCTGCATCATGATGCGCGTCTGCCACCTGGACACCTGCCCGGTGGGTATCGCTACCCAGAACCCGGATTTGCGTTCCAAGTTCACCGGCAAGGCTGAACACGTGGTCAACTTCTTCACCTTCATCGCCCAGGAAGTCCGTGAGTACTTGGCACAGCTTGGTTTCCGCTCTATTGATGAAGCCGTCGGACAAGCCCAGGTGCTGCGTAAGCGTTCCGGAATCCCAGCTGATTCCCGGGCAGCACACCTGGATTTGAGCCCAATTTTCCATCGCCCAGAAACTCCACACTTCCCAACTCAGGATGTGCGTTGCACCAAGACCCAGGAACACAGCCTAGAAAAAGCCCTGGACAACGCATTTATTGATAAGGCTTCGGACACGATCACCCGTGCCGCAGCGGGTGTGGAAACCAGTATTGTTATTGATAGCTCCATCAGCAACGTCAACCGTTCAGTTGGCACGATGCTGGGTTCTGCAGTCAGCCGCGTGGCTGGTGCCCAAGGTTTGCCAGACGGCACCATCACCTTGAATCTTCAAGGCTGCGCCGGTAACTCCTTTGGCGCGTTCATCCCACGAGGCATCACCATCAACCTCACCGGCGATGCCAATGACTTTGTGGGCAAGGGATTATCTGGCGGAAAGATTGTGATCAAGCCTTCCGCTCAGGCTCCGAAGCAGCTGAAGAACAATCCAAATATCATTGCCGGAAACGTGCTTGGATACGGCGCAACCAGTGGTGAATTGTTCATTCGTGGCCAGGTCGGCGAACGTTTCTGCGTCCGTAACTCTGGCGCCACCGCAGTGGTTGAAGGTATCGGAAACCACGGTTGTGAGTACATGACTGGCGGCCGAGTCCTGGTTTTGGGCCCGGTTGGTGAGAACTTTGGTGCCGGCATGTCTGGTGGCATTGCATACCTGGCTAATTCCCCGGACCTAAACCAGAAGATCAATGGCGAATTGGTGGATGTTGTTCCACTGAGCGCTGACGATCTGACATGGGCTGATGAGCTCATTGCTCGCCACCGCGAACTCACCGGATCCGAGACCAAGCTGCGTGCACAAGATTTGGTGAAAATCATGCCGCGCGATTTCCAAAAAGTACTCAACATCATCGAAACGGCCCACGCTGAGGGCCAAGACCCAGCAATCAAGATCATGGAGGCAGTGAGCTAATGGCCGACCCACAAGGATTCATCAAATACTCCCGACGCGAGCCTGCACACCGCCCGGTCCCGCTGCGCCTCATGGACTACTCCGAGGTCTACGAAAAGGCACCGGCAGGTCAGATCGAGGAACAGGCTGCCCGCTGCATGGATTGCGGTGTCCCGTTCTGCCACGAAGGCTGCCCACTGGGCAACATCATCCCTGAGTGGAATGATCTGGTACGCCAAGGTCGGTGGAAGGAAGCCTACGATCGCCTGCACGCGACCAACAATTTCCCCGAGTTCACCGGCCGTTTGTGCCCCGCACCCTGCGAAGGCGCCTGCGTGCTCGGCATCAACGATGATTCTGTCACCATCAAAAACGTTGAGCTGGAAATCGTCGAAAAGGCTTTCCAAGAAGGCTGGGTTCAGCCTGTCGTCGCATCCATGTCCACCGGCCTGTCCGTAGCCGTCGTCGGTTCCGGCCCCGCTGGCCTTGCCGCCGCGCAGCAGCTCACCCGCGCAGGCCACAGCGTTACCGTCTTTGAACGCGACGACCGTCTCGGCGGCCTCATGCGCTACGGCGTGCCCGAGTACAAAATGGAAAACCGCTGGATCGACCGACGCATCCAACAAATGGAGGCAGAGGGCACAACTTTCCAGGTAGGCACCTCGCCGCGCGCCGCTGAACTAGCGCTTTTCGACGCGATCCTCCTCGCAACCGGCACCCCAGTGGCCCGCGAACTCTCAGTTCCAGGCCACGATCTCAACGGCATCCATGCGGCAATGGATTACCTCACCGCCCAAAACCGCATCAACGAAGGCGACGGTGAAGTCTCTCCAATCAACGCCAAAGGCAAGAAAGTTGTCATCATCGGTGGCGGCGACACCGGCACCGACTGCTTCGGCACCGCACTGCGCCAAGGAGCAGAATCAGTCACCCAATTTGATATCCGCCCCCGCGCACCTTTCCAGCGCGCCGATTCCACCCCGTGGCCGATGTACCCCAACCTCTTCCGCACCGCAACGGCTCACGAAGAAGGCGAATACATCATCACTGGCGATGAATCAGCCGATGAAATCGCAGCCCTGGGCCTCGCCGAACGTGCCGCAGGCTCCACGCTTGGTGAACGTAAATTTGCCGTCAACACCGTGGAATTCCACGGCAACAACGGCCACGTCACCGGACTGACTGGCAACCAAATCCGAGTTGTCAACGGCAAACGTGAACCAATCGAAGGCACCGAATTCCCCTTCGAAGCAGACCTCGTTCTTGTTGCACTTGGCTTCACCGGCGCAGAACAAGGCGGATTGGCACACGAACTAGGCGTAGGTTTCGATGACCGGGGCCGCATCCTCCGCGATTCCGAATACCGCAGCCCCACCAACTCCCGCGTTTACATCGCAGGCGACAACGGCCGTGGCCAGTCCCTGATCGTGTGGGCAATCGCCGAAGGCCGCGCATGTGCCGCAGCTATCGACGCCGACCTCATGGGTGAAACCGCACTTCCAGTAGCTGTTGCACCACAGGACGTGCCGCTGGCTGTCTAGCTTGGGTAGAAAATGCTAGAAACCACCATCAGTAATTGGTGGTTTCTAGCGTTTTACGGGATGCATCATCGCATAGACAGCACTGGCTAGTCCTAGCAGGGCAAATACTAGATAAACAGCAGCTGATGCCAGCGCAAAAAGAACAGAACTCGACCACACCACAAGTTGAATTGCCGCTGCTCCAAAGAGAATCACGACTGCAAAACCAACAACTGGGGACGTGGTGATTAACCACAAAGGTCGTCGGGCTCTGGTTTCTTCAGAAGATCGGAAGAACCTGGTCAGCACATAAATTGAAATCGTTCCAAGGATTGCTCCCAGTGCTTAAACCTCTCGAATGCTGTCTGGGAACACGGAAGCGGCGGCAAAAGCCCCGAGGAATAAAACGATGAATACCGCCAGGAGAGAACCGATCTTTGTGGTGGCGTTGTACATCATTCCGGGTATTACCTTTCCTTGCCGTTTTACGAACCAATAGCCCATGTGTGGACAGGTTGGCCGCTTTCTTGATTCTGTAAATACTCTTGCAACATTGCTGCAAGACCTGCTTTTCGAGCATCGGAACCCGGCATGCTTCCGTGTGCTTCCAGCTTGTTGAGGCTACGCAACTGCCAGGTGGCACCGTTTTGGCGGGACTTCGCGCGTTCGGTGATGATGCCCAGGTATTCGTCGATAAGGTCTTTGTTTACTTCAAGTCGTTCCAGTCCGATTCTAGCTTGAGGGATTAGGTGCTCTTGGACCAAATCAGCGACGTTTACTTGTCCAAGGGTTGGCCAGGTCATGCGGGCGAACAGCCCTGAACGTGCACCGGATTGGAAGTTCTTTTCCGCATCAGGGAATAGGAGACGTGACCAGACAGGGCGGTTTTCCTCGGCCAGATATTTGACCAAACCGTAATAGAAAGCGGCATCGGCAGTGATGTCGATGGGGGTGGGACCTGCAGGTAGGAGACGGTTTTCTAAGCGCAGGTGGGAGCGCTCTTCGCCCGGTGCGTAAATGGGTCGGTTCCAGCGCCACACTGTTCCGTTGTGCAGGTTGAGGTAGTGGAGTGCGGGGGATTTTCCCTTCATCATTGGTGTGCCAGACAGTGCGCGTGATTCTGCGATGAGAGGGGAGAAATAGCGTACGTTTTCTTCGAAAAGATCAAAAACACTGGTGATCCATCGTTCGCCGAACCATACTCTGGGGCGGACTCCTTGATTCACAAGTTCAGGAGTACGCGTATCGATGGCTTGTTGAAACACTGGAATGCGGCTTTCATGCCACACCCGACGGCCTAAGAAAAGTGGGGAATTAGCCGAAAGAGCTGCTTGAACACCAGCTATTGCTTGCGACGCATTCCACGCTGCAGCAAACTTATTGGGCGCTAATTGCAGGTGCAACTGAATAGACGTGCAAGTTGATTCGGGGGCGAGATCAGTGAAATCGTGGATGATTTGTTCACGGTCGGCGATGTTGATGTGCACTAACTCGCCACGCGATTCCATCACCGCATTGCTCAGCGCACGGTAGCGGTTTTCTTGGGTCATCCATGCCGGATCTTCAAGAAATTCCGGAGTGATGGTGGGCAGCGTGCCGATCATCGCCACGTTCACATTCTCCGATGTGGCGGCCGCGCGCACGCGACCTAGACGCGAGGTGATGCCTTGCTCGAGGCGTCGTAAAGCATCGCCTTTAACGGATAGTGGCGGGTGGTTCATTTCAACATTAAAGTTACCGATCTCCGACTGGTACTCATCGTCTAAATGGGAAAGCACCGCGTGGCCTGCCAAAGCAGGTTGCATATGCTTATCCACGAGGTTGAGTTCCAACTCGAGGCCGATGGAACCCTGATCCTCAAAATCGGAATGCTGCAAATGCCGATCAAAAATCTCAAGATCTTCCATGAGCAGCTGGCGATAACGCGTGCGCTGCTGCGGAGTGTACCTGTCAGTACTTACTGATTCGCCCATAACTTAGAGCAAACCACAAAAAATGGTGCTGGGTAAGGATACCAATCAGGAATTTTCCACGCGATAAACCTGAGCCACCAATTGGGTACGCGACCTGACTTTGAAAATATCCAACAATTGGGACACTGTCTTCTTCACTGTCGCTATCGTGAGGCCTGTGGCTTTGGCAATTTGGCGGTTGGAATTGCCCTCGCAAACAAGTTTCATCACTCGCTGCTGAGTCGCCGTTAATTGTTCAGGAATCTGCGTGGTTCTGGGAAGCATGGCACGCAGACGAGTCATGGCCAACGGGGAAAGCGTGGTGCCACCGGACACAGCAATGCGGATGATATCGCGAATGTCCTGGGCACGGTCGCTCTTGACAATGTATGCAGCTGCACCATTGGAGAGCATTTCAACCAGAGTTTCATCTGTAGAAAAAGCAGTCATAGTGACAAAAGCTGGTGGCTCGGAAAGTTTGCGTACCTCAGTGAGCAGCTGCCTGCCGTCCATGTGAGGCATTTCGACGTCAGACACCACAACATCGCATGGAGTTTGGGCCAATACTTCCAGAGCTTCAATACCGTTTGAGGCGGTGGCAGCCACTTCCAATTCCGAATCGGAGCTTAAATAAGATGTAATGGCATCGAGGACGAAGCGGTCGTCATCAACTAGTAGAACTTTATAACTAGGCACGGCCACACCATGGAAGATATGGGAAGGACTGGCAAAGATCAGCCATCGGTGCTGCAACTAGAGGTTCGACCTGGGTAGGAATCATGATCGATGCAGCGAGTGTTAAAGCAAGAAGTGTTTTCAAGATTGTGTTCTTTCTTAGTAGGAATCCGTGGACTGCTCTGTAGGGCTAACTTTCAAAGGCACTGGAGATGGATTTTTTAGTGTGGCATTGATGATCCACATCGAATCATTTTCATTAACACTAAAGTTTCCTCCAACCGACTCCACTGCGTGCCGCATGTGTATAAGCCCAATTCCAGATGATGCAGCTCTAGCTAGATTCCCCGGAACTTGTTGAACTTTGTTGCGGATGGATAAGTGGATTTCTTCTGTTACTCGGGCGATGCTTAATTGAACTGGTTCTGATTTGTCAGCATATTTTGCAATGTTGTTGGAGGCCTCTTCCAAAACCGTCACTATTGCTTCAACATTTTCGGCACTTAAATCCTCGTTAAACGTAGTGGTGTTGATCAACATGGTGAATCCGAGATCTTCAAGATCTGCTTTCATCACTTTGAGAACAACATGTAAAGGAATGCGGTCTAATTCTGGAACGTAGGGTAGCTGATCAAAGGTCTGCAAACTCTTCATTAAATCATGAGTTTGCATCAATGCTTTGCGGGCCGACTCTTCGATGTCATAAAGCTGCTTTTTGACATCTGTTGAAAGATTATCGCGACCACTGAGCTCCTGCGATTTCATCACTGCAAACGTAAGTTCTTTGGCAACCGACCGATGCAGATGGAGTGCTAGTTCTTTTCTGCGCAGTTCTGTCTGAATTTTTGCCTGCTCCTCAAGGTTGGCTCTTTGTTCAACTTTTGATCGAAGAACCTGTCCAAGTGCCATCGACAGCGCAAAGAATACGGCAAGTGCTAGCGCGGACATCACATGAGGAGACCAAGCACCGTTTGTTGGATCGATGGTCCCAATCCAAATGAGCCCACCTGCAGAGATAAAAGCGAGCACCCGTTGCCCTCTGAACATGAGCAATCCCGAAAACGCCATTTGGGCAACAATTAAAGTGAAAGGGCTGGTGCTTTGAGGTTCACCATGAATACACAGGTATGCAAGCGCGAGTTGGGCAATGCTTAGAAGCACCACAAAAGGAACCGAGAGTTTAGGAATAAAACACAATACGAGAAGCAGAGTTTGCAAGAAAGTGAAAACAAAAAACTGCGGTGTTGACCACTGGCCACGCAGCAGGACTTCCGCGAAACCTAGCCCTAGAAAAGACAAACTCCCAAGAACAATCAAACGGTGAGTGTTTAAGAATTCCATCATTGCACTGAGATCTCCGAAAAGTTGGGGCACCTATAGTTTGATAATGGTATCCGCTGATTCTCGGAAGAGGGGCGAGTGCGTAGCAACAACAACGGTGGCGCCTTTGTCGGCGAGTGCTCTCAATGCTTCTATGACTAGCTCACTGTTTGTTAAATCTAGAGCTCCGGTTGGTTCATCAGCCAGAATTATTCGGGGATTTTTGAGCAGTACCCGGGCCAACGCAGTTCGTTGTTGTTCGCCACCAGAGAGTTCAAAAACTGGCTTTTCCTCGAACGACTCAAGACCAACAGCATGAAGTACTTGAGGAATTTCAGGCCATTTGTGTTTTTCCACCGCAAGCTGAAGGTTGAATTTAACTGTCCTGTCGGGAATCAAGGCATAATCTTGAAATAAATAGCCCACCGTATTTTTCCTGTATAACCGTTGCTTACGCGTAGAGAGTTTCAGAAGGTCTACATCCTCGACAAGGATCTGTCCGGAACTTGGTTTGTCAAGTGTGCCAAGACAGTTGAGCAAAGTCGATTTTCCTGAACCGGACGCTCCAGTCAGTGCTGTCATTGTTCCTGGTAAAAACTTATGACTGAGACCTTGCCATAAGATCCGAACGCCAAAAGATTTCTTGAGGTCATTGATTTCTATCATTGTGTGCTCTTTTCAAAAGGAAGCTTCATCGAACTGAAAAATGAAAGTGAAGTCCAACCGATTATTAAGATTCCTAAAACCAACGGCAGTGATGGAGGTATAGAATTGAGATGTTCTAAGTATCTGGCTGAGGGAGCATCTGAAGCTATTGCTGCAGATCGCTCGAAATAGCGGTTCGCGAGCCAGACGCACGGAATTGAAGCGAAAATTACTTCTACAATTAGCAGCTGTAATCGAGCTCTTAATGGATGATTTCCTAGTAGATGCGCTACCCATAGTCTTCTTTGATTTCTTAAATGAAATACCAGTGCAGTAGCTAGAACAAGAGTCGTCGTGAGGAACAATGCAATGAAAGCGTTGAAGGCGATTATTTGGTTCGCTTCCTTCAACCGAACAACGCTTTCTTCCCACGTGTCAATCATCGGGGATGCAGCTCCCACATAATTGCGTGAATCCTCTGAGGATAGAAGAGCGTTCACACCAGTCTGGTCTTTTATCAGCAGACTATTCTGTGTGAGTCGAGCCGACAAATTTTGATCACTTAAAAGCTCTAAGCCTGCGGGAAGGATAACTACGATTGGGTTTCTTACTGCACTATCCAGGTTAATGTTGTAGGTAAAAACTTCAGACATGGGGTTGGTTGAGTCTTCGCTATCATATGGAATGCTTTGGATCTTTGGCATTGGCACTTGTGAGTTGGATGCTTCGAACTCCAGCAAACCAAGTAATTCTGGCTCTTTGGCCGAATCCAGAAACTGAGGATGCAATATTGTGATCTCGTCACTTTGCGGTAGATCTTTTGGCGCAAGTAGTCCTTCATCAACGGCAAAAGTTGTGTTTGATAATACGACTGGTGCACCGATATCAAGGGGAGCTGTTAACCATTGACGATCTGCCAAAATAATTTCCCCATGCCTATCCATAGTGCGTAGAGTCTCAGCAAGCCCGTAGAAGTCTTGTCCTGCTGCGGAAGCTATGGAGACTCTATAGGTTTCTTTATGGGTATCCCATAATGTACTAAAAGTAGTTTGTGCACGTAGTTCACTGAGGTTACCGGTTAGCGATCCAATGATTCCTAGGAAAAAGAACAAGGTAATTAGTCGGGTCGCCAGCATCCCTGAGTTTAAAAGTAGGCCCGCCCGCTCTCCTTTAATAGCAAGATTCAGCGGAATTGACACAGCAATAAAATGCCCAACTAATTGTCCCAGAACTAGGCCGAGGATTCCCAGCAATAAGCTGGCAAAGTATATGCCGAAAAAGAGTGGTGTTTGGGCAAATCCATTAACACTAAGAATAGCGATGGTACTAAACAATGAAAGACCAATGCTTAGAAGAGGAATTTTCCACGATGAGAGATACTCATCCAGAAGATTTAAATGAAGTGGACGACCCAGCAAACGCTTAATTGCAGTTGCGCGACCTCGAATAATTTCATGTGTTGCAGCCAAAAATAGCGCAGCGATAATCATGAGTAGCCCTGTTATCAGATAGGGGCTTTGACCGATGATATTCCAAAAGTTGGTCTGCATAATTAAGCCGTCAAGACCTATTTGATTTGCCCAGGCAAGGAATAAAATATCGCTTCCAGCAGGGCCCTCCAGAATATAGAGACCTCTATTATCTGATTCGTGCAGATCGGAAAATGGGTAGATGATGCGAGTTTTATCATTTCCAAAAGACGCAATCTCTTTTGGATCCTCTTGAAAATAATCCGTTGAGAAATAATGCTCCTCGTTGTCAGGTATCGAGGCACTTATCTCCCGCAACGTGATGTTTACATCGTTTTCTGCTGCAAAGTCGTGAAGCTCAGTCTGGAAATATGAAGGGTCTACAAAACTAACTGTGTCATTAAGCAGAACGCCTTGGTCTCCGAAACCATAACCCATTCGGTCCATTGTGTTTGTGAGCCCATAAGAAAGGAATGGTGAAAACAATGAAACAACTATTATCGCGCAGCTCAGTAACGTGGGTAAGCGATGCAAATCGTATCCTCAAAATAAAAATTCTTCATGTGCCGGAAAACTCCGGCACATGAAGAATAGAGCGTTAGCAGTGACGGTAGTAGGATTGTCCAGTTGTGAACATTCCCTTTTCAGCAGAAGCATGGGACCAGACATTTCGATTGACGCAACCACTGTCAGATGTGTAGTTGCCAATAGCAGTTGATCCATGCTTTTGACCATTATGGTAGTAGTGGGACCATACTAAGTTTGATGAGGTTCCATAATCCCAGGTACCACCATCAATTTGCACAATGACTGCGCCTGCAGTGCCAAGGCCAACTAAGGATAAGCAAACGGTCAAAGTGGCAGCTAAAAGACCTCTTGCTGAGAATCTCTTATTCATGTGTAACTCCTGATATTTGAAGGGGACGAGTGAATCGTTAGCAGAAGTAGAGGATTGGGCCTCGGAGAGTTCGTTGCTTTCCTAGTTCTTCTGCTATTCCAGAATCTAACTGTTCCTCCCACTCTCATCAAGGACTAAAAGTCACCAACAAAGGTAACTTTTGGCTATTGACTTCTGGTAAAACCATAGCTCTAGTGACAAAGTAGAGTGGCCACCCTCTGTGCGAGTGTGGTTGCAACTACGTTTTCAAATATCTTGAGTTGATACTGGCGACACTGGCTGTACCTGCTAGGTACCACCGCTATTCGGTTCAGGAGTTACTACTCCGAAGTAGGTATCGTTTTGGTGCTTGATGATGAGTAGCCTCGCAAGTCGACACCATAGATGTCTGGAGTACAGCTGGCGAGTTTGCTGACGGTCGAGTCCGCAGCGACCTGGTCGGGGATTATCTAGATCCAGTAGCTAGGTGTGGACTGGGGTGCGGTGACGTCGTGGCTGGCAAGTATCGCTCACAGATTGCTGGTGGAGTGCTGGTCGATTTCTGGGGTACCTGTTGCCCACTAATAGACGAGGCAGTGGATTCTTTTGAAATCGGCTATGGCGTCGCCCCTGTCGCGAGCTCAAAAGGTCGACGAACCACTGAATGACAGCATTGCCTTACAGTTGCAGAAAATTGTTTCAGAATTGGGAGTGTCGTTGAACTGATCTGGGGATAACTTTTTTCTTGTGTTTGTTCACCTCGACCAGTGAGGTATATTCCGCTAGAAGCGAAAAGTGCCACGCTGAAAGAAAATATAGACCATCATCAGTGTTATGACTCAACATTCACAGCAGAAGGCACTGGTAACTGGTGGATCCCGAGGAATTGGACGTGCAATCGTAGAGCGGCTCACCTCCTCAGGCTTTGACACCGTATTTACTTGGAACAGCAATCAGGATGCGGCCGAAAAACTCGTCGAACAGCTTCAGCAACGAGGACATCAGGTACGCGCAGTACAAGCGGATCTGAGCACCATTGAATCTGCAGAACAGGCCGCACAGCAACTTCATAGTGAAGGACCGTTTCAGATCTTAGTCAATAATGCCACCACCGAGACTCCCATTAGTCCAGTCGTGGATATGCCCATCGACGCATGGACGGAAGCGCTGACAGTTAGTGCTACCGCGCCCTTCCTGTTGATCAAGTATCTCGCCCCGGATATGGTCGAAGGCGGTGCTATCATCAACATCTCGTCGCTTAATACTGTGATGCCGCAAGCAGGTATCGCTGGTTATTGTGCAGGAAAATCGGCACTTGAATCATTGACACAGGTTGTGGCGAAAGAATTGGCACCCAAAGGAATCACCGTAAATGCTATTCGCCCAGGGGCTACCGATACCGACGGTCAGCGCGTGGTGAACTCGGACCCGGAGGTTAGAAACCAGATAGCACAGATGACTCCGATGGGTCGGCTCGGCAGGCCTTCCGATATCGCCGACGTGGTCTCATTTCTTGCTGGACCTGATTCCCGTTGGGTTACCGGGCAAAGCTTAACGGTATCAGGAGGACTGTGATCTAACGCGGGAGTTAGGCTGCAACGGCGAGCTGCGGGGTAGAAGACCCCAGAGTTCGTTGGAGGAGATCATCCAACTCAAGACCAAGAGAATGATGGATGCTTCGGAGAACTTCCGAAGATGCCTCTTTCCGACCCCGTTCAATATCTGACAAGTGTGAAATAGAGATATTCGCCTGGTCAGCAAGCTCCTGCAAAGTCCTAGTCTGTTTAAGTCGCTCCTCGCGAAGCGCGTCACCAATACGAATACGCAGCAGGTCTGGCTTGTCGTTCTGAGAAGATGAAACCACGCGGAGGTGCATGATTCTAAGCTACCAGCTTTCCCTCCAGGTGGTTTCCACAATCTACTCGGAACAATAGTTTCATCTAGCCTTGATCTTCACTAAGCCTCAGAGCATCTACTTAAAAACTTCCAGTACTGAAGGTCTTATTCATCTACCTTCATATGCCCTGGATTCCAGAGTCCGGAACGTTGGATGGTTTCAAGGTTGATGTCTGCAACCTTAGGTGCATCGCCGTTGGAGTTGGTGCGCAGGGAGTAGCGTTCGATGGAACCCCAGTCGCGGCCCCAGTCGTTGCGGAGGTAGGACGAGATTTCGTAGGCGTTGTTTACTGTTTCGGCCGTGCCCATGGATCCGCCGCCTGCCCAGTCTTGGAATGGGGAGAGGGTGGATTTTCCACCGTGGTCTGGGGAGATTCGGTATTCAGGAATCTCGGTGACTCCGGCGTAGTGGTCGAAGGTGCGTTGGCATGGGAATTGCAGGCCAACTGCCCAGTCGAGGAGTCCTGGGGTTTCGGATCCGATGACGTTGTTCAGAGAATCTAGGTTAGGTACGCGTGGTGGCGTCAGTGCTACCCATTGGTCTTCGTCGAGGTTGACGTCGGTGGCGACGATGCGCACGACATCTGCTTCTTCTGGGAGTTGGTCAAGTGGGTAGCGGAGGTTGCGCCAGGATGGCTCGGGGCCGATGTCGTACATCATGGCTTCGCCGAGGTCTTCAACGTCGCCGTTATCGCGAAGGCGACCGTATTCGAGCATGACGGATTGTCCGGATTGGTGGACGCCGTTGATATCAAAGTGTTCGATGCGACCTGCTGCAGATACCACGATGATGGGTGCTTCTTCGGTGGCTTCTGGGATTTCGTACCAGTCGGTGGTGATGTTTGCTGGGTTTTGGGTGCCAGCGGACCAGGAGCCGACGACTGGAACTTGGGTGTAGTCCAGGTTGAATGGCAGGCGGGCGTTGGAGCCGTTGATGCCTTCGGAGCCTCGGACACCGCCGGTGTTGCCGGTGGATTGTCCGGATGATTCGTCGGATCCGCCGGTTTCGGTGGAGTCGTCAGTGTTGGCAATGGCACCAACAGCAGACAGGTTTGCTTGGTCCTGGCTGATTGATGGTGGGATGCCGGCAGCACTAAAGCCACGAATATCTTCGGATTCCAGGGACTCACCAAGTGTGGAGTTCACTGGGGTGAGGAAGGAATCGTTGGAGTTGGTTTCCAGCATGGCGTCGGAGGCAAGGCCACATGTGTTGCCGGTCAGGGAGCGGAGGTTGCCAAGACCCACGGAGTACGCGGGGTATTGGTCCACAAAGCCTTTGCCCATGGATGCACAGGTAATCAGCACAACGAGGGCGGACACTCCTGCGATAGGGGAGGCCGCAAGGCCGGTGAACCGCGAGGCACGCTCGCGCTTTGCTTCATCTTCCGCCACGAGTTCGCCCATGGAGTGATTGGTTTCGGCTTGCGCGGTTTTCACATCGTGGACAAAGGATTGAATAACACCGATGATCAGCACGATCACGGCGATCACGAGCACTACGGTGGATGCTTCGATGCCCTTGATCTGGATGGTTTTATCCCACCATGGCACGGCGTAGCTGGAGGTGTACCAGAATCCGTTCACGCCTGCGAGAGCCAGCGCCAGCAGGAAGAGGAACGCACCGATGGAAATGGTGCGCATGCGTGGTGATTTCACCGCAACATAGGACAGCCCCACGGCAGCAAGTCCGGCCAATGCGCCGGCAAGTCCTGCGTAGACACCGAAGTGGTGAGTCCACTTGGTTGGGGTGAACATCATGAAGAACATGGTGCCGAAAATGACCATCATCAAACGCAGGGATGGTCCCTTCGCAGCGCCTGGAATGCGGCCGTAACGCAGGATCGCGATGACCACAATAGCCAGACACGCCATGAGCATCAGCACAGCAAAACGGCGGGTGAAGGAACCATCAACGGTTTGTTCCATGACGGTTTGGTAGCGCACATATTCGTGGTACCAGGTCAGCGCCGGGCCCTTCGCGGAGCGCACGCTGATGGATTCCATGACGGTTGACAGAGTCTGATCGCCAAAAACGGCGATGAGAATCGCGGTGCCAGACGCCAGGAATGGGGCAAGCATAGCCATCGAGGCGCCAAAGACTTTGCTTTTCGACGCCCCCCTCGGCGCCCCAATAAGCGGCAAGCGCCTATAAAGAATGCGAATCAACGCGGACAAACTGACCAGCAACGCAGCAACTGCCATCAGACCGGTGGGGCCTGATGCCAGGGAAATGGTGGCGATAATAACACCAATGGCAGCGGGCAACAACCTGGAGGTAGCGATAGCGCGCTCGAAGGAAACCCACGCAAGTAGAGCTCCCATCGCGATGATTGGCTCTGGGCGAGTGCCGTTGTTGTATGGAAGCCAGAACGCCAGGAACACCATGGCTGCAGACCAGTGCGCAACGCGGCGACCGTTAACCAATGAGCCAAACCGTGGCATGACCTCTCTGGTGATCACGAACCACATGATCAGTCCAGCGAGCAATGCGGGTAGACGAAGCCAGATTGATGAGGTTGAGATGTAGGCCATCAGAGCCAGCAAGTCGTAATATGGTGCGCCGAATGGTGATTCTGGGACACCGAACCAGCGGTAGTAGTTGGCCATATAATCCGCGTTCTGGGACACGCGGGCCATGGTCATGATGAAGCCGTCGTCAGAGGTGTTGGCGCCAAGGAAGTGCCAGAACACCAAAATCGCTACGACAACACCATCAAGTGGCTTCAGCTTGTACCAGTTGGCAGGCAGGAAGCGGTGTGCTTTTCGACCATCCAAAATATCCATGCGGTGCAGTGTCCACAGGGAGACCAACACAGACGCAAGGCCAATGAAGATGGCTGCGTACTTTAGAAGGCTGGGGGATGAAGTGAAGCGGGAGTTGATCTCAATATCAACGTTTAAGCCCGCTGAGGCCAGGGCCGATGCGGTGGAGGGGTCGTCGACAAGCTCGGTGTAAACGCCGGTGACCTGAGGCCGCTCATCGCCTTCGGTCTCGCCGCTGAATGCCGTGCCGGTGATTTCCGCGCTGGTGGTTTCCTCGGTGGAGGAAATCTCCAGGATCGCATCATCGGGCAGACGGTTCACCTCTGTTGGCGAAAGATCCAACAGCACCTCACCGCGAACAATCACGTCAAGGTTGCCGTCGATGGTGCGCACAAACAGACCACGGTTGGTGGCGTCCGTACTATCCAGAGGCAGCGTGCCCATCACCAACGACTGATTGTCATTGAGACTGTCCAGCGCGGACACAGGGATGGACGCATCCATCGACTGCGGTGCGTAGGAAATCAGCGGGGCGTTAACGCTGGAAAGCTCACCATTTTGTGGCCATGACAGCGAAGACTGCACCTGGTTCACTGGCAGGAAAGGCAACAGCACAAACATCAACAGGCCTAGCAGACCTGATGAGATAGCCAGTTTCTTCAGCCAGCCCGGGGCAACCTGCGGGGGTTCTTGCGCAGAACCCTTTAGTTTCTTCGACTCAACTACATCTGACACGTTGATCGAGTCTAGTTGATGGCCCCCATTACCACCGACTTGGCGCATAGGGCTTGGGTCGTTTGGTGAGGAATTACTCATTGTGCGTTACCACCACGAAAGGTCCCACTTGCTTGGTCTGCCACATCTGATCAAATGACTCCGGGTTAAAGTACACGCCGCGGAAGCGCACGTTTGGATTGTTCGGGTACAGATCTTCAGCCACGTCGTATTTCCAACCGGCGTCAGGATCATCGATGGAGCCGCGGAAGATGAACACCTCAGGGATCGTCCATGGAGATGTGTTCAACGCGTCGCTGAATTGTTGAGGATCAGCCAACTCATCCCAGCTTCGGATCGCGAGATCTTCGATGAATGCGTTCCTGTTTCCGAACTCACCAAGCGGGTTGGCGTAGTGGGAAGTAAATGCTTGGTATCCGCGGTAAGGGTAGTAGGACATGAAATCGAGTTCGTCTGTCAGCACGACAGTTTCGGAAGGCTCGAATCCTTGATCAAGCAGATGATCGTTGATGTCCTTGTAATAACGTGCAGCTCCGGCTGGATACAGATCGGCGCGCTGACCGTAGCCATCAGTATCGGTATAGGCCAGATCGATAGCCCGTGCGTTCTTCTGTGGCAGATCCTGCGCGTAGTACAGGCCACCAAGCAAAACCAGAATGACAATAAAATTGGTCAAATAGTTTGCGGTGCGCTCTGTAATTTGGGTGGGGTAGAGCTGATACACACTGGCAAGGCGGAAATCTGCAATGCCCAACACACCAGCCGTGGCAAAAATAAGCACCAGCACTGTATCAAGACGGAATCCCAGCAACGTGTTGCCTAAAAGCGTGATCGCCATGGACATACCCATCCAGGCATAAAACACTGCGATGCCGATCCACATCGCGCGCACCTCATTGTTGTGGAAGCGCACCACCAAATAGATCAGGCCAACCAGACACAACAGTCCCACAACGCTCGATGCCAAGAAAGGAACCGGGAATTGGGTGCCTTCAAGAGGCAGGTAGTGTGTTGCAGAATCGCCAGAGCGCTCCGCTCCGTTGATGGAAGCTAGAAGGTAAGGACCCCAAGAAATCAACGCGATGACAATGGATCCACCACCCAGCACTGCAAGCCACAGCAATGGCTTGATGGAGCGCTGCATAATAGCAGCCATCACGATGCACACTGCGACCGCAGAAAGCGCGATGGCGCCGGTGAACAAGGTATAGAAAGTAGCCGAAACACCCAAGTAAATAATGCCGCTGGCAAGCGCAAACTTATCGCCCTTGGCAATGCGGGAAGCCAGCACGAGCATCGCTGGAATACCCATCGCAACGATCGCAGCGTAGGGCTCTTCGGAATTCATCGCCAAGATAATGCAGGTTGTCACCAACGCAATGCCTGTTGCCACCGGCAGGGAACCGGTGATGCGCTGCCACACTGGAACTAACACAGAAGCAGCAACTGCCATGGACACAATTGCCCATGGCTGGAAAGCTTCCCAACCGGGCAGCCCCAAAAGATTGGCCAAGCGACCACCGAGCCAGAACCATCCAGCAGGGTAGAAGGTAGGCATATCGATGTAGTTCATGTCCGACAAGCTGATATCGTCAGCCATACGGGTTAAAAACTGAGTTCTAAAGCCCTGGTCAACGCTGATTCCGTCCAAATACAGGCGGGTCGCAGACAGCGGAATAGCCAACACCGCAACCACCAGCGCAGCTGGGCTTAAGTAAGACGCCAGATACGTCAGCGCCGTCCTCCACTTGGGCCTTGGCTTGACGTCCTCCAACTCCCACCGCGGATTGCTCTGATGTTCATCGCGCAGCCACAGCCACGTCAAAAAACCCGTGACAATCAAAACCGCAGCGATGGTGGCAGAAGCAACAGCCCTCGTGACATTCGATGGGCCGAAAGCTGGAAGGTTTGTTTGTTTTAAACCCATCCACAACACCAAAGCAAATGCGAAAGCCAGGATGGCAGCTCCCACAATTGCAGCAAGTGTAGCTTTCCTGTTTAGACGATCAGGCCGATACACTTCGCCTTCGGGCACACGTGATGGACCATAAGGATTCAAATCCTCATGAACCACGACTGCACCTTCATCTTCAGAGGTGTTAATCATGATAGAAGTCTTTCATACTCAACGAGCATTGCTGGGATCGAGGAGCAAAATTACAAGTATGTATTAATGAGTCTCACGTGCTATCTGCTTTCAGAGCTTGCCATATGTAAAACCCGCCATCCTTTAAAAATTTTGAGGACGGCGGGTCGCGTAACTTCCGGAACTTCAGTTAGAACGGCAGTTTACGGAAGATTGCCCGCGGAATGAATTGGAACGCAAAAGAGACGTACTGGAACAGTGGGTGGACAAAGATGATGTCCTTCTTGTTCACCACTGCATCATAAACAGCATCTGCCACGTCTTCGCGGTTGACGGTCAGTGGGGCTTCGCCACCATCTGCGGACATCTTGGTGCGTACCTGGCCTGGGCGAACCACCAATACGTTAGCGCCGGAGCCACGAAGAGCTTCGCCGAGCTGGGTGTAGAAACCGTCGAAACCTGCCTTGGCGGAGCCGTAGACAAAATTGGAGCGGCGGACTCGCTGGCCTGCCACAGAGGACAATGCCACGATGGTGCCGTGGCCCTGCTGCTCAAATTTCTGGCCCAGCAGTACACCTACGGAAACGCCGGCGGTGTAGTTCACGGTGGTTGCTTCCACGGCTAGTGCTTGGTCGCGCCACTGTGCTTCGTTGTCGCCGAGGATGCCGAAAGCCACGATTGCTACGTCAACGTCGCCGTTTTCAAAGGCTGCGTCGATGGCTGCAGGGTGGGATTCGGTGTCGAGCGCATCGAAATCAACAACAGTAACGGAAGCAGCGCCAGCTGCTTTGATCTCTGCAACTGCTGTGTCCACGCGTGGGGAATCTTTACGCGCTGCCAAGGTCACATGGGATGGACCCTGCTTGAGGAAGCGGGAGACAATGGAAATACCGATCTCAGAGGTTCCACCAAGAAGGAGAATGTTTTGGGCTTTGCCCACTGCGTTAAGCATTGTTTAGTTCAAGCCCTTTCTTAAGAAAGCTCAAGTCGGCGGGACATGTCAGATGCAAAGACTCCGGTTGGGTCGATCTCATTTCGAGTCTTCAACCAGCCTTCCATGCCTGGGTACATGGCGTGGAAGTTCTCTGCGGAGGTGCGGGATTCCTTGGCCAGGTAGAGGCGGCCGCCGAATTCCATGACGCGCTTGTCCAGATCGTCCAAGAAAGCTCCCAGACCTGGGCGGATAGGGAAGTCAACGCAGACGTTCCAGCCTGGCATTGGGTAGGACAGTGGTGCGCGGTTGCCTGGGCCAAACAGTTTGAACACGTTGAGTGCGGAGTAGTGGCCGGACTTTTGCATATCGCGGATGATGTCCTTGAAAGGCTCAACAGCTTCTGTGGGGACCACGAACTGGTACTGCAGGAAGCCCTTGGAGCCGTAGCCACGGTTCCATTCGCCGATCAAATCAAGTGGTTGGTAGAACTGGGTGAGGTTTTTCACCTGGTTTTTCGCTGGTGCACCCATGGCGTAGTAAGCCACACCGACTGCGGAAAGGGTCAGCTTGTTCAAAGTCCAGGATGGGAAGATATCTGGAACCTTCATCAGCTGTGGAGCATTGAACTTCAGTGGATCCTTGGCCAGCTTTGGTGCCAGTTCTTCCAGCTGAGCAAGTGTTGCCAGGGAACCACGGGAGATGGTGGAGCGGCCAAGCTTTGGCTCAGGGCTGATGACATCGAACCACGCAGAAGAATAAGTGTAGTTGTGCTCTGATCCGTCGGAGTGGAACGCAACGGTTTCTTCCAAGTTGTTGGTGCGGTCGGTGTCCGCAATGAAGTAGGCGGTTTCCGTCTTGGTCATTCGGATGCGTGCACGGACGATGATGCCGGTCAGGCCCATGCCACCAACGGTTGCCCAGAACAGGTCGCCCTGTGGGTCTTCGGCGGTGCCTTCTGGCTCGAGGTGCAGGATGCGTCCGTCTGCAACGAGGAGTTCCATGGAGACCACGTGGTCGCCGAAGGAACCTGCAGAGTGATGGTTCTTGCCGTGGATGTCTGGTCCGATTGCGCCACCGATGGTGACTTGGCGGGTGCCGGGAAGGACAGGAACCCAGAGGCCATATGGCAGGGCAGCCTTCATGAGCTGATCGAGGGTGACGCCGCCATCTACATCGACGATCGCAGAATCAGGATCAATCGAGTGGATTTTGTTCAGTGGCTGCATGTCAATGACAAGGCCACCGGCGTTTTGGGCTGGGTCACCATAGGAACGACCCATGCCACGGGCAATCACGCCGCGCTTGAGGTAGTCCGGCTTGGAGTCGTTTTGTTCAGCGACTTGGCGGACTGCATCCACAATGATGTCTAGGTCTGGGGTGGTAAGTACCTCAGCGGTGGTGGGGGCTGTGCGGCCCCAACCGTTCAGTTTCTGAGCTTCTAGGGGAAGGGCTCCGTGGGCACCGGCCGAAGCGCCGGAGCTGGACGTGCCGTGAGAACTGTTCATCGCCTTTAAAGGTTACCCCCGAAAGTTTTCAGGTGGTGAAGACAAGCGTGAAATCGTCCAATCTCACATTTATTGCCTAAAGATCCATGAGTTCACGAATCTCTGCGGGGATTTCTTCCTGGGAGCTAATTGTTGGGCCGTCGTATTCCCGAAGCAGGCGGTAGACCTCTGAACGTGAGGTGCTATCGAGCAGGGGGAGTTCCTGGGCGAAGAGGCGGGTCATGAAATCGTTAAGCGGAAGGTTGGTGCGTTCCGCCGCGATGTGGACCTCGGGAGCCTTGGCTTTTTTGAATCTTTCAAACATGCCCACCACCTTAATCAGTGAGTAGTCTTGGCAACATGGATACCAGGATGAGATTGCAGGTAGCAGCAGGTTCCGCGCTGATTGGTGCTGGGGTTGCGGTTAATGATTACGTACAAAGCCCAGTCCGCCGGGCCATCAGTTATGGTGCGTTGGCGCTTTCTGGGGCGACGGTGATTGCGATGGGTCAGGACCCGACTGGGGAGCGGTCCATCATTGCGAAAGATTCCGCGACGATGGTTGATCAAATCCGCCAGGAGATCGGCGATTTGGGTGTCACGCCTGGTCCAGAATCTGATGTGGATGCCATCACGGAGCGAGGTCCGCTGGTGACGTGGCTGTTGCTTGCTGTTTTTGTCGTGGCATTTTTCACCTTGGCGTATTTCTCCATGCGCATGGATGTGGCGGTGATGAGAAGGATCGCTAAGTTCTTTGAAAAACGTGGCGCTTCCAGGCCATTCACCTGCACTGGCATGGTGTACGCCGCTTTTATTTACGCAATCTGTGAGCTGGAGGCCCGCACAAAATGACCTATCCCGTGTTGAGTGTTTTGGATAATTCTGGCGAGCACAACATCATCTGGCATGTGCAAACTTATCCCGCGGCGCTGCCCACCGGGGCGTGGATTGCCGATGAACAACAACTGACTGACCTGCTGAAAGACACAGTAGTGTTCCTTACCCCTGGGAGCACCGCTCCGGAAAATACCCCCGTGGCGACGATAGAAGGGGTGCGGGTTGACGTCGATAAGCAGGTGGCAGAGTACAACAAACATGGAATCCGCCTGCCCAGCTTGGGCGCGTGCACTGTGGAGGCGCAGTACCGCGGCGAGCCGGAGGCAGAGGCTGCGTGGCGCACGGCGATGGAGCTCGCAGAGATCGCAGGCGGCTGGCTAGAAATTGAAGCCAAGCGCCGGGCGCGGAAGGCGCTGGCTGAGGCCTTCGGCGCGGAGGTCCAGCCACTGCCGCTTGACACCGAATAGGACAAATGGGTCTATCCTGGGGCGCATGCCCACGAATTATGCACGCGACAACGTCATTTCCTTGGCGTCTGCCCGCGAGCAGCGTTCCGGGAAACCCGAGCCCAAACCCGAACTAACACTCATCGTCCGCGCCACCAACGTGCAAGCGGACGGCGAGGTCCACAGGCAAATTGGGTTGAACTCGGCGATGAGCCTGGACGAGCTGCACAATGTACTCAACATCGTTTTCGGTGTTGGCGGCGAGCAGTCACCCTGGCGTTTCGAAGACCAATTCCACCAACCCAGCGCCCCCGACACCAACCTCGGCGAACTCCTGCCCGAACCCGGCGACTTCCTGTTTTACTTCTGGGGCCTGTGGCAATTCAACCTGCAATGCGTGGAAATGTACCCGCGCGACAACGGCACCCCGCGCGCGCTGTGCATCGGCGGCTCCGGCGGCCTCGGCGACGACTTCGACCAAGCCACCATCAACGCCGAACTCACCGGCACCGACACCATCCGCGACGTCCTCTCCGGCGTGCGCCCCGAAGTCATCGACCTCGTCGACCGCACCGGCGTCTTCGACTTCATCCCACTGCTCCAAGCGCTCGACCTCAAAAGAGAACCGCTTATCGACGCCACCCGCCACCACACCTACCGCACGCTGCCAGTGGAAAACAGCGCCGAAGCCTCCGACGCATTCTGGTCCTGCGTACTCGCCCTGTCCTGCCTCGGAAACGACGAACTTTTCATCGAAGTGATCGAATCCACAATGAGCACCCTCGGCTGGGTCGCCGACGACGGCTCCCCACTACGTGCACCAGAGATCACCAGCGCCTGCGAAGCCTCCCTGAAGATACTCGCAGAACTCGGCGGCTACGGCCCAGAGCGGCTTGCCCCCGTGGATCGCCTGGACATTTATAGGGAGCTGCTGTGTTTCTAGGTATTGTGTAACCTCGTGCCCGAAAATCCTGATGTTACGATCGTCCGACCAATGAGCCTGAAAACCCAAGCTTTCCGGTTCATCCTCACCGGTGGCCTCTCAGCCATCGTGGACCTCGGCCTGCTGTCACTTTTGCAGCTAGTGTTCGGCCTTCCCGTACCTGTTGCCCGCACGATTTCCTTCATCGCCGGCACCACCACCGCCTACATGATCAACCGCCGGTGGACCTTCCAAGCAGAAAGCTCCACCTCCAGGTTCCTTGCCGTGGTGGCCCTCTACGGCGTGACCTTCCTGATCAACATTGGACTGCAAACCCTCTGCTCCGCATTGTTTGAGAATTGGGGCTGGAACGAAGCCGTCGCGATGGTGGTCGCCTTCGTGATCGCCCAAGGCACCGGAACGGTCATCAACTTCATCGTCCAAAGAACCATCATTTTCCGAGTGAAGTAAGGTACCCCTCATGAAGACCTTCAATCCCACCATGATTGCCGGACTCATCGGCGTACTCTACTTCGTGCTGCTCACCCTGATTTTCTCCATCCAAGACATGGAACTAGCAGCAGAAATCGCCTTCGGAATTGTCACCATCGTCGGCCTGATCGCGGTGTGGGACAACTTCCGCGACCGCAACAACTCCACCTGGAAAACCTGGACCGGCCTCGTCGGCGGACTGCTAATCGCCGTCCCCGGAATCTGCCTGCTTGTGGGAAACCTCGTGCTCCTCGCAGTCGACGGCAACCCCTCAACCATGGTGAACACCCTGCTCAGCGTCGCAGGAATCGGCGCAATCTTCCTCCTTCCGATCGGCATCATCATGTGCCTGATCGCCGGATTCAACCGCTTCTACGCAGCCCTTAAGGTCTAAAATGCCCGGTCTTGTTCTCTCCACAAACGTCGCCCACATCCAACAAGACCCAGGCGGCGACGACCGCATCAGCGGCATCAACAAACTCCCCGTCGCCACCGGCATCGATGTATTCATCCCCGGACCCAACTACGGCGACGGCTCCGGCGTAGTCGGCGACGCCATCGGCGATACCCTCCACCACGGTGGCGCCCACAAAGCCATCTACGCCTACAGCCGCGAAGAACTCGACTTCTGGGACCCCACCTACCGTAACGGATACTTCGGTGAAAACCTTACTACCAGTGGAATTGTATTAGAAGATCTCCTGATCAACCAACAAGTTCGCATCGGCACCACCTTGCTGGAAGTCTCCATCCCCCGCAGCCCCTGCCGCACCTTCGCCCACTGGCTCGACATCAAAGGCTGGCTAAAAACCTTCACCCAACGCGGCCTCCCCGGCAGCTACTTCCGAGTCATCGAAGAAGGCCACATCAACCCCGGCGACCCCATTGAAGTTCTGCAGGCCCCCGACCATGACATCACCATGTCCATGGCCTTCCGCGCAAAAATGGGAAACAAGGACCTAGCGCGCCGGGTTGTTGCAGCCAACTGTCTTCCAGCGCGCTACCACGAGGAACTACTGAAACTGATCTAAGGCCTATTGAACTTCTCGTCGCGGCCCAGTTTGTGCAGGCGCAGCCACTCCCGGAACCCCTTCACATCCCGTTTCTGAACCAGGAAGAACCACGCAAAACGCGCATATTCCTGAGGGAGAAGCTTGCGCATTCCCGGCTGGCTCATGAGATAACCACGGTTGCGGTAGGTGAAAAACCTCTTGAAATCATTATCCGGATACTGCGTATGCATCCGCCCACCCAGAATCGGCTTGAACTCATCAGAACCATCCGGGTGCAAATACGCCGTGGTCAAACACGTACCAAACGGCAAACCGGAACGCACCAAACGGCGGTGATACTCCACCTCATCGCCGCGAATAAACAGTCGATAGTCCGGCACACCAATGCGCTCCATTGCATAAGCGCTGATCAGGGCACCATTGAACAAGGAGGCGATGCCCGGCAGCAAATCATCCTCCGGGTTGGCTGGATCAATCAACTCACTGCGCATCCGACGCCACTCCAAGCCCCGACGCAGCGGAAATGCCAACCGCTCCGGATCATCAGCATTGCATACCACCGGAGAAACCTCCTCCAGATTATGCCGAGAAGCGGCGTCGATAAGCGTCTTCAACACCTCCGGCCCCTCCGGCCGGCCGTCATCGTCCGCGCACCACACCGCGTCCGCCCCCAGTGCCAACGCCGTCAAAAAACCAAAAGCAAAACCGCCACCGCCGCCCAAATTGGTGCGCGAAGGCGTGTAAACGGCGCGGTCACCCGCCACCTCTAAAACCAGCTTCTCGACGTCCGGATCCGCCCCATTATCCACCACCACAATATGCTTCACTGGATAGGTTTGATTGGCAACAACCTCGAGGGAATGCCGCAGCAATTCCACACGATTGTGGGTCACAATGACCGCTGCGACGTTGATGCCCGGCTGGAGGTGGGTAGTGGTTTGTGCCATGGCGTATATCTTGCCACGCCATCACAAATCACTCAGATTAACCCGCCCCTTCGGCGACTCCAACACCAACTCCAACAACGGCTTACCCTCCTGAAAAATTGCAGGCTCTGGCAGCTCATCCGGCTCACTATGGCCATAGACCGTGAAACTGTGAACACTGACCTGGGGTTCTGTGACCTTGGAAGGATGCGGCGACCCCAACCAATCAATCGCAAACGGCACCGGCGCAAAATCCACACCCGGCTCCGGCAAAATCAACCGCCACGTCAGCGTCGTCCCCTCCGGAGTGTGCCTGCTCATCAACTGCGACTGCGTCCCCCGCTTAGCGGCGAGAGCCTCCAAATCATCCGGACGCACACACCACGCCGCCACCCTCGGCTCCGTCGACTGCGTCGTAGCGATCGCGAAATTATCCTGCGTCACCGCGTCCGCCTCAGGATCCGGGCCAATCAACTCCAGGTACGACCCCTTTGGCTCTTTTAGTGGCACCAGCGCGTTCGCCGTCCCGTATCGTGACGACCACCCGCCACCGCCTTAACCCCCGTCAACTTCTCAAACCGCGACACCAGATCTTCAAGGTTTGGCGCTGCAATAACAATGTGATCAATCTGCGTTCCCATAGGGTCATCCTAGGCGTTTCTTGGCGGTGGCTTTGGTTGCTTTGGTGCGGCGGCGGGCGAAAGTGGGCGGGTTTGTTGCTGGGATCGTCGCTTCGAGTGGCTAACTTGCCCTGTTTGAACCGCCCGATCACAACAGGGCGGGCTTGGTGCGGGGAAGGTCAGTTTCGGCGGGGAGTCCGCCTTGTTTGGGACGCCAGCGAACGAAAGTGGGCAGGCTTGGCACCGGGGTGGTCAGTTTCGGCGGGGAGTCCGCCTTGCTTGGTACACCAGCGAACGAAAGTGGGCGGGCTTGGCACCGGGGTGGTCAGTTTCGGCGGGGAGTCCGCCTTGCTTGGTACACCAGCGAACGAAAGTGGGCCAACTTGCCGCCAGACCGGTCACCTCCAGTGGCTAACTCGCCTTGTTTTGGTGCGGCGGCGGGCACAACGAGGCGGGTTTAGTGCTGGAGTGGTTGGTTTCGGCGACTAACTCGCCTTGTTTGGCGCACCCGCGCACAACAGGGCCAACTTGCCGCCAGGGTGGTCACCTCCAGCGACTAACCGCCCAACCGCGCAAACCCGAAACGCAGGAGCTACTTTTCTTCTTCCATGCGGGTGAGGAGTCTGCGGACGTGGTCGCCGGCGCCTTTGCCTTCGTAGGATTCGACGATGTCGGGGACGAGGCCGGCGTCGCGGATTTGTCCGTGGTCGACCCAGAGTGCGGTGTTGCAGAGTTGGGCTAGGAAATCGTTGGAGTGGGAGGCGAAGACGAGGATGCCGGATCGTTCGACGAGGGCTTGGAGGCGGTCGCGGGCTTTGGCCATGAAGGCGGCGTCGACGGCGCCGATGCCTTCGTCGAGAAGCAGGATTTCGGGTTCGATTGAGGTGACTACGCCGAGGGCTAGGCGGATGCGCATGCCGGTGGAGTAGGTGCGCAGTGGCATGGAAAGGTATTCGCCGAGTTCGGTGAAGTCGGCGATTTCTTCCATTTTGGCTTTCATCTGTTTGCGGGTTTGGCCGAGGAAGAGGCCGCGGATGATGATGTTTTCATAGCCGGAGATTTCGGGGTCCATGCCGACACCGAGGTCGAAGACGGGGGCGACGCGTCCGCGGATGTCGGCGGAGCCGCGGGTGGGTTCGTAGATGCCGGACAGGAGTCGCAGGAGGGTGGATTTGCCGGCGCCGTTGTGACCGACGAGTCCGACGCGGTCACCTTCGCGGAGGTGCAGGTTGATGTCGCGGAGGGCTTCGACGACTACGACGTTGTCTTGGTTGCGTCCGATTGCGCCGCCGGCTGCTCCGAGGAAGGCTTTCTTCATGGAGCGGGATTTGGCGTCGAAGATGGGGAAGTCGACGCAGGCGTTGTATGTATCGATGGATACCATGTGGTGCTCCTTATACCCAGTAGCTGACGCGGAATCGCCATTGCTTCATCGCGAGGAGAGCAAGGCCAAGGCCGACGAATGTGAAGGCGAGGACGATCCACCAGTGGTAGGCGGGAAGGTCGGCGCCGATCATGGGGGCGCGGACGATTTCGAGGTAGTGGTAGAGCGGGTTGAGTTCGGCGAGGCGTGCGCGGTTGCCGATTTCCGCGCTCTGGGATTGCAGGGTGGAAGTCATCCAGACGATGGGGGTGACGTAGAAGAGGAGTTGGGTTCCGGCTTCTAGCAGCGGGGAGACGTCGCGGTAGCGGGTGGCGATGATGCCGAAGAACATGACTACCCACACGCCGTTGATCACCAGGAGGAACATTGCGGGGATGATCAGGAGGACGTCCCAGCCGAGGGGTCGGGGGAAGATCATCATGAGAATTACCCAGATGACCAGGTTGTGGGCGAGGAAGAGGGCTTGTTTCCACACGAGTCTGTACACGTGGACGGACAGCGCCGAGGGGAGCTGTTTGATGAGTCCCTCGTTATCTATGAAGATGTCGGAGCCTTCTTTGATACATCCGGAGATGAAGTTCCAAATGATCAGGCCGACGGTGACGTGGGGCAGAAATTCCGCGATGGGGATTTTGAACAGCACGGAGTACAACAAGCCGAGGGCGAGCGCCATGACACCGGTGGCGATGGTGATCCACAGGGGCCCAAGGACGGATCGCCGGTAGCGTTGCTTAATGTCTTGCCAGCCGAGTTGCAGCCACAACTCATGTTGCTTGAATCCGCGGACGATATCGTTCCAGGCAGCGCCAAAGGTCATTGACTGGGAATTCGGAACTGTGTCCGATTTCACGGCAGTGATTCTGGCGATATCGGCCTGGAGGTCTTTCTGCTTCGATTGTTCCTGCACATAAGACACCCTAGTGGTGGTGGAGTGATTTTTGGGTATCGACGACAGGTGAAATCATGCACGTTTGAGTGTCCCGTGTGTGGGGTAATGTTGTCCAAGAGAGTGCAAGGAAATGCTGTGGCGGTTGAAAGGAGTGCCTTTCGTGGGTTTTGATGTGGCCAGGGTTCGGGGGCTTTATACCTCTTTGGGCGATGGCTGGACGTACCTTAATTCACATCAAATTCCGCAGGTTCCGGAGCGGGTGGCGTCGGGAGTTGCGGCGGCTTTCCGCACGCATGCGCAGATTTCTGAGGTGACGTCGCGGCCGATTGCGGTGGATCAGTTGGAGGCTGCTCGCGAGGCAGTTGCGTCGTTGGCGGGTGTGGATCCGGACTGTGTTGTGCTGGGTCCCACGAGGCAGTTTTTGGCTCATACGTTGGCGCGCGGTTTGGGTGGGTTTGTACGTCGAAAAGCGGGCGTGGTGTTGTCGCGCGCGGACGCGGACTGGCTGACCGCGCCGTTCCGCTCCCTCGACGGCGTTTTTAGCTGGGCCGAGCCCGATTTGGGCACCGGCATGCTGCCGGATTGGCAGTACGAGAAGCTTGTTGACGGCTCGACGCGCCTTGTCGTGCTCAGCGCCGCGCACCCGCTGCTCGGCACGGTCGCCCCAGTGGGCAAGATTGTGGATAAAGTGCGTGCGCGTTCGCGTGCTTGGGTGCTTGTCGACGCCACCACCTACGCAGCCTACCGCCCCCTGCGCCTAGACGAGTGGGAAGCCGATATCGTCATGCTTGATCTCGGCGAGTTGGGCGGCCCGCAGATTTCGGCGTTGATTTTCCGTGATACCTCGATGTTCCCGCGCTTGGATCGCACCGTTCCACTCGAACTGCCCGCAAGCTCCCTGCCGCATGGGCTGCTCGGCGGCGTACCCAACCTGGTGCGGCACCTGGGAAACCTGGATGAAAACGCCCCGTCCGTCGTTGAGGCGATGGGGGAGATGGCGAAATTCCACAAGGGACTTTTTGAGCATCTTGTGGAATCGCTCGAAGGACTTCACGCGGTGCATATCGTGGGAATTTCCGGCGATGCCGCAGGTCACGACGCCGCGTTCCTGGATCGAGTGCCCCGCCTGACCTTCACCATGGAGGGCGTGCCCGCAGATATGGTGTACCGCCGATTGGTGGACAATCGTTTGATCACTACCGTCAGCCCTGCTGACCCGCTGCTCGAAGCAATGGGTGTGACTGAAGCTGGCGGATCGATCACTATCGGACTAAGCCCGTTTAGCACCTACTATGAAGTGGATCAGCTGACCAGGGTGCTGGCGTCGCTGGCCTAAACCGTAAGCACGAGCTTGCCGGTGATGGTGCCATCTTGAATTTTCTGCAAGGCGGCGGCTGCTTCGGCTAGCGGCAAGGTGTGGTCGATGTGAGGGGTAATTTCCTTCGATTGCAGCAGCGGCCAAATATTTTCGACAGTGCTGCTGACAATCCGAGCCTTATCCGCCTCATCGCGACCACGCAGCGCAGTGGCAGAAATCGTGCCCCGCTTGGCCAAAAGATGACCCAAATTCAGCTCCCCTTTCACGCCACCCTGCATCCCGATGACCACCATGTGCGCGTCCTTGGCCATCGCCTTCACATTCTGTGACAAATACTTCGCGCCAATAATATCGAGAATGACATCCGCCTTGTTCTTCAAAACCTCGGCGAAATCTTCCTCCTTGTAATTGATGAGGATATCGGCCCCTAAGTTCTTACAGGTTTTTAACTTTTCAGTTGAACCGGCAGTCACCGCAACCGTCACACCCAGAGCCTTGCCCATCTGAATAGCAAACGTTCCGATACCGCCCGCGCCACCATGAATAAGGAAAGTATCCTCCTTCTGCAAGCCCGCCAGGATGCCGATATTCGACCACACCGTGCACGCAACCTCCACGATCGAGGCCGCTTCCACAAAGCTGTAACCCTCTGGAATTGGCATCAACTGACCTTCCGGAACCGCCACATATTGCGCATATCCACCGCCAGTGAGAAGGCAAGCGACTTCCTGACCCACTGTTTGCCCAGTGTCGCCGGCATCCACGATCACACCCGCACATTCCAGCCCGAGAATCTCCGAAGCCCCCGCCGGCACAGGATAATTTCCCTGCGTCTGCAAAAGATCCGCACGGTTAACGCCCGCAGCCTTCACCTCCACCAACACCTCACCAGGCTTCAGAGCCGGGACGGGGACTTCCTGTAATTCCAGAGAAGCCGTGACTTTCTCCTCAGTTTGGACGATGGCTTGCATGGTTTGGCGCGTGATTTCAGTCATGTATTCGAGGGTAGCCGGTTATTCCAATTCGTTGCGCTGTTTGACGTGATCGCTGCCACCACATTTAGCCCCGCACCAACACCAACAATGACCATCACTAACCCAAACGCCGACAATCCGGTTTCATCCTGAGGCAAAGCATCCATGGCCCACGCGAAACTAAACCCCGACGTACCACCCAACGCCGAATAAAACGGACCAGACGCAGTCCACCTAGTCCACAGACCAAGAATCACAGTGACCGCGACCATCGTGACACCACAAGCAACAACCTGCCACGGACGATAAGGACCTTGCATCTGCCCAAACTCATTCTCGTAATAACCACCCCAACTCAACCACACAAACCACACGATGAGCCCCGCAACAAAACCAAGCAACAACCCCAACCCAATACCCGGACGACGACCAGACCGCGGCACTTCCTTAGCCAACTTGTGCACCGCGAACACAATGAGGAAAACCACCAGAACCGGCACACCAATCATGACTGCAGCGATGATGGCGATCTTTAACACATCCATGTAATTCCCCCTGATTAGGTGATTTAGTATGTTCGAGACTATCGGGTATGATTTCAACTTGTCGCAAATATCAATTTTTGATGTTTGAGTCGCTGGAGACGTGACAGAGCGGCCGAATGTACTGGTCTTGAAAACCAGCGATGGGAAACCATCCGAGGGTTCAAATCCCTCCGTCTCCGCTAATAGCCCCCGTTTACGCAGGTAAACGGGGGTTTTCTGATTCTTGGGCGGTCGGGGCTTTATCCGAAAGCGCTGTTGCCTAAACTAGGGCACATGGCCCTGCACACGCACAAGATAGACGGCGAGACCTACGCTTTTTCGTGGTCACCCACGCAAACGCTTCTCGACGCCCTCCTCCAGGCCGACCTACCCGCCCGCTATTCCTGCATGGAAGGCCACTGCGGAACTTGCCAATGTACGCTGACGGGAGGGCCCTCGCACATGCTCAACAATGAAGTACTGAGCAACTACGAGATCGTCTCCGAAAACCAGGTGTTGGCCTGCCAGACAATCCGAGACGCTGACGGGCCATACCACTGTTCCTTCGATGACTAGCTCTTCTTGATCACTTCCATCGCTTCGTGATAGTTGGATGTAGCTGCATCTTTGCCGTTCCAGCACGCAATATTACGAACCTCTGGCATCATGTCGCGGTGGAACACAGGATCCAGACCAGCCTTCTTCTGAATGGTGTAATTCTTAAGCAACTTCACTGCAACGCCACCCAGCGGAATGATCGCCGCCAGGTTAATGAGCACCATGATGCCAGCGAAAGTATCACCCAAAGCCCAGATCAACGGCACCGAAGCAACCGCGCCAGAGAACACGCTGAGCAGCACCAAGAGTCGGAAAACAGTCATGACAGTCTTCGAATCGGTGAAGTACTGAATATTCGCCTGTGCCAAGTAGTAGTTACCCAGCACGGAAGAAAACGCCAGGAAGAACATCACTACGGTAATGAAGTGGGTTCCCCAACCACCAACAACGCTAGCCAGCGCGGACTGAGTCAAAGAAGAAGACTGAATATCGCCGGTCGCGTACTCCACTCCAGACAGCAGGATGACAAAAGCAGTAATGCTACAAACGAGCAGGGTGTCGAAATATACGCCCAGAGTCTGAACCAAACCCTGCTTCACAGGGTGAGACACAGTCGCGGTAGCAGCAGCGTTCGGGACAGAACCCTCACCAGCCTCATTGGAGAACAGTCCACGGCGTATACCGTTCATAAACGCCAACCAGAACGCGCCCCACACCGACGCAGTAGCAACCGGACGGAAACCAAAAGCACCAGCAATGATGTCGTTGATCATGGTCGGAACCTGCTGAATGTTAATCACAATCACCACCACACCAACAATGATGTACGCACCCGCCATGAACGGAACCATCCACTGCGTCACGTTTGCGATACGCTGCACGCCGCCAAAAATAACCAGCGCAGACAATCCAGCCATGCCCAAGCCAACAAAAGCCTTTGCAGTGGTAGAAGGGGTGCCGAGTGATACAGTAATCGCCTCAACAACCGCGTTGGACTGCAAAGCGTTGTACACAAAACCAAAGGTCAACGTGATGGCGACACCGAAAACAACCGCAAGCCACCGAGCATTCAAACCAAGCATCATGTAGTACGCAGGGCCACCGCGATAGCTGTCGCCGTCCTTCACCTTCCACAACTGTCCAAGAGTCGACTCAATGAACGATGTCGCACCGCCAACCAGCGCAATGATCCACATCCAGAACACTGCACCCGGTCCACCCAGAGTGATCGCCAGCGCAACACCCGCAACATTCGCCGTACCAACTCGCGACGCCGCAGAAATCGTGAACGCCTTAAAAGCCGAAATGTCCTGCTTGTCCGCGAACTCCCCATCCTTCGCAGGCTTCTCGACGACCGCTTTGAACATCTCCGGAATCATCCGAATCTGAACCAGCAACGTACGCCCACCGAAATAGAGGCCAGCAGCAACGAGCAAGAAGGGCAAGATCATCCACAAATTGTCGTTAATGACATCAGTGATGAAGGTCTCCAATAATTCCATGCGAAAAATACTACGCGCGTGTTACCCGATTTTTAGTAAATCCCTAGCCACGGACACTGGATTGTTATAGCCCGGAGGTGTAAAGCAAGGCAGATTAGCTCCCTGGGTGGGCGGCTCCGGAGGGGAGTCTGCCCGGCTTCGTCCGCTGTGGTGCAAACAGGGCGGGTTTCAGCTCGGGATGGTCGCTTCGACGCGCGAGCTTGCCTTGTTGTGCGCGCGGCGGGTCAATCAAGGCAGGCTTCGGCCTGGGATAGCCCTTCCCGTCGAGGAACCCGCCCTGTTTTGCCCGGGCGGGAATCCACGCGCGCGAAACCGGGCGGATTAGCCTCCCGAATGGCTGCATTCGCCGACAAGTTCGCCTTGTTTTGCACGGAGCGGGGACAGCCCGCTCGAATTCAGGCGGGTTAGCTTCACAGACGGCCGGTTTCGCCGATGAGTCCGCCCCGTTGTGCGCGCGGCGGGTCAATCAAGGCAGGCTTCGGCCCGGGACAGCCCCTCCTGCTGAGGAACTCGCCCTGTTTTACACACGCGGCGAACGAAACACGGCGAACTAGCCCGCCAAATGGCACCCCCGGCTGGGAAACTCGCCTTGTTTTGCACCAACAGGGAACCTGGAGCGCAGTTTCGGGGTCTAAGTAGGTATGGGAGAAAAACGGCGGATGTGGACGGCGAAGGAACTGATCGGGATGGGGTATTCGCGGCGGAGGATCAACAGTTTGGTGAAGGAGGGGAAGTTACACCGGGTGTTGAGGGGTGTGTATGCGTTGGATCCGCCGTCGGGGGAGGTTGTGTGGTCGGCGATTCGCCTGGTCAGGCCGGGTGCTATGTTGGATGGGAAGTCGGCGGTGGAGGTTTATCAGGGGGTGTCGTTGTCGTTGCCTGTGCGGGTGAGGGTGAGTACGTCGAATGTGTTGAGGGGGTCGCGGAATGTGGTGGCGCGGAGGTCTCAGAGGATGGATGGGATTGCTCATCGGGGGTTTAGGGTGGTGTCGTTGGTGGATACGGTTGCGACGTGTCTTGATGAGCGGAGTGTAAATCCTTCTGACCTGCGGAGATTAGTGGAGGAGAGGTATAAGTCGGGGAGCGGGGTGAAGCAGATGGCGCATGATCTGAAGTTGTTGAGAACGCGGAGGAAGGCGCAGCTGCGGGAGTTTTTGGAGGAGTGTATCTATGGTTTGGACAGTGGTCTAGAGAAGGTGATGGTGCAGGAGCTGCGGGATGCTGGGTTTCGGACCAGGCAGAATGTGGTGGTGGAGGGGTATCGGTGGGATATTCAGGTGGTGGGTGTGGCGCTGATTGATGTGGATAGCAGGAAGTATCACCAGGCGAATGGGCGGAATTTCATCATTGATCGCTGGAAGAGCAATGAAGCCGTGGTACAAGGCCATGTGCCGTTGAGGTTTACGGATGATTGTGTGAATTATGCGACGGGGGAGATCATTAAGTTGGTGAAACAGGTGGCGGAGTTCAAACGGAAGCATCCGCGGAGGAGGGTGAAAACGCAAGGCGTTGGGCCGGTGTTTAGGTGGCACAACGCCTTGGTTTTACCCTAGGGAATCTAGCCAGCCTTCGATTCCGCCGTCGAGGCTGCTCATTCCGGTGTAGCCTGCGGATTCTAAAATTGCGATGGCTTGTGCGGAGCGGACACCAGCTGCGCAGTAGACGATAACCTCTTTACCTGCGGAAACGGCGGGTGGGATGGCGCCTTCGCGGATGGCGGACAGTGGGGTGTTGTGCGCGCCGGGGATGGAGTAGGCGGAGAATTCGGAGGGTTCGCGGACGTCGATGAGCGAAACGCCGTCAACCAGCGCGGAAACTCGAGGAACATCGAGCACCTCACCAAAACCGCCAGAAATCCCCGAAACACCAGCAGACCCAAGCACCCGTTCCAGCACCTCCGGCGAACCGACGACGGGGATGTATTCCCAGGTGCCGTCGAGGGAGGAGTAGTAGCCGAGTTTTCCGATCAAGGGTGTGCCCACACCGGTGATGATTTTCAGGGCTTCCATGGCCATCGCGGAGCCCATCACGCCGACGACTGGGCCTAAAACGCCTGCTTGGGAGCATGATGGGACGGATCCGGGTGGTGGCGGGGTGGGGAAGAGGTCTTCGTAGATGGGGCCGTGGCCGGCGTGGAAGACGGAGAGTTGGGCGTCGAAACCCAGGATGGATGCCCAGACGTGGGGGATGCCAAGTTTTGCGGCGGCCCAGGATGCGAGGTGTCGGGTGTCGAAGTTATCGGAGCCATCCAAAATCACATCGGAATCTGCCAGCTCAGAAAGTGCATTTGACCAGTCCAGTCGCCTGACAGAAACCGTCACTTTAACGGAAGGGTTCAGTGCCAGCATTGCTTCGCGGGCGGACTCGGCCTTGGGTGTTCCAACGCCAGCGGTGGTGTGAATGACCTGGCGGTGGAGGTTGGAGAGGTCGACGAGGTCATCGTCAATGATGTGGATGTGGCCGACGCCAGCGCCAGCAAGGTAGAGCAGGGCGGGTGACCCGAGGCCGCCTGCGCCGATGACGGAGACCTTAGCGTCGAAAAGCGATTGTTGTTTTTGCTGGCCGATTTCGCCGAGCATAATTTGGCGGCGGTAGCGGGCGATGTCGAGGTTTTTCACAGGCCGACCCAATCGGTGGAGCCGTCGAGGCGCGTTTGCTCTTTCCAGATCGGGACCTGGGCTTTGACGGCGTCGGCGAGGTCGGAGCAGGCGGCGAAGGCGTCGGCGCGGTGGGCGGAGGCGGCGACGACGAGGAAGGCGGCGTCACCGATTTTCAAGGCGCCGGTGCGGTGCGCGGTCCAGAGGCGGGTGCGCGGGTGTTTTTCAACGATGGAGTCCGCGACAGCAGAAAGGACCTGCGGCGCGGTGGGATGCGCGGTGTAGGTCAGGGAGGTCACGCGGGCGCCGCCGTCGTGGTCGCGGACGATGCCTTCGAAGGTGACCAGCGCGCCCATCGCCTCGGTGCAGACGTCGTTTTTGGCGGCGTCGAGCAGCGGTTCGAGGGGGTCGGTGGTGAGGAAAACGTCGATGAGTTTGCCGGTTTGTTCGGCGACGTAAGCGGGGTCAGTGTTCATGGTGGCCTTGTAGAGTTCCAGTGATGTGATCAATGAGCGGGTCGAGGACAGCCGTGGCATCGCGCGCCGCACCCGTGGAGCCGGGCAGCGCCATGATGAAACTGCTGCCGATGGTGCCCGCGACGGTGCGCGACAATACTGCGGTCGGGACGGCGTCCATGCTGTAATTCCAAAAAGCGTGGGCGATGCCGGGAATTTCTTTGTCGAGGCGCGGGATTAAAGTGTCCACGGTGATGTCATCAGGCGTGAGTCCGGTGCCACCTGAAATAAGCACTACCTGCGGAAATTCCAGCTCGTCCAGGAATGCGGGCAGGTCGGCGTCCGCCACGATCACGGGGTCGGGTGTGTCAAAACCTTTTGCACGTAACCACGACACCAAAATTGGGCCAGAGCGATCCTCATACACCCCGGCAGCGGCGCGAGTGGACGCAACGATAACCAGAGCTGTCACTGCACGGACCAATCCCCAGATTTACCGCCAGTTTTTGACAGCACACGAATGCCATCAATCACGGCCATCTTATCCACAGCCTTGATCATGTCGTACACCGTCAGCGCTGCAGTGCTCACGGCCGTCAGCGCCTCCATTTCCACACCAGTAACCCCACGCGTTTTCACCGAAGCCTCAATCCGAACACCATCAGCAAGCTCAAAAAAATCCACAGTAATTTTGCCCAGCGGCAACGGGTGGCATAAAGGGATAATGTCCGGCGTCTTCTTCGCGCCCATGATACCCGCAATCCGTGCTACAGGTAACGCGTCACCTTTAGGCAGGCCAGCGCTAAAAAGCTGCTTTACGACGTCCCCCCTCATCTTCACAAACCCTTCGGCAACAGCAGTTCTCGACGTTTCATTTTTGCCCGTCACATCCACCATATGTGCGGAACCGTCTTCTCGAACGTGGGTGAGCTTGCTCATTAAATTAACTCCTGTTAGTTGAATGGGTAGATCTTAACGATGTCGTTTTCCTCCACCGTAGTCCGCGCCGGGATCCTGATCAGACAGTTGGCTGTGGCAGCTTGAACCAGCAGGTGGGAACTGGTGCCGATGAGAGGCGTGGCGAGGACCTTGCCGTTGGCATAATTGATGGTTCCGCGAAGGAATTGTTCCCGGTTGTCTTGCAAGCCCTGGACCGGGGCGGTGATGTGGGCATCGAGGTGGCGGAGCGGCTGGCGGTTGAGCGCTGGCGCGACGAAAAGTGTGAAACTCACCAAAGTGGAAATCGGATTTCCGGGAAGTGAAATGACAGGAGTTTCAGCAAAAGTGGAGGTGCCTTGTGGGCCGCCAGGTTGCTGATCGACATGCCCAAACCAGGAGTTCGGGGAGTCTTCGAGGATCTGCCTGAACACCTCAAATTTTCCGTGGCTGATACCGCCAGAGGTGATGATGGCATCTGGTTGGTACTGGTCAATGGCGTTGTCCAGTTCAAAGCGGAGTCGTTCCGGATCGTCGTTGGTGTGTAGTCCTGCGATGACCTCGATGTTGTTGCGGGCGCACAGGGAACGAAGCAGAGGGCCGTTGGCATCAGGGATCGTGGCGGGGCCGTGCTGTTCTGAAATTTCAGACCCGCCGGTAATGATCAGGACACGTGGCTTTGCTGCGACTTCAATGCTCTTGATCGACTGACTAGCCAACACCCCGATGTGCACCGAGTTAAGCTCCGTACCTGCTGGAATGATCTCGTCGCCAGCAGTAATATCCGAGCCCTGCAACCGTATGAACTGACCTTGCGGGGTGGCGGGAATTTTTACCTGTGTGGCGTCGAAATTTCCCGGTGTGGTTTTCTCCACAGGAATGATCGCGAGGGTGTTTTTAGGAAGGCGCGCACCCGTCATAATCGGCGCGATGTCTTTTTCGATGCCTCGTGGGTACCACTGATCAGGATCATGACCAGCGGGAATGATTGGTCCGACTGCGAAGGTACCACCGTTTAAATGTGAGGGGCCAAGCGCGAAGCCATCCATTTGGGAATTATCAAAACGCGGCGAATCCCACTGTGCAGTGACCGCTGAAAACGTGCGACGTCCCAACGCTTCGCGCAGATTCACGAACGTGGACTTTTGCGAGGGAAGCAGCGCTGAAATTTCTGCCAAATGTTGCTCCGGCGAACGAGACATCAATTAAACCTTTCTCACCTTGGAAAACAATCGTAACGCTCCGATGGCTCCAATGATGAGAACATAGACAGCCAAAAGCATAATCACCGCTCCCAAGGCTTTATCCATGTCATTGGAACTCAAACCAAGCTCAATATGCAACGGAATGGTGCGGGTAACACCTGCAATATTTCCAGCAAAAGTTAGCGTCGCACCATACTCGCCCAACGCCCTGGCGAATCCCAAAATCATACCGGTGAAAATTCCAGGCATCGCCAGCGGAATGATCATCTTGTGCATGATCTCCCAGCGGGTTGCACCTTCAGTAGCTGCGATTTCCTCAAACTGTTTTGGAATGCCACGCAGCGCAGTAGTCACAGTGGAAATGAAAAACGGCAACGCTACAAACACCTGGGCAAACACCACAGCCGTGGTGGTAAAAGCAATCGGCAATCCAACCTGATCAAACCAAGAACCTAAAAGACCACGCCTGCCCCACAAAAAAGTCAGCGCCAAACCAGACACCACCGGCGACAACACCAAAGGAGCATAAACCAGCACCGTCAAAACAGATGTCACCCTGGAATGCGAACGCTCATATAAATGCAGCGCCAACGCCAGCGGGAAACCCACAATTGCGCATAGTGCGGTAGAAAACAGAGCAGTTCCGATAGATAACCGTGCGGTTTCTAAAGATTCCGGCGCTGTAAGCAACTCCCAAGACCGATCCCAGGGGATCTGCAACAGCAAAGCAAAAATAGGTCCAATGATCAGCAGCATCGCCAGGGTGGCCGGGATGAGCAGCCACCCTGGGAGGATATGATTCTCGCTTCGACGCGTCTTTGTTTTTGGTGCTTTAGTTTGTGCCAAAACCATAACTGGCAAGGATCTCCTTGGCACGATCGCTGCTGAGGAACTCTGCGAAAGCCTTCGCTACCTCATTGTCTTCACCGGAGGTGGTCAATGCCATTGGGTATTCGTTGGCGTCGATACCTTCGAGTTCAATGACAGTGTTGTCCTGAGTTTTAGCCAAAGACTGAGCATCGGTTTGGTAAACAAAGCCCGCATCAACTGCACCGGTGGAAATCTTCGTGGCGACATCAGCAACATTGGCTTCCTCAGAGCTGGTGTTCAACTCGATGTCTGCGTAGTCCAAAGCCTCGTGGGTGATGGTTCCACATGGAACTTCAGGGGCGCAGATAGCAACGAGGGAGTCCTTGACGTCGGCAAGCTCTGAAATTTCGCCGGGGTTGCCGTCTGCGGTGACCAGCACCAGCTTGTTGGTAGCGATGACCTTCGAGGTTGCGCCGGCAAATTCTGGAAGTGCCAGCGCATCGTCCATGTTGGCGATGTCCGCAGAAATGAACAGATCAGATGGTGCGCCTTCGCTGATCTGGCGAACCAGCGCGGAAGAACCAGCGAAGTTAAACTCCAACTTTGCATCAGGATTGTCTTCGTTGAACGCAGCCGCGAGATCCTCAGCAACGTTGGTCAAAGACGCCGCAGCGAAAACGCTAGCGGTTCCGGAAACCCCAGCTGCTTCGGTAGCAGAGGCATTCTGGGTGGTAGTACTTGCGGTGTCTGAAGAAGAGCACGCTACGAGTGAGATACCCGCCGAAATAGTGATGAAACTATAGAGAGCTCGACGGATACTTTTGTTCATCTGAGTGCCTTTCCTACGGTAAGTTCAGTACTTAATCAGCATAACTGTGGGGTGGGAAACTTTCAGTGGGATTGGGTGGAAATTAAACGCTCCTTGTTTAAGTACTGTGCCTTTCCTACGATTAGTTCAGTACTTAATCCAGAGGGAAGTTTCAACAACATGGACATTCATTATTTTGCGGCAGCTCGGGCAGCTCGTGGGGTGGCGCAGGAAACTGTGGCACCAAGTGAACTTACACTCAGCGATCTGCTGAAACAGCTCGGTGAGCAGCACACTGAAACCACCGCAGCGGGCATGACGTTGGCGCAGGTGTTTGATCGCTGCACCTTCCTTATCGATGGCCGTTCGGCTGATTCTTCCGCCTCGCTCAGCGGGGCATCACGAGTGGATGTGCTCCCTCCTTTTGCAGGCGGCTAGAAACTAAACACCTTCTTCTGGGTTAGCGTGACGCTTTCGCCGACGTCGAATTTTTCCTCCGACACGGCGTGCCCCTCGGTGGTTTGCACAAGCCACTCGCGGCCCAAATACGTCACGGCTTCCACGGTCGCAGTGCCACCGCGGGTGAGCTGGGTGTCTTCGGGTCGCCATGCCTCCACGGCGTCCCCACGTCGGCGCACATTGAGCTCGGTGGGGGAGAGGAACTCGGCTATTTCTAGGGTTTTTGGCTTTTCGACGAGCTCCTCCGCCTCACCAACCTGCGCGACTTGGCCATCTACCAGCACAACAATTTGGTCGGCGAGCGCGAATGCCTCGGATTTGCTGTGGGTGACGTATACAAACGTCAGTCCCAACGATTGTTGAATTTTGCGCAGATCGGCCACAATATCGCGGGCTAAGGCTTGGTCGAGGTGGGCCATCGGTTCGTCGAAAAGGTAAACCTCTACGTCTCTGACCAGTGCTCGAGCAATGCCGACGCGCTGTTTTTGCCCGCCGGAGAGTTCGGTAATTTTCCGGCGGGCGAGGGGAGCAATTTCGAGCATTTCCAAAACATCACTCACCCGCTTTTTCACCACCTCATCTGCAGCATTGGTGGCTTTGAGCTTGAGCGGAAATGCCACGTTTTCCCACACATTAAGGTGCGGATACAAAGGCGAATCCTGGAAACACAGCGCAGTGTCACCCAGCTTGGCGATCTTATTCCCAATGCTCACGGTGCCTTCATCGGGTGAATCAAGGCCTGCCAGCAAACGCAGTAACGTGGTTTTACCGCTACCGGACGGCCCGATGATGGCGGTGATGGAGCCTGAGGGGACGGTCAATGACACATCGTTCAAGGCGGTGGCATCGCCGAAAAACCTTGATACGTGTTCAATGCTCAGATCCGCCATGGTTAGTCCTTTTTTGCACCGAGGAGGCCGGTAATGGGGCCAAGAACCCAGTTCACTAACGCCAGCACAATCGCACCCCAGAAGGCCGCACCGAAGGTTTCAATGTGTAGACCGAAACCGATCAAATCTGACACATACTCCGCCAGCAGCATGATTACCGCGTTGATGACCAGCGAGAACAGACCCAAGGTGATGATTGTCAACGGCAAACCAAGCAGCTTCAAGACGGGTTTCACCGTGGCATTCAACACGACAATGATTGCCGCCACCGCCAGGAATGTCAGCAGATTGTCGTGCTGACCGTCCTGATAGAGAGGTGTGGTGGGAAAACTCAGAGAGATGCCGTCGATAAGCTTAATAACCACCCACAACGCCACCGCGCCTGCTGCGGTGCGCACCGCAAAACGCCAAAGACTACCCAACATTGATGGCCTCCCACGCGCGCAGCAGCTTGTCAGTTTCCTCGGCGTTGGTCACCGAAATGCGCGCGCCCTCGGGGAACGCGCGAATGACGATACCGTGCTCGGCTAATTTAGACGCCAACTCAGCGGCGCCCTCTCCCGGCAGCCAGACGAAATTGGCCTGCGTCGGCGCAGCACCAAGCGCTGCCGCCACCGCATCACGCTTTTCGACGGTTTCCTCCACCCGCTCCATCAACTCATCGGCAGAATTCAAACTCGCAAGCGCTGCCGCCTGAGCCGCTGAATTTACTGCGAAAGGAATAGCCACCTTGTTCATCGCCGCGATGATCTCTGCGTTTCCGAAGGCGTAACCAACACGCAAGCCCGCCAGGCCATATGCCTTGGAGAACGTGCGCAAACCAATCACGTTGTCGTGGCGGTGGATTTCCTCAGTGGCAACTGGGGTGTCGTCCGCGCGGTTGAACTCAAAATAAGCCTCATCCAGCCCAACAACGACATCGTTTGGAACCTTTTCCATGAAATTATCAAACTGCGCCTGGGTGATGGTGGTGCCCGAAGGATTGTTGGGGTTGCAGATGAAAATCAGGCGGGTCTTATCAGTGATCGCGGCTGCCATCGCATCAAGATCATGATTCTGATCAGCAGTCAGCGGAATGGCAACAGGAGTGGCGCCCGCGACCTGCGCGAAAATTGGATAAGCCTCAAAGCTGCGCCATGGAAAAATGACCTCATCGCCCTGAGCGCACGTTGCCTGAACCAGCTGTTGACACAGCGCAGACGAGCCGCAACCTACCGTGACCTGGTCAAACTCAACCTCTAAATGCTCTGCAAGAGCCTCACGGAGCTCAACCGCACCCATATCCGGGTACCGATTAGCCCCCTGAGTAGCCTCCGTCACCGCATCAACTGCTGCCGGGAGAGGGGAAAAACTAACTTCATTACTAGATAACTTCGTAGCATCAACAAGACGACGGCCAGGGACATAAGTAGGGATAGTTGCCAAATCTGCTCTAATCATGATTTACACAGTACTAGCCCCTATGGACACGCATCCGATTAAGTCATTTACCTGCAGGTTTGCTGAAATTTAGCAAGAGGGGGTACTGTAACATATCGGTTCTATCGGCCAGCCCGAGCGAACTAAGGAGACGTGCCAGAGCGGCCGAATGGGACTCACTGCTAATGAGTTGTCCTCTTAACGGGGGACCGGAGGTTCAAATCCTCTCGTCTCCGCTCTAGCTTGATTTCGGTCAAGCGAGAAAGCGCCCGTAGCTCAACGGATAGAGCATCTGACTACGGATCAGAAGGTTGGGGGTTCGAATCCCTCCGGGCGCACAAGTAAAACCCCAGGTAAACACGCTGTTTGCCTGGGGTTTTGGTGTTCCTCCCTAACGCTGCCGAGTGTGATGGGGGTAAGCGTGTTGAAATAGCATGGAAAACTAGCCCCTCAGCACGGCATCCTGTAGTCGTATTACAGCTTCGCGTAGTTGTTTAACATGGGCTGAGTCTGAAAGCGCGAGTGCTTCCCTCAGTAGTGAGGTAAATTGCTGATCACTGAATTATGTCAGAAGTATCTTATCTATGACGCTGGACAGGATGTGGGTCGAAGCAGACATGTCTTCGGTGGTAGGCCTGGATGAGTCGCTTTCTGTGCGCACTTCTAGCTTAAAGTTTATCGTCTCCGAATTATTCGTTGACTGTCCAGTGGACTAAATGTCGTTTTCATGGATACAAACCTCAAGTACGGACCTAAGTTTGATTTTCCATAATCTCGTATTTCCCCTGATAGGCTCAGATGCGCCTGAAATCGGGCCTGTTGAGGGGAGAGGTATGTGACATGAAAGAGTTGGAACTGGGCGAGGCGAGGGACGTCGCTGCAACGTTGGAAGCGATGCCGATCCAAGAGGTTATTGATCAGGTTGAGCGAACTTCTATAACTAAAGGCGCGGTGCTGCTGCGTCTGCTCAGTAAAGATCGATCGTTGTTGGTCTTCGATGCTCTTGGTCCGCGCCTCCAGGCTGATCTCATTGGTGCTTTTCAGGATGCGGAAGTGCTGGATTATTTCGCTGACCTTGACCCTGATGACCGCGTTTCACTGCTTGATGAGCTGCCGGCGTCGATCGCTGACGAGTTGCTTCGCAGTCTCGATCCGCAGGAAAAGCAGGTCACGGAGCTGGTCCTGGGTTACGCAAAGGGGTCGGTTGGACGTTGGATGTCGCCCCAGGTTTTATTGCTTTTCGACGACATGTCCGTCGCCGAAGTCTTAGATTTTGTGCGCAATCATGCTGCTGAGGCTGAGACGATTTATGCCTTACCTATTGTGAACCGTGCTCGCCAAGTGATGGGCGTGGTGTCGTTGCGAAAGCTGTTCATCGCAGATCCCACTCTAAAAGTCTCGGAAATCATGGTGCGTCCTGTTTCGGTGTTGGCGTCCGCGGATATTGAAGAAACCGCCCGCTGGTTCCTGCAGTTGGACCTCGTTGCGATGCCCGTTGTGGATGAATCGAACATGCTCTTAGGAGTGCTGACCTTCGATGATGCGCAAGACATCGTGGAGCAAGCCGACTCTGAGGACTCCGCTCGCAGTGGTGGTTCGGAACCTCTCCAGCAGCCGTATCTATCCACGCCGATTCGGAAACTGGTGAAGTCCCGCATCGTATGGCTTCTGGTTTTGGCAGTGTCAGCAATTTTGACGGTTCAAGTTCTTGATATTTTCGAAGCCACCTTGGTTGAAGCCGTGGTACTGGCATTGTTCATTCCTTTGCTCACTGGTACTGGCGGAAACACCGGAAACCAAGCTGCAACAACCGTGACCCGTGCGCTCGCATTGGGTGACGTCCGAAAATCAGATGTCTTCCGCGTCTTGGGCAGAGAAATCCGAGTCGGCCTCATGCTCGGGGCATTGTTGGGTGCCGTTGGATTTGTGATCGCATCGCTTGTTTACGGCATGCCCGTAGGCACTGTCATCGGTCTGACATTGTTGGCGGTGTGCACGATGGCCGCATCAGTTGGCGGAGTAATGCCAATTATTGCCAAGGCGATCGGAGCGGACCCAGCGGTGTTCTCTAATCCTTTTATTTCAACCTTCTGTGATGCAACAGGTTTGATCATCTACTTTGCAATTGCCAAGTTGGTGCTCGGAATCTAAAAGATTTTTGCTTTTCGACGTCCACTCCCAGTCCTTAACCGTATTGGCAAGCCTGCCAGCTTCGGCATTTCTATGAAGTTTCTCTGTCGCGGTTAATCATCAAATTTGGAGCAAAGTTCAAAAAATTTTACTTCGCGTAACCATTGCACATTGGGGTGGGACGGGTGTAATGCAAAACTTAGTAACCTTTACCTACCGCCAAGAAACTAGTGGTCAGGCCAATCCATTAAAAAGGTGTGATGATTGACGGGGGAGGGGCTGAACGTGATCTTTCTACCAATTCGCACTGCGAACGTTAATATTCCCTCGTTGGCTTACATGGTCATTGATGACCGGGCTGAGTATGTGAGAAAATCCATCCCTTCTTTAAGCAAGGGAGTGAATTACAGAAAAGGATTGTTCAGCAATGAGCACACCTGACATTAAAGAAGGCTCGGCAGAATCACCGGGCGAAGTAATGGTCGTTGGAGACAGGCGAGAGTGGCGTCGACAAGCAACCGGCATCATTGCCGGCCTCGTCCTAGCCGCCCTGGTCTATCTTCTCTTCCCCTCGAACTCCGTGGAAACCGTCATGCAATCCAGTGGCGTCGATCCAGAAACTGAATACACCAACAACGCGATGCGTCTTACTGCTGCAGTCACAATCTTGATGGCAGTGTGGTGGATGACAGAAGCAATCCCACTAGCAGCAACCGCACTTATCCCGTTGGTTGCATTCCCTGCTTTCCAGGTTGTGGACTTTGGGAAGGCAGCAGCTCCGTATGCCAACCCTACGATCTTCCTCTTCTTGGGCGGCTTTCTCATGGCACTTGGCCTGCAGAAATGGAACCTACACCGACGCATGGCTCTAGCGGTCGTGCTAGCTGTTGGTACTAAGCCAAAGCAATTGGTCTTGGGTTTTATGGTGGCAACTGGATTTTTGTCCATGTGGGTGTCTAACACTGCAACGGCCGTGGTTATGTTACCGATCGGTATGTCGGTACTAGCACTGACCGCTGAGACTGTGGGCGGAATGAAAAACCAAAAGAAATTCGCCACTGGACTCATGCTGTCCATTGCTTATTCTGCTTCCATCGGTTCACTCGGCACCTTAATTGGCACGCCACCCAATGCCTTGCTTGCTGCGTATATGTCTGAATCGCATGATATCCACATCGGATTTGGTCAGTGGATGATTCTGGGTGTACCAATTGCTGTCGTCTTCACCATCATCGCGTGGCTTGTGTTGACCACCGTGTTCAAGCCAGAAATGAAAGAAATCCCTGGCGGACGTGAACTGATCAAACGTGAAATCGCTGAAATGGGGCCGTGGACTGCACCTCAGGTCACAGTGGGTGTTATTTTTGCTGCAGCTGCACTGGCTTGGGTCTTCATTCCATTAATTCTAGATTGGACCGGTTCCCAGCTCTCTATCAATGACTCCCTCATTGGCATCGCTGCCGGCCTGCTGATGTTTATCGTTCCCGCTAACTTTAAAACCGGCGAACGCATTCTTGATTGGCGTACTGCAGGCGAACTTCCATGGGATGTTCTCTTGCTTTTTGGTGGCGGGCTTTCACTTTCTGCGATGTTTACCAGCACGGGACTTTCCCTATGGATCGGTGAACTAGCTAAGGGACTTGATGCCTTTCCAATCTTCCTTCTCATCTTCGCCATTGCTGTACTGGTGTTGTTCCTGACCGAGTTCACCTCCAACACCGCAACAGCGGCAACCTTCCTGCCAATCATGGGTGGCGTCGCCGTAGGTATCGGACTGACCGCAGGTGGCGAGCAGAATGTTCTGCTGCTGACCATCCCAGTCGCACTGTCCGCAACCTGTGCGTTCATGCTTCCAGTGGCAACGCCTCCAAACGCGATTGCATTCGGCTCCGGCTACATTAAGATCGGCGAAATGGTCAAGGGTGGTCTGTGGCTGAACATCATCGCAGTCATCCTCATTTCGATCTCCACCTACTTCGTAGCGATCCCACTCTTTGGCATCATGCTTTAAAAGTTAACAGGCCCGCAGTCAACGTAAATGGCGTTGAACTGCGGGTTTGTTGTTCTTTCTGAAGCTGTGTAAAGTAATCGTCGTTGCAGAGAACGCCACACGGTAAAAAATCTGCACTGCGCCCGTAGCTCAACGGATAGAGCATCTAACTACGGATCAGAAGGTTGGGGGTTCGAATCCCTCCGGGCGCACAAATAAAACCCCAGGTTGATTAAAAAGTCAGCCTGGGGTTTTCGCGTGCGCCGGTGTGTACTTTGTGCACGTTCGACACCAAGATTTCGGCAAAATGGTGGCCAAAATTAAGAAATCTTGGTGTCGAATTCATATTAGGAATCGCCTGAGAATCATCAGCCGATAAAACTAGAACACTTCGATCCGTGCGCCGAGGGTTTCAGCGTGGATGAGCTGCTTCTCCCAGTTTGGTGTGCCCGGGTGGAGACGGAGCACTGGCCTGGATGAGGTGATGGTAGGGCTAACGGATTCTTTGGCGCGTCGCTGGCCGGAGCGGGCTTCGTAGCGGATGCGGGATCGGTAGCCGTTGTCGGCAAGTTGCTCGATGTTTGGCTGTTCTGCGGTGAGGCCTTCGCGGGCTTCGTGGAGGATCGCCAGTGCTTCGTCGAGGGCTTTGACCAGTGGGCCGGCATTGCTTTCACACATGGCGCGGACGAGTCCTGGGTCGGTGCCTGCAACGCGGGTGGAGTCGCGGTAGCTGCCAGCGGCCAAAGAGAGAGACAGTGCGCCACCGTTGTCACCGACGATGGCGAGGGTTTCAGCCAGGATGTGTGTTAAATGAGACACTCGTGCTGCTGCTGCATCGTGTGGGCCAACTCGGGATGGGACAACTTCAGCGCCCACGGCGAGTGCCATTTGGACGACGTCTTTCCAGATGCTGATCCAGGTGGAGTTGATGTCGGTGCCGTCGAAAAGCTGGTCGAAGGTGACCACCCATACTGCTCGTTTGAACAGTCCGTCCATGGATGCGCTCCAGCCGGAGTTGGCGGTGCCTGCCATGGGGTGGGATCCCACATAGCGGTGTTGCATGTTGCGGGCTTTTACTGCATCGTAGACGGCGGTTTTTACGGATACGACGTCGGTGAAGCCGTTGTTTGGTGCGTGGGTGTGGATGGCGTCGAGAAGCGAATCGATTGCGGTCATGGGGACCGCGAGGACGATGAGCGCATCTTCGGCGGCTGCACGCTGGAGGGTTGCTTCAAGATCGGCGGAAACGTCGAAGCCTTCGTCGACGGCTGATTTAGCGCCGGAGCGTGAGCGGTTGTAGCCGAAGACGGAGTGGTTGGCTGCATGGAGGTCGCGGAGGAGGGATCCGCCGATGAGGCCGAGGCCCAGGATGCATACTGGGCGGGAAATGTCTTTGGTAGTCACCTGACAAGTGTGGCACATACCTACTACGGTTATCTCTATGAACACTGAAGAGGATGGCCTGAGCTTTGCAGTTACGGCTACCTTAGTTGAAGGTAAATGGCAGGTACGCGAGTTTGAGGATCACTTCTCCAAGCTCTCTACCTCTATTAATGCGGTTCGCTCGCTGCGTAGCGAGGGGCCGGCGTTTGCGCTGTTGTGCGTTGATGATGAATATTTTGTGATGGTGCGTCCCACCCCAAGTAGGGTATTCCTTTTCCTTTCGGATGCGCCGATGGCTGTCGACGATGATTTCGCCGCCGCGGTGATGGATGAACTCGATGCGGATCTTCCAGATATCAACCCTGATGATTTGGACGACATCGATCCATGGCCAGAAGGTGATTTCGATATTTTGGCGGATTTGGGGCTGTCTGAGGAGGTTCTTTCCGTGATTTGCGATGACATGGATTTGGATCCTTCCGAACAATTGCTGCGCATCGCGGAAGAACTCGGTTTTGATAATGATCTGGCTCGGGTGGTGGGATTCGACTAGTGGGCGTTTTACCTGTGCAGGCGCGCATCGAAGACGATGAGCGCCGCATGCGCCATGCTTTGGATATTGCTCGCCAAACCCCTGAGGGGGACGTTCCCGTTGGCGCCGTCATTTACGCGCCGACCGGGGAGATCCTGGCGACCGCAACGAACCGTCGAGAAGCAGACCGCGATCCCACGGCCCACGCCGAAATTATTGCTTTACGACGAGCCGCCCGCCGTTTTTCCGACGGCTGGCGGCTGAGTGACTGCACCGCGGTGGTCACCTTGGAGCCCTGCAGTATGTGCGCCGGCGCCTTGGTGGGTGCTCGAATCGGACGCATCGTATTCGGAGCATTTGAGCCCCGAACCGGCGCCTGTGGATCTGTATTTGACGTGGTTCGAGACCCCGCGGTGTTGCACAAAGTGGAAGTCAGTGGAGGAATCCTCGAGCCTGAATGTGCTGCCTTGATGACCGAATTTTTCGAACTTCACAGGTAACGGATTTATATCAATTTCAGGGCGGGGCGAGCTTTTGCAAAGACTCGCTCCTATGGTGGGGGTCACAAAAACCTCAACAAGAAGTAGGAGAGGAGCACCACATGAGCGATTTTTCCAACAAGGCAGAGGACCTCACAGGTAAGGCTAAAGAAGGATTCGGCGAGGCAACTGATAACGAGTCCCTAGCTGATGAGGGCCGTGCGGATCAGGCTAAGGCAGACATCAAGGATGCTGCTGAAAATGCCGGTGAAAAGGTAAAGGACGCAGCTAACAAGGTTCTGGGTGCGTTCAAGAAAGACGACTAATCCCGTACTTGTTCAGGATTAGAAGCCGAACTCTGGATTTGTTTGGCGCGCAACCATTCCGATAGACTAATCGGCGGTGGCGTGTCCGAGCGGCCGAAGGTGTTCGCCTCGAAAGCGAATGTTGGGTAATCCCCAACCGGGGGTTCAAATCCCCCCGCCACCGCCAAAGTAAGAACCGGTTCTCAGGTACTGCTGAGAACCGGTTCTTCGCATTCTTGACCAATAAGTATCGATGAATTGCTCTACTCTGTGGTCATGAACCTTGCACTTTTCTTTGCGACCGCTGTGACCGCTTTGGTCGGCGTTTCTTTGTTACGAAAACAATCCACAGAGGAGCGGGTGTTTCCGTGGTTTTGGGTGTTCTTTCCGTTGACGCTCATGTCGATTTCCGGAATTTTCATGAAGCTTGAGTTACGGACTTCCTTCGATTTTGGATGGACAATGTATGAGCCGTCCATTTACTCAAGTGAGTTCCAGCCAGATTTTTTCGATCTTTATAACGCCACCACAATTTCGATGATCATTTATATTGTCACTTTGATTGTTGGCGTGATTGGTTCTGTGATCGCGTGGAAGAAGCGTCGGATCTAGGAGATTTTCTCGGATTCACAGCAACCGCAGGTAAGTTAGTGGGGCGTTAAAAAATAGCTCATTCAAGAGGAGAAGCAACCCCGTGGCGAAATTGCTATTCAGGTTGGGGCGATGGTCCTATAATCGCAAGTGGATTGTGATTTCGGCATGGCTACTTATTTTGGCCATTGTTGGTGGTCTGGCCCTGACGATGCAGAAGGGGTTCAGTAACTCTTTCACTATTGAAGACACCCCTTCGATTGATGCCACTGTTTCTCTGGTTGAAAATTTCCCTGATCAGACGAACCCGGTGACGGCCGCCGGAGTTAACGTGGTTTTCCAATCCCCGGAAGGAACCACGCTTGATGATCCTTCGATGATGACTGCGATGGATGCAGTCGTTGATTACATTGAGGACAATTTGCCTGATTTTGGTGGGGGAGAGCGTTTCGGCAACCCAGTTGAGGTGTCTCCTGCTCTGAAAGAAATGGTCATCGAGCAGATGACCAGCATGGGGCTTCCGGAGGAAACAGCTGCAAAGGATGCTGCCAACCTGGCGGTGTTGAGCGAAGACAAAACCATTGGCTACACCTCTTTCAACATTGATGTTTCGGCCGCAGAATATGTGGAGCAAAAACACCGCGATGTGATCAACGAAGCAATGCAGATCGGTGAAGATTTAGGTGTCCGGGTGGAAGCCGGTGGACCTGCTTTCGGTGATCCAATTCAGATTGAAACCACCAGTGAGATCATCGGTATTGGCATCGCGTTCATCGTGTTGATTTTCACCTTCGGTTCTTTGATTGCTGCAGGCTTGCCTTTGATTACCGCGGTGATCGGCGTGGGCATCGGTGCGCTGGCCATCGTGCTGGCCACGGCGTTTACTGATCTCAACAATGTGACTCCAGTGCTCGCAGTGATGATTGGTCTGGCTGTGGGCATCGACTACGCGCTGTTCATTTTGTCTAGGTACCGTGCGGAGTATAAGCGCATGCCACGTGCCGATGCTGCCGGAATGGCGGTGGGTACGGCTGGTAGTGCGGTGGTGTTTGCTGGCGCAACGGTGATTATCGCGCTGGTGGCCCTCATCATTGCGGATATCGGATTCCTCACGGCCATGGGTATTTCTGCGGCGTTTACGGTGTTCGTGGCTGTGCTCATTGCGTTGACGTTTATCCCGGCGCTGTTGGGTGTGTTTGGTGGTCATGCGTTCAAGGGCAAGATCCCTGGAATTGGTGGAAACCCAACGCCAAAGCAGACGTGGGAGCAAGCGCTTAATCGTCGTTCCAAGGGTCGCTCATGGGTCAAGCTTGTACAGAAAGCACCGGGTCTTGTGGTGGCAGTGGTGGTCTTGGGTCTTGGTGCCTTGACCATTCCTGCAATGAACCTGCAGTTGTCACTGCCTTCTGACTCCACCTCTAATATTGATACCACTCAGCGTCAGTCGGCTGATTTGATGGCAGAGGGCTTTGGCGCGGGCGTTAATGCGCCGTTCTTGGTCATCGTCGATACGCATGAGGTCAATGCTGATTCCACAGCTTTGCAGCCCCTCATTGAGGCACAGGAGCCTGAAGAGGGCGAGTTTGATCGGGAGCAGGCGGCTCGTTTTGCTACCTATATGTATGTCACCCAGACCTACAATTCCAACATCGATGTGAAGAATGCGCAGATCATCAGCGTCAATGATGATTTCACTGCGGCGCAGATTCTCGTGACTCCATACACCGGACCTGCGGATAAAGAGACCCCTGAGTTGATGCACGTGCTGCGTGCGCAGGAAGCTCAGATTGAGGATGTTACGGGAACTGAACTGGGTACCACTGGGTTCACGGCGGTTCAGTTGGACATTACTGAGCAGCTGGAAGACGCAATGCCGGTTTACCTCGCTGTGGTTGTTGGTTTGGCTATTTTCCTCCTCATTCTGGTGTTCCGTTCCCTGCTTGTTCCGCTGGTTGCTGGCCTTGGCTTCTTGTTGTCTGTGGGTGCGGCCTTCGGTGCGACTGTGCTGTTCTGGCAGGAGGGCTTCGGTGGATTTGTGAACACTCCAGGTCCGCTGATTTCCTTCATGCCGATCTTCCTCATCGGCGTGACCTTCGGTTTGGCCATGGATTATCAGGTGTTCCTGGTGACTCGCATGCGCGAGCACTACACCCACCACGGTGGCAAGGGACAGCCTGGTTCCAAGTACTCCCCAGTTGAGCAGTCAGTTATTGAAGGCTTCACGCAGGGGTCCCGTGTGGTCACAGCAGCAGCACTGATCATGATTGCTGTGTTCGTGGCGTTTATTGATCAGCCACTGCCGTTTATTAAGATCTTCGGTTTCGCATTGGGTGCGGGCGTATTCTTTGACGCCTTCTTCATCCGCATGGGTCTGGTCCCGGCATCGATGTTCCTGATGGGCAAGGCAACGTGGTGGATGCCTAAGTGGCTGGATCGAATTCTGCCAAGTTTGGACATTGAAGGCACCGCCCTGGAGAAGGAATGGGAGGAGAAGCAGGCTGCACGTTAGACTTGGCACCTATGTCAGATCTTTCATTCACCCTCAACAACAAGCTTGCCGATGACGCCCCCGGCAAGCATGGTCGTACAGGTGTAATCCACACACCTCACGGTGATATTGCCACCCCTGCTTTCATTCCTGTGGCTACCAAAGCCACGGTGAAAACCCTTACCCCTGAGCAGATTCGGGAGACCGGCGCACAGGCTATTTTGTCCAACGCCTACCACCTGTATCTGCAGCCTGGCCCAGACATCGTGGATGAGGCTGGCGGTGTGTCTGCCTTTGAGAACTGGCACGGCCCCACCTACACCGACTCCGGAGGATTCCAGGTCATGAGCCTGGGCTCCGGCTTTAAAAAGGTGCTGGCCATGGACACCACCAACTTGACGCGCAACGATATCAAGGCGGCTAAAAAAGAGCGCATGGCGCTTGTCGACGAAGACGGCGTGGATTTCAAATCTGTTATCGATGGCTCAAAGCACCGATTCACCCCAGAAGTCTCCATGCAGATTCAGCACCAATTGGGCGCAGACATCATCTTTGCTTTTGATGAACTGACCACCTTGGTTGATACCTATGACTACCAGGTGGAATCTGTGGAACGTACCCGCAGGTGGGCACAGCGCTGCCTCCTGGAGCATGAACGTTTGACTCAGGAACGTGTGGATAAACCACTTCAATCCCTATGGGGAGTGGTGCAGGGGGCGCAGTTCGAGGATTTGCGTCGACAAGCAGTAAAAGGCCTGTTGGACCTGGATCGCCAGGCCGCCGACGAAGGCCGTCGCGGCTTCGGCGGTTTCGGCATCGGTGGCGCCCTAGAGAAGGAAAACCTGGGCACCATCGTGGGCTGGGTGTGCGATGAGCTGCCCGAGGACAAGCCACGTCACCTGCTGGGCATTTCCGAGCCGGACGATCTGTTCGTGGCTGTCGAAGCCGGTGCGGACACCTTTGACTGCGTGGCGCCGACTCGTTTGGGTCGACGCGGCGGTGTCTACACGCTTGATGGACGCATGAATTTGACCGGTGCGCGTTTCAAGCGTGACTTCAAGGGAATCGATGAGGAAGTCGGCGGATACGCCAGCGAGAACTACTCCCGCGCGTACATTCATCACCTGCTCAAAGCGAAGGAATTTTTGGCCGGCACGCTGTGCACCATGCACAATCTGTACTTCATGATCACCTTGGTGGATAAGATTCGTGCCAGCATCGATGATGGCACGTACTACGAATTCAAGGAAGAATTCTTAGGCCGGTACTACGCGTCGAAGGTTTCATAACCTTCGCGGCGTTTCACCCACCTAATGACTGCGTAGGTGATGGGCATGAGGATGACCTCTAGAAGGGTTTTCCACACGAAGCCCACCACAACGTAGTTGATGAAATCCGGGGCGGTGGCAATACCGATCACTGGCGCTGCGATGGCGCAAAACAGCAGGGTATCGACAAATTCTCCGACAACGGTGGAGCCAATCAGGCGCGCCCACAGGGACTTTTCACCCGTGCGCTTTTTGATAGCCACCAGAACTTTGGCGTTGAGCAGCTGCCCCACAATATAGCCCGCCAGTGATGCCACGATGATCTGTGGAACAAGGCCGAGCGTTGCTTCGAAAGCTTCTTGGCCTTCCCAGAAACTTGCGCCAGGCAGCCAGATGGAAATGTAGAAAGACAGCGCCGCGAGCATCGTGATGCCAAAACCAGTAAGAATGGCACGACGAGTGGATTTGAAGCCGTAACATTCGGCTAGAACATCGCCCAACACATATGAGATGGGGAAGAGGAAGAACGCACCGTCTGTCACCAACGGGCCGATTTCTACGCCCTTGGTTGCGGTGATATTTGAAATTAGAAAGACTGCAACAAACAGCGCCAGCAAAATGGGGTACAAGCTTGGCTGAATGTGAATGAACGTGGAGTTTCCGGACGCAACGGGGGTTTTCTTGGCTGCGCCCTGCCCAGGTTGAGGCTGGGTTTCTGGGGTGTGTGATTGATTTTGCACGTCCACAACCATAGCCAGAAAACGTGGATGAAAAAACTCTCATGTTGGTTTCATCGTGGTTTCATGAGGCGGGATTTAACTAGAGATTGTTAGCCAATCGGCCAGACACTTCCTCCTAGAAAGGTCCCTCCTCATGACCATTGCTCTTGAACACCCAGTACTGCACTCCACGGCGATCGCGTTGCCTGCTCGTTTTCAGGCGAGCTATACGACGCGTTTGGTGGCGGTGGGCGTCGATAAGCGTCCTTCTGATTTTTGGTTGGAAACAGCCGGCACGCCGCAGGCGGGCGATGTGGTGATTGCGCGGGTGACGGCGATTAATAATCACAAGCGGGTGGAGACGCCGGAGTCGCGCAAGGCCATTTTGTTTGAGGGTGCGTTGGTGATGTTGGCGTATGGACACCGGTATGCGGCGGATCAGTTTTTAGCGCATGTACCGGAGGATTTGGGGCCATGCCATTTGGTGGCGGCTGGTGGCATCGCGGGAACGGTGACGGCGCTGCACGATCGGGTGGATGAACCCACAGAGATTGAACCGTTGGGATTGCTCACCAATGCGCGCGGAACGGTGAATGTGCGCGACTTTGCGGCTTTTGATAATCCTTTGAAAGTGGAGGCTCCCAACAAGCGTGCGCAGGTGATCGCGGTGCTGGGAACGTCGATGAACTCTGGAAAATCCACCACGCTTGCCTGCTTGGTCAATGGTTTGGCTGCGGCGGGGCAGAAGGTGGCGGCTGGAAAGATCACGGGCACTGGTGCTGGAAATGACCGCATGATTTATCACGATGCTGGTGCTCACAGCGTTATTGATTTCACCGACTTTGGCTACCCAACCACGTTCAAGCTGAATTTCGCGGAGATTCGTGCGCTGAGCGTCAACATGATTAATGTGCTGGCTGATTCTGGTGCCGATACCGTGATCGTGGAAATCGCGGACGGAATTTATCAGGGCGAAACCTCGCGGCTGTTGCGCGATCAAGTGTTCCAGGAGAGCGTGGATCATGTGGTGTTCTCCGCTGTTGATGCCTTGGGCGCGAAGGCCGGTGTGCAGGAGCTGCAGGCGGCGGGGCTTCATGTGGCTGCGGCCTCGGGAGTGATGACGGCTTCGCCGCTGGCCACCGTGGAAGCCGCCACTGTGCTTGAAGTTCCAGTGGTGCCCACTTTTGATCTCACCAACCCGGAGATCGTCACAGCGGTGCTAACGGATCATGCCTAGGTTATGGCGTGCTCGTCGCAGACTTTTGCTCATTGCCCTAGGTGTACTTGGTGTGCTGCAGGCACTGCTGGCGATCATGGTGTCGTTGAGCGTAGCCGCCATACTTGAGGGAAACCGAGCACTTGTTGGATTGCTGCTTGCTACCACGTTGGGTTTGGGGGTGGCGCAGTGGATTCAAAAAGTAGTGGCAGAAGATCTAGGCCAGCATTATGTGCATGAGGTGCGTCGTGAATTGGTGGGTGCTGCGCTGGTGCCTGGAAATACGGCCTCGTTGGGCGTGACTGTCACCCGAGCCAGCAATGATCTCACCGCGGTGCGCAATTGGGTGGCTTTGGGCATTGTTCCGATGGTCACCGGGCTGCCGTTGATTGCGATTGTGCTGGTGGCGTTGTTTATCCAAGATCTCCGCACAGGAATAGCGGTGGCTGTGCCACTGCTCATGTGTGTAGCCGTGCTGCCGGTGGTGGCGCGGTGGACTTTGAAAAGAGCACGTGAACTACGCAAAAAACGTGGACGCATGGCTGCGCGGATCGCAGATTCTGTCATGGCTGGAGAATTACTGCACGCAACAGGAGCAATAGACCGTGAGCTCAATGCAGTCACCCGAGATTCCGACCGAGTGGTGATAGCTGCTGTAAGACGTTCCTGGGCCACCGGTTTTAGCCGCGCATTGATGGCCATGGCAGCCTCGCTTGGCACTGTCAGCATTGTGATTTCTGGCCACCTGGAAGTAAGTGAGGTTGCGGGAATAATGATGCTTCTTGGCGTTCTTGCCACTCCAGTTGCAGAACTTGGCCGCGTGGTGGAATATCGCCAAAATTATAAAGCCGCGACACGCATCCTGATTCCACTTCTGCAACGAGGCTCAGAATTTAAACACTCCCAACAAAAACTACCCGGGTTGCAAGCAACAGAAGGAATCCCCGGTGTCTATGTCAAAGGTATTTCCGCCCTTCCTGGAGAACGGATCTACCTCCACGGCTCTGCAGATGCGACGAGAAAATGGGTCACCTCGTTGTCTGCAATGGAGGAAGGCACAGATGCAATAGTCAACGGTCAAAGGCTTTCGCAGCTTCCTTTGAAACAACGACGCGCCCTCATCGGAATCGCCTCAGCACACCACCACTTAAGCCGTGGTTCAGTATCGCGCCTGGTTGGTTTGCGAGTGCCGGATGCCACCGTGGAAGAAATTGAGCAAGCACTGGAACAAGTTGGTCTGAACAACACCGGGAAACAACGCTTGAAAAACGGCGGACACCCCTGGAGTACTTCGCAGATCAACAAACTGAAAATTGCCAGCGCCACCCTTCGAACCCCACCGCTTTTGGTACTTGAAGGCATCACCCCTGAAAACCTCCTCAACTATCCCGGAGTGATCATCTCCACCGTTCAGGAGAACCCATCCGAAACATGGCGGCAAGTGAACATCTAATCTAGAAACATGGCAGGACGATACGCACCATCACCAAGCGGCGACCTTCACTTTGGCAACCTCCGCACAGCACTGCTGGCCTGGCTGTTTGCCAGGTCCGAAGGAAAAAAATTCCTCATGCGGGTCGAAGACATCGATGAACAACGCTCATCCAAGGAATCCGCCGAAAGCCAACTCGCAGACCTATCCGCCCTGGGTCTCGACTGGGATGGCGACGTCCTCTACCAATCCACACGCTACGACGCCTACCGCGCAGCCCTTGAAAAACTAGACACCTACGAATGTTATTGCTCGCGCCGGGACATCCAAGAAGCCTCGCGGGCACCCCATGTGGCTCCGGGAGTGTATCCGGGAACGTGTAGGGAATTGAAGGAGGAGGAACGCGTCGAAAAGCGTGCAACCTTGGCTGCGCAAAACCGGCACCCCGCCATCCGCCTGCGCGCGCAGGTGACCTCGTTTGATTTTTATGATCGACTTCGTGGCCCACAAACCGGCCCCGTGGATGATTTCATTCTGCTCCGCGGCGGGCAGGAACCCGGATGGGCGTACAACTTAGCTGTCGTCGTCGATGACGCGTTTCAAGGCGTTGACCAGGTAGTACGCGGCGACGACCTACTTGATTCCGCCGCCCGCCAAGCCTACCTCGGCTCGCTGCTGGGCACCCCCGCGCCCGAATACATCCACGTGCCACTCGTGCTCAACGCCCACGGCCAGCGCCTCGCCAAACGCGACGGGGCAGTTACGCTTAAAGAAATGCTTATCGACGCCCCCCTCCACACCATTTTCTCCCGCCTCGCATCATCGCTCGGCTACGAAGGGGTAAATTCCGCACCCCAATTGTTGGAAATCTTCGATCCCACAACCCTCAGCCGGGAGCCGTTTATCTACTGAGCATTCTGAGGTGGAGCCATGCCATCTGGAGGGGTCATGCCACCTGGTCCTCCTTGTCCACCGGGGCCTCCCTGGCCTCCACTTGGCATGTTCATCGACTGATCCTGCTCAGTGGTTGGATCAATCGGCACATCAATCGAGGCAATGAAACCGCTGGTTGCATCGCCCGTAAGGTTAGCCATCTGCTGATCCCAACCATCGGAAAAGACATTGTCTGTATCCAGAGAAATGTCATTCAAGTTGGTCAAGGAATCTCCGTACACATCAAGTGCATACACAGATGCTGCAGAAGCCTCATCGAGCGCAATCTGCGACGTCAAAATGTTGTTCGTGGAATCCGTGATGCTGTCTCGATCAGGGAAAACCTCAAAGTGAATGTGCACCCAACGACCCGCGTAGCAACCTGGGAAGATGGTATCGAAAGTGACCTGACCATACTTATCGGTGATCTGCACACCACGAAGGTAAGTCTCCTCCAGCAGCTCATCGTCATACATCGAGTAACGACCCGGCGCATCACAGTGCCAAATGTAAACCGCAGCACCCTCCATCGGCTGATTGTTGTTGTTCATATCCAAAATGGTCATGGTCAACGTCAGTGGCACACCCTCTGCCACCGTGTCAGAATCAATCGACTTGGTGATGTCCTGGCGCTCCACACCGGAGACCTCCAAAACGTCCGGACCATTTGAACCATCGCCCGGGTACGGACCAGCAGTCTCCGACTTCATCTCAGTCAAAGTCTCAGCCGCTGCACTGGTGGTTGCAGCTGCGCTGCTGGACGCGCTTGAGGTGCTCGATGCCGCGGAAGAACCAGAAGGTGAACAAGCAGCAAGTGCCACACCTGCTCCACCAACACCGATGAATCCCAAAACCTTCCTGCGGGAGAAAACGGTTCCCAGGTCAAATCCCAAACCCTGATCTTCCAAGTCCTCGGATTGATTAGGGAGGACCCTGCCTTCAAATTGACGCAACTGCTCAGCCATGGCTTTTCTAGCCTTTCATGTTCGGACGTTTACGCTGATAGAGACATGCTAAGAAAAGATTCTGAATGGTTCCTGAATGCTTACTGGGTAGATTTTTCTAGATTTTTGCCAATTGACCTCTTGGCTGTATGGGGTTGTGGGAATTTCTGTACGTAAGGCGCGTGTCCTGCCATTTGAGTGGGGAAGTTCCGAGGTTGTGCTGGTTTGGCATAATGGAGCTTTGTTTCTCAAGTCACTATTTAATTTAGTTGGGGCGATTTAACGGGTCGAATGCTCGAGGAGGGTATTTGTATGGGTGCTGTGATGTTGGTAGCTCAGGAGCGATTCTGAAGGGTCACTTTCGAATCCTTCAATTGGGAATTTTGGGCTAGATTCGGCGGGGCTGCATATCTAGGCCAAACGGCGGTTGGGATTTGGGTCCTTGGTTCCAAACTGCAGTATTGGCGCGTGAATGTGTTCGTTTAAGGCCAAGCGAGGGGTGGGAAATCGGCAGTCTTGGTTCGAAACGAACACGGCCTGGGCGAATCGCTACTTCTGGGGCTGTACTTATCGATCATCCCGACTACTGGACGAGAATTACCGGCGATGGGGCAAACCAAGTGGCCGAAGAGCCCCTAACTGAGAGATTCTCGGTCATATGGGACGGTTTCCAGACCTCAAAACCATCCCATATGACCGACGGCAGTGAAATTCGGCGTTCATTGGTCACCTGGTTTGGGCTTGCAGGGACTCACCAGAGAAAAGCACACATTTTGTCCCTTAACCACCAAAGAGAATCCCCAATACATGAAAAAACCAGCTTCCCACCGAAGTGAGAAGCTGGTTTGGTTTGCGGAGGATAGGGGATTTGAACCCCTGAGGGATTGCTCCCAACCCGCGTTCCAGGCGAGCGACATAGGCCGCTAGTCGAATCCTCCAGCTAGAACGGCTGCAACACATGGCTGCTTTGTTCTGGGGATTAGATTACACAAAAGTCGTTTAGAAACTCAAATCCGCTCGCAGTTGGCGTTTTCTGGGGCGGTTCAGCTAGAGTTATGCGAAGGATCCCGTGCGGCGTTTATCTTGTGAACTCCCCCAGGGCAGGAATGCAGCAAGGGTCAGCGAGCTCTGACGGGTGCGCGGGGTCCCCTAAAACGTCTAGAGTAGTGGCTTGAGGTCACTACTCTTTTTTTGTGCCCTTTTTTTGGTCCGTCTATTTTGCCACCACATGCGGAGGTACGCAGTTATGAGTTCAGTTTCGCTGCAGGATTTTGATGCAGAGCGAATTGGTCTGTTCCACGAGGACATTAAACGCAAGTTTGATGAGCTCAAGTCAAAAAATCTGAAGCTGGATCTTACTCGCGGTAAGCCTTCGTCGGAGCAGTTGGATTTCGCTGATGAGCTGTTGGCGTTGCCTGGTAAGGGCGATTTCAAGGCTGCGGATGGTACTGATGTCCGTAACTATGGCGGGCTGGATGGCATTGTTGATATTCGTCAGATTTGGGCGGATTTGCTGGGTGTTCCTGTGGAGCAGGTCTTGGCGGGGGATGCTTCGAGCTTGAACATCATGTTTGATGTGATCAGCTGGTCGTACATTTTCGGTAACAATGATTCGGTTCAGCCTTGGTCGAAGGAAGAGACCGTTAAGTGGATTTGCCCTGTTCCGGGCTATGATCGCCATTTCTCCATCACGGAGCGTTTCGGCTTTGAGATGATTTCTGTGCCAATGAATGAAGACGGCCCTGATATGGATGCTGTTGAGGAATTGGTGAAGGATCCTCAGGTTAAGGGCATGTGGGTTGTGCCGGTATTTTCTAACCCGACTGGTTTCACGGTGTCGGAGGACGTCGCAAAGCGTCTGAGCACGATGGAAACTGCGGCGCCGGACTTCCGCGTGGTGTGGGATAACGCTTACGCCGTTCATACGTTGACTGATGAGTTCCCTGAGGTCATCGACATCGTTGGGCTTGGTGAGGCGGCGGGTAACCCGAACCGTTTCTGGGCGTTCACTTCTACTTCGAAGATCACTCTCGCGGGTGCGGGCGTGTCCTTCTTCATGACTTCTGCGAAGAACCGTAAGTGGTACTCCGGTCATGCGGGTATCCGTGGCATTGGCCCTAACAAGGTCAATCAGTTGGCTCATGCGCGTTACTTTGGCGATGCTGAGGGAGTGCGCGCGGTGATGCGTAAGCATGCTGCGTCGTTGGCTCCGAAGTTCAACAAGGTTCTGGAGATTCTGGATTCTCGCCTTGCTGAGTACGGTGTCGCGCAGTGGACTGTCCCTGCGGGCGGCTACTTCATTTCCCTTGATGTGGTTCCTGGTACGGCGTCTCGCGTGGCTGAGTTGGCTAAGGAAGCCGGCATCGCGTTGACGGGTGCGGGTTCGTCCTTCCCATTGCATCAGGATCCAGAGAACAAAAATCTCCGTTTGGCGCCTTCTCTGCCTCCTGTTGAGGAACTTGAGGTTGCCATGGATGGCGTGGCTACGTGTGTTTTGCTGGCAGCTGCGGAGCACTACGCTAGCTAGAGTGAATACCGCGGAAACTGCACATTGGATTAACCGTTTGCTGCCGGGTCAGCCGGAGTTTCACCAGGTTGGCGCGTTTAAAGTGGCGGGTTACACGCTTGATGATGAGTCAATTGCGTGTTCCGTCGACTTCGGGCGCGTCAACACGGGCCTGGTCACCGAGACAGGCGCGGAAACCGTCGATGTGCGAAGTGAGATTTTGAGCCTGGCCAGGGCCGACGTGTCCGTGCCTGGGCGCGCCGTCGGCGCTGCTGCAACAATGCTTCTCGACGCCTCTCTCTCCTTCAAATCCGCCCCCGATTCCAGTGTCACTCCCATGCATGCCCAACCAGGTCAGATCCTGCCTGGTGTGGGTATCATGGCGAATCTTCCCCAAGAGGGTTTTTCTGTGGTGCACGGAATTTTGGCGGATCCCCGCATTTGGGGCCCGGAGATTCCGTATGTTCGTGAAGAAGCAGGTCAAGTAAATGTGGAAGCACCCGACGAGGCTGGCGATCTAGCCCGATTGACGTTGCCTCTGCAGTTGATCCTGCTCACGGAGGAAGAGTTTGCCATCGCTCTCAACGAGGGCAGCGACGTCATGTTCGAACGAATGGCGGAGCAAGAAGTCGATCTTCTGGATCTGAAACGTTAAGACGGTAGGCTCAATTCCGTGGCTTTGTATAGCAAGTATCGACCGGCAAGTTTTGGTGAACTAGTTGGGCAGTCGCAAGTGACTGACCCTCTGTCCGCAGCTTTGGATAGCGGGCGCATCAACCATGCGTACCTTTTTTCGGGTCCGCGTGGTTGTGGCAAGACGTCGTCGGCACGCATCCTTGCCCGGTCCCTCAACTGCGTGGAAGGCCCAACTTCCACGCCGTGTGGGGTGTGTAATTCTTGCGTAGCGCTGGCCCCGGGTGGCCCTGGAACCCTTGATGTCACTGAGCTCGACGCCGCCAGTAACAATGGTGTCGATGACATGCGTGAACTGCGCGAACGCGCGAACTACGCCCCGGCGGAATCTCGCTACCGCGTGTTCATCATCGACGAAGCCCACATGATCAGTACCCAAGGCTTCAACGCCTTGCTGAAAATCGTTGAAGAGCCACCAGCGCACCTGATTTTCATCTTCGCCACCACCGAGCCGGACAAAATGATCGGTACGATCCGTTCCCGCACGCACAATTACCCGTTCCGCCTGCTCACCCCAGGCGATATGCGCAAAGTGCTGAAAAATGCGGTCGATGGCGAAGGCGTCCACGTCGACGATTCCGTCTACCCACTGGTCATCCGCGCCGGCGGCGGCAGCCCCCGCGACAGCCTCTCCATCCTCGACCAGCTCATCGCCGGCTCGGGCCCAGAGGGCTTGACCTATGAGCGCGCCTTGCCGCTGCTCGGTGTCACAAGCTTCACGCTTATCGACGATTCGATCCATGCCCTTGCATCTAAAGACAACGCAAGCATGTTCACCACGATCGATAACGTCATCGAAGAAGGCCTCGAACCGCGACGTTTCACCATCGACCTCCTCGACCGCCTCCGCGACTTGATGGTCCTCCAAGCCGTCCCAGAAGCACTAAACCTCGGGCTTGTCGACGCCCCCACCGACCGCGCCGACGCCCTCATCGAACAATCCACCCTGTTCAAAGGCAACGAGCTCGCCAACCTGGCCTCCATGGTGAACTCCGGACTCGACGACATGCGTGGTGCCACCTCACCGCGCCTCCTTCTGGAAATCCTCTGCGCCCGACTGCTCCTGGCAAGCAATACCGTGGCAGGTCCAGCGGTCAGTAGTTCGACTGACGCTGCGCCTGCAGCTACTCCGGGTGGTCTCACTGGTATTGCTGCTGCCCGCGCGAAAGCACGGGAGTATGGACAGAAGAAGGCGGCTCCAGCTCCTGCACCAACGCCTGCGCCCGAGCCAGTGCGCGAACAGTCTCTTGCACCAACGCCTGAACCAACGCCAGCGGCTGAACCTGCACCTCAGCCCGCGCCGGAACCGGAACCCGCCAGGGAACCAGTGGTGGAAGTGCGGGAGGCGAGCGTCGAAAAGCAGCCTGCAAGCAGTGATCCCCTCGAAACCATTCGAAGCCGCTGGTCAGAGCTGCGAAACATTGTGGAAAAACAAAGTGTGCGCACCTCAATCATGCTGACCGAAGCGCGAGTTTTGGGACTGCGAGGCGATACCCTCGTGCTCGGGCACAGCACCGGGGCGTTGGCTGCGCGTTTGAACGCTGCTGATCACAACGGAATTTTGGTCAAGGTGTTGGCTGAGGAAACTGGTCTGCAGCTCAAGGTCGAATGCATTGTGGGCACGAACCCAGCCGAAGCTGGATTTACCGCCCAGCCTGCTGTGCAAAAGAGCACGTGGAACCCCAACTACGACTCCAAACCAGCCACTCCAAGTGCGCCTGCGCAGCCTCAGACGCCTAAGCAAGAATCCGTGCCCACCGAGCCAGAGGAGCCTGAGAGTTCGGCTGAAACTTCGGGATGGGGGCAACCGGTAAAAATCGGTGGGCCAGCACCTGAGGCACAGACTCCAACGCCTCCGCCTGCTCCGGTGGTTCCGGCTACTCCTGCTGCTCCGGCTGCGGGTTCTGCGAAACCAGCGTGGAAGGAACGCGTCGAACAAGCCGCGGCAAATGCAGCGCAACAACGTCAGCATCGCCAGGGCAGCTCCGAGCCCTTCGAGCGGGGTGTTCCGCTGCCACCAGAACCTGACCTGCCACCGGACCCCTATGGATACCCAGCTGACGAGGGTTTCCCCGACCGCGGCCAAGGACTCCAGCAACAGCCAGCGCCTCCCGTTGAGCAACCAGCTCCTGAGCCTGCGACGGAGCCAGTTCCAGCAGTTGCGCCTGAGCCGGAGGTCAGCCAGCTATCTGAAGAAGAGCAGCTGATCCGCGAAGCAGACGAAGAGCCAGGTGAAATGGATCGTCGTGATGCGAAAACCATCGCGATGGAACTGCTTGCTCAGGAACTCGGCGCGAAACCTTTGTAAGACTCGTTTGTAAGCCGAGAGCGAACCTGCCAAAAGTAAGGGGCGGGTTCGCGATGACGTCGGTAGGATCGAGCGAAGAAACCAACAAACTTCTTAGGAGCCATTCTCATGACCCAGCCAGATATGTCCCAGATCCTCGCCCAAGCTCAGCAGATGCAGGCTCAACTACAGGCCGCTCAGCAGGAAATCCTGGCAACCACCGTTGTCGGAAATGCAGGAAACGGCCTGGTTACCGTCACTATGGCCGGCAACGGCGAGGTCTCCGCGGTGACCGTTGACCCAAAGGTTGTTGACCCTGAAGATGTCGAAACCTTGCAGGACCTCCTGCTTGGCGCATTCAAGGACGCTCACAACAAGGTTGCAAACGTTGCTGAAGAGAAGATGGGCCCACTATCCCAGGACATGGGTGGCCTCTTCTAATTAGTTGCTAAACGCAGGGCCGGGTTCTCGATGAACCCGGCTTTTGTCATGTATGCGATACTGTTCCTTGTCCAATTTTTAGTCCAGATAGGTAGTGTAAGACGTGTTTGAAGGCCCACTCCAGGATCTCATCGACGAACTTTCTCGTCTCCCCGGCGTCGGCCCCAAAAGCGCCCAACGCATCGCATTTCACCTGCTCAACGTAGATCCTACCGATATCACCCGCCTTCAGGAAGCCCTCGGAGGCGTGCGTGATGGCGTCCAATTCTGCCGCATCTGCTGCAACATTTCCCGCGAAGAAGTCTGTCGCATCTGCTCCGACTCCGGACGTGACGGCGGAACAATCTGTGTCGTCGAAGAACCAAAAGACATCCAAGTTATCGAGCGCACCGGCGAATTCTCCGGCCGCTACCACGTCCTCGGCGGCGCCCTCGACCCGCTGGCCAACATCGGCCCCCGCGAACTCAACATTTCCACGCTCCTGCAGCGCATCGGCGGCGTCCTGCCAGACCGTGAGCTCGCGGATTCCACTCCTGAAAATAAGCTTTTCGACGCCACCCCCACCGTCCGCGAAGTCATCCTCGCAACAGACCCCAACACCGAAGGCGAAGCCACCGCCTCATACCTCGGCCGCCTCCTCAAAGACTTCCCAGATCTGGTAATTTCCCGCCTCGCATCCGGAATGCCACTAGGCGGCGACCTCGAATTCGTCGACGAACTCACTCTCTCCCGAGCATTGAGCGGCCGCCTGCAGATCTAGTTTTTCTGTTTTCTGGTTTGCTGGGGGTGTTTCGCTGTTTCGCGGGTGTGCGAAAGTGGGCGGGTTTCTGCCTGGAACGGTCGGTTTGGTGAGGGAAGTTTGCCTAGTTATGTACGCGGGTGATCCAAACAAGGCGGGCTTCCTCCCGGAATGGACGGTTTGATGGGGGAGTTCGCCCTGTTGTGCACGGGGTGTACGAAACAGGGCAGGCTTCGGCCGGATGCGGTCAGTTTGATGGGATAGTTTGCCTTGTTTTGGCCGGGCGAACTTAACAGGGCGAGCTTCGTCGCGGAGCAGTCGGATCGACGAGGTAGTTCGCCTTATTGCACACGGGGTACAAAACAGGGCAGGCTTCGGCTCAGAACGGACGGTTTGAATGGGGAAGTCCGACCTGTTGTGTTCGGACCATAAGAAATACCCGAGTTTCCTCAAACTAGAAAACCCGGAAGATGGAAAACTGAGCCAGCAGTTCGGCGCGGTGACCGTTGACGGAAGTTAAGTCCAGAATCGCAGGGACTCTTTTGTATTGATGGCTAGTCTCCGGTGGTGGATCGTGGTGGTGCACTTGCCGATCCGAGATAGTCGAATCGAAGGAAAACCCACGGTAGCTTCGATATGTAAGGAGAAACTCTCCGCCCTCTGCACCTCCAGATCAACGAACTACTCCAGAGCAGGAAAGCCATGTCTATTGGAGATCTAGATGTGAAATGCCGTGGAATAGCAACCGTGCTAAATTTGAAGGTATTTTTCTGTGTGGATTGGGGAAGAAAAGTTGAGGCGACCGAAGAGATCTGTCCGAACTCTTTCCGTCCTGGTCATTGTGACCGTTCTGGCATTGGTTGCGCTGGTGATCCCATTTGTCGTCTCTGAAGACGACGGTTTTGATTCCGCGGCTGACTGTACTGCTTACGGAATCCCAGCTGGTGATCCTCTGGCGACTGCTGATCCGGTGATGCATTCAACTTCGAGTGGTCTCTTTAGCATTTTCAGCAAGGATGAAGAGGAGACGTCGTGGTACACCAACCCTTGGGACACAGAAGATTACGTTGAGGCTGAGGGGGTGGCTCTGGGGCGGTCGTTCGGTGAATGGCATGACCGCAGCAATTACCATCTGTTTACCCGGGGAGTCGATTTTACTGAGCCGGTGGGTTTGCTTGTTCGCTTGCATGGGGACGGAGCTGAGGAGTATCTGTCCCCAGAGGGATTGAGCGCCTGTCTGGCTCTTGTGGCTGAAACCTACAATATGATCACGCTGGTACCCCGTACACCAGACGAGCGTTCAATGACCTGGTGGAGGAATTTGGAAGAGAATGTTGACTGGTTGAATTCACTCGTGGCACAGATCAGTGCAGAGTATGGCTTGGACGCTGAGTCGGTGTGGTGGATGGGATATTCCGGTGGGGCAGAGTTAATTAGCTACGGTCTCATTCCATACAGCGCAGAGTCTGTCACCGGTGGCGCGATCCTCCTCGGCGGTGGGGGAGCGCCGGAACGAAACCGACTGGATGTTGCCGCTTCACTGCGTGAGCGGATGCCCTTGTACTGGGTAACCGGGCAACGTGATGACGGTACTGACCCTGCGGAACCCTTCAATGCTATTGAAGCAGCAACTGAGGGGGCGCAGTGGTATCGAAATCATGGATTTGCCCGTGTGCATACGGATTTCCCGGCCGAATACGATCATTTCACGTTGCCACACGCGGCGATCCTTCAAGAAGTTTTGTTAACTGAAATAAAGTAGAAAGAATGCTGATATTCTTCTGATCTTAACTCAGTGATTAGATAAGTTCGGGGGGAACAGATTATTTGACCTGAAAAGCGAAAAAACGACCCGAAAATGAGCGGGATTTCGGGGTGGATTAGCTTTCCTGCTGGATAGCAGTACTTTCAGAAGATTTTGTGGCCCTTTAATTCGGGTTCCTGGGTTGGGTGGGAACCTTAGATTTAGGGTAAAGCGGACTATTTCTGCAGCTGAAGCCTAGTGTTGATGGATTTGAGGGCGATAAAGTATTGCTCAAGTCTTGCCGGTAGCAATACTGCTGGCAGGTGTTACTCGCTTCATTAGATAATCCAAATACGGTCTGGGATCCTTGTGAGAGCTTGGCCGTTGGAAGGTTCAACATTATGAATAGATTCAGTAGTCCTATATCGCGACATCGCAGAGTCTATACGTTGCCAGCACAGCTTAATTATTACAGCATACTAATGTCACAAGCATTCGCAACTTTTCCTGTTGGATGTTCAATTACCCAGGGTGACCGGGCAGGGAACTCCTACCAAAGTGCTCCTCGTGGCCTCGGATTCCGACAAAACGCTCTGGTTGCGATCGCGGCGAGGGAATCATGAGCACTCAGGACCATCCGAAGTATGCGGTCTATGGCGTGGAGGCTCCTCCGCCGGAGTGCACTCTGATTGACATTGTTGATGCCACCGTTGCAATGTACCCGGAAGTTCGTGGACTGGAAGGCACCAACGGCACCTTAACCTACTCAGAGCTACGTGACACGATTGAGGTGGAGGTGAGCAGGCTCCGCTCCGCAGGGGTTGGGCGTGGAGATCGAGTAGGAATCCGGGTCCCCTCCGGAACTGTCGATCTTTACGTCGCAATTTTGGCCACCCTCTACGCCGGTGCAGCTTATGTACCTGTGGACTGGGATGAATCTGATTCCAGAGCTCAGACGGTGTGGGAGGAAGCGGATGTCGCGGTAGTCTACGGTCTAAGCCTTAGCATCGATGTCCGCCGTCATGAACCTAACACTGATCACAGTCGTGCCACCCTAGATGATGATGCCTGGATAATCTTCACATCTGGAACCACAGGTAAGCCAAAAGGTGTCGCCATCACGCACCGCTCCGCTGCTGCGTTAGTCGAATCGGAACGGCTGCTTTACCTGGTTGATGCACCGCTGGGACCACAAGACCGAGTCATGGGAGGACTCTCGGTAGCCTTCGATGCCTCTTGTGAAGAAATGTGGCTCGCCTGGCGTAACGGCTCCACACTGGTGGCGGCTCCGCGTGATCTTGTGCGCTCCGGAGAAGAACTAGGACAGTGGATTGTCGATGAGAAAATCACCGCGGTGTCTACCGTGCCAACACTCGCGGCGATGTGGGATCCCGATTCCCTCACCGCGGTTCGACTACTGATCTTTGGGGGGGAGGCATGCCCGCTCCCATTGATCGAAAAGCTCTTCGTGCCAGGTAGAGAACTGTGGAACACCTACGGGCCAACCGAGACCACAGTGATCGTCAGCGGTCAGCTGATGACTCCGGAACCGCCGGTGCGGATCGGTCGTCCCATCGTTGGCTGGGAACTCGCGGTGGTCAATGAGGACGGCATTCCGGTGAACTGGGGTGAAACGGGTGAGCTGGTTGTCGGAGGTATTGGCCTCGGCCGCTATCTCGATGAAGAGAAGGACCGGGAATCCTACAGGGCTCTGCCAGCCTTAGGGTGGAACCGTTCCTATCACACCGGCGACCTGGTAAAAGCCGAGCCAGAGGGGCTCATCTTCGCTGGACGGGTCGACGACCAGATCAAGATCGGTGGTCGGCGTCTGGAGCTGGGCGAGGTGGATGGCTACCTTAACGACATCCCTGGTGTCGATGCTGCCGCAGCTGCGGTGCGCACCACCGAGTCCGGTAACGATGTGCTGGTGGGATATCTTTCTGGTGCAGATCCAGATGCAATCGACCTGCAGCAGGCCCGTAAGTTAGTCGCAGAGAAGATGCCCAAAGGTGTTGTTCCTTTATTGTGCGTTCTCGATGAGCTACCCATGAAGACCTCCGGCAAGGTGGACCGCAAAGCCCTGCCTTGGCCTTTGGCTACCCAACAGGACACTGGTGGGCTTCCGGAGCGTTACGCTGCCCTCGGTGAACTTTGGGTAGAGCAGCTTGGTCCGGTGTCGCTGACCTCAGACTCCAACTTCTTCGAACTCGGCGGTGGTTCTGTCGCAGTGGCTCGATTGGCTGCCCGTATCCGCGAGACCCACCCCGGGGCGGAGATCGGTGAGCTTTACCAGAATCCTTTCCTGGGAAGGATGTCGCACTACCTGGAGAGCCTGGTGTCGGATTCTGAGGAACGACCGATGCCAAAGCGTATCCCGCGGATAGGAGTTCTGTTCCAGGGCTTTTGGGTGTTATTCCTCTACCTGATTAATGCGCTGCGCTACGTCACTGGCGTCCTAATTGTGGTGTGGCTCTTGGAACGGTTCTTCGATGCAGGCTGGGTTCCTGGAATCTCCGGATTCCCGCTGTTGATTGCCTGGCTGGTGCTGTATTCATTGCCTGGCAAGGTGATGATTACGGCTCTGATCACTCGTCCGCTGACATTCCGGATGAAGGCGGGTCGTTACCGGCGCGGCGGATGGACGCACCTGAGGCTATGGGCGTCGCAACGCACTCTGACTTTCATGCAGTTGGAGAACCTGAACGGCACACCCCTCGCGCCGATGATGCACCGTCTTTTGGGAACGAAAGTGGGACGGAATACCAGCCTCTCCCATTCTCCTTCGGTCACTGGACTGCTGACCATCGAGAAAGGAGCGACGGTCGAGTTTGAAGCGGATCTGGAAGGGTACTGGATTGATGGTGACACTCTAATTGTGGACACCATCACGATCGGAGAAAATGTACGTGTCGGTGCACGCAGCATCATCCAACCTGGGGTGCGAATCGCACCGGGGGCGGAGATCCTGCCAGGCACCAACGTGGACCGTGACATCGAGGGCCCTGAAACGTGGAGTGGCTCTCCGATGACCTATCAAGGGCCAGCAGGTGAAACCTGGCCTGCGACCACCCCAAGCAACACCCGGGAAACTCCGGTGATGGGTAGGCTTCGTTCTGGACTGACTTACGGTGGTGGTCTGCTGGTGCTTCGAATACTTCAGGTGGCGGCGCTAGTTCCGGGGTTCATGCTGGTTTTCCCATTTGTCTCCCGTCTAGAGTTCTATGAACTGGTGTTCCCAATCCTGATAGTGTGGGTGCCTGTTTTCACTATTCTCATGGTGTTCACCTGGCTTCTGGGCGTGGTGATAGTTATTCGGATACTGTCTGTGTTCATTCGGCCTGGATATTTCCCACAGCGCAGTTTTACCGGATTTGCGGTTTGGCTCACGCACACCCTGATGCAGCGCACGCTGATTTCCACGTATCCAATCTATGCTTCCAGTTTCACTCCGCTGTGGTTCCGCTTGCTAGGCGCCCGGGTAGGCAAAGACGTTGAGATCTCCACTGTGGAGACGATCCCGCACCTAACCTGGATCCGAAGTGGCAGTTTTCTGGCTGACCATGCGCTGGCTAATTCCACACGGATGTGTCGGGGCTGGTTGCATGTTGGCACAACAGTGATTGGTGAAGGCAGCTTCGTCGGTAATTCAGCAATTGTTGGCCCGGACCGTGATGTGTCCGACGGAGCCTTGATGGCGGTGCTGTCCACGGCACCGTACCATCCGGAAGCTGGAAGCTCGTGGTTGGGACGACATCCGATGCAGATCACCCGGCAACGAGTCAAGGGCGAGGACAGCCTGACATATAAGCCGCCATTTCAGAGGAAGGTGCTGCGGGCGGGGGTTGAACTCTGCCGAATTATCCCAGCGATGATCAGTAACTGGATGGATCTACTGAGTGTGTACATCCTCACCTCCATCTACATGTACTACTGGCTGGGTGGGGAGACTCAACTTGATTCTCTGATGTTCGCGTCTTTGTGGTCGTGGCCGGTGCTGGTGGCTTCAGGATCTCTTGCCGCGTTGGTTGCGCTGATCGCTAAATGGCTGCTCGTAGGCAGATTCCGGGAACGTAGCGTGCCGCTGTTCAGTTCACTGGTGTGGCGCGGGGAGCTCGCTGATGTCTTCATCGAGTCCCTCGCAATTCCTGGATTCGTCCGGATGAGTCTGGGCACTCCGATGCTCAATCTGTGGCACCGCTGTCTGGGCGTGAAGATCGGTCGGAGCGTGTGGTGTGAGACCTGGTGGCTTCCAGAATTTGATCTCATCAGAATCTCAGACCTCGCTTCCGTCAACCGTGGCACTGTGCTGCAGACCCATCTTTTTCATGACCGCGTCATGTCCATGGAACCCGTCGTCTTGGAGGATGGTGCGACGTTGGGGCCCAACAGTTTTGTTCTTCCGGGTGCTGTGATCGGGGAGTGCACGACAGTGAGGACGGGGTCATTGGTGCAACGTCAGGAAGCCCTCCCTGATAACAGTGAGTGGGCAGGTAACCCCGTGCGTTATCTCGGCAGCACATCCAGTAACGCCGGTAGAGCAGAAACCGGGCAGGAAACCCTAGTTATGGAAGGTGAAGATCAATGACGAGCCATTTGGAAGAGAAACAGGTGCGAGTCCTGGAAGGAGACCTTCCGGTAGATGTTCGACCTCATTCTGGCTGGAGTGAAGAACGTTCGGTATGGACTGGTCATGGCGATGAAGCCCAGCCGATCAAGTTCGGCACCACCGCAGTGGGTACCTATCGGGCGGAGGAAGAATACGGTGCCGAACGGCAGTGGAGCAAGGGGAGGATCATTGGTATCAATGTTGCACGTGGTTTGGCCCTGTTCGGAATGTTTTCGGTGCACACCCTCGATCCATGGAATGAGGAGGCCGAGCGAGTCACCGTCCTGTGGATGATGACCGCAGGAAATGCCGCAGCCTTGTTCGCGGTGTTGGCAGGGGTGGGAATTGCGCTGTCCACCGGTGGATCCAAGGGGCTACGCCCGGAGCGTCGGATCAATGCTCGTGTGCAGCTCTTCGTCCGCGCACTGCTGATTCTCTTCATCGGTTTGTTGTCTAATCTTTGGCTGGATCCTCCAGTGTTCAATATCTTGCCGTACTACGCGGTACTTTTTCTGCTGGCCAGTCTTTTCCTTGGAGTTCGTAAACGAACTCTCTGCACCTGGGCATTACTAATCATGCTTGCTGGGCCGATCGCACAGTACTTCGTGCGGTCAGCGGAGCCGTATGAACGCATTCTCAGCCCTGTACCTGCGGATTTAATCTCCAATCCCGCAGATGTGTTGGGAACTTTGTTGTTCACCGGAACTTATCCGGTAACGACCTGGTCCGCCTACATGCTTGTGGGGTTGGCTCTTGGACGGATGCAATTGAACCGGATTCAGGTGCAACTGGGGTTGTTTGGCTTCGGCGCGTTTGCTGCAGTATCTGGCTGGCTGATGTCTCGTATGGCGGTTAATTTCCTGGGCGGATATGAGGGCATGCTCTACTCTGAGGTGCGGATTACTCAAGAAATGGTGGAGGCTTTCCTAACAGAAGGACCTGGTGAGGATCTGCCGACTTCCTCATTCTGGTGGCTTACTGTCGCGGGGCCGCACACCAACACCTTTTTCTCGCTGCTGTTGAGTACCGGTGTGGCGGTGTCGGTTCTCGGCGCAACTTTGCTGATATGCCGAGTCTTCCCGAGATTGTTGTGGCCTCTGGCTGCAGCTGGTTCTATGACCTTGACGCTCTATGTCTGTCACATGGCTTTTCTGCACTTCTATGCGATCGGTGATTATTCCACAGATCAGGAGCTCAACTTGGCACTGGCGATCCAGATTTTGGGAGTGCTGATTATTTCTGGTCTGTGGAGCTTGCTTTTCCGTCGTGGACCTCTGGAATGGCTGGTGGGTGAGCTCAGTAAGAGGATTGCGGATCCGCGGAGAAAGTCAGCTGAAACTGGTGGTGCCCTGAAGTCTGGTTCAAGGGGTATGACGGGAAGTGGCTGGTGGCGTCACCGGGCAGTAAGTGGCAGACACAGAATGTAGCTCCTCCGGTTACTGCGGGGTGGGACGGGAAGCTAGGCCACCCGGAAGACTAACTCACCTTGTGGCAACAAAGAGAAACCGGGTTCCCTCAATGAGAGGAAACCCGGAACTCAAGAAAAACTAGGCCAGGCGTTCGGCGCGGAGGCGGTCGATGACGTCGATGTCCAAAGGCTCCAGGTCTTTCAGCGCGACACCCATTGCTTTTGCGAGCATGAGGTCGGCGAGTTGGGGGTTTCGGGCGAGTGCGGGGCCGTGCATGTAGGTGGCGATGATGCTGCCTTGGACGGCGCCTTCGGCGAATTGTTGGCGTTGGTCATCGGTGTTTTCGGAGGCTGCCCAGACATCGGTGTTGCCTTCACCGCGGACGACTCGTCCAAGTGGTTCGGCGTCGGGACCCAACAGGGTGGCACCCATGTGGTTTTCAAAGCCGGTGAGTCGTTCGGTCAGCTCGGCGGTGAATCCGGCGCGGGTTGGTGTCGTTTCGACTTCTCCGATGGCTCGTTTTTGTAAAGAGACGGTGGTGGCGTCGATAAGCCCAAGGCCGTCGATGACGCGGCCGGCGGCGCGGAAGGAGTCGCCGAGTACCTGGAGACCTGCGCAGACTGCGAAGATGGGGCGGCCTGCGGCGGCTGCGGTTTGGAGGCCGCCGTCTTTGGTGAGGTGTTCGGTGGCAAGGATCTGTGCGGTGTCTTCGCCGCCGCCGAGGCAGTAGAGGTCGAGGTTGGAGGGGACGGCGTCGTCGAGGGTGACGCGCTGGATTTCAGCATTAATGCCACGCATGCGTGCGCGTTGGCGCAGGACTAGTGCGTTGCCGTCGTCGCCGTAAGTTCCGAGTACGTCGGGGAGGATGAGGCCGATGTTGAGGGTGGTCATTATTGTTCGGTCCCTTTCTCCAGAGCCTTTTTGAGGTCTCGGAATGCGGTGTAGTTGGCGAGGACTTCGATGCGGCCGGGAGGGCAGGCTGCGATGGCGTCGACGGGGTTGGAGATGAGCTCGTGGTCGATTTCGGCGTAGGTGAGGCGGACTGCCAGGTCGGTGCCGCGCTCGCCGGAGGCTTTAACGGAGAGGTTTTCGAAGTCTTCGAAGCGGACGTCCCAAAGCCAGGAGAGGTCTTCGCCGTCGGCAACCTGGCCATTGACGACGATGACTAAGCCATCAGCTGTGCGATCAACCATGGAGAGGGCTTCTTGCCAGCCTGCTGGGTTTTTGGCGAGCAGGAGGTGGACCTTGTGTTCACCGACAGTGATGGTGGAATAGCGTCCAGCAACGTTGTTGACGGAGTTGACTGCGGGCAGTGCGGAGGAAACGGGCACATTAAATACGGTGGAGGCTGCGATTGCTTGTGCCGCGTTGCCACGGTTGGCCTGACCTGGGAGGTTGAGATCCAAAGTGAGGTCGCCGGATGGTGAATGGATGGCATCACCCTCGACCTCCCATGAGGGGGTGGGACGTGCGAAGGTGCGGCCGTCGAGAAGCGTCTTCTCGGCGCTCCAGTGACGTCCGTCGTGGAGGATGCGGGATTCGGTGCGTGGGCAGGTGACTGATTCGCCTTGCCAGCCGGTGCCAGCGCCGACCCAGATGACGTTTTCGGCGTCGAAGGCCACGGAGGTGACAAGCACGTCGTCGCAGTTGGCGATGACGGTCATTTCCGGGCGGGAGCGGACGGCGTCGCGGAGGACGCGTTCGATTTTGTTAATTTCGCCAACGCGGTCGAGCTGGTCGCGGGAAAGGTTGAGCAGCACGAGGGCGTCGGGCTTGAGGCGTTCGATGGCGGCGGGTACGTGCAGCTCATCGACTTCCAAGACCACGTGTGAGGCGTTTCGGCCTGCGAGCAGCGCAGAAATGATGCCGGCGTCCATGTTGTCGCCGCCTTCATTGGTGGCGACGGTGTAAGTGCTGCGCATCGCGGCGGCCAGCATGCGGGTGGTGGTGGACTTGCCATTTGTGCCCGTGACCAGCACTGTTGGGCGGTTGTTGATGAGGTTGGACATGATGTCCGGGTCTACCTTGCTGGCCACCAGTCCGCCGATCATGCCACCGGATCCGCGACCGGTCGCTTTGGACGCGGATGTCGCAACTTTTGCTGAGACGATGGCGGCAGTGCTGCGCAAACGGCGTAGGGGTGCAGGCAGTGAAAGCTTCATGAAAAACGAGTCTAGTTAAGCAAACGCCACTAGTGCTTTTCGACGTCCGCTTTCTTCCCTTCTTTTACCCTTTTAACAGCTGCTAAGAAGGCAACGTCAGATAGCAACGGAATTCCTTTACGCTGCGCGTGCATCGCTTTGCCGTCGATATCGCGCGTCTGATTGCACACAACCACCGACGTCTGCCTGGTGAGTTTCTCAGAATACGCCAAATCTGCGTCCACGCTTGCCTGAATAATGATGTCCGGATCTACCTCAATTTCCGGCGCGACAACCACTTCCATGCCCGCGATCAGCGTCTTGCCTGGCTCATATTTTCCGGGGTTTACCAGCGTTGACGTAGCTTCCTGGGCCTGCACTCGGATGGCCGAGCGCTGCAACCCGAATTTATCGGCGCGCAAAGATTGTGGATCGATTTCTGCCAGTGGTCCAGACTCCCTCAATGAGCTGAAAAGCTTGGCTACCAGCAGCGTTTCCTCGCGACACAACTGGCGGTGTGGCACCTGCGCGCGTTCCACCGACGCCTCCGCTGCAGGCGCGTCAAGGCCGAGGGCATGTGCGACACCCCGGATGCGCACGTCGTCCAAAGCGATTGCTTGTCGACGCGCCGATGCAAGCGTATCGACGATCACCAGCGGCTTTGGGATGTGCCCCACGCGCTGCCTGCGGCGGCCGCGCCCACCACGGCGGTTCCCACGATTGTTGTTTCGATTCGCCCGGGCAGCATCATTCATTGCGCGCTTGGCTTCAGAAACAATAAAGCCCCAGCTCCGCGCAGCATTGTGAATCAACAAGGTACGGCCATCGATGAGTCGGTCCAAACTTTTCAGAATCTGGCCGAAACGTTTAGCGCTGGCGAACTCTTCCTCGGTCACACCATGGAGGTGGAAAGGACCTGGATCAGTTTTGGAATCCAACACGGCGTGAAAAGTTTCCACCGGCTCTAAACCAGGGGACAGTGTCACAAGGTCAATGGTGACCATGCGTGACGTTGATGGATGGATGCCACTTGATTGAATGGTGACGGAAACAAAAGGAGCCGCCTCGATAGCTTCTTGGCGCTCAGCTTCGATTCTTGCGGCGCGATCTTGTGATTCCGAAGTGGTGCTCATTTTTACAACTCTAGTTGTTTAGTGAGTTTTCACAGCATTGCTCAGCGGAACGATCCGGACAACGCACACCAGTTGGATGTTTAGGGTTGAAAGATATTGGATTTTTGGCCAATGTCAAGGTGGTTTATAACAGCGACAGTCATTCTCAAATAAAAATAACCAGACAATAATTCTTAGTGACTGGGAACACATTTTGACAGGCTGGGCGGGGTGTGAGGGGTTATTCGGGGGTAGTGGAGTTCCTTAGAAAATTTACTCAGGTGCAGATATTAAAAGCGATACATAAGAAGAAAACTAATCAAATTACACGCTTTATTAAATCTATGTGAGAAACATAAATGAATTCTCTTAAATAGGGCTAGTTTTTCTTGGATTTAAGCTGCCACGGTCCTTGAAACCTTCTGGTCAGAGGCGATATCCCTATGGTTTACTAGCTTGCGATTAGCAAGACCTGTGCCCATCTGGGGTAGAAAACTTTAGGAATTAGAAAGACAAGGGACGCGAACCGAGCGTAAAGGTTCCCCCTTGGCCAGGGAGGATAATGCGCACTTCACCGAAGGTTTCATTGTGGGGCAAAGCTGCACAGCCTCTTGGCCGGCGTGTCCTATCGAGCGCCGCTGCCGCTGCTTTAGTAGCGGGCCTTGGCCTTACCGGAGCTGCACCAGTTTTGGCTGATGAAGAAACGGAAACCAATGTCGAAGAGGTTACGTCACCAGATTTAACCGATACTGAAACAGAGCAAGATTCAGAAAAAGTCGATGATGGTATCGAACTTCCCACCACTAATCCCCTAGATCTAATTGACACCCTTTTGGGCGAAGAGCCTACTGCTCCGTACATTCACTGGGATGTGCGAGACACCGAGGGAAATCTCGTGCCTGGAGCAACTTTTAAGCTTGAGCACCGAGACGGCGATGAATGGGTATCCGGACCAGGAGCCGATCAAATCGAAGACTGCGATGAGATCTGCGCAGCATTAAAAGACCAAGATCAGCTTGATATCGACACCACCGCCGGTGAGATTCTCTTAGAAAACCGGGACACCGGACTGGGTTCACGTCTGGAAGAAGGCGAAAACTACCGCCTCAGCCAGGTCGAGGCGCCAGAGGGGTACTCCTGGGTGATTGAAGGCGAAAACCCCCAAACCATTGGTGACGACGACGAGGATTCTGCAAAATGGAATGGCGTTGACATTCACGATTTCGGAACCTTTGAAGTCCAACAAGGCGCACCAATGGCTTTTCGCGCAGCGCGGGCAGGTGATAGCCTGACCTGTGAACCTGGATACGTGTACGGAATTAGCGCTACTGGGCAGCTCCAGCAAGTAACAAATGGCAGTGTGACCAATATCGGACGCAGCGCAGCGGGCGTAGCCAGTTTTAACGGACTGGGCATTGGCGACTTCGGTCAAACTGTCTATGCCTACGAACGCCAAAACAATGCACGTACCGCAAAAATGTACAGTTTTGATCCCGGAACTGAACGATGGTCAGATACCGGCGACTCTTATAACACCGCTAATTCCCCTGGATTTTACCAAGGAACATTAGTGGCAGGTGCCGTTAATCTGAGTAACGGTAAATACTACTTTGGTGGATTCCAAGCATCGGGGAGTGGGCAGGTTTTCAAAATTTGGGAATACGATCCGGAGCAATCCTCTCAGAATAGATTCTCCTACAAGGGTCAGATCCAAACTTCTAGATTTTCCAACCCCACCGCCAACGGTGACATGGCTTTCAATGCTGCCGGCGACCTCTTTGTTGTTCGAGGTAGTGGATCAACCACCACAGTATTCAGTGTGACAGCAGAGAATTTTGAGGCTGCAAACGGCGGATCCATCACGACTTCAGGATCAAATAATTTTACAACCATGAGTAACGTCAACGGCGTTGCATTTGATTCCTCAGGCCGTGCGTACCTGGGATCTGAAAGCCAGATTCGTTCCTATGCGATGCCCGGTTGGAATAACCGGCAAGATGTTGTTACCAGTGGTTATTCAGGAACTGACCTTGCCAGCTGTTCTTCTCCCGCAACCATCACCATTGAAAAAGAAGTAATTGGTGGGCGAGTCAATGCTGATGATCAATTTACTCTGACCCTGAATCAGGGATCTGAACAATTGGCGCGAGCTACAACCACTGGTTCTGATCTGGGAATCCAAGAAGATCGCATTGGACCGTTGCCAACGGGACGAAACGTTACGCTCAATTTCGCTGAAACCGGCGCAAATGGAACTAATCTGGCAAATTATGCCACCGCATATCAGTGCACAGTTACTTACATTAGCGGTGTTGAAATAGAGCTTGACCAAGAACATGGAACCTCAGGCTCGGTTGTGATTCCCGCTGATGGAGATTCGGTTAACTGCGTGATTCGAAATTCTCCACTGGTGGCAACAGTGAACGTGACCAAGCAGGTTACTGATGCTCAGGGCGAAAACCCACAACCTCGAGCTGGCTGGGATGTTTCGGCTTCCGCGGACTCAACACTTGAGGTGACCCCCAATGCGGCTGTTCAGCAGACAGATGCGGAGGGTACTGCTTCCTGGGAGATGAAGTTCTCCAGCTTTGACCAGACATCTTCAGTGTTTGTATCTGAAGTTATGCAGGACGGCTACCAATTCCAGTCGGGCAAATGTGAAGTCACTTCACTAACTGGTTCTAAACGTTCGGTAGATCTGTCTGGTCCGGAAAGCACGACTCTTGCTGATGTTGAGCCTGGCGATACTGTGGACTGCACCTATGTGAATAAGCCCGCGACAGGTGCATTTAAAATCATCAAAGAATTCAACGACTCTGTCCTAGCTGGTTTTGGAGAGAACACTGAGTTCAAGGGAGCTTATGTCTGCAAGCTTGATGAGAAGGTAGTCCGTGAAGGTTCTTGGACTTCAACTGGCGCAGGTGAAGCTGTGCTGGATCCTGCAGGCGAAGACTTGCCTTCTGGTACTGAATGCTCAGTTACTGAAACGCTTCCTGAGGCTACAGACGGTTTGCCAAACAATTCCTGGACCTGGGATGTTCCAAGGATCAGTAATTCTGCGATCATTGCTAGCGATGAAACTGGCGAGGTTACTGTCACAAACGCAGTGAAGCGTGTGTATGGCAAGTTTGATGTAACAAAGGTGCTTGAAGGAACCGCGGACTCGGATCTTAAGTATTCGGGTAATTTCAGCTGCCGTCTTGATGATGAGACTGTAACTGGTACCTGGGGTGGCATTGCTGCAGGCGATACCTGGCATGCAGATGCAACGCATGAGATTCCCCTGGGTGCTGAGTGCTCAGTGCTTTCTGAAGAACGACCTGAACAGCCAGTAAGCAACGATCCTTCCTATTCATGGGACGGGGAGCCAGAGTTTTCTGCTGCAGTAATTTCAGTGCCTTTGGATGCAACCGACGCTCATCTGATTACGGTCACTAACAGGACGACGCAGCAGCTAGGGTCTGTTATTTGGTTCAAGACTGATTCGAACGACGTGCTTCTTGAAGGCTCAGAATGGCAGTTGACGGGACCTGGAACTGATTCAGTTGCAATCCAAGATTGCGTAACAGCAGATTGTGAAGGCGTGCTAGATATTGATCCAGCATCAGGGCAGTTCAAACTTGAAGGTCTAGCTTGGGGTGAATATGTCTTGAAGGAGACTAAGGCACCTGCCGGTTACCAACTTCGAGATGAAGATATTACGTTCACGGTTAGTAACGCTGATCCTGCGAGACTGGATTGGGATCTCGGAAGGTTGGTCAACGACAAACGTGATGCACCGGTAATTCCATTGACAGGTGGAATTGGACGAGATTTCTTCTCAATCCTCGGTGTGCTCGTTCTAGCTCTTGGAGCTGGCGCCGTCGGACTAAATAAACTACGTCGCCGCGAAAAGTAGATCACACGAAGTCATTTTTAAGATGACTTAACCCCCCACCCGGAAGTGGCTTTAAATAGGTTGCTTCCAGGTGGGGTTCTTTGCATTTTTATGTCAGAAACCGTGTAGAAATCTGTATCTACTTGTTTTGTAGACAAATAAATAACTGTACGAATATTAGAGTGGGTAATTTCACATAGATTTGGCAGGTTCAGAGCGGGGGAACGTGGGACTTTTATTGAAATATGTCGTTTGAAAAGGAGTAAAAATAATCAAATTCTAGTGGGTGCGCGGAAGGCCTTTGGGATGGTCAATTTGGGGTTGGATTTGAGCTGGGGTGAGGGGTGTGGCACTGCCTTCCTGGAGGTGGTGGTGAGTTGTGAATGTGCAGAATTAAAGATTGATCGGGTGGCATCTTCGACCACTTTTTCACATTGAATTTAATTATTTTTTCCTCCTAATGCTTTTTCAGGGATATTATGGTTGCATTTCGATGAAAAAATAGCTTTAAGCTCGTCTTTTTTGAGTTTTGACAAAACTTAAAGAATTTGATTTTTACCCTCGAATGGGGTTGAAAAAATTGCACAAAACTAAGGTTTTCTAAGGTTTTCTAAGGTTTATCCATTGGGGTGGAGTTGAGTAAACGATGGTGAAAAATGTCAAATTCTAACGAATCCTGACACTTAAAATATTATATGAAATTGATATATTTTGCAGAAAACTTGGGCTTTGAGCGGGGGTTTTAAATCCAAGGTGAATTGGCTCAAATTACCGAGTTTGAGCTAAGGAAATCTGCTAATTGGGTCCTTTTTGAACCGGTAGATCACCAAGATTTTTAAAGTGAATTCCAGGGCGTTGAAAGCATAACTAATTCTGTATAAGAACCGTATAAGAAGTTAATAAGTGGCTGTTTTTCGTATATAAGTTTCGAATAAAAGGTGCGATGATGTTGAGGGCTTTAGCAAGTATGCGTTGTGAAAGCTGGGGCAGGGATCGCATCTCATGGTCAGTTTTAGCTAAAAGAAACCACATCTTTTTACCCCTTTTGTGGCCGGCATTGCGGCAGAGGAAAAGAAATTCATACGGAGGAAAAATGACTAGCAAGTCATCGGCGTTTAGGCGCCTCACCGCCGCCGTCGGCACAGTTGCCGTCGCAGTGGCTGGTGTCATTTCTATGGGGCAGGTTGCTTCTGCACAACAAGCAACAGCAGTTGGTCCCGATCAGCCAGGCGCACCTACACATGGTTCCCTAACTGTTCATAAGTACGTGGGCCAGGAGGGTAACGCCGGTACCGGTGAGGAGATCTCCGTGCCGGGTGGACAGCCACTTGAAGGTGCTGAATTTACCATTTGGCGTCTTGGTACCAATGACGGTGATTCTTGTGAGCCAATCGATTTGGCTAACACCAACGATTGGGCGCAGGTTCCAACTGGTGCCGCACCTCGTGAGCTTTCCGCAGTTCAAAATGATTTCTGCCTCGTTGATGGAGGCACTGCTAGAACTACTAACTCTGCTGGCGAGTACACCTTCGGCAACCTTGACCTTGGCTTGTACTACGTTCAGGAAACTGATGCCCCTGCAAATATTGTCAGTAGGACCGCTCCGTTTTACGTTTCCATCCCACTGCCACATGCTCAGCAGAACTGGCTCTACGACGTTCACGTGTACCCAAAGAACCAGGAAGTAGATGCGCCTACTAAGACCATCAACTCTGATTCGGATCAGGCTGGTAAGGGACTTACCGTTGGTAGCGTTGTTGAGTGGACAATCAGCCAGACCGTGCCCGCTCTGAATGATGGCGAGCAATACACCTCTGCGACCATTTGGGATGTTTTGAATCCTGCAGAGCTTGAGTATGCAGGTACCACCTCCGTTTCCCTCAATGGGACTCCACTTGTTGAAGGCACTGACTACACCATTGATGCAGGTGTTGTTTCTTGGTCACTGACTGAGAAGAAGCTTGCTGAAATTAAGGCTGGCGACACCATTGAAGTTGTCTTCACCACCACTGTTCTTGCCGTAACAGAGACCGGTGATATCGATAACCCAGGTAGCGAAGGCCCAGACAAGCCAGGTTACGGTTCTGAGTTTAACGGTGGAACCACTCCTGGCGGCACCACCCCACACACCTACTGGGGACAGCTGACTGTGAACAAGGGCGATACTGGAATGGTTAACAAGCTCGCTGGAGCAGAGTTCGCCGTATTCAACAACGCAGAGAATGGTGTCTGTGCACCAGAAGCACCTGAGACTGATGCAATTGCAACCGGTGTTTCCGATGCTGAGGGCGTTGTTCGTTGGAACGACGTTACCCCGGATAATCCACTTGGACTGTGGATTGCAAACTCTTCTGATGGAGAAATCGCGAATCCAAACAAAGATTACTGCCTGTATGAAACCAAGGCTCCTTCCGGTTATGTTGCAGGACCAGTTCAGAAGGTGAACATCACCCCTGGAACCACTGCAAAGCTTGTTGTTGATTTCGAGAACACCAAGAAGGATGGTCCAAACCTTCCTCTCACTGGTGGTCAGGGCACTTTGATGATGACCATTGGCGGTCTTGCATTGATGCTTGTTGGTGCAGGTGCAGTTTACGCACTGCGTCGCCGTAACGAAGCATAGTTTTCCCAAGGCTGAACCACTAGTGGTTTTGGTTGGCGGTGGCGCACAAAAGCGACACCGCCACTGCTCATTGTTTGATATTTCAAGGAGAATCGTTGATAACGTCACCGCACCCAGGCGAAACTAGGAGTCGCTCTGGGGGCTTTCCGTGGTTACAGATTCTTGCTGGCCTGTTAATTGTTGTGGGTATGGCAATCTTTCTTTATCCCCAGACTGCCTCATGGTTTAATCAACGTGAGCAGTCGAAGGTTACGGCGTTTGCGATGTCTCAACTTCAGCAGCCTCCCAATAATGATGCAGCTTTTCGGGCTCGTCAGTTTGAGTTGGCGCATCAATATAATGAAGCCCTCGCTAGTGGGGCAGTTCTTAATGCCGGTGCGAATATTGCCGTCGGTGATGGTGTGTCCAGCAATGATCAGCTTGTATACAACGAGTTGTTGAATGTTGGTGACAATGGGTTCATGGGGCGTATGAAATACGATTCCTTAGGCATCGATCTTCCCATTTATCACGGTACTTCCGAAGAAACCTTGAAGCATGGCATTGGCCACTTGGAAGGTACGTCACTTCCTGTGGGAGGTGAAGGTACCAGGTCTGTGCTTACTGCTCACCGTGGCTTGCCTGAAGCAACGCTTTTCAATGAGCTTGATCGTGCTGAGGTTGGCGATCGGTTTACTGTTTCGGTACTTGATCAGGTGTTGACTTATGAAGTCACGGAAACTCGGGTGATCTCGCCTGATGACACACAAGCGATTATGGCTGAACCTGGGCAGGACCTCATCACGTTGATTACGTGTACTCCGTTGGGAATCAATAGTCATAGGATTTTGGTAACTGCGGAGAGGGTGACGCCGACTCCAGAAGCTGACATTGTTGCAGCTGCTGTGGTTCCAGATATTCCAGGATTCCCTTGGTGGGCTGTCATTTTTGGAGCAACAGTGTTGGTGGCTGGCACTTACATTGTGGCAGCAATCCGGAAACGAAACGGAGAAGTTGAACAATGAGTCAGCATAAAACTCAGAGGCGTTCGCCGATTCGGTTTTTGGCATTGTCTATTGCTGTTTTGGTGTTTTTGGCTGGTGTTGTGACAATGCTTTATCCCGTTGTGGCGTCATCTTTAAATGACTGGGAACAAACTCGCGCTGCAAAAAACTACAGTGCGGATCGCGATATTCTTCCTCTTGCAAGCCAACAGGCTTCGTTGGAGGCTGCTATTGAGTACAACAATCGAGTGGGCGATTTGCCGCTTTATGATGCGTGGAATGGTCCAGAGAATCCTGTGAGTCCTGAGTACAACGATTACTTAACGCAGCTTTCGGATGGCAATGCCATGGGGCAGTTAGTTATTCCGACGATTGATGTGAATCTCCCGATGTATCACGGAACTGATGAGGAAACCCTAGAAAAGGGAATTGGCCATTTGTATGGCACATCGTTGCCGGTAGGTGGACAGAGTACTCACTCGGTGCTTACGGGCCACACTGGAATTGTTAGTGCGACGATCCTGAATCGACTAGATGAAGTCGAGCTTGGTGAAAGCATATATATAAGGACAGTTGGGCAAGATTTGAAATATGAAGTCAGTGACATTCGTGTTGTCTTGCCTGAAGAGACCGATTCTTTGCGGATCGTGGAGGGGGAGGACCTCCTTACTGTCATTACATGTACTCCTTACGGCATCAATAGCCACCGGTTGTTGGTGACGGGCCACCGAGTCCCCATGGACCCCAATGAGGCAGCGGTGTTTGAGGAAGCTGGTAGTAAACTTGATTGGTGGATGCTTGTTGTTGCCGGTGCAGTGATCATGGTTTTCATCGTGATTTTTGTGCGCAGTCGTAAGAAGTCCACTCGGAAATTTGAACAGGAAACTATTCGATGAATCTCCTTTCTTCTCGTCGTGTTATGGCGTCTATGTTGACAGTTGGTTTGGCTGGGTCGCTGGCTTTTGCTGGGCCAGTTTCGGCTAGAACAATTACTGGCAATGTTTCTGACGTTTCTTTTGAGACTATTTCGCAGAGCTGCATTAATGGCATCTCCTTGGAAATTCAAAAGCAAAAACATAAGCCGTATCAGAATGCGCAGCCAGGGAACATTCCTGCTGGTGTGATTTCTGGGCTAACTTTTGAAGCCCTGCTGATTAATGATGTGGATATCACGTCTGATGAAGGTTGGAATTTAGCGAATTCCCTGTCGGTGAAGCAGGCAGAGGAGCGAGGATTTTCTCAGCGCTTTACTGCAGAAACTGATGTGGCGGGAGCTGCGAAATTTCAAAAGTTGCTTCCCGTCGGTTTGTACTTGATTCGTGAGATCACGCCTGAGAATCCGCATAAGGATTATAAAACTTCTGAGCCGTTCTTGATCACGTTGCCTGTGGGTAATGTGACAGGCGATGCGTGGCAGTGTGATGTGGTGATCAAGACAAAGGAGACTCCGGACCCAGACCCAGATCCGACTCCGACCCCAACTTCACCACAGCCCCCTACTTCGACAGAAACCACGACGACTCCGCTGGTACCTACCCCTCCGATCACGCCGCCAGCTGAGGATATAACTGGCAGCACCACTGAGAAAGATCCGAGTCGCCCTAGTATTCTGGCGTCTACCGATGCCAACGTGTTGTGGCTGGTAGGTGGAGCATTACTGGCTGTTATTGCTGGTGTGTTCTTTGTTCTTCGTGGACGTAGATCTAAAGACTCCTAAAGTAAAAAAGGTTCTGCCCTCACTCCACATGGAGTGAGGGCAGAACCTTTCGGTGTGTAGGGCCTAGGGGGAGGCGTCGTAAAGCTTAAACGCCGCCAGCCAGGACTGCCTCGTGGTTGACGTCCAGCGCGCGGTTTACGGCGGAGGTCACTGCCTTCAGCGAAGCGTAGGTGATGGAGCCAGCGATGCCGACGCCCCAGACCTTGCGGCCGTTGACCTCAGCCAGCACGTAGGCGGCTGCTTCTGCATCGTCGCCCGAGGTGCGGGCGTGCTGGTTGTATTCCTGGATCTCAACGTCGATGCCCAGCTTCTCCAGCGCGTTGGCGTAAGCAGCCAGTGGGCCGTTGCCGTGGCCATCGACGGTGACGTCCTTGCCGTTGTGGATGAGCTCGGCGGTGATGGATGCATCCTCGTTTTCGGTCTGAGCGTTCTCGACGCGCAGCGCGATCTGCTCAACTGGTGCGGTGCGCTCCAGGTACTCGGTGGCGAAGATATCCCACATTGCCTTGGAGTTGACCTCGCCGCCCTCAGCGTCGGTGACGTTCTGGACAACGGTGGAGAACTCAACCTGCATGGAGCGAGGGATCTGCAGACCGTGATCGGTCTTCATGATGTAAGCAACGCCGCCCTTGCCGGACTGGGAGTTCACGCGGATAACAGCCTCGTAGTCGCGACCGACATCCTTTGGATCGATAGGCAGGTAAGGAACCTCCCATTCGGTGTCGCGCAGCTGCTCCCAAGAAACTTCAGTGGAGCTAGCACCTGGCTGAACCTTGGCAGCCATGGCGTCCAGACCCTTGTTCACAGCGTCCTGGTGGGAACCGGAGAAAGCGGTGAAGACCAGGTCGCCGCCGTATGGGTGGCGCTCAGGAACGCGCAGCTGGTTGCAGTATTCAACGGTGCTGCGGATCTGGCGTATATCGGTGAAGTCCAGCTGAGGGTCAACGCCCTGGGTCAGCATGTTCAGTGCCAGGGTGACCAGGCAGACGTTGCCGGTGCGCTCGCCGTTGCCGAACAGGCAGCCTTCGATGCGGTCAGCGCCAGCCATGTAGCCCAGCTCAGCTGCGCCAACGCCGGTGCCACGGTCATTGTGCGGGTGCAGGGACAGGATAATGGAATCACGACGGTTTAGATTGCGGTGCATCCATTCAATGGAGTCTGCGTAAACGTTAGGGGTGATCATCTCAACGGTGGAAGGCAGGTTGATGATCATTGGGTTCTCAGGAGTTGGATCCATGACCTCAACAACTGCGTCCACAACTTCCTTGGCGTACTCAACCTCAGTGCCGGTGAAGGACTCAGGGGAGTACTGCCAGCGCCAGTTGGTGTCTGGGTAATCCTGAGCGACGGTCTTGATCAGTTCAGCGGCATCGGTAGCCAGCTTCTTCACCTGCACCTTGTCCATGCGGAACACCACGTTGCGCTGCAGGATGGAGGTTGAGTTGTAGAAGTGCACGATAACGTTTTTTGCGCCTTCGCAAGCTTCAAAAGTACGGCGAATCAGGTGCTCACGAGCCTGAACCAGAACCTGAATGGTGACATCGTCAGGGATCATGTCCTTTTCGATGATCTCACGAACGAAATCAAAATCAGTCTGGGAAGCTGAAGGGAAACCGACCTCGATTTCCTTGAATCCCATCTGAACCAGCAGCTCAAACATGCGGCGCTTACGCTCAGGAGACATCGGATCAATCAGAGCCTGGTTGCCGTCACGCAGGTCAACAGCACACCACTGAGGTGCAACGGTGATTTTTTTATCTGGCCAAGTGCGGTCCGGCAGAGAAATATCTTCTACCTCAACCTCGAAAGGCATGTAGCGGTTAACTGGCATTGAGGAGCCACGCTGCTTATTCCATGCTGGCTGGCCTTCATTGCGAGGCCCAACTGGGGTTTCGATCTTGGCAGGTGCGGAGATGAATGCATCGTTAGGAGACATTGTGTTCAACCTTCTTAAAAAGTTTTGGGTGGGTCCACGACCGGCAACACCAAACTCCGCGACGGGATGCCGGTCGTGTTAAGACCTCTGGGACCCGCCGCGGCGAAGAAGAAGTAGATTCGCACGCGAAGTCATGTGGTGAAGCATACAACAACTTTGTGGTGTGGGTAGCAACTCGGGGGGAGTTTTCTTTTAAAAAAGCTTTTCGACGCCCAGTTCCAGTGCTGTCATGTCTCGGGGGGGAACTTTGGAGTTTTACCTTTTCGATCCGGCCGGCATTGTGCTTGTACGAGACAGTGCAATGGTGGAAACAATCATCACCAAGAGTGCGATGCCCATGGCGATCCATTCCCAGTCCACGACTTGGAATTTTTCGCCCAGAACCAAGTAGCCCAAACTGAAGGCGACAATTGGTTCGGCAATGGTCATGGCGGGTAGCGATTTTTGTAGTTCGCCAGCGTTAAAGGAATACTGCTGCACGATTGTTCCAAGTAATGCGGTGAGGATTAGGCCGTAGCCTTCCCAGTTCAAGATGAGTCCCGTTATGCCTTGATGGACAAAAAGATCCACCGCGGCTTTGGACATCACTGCTACGTAGCCAAACAATGCGCCTGTCACAAGGCCAAGGATGAGTGCTTTGTCCTTCTTTAATACGTATTCCGCAAGCAGCCACATTCCGCCCATTACTGCAACGCCGACTAAAAGTACTGGAATCCATCGATCGAGTGGGGGATGGGGGTTTCCGGGAAGGGGGCGTCCCAAAACGATCATGATGCCCACGGCTACGGTGAGGAGGGTAGCCCAGAAGATTTCAGTTCGGCGTAGTCGGTAGCCATTGAATCGTGCTGAGAGTGGCAGTGTGAACATCAGCGACAGGACAAGCACTGGTTGCACTACCAAGAGGGTGCCGAAACCAAGTGCTACTGTTTGTAAGAAATATGCCAGCATCGCGGTACTCATGCCTGCCCACCACATCGGTGTCATCAGAGCATTGAGTAAAGGTGAGCTCCTTAGGGAGCCATCTTTTGGGGTGCGGAGCGCGATCCGGTGTCTGACCACGGTGCCCCATGCGATTGTTAATGCCGATGCTAGGGCGAAAAGCACGGCGAGCAGATTGCTTTGCACTTGATTCAGGGTAGTTGACTAAAGAGTTGCTCGCGAAGTAGCACCTGTCACTTTTGTCTCAAATATTAAATCGAATATCAATATACGGTCTGTTTATTGGAACGCATCCCAGTGGCTGAGACGCATCCGCTAAAGCCCCAGGAACCCTGTGCAGAAAGAAAACACTCCTCTGGCTAGGTAGACACAGTTTATAAAGGTAGAGTTGAGCGGGTAACTGTCAGCACGTAGATCGAAAGGTGCACAAAGGTGGCCCTGGTCGTACAGAAATATGGCGGTTCCTCGCTTGAGAGTGCGGAACGCATTAGAAACGTCGCTGAACGGATCGTTGCCACCAAGAAGGCTGGAAATGATGTCGTGGTTGTCTGCTCCGCAATGGGAGACACCACGGATGAACTTCTAGAACTTGCAGCGGCAGTGAATCCCGTTCCGCCAGCTCGTGAAATGGATATGCTCCTGACTGCTGGTGAGCGTATTTCTAACGCTCTCGTCGCCATGGCTATTGAGTCCCTTGGCGCAGAAGCTCAATCTTTCACTGGCTCTCAGGCTGGTGTGCTCACCACCGAGCGCCACGGAAACGCACGCATTGTTGACGTCACACCGGGTCGTGTGCGTGAAGCACTCGATGAGGGCAAGATCTGCATTGTTGCTGGTTTTCAGGGTGTTAATAAAGAAACCCGCGATGTCACCACGTTGGGTCGTGGTGGTTCTGACACCACTGCAGTTGCGTTGGCAGCTGCTTTGAACGCTGATGTGTGTGAGATTTACTCGGACGTTGACGGTGTGTATACCGCTGACCCGCGCATCGTTCCTAATGCACAGAAGCTGGAAAAGCTCAGCTTCGAAGAAATGCTGGAACTTGCTGCTGTTGGCTCCAAGATTTTGGTGCTGCGCAGTGTTGAATACGCTCGTGCATTCAATGTGCCACTTCGCGTACGCTCGTCTTATAGTAATGATCCCGGCACTTTGATTGCCGGCTCTATGGAGGATATTCCTGTGGAAGAAGCAGTCCTTACCGGTGTCGCAACCGACAAGTCCGAAGCCAAAGTAACCGTTCTGGGTATTTCCGATAAGCCAGGCGAGGCTGCCAAGGTTTTCCGTGCGTTGGCTGATGCAGAAATCAACATTGACATGGTTCTGCAGAACGTCTCCTCTGTGGAAGACGGCACCACCGACATCACGTTCACCTGCCCTCGCGCTGACGGACGCCGTGCGATGGAGATCTTGAAGAAGCTTCAGGTTCAGGGCAACTGGACCAATGTGCTTTACGACGACCAGGTCGGCAAAGTCTCCCTCGTGGGTGCTGGCATGAAGTCTCACCCAGGTGTTACCGCAGAGTTCATGGAAGCTCTGCGCGATGTCAACGTGAACATCGAATTGATTTCCACCTCTGAGATCCGCATTTCCGTGCTGATCCGTGAAGATGATCTGGATGCTGCTGCACGTGCATTGCATGAGCAGTTCCAGCTGGGCGGCGAAGACGAAGCCGTCGTTTATGCAGGCACCGGACGCTAAAGTTTTAAAGGAGTAGTTTTACAATGACCACCATCGCAGTTGTTGGTGCAACCGGCCAGGTCGGCCAGGTTATGCGCACCCTTTTGGAAGAGCGCAATTTCCCAGCTGACACTGTTCGTTTCTTTGCTTCCCCGCGTTCCGCAGGCCGTAAGATTGAATTCCGTGGCACGGAAATCGAGGTAGAAGACATTACTCAGGCAACCGAGGAGTCCCTCAAGGGCATCGACGTTGCGTTGTTCTCTGCTGGAGGCACCGCTTCCAAGCAGTACGCTCCACTGTTTGCTGCTGCAGGCGCGACTGTTGTGGATAACTCTTCTGCTTGGCGCAAGGACGACGAGGTTCCACTAATCGTCTCTGAGGTGAACCCTTCCGACAAGGATTCCCTGGTCAAGGGCATTATTGCGAATCCTAACTGCACCACCATGGCTGCAATGCCAGTGCTGAAGCCACTGCACGATGCCGCTGGTCTTGTAAAGCTTCACGTTTCCTCTTACCAGGCTGTTTCCGGTTCTGGTCTTGCAGGTGTGGAAACCTTGGCAAAGCAGGTTGCTGCAGTTGGCGACCACAACGTTGAGTTCGTCCATGATGGACAGGCTGCTGACGCAGGCGATGTCGGACCTTACGTTTCCCCAATCGCTTACAACGTGCTGCCATTCGCCGGAAACCTCGTCGATGACGGCACCTTCGAAACCGACGAAGAGCAGAAGCTGCGCAACGAATCCCGCAAGATTCTCGGCCTCCCAGACCTCAAGGTCTCAGGCACCTGCGTCCGCGTGCCGGTTTTCACCGGCCACACGCTGACCATTCACGCCGAATTCGACAAGGCAATCACCGTCGAGCAGGCGCAGGAGATCTTGGGTGCCGCTTCAGGCGTCGAGCTTGTCGACGTCCCAACCCCACTTGCAGCTGCCGGCATTGACGAATCCCTCGTTGGACGCATCCGTCAGGACTCCACTGTCGACGACAACCGCGGTCTGGTTCTCGTCGTATCTGGCGATAACCTTCGCAAGGGCGCAGCACTGAACACCATTCAGATTGCTGAGCTGCTGGTTAAGTAAAAACCCGCCATTAAAAACTCCGCTTGAGTGCTACACTTTAAGCGGGGTTTTAATCTTTGAGGGGCGATGGGGGTCGAGCTTGTGAAGTGGAATTTTCCACAAGTTTTAAGTTTCTTTAGCAGGGAAAACACTGCTGATAGCACTAGCGATAAAGAACATGAAAATGCAACGGAGCTAGCGGCCGAAGCTTTAGCGGATGTCATTTTTCAGTGGAAAAACTGGGTCTACCGACGCGTTGATAGTGTGCATCCATCCGAAGGAGCTCGAGGGAGACTCAGACACTCCATGGATTGCGAACCTCCACCGGACCCACGGCTTGCGTACAACGAAGTTGAACGCCGTTATAACGATATTAATGACGTAAAGGGACAACTAATGGTCCCGCTAGCGTTCATTGAAAAAGGCCCGATGCGTCATCTTGATGTCTGGAGAAATGATGGGATGAGCATTCCTGTCCTTGGTTCGGAAGAAACTGGTGAACTAATGGTGGCTGTCCTCATGCTGTTTTTGAAGAAAAATGGCATCGAGCGAACATCTGAACTTGAAGATGCGATGCGTGCCCTTGTGATATCAAGAGAAAAGGGAAACCTAGCAAAAGCAACGAACCTAATTGAAAGTGGGATGTGGGAGGGCAAAACATTATGGGATAGTAATGATCCTGCAGTGAGATTTGATGTGGGAACAAAAGACTTGCTTTTGAATCTATCTACTGATTTTTTGTTGATCGGTTTGTTGCCCGCGGAAACTTCTGGAATCAGGCAAGTTTTAAAATTTTCATATCACTGGGTGGTTGAATTACCTGACAGAGGGCTTCTTAGATCATTGTGGAGTAGCGTGTGTGTCGCATTTCGAGCAGCTCCAATGGAAATTGAATTACCAACACATATGCCCACGGATGCGAAATCGTACCATCTTGAATTCCACACACCGCCTGAGTTAGATACTCAAGAGTTATCGCTTCCAGTTGATTCCAAGAATAAGGGCCATCGGGTCGGCTATCCAACTGACTCTAGTAGGACACCTATCGCCCATGTGCACTCGCATTTTTTCCGAGATAATGACCACAAATGCAAAAGTAAAATTGGAGGTTCCCAAAAGGGGAATTTGGGTTACTGCACTTTTATCGAATGCACTAACAGCCGGAATTTTTATCCTAGCCTTGTTGCTACCCAATGCAACTGATGCTTTGCGTAGTGTTGGAGGAAATGCAGCGGCCTTGATGCTTGCAGCGCCGGCAGTATTTGTAAGCTTTCTCATCTTTCCTAAAGAACATATTTTTGTATCTTCCATGCTTAATCCGCTTCGTATCGTCGTAGGAATATGCGCACTACTGCTCTTTATGATGGCAGGAAGTCTTGTGGGTGGGTTGGAGCGACCATTTCTTATTCTTCTGTGTTCATTTGGAGCTGGGTTTTCATTGCTAGTTGTTAGCGCACTAGTACTAGGTCCACTCCTAGGAAAGTTTTTTGAGAGGTTGCACCTGCGCCCTAGTACTAAGAACTGATGTAGAGTTTGTGGAAAGATGAGTTAGAAATCCCAGGTTGTAGACGTCGTGGGCGATGCACCATTACTTTTAAATAAGTAAGACTCTTAAGGATAAATATGGGAAAGATTAGAGGAAGCGCACCTCGAAGAGCTGTCGTTCGGGGCGGGGTTATTACTTCCATTGCTGGAGGAAAATCATCTGCGAGCGTAAAAATTAAAGATTCAGTTTTAGATAAAAACAAAGTGTTGATGCGGTCAAAGGATTCTAGGGTGGGTAAGAGTCGCTTTGATCGAGCAGCAAAATAGAACTGTAAATTAGCAATCTGGTTAAGGGATTACGCCGTTGACGTAGCTCATCTGCTAACCTTGCGCGGATTTGCCATCTTCGGCTGAGGAATCACCGGTAGCTGTTGCAGCAATGAGGTCCGCTCTGGCGCGGGCTACGCGTGAACGGATTGTTCCGACTCGGACGTCGGCGATTTTTGCGGCTTCTTCGTAGGTGTAGCCCAACACTTGGGTGAGGATGAGGGCTTCGCGGCGTTCGGGTGGGAGGGCGTCGATAAGCGTGCGCACGTCGATCCACTCGGACCAGATGCCTGCGTTGCTCGCGTCGGTGGCACCGGTGTCTTCGTATTCGACGATGGATTTGCGGGGGCGTGCCATGTCGTGTCGGATGTTGTCGACCCAGACACGTCGGGCAAGCGATAGGAGCCAGGTGCGCGCCGAGGAGCGCGCTGCGAAGCGGGGGAGGGCGCCCATAACCCTGAGATAGGTTTCTTGGGTTAAATCGTCGGCGTTTTCGTGGCCGCCAAGGTGGGCGAGGAGACGCCAGACATCGTCTTGGGTTTCCCGGATGAAATCCGTGAGAGCTGCGCGATCGCCACGGCCGGCGGCTAGGGCCAGCTCGGTGACGTGGGCGTCGTTACGCTCTTTTGACTTCACAATTGCTCAGAATACCAGCTCAGACCGGGGTCACCATAAAGGTGTGTAGGGGGTGTCAAAGTGGGCAAAAAGTATCATACTTTTGTCTTTTTGCTGGCAGTTTACGTAAGGGCTGATTATTTGGTGGCGCGAAGCGACATTCTGATGTAGACTATCAATCAGACTTAATCCATAGGTAACCCTCATAAAAGGAAGGAATGCTAATGTCTGAGAAGTCAGCAGCAGACCAGATCGTAGATCGCGGAATGCGTCCAAAGCTTTCTGGAAACACCACCCGCCACAACGGAGCACCAGTTCCATCTGAGAACATCTCCGCAACCGCAGGCCCACAGGGCCCAAACGTTCTCAATGACATTCACCTCATTGAAAAGCTCGCACACTTTAACCGCGAGAACGTTCCAGAGCGTATCCCTCACGCAAAGGGCCACGGCGCTTTCGGTGAGCTGCACATCACCGAGGACGTATCCGAATACACCAAGGCAGACCTGTTCCAGCCTGGTAAGGTCACCCCGCTGGCTGTTCGCTTCTCCACTGTTGCTGGTGAGCAGGGCTCCCCAGATACCTGGCGCGACGTCCACGGCTTCGCTCTTCGCTTCTACACCGAAGAGGGCAACTACGACATCGTGGGTAACAACACCCCAACCTTCTTCCTTCGTGACGGCATGAAGTTCCCGGACTTCATCCACTCACAGAAGCGTCTCAACAAGAACGGTCTGCGCGATGCAGACATGCAGTGGGATTTCTGGACCCGCGCACCTGAATCTGCACACCAGGTGACCTACCTGATGGGTGACCGCGGTACCCCTAAGACCTCCCGCCACCAGGACGGCTTCGGCTCCCACACCTTCCAGTGGATCAACGCTGAAGGTAAGCCAGTTTGGGTTAAGTACCACTTCAAGACCCGCCAGGGCTGGGATTGCTTCACCGATGCAGAAGCAGCAAAGGTTGCAGGCGAGAACGCTGACTACCAGCGCGAAGACCTCTACAACGCTATTGAAAACGGCGACTTCCCAATCTGGGACGTCAAGGTTCAGATCATGCCTTTCGAGGATGCAGAGAACTACCGCTGGAACCCATTCGATCTGACCAAGACCTGGTCTCAGAAGGATTACCCACTGATCCCAGTCGGTTACTTCATCCTGAACCGCAACCCACGCAACTTCTTCGCTCAGATCGAGCAGCTTGCACTGGATCCAGGCAACATCGTTCCTGGCGTCGGCCTGTCCCCAGACCGCATGCTCCAGGCACGTGTCTTCGCATACGCGGACCAGCAGCGTTACCGCATCGGCGCTAACTACCGCGACCTGCCAGTGAACCGTCCAATCAACGAGGTCAACACCTACAGCCGCGAAGGTTCCATGCAGTACATCTTCGACGCTGAGGGCGAGCCTTCCTACAGCCCTAACCGCTACGACAAGGGCGCAGGCTACCTGGACAACGGTACGGATTCCTCCTCTAACCACACCTCCTACGGCCAGGCTGATGACATCTACGTCAACCCAGACCCACACGGCACCGACCTGGTTCGTGCTGCTTACGTCAAGCATCAGGATGATGACGACTTCATCCAGCCAGGCATCCTATACCGCGAGGTCCTGGATGAGGGCGAGAAGGAGCGATTGGCAGACAACATCTCCAACGCAATGCAGGGCATCTCTGAGGCAACCGAGCCACGCGTCTATGACTATTGGAACAACGTTGATGAGAACCTCGGCGCTCGCGTCAAGGAGCTTTACCTCCAGAAGAAGGCTTAAGTCCTTCTGATTTAAAATGAGGGCCTATCCACCAATGGTGGATAGGCCCTCATTCGACTTTGAAGCTATTGAGAGGAAATTAGCTAGACAGCAGATCCGCAATTCCCAAGGTCACTGCAGTGGAACCAATGGCGGTGGAGCCGAGTCCAACGGCAAAGAAACCAGCGGTGCTCTGAATTGCTCCTTCAACCTGCGCAGCCTGAGCAGCAGGCAGGAAGCTCAACAGATCGCTGACTTCCTGTGGAAGCTGGATCCCAGAGCTGAGGTTGGAGGAACCAGCGTTCGAGCCAGCTTCCTGTGCACTAGCGACTCCAGTGCCACCAGCCAGGGCGGCGGTAGCGATTGCAATTGCTGCGATTGATTTCATACGCATGGGATCAGTCCTTCACTAGATGAAAAAGATTCATGCTCCAAAATACATGCTTCACACCTGGGGGCGAGCTGGTTTCACCACTTTCATAGCAAAACGTGATGAGATCTTTGCAATTCCTGGCACGGTTTGAATGTGATTGGACAAAAATTGCTCATACGCCTCCAAATCAGCAACGCCGATGCGAACAAAATAATCTGGCGAACCAAAAAGCCTGTGCAACTCCAGTACTTCATCATGCTGCGCAACGGAGCTTTCAAAATTGTCTACAGTGGAGCGGTCGAAGTTGCTGAGAGTGACATCCACGGTCACCTCAAATCCACGATTCATCACCGCAGGGTGAATGTCCGCGCTGTAGCCCAAAATGATTCCTTCGGCTTCCAAACGCTGCACCCTCCTCAAGCAAGGTCCCGGAGTGAGATGCACCTTGTCAGCCAGTGCGAGATTTGAGATGCGCGCATTCGCGCTAAGCTCCGCAATAATTGCGCGATCAATGGAATCTAGCTTCATATACTGCACAATAGCCTAGTTGAGGTGTGCAAACTGGCAACAAAACTATCCGGCAATTGTGTGATGATTGTAGTGTGCAAAAAACGCAAGAGATTCATTCAAGCCTGGAGGTGTCGCCATCCAAGGCAGCCCTGGGACCAGGTGATAAAGGTTATCGGCGCTACGAAATCGCGCAAGGTCTAAAAACCTCCCTTGCTGCAGGTTTGGGCATGTACCCGATTGGTATTGCGTTTGGTCTCTTGGTTATTCAATACGGCTACGAATGGTGGGCAGCCCCACTGTTTTCCGGCCTGATTTTCGCGGGCTCCACCGAAATGCTGGTCATCGCCCTCGTTGTTGGCGCAGCGCCCCTGGGCGCCATCGCGCTCACCACATTGCTGGTGAACTTCCGCCACGTATTCTATGCGTTTTCATTCCCGCTGCATGTGGTCAAAAACCCCATTGCCCGTTTCTATTCGGTTTTCGCGCTTATCGACGAAGCCTACGCAGTCACTGCGGCCAGGCCCGCAGGCTGGTCGGCGTGGCGACTTATCTCAATGCAAATAGCGTTTCACTCCTACTGGGTATTCGGCGGTCTCACCGGAGTGGCGATCGCAGAGTTGATTCCTTTTGAAATTAAGGGCCTCGAGTTCGCCCTTTGCGCTCTCTTTGTCACGCTGACTTTGGATTCCTGCCGAACGAAAAAGCAGATGCCTTCTCTGCTGCTCGCAGGCTTGAGCTTCACCATTGCTCTTGTGGTAATTCCAGGTCAGGCCCTATTTGCGGCGCTGCTGATCTTCTTGGGTCTGTTGACCATCCGGTACTTCTTCTTGGGAAAGGCTGCTAAATGACAACTGATTTCTCCTATATTCTCCTTGTTGTCGCAGTATGTGCAGTCATTACTTTTGCGCTCCGGGCGGTTCCGTTCTTAATCCTCAAGCCCCTGCGTGAATCACAATTTGTGGGCAAAATGGCGATGTGGATGCCAGCAGGAATCCTTGCCATTTTGACCGCATCAACGTTTCGCAGCAATGCGATAGATCTGAAGACTCTAACCTTTGGTCTCATTGCCGTTGCGATTACAGTGGCGGCGCATCTTCTTGGCAGTCGACGCACCTTGTTGAGCGTTGGCGCTGGCACCATCGTTTTTGTTGGACTGGTGAATCTTTTCTAAAACTGCATAAATAACAAAAATCCGCATGCCCTCAATTTGAAGGGGATGCGGATTTTTTAAGGAACCTAGAAAAGGCTTAAGCAGACAGCGCTGCAGAACCAACAGCTCCCAGACCAAGGAATGGAAGAACGATTGGAAGGATGATTCCAGCGGTACTGTTCAGTGCCACAGAACCAGCGGTGCTTTGGATAGCGGACTCTGCATCGCCGTAAGTCATACCTGGCACGAAGTTCTGCACGGTGTGGACGAATTCTTGAGGGATCTCAATCATGGAACTAGGGCTAACCTGCTGAGCATTAGCAACGCTTGCGGTTCCACCCATGATCATTGCGGTGGAAAGTGCGATAGCTGCAACTGACTTGAAACGCATTGGGACTCCTAAAAAATATTGCATGGGAAGTATACTTGCCCTTACGAGGATAATGTATGAAACCTGATAATTCCCTGCAGTAGAATGTGTTCTATATCTATTTATTTTTGTCCGATTTGCAGGATTGTGCGCAGGTTGGTGAACGTTTCTGGCTGGACCTGATGAAAGACGGTTCGTCCTTCGGGGATTCTTACCAATAGACCAGCGTCAGTCATCTTTTTTAGGTGGTGGGAGATGGTGGGTTGACTTAATCCCATGATTTTGGTGAGTTCGTTGACCGTAGTGGGGGTGCAACCTTCTGCTGCAAGATGGGACAGGATTCTTAAACGAACTGGCTCACCGAGCACTTTGAAAATCTCGGCATAGCGTTCGGCATCGTCCACGCTGAGTGGTTCTGCTGCCAGTGAGCAACACTCTGCGGAGTTAATGAGCGGTAGGTGGATGGGCGCGGTCATGTCCGTCATTATATATTGACGTACATCGATATCGAAGGTATTTTTATATCGACAAACATCAATATGATTGAAAGCTGGCTCATGACCCTTACTAAAGAGCATTCGACACCTCGAGCGGCTGGCTCAATGTCGTTTCTTGACCGCTGGTTAGCTGCCTGGATTTTCTTGGCTATGGCTGCTGGGTTGTTAATCGGCAAGGTCTTTCCAGGAATTGGGGCGCTTTTGAGCGCGGTGGAAATTGGTGGAATTTCCATTCCAATTGCCATTGGCCTGATCATCATGATGTATCCACCTTTGGCCAAGGTGCGCTACGACAAAACTAAAGAAATCACCACAGACCGCACTCTCATGGTGGTGTCGATTATGTTGAACTGGATCGTTGGACCAGCACTTATGTTTAGCCTGGCGTGGCTGTTTCTTCCAGATCAACCAGAGCTTCGCACTGGGCTAATTATCGTGGGCCTTGCGCGCTGTATCGCGATGGTTTTGGTATGGAGTGATCTCGCTTGTGGTGACCGGGAAGCAACTGCTGTGCTGGTTGCAATCAACTCGGTGTTCCAGATCCTTATGTTCGGTGTGCTTGGTTGGTTTTACCTGCAGATTCTTCCCTCGTGGCTGGGATTAGACACCACGTCGGTGACTTTCTCTGTGGTATCAATCGTGACTTCCGTTCTCGTGTTCTTGGGCATACCACTTGTAGCTGGAGTTTTATCTCGCGTCATTGGTGAAAAAACAAAGGGACGGCGCTGGTACGAGGACACGTTCCTGCCTAAGATTTCACCCTTGGCGCTGATTGGCTTGCTATACACAATTGTTCTGCTGTTTTCGTTGCAGGGGGATGAAATCACAGCGCAGCCTTGGACAGTAGCTCGTCTTGCATTGCCGCTGCTGATGTACTTTGTGGGCATGTTTTTCATTTCCCTGGTGGTATCCAAACTGTCCGGGTTAACTTATGAGCGAGCTGCTTCCGTGTCTTTTACTGCAGCAGGAAACAACTTTGAATTAGCGATTGCGGTATCGATCGGAACCTTTGGTGCGACATCACCGCAGGCATTAGCTGGAACGATCGGCCCTTTGATTGAAGTCCCAGTATTAGTCGGATTGGTTTATGCCATGTTGTGGCTTGGACCAAAAATCTTTAAAAAGGAGAATGCAGGATCATGAAATCAGTTTTGTTTGTGTGCGTCGGTAATGGCGGAAAATCACAGATGGCGGCGGCGCTGGCACAGAAGTATGCATCAGATTCAGTAGAGATCCATTCTGCTGGAACCAAGCCTGCACAGGGGCTAAACCAATTGTCTGTGGAATCCATCGCTGAGGTGGGCGCTGATATGTCGCAAGGAATTCCCAAAGCGATCGATCCGGAGCTGCTGCGCACTGTCGATCGTGTGGTCATTTTGGGCGATGACGCACAGGTAGATATGCCTGAATCTGCACAGGGCGCTCTTGAGCGTTGGTCAATTGAGGAACCGGATGCTCAAGGTATGGAACGTATGCGTATTGTGCGGGATCAGATCGATAACCGAGTCCAAGCTTTGCTAGCGGGATAATTACCGAAAAAGGGGCATGTCAGCAATAACTTGTTGGCACGCCCCTTTTTTTCTAAAAGCAGTTTATTTGGATCGTCTGTTATCCACTACGGTCACACCATAGATGGCGCGTCCCATGTAGTAGGAACCAACGGAACCGATGACCCAGACGCCGATGATGGCGATGATCGCTCGGATGAAATTGTTGGGGTTAAATCCGTCGACGGACCAGGTGTGAATCAGCAGCGCAATGATGAGCAGCGGTATGGAGACACCCACGGTGGTGCCAAGCAGGTTGGCTCGGGTGAGCGGATCCGGTGCGCGCCACAAAGCGATTGCAGTACCTAGAGAAAACAGGCCTGCGAGGATCACGAGGATGGAGACGATGATCTCTGGAATGGTCATTTACCTGCGTCCCTTCGAAATGATGCGAGCCATGGACAGGGTTGGAAGTACGCCGCCGAGGACTGCTGCGAGAAGAGCAATCTCAAAGGCGATTGAGGTTGGGTTGTTGAGCACCCAGATGAGGTAGATCGCGATCATAGAGTAGAAAACCATGTCGGAAAGCACCACGCGGGTGAGGAAATCTTTGGTGCGCAGAATAAGAACCAGGGCAGATAAAAGGGAGAGCGCAAACATGCAGATGCCAACTGTTGTGACAATTCCAAAAGCAGTCATGTTGTTTTAAAACTCCCTCTTGTCTTGGCTGACGGTGTTTTGGGCGGTGTCAGCGATCTCGCGACTTGGCCACTCAGCATCGCCGGGGCGGATCTCCTTGTAAGGGCCTTGGCCTGGGACGCCGTGGTCAATTGAAGCGACCGAAGGGACGAGGCGTTGTTCCATATCGGCGATGGATTCAAAAACTTCTACTGGATCGGAACCAAACACTGCTTGGATCAGCAAAATGGTGGGGTCGCCGGGCTTGCGTGGTTCGCGTAGGCCAAGGGACAGGGTGGAAGGAGTCGCGGTGATGCACGTTGACAGGGCTGCGATCTGGAAGTCCGTGGTCACTCGAAGTGGGTAGCGGATAACAACGGGGTTGAAGCCGGTGTCTTTTTTCACCGCAGCGGTGATCACGCTGAAGCCAGAGAGGAAAATCTGGCCGATCAGCCATGGGATGAATTTCAGGGCGTTAAGCATTAGTTTCCTCCCTGGTAGCTAGGGCTTGGCACTCCGATGGCGTTTTCACCGAGCACAGCCTGCTGGTATGCATCGGTGTTCAAGAGGCCGTCGGTGGCGGTGAGGGTCGCGTCGATAAGCGAGCCCGCGAAGATGAACATGCCTACCGATAAAATGATCAGGCTGAGCGCTGGGGCGATTTTTGCTGGGCTGATGCGCAGCTGCGGCGAGACGCCGCGCTGGTGCATTGTGCCGCCCCAGAAGACTTCACGCCACACGCGGATCATCGAGAGCAGTGCGCCGAGGCTGGCGATGATGATGGCGGCGATTGCGATCCATGCTGCAATATTGCCGACGCGGGCGATCTCGAGCAGGATGAGCGCTTTGCCCCACATGCCCGAAAACGGTGGGAAACCGACAACAGAGAAGGCACCTGCGGCGAACACTGCTGCGACGACAGGTTCGCGGCGTGCAAGGCCAGACAGCTTGGACAACATACCGGTGCCGTAGGTTTCTTCGATTGCGCCGGAAGTGAGCACCAATGCGGCGATGGTGATCATGTGGTGCAGGGTGTACAACAGACCAGCGGCAAGTGCGCGCTGTGGATCGTCAGAGGTAAACGCCATCATGATGAGAATAAATGGCATGCCGTTGACCATTTGGTAGGCAAGGACGCGACGGATGGAGTTTTCAGCAAGTCCAGCGAAGCCACCGACCAGCATGGATATCACCATGAATGCGACAATCAGCCAATTCCACGTGGGATCCATGTCAAAAATGTGGACCCAAATGCGATAGAGCATGTATACCGCGACTTTGGTGTGCAAACCGGAGAACAACCCCATCACAGCTGCTGACGTACCAGGATAGGTGCGTGGCAGCCATGTGTGCACTGGGAATACACCGGCTTTAACCGCGATGGCAATAACCACGATGCCCATTGCGCTGGCAACCAGGGGGTTGCCCTCTACGACATCTTGCAGAGCTGCGATGTTGACTGAGCCTATGACACCGTAGACGATTCCCACACCTGCAACCAGCAATGTGGAGGCAGAGAGATTGACTAGTACGAAGATTCGTCCAGAGGCTAGGCGCGCCCACGTTCCGGTCATGGCGATCAAACCATAGGAAGGCAGCAGCATCACTTCGATGAACACAAAGAAGTTGAACAGATCGGCAGTCAGCAGAGCACCGTTGACGCCCGTGATCAGCATCAATGTGAGCGCTGGATAGAAACGCGCGCGGGTTTCACCGACGATGGTGGCAAACCAGTTGGCAGCCACCGCAACGATCGAGGTGGTGATCAACATGATGGCGCTGAACGTATCGGCAGCAAAGGGGATTGCCACGCCACCGACATAAAGGCCCACGTTGTGAGCAATCGGGCCGTGTTCAGCGGTGTGTGCAAACAACCAGATGCCAGCAAAAATACCCGCGAAAGGCACGATGATGTGCAAAATATCGCGGATGAGACGCCACGGCAGAAGCACCGCAATGGCAGAGGCAGCAAGGGGAACTGCAACGAAAATAGGGAGGAGAATATCCATAGCCATTTAAGCTCGGTCCTCCTGATCTGTTGGGTTGGTGACTGAACGAGCGCTAGTAGTCAAAGGCGATTGATCGTCATCTGGTTCGATGGACCGGGTGTCGTCGCTGCGTCCCAGTGCTGCCAAGGCCAACATGATGGTTGTGGTGGCCATCGCGATGACGATGGCGGTGAGGACGAACGCTTGGGGGAGTGGATCGGCGGCGTCGGTAAGCGGGGTCCTGTCGGGGAAGGCTTCGCCGCGCCACGTGGGCACACCGGCGTACAGGATGGTCAGGTTCGCTGCGTGGCCGATCAGTGACATGCCGAAGACGATGCGCACCATTCCGCGTTGCTGAATGAGGTAGACACCTCCACCGAAAAGTATCGCGACTGTCAGTGCGAGAATCATCGGTTTGCCTCCTCTTTGTTATCGCCTGCGGGGTTGATGGGTTCGGGCCAGTCTTCATCGCCTTCTGGTTCGGGTTCAACCGTTGGCGTTGCTGGCAGTGGGCCACTTCGGCGGGCGTAGTCCAGATCTGCAATGTCGGTACCTGGGCGCAGGTATCCGCCCAGGCCGTTGATTGCCATGGACACCATGCCCAACACGGCCAGGTACACGCCGAGGTCGAAGATCATCGAGGTGGTCCAGTGCTGGCCTGCGAAGTTGAAGTGGATGGCGTACAGGAAAGAACCGTGGGTGAGTCCCAGTACGCCCGAGAACACTGCCATCAAGATGCCCGCACCAGTGAGAATGAAAGGAACATTCGGGCGGAAAATGCGGCCATCTTTGGCCTTGGACAGGTACAGGAACATCAGCGCGCCACCGGCAATTAGGGCTGCGATGAAACCGCCTCCCGGATCATTGTGTCCACGCATGAACACCATGAAGCTCAAGAAGCATAGCGCTGGAACCAGCACCTTAAGCAGCATGCGCAGCGGAATGGAGTTCAACTGTGATTGGCCAAAGGGGCGAGGGTGGGTGCCCTTGGCAAACGGATGACGAGGCATGGAAGCCACCATCGCACCGATGACGACAGCTGCCATGCCAAGCACGGAGAGCTCGCCCAACGTATCCAGTGCACGGAATTCCACGAGGATGGTGTTCACCACGTTGGCGCCAGAGGTGATCTCTGGACCTTGGTTGAGGTACCACATGGCCAGCTCAGAACGTTCGTGACGGCCAAGCAATCCCCACACCGCCATGAATGCGGCGAAGGCAGCAAGGACGGCGACAAGAACGGTGCTGCGCCTTCTGCTGGGCTTGATGCGCTTGAAGTTGGCAGGCTGGTGGCGGACAACCATCATGATGATTACCACGACGAGGCCTTCGACCAGGAACTGGGTCAGTGCCACGTCAGGTGCGCCGAGCAGCAGCATTTGGAAGGACACACCCACGCCCACGGTGCCCACCAAAACTGCAGCGCTGAGGCGGTTTTGGGTGGTGACAAGGCCAAAGACAGATAGCGCGATGATGGCAAGCGGAATGAGGTCGATCCAGCGGTCAATGCCTGGCTGCTTTGGTGCCAGTTGAACAGACGGATGAATGGTGGCAAAAGCAGCCAGCGCCCAGAGCAGCACGATGAGGCTGACCAAGTGCCTGCGTGGGCTCATGGAATCAGCCATGCGGCCGAAGAATTTACCCAGCAAGTTGGCTCGGTAAACCAGCATCGATAGGATGTCGTTGCCTGTGGCGATGGGGAAAGGGCTGGTCTCGGCGATTTTCCACAGCTCTTTGCGGAACAGCACACCAAGGATTCCGGCCACCAGCACACCCAAGGAAATCAACAGTGGGGTGTTGATGCCGTGCCACAATGCCAAGTGCATGTGCGCCGCTTCCCCCGCGGCGGAGGTGGCTGCGGCGGAGACGGGGGCGTCGAAAAGCGAAAGTACTAGGACTAGTGGCAGAGACATAAGCCCAGGCAGGGCGGCCGGAAGCCAGAGGGAGACGGGGGCTTCCTTGACGTGTGACATGTCGCGTGGGCCGTCGACGAATGCGCCGAGCACGAGTTTCGCGGAATATGTGAAGGTTAGAACCGCGCCGATTGCTGCCCCGACTAGCAGTAATACAACATAGGAGTTGCCGATGGGGGCGTCCATGAACGCTGTGATCATGCCTTCTTTGGACACGAAGCCGAGCAGTGGCGGGACTGATGCCATCGACAGCGCACCTATTAATACAGACACAAACGTGAACGGCATCTTCTTGACCAGGAAACCGAGGCGACGAATATCGCGCGTGCCAGTCTGGTGATCAATCACGCCAATGAGCATGAACAACGAGGACTTGAACAGCGCGTGGCTGAGCGTGTGCACAATGGCAGCGCCGAGCGCGAAAGGAGTGCCCACGCCGATGGTCGCTACGATCCAACCCAAATGCGACACAGTGGAATACGCCGTGAGCTTCTTCAGATCGGTCTTCTGCACCGCGAAATACGCCGACATGATGGCCGTACCCATGCCGACGATAATCAGCAACCAATTCCAGACCGCAACATCATGGAACACAATGCTAAAGCGCAGCAACAGGTAAATACCCGCCTTGACCACGGCCGCAGCGTGCAGGAACGCCGACACGGGGGTGGCCGCAGCCATCGCCTCAGGCAGCCAGAAGTGGAACGGGAACTGCGCAGATTTGGTGAACGCGGACATTGCAATCAGCACCGCAATAACACCCGTGAGCACTGGCTTCTCCGCCCAGAAATCAGAGTGCAAAATACCATCGAGGCTGGTGGTGCCAGCTTGGGTCGCAGCAATCGCCACCGCAGTAAGCAGCGTGAGGCCGCCGAAAAACGTCAAAATCAACGTGCGGATCGAACCAGATTCACCAGAAGAACCCGAACGCGCAATCAACATGAATGACGCAAGCGAAACAAGCTCCCAGCCGACGAACAACACAAAGACATCATCGGCAAGCACGAGCAGCAAAATGGCAGCGGTAAACGCCGTCATGATGGTGTAAAAACTCGTGTTGCCCTTCTTCCGCGGCAAATATTCCGCCGAATACACAAACACCACAGCGCCGATAACCAGCGCCAACAGTGCAAAGAACAAACTCAACGCATCAGCGCGCAAGGCAAACTTGACGTCGACACCCGAGCCGAGAATATCCCTCACCCACGTGATATCCCAGGTCAGCGCCTGACCATCCAAAATTGGACCAGCCTCACGCACCAAAAAATATGCGGCGACTGCAAAGATTACAGCCAAAGGCCATCCAGCTTTTCGATCAATCACCTTGACCGAAATTGGCGCCAAAAATACTGAGATCACAGCAAGCGCCACAACAAATAGCAAACTCATGCATTATCCCTAATCGCCCATAGAACCCTCGCCACCGCCAAAACGATTTCAGTGACACGGGAGGGCATTTACCCTTTAAATTGACTATTTACAAAACTACTTGATGAGGTAGCAAGAGCACATTTCGGTGCGCCTCCCTGCTAAACCTTAAAACAATAACTAGATTGCACACTATGTCTGCCGCTGCTTCTCGATCAAGAAAAATCTTGACTGCCCTCCTGCTATTAGTCCCGCTCATCGCAGGTACTATCTACGCCTCCGCCATGGGCTTGGACGTCTCCCGCGCATGGTCCTCAGCAGATGAGGTAACGGGGGCACCTGCAGCCTCCGTAGCCACCAACAACCAGGAGCTTATCGAAGCCCGTCGCGCCGCCGGAGAAGCCGGCGCCCAAGCGGGGTTCCTCACCTCAGGAACTGAAGAGCTAACCACAGGAACACAGCAGCTTATCGACGGCGCAGCCCCACTCGAAGACGGCGTCTCAGCCGCGGCTGACGGTGCAGCGCAACTCCACGATGGCCTCATCCAACTCCAGGCCGGCACTGGACAAATGGGAACCGGCGCCACCGAAATTGCCGACGGCGTCCAAAACGCAGTCGAACAACTTGGCGGTCTTGTCGTTGTACAGCAGCAACTCTTAGGCGCCCTCAACGAAGCAGACAAACAACTCGCCTCCAGCAAAATCCCCGAAGCAGAAGACCTACGCAAACAAATCACCGAAGTCCGAGGACACCTCGAAAACTTCGGCATCTCCGTAGAAATGACCGACCAACTCGATCAACTACGCTCCGGCACCCGCGACCTGGCTAACCAACTCGCAGTCCCCGGCTATGGATTCCACGATGGTATTTACAGCGCCACCAATGGAGCAGCCGAATTATCTGCAGGTTTGCAAGAGCTAGAAGCAGGCGTTGGGACTGCCGTCGAAGGCTTCACCGCACTCGATGAAGGTGCAAACCGATTAGACTCCATGGCCACCCTCAACGAAGAAAAAACCTCCGCAGTCCAACGAGCCCTCCCGGTACCCCAAGTACCCGCCGGCACAATCGAAGGCACCGCAGACGAAGAACGCACCAGCGCACTAGCGCCCATGTACGCCTTCTTAATTTCAGCATTGGTCATGCTGGCCGGTGCAGCACTTGGATGGGCAACACTAAAAAACAAGTGGCTGATGGCCTTTGCTGTCATTGGTGTCACTGCAATCGGTGGCATTATCTTGTTCACTGTCGCCCTGGGAATGTCCGTGGTTGCACTCTTTGGAGCTCTAGGAATTTTACTTCTGGCCACTGTTGTTGCCGGTATTCTCTCCCGGATTTTGCTTGACGTGTTGGGAACAACCGGGGCTATTGTGGTTTCTGTTCTGGGATGGGTAGCCCAAGCTGCAGTAATTGGCCACGTTTGGAGTGTTACCGCTGTATCCAATATCGCACTTGTGTGGCGAGTCGTCGCAGGCATGATGCCACTGCATTACCCAACCTTTGCAGTGACTTCCATTGGTAATGGCGGATCAGCTGCAGCAGTGTGGATGTCAGTCGCTGTTCTAGTAGCGATGGGTGCCATTGGAGCTGTTGCGCTTCGGAAGCCAAAGGCGGTTGCGGTTGCGGATGATGTAGATACAGACCAAGAAGCCTCGGAATTCTGATGGTTTTGGTCTGATTCGACCTGTTCTAGGCCTAAAAAGTTAAAGAAAAAGACCAAGAGCCCTATGTTTTTATGGTGCTCTTGGTCTTTTTTCAGTGATGCCGTTAGCCCACCGTTTGCATGGGTAACCTTCGGCGTCTCTGAGCCTGCTTTCGGCGGAGAGAGCTATTGATCTGTTGTATCAGGTTGTTCCAGGAATTCGGATTCTGCAGAGTTTTTGATGTCACTTCTAGGACATCCCATCCCGCACTTTTCAGAGCATTCTTCCGATGAGAATCTTTCTCTCGCTGCTCAGAGGTGTAGTGCCATCCGCCGTTGTATTCGAGGGCAACCTGCCACAGCGGATCTGCGAGATCTAGAAAATAGGATTGACCGTCGTATTCAACATGAATCTGTGGGATGAAGCCGTGGTAACCCAGTGAATGAAGTCTGACCCGAAGTCGTGATTCTTGCGGAGATTCAGCAAAAGGATTGGCGTATTGAGTGTGTTTCTTCAGTTTTGGCTCTTGTATGAGTTCTTGGAATAATTCGGGGCGCTGCCTGATGAGATGATCGATGAGAGCTACTTGGTCTTCAAAGTCGTTGAGAGAATGCAGGTCGAAGACGTCTTGGATCGCTTGAACATCATTAACGAACCTAATGTTGCCACTGAGCAGGGTGTTTTCTGGTTCAATCCGCCTGAGAATTTCACCTCGTGAGCAGTCCCTCTTGTTTAGATCTCCGGAAACACTGATGATTGGCATCCACTGATCGTCTAAAAGCTGATAGCCACGTTGCTTTAATGCTGCATATCCGCGAAGTACTCCTTCTGGGCATCTTTTGAGCAGTGCTTGGGTCACTAAGTTGGGATCGTTGATTAGATCGTTTTTTAGATAGACGAAGCCAGTAATTTTGGTGAAGAGTTTGTTAAACGTTCTTCTTGAATATTCGTGGGCAAGTTCTTTATATGTGACAGGTTTTTTCGGTTCCATACTCTAGTTAGACTGCGATCTCGAGCAATTGGTTCCGAGGCTCTAGAAGCTCGTATAAGGCGTCGAGTTTTTCGAATGAACGTTCCCCTGGGAGTGCTTGTGTTCGTGCTTCTAACGGCCACACAGCGAGTTGGGATTTTTGGGTTCCGAGCTGGCTTTTTGGTCAGATTGCGGTGTTAGGCCAAAAGCCCTTGCGCCTTTGTACTCTTTGGTTCAATACGACACTTTGGAGGGCTAGAACGCTCGCTGCCAGGGGTTTGTGAACCAGGGGGGCGATAAGAACACGTGCTAACTCAAGCACTTAACAGCGACGCTACACCACCAACCCTCTCCTGTACAGACCCATCATCACGCGCACCATTAAGACGCACCACACCAGCAACTTCCTGAACCACCGGCTGTCCCACATACCGCTGCGGGAACTGCCGGTAATGGGCATCCAACGCCTGCACACGCAACCGATGCACCGCCCTCCAACTACCATCAAACACCGACTGTGGAGTATGCCCAGCCACACCAGAATGCGGATGAACCGTGTTGTAATACACCACAAACTCCTCCACCCACACCCGGGCCTGATCCATCGATGCAAACACCTTCGGATAAAACGGCCGATACTTCAACGTATGAAACACCGACTCCACAAACGCATTATCATCACTCACCCGCGGCCGAATCAACGACAACGCCACACCATGATCCGCTAACAACCGCCGCCCTCGTCGATGTCATCGCCGACCCATTATCCGAATGCACCGTCACCACACCCGGATTATCCGCTAACACCTGCGTTAACAACTCCACCGCGGTGGAGGTATTTTCCGTCGGCGCGACCTTCGCCCCAACAATCTTGCGGGAAAACAAATCAATCGCCAGATGCAACGCATAGGTCTTACCACGTACCAGCGACGGCAAGAACGTCACATCCCAACACACCACCTGACCAGGCTGTGTTGCTTCCAACCTCGGCTTAACCCGTGGCGTTGGTGATCGTTTCACCGGGGACAGGGCACTGACTCGGTCTTTGTGTAACAACTTGTGCTGCTTGGCAACACGCCACCATGTACGTAGTGATGCGCGGTAGATGCCTTTGTTAAACAACATGTTAAACACCCCACTAACGCTCAGTTGTGGGTACGCGGTGATCGCATCAACAATGAACTGGCGTTCGTGTTCTGCCAACGCTTGACGCACCGACGACACTGCTGGCTCCTTCCCCTGCCAAGGCTCTGGTGTGGGTTCCACACCAGGTGCTGCTAGTTCCACACCAGGTGCTGTTGGTGCTGGCACGGCCTGCAGGACAGGTTTCGGTGCAGGACAGGGACGCGCTTGTTGCGGTAATACGCCGTTGATTTCGACAGCTTGATCAGCCGTAATGCCTTGTTATGGCTCAGCCTGGCACAGGTGGTGAGATCTGTGATCAAGGTGTTTTCTTCCTTGAGTCCTTGATCAAAGGCGCGTTGCTCATCCACGTTTAGGTGGCGTCCTCCTCGTCTAAGCCCTCGCCAGGATTGGGCCTGGTCCCAATAGCTTTTCCCAAGATATCGATCACCATTTGATTCTGATGGTCTTTTTGCTTGTAGTGCGCGAGTTCTTTCTTCAGCGCTGCGATTTCTTTGAGGTACTCGTTTTCCATGATCGTGGCTCTTTCTAGTTGTTGGGCAATCATGTGGCGTAGTCGAACGATTTCGACCACGGTTCGGGTGGTCATCAACCCGATCTTGCGGGGTGAGATATCAGCGTCTAAGTCCCCGTCGGTCATAGCGGCGCACCAGGCCATGATGGTGTGCTTACGGAGTTGGTAAAACGTGAGGAATTGCTGGCCCTGACCGTGTGGTTGAGCTAAGTATCCTATGACCAGGTCACGTTTGTCATCAGCCGTTAGTGTGGTGACATCGTCGACTGGGGTGGTGCGTTCGATCCCGAAGCGGTGGGCATCATCAAAAGCATGGGGAAGCCGGCTGAAGGTGCTTATTGCTGCTAGCCAGGTTCGAACGGTGCAGTGGCCGATGTTGTTGGCTGTGAGGAAGGGCTGGCGGTAGCCGTGCGGCAGGGTGGTGTAGATCCGCATGAACTCGAGTCGTGTTTGTGGCTCGTAGTAGCGTCGCCCGTTGGCGGAGATTCGATCTGGTGGGAAGATCGGCCACTCGATGCTGTGTGGGTCCGGCGCCGGTGGTAGCTGGGGTGCTGTGGGGGCAGGGGCCGGGGGCTGTGGGATCTGGGGTAAGGCTTCGGGACTGATCAGATCCAGGTAGTCCTGAAGGACTGAGAAGGGGATGGACATGATGAACTCCTTGCTAAGGATGGTGGTTCACCACTGACCTGACACTGAGAGAGAAATGTGAAATCTGAACCAAAAGACAGCGTAGATTTTAGGTTTTTGGTCTCGTTCTGCAGTTAGCGCAGCCGGTAGCCAGATCCTCGGATGGTTTCGACCCGATGGGCACCGATTTTCTTCCTCAACGCGCGGATATATACGTCCACCACGTTTGAGCCGGGGTCCCAATCCATGTCCCACACCAGTCGGAGGAGTTGGACTCGGGAGAGGATTTGCCCTGGGTGTCGCATGAGAGTTTCTAAGAGATCGACTTCGCGGCGGGAAAGGTCGTGCCAGGAGCCGTCGATAAGCACACGCTGGGTACGAAGATCGAGCTCCAAATCGCCGTTTCGTAGCACGCGCGCATCGGTCGGCATTTCCTGAGGAGTGTGTTTGGCGAGGCGGAGTTTGATGCGGGCCAGTAATTCTGCGAATTGGAATGGTTTGGGCATGTAATCGTCGGCGCCGCCCTCGAGGGTGCGGAGGCGGTCCTCGATGTTGGTGCGTGCCGTGAGGACAATGATAGGTAGCGTGACCTGCAGATTTCTTAATTGCTCTAGGATATCCGTGCCGTCCATGTGGGGGAGGCCGAGGTCTAAAACCATGAGATCGAAATCGCCGGAATGTGCGCGGGCGAAAGCTTCGGCGCCGGATTCGGTGACCTCGCATTCGAAGCCTTCGCGGATGAGGCCACGAACGATGAAATCTGCGATGCCGGCGTCATCTTCAGCGAGCAGGATCTTGCTCATGGGTGTATTCCTTTGATTGTTGTGGTGCGGGAATTTCTAGTCCGAAAATGGAACCTAAACCTGGTGTTGAATTAACGAAAGCTCGGCCACCATGGGCCTCGCCGATTGCTTTGACAATAGATAAGCCTAGGCCGGCGCCACCGGGACGCCGTGAATTTTTTTGGGAGCCTCTGGAGAAGCGATCGAACAGGGCTTCTTGTTCATCCATATCGACACCCTTTCCTTTGTCACGAACCCAAATGCGAAAAACGCGGTCGGGGCCAGACCCCCTGAAATCTGATCCCAACTCCACCACATCATCGCTGTAGCGCAACGCATTGCCGAACAACTCCAGCACTGCCTCGGTGACCCGATGCTCGTCGAGGTTTACTTGCCCCTCGGCGGCGTCGACAAGCAAAATTCGGTCGCTGATGGTGCGGGCTTTGTCTTCGATATCGATTGTTAAATCCGTGACATCCGTGGGGTGGGCGTGGATGAAGGTGCCGGAATCGGCGACTGCGAGGGTGAGCAGATCATTGACCATTCGCGACATTCGATCCAACTCAGTTGTGGCCAGCTCAATCGACCGCGCTTGTTCCTCCGGCGGGGTGGTGGCGAGAAGCTCTAACTGGCCACGCACCACTGTGATCGGGGTGCGCAGCTCGTGGCCGGCATCATCAACGAACTGGCGCTGATCGTTATACGCGATTTCGATGCGATCCAACATGGCATTGAAAGTCCTGGCCAGCTGCGCAATCTCATCACGACCCTCCACAGGGACGCGCCAGGTGAGATCCGAATTACTGATCTTTGCGGACACGGAACTCAATTTGCGGATCGGGGCAATGATCTGGCCTGCAATCAACCAAGCAATCAGAATTGAGGCAATCAAACCCCCTGTGCCGATCAAAATGAGAATCTGGATTTGGCCGTTGACCTGGTCTTTAAGATTATCAGCGAAGAATGCGACAACGAACTCACCATCGGCCTCACCGGAAGCAGTTTGGAAATTCACCTTTCCCCAGTGAGTGGTTCCGCGTTCAAGATCGCTGAAAACTCCAGAATTCAGCGTGGACTGTCGGATTTCCGAAATCAACGGATCGGAGTGTTCCAAAGGAAGCGGATGGGCGCCACTGAGCTGGGAGTAATCAACCTGAATGAGCTCACCTGGGAAAATGCCGACAATGGCTTCATTTTCATCCGGAATCTGCCTCGACAGGTAAACCTCCATCAGGCGATGCCCCGATTCAAAAGGCTGCGCAGTTGTTGGATCAATTCCTTCGGCTGCAAAGCGACGAAACTCCTCAATTTCCTGCTCAACTGCCGAGTTCGCGGTGTTGGTTACCTCTGAAAGCAGCACCGAACGGGTAATGATCACAACGCTGGCCAGGGTCAGGAAAACAACCGCTGTCATCCACAGGACGATTCGCCAGCGCAGCGATGCAATCAAAGGAGTTGATTTAGCCATGAAATAGAAAGTGCCTCAGGGGTTAGTTAGTCGTCATCGTCGTCCCAGTCGTCGTCGAAGTCATCATCATCGTCGTCGTCCCAGTCATCGTCATAGTACTGATAATTGAGTGGAACTTGTGGGGCTTGAGGAATTTGAGCGGGGGCAGGAACTGGGGGTTGTACTGGGGATTCTTGAATTTGTGTGGTTGGTTCTTCCGGAGCTTCTGTAGCAGGGGGCTCATACGCGGAAGTTGTGGGAGTGGAACGCTGGTTGACCGTGGCGGGTTCACTTTCCACATTAGGGGTAGCACGATTATTTGCCAGTGCAGATCCTCCGATGGCAACGAGTACGAGCAGAGCCAGAATCGTAATCAGTGGGGCGAAACGGGGGAGTGATTTCATTGGGGGTTCTCCTTGATCAACTCAATCTGTATTCCATTGTTAGGCACCAAGATGAAATGAAGATGAGAAGTTTCACTCCAAGTGCGCAAGGTTGCGGTTTGGGGTGGAATCATCAAGAAATTGCCAGGATTGATCATTAATATCGGCTCAATAAGGCTCTTTTTAATGAGAGGGATTCCCATTGAATGATCAGTTGGTGAGTTGGGTGGAAACACTCATGACAGCATCGGTGTTTTATCCGGTGCTGTCAGTTGTGGTGCTCATCGACTGCATTTTGCCGCTTATCCCCAGTGAGACTGTTCTTGCTTTGGCAGGGGCGTGGTCAGGAGCTCGGGGAACTCCAAACTTGTGGTTGGTTATTTCAGTAGCAACGTTGGCCGCGATCATTGGTGACAACCTGTGTTATTTCTTTGGCACGCGGTTGATCAATATGGTGAACAGGATTCCGGGAGAATCGAGGCGCGGAAAAGCGCTGGAGTGGGCGCGGAAGAACCTTAATGAACGGGATGTTTCGACAATCATTATCGCCCGCTTTATTCCGTGGGCTAGGTGGTTTGTCACCATCATTTTGGGATCTGTGGGATATTCCTGGTCGAGGTTTATCGTGTGGGATTCCATTGGAGTGCTAATTTGGGCAACCCAGGCAACTTTGTTGGGTTATGTGGGCGGATGGCTTTTCCAAGAACAGCCGTTGATCGGCCTGGTTGTAGGCGCAGCTTTGGGAATCTTCTTCGGGTTCTTTTTGCAGTGGCTCAACAAAATGTGGGAGAGGCGTCGTCTGGCGAAAGTGGCTGCAGAATGAAAATCAGGCCAGACAGTGGGAACACTATCTGACCTGGGTTTTAAGTTGTCGGGATAACAGGATTCGAACCTGCGACCTTACCGTCCCGAACGGCACGCGCTACCAAGCTGCGCCATATCCCGAGTTACTGGAATCAGTACGGGAAATCACTGTAGTCCTGTGGGTTTGTCAGGTCAAAGTGCCTGTTCAGTGATCTTTATTAGGGTGGCGCTGGGTCGGCAGAAGATGCGGAATGGGACGTATTTGGAGGTGCCGAGGCCGTTGGAAACGTGCATCCACATGTCGCCAAATTTGTTGAGGCCGGTGGCGCGTTTGCGGTCGATTCCACAGTTGGTGACAATTGGCTTGCTGCCCGGAAGACAAAGCTGACCGCCGTGGGTGTGGCCGGAGAGGGAAAGCTGGTAGCCGTCGGCTTCGAACTGAGCGAGGACTCGAGGTTCTGGGGCGTGAAGCAACGCTATGGACAGATCAGCGTCCACGTTTGGTGCCCCTGCGATCTCTGAGTAGTCGTCGAGGTCATGGTGGGGGTCATCAACACCTGAGATGGCGAGGCGGACGGAACCTACTTGGAATTCGAGTCGCTTTTGGTTGGCGTCTTGCCATCCGTGTTCGATGAAAGCAGCTCGCATGGCTCGCCAGGGGAGGTCGATGTGGCTCACTTCGCGTTTTTTACCGAAGAGGTAGCCGAAAGGATTGACGGGGCGGGGTGCCCAGTAATCGTTGGTTCCGAAGACAAACGCGCCGGGGCGGTTCATCAGTGGGCCGAGTGCGCGGAGGACGTCGGGGACTGCTTTTTCATCGCTAAGGTTGTCGCCGGTGTTGATCACCAAATCGGGGCTTAGTGAATCGAGTGCGGAGACCCATGCTTTTTTGGTTTCTTGGCCTGGGATCATGTGGAGATCAGAGATGTGGAGAAGGCGGAATTCCTTCTTTCCACGGAGCGTTCCAGGCTTCAAAATTGGCAGTTCTACTGTTTTGAGCTCGAATTTTTTGAGCTCTGAGTATCCCCATGCAGCGGTGGCGATACCAGCTCCGAGTAGGGCTGCACTTGAAAAAGTGAGTGTTTTAGCGATAGTTGACACCTTATTCACCCTACCTGGGGAGTACTCTGGGCAAACATGAGTGAACTAAAAGACAAAATCCGCGCAGATCTGACCACCGCTATGAAGGCCCGCGACAAGGACACCACTGGTACCTTGCGCATGCTGCTTTCCGCATTGACCCAGGAAGAAACATCGGGAACCAAGCACGAACTCAATGATGAAGAAGTGTTGAAGGTGATTGCTCGTGAGATTAAGAAGCGTCGCGAGTCCGCTGAGGTGTATACCGAAAATGGTCGTCAGGAATTGGCTGACGTTGAGCTTAAAGAGGCTGCCATTTTGGAGGGCTACCAGCCTGAGCAGCTTGATGATGATCAGCTGAACGCGCTGATCGATGAGGCTATCGCCGAAGTCGGTGGCGAGGCCGATATGAAGAAGATGGGCCAGATCATGAAGGCTGCTACCGCTAAGGCTGCTGGCCGTGCAGATGGAAAACGACTCTCCACCGCAGTGAAGAGCCGTTTGAGCAACTAGGTATTTCTAGCGGAAGAACTGGTTGATGGCGTCATTGATGGCGTCTTCAATGGTTGTTCCGCGGTTGTTTGTTGATGGAGCAGGGGTGTCTCCATCGTCGCTGTCATCATTGTTGGTGGCAGCGGGGGCAGGGCTTGTGCCGTCGGAGATGTTCAAAATGACGGTTCCACCGTCGATAAGCACTGCACCCTGAGGGGTTGCGCTGACCACGGTGCCGCGCGCGCTGCCGGCGCCGGAGACTGAACGCGTGGTGACCTTGTAGCCTTTGGCTTCGAGGGTGCGTCGAGCGGAGGCTTCGCTTTGGCCGACAACCTGGTTGAGGAGTTCGCCTGAAGTGCCGAGGCGGAATGAATCGCTGCTGGATGGCAGTGTTCCTTGCGAAGCTGCGGGGACGTTGCTTGCCATGTTAAACCATGTTTGAGCTGGTTCGTTACCGCCGAAGAGGTTACCGCTGCTGCACTGGCGGACGGGGCCGCTGCACAGTGGGGTGGTGGAGGTGCCGTCATTGTAGATGTATGGAGCTGCGGCAAAGTTGCTGTTGAAGCCCATAAATGCTGAGGACTGGTTGGACTCGGTGGTACCGGTCTTCGCTGCGGTTGGCAAGGACCATCCGTACATGCTGGCTGCAGAGGCCGCAGTTCCGCTGACCGTATCCTTGCTCATGCCGACGGCCAAAGCTGAAGCCGTTTCGGCATCGATGGCGCGCTCACATGCAGGGCGGTCGATGTAGACTTCGTTGCCTTCACGGTCATGGACGCTGGCGATGGGGTTGGGTTCGCACCACATGCCACCGGACGCAATGGTTGCAGCAACATTGGACAATTCAAGAGGGTTAACAGCGGTAGGTCCAAGAGTGTAAGAACCGAGGTTGTTGTCCTTCATGTAGTCCGCGATTGAGCTTTCGCTGTCGAAGGAACCTTCATCGGTGTAGCTTCGCAGGCCCAGCTTTACTGAAAGATCCACAACGGTGTCCACGCCAACCTGCTCGATCATTTCAACGAATGCAGTGTTGGGGGACTGCGCGAGAGCGTCCTGCAGAGTCATGCGAGGCGCGTAGGATCCTGCGTTTTCCACGCAGTAAGTATTTGCGGGACAGTTCGCGGCACCGCCGGAGCCCATGCCCTTGACCTCATATCGAGAAGGAACATCCAACATGGTGTCTAGGCCAGCGCCCTGCTGAATGGCTGCAGCGGCGGTAAAGATCTTGAAAATGGAACCGGCACCATTACCCACACGGGACGTTGCCTGAGGCAGCATCGTTTCACCAGCATCCAGGTCAAGGCCGTAGTTGCGAGAAGAAGTAATAGCCAAAATATCGCGGGAGTTCTCGCCAGGCTCAATGACGTTCACAACTTCAGCGACACCTGGGGTGGTTGGATCAACGTGGGAGGACACCGCATTGTGCGCTGCATCCTGAACATCTGGATCCAAAGTCAATTTGATGGTGTAGGAATCCTTCGCCAGCATATCTTGGGTGATTCCCTGCTCAGAAAGATATTGCAGAGCGTAATCGCAGAAGAAACCACGATCGCCAGCGCCGATACAACCATTGGATAAGCCTTGCGGGGTTTCCAGGACACCCAAAGGTTCCTGCTGGAAAGCCGAAGCCTCGTCTGGGGAAATCGCGCCAGCATCAGCCATAGCGCCCAAAACAGTATTACGACGCTCAAACACAGCATCATGATTGGTGTATGGATTGAGATAAGACGAAGACTGCACAATGCCCGCGAGCATCGCAGACTGTGGAATGGTTAACTCGGCAGCCGACGTACCGAAATACGTCCGCGCCGCAGCCTCAACACCATAAGCACCATTACCAAAAGGAACAATGTTGAGATAACGAGTCAGAATCTCATCCTTCGACAACGTCTTTTCCAAATCAGACGCCATCTTCATCTCACGGAGCTTACGAGGGATGGAGGTTTCCACAGCAGCTGCCTGCTCCGCCTCATCATCAGCTTCCACCAACAGCAAGAAGTTCTTCACATACTGCTGGTTAATCGTCGAAGCACCCTGCTCCACGCCACCCGCAGCCAGGTTCGTCAGGATTGCACGACCAAAGCCCTGCAAATCCACACCATCATGCTCATAGAACCTGCGATCCTCAATCGAAACGATCGCATCCTTCATCGACGTAGAAATCTGATCACCCCCAACCTCAAACCGCCGCTGCGCATAAATATAAGCAATCGGCTGGTCGGTGGAATCAGTAATCGTCGTGACGCCCGGCCCGCGACCATCCGTCAGATCTGAAAGGTTGGTCTGCATCGTGTCATTGGTACGCGCAACCGCAACGCCAGAAAGACTAGCGAAAGGCACAAGTGCGAGCGCACCAAGGACGCCAGCGGCGACTGTAGATGCAACGAGCTTTGTCAGAGAATTCGTGGTGGACACTCCAACAGCCTAGCGATAACCCCGGGAATCGTGAACCCAAGACTCCAACAATGTCAGCCAATCTTTATTTATTCGACTGTGCGTTACTGCTGACAGTCGGCATGCTTTGGGAATCCACCAGGCAAGCTATAGGGGACTGTAGAGCTGACGTTCGGAAAACGTGCAGAAAACCACGAACTGCAGTCCGGAAAGCGCCCCACTGGCCCTTTGTTAGCAGCCACAGAGGGGTTAAACCATTTATTCGCAACTGTGCTTACGTCCAAGAATTCTTCTACAAGAAAAATCCTTCTATCAACATTTTAAGTGAATGACCTTAAGGGTTTGCGGAATGCGATCCATGTTCCAACTCGTCTCAAGCGGTATGTGTGAAGCAGGTTTGAAGCCAGTGATGACCTCTGATGGGGTTAGTTTGTGGTAATTTCGGGGCTGGCTGAAATGCCTAATTTTCCAAAACTGAATTTAATGAGTTGAGCTGTGGTAGGGCTAGTGAACTGCAGATATGTTGGACAATTGTAAAGTCCTCTCGTTGGAGGCTTGGCAGTGTGGCCATAAAAGTATTGCCCCCGTTGGTGTGATGCATTCGACGGCAAATTGACTGTGTGACTACACTTACGAGTGTATTAAGTATTAGGCCGTGCATATGTAGCGCATTTTAAGGAGATTGTCATGACGTCTGTGATTCCAGAGCAGCGCAACAACCCCTTTTATAGGGACAGCGCCACAATTGCTTCCTCGGACCACACAGAGCGTGGTGAGTGGGTCACTCAGGCAAAGTGTCGAAATGGCGACCCAGATGCATTGTTTGTTCGTGGTGCAGCGCAACGCCGAGCAGCAGCAATTTGCCGCCACTGCCCTGTAGCCATGCAGTGCTGCGCCGATGCCTTAGATAACAAGGTGGAATTCGGAGTCTGGGGAGGCCTGACCGAGCGCCAGCGCCGTGCATTGCTTCGAAAGAAGCCGCACATTACTAACTGGGCTGAATATTTGGCTCAGGGGGGCGAGATCGCCGGGGTTTAATTAATTTCAAGGGCTGGCCATTAACGTGGTCAGCTTTTTTGATTCAGGGCGCACCACAGGCGCACCCCAGGGCACCACAGGCGCACCCCAGGGCACCACAGGCGCACCAGCCCAGCACAAGAGCCAACGCAAGTGTCAGGCACGCCAGCAAAGGGGCTAGCAAGAAGCACGCCCCCGAAGCCTTAGAAATGCGTTCCCCGGTAGGATGATTGCCATGACTAAATGGGAATACGCAACTGTGCCTTTGATTACGCATGCAACTAAGCAGATCCTCGATACTTGGGGTGAGGACGGCTGGGAGTTGGTCTCGGTCATGCCTGGTATGAACCCTGAGAACCTCGTTGCTTACATGAAGCGTGAGGTGGCTTAGTTCTTATGGCTTCTAATTCCGAACGCCTTGCAGAGCTGGGCATTTCTCTTCCTTCCGTTGCGGCGCCCGTTGCTGCGTATGTTCCTGCGATTCAGACCGGTAACCAGGTGTGGACTTCTGGTCAGCTGCCTTTCGTTGATGGTCAGCTTCCTGCAACCGGCAAGGTTGGCGCTGAGGTTTCCGCTGAGGATGCGGAGAAGTTGGCTCGTGCGGCTGCGCTAAACGCTCTTGCTGCGATTGATGCGCTTGTTGGCATTGATAAGGTCACTCGCGTGTTGAAGATTGTTGGTTTCGTGGCGTCTGCTGATGATTTCAGTGGTCAGCCTGCTGTTATCAACGGTGCTTCCAATTTGATGGGTGAGGTTTTCGGCGAGGCTGGCGCGCATGCGCGTTCTGCTGTGGGCGTTGCGGAGTTGCCGCTCAACTCGCCTGTCGAGGTCGAGGTTGTCGTCGAGATCGCGCAGTAGCACGCTTTTCGACGCAAAATGCCGGTTTCGCACTTCGTGCGAAACCGGCATTTTTAAATTGACCCTATCGTCCCCTTAGTGTTCGTAAGTAGAAAGATCGTGGTCTTTTGATTCTCTGGTGATTGTGATGGCGATGATGGATACTAGGGACATCGTTGCGAGGAAGACGATGACTGGGGTGACAGAGGTTCCGCCGCCTGGTCCCGCGTAGAGGCTAGCCAGGATGGTTGGGGTGAATCCTGCACCGATGAGCGTGGCCAACTGGTAACCCAGGGATGCACCTGTGTAGCGCGCGGAGGTTCCGAATTGTTCGGAGATAAACGCTGCTAGTGGGCCGTAAAGCATGGCGTGGAGTGCGAGCGCGATGGTGAATGCCGAGAGCAGGATGAACCAGTTGTCTGAGGTGAGCATCCGGAAGAATGCCGGCAGGTAGGCCACGAACAGTACGAGCGCGATGATCATGACGGGTCGGCGTCCGAAGAGGTCGGATACGCGACCGAAGAGGACCACAAAGAAGACAGAGAACACTGAGGCGACTGCGAAGGCGTAGAGGACGCTGGATCTTTCGATGCCGGATTGTGTTGCGTAGCTGATGGAGAAGGTGGACAAGAGAACTTGAAGTCCGAATCCTGATGCGCCGCCAAGCATGGTCAAGATCAGTGCCTTTGGTCGGCGAAGGACCTGCAAGAGGGGGACTTTACGTTCGGTTGGCTTGGCCTTTTCGGCGGCCGCTGCAGCTGCGAACAGCGGGGATTCGCTAACTTTCGCGCGGATAACCAAGCCGACAATCAGCAGAACGAAAGAGAGCAGGAATGGGATGCGCCAACCCCATGAAAGGAATTGCTCCTGGGTGAGAACAGCAGATGCTGTGCCAAGCGCGAAGGTTCCCAATGCAGCGCCGGTCGGTGCACCAGCGTTGGTGAAGGATGCAGCGAATCCGCGTTTCTTGGAATCTGAGTGTTCCAGTGCCATGAGGGCAGCTCCGCCCCACTCGCCACCGACAGCAATACCTTGGCAGATGCGCAGCATGATCAGGATTACCGCACCCATGCTTCCGATCATTTCAGCGCTCGGGACAAGGCCGATGCATGTGGATGCCACACCCATGATGAGCATGGACAATACAAGCATCTTCTTGCGTCCAAGACGGTCACCGAAGTGTCCGAAGATTGCTCCACCAAGTGGCCTAGCTAAATAACCTGCGGCGAAGGTTCCGTAGGCGGCAATGGTTCCAGCCAGCGGATCGAGATTGGTAAAGAACACTGCGGGGAATACCGTCGCGGAGGCTGCGGCATATAACAGGAAGTCATAGAACTCGATCGTGGAGCCCAAGTAGCTGGATATAATCGCGCGCCGGGATTCTGATTTTCTTTGCTTCGGGCTGAGGTTTTGTAATTCAGCGATCGGCGAAGCTGTGGAAGATGTAGTCATTGCGTTCTCCAAGTGTTTTCAAAGTGACGTTGGGGGGTTATGAAACGGGGATGGTGAAGTCTCGCAGGATGTTCTTTTGGATTTTGCCTGTGGCGTTGCGGGGGAGTTCTTCGATGATGTGGATTTCTCGTGGAAGTTTGTATCTGGCTAGGACACTGCCTAGTAGTTCTCGTAGTTCCGGTCCGGTTGGTGGGTTGGTCAGGTAGCTTTCTCGGATGGAGACAAAGGCGATGCCAGTTTCGCCCCATCGTTCATCGGGGACTCCGATGACTGCGGCATCAAGGACTGCTTCCAGTTCCTGGAGTGCTTGTTCGACTTCTGCGGGGTAAATGTTTTCGCCGCCGGAGATGTACATGTCTTTGATGCGGTCTTTAATGGTGTAGTAGCCGTCTGCATCTTTGATGGCGATATCTCCGGAGTGGTACCAGCCATTTTGTAGTGCGCTGGCGGTGTCTTCTGGTCGGTTCCAGTATCCGGTCATCACATGTGGTCCGCGGATGAGAACTTCGCCGGCCTCTCCGGTGGGGACTTCTTCGCCGGTTTTCGGGTCCACTAGTTTGATGTCGGTGAAGAAGTGGGCTCGACCTGCGGTTCCAAGGTGTGTGCTTGTGTCTGTTGCCTCGAGGATACAGGCGCCCGGTGCGGTTTCTGTCATGCCGAAGCCTTGGACAATTTTTACGTCGCGTCCTTGCCAGATTCGCAGCGCGCGTTCGCTAAGGGGAGAGCCGCCCACCATGATGGCGCGAAGGGAGGAAAGGTCGCGTTCGGCAAATGATGGGTGGTTGGACAACATGTCGATCATCGCCGGCACCATAAAGGATTCGGATACCTTGGAGCGTTCAATTTCGTCGAGGACGTGCTCTGCCCGGAATTCGCGGTGGATTATCACCTTTCCGCCCTTCATCATCACCGGGATGGTGGTCATGTTGAGGCCCGCGATGTGGAATAACGGCGCAGTGGATAAAAGTACCGCGCCTTGTTCAATTTCCTGGCTGAGCAGGGCATTGAAGTAGTTAAAGAAGAGGTTTCGGTGGGATAACATGGCGCCCTTTGGGCGGCCAGTGGTTCCGGAGGTGTACATGAGCAGCGCGATGTCATCATCGCTGACTTCTAGGTCGATGTCGGCGTCGCTCGCCGCTTCAATAAGCGCTTTTCGACGCAAACCTGGACCCTCATCGCCTTCAACGGCCACCATGATGATCTCTGGATGGAGCTCTTGGAGGTAAGTGGCGTGCTCGATGAGGTCGATTCCGTAAAACACGATGCTCGCACCGCTGTCTTGGATGATGTAATCGATTTCGTTTGCCGATAGGCGAGGGTTAACAAGCACGGGTGTTGCCCCGATGAGGTTCGTTGAAAAGAACACTTCTAGCAGGGCAGGGTGGTTGAATCCGACATAAGCTACTCGATCTTGGTGTGCAACGCCGAGGTCTAGAAGGGCATGTCCAAGCCGATTGACTCGTTTGCTGAATTCTCCGTAGGTGATGCTGGTGCCTTCGAATTCGATTGCAGTGGACTCTGGTCGAACAGTTGCCCTGCGTCGTGGGTAGCTTCCTATTCCGAGGTTCACTTTCATTCTCCTTTGTGCTTTGGATCACGTTTGAAGTCATTAAAAGCGTAAACGTTTAAAAAGTCAATCGTTTAAAAAACGTTCTATAGGAAAATTCATCACTCCACAGGGTTTCGGGGGTGGTGATAATCGCTCTTAGCTGCACCTTTGTGGATCCTTGCAATAAGTTTGCCCCCGATCTTCACAATTGTGCCGATCTCTAATTGGCATGAAAAAACCGGCCATGTGAACATGGCCGGCGTGGTTAAGAGACTTAAAAGGCGATTTTGAGCAGCAGTTCCCTTAGTTGTTCTTGCTCGTCGGAGGTGAGGTTTTTTAGAGATTCACCCTCGGCGATGAGGAGGCGTTTGGTGGCTTCGTCGTGAATTTCCAGACCTTCTTCGGTGGCGACGATGATCTTCGAGCGCCTATCCCGGGGGTCGACTTCCCGGACCACTAATCCGCGCTTTTCTAGGAAATCGACCAAGGCAACAATCTGACTTGGGTCTAGGTCGAGAAATGCTCCCAATTCTCGTTGGGTTGGTTTTAATCCGCTGGCCGCTAGGGACAGTGTGGAGTATTGGCGAACTTTAAGTCCGAGGCCGACTAAGGCTTCGTTTCCTTTGGCGGATCCCTTGGCTCGTGCGCGGGCGGTGAGGAATTGAATCTGCTGAGACAATTCGGCCTCGAGGAATCGTTCTGGTCCGCCAATGATCTCGGCGGTGGGGTTGCTGGCGGTCATAGTGGCTCCATGTGAACTGGCTGAAAAATAGTTTCGATCTTCAATCATTTGAACATGCATGCATTCTGTGCGTCAAGCGAACGATGTAAGTTTTCAAAATTAATAGTTGACATTTTCAACGTTATGAGTTTTCATTGGTATCACGCCCCGACGGAGTGTCTGGGATCACAAACCTTCAAAGGAGTTTGAAATGTCTCTCAATGGAAAAGTCGCCATCGTTACCGGATCTGGTGCAGGACTTGGTCGTTCCTTCGCTCAGGAGCTTGCCCGTCAGGGTGCATCTGTCATCGTCAATGACGTAAACCAGGCAGCCGCAGATGAGACTGTCGCAGCAATCACCGAAGCCGGCGGCAAAGCCGCCGCCGTTATCGCCCCCGTTGGACCCTCTGAAAGCGCCGCATTGCTGGTGCGGGAGGCCGTCGACAAGTTCGGTTCTTTGGACATTCTTGTCACAAACGCGGGCATCCTTCGTGATAGGTCCCTGCTGAAGATGACGGACGATGATTTCGATGCAGTCATTAACGTGCACCTCAAGGGCACTTTCACCTGTGTCCGCGAGGCATTTGGATACTTCAAGGAGAATGGAATCGCGGGGCGCATCGTCACGATTGGTTCTCCCACCGGGCAGCGCGGCAACTTCGGACAGAGCAATTACGCTGCAGCTAAGGCGGGCATCGTGGGTATGGTTCGCACGTGGGCGCTGGAGATGAAGCGCGCAGGTGTCACCATTAACGCGATCATTCCGGAAGCAGCCACCGATATGACCAAGACGGTGCCATATTTCCAGAAGGCTGTAGAGGCCGATGAGCGTGGCGAGGCCATGCCAGCATTCTTCCGCGAGACCCTAGGTTTTGGCACTCCTCAGGATGTTGCGGGACTTGTGGCCTTCCTTTCCTCTGATGAGGCAGCGAATATTTCTGGACAGGCCATCGGTGCAGGCGGCGACCGCATGCAGGTGTGGAAGCACCCAGAGCCAGCAGTTACTGAATTTAACCCAGGTGGCTGGACCTATGAAGCACTGCAGGAACGTGGCAAGAACATTATTGAGGACAACCTGCAGTCCGTCGGTGTCGTTTTCCCTGAACTGCCGGCAGAGCTTCAGCCACAAATCCCAGTCAAGGCATAACACCGCACACCAAGAATTTTAGGAGGGGTCATGAGCAACAACGTAGTGAAATATGAGTGCGCGGTCGATGCCGACAACATTGTCGCAGTAGATATGCATGTGCACTTGGAAGTCGATAGCTGCGGACACGAATCGATGCCGGCAGACATCATGGAGGCATCCTCGAAGTACTTTAAGGCTGCGGAGCGAACTCCCTCAGCAGATGCCATTGCTGATATTTATAGGGAACACAAGATGGCGGCGGTGGTTTTCACCATCGATGCGCGGACCCAAATGGGGCATCTGCCGAACTCGATTGATGATTTGGTGGCAAGCTGTGCCCGCAACAATGACGTGCTGATCCCTTTTGGCAGTGTGGATCCTCGTACCGGCGAGGACGCGCTGGTGGAAGCTCGCCGACAGGTGGAAGAACTCGGGGTGCGAGGCTTCAAATTCCATCCATCGGTTCAAGGATTCGACCCATCCGCGCCAGAGTTCTATCCACTGTGGGAATTACTGGAGAGTTTTGGACTGCCTTGTGTGTTCCACACTGGCCAAAACGGCATGGGTGCAGGTCTTCCAGGTGGTCGAGGCATTAAGCTGCGCTTCTCCAACCCAATGTTGCTTGATGATGTTGCGGCGGACTTCCCGAACCTGACCATCATCATGGCGCACCCTTCTGTTCCTTGGCAGGATGAGGCTAACTCGATTGCCACCCACAAGGCCAATGTGTTCATTGATCTTTCCGGCTGGTCGCCGAAGTATTTCCCAGAGTCTTTGGTCAGACAGTCCAATAACGTGCTGTCCAAGAAGGTGCTGTTTGGCACGGACTTCCCGCTGATTACCCCAGAGAAATGGCTTGCGGCTTTCGCGAATCTGCCACTGAAGGATGAGGTTCGTCCGGGAATCCTCAAAGACAATGCGGTGAAGGTACTTGGCCTAGCCGCTAGCACTGAGCGCGGATATCAAGCAGAAAAGGCCGTGCAACATGCGTGATCCCATTCAAGGTGCTGTTATTCCTTCTGATCTTTTTGGTTTCGCAGAAGTTCTCACCGAAGCCGAACGCGCAGTTCTTCTGGAAACCCGCAGGGTGCTTGAGGAAGAGGTGAAGCCTTATATTAATGAGGCCTGGGATAAGGCAGTCTTCCCCGATGAGATCGTGCAGCCCCTCCAAGATCTGCAATTGCTTGATCCGCCTGCACTTCGGGAAGCAGGGGAGTCGGTTCGAGACATTTTCACTGGTTTCCGCAATTTTGAACTCGCGCGCTGTGACATCAATGTTGGTACCTATTACAACGCATCTGCTGGTCTCTTCCGAACGGCCTGCATGGTTGGTGGCTCCCCGGAGCAGGCGCAGCGATTGGATGCGCAGATCAAATCTGGTGAGGTCAAGGGCGTTTTTGCACTGACGGAACCTGATCATGGCTCAGATATTGCGGGTGGTCTGGCAACCACGGCCACTAAGGACGCAGACACCGGCGAGTGGATTATCAATGGTGAAAAACGGTGGATCGGTGGTGCTTCCACTGCTGATTTGATCGCTACCTTCGCCAGGGATACAGCTGATAACCAGGTGAAATGCTTCCTCGTGGCACCTAAGGCAGAGGGCGTGTCCATGGAGATTATTGATCGCAAAGCCTCACTGCGCATCATGCAAAATGCACACATTACCTATAACAATGTCCGGGTGTCTGAGGATGCGCGGCTGCACAACATCAATTCTTTCAAGGATGTTTCGGAATGCCTGCGCCGTATGCGTTCCGATGTGGCGTGGATGGCGGTCGGCGCGCAGGCAGGTGCCTATGAAGCAGCCGTGAAGTATGTGCGCAGCAGGGAACAGTTTGGCCGTCCGATCGCGGGGTTCCAGTTGATTCAGGAAAAGCTCGCGCTCATGCTGGGCAATCTCACGGCGTCGCTGGGCATGATGGTCAAACTCACCGAGCAGCAGCAGGCGGGAATTTTCAAAGAGGAAAACTCCGCGCTGGCGAAAATGTTTACCTCGCTCAAACTTCGGGAGACCACTAGTTGGGCGCGGGAAATCTGCGGAGGCAACGGCATCATTTTGGACAACGATGTTGCCCGGTTCCATGCCGATGCAGAAGCCGTCTATTCATATGAAGGCACCCACGAAATCAATGCACTCATCGTTGGTCGCGCCATCACGGGCGTCAGCGCTTTTATCTAACACACTTTTAAGGAGAACATCATGACTACTTCCACCACCCCAAACACCATCGTTTCTTTCGAAGACGCACCAACCCTCACTGGCCAGGACCTGGGCTTTTCGCAGTGGCGCACTGTCACCCAGGAGATGGTGAACACCTTCGCAGACGCAACTGATGATCAGCAGTGGATTCACACTGATCCTGAGCGCGCCAAGGACGGTCCTTTTGGCGGCGCAATTGCCCACGGTTTCCTCACCTTGTCCATGATCATTCCGTTCTGGGGCGAGCTTCTCGATGTCACCGGCGTGACCACCAAGGTGAACTATGGCCTGGATAAGGTGCGTTTCACCTCTCCCGTCAAGGTCGGTTCCCGCATCCGCATGGGCGCTGTGGTCCGTGAGATCTCTGAGGTGAAGGGCAATGGCCTGCACCTGGTCGCCGATGGCACCATTGAGATCGAAGGGCAGGAGCGCCCGGCCGTCGTAGCTACCTTCCTCACCCGCTTCTACGCTTAAAAGCTTGCTTTTCGACGCAAAAACCCATCCGGCGCATCCCTTCAATGTTAGGGGTGCGCTGCTATTTTTCTCCCCAGTTCTACGAAATGACTTATTGTGACTAAGCTTGAGCGCATGGAGCATCCTGCTTACAGCCAATTGCGGCCGGTTACCCCGTCCGCATCTGTTGTTTTGTGCCCTAATCCCGGTTACAGCTCGCTGGAAGGCACTAATTCTTGGGTTATCCGGGCACCAGAAGACCCCCGGAGCATTGTCATCGATCCAGGTCCTGAAGATGAGGGCCACCTTAACGTCTTGCATTCCAAGGCTGAGGAGGTGGGTTTGATTCTTCTGACCCACCGTCACTATGATCATGCTGACGGCGCACAGCGTTTCCGTCAGCTGACCAATGCACCTGTGCGTGCGATGGACCCTTCGTACTGTGCTGGTGCGGAGGAGATTCATGATGGTGAGATCATCACGATCGACGGTGTCACCCCACAGATTGAGGTGGTGGCCACACCTGGTCATACCCGTGATTCTGTGTCTTATTTTATCTGGAGTGGAGTCCCTCATGAGTCCACTTTGGAGGGCATCGTTTCTGGCGACACCATTGCGGGTCGTCACACCACGATGATTTCAGAGACCGACGGCGATTTGGGTGAGTACCTGAATTCTTTGGCCATTTTGGAGGAGCGCGGCAAGGATATTCCGCTGCTTCCAGGACATGGTCCAGATGGACAGGACGTTGCCTCGTTTGCTCGTAAGTACATTGAGCGTCGTGAGCTGCGTCTGAACCAGATCCGTGAGGTATGGGAGACCCGTGGCCGTGACGTGTCCATGAAGGATCTCATCGACGCCATCTACGATGATGTTGATCCAGTTCTGCGTGGTGCAGCCGAGCAGTCCACTCATGTGGCTATTCGTTACCTGCAGGCTCAGGAAGCTTCCGCCTCAAACTAAACACTTTTAACTAAACAACAAAGAAAGCGCCTAATCAGTATGAAACTGATCAGGCGCTTTTTAGCGCTTTGGTGATTAGCGAGCGCGACGTGCCAAATGCTCGGTGTCCACAATGAGGACGGACTTGCCCTCGAGGCGGATCCAGCCACGGTGGGCGAACGTTGCAAGGGCCTTGTTCACGGTTTCACGGGAAGCACCGACGAGCTGTGCGATTTCTTCCTGGGTGAGGTCGTGGTTCACGCGCAGCGCGCCAGCTTCTTGGGTGCCGAAGCGGTTAGCCAGCTGCAGGAGGGTCTTAGCAACGCGGCCTGGAACGTCGGTGAAGATGAGGTCAGCCAGGGAAGCGTTGGTGCGACGCAGACGACGAGCCAGCACGCGCAGGAGCTGCTCAGCGATCGCTGGGTGGTCAGCTACCCAGTTGCGCAGCATGTCGGAGTTCATGGTTGCTGCATGAACTTCGGTGACACACACTGCAGAGGAGGTGCGTGGGCCTGGGTCGAAGATGGAGAGCTCACCGAACATGTCGGAAGGACCCATGATGGTCAGCAGGTTTTCGCGGCCGTCCGGTGCGTGGCGCGCAAGCTTCACTTTGCCGGAGGTGATGATGTAAAGGCGGTCACCTGGCTCGCCCTCGTCGAAGATGGTTGCTCCGCGTGGGAAGCGAACGGTCTCCATATCCTGGATGAGGTTATTGACTGCCGTTGGGTCAACGCCTTGAAAAATTCCGGCGCGCGACAGGATCTCCTGTACACCTTCCACTGCTTTTCTCCTTCATCTGCACACATCTTGTTTGAGTCCGGATGAGTGGCAACACCTGGGGTGTTAGGGTTTGAGATAAAATCCGGATGACACCTAACTGGAGGCATCTATTAATGTGGCAAAGACCACTCTACTATGCAATTGGTCACCATATTAGTGCATTTGGCTAAAATGTCACACTTTAAAAACCGTAATTTCAATATTCACAGATTGCTAGCAGCCAAAGTTTATTTTGAATAAATCTTTAAAATTAACTCTTGTTTAGGCAGCTGATGCTTCCTGCACGTCGTCTTCATTTAAGTTTTCTGCACCGACAGCGTCCTTTGCTAACTTTACCTCAGTGTTCTGCGGAGCGTTGGAGTGCAGGAAAGAAGACTCGATCCGCTCCATCGCAAATGCAAAAAGCATCAGCAAGAGCGGGATGATCACCACAAGCAAACCTGTCATGGGAGTCATTCTAGTGATGAATCAAATTCACGCTAACTTAAGGGTATGGGTTCCATTACTCCGCAGAAGCGGCCTCGCGTGGGGTCTCACATCGCGAACAAGGGTCAAGAGACTGATATCGGGCGAAAACGCCGAGCTCGACGCATCAATCGCACACTCACCGTGGCGTATCCGGATGCGCACTGCGAATTAGATTTCACTAATCCGCTAGAACTCACGGTCGCCACCATTTTGTCCGCCCAGTGCACGGACGTTCGCGTGAACCAGGTGACGCCCGCGTTGTTCAAGCGCTATCCGACGGCCGCAGATTACGCCAACGCCGATCGCACGGAAGTGGAAGAGTTCATCCGTCCGACAGGCTTTTACCGCAACAAGGCCACTTCTTTAATCGGCCTGGGTGAGGCACTAATTTCGCTTCACGACGGCCAGGTCCCCGGTACCCTTGAGAAGCTAGTTGAGCTGCCGGGGGTCGGGCGGAAAACCGCCAACGTGGTGCTGGGAAATGCTTTCGGTGTTCCGGGAATCACGGTGGATACACACTTTGGCAGGTTGGTGCGTCGCCTGAAGCTCACTGATGAAGAAGATCCCGTCAAGGTGGAAAAAGTGATGAACGAACTCATCGAAAAGCCTGAGTGGACCATGTTTTCACATAGGCTGATCTTCCACGGACGTAGGATATGTCATAGTCGACGCGCCGCCTGTGGAGCCTGCATGCTGGCAGCTGATTGCCCATCCTTTGGTTTGGAGGGGCCGTCAGATCCATTTGAGGCGCAAAAACTCATTAAAAGTGATGATAGGGAGCACCTGCTGAAAATGGCAGGAATGTAGAAAACAAATGACAAGCAGTGCAAAGTGGTCCATCGTTGGAGTTGTCGCCATCCTGGCTGTGATCGTTGCGTTAATCCCGCAGCTTGTGGGCGGAGAAAGCGCAGAGGAAGCGCAGGGGGAGACGTCGACAAGCAAAATTACGACGCGCCCTGACTGCGTTGCCTCCGGCGCGGCGGGTGTGGACCTGCCCTGCTTGGGCGGCGCCAACGGCGTCGGCAACGAGCTGGCCACCGTGGTGAATCTGTGGGCGTGGTGGTGCGAACCATGCCGCGCGGAGCTGCCGATTTTTGATGAATTCGCCACCACCCACCCCGAACTCAACGTCATTGGCGTGCATGCAGACCAAAACGCAGCCAACGGCGCCGCGCTCCTTGAGGATCTGGGCGTGAATCTTGCAAGCTACCAAGACGATTCCAACCTGTTCGCAGGCACCCTTGGGCTGCCGGGCGTCGTGCCGATCACCGTCGTAGTATCCCCAGAAGGCGAGGTCGTGGGCACATTCCCGCAGCCTTTCGAAACCATCGATGACCTCGAAACCGCCGTGGCAGGGGCGCTGCAGAATGCGTAACTACCCTGATTTACCGCACGATTTCCCAGGTCAAAACACAGAACTCACCCCAGCAAAGGCACCCGTGTGGATGCACCGACTCTTAGACCGCATCCACACCGGCCGTATGGTCAACCCGCTGGACGGTGCGGAAACGCTCGGCGACACAGACTCCGAAAAGCGCGCTGCCGTGCTCATGCTATTTTCTGGCTCGGAAACCTCCTTTGACCTGCCCAATGACGCCTCCGTGCTGCTGACGCACCGCACCCCGACGATGCGTTCCCATGCAGGTCAGATTGCCTTTCCCGGTGGCCGAATCGACCCCACCGATACTAACGCCGTGGACTGCGCCTTCCGCGAGGCCTGGGAAGAAACCGGGCTGGATCGCCGCACCGCAACCCCATTAGCCCAGCTCAACGAGGTGCACATCCGTGCCACCGGATACCCCGTCTACCCAATCCTTGGACACTGGCACACCCCATCACCCGTCGCCGTGGCCAGCCCACACGAAACCGACGAAGTTTTCGACGCCCCACTCTACGACCTCATCGACCCCAAAAACCGCCTCATGGTCGGCTGGCGCGAATGGCACGGACCAGCGTTTCGAATCAACGACTACATCATCTGGGGATTCACCGGCGGACTACTCTCCGCGATCCTCGACACCGCCGGCTGGGCCACCGAATGGGACACCGACCGCATCTTCGACCTGGAAAATACATTGTCAACATCTCGCAACAATGAGCGTATGCGTTAGGCTGACGGGCTCCGGTGGCCTAAAATCGAAGCGATCTAAAAATTTGGCAGTTAATATTATCGATTTTCGAAAGCGTAGAACACCAAACCATTGTTGAGCCCCAGCCTGGTCGTCGATGCCGTCATCGTCCTCGTTATGGCATTCGCCCTGTGGGGTGGTTGGCGTCAAGGCGCCTTCACCTCGCTGCTGTCCACCGTCGGCGTCGTTTCTGGCCTGGTAGTTGGCGCAGCAGCAGCCCCGTTTGTCATGGGTCTCACCGATTCCACAGCGCTTCGTTTCTTACTGGCAATCGGCACCGTGGTGCTGCTGGTTGGCTTGGGAAATCTCATCGGTGCTCATTTGGGTGCTGCAATCAGGGACAACATCAAATTTCGGAGTTCAAGGACTTTAGACTCCGGACTCGGCGCCATTTTCCAAGTATTGGCCACCTTGATCGTGGTGTGGCTCGTCGCAATTCCCCTGGCCACAGGCCTCCCCGGAACTGTCGCCAGCGGAATTAGAGACTCCCGCATCCTGGGCTTTGTAGACAAATACACCCCGCAAGGCCTAGATACCCTGCCCTCCAAAATCGCTGCGATGCTCAGCGAATCCGGCCTCCCACCACTGATTTCCCCCTTCACCGGCGGATCCTCGGTGGAAGTGGACGCCCCCGAAATCAACGTCACCAACGTTGACCTAGTCGAAGCGATGCGCCCGTCCGTCATCCACGTGATGGGTGACGCCCAAGAATGCAGCCGCCGACTCATGGGGTCCGGATTCGTGGCATCCCCCGACTACGTGGTGACCAACGCCCACGTTGTTGCAGGTACCTCCACCGTCAGCCTGGATACCATGATCGGAACCCGCTCCGCAGAGGTAGTGTTCTACGACCCGAACCTGGACATCGCAGTCCTTTACAGCCCTGACCTCGGCTTGGATCCACTGCCGTGGGCATCCACTCCGCTAGACACTGGCGATGAAGCAATCGTCATGGGATTCCCACAGTCCGGACCTTTCAACGCCTCCCCAGCCAGGGTCCGCGAACGCATCATGATCACCGGCAGCAACATTTACGCCAACGGCCAGCACGAACGCGAAGCCTATTCAGTCCGCGGATCCATCCAATCCGGCAACTCCGGTGGTCCGATGGCCAACGAAATGGGCGAAGTAGTGGGTGTTGTCTTCGGTGCAGCGATTGATGGCTCTGATACCGGCTACGTTCTCACCGCCGAAGAGGTTCAGGAGCGAATTGGTGATATCACCGCGCTGACCCAGCCTGTCGATACGATGCAGTGCGCGGTTTCTTGATCGTAGTGAGCTAAGACCAGACAGGGATGCCCACGTTTGCGGAATTCGCAGTGCGTGGGCAGTGTGGTTTGGTTTTGGGGGCTCGGAACCGGTCACAGATGCCCACGATTGCGGTTTTTCCGTTGCGTGGGCAGTGTGGTTTGGTCTTCGCAGTGAATCGCCCAATCCGAGATAGATGCGACCAATCCTGTGTGGCGTTTTAAGGGCCTGGAATCGGAGAGGTGTCTATTGGTATGGGTCGGGGAATCCCAAGCGCTTAGAGGGGCATATAGGACGTTTTGGTTTTTGAGTGACTAGGGGGAAATCCGTGAGGTTTGCGGTCGAACTAGATGAAACCGGACACACGTGCCAAAACCTGGCGAAAATCTTGATTCTTGTCACGCCTGTCTGGTCCGGTCAATGCGCCAGGGTAAAACCAGGGAAAAACCACTAATTCACGCCAAAATCATGCGACCTTCTGACGCCAAATGAGCAGCAGCGCCTCAGCCACAGTGCTTAAAACGTGGTGCGCGCGAACTCTGCGATGGTTGCTGCAAATTCGGAAGGGTTCTCGAGGTAGGGGAGTTCGTAGCCGCCGGGGATCGCGATGGTGGTGAATGGCCCTGTCGTTCGAGTGCGCGCAGTATTGGCTAGATGTTCCCAGCGTCGAGTGTTGGTTCTGAGCAGCCACACCGGTGCGGAGACTGTTTTGCTGGGGATCGATCCAACGAGGTAGCGGTTGGTGCGGATGATCGGGGTGATGGTGTGGTCGATCGATAGTGCTTTTTTGCGGAGGAGCACTGTCTCTGTGAATGCGTTGCTGCGCTGGTAGGACGAGGACGTGTTGTTGACGATCTCACGTCGAGCTTCGCTGGTGATTCCAAAGTGGAAGAGGTTGTGCAGGAATGAGGGCAACCGAAAAGGAGCAAGTCGGCTGAGGTCAGAGACGTGTAGGTGGGGTTTTCGTCGGATGGCGCGTCTCATATCCAGGGGGTGGATCGCGCCGAGGGAAATTAGGCCGCGGACCCGTTCGGGGTACATGGAAGCGATAGCCCAGGCGATGCTGGCGCCGGTGTCGGAGCCGACAAGAAGTGCGTCATCGTGGCCGAGAGCTGCGATAACGCTGCTGAGTTCTCCGGCTGCGTGGCGGAGGTCGTAGCCTGTTGGGGGTTTGTCGGACATGCCGTAGCCGCGTAGATCGATGGCGGCGACGTGGAAGCCGGCATCTGCGAGTGGGCCGATGACTTCGCGGTAGTCGTACCAACCGCCGAAAGCCCCGTGGATCAGAAGAACCAGGGGGTTTGTGGGGGAGCCTGCCTCTGCTAAATGGAGGCGAATGCCACGTACTGAGACGTGATCGTGGGTGAACGGTCCGTCTAGGGCAATGATGCCGGGGGAGCGTTCAATCGACGCGATTGTGCTGCTCAGGCGCCGTTTGGCGCCTGTGGCTTTGGAGCGGCTGCCGGGGATGAGGCGGGTGAGGGGAGACGTCGAAAAGCTAAAAAAGGCCATCGAAGTCTCCTCTTTTAGTGGTCGCCAGTGATGGCGCCGGGGCTGTGGAAGGACGCGGAGGTGTAGAGGCCACGCTTGTTGGCCTTCTCCAGCTTCTCGGATGCCTGACCTGGGACCAGGTTCTTCAGTTGGTTGACCGATTGGATGGTGTTCTTCGGAGCGCCCATCTTCTTCACCTTGCGCCAGCCGAACAGTGCGAGAGCTGCGGCGATGACCAGCATGAAGAGGAACACGATGAGGAATGCTGCCCAAGGCTTAATCCACTCGCTCAGCAGTGCTGCGACGAAGAAGAAAAAGAAGAAGGAGCTGTACAGTGCGATTACGCCAGCAACGCTGAATGCGCCGCCGCCGATGGCAGCTTTCTTGGCTTCGCCTGCGAGTTCAGTCTTCGCCAGTTCAACTTCTGCACGGAAAAGGCTGGACATTTGGGAGGTTGCGTTGGAGATCAGCGTGCCGATGGAGGCTTCACCGCTAACGCTGGTATCCACATCGCTAAGGGGAATTGAATCCACCTTAGGTGCAAACGTGCTGCTACCGTCAGTAAAAAGGCCGTCTTTGTTGCTCACGTGGAAGCTCCTCCAGTGTTTAAAATTAGCGTTCGTTATTCCCAATCGTGCCACGAAATCTCATCTTGGGTGAAGTTTAGCGTGACTGGACATTCGATATACATATTAAACGATGCTTGTCGACGCACCCACCCACCATGCCACTAACTGCTGTCAGGTGAGGCTCAGGCCGATCCGCGCCGTGCGCGTTTCATCCACCAGATACTACCTGCTGCAACAGCTGCGATGCCGGCAACAACTCCGGTTCCGATGCCGACGTCGCGGGTGCTGGGCATTTGGAACAGCGGTTCAGGGTTTTTGAAGCTTAAGATTTTCCACCCCTGTTCAAGGGCGATTTTCTTCAGCGCGCGGTCGGGGTTGACGGCGGCCGGGTTGCCGACAGCTTCCAACATGGGCAGGTCCGTAAAGGAATCGGAGTAGGCGAAGCTTAGGGAAAGGTCGTAATTATTCGCCTCGGCGAGATCCAGGATGGACTGCGCTTTAGCGTCGCCTTTGCAGTAAAACAGCACTTCACCGGTGTACATGCCGTCGTGGGCTTCAAGCACGGTGGTGACAGTTTTATGTACACCCAGTTCGCGGGCGATGGGTTCCACCAGTTCTTTCACAGAGGCGGAAATGATGATGACATCGTGGCCGAGCTCCTGGTGGTGCTCGATCAGTTCGCGGGCCTCTGCGTAGATGGTGGGAGTGACCACGGAATGCATGGTTTCCTCCGCGATCGAGCGCACCTGTTGGACTTCCCAGCCGCGGATCATGGCGGTGAGTTGGTCGCGGGTGTTGTCCATTTGTTCACTGGTGTGGCCGGCGAACATGTACGTTGCTTGCGCGAGGCTTAATTGCAGGGCTTCGACAGGGGAGATGAGCCCGCTGTTCATGAATTCACGGCCGTAGGCGTAGGTGGAACTCATGGCGATGATGGTCTTGTCCAGATCGAAAAAAGCAGCCACCTTTGTGGGGGTGGTCGCAGTGGTGCCCTCTACTTTTTGGGCGGGATCTGGGTGCTTCACACCGCATAGTTTAGCGCTTTTTGGCAACTTTCCAAGACTGAGAAAGAAACTAAAGTTACCAATGATATTGAAGTGACGTGCTGGGGTCGCGCATTGGGAATGTAGAAGGCGTGCGGGAAGTGTCATTTGCCACACTGTTAAGTATTCGTGTTATTCGAATAAATAATCGGGTTTGATGTTGTCTTGTGGCGTTTGATATGCCATAATTTCAGGTGCAAGGCCCCGATATACAGTGTGGCCTGCCCCGGCACAATCCCCCCCGTTGCCGGGTTACTGACGGCCCGCGCACACCCCCCCCGAGGCGCGGGCCGTCCCTTATTTTCTATAGCCCCTGCGCCTAGCAGATTTTCTACGATCGTGCACCGTGAATGCGAAAGTTATTCACAGATCAGTCTGGTGCGGGCGGTTGAGAGGTGAGTTATCCACAGGCCGCAGAGGGGGTCGTTGAAGGCACGTAAGCCGCAGGCCACAGTAGGTGCCATGAACACCACCACACACCAAGCAATTCTCATCGCAGTGGAAGATCCGGTCCTGCACCCAGAGGCTATGCACGTAGCTGCAGCCACTGGTCGGCCGGTTATTGAAACAACAAATTTGATGGACATCTCCAGGCATTTTCACCGCGCATCGGCAGTGCTCATTGATACGTCGATGGCTTCTCAATTATCACCTGGAAAACGCCGCGACAGGGTGTTTCTTCTCGATTCTGATCCAGGGCCCTCTGATTGGAAAACGGCGATGAAAATCCACGCTGAGCAAGCCATTTTGCTTCCAGCCCAGGCAGGGGAGTTGCTCAGCGCTTTAGGCAGAGATGACAACAAACTGCCGGTGGCTTCGGGCCATGTCATCGGTGTTGCCGGGGTGGTGGGAGGAACAGGCGCAAGCACGTTTGCTGCGGCGCTCGCAAAGCGGCGTGCGGAGTCAGCCACCACAGTGCTTATCGACGCCGACCCTTCCTCTGGCGGCATCGACCTGTTGCTAGGAATCGAAGATGTGCCCGGCGCGCGGTGGCCTGATGTGGGGTTGCGTCGCGGAACTGTCCAGGCTGCTGATGTGTTGAAAGCGCTGCCGAGCACTCCTGATGAGGTCGTGGTGTTGTCTACGGCGCGGGCTAATATTCTGGATCCTTTTGCATTATCCGAGTCTGATGTTTCGGCGGCGATTGATTGTTTCTTAAGCGCCGATAGGTCGGTGGATGTGGTGGTGGATCTGCCTCATGCGAGAGTGCATCCAGATATTGCGGAGCGCTTATCCCACCTGGTGTTAGTCATCCCTGCAGAAGTCCGAGCGGTGGCTGCTGCCAGGGCGAGGTATATGGAATTACAACAATTGCATGTATCCATCACGTGCGTGTTGAGGCATCGCGGGTGGTCAGGCTTGGATGTCGCAGAAGTAGAAGAGATTTTAGGCGCGGACATCACTGCGGAGATCGGCTCGATCCAGAGGCTGGCTAAATCTGTGGAGATGCATGGGCTGACCGGTTCTTTGCCGAGGGTTTTAAGCTCAGCATGCGACGCGGTCCTCGGGGAGGTGGCGGCATGACTGACATTGATCTGGTGGTGGAAAACGTCCAAAGGATTATCGCCACCAAAGAGACACCGCCGACCTCTGCGGAAATAGCGAGCCTGATTCGGGAACAAGCAGGCGTGATCAGTAACGAGGACATCGTGATGGTGTTGCGTCGACTGCGCAGCGATTCCGTGGGAGTGGGACCGTTGGAATCTCTGCTTGCGCTTCCTGGCGTGACGGATGTGTTGGTTAATGCCCATGACAGCGTGTGGATTGATCGCGGTCAGGGCGTGGAGAAAGTCGACATGGATCTGGGCTCAGAGGAGGCGGTGCGTCGCCTTGCCACCCGGTTGGCGTTGACCTGTGGCAGACGCTTAGATGATGCGCAGCCTTTCGCTGATGGCCGAATCACCAGGGACGACGGCAGCGTGTTGCGCATTCACGCGGTGTTGGCACCCTTGGCGGAATCCGGCACGTGCATCAGCGTGCGAGTACTGCGTCAAGCACGGTTGAGCCTTGATGATCTCATCAACAGCGGCACGGTTCCTGAGGACATCGCGCCTGCGCTCCGGAACATCATCAATCAACGGCGCTCGTTCCTTGTTGTCGGTGGCACGGGCACAGGGAAAACCACCTTGCTGTCCGCGATGCTTACCGAGGTTCCCGCTGATCAGCGCATAATCTGCATCGAGGACACTGCAGAGCTTCATCCCGGCCATCCCAGCATCATTAACTTGGTGTCTCGCCAAGCAAATGTCGAGGGCGCAGGTGCCGTGAGCATGGCGGATTTGTTGAAACAATCGCTGCGCATGAGACCTGACCGGATTGTTGTGGGTGAGATTCGCGGTGCGGAAGTTGTGGATCTTCTAGCTGCGATGAACACGGGACACGACGGTGGCGCTGGCACCATTCACGCGAACTCCATCTCTGAAGTTCCCGCGCGCATGGAAGCTCTTGCGGCGACCGGCGGATTGGACCGCATGGCATTGCATTCTCAACTCGCGGCCGCAGTGGACATTGTGCTGGTCATGAAACACACCCCTTTTGGCCGCAGGCTAGCTCAACTCGGGGTGCTCCGTGGAAACCCGGTGACCACGCAGGTGGTGTGGGATTTGGACCACGGCATGCACGAAGGGAGCGAAGAAGCATGGTTTATGTCCTAGGCCTTCTTAGCGCGGCGGTGTTGATCTCTGGTTCAAGGGGCCCCGGCGCGCGTACCAGGCCACCAACACCTGGAAATGGCGTCCATTTATTCGCCCTAATTGCACTATTTTGCCTGGCCACAGTGCTATTTATCGTCGTTGACGCCTACACGATGATCGCCGGCATCATCATCGCCACAACTCTATTCTGGTATCTCCGCCAGACACACGCTGCAGCCCAACGCACCAAACAATCCCTCCAATTAGCCAGCTTCTTAAGCCTCTGCGCAGGCAATTTACGCGCCGGGGTCACCATGGTCGACGCCATGGACTACGCGCTCGACAACACCACGCCGGACAAACTCCTAAGCCCCACGTTGCAGACCGCAGCCAGGCAGGCGCGCTCGGGCGGCAGCGGGCCGCGAGTGCTTATCGACGCCTCCCTCCCCGATCTTCAACGCCTCGGCCATTTGTGGGAAACATCAGAACGACACGGCATCCCGCTGGTCGCCCTCATCGATCAAATGAGGTCCCGGATTTCCTCGAAGCAACGCCACGGCGAATCCACCCGAGCTGCACTCCAAGGACCGCAAGCAACCGCAGTGATCCTCACGGTGCTGCCACTAGCAGGACTATTGATGGGAACCGCGATGGGAGCAAACCCCGTTGGGCTACTCACCGGTGGTGGGATTGGTGGGCTCCTGCTTGTTATCGGTGTGGGCCTAGATGCTGCGGGGTTTGTAGTCACCCACAAAATTCTCCAGAGCGCGAGCCCCTCATGATCACAGCACTAGTTATCGCAGCAGTGGCCATGTTCATCGGTTCACCCAACCCTGGAGTTCGCGGTGGATTGATAAGCCCCAAATCCGGTAAAAGCCTGCGTATCCGAGCTGGCCCAAAAAAGCTGGGCAACGCTGACCCAGTGGATGTCTCTGCAGATATCGAACTGTTTTCAGCGTGTTTGGATGCGGGTTTAAACACACGTGATGCAGCGCAGGTGGTGGCTCATGTTGCAGCCATTACGCACCGCGAACTGTGGACACATGTGGTGGCATTGCTATCGATTGGAGTGAGTGCCCCTCAAGCATTTGCGCTGATGGCAGGAGTTGATGGGCTGGATGAACTAGCCAATCTAGCCACAGTGTCGCACAGATCAGGCAGCGCCTTGAGTGATGGGTGCAGGAACATTTCCACCTCGTTGTTGGCCTCTGCTGGTGACAAGCGCACCGCCGCAGCAGAACGCGCAGGAGTGTTCATCGCGATGCCACTTGCTCTGTGTTTCCTCCCCGCATTCATGATCGTCGGGCTTGCACCAGTGGTGCTCAGCTTGGGTACGCAACTTATCAATTTCTAGAAAACACTCACAGGAGAAAAATCATGTCCAACAATCTCGAACTACTTCGACTTCGCACTCGCGCCATTCTTGCTCAAGACGATGGCCTCACCACCGTTGAATACGCCTTGGGAACTTTAGCTGCCGCAGCTTTGGCCGCTGTTTTATACATGGTGGTCAACAGCGACGCCGTGTCCTCGGCGTTCGAATCAATTATCAGCGATGCCTTGAGCGCACGACCGTAACCGATGAGAACAAAACAGCAGCGTGAACCACCTGAACTGTGCAGCGACGATGGCTCTGTCAGTATCGAAGCAGCTCTCGCATTGTCATCGCTGGTGATCGTGTGCGGGTTGATCATTGCAGCAATGGCCACCTTGGCGGCGTATCTTGCAGCTGTCGATGCTGCTGGCGCTGCTGCCAGGGCACATGCCATTGGGGAGAGCTTCGAACCGGCACGAGGACACGTCGATATGCATGAAGCAGGGGGAATGCTCACAGCAACAGCCACTATCCCGGCACCGATTGGGCAGGTGAGCGCGAGTGCGGTGTTCCCAGTGGAAAACTAGCAGTGCAAATGACGAAGGCTACATGACCATCGCCAGCGCTGGTGTCGCCTCCATCCTCATTAGCCTGCTGGTGGTGCTGGCCTGGCAGGCGGGAAACCTCGTGGCCAGGGAACAAGCACAGGTAGCGGCCGATGTTTCAGCTGTTGCCGGAGCCTACGCCTTTGCCCGCGGGGAACTACCCGACGCTGCCTGCGCCACCGCGAAACACACAGCCGAAGCAAACAACGCACAACTAGAAAACTGCGCAACAGAAGGGGAGGATCTCACGCTCACCGTCACCGTTCGTGGACAAGAAGCCCACGCAAAAGCAGGACCTTTATGAGGTTCCCAACAAGGTCACCATCGCACCCAGTAACTTGATGGCACCTGCCTTATCCAACGGATTGTTTCCATTGCCACATTTCGGGGACTGCACACAGCTCGGGCACCCAGATTCACAGCTACAGCTGCGGACGACCTCAAATGTGGCCTCAATCCACTGGGCGAAACGTCGAAAACCAGTATCCGCAAAACCAGCTCCGCCGTCCATACCGTCATAGACAAACACAGTGGGGTAGCCCGTATCCGCATGAAGTGCCGTGGATACGCCGCCGATATCCCAACGATCACACGTCGCAAGCAGCGGCAACATACCAATCGCCGCATGCTCCGCTGCGTGAAGAGCACCGGGAATATCAGCGGCGGGAATGCCCATCGCTTCCAACGCCAACGGATCAATCGTGTACGCCACCGCACGAGTCTGAAGAATTTGAGGAGGAAGATACAACGGAGTCGCATCCAACGTGGTGCCATCACTAAGGCGGGTGACATAGCCAGTCACACGGTCGGTGACCTGCACCTCTACGTTGGCGACCCACAAACCACCACCAGCATCAAAAACCTCGTCCTCCAACGGGGCAGAGGTAATCCTGATGTCCGTGTCACTTCTCGCATAAGTGGTGTAATCAGGCAGCTCAGGCCTGGCCAGTGCCAGATTCTCCTCCAAATCCAACTCATCAATGACAAAGGATTCACCCTGGTGGAGATACACCGCGCCGGGATGAGTCTGCGACATCGCCTTGGCGGAATCGATGGTGCCTAACAACCGGCCGTCACTGATATCAACAATCATGAACTCCGAACCAGACCCACCACGCAAACTCACCTGCTGGTGTGCCGAATCAGGACTCAGCTCATCCGGATCCCCTGACATGGGCTTTTCCACCGCAAACCAGCCACGCGGACGCTTGCGCAACAGCCCTTCAATCTCGAGCTTCTCCACCACCTTTTGGGCACCAAACGCCGCGACCTCCGCCTCTGTCAGTGGCTTTTCCACCGCAGCGCAATAAACATGACCCCGAATAACATGCGGATTCGTTGGATCAAACACCGCAGCCTCAACCGGCTTCTCCAACAGGGCTGCCGGATGATGCACCAAATACGTATCCATCGGCTCATCACGAGCAACAAGCACCACCAACGAACCCTGCCCACGCCGACCAGCTCGTCCCGCCTGCTGCCAAAACGACGCCACAGTTCCTGGAAAACCAGCCGTGACCACAGCATCCAGTCCACCGACATCAATGCCCAGTTCAAGCGCATTGGTGGAAGCAACACCGAGGAGGGTGCCGTCGTCAAGCAATCTCTCCAACCTACGGCGGTCCTCCGCCAAGTACCCCGCCCGGTAGGACGCGACGCGCCGGGCGAAATCGGGGCGGCCCAGCGTGCTGAGCTCTTCCTGCGCGCGCAGGGCAACGATTTCTGCTTGTCGACGTGAACGGACGAACGTCAACGTGCGTGCACCCTCGGAAATGAGCGTGGCCATAATGTTTGCTGCTTCGGTGCTGGCTGCGCGACGCACCGGCGCGCCGTTCTCGCCCTCGGCGCCTTCGATGAAACCGGGCTCCCACAGCAAAACGGTGCGTTCACCCGTCGGGGCGCCATCTTCCGTCACTGCTTTAACCGGCGCGCCCAGCAATCTGGAAGCGTGAATTTCCGGATCGGAGCTGGTCGCGGACGCCAAAATGACCGTCGGGTGGGATCCATAAAACGCGGCGATGCGCAGTAGACGACGAATCACCATCGACACGTTCGCGCCAAACACGCCACGGTAGGCATGGCATTCATCAATCACGATGAACTTCAAATGGCGCAACAACCTGGCCCAGCGCGAATGATTCGCCAGCATGGACGCATGCACCATATCCGGATTGGTGAACACAAAACGACTCAGATCGCGGATGCCGGACCGCGCCTCGGAGGGGGTATCGCCATCGTAGGGCGCCGGATTGATCGGGTGGAAATCCGGAATGTCGCGCAGCAACGTGGACGTGGAGGTTAGCTGATCAGATCCCAAAGCCTTGGTGGGAGTTAGATACAACGCACAGGCGGTAGGATCCGTGCCGAGCGCTGACAAAATGGGCAGCTGATAGCCCAAAGATTTTCCCGAAGATGTACCGGTGGCAACCACCACATGCTGGCCATTCCACGCCAGATGTGCGGTCTGCTCCTGATGGGAAAAGAGCTTATTGATACCACGATTCAGCAACGCATCGCGCAGGCTAGCAGGTACCCAACTCGGCCAATCGACGTATTTAGCTTTCGATGCGGGCAACGTCACCATATGCGTGAGCGTCGATTCGGAGTAACGTTTGGAAACGATTGTGGCCAGCTCTTCACCAAAGCTGGGCCTCATAGCTTGAGTCTTTTCACTCTCAAAATCGGGGGTAGTCAAGAATTTACCCCCTTTCGCTGGGCTGTATAAATGGGACTGACCTGCCAAAACGTAAAACTAATCCTAATAGACTATCGCTTGGGCTTTAAACGTGAAAGACTTGTTCCCAGGTCGCAGTTTCAGTGCGCAGTGTTCAACGCTCGCAAGGATAGACGTGAGCGTTCGGCATTCATACCGTCGGCGTTCGTTCAAGAAACGGCCAGATGTTGCTGTTCGAGCTCATGCAAGAGTGGAACATCGAACCCGGTAGTAATTCCAATCAGTAAAGGTAAGACAAATGGCACAGGGCACTGTTAAGTGGTTCAACCCAGAGAAGGGCTTCGGCTTCATCGCTCCTTCCGACGGATCCGCTGACGTTTTCGTCCACTACTCCGAGATCCAGGGCAACGGCTTCCGTACCCTCGAGGAGAACCAGCTCGTCGAGTTCGAAATCGGCGAGGGCGCTAAGGGCCTTCAGGCTCAGGCTGTTCGTGCAATCTAATTGCATCTGAGTTCGAAACCGGTAACTTTTGTAAGTTGCCGGTTTTTTTAATACCTAAAACAGGTGGGGCTAGAAGGGCCGTTTTATTCGTCCGAGCGTTCTTCAATGCGTACTTTCGGCACCAAGATTTCGGCAAAATGGGGCCCAAATCGGAGAAATCTTGGTGTCGAATTCACACTCGTGCTGCGATTGGCGGGAATCTGAATTTTTGCCACGGTGCAAAAATGAAATAACCCTCCCACATCCTCCCACGCGGCCTTGAGGTGGGAAAGTGTGCACAAATATCCAACTGGGATTTCTAAGCCTTTAGAACGGCAACTGGAGTGAGCTACGGGGGTAGTGGATTTTCGTCCTGGAGTGAATTGGGGTTGGAATCTGCGCGGAAATCACCCAAATATGGCTAGGGTGTGCAGGAGACTCAATTAATACTGTGTACCGTGTTAGGGAAACGCGTCGTGTAAAACTGTCGTGTACAACAACTTAAGACAGCACACGAAGTTTATGTTCTTCCCCGGCGAAGAGCACCGGATTCAGTGAAAGCTACTCACTTATGGTTATGCTTTCCAAGAGTGAACGTTTACATGTTCGATAATTTTCGACATAGTGGGCACAGACACGCAATAAGAACAGTGGCTTTCTGAAGTGTTCTAAAAGGAACATGAAGGGGGTCAAGGCAGTTAACGAGAGGGATGCATTCCCGTGGCAGATACCGCAGGCACCACAGGCACCGCAGGATCGAAAAAGAAGTACTTGGTGATCGTCGAGTCGGCGACCAAGGCTAAAAAGATTCAGCCTTACCTTGGCAACGACTACATCGTCGAGGCCTCCGTTGGTCATATTCGTGATCTGCCTCGTGGTGCTGCTGATATCCCTGCAAAGTACAAGAAGGAGCCTTGGGCTCGTCTTGGTGTGGACACCGATCGCGGTTTCGCGCCGCTGTATGTGGTGAGCCCCGATAAAAAGAAGAAGGTCGCTGACCTCAAGGCGAAGCTCAAGCTCGTTGATGAGTTGCTGCTGGCAACAGACCCCGACCGTGAGGGCGAGGCGATTGCGTGGCATTTGCTTGAGGTGTTGAAGCCGACTGTTCCTGTGCGTCGCATGGTGTTCAATGAGATCACGAAGCCTGCCATTTTGGCTGCGGCGGAAAACACTCGTGAGCTGGATGAAAACCTGGTGGATGCGCAGGAAACTCGTCGTATTCTGGACCGTTTGTACGGCTATGAAGTCTCTCCTGTGCTGTGGAAAAAGGTCATGCCGAGGTTGTCGGCGGGCCGTGTGCAGTCGGTGGCAACTCGTGTGATTGTTGAGCGGGAGCGCGAGCGCATGGCGTTCGTGTCGGCGGATTATTGGGATCTGTCGGCGGAGTTTAATGCGGGTGAAAACGGCAAGGCGGATTCGGATAACCCGTCGTCGTTTACTGCGCGTTTGTCCACGATTGATGGAAACCGTGTTGCTCAAGGCCGTGATTTTAATGATCGGGGAGAGCTGACCTCGGAGGCTGTCGTCGTCGATAAGCAGCGTGCTGAGGCGTTAGCCGAGGCTTTGGAAGGCCAGGAAATGGCCGTCGTTGGGGTCGAGGAAAAGCCGTACACCCGTCGCCCTTATGCGCCGTTTATGACCTCTACGCTGCAGCAAGAGTCTGGCCGCAAGCTGCATTACACTTCTGAGCGCACGATGCGTATTGCGCAGCGCTTGTATGAAAACGGCCATATCACTTATATGCGTACTGACTCGACCTCGTTGTCGGAGCAGGGCATGAAGGCTGCGCGCGATCAGGCGTTGGAGCTGTACGGCGCGGAATATGTTTCGCCGAGCCCACGTACCTATGACCGCAAGGTGAAGAACTCCCAGGAGGCCCACGAGGCTATTCGCCCAGCTGGTGAAACTTTTGCGACCCCGGGCCAGCTGCATGGTCAGTTGGATGCGGAAGAATTTAAGCTCTATGAGCTGATTTGGCAGCGCACTGTGGCGTCCCAGATGGCCGATGCCAAGGGCACGTCCATGAAGGTCACCATCGGTGGCACCGCGAAGACCGGCGAGAAGACTGAGTTCAACGCGACCGGCCGCACGCTGACTTTCCCTGGCTTCCTGCGCGCTTACGTGGAAACCACCCGCACCGCCGATGGCCGCGACGTAGCTGACAACGCCGAAAAGCGTCTGCCACTGCTGTCTGAGGGCGATCTGCTCAAGGTTTTGGGCATCGAAGCCGATGGGCACAGCACCAATCCGCCTGCGCGCTACACAGAGGCGTCGCTGGTGAAGAAGATGGAAGATCTGGGCATCGGCCGTCCTTCCACCTACGCATCGATCATTAAGACGATTCAGGATCGCGGCTACGTTTACTCGCGCGGCAATGCGCTGGTGCCGTCCTGGGTCGCGTTCGCCGTGGTCGGATTGCTTGAAGCCAACTTCACCTCCCTGGTGGATTACGATTTCACCTCCTCCATGGAAGACGAGCTGGACAACATCGCCGCAGGTCGCGAGGGCCGCACGGAGTGGCTCAACGGCTTCTACTTCGGCGATGCCGAAGCGGACCAGTCCATGGCTGAATCAGTTGCCCGCCAGGGCGGTTTGAAGGCGCTTGTCGACGCGAACCTGGAGCACATCGACGCGCGTTCAGTAAACTCACTCAAGCTTTTCGACGACGCCGAAGGCCGTGCCGTGAACGTTCGAGTCGGACGCTACGGTCCGTACATCGAGCGCATCGTGGGCACCACCGCGGAAGGCGAGCCAGAATTTCAGCGCGCCAACCTACCTGAGGAAACCACGCCTGATGAGCTGACCCTCGAGGTCGCTGAAAAGCTTTTTGCTACCCCACAAGGTGGACGTGAACTGGGCATTAACCCAGCAAACGGTCGCATGGTGGTGGCTAAGGAAGGCCGCTTTGGTCCATACGTGATCGAGCAGGTCACGGACTCTGAGCGTGCCGGCGCCGAAGCCCAAGCTGAAGAAGTCGTTGCAGCGGAACGAAAAGCTGAAGACGAACAGCGCGCCGCCGACGGCATGCGACCCAAGAACTGGGAAACCAAGACTGCCGCAAACCAGAAGGAAAAGCGCATCAACCAGCTGGTTGAGGAAAACCTCAAGCCAGCGACCGCGTCCCTGTTCAGCGGCATGGAACCTGCAACCGTGACCCTGGAAGAAGCCCTCAAGCTGCTGTCCCTGCCACGCGAAGTAGGTGTCGATCCTTCCGACAACGAAGTGATCACCGCTCAAAACGGACGCTACGGCCCTTATCTGAAGAAGGGTAGCGACTCCCGTTCCCTCAACAGCGAAGAGCAGATCTTCACCGTCACTTTGGATGAGGCTCGCCGTATCTACGCCGAACCAAAGCGTCGTGGACGCGCCGCTGCTCAGCCACCACTGAAGCAACTGGGCGACAACGATGTGTCCGGAAAGCCAATGACCGTCAAGGACGGACGTTTCGGCCCATACGTCACCGACGGCACCACCAACGCGTCACTGCGCAAGGGCGATGTTCCAGAGTCCCTGACCGATGCGCGTGCCAACGAGTTGCTTTCTGAGCGTCGTGCCAAGGAAGCAGCAGATGGCGGAGCTCCTGCGAAGAAGACTTCCACTAAAAAGACTGCAGCCAAGAAGACCACGGCTAAAAAGACAACAGCTAAGAAAACCACTGCTAAGAAAACCGTGAGGAAGGCTCCGCCGAAAACCACCAAAAACGTGGTGAAGGCCGGCGCTAAGAAGAAGTCCTAAAACATGCTGAACGGGCTCGTGACCAAAACACGCCAAGGTGCATCTGCGCTGGTGAAAGCCGTGTCGAAATCAGGGTCCGAACCCGAGCGTGCCGCCTTCGTGACAGCGGCTGGTGCACATGTGTGCGCCAGCCTAATGGGGGTTTCCAAAGTTAAGACTCTGAGCAAACCCACCCTCATGCCACTTCTTGCAGGTCGGGTGCTGCGATCTTCCTGTGGTTCTTTAGAAAAGGGGCTCGGGTTAGTTGGCCTTGCCGGCGGTTGGGCAGGGGACCTGGTGCTGATGAAGCCGGATTCATTGCCTAAAGGTGCTGCTGGTTTTGCCATCAATCACGCCGCGTACATCGCATTGTTGCTGCGCAGGGGAGCTAGGCCAAGTGCGGTGCGTGCAGGAATCCGGGCAGTTCCTCTCCTGGGTGCCGCAGGTTTTGCAGCTATCCGTGAGCCCAAAATGCTCCCCATCGTTCTTGGATACGGAGGCCTGTTAGCTACCACTTCCATGCTTGCCGATGACTCTAAACTTCACGATTCTTCCAACCTCGCGAGCTTTGGAATGGGCCACGGTGGCAACTTATTCTTGATCTCTGATGCGGTACTTTTTACCCGTGAGCTCTTCCTTGAGGATGGCACCGTTGCTGCACAATTCGCAGATGGAGCAGTGATGGGAACGTATACAATTGCTCAACTTTTGCTAGTAGATGGGTTGTTTTCGGACTAGCTCATTGGTGTTGCCAAGAGAAAAATCCCCCGTCTCACAGTGTGAAACGGGGGATTTTTGCGTCGAAAAGCGAATTAGGACCTGTCCGCCAACGTCGGCCGAATAGGCCGCGCAATCTGCGTCATCTGGCCGCGTCCGCGCAGCTCCACGGACTTCATGAGCGTCCAGCGAGCCTGCTCCGCCTCGTTGGCCTCACGCAGCGTGGAAGCGTTGGTGACGGTGCGGCCTGGGGTCGTTTTCGCGATCTCCGTCAGGCGCGCAGCCTGGTTGACTGCGTCGCCGATGACGGTGTACTCAAACCTCGCGTGACCGCCGATATGACCAGCAACGACATGGCCAGCAGCCACACCAATTCCGGCCTTGAGCTGGAGATCTTTCAGCTCTGCGCGGAGCTCACGGGCAGCCGCAAGCGCATGACCGGTGGCATCAGACAGGGGCAGGGGAGCGCCGAAAATCGCCAACGCCGCGTCACCCTGGAACTTGTTGATAACACCCTTGTTGCGGTGCACAACCTCCACGACGTGCTCGAAGAAGTCATTGAGCGCCTCCACAACCTCTTCAGGAGTGTGGTTGACGGCAAAGGTGGTGGAGCCGATGACATCGACAAACAGCACGGCAACCTTACGGTCCTCGCCACCCAGAGTGGGGCGTTCCTCCAGCGCGCGCTTGGCCACTTCAGCGCCCACGTAGCGACCGAAAAGGTCACGGACGCGCTGACGTTCACGCAGGCCACGCATCATCTCATTGAAACCAGCCTGAAGCACACCGATCTCAGAGCCATCATAAATATCAACCTGCACATCGTTTTCACCGCGGCGCACCCTGTTGATGGCCTCCTGGAGCTCCCGAATCGGATCCACCACAGAGGACACCACAAGCCGGTTGCCCAGGTAACCCGTGACCAACGATGCAAACGCGAGCGCTGCGATGGCAGGCATAATTCCGGAGGCATCAGAGCCGAAAATGCCCTGCGAGTAGCCCCAAATAAGCAGCAGAATTCCCATCACTGGAATGCCCAACGTCAGCAACCACGTCATACGCAAGCGCTGGCTCACAGGTGGTTCCAGCGTGGAATCCTCAAATCGACGCGCCAGGGCAGACGCAGCAACCGGACGCACCAAACGCTCAGCCTCAAGGTAGGTGAGCAGCACGACGATTGCGGCAGCCATCAACGTGGAAAACGCCACGACCAGCGCCAAACTGGTAGACACACTGGCCGAAATCAACGTTGCAATTGCAATGCCGATTAACCACACCACTGCGCACAGAATTGCCTGGTAGATGGGGATGCGCATAACCAAGTTGCGCACCATATTTCGGTCATGATCTTCAGGGCTTCGCTGCCAATCAAGCACCGGGCGGAACATCAAAAATGTCACCAGCATGCCCGCGACAATGGCGAACGCCAGGTATGCGAAACCAACAGCTGGCAGATACGAGATCTCAGCGTTGAAATTTGAAGCATCTGGCTGCGGAATGAGAAAGCGCACAAACAGCATTACTGCGAGCGCACCAAACACATTCGTGCCGAGCACCGTCGCAGCATACAGCGGCCACGATGTGCCCCACAGCCATTTCAATGCTCTAAGCAATCGACTCATGATCAATACTCTAACGTGCCAGTGGGACATCGCGAGGATGTAGTGAGGAAGTAGTGTAGAGATCGTGACTAATTCGAGTGTGTTTGACAGTCTCGCCGGCTCCAAAACAGTGTCCAAGACGCTTTTCGACGCGGCCTCCAGCGCGCGTGCCCTTGTCCGCGCCCGAACCACAGAACGTGCCCGCGCCCGGGCAGAACACCAAAACCCTGCAATGATCCACGACTCCGGCTTCGCCCAGTCATGGCTGTTTACAGGCCCTCCCGGATCGGGACGTTCTGTGGCAGCCAAGGTTTTCGCCGCTACGCTCGTATGTTCGAATCCAGATGTTGTGGGCTGTGGACAATGCGAAGATTGCCGCGCCGCCATGGGAGGCAGCCACCCCGATATTGAACACATCGTCCCGCAGCAACTGTCCATCGGTGTTGATGCAGCTAGAGAGGTCATCAAAGCCGCAGCGGTCAGTCCTGTTGCAGGAAACTGGCGAGTCGTTATCTTCGAAAACGCCGACCGACTCACCATGCAAGCCGCCAACGCCTTGCTGAAAACCGTGGAGGAACCAACCGAAAGCACCGTGATGATTCTGTGCGCACCCACCACAGACCCCCGCGACATTGCGATCACCCTCCGCTCCCGCTGCAGGCACCTCTACATTCCCACCCCCTCCATCGCGGAAGTCGCAAGAATCCTCGTAGCTGAAGGCAACGTCAGCCAAGCGGATGCAGAATTAGCGGCGGCTGCCTCAGGCGCTCACATCGGCAGGGCTCGATACTTAGCCCACAACAACGCCGCCCAACGCAGACGCGCCAGCATCCTCAACCTGGCCGAATTAATCTTCCACGGTGATGTCGCCTTCCGCTCCGTAAACACCTTGGTCAAAATGGTGGAAACCGAAGCCAAAGACAGCAACAAAGAAAAAGAAGAAGCCGAACTCGAAGCCGTAAGAATCTCACTCGGCATGGGAGCCAAAGGCAAAGGTGTCCACAAAGCAGTACGTGGAGGAGCGGGAGATTTCAAAGCACTCGAAGACCAACAAAAACTCCGACGCACCCGATTCCTCCGCGACAGCCTCGACCTCGCACTCGTAGACCTTGCAGGCATCTACCGCGACGCCATCATCCTCTCCTCCCAAGCCCAAGTCGGACTCACACACCCCGACATGGAAGGTCTCTCCCAAGAACTCGCAACAAAAGTAAGCCAAGAAGGACTCCTGGCATGCCTCGACGCGATCTCCAAATGCCGCGAATCCTTCGGCTTCAATGTACGACCCATCGTGGCCATGGACGCCCTGGTAGGACGCCTGCGCAAAGCCTACAAAGTGTCCTAAACACCCCAAATTATTGAAGTCAAGAACACATCAGGTAAAGTAGCCAATCGGTAAATAGTGAAGTTAAATTTCTGCAGTATTTCCGTGCCGCTTTAGCTCAGTCGGTAGAGCGTCTCACTCGTAATGAGAAGGTCGCGAGTTCGATTCTCGCAAGCGGCTCAAGTAAAAGGCAAGGTCAAGAGCCCTTTCCCACTTTTGGGAAAGGGCTCTTGTAGGTTCTGGTACGCACTGGGTACGCACCCAGAATTTTAGTAGTAGTAGCCGGTGCCAGCGCTCAGGCTGAGCATTATGGAGCCTGCGTAAGAGCCAATGAGTGCGTATGATGCGTTGACCATGTCCCAGTAGGTTTGGACTGGGAGGCCTGTCATCTCTACCCATTCTTGGGCGTGGTAATTATTGATGTTGTTCCAAACGGTCATTAAATCCATGGTTTTCTCCCATTAAAGAGTTGTTAGTGTGTGGTCTTTACTTGTGGCGAACGATTGTCGCTGTAGCTAGCACGGAGTCGGCGTGAATGTAGCCGCCCCATTGTTTTCCAACATTTGGTTCGGGAGTGACGTCGAGAAGGGTGCGGTAGGTGTCCTCGTATTGGTTTGTCAAAGTTACGAAAACTTCCACAGTGAGTCCGCTTGCTTCAAGGTCCTTTCTCAGTTGTTCTTTGTGCACATCGGACGCATTAAAATACTGCTTGGCTAGGGAATCTGCTGAAGCATTGAAGTTGTAACCTCTTGTGGTGTAGTGCCTGTGGTAGCCGTCGAGTAGTGTGTTCAGCGCCTGGCGTAAGTCTGCGGGGGTGTTTATGTATTTTGTGGAGCTCAGGCTACTGCTGAGGCCTGCCCATTCAGAACTTTGCGCGCTTGCAACGGGCGATGAAACGCCAGTAATTGCGATTGCAGCGATAGCCGCCCGAGTGATGATCTTCTTCATGAGGATCCTTCTAGATTGATGGCGTGCCTAATTGCACGACCGGATGGACAAAGACTGCAATGATGTTTAGCACAGGTGCTAAGGCGTCAAGATGTGATCCTACGAGAAAATCAGGTTAGATACTGGGTTTCATTGTTGGTGAGGGCACCCGTTGTGGGTGGTGCTTCAATCTGTCAAACATCTAAAAGCTTGAAATTTTGATGCCGTGATAGGTTGGGGATCTGCCCAAGGGGAGTTTGGGGCGGTCGGGCGCGTTGCGCGGAGATCCGAGGCTTGAAACCTCCAGCAACTCTTGACTAAGAGCCTGGAGGGTCTCTTTTTGTCTGCATTTTCTGATTCACCCACCCGTCGTTGGTGGGCTCTTGGCATTTTGGCCATGACTGAACTAGTTGTTGTTCTCGATACGATGATCGTCACAATCGCTCTTCCCCAAGCACAAGCAGATCTTGGCATGAGTGATGCTCAACGTCAGTGGGTCGGGCCCGCATTTGCGGGCGCTGGCGCCACCATGATCATTGCAGCGATCGTGGCTATCACCATGATTCGTGGCAAAAAGGATGACTTGATGCCGTCTTGGGATGCTGAAGCTGAGTGGGAAGAAGAAAAGGTGAGTGTTCACTAGACGCTGAATCTTTTCGGGAGGCCTTGCGTTATTATCGAAAACCCACGACTAACAAAAGGCCTCCACCATGAAAACTGCTTCTGATCCGATTGATTGGAATCCGCAGCGCATCGCTGTTTCTGGCGTGAGTGGTGTGGGAAAAACGACGTTGTGCAAGCAAATCGCTGCACTTTCAGGATTCCCTCGGGTGGAGTTGGACAGCCTTTATCATGGGGAAAATTGGGTGCCGCGTGAGACTTTCGTTGCGGAGGTACAGGATTTCATCAAAGGTCCGCAGTGGGTGATGGAGTTGCAGTATCGGCAGGTTCGTCCACTCATTGTGGAGCGGGCGGATACGGTGCTGTGGTTGGATTATTCGACACCGCGGCAGATGTTTCGGTTGATTAAGCGAACTATTCCGAGAAGTTTGTTTAAGACAAAGCTGTTTAATGACAATATCGAGCCGCCTCTGTGGACGATTTTTAAGGATCCTGACCATATTGTGCGGTGGGGTTGGCGGACTAGGAACTCGTTGAAGAAGGTCACGCCAACCTTCGAGGGACGGTTTGCTCCGCTGACAGTGGTGCGCCTGAGCAGCCCAAAAGAGACAAAGCGCTGGTTGAGGGCATATGGGGAAAGCGTGAAACTCTGATAGGGTGCCATATCCATGGCAGAAAGTTTTATAGAGGTCTCGGCGGGACATGCGGATCGGCGGATAGATAAGTTTTTGCGGGCACAGCTAAAGGGCGTGCCCGCGTCGTTGATTTTCCGTCAAATGCGTAAAGGCGACATTCGGGTGAATGGTCGTAAAGTGGGTCCGAATTACCGGTTGCAAGAAGGCGACCGAGTTCGAATGTGGCAGATGGATTTTCCGGCAGATTTGCCGCCACCGGTCGTCGATAAGCATATTTTTAAGGCTGTCGCAGACAGCGTGCTTTTTGAGGACGCCGAATTACTGGTGATCAATAAGCCAGCTGGCATTCCTGTGCACGGTGGCACGGGGCACGGCGGTGGCGTGATTGAGGCGCTGCGGCAGAAGTTTCCGCAGGAACGCGACCTGGAATTGGTGCATCGTTTGGATCGGGACACCTCAGGTTTGTTGCTGGTTTCTAAAACGACATCTGTGTTGCGTGAGTTGCAGGAAATTTTGCGAGACCGCGAAGAGGAGATTTTTCGGGGGTATTTGCTCAAGGTCGAGGGGGCTTGGCCTGGCGATTTGCGACAAATTGATGTGCCGTTGAAGCGGACGGAGACAACTGTTGTGCCACATTCGGATGGTTTGCGGGCGCGGACGTATTTTGAGGTTGTAAAGCGTTTGCCGGGTGCGACCTTGGTGAAGGCGCAGTTGGCGACTGGGCGGAAACATCAGATTCGGGTCCATGCGCAGTATGCAGGTCACCCTATTGTTGGCGATACACGATACGGGTCGCGTGGGGGCAGAGCTGCGACGATGCATTTGCATGCGGCGGAATTGGTGGCGCCTCGTGGGGCGGGGAAGCGTCAGAAATTCACTGCACCGTTGCCGAAGGAGTGGGGTATGGGACGGGTCTGAGTCGGGCCTTCGTGGAATCGCACTTTTTAGGCCAAGAGGCGCTTTTCTGAGGGAGGTTTTGGTCTCTTTTGCACTTTTTAACGCGTCGAAAAGTGAAATAGAGACCAAGGACCGGATTTCTAAGGTCGCGTTTGGTTTAATACGGCATCCGGCCCGAAAGGGCAGTGTGGAACCCAAAAATCATGCCCTCGCAGAATCGTGTTTAAGGGGTTAAAACGCCTCGACCCACACTCTGACCCATCCGTGAAACTAGACCTCTTAAAACGACTTCTGGTTGGTGAGGTGTGAAAACCGCACTGCGGGGCCCAATTCACAAAAATCCATACGAGTGTGCACACCCGATTTTCACATCGCTTCGAGACCTCCCTTTTTGACACCTTAATTGTCTAACCCCGTATAGGTGAGAAGTGTTGGACAAGTGTCTGTTTTTTGTGGGGGAAATCTGACTACGATGGTAAGAAACAGGGAAAGGGATTACCATTATGTCTCAAGAGCAGCCTCAAATCGGCTCCCGCCTCTCTCGTGTCATTGAACAAGACGGCCTACAATTCCGCGATCTCGACGGCGACGGCGTACTTGCACCTTATGAAGATTGGCGTCTAACCCCAGCAGAGCGTGCCGCTGACCTGGTGAAACGTATGAATATGGAAGAAAAAGCGGGCCTGATGATCATCGGTTCGCACTACCCCGGATACTCGCCTTTGGCGCCGGAGAGTGAAGGCAAAGACGCGGAAAAGTGCGAGCCTTTGCTGAACCCCGTCGATATGTGGCGTGAGGATAACCCGATCACGGGTGTTCCTTTCACCGAGCCTGTGCTGGCAACTTCTTCCACTGAAAATGCCATTAACCTGCGCAATCAGCGTTACTTAATTGTTCGTGACAACCTGCCAGCTCGTGAGCTTGCTACTTGGACCAATGCTGTTCAGGAAGTCGCGGAGCGTTCCCGTTTGGGTATTCCTGTTGTGTTTGCGTCGAATCCTCGTAACCACGTCGCGCTCGTTGCGCAGTTCGGTGTGAACGAGTCCGCGGGTGTGTTCTCTGAGTGGCCTGGCGAGCTGGGTCTTGCTGCGCTTCGCGATGCTGAACTGATGGAGACTTTCGGTACCGAGGCTGCTAAGGAATGGCGTGCCGGTGGTGTGCACAAGCTGTACGGTTACATGGCTGACCTCGCTTCTGAGCCTCGTTGGTCCCGCTTCAACGGTACTTTTGGTGAGGATCCGGAGTTGATCTCTGATTACATCGCTGCTGTTGTGCGTGGTTTGCAGGGCCCTGAGCTGTCCAAGAATTCCGTGTCGACCACCATTAAGCACTTCCCAGGTGGCGGCGTGCGCCTCGACGGCCACGATCCTCACTTCCACTGGGGTCAGACCAATGAATACCCAACCGAAGATGCGCTAGGCAAGTACCATCTGTCTCCTTTCCAGGCAGCTATCGACGCTGGCTGCGCCTCGATCATGCCTTACTACGCACGGCCAATGAACAACTCCGCCAACCAGCTCGATCAGCAACTGTGGCAAAACCCGACCACGCAGTTCGAAGAGGTTGCGTTTGCCTACAACCGCACCTTCATTCAGGATTTGCTTCGCGACGCCATGGGTCACCGTGGGTACGTCAACTCCGACTCCGGCGTCATCGACGCCATGATGTGGGGCGTGGAGGAACTCAGCGAGCCAGAACGCTTCGCCGCAGCAGTGCGTGCAGGCACCGACATTTTCTCCGACATGGCTAACCCACGTCGACTGCTCGAAGCAGTTGCTGAGGGACACCTTGATGAGTCAGAGCTGAATCAGCCAGTCCAGCGACTCCTGGAGGAAATCTTCCAGCTTGGTCTGTTTGAGAACCCATACGTCTCTGAAGATGAAGCAGAAAAGATCATTGGTGCGCCAGAGGTTTCTGCATTGGGCAACAAAGCACAGCTTGATTCCGTCACCTTGCTGCGCAACAACCCATCCGTGCTGCCACTGGATCCTGCAGCAAGCCTGAAGATCTACCCATTGGTTACTGGCCGTACCAAGATCGACGAGGTTCAACTACAGCTGGAAGCTGCCATCCGCGCAGAACTCCCAGGGGTAACCTTGGTGTCTTCCGAGTCAGAAGCAGATCTTGCAATCGTGTGGGCTCGCCCTGAAATTGCACTGTTTGAAGATGACCTCGAAGGTGTTTCCCTCTCTGTTGACCCTCGTGCCAACGGTGTCGATGTGGAACGCGTTCAGGCTGTGGAAGCCGCAGTCCCAACCATTTTGGCTGTGAACTTCACCAACCCTTGGGTGCTGTCTGAGATCGAGCCTGGTGCCGCTGCTGTGGTGGGCACTTTTGAGATCAAGCCAGAGTTCCTTCTCAAGGCTTTGACTGGTCAAGAGGGTGGACCAAAGGGCAAGCTGCCATTGACTGTTCCTGCTTCTATGCAGGCGATTGCTGATTCCCCTCGCGATATCCCAGGCAAGTTCCTCGATGAGTCTTACACTTACGTGGACTCCGCAGGGGTGGCCTACAAGTACGGTCACGGACTTAATCTCTAGTTTGTCGGTAGTCTCGTGGGCACAACTGAAATCTTATTGAAAAGGAGTGTCCATGAGCACTGTCGTGCCTGGAATTGTCGCCCTGTCCAAGGGTGCACCGGTAGAAAAAGTAAACGTTGTTGTCCCTGATCCAGGTGCTAACGATGTCATCGTCAAGATTCAGGCCTGCGGTGTGTGCCACACCGACTTGGCCTACCGCGATGGCGATATTTCAGATGAGTTCCCTTACCTCCTCGGCCACGAGGCAGCAGGCATTGTTGAGGAGGTAGGCGAGTCCGTCACCCACGTTGAGGTCGGCGATTTCGTCATCTTGAACTGGCGTGCAGTGTGCGGCGAGTGCCGTGCATGTAAGAAGGGCGAGCCAAAGTACTGCTTTAACACCCACAACGCCTCTAAGAAGATGACCCTGGAAGACGGCACCGAGCTGTCCCCAGCACTGGGTATTGGCGCGTTCTTGGAAAAGACCCTGGTCCACGAAGGCCAGTGCACCAAGGTTAACCCTGAGGAAGATCCAGCAGCAGCTGGCCTTCTGGGTTGCGGCATCATGGCAGGTCTTGGTGCTGCGGTAAACACCGGTGATATTAAGCGCGGCGAGTCCGTGGCAGTCTTCGGCCTTGGTGGCGTGGGCATGGCAGCTATTGCTGGCGCCAAGATTGCTGGTGCATCGAAGATCATTGCTGTTGATATCGATGAGAAGAAGTTGGAGTGGGCGAAGGAATTCGGCGCAACCCACACCATTAATTCCTCTGGTCTTGGTGGCGAAGGTGATGCCTCTGAGGTCGTGGCAAAGGTTCGTGAGCTTACCGATGGTTTCGGTACTGACGTCTCCATCGATGCGGTAGGCATCATGCCGACCTGGCAGCAGGCGTTTTACTCCCGTGATCATGCAGGCCGCATGGTGATGGTGGGCGTTCCAAACCTGACGTCTCGCGTAGATGTTCCTGCGATTGATTTCTATGGTCGCGGTGGTTCGGTGCGTCCTGCGTGGTACGGCGATTGCCTGCCTGAGCGTGATTTCCCAACCTATGTGGATCTGCACCTGCAGGGTCGTTTCCCACTGGATAAGTTTGTTTCTGAGCGTATTGGTCTTGATGATGTTGAAGAGGCTTTCAACACCATGAAGGCTGGCGACGTGCTGCGTTCTGTGGTGGAGATCTAAATGGCTCACGACGGATTGCGCGTAGAAAACATTGTCACCTCAGGCATCTTTGCCCTTGATGGTGGCGAATGGGAAGTCGACAACAACATCTGGGTTGTGGGAAATGATGATGAGGTTTTCATCATCGATGCGGCACACACTGCAGCACCCATCATCGAGGCTGTCGGTGGACGTACTGTGAAGGGCATTTTGTGCACCCACGCACACAATGACCACATCACTGTTGCGCCTGAGTTGGCCAAGGAATTTGATGCACCGATTTTCGTGCACCCAGGTGATCAAATGCTGTGGGAGGAAACCCACGGAAACCTGGCTCATGAGGATTTGGCAGATCAGCAGAAGTTCCAAATCGCTGGAACTGAACTGATCGTGCTTAATACCCCTGGACACTCACCTGGATCCAGCTGCTTCTACCTCCCTGAAGCAAACGAGCTCTTCTCTGGAGACACTTTGTTCCAGGGTGGGCCGGGAGCAACTGGTCGTAAGTACAGCTCCTTTGACACCATCATTGAGTCCCTCAAGACCTCAATTTTGGATCTACCAGCGGAAACCACCGTGCGCACTGGACATGGTGATCACACCAGTGTGGGGGCTGAGGCTCCACACTTGGAGGAATGGATTAAACGCGGGCACTAAGCCACGAACGATTAGTAGGCTTGGGCACCATGGATCTTAAACTTGGTGGCCAAGTCATACTTGTTGTTGGCGGTGCAGGAACTATTGGTTCTGAAGTTGTAAAACTCTTAACTGAAGAAGGCGCAACCGCGGTAGCGGCGTCGAGAAGCACGCCCTTATCTATTGACGCTTCGGATGAAGCGTCCGTCCGCGCTGGCATTGATCAGGTGATCGCAGAACATGGTCGCCTGGATGGGCTGGTTGTGTCTTCTGCACCCGCTGCGCAAACTCTTAGCGCGGAGACAGCAGATGATCCGGACACTGTGTTGGCTGCTATTGAAGGCAAAGCCATCACGTTTATGAAGGCTGCAACCGTGGCGCTCGAGAAGATGCGTGAGGCTGGATATGGGCGCATCGTTGCACTTTCCGGCATGAACTCATACAAAACGTTGAGTACTGCTGCGTCGGCGCGAAATGCTGCGCTGAATGTCGTGGTGAAAAATCTGGCGGATCGTCACGCGGGTACCGGAATTACAGTAAATGCGATTAGCCCGGGATTCGTGGTAGCTGAGCCAGACGCTGAGGTAAACCGCGCAAATGGTGACACCACGGTGGAGGAGGTCGCGGAGGCGATCGCGTTCTTATTGTCGCCGCGCACCGCATCAATTTCTGGCGAGATTATTTCGGTGGGACATAAGGCGAAGGGCGTCATCCTTCCTTAGCTCGCGTGAGCTTCCCAAGCGTAAGCACCCCCGTGTGAGGGCATAACGGCCGTTCTGTTAAAGATTGGTCTGGCCATTTCCTCCATATGGGGGTGTCCGCGCTTAACATGTCTGACATGGTGGCGAACAAACGGGCACAGCGTAAAGTCTGGCTAGCGGTAGCTTTATCGGTCTTTACGGTCGCGTGGGGTGGCAATGAATTCACTCCCTTGCTGGTGTTTTACCGAGGTGAAGGGTTCTTTAGCAACCTGTTCATCGACCTTTTGCTGGTGTTTTATGCCATCGGAGTAGCGGTAGGTTTGCTGGCAGCTGGTCCTTTATCTGACCGCTATGGCCGACGTGCCGTCATGTTGCCTGCGCCATTGATCGCGATCTTGGGTTCCGCGTTGATTGCCTCGGGTGAAGAAACCGCCATCCTGATTGCCATTGGTCGAGTGCTGTCGGGAATTTCGGTGGGCATGGTGATGACAGCGGGAGGTTCCTGGATTAAGGAACTTTCATCGTCGCGGTTTGAGCCAGGGGTGAAAACCAGTGCTGGCGCAAAACGCGCATCGATGTCTTTGACCGGTGGTTTTGCGCTCGGCCCAGCGCTTGCTGGTGTGATGGCACAGTGGCTGCCACTACCTGGTCAGTTGGCATATGTTTTGCACATTATTCTCACCCTGATTTTGTTCCCGTTGCTTATTACAGCGCCGGAAACTCGTCAATCAGCGCACCTGAAAACTAAGGGATCATTCTGGTCAGATGTGCTTGTGCCATCTGCACTAGACAAGCGATTCTTGTTTGTGGTTGCTCCAATTGGACCGTGGGTTTTCGGTGCGGGCTTCACTGCCTACGCAGTTTTGCCGTCGCAGTTGCGTGACATGGTTTCTGCACCCGTTGCGTATTCTGCGCTGATCGCTTTGGTTACCTTAGGTTCTGGATTTGGTATTCAACAATTCGGTCCTCAAATCATGGGCACCTCTAAAACTCGCGGGCCGATTTTGGCTATGTTCGTCACAGTCATCGGCATGATCGGCGCGGTGATCGTGGTGATGAACCCTCATCCATGGTGGGCGCTAGTTGTCTGCATGGCCCTCGGTCTGTCTTATGGCCTGTGCATGTTCATGGGTTTGGCGGAAACTCAAAACATTGCTCCACCTATTGATATGGCAGGCCTGACGGGTATTTTCTACTGCCTGACGTACGTAGGTATGGTCTTTCCAGCCTTGATGACCTGGTTGAATCAATGGCTCAGTTACCCGTTCATGCTGGGCTTTGGTGCGGTGATGGCAACTATTTGTCTGATCATTGTGAGTTTTAGTGCACGCCGATTCTGAGAAACAACTAAAGTGAGCCACATGCGCACAGTAGTTACCGGCGGTGCCGGCTTCATCGGATCCCATCTCGTTGACCTTTTGATCAAGGAAGGCCACGAGGTTGTTGTGATCGATAACCTCTCCCGCGGACGCCTGGAGAACCTTTCCGATGCAGAAGCCACCGGAAAACTCACCTTTGTGGAAGCCGATCTTCTCGACGTTGATTTCAACGAGTTCTTAGGCGAGCACAAGCCTGAGGTTATTTTCCACCTGGCAGCGCAAATCGATGTGCGCCACTCTGTTGTAGATCCTCTTCACGACGCCGAAACCAACATTTTGTCCACCATCCGCATCGCTGACGCTGCCCGCCAGCACGGTGTTCGCAAGGTTGTCTTTACCTCCTCAGGCGGTTCCATTTACGGTGAGCCTTCGGAATTCCCAGTTGATGAAACCGTGCCAGTGGATCCACATTCCCCTTATGCGGCATCCAAGGTGTCCGGTGAAATTTACCTGAACACCTTCCGCCACCTGTACGGCTTGGACTGTTCTCACATCGCACCGGCAAATGTTTACGGCCCACGCCAAGATCCACACGGTGAAGCAGGAGTAGTGGCCATCTTCGCGCTGCGTCTTCTCGGAGGCCTGGACACCAAGGTATTCGGCGACGGCGGAAACACCCGCGACTACGTCTACGTCGGGGACGTTGTCCGTGCTTTCTACCTGGCTTCTGGGGAAATCGGTGGGGGAGAGCGGTTCAACATCGGCACCTCTGTGGAAACTTCTGACCGCCAGCTGCATACTCTCGTGGCTGCTGCGGCGGGTTCCAAGGATGATCCTGAATATGCACCTGCACGTCTCGGCGATGTGCCACGCAGTGCACTCAGCTTCGGCAAGGCCAAAGAGGTGCTTGGTTGGGAGCCTGAAGTGAACATCGAACAAGGTGTGGCCAAGACTGTGGAGTACTTCCGCACCCACTAGGGAAAATCCACCACAAATCGCTCTGATCAGCGGAAACGTGGTGGGTTTTTGCATTTTCCGCACTCAAAAACGCAAGGATCCACCACAGATCCCAAGATTCTTCAGGGATGTGGTGGATCCTTGCCTTGGAAGCTCACAGCTACCCCGAAGGGATTGATGGGGTGCGCTGACGGGGAAAATTCGTCCCCGGCACGCGATAAAAGGCCGATTCTGGTCGAAAATTTGCGCTAATTCCGGGAGATTATGCAAAAACTCGTTCGATTTAGGGGTTTTTGAGCGATCTGGGACGAAAAGTTGAACAGCCAGCCCACAGGAATCACACCTGCAACACCAGCCCCAGAATGGACCCCCTCTAAAACCGTCTCTAAGCGCTCAAACGGTCCCGACCCATACAAACGCTCATTCGATAGGGTTCGAGCCCTTAAATCGCCCCCAGTGGCCAAGCGCTTTCCTAAGCGGGCTCAGAACCCTGGGAATCCTCCGGCAGCACCGCATTTTGCAAAGCGACAGCGCGGGCCAGCTTGGAATAACGCAGCTCTTGTTCACGGAAACGCACATAACTGGACAGCGTGGTGAACATAAATGCCACAACCAGGGCGTAAAGCATGAGGTCGGTGCCGCGGTCCACGCCCACAAAGTTGGCTAGTTGGGTGAGGTCATCGGGGCGGAGCACTGCCCATACTGCGGCGAAAATGAATACTACGAAGCCGATTTTCACCCATGCTTTGGCGCGGGCTTTGCGGCGGTTTCGGAGGAAATATAGTGCCAGTGCTGCGGTCGCAAGGAGGAGCAGTATCTGGATGATGATTTGGGTGGTGGTCTGCGTCATGGGAGTCTCCTCGCTAGGAAGCCGTCGGCCAGGATGTTTACGCCGTTGAGCAGGGATTGTCCCTTGCTCATGGAGTATTCGGTGTAGAGGATGTCTACGGGTTCTTCTGAAATGCGCCAGCCGCGTTCATCGATTTGGTCGACGATTTCGGATGCATGCGACATGCCGTTCATGCGGATGTTCATTTCCTGCGCCACTTTTTGGTTGAATACGCGCAGGCCGTTGTGGGCGTCGGTGAGCCCGAGTCGGCGGGTTTTCGGTGACAGCAGGACCACGGTGCGCAGCACAAGGCGCTTGATTAGTGGCACCTGGTCATCGGCTTGGCGTGGGCGTCCAAAACGCGTGCCGACGATAATGTCCACGTCCTCGGCACGCAGTCGCTCCACCATGCGGACAACGTCTTTCACTTGGTGTTGGCCGTCGGCGTCGAAAGTCACAAAGTATTTTGCGCCGGGTTGCTTGCGGGCGTATTCGATGCCGGTTTGGATCGCGGCACCTTGTCCGAGGTTCACGGGGTGGTTGACCAGGTGTGCGCCGGCCGCATGGATTTCTTCCGCGGAGTTGTCCGGGGAGCCATCGTTGACCGCAACAATATTAGGGAATGTTTTGAGTGCGTTCTCTAAAACTTCCCGGATAACTGTTGCCTCGTTATAACAAGGTACGACTAGCCAGGTGTCTTTAAAGTCGCTGTTTTTTGATGCATCCATGATAGGGATAGAGCCTAGTGCATGATGGCCGATTTTCCTGTTAGGTGCCACCGACCCCAGTGATGATAACTTGATTGTCATGAAATCCATTGATCTTGAGCAGCTGGCGGGCACGCAATCGCGCACGTATCAATCGCGAAAGATCACCGATGAGATGGTCGCCCGGCCGGTGCATGTGGCGATCGCGTTGTGGGAAGTGCCGTGGGAGTCGGCAAAATCCGGCAAGATTGAGGGTTGGGTCATTGCCGTGGATTCGCCGCGTGGGCGGTTTGTGCGCAGCGGGCAGACCAAAAATGGCGACGCCGTCAACCGGACTGTGTCGATGCTGAAATCAGCGTTGAAAGGGGTCCGCGGGAAGGCGTGGATTGTAACTGGGCGTCGACAAGCAGCTTTACGCGCAGCCCTGGTGCGCGAAAACTACCTGGTCACCGGAAGCTTCGCCGAGCAAAATAGGGCCGGCGTGAAGGCATCGGCGATCTCGCGCCGCGCCGAACAATCCGCGCTCTACAAGGCGAAAAAAATCGGCGAATTCGCCGAACGCGCCCCACGCGTCAAAGAGCGGCAAGAGGCACATTGGTGGCCACGGTTGTCACGCACGCAAGGCGCCGCAGGCGTTTTACGCTTAGCGACGGACGCCTCCACCGATGGGGTCTTCCGCGGCGCCATGTGCTTCGTAGCCTCAAACGGCGACTACCTCCTGGAGACCCAAGACACCACCGCAAGCTCCGACGAGTTAGAACTCGAAAGCATCACCCACGCCCTGATCTACCTCAAAACCATCGGCGCGACACAAGCCATCATCGAATCCGACAGCAAAGCCGCCCTTGAAGCCATCGATTTCATCCTCAACACCCGACCGCGCCGGGGCAGGTGGCGCGGCATCACCGCACGCGCCCGCAACCGGTTCCGGGATGCCTGGGAGGCGCTTATCGACGAGTGCGTTGTGGAATTATCCCGCGTACTAGGGCACGCCGGGGATCCACTGAACCAAGCAGCCGACCAAATCGCATACATGGGCATGCGCGCCGTAATTTTTGAACAAAAATCCGCACACCCCACATTGCTCAAAGGAATTGACAAGGCACTGCGCAAGGCCGAGTAAGGTGGGCAACGAGTCGGTGAGAGTATGAGGAATATTTGATGAGCAACAAACGCATCGGTGTAGTGATCGTTTCCTACGGACACGAACAAGATGTTGCCAACCTGGTAGACACATTTGCAGATCAGCTGAAAACTGGTGACCGCGTGGTTGTCGTGGACAACCGCAAACCTTGGGTGCTGAAAGACGCCGTGGGGGAGCGCCTAGAAAAACACGGCGTGGAGATCATCAACCACGACAACGGTGGTTTCGCCGCTGGCTGCAACGTGGGCGCAGCGCACATCGTGGATGACGTTGACCTGCTGTTCTTCCTCAACCCCGACACCGTGATCGACGATCCCACCCTGTTCAATTCGCTGAGACGCGTCGATGAACAGTGGGCTGCATTCATGCCGTACCTGCTGCTTCCCGACGGCACCATCAACTCCGCAGGCAACGCCCTGCATATTTCCGGACTGTCGTGGGTGACTGGTCTGGATGAAAAACCAGTTGAAGGCTCATCTGAAGTTACCGATATTTCCATCGCCTCCGGCGCCTGCCTGGCCGTGCGCGTGGACTGGTGGAAACGCCTCGGCGGCATGGAAGAACTGTATTTCATGTACCACGAAGACACTGACTTCTCCGCCCGCTTGCTGCTGGCCGGCGGTCGAATTGGTCTCCTGCATTCCGCGTATGTCACCCACCACTACGACTACGCCAAGGGTGACTACAAGTGGATTTACATCGAACGAAACCGACACGTTTTGCTGCTCAGCGTGCTGCCGCTTCCATTGCTGTTCGTGCTGATCCCGCAGATCCTCGGAGTGAACCTGGGACTGTGGGCGATTGCCGCAAAGGAAAAGAGGGTCGGGCTCAAGGTGAAGTCCCTTCGCCTCCTGATCCGCGATCTACCAGCGATTTTCAAACTGCGTAGGAGCACGCAGGAGCTTGCCGAACTCACACCTTCGCAATATCTGGCAAAAATGGAATGGCGCCTAGACAATCCCAACCTAGGCAACATTGGATCCAACAAGATTGTTGCGACTGGATATAAGACCTATTACAAGTTGTGTATGAGTATCCTGAAATTGCTCGCTTAACACCCCATAAAGAGGGTGAAGATTTAAGTTTAGGTGCGGTCCGGGTGAACAGTACATAAATATCATCTTTCGCTAATGGAAAGCCCCAGCTCACCGAATTCTCCATTCGTTTTAATTGCTTCGTTAATTAAAACGCCATCTAAAAATCGGCTCGTTGCCGGTTCTTTTTCAGGAGAATTTAATGAAGAGGCTTTCCCGTGCAGCCCTCGCAGTGGTCGCCACCACCGCAGTTAGCTTCAGCGCACTCGCAGTTCCAGCTTTCGCAGACGAAGCAAGCAATGTTGAGCTCAACATCCTCGGTGTCACCGACTTCCACGGACACATCGAGCAGAAGGCTGTTAAAGACGATGACGGTGTAATCACCGGTTACTCAGAAATGGGTGCCAGTGGCGTTGCCTGCTACGTCGACGCTGAACGCGCAGACAACCCAAACACCAGCTTCATCACCGTTGGTGACAACATTGGTGGATCCCCATTCGTGTCCTCCATCCTGAAGGATGAGCCAACCTTGCAAGCCCTCAGCGCCATCGGTGTTGACGCATCCGCACTGGGCAATCACGAATTCGACCAGGGCTACGCAGACCTGACCGACCGCGTCTCCCTCGACGGCACCGGCAGCGCACAGTTCCCATACCTCGGCGCAAACGTTGAAGGTGGCACCCCAGCTCCAGCAAAGTCTAAAATCATCGAGATGGACGGCGTCAAGATCGCTTACGTCGGCGCAGTAACCGAAGAGACTGCCACCCTGGTCTCCCCAGCAGGCATCGAAGGCATCACCTTCACCGGCGACATCGACGCCATCAACACAGAAGCAGATCGCGTCATTGAGGCAGGCGAAGCAGACGTAGTCATCGCATTGATCCACGCTGAAGCCGCTCCAACTGATCCGTTCTCCAGCAACGTTGACGTTGTATTCTCCGGCCACACCCACTTCGATTACATCGGTAAAGGCGAAGAGGCACGTGGCGACAAGCAGCCACTCGTTGTCATCCAGGGCCACGAATACGGCAAGGTCATCTCCGACGTGGAGATCTCCTACGACCGCGAAGCAGGCAAGATCACCAACATTGAGGCGAAGAATGTCTCTGCTACTGACGTTGTGGAAAACTGTGAGACTCCAATCGCAGCAGTCGACGCAATCGTTGCAGCTGCTGTTGACGCCGCTGAAGAAGCAGGTAATGAAGTTGTTGCAACCATTGACAACGGCTTCTACCGTGGGGCGGATGAAGAGGGTACGACCGGCTCCAACCGTGGTGTTGAGTCTTCCCTGAGCAACCTCATCGCAGAAGCTGGACTGTGGGCAGTCAACGACGCGACCATCCTGAACGCTGACATCGGCATCATGAACGCAGGCGGCGTGCGTGCGGACCTCGAAGCAGGCGAAGTTACCTTCGCAGATGCATACGCAACCCAGAACTTCTCCAACACCTATGGCGCACGTGACCTGACCGGTGCACAGTTCAAGAAGGCACTGGAGCAGCAGTGGAAGGAAACCGGCGACCGCCCACGTCTGGCATTGGGACTGTCCAGCAACGTCCAGTACTCCTACGACGAGACCCGCGAATACGGCGACCGCATCACCCACATCACCTTCAACGGTGAGCCAATGGATATGAAGGAGACCTACCGCGTCACAGGATCGTCCTTCCTGCTCGCAGGTGGCGACTCCTTCACCGCATTCGCTGAAGGCGGCCCAATCGCTGAAACCGGCATGGTCGACATTGACCTGTTCAACAACTACATCGCAGCACACCCAGACGTTGATGTTCGTGCTAACCAGAGCTCTGTAGGTATCACCCTCTCCGGCCCTGGAGTTGCAGAAGACGGAACCCTGGTAGCTGGTGAAGAGCTGACCGTTGAGCTTTCCTCCCTGTCCTACACCGGACCTGAAGAAAAGCCTTCCACTGTTGAAGTGACCGTCGGTTCTGAGAAGAAGACTGCGGACGTCGATAACACCATCGTTCCTCGGTTTGATAGCACCGGCAAGGCGACTGTCACCCTGGCTGTTCCTGAGGGAGCTACCTCTGTCAAGATCGCAACTGACAATGGCACTACCTTTGAACTGCCAGTAACCGTTGAAGGTGACGACAACGGCAACGGTGATGACAACACGGATGATCAGGCTTCCGGTTCATCCGCTGGATCCCTCGTAGCAGTTCTCGGTGTACTTGGTGCACTGGGTGGCCTGCTTGGATTCTTCCTGAACTCAGCACAAGGTGCGCCATTCATAGCACAGCTACAGGCAACTCTTGCTCAGTTCATGTAAAAAGTACGTAATTCAGTAAGTGGCCGGGCCTCACCTTTAGGATTTATTTCCTTTGGTGGGCCCGGTCTTAGCATTAGATAAAGGATCTTTGTTGCCGCAGTGAGAATGCGATGGATTTCTAGATAATTTTTCATATAGAGCCCAGGGGCTCTCCTTCTCACGTGAGTGGGGAAAGTATACGGCAATCAAAGTGATGCGAGAGGCAGCAATGATGCTGCATTAGTCGGAATCTAGTTTCTGAAATTCTTGGTAGCGCTAGATTGCTTTCAATTCGATTTATCAAATAATTTCTGAGATAGATTTTGGACCCTAAATCAGTAATAAAATGAGGTACAGTACTAGTCATAAGTCACCGGCCCCCTCTGAACCAGATCGTGAGATCAAGTAAGGGGTCGGTTTTCTAATTCTTGTGGTGTTTTGAAGTGTACAAAGCGAAACAAGAGTGGCGCTGGAGCAAGGCTCTGACGCTACTTCAGGAGCTGATAACAAGAGGTCACTGTCCTCCACTGGATCCCTCGTAGCAGTTCTCGGGTGTACTCAGTGGGTTGCTTGGATTCTTCCTGAACCGTGCAGAGTGCTTCATTCGTGGCGCAGCTATAAGGAAATGATTATTCAGGTCGTGTAAAAGTTAGTACTTATCCTCATAGCTAGGAGCATTCTTGAAAAGAGATCTACTCCACGAAGTGGTCTGAACAGCCTTAATATTTTTGATGATTGCATCGGGAATATTTTGGTGAATTTGATAGAGACTATCCCCACCTAGGCGGGGAGAACGCTCTGTATGTGGTGAGCCCTGCGGTTCCATCGGGACCATCCCCACGTGAGCGGGGAGAACACTAATTAATTAGCAGATATTTTGGGTCTAAAGGCCATTTTACATCACTTTGATTTTGAATCTGTTGCTTACTATTCCATCAATAAATAAGAATGATTCAAGATTTCATCCGTCGAATAATGAACCAGAAAAACGGCGCCGGAATAGTCTGTACAACCCACGTAACCGGCACCGCCTAAAGTAACTTCCAAAGCCAAAGCCAAAGCCAAAGCCAAAGCCAAAGCCAGGGCCAAGACTAACTCCAGGCCCCTAGCTCCACTCAAGAAGTAAAAACTAAACCGCCTTTACCTCAGCAAATGAAGCAGTGTCAATAACAACGCGGAACTGAACGTCGCCGGCAACAACGCGGTCGTAGGCTGCATCAACATCGTTGACGCCGACAGTTTCGATCATTGCGCCAAGGCCGTGTTTTGCACAGAAGTCGAGCATTTCCTGGGTTTCAGGGATGCCACCGATGTTGGATCCGGTGAGGACTTTTCCGCCGCCGATGAGGGCACCGAAGCTCAGTGGCTGCTTCTCTGGTGGCAGACCGACAACAGCCATAACTCCTTGTGGCTTGAGAAGTCCTAGGTACTTGTCGACTGGGATGGATGCGCTAATGGTGTTGAGGATGAAGTCGAATTCACCGGCGTGCTCTTTGAAAAAATCCTCATCAGCCGTTGCAAGAGTGCGGGCTGCACCGAGTTCCTTGGCAAGTTCAGCCTTGCGCAGGGAACGGGACAGAACGGTAACCTCAGCACCCTTGGCTGCAGCGATCTGGACACCCATGTGTCCGAGTCCGCCGAGGCCCATGACTGCTACTTTGTCGCCTTCTTTAACGTTCCAGCGAGCGATTGGGGAGTAGGTGGTGATGCCTGCGCACAGCAGTGGTGCTGCGACATCGAAGTCGAGTTCCTCTGGGATGCTGCACAGGAAACGTTCGTTGACCACTACCTTTTCAGCGTAGCCGCCTTGGGTGATGGTGCCATCGACGTCGTTAGAGTTGTAGGTTCCGACGTTGCCTCGGAGGCAGTTGTTTTCAAATCCCGCGACACACTGTTCACATTCGCCGCAGGAGTTAACTAGGCAGCCGACGCCAACGCGGTCGCCGACTTTCCACTTGGTTACATCGGAGCCAACCGCAGAGACAACGCCTGCGATTTCGTGGCCGACGGTGAGCGGGAAGTGTGCCTCGCCCCATTCGTTGCGGATGGTGTGGATATCGCTGTGGCAGATGCCGGCAGCTTTGATGTCGATAACTACGTCGTCAGCGCGAGGCTCACGACGCTCAATGATTTTGACCTCGAAAGGTGCTTCGGGGCCGGTTTTCTGGAGTGCTTTTACTTAAATGCTCATTTCCTCGATATTACCTACAGGTACTTTTTGCGGATAGGTCCAAATGCTTTTTGCAGGTTAATAGTGATTGCAGGGAGCGATTATTTTGGAAGGGAACTGTCATTTAAGAGTCTCTATTGAAGTTTCGGGTGCTGTAAAAGCGAGTCTTCGTGGTTCAATGGCTTGAAATTGAGTTGCGTGTGAATGTTGGCTCTGCGAAGCCTGGGGCATTCAGTAACGCGTGCCGATTTATGAAGAATTTATTTACCTTGTGGCTTTTTCTGTAGATCGGCACGCTTGGTAAATACAACTCCAAAAGTGCCCAAAAATGAATCTCTAGAAGTGAGTTTAAAGCACAAAGGGACTCCCGAGGTGGAAGTCCTTTTGTCAAAGTAGAGGCCTTAAATCGTGCTTAAAGCTTAACGGGTGTTTTAATGTGCACTCCAAATTCATAAGCACAGATTCCGGCAATGGCGGTTGCAGCTGCATCAGCAATGATCTTGCCTTTTCCGGCAGTCGCTCCGACAGCATCGGCGAGAGCTCCATGACTAGGGATATCACTAGTTTGTAGTGGGACCCGAAGGTATGGAGGAACAGTGAAAGCTTCTTTAGCGGGTAACTTATCTGAATGCACTAGCTCAGGAGCGAGGTGCATGAGTAAGGAAGTTTCTGTGACCGCGGCATGTTCTAGATCCCAGCCTGGAAACGTGATGTCGGAAAAAACTTCATCCATAACTGAATCTTTAAGAGGATCCCACCAGTTAGCCAAAACAATCTGGTTGTCGGTGCAGTGTTGGCGTTGAGCAAGGTGCATAGCTTCAAGGATTGGAGCTTGGTTCTCGAAGTGCGCACTGAGGAACAAGATCTTGCGGAAACCATCGGCAAGGAGTTCGTCTAGTAGGTTGCTTGCTAATTCCACCATGGTGTTGAGGGAGAGATCTACTGTGCCGGGGAAGAGCGGACCGCCACCACTATAAGGAGAAGACCGGTATCCATAATTGAGCGTTGGAAGCACTATGCCATCGATTTGCTCAGCGACCATTCGAGAAATCTCGGTTGCGATGATGGAATCGGTGGAAAGTGGAAGGTGAGAGCCATGCTGTTCACATGATCCAGCAGGAATGATGGCTACTCCATCAGTTTTGGCAGCGTATTGCTCCCAGCTCATATTGGCTGCAAATATCATTGTGTTGAGCTTTCTATTTGGACTTTGCGGCGAATGTGACACCAATTGCGGTAATGATTGCAGCTGCGACCATGTAGTAGGCCGGTGCAATTACGTTGCCACTGGCACCGATCATCCAGGTTGCGATCATCGCTGCGGTGCCGCCAAAGAAGGCATTCGCGCAGTTGAAAGTAAGGGCAAAGCCGGTGAGTCGAACATCAGGTGGGAATTGTTCGGAGATGAAGGACGGGAGCACTCCGTCGTTAAGCGCAAGGAAGGCACCCATTCCGACCTGGATCAAAATGATTCCGGCGAAGCTTGCGCTGTCTAGCGCGAGGAAAGCAGGAATTGAAAATACTGCAAAAAGTGCTGCGGCCATAAGCATTGTGGTGCGGCGGCCTAGGCGGTCAGAGAGTGCGCCGGTTGCGACGACGAGGACTGCATAAACTGCGGAGGAGATGGTGGTAGCGATAAAAGCACTGCTAGAGCTCATGCCGAGTTCTTCGGAAAGATAAGTAGGTAGGTAGGCCAGAACCATGTAGAAACCGATGGCATTGAGGATGGCGCCGGAGAAAGCTACAAGAAGTGCACGTGGGTATTTGAAAACCTCGAGGATTGGAAGCTTTTTAGCGGAGTCTTCGTCTGCTACGTGAGTTTCGGGGGCCATGCGGCGGATGATGAGGCCAACAATTCCTAGAGGTGCTGCCAAAAGGAATGGTAGACGCCAACCCCAGGAAGCGAGGGAAGCATCGTCAAGGAGGGAAGTGAGAAGAGCGGCGAAGAGAGAACCAAGGAGGAGTCCACAAGCGGTCGCTGCGGGAACTACTGAGGCGAAAAGTCCACGACGGTTCTGTGGGGCAGATTCTGAGATATAGGTAGCTGCTGCGGCATATTCGCCGGAAGCACTAAATCCCTGGATAAGGCGTAGTACCAAAAGCAAGATTGGTGCGACAATACCGATGGAGTTGTACCCGGGAAGTAATGCAATACAGAAAGTGGCAAGGCTCATAAAGAGGATTGACGCGGAAAGGCTCTTGGTGCGGCCAAGGCGGTCTCCGATGTGTCCCCAGGCAACTGCGCCGATAGGACGAATGAGGAATGAGAGTGCAAATAGGGCGAAAGTGTTAACAAGTGCTGCACGTCCGGTGAGCTCCGGGAAGAAAACTCCCGCGATGATGGATGCCATGTACATATATGCGGCGTAGTCGAACCATTCAACAAAAGTTCCAATGAAGCTTGCACGTACTGCATTCTTAAGGTCTTTTTTGCTGATTTCAGAGGTGCTGATTGTGTTGCTAATTGTGGTGTCTGGCGTGGCACTTACTATTGCCGGGTTTTGAACAGACATTGCAGTTCTCCTTTTATTGGCTCACCCCGTCCAATATGTTTCTATAGGGTGATAGAAAAGAATATAAATACAAGTTTTGAGCAATGTCAATTTCTATAGACCGATAGGTTTCATTGGTGGTGAGTATCACTAATTTCACCCCAATTCCTTTCGGAGAACTCTCGGAAATGGGGATGGTCACGCTCCTGGGCGCTTCTATGTCGGGGCCTTTGTGGATCGGCACCGCTAAGTGACTTGAAATGGAGTGCAGGATAAGAGTTTTAGCCCTGCAAAGACGGGGTGTTCGGTCCAATGTGCCAATTCACCCGAAAATTTCCCTTTCGGCCCCTACTTACGTAAATCGGCACGCTTAGTGAATCAAACTCCACAACCGCCATAAAATGGCTCTTTAGAAGCGTATTTAAGGTAAGAAAAATGGACTCCCGAGGTGGAAGTCCATATGTCAAACTTGAGGCGTCAAAAGGCGCTGACTAAGAACAGCTATTCTCCCGCGACGCGCATCAGGTAGTTGCCGTAGCCGGATTTCTTTAATTCCTCACCTAGTACCACTAATTCAGAGCTTGTGATGAAACCCTCGCGGTATGCAGCAACTTCAGGGGAACCAATGATATTGCCGGTACGTTTTTGCAGGACCTCAACATAGGAAGACGCCTCGGACATGGAATCGATCGTGCCGGTGTCCAGCCAGACGTCGCCTCGGTCTAGGCGCTGCACAGTTAAAGCACCTTGCTGGAGGTAGGCATCGTTAACGGAGGTGATTTCCAGTTCGCCACGCGAGGAAGGCTTGATTGACTTGGCGATGTCCACCACGCGATTGTCGTAGAAATATAGTCCTACCACGGCAAAGTTGGATTTTGGCGCGGTGGGCTTTTCTTCAATAGACACCGCCTTATTAGCAGCATCAAATTCCACCACGCCATAACGCTCAGGATCGGAGACCTCATAAGCAAAGACAATGCCACCGTCGGGGTTGGAGCACTGCTTTAGTGCGCGGCCAAGTTGTGCGCCGTCGAAAATGTTGTCGCCAAGCACCAGTGCGACGTCGTCGTCACCGATGAAGTCTTCGCCGATGATGAATGCTTGGGCTAGTCCGTCGGGGGAGGGTTGGACGGCGTAGGTGAGGTTGATGCCCCAGGAGGAGCCGTCGCCAAGCAAGCGTTCAAAGGAGGAGCTGTCTTCAGGGGTGGTGATGATCAGGATGTCGTTGATGCCGGCCTGAATGAGCGTGGTCAGTGGGTAGTAGACCATGGGTTTGTCGTAGATCGGCATGAGTTGCTTGGAGATGCCCTTGGTGATGGGGTAGAGCCGGGTGCCGGAGCCACCTGCGAGGATGATGCCTTTCACTTTGAGAGCTCCTTGAGGTAGTCGTTGAGGCGGGTCTGCCAGGTCGGTGCGCTAAATCCTGTTGCTTCAATCTTGCCGAGTTTCAGCACAGAATTCAGTGGGCGGGGCGCTGCGTCTTTGTCGGCGAAGTACTCCGCGGTGCTCACGCCGGTAACTTTGGTGGGGTCGGAAAATACTGCGCGGGCAACATCGGCCCAACTTGCGGGTTCGCCAGAGTTGGTGAGGTTGTAGGTGCCATATGCTGCACCCACTTCCAAAAGGTGCGCGATGCCGGCTGCGATGTCTTCGGTGAAGGTCAGGCGGCCGATTTGGTCGTCGACAACTGATGGGGCGATGCCGCGTTCATCGAGGGATTTCATAGTGCGGACGAAGTTGTTGCCGTCGCCAATCACCCAGCTGGTACGCACAATGTAGTGGCGCGGTGCGGTCGCAGCTGCGATGTCGCCGGCTGCTTTTGATTGGCCGTACACACCCAGCGGGGAAAACGGTGCGTTTTCATCGTAGGATTCGGCGGTGCCATCGAAGATATAATCTGAGGACACGTGCACGAGGGTGAGGTTGTTTTCGCGCGCGATGGTCGCGAGGTTAGCGACTGCCGCTGCGTTGATGTCCCACGCCGCTGCGCGATCGTGTTCTGCCTGGTCAACGGCAGTGTAGGCGGCGGCGTTGATGATGGTGGAGTACTGCTTCCACGCGCGAGCCTCGGTGAGATCTGAGGTGATATCGAGTTCTTGGCGCGTGACAAATTCCGCGTCTGGGAACTGCGCGCGTAGCGCGGTTCCCAGTTGTCCGCCGGCGCCGACCACTAGAACCTGGCGGGCGGGCAGGGGGGTGGCGTCGATAAGCGTGGGATGTTTTTTATCTTTTTCGGAGATCTCGGTGATGGGCAGCGGCCAGTCGATCATGTTGAGGTTGACGTTGGCGTAATGCGCGTCGGGGGACCAATGATCGTTGACGAGGTAGGTGTACAGCGTGCCGTCCTCGAGCGCCTGGAAGCCATTTGCCACACCACGCGGGACGTAAACTCCCACGTCAGGGGTAATTTTTTGCGTTACGACGTTACCGTACGTGCTCGAGCCCGCGCGCAGATCCACCCAAGCTCCGAAAACGGAACCCACCGCGACGGACACAAATTTATCCCACGGCTCAGCGTGCATGCCGCGAGCCGTGCCGGCGGTGGCGTTGAAACTCATGTTGTTTTGGACGGGGCCGAAATCAGGCAGACCCAGGTTGGTCATTTTGGTGCGCTGCCAATTTTCCTTGAACCAGCCGCGGTTGTCGCCGTGGACGGGGAAATCGAACACCAGCAGACCTTCGATGTCGGTGTCGCGCGAGGTGAGTTCTTTGTTAAACATTATTGGCCTTGCTTTGCGTAGGTTGCTTCGACGTTGTCCTTGGTGCCGCGCCACCAGGCCTCGTTATCGCGGTACCAATCGATGGTCTGCTCTAGGCCTTTTCGCATGCCGGAATCAACGTCGGTGTATTTCGGTGCCCAGCCGAGCTCGGTGCGCAGCTTGGTGGAATCCATGGCGTAACGCATATCGTGGCCGGGGCGGTCTGCGACGTGCTCGTAGGCATTTGCGTCTAGGTCCATGAGTTCACAAATAAGCTCGATGACCTGCTTGTTATTCACATGATCGTTGTCGGCGCCGATGATGTAGGTTTCGCCGATCTTGCCCTTACTCAGGATCAGGTGGACGGCGTCATTGTGATCATCGACGTGGATCCAGTCGCGGACCTGCTCGCCGGTTCCATAAAGTTTTGGTGTCAGGCCGGCCAGAATATTGGTGATCTGGCGGGGGATGAACTTCTCAATGTGCTGGTAGGGGCCGTAATTGTTGGAGCAGTTAGACATGGTTGCCTGGATTCCGAAGGAGCGGATCCATGCGTGCACCAGGTGATCAGACCCGGCCTTGGTTGCAGAATATGGAGACGATGGCTTGTAGGCGGTGGTTTCAGTGAAGCGGTTTGGATCATCCAGCTCTAGATCGCCGAAGACTTCATCGGTGGAGATGTGGTGGAAGCGTTTGTTGTGTTTGCGTACGGCTTCTAGCAGGACGAAGGTGCCGATGAGGTTGGTGTGGACGAAGGGGAAGGGATCGTTCAGGGAGTTGTCGTTGTGGGATTCTGCTGCGAAGTGGACGGTGATGTCGTGGTCTTTGACCAGGGCGTCGACCAGTTCAGCATCACAGATATCGCCTTCGATGAGGGTTACTTTGCTGTCGGGGAGGCCTTTGAGGTTGTCGGCGTTTCCTGCGTAGGTGAGCTTATCCAGCACCGTGATGTGGGTGTATTCAGGGTGCTGCTCTACGGTTTGGCGGACGAAGTTGGCGCCGATAAATCCGGCACCTCCGGTCACAAGCAAAGAAGTCATGCCGTCTACCTTAGTTCGTCTGAGCGAGCTGGCAGAGTTAGTAGCTGTTGTCGATGCGCCTATTCTGCAAACGACCAGGGTGCTCCGGCTGTTCATTAGGGAATCCGGTAGCAATAACAAGGGCGATTGCACGATCCTCACGCCCGCCGAGACCGATTGCTTCCTTCACTTTTTCCTCATCCCAACCCGTGGTCGGGCTGGTGCTCAAACCCTCCGCCTGAGCAGCCAAAATTAAGAAAGCTGCGGCGAGGCTGGCATCCCTCAACGTTGCTTCGCGTGTCTGCTGAATGCTGCGACCGTTGATGAATCCCGCGACACGTTCAGCCCTTTCCGTACCAAGAATCTCTTCCAAATCCTCAGGTTCATTTTCCACGCGGGCAACCGCAATGAAAGTTACAGGCGCGGTGAGGAATTGTTTCTGATGGGAGGCCTCGTAAAGCTTCTGCTTCTGTGTGGGATCAGTAATCACAACAATTTCACGTTGCTGCGCATTGAACGCACTGGGTGCCTCCAGGGCAAGGTCAACGATTTTGTCGATCAGCTCAGGGGTAGGGGCTTCATCGGTGTATTTGCGGGTGGCGCGGCGGTTGGTGATCGCCTCGACGACTGAAAGTGACATTTTTTATCCTTTTTATGTGTTGGAAACAGAGTCATGGTAGGTCGCCTTATTTGTCAGTGCAAGGGTTTTATTAGCTTTTGGAGATAGTTTCTGGCAGGTTGAAATAGTTGACATCTGTGCAGGTTGGGGGCTTTTGTTTCCGACTTGGGGTTATGTGAAGTGGGGTGCTGTGTGGCGTTTTAAGCGGTCGACTGTCTGCGGCGACCTGTTGTCCTAGTTTTGGCGAGTTGGGTGCTTAGAAGCGGTTTTAGAGGGGGTCGAATTTGTGACGATTGGGGCTATTTTGATTTCTGCTGGGTTGCTGTGGGCTTGCTGATCAACTTCTCGTTCCAACGGGGCCTCACGCCCTCAAACGGGGACGAGTTTTCGCATAATACCCCGTGATTAGCGCAAATTTTCGATTAAAAATGGCCTTTTCCCTCTGGTTGGGGACGGATTTTCGCAACTTCAGGCAGTCACGTGTCGAGCGGGACATGGATGACTCAATGGGTAAGGGGATTGTGGTGCCTGTCGGATGGCGATGGTTAGGACTCACCATTTTTAGGATGCCACCTCGAAAAAATGGTGAATCGGCACGCTTTTAACCCCTCGAAAGTGTGCCAATTCAACATATTCTGCGCCCAACCTTCAAAAAATGGTGAATCCTAACAGGCTTAGGGGGCTTGCAAGGCGGGACTCATGCCGGGGGTATACCATGGGGCAGTATTAAGGATAACCTTGCCTTAATAATTTGAATTGCAGTAATTTAAGTGAATGCATTTTTGTCTCCTGTCTCTGGCCAAACCTGCCAAAATTGTGGCACCACTCCTCGGCGTTGCACTGCTTCTAAGCTCCTGCTCTTCAACCTCTTCCGATGAAGCAATCCAACCTGAAGTTGCCAGCACTGGATATTCAGTGGAGCACGCAATGGGCACCACCGAAATCCCTGAAAACCCAACGCGTGTGGTCGTCATTGATTCTCCACACCTCGACGCACTTTTGGCTTTGGGAATTACTCCAGTCGGAGCTACGGAATCTGGATCCGAAAATGGATTTCCCACCTACCTGGCAGATGAGCTGAAAGACACCGAATCTGTTGGCCTGACATCTGAGCCAAATTTGGAAAAGATCGCCGCACTGGATCCGGATTTGATCATTGGTGCAAAGGTCCGCCACGAGGCTATTTATGATCAGCTTTCAGACATCGCACCAACCGTGATGTCCGAAGGTTCCGGCACAAACTGGAATGAGCAGGCAGAAATCACTGCGGCAGCAGTAAACAAGTCTGATGAGATGGACAGACTGATCTCAGACTTGGACACCCGTGCCACAGAGCTTGGTGAAGAGATCGGTGCTGACGGACAAACCGCTTCAATGGTTCGATTCCGCACGGACAACTTCAGGCTCTATGGTCCAGAGACCTTCTCTGGTTCAGTTCTGGAACAAGTTGGCTTTGACCTGGGGGAACGTGATTGGAATGAGTACTCCATGATGGAACTCTCCCCGGAAAACTTTGGTCAGATCGATGGCGACCTCATTTTCTACACCATCCCAGGATCTCCTGAAGCAACTACTTATCCGCAGGTGTCAGAGTTGTGGGTAGATTCGCCAGCAGTTCAGCAAGGTAAAACTTACGAGTTTGAGGATGAAACCTGGATGGTCGGCATTGGTGTTCTAGGTGCCAATGAAATCTTGGATGACCTGGAAGAAACTCTGAGCTAGTTTCCTTTAGACCAAGCAACCCCTCGCCGTTGTCCCTCCGCATATTAGGAGAGTCTCGATGACGAGGGGTTCTTCTTATTCGAAGAACTGTCTTCGAAGCACTATCTACTCAAACTCGAATTCGAGCTCAATCTTGGTGTCTTCGTATCGATCTGTATCGAGTTTCTCGGTGAATTCGTGGAGCAGGTCGTTGTAGAAATCAACCGCTTGATCTTCCAACATTTCCCGGTTAGTGGTTACTTGCTCGACGAAGTTCTCTTGGCTCATGATCTCAGAAACTACTTCTGCAGTATCGATATCGTCAGTGCTGAAACTGATCCAACCGTCATCTTCGGCTATGGTCTTAAACTTTAGATCGTCGTATCCGATGAAGATGAACTCAGGGATAGTGATGGAAAGCTTATTGTCACCTGCGGATTTGATTTCAACATCTGAGGCATCGATTCCGAGTTTTCCGGTGTAGCTGTATTGGACGTGCACGGTCTTTTGCGTGCCAGGAATACGTTTTCCACGAATTGTACGTTCAACGGTTTTCTCATGGATTCCAAGTGCTCCGGCGCTGAGAAGTACGATTTCTTCTTCGCGCTGGAGAGCTCTGATGACCATGGAGTCATTGACAGTTGTGCGAGTTGAAGATGATGTCTGTTTACTGCTTTGCGAGTTAATTAGCAGCAAAATACCGCCAGTTATTACACCGATCAGTGCGATTAGCGCGAAGAGCCTAAGAAATAGCCTGTTTGGAAGCACGTGTTTTGCCTTCTATGAATATGGTGGGCATTCAGTCTTCCGCGGTCTTTTTGCTATTAAACTGCAGGTGGTGTGTGGAAACTTAATGCGATATTGAGAGGATGTGTGGAATAGTAGCAACTTGTTTAACAAAGTAACAACTGAACTACCACGTTTTTCATAGGGAATTTTTATCTTGTAAGCAATCGAAATCCCCCAATCAAACCAAACTATCCCGCAGTCAAAATCCGCTTCCGATCCCCACCAATAAACGCACCCATATGCACCAGCAAGCCACACAGTGGGCCAACTATAAGTGCAAGGCCAGCAGCGACGCCCAAATCAAATGGTCCCAGCAAGAATCCGACGGCAACGACAGTGGCAACAACCCATCCGGTGAGATAGATCCCGTGACGTTCAAAGGCGATCGCCGCGCAGCCGGACACCATCAATGAAGCGGTAGTGGTGGCGCCTAAGGTGAGCATCGCCAAGAGCCAGCCGGGGACTGCGAAGAGTTCCTTTTGGAGGACAACGTCCAGGATCCATGGGCCAACTAACCATGCAAGACCAGCTCCAACAAGTCCGACTGCCCACACAATTGCTAATGGACCCGCCAGGGTTTTCAATGGACCGGACGTACCTTTGACAAAACGAACGATGATCGCCGATTGGAATTGTTGCAGCGGAACTAGCAGGGGAGCGCGGGTCAGGATGACGGCGTAGGAAATGGCGGCCATCGAAACCCCTCCTGCAACGGCTGAAGGGTTCGTGAATTTCAGCAGTGTCGGGAAACCAGTAATGAGCACAGCCGTGGCACCGGATGCTGCCATCGCAAGCAGAGCCTGTCGGATGAAAACGCCACGGGGGACATCGGCGACTGAACCCAAAACGGAACGCACCGATCCAAAACACAGCACGATGACCAGCCAGGATATTGATCCCACAACGGTGATGATCAAGAAAGCCAGCAATTGATAGCCCAGCAACCAGGCGGCAACAGCTAAAACCATGCGCACGCCGGTGTCCAAAGAAATCAGCGAGGCATACTCTTTCCACAGCTGGCATCCGGACAGAATGCCGGAGATTGTCGCTTGGATCGCGTAGCTTGCAAGACCCACTGCGAGCAGCCCAACGCCCACACCTTGCAATTCATCCAGCAGCTGGCCGATCCACAGCGGTGCCGAAGCGCCAAGTGCCACTAAAACAATTGCCGCAACCACGAAGCTAAACAAAAACGGCCGAAAACCAACAGGAACCCCAGGAACCCCAGAAACCCCAGAACCAGCACGCCCACCACGAGAACCACCACCAGCACCACCACGAGAACCGGCCGTCACCGCACGAGTCGTCTCCTGCGTCAGGCCGGTCAGCACTCCGGTTCCTGCAAAGAACAGTCCCCAATAGGCGGTGAATTCTTCGGAAAGTTGGCTGGAATCACCAAGGGCCCAGGCGGCGATGATGATGACGACGAACCCGGAGAGACCTGCGATGATTGTGGCCAGCGTCAGATAGCGCACTAGTCCAAACCACCAGAAGGAAACTCCGGCAATTCCAGATCGCGAAGCCATGAGTGCCACACTGCATCTAATGCAGCATGATCGGTGGAAACAGCGTAAAGGTGCCTCTTTAAGTCGCGGGGTTCTACGAGTCCGTGTCGGCCTTCGGATACATATGCTTGAACCGCCTTGAAAAATGCCTCATCGCCAAGCAACACCCGCAACGCATGCACTGTCAATGCACCACGTTTGTACACGCGATCGTCAAACATATCGTGGGCGCCGGGATCCCCAAGCAAGATATCCTTCGGCAGCGCCTCCAGGCCTCGATAAAACTCCAACGCACTTTCCGCAGCGGGCTTAACTCCAGCCGCCTCAAACCAGAGCCATTCGGCGTAGCAGGCGAAACCTTCGTTGAGCCAGATGTCGTTCCATTGTGCGAGGCCGAGTGAGTTGCCGAACCATTGGTGGGAGAGTTCGTGGGCGATGAGTCGTTCCCAGGTTCCTTCACCGGTGGCGTGGTTGGCGCCGAAGCTGGAGAGGCCTTGGGCTTCGAGTGGGATTTCGAGTTCGTCTTCGGTGATGACTACGCGGTAGCTGCGGAATGGGTAGGGGCCGAAGAGTTTTTCGTAGGCGTCGAGCATGTCGACTTGTTTGGCAAAGTCCTCCAAAATCCGAGAACGCAAGGCCGCATCCCCCACAGGCACATACGCCTCCACCACGACGCCCGATTCCGATACTCCCAAACTTACAGTGTCGTATTCGCCGACGTGGACGGCTGCGAGGTAGGTGGCCATGGGTTCGCGGGATTGGTAGTGCCAGGTGGTCATGCTGCCACTGACGTTTTTGGAGATTAAATCACCGGTGATAATGGCGGCGTATCCGTTGTCGGTGTGGAAGTGGACGTCGAAAAGCGCCTTCTCGTCGGGCGTGTCGTCGCAGGGGAACCAGCTTGGCGCGCCGCAGGGCTGGGCGGCGACGAGGGCGCCGTTGTCGAGCTCTTCCCAGCCGATCATGCCCCATTCGCTGCGCAGGGGGCGCGGGTTGCCGCGGTAGCGGATGGTGAGTGAAAATTCCTGGTCAACCGGGATTTGGTTGCGGAAGGTGATGCGTAATTTGCGGCCGGCGTGGCGGAAGCGCGCGACCTGGATGTGGGTGCCGGCGGTGCCTTTGGCGGTGACTTTTTCCACGCGTAGGCTGCCGCCGAAGTCCAGGGTCAGCGCGTCGAGCGCGCGGTAGTTGTCCATGTGCAACGTTGCGGTGCCCATGAGCAGGTTGGGTGCTACGCGGTAGGTGAGATCAAGCTCGTAGCGTCGGATGTGGAAGCCTAAGTTGAAATCAATTCCCGTGTAAGAATCGCGTGTACCAGGGACCGGGGTGGAGCGCAGCCTTCGCATAATCATAGGTATTAAATGCTACCCTGCTGATCCAAAGTCTTCTCGATCCAGGTGTAGATCAGCGATTCCACAAACGCGGTCTGCTTGTTATCCGCCGCGCCGGCATGGCCGCCCTCGGTGTTTTCGTAGTAATCCACGGCCTGGCCAGCATCAAGCAAAGCTTGAGCAAAAAGGCGGGCGTGCGCGGGGTGGACGCGGTCGTCTCGGGTTGAGGTTGTCACCAATGCGGGTGGATAAATTCGCTTCTCGACGCCCACCACCGCCTGCACCGGGGAGTACTGCTCAATCACCGCCCGTTCCTCCGGATTGTCGGGGTTGCCGTACTCCGCCATCCACGAAGCACCCGCTGACCAGGTGTGATAGCGCAACATATCAGCCAATGGCACCTGCACAACTGCCGCACCGAATGCTTCTGGGTACTGAGTTAACGCGCCACTTGTCAGCAAACCACCGTTGGATCCGCCGCGAATCGCAATCTGCTCCGGCGTTGCGTAGCCGCGCTCCACAAGGTCGGCGAGCACCGCGCGGTGATCCTCCCACACTTTCATGCGGTTCAGCTTGGTTGCCTGCGAATGCCATTCCGGACCGAACTCGCCGCCACCACGCAGGTTGGCTTCCACAAAGTAGTAGCCCTTTTCCAACCATGCGATGCCGCGGGTCGGGGAGTGGCTTGGGGTAAGGGAAACCTCGAAGCCGCCGTAGGCATGGACGAGGGTTTTCCGATGGGCTGTCGGATCTGAGAAATGGCCAGTAATAAAGTACGGAATCTTCGTCCCATCCGCCGAGGTCGCCCAATGCTGACGAGTCTCCTGACCAGCATTTTCAAACTGCAACGGCGCCTTCTTCACAGCCTCAAGCGCACCAGGCAGCTCCGCACGCAGCAACGTTGGCGCCTCCGTGAAACTAGCCGCCTGCACCCAGATTTCATCGCCATCCAACGGGGAGGTAGCAACCACATGCGCGGTGACGTGATCGGGAAGCTCCATGCGGGTCGGTTCCGCAACCGGATCAGCGAGCGGCACAGAGACGATTTCCGTCGACACATTATTTAATAAGGTAAGCACCAAGAAATTCTTCGTGGTGGCAAGCCCCTGCAAAGAGGTAGAAGCAGAAGGCTCAAACACTTGATTGAAATCCCGCGCACCGTCCAAGAACGCATCCAACTCCAGGACACCCAAACCACCCGCCGGAATACCCGCATAATCAGTACGGGGATTTACAAACAGCCACTGATTCTTCACGATCACATCGCAATCAGTCGGCACCTCCAGAAGAACCAAACCATCAGCGGTTTCCAGGTAGGTTTCCGAGTTATAGAAATCCAAAGACCGTGAGGCAAAAATCCGCTCAAACCCAGGGGTAGAATCCCGCCACGCATGAGTCGCAACATCCTCACGCGCGCCTTCAAAAAACACTGATGCCTGCTCAATCGGGGTGCCACGCTTCCACTTCACAGCGCGCGCCGGGTAACCCGAATCCGTCAGTGAGCCCTCACCCGTGTCGGTTCCAACAAGCAGCGTGTCCGCATCGATCCACGTCACGCTGGACTTGGCCTCAGGTAGCTCAAAAGCCCCAGCCCCCACGAATTCACGAGTGGCCAGGTCAAACTCCCTAATAACCGTGGCATCCGCACCACCCCGCGACAGCTTAACCAGCGCTAAATCCCGCTCCGGCGAACGCACCACCGCGCCCTTCCATACCCAGTTTTCGCCCTCGGCCTCAGCCAACGCATCCACATCAATTAACACGTCCCACTTAGGCTGCGTACTGTAATAGGACTCCAACGTGGTCGTGCGCCAGACTCCACGCGGATGCTGTGCATCCCGCCAAAAGTTGTACAGCTTCTCCCCGCGCCTGCTCACGTACGCAATACGGTCATCGGTGTCTAACGCCGCCAGCAGCCTGGCTTCCAGGGCATCCTTGGCAGGGCTTTTTAGCTTTTCGACGCTTTCCCCCGACCATTTTTCCGCCCACGCGAGCGCTTCCGGGGTGTCAATATCTTCGAGGAAAGTGTAATCAGTCATGAAGATCAGACTAGTGATCTTTTACCTGGCAGGTTTTTTAAGGCGTCTTCTGCGGACGCCTTCAAATGGATCAGCCGACGTAAACTTGAACCGAGTAGTAGTGGCCGTTTTCAAAATCTACGCGCACTCCGATTTCCCCGGTGTCTTTTTCATCATCAGGATTCAGGAACGATGTGTTTTGTTTGATGATGGCGATTTCGTCATCAATCCTCTCTGGAGGAATTGAATTAGCCACAACATAGAGCCGTTCCGATTCGATGTAATCGGTAAAGAACATGTCATCAAAGAAATACAGCTCGCCATTCACAGCACGCTGATAGTAATCATCTGCAATGGCTTCAGCGTTGTCAGTTTTGGTGCGGCCAGTGGCGATGAAGAACTCTTCCAAACCGTTTTCAAATTCAACAGCCTTTTTATCTCTAGTTTCAGAGAGGCCGCTGCTTCCAAAAGAGCTAGAGCCAAAGCTTAACTCCGCATGAGCCACACCAGCACTCATTGGAGAAATAAGAACGCCAGAAATGAGCACTGCCAGGGCTTTAGTTAAGGATCTTCGCATTGTTAGAGCGTACCTACCACCATGTTGGAGGCGCTAGGCAACAAGAGAGTTTTATGCTTATCGACGCCACCCTCCACCCACCCTTCTGCCCACGCAGGTGCTGCCGTGAGGCTGAAGTGGAAAATCTACTAGGAGGGTATTGCGTGACCGTCCCTGAAAAACTCCCCGAACAGCTTTCTGAACAGGTTTCTGATCAGCCACAACAGCGAAACTATGTAGCCATCGCAGCCTTGACTCTAGCTGTAGTTGGCTTTGTCCTTGCCTGCACCCCGTCGGCTGTATTGGTAGGCCTAATAGCACTAGTGATCGCTTTCTTTATAGCCATTATTTCGCTCTGCATTCCAGGCTGGCCGAAACGCCAAGGAGTGTATGCGTTGGTGCTGTCTGTTGTGGGATTCGCGGTGGGAGTTGTCAAAATCATGGTGATTTTGGAAGACATGATGAGCTGATAAGCCCATCCTTTTGTGTTCCCGATCCAAGGGCACTCAAAAGGATCCACCAGTTTTAGAAAGTAAAAATCCAGTAAATGGAGTTCATTTACTGGATCTACTTATTTGAATCAGGCATCAAACAGAGGATGAAACGCTGGTTTAAAGGTCAGCCTAAACGCCAACCTAGACGCCGATTTAGACGTAGGTTTCAACACCGGCGATGTAGTAGTAATCGCCGAGTTTTCCTACTTCCAAACCAAATTCCTTGTCGGAGTCTTCTGGGTTTTCTTCAGCCCACTTGATGTCTGCTTCGATGTTGTCCAGGATTTCTTGCGCCTGCTCCTCGGTCAGCAGATCGATCCAGTACTCGGTGAGCTTCTCTTCGTCGTAGACATAGAATTTGCCCTCCACGAATTCGAATTCACCAGCAAATGCACGGTTGAGGAGGCCGGTTGCTTCCAATTCCTGATCGGCGTGAAGGACGTGGCCGTTGGCGGCGATGAGTCGTTCGTATGCGACCTCAAGGCGAACTTCTAAAGGCTCAACTTGTGGCTCTTCAGGGCTGGAAGATCCAAAATCGAAGGAGCTGGAGCCGGCGCTGAAGTTAGATTGTGCATGGGCAATGCCAGTTGTTGCGGGGAGGATGAGGGTTCCTGCGATGGCGAGGGCTGCGATTTTACGGGTGATGTTTTGCATGTCTGAATATTAAGCATGTATTAATGTTCGATGCGTAAATACTGAAAGATACTTAATTGCCTACCCCGTTTCGGAGGTATTTTTCACTGTATTTTCTCAGGAAAGCCACAATCGAACGCGCGAAACTTCACTTCCGGGCACCCACGAAAGAACCCCAAAGAACCCTAAAGAACCCCAAACATCCACCAAACATTCACAAGAACTAAAAAGTCTAATTAGTGAATTGGGTTGTAACTAGGTAGTAAGTCCCGTTCTTAACTCCAACAGCCACTCCGAACCTGAAGGGAGCCCCGGAAAAATAGGAGGTAGCTAGTCGCTCGCCGCCGTTGATTCCTTCAAGAAAATCTTGAATTTCTTTTGGAGTAACAGTACTAACCGAGGAAAGTGTGTTGCTGGCAGGGTCAAGTTGTAGGTAACGACCATTGCGTGTAATTGTGTGCCCTTTGATGACGGAACGCAGTAGAAGTTCCGCGCGCATCTCAGCATTGAGGTCTAGTGAGTGGCCTCTGCTTAGCCCGTAGTCCTCAAAGGCTTTCTCAAGTTGAACGGCTACTGGGTCGGAGTCGTGGGACATGCCCAAGTCGAAGGTGCCGGAGCTGAGGCTGGATTGTGCACTTGCGGTTACGGCAGTGGTCGGCAGTAGAAGGGAGCTTGCGATAATGGTGGCTGCAACCGTGCGAACAATGTTTTTCATGCTTAGAGCATAAATTAGTTCAGCATTATTGGCAGGGGGACCGCAAAAGCGTCAAAAGATTTTTGCTTTTCGACGCCACCCTCCGGCACAACCGCCCCGTTAAAACTTAGCCACCAATGATTGGGCTAGTTCCGCCGCTGGTTTCTTTCTGAACAATCGCCACGTAGTAAAGATCGCCTTCTTGGGCGACTGAAACACCAAAGTCGGCCACATTGTTTTCAGGGGCTTCCTGAGCATCGCGTACTGCTGTGGAAAGCTGTGACAGAAAGTCGTCTGCTTGTTCCTCGGTGAATACTTTGACCAGGTAACGGGAGCTGTCGATGAAATTGAATTCTTCGTACTAGCCTTCAATGATTGGAAGTTCATTGTTGAGCGCCTGCTGGAGCAGTTCGGTGGCCTTGTCTTCTTCGGTCTGGTTTAGCTTTTGGCCGTATGCTTCGCCCAGGCGCTCGAAGCCTTTCTCCAGTCGAGTGGTGGTGGGAAGATCGGCGGTGGATGATCCCGTGTCGAAGGAGCCGAAGCCGAAGCTGGATTGTGCGTTCGCGACAGCCGCAGTTGGTAGGAGCAGCGCGCCGGCAACGGCGAAGGTTACAAATTTACGGGTTAGGTTCTGCATTCCTAAATAATAACTATGTGCATTTTAATTCGCTGTCCTAGGTCATACCTGCCCTGGATATCTGGTGGAAGGCCCAAAAAAAGATTGCTTTTCGACGTCCCCCTCCACAACCCTCCACCCACGAAAATTCAGACCCTAACCGATCTGTTTGCGAGCTAAAGCGCTACGTGCACAATGTAGTAGTACTGGCGATCTTTGCCGGAGGCTACACCAATCTGAATCAGGTCCTCATTGGGGTAAATTTCCAGATCTGCATAAACGATCTCAAGAATCGACAGCTCAAAATCAAGGTCATCACTGCTGATTTGATCAACGGAGGCGTAGTGGATCCCCGGAGAATTTTGTTCCACGTAGGAGCCATTCTCGAACACTAATTCGCCGCGTAAAGCGCGTTGTAAAAGATCGTCAGCTTTAGCCTGTGCCAGTAGATTTAGCTCGTGGCCTAGGGCTAAAAAGACCTTCTTGTAAAGCTCTGTGTATCTAAGTGATTTTGCATCTTGATTGATGTTGGTTTCTACCGAGCTGGAGCCTGAAACGAAGCTTGATTGGGCGTGTGCGATGCCCTGGGTGCCCGCAAAGATTATCGATAGGGATAAAGCGGTGGAGATGAGTCGTTTATTGGAAACTTTCATAATTAGATATTGATCGAAATATGGTGATTGGCCTGCCTAAATGTGGGAGCTCTTGTAACTACGCCACTTATGTTTCGTGGACATTGCTGATTTGCTATTGCTTACTCGAGCGCGTGATTATTTCAAGAAGCATTTTCTTGGATTTGTTTATGCTCTGAACGGCACTGAAACAGGGTGCGCACGAGTTTCAATATTCAGCCATCGAATAGGCAGCTTAAAATTACATATGAGGCGGTGAGTTTACTCAACTCACCGCCTTAAAAGGTTTAGATCAAGGGACTCATGACCTCCGAGGCCCTAAGAGTCTTCGCAACTCCCGAAGATCCCCAAAACCCAAACTACCTAGGGCGTGATTCGCAGCCAATGCCGTCGCGGTCGCGGTCGAGGTGTGTGCCGTAGCCTGGATCGCTTTGGCGGATAGACCTTCCCAGGACGTTCCATACTTCGGTGCAGTTTTTGTAGGTGCGGTTGGTCTGTACTGGGGCTGGAGCAGGCGCGACAGCCTGGGGTGCGACGGCCTGAGGTGCAGGAGCGGGCGCAGGTGCTGGGGCAACTGGCTGAGGTGCCAATGCTGGGAGATTTGGAATGATTCCTGGTAGGGGATTTGGGATCATGCGCTGTTGTACTGCCCAGTGCACACCACCTGCGATAAGTCCGCCGACTGCAGCGATAGCTGCGATACCGAAGATGATGTCCCGGTTGGAGATGTCAGAATCTTCGGAATCCTCTGAACTTCCTGAGCTTGTGCCGCTGCTTAGCTCAGATGACACGGAGGCGTCAGTGTCTGTATCCACGGTTTGCGCCTGCACTGGTGAGATGGCGGAAAAGGCGATCGCGGTGGTCGCGAGCATGGTGATGAGGGTTTTACGCATGCCAATCATCTTGGCACCAGCTGTCAAAATTATTACTATTTTCTGTCAGTGCTCCCCTTTTTTCGGGTGTATAGGAGGTGCTATTTTCCAGGCGCCTAGCGAGCAGGCGCCCCGTTAAGCTATATGCCCGGTGTAAGCTTTTTGCTTATCGACGCCCCCCTCAACGACAATCCACCCAGCCCCAATGCAACTTTAATTAGATGCCAACCTCATTATATTTATCTCGCGGGGAGCCGAAATTAGGTTGGGTTGGATGAAAACGCTTTACGCACATTGCCACCGGCTGTTCATTATCTATGCAAGATCGATTTAATTTAAAAACCTTAGGATGAAGTTGAATCGGAGTGTTTATAACTGGCTGGGATAGTGCCAGACCCCGGCAACTGTGATGTGGCTGATTGGTTACCAAACACTCTTGTTCAGAAGCTTTTGGGCTAAAAGAGAGTTGTGTAATGCCACTTTCACACACAGGTGTGAGTGCTGTAAATGATTACGGGGAATTTAACTATTATGCTCTTTATCTTCCGCTTTTCTGGTGGCCACAGCATCATCGACAAGCGCAGAAAGGTGAAACAAACTGGTGAGGAGAGAACCATAGATAGGCCACTTCTTTGAAGTTAATTGTTGATCCTCACTCATCTCACTTGAAAGTTTAGAGAGCCGGTCGCGGATAGGATCTATTTCCTGATTCGGATCTGCGAGTAAAGCTCCGGCATCGTGCATAAGGTATACCCACTGTTGCTGGAATACTGGATCCCAATCGGAATCTATATTCGGGGTATCACGAAGAGTACGGGCAAGGTGGCGTAAATGAGCGATCCCTTCATCAATGCGGGTGAGGTTTGATTCATAACTTGTGTCCGTAGGCTGGGGGCGGCCCTCTCGGATGCGGATTTTACGAGGATTAACCCGACGACTTTCGCGAGCGAACCGCACGGAGTGCCACGCTTTTTCTAGGTCATTGTTAATAGAATTAATTTCTTCCAGCCACTCATCTGCATTGTCGATATTCCACTTTTCTGCAAGCTCATCGGCCATTTTTTGTAAAACCTCACCCATCCTCCGATCTAAGCTTCCTACCACCATGTTTGCCTCCTGGTCGCGTAAGGGAGGAAAGATGATGAGGTTGATGGCTATGGCAACAGCCACGCCGAGCAGGATCTCTAAAATACGGTCGTATAGAAGGGGTTGTTGATCATCAAACCCGGAGGCAAGAAGAAAAATGGATGTAGTAGCAATCCCTATTCCTTCCGCGCGGAGCTTTGGTACTCGTGCACCTATTAATCCTATGACCATTGCAAGGCCGAAAGTCCACACATTGACGTCTAAGTAAGTGCCTATGACAAAGGAAAGTCCAACTCCGATGACAGAAGCAATTGCAGTCTGAATTCCACTGATAAAGGTGTGGTAGACGGTGAATTGCATCGTCATCAACGCTACCCAGGGAGCTAAAAAGGGTAGTTGGGAGTGGAGGAGGTTAACCGAAATCCACCATGTGACTGTCGCAGCAAGTGCTGATTTAAAAACCTGCAGTGCATCTGATTGGACTGCGGGTGAGCGAATTTTTTCCATTAATGGGGTGGTTCTTTCAGCCACGAGTCTCCCTTCGACGGGGATGGTTTCACAGAAGCCTATCCGAGTTCCCGTAGAAAAGGGCGAGCCTAGTATGACGAGGCAATAAAGATGGCAAAACCGGCTGCCTTCTATACACAAAAGGCAGCCGGTTTTAATGTTAAATCTGTTTCTAGGCCTCTAACTCAAATGCGCGAGCGAAGGTATCCCATGAGCCGCGGAGGTCATCCTGCCACCAGCCCCATGAGTGGGTGCCGGTTGGGCGGAGGTTCCAGTCGGCTGGGATTCCTGCGGAATCAAGCTTCGCCTTGAGATCATGGGTGCACTTGTTGGTGGCAGCCTCGATGATTCCACCGGTGAGGACGGTTTCTGCCATTGCAACGGACTGTACCTGCTGGTTGAGTCCTTCGAAGCGTGGGCTGTCTACGGACTCCCACTTGCCGGCGAGGCCGGATGCGTTGGAGACATACAGTTCAGTTCCGCGCAGCTTATCCGAGTTGATCAGTGCGTCGTTGTAGATGTTGTATTCGCCACCACGTGGTCCCCACATCTGTTCTGGGGTTGCGTTACCGCGGTCAAGGGTGAGCTTGAGGTATTCCCATGGAAGCAGGCTGGAGGTCGCTGCGCATCCGGAGAATGATGCTGCTGCGTCGTAGAAGCCTGGGTAGTGCTGAGGGAAGATTAGGGAAGTGGTTGCAGACATGGACATGCCAGCGATTGCGCGCTGTCCGTCAGCGTTGAGCTTTTCTTCCAATGGTCCTGGGAGTTCCTTCACGAGGAAGGTTTCCCACATCTGCTTGCCACCGAGGTTGGCGTTTTCTTCTATCCAGTCGGTGTAGTAAGAGAACTTGCCCTCCATTGGGATGACAACGTTGACGTTCTTGTCCAGGTAGTAGTCAAGAGCGTCGGTCTGCATGACCCAGTTAGCTGCGCCTTCGCCGCCGTCGCCACCGTTGAGCAGGTAGATAACTGGACGAGGTCCTGCGGACTCATCTGCAGTGATAACTACCAGAGGAATATCGCGATCCATGGAAGGGGAGTAAGCCCACATTTCCTTCACGCGCTCGTCTGCTTCGTTGACGTATGCACGCCAGCGAGGTGCAGAGGCTTCATCTGCAGGAGCACTATCGGAGATGGTGGATAGTGGAGTATCACCAGCAACGTCTGCTGGGGTTACTTCGGTAGCGCCTGCGGTGGATGGCGTGACAATGGTGGACATCGCAATTCCCAGCGCGATGGCTGGTGCAGCGATGCGGCGAAGAAGCTTCATACGTCTTTCCCTCGTGAACTTGTGGTTGGTAGCCCTGGCATTACCTATATGGGGTAAATACGGGACTGCAGGGCGAAAACCCACTAATCGACAATATAAACCAAAGTTGGGCTAACAGCCCGTTGCACACCGCATCTAGGAACAGATTGTGGCGCACCTTTCATTTACATCGAGAACTCAAGCAACAACGTTAACAGGCGGATCCGGATTTCGGAATCGATAACTCAAAAAAATGCGTTCACACTAATACCAGGTTGCAAAATGAAGTTACTGAAAGTGAGAGGTTTTGCTCCGGTGCAGGGTTTATGGCAAAAAGGTTGGAATCCACTGAAGGAAGTTAGCATTTCCGCTGCATGAGGGGTGAATCCGAAAAACCCATAACTGGACAGTGAATTCAATCTGTTATTTTCTTGACAGGAGATATGTTGCTAACGTGGCTTTAATTGAATGATTAAAGGCCTGCTGGTTGCGTGTGATGAGCTTCCGGGTCATTTTATTTTGCTCTAAAAAGCTCTTAAAAGAAGGTAAGGCTTCTTTGTGGGTTAAATCTGGATTGGATAATTAATGCGCAAGCCAAAAATTATGACGGTGTATGGAACTCGGCCTGAAGCTATCAAAGTTGCACCCGTAATTAAAGCCCTTGAACAAGACGAACGATTTGAATCGGTTGCAGTTTCCACTGGCCAGCATAAAGAGATGCTGGATCAGGTAAATGACATGTTCAGTATTAAACCTGCATACGATTTAGGGTTGATGAACAAAGTCTCCACTTTGAGCGGAGTTGTATCAAAAGCGCTCGAAGGCCTTGACGAAATTATTGAAGCAGAGAATCCTGACGTAATTATCTCTCAAGGAGATACCTCCACAGCGATGTCAGCAGCGCTGGCAGGCTTCCATCGCGAGGTCAAGATTGTTCACCTTGAAGCGGGGCTGCGTACAGGTAACATCCATTCCCCATTCCCTGAAGAGGCAAATCGTCGGATTATCGGGCAAGTCTCTGAACTGCATTTAGCACCGACTGAAATATCAAGAGAAAACTTACGACGAGAAAACTTCCGCAGCGCAGATACTGTCGTTGTGGGAAACACCGTCATCGATGCATTGCTTGAAGCTGCCACATGGGAAACCACATTCGAGGATCAGCGACTTAATGACTTAGTGGAGTCGGATCAACGAATTGTGCTTGTGACCACCCACCGTCGTGAGAATTTGACCGCAATGTCGGAAATTGGTGGAGCTGTACAGCAACTGGCTGAAGCGTATCCTGATGTGATTTTTGCACTCCCACTTCACCTAAATCCCAAGGTGCGAGATATCGTTCTACCAAAAGTAGATACTCTTCCAAACGTGATTATCACTGATCCTCTCCCATACGATCAGTTCACCAAATTGATGGCGTCATCGACGTTGGTTTTGACTGACTCTGGTGGAGTCCAGGAGGAAGCGCCGGCGTTTGGAAAGCCTGTTCTGTGTATGCGCGAAAACACAGAGCGGCCGGAAGCAGTTTTAGCAGGAACGGTAAAGCTCGTGGGCACTAATCAAGCGCGGATCATCACTGAAACCAGGCTGTTGCTAGATGACCCAACCGCATTTAGTGCTATGGCTCAAGCTATCAATCCCTATGGTGACGGTAAAGCTGCAGAACGCTCAGTTGCCGCGATTGCAGCATTACTTGGTGTTGGAGAGCGTCTCCCTGATTTTCAGCCAGAGAAACCTATCGAACCAGGTTTGGATGAGCCACGGTTAAGCGAACAATTATAGAAATCGAAAGTGATTCCCGATCAGACCGTCCGCCTACTGCTCTAATGGTTTAATGAGGTGGAACTGGTGACAGCTTGGTCGCCATTGATCGTCAATACAGAGTTTGTTACTTGGCAAAATCATCATAAAGCTAATTGGCAATTCGAAGTCCATTTCGCACTTTTGTGACTCAAAGTAGCAAGCTCTTCTTTCTGGGAATACACTGAACAAGTTTTAATCGGAATTAAGAGCTTCAATCTCAGATCGGCGTTGAAAGATGAAAATCCTAGTGTTATCGCAGTATTGGTACCCTGAAAACGGTGTTCATCAACGGCGCTGGTCGTGGCTTTCAAAATTATCAGTCGAAGCTGGGCATGAAGTGACAGTAATTTGCCCAGTTCCTTATCATGAGCGAAAGACAAGTTTTTGGAGTTGGCTATGCTCTGTTAAGGACCTTCGAAATACTCACGAGACGGGTCCTTCCGGGGAAACTATCATTCGTTCAGGGCATATGCCTGGTGGTCAATCGATTACCGCAAAAGCTTTTAATCAGGGGGGCGTTGCATTGGCAATGCTGAAAGAGGCTTTCTCTCAAAAAATGCAGAGAAATTTTGTTAGACCTAATTTAATTATCGGTACAGTTCCATCAGTTCCAACCGCTTTAATTACTCCAATTATTGCAAGGATTTTTAGTGTCCCTTATGTCATTGATTTGCGAGATCCGTGGCCAGATCTTTTTAGTGAAGGCAGGAGTTGGAATTCAGGAAATGGCAAAGCTTCAGTTAGACAACGAATTTTGAGTTCGGGTCCGCTTCAACTCGTGAGTATCGTGGTTTCTTGGTTGATGTATAGATCATTCAAATCGGCAGCGGGGATTATGTTTACCTCAAAGCGACACGAATCTGAGCTGCTTGATCGGGAAGAGCTGCGTGGTATTCCACTGAAAACAGCTGTCATTCGCAATGTATTTCCTCCTAAATCACGAGCTTTAAGAACTAAACACATTGATGAAGGCAAGAAGGAACTCAATGTGCTCTATGCGGGAACTCTCGGTAGAGCTCAGAACCTAAATAATGTCCTGGATGCGCTAAAAATAGCCAGAGAAAAAGGTAACCTAATTAGTATTCGCCTGGTTGGTGCCGGAGTGAATAGTTCAGAGCTGCGGAAGAGGATAAAGGAAGAAAATCTTCCTGCTAAAGTTCTAGGAAGAGTGCCAGCGGAAGAGCTTTTGGAACATTATTCGTGGGCAGATACTGCATTGGTGCATTTGACGGATTGGAAATCGCTCGAGCTAGCTGTACCCAGTAAAATCTACGAATTAATGTCAAACAAGATCCATATATCCGGAGTGCTTAGAGGCGAGTCTGCCGAATTAATTGAACGGTTGAATTGCGGACATGTTGTAGAGCCCGAAAACCCAGATGCTTTGGCGGATTATTGGGAACGATTAATAGAGGACAGGTCACGGTTGGCTGTCTCTGAAGATTCGTCTATTTGGGTGGAAGAACAACGCAATGAAGTGGTTCCAAAGGTTTTTATGAGTTTTTTGAATGAATTAGGAACAAATGACTAGTTCTTTAAGGAACATCAGGCTTCTTGCTTCGATTATTTATCAGATGATGCGGGAAGATCCCGAAGTATTTATCGTCAAGTTGGCAGAGCGTCTTCGTCAAGTAGGAATTCCGGGGTTAAAAAAATCTATTCGCTCTGTACCTCGGATTGAGCCAGAAAGAATTGCAGATTATGGAGAGTTAAGTGTAGCGCTTTCAATGGTTTCTGCTGATCCGCATCGATTTGGGTGGAAAGGAAAACGATTAGCAGATCGTTTGACGCAACAGATTCAGGTGCTAAACATCCGTCCTCCAGTGTCCACACAGCATCAGAGGCCCAATGTTGGAGCTTCTATTTTGTATCTGTTAACCAATTCTTTTCCCTACACGAATTCTGGTTACACTCAACGAAGCCATCAGGCTCTCCTGACGATGAAGGCAGCAGGTATTCCTGTATTCGCTGTTACCAGGTTGGCTTATCCGTTGGATATCGGAAAGATGCCCCAAAAAAGTATTGAATCCGTTGATTCTATTCGCTATCATCGTCTACTCCCTAACAGATACCCCAAAACGACGAAAGAACGTTATGAGAGATCTGTCACGATGCTGACCAATCTCGCTAAAGATAAAGGTGCAGCTGCGATCCATACGACAACTAATTATCTGAATGCGATCGTCGCAAGTCGTGTAGCAAGGAATCTTCAAATACCATGGATATATGAGGTTCGCGGAGAATTTGAGAAGACTTGGTTGGCTTCTTTACCTCTGGAAGCTCAGGAACAAGCTAAAATTTCTGAGTATTACGATCTAATTCAACAGCAGGAGATTCAGTATGCCATAGCTGCAGACGCAGTGGTTGTGCTCAGCGAAATCGCTAAGGATCAGTTGATTGATCGAGGGGTCTCACCAGACAAAATCTCGGTTATCCCTAACGCAGTTGATCCAAACTTGCTCGAATTGGACTTTGATAAGGAAGACATCCGCCGTGAGCTTGGACTTCCAACTAGCAAAACACTAGTTGGGAGTGTCAGCTCGATAGTGGAGTACGAAGGTTTTGATGTTCTCATTCATGCACTCCAAGAACTTCCAGAGGAATGCACGATGGTCTTGGTCGGGGAGGGTACTGCGCGCCCAGGGCTGGAGATGTTGGTCAAGTCGGAAGGTCTCGAAGACCGGGTCATCTTCACTGGGAGAAAGCCATCGGAGACCATCTGGAAATGGTATGCGGCGCTCGACGTCTTCGTGGTTCCACGTCATGATATTCCAGTTTGCAGAACTGTCACACCGATCAAAGCATTGACTGCTCAAGCACTGGGAATCCCAGTGGTTGCAAGTGATCTTCCTGCACTGCGTGAAATTACGGGTGGAGTGGCAAGCTACGTTTGTGCGGATGATCCTTCTCAATTAGCACAAGGAATCATGTGTGCTTCAGATGGTTCTGAGGGGCGTGAATGGGCAGCCAGAAGGTCATGGATTTCGATGGAAAAAGCCTATATTCAGCTCTACCGCACTCTTGGAATCGGGTTTTAGTTTTTTAAGATTCTGGTGATCAGGCCTTTTCGCACTGCTCTGAATCAGTATTCACTTGGGGCGAGTACAATAAACCCTCTACCCTTCTTGGAATCCTTCGACATTTTGAATAAACCCAGCGCTATTAAGGCTTTCATTGCTGGAAATCTGTGAATCACTAAGATTTCTTAGAATATCTTGAAATCGATCTTCAGGTATTGGTACATGTCCACGCCCATCCGATTCAAGACGCGTCCACAAATTTGTTTTAGTTTTGAGCGTGCTGACGAAAGGGGTGAACTGTCTCTTAAAATATCCAGTGTCATCGGTATTTTGGTATAAGGCGAGGCTAAATGGCAGATCCGTCACGAAAAGTGTGGCTAAGTCCATTGTAATGTGTCGGTCTCTTGCTTCTTTGATTTTGCCAATACCCGACACCCCATATGCAGCCTTAACCATATTTGTAATATCAGGCCATGGAGCTGCATTTAGGCGTAGACGTGGGTTTAGAGCTAATGCGATACAGCCCGGAAAGTGGATTCCAAAATTAACCGCAGCGTAACCTCCCGCGGATGCACCTACGAGTATCAATCTTTTGGTGCCAAGTTGGTCGGCAATATGATCAATAATTGGCTTCATAAACGTCGGGAAATCTCCGACAGATCGATTTCCGATATGCCAACCCATCCTGATTTCCTTTGACATTTGTAGAGTAGGGTCAGCTATTGAAATTAGATTCAAGCCAGTATTTTTGGTTGATTTATCACCTGAAAATGACGGATAATAAGCGTTTATACCTACAGCAGCATGGAAAAACACCACGGTTGTATCTGAATCTCTGCTTCTGATAAGAATGTCGACTAATTGATCCTCTACTTGGATGGTGTGTAGGCCATCCTCGAATGCTGATCTCAAAAAACGATGTTTATCGGTATGGATAGTACCGGTACCCCATCGGTCGGTTTTGCGTGAGCGAGGGGTAAACTGGAGATTTTTGTTGCTGTCTGACACCAATACATCGTACGTCCTACATAATCGAGTAGACCAATATGAAATTTAGCAATCTAGTTAGTTCGGGGAACTCTAGTGATCACTGAGCAATCAATACTTTGCGTTCGCACTGTATTAAGTCAATGTTGAAGTCATTTGCATACCTACAAGTTAAGAGATGAGTTCCGTGGATAGTATTCCTGATCAAGGTTCGAGTTGAGTCGGGTACAGCCTGTATCGTAAATGCCAGTAGGTTTTTCCAGTCCAGTATTATTGTTGACTTTCTCAGGTGATTTTGATGTTTCTTATTTCCATTCCTAAGCCTCATGCGGAGGCTGGACCGTGTAATGTCGAATCGCGAGAGGCTCTCAATCGGGTATTGCATGAATACAAGGCGTTAGTGCAATTATCGAAATTTAAAGACGAGGTCTTTATTTCTGAAGATGGTAAGTCTCCTAGTTTTTTTGTTCTTAAGAAGGAACGCGATACAGATCCAGTATCATTTTTAGGGAGTAATTGGTGTGTCACAGCAGGTGTCTGCGACAGTGCAGCCCTTGTTAAGTCATTGACCCATCGAGCAGGCCGACTCTATTACAACGAGCCTGTATGGGGAAGCTATGCGGCAGTTTTTGCCGAGCAGTCAGAGAGCCGAGTGAGTGCTTGGAACACAATTCCTGGAACAGAGACTGTTTACTATGGACAGAACCAAAAGGCTGTATTCATTAGTAATAGGCCGCTACTGGTTTCGTTAGCTCTATCTGACGGAGTGCGAGATGCAGTACAGCTATCCAAAGACTTCTTGGCGGAGTACTTATTGTATGGATATTCAGTAACTGACCGCACTCCCTATATTGGGGTCAATATACTTTCTTCAAATAAGCGGTTAGAAGTGCGGCACGGAATATTGAAGATTCTAGATTTTCCCCTAGGTTTGGAAATCTCGCTTCCTGAACAAATGAGCGTTCAAGATAAAGCTGCTCGTTTGGCTCTTGCGATGCGCAATGCGTTAGATCGATGCAGCGCCCATCTTAACGATCGATCCCTTCAAATTCGCGTAAGTGGCGGAAAAGATTCTAGGGCGATTCTCGGACTCGCGCGAAACTTAGATAATTCTGTGTATGCTGTCACTTTTGGTCAATCTCAGGACCTAGAAGTCAAAATGTCGAATTACCTGACTAAACTTTCGGAATTTGATTTGGAAGTCAAGACTGCCCCCAAGAATTTAGGCGATGGTCTTCGTAATCAAGTAGAGATCTCATTGTCTACGAGCGATGGTATTCCTCTTTCTGAACCACATGGTTCTATATACTTGGGTTCTAATTCGAAAGAATTCGGGGATGGGATAATGCTTGGTCAGTGGCCGCTTATGAAAGGTGGTGCTGCAACACGATTTTCCTATACAATGGACAAAGTAGAAGAGATTATTCTTGGGCAAGGGGCGCCAATCGTGGATTCGCGGGAACGCCAGCAATTCGACCAGTTTTTTCAGAACTGGATAAAAGATAAAAACGTTAGCGATAACAGCGAACTTCTTTATCTTTTCTCTAGGGATTTTAGATCTGCAAGATGGATGCTTGCCCTTACGACTCAATACGATCGAGATGCAACGGTTGTATACCCATTGGCTGATGCAGAAGTAGCTGCGGTGTCTGACGCACTGCTTATGAAGGAAAAAGTTAGTCAGCAAGTATATTTTTTGGCGATTAATGAAATATGGCCAGAATCACTTTCTTCCCCATGTGTCGGGTCGGCTTGGCCATTTGAGGCGAAAAAGATGCAGAAGGGCTATCGGGAAAATGATTACGAAGCCAGGCATCTTTCGCCACTCGAGTTTTTTGAACGTCAAGAGCAAGACTATGCTGTTGCGGTTCCAGTAGCTAAAACTACAGAGTTTTTGCGAGCGACAGGAACTGAGATGGCCCAGGCAATTATTTCATCGCCACTGAAGAATGTTTTTCAAGGGGTACTAACCAAAGATTTTTGGGAAATGTTGGTTGAATGGAGCACCGGAAAGCACTCTATACATCTCGAAACCAGCATGCGAATCACCATCCAATGGATATGGCGAGTCTTTGTTGCTGATGTATGGTTTCAGCGAAATTGGTTACTCGGCTGAATCAGAGTTCAAGAATAAAAGTCCAATTGACTAGCATGATTGCCAAGAGGTTATTTGGGTAGACTGTCAATAACCTCGAGGCTCTCTTGGATTATTTACCGGACGATAGTTACATCAATCGCTTCTTAACCCCTCGCGCAACTTTTAGGGGATACTTACCGAAGCGAGATGTCTCCAAGCGCTTTCGAATACCTTTGAGCACATCAATCTTTTCTCTCAGCTGGCGGAGCTCTTCGGTTAACTCATAATTTGTCTGTTCAGCAAGCTCAAGCCTTTTGAGAACACTATCTTGATCAGGCATTACTGAATTAGCTATAGGTCGTCGAGCATTACTTTGGAAAGCTCCTGGTTTAGTTTTGTAAGTGCTTTCGTCTGAGTGATCATTCATGAACTTGCGCTGGTTGGAAAGGTGCTTCCATGTGTCTGTTTGAAACTTAGCAATAGTGGCTAACTCCGCAACAGTACTCTCAGAATCGGCATCAATTTTGAATGAAACCCACAAACCGTTGATGGATGCTTGGGCCTTTTGAGTCAGCAAATGCGTTGGGATCTGGTCAATCGAGACTGAACTTATCGGAGCGAAGAAGTCATTCAATTTAGAATCAGGAGTGTTTCCAAGATGTTCCATGAAAAGGGGGAGTACCTGCGAGTACCAATGAGATTTTGAAAGCTCATAACAACGACGGGCTGCAATTTCCACTTCGTTTGCCATATTACCTAAGTTCGCCAGCAGTGCCTTGAACTCAGTTGTCGTATTGGCAAAAAGTGGATAGTCAGCACCGAGTAAGTCTTCATGGAGTTTATTTCGGTTCAGGATCGAAGGCCGCCCCATTGCCCCATACTCGAGAATTTTGGTTGAGAGTTCAGAACTATTATCTAATTCAGGTGCTCGCCAACTGATCCCGATATGGGAACGCTGAATAATTGATCTAGAAACTTCGCGAGTTACTCGCCCGTGCCATAGAAGGCTATCCGAGGAATTCAGTAAGTATCTTACGTTATTCACAAAGTAGGGATCAGATGGATCATTTCTAAATTGATCACCTGCGACTTCAAATGTTAACCCAGGGTTTTCAGTAGCTTTGACAGATTTGTAGGCAGCGAGAATTTTGTCGGCGTTCCACGCTTTGAAGAATTTTCCGGTGTATGCAAGCCGAAAAGGACGTTCGTCAAAATGGTAGACCTCGTCGAACGATCCATGAGCATCGGGTACATGAGGGGGGAGCACGAATATTTCATGAAGCTCTACACCAACATTGAGACTAGCAATGGATTTTGCCATTGTAGGGGTTTGGCTAACAACCTTTGCTCCACTTTCGGCAATTTCATGAATTTGGGAACGCAATATTTGATCAGGTTTAGCATCCAAACTTGTAATGCCAGTGATATAGACAGAGACTTTATTTGCAATGTCCGGAAAATTCTTTACCAGCTCATAACCAGTTTCGGTATCTCGGATTAGAAGTGCAGTGTAGTCACCATTTAGAAATTCATTCCCGATTATTTTTGCGTAGGTAGACCGTGACATTGAATCGCCATTGGGGGCAAAATCTAGGGATTGAATTCGAGTATCGATGTAAGGATCGAGTACGTGAACATTTGGATAGTGCAGGATTTCATCCAGTACTTCGGTTTTTCTTACAGGATTCGCCGTAACCAAGGTAGTTGAGATAGTAGGAATCGCTGCACACATCCCCACTAGTCCGGATAAAAAGAACGCAGAGCCGTCAATTACATTGACATTAATATAACCAGCAATAAGCAGTTTGAAATTCTTGATTTGGAAGTTACTCTTTTGAATCGTTTCGTCTATCATAGGGCAATCTCCCTTTCCACTATCTGTGATTCTTGTGACGCGCAAGATTTTGCAGTGACTTTGCATCGGGTAGCTGTTTTTTTGTCAGTAGGAATAACTGACGTGTTGGATCTCTGGAAAGGCACTTGGTGGATCAGCTTATTATCGATGAAAAATTCAAACTGGTACTTAATGTTGACACCATTTGCGATACAGCAAACTGCATCAAGTTTGTTGAATTTTATACGATCAAGCTTGTAAATCTGTAAATTCTGCTGCTGGCTTACCGACTTGTTGGATTCAATCTCACTGAGTACTTTTTCAAATCCCAACAACACCTGTTCGAGAGTGGATTCGAGTTCGTAATAGCGGGTCTTCCAAGAAGTGTCATTTGAGGTCATCAGTTACTCATCCGTCCCTGAATTAGTTCAATCTCGCGACCGATAGTTGCGGAGCGCCCACAATTTTTAGCCATCCAACTACTGCCAGTGCCGGATAGATTTTCGAAGAGCTCCTCGTCAAAGTAAAGAATTTCAATCAAATCAGCAAGAGCAAGTGAATCTTCGGGTGGAGCTAGAAGTCCAGTTTCCATATGATGTATAAATTCTGGAATGGCCGCTACATTAGAAGTTACAGCTACTAGTCCGGAACTTACTGCTTCACACATAGATACCCCCTGAGAATCAAATCTAGTTGGACACAGAAAAACACCGTGCTCAGCATGGAGCTGAGAAATTTCTTCCTGTGTGAAGAATTCATTTTTTAAAGTGACATTTTTGAACTTACGCAGAGGTGCGACTGTTTTATCAAAGAGTGGTCCTTGACCACAGATTGTAAATTCTAGATCACCGAAGAAAGGCCTTTTGGAGAGCTCTAAAATGGCAGATACAGATTGATCATTCGCGTATTTCATGGATGCGAAAGGTCTTATTGAGAGAATTTTTTTGCGCAGTGCAGGATCTTTTTTCCTGTAAGGAAAGACTTTTTCATCTACTAGATTAGGTATCGTGACGGAATTTTTAAACTCAGTGCGGACGTCAGGCTCGACAATGTTTTTTTGAAACCAATCTGAGACGTTGACGAACGAAATATTGAGATTTTCGTCATTCATTAGTCCAGCTAGGAAGGAATTTTGACCATTGTAATAGTTCGTCTTTTTTCTTAGAGCGGCACGGATATCTTCAGCTGATCCGATGAAATTGAACCAACGACGGTACCAAGCCTCGGCCTCGAATCCATGTATCCAAACAATTACAGGTTCTTTTACACCGGACCGACGAAGTGGTTCGATCCGAGTTGGCTCAGCGAAATGAACTAAATAGGTTCCGTAACTAGATTCTTGAATTAATTTTTCAAGGGCCTCGTCGTTACCGACACGTACGATTACTCCATCGAACTCGTAGGTGTATGCCTTAGCTACGGGTTGATGATTATAGAAAACATCTACCTCTAGCCCTTTCTCCTGATATCCCTTGACACGTCGGTGGATGAAACCATTACGGTAAAGGTTCGAAGAACTGGGGTAAGCATTACAAATTAATAGAACTCTGCCGACATTGTTAGAAAGAGGTCTGTTTGAAATCGCCATTTATTTTCCTAGAAACGACTTGAATATTTAACTTAATGCTCTGAATTAGTTATTCCATATACCCTTGGTGTCTACCACAATTTTGTTTGCAAAGCGTGAATGATCCACAGCTTTGAATGGAGTGTGATCTACAAGCACTAAGACCAAGTCTGCACCTACGATGGCATCGTCGAGCTTACTAAGTTCTACATTGCTTAATTTGGAAAGTGAACTTGGAAGTACAGAAATATTGGGTTCAACAACATTGATTCTGAGCTCAGACTGTGCAAGTTGTTCAACGATGCTAAGTGACGGAGACTCTCGTAGATCATCAATATCGGCCTTGAACGCGATGCCTAGGGCTGCGATGGTAGGCGAAGGAATACCTTTAACAAGCTCTTTAACCTTGTCTAACACTTTGTTGGGCTTACCGTCATTGACTTCTCTGGCAGTGCGGATTAACGGTGTCAAAGTAGGAGCGGAAGACACAATAAACCATGGATCCACCGCAATACAATGGCCCCCTACTCCCGGGCCGGGTTGTAAGATATTGACTCGAGGATGGTGGTTCGCCAAAGAAATTAATTCCCAAACATTGATATCTAAGGATTCGCAAACAATTGAGAGCTCGTTAGCAAATGCAATGTTTACGTCACGGAAAGAGTTCTCTGCAAGCTTCGCCATTTCTGCGGTGCGAGCGTTTGAAACTAGAATTTCACCGGTACAAAAGCTACGGTAAAGTCTTTCAGCAGCTCTACTTGACTGACTATTGATTCCGCCGACAACACGAGCATTGCTTTCCATTTCCTCCATGATTTTTCCAGGAAGAACACGTTCAGGACAATGAGCAATGAGAATGTGATTGTCAGATTCAGGGTCAAGCGAAAGATCAGGGCGTTCGTCAATTAGAACATTGGCCATGTGCTCTGTTGTTCCTGGAGCAGCGGTAGATTCCAACACAACCAAAGCTTTAGGGCGTAAGAAGGGAGCTAGGGAACGTGCAGCTGAATCGATATATGATGTATCAACGGTTTTGTCGTCATTGAAAGGAGTGGGTACTGCAACGATATAGGAATCTGCTTCAATTGGAGTTGTCTGCGCACTAAGACTTTTGGAAGAGACTACATCTTTCAAAAGGGAGCTAAATCCAGGTTCGTAAAAGGGAACTTCAGAATTGTTGATCTTATCAACATAAGTCTGATTGACGTCTACCCCTAGTACTTTAAGGCCTTTGGAAGCCATGAAAGCTGCAGTAGGGAGGCCGATATAGCCCAACCCGATGACGCAGACATCCACTGTGTAATCGAGTGCGCCTGCTGTTGAACTCAATGTATTTTTCTCTCCCTGGTGGTACGCCCAAAATGCGTAATTAGTATTTTGTTAGTCTGATCTGACAGATTAAACTACTCTAAATATGCTAGATCGTCAGGTCGTTAGATGTAAACTTCATGAAAAATGGGTTTAATACGGTACTCTTTCATAATTGCGCTGGCGCCAAGCAGGGTGATTTAGTTTTAAGTACCAGGAGGAAAAATGGCCGGGGAAAGTCTTTCTTCCGATTCAGCGATTGCAGGAAGCAGTAACCAAGAGGATTTGTCTGCACAGCGAGACGGCGAAGATTCGAATCTAGTTTTGGTGGAGAATGGACACCTCTTTAGCCTGCAGAGTCGGCCGTCAATCAAAAAATACTCGAAGGACCTTTGGGATCGCAGATACTTTATTTTGACGCAGGCTCGAGCGAAGTCACTACGCGTTGGCCAAGATACATTTTTGGGTCGTCTCTGGATTATATTGACTCCGATTATCAGTATTAGCATTTACGCCTTTATCTTCGGAACTGTACTTCATGTTTCGAAAGGCATGGATAATTTCGTAGGTTTTCTTACCTTGGGGGTTGTCTATTTTGGATTTTTCACTAAGGGAATTTCTTCAGGATCAGGGTTGATCAAGAGTTCGAAGAGCATGATTGCGGCCTTCGCGTTCCCTAAGGCAGCATTAGTTATGTCGATAGTACTTCGACAATTCATCGATAATATTACTCCAGCATTAATTGCAATCATTGGCTGTGTTTTATTGCAACTGGATCAGTTTCCACACTGGACCATGATTTTTGTTGTTCCGCTATTTTTTCTCTCTCATGTATTTATTTTGGGGACTAGTTTCATTACAGCTAGGGTGACAGCATTTGTTCCTGATCTGAAATCATTGATATCGGTTATCAACCGGGGGCTCTTCTTTGTGTCTGGAGTATTTTTCACCATCGATAGGTTTCAGACGAATGAGACTATTTCGAAAATCGTTCAAGCAAACCCTATTTATCAGTTCTTGCAGGCAGTGCGGCAATGCGTGATGGATGGGCAAATACCGTCGTTTCAAACTTGGGCGTACATTTCTGTGTGGTCATTTGGCTTGGTGATTATCGGATACATTTTTTTCTGGCAGGCAGAGGCAAGGTATTCAAGTGTCAAGTGATGTGACCGTGGTCGCTCAGAAGCTCCACAAGAAGTACGTTCTCAATCCAAATGGTTCAGAGTTTGGTTTTTCAAGAAAAAGTAAAAAAAATACAGTACATGCGATCAATGATGTTTCCTTCGTGGCTCACCGTGGCGAGTCTATTGGAGTAGTCGGACATAATGGGTCGGGAAAGTCCACGCTATTTCGGCTTATCTCTGGAGGAGAGTCGCCGACGTCAGGTGGTGTTTATGTTTCTTCAGAGCCGACTCTCCTCGGGGTTTCGTCCGCCCTTCAACCATCGGTTTCTGGGCGATTAAATGTGCGTTTAGGGCTCTTGGCAATGGGACTTTCTCCAGATGAAGTAAAGGTCATTGAGGATGAGGTTTGTGCATGGGCTGATATTAGCGATGCAATTGATCGTCCAATGAAAACTTATTCATCGGGCATGAAAGCTCGATTGGTGTTTTCCATTTCCACAGCGATAAAAAGAGATATCTTATTAATTGACGAGGCGCTTTCTACTGGTGATGGAGCGTTTACGGCTCGGGCTAAAGTACGTATGAAAGAGTTTCTCGATGAAGCTGGCACCGTATTTCTAGTTTCGCATGGTGCCGGCACTATCAAAGATCATTGCAATCGCGCGTTGTGGATGCATGCTGGAGAGATTATTGCAGACGGCGATGCATTCGTAGTTTCCAGTTCCTATGTCAGATGGAGTAAAGCAACATCGCGTGGCGACATAAATCTGGCTGATGAATTAATCAACAAAGCGAGAAGCTCATATCAGAAGCCAAATATTGTAATTGGTTGAGAAGCGAGAAGCATACTGGGATCGTAAAAATCCCTGGAGTGTTAATCCCAGGTGCAATAGTTTGATTATGGCTATGCAGGGTCCCTTAGCCTTTCCCGGGTGAAACTGATGCGCTTAGTTTCGGTATTGGGAAGCTGATTGTCTGATTGGTAACATGTAAATCATCGTTTTTCAAATAAGAGAGAAAAATTAGAAGGATTCATGGGGAGAGAAAATTTCTGTGGCAATTAAATGGGCAAATGAAGAAGCGGTTATAAGCATTCCGCATAGTGAATTGGTTAGAAATTCACTCAAACTGGCTCTTCATTTTGATCAGTCTATGGAAAATCGGGAGCTTATTGCTGTCGTGTCTAGCCCTAGTATTGGGTTATTGGTGGAATCAAATCCCAAATGGGTTTACAGCGAAGGCCTTAAGAGCATTTATGCTTACGTCCAAGGTGGCGATCAATTTGGTTTGACTGATTTGCGACGTTTGAACTTACCTAGTGGCATCGAATCACTGGACATCGTTATCTCAAAATGGCGACCTAAGAAAAGATTCTCGATCCGCGAGGCGATCGGCGCAGTGTATTTAGCACGTGAGAGGGATGGTATTTCTATTTATGAGTTGATGGAAGGTGACAGCATTGCCTAAGAACCCAGAGATATCGATAGTTATTGGGTTTAAAGATTGGGGTCTTGATCGGCTGTCTGGAGCAGTAAGATCAGTGAAAAACTCCCTTAAAGGAATAAATTCTGAGATAATTATTTCAGATTATGGCTCGTCTTCAACTGAAGGGTATAGAGAAGCTCTGGAGCAACTTGGAGCAATATACCGTTACGTTGAAACTGATGGGGTTTGGTCCAGGTCTCGAGCGCTTAATGCTGGACTTCAAATCGCCAGTGGGGAATTCTTAGTAACTACGGATGCTGACATGGTTTTCTCGGAGTCCACGTTTCCTAAGATTCTTGAGTTTTTGAAAGCAGACCCATTTGCATCATACTTGTTGCAATGTAGAGATCTTCCTGAAGGAATTGATCACGCTCATATATTTGATGGATCAGTGGACTGGAATGCGATAGAGAATGCTTCTCGACTAAGGCCCCGTTGGGGAATGGGTGGGATGATTGCATTCAGTCGATATGCTTATGAATTGACTCGCGGCCTTGATGAGCGAATGCAGATTTATGGTGGCGAGGATATCGATCTTGCAAAGCGATTGCTCAGAATTGGTTATAAACGAGTATGGATTGAAGACCCTGCAGTGCGAATGTACCATGTATGGCATCCGTCTTCTCGTGCGTTAGCGGATGATTCTGAAGAGGGGCGACAGGCGATTGCACGCAATCGAGATATTCATTTGAATGATCCGTCTGTCATAAGGAATCTAAAAGAGTGGAATGGCCGCCCCTTAGATGCTCCTCCACTGGTTACTGTCGCCATTTCTACCTACAACCGAGCTGAATACCTTACAGATTCGATTAACTCAGTATTGGGGCAAACTTTCAAAGATTGGGAGCTTATAGTTGTTGATGATGGTTCGACCGATAACACTCTTGAAGTTCTTTCGAGCTTCAATGACCCACGTATTCGAATCATCTCTCAGGAGAACAAAGGTCTCGCATGTGCTCGCAATAGAATTACAGCAGAAGCACGCGGAAAATATATCGCGGTTCACGATGATGATGACATAATGTTGCCTTGGAGTTTGGAAGTCAGGCTTCAAGCTATTTCGAATGGGGCACATGGAAGTTATGGTGGTTGGGTAGACTACGATAACCGAACAGGCCAGCGCTTTTATAACAGTGGGAAAAAGCTTTCGATTGAGTCTTTGCTTTTTAACCGTTCAACTTACCTTCATCCAACACTTCTTGTAGAGAAGGCTGTTTTGAAGGCGATTCCATACGACGACACGATGCGTAGTGGATCTGATTTCAATTTGGCAGTTCGGATGGTTCGTGCCGGAATTAAGCTTAATCATTCAACGCAGTATGTATTGTTACGTCGCTTGCATGAGGGCCAGATTACGAATTCTGATTCAGCTCTGCAAAAAGTCTCCGGTTTCGTGACTAATTTTATGGCGCGTGGAACGATGATCTCAAGTGATATAGCAACCATGCGCGAAGACCGTCATGAGAAGGACAAAGTAGCCGTTCCATTTAATCAGGATCAAGCGGATTCATTTGTTGTTCCATTTATGCCAGATCATCTAGTCCGTCGAAGCGCTGATATTAGTCTTGAGTTGCCCCAAGAAAACTCTCAATTCGAGCAAGATGACTATCCGATCAGTTCTTTTTGGATCTCGGAGGATGAACGGTCAGTCGAGATCAACGTTCACTTAGATAATGTGCCCTTGCCAGATTTGTTTGAACTGTATAAGACTCATGGTGAAGCACTCGCGGTTTACGCTACTGAAGTTACTCACCTTGAAGATCAAGCACAGGAAAAGCGTGAAGAGATGCGCTTTACAGAGTCTCATATTGCTGGGCCGTTTCAAGGATTAGAAAATTGGTTAGTTAGCCGATTGCATAATTCTCCTTCTGGTGTTTATCTCGCAGTCCAATGCACCGCGAAGCATGCACTAGAAAGTTTGGCGATAGATGAAATCGACTTTTCAGCCAATATGAATCGAAATTTATGCGGTATTAAGGACGATTTTAAATTCTATCGCTTGAACTCGATCGAACGGGCATTCACCTTTTTATCAGAGATTAAAAATTGTACTGAAATGTTTTCAGCGAAGCCGAAGCATTTCATTCTTGTGAAAGGGAAATAGGATTTGAAGTTTCAATGGACCGGCCGCTTGTCGGATGGGCGATTTGGATTGATGGCCACTCCAGAAGATTATGATGGCGTGCCATCGATTGATATGCTCACATTTGATCGAGATCCTTTAGTCGTCCATGATGATATTGTTTCTATTGCAAGTATTCTTGCATTTGGTGAGTTCTGTGGCGGTCCGATTCAGTTGCCGCGTAAAACCTCCCCCGAGGTGGTTAGAGCCATAGAGCATTATCTGGAACCGATTTGGATTTCAGCTTCTCCGGTTGAATTTGAATCGAGAGCTAATCCAAAGGGGGAAGGAACTTTGCTCTTGGATTCCACTTTGTCAGAATTTGGAAATTTTGAGTCGGAATGGGGAAAACCGCGCAATTCAACCTTATGCGTAGTTCCATCGTCAGAGTTTAGCGGTTCAGTCAGTAGCTCAAACGGTATGATTTTGGCATCAAATGCGCCTATTATGGGTGCTCTTTCTCCGCGTGAGTCATCGATTGGTGCTGATTTGGCAGTGGGGCTATTGTTTGCTGAGAGCTTCCAAGCTGGCACTATTCGTTTGGGAGATAACTATAACGTTGCTGATTCCATATTTCTACGCCTTCAGAAACTGTTGTATAGTTGCAAAATTAACCTACTCAGTGCGTCCTAACTGGATAGAAAATAATCACTACTTCAGATATAAGGGCCGATCTGTGACTTGGAAGAACCAAGTAGCCTAATAATAGGGACGCATGAGTTATTAGGCTACTTGCAACTTTGAAGGATGCTTAGTCTCGATTAAAGATGTCACGGCTGTAGATTTTTTCTTGGACGTCTACTACCTCTTGAGAATTGCGATTTGCTACGATCACGTCGCTAATAGTTTTGAATTCATCAAGGTCATTAACTACGCGGGAATTAAAAAAGAGGTCTTCCTTGAGGCTAGGTTCGTAGACAACTACCTCGATTCCCTTCGCTTTTATTCTCTTCATAATGCCCTGGATGGACGATGCCCGGAAGTTGTCCGAGCCTGATTTCATGGCAAGACGATAAATACCAACAATTTTAGGATTTCGTCTAAGAATGTCGTCTGCGATGAAGTCTTTGCGCGTTCGGTTTGCATCGACTACGGCTGAAATAAGATTTTGAGGCACGGCGTCGTAATTAGCAAGAAGCTGTTTGGTGTCTTTAGGCAGACAGTATCCGCCGTACCCAAATGATGGGTTGTTGTAGTGAGAACCGATTCGTGGATCAGCGGATACTCCGCTGATGATTTGTTTTGTGTTTAGGTTTCTCATAGCAGCGTACGTATCGAGTTCGTTAAAGTATGCGACTCGAAGAGCTAAGTAAGTGTTAGAAAATAGTTTGATTGCCTCTGCTTCTGTGGAATCAGTAAGTTGAATATCTATATCCGTACTTTCTGCCCCTTTGGCAAGGAGTTTAGCGAACTGTGCGCCGACCTCAGATCTATCTCCAACAATGATTCTCGAAGGGTAAAGGTTATCGTAAAGAGCTTTTCCCTCCCTAAGAAACTCCGGGGAGAAGATGATTGTGGACTGTGGGTATATTTTCCGTAGTTCTTCGGTGTATCCCACCGGGATTGTGGATTTAATGATAATTTTGGCGTTAGCGTTGAGACCTAAAATGGTTTCGATTACATCTACGACGCTGGATGTATCAAAGTAATTGTTGTCTGGATCATAGTTAGTAGGAGTGGCAATTACTACGTACTCAGCATCAATGTAAGCGATCCGGGCATCTGTAGTTGCGGTAAGTCCTGATGGATGGGTATCGAGGTAGGCTTCGAGTTCAGCGTCCAGAATCGGCGATTTGAAGCTTTTTATCATGTCGACTCGGTGCCGATCTATGTCGATAGCTATGACCTCGTGCTGTTTGGATAACAGCGCTGCATTCGACAAACCAACATAACCCATGCCTGCCACAGCAATCTTCATTGTGAAACTCCATTGAAATATTTATATTATCTGTCGCTAATTTTAGAGAAGAAGTAAATAATAACCTACGAGGTTTAATGTTCGAATCTGCTCGGGTTGAGTAGACCTCAACGGAGGGTAGTCCATCGAGTTGGCATTCTTCCTTCATGTAGTTGGAAAGTTAAATTAACGGACTGCCGCAGCTTCTACCGATTTCTCCTGCGTTGTGGAATTCATGGGCACCAGCATTTTTCAATGCAGTTAATTTTCCTTTTCGGAATCAAGTTTCAACTTTGTTAACGTTCTGTGGAGCTTGAGCGTTATTATTCTTTGAGAGCAATAAGAGGGTTTGTCTTGCATATTTTGCTTCAGATTTGCCCATGATCATTTAAGGACGTTTTACACATGTACCAGATTTTTGAGCAGATTTTGTTCGCCATCAATGAGATTTTGGGCTACGGCCTTCACGCAGGTTCCTCTGCTTCAAGCAACCTGTCACACGGCCTCGGACTGTTCTGATCCGAGCAGTTGTTTCGCAAGAAGGCCCACGATTTGAACATCGTGGGCTTTCTCGTTCCCCCTATTTAGTGTGGATTGGTCTTTCTGTAGACCACGTGCACGACAAGACAATCCTAAACACGTATCCTTGAATGCGTGACTGAACATTATGATGTAGTAGTACTCGGAGCGGGCCCCGGTGGCTACGTCTCCGCCATCCGCGCGGCCCAGCTTGGCAAGAAGGTTGCTGTAATTGAGAAGCAGTATTGGGGCGGTGTCTGCCTAAACGTTGGCTGCATCCCTTCCAAATCTCTTATCAAGAACGCTGAGGTTGCCCATACCTTTACCCATGAGAGGAAGACCTTCGGCATTAACGGTGAAGTGACTTTCAATTACGAGGATGCTCACAAGCGTTCCCGTGGCGTTTCCGACAAGATCGTCGGCGGAGTTCACTACCTGATGAAGAAGAACAAGATCACTGAAATTGATGGTTTTGGAAATTTCAAGGATGCTAAAACCCTTGAGGTTACTGAAGGCAAGGACGCTGGTAAGACCGTCACTTTCGATGACTGCATTATCGCAACCGGCTCGGTTGTCAACACCCTGCGTGGCGTCGAATTCTCTGAGAACGTGGTTTCTTATGAAGAGCAGATTCTTAACCCTGTTGCACCCAAGAAGATGGTCATTGTTGGCGCCGGTGCAATCGGCATGGAATTCGCTTACGTTCTCGGTAACTATGGTGTAGACGTAACCGTCATTGAGTTCATGGATCGCGTTCTTCCAAACGAAGATGCTGAGGTCTCCAAGGTTATTGCTAAGGCATACAAGAAGATGGGCGTTAAGCTCCTTCCTGGCCACGCAACAACCGCAGTGCGTGACAATGGCGATTCTGTTGAGGTTGATTACCAGAAGAAGGGCTCTGACAAGACTGAGACCCTCACTGTTGATCGCGTCATGGTTTCCGTCGGCTTCCGCCCACGTGTTGAGGGCTTCGGTCTGGAGAACACTGGCGTTAAGCTCACTGAGCGCGGCGCAATCGACATCGACGATTACATGCGTACCAACGTTCCTGGCATCTACGCTATCGGTGACGTCACCGCTAAGCTGCAGCTTGCGCACGTTGCAGAAGCTCAGGGCATTGTTGCTGCTGAGACCATCGCTGGTGCAGAGACCCAGGCCCTTGGTGATTACATGATGATGCCTCGCGCAACGTTCTGTAACCCACAGGTTGCTTCTTTCGGTTACACCGAGGAGCAGGCTAAGCAGAAGTGGCCTGATCGTGAGATCAAGGTTGCGTCCTTCCCATTCTCTGCAAACGGTAAGGCAGTCGGCCTGGCTGAGACCGATGGCTTCGCAAAGATCGTTGCGGATGCTGAATTCGGTGAGCTGCTCGGTGGACACCTCGTTGGTGCTAACGCTTCCGAGCTAATCAACGAACTGGTTCTGGCACAGAACTGGGATCTCACCACTGAGGAGATCTCACGCAGCGTTCACATTCACCCAACGCTGTCTGAAGCTGTTAAGGAAGCCGCTCACGGCATTTCCGGACACATGATCAACTTCTAGTTCGAAGATTCAAAAGGCCCTGATTGTAAGTGCAATCAGGGCTTTTGCCTTTGGTCTTCCAAATTTATAGCTAACTTTTTATTAAGTGTTCATGTTCACATAAACTAACCCGCTGTCAAGAAGAATTATTCTAAAAAGGCGGTATCGTCATGGCCTATGAATTTGCCAATCGATAAGCATCAAAATGCTGTAAAAACTGTTGTTGTACCTGCCGCTGGAATGGGCACGCGCTTCCTTCCCGCTACCAAGACGATCCCCAAGGAACTTCTCCCTGTGGTTGATACTCCGGGTATTGAGCTTGTTGCTAAAGAAGCTGCGGATCTCGGTGCATCTCGACTGGCTATTATTACCGCGCCAAACAAGGACGGAATCCTTAAGCACTTTGAGCCGTTCCCTGAGCTTGAGGCAACTTTGGAAGCTCGTGGCAAGACAGATCAGCTGAACAAAGTTCGAGCGGCCAGGGAGCTGATCGATACTGTTCCTGTGGTTCAGGAAAAGCCACTGGGACTTGGTCATGCAGTCGGACTTGCGGAGTCAGTGCTTGATGAGGACGAAGATGTAGTTGCAGTCATGCTTCCTGATGATTTGGTTCTGCCTTTCGGCGTGACTGAAAGGATGGCTGAAGTTCGCGCCAAGTTTGGTGGATCAGTTCTCGCCGCTATTGAAGTGGCTGAGGATGAAGTCTCCAGCTATGGCATTTTTGAGCTAGGCGATCTTGATGCGGAATCGGAAAGCGAAGGCATTCGACGTGTCGTAGGAATGGTGGAAAAGCCTGCGCCTGAAGATGCTCCATCAAGGTTTGCGGCTACTGGCCGTTACCTACTTGATCGCGCAATTTTTGATGCACTTCGTCGCATTGAACCTGGTGCCGGTGGGGAACTGCAGTTAACAGATGCCATTGCATTGTTGATTGAAGAAGGCCACCCAGTCCATATTGTGGTTCATGAAGGAAAGCGCCATGATCTGGGCAACCCAGCGGGGTACATCCCGGCTGTTGTGTACTTCGGGCTTCACCACGCGGAGTATGGTTCCAGAATTCACCGTGCAGTGAAGGAAATTCTCGCTGAGTTTGAATCTTAAAAAGCAGAAGCCGCCTTCCATAGACACAATGTGGGAGGCGGTTTTTGTATGCAGCTAAAATGGCCCTTCCGGTTTTGGGGTACATCACAGAACCTGGGCTAGCGGTGTAGACCCGAAAATAAACGAGCCTTTTGTCAGGGTTAAGGTTTAGGTATCTAAGCTAACCAAACACCAACAAAAGGCTCTACCCATGAAGTCTACCGGCAACATCATCGCTGACACCATCTGCCGCACTGCGGAACTAGGACTCACCATCACCGGCGCTTCCGATGCAGGTGATTACACCCTGATCGAAGCAGACGCACTCGACTACACCTCCACCTGCCCAGAATGCTCCCAACCTGGGGTGTTTCGTCATCACACCCACCGGATGCTCATTGATTTACCCATCGTCGGGTTTCCCACCAAACTGTTTATCCGTCTACCTCGCTACCGCTGCACCAACCCCACATGTAAGCAAAAGTATTTCCAAGCAGAACTAAGCTGCGCTGACCACGGTAAAAAGGTCACCCACCGGGTCACCCGCTGGATTTTACAACGCCTTGCTATTGACCGGATGAGTGTTCACGCAACCGCGAAAGCACTTGGGCTAGGGTGGGATTTAACCTGCCAACTAGCCCTCGATATGTGCCGTGAGCTGGTCTATAACGATCCTCACCATCTTGATGGAGTGTATGTCATTGGGGTGGATGAGCATAAGTGGTCACATAATAGGGCTAAGCATGGTGATGGGTTTGTCACCGTGATTGTCGATATGACCGGGCATCGGTATGACTCACGGTGTCCTGCCCGGTTATTAGATGTCGTCCCAGGTCGTAGTGCTGATGCTTTACGGTCCTGGCTTGGTTCCCGCGGTGAACAGTTCCGCAATCAGATACGTATCGTGTCTATGGATGGGTTCCAAGGCTACGCCACAGCAAGTAAAGAACTCATTCCTTCTGCTCGTCGCGTGATGGATCCATTCCATGTTGTGCGGCTTGCTGGTGACAAGCTCACCGCCTGCCGGCAACGCCTCCAGCGGGAGAAATACCAGCGTCGTGGTTTAAGCCAGGATCCGTTGTATAAAAACCGGAAGACCTTGTTGACCACGCACAAGTGGTTGAGTCCTCGTCAGCAAGAAAGCTTGGAGCAGTTGTGGGCGTATGACAAAGACTACGGGGTGTTAAAGCTTGCGTGGCTTGCGTATCAGGCGATTATTGATTGTTATCAGATGGGTAATAAGCGTGAAGCGAAGAAGAAAATGCGGACCATTATTGATCAGCTTCGGGTGTTGAAGGGGCCGAATAAGGAACTCGCGCAGTTGGGTCGTAGTTTGTTTAAACGACTTGGTGATGTGTTGGCGTATTTCGATGTTGGTGTCTCCAACGGTCCGGTCGAAGCGATCAACGGACGGTTGGAGCATTTGCGTGGGATTGCTCTAGGTTTCCGTAATTTGAACCACTACATTCTGCGGTGCCTTATCCATTCAGGGCAGTTGGTCCATAAGATCAATGCACTCTAAAACAGGAAGAGCCGCTAAAATGGCCCTTCCGGTTTTGGGGTACATCACAGAACCTGGGCTAGCGGTGTAGACCCGAAAATAAACGAGCCTTTTGTCAGGGTTAAGGTTTAGGTATCTAAGCTAACCAAACACCAACAAAAGGCTCTACCCATGAAGTCTACCGGCAACATCATCGCTGACACCATCTGCCGCACTGCGGAACTAGGACTCACCATCACCGGCGCTTCCGATGCAGGTGATTACACCCTGATCGAAGCAGACGCACTCGACTACACCTCCACCTGCCCAGAATGCTCCCAACCTGGGGTGTTTCGTCATCACACCCACCGGATGCTCATTGATTTACCCATCGTCGGGTTTCCCACCAAACTGTTTATCCGTCTACCTCGCTACCGCTGCACCAACCCCACATGTAAGCAAAAGTATTTCCAAGCAGAACTAAGCTGCGCTGACCACGGTAAAGGTCACCCACCGGGTCACCCGCTGGATTTTACAACGCCTTGCTATTGACCGGATGAGTGTTCACGCAACCGCGAAAGCACTTGGGCTAGGGTGGGATTTAACCTGCCAACTAGCCCTCGATATGTGCCGTGAGCTGGTCTATAACGATCCTCACCATCTTGATGGAGTGTATGTCATTGGGGTGGATGAGCATAAGTGGTCACATAATAGGGCTAAGCATGGTGATGGGTTTGTCACCGTGATTGTCGATATGACCGGGCATCGGTATGACTCACGGTGTCCTGCCCGGTTATTAGATGTCGTCCCAGGTCGTAGTGCTGATGCTTTACGGTCCTGGCTTGGCTCCCGCGGTGAACAGTTCCGCAATCAGATACGGATCGTGTCCATGGATGGATTCCAAGGCTACGCCACAGCAAGTAAAGAACTCATTCCTTCTGCTCGTCGCGTGATGGATCCATTCCATGTTGTGCGGCTTGCTGGTGACAAGCTCACCGCCTGCCGGCAACGCCTCCAGCGGGAGAAATACCAGCGTCGTGGTTTAAGCCAGGATCCGTTGTATAAAAACCGGAAGACCTTGTTGACCACGCACAAGTGGTTGAGTCCTCGTCAGCAAGAAAGCTTGGAGCAGTTGTGGGCGTATGACAAAGACTACGGGGTGTTAAAGCTTGCGTGGCTTGCGTATCAGGCGATTATTGATTGTTATCAGATGGGTAATAAGCGTGAAGCGAAGAAGAAAATGCGGACCATTATTGATCAGCTTCGGGTGTTGAAGGGGCCGAATAAGGAACTCGCGCAGTTGGGTCGTAGTTTGTTTAAACGACTTGGTGATGTGTTGGCGTATTTCGATGTTGGTGTCTCCAACGGTCCGGTCGAAGCGATCAACGGACGGTTGGAGCATTTGCGTGGGATTGCTCTAGGTTTCCGTAATTTGAACCACTACATTCTGCGGTGCCTTATCCATTCAGGGCAGTTGGTCCATAAGATCAATGCACTCTAAAACAGGAAGAGCCGCTAAAATCTGGTTTTATGGCCAAGAAAGTTGATACCTCGAACGCTACTCCTGCGCTTGCTCTGCTTACGGAGAAACAGATTCCATTTGAGTTGGATGTTCATGATGTGGATCCGAAATCATCAAAGGGTTTTGCTTTGGATGCTTCCGAAGTGATGGGTGTGGAGCCGGAAGTGGTGTTTAAGACGCTGATGGCGGATATCGACGGAGAACATGTCGTAGCGATTGTTCCGGCTAGCAGCACGCTGAATCTTAAACAGCTGGCTAAGGCTGGAAAAGGTAAGCACGCCAACATGATGGACCGTAGCCGCGCACAGGTCGTTACTGGTTATGTCCCGGGTGGAATCTCACCAATCGGGCAGAAGAATAAGCATCGTGTGTTTTTGGATGAGTCTGCAATTCTCCAGGAGCGAATCTATGTCAGCGCAGGGCGACGCGGGTGGTCCCTGATTATCGCCCCGGATGATGTTCTTCTGGCTACCGATGGTGTTTACGCGGATATTGCCGATCATTCATAAAAGGTAAAACCCACCCCCGCAGGGGTGCGTCGACAAGCACTCCCGCCGACCAGCTAGTAAGGCGCAATCGTGGATTCGTGCGCGTCGATGTTGATGCGACCGTGGACGGATGGGAAGGCGCGCTGCGCGCAGTTCTCGCGGGTGCACACCCGGCAGCCGGACCCGATCGGGGTGGCGGTGGAGAGGTCCTGGAGGTTGAAACCGCGGGAGTACACGGTGCGGTCGGCGTGGCGGGCCTCGCAACCAAGGCCGATGGCGAACATTTTGTCCACTTCGCCGAACCGGGCTTCGTGGTGTCGCACGGTGCGTGAGATCCACAGGTAGTTGCGTCCGTCGGGCATTTGCGCGAATTGGCGGAGCACTTGGCCGGGGTTGGTGAAGGTTTCAAACACGTTCCACAGGGGGCAGGTGCCGCCGTAGTGGGTGAAGTGGAAGCCGGTGGCGGATTGGCGTTTGGACATGTTGCCGGCGCGGTCGACACGCACGAAGGTAAACGGGATGCCGCGCAGGTTGGGTCGTTGCAGGGTGGACAGGCGGTGGGCGGTGGTTTCATAGCCGACGCCGAAGAGTTGGCCTAGGTACTCGATGTCGTAGCCGGATTTCTCTGCTTCGGAGTGGAAGATTTTGTAGGGCAGCATCACGGCGGCGAAGTAGGAGGCCACGCGGATAGCTAGAGTGCGGGCTTCGGGGGTGGACCAGATGCCGTCATCCACAATGCCTTCGATGAGGTCGTTGGCCTCGAGGTAGCCGAGTTCGGTGGCCATGCGGAAGGCGCGTTGTCCGGGGTTGAGGCGCGCGTGGATTGTCAGCAGGCGGGTTTCGGGGTCGAAATGGTGCAGCGTCCCGGATTCCTCTTTGGAGGAGGTGATGGTGACATCGTGATCCATTTGTAGGCGGCGGGCGATCGAATCTTCCATGGCGCGGGAATCGTACGGCTGCCAGCCCAGTTGCGCGGCTATAGCTTCGGCGCGGTCGAGCGCATCGAAGTAGTTTTGGCGGGCGTAAATGAAATCGCGCACCTCTTCGTGCGGCATGCTCACGGCCTCCGCGATGGGGCGGCGTTCCTCAGGCGTATTGGTGCGATTATCCACTGCGATGGAGAACTTATCGCGCACGTTTCGGTAACGCTGGTGCATTTCCACCATCGCGCGCGCTAGTTGGGGGTGGTTGTACACCATCTCCGAAAGCTCTTGCAGCTCCACGTTCGCAGGATTGATCTCCCGGTCCAGCATGACGTCTTGGACCTCGGCGAGCAGGCGGGAGTCATCGTCGCGGGAGAAAAACGTTGCGTCTACGCCGAACGCCTCGGTGATGCGCAATAACACCGGTACGGTGAGCGGGCGTACGTCGTGCTCAATCTGATTTACATAACTGGCAGATAAGCCAAGGGTTGCTGCCAAGGATGCCTGGCTCAGGTCTCTTTCGCGGCGCAGTTGGCGCAGCCTGGACCCCACATATGTCTTTCCCATGGCGCAACTATAGCGTGATCACCATCACCTTAACCACTCTTGGCATTGAGGTGTTGCAAAGTTGTTGATTTTCGCTTTTCGACGCAGCCCGCCGCCATCGGGTGCCCGGCGTGGTCAGGCCACATGCGCCCCGGGAACTTTTTGGGCACCTACGGTGCAACAGTTGCGAAAATTGTGTCACCTGCGCAAAGCCTTGCTTCTATTCGGGAAATTCGGGTGTCTAAACTTTTTGGTTGATACCAAACGGGGTTAGAAACAGTTCAAACCGGAACCTTGTGAGGAAGCTCACCTTGGATTTAGAATGTTGAAAAAGCCTCACGTTTCCGCAGGTAGAGCACACTCAATTAAATGAGCGTCAAACGACAATAAAGTAAGGCTACCCTAATAAGTGGGGTTTTATGCCTCTAAACAGTCAGTTGGAGGCGGTAGGGGAGCGTTCCATGACTGGTTAATGCCTCGATCTGGCACGTACAGTAACAACGACACTGGAGGTGCCATGACTGTTAGAAATCCCGACCGTGAGGCAATCCGTCACGGAAAAATTACGACGGAGGCGCTGCGTGAGCGTCCCGCATACCCGACCTGGGCAATGAAGCTGACCATGGCCATCACTGGCCTAATCTTCGGTGGCTTCGTTCTTGTTCATATGATCGGAAACCTGAAAATCTTCATGCCGGACTACGCGGCCGATTCTGCGCATCCGGGTGAAGCACAAGTAGATGTCTACGGCGAGTTCCTGCGTGAGATCGGATCCCCGATCCTCCCACACGGCTCAGTCCTCTGGATCCTACGTATTATCCTGCTGGTCGCATTGGTTCTGCACATCTACTGTGCATTCGCATTGACCGGCCGTTCTCACCAGTCCCGCGGAAAGTTCCGCCGTACCAACCTCGTTGGCGGCTTCAACTCCTTCGCGACCCGCTCCATGCTGGTGACCGGAATCGTTCTCCTTGCGTTCATTATCTTCCACATCCTCGACCTGACCATGGGTGTTGCTCCAGCAGCCCCAACCTCATTCGAGCACGGCGAAGTATACGCAAACATGGTGGCTTCCTTTAGCCGCTGGCCTGTAGCAATTTGGTACATCATTGCCAACTTGGTTCTGTTCGTCCACCTGTCACACGGCATCTGGCTTGCAGTCTCTGACCTGGGAATCACCGGACGTCGCTGGAGGGCAATCCTCCTCGCAGTTGCGTACATCGTTCCTGCACTGGTCCTGATCGGCAACATCACCATTCCGTTCGCCATCGCTGTTGGCTGGATTGCGTAAAGGTTAGGAAGAATTTATGAGCACTCACTCTGAAACCACCCGCCCAGAGTTCATCCACCCAGTCTCCGTCCTCCCAGAGGTCTCAGCTGGTACGGTCCTTGACGCTGCAGAGCCAGCAGGCGTTCCCACCAAAGACATGTGGGAATACCAAAAAGACCACATGAACCTGGTCTCCCCACTGAACCGACGCAAGTTCCGCGTCCTCGTCGTTGGCACCGGCCTGTCCGGTGGCGCTGCAGCAGCAGCCCTCGGCGAACTCGGATACGACGTCAAGGCGTTCACCTACCACGACGCACCTCGCCGTGCGCACTCCATTGCTGCACAGGGTGGCGTTAACTCCGCCCGCGGCAAGAAGGTAGACAACGACGGCGCATACCGCCACGTCAAGGACACCGTCAAGGGCGGCGACTACCGTGGCCGCGAGTCCGACTGCTGGCGTCTCGCCGTCGAGTCCGTCCGCGTCATCGACCACATGAACGCCATCGGTGCACCATTCGCCCGCGAATACGGTGGCGCCTTGGCAACCCGTTCCTTCGGTGGTGTGCAGGTCTCCCGTACCTACTACACCCGTGGACAAACCGGACAGCAGCTGCAGCTCTCCACCGCATCCGCACTACAGCGCCAGATTCACCTCGGCTCCGTAGAGATCTTCACCCATAACGAAATGGTTGACGTCATTGTCACCGAACGTAATGGTGAAAAGCGCTGCGAAGGCCTGATCATGCGCAACCTGATCACCGGCGAGCTCACCGCACACACCGGCCATGCCGTTATCCTGGCAACCGGTGGCTACGGCAACGTGTACCACATGTCCACCCTGGCCAAGAACTCCAACGCCTCGGCCATCATGCGTGCATACGAAGCCGGCGCATACTTCGCGTCCCCATCGTTCATCCAGTTCCACCCAACCGGCCTACCTGTGAACTCCACCTGGCAGTCCAAGACCATTCTGATGTCCGAGTCGCTGCGTAACGACGGCCGCATCTGGTCCCCTAAGGTTAAGGGGGATGATCGCGATCCGAACACCATCCCTGAGGATGAGCGCGACTACTTCCTGGAGCGCCGCTACCCAGCATTCGGTAACCTCGTCCCACGTGACGTTGCTTCCCGTGCGATCTCCCAGCAGATCAACGCTGGTCTCGGTGTTGGACCTCTGAACAACGCTGCATACCTGGACTTCCGCGACGCCACCGAGCGCCTCGGACAGGACACCATCCGCGAGCGTTACTCCAACCTCTTCACCATGTACGAAGAGGCAATTGGTGAGGACCCATACTCCAGCCCAATGCGTATTGCACCGACCTGCCACTTCACCATGGGTGGCCTCTGGACTGACTTCAACGAAATGACGTCACTCCCAGGTCTGTTCTGCGCAGGCGAAGCATCCTGGACCTACCACGGTGCAAACCGTCTGGGCGCAAACTCCCTGCTTTCCGCTTCTGTCGATGGCTGGTTCACCCTGCCATTCACCATCCCTAACTACCTCGGCCCATTGCTTGGCGCCGAGCGTCTGTCAGAGGATGCACCAGAAGCACAGGCGGCGATTGCGCGTGCACAGGCCCGCATTGACCGCCTCATGGGCAACCGCCCAGAGTGGGTCGGTGACAACGTTCACGGTCCTGAGTACTACCACCGCCAGCTGGGCGACATCCTGTACTTCTCTTGTGGCGTTTCTCGAAACGTAAAGGACCTCCAGGACGGTATCGACAAGATCCGTGCGCTCCGCGAGGACTTCTGGGCAAACATGCGCATCACCGGCAGCACCGATGAGATGAACCAGGTTCTCGAATACGCAGCACGCGTAGCCGACTACATCGACCTCGGTGAACTCATGTGCGTCGACGCCCTCGACCGCGACGAGTCCTGTGGTGCACACTTCCGCGACGACCACCTCTCCGAAGATGGCGAAGCAGAACGTGACGACGAAAACTGGTGCTTCGTCTCCGCATGGGAACCAGGCGAGAACGGAACCTTCGTCCGCCACGCAGAACCACTGTTCTTCGAATCCGTCCCACTGCAGACAAGGAACTACAAGTAATGAAACTTACACTTGAGATCTGGCGTCAAGCAGGCCCAACTGCGGAAGGCAAGTTCGAAACCGTCCAGGTTGACGACGCCGTCGCGCAGATGTCCATCCTGGAGCTGCTTGACCACGTAAACAACAAGTTCATCGAAGAAGGCAAAGAACCATTCGCGTTCGCCTCTGACTGCCGCGAAGGTATCTGCGGTACTTGTGGCCTCCTCGTGAATGGCCGCCCTCACGGCGCTGACCAGAATAAGCCTGCCTGCGCGCAGCGCTTGGTCAGCTACAACGAAGGCGACACCCTCAAGATCGAACCACTGCGTTCCATGCATACCCAGTGATCAAGGACATGGTCGTCGACCGCTCCGCACTGGACCGCGTCATGGAACAGGGTGGCTACGTAACGATCAACGCAGGTACCGCACCTGACGCTGATACCCTCCACGTCAACCACGAAACTGCAGAACTCGCACTTGACCACGCAGCCTGCATCGGCTGTGGTGCATGTGTCGCTGCCTGCCCTAACGGAGCAGCACACCTGTTCACCGGCGCAAAGCTTGTTCACCTCTCCCTCCTCCCACTGGGTAAGGAAGAGCGCGGACTGCGTGCACGTAAGATGGTTGATGAAATGGAAACCAACTTCGGACACTGCTCCCTCTACGGCGAGTGCGCAGACGTCTGTCCCGCAGGCATTCCACTGACCGCTGTGGCAGCTGTCACCAAGGAACGTGCGCGTGCAGCTTTCCGAGGCAAAGACGACTAGTCTTTAATCCAAGTAAGTACCGGTTCAGACAGTTAAACCAGAAAGACGAGTGAACACCATGTCCTCCGCGAAAAAGAAACCCGCACCGGAGCGTATGCACTACATCAAGGGCTATGTACCTGTGGCGTATAGCTCTCCACACTCATCCCTCGAGCGCAGCGCAACCTGGTTGGGCATGGGATTCCTCCTCACTGCTCTGGCAGGCGTTGGCACAGTCCTCTTCGCAGTCGGCGCAAACAGCGTTGGCCAGCAGCAGGAACACTGGGTCCTCTACAGCATCATCGGTGTTGTATTCGCCGTTGTCTGCACAGTTTTGGGCACCGTCCTGATCATCAAGGGCCGAGCACCTTACAACCGTTACGTCAAGGAAACCGGCCGTACGCAGTAGTTTCTGTATGCAGGTTCTTTGACTAGCACCTCCAACAACACCCTTTCTTCCATTTATGTGGGGGAGAGGGTGTTGTTTTGTTTTTGCTTGGAGTTCCCTGGGTTTGTATAGCTTAGCCTGTCCTAATATATCTACCGTGGGTAGATAATTTGATCGAATTGGAAGGCTATATGAAAAAGTATGCAGTCGCGGCCCTCGCGCTACTCACCCTGGCGGGATGTTCTACTAGTGAAGAGGTGGCGGCTTCTTCTGACTCGGCTCCGCAGAGGATTGTGATTGCCCAAGCCAACTTCCTCGATCTCGCCCTCGCACTCGACCTCGAACCAGTCGGAACCACCTACTGGGGCGGAGCCGGAGGAGTGCAGGATTATTTGCTATCTTCCGCTCCTGCTTCGATGGAAGCAGTCGGCAACGATGACGAACCCAACTTCGAAACCGTCGCCAAACTCCAACCCGACCTCATCATCGGCGACGAAGAAATCGAAACCAACCTCGCCAAATACGAAGCCATCGCACCCGTCTCCATCATCAAATCCGTCGACGAAAACGGATCCAACAGCTGGCGCGACCAATTCACCGCCCTCGCAGAACTCACCGGCACCCAAGAAAAAGCAGCCGCAGTGATTGAAGATGCTGACAAATCCGTAGCTTCACTGGACTCGAAGATTACGTCGCCCGGTGAGAAGACTATGCTGCTCCGCATCCGCGAAGAACAAGTCCGCCAATACCTCCCCGACAGCTTCGTCGGCGCCGGCGTCCCCCAACGCCTCCAAAACATCACCCTCGTCGAATCCATCGTCCCCTCCGAAAACGGCCAATGGTCAGTCATTCCACCCGAAAACATCGGACTTCTCGACGCCGACCGCATCATCGCCTTCATCGACAGCCCCCAAGCCCTCGAAAACGCTGAAAGCAACCCACTGTGGAGCCAACTCCCCGCAGTCAAAAACGGCCAACTCTGCACCACGGAAAACCTCACCCCATGGATCCTCACCGGACCAGCAGCTGCTGAGATTGTGACCTCTGACCTCGAGGCATGTTTCGCTGCGTCGTAGTTTGTGTTGATGTTTGGTGGAAAGTCGACCTTGCAGAAGGAAGTTTGACAATATAGGATACGCAAGTTCGAAGTCTAGGTAGAATAGCTCGTACAAACTAGTAATTCTAAACTTTTAAATGAGGAGGTGACAGGGATGTCCTTCGACCTTGAAATGACCCAATTCCTCACTGGTGTTACTGAACATCAATTGCGGCTGTGGTCGAAGAAGGAGATCCTTGTCCCCGAAATCAGTGCATCGCGTCCTATGCTTTATTCTTTTCGCGATATTGTCGCCCTAAGAATCATTGCAAAGTTTCGTGCTGAAGTATCTTTGCAAAGAATTTCTAGCGTGTTGCGTAACTTGGAAGAAAACGAGTTCACGGAACATTTATCCGAATATCGCTTTGCCTTTGATGGGAAATCTATCAGAGTCAAAGATGGAGATAACTGGATGGATATTGATAAGCAGTCCGGACAGTGGGAATTCATTAGCTTTGAAGACGTATACCGTTCCTTTAGTAATTTTAGAGGGAAAACGGTGCCTAACCTTCTATCACCAGCACCTGGAATTGAAGTGGATGCCGGAACGCTTGGAGGTACTCCTCGGGTTAAGGGATCTAGAATCCCCACTGATGTTGTCACAGATCTTCTTCGAGACCCTGAAACCACGGAGGATGAAATCCAGGAGTTCTATCCCAATCTGAACAAAACTGATTTGAAGAATGTCGGGAAATTTGATTCAGCCGTATATGGTGCGGCCTAATGAATTTCTTGCTCGATGAGAATTTTCCAGCGAACTCTATCGGGTATTTGCGCCCGATGTACCAAGGGCATTCCTTCGATCGTGTTGTAGACGGTAATTATCAGTCAGGAATTGATGATCTCACTTTGTTTGCTGAGGCTCAAAAGCAAGGTGTCAATGTTCTAATTACAGGTGATATTAGACAGATCATGGGTCAAGACCGATTGGATGAACGCGCAGCTTGCAGAGCTGCGGGGATTCATTGGCTTGGAATACCGCAGGTGCTAAGAGCTAAAGGGAAAGAAAGAAAATGGGCTCAGATTAACTCTCTGTTGGCTAATCTTCGATATGCAGTGAAGCATTTTGAATCTGCATCAGAGCCAACAGCTATATTGTTGCAACCTGGATCTTTTAAGCTCCAGGCCGAGAAAGATTTTCCACAGCCCCTGTAGTTAGTTCTTCTGTGTGAGGCTCTTCCTCTATTCCGCAGCTTTGATTAGTCTCAGGGAGGAAGACTTTAGGGATCAACAATGCTTCCCACATTGGAATTTCTGAGCTCGTTCGGGCAGTGGAATCCGGGAGTCGATTAGTATCGCCAAGCAGGGGAAAGAAGTTGTGCAGTTGTTACCTGCACAAGAGACACAACGGCTTCGGAAGAGCAAAACGACCTTATGGATGCGGTCCTAATTCTCTCTCGAATGCTTAACGACACCGGCGATCGAATGGAATTACAAGAAGTAATAGATCGCCTTGGCTTTGATGTTTCCGAACTTGAATCCGAAATTTAAGGGTTTCACCGGAGGTTGGCGTCGATAAGCAAAAATCTTTGCCCGTATTTGGCTGCCAAACGTGCGTGAAAAGGCGATCGCAGCTTCACTTGTATCACTCAGGGTGATACAAGTGAAGCTTTTAAAGAACTAAACCGGCAGCGCCTCGCCGTGAATAACTTTGAATGGTTTGAATACACCGTTTTTGCCCGGGCCGATGCTGAACAGGTGCTCGGGATCCATGACGTGGCTGCGGTCGGTGTAGGAAAGTAGGTATTCGTCAAAGGCGGGGAGGGTTAGTTCCAGGGCGAGGGCGTCGTTGATTTCTGTTTCTGTGACGTCCTCTGCCCAGGTGGGGATCCACATTTCTTCGCCGTTGGGTCCCTGAACTGCGGTGATTGAACCTTCGGCGGAGACAGCGGCGATGCCTTTCTTGACGTCGCGGACCGTGAGGCCGGTCCACCACACGAGGTCTTTGTGGGTGGCGGCCGCGGGAATTGAAGTACCGGCGGGTAATTTCTGTGAGGGCTTCGTCGCCGCTAAGTGCTAGGGAAAGGGGGCAGATGGAATCGAGAAGCACAAAGGAATCTTCCGTTCCGATGGGCGGGCCTTGTACGATGTCACCTTCGCCACCGAAATGCCGGAGTAAATGTTGGCCTCTGTGCTCGCCGGGGTCAACGTCTACGGATCGGAAAATTTCGTAGGCCTGGGTTCTGGATACGGGGGATTTTTCGGCGGCGGTTGTTAGTGCGTCGCGGGCGCGCTGGACTGCGGCGCTATCAAGCGAAAGGCTGGAGCGGCGCTTGGCTGAAGCAGCCAGGATGCGTGGGGAACATAGTAGTGTCATCCAGCGGACGTCTTCGGCGGCAAGTATTTGGTGGGTGCGCGCTGCGTCCAGCTGCGGATGAGCAGAGACTGTTCGAGCGCGGTGGCGGCGTCGGCGTTTTCGGCACGTGTATCCAGCGCGACCAGGGCGGATCCACGGAGTTGAGCCTGGCTGGCGAGCATGTGTTTTGCCACGTCGACGGCATTGCGCTCGGACTTAAAATTCAACGCCGCAGACGGTGCAAGCAGCTGTGAAATGAGGCGTAGGGCGCGGACGCGTCCTAGAGAAAGTGCAGGCATAACCCCTAAAATACCCTGATCTTCCCCCGTGTCCTGCCCCCGTGTCCACCCCTGCGTACATAATAGGACGCATGGGAAAACATGAGGTTGCTCAGCAGACGGTTCCGGGTCCTTCGCCGGAAATGGAAGCGCAGCGGCGTAAGGAGTTGCGCAAGCACAAGGCCATTGCCACTGGCCTGTTGATTTTTGCTGCCGCTGTATATTTTCTTTGCCGTTTCGTGGAGACCCGTCCGGGTGAAACTGCAGCGTGGGTAGGTTTTGTGCGCGCTGCGGCAGAGGCCGGAATGATCGGCGGGTTGGCCGACTGGTTCGCGGTCACCGCGCTGTTCCGCCATCCATTGTGGCTGCCTATTCCGCACACTGCGATTATCCCGCGCAAGAAAGACCAGTTAGGTGAGGCCTTAAGCGGGTTTGTGGGGGATAACTTCCTAAATGCCCAGCTCATTACGGAAAAAGTCTCTCAGGCGCAGATTCCAGAGCGCGCCGGGGAGTGGCTCGCCCAGCCGGAAAACGGGGAGAAAGTTTCGCGCGAAGTCGGCAAATTGACCGCTAATATTGTGCGCGCAATCGATCCGGCAGATGCTGAAGCGGTGATTAAATCTGCGGTGATCGACAAGCTTGCGGAACCCACCTGGGGCCCACCAGCTGGGCGGTTGCTGGAACAACTTCTCGCCGAAGGCAAAGCCGAACCAGTTGTCCAGGAACTTGCGCAGTGGCTGCACAAAAAGGCGTTGGGCTCCGAGCCGCTGATTGATCGCCTGCTCAACGAGCGCCGTCCGATCTGGGCGCCTAAATTCACTGCGCAGCTGGTCAGCGGCAAAGTCTATGACGAGGTCATAAAATTCACCGAAGCCGTCGCTGCCGATCCTAACCACGAGGCCCGCAAATCGCTGCGCCGATTCCTTAATAAATTGGCGCAAGACCTGCAGCATGACCCAGGCATGATCATCAAAGTCGAAGAAATCAAACGCGACATCATGGGCTCCGGCGCCATCGCGCAAGCGCGCCAACCATCTGGGCGTCAGCCTCCGAGTCGCTCATTGAATCCGCAGAAGATGAGTCATCAATTCTGCGTCGCAAAATCTCCGAAGCAGCTACCAGCTGGGGTCAAAGATTGCTTGACGACGCCACCCTCCGGCATTCACTCGACACCCGGATTACCGGCGCCGCTGCTTTCCTCGCCGACAATTACGCCCCCGAAGTCACCGGCATTATCTCCGAAACCATTGAACGATGGGACGCTGAAGAAGCTTCAGAGAAAATCGAACTCATGGTGGGCAAAGACCTCCAATACATCCGCCTTAATGGCACAATTGTAGGTGCATTAGCAGGACTGGCCATTTACGCTATTTCCCATATCCTCTTCGGAGCTTAACTAGGAGTAACCATCATGTCCGATGCAAAAGACGATTCCATCTTGTCCAAATGGAGCAATGCAGCTTCCGAGCTCAGCGGTGCCGTCAGTGGAGTAGCGAAGAAGCTCCGTGAAGAACTCTCTGAGAAGGAAACCTTCAGCAAGCTTAAAACCGAAGCCAGCGAAGCCGCCGATCAAGCAAAGTCCGGCTCCTACCTAGATGCCGGTAAGGAATTCGCCCGCGACGCCGGATCCATCATCAAAGATGCAGCCAAAACCGTCAAAGGTGCCGTCAGTGATTCCGATAAAAACGACGTGAAATCCGCCTTCGGTGACGCCGTGGAAGCTTCCCGCGACAAGTTCGATGACACCCTAGAAAAGCGCAAGGCTAAGAAGGATTCCCCAGAACCAGGCGATGACGATATCATCGATGGAGAAGTAATTCCTCCGCAGAATTAAGAAAGTCGGTTTTCCTCCAATGGATTTCGCCCAGCTCTTCCAAGTGACCAACTACGTAATTTGGGGAATCTTTGGACTTATTGGCATCTTTGGCTTCATTGGTGCCTTCCTGGCGGCCACCACGCGTGAAGATGCCTTTGAGGTAGCGGATCGCCAAAAGAAGATGGTCTGGGTAGCAATCCTTATCGCTTCTGGATTTGTTCTCGCCGCATTCGGCCCCGAAATTCCAATTCTTCCATGGGTTGCGATCATCATGATTGGCCTCTACTGGTTCGATGTGCGCCCCCAGATCAAGAGCATCCTTGAAGGTGCCGGTGGCTGGTAAAAGCTCCCTGAACTGCGAAAATTCCCCTACATCCCGTAGGGGAATTTTTTGGCCCATGTGCGGTTGTGTCCTAAGTCATTGATGTCACCTAACACCCCTAAGTTCACTCGGTGCAATATTGCACTGAGTGCAAGTTTGCACTAGGTTTACTTCAGTGGATATTGAAGAGCAGCCCTCGTTAAGAGAAACCAAGCGCCAAAAGACCCTGGAAGCGATAGAAGATAACGCAACCAGACTCATCTTGGAGCGTGGCTTCGACAATGTCACAATCGAAGACATCTGCGCAGAAGCAGGGATATCCAAGCGCACATTCTTTAACTACGTGGAGTCCAAAGAGTCTGTGGCCATCGGGCACACAGCCAAGCTCCCAACGGATGAAGAACGTGAAGCATTCCTGGCGAAGCGACATGAAAATATTATCGATACGGTGTTTGACCTGGTAATCAACCTCTTTGGCAACCACGACAATTCCAAGTCTGGAGTTGCAGGCGACATTATGCGTCGACGCAAAGAGATCCGGGTGAAGCATCCAGAACTGGCAGTGCAACATTTCGCCAGGTTCCACCAAGCACGCGAAGGGCTAGAACACCTAATTGTTGAGTACTTCGAAAAATGGCCAGGCTCCCAACATCTAGATGAGCCTGCAGATCGAGAAGCAATTGCCATCGTTGGCCTGCTGATCTCGGTCATGCTTCAAGGTTCTCGTGAATGGCATGACATGCCACAAGGCACGCAAGCTGATTTCCAAGCCTGCTGTCGCAAAGCAATTAAAAATACTTTTCTTCTTAGAGGTGGATTTTCAGAATGACATCACAGGTCAAACCGGACGACGAACGTCCGGTAACAACAATTTCAAAAAGTGGTGCACCTTCGGCCCACACCTCAGCACCATATGGTGCAGCAGCAACTGAAGAAGCTGTCGAGGAAAAAACCAAAGGTCGCGTTGGATTTATCATCGCAGCCCTCATGTTGGCGATGCTTCTTAGCTCCTTGGGTCAGACCATTTTCGGTTCTGCCCTGCCAACGATTGTTGGTGAGCTTGGCGGCGTTAACCACATGACCTGGGTGATTACCGCCTTCCTCTTGGGCCAGACCATTTCATTGCCTATTTTCGGCAAGTTGGGTGACCAGTTTGGTCGCAAATACCTCTTCATGTTTGCCATCGCACTGTTCGTGGTGGGTTCCATCATCGGGGCTTTGGCTCAGAACATGACCACCTTGATTGTGGCTCGTGCACTGCAGGGTATCGCCGGTGGTGGCTTGATGATTCTGTCTCAGGCAATTACCGCTGATGTCACCACCGCCCGTGAGCGCGCAAAGTACATGGGCATCATGGGTTCCGTTTTCGGACTGTCCTCCATCCTTGGCCCATTGCTTGGCGGCTGGTTCACTGACGGTCCAGGCTGGCGTTGGGGTCTGTGGTTGAACGTTCCAATCGGCATCATCGCACTGGTTGCTATCGCTGTGCTGCTGAAACTTCCAGCTCGTGAACGTGGCAAGGTCTCCGTTGACTGGTTGGGCAGCATCTTCATGGCTATCGCCACCACCGCATTTGTCCTCGCAGTGACCTGGGGTGGCAATGAATATGAGTGGGCATCACCAATGATCATCGGTTTGTTCATCACGACATTGGTCGCTGCGATAGTGTTCGTTTTCGTCGAAAAGCGTGCTGTTGACCCACTGGTCCCCATGGGCCTTTTCTCGAACCGCAACTTCGTGCTCACCGCCGTCGCCGGTATCGGCGTAGGCCTGTTCATGATGGGCACCATCGCGTACATGCCTACCTACCTGCAGATGGTGCATGGGCTGAACCCAACGCAAGCTGGTCTGATGCTGATCCCAATGATGATCGGCCTCATCGGAACCTCCACCGTAGTGGGCAACATCGTATCCAAGACCGGTAAATACAAGTGGTACCCATTCATCGGCATGCTCATCATGGTCCTTGCCCTAGTACTGCTATCGACGCTGACGCCATCGGCAAGCTTGGCTCTCATTGGCCTGTACTTCTTCGTCTTCGGATTCGGCCTGGGCTGTGCAATGCAGATTTTGGTTCTCATCGTGCAGAACTCCTTCCCAATCACCATGGTTGGCACCGCGACCGGTTCCAACAACTTCTTCCGCCAAATCGGTGGAGCAGTAGGTTCCGCACTGATCGGTGGCCTGTTTATCTCCAACCTGTCCGACCGATTCACAGAAAACGTGCCAGCTGCAGTCGCCTCCATGGGCGAAGAAGGCGCACAATACGCCTCAGCAATGTCCGATTTCTCCGGTGCATCCAACCTCACTCCACACCTTGTTGAATCACTTCCACAAGCACTCCGCGAAGCAATTCAACTTTCTTACAACGACGCCCTGACACCAATCTTCTTGGCGCTCACCCCGATCGCAGTAGTCGCCGCGATCCTCCTCTTTTTCATCCGTGAAGATCACCTCAAGGAAACGCACGAATAATGACACACGAAACTTCCGTCCCCGGACCTGCCGACGCGCAGGTCGCAGGAGATACGAAGCTGCGCAAAGGCGCGCGAAGAAGGAAAAACTCCTTCATCAATGACGCCTGAACAACAAAAGAAAGTCTGGTGGGTCCTCAGCGCGCTGATGGTCGCCATGATGATGGCCTCCCTTGACCAGATGATTTTCGGCACAGCCCTGCCAACAATCGTCGGTGAACTCGGCGGCGTTGACCACATGATGTGGGTCATCACCGCATACCTACTTGCCGAAACCATCATGCTGCCGATCTACGGAAAGCTCGGCGACCTCGTTGGACGTAAAGGTCTCTTCATCGGAGCCCTCGGCATCTTCCTGATCGGCTCCGTCATTGGCGGATTGGCAGGAAATATGACCTGGTTGATCGTCGGCCGCCGTACAGGGCATCGGTGGCGGTGGACTGATGATCCTCTCGCAGGCAATCATTGCTGACGTTGTTCCAGCACGTGAACGTGGCCGCTATATGGGTGTCATGGGTGGTGTCTTCGGGCTCTCCGCAGTTCTTGGCCCACTACTCGGTGGTTGGTTCACCGAAGGACCAGGCTGGCGCTGGGCATTCTGGATGAACATCCCACTGGGAATCATCGCCATCGGTGTCGCCATCTACTTCCTGGACATTCCAAAGAAGAGCGTCAAGTTCCGCTGGGATTACCTGGGCACTTTCTTCATGATCGTTGCCGCAACCAGCCTGATCCTGTTCACCACCTGGGGTGGATCCCAGTACGAGTGGTCTGATCCAATCATCATTGGACTGATCATCACCACCATCGTTGCCGCTGCACTGCTGGTTGTTGTGGAACTGCGCGCAGAAGATCCATTGGTTCCAATGTCCTTCTTCCAAAACCGCAACTTCACGCTCACCACCATTGCAGGCCTGATCCTGGGTATCGCAATGTTCGGCATCATCGGCTACCTTCCGACCTACCTCCAGATGGTCCATGGAATCAACGCCACCGAAGCCGGCTACATGCTGATCCCAATGATGGTCGGCATGATGGGAACCTCCATCTGGACTGGTATCCGCATCTCCAACACAGGAAAGTACAAACTCTTCCCGCCAATCGGCATGATCGTAACCTTCGTGGCACTGATCTTCTTCGCCCGAATGGAAGTGTCCACCACCCTGTGGCAGATCGGAATCTACCTCTTCGTCCTCGGTGTTGGCCTGGGTCTTGCCATGCAGGTTCTGGTCCTGATCGTTCAGAACACCCTGCCAACCGCAGTAGTTGGATCTGCAACCGCTGTGAACAACTTCTTCCGCCAAATCGGTTCCTCACTCGGATCCGCGCTGGTCGGTGGCATGTTTGTTGGAAACTTGGGAAACCTCATGGAAGAAAGAATGCCAGCAGCCATGGCAGAACTTTCACCAGAAGAACAAGCCGCCATGGCAGCCCAAGGCGGACTGGACTCCAACGAGCTGACCCCGGCAATCGTTAACCAACTGCCAACCGTGCTTCACGACGCATTCGCTGGCTCCTACAACGACGCACTCATCCCAGTGTTCTACGTGATGATGCCACTGATCGGCATCGCGCTGCTTCTCCTGCTGTTTATCAAGCAAGAAAAACTACGCGAAACCACCACAGACTAAACACAAAACAAATGAGACCTACCCTCGGGTAGGTCTCATTTGTTTAGGGTCGCGTCGAAAAGCAAAAAAGCCTTAATCAAAGACAACCGTGCGGTTACCGTAAACCAGCACCCGGTCCTCCAAGTGGAAACGCAAACCGCGAGCCAGCACCTGCTTCTCCGCATCACGGCCCAGACGCTGCATCTCAGACGGCGTATCCTTATGCGTCACACGAATAACATCCTGCTCAATGATCGGACCATCATCCAGATCCCCAGTCGCATAATGGCAGGTCGCACCAATCAACTTCACACCACGGCTATACGCCTGATGATACGGGCGCGCACCCATAAACGACGGCAAGAAACTGTGATGAATATTCAACACACGACCAGCCCACATCTCACACAAATCCGGCAAAATCTGCATAAAACGAGCCAAAACAATCGCATCCGGATCATAACCATTCACAATCTCCGCGACCTGGTCAAACGCCTTCCGCTTACCAACCGCATCCTTAGGGAACGGCACATGGAAAAACGGAACATTATGGTTCTCCGCAATATAACGCAAGTTCTCATGGTTACCCACAACCGCAACAACTTCCATCGGATAATCATTCTCAGCCACACGACCTAACAAATCGTGCAAGCAGTGGCCCTCCTTCGACACCAACAACACAGCCTTCTTCACCTGCGCAGTGTCAGTGAAACTCCACTTAGCCCTCGGGCCGAACTCCTCCGCAAGCGGAGCGAACTCCTCCCGCAACTGCTCAATCGTGGTATCAATCGACTCAGCGCGAATCGCCTGACGAGTAAAGAACCAATTCGAATCAGGATCTGTGAAATATCCAGCCTCAGTAATCCAACCCCCACGCTCAGCTAGGAACGACGACAACTTCGCCACAATTCCAGTGGAGTCAGGGCAGCCAAAAGTGAGCACAAACTGACGCTCTTCAGGCGCAGTGCTCGGACGATTACGAACTTCAGGAGAACTCGGGGTCATTCGTCGCATTCTACCCTGGAAATTTTCCCACACTAAGTCAGGTCTAAGTAGGGTATGGATATGATGATTTCCCGCTCCACCATGGCCCAAATCCTTGACTACACCCTCCTCGGACCAGAAGTAACCAACTCCGAACTGGCCGCATTTATAGATTCCGCAATTGAGCTGGGAGTCGGCACGATTTGTGTCCCCAACAGCATGGTCAACTTAACTGCAAAAGCCCAAGAAGCTGGAATTCGAGTAGCCACCGTCGCAGGATTCCCGCACGGCAAAACCCCCGCGTTGGTGAAAGCCGCCGAAGCTCGCCTTGCCGTACAGTCCGGAGCTTCCGAAGTGGATGTTGTTTTGGATATTGCGGTAGTGAAAGAAGGAGATGCCAATAGGTTGCTGCAGGAAATTGTGGCAATCAGGGAGGCTGTTCCATCTCCTGTGGTGCTGAAATTCATCCTCGAGACGGCTGTGGTGAGTGATGATGCAATTGTGACTGCAGTGAATGCGTTGATTGCTGCTGGTGCTGACTTCGCTAAAACTTCCACGGGATTCCACCCAGCGGGAGGGGCAACTGTTGAGGCTGTTCGGGTGATGGCTTCGGCTTCTCGGGGAAGGGTTGGAATTAAGGCTGCCGGTGGGGTGAACACTTGGGAAGATGCGGTGGCTTTTGTTGAAGCAGGGGCTACTCGCATTGGAACTTCTAATGCGGGAGCCATTTTGGAGGGTGCGCCGGAGTAGTTTGGCGTTCTAATCGGGACTGATGGGTAATTGAGGGCGGTTGAGAGGGCTCGAAGTTCGATTCGGGGGTTAGGCTTCGGGGCAATGCAAAAATCCACCACAACCTGCAGGAATGTTGAGATCTGTGGTGGATTTTCCCGCTTTAGAGGCCCTGGGATGCAAAAATCAGACCGATTCTGCTGCGGAGGCTGCTCGTTGTGGTGAGTAGTTGATCAGGGAACTCACAGACTCCTGGGGTGGGGTGAAAGGGGCTGAAAAATAGCCTTGTATGCAAAATATTTGATGCTTTGTGTGCCGTTTTAAGAGCTTGAAGGCGAGGAACTGACACTAGAGCTCATTTGGAGAATTGGGTGCCTTAAACGGGAGGGAACCGAATCGGCGGAATCACAGTCTAACTTAAGCATGAAGCCAATTAGATTTGAAGATGTCCAGCATGAAATGAATAGAAGACAGTTCTCTGCAAAGTACACAAGAGTAGTGGGAACGTTTTGGATTAAGAAGGAATATGCGGAAAATCCGGTTGTGGTGGCAGATGCGCTATTGCGGAGATTTCCCAACGGTGTAATCAGGGGATTCACCGCACTGATTGTGAGAGGATACTCCCTGTTGGATGAACCTCGAACGGCGGAAATTAGCGTCCCGAGGGGAGCGAGCCATGTGACTGTCCTTTTGGGAAAAGTCGTGCGCCACAAAATGCCAGAGGTGCATGTGGTGAAGGGGAGGCGCTGCGTGAGTGTTGCCCAGGCGCTGTTAGATGAGTTTCCCGCGATGGTTCTGGAACAGCAGGTGGCATTGGTAGACCATTTGGTGAGGCAGAATGAGGATCTGTACAAGCAGCTGCAGCAGGTGAAAGCGCTAAAAGAAGTGATGCGGCTGGCGAATCCGATGGCGGAGTCGAGGCCGGAATCGATGCTCAGGGTGAGGCTTCGTCGTGAGGGGATTTGGGGGTTTGAGCCGCAGATTCCGGTGGAGTGTGATGGGGTGACGAGGTTTGTGGATTTGGGAAACCCGAAGCTTCGGATAGCGCTCGAGTATCAGGGGGCTGTGCATTTTGAGGATGCGGAGAAGAGGTCGCAGGATAGTCGGCGGGTGAATGAGTTGAGGGCTGCGGGGTGGGTGGTGATAGAAGTAACCTGGCCTGATCTTGCGGATCAGGCCAGGTGGGGAGGTTGCTTACTGAGTTAAGGAAGCAGATCGGGCGGGCAGAGGAGGAAAGGAAAATGAGGAGGACACCGATTCCAATGCCGCCGGATCCGTTTAGGCCTTACTGAAGCGGGCGATGGCGTCGGAAACTTCTTTGAGTTTTGCGTCGAGTTCGTCGCCGCCGAGGTCAGCTGCTTCTTTGACACAGTGAGCGAGGTGATCGTCGAGGAGGCCGAACGCCACGTTTTTGAGTGCGGAGTTCACTGCGGAGATCTGCGTGAGGATGTCGATGCAGTATTGTTCCTCGTCGATCATGCGGTGAATGCCTCGGGTTTGGCCTTCGATTCTTTTGAGGCGTGCGAGGTAACGCTGCTTTTCTTCGATGTAACCGTGGGTGTGGCATTCGCTGTTGGACATTAGTTGCTCCTTGCTTTGAATCCTCGCAGACGCAAGGAATTGGAGACGACGAAAACTGAACTGAAAGCCATCGCGATGCCGGCAAGCATTGGGTTGAGGAGTCCGATCGCCGCTACTGGGATTAGTGCAACATTGTAGGCGAAAGCCCAGAAGAGGTTTCCCTTGATGGTGCCGAGGGTTTTACGGGACAGTCGGATGGCGTCGGCTGCGGATCGGAGGTCGTTGTTCATGAGGGTGATGTCGGAGGCTTCGATGGCTACGTCGGTGCCGGCTCCCATGGCGAGTCCTAGGTCAGCTTGGGCAAGAGCTGCGGCATCGTTGACGCCGTCGCCGACCATCGCAACGTTTTTACCCTGTGCTTGGAGGGCTTCAATGTTTTGGACTTTTTCGTGGGGGAGGACGTTGGCGATGACTTGGTCGATGCCGACTTCAGCGGCTACGGATTTAGCTGCGCCTTCATTGTCTCCGGTGAGCAGGATTGGGGTGAGTCCCAGTTCCTTGAGTCCGCGGATTGCTTCGGCGGAGGTGTCTTTGACGGTGTCGCGGACGGTGATTATTCCGGAATCTACGCCGTCAATCGTGACGACTACGGGGGTTCCGCCGATTTTTGGGCGTGTTGGAAGGGGTGGAGGAGGGCGTCGATAAGCGTGCTTGAAGGCCTGCCCACGCGGACCTCGTGTCCGCGGACTACGCCGGTGACTCCCTGACCTGCGGTGTTTTGGAAGTCGGTGACTTGCTCGTGGTCGGTGGCCTTGGCGATTGCCTGGGCGATGGGGTGTTCGGAGGCGGACTCGACGGCTGCAGCGAATTCGAGGATTTCGGTTTCGCTGTAGTTGATGGCGGTGACGTCGGTGACGGACATGGTGCCGGTGGTGACGGTGCCGGTTTTGTCGAGGACGATGGTGTCGACTTTTTGGTGGATTCGAGGATTTCAGGGCCCTTGATCAACAGACCGAGCTGCGCGCCACGGCCGGTTCCGACCAGAAGTGCGGTTGGAGTTGCCAGGCCGAGGGCGCAAGGGCAGGCGATAATGAGGACGGCGACTGCTGCGGTGAATGCTGGGGCGAGGCCGGCGTCGGTGAAGACGAGGTGCGCGATCAGTGTCACGATAGCAATTACGATGACAACGGGAACGAAAACCTGCGAGATTTGGTCAACAAGACGCTGGACAGGGGCCTTTTTGGACTGTGCGTCCGTGACCAGTTTAGCCATTTGCGACAGGGTGGTATCGGCGCCGATGCGGGTTACTTTCACCATGAGGCGGCCGGAAGTGTTCAGCGTTGCGCCGGTAACTTTGGAGCCCTTGGTGACTTCAACGGGGATGGATTCGCCGGTGAGCATGGATTCGTCGACTGCGGAGGAACCTTCGACGACTTCACCGTCGGTGGCGATTTTCTCTCCGGGGCGGGTGATGAAAACATCGCCGAGTTTAAGCTGATTCACAGGAACGCGGACTTCGGCGCCGTCACGTAAGACGACTGCATCTTTGGCGCCCATGTCCAGCAGTTTGCGCAGAGCTTCCGAAGATTGGCCCTTAGCTTTTGTCTCAAACCAGCGTCCAAGCAGCAGGAACGTAACAACGACCGCGACGGTTTCGAGGTAAATCTCATCCATCGTGGAGGCCGACGGCAGCAGGTGCACCTCCATCTTCATGCCAGGTTGACCAGCATTTCCAATGAACAAAGCCCACAGGGACCACAGGTAAGCAGCGGACGTGCCGAGTGAAACCAGGGTGTCCATGGTGAAGGAACCGTGCTTCAGGTTCGCCCACGTTGCCTTGTGGAACGGTGAACCGCCCCAGAAGAAAATCGGGGTGACCAAAGTAAGTACGGCCCACTGCCAGTTGTTGAACTGCAGCGCCGGGATCATGCTGACCAAAACCACGGGAACGGACAGCAGTGCAGAGACGATCACGCGGTGTTTCAGGTCGGCTGCTTCGTGGTCGCGAGCTGCGTCGATGCGGGACTGGCCGCTGTCAGCTGGCGCGTTGTCCTCTTCTGATTCGGCAGCTGCGGAAGCCATCGTGAAAGCACCGTAGCCGGTGTCCTCAACAGTCTTAATCAGCTGTTCAGGGCTGACCTTTGAGGGGTCGTAGCTGACCTGTGCGGATTCCGTCGCGTAGTTGACGGTTGCTTCAACGCCGTCGAGCTTGTTCAGTTTGCGCTCGACGCGGGCGGAGCAAGAAGTGCAGGTCATGCCGGTAACGCCGAGGTCGACGTCAATGAAATTCAGTGCCGCCGGGATTTTGGCGGGTGTCTGAGCCATGGGATCGCTCCTTCTGCGAGTATGTTTACATGACTCACTGTATACCCCCTAGGGGTATGGGTCAACCCTTCGCGGGAACATGCCTGGCGTAAACCATGTGAGGATCATTGCAATTACTGCCGCGACAATCGAGCCCCATGTGGCGTCGACGAACCTGTATATCGCGAAACTAATCGCCGCGATCAGGAACCAAATCAACGGCACAAAAATGGATGTTCGATTATTGCGTGTGATTTCCTCATCAATCCAGCCTTCCTGCGGAAACCTGGCGCGCGCTTCTCGACGAATCCTCCTCGCCGTTTTCGACGCCGGCACGAAGGTGGCAAACAAGACCAAAACGAGACCCACTCCTGTAATAAGTAGGTCCCCACTTGCCGCCGAAAGCGATAGTACCTGCAGCAACACATGCCGCAAGACGTTCACCGAAAGTGATGGGAATGGGTGTCGATGGGTCTACGTCCGGATAGAGATTGGGGAAAGCTGCATTTTGAAAAGTCATGATGGTGTCTCGGGCTCTGTGAAAGGTCGGGGGGAATCAACCTTTTGGCGGGTTCTGAAATTGAAACAATTTAAGTTAGCATAGCCTTAACTTCATTTGTGTGTTGAATACTTTGATGCAAACAAAATGATGGCCTGCCCCTGAAACTTTTATGGCTTTCAGAGCGCAGGGCATCATTTTCTTGTGTCGCCAACACTTGAGAAAAATTGCGGAAAAGGACACTGCTGTTCATGAAACTTGCACCTCGTATGCGGATGAGGAGCCACAAAACTTTCGCGGCCCTCGCCTCACTTGCTTTAGTCATAGGTCTCGGCCAGGTACCGATCGCCAAGGCAGACACCGAGTATCGAACTGCTTCCGACGGCTCCCTGAACTGGGGATTTAGGCAATCGTTCCGCAATTACATCCAAACCGGCGTGGCCAAAGGTTCCATCATGCTTGGCGACGGCGCGTCCGACAACGGCGGCAACTTCGCATTCACCCCACGCACCAACGGCACCACCGTGACCAGCGATTCCCAAGGCACCGTGGAATTCAACGGCTCCGTGCACTTCCTCGGCCACCAAGCTGATGACAAATGGATCCTGGACACCACCATGTCCGATATCAAAATGGTGTTCAACGGATCCTCCGCGCAGCTAGTTGTGGATTTGGTTGCCCGCGAATTCAAAGGCACAACCTACGATGACATCGGCGAATACATCATTTCCGACGACATCGTCCTTGCCGACGTCTCCCTCAACTCCGCCGCCGACTTCTCCCAAGATTCCATCGACCTGTCCGGCACCACCGCCCTCACCGCAGCTGGCGCCCAAGCTTTCGGAGGATTCTACGAAACCGGCGACGCCCTCGACCCGACCGGCGGCAGCCTGACCATTTCCTCCACCACCACCACGCCATCGACCGGCACGACCTCCACCTCTGCCTCAACTTCCGGTGGGACCGCCGACTGCTCTTCCGGCGCATTGGGCGTTGTCACCACCGGAACCAACGACGGCATGCTGGGAACCATCCAGGAAGTGAACAACACCTTCGCGATCTGGAACAACCTCATCGTCAACACCGAGCGCATGTTCTGCAACATTGATACCCTCAAGGCGCGCTTCGACACGGATGATTCCAGCGATTCAGCGACCTCTGCGACTTCTGGAACTACTGCGTCCACCGGCACCACCGCTGCAACTACCGCGGGAACCACGGGTACCACTGGAACTGCCAGCACCGCTTCCGGAACCCCAGGAACCTCCGGAACTTCCGGAACCTCCGGCACCGCAGCAACTGTCGCTGGCACCACCCCAACTGACAACGGCGTATGCACCGCTTCCGGATCTTTGGGCGTGACCCAAGCATCTTCACAGTGGGGTGTGAAGGCGTCCTTCCAGAACTACATTCGCGGATCGATCGCCAACGGTAGCTGGACTCTCAACGGCGTTGGTTTTGATAATCAGCAGTTCCAATTCTCTGGAAATTCCGGAGCAGTCGACGCGGAAAACAAGACCGGCAGCATCAATTTCCCTGGTTCCATCCACTTCACGGGCCACGGCGGAATCTTGGACATGCAGATCGCAAACATTGAGATCAGCTTCAACGGCAACTCCGGCGAGCTGATTGCGGATGTCGTGTCCTCTGACATGGATGGAAATTCCACCAACTATGGCCGCACTGTCGTGGGCACCCTGAACTTCTCTGCGCTGAATGTTTCTGCAACGGAAGCTTCCGGTTCCGCTTCGGTATCCTTATCACAGTCGGGTTCGCAGGCGTTCGCTGATTTCTACACCCCAGGCACCCAGTTGGATCCGATCAGTTTCAGCGCAACTTTGGGCGAGGCCAGCTGCGCCACCGGATCCACCTCGACCACAGGCGCTGCTGCCACCGCGAACACTGACAACACCGAAGGTGTTGCCGGCGAGGAATCCACCACCCCCGCTAACCAAAACAGCCAGTTCCAAATCCGCCAGGCCGCTGCAGATTCCACCGGACTGGATACCACCACCACAATGTTGCTCATCCTCGCGGCGTTCGTTGTCGCAGGTGGCTCCATGACTCGCTTCACCGTCGGCAACCCGACTGGAAAATAAGGCTTCACATGAATAACGCTTTTCGACGCACCCTTACATCCGTAGTCCTCATGCTAGCTTGGCCTTAACGGCCTGCGCAAGCTGGGATTCACCTACGGCATCTTCCAATGGTGATCTGATTGAGGAGATCCAGGCAAGCTCCACCTCAACAGATCCGCGCACCTTCACAGGCTTGAGCATCGTGGAAGATATCGGCGATGTGGTTCCCGTAACCGACAACGCCTCACCAGCCCTACCTGTGTCTTTGACGGATGCTGATGGTAACGACGTAGTGGTGGAGGACGTGTCCCGCATCCTCCCACTGGATCTCTACGGAACCTATTCCAAAACCATCGCTGGCCTGGGACTCGTGGACAACATTGTGGGTCGTACTGTTAGTTCCACCGAGCCTGCATTGGCGGACACTGAGGTGGTCACCACTGGCGGACACACCCTCAATGCTGAAGCGATCCTTAATTTACATCCGACTTTGGTGATCATCGACCACTCGATCGGCCCACGCGAAGTCATCGATCAGATCCGCGCAGCTGGTGTCGCCACGGTGATCATGTCGCCGCAGCGTTCCATTGCCTCAATTGGCGATGACATCCGTGACATCGCCTCCGTCGTTGGACTTCCTGAAGAAGGGGAGAAGCTCGCGGAACGTTCCGTTGCTGAAGTCGAAGAGGCCAGCACGGTTGTCGATGAACTCACCCCAGAAGATCCCCTCAAAATGGTATTCCTCTATGCCCGCGGAACTGGTGGAGTGTTCTTCATTTTGGGCGATGCCTATGGTGGACGCGATCTCATTGAAGGCCTGGGCGGCGTCGACATGGCTGCTGAAAAGGGCATCATGGATCTGGCACCAGCCAACGCGGAAGCACTTGCCGAACTAAATCCAGACGTCTTCGTGATGATGTCGGAAGGACTAGTCTCGACAGGAGGCATCGACGGTCTTATGGAACGCCCCGGCATTGCTCAGACAACCGCCGGACAAAACCAACGAGTACTGGCGCTTCCCGATGGTCAATCATTGGCCTTTGGTGCCCAAACTGGCGAGTTGTTGCTCCGCGCATCCCGCGAACTGTATGTGCAGGGCGGCGAGTAGATGGTTGTGAAGGAGGTTGACGTCGAAAAGCAAAAAGCTGGCCGGGTGCCTGGTGCTATAGCTAAGCGCCGGACCGTGCGGATTGTGCTGTTTGTCGCGCTGGGCGCGATCGTGATTGCGGCGTCGCTGTGGTCGATTCTGGTCGGCCAATACACCATCCCGATTCGCGATCTACCTGCGATTTTAGCCTCCGGTCCGACTGGTGCGCAGACGATGGCCGAACAAGTCGTGTGGCAAATCCGCATGCGCGCATCGTGCTGGGACTGCTCGTGGGTGCCGCTTTGGGTGTGGCCGGCGCGCTGTTGCAGGCCGTGTTTTCCAACCCGCTGGCGGAACCGTCGATCATCGGCGTGACCTCCGGCGCGGGCGTGGGTGCTGCTGCGGTGATCGTGTTTAACCTGACATTTTTGGGCACATCCACCGTCGCAGTCGGCGCGTTTATTACCGCGGTGATCACCACGATTTTGGTATATCAGCTGGCCAGAAGCCGTGGACGTGTGCAAGTGATCAACCTGATCCTCACAGGCATCGCCATTAATGCAGTGTCCGGCGCGCTGACCTCGTTCTTCATCTACATCGCTCCGACGAGCTCCCGCGAAGAAATTATCTTCTGGCAGATGGGTTCCCTCAACGGCTCGCAATGGGCGCACGTCAACGTGGTGTTTGTGATCGTGACAATCGGCCTCGTCGCCGCATTTGGCCTGGGCAAACAGCTCGATGTGCTGGCGCTCGGCGAAAGCGCCGCCGGACACGTCGGCCTCAACGTGAAGAAACTGCGCATCATCGCGATCGCCGTATCCACCCTCCTCACTGCCGGTGCCGTCGCATACGCAGGACTAATCAGCTTCGTTGGCCTGATCATCCCGCACCTGCTTCGCACAGTCACCGGACCTGCCAACAAAATCTTAGTACCAGCCTCCGCACTGGGCGGCGCAGCACTGATCAGCGTCTCTGACATCCTCGCCAGAACGCTCATCCCATACGCTGACCTGCCGATCGGCATTTTCACAGCGCTGGTCGGCGGCCCAACATTCTTCATAATGTTGCGCCGAATGATGAAAAAGGGCGTGCACTAAATGGCCATTGTTTCCCTCGACAACGTCACCGTATCCATTGAAGGAAAAAAGCTTCTCGACGCCGTCTCCCTCAAGGCCTACCCCGGGGAAGTACTTGGACTCATCGGCCCAAACGGTGCCGGAAAATCCACTCTGCTGAGTGTCCTTTCAGGCGATCGGCTTCCCGATTCAGGCGAAGTCAACGTCGGTGGCTTAGATCCCGCAACAGCAGCGGCATCCGATATGGCCAGGGTGCGAGCAGTCATGCTTCAAGATGTCAGCGTGGCGTTTTCCTTCCTTGTGTGGGATGTCGTAGAAATGGGCAGGCGGCCGTGGCAGAAGGTGTCGACCCCCGAAGAGGATCACGAAATCATCGAAGCAGCGCTTGCCGCCACCTCGGTATCGCACCTTGCCGAACGTGAAATCACCACACTGTCAGGCGGCGAGCGGGCACGTGTTGCTTTGTCCCGTGTCCTTGCTCAGCAAACCCCCATTGTGCTGTTGGACGAACCTACAGCCGCGATGGATATCAGCCACCAGGAACAAACTCTGGGCACAGCGCGAGCACTAGCAGCCGCCGGGGCAGCAGTGATTGTGGTCCTTCATGATCTCAATGCGTAGCTGCATATTGCGACAGCATTGTGTGTCTCAGTGATGGTCGAGTTATTGCCTCCGGTTCTGTTGATCAGGTGTATTCCACGGAAACGCTGTCCCGTGTTTACGGTTGGCCTATCAGGGTCGATCATAGTGGAAAATATGTTCGAGTGGAGCCGGACCGCTCGGAAGCTGATTTGCCCCCTGTGTTGCGGATTAAAAATACCGTTTCACCATCTTAGTCACATGACCAACTAAGGCAACCCTGCCCAATTTGGGGTAGGGCTCTTTCTTTTTGCTAGGTTAGGTTAAGCTAATCTATGTTTTGTTGTGTTATCGAACTGGAGAACAAAAATGAACAAGCTTGCCACCCGTGCGCTCGTTGCTCTCACGGGATCTGCTATCGCTATGACTGGCCTCGCAGTAGTTTCGGCTAACGCAGCCGAGAAAACCGGCGAATGTCGCGTCACCACCACAGGAACCGCTGACTGGGCTCTGAAAACTTCCTTCAACAGCTACCTTGAAGGCCCAATCGCAAACGGCACTGCCTACAAGTACAAGAGCGGCATTGAAGTACGCGACGGTGTGGAAACCTCCGGTGAACGCACCACACGTCAATTCACCTGGCCAGTAGAAGGCAGCGAAGAAGGAACCGTCAACCTTGGCGGAGGCGTTCACTGGACCGGACACAACCACTACGATGGCGACGACGAGTCACAGGTAGCAGGCAACTTCCTCCTCGACCTCGACTTCTCCAACCCAACCGTCAAATTCGATGGCAACAAGGGCACCCTGCTTGTCGACTTCAAGTCCCGTGAATTCGTGGACTTCACCAACGCTGGTGAATTCCTCACCGGAACTCAGACAGAGTTGGCTACCATCACTTTCGATGAGCCAATCGACCTGACCCAGGAGAACGTCACCGTCACCGGCCAGACCACCCTTTCTGAAATTGGTGTTGACGTCATGGGTAACTTCTACGACGCAGGTGACGAACTTGCTCCAATCACCTTGAACCTCACCAACGAAGTTGTGTGCGACGAGCCTGAAGCTCCGGTCGAGCCAGAGGTTCCTGTCGATCCAGAAAAGCCTGTGGACCCAGAGACCCCAGTCGATCCTGAGAAGCCTGGCGATGACACCGATGACAACAAGAATGACGACGCAAACAACAGCAGCAGCAACGGCGATATCCTCGGAATCTTGGGCATCCTCGCAGTGCTTGGTGGCGTTGGCGCACTTGTGTACAACTTCCTCGTAGCTAGTGGATTCCTCGCAGCATTCAAGTAAATGACACGTCTTTCTAGCGCCTTATTAGCAGCCTCTGTCGCGGGGGCTGCGTTGGCCATTCCAGCGACCTCTGCACATGCAGCAGAATCTATTTGTACATTCACCGGCGATGTTGGGTGGAATGTGCGCGATTCTTTCAACAGTTATCTTTTGGGAAACATCGCAAATGGTAGTGCTTATAAACATAAGGGCGGGTTGGACGTTCGTGACGGCGTCCAGACCTACGGTAACGGCAAAACTCCAGCACTGACCTGGCCAGTTGATTCGGTGACGTCTTCGAAGATTTCCACTTCCGGAGGCGCGCACTGGACCGGACACAACCTGTACACCGGTGATGACCTCGCGGAAGTCCCTAACAATTTCACGTTGGATCTTGATTTTTCCAACATCACTGTGGAGCTGAGTGATTCTACAGGTCGGTTGTTGGTGGATTACACATCTCGGGAATATATCAACACCCACACGTTGGGTGAGTTTCAAACTGGTGAACAGGCTGAGCTTGCCACGATTACTTTTGCCAAAGCTCCAGACCTCACCTCTAATTCAGTCAACGTGACTGGCGATGTGGCATTGACTGCTGATGGTGTGGAAGTTTTCGGTGGTTTCTACACTGCAGGGGAGGAGTTGGCGCCAATCACGCTGAATCTCACTGCAGATGAGGGATGTGGATCGACCCCCGAGCCGGAGGACCCAGAAACCCCTTCTGCATCGTCTTCAGACTTCTCCTTAGGATCGTCTTCTGATGTCAGCAGCAGCTCCTTCGGGGATACGATTACTCAGGTGTTGTCGATTGGTTCGATGGTGGGCATGGCTGGTTTGTTGTTTACGATCGTGAATTACTTCATCCAAAGCTTCGCCCCATAAACCCATAAACCCATAAACCCATAAACCAGAAAAAATCGCTGTCACCGTAGAGGTGGCAGCGATTTTCTTCGTTTAGGACTAAAAGTCACAGACGCGAAAGCGCTCTTTACTGGGCGGCTTCTAGGGTCTGGATGTTGATGTTGTCTCCGGTCAGGGTGACGTTGATGCCAGCGTCGACAACTTCGAGGCTTTGGATTTGCAGGCCACCGGCTACTTCATTGATTGATGATTGCAGTGCGTCGGTGAGCATTTGGGAGATTTCATCGGGGAGGCCGAATCCGAAGAGTTGGGAATCTACGATCTCAAAGCCGAGTTGGCCGTTCGTCACGATGGGGTGCAGTGAGGCTCGGGCGGCGCCGTCGGTGAATTCAACTTCGATGGTTTGATTAGCTGCATCGGAAGTAATGTCGGTGACTTTGATGAGTTCCTGGATGAGCTGTTCTGCGAATCCTTGGGAGGTGCTGTTCCCGCCGGTTGCTTCGGCCATCTGCTGTTGGATGGTTGCCAGGATGAAATCGTCGGTTGCGAATGTGGTTAAGGTGAGGTGGTCTGCGACTGGGTTGTCGCGGTCACCGATATCAAGCCCTTGGAGTTGGATAGTTGACTCTGGTGTGCCACTGATGGAGGGGACACCGTCTTGGTTAGTGATGGATACGGAGTCGGGGGTGTCGATTGTGACTTCATTAATGCTTCCCCGAGCGATGCCTAACAGGAGTGGGGATGCGCCGAAGCTGATGGAGGGCTCTTCAGTTGCAGAGATTCCCTGTGAGGCAGCCTGAGCTTGGAACTCATCTTTCAGCTGTTTTCCGATCATGAAGCGCAGCCCGAATTCTGCTACCAGCACGAGCAGCAGCAGAATCACCACGATGGTGAGCAGAACTTTAGGTAAAGCGGATTTCTTTGATTTAGCCACGCCCACTAGTGTCCCTTATCTAGCTGGTGTTGGAAAGTTGCAAACCGGGTTAATCACCTAAAAGGTTCCTGTCAGCACGCGTAAAACAATTAAGGCGCCACCGTTTCCCACGGCACAGTCAGCAAGCTATCGCCCACGCGTCGGCGGGAAACTGTGATGGGCCATCCTTGGTCTATGAGCATCTCGCGGGCTTTTTCCCAGCGCACGCGCGGTCCGTGGGGTTCCCAGCCAGCGCTGTGGTCCCAGGCTAAATCAGCAGCTGCTAACAGGGAGTGAATTTTTTCACCGGGGACGTTTCGGTGGATGAGAATTTTGGGCAGTCGTTCGGCGACATCGGAGGGGTGGAAATGCCCCAAGGATCCCAGGCCAGGGTGAGTTCTTGGGGGCCCTCGGCATTAAGTGTGATCCAGGTGCAGCGTTTGCCGATTTCATCACAGGTGCCTTCGAAGAACAGTCCTCCGGGGGCAAGTCTGGAGGTGACGGTTTCCCATGCGGCTTCGACTTGGTCCACGTCGTATTGGCGCAGCACGTTGAAGGCGCGCACGAGTTATGGGGTGTAGCCGGCAAGTTCGAATCCACCGAGTTCAAAGGACACGCCGTTTTGGGGTTCGAGGACTCGTTCGGGGTTAATTTCCAGGCCGATGACATCCATGTCGGGTTGGAGGCGGTGGAGCCAACGTCCCCATTCGACGGTGGTTGTGTGGCTGGCGCCGTACCCGACATCTAACGCCAGGGAAGTGGCGTCGAGAAGCGAACGTATTTTGGGATGATGAAAGCACCACCGATCGAAGCGCCGTAGGCGGTTCACACCGGTGGTGCCGCGGGTGATCACGCCGATTGGCTTCTGCTTTCCGTTTGCACCCTTGCGGAAAGAGGCGCGCAGATTGTGGGCGTGATCAGCCATTTAGAGGTTCTCGGAGATCCACTTTTCGGTCAGAGCGCCTTCGTTTGCGAAGAGCTCGCCGAGTGCGTCGGCAACCTTAGGCTCAATTGCAGGGCCCATGAATGGGATGTTCACGGACACTTCGTTGCTGTAGTCGAAGGTGGTTGCTGCGTCGTCGCCGTTGATGGCGATGGTGCCCTTGAAATCAACAGGGGTGCCCTTGACGTCAGCGTTGTACTCGACGGTTGTGGCGTTGTTGGTCAGTGCAGGAACCGTGAGGACTCGCTTGACCTTCAGTGCCTGGCTGATCATTGCGCGAACTGCCTCTGGGAGTACCTCGAGTGGGAGGACCTCAAAAGGGTTGCGGTTGCGCCGCCGTCAGCTGCGGTGAACTCGTTGACCTCGCCAGCTTCGGGGAGAGGTTCTCTGCGATGTATGCCCAGTAGGCTTCGGTGGTCAGTGCTTGGTGCACCTTGCCGACGGGCTGATTGATCGTAATGGTGTTTTCTGTACGCGTTGCCATGAGGATAAGACTACCGTTAGTGGGGTGTTGGATTCATCGCTAGCCCAGGAAATCGCCGCGATCGACGGCGTCGAACTCGATTCGGAAGTCACTTTCGCCGATCTGACGACCCTCCGCATCGGCGGAAAACCCCGCAGCGCCGTACGTTGCCAGACCACGGAGGCGCTGGTCAGCGCCATAAAATTGCTTGACGACGCCTCCCTCCCCTCCTCATCGTCGGCGGGTCCAATCTCGTCGTGGCCGACGGCGATCTGGATGTTATTGCCGTCATCATCGAAACCGACGACGTCTCCATCAACCTCACCGACGGTCTCCTCACCGCCGATGCAGGCGCTGTTTGGGACGATGTTGTCCACCTTTCGGTGGATGCTGGCCTCGGTGGAATTGAATGCCTCTCCGGAATCCCCGGCTCCGCCGGCGCCACCCCAGTCCAAAACGTGGGCGCCTACGGCACAGAAGTTTCCGATGTACTCACCCGCGTCCAGCTTCTCGATCGCACCACCCACCAAGTCTCCTGGGTCGACGCCTCCGAACTTGACCTCTCTTACCGATACTCCAATCTCAAATTCACCAACCGCGCAGTCGTCTTGGCGATCGAACTCCAGCTCCTCACCGACGGATTGTCCGCGCCGCTACGTTTTGGTGAATTGGGACGTCGATTAGCGATCTCCGAGGCCGAACCCCACCCACGTCGCCCCGTCCGCATGGTCCGCGACGCCGTCCTAGAACTCCGCGCCAAAGGCATGGTCGTGGAACACACCGACCACGACACCTGGTCCGCCGGATCCTTCTTCACCAACCCAATCGTCGACCCAGCCCTTGCCGACGCAGTCTTTGAAAAAGTCGGCGAACCCACCATGCCCCGCTTCCCAGCCGGCGATGGCAAAGAAAAACTCTCCGCAGCCTGGCTCATCGAACGCGCCGGCTTCAAAAGGGACACCCCGGCGCAGGCGCAAAAGCCTCCCTGAGCACCAAACACACCCTCGCACTCACCAACCGTGGCGACGCCCGCGCCTCCGACCTCGTCGCATTAGCCAAAGAAATCCGCGACGGAGTCCTCGAAACCTTCGGCGTCACCCTCGTCCCAGAACCCGTCTGGATTGGAATCAGTATCGATGACTAAATTTTCCGACGTCCCTGGCACCGCCGCCCACTGCACAGGGCGTTGGAAAATGCCGGATACCCTACTTTAGAATCCCTCGACGGTGTTCCTTACAAATCGTTGATTGCCCTGCACGGTGTCGGAGAAACTGGCCTCGGCAGGATCCAGGCAGCATTGTTGGAACGTGGCCTTTCCCTGGGTGAAGAAACAAAAGGAGCCACCATCACCCCAGGTCACACCGGTAAAGTGGCCTCAGATATCAAAACTCACATCACTTCCGTGGATCCCGTCGCATACGTCGATGGTCTAGAGGGGCGTCGGGTTGCTCACGGGCACCAATTGCTATCGATCTTCGGTCGCGTCACCGGCGCGGAACCCAAAATGTGGGGACCCTCCATGATCGGATACGGCTCAGTCCACTACGTTTCCCACACGGGAAGGGAAGGCGATTGGTTCCAGTGTGGTTTCAGCCCGGCAAAGTCCAAAATCTCTCTGTATGGCCTGAAGGATTCGCCTCGCGGTGAGGAATTGCTGCAGAAACTTGGAAAATACACCGAAGGCGCGGATGTGTGTACATCAATAAGCCGGAAGACATCGATTTGGATGTTTTAGAGGCCATGATCAGCGAGTCATGGGCCGGCCAAGGCTAGGTTGCAAATCCCCACCACAAGTTGCTCTGATCAGCGATTTTGTGGTGGATTTTTGCGTCTCCGCCACCTGAAACTGCAAGGATTCACCACAGATTCGAGTTTTCCTTTGAAACGTGGTGGATCCTTGCCCTGGAATCTTTCAGGAATCACATCAGTCCCACTGGCCACAAATGGGAAACCCCTCAGAATCGTTTCTGAGGGGTTAACTAGCGCAGTCAGGGAAGTGTCCGTTTGGGAAACTCGACCTCTTAAATCGGCGTCTACTTGCCGAGCTTCTTCAACAGCTCCGCCTGCACTTCACGACGCCTAATCTTGCCCATCTGATCCCGCGGCATCTCCTCAAAGTGGTAGAAAGTGCGCGGAACCTTGTAGCGGGTGAGGTTCTTGCGGGCGAATTCCTTCAGGCCATCCGGATCCAGCGCTGCACCTTCCACCAAAGTGATTGCAGCAACGACGTTTTCGGAGCCGTCTTCACGCGGGATACCAACGACTGCGGAATCTTCAATATCTGGGTGCTCTGCGAGGACTTCTTCGACCTCAGCTGGGTAAACATTGAAGCCGCCGGTGATGATGACTTCCTTGATGCGGGCAACTAGTCGGATGAACCCGTCTTCTTCCATCACTCCGACGTCGCCGGTGCGGTACCACTCGCCGTGGAAGCTGTTCTTGGTGGCTTCTTCCTGGTTGAGGTAACCCTTGAACACCTGTGGGCCCTTGACTAGGACTTCGCCTTCGCTGCCGTCTGGCATGGTTTCGTCGAGGTTGTCTGGGTTTGCGATGCGCACGATGGTGTCGGGGAAGGGGATTCCTACGTAGCCTTGGCGTCGGTGATCGCTCATGGGGTTGCCGACGATGATGGGGAGGTTTCGGTGAGGCCGTAGCCTTCGACGAGACGTCCGCCGGTGTGCTTTTCCCAGCGTTCAACGGTGCGCTGGGAGAGTGTGGATGCACCGGAGAAGGCGTTGCGGACTCCCTTGATGGGGATTCCTTCTTTTTCGGAGGCGTCGACGATTTTTTCGTAAAGGGTGGGCACACCTGGCAGCCAGGTTGGGGTGTGCTTTTTCATTACGTTCATGATCAGGTCGATGCGTGGGGTGGGAAGTAGCACCATTTCGCCACCGATGAACACGGACAGTGTGCCGACCATGGTCAGACCGTATGCGTGGAACATTGGTAGGGCTGCAAGCATGCGTTCTGGTTTGTCTCCGAGACCTGGAACCCAGTGCTTTCCTTGGAGGAGGTTGGAGAACAGGTTTCCGTGGGTGAGCTGGGCGCCTTTGGGGCGTCCGGTGGTGCCGGAGGTGTAGAGAATCAGCGCGACGGATTCTTTGGTCACGGTGGGTTCTGAAACTACGTCGTCGCCGTCGCCGCCCATTGCTGCGCTGGTCAGGGTTTCAAAAGGAACGGTGTTGGGGGCTGCGCCGGAGAGGGATTCGCGGCTCTTGCGCAGTGCAGGGATGGGGAGACGAAGTGCTAGGCGCTGGAGTGGTGGCATCGCGTTGATCATGTTCACGGACACGATGGTTTCCAACTGGGTTTGTCCACGAAGCTGCTCGACGGTGGGGGAGGCTTTGTCCCAGACGATGGCAACGCGGGCACCGTGGTCTTTGAAGGGTTCGAGCAGTTCGTGGGCGGTGTAGAGCGGATTGTGCTCAATGACTACTGCGCCGAGTTTGAGCACTGCGTAGAACGCTGCGATGTGCTGCGGGCAGTTAGGGAGGATAATCGCTACGTGATCGCCGGGGCGGACACCTAGTGCGCGCAGGCCAGCGGCAGTTTTACGGACTTCTTTGTCCAGTTCACCGTAGGTTTGTGAACGACCAAAAAGTAGGTGGCTGGCTTGTCTGCGTTGATAGCCAGGTTGTTGTCGTAAACGTCCAGCAGGGTGGTGTCGCCATATTCCAGCGAGTGTGGCGTCCACTCTGGGTAGTGCTGGAGCCATTCTTTTGTTTCGTATGCTGACATGGTGTCCCTTCAACTGCGTTGCTTTAGTGCCCTTTAGTATATAGAGACGTCCCGCTGCTTTCTTCGGCGATCTAGAATGTGGGCATGCGCGTAGCTATGATTTCCATGCACACCTCTCCGTTGCAGCAGCCCGGAACTGGTGATTCAGGCGGCATGAACGTCTACATTCTTTCGACCGCGACTGAGCTAGCGAAACAGGGTATCGAGGTCGATATTTACACTCGTGCCACGAGGCCTTCCCAGGGTGAGATCGTGAGAGTAGCTGAGAATTTGCGGGTCATTAATATCGCTGCGGGGCCGTATGAGGGGCTTTCCAAAGAGGAACTTCCTACTCAGTTGGCGGCGTTTGCGGGTGGAATGCTGTCGTTTACGCGCCGGGAGAAGGTCTCTTATGATCTGATCCATTCTCACTATTGGCTGTCTGGTCAGGTGGGGTGGTTGCTGCGCGATTTGTGGCGGATTCCCCTCATTCATACGGCACACACTTTGGCGGCGGTGAAGAATTCTTATCGGGATGATTCGGACACTCCGGAGTCGGAGGCGCGTCGCATTTGTGAGCAGCAGCTGGTGGATAACGCTGACGTGTTGGCGGTGAACACTCAGGAGGAGATGCAGGATTTGATGCATCACTACGATGCGGATCCGGATCGGATTTCTGTGGTGTCACCGGGTGCGGATGTGGAACTTTATAGCCCTGGAAATGATCGCGCGACGGAACGTTCCCGTCGTGAGCTGGGCATTCCGCTGCACACCAAGGTGGTGGCTTTTGTGGGTCGGTTGCAGCCTTTTAAGGGCCCGCAGGTGCTGATCAAGGCGGTTGCGGCGTTGTTTGATCGCGATCCGGACCGAAATTTGCGCGTCATTATTTGTGGCGGCCCTTCTGGTCCGAATGCGACACCGGATACCTATAGGCATATGGCAGAGGAACTGGGCGTCGAAAAGCGAATTCGCTTTTGGACCCGCGCCCGCCGAGCGAGCTAGTGGCCGTGTATCGGGCGGCGGATATCGTGGCTGTGCCAAGTTTTAATGAGTCCTTTGGACTCGTCGCCATGGAGGCGCAGGCCAGCGGCACACCGGTTATCGCGGCCCGGGTTGGCGGCCTGCCCATCGCAGTCGCGGAAGGGGAGACGGGATTGCTTGTCGACGGCCACTCCCCGCATGCCTGGGCCGACGCCATAGCCACACTCTTGGACGATGACGAAACGCGCATCAGGATGGGCGAAGATGCCGTCGAACACGCCAGAACATTCTCCTGGGCGGCCACTGCCGCACAGCTATCGTCGCTGTACAACGATGCTATTGCCAACGAAAACGTCGACGGTGAAACGCATCACGGCTAAATAAACGCGCGTCATGGAACATAAAGTGGCAAACTAGTACCTATGACTAACGGAAAATTGATTCTTCTTCGTCACGGTCAGAGCGAATGGAACGCATCCAACCAGTTCACTGGATGGGTCGACGTTAATCTGACCGAACAGGGCGAGGCCGAGGCCAAGCGCGGAGGCGAACTCCTCGTCGAGGCAGGCGTCCTCCCAGGCGTTGTATACACCTCCTTGCTGCGTCGTGCGATCCGCACCGCAAACATCGCACTGAACGCTGCAGACCGCCACTGGATCCCAGTGATCCGCGACTGGCGCCTCAACGAGCGTCACTACGGCGCACTGCAGGGCCTCGACAAGGCTGCAACCAAGGAAAAGTACGGCGACGACCAGTTCATGGAATGGCGCCGCTCCTACGACACCCCACCACCAGAGCTCGCGGATGACGCAGAGTACTCCCAGGCAAATGACCCTCGTTACGCGGACCTCGACGTAGTTCCACGCACCGAATGCCTCAAGGACGTTGTGGTTCGTTTTGTTCCTTACTTCGAGGAAGAAATCCTGCCACGCGCAAAGAAGGGCGAAACCGTCCTCATCGCAGCACACGGCAACTCCCTGCGTGCACTGGTTAAGCACCTTGACGGCATCTCCGATGCTGATATCGCAGAGCTCAACATCCCAACCGGCATCCCACTGGTCTACGAAATCGCCGAAGACGGTTCCGTAGTAAACCCAGGCGGCACCTACCTCGATCCTGAGGCAGCAGCAGCCGGCGCAGCAGCAGTAGCAAACCAGGGTAATAAGTAGCTATTTGTAGGTGAGCACTCTTCTTGCTTTCGTATTGGGCGTGGTCCTCATGGGCCTCGCCCTACCTGCGTATACGAAAATTAAAGATCGGATGCGTCGCCACAAGTCCGCGGTCACCCTGTCCGAAAATCAGGTCACCACGGTGGGGCAGGTCCTCCACCTGGCGATTCAAGGCTCCCCAACGGGAATCACGGTTGTCGATCGCACCGGCGACGTCATCTTATCCAACGGCCGCGCCCACGAATTGGGCATCGTCCACGAAAGATCCGTCGACGGCAACGTTTGGCGCGTCGCCCAGGAAGCCTTCCAAGACCAAGAAACCCACTCACTCGACGTCCACCCAGACCGCAATCCGCGGCGCCCGGGTAGTCGCATTACCGCAGTGCAGGCAGTGGTCAAGCCTTTAACGCTTATCGACGATCGTTTCGTGATCGTCTATGCCTCCGACGAATCCGAAAACGTGCGCATGGAATCGGCACGCCGAGACTTCGTCGCAAACGTCTCCCACGAACTGAAAACCCCGGTCGGCGGCATGGCACTCCTCGCGGAAGCCCTCATGGAATCCTCCGACGACCCAGAACAAGTCGAATACTTCGGATCCAGGCTCCACCGCGAAGCCCACCGCATGGCCGACATGATCAACGAACTGATCTCCCTTTCCAAACTTCAGGGCGCCGAACGACTCCCTGATATGGAACCCGTCCAGGCTGACGACATCATCAGCGAAGCCATCGAACGCACCCAACTCGCCGCCGACAACGCCAACATCGAAATCATTCGCGGCGACCGCACCGGCGTTTGGGTAGAAGCCGATCGATCCCTGCTGGTCACAGCCCTGGCGAACCTGATCAGCAATGCAATCAACTACTCACCAAAATCAGTCCCCGTCTCCGTTTCACAAAGCATCCGAAACGACGTGGTCATGATCCGAGTAACCGACCGCGGCATTGGCATCGCACCCGAAGACCAAGGCCGAGTTTTCGAAAGATTCTTCCGCGTCGACAAAGCCCGCTCCCGCCAAACCGGCGGAACTGGCCTTGGCCTCGCGATAGTCAAACATGTCATGGCCAACCATGGCGGTAGTATTAGTTTGTGGTCACGTCCTGGAACAGGCTCCACATTCACACTTGAACTCCCCGTTTATCACCCAGAGTCCAAGGAACCGGCAGGATCTAAGCAGGGACCTAGTTTGGATTCACCTATTCGTACGACTGCGTCCAAAGCATCTGGGCGCCGAAAGGAAAAATCATGACGACAATCCTGATCGTTGAAGATGAGGAATCGTTAGCAGATCCTTTGGCCTTTCTTCTTCGCAAAGAAGGTTTTGACACCATCATCGCCGGTGATGGCCCAACCGCACTTGTGGAGTTCAGTCGCAACGAAATCGACATCGTCCTCTTAGACCTCATGCTCCCAGGCATGTCTGGCACCGACGTATGCAAAGAACTCCGCAGCGTATCCACTGTTCCCGTCATCATGGTCACCGCCCGCGACTCCGAGATCGACAAAGTTGTTGGCCTCGAACTCGGCGCCGATGATTATGTAACCAAGCCATATTCTTCCCGCGAACTCATCGCCCGCATCCGTGCTGTCCTGCGCCGACGCGGAGTTACTGAAACCGAAGCCGAAGAATTACCACTTGACGATCAAATCCTCGAAGGCGGCGTCCGCATGGACGTCGATTCCCACACCGTCACCGTCGGTGGCGAACCAGTGAGCATGCCACTGAAGGAATTCGACCTTCTGGAGTACCTCCTCCGCAACGCCGGCCGAGTCCTCACCCGCGGACAGCTCATCGACCGAATTTGGGGCGCAGATTACGTCGGCGACACCAAAACCCTCGACGTTCATGTCAAAAGGTTGCGTTCCAAGATCGAAGAAGAGCCATCTCGACCTCGTTACCTCGTGACCGTGCGTGGATTGGGCTACAAATTCGAGCTGTAGGGCTCTGTTAGGCCCTGTTGGGCGCTCAACTTAGTTAAAACCAGACACACGTGCCCACGGTTCGGGTTTTTCGAGTTGGTGGGCACTCTGGTTTGGTTTATCGCTTTCGAAACCGGTCCCAGTTGCCCAAGTGTTTCGATTTGAGGATTCGTGGGCACGCCTGTCTGGTCGGGGTGAAAAGTTGGCCTTAGGCCCAAAAACCAGACTCGCTGTATGGCTGTTAGACGCGCTTCCGTGACCCACTTTAGGGGAACGTTCCTTCGAAAAACTCGACCGCTTACACGGGCTTCTAGAGTGTTGATGCTTTAAGGGGCCGTAAATGTAGGGTTCTTTGGATGGGAGCTAAGGCTAGGGCTCACTTTTGCTTTGATCGGGAGGCTCCAAGCCAGCAAACCAGACACACGTGCCCGCGGTTCGGGTTTTCCGAGTTGGTGGGCACTCTGGTTTGGTTTATCGCTTTCGAAACCGGTCCCAGTTGCCCAAGTGTTTCGATTTGAGGATTCGTGGGCACGCCTGTCTGGTCGGGGTGAAAAGTTGGCCTTGGACCTGAAAATGTCGACTCGCTGTATGGCCGTTAGACGCGCTTCCGTGACCCACTTTAGGGGAACGTTCCTTCGAAAAACTCGACCCTTTAAACGGGCTTCTAGAGCCTTGGAACCATTTGGACTTCTTCGGAGTCTAACCAGAGTATGGACAACAATAATTCCTACCTCTGGCCAGTAACCTACGACGAAGTCTCCCATGAATTAACCAAGTGGAAGTTCTACAAACACTTCACCAAAATCTCAGGATCGGTGTATTTAAAGAACGATCTGATCGATGATCCTGTTTTAGTCACCCAAGCACTCATAAAGAGATGCCTTCAAGGAGTGTTGAGGGGATATGCGGCATTGAATCGAAGAGGATATCAACTATTCGACGACCCTTGGATGCCCATAATTAGCATTTCGGGTGAGCCTCGCACGAGAAAAACAACCAACGTCGGAAAAATCATTCGGCGCGAGAACCCCGAAAATCTAAGGCGTAGCGGGGAATTCACGCTCGTGAGTGATTCCCAAGCACTTTTGGATGTGTTTAGTTTGCACGGGCTCGATAGTTTTGAGCATCAGGTGGCGTTGATCGATCATCTGATTAGGCAGTGTCCGGATTTGAAGGATGAGATCAAAAAGGTTCCTGAACTGCGGAAACATGCGGAATTTACGGATGAGTTTGCGGAGTCGCCACCGGAATCGAGATTGCGGGTGCGTCTTCATATGCAGGGACACCGGAATTTTATGCCGCAGGTTCGTGTGGAGTTAGAGGGGAGAAGGTTCTATTTAGATTTGGCGGATCCGGTGTGGGGTGTCGCGTTGGAATATAACGGTGGGTGGCATTACACCGCTGAGCAGAGGGCGAAGGATTCGTTTCGGAAGAATGCTCTGAAGAATGCAGGGTGGGATGTTTTTGAGGTGACTTCTAAAATTTTGCAGAGTCAGCAGGCGTGGGATTATTTCTTTCAGCAGGTCAGGGTGGCGATTCAGCGGAAGTATGCGGATCGTAAGAGGAGGTTGCCGATGCAGACTGTTAGTTGATTGCTTCCAAAGGGGAGATTCGGGAGGCTCGGTTGGCTGGGATGAGGGCTGCTATGCCTCCGATGATGATTGCGGAGATGAGCATGAGTCCGATTTGGGTCCAGGGGAATTCGACGGGTGCCATGCCTCGGGTGCGGAGACAACTGACGATTGCCCAGCCGATAAATGTACCTAGGAGGAGTCCGTGGATTGCGCCGTGGATGGAGAGGATGACTGATTCGAGGGTAATCATGCGACGGATTTGTCCTCGTTGGACGCCGGTGGCGCGGAGGATTCCGATTTCGCGGGTGCGTTCGCTGATGGAGAGGAACAGTGTGTTGACGATTCCCAGGACTGCGATGATCACTGCCAGGGCGAGCAGTCCGTAGATGATGCCGAGCAACTGGTTGATTTGGGTGCCGAGGCTTCCGCGGAATTCATCTTTGGATTTCACTTGGACGATGAGGAAGGTGGCTACGGCGTCGACGAGGATGTCGCGGAGTTCTTCGTTGGTGGTGGAGCCGTCGCCGTTGACGAAGATTTGGGAACGGTGATAGGTGTCCGCGGAGGTGAGGACTCGGTTGGTGGCGGCTGCGTTGACCATGAGGTGTCCGACGAGGTTGGTTTCTGCGTAGATGCCGGTGATAGGGACGCGGATGCCGTCGTCGGATCCGTAGGGGTTGACGGTGACGGTGTCGCCTACTTCGAGGTCGGATTGGTCGGCGTAGGTGGTGGAGATCATGACGCCGGGGGTTTCGTCGTCGAAGGCGTCGCCGGAGCGGACTGCGAGGTCGAGGAACTGAGAGAGGTCGCCGTCGAAAATTGTGGTGTTTTCGTTGTCCCATCCGTTGACTTGGACGCTGCCGGTCATGAGGGTGCCCACTTCGCCGACTCCGCGGGTTTGTGCGATTTCCGGTGCGACGGCTGCGGACATGGACAGTGACCTTGAACCGCCGGCGGGTTGTCCAGGGATCATGGTGCCACCGATGCTGTCGAGGACATATGGGGATTTGATGGTGGATTCCATGGACCCGAAGACGCTGGCGCGGGTGGTGGCGCCGATGACTCCAACGCAGGCGACGAGGCCAACGCTCAAAGTGACGGCCAGTGCGGTGGTTGCGGAGCGTCGCGGATTGCGCAGGGTGTTGCGTTGTGCGAGCTTGCCGACGGCTCGGAACGGCGACATTATCGCCACGCCAAGAGTCTGAGAGGTTGCCACCATCAGTGCGGGACCGGACAGGGAGAGTGAGAAGAACACTAAGAGAAGTCCGGCGCCGATGAATGCGAGGCGTGTTTCTGTTTTAAATTCATCTCCGTTGATGGCGGATACCACGGCACCTGCGATCGTCAGACTGATTCCAAGGGTGAGCATGACGGCGGCGACGAGGAAGCGGATCCTTCCGAGGGCGTCGCTGCGGGCATCGGAGGATTCGAATGCTTGGACTGGTGGGAGGTTACCGGCGCGGTGAGCTGGGGAGATGGCGCTTAGTACGGTGGCAGTGACGGCGAAGAGGACGGGGAAGATGAAGGATCCGGCGTTGGAGGTGATGTCGATGGAGGAGAGGGTGTCGCCGAATTGGTTGAGCACTTGGACAAGTGCATTGACCACTCCGAAGCCAACTGCGATGCCGATGAAACCGCCGATAAGTCCGACGAATACTGCTTCCATAATCACGGAGAATCCGATTTGGAACGTGGAGACACCAATGGAACGGAGGAGGGCGAATTCGCCGGTGCGTTGGGCGACGATCATCGCGAAGGTGTTGGCAATGATGAACGAGCCAACAATCAGTGCGATCGCGGCGAATGCCAGGAGCACGTAGGTCATGAACTCCAGTTGGCGGGCGGTGTCGCCGGTGGTTTGGTCGATGATTTGCTCGGGCAGCAGGGGCAGGAGGTCACGGTGGTTTTTGCCGATGCGGTTGCGGACTGCCATGGGGTCGGCGCCGTCGTTGACTGCGATGGTGATTTGGCTGGCGTCGGTGCCGTTGGTGAATAGTTCGACGTAGCGCTGTGGGGTGAATCCGACTCCGACCCAGCCTGCGACGTCGGTGTTTGATTCGAAGGTTCCAGACAGGGTGGCGTCGATGCGTTCGGTGGGTGTGACGATCGTTAGGTGATCACCGAGGGAGAGCCCGCCACGTTTGGCCGCCGAAGCGTTGACAACTACCTCGTCGGGTTTGGTGGGGAAGTGGCCGTCGATAAGCGTTGGCTCGGGCGAGACCCACTCGCCCTGCGGATAAATGGCTAGCGGGTGCGTGCCGGAGCTGCCTGCTTGCAGGGGATTGCCGTCGGAGTCGGTGAGGATCAGCGCGGATTGGCCGGTCATGGTGGTGCCGGAGGGCATGCCGGGGCCGTCGCCGATGATGTTGACGGCGCGGACTTCCGGATACTGCTCAATTTCGGCGATGACGGAGAAAGGTACGCCGTCGGGGTTGTTTTGTTGCGCGATAACGCCCACGTCAACGCCCTCCACGCCGGCATCAACGATGGAGGAAAATGTTCTTTCAAGGGAATGTGTGAGGAGGAGGGAGCCACACAAAAATGCGGTTCCTAGCACAACCGAAAGCACTGTTAATGCCATGCGGAGTTTATTCGCCACAACGCTGCGCCACGTGATGGTGCGCAGCGGCGAATTTAGAAAAGCCTTAGCCGTTTTTAAGACGGTGATAATTTTCCTCCTTGGTGAACTCCTTAAAGTTTAACCGCGAGGAGTCTCATTATTGTTACTCGCAGAAGCTGGGTGCTGGGCTCGCAAATGTGCTGGGATGGCTGATCGTGCTTCCAAATATTCACGTAACACTTCGTAGGAGTTTGGTCCCATGAGTGCACGGAGTTCTGTTTCCTGTGTTTTCCACATGGGTTCGGCATTGGTGTGGCAGCGCGGAGAGGTGGTGCAGTACCAGTCGAAATCCTCGCCGCCGTTGCCCCAGCCGCCGGTTGTATTCAGTAATTGTGGTGCGCAAGATTTCTTGCCCGTCGGGGCGCTCTTCCCAGGCCTCCAGGCGGCGCAGGGGAGCTGCCAACAAACTTCAGGCTTGACGACGGTTAGATCCTCATTTGCGTCCACGCCCCACTGATGCAGCGCACACCCCGCGCCTGTTTCCCAACCTGCCCTGTTGGCAAAAATACAGGCGCCGTTGACCACAGTTGTCTTCAAAGCGGGCTCGGGATTGCCGTCTTCATCATCTAATTCATCCCATGTCAGCCACGGCTCAATATCGGTGCCATCATCGGATGCTAAAAACGAGTCCGTGGAGGCGGGGCGTAGCTGCCAATACTTAGCGGGCATCTGAGCAACGGCATCATAAAGCTGATCTCGATCTGTCTCATCCGCTAAGAATGCACCGTGGCCGCAACAACCCACATCGGCGTTTTCGGAATCAATACCTAAACAATCGGGGGTACCAAAGGTGCAATTCCAATTAGACTCAAGCCAGGTTAAATCGATGCTAAATATATGCTCAACATCAGTTGGATCCGTGAATTCATACCATTCACGTGGGAAATCAAGAGGAGTTCCTCCCCAGCACGAATCGATGCCGCCGGCGAAGACTCGGGGAAACCTAAAAATACCGAAGAAGAATTTGACCGATTCACACTTTGCCACCCTAGACCGTCTAACCTTTAGGTGTGAGATTAGGTGTATTAGATGTGGGCAGCAATACTGTCCACCTAGTTGCAGTAGACGCGCGTCCCGGTGGACACCCCACCCCGATGAGCAATTGGCGTACCCCACTGCGCCTTGTTGAGCTTCTTGATGACTCCGGGGCGATCTCCGAAAAGGGCATCAACAAACTCACCTCAGCAGTCGGGGAAGCAGCAGACCTAGCGAAAACGCTCGGCTGCGCTGAACTGATGCCATTTGCTACATCGGCAGTCCGCTCCGCCACCAACAGCGAGGCAGTGCTCGACCACGTGGAGAAGGAAACCGGCGTCCGCCTGTCCATCCTTTCCGGTGAAGACGAAGCACGCCAAACTTTCCTCGCAGTTCGACGTTGGTATGGATGGTCCGCAGGGCGCATAACTAACCTCGACATCGGTGGCGGCTCCCTGGAACTATCCTCCGGAACCGACGAATCCCCAGACCTCGCGTTCTCCCTGGACCTCGGTGCGGGCCGCTTGACCCACAACTGGTTCGACACCGATCCACCGGCACGTAAGAAAATCAACCTCCTGCGCGATTACATCGATGCGGAACTCGCAGAACCCGCCCGCCAGATGCGCACCCTAGGGCCCGCGCGCCTGGCAGTGGGAACATCCAAAACTTTCCGCACCCTGGCACGACTGACTGGTGCTGCGCCCTCATCCGCAGGACCACACGTCACCCGAACCCTCACCGCGCCGGGTCTGCGCCAGTTGATCGCATTCATCTCACGAATGACTGCGGCGGACCGCGCTGAGCTGGAAGGTATCAGCTCGGATCGGTCACATCAGATCGTGGCAGGTGCGCTAGTTGCGGAAGCTGCGATGCGTGCTTTGGATATTGACAAGGTAGAAATTTGTCCGTGGGCACTTCGTGAAGGTGTGATCCTCACCAGGATCGACAAAGGACTCGAGTAACATTTACCCGGAAAGGAGTTGGCGAAAATGAGTGAAGAGAAACTCACAGTCGCTGAGCTGATGGCGCGTGCCGCGAAAGAGGGACGCTCCACCGATGCTCCCCGACGACGCAGGCGCCGCAGCATCGAAGACGGTGGCGTATCCGTTGCTGAGCTGACCGGCTCCATTCCTGCCGTTAAGGAAAAGCCCGCGGAGTCCAAGCACTCCAGCGTGCCCATCGATGCACCAGCAGAACCTGAGGTTGTTGAGGCCCCCAAGCCTGAGCCCGCCGAAGAAGTAGAAGTGGCTTCGGTGGAGGGCGACGTCGATAAGCAGGAAACCCCTGAGCGTCCGGCTCCGAGCAACGAAGAAACCATGGTGCTGCGCATCGTGGATGAAAAAGATCCAATTAGCTTGACGACGGGCGCGTTCCCCGTGGTTCCGGCAGTTGCGCCAAGCCGGCGCCCGTAGTGCGCGCGGAGAAGGACGCCGATGTGGAGACTGCCGTAAAGGCAGATTTTGCAGAGGTGGAAGTCGATAACACTGACACCACGCAGATGGCTGTGGTGGAAGACGTTGACGAGGAGCCAGAGCAAGAAAACAAAATGTCCGTGTTCGCGATCATCATGATGGCGATCGTCGGAGTTGTTCTCGGTGTCGTTGTATTCCTCGGCTTTGAAATGCTGTGGGAGCGCCTGAACAAGTGGATCGTCGCTGTTCTGGCAGTCGGCGTGACCTTGGGAATGGTGGGCATCATCCACGCTTTGCGCACCTCACGTGATGGTTTCAGCATGGTTCTCGCAGGCATCGTGGGCCTGGTCATGACGTTCGGGCCGCTGGCAATCGTCATGTAATTTGTCGTTTTGGGCCCCCGCTGCTGCAAAACAGGGGTGGTTAGTGGCAGTGTGGGAACCATGACAACAATTGCTGTAATCGGCGGCGGACAAATCGGCGAGGCTTTAGTCTCAGGTTTGATCGCGGCCAACATGAATCCACAAAATATTCGCGTCACCAACCGTTCGGAAGAGCGGCCAAGAGCTGCGTGACCGCTACGGCATCCTCAACATGACGGATAATTCCCAAGCCGCAGACGAAGCCGACGTGGTGTTCCTGTGCGTAAAGCCGAAATTTATCGTCGAAGTGCTCTCCGAAATCACCGGCACTCTGGATAACAACTCCGCACAAAGTGTTGTGGTCAGCATGGCCGCAGGCATCAGCATCGCCGCCATGGAAGAAAGCGCCTCTGCGGGGCTCCCCGTCGTGCGCGTCATGCCGAACACTCCAATGCTCGTAGGCAAGGGCATGTCGACTGTCACCAAAGGCCGCTACGTCGACGCGGAACAGTTGGAACAAGTCAAGGACCTGTTGAGCACCGTTGGAGACGTCCTCGAAGTCGCAGAATCAGACATCGACGCCGTCACTGCGATGTCCGGATCCTCCCCTGCATACCTGTTCCTTGTGACAGAAGCGCTCATTGAGGCAGGAGTGAACCTAGGCCTGCCCCGCGCTACCGCTAAAAAGCTCGCTGTGGCCTCATTCGAAGGTGCTGCAACCATGATGAAGGAAACCGGCAAAGAACCCTCAGAATTGCGCGCAGGCGTTTCCTCACCCGCAGGCACCACCGTCGCAGCCATCCGAGAACTCGAAGAAAGCGGAATCCGAGGCGCTTTCTACCGCGCAGCCCAAGCCTGCGCCGACCGATCTGAAGAACTCGGAAAGCGCTAGAAACCGTTATTTCCCCGTTATCAGCTCGTTGTTTAGGAAGAAATTCACGAAAACGTTTTTCTTCCACCAACTCCAATGACCTGCAGATTCACATTTGAAACTATTAATAACGGGCGAAACACCCGCGTGTTTAAACAACAATTGTCGCACTATTCACACAAATCACGCTAAGCTGAACCAGGCAAAAGCGTGATCGTACTGCGGAGGGGAAGCCCGCAGCGCGCGAATTGCTGAAGGGTAATGATATATATGGCTAGAGAAGATAACGGAACCTTCCTGACAGTCGCCGAGGTCGCAGAAATCATGCGCGTCTCCAAAATGACTGTCTACCGATTGGTTCACTCCGGAGAACTCCCGGCAGTTCGCGTGGGACGATCATTTCGTGTCCACGAGAAAGCTGTCAACGAGTACCTGGACTCCTCCTTCTACGAGGCTGGCTAGACTCCACAACAGCAAAAACCTCTCCACGTAACTCCCGGATAACACCTCCGAAAGTGACGTAGAGAGGTTTTTCTGTTTGTTCGCCCGGCATGATGATTTTGGGGTTTTGTTGAGGTGTTTTTGAGGTGTTTTTGGTGCTCAATAGTCTTAAAGGTAAGATGGAAAAATCGTGCCAGCGCACACCCTTGGAAATGCCATCGCGGATACTTCCGATGGTGTAGCACGCGGGTTAGATTTTTGCTCGCGATCCGAAAGTGCACTTCGGCAAAAAGTGCTGGCAGGTTTTGTACGTACAACATCGATTTAAGCGAGGGAAACCGTAATGGGTTCTGTCATCAAGAAGCGCCGCAAGCGCATGTCCAAGAAGAAGCACCGCAAGATGCTGCGCCGTACTCGTGTCCAGCGTAGAAAATTGGGCAAGTAAGCCTTCAATTGAGCTTCAAACTAGCACCGCCTTTCGGGGCGGTGCTTTTTTGTGTCTTGGGTGGGGTGCGTTTGGGATTTTTTGTGGGTTCTTTGTGGGTTCGGGGGTCTCAAACTCCCTGGGAAAGCGATTCGGGTGCTGGGGTTTTGGAAAACGTGCGTATTGAACCAAGGAGCACTGCTGTGGGCGAGCTTTTGGTCTGAATCTGCAGTTTCGCCGCCTCGAACTCTCAGTGTCAGGTCAGTGGTGAACCACCATCCTTAGCAAGGAGTTCATCATGTCCATCCCCTTCTCAGTCCTTCAGGACTACCTGGATCTGATCAGTCCCGAAGCCTTACCCCAGATCCCACAGCCCCCGGCCCCTGCCCCCACAGCACCCCAGCTACCACCGGCGCCGGACCCACACAGCATCGAGTGGCCGATCTTCCCACCAGATCGAATCTCCGCCAACGGGCGACGCTACTACGAGCCACAAACACGACTCGAGTTCATGCGGATCTACACCACCCTGCCGCACGGCTACCGCCAGCCCTTCCTCACAGCCAACAACATCGGCCACTGCACCGTTCGAACCTGGCTAGCAGCAATAAGCACCTTCAGCCGGCTTCCCCATGCTTTTGATGATGCCCACCGCTTCGGGATCGAACGCACCACCCCAGTCGACGATGTCACCACACTAACGGCTGATGACAAACGTGACCTGGTCATAGGATACTTAGCTCAACCACACGGTCAGGGCCAGCAATTCCTCACGTTTTACCAACTCCGTAAGCACACCATCATGGCCTGGTGCGCCGCTATGACCGACGGGGACTTAGACGCTGATATCTCACCCCGCAAGATCGGGTTGATGACCACCCGAACCGTGGTCGAAATCGTTCGACTACGCCACATGATTGCCCAACAACTAGAAAGAGCCACGATCATGGAAAACGAGTACCTCAAAGAAATCGCAGCGCTGAAGAAAGAACTCGCGCACTACAAGCAAAAAGACCATCAGAATCAAATGGTGATCGATATCTTGGGAAAAGCTATTGGGACCAGGCCCAATCCTGGCGAGGGCTTAGACGAGGAGGACGCCACCTAAACGTGGATGAGCAACGCGCCTTTGATCAAGGACTCAAGGAAGAAAACACCTTGATCACAGATCTCACCACCTGTGCCAGGCTGAGCCATAACAAGGCATTACGGCTGATCAAGCTGTCGAAATCAACGGCGTATTACCGCAACAAGCCGCGTCCCTGTCCTGCACCGAAACCTGTCCTGCAGGCCGTGCCAGCACCAACAGCACCTGGTGTGGAACTAGCAGCACCTGGTGTGGAACCCACACCAGAGCCTTGGCAGGGGAAGGAGCCAGCAGTGTCGTCGGTGCGTCAAGCGTTGGCAGAACACGAACGCCAGTTCATTGTTGATGCGATCACCGCGTACCCACAACTGAGCGTTAGTGGGGTGTTTAACATGTTGTTTAACAAAGGCATCTACCGCGCATCACTACGTACATGGTGGCGTGTTGCCAAGCAGCACAAGTTGTTACACAAAGACCGAGTCAATGCCCTGTCCCCGGTGAAACGATCACCAACGCCACGGGTTAAGCCGAGGTTGGAAGCAACACAGCCTGGTCAGGTGGTGTGTTGGGATGTGACGTTCTTGCCGTCGCTGGTACGTGGTAAGACCTATGCGTTGCATCTGGCGATTGATTTGTTTTCCCGCAAGATTGTTGGGGCGAAGGTCGCGCCGACGGAAAATACCTCCACCGCGGTGGAGTTGTTAACGCAGGTGTTAGCGGATAATCCGGGTGTGGTGACGGTGCATTCGGATAATGGGTCGGCGATGACATCGACGAGGGTGCGGCGGTTGTTAGCGGATCATGGTGTGGCGTTGTCGTTGATTCGGCCGCGGGTGAGTGATGATAATGCGTTTGTGGAGTCGGTGTTTCATACGTTGAAGTATCGGCCGTTTTATCCGAAGGTGTTTGCATCGATGGATCAGGCCCGGGTGTGGGTGGAGGAGTTTGTGGTGTATTACAACACGGTTCATCCGCATTCTGGTGTGGCTGGGCATACTCCACAGTCGGTGTTTGATGGTAGTTGGAGGGCGGTGCATCGGTTGCGTGTGCAGGCGTTGGATGCCCATTACCGGCAGTTCCCGCAGCGGTATGTGGGACAGCCGGTGGTTCAGGAAGTTGCTGGTGTGGTGCGTCTTAATGGTGCGCGTGATGATGGGTCTGTACAGGAGAGGGTTGGTGGTGTAGCGTCGCTGTTAAGTGCTTGAGTTAGCACGTGTTCTTATCGCCCCCCTGGTTCACAAACCCCTGGCAGCGAGCGCGAAATGTGCAAATGAGACCAAGGACCGGCTTGGCCCAGGTAGTTTTGGTTTAAAACGGCAGTCTGCTCGAAACAGCAGCGAGGAACCCAGAGATCATGACCTCTCAGATTGGCGTTTAAGCGCTTGAAACGCCGAAACCCATACTAACCCCATCGGAGAATTCGGACCTCTTAAAACGGCTCCTGTGCGTTATTGTTTTCTCCATCGGCGGCGTAGTCTCCAGCCGGCGACACTGAATGCGGCGGTGACCAGGGCGGGGATTCCGTATTCGCGGGTGGCTTTGCGGATGCTTCGGAAATCGCGGACGTCCCAGCCTCGGGTTTCGGCTTCTTTGCGGAGTTTGGAGTCGGGGTTTACTGCGACGGCGGTGCCGACCATGGAGAGCATGGGGAGGTCATTGATGGAGTCGGAGTAGGCGGTGCATCGGGTGAGGTCGAGTTGTTCGATGGATGCGAGTGCTGCGACTGCGTGTCTTTTGCCGGGTCCGTGGAGGATGTCGCCGACGAGTCGGCCGGTGAATACTCCATCTTTTGCTTCTGCGACTGTGCCGATCGCTCCGGTGAAGCCGAGGCGTTGTGCCAGGATTTGGGCGAGTTGGACGGGGGTTGCGGAGACGAGCCAGACTTGGTGGCCGGCGGCGATGTGCATGTCGGCGAGTTGTTTGGTGCCGGGCCACATTTTGTCGGCCATGCGTTGGTCGACGATTTCTTCGCAGAGGTCAACTAGTTCTTGGACGGGGCGGCCTTTGATGAATTCGAGGGCTTGTTCGCGGCCGCGGGAGACGTCTTCGGCGTTTTCGGAGCCGGTGAGTTTGAATTTCACTTGTTTCCACACCACGGGGAGGATTTCTTTGATGGTGAAGAATTTCTTCCGGAAGAGTCCTTGGGCGAAAACGATGAGGGAGGAGCCTTGGATGAGGGTGTTGTCGACGTCGAAAAATGCTGCGGCTCCGACATCTTGGGGGACATCGGGATCGGGGATGCTGACGTGGATGGCGCCGGCAGATTCGATGGCGCCGGCGACGGCGTCGACACCTGCGTTGAATTCGTTGAGCTCCATGCCGTAGATCGCTGCGACGGCTTGGGTTGCTGCGGCTTCACCTGCTTGGCGCTGGGCGGCATCGTTTATGGGGGCGGCTGCGTGGTCTTCGAAAAAGCGTCGTAGATTTCCGCGGGATGCGCTCCAGCTGGCGAGGAAATCCTCTGGGGTGCCGATGGCGGCGTAGTCCCAGTTGTGGTTTCTTCCTTCAGAGCTCATGAGACAAACAAAAACCTTCCTGGTTCATGAGCGCACAGACGCCAAACCGATAATGGATATCTCCATTGAGTATCGTATCCATGGTAAAGCTTTCGGGGCGGATACGCTCGCGAAGGGTAGTGAAATGTGAGGGAGTGGGCGCAACCATGGGCCATTCGGTGGAGATCATTGTTCGGGACAATTGTGGCTCGTGTGTTCGGGTAAAGGCCCAGATTTTGCCGATTGTTGAGGCTGCCGGAATTAAACTCACTGAGCGAAATGTTGATCAAGATGCGAGCCTTAAACTGGAATTCGGTGATCGCGTGCCAGTCATTTTGGTAGATGATGAAGAGTTCGCATGTTGGGAAGTGGATAACGACGAGTTAGCCAATGCTTTGTTGTGATGTCCGCGAATGAAAGCTACCGTATTTTAATCAACTAGGATTCATTCTTTTGGTGGATCAAAGGCTCCGTTGAAAGTCGGGTGGAATGGTGAGTGTACTCATCGTAGGGATGTCGCACAGGTCTGCGCCTGTGTCGCTTCTTGAACGTCTGAGCATGGATGATTCAGTACGTGGTGAAACAACTCAAGCACTCCTGGGTAGGGCGTCGTTAAGCGAGGCCCTCATTGTCTCTACGTGTAACCGCCTGGAGGTCTACACCGTCACTAGCAGTTTCCATACTGGTGTTAATGATGTGGTGGAGGTTCTCCATGAGGCAAGTGGCGTAGATATTGAAACTTTGCGCGGATATCTTTATGTCCGTTACGCCGATGCTGCTGCTGAACACATGTTGGTGGTGACTTCCGGGTTGGATTCCATGGTGTTGGGTGAGCAGCAGATCATTGGTCAGGTGCGCACTGCGTACCAAGCAGCTAATGAATATGGTTCTGTCGGTCCTGCTTTGCATTCACTTACCCAGACCGCGCTGCATACCGGCAAGCGCGTGCATTCGGAGACTGCCATTGATGATGCTGGTGCATCGATGGTGTCTTTCGCTGTGGATCGCGCGTTGGTGCAGATGGGTCTTGATTCGGAGGCAGAAGCCCCACTATCTGGCAAGACAGCCTTGGTGTTGGGCGCTGGCGCGATGAGTTCTCTTGCAGCCACTCACCTTGGTCGCGCTGGAATTTCCAACTTGATCATGGCCAACCGCACTCTGGAACGTGCAGAAAGGCTTGCGGAGCATTCCCTAGAAGCCGGAGTTCCTGCAGAGGTTGTGGAATACGATCAGCGAGCTTCCGCCTACAATCGCGTTGAACTGGTAGTTTCCGCCACGGGAGCGGATGATTTCACCGTGAAGCCTGAGGATATTCCAGAAGGTGCTTCGTTGATGTTGGTGGATTTGTCCATGCCACGAGACATCGATGATGCTTGTGCGGATCTGCCGGGCGTTGATTTGGTGAACATCGAACGCCTGCACAAGGCCTCCCGTGAGGGTGGATCGGGCATGGCGCCAAGCGAGGAAGAAGCTTTGGCGATTGTTCGGGAAGAGTTGGATTCTTTCACCTCTGAGCAGCGCATTCGCGATATCGTTCCGGCTGTGTCCGCGTTGCGCAGGCAGGCCGCGTCGGTGGGAAGCGATGAATTGGATCGACTCCGCCAACGTGCCCCCGGGATTTCCGAGGCGGAATGGGGGGAAGTGGAGAAAACAGTGAGACGGGTCGTCGATAAGCTTCTTCATGAACCCACTGTGCGCGTCAAGGAACTGGCGGCCCGGTCCGGCAGCATCTCTTATGATTCAGCTCTGCAAGAGCTGTTCGGCTTGGAGTCGCTGGCGAGCACCGCAGCACCGGCAACCACGTCCGTCAACGCGTCAGAACTGCCGGATGCGGGTATCGTCGCATTCGTGAACGCACCTTCTGCCACACAAACGAGGGAGTAACATGACCTTAAAAATTGGTACCCGAGGATCCAAACTTGCCACTACCCAAGCTGGCACCATCCGCGACCAGCTGAAACACTACGGACGCGACGCTGAACTGCACATCGTGACCACCCCTGGTGATGTCAATATGTCCCCAGTCGAGCGTATCGGCGTCGGCGTGTTCACCCAGGCGCTGCGCGATGTGTTGCATTCCGGTGAATGCGATGTGGCTGTGCACTCCATGAAGGATCTACCGACCGCCGCCGATCCTCGATTCCACCTGGTCGTGCCAACTCGTGCGGACTCCCGCGAGGCCCTTATCGCCCGCGACGGCCTGACTCTGGCTGAGCTTCCAGAAGGCGCAAAGGTGGGAACTTCCGCTCCTCGACGCATCTCCCAGCTCAAGGCAATCCGCCCTGACCTGGAGATTCTCCCACTGCGCGGAAACATTGACACCCGCATGGGCAAGGTCACCTCCGGTGAACTCGACGCCGTGATGCTCGCCTACGCAGGCCTCACCCGCGTCGGCATGCAGGACCGCGCAACGGAAGTTTTCGACGCCGACATCATCATGCCCGCCCCCGCACAGGGCGCACTTGCGATCGAATGCCGCGCCGACGACACCGAAACCGTCCGCGCGCTCAACATGCTGATGCATGCCGACACGTTTGTCTCCGCGGTTGCAGAACGCACCGTGCTCAACCGCCTCGAAGCTGGCTGTACCGCGCCTGTCGCAGCGCACGCCACCCTGGACGGCTACTCCGGCGACACCATGACTCTTACCGCCGGCGTTTACGCACTTGACGGCTCTGACCAGCTGGTATTCTCCGCCGAAGGTGACGGCGCCCGCCCAGAAGAGCTCGGCGAGCTCGTTGCACAACAGCTTATCGACGCCGGAGCCGCCAATTTGCTCGGCGACCGCAGCTAATTAGGGCCCGAAATTTCCATATTGAGGGCGTAGCGAAAAAATGTGCGAATATCCACCATAGTTCCCTTGGGGAATGTGGTGGATCCTTGCTCTGGAACCTCTCAGCTGCCCCGAAAGAATCGGTTTCAGGGCCCTCGGGTCCTGGGGTGTGCTGGCCGGGAAAATTCGTCCCGGATCCGCAGGAAACGCGGCCTGTCAAGTAAATGTGAAGAATGACGTAGGATTTCTCAGATACTGATCACTCAATCAACAGATACTCATCACCGACCCGACTCGCATTAATACTCACCTTCCGCGCCGGCACCTTCACCCTCGGTGGACGATGAAACCTCTCCGGATGAGCCGCATAATAACGCCGCAACACACCCCGACGCTGCTGCGCGGTAGACACCCAACTGCCATCAAAGACCTGCTCCGGAATGAAATTCGCAATCCCACTGTGATAATCCGTGGTGTTATACGCCGAAATCACCAACCCCAAACTCTCATCAGCATCAGTGATCGAATCATAAACCTCCAACCCCAAACGATGATGCTTAATCGTATGATTCACCGACTCACAATGCGGATTATCATTGCTAACCCCAGGCCGAATCAACGACTGCTCCACCCCATAACGCTCAAGCATCCTAGCCATATCCTTGCTCGTCATAATTGAACCGTTATCGGAATGCACCACCTCAACACGACCTAAACCTTCCTGCTTGATCGTCTCCTCGATCAACATGACAGCCACATTTTTGTCTTCACGTGACTGCAACGTCCACCCCACAATCTTGCGGGAAAACAAATCCATCACCACATGCAAGGCATACAACACCCGCGTATGTGATCCCTTCACCCACGTCACATCCCACACAAACACCTGACCAGGACCTGTCGCTGTCACCGTCGGCACAGTTGCTGGTTCACGAGTACGTCGCGCAGGTTTAACCACCGGATCACGCAAGGTCTGCGCAATCCGGTAAAACATCCGCTCACCAGCTAAAAGCCGCTCGCCACTATCAAGATGCTGGTAATAGATTTGTCGCACACTCAACCCCTGCTCAAACCCGGCAGACAGCAGCACGGCGATCTGGGCGCGGTCAGCATCACTGATGCGTTTAGACCCACTGCGCTTAGTATGCGGGATCGGGTTTTTCACCCGCGGCCTGGGATGGTGTCGGTAGTAGTAACTAGATTCCGATAGCCCTAGAACAGCAAGTGCATTCTTTTTGGAATACCCGCTTCGGCGTAGACAGCTAATCAGGTGCTCTTCAAGATCAAGGTTGCTCTGATACATGCTGCGCTGTGATGTGGATAGTGTTGCGCCTCCTCGTCTTATTCCGCGCCATCCTTGTGCATTATCGCGATAGCTTTTCCCAACGCATCAATTGCGGTGTGGAGCTCCTCATTGTTTTTCTTCAGTTTCGCAATCGTTGTGTCGGAAGAATTATTCCGCGCCTCAGAGGCGTCGAGCTTGGCTTGCATTTCTTCGAGCTGGGCGCGCAGTGCGATGTTTTCGCGGACTTCCTTGAAGGTCATGCGTCCAGTCTGGCGTGGAATCAGCCCACGTTCAAGATCACCATCGGCCAGGCCCCTGCGCCATGTCGCAATCGTTGATGCTGACAGGTTGTGCTGGGCGAGGTATCTACCTTTCGTGCCGTGGGGGCGGGAGAGGTAGGCGATGACGTGGTCTCGTTTTTGCTCCGGGGTGAGCTCTGCTGTGTCGACGGTGGGAATGTTCACGGTCATGATGGATTGTCTCCTTAGCTGGTTTTGACTGCTTCACATTCAGCTAAACAGAAAGGGAAAAGGCCGATTTCGATCGAGAATTTGCGCTAATCATTGGCCGTAATGCAAAAATTCGTTCGATTTAAAAGGTTTTCGAGCGCCTAGGGCGAAAAGTTGATCAGCAAACCTACAGGAATCACACCTGTCTCACTCGTAACAAATTGAAGCCCCTCTAGAATCGTTTTTAAGGCCACAAACAGGCGTCATCCATATGTGGACCTGTTTTGGAGATGGTGACCTCTTAAAGTGAATTGTTTGGGAATACTTATGTGACTCGCAGGTATTTGGGGGCGTTACATGCCACAATTGGTGGGGTCGTTTAACCGCCGCACAGTCGGCAGAAAAGAGCTTGATCGTTGTGGCTGAGTTGAGAATCAATAATCGTATCGTGACTGTTCATTTGTCATGGTGGGAGAAGTTGAGTGCTAGGCGTAGCCATTTGAGGATTCCTCGGAAAGCAATCCGGAACATTCAGGTTGTAGACAATGTCATCAGTTCAGTTGACCGTCCCATTAAGCACACTGGTCGTTTGCGTATTCCGGGGGTCTTTGTGGCTGGCACTCATGCGTATGTCAATGAAACTCTTTCGGAAAATGAGTTCAGCATGTGCCGAAAGAATGAACCTGGTTTGGTCATTGAGCTGGAGAACATCAGTATCGATCGCATTGTCATTTCCACACCAGATGCCCATCGCTATGCGGATGAGCTCATGGCGGCTGTTTAGAACTCAGTTTCCGTCAATAAATTTCTGGATCAGGGCCTTCACCGCGGGGGTGGGTTGGGGGTTCCAGGTGATCCAGGTGCGAACAACAAGGTCATTTCCGGAGGCGTCTTCGCCTTCGATGGGGACCCATTGCCAGCTGGGGAAGTTGGTTCCTGCGGATTCTTCGGTTGTGAGGGCGACATCTGCGTGGACGAGGTCGGCGATCAGTGAGCTATATTGCCCAAATTTTCGGAAGATCCACGTGGCATTAACTCCTGCGGCGAGCATGGCGTTTTTGAGGATTTCTTCCTGAATTCTTACTTCACCGCGGGAGTGTGCGAGGACTCGAAGCCCTTCAAGATCGAAGAGTGTGGCGTTGTCTCTGCCAGCGATTTTCTGGTGAAGTTCGGAGTCTTTTCGGACCACGATTCCCAGTTCTTGTTCGTGGACAAGTGTGGTGGCAAAGGCCTCGCTTTGGCGTCGACAAAGGGCGATGTCGAGTTCTCGTTGTTTAAGAAGTTTTAGCTGATCATCGGTGGGGGATTCGATCAGTGAAATGCGGGTCTCGGGGCCTAAATCGATGAGTTGGCAGCGCAACCAGTCGATGGGGATTCCAGGGGGAACTCCGATGTTGATGCTGGTGATGAGGTGTTCACCGGATTGGATTTCATCGACTACTGATTGCATCCTGCTAAGCGTTCGGAGGGCTTCTTCGTGGAGGATTTCTCCTGCCTTTGTGAGGGAGACACCGCGGGAATGGCGTTCGAAAAGTGGGGCACCGACGGATTTTTCAAGTGCGGAGATCTGTCGGCTGAGAGCGGGTTGGGAAATGAGGAGTTCTTCGGCGGCGCGGTTGATCTGTCCGTGTTGGGCTACTGCGATGAAAAATTCGAGCTGATTGAGGTGCATGTGTGCTAAACCTTTCGGCCGGTATGCAAGAGATGGATATCACGGTTAATGTTTATGCATTTGTACTATAGGTCACAATTGCTTAGAGTTCAGGGAAAGGGTCATACATCCACCCCTTCTGAGAAGTTAAAAGTAGGGACGCCAACACAATTGGCAGAATTTAGAACTTCAAAGCACTACCTACAATTTCAATCGGTTTATACAACCAGCCCCTAACTGGCAACAGGACTGCAGACAGAAACTGTTGCTGGAACCTTCGATGAACAGGATCGACAATGAGCGAACAACTTCAGGGTGTAACTCACTCCGAAACAACTCCGGGCAAGACGCCCAAGCGAGCAGCACTATCCAGCTGGATCGGCTCAGCTCTCGAATACTACGACTTCGCTGTTTACGGAACCGCTGCAGCGCTGGTTCTTAACCACCTCTTCTTCCCAGCTGATACTTCACCAGGCATCGCAATTTTGGCTGCGATGGGTACCGTGGGCGTTGCTTATGTGGTTCGCCCTCTTGGTGCGCTGATCATGGGTCCATTAGGTGACCGTTACGGACGTAAATTTGTCCTCATGCTGTGCCTCTTCCTGATTGGAGCATCCACCTTTGCAGTTGGCTGCTTGCCAACATTTGATCAGGTCGGTTACTTGGCTCCGGCACTTTTGGTGCTGTGCCGTGTGATCCAGGGACTGTCTGCATCCGGTGAGCAGTCCAGTGCGATTTCCGTTTCTTTGGAGCACGCCGATGAGCGTCACCGCGCATTTACTGCTAGCTGGACTCTTCACGGAACCCAGTTCGGTACCTTGCTGGCAACCGGAGTGTTTATCCCATTCACCTTGTTCCTGAGCGAAGATGCTTTGATGTCATGGGGTTGGCGCGTTCCGTTCTGGCTGTCCGCTGCTGTTGTTTTGGTTGCCTTCCTCATCCGTCGTGGACTGGAAGAGCCACCAGCATTCCGTGAAAACAAGGAAGCAGTTGCAGGCGCAGCATCTCCACTGGCTAAGACCTTGCGTTACCACAAGGCGGCGGTTGCTCGCGTTGCTATTGCTGCGATGATCAACTCCGTGAACATTGTGTTTACTGTGTGGGCACTGTCGTTCGCCACCAACATTGTTGGCCTGGATCGTTCAACTGTTTTGCTGGTTCCAGTTGTTGCGAACTTGGTTGCACTGATTGCGATTCCTTTGTCCGGCATGCTGGCTGACCGCATTGGTCGCCGACCAGTGTTCATCATGGGTGCCATTGGTGGTGGCCTGGCCATGAACGGTTACCTGGGAGCTATCTACTCCGGCAATTGGACCATGATCTTCTTCATGGGCGTGTTGATGTCTGGTCTGCTGTACTCCATGGGTAATGCCGTGTGGCCAGCGTTCTACGCAGAAATGTTCCCAACCTCTGTGCGTGTCACCGGCTTGGCTCTTGGAACTCAGATTGGTTTCGCAGTCTCTGGTGGTTTCGTCCCAGTTATCGCATCCGCGCTTGCTGGTGATCAGGGTGACCAGTGGATGAAGGTGTCCATCTTCGTTGGTGTTGTTTGTGTGATTTCTGCACTGGTTGCCATGACCGCTAAGGAAACCAAGGCTCTGACTCTGGATGAGATCGATGCTCTGCATACTGCTCGTGGTGAGGCCGCAGACCTGGCAGCCGCAAGCAAAGCCTCCGAGGCCCAACTCGCGGCTCAGTAAAACCAAAAGGACTCTTTGACCACATGCGTACATCCATTGCCACTGTTTGTTTGTCCGGAACTCTTGCTGAAAAGCTGCGCGCAGCTGCAGATGCTGGATTTGATGGTGTGGAAATTTTCGAGCAGGACTTGGTGGTTTCCCCGCATTCAGCAGAGCAGATTCGTCAGCGGGCTCAGGATTTGGGATTAACCCTGGATCTGTTCCAGCCGTTTCGAGATTTTGAAGGTGTGGAAGAAGAGCAGTTTCTGAAGAATCTGCACCGCTTGGAAGAGAAGTTCAAGCTGATGAACAGGCTTGGCATTGAGATGATCTTGTTGTGTTCCAATGTGGGCACCGCGACCATCAATGATGATGACCTTTTCGCGGAGCAGTTGCATCGTGCAGCCGATTTGGCTGAGAAGTACAACGTCAAGATTGCTTATGAAGCGTTGGCGTGGGGCAAGTTTGTCAATGATTTTGAGCATGCGCATGCACTTGTGGAGAAGGTGAATCACAAGGCGCTGGGAACCTGCTTGGATACGTTCCATATTCTTTCCCGTGGTTGGGAAACCGACGAGGTGGAGAACATCCCTGCGGAGAAGATCTTCTTTGTTCAGTTGGCGGATGCACCGAAGCTGAGCATGGACATTTTGTCCTGGTCGCGTCACCACCGTGTTTTCCCTGGTGAAGGCGATTTCGATCTGGTGAAATTCATGGTTCATCTGGCCAAGACGGGTTATGATGGCCCGATTTCTTTGGAGATTTTCAATGATTCTTTCCGCAAGGCTGAGGTTGGCCGCACCGCGATTGATGGATTGCGTTCTTTGCGTTGGTTAGAAGATCAGACTTGGCATGCGCTAAGTGCTGAGGATCGTCCAAGCGCACTAGAGCTGCGTGCACTTCCTGAGGTCGCGGAACCTGAAGGCGTTGATTTCATTGAGATCGCCACGGGTCGTTTGGGTGAGACCATTCGGGTTCTTCATCAATTGGGTTTCCGCTTGGGTGGTCATCACTGCAGTAAGCAGGATTACCAGGTATGGACCCAGGGCGATGTGCGCATTGTGGTGTGTGACCGTGGGGCTACTGGGGCTCCAACCACGATCTCTGCGATGGGCTTTGACACCCCCGATCCAGAAGCTGCTCATGCCCGTGCGGAATTGCTGCGGGCTCAGACAATTGATCGTCCCCACATCGAGGGCGAAGTTGACCTAAAAGGTGTGTACGCACCGGATGGGGTGGAGCTGTTTTTCGCGGGGCCGAGCCCCGATGGAATGCCCGAGTGGCTGCCGGAATTCGGCGTCGAAAAGCAAGAAGCTGGTCTTATTGAAGCCATCGACCACGTCAATTTCGCCCAGCCGTGGCAACATTTTGATGAGGCAGTGCTGTTTTACACCGCGCTGATGGCGTTGGAGACTGTGCGTGAGGATGAGTTCCCGAGCCCAATTGGTTTGGTGCGCAATCAGGTGATGCGTTCGCCGAATGATGCGGTGCGGTTGCTGCTCAGCGTGGCGCCGGAGGACGGTGAGCAGGGAGATTTCCTCAACGCAGCCTACCCGGAGCACATTGCGTTGGCCACGGCGGACATCGTGGCGGTGGCTGAACGTGCGCGCAAACGGGGCCTGGATTTCTTGCCCGTCCCAGAGAATTACTACGACGATGTGCAGGCGCGTTTTGATTTGCCACAGGAATTCTTGGACACACTCAAGGAAAACCACCTGCTTTACGACCGCGACGAGAACGGCGAATTCCTCCACTTTTACACCCGCACGTTGGGCACGCTGTTCTTCGAAGTGGTGGAACGCCGCGGCGGTTTTGCAGGTTGGGGCGAAACAAACGCTCCGGTGCGGTTGGCGGCGCAGTATCGTGAGGTGCGGGACCTCGAGCGGGGAATCCCAAACTAGCATCCCAAACTAGCATCCCGAACTAGATCCCCAACAACAATTAGAAAAGGAACCTAAAATGCCTGGAAAAATTCTCCTCCTCAACGGCCCAAACCTGAACATGCTGGGCAAACGCGAGCCTGACATTTACGGACACGACACCTTGGAAGACGTCGTCGCGCTGGCAACCGCTGAGGCTGCGAAGCACGGCCTTGAGGTTGAGGCGCTGCAGAGCAATCACGAAGGTGAGCTAATCGATGCGCTGCACAACGCTCGCGGCACCCACATCGGTTGCGTGATTAACCCCGGCGGCCTGACTCACACTTCGGTGGCGCTTTTGGATGCTGTGAAGGCGTCTGAGCTTCCTACCGTTGAGGTGCACATTTCCAATCCGCATGCCCGTGAAGAGTTCCGCCACCATTCTTACATTTCCCTCGCCGCGGTCTCCGTTATCGCTGGCGCTGGCATCCAGGGTTACCGTTTCGCGGTCGATATCCTGGCAAATCTCAAAAAGTAGAAAGCCCAAAAAATATGAACGACAGTATTCTCCTCGGCCTAATCGGCCAGGGCCTCGACCTATCGCGCACCCCCGCAATGCACGAGGCGGAAGGCCTCGCGCAGGGACGTGCGACCGTGTACAGGCGCATCGACACGCTTGGGTCGCGTGCTTCCGGGCAAGATTTAAAGACGCTTCTCGACGCCGCCCTCTACCTTGGCTTCAACGGCCTGAACATCACTCACCCGTACAAACAAGCAGTATTACCCCTGCTTGACGAAGTCTCCGAACAAGCCACCCAACTCGGCGCAGTGAATACTGTCGTTATCGACGCCAACGGCCACACCACCGGCCACAACACCGACGTCTCCGGATTTGGCCGCGGAATGGAAGAAGGCCTCCCCAACGCCAAGCTCGATTCCGTCGTGCAGGTCGGCGCCGGCGGCGTAGGAAACGCAGTGGCATACGCCCTGGTCACCCACGGTGTCCAGAAACTTCAGGTCGCTGACCTCGACACTTCCCGCGCGCAGGCACTGGCAGATGTCATCAACAACGCAGTCGGCCGTGAAGCCGTCGTGGGAGTAGACGCCCGCGGCATCGAAGACGTCATCGCCGCCGCCGACGGAGTAGTCAACGCAACCCCCATGGGAATGCCAGCACACCCCGGCACCGCCTTTGATGTCAGCTGCCTCACCAAGGATCACTGGGTTGGCGACGTCGTGTACATGCCCATCGAAACTGAACTTCTCAAAGCCGCCCGTGCCCTCGGCTGCGAAACCCTCGACGGAACCCGCATGGCAATCCACCAAGCCGTCGATGCCTTCCGCCTGTTCACCGGCCTCGAACCCGACGTCTCCCGCATGCGGGAAACTTTCCTATCCCTCTAAAAGAGTCAGTAAAACCTCGACGCTTCGACCGTTTCCTTCGCTTCCTTCAACCCTGCCCCGGTAAGTTCGCGGTGACGTTTGATCGCCGCGATCTTCTTACCTTGCTGTAGGAGCGCCACCACCTCAGGATGCAACCCCGACTGTGGCCTCTGCAACGAAAGCGGAATCGAAGAATCACCCCCTAGCTGAGCAATGATCCGATCTTGCTCAGCTAGTCTGCGTTCAAGAGCAGCAACACGAGCTTCCAAAGCACTGAGATTTACGTCTTTTCTGCCAAACATACCCCCACAATAGGTGAGTGCTTAGTTTCGGGGGTGTCCCATGTTCAACTTCGCGTCATACGACTTCAGTAGGAAATCCGGTGATCGCCTAATGAAGTCTGCACATGAGAAGTCGCCCTTTAAGGTGATCAAATGCCTCTTTGGCTCACTAGCAGTCGAAAACCAAACCAGGTGATCGAGATTCCCTGAAGAAAAAGTTTTCGGTCACCTAGTTTGGTCTGCCTAGATTCACAGTAAAGAACCCGGAAAACATGCCCTCTCAGAATCGCGTCTAAGCCCCTAAAACGCCTCGCCCCATACTTAGACCCATCCGCGAAATTGGACCCCTTAAAATTAGGCGTCAGTATTAGGCCAAGGAGCACTTTTCTTGGGGAGCTTTTGGTCTCAAACTGCAGTTTCGTCGCCTCGAACTCTCAGTGTCAGGTCAGTGGTGAACCACCATCCTTAGCAAGGAGTTCATCATGTCCATCCCCTTCTCAGTCCTTCAGGACTACCTGGATCTGATCAGTCCCGAAGCCTTACCCCAGATCCCACAGCCCCCGGCCCCTGCCCCCACAGCACCCCAGCTACCACCGGCGCCGGACCCACACAGCATCGAGTGGCCGATCTTCCCACCAGATCGAATCTCCGCCAACGGGCGACGCTACTACGAGCCACAAACACGACTCGAGTTCATGCGGATCTACACCACCCTGCCGCACGGCTACCGCCAGCCCTTCCTCACAGCCAACAACATCGGCCACTGCACCGTTCGAACCTGGCTAGCAGCAATAAGCACCTTCAGCCGGCTTCCCCATGCTTTTGATGATGCCCACCGCTTCGGGATCGAACGCACCACCCCAGTCGACGATGTCACCACACTAACGGCTGATGACAAACGTGACCTGGTCATAGGATACTTAGCTCAACCACACGGTCAGGGCCAGCAATTCCTCACGTTTTACCAACTCCGTAAGCACACCATCATGGCCTGGTGCGCCGCTATGACCGACGGGGACTTAGACGCTGATATCTCACCCCGCAAGATCGGGTTGATGACCACCCGAACCGTGGTCGAAATCGTTCGACTACGCCACATGATTGCCCAACAACTAGAAAGAGCCACGATCATGGAAAACGAGTACCTCAAAGAAATCGCAGCGCTGAAGAAAGAACTCGCGCACTACAAGCAAAAAGACCATCAGAATCAAATGGTGATCGATATCTTGGGAAAAGCTATTGGGACCAGGCCCAATCCTGGCGAGGGCTTAGACGAGGAGGACGCCACCTAAACGTGGATGAGCAACGCGCCTTTGATCAAGGACTCAAGGAAGAAAACACCTTGATCACAGATCTCACCACCTGTGCCAGGCTGAGCCATAACAAGGCATTACGGCTGATCAAGCTGTCGAAATCAACGGCGTATTACCGCAACAAGCGCGTCCCTGTCCTGCACCGAAACCTGTCCTGCAGGCCGTGCCAGCACCAACAGCACCTGGTGTGGAACTAGCAGCACCTGGTGTGGAACCCACACCAGAGCCTTGGCAGGGGAAGGAGCCAGCAGTGTCGTCGGTGCGTCAAGCGTTGGCAGAACACGAACGCCAGTTCATTGTTGATGCGATCACCGCGTACCCACAACTGAGCGTTAGTGGGGTGTTTAACATGTTGTTTAACAAAGGCATCTACCGCGCATCACTACGTACATGGTGGCGTGTTGCCAAGCAGCACAAGTTGTTACACAAAGACCGAGTCAGTGCCCTGTCCCCGGTGAAACGATCACCAACGCCACGGGTTAAGCCGAGGTTGGAAGCAACACAGCCTGGTCAGGTGGTGTGTTGGGATGTGACGTTCTTGCCGTCGCTGGTACGTGGTAAGACCTATGCGTTGCATCTGGCGATTGATTTGTTTTCCCGCAAGATTGTTGGGGCGAAGGTCGCGCCGACGGAAAATACCTCCACCGCGGTGGAGTTGTTAACGCAGGTGTTAGCGGATAATCCGGGTGTGGTGACGGTGCATTCGGATAATGGGTCGGCGATGACATCGACGAGGGTGCGGCGGTTGTTAGCGGATCATGGTGTGGCGTTGTCGTTGATTCGGCCGCGGGTGAGTGATGATAATGCGTTTGTGGAGTCGGTGTTTCATACGTTGAAGTATCGGCCGTTTTATCCGAAGGTGTTTGCATCGATGGATCAGGCCCGGGTGTGGGTGGAGGAGTTTGTGGTGTATTACAACACGGTTCATCCGCATTCTGGTGTGGCTGGGCATACTCCACAGTCGGTGTTTGATGGTAGTTGGAGGGCGGTGCATCGGTTGCGTGTGCAGGCGTTGGATGCCCATTACCGGCAGTTCCCGCAGCGGTATGTGGGACAGCCGGTGGTTCAGGAAGTTGCTGGTGTGGTGCGTCTTAATGGTGCGCGTGATGATGGGTCTGTACAGGAGAGGGTTGGTGGTGTAGCGTCGCTGTTAAGTGCTTGAGTTAGCACGTGTTCTTATCGCCCCCCTGGTTCACAAACCCCTGGCAGCGAGCGCGAAATGTGCAAATGAGACCAAGGGACCACATCGCCGCCGCCGTTTTGGTTTAATCCGCGCGGTAGACCATCGGGTTGTCGATGCTGAGCCCGATGGTTTCGCTGATTTCGGGGACGGAGCAGGTGATGGACATTCGGAAACTGTGTCCGCTCTGGGTTTTCGCGGTCACGGAATAGGACGTGACCTGGAACAGCACCGAGGTGATCTCCGCGAAAATGTAATCGGGGTGGTGAGCGGGGCCGATGCCAACGGAGTGGGGTGGGATTGCGATGTCGACGAGGTCGCCGTCGAAAATGTCATCAATCGCCTGTACTGCGTCTAGATCCCAAGAAGTATCGAGATCAGGACACATCACTCTGCCATTTCGAACAATTCCATTCAGGACGGTGGCGTCGACGATGAATCGGGCAACATCGGCAGTAGCGGGGGCGGAAAGGAGCTCAGTAGGGGTGGCTACCTGTTGGATTCGACCGTTGCCGAGTACGACGATGCGGTCAGCGATGGAGATCGCTTCGGCGCGGTCATGCGTCACGTGCACAGTAGTGAGGCCTTCGCGCCGGGTCAAAGATACGAGTTCGCGTCGTAAAGCGTCTCGCAGCGGTTCGTCGAGGGCGGAGAGGGCCTCGTCGAGAAGCAGCACGGTGGGGTCGGCGATGATGGCGCGCGCAAGCGCCACCCGCTGACGTTGACCACCGGACAGGCTGGCCGGTTTGCGGCTGCCGAACCCCTCAAGCCCCACCAGCGCGAGCGTGCGCTCCACGCGTTTGCTTATCGACGCCCCCTTCTCACCATTTCGCGCCAGCGGGTATCCCACATTCTTGGCGACCGACATATGCGGCCACACCGCATGCTGCTGAAACACCATGCCCATGCGACGGCGCTCCGGCGGGACATGCGTCATGTCTTCGCCGCCGATGAGCACACTGCCGGAACTTGGCTCCACAAACCCCGCGATGGTGCGCAACATGGTGGTTTTACCGGACCCCGACGGCCCGATGAGCACCACAAATTCTTCCGGCTCAATTTTCAAATTGATATCTTGCAGCCCGAAGGTTCCGTCGCGGAAGCTCACGCTTAAATCGCGCAATTTGATCGATGACACCTAAAACTCCTTCTGGCTGCGCACCGTCAACGCGAGCGCCACGATACCGATAATCGCAAACATCAACGACAACGCCGATGCCTGATTGTAATTTCCCGCCTGCTGCAAATTGAACACCTGCACACCCAGGGTGGTGGTGCCCGGCGCGATGAGCAAAATGGACACAGTTAACTCTCGAACCGCAGTTACCGCAACCAGCACTGCGCCGGCGAAAGCTGCGGGAATTGCCATCGCTCCAGTGGTGTCCATGATGGATCGTAATCTGCCTGCGCCGCTGATTCGTGCGGCTTCTTCGATTGCTTCGGGTGCTTGACTGAGTGGTCCGCGTACAGCTTGGACAACCAGCGCGGTAAAAGCACACACGTAAGCACCCAAAATCACCCAAGGTGTGTTGTAAATTCCGGTGTATCTGCCCAAAATGAGCCAGCCGACGCCGATGATCATGCCCGGCAGTGCGGTGGGAAGCAGCACAGTGAGTGTCAACGGTACGTTGGCGAAATGCTGGGTTCGGGTGATGAGCACTCCGATCAGCCATCCCAGCACCCCACAGATTAGGGCTGCACCCAGGGATAACATGAGGGAGTTGCTGAATCCTTCGATTACTCGTGGATTGCTCAGTGCTGCTTCAAAGTTGTTGAGCGTGATGTTGTCTAGGTTGAACGGCACTCCTGGGGCAGGCAGTAATGCCCTGTATGCCAGACCCAGCAGCGGGGCGGCGGTGATGATCAACGCGATGATCCCCGTGATCACGCTGACTGGGATTCGTGATTTGTTGAGAGTAAAGCGATGCGGTGTTCCTGCGTCTTGCAACTTTGATGCCGCGTACAAAGACACCAGATAATCCGCGGTTACTGCTGCGATTCCCAGGAACAACAACACGACGCCAATGGTGGATACCACCTGCAATGGATTGCTCACGGTGCCGGATTCCATGAAGCGATAAATCATGGTGGCTAAGGTTTCAAAACGCGCTGGCGATCCCAACAGAGCTGGAATGCCAAAGTCGGCGAGGTTCGCCACTGCGGTGAGCGTGAATGCGGATAACAATGCAGGTTTGAGCAGTGGGAGTGTGATGGTGCGCAACACCGTAAAAGTATCCGCACCCGCGATCCGTGCAGCTTGCTCCAAATCACTAGGAAGTTGCCTCAGAGCTGCCGAAACAATGATGTACACAGTGGGATAGGAGTGCACAATCAACAAAAATGTCACACCATCAGCGCCGTAAATATCCCACACTTCCGTGCCGAAAAACCGGTTGATGCCCTGGTTCTTCCCGAACAGCTGCAACCACGCAATAGCCCCAATAAACGGAGGGATCAACAGCGGGGATAACAAAAATAACCGCAACGCGGTGCGCCCGAAAACATCAGTTCGGTCCAGCGTGAGAGCCATGATCGTGCCGATAATGGTCGCGCCCACCGCAGAAAGCACGGTTGTATAGGCGGAATTCCATAGGGCTTTGCCCAATCCGGAATCCCACAGAGCAGGAAACTGATTGCCTCCCAGCGCCAAGCCCACCACCAGCGCCAACGGAGTGATAAACAACCCCGCGACAATCAGCCACACACCCAGACGCATGAAAGACAAAGACGTCAACGCAGAGATGTGAAAGCGCTGCGTCGACGTATTTGAAGGAGATAACTGCATAGGAAAACTAGTTCATTGCGTTTTGGAAGAACTCAACAGCAGCCGCCTTATCAGCGGTTACAACCTCCAGGTCAGGGGTCATGAGCTCGATGTCAGCCAACTCGGGGGTGCCCTCTGGAGTTCCGACATCTTCACGCACTGGCAGGTATGCCTGCTCAACTGCGATTTCCTGGCCTTCAACAGACAGCAGGAAGTTGATGTAGCGCTCGGCTGCTTCCTTCTTTTCAGAATCAGCGAACACACCTGCAGGCTCAGTGATGTAAGGAGAACCCTCCGATGCGTAGATGGTGTCGATTGGAGATCCAGCAGCAGCCAAGTCGCGCACCAAGTAGTCCACCACGATGCCCACTGGGTGGCCACCGCCAGCGATCTCCTGGGAGGTTGGGCCGTTGGACTGAGCGATCATTGGTTGGTTTTCACCCAAGGCGGTGATCCAGGCTTCGCCAAGCGCAGGGTCGTTCTTCCACACAGAAGCATTGAACGCTGCAGCACCAGACACAGCAGGATCCGGCATAACTAGTTGGCCTGCATACTTAGGATCAGTCAGATCAGCCCAAGACGTAGGAAGCTCCGCCTGATCAACAACTTCAGTGTTGTACGCAATCACGGTTGGGATGATGCGGGTGCCTACATAAAAGTTCTCAGCATCCAGAGCCTCTTCAATGATGTCGGAAGTATCAACATCTTCCAGCTCTGCAAGGTCGCCCTGTGCTGTATAAGTTTCAAAGGTTGCAGCATCCGCAGCCCACAACACATCAGCCTCGATAGAACCGGATGCCTTTTCAGCTTCAATGCGAGCAGTCAGATCGCCAGTACCAGCGCGGTACACCACAACCTCAATATCTGGGTTGGCTTCCATGAACGCCTTGTTGATCTCATCGACCTTTTCCTCAGGCTCAGAGGTGTAGACGGTGATGGTTACTTTTTCACCGGCTGCATCGGATGCGTTAGCGGAAGAGCTTGCAGTGGTGGTCTCTGCGGTGGAAACGTCCTCAGAAGGTTCAGAGCAAGCCACGAGGAGAGCAGCGGAAGCGCCGAGTGCAAAAACAGTAACGGCAGTGCGCTTCAAAGGGTGCTTCGAAGACATGAAAATAAGGCCCTTCTTGAAATTTTAAGGAGTGTTTGGGGGAGGAAATAACATCTTTACATGAGTGGGGACATTTCGCAGGACTTATGGAAAGTCTGCACCTTTGGAGATTTTTCATTTAGGCCGTGTGGGGGAGACCTACAAGCAACTGCAATGTGCAGTGAACTGCCCAACAAAGGGGTGAGTTATGTGGGTAAGGAAAAGAACGATTTGTGCCGTCGGTGGAACGTCGAGAAGTGTTCTTGCTGAATCTTCCTGAACAGCTTGTATGGTGCATGAAAGGTGTGACCCAAGGTGTTAAAAGGGGACCTAATTAATGGTCGAAAAATGCCGTTTGGTAAAAGCAAGAAATGGAGCGGTTTTTCAAAACGGGTATGACTCAATTATCGTGTATATACCACACGGTAAACACCTGTTGAGAGGGTGGTCGGTTTTTACGCCACCAATGTTTGAACTGGCCGTTTTCTTTTAAAAGCGTGCTTGGTTTGAATGCCCTCGTAAATTTAGGTGCAAATATTGTGCGCCGACCAGTTATGTCCTCATCCGACGGCGGTCAGTGTGCTTCATTAAATTTCGTGGACAATCCCGGATCGAAAATTTGATTCGGCTTTTTTCATGGCTGTTGATGGAGTACGTTGGTCGTTTTCGAGACAAGTACTAGAAAAGATATTGATGACTATCGCCCATAAGCCCGAGATGGCTGAAACTACCGGGATCGAGACCAACCAGGTTTCCGAAACCATCGGGGTTGAATCGCTCACGCACGGAAACTTACGTCCTGTTTCATCTTTTGAGGGACAGCATGGGGGACAAACGGAAGAGTTACTTCCAGGCAAAGTCATTTTTGTTGGGGCCGGGCCCGGTAACCCTGATCTTCTTACAGTTCGTGCCCGTGAAGTTCTGGGCAACGCGGTTCGTGCGATTACTGATGAACAAGTACTAAGCGGCGTTCGAGCTTTTGTCGCCACTGAAATTCCTGTGCCGGAAGATAAGCTTCAGGCTGCGGAAGATGAGTACGAGCGCATCTGCATTGAAGCGAAGGAGAACGGTGCACGCCGTAAGCCTCCTCGTCCAGCACCACCAACCGCTGCAGAGATCACGGAAGTTTCTGAGGCGACTCCAGCTCAGATTGTTGAGCTTGTGCAGGATGCTCTTTCTTATGGTGGAGATGTTATTCGTCTTGTCACCGGCAACCCATTGAGCAGCGATGCCACACTGGCTGAGATCTCTGCAGTTTCCGAGGCTAGCCTGGAGTTCCAGGTGGTTCCAGGTATGTCTTTGCCTGCAACGGTTCCTGCATTTGCGGGAATCGCGTTGGGCTCGACCTACACCGAAACTGATGTTAACGGTCAGGATTTGGACTGGGATCAGTTGGCTAGCGCACCTCAGCCTTTGGTGCTGCAGGCCCGCGTGGATGACCTTTCCCGTATTGCACAGGAACTAAAGGCCCGCAATATGTCTTTGGAAACTCCTGTTTCTGTCACCGCTAACGGCACCACCCGTTTGCAGCGCACCTATGACACCACCCTCGGTTTGTTGCACAAGCTTGATGCTGAACTGAGCGGACCTTTGGTTGTTACCTTGGGCAAGGGCGTGGATGATCGCTCCAAGTACTCATGGTGGGAAAACCGCGCTCTGTACGGTTGGCGTGTGCTGGTGCCTCGCCCTCGGGAGCAAGCGGCATCCATGTCCGCACGTCTGAGCAGCCACGGCGCTATCCCGCAGGAAGTCCCCACGATTTCGGTCGAGCCACCGCGCAACCCAGCGCAAATGGAACGCGCCATCAAGGGCATCGTCGAAGGACGCTACCAGTGGGTTGTCCTCACCAGCGTCAACGCAGTGAAGGCAGTCTGGGAGAAAATCACCGAATTCGGCCTCGATTCACGTTCCTTCGCGGGCGTCCGCATCGCCGCAGTCGGTGAAAAAACCGCCGCTGAGATCCGCTCGCTCGGCATCACGCCGGAGCTTCTGCCTGCACGTACCAGGCAAAATGCGCAAGGGCTTGTCGACGTGTTCCCCGAATATTTCGAAGAACTCGATCCAGTCGGCCGTGTCCTCTTGCCGCGCGCAGATATCGCAACCGACGTGCTTGTCGACGGCCTGACCCACCTTGGTTGGGAAGTCGAAGACGTGGTGGCTTACCGCACCGTCCGCGCAGCACCACCAAGCGCTGACATCCGCGACATGATTAAAACTGGTGGATTCGATGCCGTGGCCTTCACCTCTTCATCGACCGTGAAGAACCTCGTTGGTATTGCAGGTAAACCACACCCACGCACCATCGTCGCGTGCATCGGACCCATGACTGCAGCGACCGCTGAAGAACTGGGACTGCGTGTTGATGTCATGCCAGAGATCGCCGAAGTACCAGAACTGATCGACGCTCTTGCGGAACACGTGGCGGATCTGCGCGCTAAGGGCGAGCTGCCGCCGCCGAGGAAGAAACGCAGGCGTCGAAAAGCGTCTTAAAAGGTTTTTCACTAGGGTGTTGTCCATGGACATCCAGCAGCTAGACGCCGAAACAACAGCATGGAAAGACAGCCTCCTGCGCGCCGCACAGGAGGCTGGTTTTCATTTTGAGCCACCGAAACTTTTCGAGGATTTTGAGACCATGGTGGAGCAGTACAAGCAGGCAGCTGCGAGCGACCCGGACATTGATGTCACTGATATTCAGCAAATGTGGGGCATCGTGGTGGGGGAGTACCTGCGCGAAAAAATGGGCATGGAATGGGTCGTCATCACCGATGACTACGGCACTGACCTCGCGATTCTAGCCACGGCACCCAACGGGGACCACGTATATTCCTGCCCCATCATCGTGGTGGGCAAGCGCTTCTCACCCGACTATGAACCTGGTCAGCTGGAGTTTTTCTGCAACCAATTCATGGTGACGTCGCTCGCCCAACTGCAGTGAAAATAGTAGCGGACGTGGTCGTGTCCACCGCTGACTCTATGATTGGACAAGGACCTAGAAATTTCAAGAGAGCAAAGGTTACAAGCAATGAGCACTTCTTCTGATTACTCCCACGCACTAATTCGTCGTCCGCGCCGACTTCGCGCTAACCCTGCGATGCGGGAACTAGTCGCGGAAACCGCATTGCGCCCGGCGGATCTTATTTTGCCCATGTTCTTTGCGGATGGAATCACCGAGGCACGTGAGATCTCCTCCATGCCTGGCGTTTATCAGCACACGGAAGATTCACTGCTGCGTGCCGCCCATGAGGCTTTAGATGCGGGTGTTCGTTGCGTTGATCTGTTCGGTGTTCCAGTGGATGCGGACAAGGACTTCAATGGTTCCCAGGCATGGTCTGAAACCGGTGTGTTGAACCGTGCCCTTGCATCTTTGCGCAAGGAATTCGGCGATGACCTGCTGATTATGGCCGATACTTGCCTTGATGAGTTCACGGATCATGGTCACTGCGGCGTCGTTACCGAGGACCGTCATGGAAATGCAATCGTGGACAACGATGCCACGTTGCCGCTGTACCAGCAGATGGCTGTTGCTCAGGCTCGTGCCGGTGCACATATTGTGAGCCCTTCCGGAATGATGGACGGCCAGATCGCTGCTATTCGTGCAGCGTTGGATGAGGAAGGCTACCAGGACGTCGCCATCATGGCTTACTCCGCTAAGTATGCATCAGCATTCTTCGGACCTTTCCGCGAAGCAGTGGGATCTTCCCTCCAAGGCGATCGACGTACCTACCAGCAAGATCCTGCGAACCTGCGTGAGTCTCTCCTTGAGGCAGAGCTAGATATCGCAGAAGGAGCGGACTTCATTATGGTCAAGCCTGCACTGCCATACCTTGATGTGCTGACCCGCATCGCTGATACCTCACCTGTCCCAGTGGCTGCCTACCAAGTTTCTGGTGAGTACGCGATGATCCAAGCAGCAGGCCGCAACGGTTGGGTTGACCTTGATGCAGTGATGATGGAATCTTTGACCTCCATCAAGCGTGCCGGTGCAAACCAAATCCTCACGTACTTTGCCGTTGACGCTGCCCGCGCACTGCGAAACGCTTAACAAGAACTAACTGATTAGTAGGACTCCCCATGAGCATGCTTCCCAATCTCACACCGAAGAAATCTGCCCCGCCTTCATCTTCAGCTTCTGCGAAAAATGCTGGAGAAAAGAAGGAAGACACCGTCAAGCTCCTGATTCAGATGTGGGCTGTGATGATCGGTTTGGAGCTGCTGCACCAGATCTTAAACGTGGTGATGAGTTTTACGGACCCGACTGCGCTGCGGACTGTTGCCAAAGAACAAGCAGCAGCACAGGGGCTTTCCGATGGCATTGTTAACGCCACAGTCATCGCAGCAATCTTGGTCATGGGATTCTTCAACCTCATTGTGATTGCCATTTTGTCCTGGATGGTGGTGATGGTGAAAAACCGTTCCAAACGCCTACCGACGGCATTCTTGCTGCTTACCATCTTCAGTTTCTTCTTTATCCTAAGAGTCTTGATGCTGTTTTTCGCCTCACCTGGTGGGACTGATGTTCCAATGGCACTATTTGCTATCGACGGTTGTGTACAAATCCTCGTCGGAGTGAGCGCCGGTGTGGCATATGCGCTCTCGCGCACTGAGCAGCCTGTCAAAATGCTCACCGACTACGCACCAGAAGACGCTAAACGGTAAGTACTGAAGAATTTTTAAAGACGACGGAGATTTCACCACAATGCCAAGCATGTTCCCATCACCCGCAACTGGCGGAGATGACATCAACCGACGCCCCCTGAATGAACCAAACGCAGATGCAACCACCATCCCCACTGCACTAAAAGTGGTGTTCTGGATGCTGTTTGCCACTGCAGCGTTCATGATTTTTACAGGCCTGGTGATGTACACCGCCGGATACACGGGACCTGATGATGTGGATGAGAGCTACAAAGCCGTTGTGGTGAACAACCAGGAGTTCATCGGCGGCATCAATGCCTTTGCTGGCATCGTGATTGCTGCACTTACTTCACAACTGCCAAAGGGCGGCAAGAATCCGCGCCGTCTTTTGTTGGCCATCATGTTGTTGGTATTGCTGACAGATCTGTTGTCTTTTGCCACCCGCGCTGGAGGCTTCGCACTCGCAATCATCGCAGTCTTGTTGGCTTTGGAAGCACTCTTGATGTTCCGCCCAGCAGTCAATGATCACATCGACCGAAATCATATGGCTCGTGTAATGAATCGCGAGAAGTAGAACGGTTCGACCGTACTTTTTCGCTACCGTGAGTCTTACCGTGAGCCTTATACTGTGAGGACATTAAAAGTGACACCTCTTTTTCTATCTTTTACGACCCAAGAAGGTTTATCGTGAGCACACCGGATTCTTCCTCGGTGGACAAGGCCGTAAACACTGCTATCTCTGACGCCAAAACAGCGGCGCTCAAGGCAGGTGTTGGATTGAACCGAGCCACCGACCCAGGAGAAGAGGAAGATTTAAGCTCAAGCATTAAGGTTTCTTTGGCCTTTGAGCTCGAGGGATTAAGCAATGCGCCATCGCTGATGGCGGTTGAGAAAGCTCTAGAAAAGATCCCGGGTGTATCTGCGGATCTGATCTATCCTTCACAAACTGCATGGATTACAGCAACTGATCGGGTACATCCCGAAACCCTCATTGAGGTGTTTGAGCAGTTCGGCATCAAAGCACACCTTTCTAATTCATCGCTGCTGCGCAGGCATCAACAGCTCAGCGCGGAAGTAAATAGGGAAGCACGCCTTGATCGTTACCGCTCCCGAATGGATGCCAAGCGAATCTCGCCTCGTGTGCGAAGGCATAACCGACAAGAAATGGTACATGCGGTACGCGCTCGTGAAAGTGGTTGGATTAAACGCAGGAATCACACCACCTCGCAGCATGAAGACCCAATGTCGGGCGATGTGCTGTTCACCGCCCGCGCACTGATTACACCTAAGCGTTTGTGGGTGTCGTTGCCGTTTGCGCTCATCGTATTGGCGTTATCGTTGAATCCTTCGTGGCAGTTTGATTATTGGCAGTGGTTGTCCGCTGTGTTGGCTATTCCTGTGGTGGTGTGGGGTGCCTGGCCGTTTCACCGCGCTGCAGCAGGCGGTATTCGTCGAGGAATTTCCGCTCTTGATGCGACCAGCTCAATCGCTATTGCTGCTGCATACGCGTGGTCTATCGCCATGCTGTTGTTTGAAACCCCAGGAGGTAAATCCTGGCGGTCATATCCGTCCTGGTTCGCTTTTGACCACGGCACGTTGACCCAAAACGAGATTTATTTTGATGTGGCCTGCGGAATCACCGTGTTGCTTCTTGCCGGACGGCTGCTGACAAGGCGTCGAAGCCAATCCAGTTTGTTAGCGGAACTTGGTCGCCTCCAAATCGATCCACAGCGCATTGTCACTGTGGTGCGTAAACACCGATTGAAGCGCGTAGTCCAGGAGCTGGACATTCCAGTGCAGGAAGTCCGTGTCAATGACGATGTGAAAGTTCCACCTAATACCACGATCCCTGTGGATGGCACTGTCATCGGTGGCGGTTCGCGGATCGCAGCTAGCATCATCATGGGACAAGACCAGCGTGATGTAAAAGTAAATGACAAAGTTTTCGCCGGCAGCCTCAACCTCGAATCCGAAATCAAGGTTCGTGTTATTCGCACTGGTCACCGCACCCGCATCGCCGCGGTACATAGGTGGGTTAAAGAAGCGACGTTGAAGGAAAACCGCCACAATAGGGCAGCGATCCGTTCGGCCGGTAACCTTGTGCCCATCACGTTCACCCTTGCTGTGGTGGACTTCTGTCTGTGGGCACTGATCTCTGGAAACATCAACGCTGCATTTACCACTACCTTGGCTGTCCTTGCGTGCGTGGCTCCGGTGGCCTTAGCGTTGTCTGCTCCACTTGCCACGAGGAATTCCATCGAAGCTGCAGCACGACACGGTATTTTGGTCCGCTCTGGTGAAATTTTCCGAGTTCTCGATGATGTGGATACTGCCGTATTTAATCGTGTGGGCACACTAACCGATGGCGAAATGACAGTGGAAACCGTCACCGCAGACAAAGGCGAGGACCCAGAACTAGTGCTGCGTGTCGCCGGGGCGTTGGCCATGGAATCCCACCACGCGATTTCCAAAGCACTGGTGAAAGCATCCCGTGAAGCTCGTGATACCGGCGCCGGTGGTGAAGATGTCCCACACTGGATTGAAGTAGGCAACGTGGAAATCACCGAAGCCGGCTCATTCCAAGCAACCATCGAGCTGCCACTGATCAAACCATCTGGCGAAAAAATCATGCGCACCACAGAAGCACTCCTGTGGCGACCACGATCCATGACAGAAGTCCGTGAGCACTTAAGCCCCCGACTAGTGGCAGCAGCAACCTCAGGTGGCGCACCACTGATCGTGCGATGGAAAGGCAAAGACCGCGGAGTTATCACTCTAAGTGACCACGTGAGATCAGATTCCTCCGATGCGATTATTGCGATTGAAGAACAAGGCATCGAGACCATGATGCTTTCACGTGATACTTACCCGGTGGCACGTCGATACGCAGACAGCTTAGGCATCACCCACGTCTTGGCCGGCATCGCGCCGGGCAAGAAAGCCCAGGTTGTCCGTGCAGTCCACACCCGCGGATCCACTGTCGCGATGATCGGCGATGAATCAGTAATGGACTGTTTGAAAGTCGCTGACGTGGGTGTACTGATGGGCGTCGATCGTCCCTCAGAACTGCGTGATGATTCCGATGACCCGGCAGCTGACGTTGTGGTCATGCGCGAAGAGGTCATGAGTGTGCCGACGCTGTTTAAACTGGCTCGACGCTACGCCAAGTTGGTCAATGGCAATATTGCTCTGGCCTGGATCTATAACGGTGTTGCCATGGTGATTGCAGTGTCCGGCTTGCTGCATCCAATGGCTGCGACCGTGGCTATGCTGGCGTCTTCGCTGCTTATTGAATGGCGCTCGGGCAGGGCGCGCAAGTACTAACCAGCAATTCCCAAGCCCAAAAACCCCTCCCCATATAGTTCTTTTTACTGATGCATTGTCCTCAATTAGGTGTGGCTTCTTTTCCTAAATTGGGATAAATGGGGCAAGATTGAGCGCATGTCTGCTCTTACTATTCCAGCTGCGCGTCGCACGCTAAATAACGCGCCCATTATTGATGCCGCTAATGGCAAGACCCCGACTCGCACTCCGGTGTGGTTTATGCGCCAGGCGGGTAGATCGTTGCCTGAGTACAAGAAGGTCCGTGAGGGAATCAGCATGTTGGATTCCTGTTTCATGCCGGAGTTGTTGGCGGAGATTACTTTGCAGCCGGTTCGTCGTCATGATGTGGATGCTGCGATTTTGTTCTCTGACATTGTGGTGCCGTTGCGTGCTGCGGGTGTTGGTGTGGAAATCGTGGCGGGTCGTGGACCTGTGTTGGATGCGCCGGTGCGGAGCCGTGAGGATGTGTTGAATCTTCCTATTTTGGAGGGCAACGTTCCGGAGGTGGAGCAGGGTATTGGCATCATTTTGGATGAGTTGTCTGATTCTCAGGCGTTGATTGGTTTTGCTGGTGCGCCGTTTACGTTGGCGAGCTACTTGGTGGAGGGGGGTCCTTCTAAGAACCATGAGAAGACCAAAGCAATGATGCATAGTGATCCTGAGACGTGGCATGCGTTGATGGCTCGTTTGGTGCCAACGATTGTGAATTCTCTGAAGTCGCAGATCGACGCAGGCATTGATGCGATGCAGTTGTTTGATTCGTGGGCTGGGTTCCTCACTGAGCGTGATTACACCGAGTTTGTGTTGCCGTATTCCACTGAGATTTTGGCAGAAGTGGGCAAGTACCAGCTGCCTCGTATTCACTTTGGTGTGGGTACTGGTGAGTTGCTTGGTGCGATGAGCAAGGCTGGCTCAGAGGTCATGGGTGTGGATTGGCGGGTGCCGTTGGATAAGGCTGCGGAGCGTATTGCTGCGGTATCAGGTCCTAAGGTGTTGCAGGGTAACCTCGATCCTGCGTTATTGTTTGCGGGTCGCGCACCTTTGACTAAGGAAATTGAGCGCATCAAGGCAGAGGCTCAGACTGCTATTGATGCAGGTCATGCAACGGGCCATATCTTTAACCTTGGTCATGGTGTGCTTCCTAATACGGTGGCGGAAGATATTACTGAAGCCGTCTCCATCATTCATTCTTAAACTAAGAGGAGTTTCATGCGTTTTGCCATCATCGGTGCAGGCCTTGCGGGTCTGACTGCTGCATATGAGATCCATAAAGCTGATCCCACTGCCCAAATCGATGTGTTGGAAGCAGGCGAACGCATTGGCGGCAAGCTTTTTACGGTGCCGTTTGCTTCCGGACCTACCGATATTGGAGCGGAGGCGTTTTTAGCTGCGCGTTCCGATGCGGTGGAGTTTTTTACTGAGCTTGGGTTGGCTGATTCTTTGGTCAGCCCGTCTGCTGCGAAGTCTCAGTATTTCGCGGGCGGTGCGCTGCATGCGTTCCCCGCAGGTGGAGTGATGGGTATTCCAAGCAATCCACCAGCAGGCGCGCAAGACACCGCTTTTGATTGGACTCCTGGCCAAGATATTTCTGTTGGCGCCTTAGTGCGCCGTCAGTATGGCGATGAGATCGTCGATACTGTGGTGTCTTCGCTGCTTGGTGGCGTTTATTCCTCCACCGCTGATGATCTGGGTGTGCGCGCTTCCGTGCCGGCACTTGCTGCAGCCCTTGATCAGCTGGCTGAGGCCGGCGAGCCGGTGACTCTGTCAGCTGCGGTCAAGGCCGTGGAAGCTCAGCGGGAAGCTGCAAAAACAACTTCAGAAACCCGCCCCGTTTTCCAGACCTTTAAGGGCGGATACGCGGAGCTGTACGAAGCGTTGGCAGAGCAATGCGGTGCAGATATTCACTTGGATAGTTTCGTTTCCGCCATCACCAAAGATGGTGAAGGTTTTGCCATCAAGGGCGGTGGCGAAGGCACCTACGACAAGGTGATTTTGGCGGTTCCCGCTCCAACCGCCGCTGTGCTGCTCCGCGACTTGGCACCGGCCGCAGCGCCACATTTGCGCGCAATTAAGTTGGCTTCTTCAGCAGTCGTCGGCATGCGTTTCGATTCCAGCGAGGGCCTGCCCGACAACTCCGGCGTCCTGGTCGCTGTTAATGAGCCGGGCATCACGGCGAAGGCCTTCACGTTCTCCTCGAAGAAGTGGCCTCACCTGGAGGCTCGCGGGGGCGCGCTCGTGCGCGCGTCGTTCGGCAGGCTGGGCGATGAGGCGTCGGCACGCATGGACGAGGATTTGCTTGTCGACGCCGCCCTCGACGATCTCCTCACCATAACCGGGTTCGACGGCCGGGCTGTCGGACTGGGTGAAATTTTCGTGCAGCGCTGGTTCGGTGGGCTCCCAGCCTATGGAGTTGATCACATTGCTACCGTTTCGGCTGCGCGTGCAGAGATCGCAGCCGTGCCTGGCGTGGAAGCAATTGGCGCGTGGGCTGGGGGAGTGGGAGTTCCCGCAGTTATCGCAGATGCCCAGGCAGCAGTACACAGGTTGCTGGGATAAGCACCCAAAAACACTATTGAACACCCCAATCGCTGTTGAGAGTTTGTAAAGTTCGACTGTCAACGGGCTGGATTGGCTTCACAGATTGAATTAATACAATGACGCACATGACATCGTCCAATACGGCTCGATCCGCAGAGTGGTTTGAAAAGGCTCAGAAGCTCACCCCTGGTGGTGTGAATTCTCCTGTTCGTGCTTTCGGTTCAGTTGGTGGACAGGCCCGTTTTATCGAAAAGGCTCACGGTTCGACGCTGATCGATGTGGACGGAAATGAATACGTTGACCTGGTCTGTTCTTGGGGCCCCATGCTGATGGGTCATGCTCACCCAGAAGTGGTCGAGGCTGTGCAGAGGGCCGTTGTTGATGGTCTTTCTTTCGGCGCTCCCACCATCGGTGAGGTTGAGTTGGCCCAAGATATCGTCAAGCGCACTTCTGTGGAGGAAGTCCGCCTGGTCAACTCCGGCACTGAGGCCACCATGTCGGCGGTTCGTCTGGCGCGCGGTTACACTCAGCGTTCCAAGATTTTGAAGTTTGAGGGCTGCTACCACGGCCACGTCGATGCGCTGCTCGCATCTGCTGGTTCTGGTGTCGCAACTTTCGCTCTGCCTGATTCCCCAGGCATCACCGGCGCTCAGACTTCTGACACCATTGTTGTTCCTTACAACGACATTGAAGCCGTGCGCAACGCTTTTGCGGAGTACCCAGGCGAGATCGCCTGCATCATCGCAGAGGCAGCCGGTGGCAACATGGGCACCGTCGCTCCAAAGGACAACTTTAACGACAAGCTTCTCGCGATCGCTCACGCTGACGGCGCGCTGTTGATCCTCGATGAAGTCATGACCGGCTTCCGCACCTCTTACCGTGGCTGGTTCGGCGTCGACAAGGTTGCCGCTGACCTGGTCACCTTCGGCAAGGTCGTCTCCGGTGGCCTGCCTGCCGCAGCGTTTGGCGGCAAGGCTGAAATCATGAACATGCTGGCCCCACAGGGCCCCGTCTACCAAGCAGGCACACTGTCCGGCAACCCGGTTGCGGTCGCAGCTGGTCGGGCATCGCTTAAGCTTGCCGACGAATCCCTCTACACAACCATCAACGCCAACGCAGATCGTCTCCACGGTTTGATCTCTGATGCCTTAACCCACGAAGGCGTAGCCCACCACATTCAGCGTGCCTCAAACATGCTGTCTATCCGTTTTGCAGAAGGTGAGGGCCACAACTTCTCTGATATGAAGGCAGCCGACATCTTCCGCTTCGCACCGTTCTTCCACACTTTGCTGGACAACGGCGTCTACGCACCACCAAGCGTTTTCGAAACCTGGTTTGTGTCTTCCGCTCTCACGGACGATGATTTCTCCAAGATCGAGCAGGCACTCAAGCCCGCCGCACGTGCAGCAGCAGAAGCGAAGGCATCATGACGCAAACCATTGTCCATCTAGTTCGCCACGGCGAAGTCCACAACCCAGAGAAAATCCTGTACGGACGCATGCCCGGATACAGGTTGTCTTCCCGTGGACGCAGCCAAGCCGCCCGCACTGCAGCCTCTTTTGAAGGCCACGATGTCACCTACATTGCGGCCTCCCCATTGCAGCGTGTGCAGGAAACCTCCGAACCGTTCATCAAGGTCACAGGCCTAGAACTGATCACCGACGAGGATCTTCTGGAGGCAGGCAACCGTTTCGAAGGCCTGCGCACCAAAGGTTGGCGTTCCCAGTTGTGGAACCCCGTGCGTTGGCCTTTGATGTACAACCCTACGCTTCCCAGCTGGGGCGAACACTACACCGACATTTTGGAAAGAATGATGGTGGCTGTGGAACGAGCTCGGGTGGCAGCGGAAGGACACGAAGCAATCCTGGTGACCCACCAGTTGCCGATCGTGTGCGTGCAACGCCACGCCCGCGGACAAAGCCTGTCCCATAACCCAGCGACCAGGCAATGCGACCTCGCCTCAGTGACATCCTTGGTGTTCCAAGACGATCAAATTGTCGGCGTGCATTACAACGAACCAGCTCAGGAGATTTGATCACTCGTGCGTTTGACCAAACTAGCAGCAACAATCGGCTGCGTGACACTCAGCGGACTAGCGCTAGTAGCCTGCAGCAGTGACAGTACCGCTGGTACTGACGCTGTTGCTGTCGGCGGAACCTTCCAATTCCACTCCCCGGATGGAAAGATGGAAATTTTCTACGACGAGGCTGACCGTCAACAACTCCCCGACATCGGTGGAGATTCCCTCATGGAAGAGGGCACACAGATCAACCTGTCTGATTTCGAAAACCAAGTTGTCATCCTCAATGCGTGGGGGCAGTGGTGTGCACCGTGCCGCTCCGAATCCGATGATCTCCAGATTATCCATGAGGAACTCCAAGCTGCCGGAAACGGCGACACCCCTGGTGGCACCGTGTTGGGTATCAATGTGCGTGATTACTCCCGCGACATCGCCCAAGACTTTGTCACCGACAACGGCCTTGATTACCCAAGCATTTACGATCCACCATTTATGACAGCAGCATCCCTCGGTGGTGTTCCCGCATCGGTGATCCCAACCACCATCGTGCTGGATAAACAGCACCGCCCCGCAGCAGTGTTCTTGCGCGAAGTCACCTCCAAAGATGTGTTGGATGTTGCGTTGCCATTGGTAGATGAGGCCTAAATGTCTGAGATTGTGGTAGCCCAAAGCATCGGCCAGCAGTTTGCTGACGTCGCAGCTTCCGGGCCACTGTTCCTTGGCATCCTTGCCGCAGCGCTCGCAGGTCTGGTGTCTTTTGCCAGCCCGTGTGTTGTGCCGTTGGTGCCAGGATATATTTCCTACCTCGCCGGCGTGGTCGGTGGGGAAGTGGAATACAGCGCGCAGGGCACCAAGGTGAAAACCAAGCGTTTCGCCGTGGGTGGCGCAGCCATGCTGTTCATCCTGGGATTCACCGTGGTGTTCGTGCTGGCTACGGTCAGTGTGTTTGGTGCCATCAGCGTGCTCACCCTAAACGCCGACACCCTCATGCGTATCGGCGGCGTGGTGACCATCATCATGGGCATCGTGTTCATGGGCTTCATTCCAGGCCTGCAGCGCGATACCCGCATGGCACCAAAGCGTTGGACCACCTGGTTGGGTGCGCCCCTTCTTGGCGGAGTGTTCGCTCTCGGTTGGACCCCTTGTTTGGGCCCCACCCTGGCTGCGATCATCTCCATTTCTGCAGGTACTGAAGGCATGACCGCTGCGCGTGGCGTGATCTTAATTGTGGGTTACTGCCTCGGACTGGGGCTGCCGTTCCTGCTGATCGCGTTGGGCTCCAGCAGGGCACTCACCGGAGTCGAGTGGTTGCGCAAGCATTCCCGCACCCTGCAAATTATCGGCGGTGTGTTTTTGATCTTGGTCGGAGTAGCGTTGCTCTCTGGCTCATGGGCAGTTTTTATCAACTGGGTCCGTCAGTGGACCGTTGAATACGGCGCAACACTGCTCTAGAAAAAGACTTTTAGTAGGAAGAGAATCGGCACGACAATGCTCAAAACAGTCAAGCTGTATGCACGGAAAGCGTGGAACTGGCTCACCAGCATGCGCACAGCACTGGCGTTGCTGTTTCTTCTGGCGATCGCTGCCATCCCTGGCGCATTGCTCCCGCAGCGTTCCCTCAATGAATCAAACGTCATTGAATACATTGAGAACAATGGAAAGCTCGCTGAGTTCTACGACAAGATTCAGCTTTTCGACGTCTTCTCCTCCACGTGGTTTACCGCCATCTATGTGCTGCTCCTGATCTCTTTGGTCGGCTGTATTCTCCCTCGAAGCTGGGAACACTACAAAGCCATGCGCGCACCTGTGGTGCGGGCGCCAAGGAACCTCGCACGTTTGGCTCACAACGGCGAGGGGCTCGTCGAAAAGCGTGAAGAAGAGGTAGAAAAAGACGCCCGTAAACTCCTCAAAGGCTGGAAAATCACCGAATATTCCGCCGAGGAAGACCGCGCGGGAGTGCGCTCCATTGCCGCTGAAAAGGGCTACACGCGCGAACTCTTCAACCTGATTTTCCACCTGGGCATCGTGGGCATGATTGTGACCGCAGGCCTGGGACGACTGTTTTACTACGAAGGCCACGTCATCGTCGTGACCGACGGCGAGCAAAACCAACAGAACTCCGTGTTCTGCAACACTGCCACCGCCAACTACGACTCCTTCCGCGCCGGCGCCAACTTCGACGGCACCGGGCTGACCACCTTCTGTTTTGAAGCGCACGATTTCTCCGCCGACTACCTCGCCAACGGCCAGGCCGAGATGTTCCGCTCGAATATTTCCTACGCAGTCGGCGACGACATCCAAAACGACCCAGAAACCTGGGAAGACTACGAACTTCGCGTCAACCACCCACTGCGCATCGAAGGCGACCGCGTCTACCTTCAGGGCCACGGCTTCGCCCCAACATTCACCGTGACCTGGCCAAATGGCGAGACCCGCACCCAGACCGTGCAGTGGCGCCCAGACGACCCGACCTTCTTCCTGTCCTCAGGCGTGGTCCGTTTCGATCCACCCGCCGGCATGTACCCAGACCTTTACGAGCGCCGCCAAAACCAGTTGGCCATCCAGGGACTTTTCGCACCGACCGCACAATGGGAAGGCGACAACAACGAACTGCTGACCTCCTCCTACCCGGCGATGCGTGACCCAGCCGTGGCGATCGATATTTACCGCGGCGACAACGGCCTCGATACCGGCATCGGACAGTCATTGTTCAGCCTGGACTCTAGTCTCATGCACAGCGGCGTGCTGCAAAAAATTGAGCGCGTCAACCTCCAAATCGGCGACACCGTCACCCTGGATGATGGCACCACCGTCTCCTTCGACGGCGCCTCAGAATTTGCCAACTACCAGATCAGCCGCGACCCCACACAAAACTGGGTGCTGGTCACCACCGTGATTTCGCTGGTCTCCCTGGTTGGATCCCTGATGATCCGACGCCGCCGCATTTGGGTGCGTTTCTATCCACAAGAAAACGGAACCACCCGCGTGGAAACTGGCGGACTTGCCCGCACCGACCGCGCAGGCTGGGGTGGCGAATACGAGAAATTCCACCGCGAACTGCTGGGTCTGAAGGAGGAAGATGAAGACGAAGAGTACTTCGACCACGACGACTAACACCGCAGTTTAAAGGCTTTTCAAGCCTGCCCCACATCGAAGCAGTTTTCACAAAGAATAAGGTTGGAAAATTATGTTGCCCGTAAACCAAACGTATGCGCAGTTCTCAGACACTGCCTTCGTATCGGCATACATCATCTACGTTCTGGCACTCATCCTCTCCCTCGTCTACTACGTAAAACAACAAGGCACTATCGACGCCCGCCGCGAGCAAACCCGCGTCAGCGAACTCGTTGGTGCAGGCGGCAGCGCTGATGTTGATACTGACCTGCCTGATGACATCGCCGACGGTGTCCTCGCCGACGAAGACCTTGCAAAACGCGAAGAAACCGCACGCAAACTAGCCAACATGACCCAATCTCTCATGTGGCTCGGCGTCATGGTGCACCTCGTATCCGTCGTGATGCGCGCGCTGTCTGCCAGCCGATTCCCCTTCGGCAACCTGTATGAATACATCCTCATGGTGACCCTCTTTGCCATGATCGGAGCCGTACTCATCCTGCAGCGCCCACAATTCCGCGTGGTATGGCCATGGATCCTCACCCCAATGCTGGCACTGCTCTTCTACGGTGGCACCCAGCTGTACTCCGACGCAGCACCAGTCGTTCCAGCACTGCAGTCCTTCTGGTTCCCGATCCACGTTTCCTCCGTCTCCATCGGAGCATCCATCGGTATCGTCTCCGGTATTGCATCCCTGCTGTACCTACTGCGCATGTGGCAACCAAAGGGTAAAGAAAAGGGCTTCTTCGGAGCAGTAGCAAAACCACTCCCATCCGGAAAAACCCTGGATAACCTGGCATACAAGACCGCGATCTGGACTGTCCCAATCTTCGGCCTGGGCATCATCTTGGGTGCCATCTGGGCAGAAGCAGCCTGGGGTCGTTTCTGGGGATGGGATCCTAAGGAAACAGTCTCCTTCATCACCTGGGTTCTCTACGCTGGTTACCTCCACGCACGTGCAACTGCTGGTTGGCGCAACACCAACGCTGCATGGATCAACATCCTGGCGCTGGTCACGATGATTTTTAATCTGTTCTTCATCAACATGGTCGTATCTGGTCTGCACTCTTACGCCGGACTGAACTAAGCACTTTTGGTTGGCGCGGTTAGCGAGACCCGCCCTCGTTCTTCATTGAGTGAGGGCGGGTTTGTTGTTTTTTGGGGCGCTCATGGATTTGGGGGCATTGTGTGCTTGCCTAGTCGATTATTTGTCATCCCTTTGGCTTTCCATCAGTCCTTGAAGCAGCCATAGGGGGAATGTCTTAGTCCACGAAAGTACAGGTACTTCCCGGAATCTCATTTAAAGGCGATCTAAGGGGTCGGGTTTTTCGAATGGGTGTGTGTCTGGGTTGGGTGGGGTTAGGCCCTTAAAAGCGATTCTGGGAGGGCAAGTTTTTCGAGGTTGGGGTGGCTTTTCGGGTGGCGTGTACGTATTAAACCAAGGAGCTTGTTTGAGGGGGAGCGCTTGGTTTGATTCGACAGTTTTCGGGAGTTGAAAGTGAAGAATTAGGCCAGAGGGGGCTCGAAAATCCGTCTCCTTGGTTCCAATCGCACGCTTTACTCTTTCTCGTGCCCCACATCGTCTTTGACTTTCGTTGGATCGTGGCTTTCACCCGCTCATGCGTGCACGCCATTTAGCCAACGGATAGGAAGGGTTTTTAGGGAGGCCCTCTCTGGCGATTTAAGAGGTCGAGTTTTTCGAGGTTGGGGTGGCTTTTCGGGTGGCGTGTACGTATTAAACCAAGGAGCCAACTACACGGGGAGCGCTTGGTTCAATTCGACAGTTTTCGGGCATTGAGCCTGACGGAAGGGGAGATCATTCCCATCCAAACAGAGCTCGGCCACTGGCGTGATGTGCGGGATTCCGAAGATCTGCCATTCCAAGTAATCGCATCGCGCACCAGCGTGACCATTATGGAAAACACCCTGGAATGGACCAACAGCCGCCTTGAGCGTGGGGAAGAGTTCACCGAGCTCGACATTTATGCTCACTACTTGGAAGAGTTGGAAGATTACGCCCTCCAATTCACCTTCGATGTCGAGCCCTACTTCACCAACCTGCACTCCTCCAACAGAATGCTCTTCCCTGGACCTCCTGTGGATTTCCCGATCAACGCAGAAACCCGATGCATTCAGCTCGACGCCGGTGTTGCAGTAAAGAAGGACGGCGTGGTTCTGGGTACCTCAGATATGGCGAGGTCCCTGCCTCGAACCGCCGCTGGCCAAGAAGCCTATGAGTACTTCTTCAAGGTGGTTCGTGAAGGCATCATCGGGCAGCTGCGCCCGGGCGTGATCTGCGCTGACGTGCACGAAGCAACCCTTGATTACCTAAGCCCGCAGCTACCTCGCATGATTGACATCGGAATGCTGGGTGCCGACACCGATTTCAACACCATCTACCGCAAGCGCAATGTTGGCCACCTCATGGGTAAGCAGGAATCCTTTGCCAATGAGCTTCGCCCTGGATACAAGCACATTCTTCACCACGGCTCCTATGGTGCCGCGGAGATCCCTTGGCGCTACAACGGTGTAGCCATTGGTACCGAGGATCTGTGGTACATCGGCGCAGACAAGACCTACATTTTGAGCCAGCGCTAAGGAGAACCCAGTGACAGAAATTGCAGAAAACCTTCAGCGCTTGGGTATTGAATTACCTGATCTACCAGCACCGCAGTATTCCTACGTACCGTTCAACCGCCAAGGAAACACCCTCTATGTATCGGGGCAGATTTCACGAACCGCAGCGGGAGACATCCTCGCCGGACGAGTTGGCGAAGACGCAACATTAGAAGAAGGAATCCACGCCGCAGAGGTAGCCACCATCAATCTGCTGGCCAGAATCCACCAATCCATCGGTTTAGACAATGTGGCCCAAATTCTGAAACTGAATGTGTGGGTCAATAGCTCCGATGACTTTATTCAGCAGCCTCAAGTGGCCGACGGTGCATCCCAGCTCCTTGAGGCAGTGTTGAGTGAAGCCGGAAAACATACACGCACAGCACTACCCACAAATACTCTCCCCCAGGGAGCACTAGTGGAATTGGATGCTGTCGTTGCGGTCACCGAGGCCGCCGAAGTTTAGGACGAGTGGGCGAAAATTTCAGCAACCGTATCAATATGAGCGGAATTAATGCTGAAATACGCCCACTTTCCGCATTGTTCACGGTTGACCAAATTAGCTGCGATGAGCTTTTTCATATGGTGGGTCACCGTGGGGGCGGAAATATTGAGTGTGTGTGCCATGGCATTCGCGCTCACCCGTGAGCTTTTTGTAGTGAAAATCAGGTACAAGATTTCTAGGCGGGTGGTGTCACCGAGTGCCTTGTAGAAATCGCTGGCCTCTTCGGCGATGTCCGTGATCCTGCTGGGTACGGATTTTAGCGGCGCGAAGCGCTGCTCAGTGGCACTGTCTGCGCTGGATGGGATAACGGAGGTCATTCACTCAATATATAGGTATGGCAAGCCTAAGTGAATTGATTGAGTGGATTGAATGCATCACACCCGATTACAGGGGTATTGAAAATCCTTTTAAAGAAGCCCTTTTAAGAATCCTCAGTGGGCTTCTCTGGACCTTCTTCTGAGCTTTCAGGCTTTGCGTAGCGTTCCCTGGCCCGTTTGAGACGTTCTTCCTCTTCTAATTGGGCAGCCTCTTCGGCGCGACGCTGTTTGAAGCGATTCTTTTCAATATTCCACAAGAATTCTTCATCATCGTCGGGGCCTTTCACTGCACGAGGTGCCTGGCCCTGATTGATCTCCGCATTACGCTTCCATGTAGATGGCTTGAAGGCCTTCCACAGCAAGACGATTGCGACGATAACCAAAATAATCAGCAAAAGCCTACCCACTTGAACCTCTCCTTAAATATCTGCTTCAACCTCCCACAATACGGAACTTTGAGGCATTCTTGGGTATCGGTATGTATTGAGTAGGGTTGAATATGTGAGTGAGTCCAATACCCCCAATATCCAGACACACCAAGCGCCGGAATTAAACCCGGAACTACAAAAAGCTGCCCGGAAAAACGTGCTGATTTATGGTCTGGCACGTTTGCTTCTGTTCGTCGTGCTGACCTTGATTATTCATGGCCTGGCTCTGCTGATTAGTGCGCCTGTGCCACTCGTTATGTCTGCGATGCTGGCTCTGATTGTGGCGTTCCCATTGTCCATGCTGGTGTTCAGCAAACTGCGCATGAATGCCACCCAGGCTGTTTCCCAGTGGGATGCACAGCGCAAGGCCCACAAGGAATGGGTTCGAAGCGAGCTGGCGGACCGCTAAAAAATTCCCCTCGTTCTTTGCGGAAGCGAGGGGAAAGGGGAGGGGAGTGTCGAAAAGCGTTTTAGCTAAACGCTAATGCCAGGCCCGTGAGCACGGCCCACAACACCATGGCGCGCCCTGTTGAGCCGATGACGGGGATGAGATCCTTGCCGGTGGCGTTGTTGCGGATCGGCCCTGCGGCTTTCAGTGCCAGCGGGAAAACGATGATAGCGATCAGCGCTGGCCAGGCGAGAAACGCCAGGCAGATGGACATGATGAACGGCGTGGAAATCAGCGCGAGGAACAGCTTACGAGCACCCGCATCGCCCAGGCGGACCGCGAGGGTAATTTTTCCGGTCTTGCTATCGGTTGGAATATCGCGAATATTGTTGGCCAAGTTCACGCCAGCAGACATCGAACCCACGCCAACTGCGGCGGCCAAACCGGCCCAGCTGACGGAACCTGTTTGGGTGAACTGCGTTCCCATGACCGCGACGAGGCCGAAGAAGATGAACACAGCAATCTCGCCGAGCCCGCGGTAACCATAAGGATTTTTACCGCCGGTGTAGAACCACGCGCCCAGCACACACAGGATGCCGATGAGGATCAGCCACCACGCGCTCAACAGGCTCAGCGCGGTGCCGGCGACACCTGCGATACCGAAAGAAATAAACGCCGCAGCTTTCACTTTCTTCGGCTCAGCCAACCCAGAACCAGTGAGTCGCAGAGGACCGGTGCGGTCTTCATCGGTGCCACGAATGCCATCAGAGTAATCATTGGCGTAATTCACACCGATGATCAAAGCCCACGCCACGACAAGCGCCAGCAAGGCCTTCCACCACACAAAACCATCATGAAAAGCGGCGACACCTGAACCGGCAATGACAGGCGCGAACGCATTTGCCCAGGTACGCGGGCGTGCGCCCTGAATCCAATCGGACAAAGTTACAGAATTCGGCTGGGGTTCCGTGTGAGACATAACCTCTATCTTTCCCCATCACATACTCGATCGCGCAATTGCTTGAAATACGTTCGGCAGGCTATGGGGGAGTGTGAAACGCTATTGTGAAATGAATAGATAGGTTCCATAGTCGATCGAGGAGGAGTCGCAGAAGTTTATGTGGGTTGGTTATGCGGTTCGACAGATCGCCAGTGTTTTTCTTACTCTTTTGCGCATGCTGCCACTAGCAGCGCGAAATCGAGTTGCCAGGGGACGCATCCCGGAAACCGGCGATGTGGTGATCTCATTGACCACCCATGGGAAGCGAATTAACTACGTTCACTTCACCATCGAATCGATCGCACGCGGCCATGTGAAAGCACCAATTGTGCTGTGGTTGGACAAACCAGACTTTGATGCGCCGTGGCCTGCCACCATTAAGCGACTTGTCGCCCGCGGTCTGCAAGTACGGTGCAGCGACGGCTTCTACGGCCCCCACACCAAATACTGGAACCAATTCCGAGAAATCCACGGCACCGGCGTGCGTGTCGCCACCGTCGACGATGACATGATCTACCCCGAGTGGTTCCTGCAGCGCTTGCTTTTTATTGGCGACCTGCGCATGGATGCGGTTGTCGCCTACCGGGCGCACAGAATTGAGCTTCGCGACGACCGAATGCTCCCGTACGTTAAATGGAGTGCCGCAGACACCTCAAAAGCGTCATTCCTGCACTTTGCCACGGGAGTGTCAGGCGTTTTGTACCCCGTGACCTTCATTGATTATGTGGTCTCCCAGGGCGATGTATTCCTTGAGAACTGCAAGCGCGCCGATGACGTATGGCTGCATGCCTGCGCACTGCGCTCTGATCACCCTATTCGCCAGGTCTACGCTCAGCCCCGACACTTCGCTGTCGTGCCCACCACCCAAGTGGGAGCACTAGTTGTTGGCAACACCCTCATGGGTGGAAATGATGAGCAGATCGCCAAAGTGTACACCGATGAAGATGTGGCAAAACTAGTTGCAGCCAGCAAGAATGAAGACTAAAACAGCTTCGCGATAGCGCGTCGATCAGCTTTTCCAGGACCAATGCTGGGCAAAGATTCCAGATGCTTCAGCCGTTTGGGAAGCTGCCAACGAGGTAGATCGTCGAGGCCCTCAATAACTTCAGACGGACTGATCGATCCGGAGTACGCGGCCACAATTGCTTGGCCTAATCGGGGATCGGGAATACCCACAACACACGCCGCGGTGACACCTTTAATATCTGCGATGGCACGTTCCAGTACCTCTGGGTGCAACTTCAATCCACCGGAATCAATGACGGTATCCACGCGACCAGTCACGGTGAGAATCCCGTCGTGGAGTTCACCTGAATCAGAGGTGGTAAACCAACCCTCGTTGGCGAAATCCGGATGTTCAGGTGCATTTCTGTAGCCCTGCGCAATCATCGGGCCACCCAACTCAATGCGCTCATCCGAAATACGGACTTTCGCGCCGGGAATGGGCTTGCCATCATAAACGCAGCCACCTGAAGTCTCTGAGGAGCCGTAGGTGGTGACAATGTTGATGTCTAGCTGCTCCGCAGAAATTCGGGCCCGCTTAGACAATGCAGCACCTCCGACAAGAATGGCATCAAAAAGTTTCAGCGCCTCAATTCCTTGGAGTGAGTCCATTGCTTTGAGTAGCTGCATTGGCGTCAAAGATGTGTAAACGCGGTCACCGGTATTTTTCAATTCAGCAGCAGCGTCTGCGAACGCATCAATGTGAAAACCTGTGCTGAGATCAATAGCCAGTGGCTCAACTCCAGCAATGAGGCTGCGAATAAGCACCTGCATGCCTGCAATATGGTGTACCGGCATGGCGAGCAACCATTGGCCTTCGCCACCCAAAAACTGATGCGTGGCGTCGGCAGAGCTGACTAAATTCAGCGGAGTGAGCTGAGCACCCTTCGGAGTACCTGTAGAACCAGAAGTGGCCATCACCAAAGCGATCGAAGGATCGATGGCGAGGCCAACTCGTTGAGAATCGCGCAGCAACTGTGCACGGGTTTTATCTTGTACAGGGATGGGGAGGAAAGTTTTCTTCCCAGAGATTGCGTCCTCGAGATCTCCCAGAATTGCGGTGGGATCTGCAAGATCAACAGGTAGTGCTTCGAGGACGCGAGTATTCATATTCCGAGATTCTAGTGCCGATGATTCAGAATTCGGAGTTGTGGCGCGAGATTTAGGCCTTGCGTTTTGCCAGAACCCCGTCGATGCTCCATGCACCTGCACCAACTGCGATGAGAAGCAGTGCGCCAGCGCCGATTGCGCCGGTCAATTCCCAACCATTGTTGGCAACAAAGATACCGGAGGAGATGTGTGCAAACAGTGCTGCGAAGAGCATGTCTACAGCAACGAATGCGGCGGCGACGCGGGTAAATGCTCCTAGGATGATGAGAATTCCTCCTAGGAGCTCAACCACTGCAGCAACAGGAGCGGCAATGCCGGCTGCTGGGATGCCGAGTGAATCGAAGAAGCCGGTGACGCCTTCAAGTCCTGTGATGGCGAACTTGTCCCAGCCGTGGGCAATGAGGATAACGCCCAAGAGGATACGTGCGATGAGGAATGCAATTTCCCTGGTAGTTGACATGGTCACTAAAGCTAGAATGAATTGGTTTCCGTGTCAACTATTGGGGTTTCGTCGGAGCTTTCTGGCAAATGTAAAGACCAGCTATTAACTATCTATTTCCCGAGGTACAGCCCATTTATTCGCCTCAGAAACTGGATCTGGAAGCAGCTCAGCCGGGAAAGTTTGATAAGAAACCGGGCGCATAAATCTCTCGATTGCCAGGGTTCCAACACTTGTCGACTGCGCATTTGAGGTCGCCGGATAAGGGCCTCCATGGATAACCGTGTGCCCAACCTCCACACCTGTTGGCCATCCGCCATAAAGAACGCGGCCCGCGAGATTCTCCAAGAGGGGGATAATTTCCGAGACTTCCTGGAAATCATCCTGGGATGCGTGAATCGTGGCAGTTAATTGTCCCTCGAGTGAATTGGCTACTTGGTGAAGTTGATCCGGGGAATCATAACGCACCACCAGGGATGCTGCGCCGAAGATTTCCTCCTGCAACACCGCATTATTTAACAAAGCCTGCACATCGCTTTCAAACACCACCGGGCCCGGCGCGTTCTCGCCATCTCCGGGGGTGCCTTGGGCGAGGATTTTTACGCTTGGTTGTGCTGCAAGGTTGTCCACTCCGCGCTGCCACGCCTGGGCAATGCCTTGCGTGAGCATGGTTTGTCCCGTGGTTTCTTTAAATTTGGCTGCTACGAGCGCCACAAAAGCATCACCAGCAACACCGCGCGGGATGAAAACGAGGCCAGGCTTGGTGCACAATTGCCCAGAGCTGCCTGTGACAGAAGCGGTAAACGCCTCAGCCAAGGAACTCGATGCATCCAAATCCGCCAGCGCGCCGGGGAAGACGAACACAGGGTTGGTGGCACTCATTTCTGCAAAGACTGGAACGGGAACTGGGCGGCTAAACGCAGTCTGTGACAGTGCCAAACCACCCTGGCGTGAACCGGTAAAACCGATTGCCGTGATATTCGGATCCGCAGCCAGCTCCTGGCCAATTTCCACGCCACGGCCGTAGACAAGGTTAAACACACCAGCATCAAACTCATGCTTTTCGACGGCTCCCCGCACCGCTTGCCCGACGAGCTCAGCGGTTCCAGGGTGCGCATTATACGCCTTAAAAACTACGGGGCAGCCTGCAGCCAACGCTGATGCTGTATCGCCACCTGCAGTAGAGAAAGCGAGGGGGAAGTTGCTTGCCCCGAATACCGCGACTGGTCCCAGAGGGACCTGACGCTGGCGAAGATCAATCCGCGGTCCTCGTTCAATGCGCACTCGGTGGAACTTTCCGGTTCTCACAGTTTCTGCAAACAGGCGGAGCTGGTTGCTGGTGCGGGCTACTTCGCCTGTGAGTCGGGTAGTTCCCAAACCTGTCTCCAGGCTCGCGCGCTGCACAATCTCGCCGGATAGCGCATCGATGTTGTCAGCGATGGAATCCAGGAAATCTGCTCTAACCTCTGGGGTAGTGAGTCGGTAGCTTTCAAAAGCTCGCTTCGCTGATGCTGTCGCGGCACGTAGCTGTGCGCTGTTTGCTAAAGAGTAGGAAGGGTTCAGGCTCGCATTGGTGCACGGATCGAATCCTGTAATCTCACCATTTTTTCCAGCGACCCACTCGCCATCAATCAGTGAACACCCATGCAGTGCGGTTGCGGTAATCATGCTTTCACCTCAACTGGAAGGCGGTAAGAACCTGCGCCAGAGGTGGCGAGCAAGTCGGAGAGATCTGCAATGTCTTGTTCGGAGAGGTTACGCAGTGGTGGGCGAACGCCGCCAGCGTTGCGGCCAACAGCCTTGAGTCCACCCTTAACAATGGAGACACCGTAGCCTTGTGCGCGATCGCGGATATCTAAGTAGGGGAGAACGAAATCGCTCAGCTTCTGCTTTACTGCTGCGCTGTCCTGCGCACGAACATCGGCGTAGAAGCTCAGTGCGAAATCTGGAATGAAGTTGAACATCGCAGAGGAGTAGGTGCTCATGCCCATCTGAAGCAGTGGTAGTGCAAAGGTCTCAGCGGTGGGAAGTCCACCGAGGTAGAACAGTCGGTCTCCGCATAGCGTGGTGATCTTTGCTAGGTGCTCGATGTTTCCGGTGCCATCTTTGAATCCGATGAAGTTGGGGTAGCGCTCAGATAGTCGGGCAATAACCTCAGGGGAGTAGATGGCGTTTGCGCGGTTGTACACGATGACACCAAGGGAGGTGGATTCACAGACTGCGGCTGCGTGATTGTACAAGCCTTCTGCATCGCATTCGGTGAGATAGGGAGGAAGCAGGAGAACACCTTCCGCGCCGGCGGCCTCTGCGCCCTGTGCGTTGGCGATGGCAGATTTGGTTGAACCAGTAGCCGATCCCAGCACCGGAACCTCCGGGCTGGACGCCTGAACTGCAAGTTGAGTAACACGGTGGTTTTCCTCAACGGTAAGGCTGAATCCTTCGCCAGTACCGCCAGCTGCGAAGAGACCGGCGACTGGGTAGCTGGACTGCCATTCAATGTGCTCGACATAAGCAGCTTCATCTACTTCGAGGTCATCTTGGAAAGCGGTGGCCGGGAAAGAGAGCAGTCCATCCTTGAGGTGGTCTGCGAGATCTTGTGGTGAAAAGCGTGCCATGAGGGCTCCTTGGGTGAAAGTTTTTTTAAGACACTTTGGAGTCTAAGAGGAGCCAGTGATACCCGTCCAAGATTAGTTTGGCATGCTGAAATGCTTAAAAGGTATCGTCAATGTTCCTGATGAACATCGATAATGTGATACAGGTGGATCATAAACCACCAGGTCAAGGCAAATATCAGCCCACAACCCGCAACCCGGAAGAACCAACTTCCCCCCGATTTCCCCCAAACTCACTATTAATGATCCGCAAAGCACGAGTCGTATCCTCCGGCAAAAAGTGCGCATACACCCTCATCAACACCTCCGGAGTATGCCCCATAAGCATCGCCGTAGCACTTGGCGACAGCCCCCGAGCGTACGTCAGCGCGCTAGGGTATTTAGCCACAGCTGGGCTAGCTATGTGGGGGTTCGGTAGAGGTCGTGACCCGCATGTCATTGTCACCATCGGCAAGTCTGGGGGGAGCTGATACCCGAAACCGTAGTGACATTTCTCGGTGCGGTTCTAGTCGCTGCGATCACCGGCGCAGTCATCTGGGGCACAACGAAGCTCACCGCCACAGGCCAGAAAAACACCGCCGAAGTTGAATCACGCGGCCCCGAGTGGGAGAAGTTCTTCGACACGGTGAAAGACTGGACCGGGAAAGAACTGGAATCCCGCGATAAAGACATTGAACGATTGACTGAGCGGGTGGAATCCCTGCGATCAAAAGTGGATTCACTGCAGGGAAAATGCCGTGCCGCTTTGCGATATGCGCGGGCGTGGCGACTGCTTCACCCCGAGTCCGTCAAAGAAGTTGATGTGCCTGCTGAGATTGTCGAAGATATTTAATTTGCCCCCACCTGGCCGTGTGCTGGGTGGGGGCATTTTTGTGTTTAAAGGCGAAATATTCTTTAAGAAAGAGGCGTGAATTTCAAAAAAGGCGGTTGGATAATTCCAAGAGCGAGTAACGGGCGGAGTTCTAAGAATAGATCCAACTGCTCTAAATACTTCTCACGGCAATCTGTTGGCAATAGTTTTGAGAGGCTTGCCAGCGCCACAAAATGAGCTTGTTTGTACGTGGTTCGTAGCTCAAAATGCTTGTAGCGGCGGTCCAAATCTTTTGCAAAACCAGGATTCATAGGGATTGGGCGCATCCATATCCGTTGGTGATGGAATATCAGGTTGCGAGTGATCCCGAAACACTGAACGGATTTATTAAAAGAATTCTTGCCGATGTCGAGCTCCGCTGCTACTAAGTCTCCAACGGGTTTTTCCCCACATGGTTGACAGCCACAGGACAATAAGAATTTACCCAAAGTGCCTATGCTGAAGCTGTCTATCACAGACCATAACGGCAGTTCCTGGACTAATGACAACCAAGTGCCTCGGTTCTCGGATATACACCACTCAGGAACTTCAAATCCAGCCTGGCGCGCTCGTTCGTCTATGTGATCTTGAACGTAGGGCTCACCGTGTCGTTGTATATCTTTGAGCATTGTGAGCTGAAGATGTTTCTTAGGTTGAGCCCAAGACTCCATGTCCAAGTAGCCTTCGCCATGCAGTTGCTGCCCGCAGTAGTACTTGACCGTCAGCGCTCGTAGATGAGTTTCGGCACGCCTTATCCATGGGGCTAAAAAAGCTGCGAGCTCGTCTTCTGAGTTCACGAGTGATTGAATCTCGGTTAGATTTTTTGGCCCCTCCCAATGGGACTCATTAATGAGATTTCGGTAGTGCCGTGCGTACCCCATTAGAAAGTGAAAATTCACTGATTCTAGCCAGTCACGCTGGGAATCATTACATGGGCCTTCTTCGATCATTCCATGATCGACAAGAAAAGCCTCACGTTCATCAGGTTGTAAATAGGGGACAGTAGACATTAATTACACCTAAAAAGAAAAGGGCCCCCATGAGGCGCATCGTTGAGAGGCGTTGGGGGTGCTGTTGGCTTCTACGATATATCTAATTTTGCCTGATGTGTCAGTAGCTCGAACGTCACTTTCACTTGTCGTCTGAAGTTTCGATGTTTCTGCACCATAAACGGTGTTTATGAATTATCCCCCCCTCTACCCCCCGGGGGTGAGGTTTTCGCTGAGAAGGCTGGCTTCAAACGGGGGCTGGACACGTACGCGGAGATGGCGACGCGTTCTGTCACGAATCGTGCGTTGCGTGCTGGCCATTCCGCCACCCAAGCCAGATCCAGGTCATGAGGGCTACCAGGCCACACAGAAGCAGCGCTACCTAGAACGCCAGATCAGGGCGTCGAAACGGATGGAAGCTGCAGCCATCGACCCTAGAGACATTGACACCGCAAAACAGCGCATACGGGCATACCAGGCAAAACTACGCGACCACATCAAACAGCACGACCTGCCAAGGCGCAGACACCGAGAACAGATTAAAATGCGCTAAAGAAGTTAACATCATGCTGCCACCGCCCAAGCGGGAAACATTGCGATTGGGGTTGGGGCGGGTCCGTTAGGGGGTCGGTTTGCCCAAACTCTTTTTTGCCCGGTACTCGTTAATGTCAATGATTTTTTCGTCCATTACGCTGCGACCTCCTTGGTGGAGGAAACTAGGCGACTGATTGCGGATGCTCCCCTTGGGGTGATTTTTAGTGTGTGCATGACTTCACCGCGAAATCGTGGGGCTTCGTGGGCGTCCACCGGCTGGGGAGGTATTCCCCGAAATTGGGGAAAAGTCCTGACCTGCAACAAAAAGGTGCAACAAATTGTTGTGGGGCATTCTTGAACATTTCAAAAACCCCAACCCGCACATTTTTAGATTTCTATTTTGTGTACATAGGGTTCGGAACAAAGCTTAAACCATCCCCAATTGAAATGTCGTTACACACCCACATGTTTGAAGTGGAGCAAACCGAAAACCAGTTTTCCCCAACGGCAGCCGCCCCCCACGTTGAACCTTCGAAATAGTAGGCAACACCATCAAGCGGATCTTCATCAAGCGAAATAGTGATTGACTCTTCACCGTTCCGCTTACAAACTGCGTTAGTGTCGCTATTTTCCACCCACTTGTCACACTCGTACCCGTTTTCATTTAGCCATTTTTCGGCATGTCCTATTTTCTCGAACCGGGCAGGAGCGTCAGGGCTTCCGCAGCCCGCTAGTAGTAGTCCGGCTGCAATGATGCTTAATGTTTTTTTCATGAATTAAACATAGTACTTTGCTGGTAAAAATATTGGAGAACCCCACTGGCCTACATGGTCAGTGGGGGCATTTTTGCGTTTCACCCCTCAAAAATCATCACCACACTTGCGGGATTTCCCCCTGATTTCCCCCACTCCCACACCATTCCCAGTGGACAGTGTGGACGTATTGGACACATTAAACACATTGCGACCAGGTAAAACGTCATGACCAGGTATCGTCAATGTTCTTGATGAATTTCCGCACCGCAGGATTATCATTCGAGGTGGAATAAATAGCCTGCAGCTCCGCTAAACCAACAGGTAGATCATAAAAATGGCGATACTCAACACCGCTGTAATTGAGTTTTTTCGCGGACTCCGGAACCAGCGCAACACCCAGTCCAGAGGCCACCAAACTAACCATCGTGGTGATCTGGCTCAGCGTATGTTGCACCTGCGCATCATTGATCGTGAAGTTTCTAACAACGATGTCGTAGAGGTACTTCGCCTTGGTGGGAGAGTGCTGCAGAAAAGGAACCCCAGTCAGATGCTTCCGCAACAGTGGTCGATCCTGATCAAGAAGTGGGTGCCCCTTCGGAGCTGCAAGAACCAAGGAATCAGCCTGGAGACGTCGAGTTTGAAGACCCTCAACTGGCGAGCTCAATCGGCCAATGCCAAGATCCAACAGCCCAGACTTCAAGGCGGCGATCTGCTCGGTGGAGACCATCTCAAAAAGATCGACACTGACCCCCGGCATCTTCTCATGCAACTGATTCAACGTCGGGCCCAGAATGGAAAAACCCGCTGCAGCGGTGTATCCAATATTGAGCTGTCCCCACATGCCAGAGCTAGCCAATCGTGCGCGCTCAGCCGCCTTCTCGGTGGAATTGAGAATGAGGCGAGCATCCTTCAAAAATGCGAAACCCGCAGTGGTCAGTTCCACCTTGCGGTTGTCACGATCAAGCAGGGTTGCACCGACGATCTTCTCCAGCTTTTGAATCTGACGACTCAACGGCGGCTGCGTCATGGATAGCTCTGCAGCAGCTTTTCCGAAATGAAGATGATTGGCGACGGCGACAAAACACCGCAACTGTTCAAGAGTGAACAACAAAACTCCAATTAATTAATTGCGGGTGGGGAAGCCCTCAGCCTGCAGCTTTTTCTGAATTCGATCGATGTCTTCATCCTCAGGTGGCTGACTGTGAACATGCGTGATCAGCTTGCCGATTTTTTCACGCGTAATGGGATTATCGTGCAGCCCATTGTTCTCACCTTCCGCGATGAGAAGCTCTGCGAGCTCGTTGAGATCTTCTTCAGTAAGCTCCCGCTCCAAAACGTAAAACAGAGCGAAAGTATCGTGCCGCGGAACACCGGTTGGATAACCTTGGCGGAGCCAATTGAGCGCTCGGCGAGCAAAGTTTGGGCTGTCGTTGTGGCTCATGATTTAAGTTTAGGCCTGTGGGAAAAGAAAATCATTGAATTTCACTATTGATTAATCCGTGGGCTTTGGGGTTACTACAACTCACGACATAACAATGTCCCTCCCGCTTAACTTAAAAGCGGGAGAGACATTTCGGGTCTTAAAACTACTGGTCTCCGAGGTAGAACGCTGCAGCGTTGTTCCAGAAGACGTTGTCGACATGATCTTCGCCAACCGTTTCAGCGATCAAATCTAGGTCAGCGTCTTCGAAAGGTCGCTTAGCGCGGGTGGATGGAAGATCAGTTCCGATCATCAAAGCAGTGGGATCGACAGCCATGATTGCCTGGATGACTTCAGTTGGATCTAGTTCTACCCGTCCGAATCCGGTTGCTTTGACTTTAATGCCATTTTCTACCAAGCGAAGAAGTGCGGGAAGTCCATTGCGGTGGAGCCCTAAGTGATCAATGCTGACAGCAGGGAGGGAGGCCAAGGTTGATTCCAACTCGTCTAGTTCGCGAGCATCCACATAGAGTTCGGTGTGCCAACCGGCTAGGTCGTGGACTCGGCGTGCCAAGGTCTCGAGATCGTCAAGACCTGCCGAACCACCGCGCTTCAAGTTTAAACGCATAGCCTTCACGCCAGCTTTGTCCAGATCAAGAATCTCCTGATCAGAGGTATCTGCGGGGATCTGAGTGACACCGACATAGCCTGGGCCAAGCACTGCGAGAGCATCTTTGAGGTAGCCCTGGTCGAAAGCCTGGAAAGAACCGGAAACAATCGCTCCGCCAGCAACTTCGAGGCCTTCAACACGCGCAGTGTAATCCTCCACGGTGAAAGGCTCGGGGAGGTAGCCGTTGTTTTCGATCAGTGGGTGCTGGGGATCGATGATATGGAAATGGGAATCAAACAACTTGGCCATGATTTAGTTTTCCTTAGGTGCTTCAGGCAGACGGGAGACAAACTTCTCACGGTTAACCACACCGCGCTGGTGGGTGCCGGTGCTGATAGTGGCGAACTCATCAGCTGCAGTGATGTTGAAGGTAACTGCACGACGGTTGATCTCTGTCACCTCAACATCGATGGTGACCGTGGATCCAGGAACCGTTGGAGCTGTGTGGGAGAAGTTCACATGAGTGCCCAGCGAGATTTCACCGTCGTCCAAATGGGGACGCAGAAGTTCCATGCAGGCCCACTCGATGATGCCGACCATATATCCAGTGGCCAGGACATCTGGCATGGTTTCAAATTCTGCTGCTTCGGGAAGCAGATGCGGAACTGTGCGGTTTGCTGGCACTATGTAGGTCATTTGGTGGGTTAAACCGGTGGTTAGTGTCTCTTTCATGAGGACTCTCCTGAAGCGTTGCGTCAGATGTTAATAATTTCTGTTGCTGCTTGTTTTGCGTCCACGATGCCAGTGATCTCGCCGGTGGTGATGGCACGGACGCTGGCGCCGTCGATAAGCAATGAAAAGAATGACCCGCACTTTGCTGGGTTCGCCAGGCCATCTTGAGCGGAATGCTCGGTGAGCGTGTGGCGAATCCAGGTATTCGGTGATGTCCCATTTTCTGGTATCACTACGGCGTTAAAGAACTGCGGCGACCAGGCCGGATTCAGCCACGACCCGGTCGACTTAGATCGTGCAGAGTCCTTCGGCGTAGAACAGCCGAGTGGCTTCGGAGAGGTTTTTCTCTCCGCTTGTCGAGTACACGCCATCACCATAACTTACAGGTCAGTAAAGCATCTTGCTTTTGGAAAAACTTCTCATATAGGTCTCTGGAATGACAAAAACCAGGCCCCTTTGAAGAGACCTGGTTTGGAGAAAGTTGTTATTCGCAGCTGGTGCTTTTAGCCTTCAGTGCCGAAAATGTCGAAACCAGAGTACTGGTAGATCGTTGCTTTGGTGACCCAGAGAATGCCAGCGATGATAGCAACCGCAATGATGGCAAAGCAGATGGTTGAAGCAATTTTTCCAAGAGCGTTAGTGCCGTTGGAAGAAGGGCTGTGAGCAAAGCGGATTCCTAATGCAAAAAGGGCTGGAAGGCCTGCGCCGAGCAAAATGCCCACGAGGGTGACCTCAAAGATGCTTCCGAAAATAGTAGCGAAGTTCATTACTTGGTTACCTCATTCTCGTTGTTGAGATCTTGAACGGCATGAGCGGCTGGAGCGGCAGGAGCTTCTGCAATCTCAGAAGCAGTCGGGGCGGAAGGTGTTGCAGGTTCCACGCTGTTTGATTCTTCATTCCAGTCAGCGTTGACGTTGCTTGGATCAACAGGCACGCGACGGGAACGGGCGTAAATGTAGCCAGACAGAAGGACCAGAATGGCGAATGCAACGAGGACTCCGAGGAGGTCTGAGCTGATAAGACCAATTCCGTGAGCTACCCACCAGCAGAAAACGCCAACGATCGCGGAGGCAGGGAGGGTGATAACCCAGGCCATTGCCATGCGTCCTGCGACGGACCAACGAACCTTCGCACCTTTACGTCCAATGCCGGTACCCATGATGGAGCCAGTAGCAACGTGAGTGGTGGACAGTGCCATACCGAAGTGGGAAGAAGTCAAAATGATTGCTGCAGAAGAAGTTTCTGCTGCCATGCCCTGAGGGGAATCAATCTCAACCAAGCCTTTGCCCAGTGTGCGGATAACGCGCCAACCACCCAAGTAGGTACCGATTGCGATTGCCAATGCACATGAAGCCTTGACCCAGAATGGGATGTCAGCGTCAGTTCCCAGGTGACCGGTGGCAACCAGGGAAAGGAAGATAACGCCCATGGTCTTCTGGGCATCGTTGGTGCCGTGTGCCAGGGAAACCAGGGAAGCGGAGCCGATCTGACCCCAGCGGAAGTAACGGTTCTTCTCGTTGTCTCCAACTGCCTTTGTGATGCTGTACACGGCGAAAGTGCCGATGGCGGCCACGAGACCTGCAACAACTGGTGCAGCCAATGCTGGGATGATCATCTTGGACAAGACACCTTCCCACACCACTCCGCCGAAACCGAGTGAAGCAATTGCGGCGCCAATGAGGCCACCGAAAAGTGCGTGAGAGGAGCTGGAAGGAATGCCTAGCAGCCAGGTCAGAAGGTTCCAGACGATGGCGCCAATGAGGCCGGCGAAGACGACAAGCAGGAGCTGGTGGGAATCCCAGGCATTGCTTAGGTCGAATTGGTCGAGGTCAACAACGCCTTTGGCAACAGTTGTCGCAACTTCTACAGAGAGGAATGCGCCAACAAGGTTCAGTGAGGCGGATAGTGCCACGGCGACTTTAGGTTTTAGAGCGCCTGTGGCAATGGATGTGGCCATCGCATTGCCGGTGTCGTGGAATCCGTTTGTGAAATCGAAGGCGAGCGCCGTCACGATAACAATCAATAAAATAATCAGCTCGGTCACGATTGGGAAGTATGCCCTAAAAAGCGTAGAAACCAAACGTCGATTTTGGATTTTCTGACGGTAAATGCCCAGGATAGAGTTCGAATTCCCCATGATTGGGGTGACCATTTGTATTGGGGCTATAGCTATTATTGGTTTGCACCAACTAGCAACATGGGGTTTTAGGTCAGTTTCGAGACCAAATTCGTTAAATTACTTAAGAAAGTAAAAACCTTAAATCAAGGAACCAACAAGATGAACAGTGAGTGAATTCTTTTGATCTTGCTGATATTAACGAGTTTCGGGGGTGGAAAGTTCCTGAATTTCAGAAACTACATGTGCGTACTTTTGGAGTGCCGAAGTTTTCCCCTCACCGTGTGTCAATGGAGATGAGCTGAGTGTGACAAGGGAGTTTGTTGCTGGCAATTAAGATTCTCATCCTGATTTCAGCTAAAGCTTCACGGAAAGTGTTTTTAACTTCATTTACGGTGTGCACAGATCAGCTTTTGAAGGCGAATGGTAGTTGGTATAGCACCAATGGCGATTCCGCATTCATATGGATAACTCGATGTGCGAATAAAGGATTTGAGGCGGTGTATCTGTAAGGAGGATCGTGATAGCATGTAGGCATTGCCTCCTGTTACGACAGTGAAGGAAGAAGACCCTAGGATCCCAGCCGGACGACTGGACCTAGGGTCTTCGCTTTGTTTTATTCTCATAGTGATTCCGGGGTTAATGAATTGAGAACAACTCTGTCTTGCAATTGTTTCCAGTAGAGATCATTTCCAAGATATAGCTCTCCCAAATCAAAAGCTTCACTCACAAGCTCAGATCCGGTAGGCAAAAGCCGATGAACCAATAAACGTCTCAAACCCAATACAGGTGTCTTCGAACACCAATCTCTGGCGGTTACTGATCGCTGCTTTCGCCTCATTCCACACCTTCTCAATCGGATTATGATCCGGGGCATACGGTGGCAACCACACCAGGTGCACGTTGGCCAACGCATTGCCCTCCCCAAGATGCTCGCGGAGTTTCTTCGACCTATGCCACCTCGCGTTATCCCACACCACGGTGATCTTTTTCCCTGGATGCCTGCCCACTAAGGTGGTGAGTGCCTCGATGATGGTTTCAGTGTTTTGCCACTCCAACCGCAATAGATCCACCTCACCGGTGGTCTGGGATAAAAACCCAATATAGGACTGGGCCTGACGCACACGATCCACACTTAAGGTGGTGGGCTGGCCTATGTGTACCCAAGCTTTGCGTACTTCTGCTTCATGTTCGATGCGGACTTCATCAGCAGCAAAAACCACCTGGCCTGGATCATTAAGTGCTTCTGCGATCTCGTCACGGATCTGGGACATCCGGGCGTTGATTTCTGCGTCACTGCCGCGGCGTTTATCGAAGACCTGGGGATATTTAAAGCTTAGGCCCGCGTGGCGAAGTAACAGGTGGTAGGTGGTGTCAGAGTCGTAGATGACATCAAACTGGCTGGTTATCCAGTCTTTTAAGTGTGGCACGGTCCAGAACTGGGCGGGGATATCCTGTGCAGAGGGCGGTGTGGATAACACTGTGGCTATCTCATGGCGTTGTGTGAGGGTGAGTTTGGATGCATTCGTGTTGGCTGCGTGGCCGGTGTAGAGGCTGGCCATTCTGATGCGTTGGTAGTCTTTCGCCCACGTTGTCACGGTCGAGGGTCGGCGGTCTAAAAAGTCTGCGATGAAGTTAATGTCGATGTTGCCGTTGAGCAGTAGGAGTGCTTCTGCCTTGTGTTGGACGAGGCTGAATCGGGAGCGTTTGTAGCTTTTGAGGATGGTGATTTCCTCGCCCGTGAGTGCGGTGGTCAAGGTTGCGGCCATAGTTCAAAAGTCAACAACCCAGGTGACATGGATCAGCGTTCAAACACGCTTATCAGGGAGCTTTTGTTTTGGGGGAGCTATAGTTAGAGTTAATTGCTCCTAAGAAAATATCTGGAATCCAGAGTAAAGGTTCATCTCCGCCCCCGGATGTGTACTATACGAATCTTTGAGGCTTGTCCACGCCCTTGTAGTGCGACGATATGTTCGATGTCCTTTTTATTTTGAGCCACTTGTCGACTTTCCAGGACGACCTATTGGACTCCCATGTTGGATAGCTCAAAATACATATTTTCGAGGCATTTCCTTCGGTAGCGTTCTGTCTTTTTACTTATCTCGCTGCGATGAGTAACTACAGCTTGCATGGAATCAAGGGCGGATAATGTCTTGACTATCGTTCTGCGACGACTCTCACGCTCGTCTGTCCAATGCAGCTTAATCTGACCTGGAAGGCGTAACGGTAAGAGTTCAGTGCGTATCGCGTCCGAGTTGACAGAATCAATAATGGCCGCGCACACCATGTAATCTTGGCGGTTTTGGGATCGCATGGCTGATGATTCGTCTATATAGGCAACTAGCTGGGATTTCACCTGTTAAAGCGTAACCTATTCTGGATTTTCTTCCGGCGGCCTCGTTGTAAAAAAAGAAAGCAAGCCTCCCCCTCTCAAAGTGAGGCGGAGGCTGGGCATGAAAAACAATTAAGACAGCCGAGCTCGTACCCGGTAAGTGTTTTAGGAACCCATGAACTCACTAGTAGTAGTAAGGGAATTCATTCCAGTTGGGTTCGCGCTTTTCTAGGAATGCTTCCTTACCCTCTACGGCTTCATCCGTCATGTAGGCCAGGCGGGTGGCTTCGCCGGCGAAGACTTGTTGTCCCATGAGGCCATCGTCGGTGAGATTGAAGGCGAATTTCAGCATGCGTTGCGCGGTGGGGGATTTGGTGTTGATTTCGCGGGCTGCTTGGATGGCTTCTTTTTCTAGGTCGCCGTGGTCGGCCACGATGTTGACTGCGCCCATTTGTTGCATGCGTTCGGCGTCGTAGGTGCGTCCGAGGAAGAAGATTTCGCGGGCGTTTTTCTGTCCGACCATTTTCGCTAGGTAGGCGGAGCCGTAGCCAGCGTCGAAGGATCCCACGTCAGCGTCGGTTTGCTTGAAGCGTGCTTCTTGGCGGGAAGCGATGGTGAGGTCGCAAACGACATGGAGGGAGTGTCCACCGCCGGCTGCCCAGCCGTTGACTACTGCGATGACAACTTTGGGCATGGTGCGGATGAGGCGTTGGACTTCCAAAATGTGGAGGCGTCCGCCTTCAACTTTGGTGCGGGCAATATCTACCGTGGAGACATCAGCGGTGGCATCGTCGCGCGCGTGTTCGGTGGCGTATTGGTAGCCGGAGCGGCCGCGGATGCGTTGGTCGCCGCCGGAGCAGAACGCCCAGCCGCCGTCTTTTTCGCTGGGGCCGTTGCCGGTGAGCAGGATGGTTCCAACATCTGGGGTGCGGCGCGCGTGGTCGAGGGCTTGGTAAAGCTCATCGACGGTGTGGGGGCGGAAAGCATTGCGAACTTCGGGGCGGTCGAAGGCGATGCGCACGATGCCATCGGCGCGGGTGGTGCCCACGTGGCGGTGGTAGGTGATGTCGGTGAATTCTTCAAAACCTGGAACGGTGGCCCATTGGGTGGGATCAAAAGGGTTGTCGGTGCTGTAGTTGCTCATAATCTTTAACCTTAAGCCTCTGCCGAAATGTTCAAGGTCTTGGCGTGGGCGTCGATGACTTTTGCTAGGGCGACATCACGGTCGGTTATCTCACCCACATCGTGGCTGGTGAGGGTGATGTCCACAAAACCATAGGTGAGAAGGATATCGGGGTGGTGGTTGGCTTCTTCTGCGGAGTCGGCAATGAGGTTGACAAATTTCATGCCAGTGGAGAATTTTCCGGTGTTGAAATGTGCGGTGAGCTTGGCGTTGGCGGAGGACCAGTGTGGGGAGACGTCGAAAAGCGAATTCATGGCCCCATATTGCCTTAAAATGGCGCACATGCGCTTACTGCTGATCTCCTTTGGCCATGATCATATTCGGGATTTTGTGCGCGGTACCGTGGCGTATATCCCTGATGCGACCAGGCTTTTTGCTGGTAGTCCCGAGGCCGCTCCTTTTATGGAGACGGAGCGAAATATGCTGCGCGAGCACGGCTTGAGCATTCGTGAGCTGCCGATTTCCACGTCGACTCCGGAGGAAGTGGATCGGGTGCTTGGTGAGGTTGATGGGGTGTATGTGGCGGGCGGTGAGACTTTTGATCTGATGTGGCTGCTGCGTTCCACAGGCAATGATGAGGTGTTGATTAAGCATGTTCGCGCTGGTCTGCCGTATATTGGAACGAGCGCCGGCGCGGTAATTGCAGGTCCTTCGATTGAACCGATCAGCCTTTTGGATAGCCCCGATGTCGCGCCGAATTTAAGCGACTATTCAGGTCTAGGCCTGTGCGAGCATGTCGTGGTGCCCCATGCTGGTGGCACGATCCCGCAATTTCCCATCGACGTGTTTGCGGAAACCGTGCGCACCTACGGCGCCGAATTCCCGCTGGTCCTGCTTAAAGATGGACAGGCACTGCTTATCGACGACCACGGCGTCCACCTAATTTAGGATGGTTCCCCATGAGCACCCCAACTGTTGATGAGATTCTAGAGCGCGCCCACGTGGTGTCGCTGCCGATGCGTGTGAAGTTTCGTGGCGTCACCACCAGGGAGGCTTTGCTGATTGAAGGCCCTGCTGGTTGGGGAGAGTTCGCGCCCTTCCTTGAGTATGACCCGCAAGAATCGGCCAGTTGGCTAAAGTCCGGCATTGAAGCAGCGTGGGAGGGTTTTCCGGCGCCGTTGCGTGATCGCGTGGAAGTCAATGCCACCATCCCAGCTGTTCCGACCGATCAAGTGGCAGAAGTTTTGGACCGTTTCCCAGGCTGTCGCACCATCAAAGTAAAGGTCGCGGAACCAGGCCAGACCTTGGCTGATGACATCGCGCGAGTTGCCGCTGTCCGTGAGGCACGCCCCGGCGCGATCATCCGTGTTGATGCCAATTGTGGGTGGAGTGTGGAGCAGGCGGTGGAGGCGGCTCAGGCGTTGGCGCCGTTGGATTATTTAGAGCAGCCGTGTGCCACCGTGGAGGAACTGGCGGAAGTGCGCATGACGGTGCAGCGGCGCGGACTTTTTGTGCGCGTTGCAGCGGATGAATCGATCAGAAAATCTGATGATCCTTATCGGGTGGCGGATCTGCGTGCTGCGGATGTGGCTGTGGTGAAGGTTGCTCCTTTGGGTGGTGTGAAAAGAGTGCTTGAGGTGGCGCAACATTTGCGGTCGCGCACGATGGACATCACTGTAGCAAGTGCGTTGGACACGGTTGTGGGGATGAATGCTGGGTTGGCTGCGGTGGCGGCGTTGCCGAAGTTGGATGATGACGATCTCATTGATGTGCCACCAGCGGCGGCGGGTCTTGCGACTTCGCAGTTGTTCCTAGAGGATGTCGCGACCCCGCACGCAATCACTGATGGGTTCATGGAAACGCGTGTAATTGCCCCGGAAATGGATCGTTTGGAAACGCTTGCTGCCAGCAAAGATAGGCGTGATTGGTGGTTTGCGCGCGTGCGTGAATCGTATCCGTACCTGGAGACAATCTAGACTGTTGTGCATGTCCAGCACGCCAGCTCAAGATCTTGCCCGCGCCGTTATTGATTCCCTCGCACCACACGTCACTGACGTGGTGTTATGCCCAGGATCCAGGAACTCACCGTTGTCGCTTGAGTTGCTGGCGCGGCAGGATTTGCGTGTCCATGTGCGTATCGACGAGCGCAGCGCCTCATTTTTGGCGCTGTCCCTAGCGCGTACCCAGGCCCGGCCGGTGGCTGTGGTGATGACCTCCGGCACGGCTGTGGCTAACTGCCTGCCTGCTGTTGCTGAAGCTGCGCATGCCCATATCCCGTTGATTGTGCTCTCTGCTGACCGTCCTGCACATTTGGTGGGAACGGGGGCGAGCCAAACGATTAACCAGACCGGTATTTTTGGTGATCTTGCACCGACGGTCGGTATCACTGAGCTGGATCAGGTAGCGCAGATTGCTGAAAGCCTTGCTCAGGGGGCTTCCCAGATTCCGCGTCATTTCAATCTTGCACTTGATGTTCCTTTGGTTGCTCCTGAACTGCCAGAGCTTCATGGTGAGGCAGTTGGAGCATCATGGACGCATCGCTGGATCAACCACGGTGAGGTGACCGTGGACCTGGGGGAGCACACCCTCGTGATTGCCGGTGATGAAGCATGGGAAGTGGAAGGGCTGGAAGATGTGCCCACCATCGCTGAACCTACTGCACCAAAGCCTTATAATCCGGTGCACCCACTGGCTGCTGAAATCTTGCTGAAGGAGCAGGTCTCCGCGGAAGGCTATGTGGTAAACACCAGGCCTGATCATGTGATCGTGGTGGGACACCCCACGCTGCACCGCGGAGTGTTGAAGTTGATGTCAGATCCTGACATTAAATTAACTGTGCTTTCACGCACCGATATCATCACTGATCCCGGCCGCCATGCCGATCAGGTGGGCAGCACAGTGAAGGTCACCGGCACCCAGGAAAAGCAGTGGTTAAAGATCTGTTCGGCAGCATCAGAACTTGCGGCCGATGGTGTGCGTGACGTCCTGGACAACCAAGAATTCGGTTTCACCGGCCTCCATGTTGCCGCAGCCGTGGCGGATACCTTAGGCACCGGCGATACCCTCTTTGCTGCAGCATCCAACCCAATCCGTGACCTCTCCCTGGTGGGTATGCCTTTTGATGGCGTGGATACCTTCTCCCCACGAGGTGTCGCAGGCATTGATGGTTCTGTTGCTCAAGCAATCGGCACTTCACTTGCTGTGCAGTCCCGCCACCCCGATGAAATCCGCGCGCCACGCACTGTGGCCCTTCTGGGCGATCTGTCGTTCCTTCACGATATTGGCGGACTGCTCATCGGCCCTGATGAACCACGCCCAGAAAACCTCACCATCGTGGTCTCCAACGACAACGGTGGCGGAATCTTCGAGCTCCTAGAAACCGGCGCAGATGGTCTCCGCCCCAACTTCGAGCGTGCTTTCGGCACCCCACACGACGCGTCCATCGCGGATCTCTGCGCAGGCTACGGCATTGAACACCAAGTGGTAGACAACCTCCAAGACCTCATCATCGCGCTAGTTGATACCACCGAAGTATCCGGATTCACCATTATTGAAGCTTCGACCGTCCGAGATACCCGCCGTGCACAACAGCAAGCTCTCATGGACACGGTGCACTAAATGGAGTGGTACCAAGTGCGCCGACGGGCCCGACAACTGCTCATTGTCCTTTTTATAGCAGCGATGCTCGGAGCAGCCTCCATGGTGATCGGGCCATTCCTTAACGACCGCACCATCGAAGGCAACTCCGGGCGCGCCTTGGCACAAGTAACCAACGTCGGCAGCTACCGCACAACGGTGGATTTCCAAGATGAAAACGGCATCTATCACTCACCAGCCACCGGCCTGTTGTACCCCACGGGACTGGGCGAGGGGCAACGCGTGTGGGTGAACTACGCCAAATCAGATCCAGACCTGGTCAAAGTAGAAGGCCGCAAGTGGACACTGTCCATCATCCCAGCGCTTAGTGTCGCAGCTGTCGCCACCGCCATCTGGTCAGTACTATGGCTGGGAATGGGCAGATTCGGAAGACGATCCGACGACGCCAACGAAACCACAGTGTAAAGCTCTATGCCGGGAGCATTCACCAGGATGTAACCGAAAAGATCTCAACACTTAAATAAAGTTCTCGATAAAGCCATGTTCGGTTAACTGCGATGTAGGCATGATGTGGAGATAATAAGGCCCATGCGGGTAGCAATTGTTGCAGAGTCGTTCCTTCCAAACGTCAACGGAGTCACCAACTCGGTGCTCCGGGTGTTGGAGCATTTGAAAGCCAACGGACACGACGCGCTCGTCATCGCGCCGGGTGCCCGGGATTTTGAAGAAGAAATCGGCAACTACCTGGGCTTTGAAATTGTGCGCGTCCCCACCGTTCGGGTCCCACTGATTGATTCACTGCCCATCGGTATTCCTCTGCCCTCAGTTACCTCTGTGCTGCGCGAGTACAACCCAGACATCATCCACCTGGCATCCCCATTTGTGCTCGGTGGAGCGGCAGCATTCGCAGCAAGGCAGCTGCGCATCCCAGCAATTGCTATCTATCAAACTGATGTCGCAGGGTTCTCCCAGCGCTACCACCTGGCACCGTTGGCCACTGCAAGCTGGGAATGGATCAAGACGGTCCACAACATGTGCCAGCGCACCCTTGCTCCCTCATCCATGAGCATTGACGAGCTGCGTGACCACGGAATTAATGATATTTTCCACTGGGCTCGTGGCGTGGACTCCAAGCGTTTCCACCCTGGAAAGCGTTCCGTAGCGCTACGTAAGTCTTGGGATCCAAGTGGAGCAAAGAAGATCGTTGGTTTCGTTGGGCGCCTTGCATCCGAAAAGGGCGTGGAGCGCCTTGCTGGATTATCCGGACGCTCAGACATCCAATTGGTCATCGTCGGTGATGGCCCAGAGGCCAAGTACCTGCAGGAAATGATGCCGGATGCGATCTTCACAGGAGCTCTCGGCGGCGAGGAACTAGCCACCACCTACGCATCACTCGATCTGTTTGTGCACCCAGGTGAGTTTGAAACCTTCTGCCAGGCGATCCAGGAAGCCCAAGCATCAGGTGTGCCCACCATTGGCCCACGCGCAGGTGGTCCCATTGATTTGATCAACGAAGGCGTCAACGGCCTGCTTCTTGATGTTGTAGATTTCAAGGAAACCCTCCCCGCTGCAGCCGAATGGATTTTGGACGATTCCCGCCACTCCGAAATGTGCGCAGCTGCTTGGGAAGGTGTGAAAGACAAGACCTGGGAAGCTTTGTGCACCCAGCTTCTCCAGCACTACGCGGATGTAATCGCTTTGTCACAGCGCATCCCACTGACATTCTTTGGCCCTAGCGCTGAAGTAGCAAAGCTTCCACTGTGGGTTGCTCGCGCGCTGGGTGTTCGCACCCGCATCAGCATCGAGGCTTAACTCTGCAGAATTAATCCATGGGAGTAGGATTAGCGCCCATTAACGCTTCACATCCTTATATTCCCAAGGAGCACGACCATTTCTGATTCAGCAGTCCAGGAGAATCACGAACCGCACCTCAAGCGCGGTTTGAGCAATAGACACCTTCAGCTCATCGCCATCGGCGGAGCGATCGGTACGGGTCTGTTCATGGGGTCCGGCAAGACGATCTCCGTTGCGGGGCCATCAGTAATTTTGGTGTACGCCATTATTGGTTTCATGCTTTTCTTCGTCATGCGTGCCATGGGAGAGCTGCTGCTCGCCAATTTGAATTACAAATCTTTGCGCGATGCGGTCTCTGATATTTTGGGTCCTGGCGCAGGTTTTGTCACCGGCTGGACATATTGGTTCTGCTGGATTGCCACAGGCATGGCGGACATCGTGGCGATCACTGGATACACCCAATACTGGTGGCCTGAGATCCCATTGTGGCTTCCAGGTGTGCTCACCATTGCGTTGCTGTTTGCCCTGAACTTGGCTGCGGTACGACTGTTCGGTGAGATGGAGTTTTGGTTCGCCATCATCAAAATCGTGGCTATCGTGTCCTTGATCGTCGTGGGACTTTTCATGGTGGTCACAGCCTTTGAATCACCTAATGGCACCACCGCGCAGTTCAACAACCTCATTGAGCATGGCGGATTTTTCCCCAACGGCATTACCGGTTTCTTGGCTGGTTTTCAGATCGCTATCTTTGCGTTCGTCGGGATTGAACTTGCCGGCACTGCAGCTGCAGAGACTGAGAATCCCACCAAGACGCTTCCTCGGGCAATCAACTCCATTCCCATCCGCATCGTGGTGTTCTATGTTTTGGCGTTGGCTGTCATCATGATGGTCACCCCATGGGATCAGGTCAGTGCTGACAACAGCCCATTCGTGCAGATGTTCGCGCTGGCAGGAATCCCAGCGGCGGCAGGCATCATTAACTTTGTGGTCATCACTTCTGCAGCATCGTCTGCCAACAGTGGTATTTTCTCCACCTCCCGCATGTTGTATGGATTGTCTTTGGAAGGCGCAGCTCCGAAACGGTGGAGCCGGTTGTCCAAGAACTTGGTGCCAGCCAGGGGATTGACTTTTTCTGTGATTTGCCTCATTCCAGCGGTGGGTTTGCTGTACGCTGGCGGCACTGTCATCGAGGCATTCACACTGATCACCACGGTTTCTTCGGTGTTGTTCATGGTGGTGTGGTCCTACATTTTGGTGGCTTATATCGTCTACCGCCGCAACAGCCCGGAATTACACAAAAAGTCGATTTTCAAAATGCCTGGCGGCGTGGTCATGGCAGTTGTGGTGTTGGTGTTCTTCGCAGCGATGTTGGTGGTGCTGTCCCTGGAGCCGGATACCCGTGCAGCGCTCATCGCGACGCCAGTGTGGTTCATCATTTTGGGTATCGGTTGGTTGTCCATAGGTGGAGCTAAGGGCGCTAAGCGTCGCAGCCAAATAACCTCCCACTAAAGCTCCTGGGTTAGACTCGAACGCGTGGCTAAAGCAGATTTAGACAAGGACCCCTTCGACGTAGCGTCAATGTTCGATGACGTCGGAAAGAACTACGATCTCACCAATACCGTGCTTTCTTTTGGTCAGGACCGTGTGTGGCGAAAGCGCACTAGGCAGCGCCTGGACCTCAAGCCAGGGGAGAAGGTGCTTGATCTAGCTGCAGGAACAGCCGTTTCCACCGTGGAGTTGGCAAAATCCGGCGCGTTTTGTGTGGCGTGTGATTTCTCCCAGGGCATGCTCGCCGCAGGTAAAGACCGCGATGTGTCCAAGGTTGTGGGCGATGGCATGCAGTTGCCGTTTGCAGACAACAGCTTTGATGCTGTGACCATTTCTTATGGTCTGCGCAATATTCACGATTTCCGCGCTGGCCTGAAAGAAATGGCCCGCGTGACTAAACCTGGTGGGCGCCTCACCGTGGCGGAGTTCTCCACCCCCGTGATCCCTGTGTTCGGCACCGTGTACAAGGAGTACCTCATGCGCCTGCTGCCCCAGGTGGCGCGCGCAGTATCGTCCAACCCGGAGGCCTACATTTACCTGGCTGATTCCATCCGCGCATGGCCTAGCCAGGCGGAACTAGCACGGGAGATCAACCAGAATGGTTGGTCAGATTGCGGTTGGCAGAACCTGACCTTCGGCATCGTCGCGCTGCACTCGGCGATTAAACCAGAGAACTAGTCGAGTCCCACAGAGGGGAGCCCTTCCGCGCCCAACTAATCGCGGATCCGGCGACCTGCCAACCCTTGGCGAGCAGGTCTTTATCCTCCTCTGTGATCAGGTTGCCCATCAAACGCGCAGCCGCCGGCATGATGGCCTTTTGCAGCGGCCCGCGGAATGCGAGCGGCCCAGCCATCGGCAAAAACTGCGGGTACGTCAGCAGTCGAGCAGCCGTGCGCGCCAACATGAAGGTCTCGCCGTACGCGTCGCGCAACCTATGTGGCCATACCAAGGTCAAATCGCGCTTGGGGTTTTCCACAAGCGTGTCGACGGCCATCGCCGCGGTTTCCAGGCCATAGTCGATGCCTTCGCCGTTCAGCGGGTTCACACACGCGGCGGAATCGCCGATCAGCATCCAGTTCGCGCCAGCCACATTCGACACCGCGCCGCCCATAGGCAGCAGGGCAGAGGCGACGTCGTGCTCGGGCCCGAGTTGCCATGCTTTACGACGCTGACCCGCATAGAAGCTCAACAATTTCTTCGTATTGATCTTCGCTGGTCTCTTATCAGTCGAGAGCGCGCCACAACCCAAATTCACCGTGCCGTTGCCCAGCGGGAAAATCCACCCATATCCTGGCTGCACCACACCATCTTCATCGCGCAGTTCCACATGGGAGTGAATCCACGGTTCATCAGACAGCGGAGTTTCACAATAAGCACGAGCCGCAATGCCATACACCTCATCGCGATGCCACTGCCTACCCAGTTTCTTACCGAAAGGGGAGCGGACACCATCGGCAATAATCACATGCTTCGCCTTGACGGTTTTCTCTTGCCCTGCGTGATTAATCACAACGCCTTCCAAGAAATTCCCCCTCAAAATGGGGTCTTGGGCGCTCGCGTTCTCCCACGTGGTTACTTCCTCATGAGATTTTGCCAAGCGGAATAACAAATCATCGAACTCCATCCGCGACATCGCGGAACCCTTATTCGTGAAATATGTCTCCGGCCACGGCGCCTCAACAGAGCCGCCAAAACCATGCAGTTTCAAGCCCTTGTTGAAATAATCCCCGGTAACCTGATCAGCAACACCTAGAAGTTCTAGCTGGTGAATCGCACGGGGAGTAAGGCCATCGCCACACGTTTTATCCCGCGGGAAGGAGGAGGCGTCGATAAGCAATGTTTGAAGCCCAGCCCTGGCCGCATGGACGGCGGCGCTGGCGCCTGAGGGGCCCGCGCCGATGATCAACACATCAAAAGTTGTAGACACAAACCCCATTGTCTCAGTCCGGAGAGCAAGAAGACTAACCCAAGGTGCTTCAAGTGCCTTCCGTCGACTACGGTTAAACAAAAAGCTTTTTGTCCATTTCACTGGATTCACCGAAAGAATGAATCCACACTCGATCACCAAAGGTAGCGATGAATGAGTAGCGGCCGAACCGTTCCAACCCGTTCCCACGGGCTCGGAAAAGAAGGTGTATCCACCACAGGAGCATCTCAGGTCGAGTTTGGTGATCCCGAGCTAACGGCCAGGATCAATGACGCCATGGTGCAGGTAGAAGAACTCCTGCACACTGAACTATCGTCCGGGGAAGACTTCCTCGTCGATATCGTCATGCACCTAACACGAGCCGGCGGCAAACGATTCCGCCCCATGTTTGCACTGCTGGCCTCCGAGTTCGGTGAAAAACCACTCTCCGAAAACGTCATCAAAGCCGCCGTTGTCGTAGAGATCACCCACCTGGCCACCCTGTACCACGACGATGTCATGGACGAGGCATCCATGCGCCGCGGCGTCCCAAGTGCTAACGCACGATGGGACAACTCCGTAGCCATCCTCGCAGGCGACATCCTCCTAGCACATGCATCAGGTCTGATGAGTCTGCTGGGTACCGACACAGTCGCCCACTTCGCCGAAACATTCGGCGAACTAGTCACCGGCCAAATGCGCGAAACAGTCGGGCCACGCGACACCGACCCGATCGAGCACTACACCAACGTAATCCGTGAAAAAACTGGTGTCCTCATCGCCTCCGCAGGCTATTTGGGAGCCATGCACGCAGGCGCCGCACCAGAACACATCGACGCTCTGAAGAACTTCGGCGCAGCCGTAGGCATGATCTTCCAAATCGTCGACGACATCATCGACATCTTCTCGGAAACCCACGAATCCGGAAAAACGCCCGGCACCGACCTCCGCGAAGGTGTATTCACCCTCCCAGTGCTCTACGCACTCCGTGAAGACACCCCCGTCGGCGCAGAACTCCGCGACATCCTCACCGGCCCTCTAGAAGACGACGAGACCGTCAACCACGTCCTCGAGCTCCTCTCCCAATCCGGCGGACGTCAAGCAGCCCTCGACGAGGTCTACCGCTACATGGACATCGCCAACGCAGAACTCGACCGCCTCCCAGACAGCACCGTCAAGGAAGCCCTCCGCAACCTTGCAACCTTCACAGTCAAGCGCGTCGGATAACCCCTTAATCCACCACTTAACCTGCCGATTTGCATAACAGGCGGGGTCTCATAGTAAAGTATGAGGCGCACCAAACGAGGTGCCCGCCAGATTGCCCGAGCGGCCAATGGGAGCGGACTGTAAATCCGTCGGCTTGCGCCTACGTAGGTTCGAATCCTACATCTGGCACAATCACCCGCTGCACTTTCTTAGGAAAGTGCAGCGGGTTTTTGCATGCGTGGACTTTTTGAGGATCTTTCTGGGATCCTCAGAGGAGTAGCGGCGGCGTTGGCTCCGTAAGTTCGATTTCACGGTAGCGGTTTCTCAACTACGGTTTCGCGGGCTCAATTTCTTAAGAGCGATTTCACTCGGTTTTTGGTGGTTTTGCGAATGGTCTCGAAGGTAAGAAATTGGATTTGAGAAATTGTATTTGAGGTATCGAACTTAAGTGGGGGAGTCCTTCGCCTCGATATGGCGGCAGCAGTCCTATTGCTCGACTTCGCGTGTGCTGACTTCTCATACTCAACGTCTCGTCAGATGACTTCAGTAGGAAATCCTGACAGCACCGACTGAAGTCGAGCATAAGAAGTCGGTGTTAAGAAGTCGCCGTTGAGGTGTTGCCTTCGAGAAATTGAACTTAAGGCAACCACACCAAGCGTCTGTTGCAGATAACTCAATCCACTGTCACTTTAGGGCGTCTTTGAGTGCTAAAAAGTGGCGGCTGACCAGTGATTTTGTGTTTCTTCAAGTTCACGCTAATCTACTTAAGACTTCAACGGAGCACAGCCTGGCTGTTTTTGAAGAAGTAGATGCCCCCTTAGCTCAGTCGGTAGAGCGTTTCCATGGTAAGGAAAAGGTCAACAGTTCGATTCTGTTAGGGGGCTCTTTTTGCATTTCTGGACCATTTTGGAATCATTTCTGGATCTCTTTAGGCCACAAATGCACACCTGGCAGACGCACCTAGGGTGTGGGTTTTTAGTTTCAGACCACATGCATCGCAGTGGGGGTGCAATTTAATCCAAGAAAACCTTTAGCTTCCTGCAGATTTGTGTTGCGGTAGCGGTTCGGGTTAAAGTTCTTAAGGCTTCAACGGAGCGCAGCGGTAGTTATACGGACTGCATTTCAAAGAGCTTGACGCCCCCTTAGCTCAGTCGGTAGAGCGTTTCCATGGTAAGGAAAAGGTCAACAGTTCGATTCTGTTAGGGGGCTCTGTTGCTTTTATTCTCGTAAGAGATGTTGAGCAATGTGGCGGTGTAGCTCAGTGGTAGAGCAAGCGACTCATAATCGCTGTGTCGCGAGTTCAATTCTCGCCATCGCTACCGCGGATGAAACCGCTTCTAACTGCAAATTTTTTTAGGTTAGAAGCGGTGTTTTCGCAAATTGACAGGCTGATGGTAACATTGCCTGTGCTCCATAGGGGCGTAGCTCAATTGGCAGAGCAACGGTCTCCAAAACCGTAGGTTGCAGGTTCGATTCCTGTCGCCCCTGCAAGATGAACACCCTTGATCTGGTTTTATTGTTTAACCAGATCAAGGGTGTTTTTTGTTTCATCAAGGGATCTTTCACCTGTAGCAGGTATGTCCTAATAAATATTGCGAGGGTTCGCGGGATTAATGTACTCTCGAAGGTTGAACACAGGGCTGCGATTGTGCTGGATCAAATGTCTGCACGAAAAATTGTTATCGCCCCTGGATGAGTAGTGATTTAGAGGAGTGCTGTGAGCGACGAGCAGAATTCTGGCGTAGGCGGAACGTCTCGCCCAACGGGTAAACGCCAGCTGTCGGGTGCTTCCACTACCTCTACCTCTTCATATGAGGCAAAGCAGGTATCTACACAGAAGAAGTCATCTGATTCGGACTCTAAGCCTGGTGGCGGTGTTGTTTCTTTCCTGCCTGAGGTTGTGGGAGAAGTCCGTAAGGTTATTTGGCCTACTGCGCGCCAGATGGTCACGTACACCCTTGTGGTTTTGGGATTCTTGATTGTTTTGACCGCTTTGGTGTCTGGTGTGGATTTCTTAGCTGGTCTTGGAGTTGAGAAGATTCTGACTCCGTAGGTAGGATGTGTAACATCTTTTTTGAAAAGTCCCGCTGGTTCCCTGGAGGAGCCGGCGGGATAATTTTTGCCCAGGTGGTTGGTTTGGGGCAGCGGTTGCAATTGGATGTAATTGGTTGTTTGTCGCAGTAGCATGGGACGAAAGCTGTTAGATGGCATGTTGCATCCCTGCGTTGGCTGATTATCGCTGGGTTTTAGGGTCGATAGATAGGTTGGGAGAACACGCATTATGAGCGATGAGAACATTAACGAGTTTGAGCAGGACGAGGATCTGAACTTCGGCGCGAGCTTTAGTGATGAATTCGCAGATGACGATTTCGCTGCAGAAGCAGACGTAGAAGCAGATGCTGCTGCAGAGGCCTCTGCCCTGGAAGCTGAGCAGGATCTGGAAGAAGAGACCCTAGATGCTCCAGAAGAAGCCGCAGAAGAAGCTCCTGCTGCTGCAGAGTCCGAAGCTTCAGTAGAAGAGGACGAAGAGGCTGACAGCCTTTCTCAGGCGGCTGCTGCACTTGGTGACACCGATGAGCAGGACGCGGATGCGGAGTACAAGGCTCGTCTGCGTAAGTTCACTCGTGAGCTGAAGAAGCAGCCTGGTGTTTGGTACATCATTCAGTGCTACTCCGGCTACGAGAACAAGGTGAAGGCGAACCTTGACATGCGTGCTCAGACCCTTGAGGTTGAGGATGACATCTTTGAGGTTGTTGTTCCTATCGAGCAGGTCACTGAGATCCGTGATGGTAAGCGCAAGCTGGTTAAGCGTAAGTTGCTGCCGGGCTACGTTTTGGTCCGCATGGACATGAATGACCGCGTGTGGTCTGTTGTTCGCGATACCCCTGGTGTGACCAGCTTTGTGGGTAACGAGGGCAATGCAACTCCTGTGAAGCACCGCGATGTTGCGAAGTTCTTGATGCCTCAGGAGCAGGCTGTTGTCACCGGTGAGGCTGCTGCTGCGGCTGATGAGGGTGAGCAGGTTGTGGCTATGCCTACCGATACCAAGAAGCCTCAGGTTGCTGTGGACTTCACTGTTGGTGAGGCTGTGACCATTCTGACTGGTGCTTTCGCTTCTGTTTCTGCAACGATTTCTTCTATCGATCCTGAGCTGCAGAAGCTGGAAGTTTTGGTGTCCATCTTTGGTCGTGAAACTCCTGTTGATCTCAGCTTCGACCAGGTTGAGAAGGTTAGCTAGTAGCTAAACTGCACCACTTACCCCGCATTTCCTAGGCCACATATAAGGGCTTTGGTGATGCGGGGTTTTGCGTGTAAGGTAGACACTCGCGTGTTTTTTAAGCATGCTCAAAATCATTCATCCCCGGTGGCCCGGTTACGTAAAGATCAGCAAAGATGATCAACTAAAGCGATCATCTGAAGTTGTAGCGGGACCGAGCATCCGGACGGTTACTAGTGGGGTTTCATCGTCCCAGTTGTGGCCGGTAACAAGGAAGCAGGTTTAACGATGGCTCCTAAGAAGAAGAAGGTCACTGGCCTCATCAAGCTCCAGATCCAGGCAGGACAGGCAAACCCTGCTCCTCCAGTTGGCCCGGCACTTGGTGCTCACGGCGTCAACATCATGGAATTCTGCAAGGCTTACAACGCTGCGACTGAAAACCAGCGCGGCAACGTTGTTCCTGTTGAGATCACCGTTTACGAAGACCGTTCATTCGACTTCAAGCTGAAGACTCCTCCAGCTGCAAAGCTTCTTCTGAAGGCTGCTGGCCTGCAGAAGGGCTCCGGCGTTCCTCACACCCAGAAGGTCGGCAAGGTTTCCATGGCTCAGGTTCGTGAGATCGCTGAGACCAAGAAGGAAGACCTGAACGCTCGCGATATCGACGCTGCTGCGAAGATCATCGCTGGTACCGCTCGTTCCATGGGCATCACCGTCGAAGGCTAAAAGCTTTCACACCGGTTAGTGGCTCATTCAAAATGAATGGCCACCAACCAATTTTCACCAAAGTTTTATGTGGCAGGGCCAGCTCCGGCCCGTTAAACCACAGAATTCCATGAAAGGGAATTTCTAATGAGCAAGAACTCTAAGGCGTACCGCGAGGCCGCTGAGAAGATCGACGCTGGTCGCGTCTACTCCCCACTCGAGGCTGCAAACCTGGTCAAAGAGACCTCCTCCAAGAACTACGACGCTTCCATCGACGTAGCTATCCGCCTGGGCGTTGACCCACGTAAGGCTGATCAGCTTGTTCGTGGCACCGTCTCCCTGCCTAACGGCACCGGTAAGACCGTTCGCGTTGCTGTGTTCGCACAGGGCGAGAAGGCTACTGAGGCTGAGGCTGCTGGCGCTGACTTCGTTGGCACCGACGAGCTCGTTGAGAAGATCCAGGGTGGCTGGACCGACTTCGACGTTGCTATTGCAACCCCTGATCAGATGGCTAAGATCGGCCGTATCGCTCGTGTCTTGGGCCCACGTGGTCTGATGCCTAACCCTAAGACCGGCACCGTCACCAACGATGTCGCTAAGGCTATCGAAGAGGTCAAGGGCGGCAAGATTTCCTTCCGCGTTGACAAGGCTTCCAACCTGCACGCTGCAATTGGTAAGGCTTCCTTCGATGCGAAGAAGCTGGCTGAGAACTACGGCGCTCTCCTCGACGAGATCATCCGTATCAAGCCTTCTTCCGCTAAGGGCATCTACGTCAAGCGCGTGACCCTGTCTTCCACCACCGGTCCTGGTGTTGAGGTTGACACTCACGTCACCAAGAACTACGCAGAAGAGGCATAAGCCTTCCCACGCGTAACTCTTTAGGCCCCATGCTTTGCATGGGGTCTTTTTTAATGCTTTTCGACGTCTCCCTCCTTCGTTGCGATCACTAAGAGCAGCTCCGCTCTGGTCAGTGGATCATTGAGGTCGATTTCGCAGATCTCTTCAATGCGGATCATGCGGGTGCGCACGGTGTGGCGGTGGATGCCCAGTTCTTTGGCGGTGTCGCCTATATGTCCGCCGTGCTGAGTAAAAGACACCAAAGTGGGGGCGAGCTCGGTGTTGTTGGTGCGGTCGTGGTCGAGGAGACGGTCGTAGGTGTCGCGGGATCGGGTCTTAAGGATTTTGCGCAGCTCGGGGTTTTGGAGCCACAGCAAGGTGCCGTCACGGGGTTCGGCGTAGGTTCCAAGTTGTAGGGTTTTTGCGGTGGCAGTGAGTTCGCGGATGAGTTTCTTATCGATGTTTTCCACTCGGGTGGGCAGACCAATGCAGAGGCGAACTCCGCTTGCGGCAGTACCAAAAAGTTGCACGATGTTGTGCACGCTGCGGCTTCCGCGAAGGAAGAGGAGTTCGGTGGATTCGGCGAGGCGTAGATGAGCTAGTGCTCGTTCCTGTTTGTACAGTGCGGTGGCGACACTGGAGAGTGCTTTTCGTACTGATTGGGGTGTGTTGCCGGTGATGAGGATGGGGCGGATATTTCCGGAAGCATCAGTGATGTCAGCGAACACGCGGTGAATGGTGGCTAGGTCGTCGCTTCTACCCAGAAGTAGTGACATGGCAAGTGAGCGCACTTCGATTTCTCGGTCGCGCATGGCTTCGGGGCGTTGAAGTAAAATATCGGCAAGGCCTGCGCAGTGTCTGATCAGTGCGCGGTGTTGTTCGCTGGGGCGGGTGGGCATAAGGACTGAGAGCACGTGGTGGCGGTCGCCGTACCTGGTCATGCGGTGGATGAATCCAAAGTTGGTGGCATCCGTGAGTGCTTGACTGAATCCGTTAAGGCGCGAGACAGCTTGGGGGAGTGCGTCTAGGTCATCGGTGGTAATAGAGCAAGCCACGCGGCCGTCGCTGTCCACGATGGCTACTGCACCACCCAAATAGTCGGCGGCAGCACGGCACAGGGCTTCGATGCCACCGGAGATGGCGATGGAGTTAAGCCGTTCCTGTTCCAGGAGGAGTTCTTGTTGCAGGCGGCCGGCACGGCGGGTTTGCTCATCACGCACGCTGGAGGTGATCGAGATAAATGGAATTTCACGGGGGACTTCAAAGAGGCCGAGGCCAAGGTGGAGGGAGGCGTCGATAAGCGCCTGCGGAACCTGTGGGAAGGTGAGGCCGGAGCCGAACCCGATCGCGATGACCCCTGCGTCGGCGAGTCGGTGTGCCCAATCGCGAAGCCCGTCGGGCGTTTCTGCGAAGGCGATGCCAACGGATAAGACCACGCTGTTGGGGCTGATGAAGTCGGTGGGGTCAACGAGTTCGCTGATTTGGATGACATCGAAGGTTTTGTTTGTGGGGAGAATTTCGCGGAGTTTGAGCTGGCTTTGGGTGTATAACCAGCGGACATCCATGTCTTGGGTTGGGGTTTCCATGGCGTTAAACTCCTGTCAATTATCCATATGGGCGAAATATTGTCTACAACTTCGCCCTCATGGACATATTAACTTCGTTGCCTCGGAGAGAATACTCATCACCTAGACAACAGTTTGCATCTCACCTCACAGGAGGAACCGTGGAAGATCTCTCATACCGCATCCCGCAGTCGCGCACCGTGGCCGAGCAGGTGCCAGGGCCGAAGTCGAAAGCGCTGGATGAGCGTCGACAAGCAGCAGTAGCACGAGCACTTGCACCGGGTCTGCCTGGATACGTGGTGGACGCAGACGGTGGCATCTTGGCTGACGCGGACGGTAACCGTTTCATCGACCTGGCCTCCGGCATCGCCGTGACCACGGTCGGCGGATCCAACGCGGCCGTCGCGAAAGCCGTCGGCGCCGCAGCTGCCCGCTTCACCCACACCTGCTTCATGGTCTCACCTTATGAAACTTACGTGGCCATGGCGGAGAGACTCAACGCCTTGACTCCAGGCGATCACGACAAGAAGAGCGCGCTGTTTAACTCTGGCGCTGAAGCCGTGGAAAACGCCGTCAAGGTGGCACGCGCCTACACCGGCAAGGGCGCGGTCGTGGTGTTCGACAACGCGTACCACGGACGGACCAACCTCACCATGGCGATGACCGCGAAGAACCGCCCATACAAGTCCGGATTCGGACCACTAGCCGCAGACGTCTACCGTGCACCAATGTCTTACCCACTGCGCGACGGACTGTCCGGCCCGGAAGCCGCAGAGCGCGCGATCTCCGTGATCGAATCCCAGGTCGGAGCCGAAAACCTCGCCTGCGTGGTCATTGAACCGATCCAGGGCGAAGGCGGATTCATCGTCCCCGCACCAGGATTCCTCGCAGCCATTTCCACCTGGTGCCGCGAGAACGACGTGGTCTTCATCGCCGATGAAATCCAATCTGGCTTCCTGCGCACCGGCGACTGGTTCGCCAGCGACGCAGAAGGTGTGATCCCCGACGTCATCACCACCGCAAAAGGCATCGCCGGCGGCATGCCACTATCCGCAGTGACCGGCCGCGCAGAAATCATGGACGCACCCGGCCCCGGCGCGCTCGGCGGAACCTACGGCGGAAACCCCGTTGCTTGCGCCGCAGCACTTGCAGCCATTGAAGTGATGGAACAAGCCGACCTTAAGACCCGCGCACAAGAAATCGAGGCCATCATCCGCGATGAATTCGCGCAGCTGAGTGCCTTCCCGGAAGTCGCCGAAATCCGCGGCCGCGGAGCAATGATGGCCATTGAGCTTATCGACGCTACCGGCCGCCCGAACGCAGCTTTAACCGCCGCAGTGGCTGCGCGCGCAAAAGCTGAAGGTGTGCTGCTGCTGACTTGCGGCACCGATGGCAACGTCATCCGCCTGCTGCCACCACTGGTCATTGCAGAGGACACTCTCCGTGATGGTCTTCAGGTGTTAGTCGCAGCCCTAGAGCGCGAAACCGCGCACCAGAAGGTGGGCTAAAGTGTCTTTGACCTTCCCAGTAATCAACCCCAGCGATGGCTCCACCATCACCGAGCTAGAAAACCACGATTCCACCCAGTGGATGTCCGCGCTCTCTGATGCAGTTGCAGCTGGTCCTTCATGGGCTGCGAAAACTCCCCGCGAAAGATCCGTGGTACTCACCGCAATCTTCGAAGCACTCACCGAACGCGCCCAAGAACTTGCAGAGATCATCCACCTGGAAGCTGGAAAATCCGTTGCAGAAGCTCTTGGTGAAGTAGCTTATGGTGCAGAATACTTCCGTTGGTTTGCGGAAGAAGCAGTGCGCCTGCCCGGCCGCTACGGACAGTCACCTTCCGGAATCGGTCACATCGCCGTCACCCGCGCACCCGTGGGACCAGTGCTGGCGATCACCCCATGGAATTTCCCCATCGCCATGGCCACCCGCAAAATCGCCCCAGCCCTGGCCGCTGGTTGCCCCGTGTTGGTGAAACCTGCTTCAGAAACCCCACTGACCATGGTCAAAGTTGGGGAGATCATCGCCTCCGTCTTTGATACCTTTAACATCCCGCAGGGCTTGGTCTCAATCATCACCACCACTCGAGATGCAGAGCTATCGGCAGAACTCATGGCTGATCCTCGCTTGGCTAAAGTCACCTTCACTGGATCAACCAACGTGGGACGCATCCTGGTCCGCCAATCCGCGGACCGACTGCTGCGCACCTCCATGGAACTCGGCGGAAATGCAGCTTTTGTTATCGACGAAGCCGCAGACCTCGACGAAGCCGTATCCGGTGCCATCGCCGCAAAACTCCGCAACGCCGGCCAAGTATGCATCGCAGCTAACCGTTTCTTGGTTCATGAATCCCGCGCTGCCCAATTCACCTCAAAGCTGGCGACAGCCATGCAGAACACTCCCATTGGTCCGGTGATTTCTGCCCGTCAACGCGACCGGATCGCAGCACTAGTGGATGAAGCCATCACCGACGGCGCCCGCCTCATCATCGGTGGGGAGGTCCCCGACGGCTCCGGCTTCTTCTATCCAGCCACCATCTTGGCCGATGTCCCTGCACAGTCACGGATTGTGCATGAGGAAATCTTCGGACCTGTGGCCACCATTGCCACTTTCACCGACTTGGCCGAAGGCGTTGCACAAGCAAATTCCACCGAATTCGGCCTCGCAGCCTACGGATTCAGCAACAATGTGAAAGCAACACAGTACATGGCGGAACACTTGGAAGCCGGAATGGTCGGAATCAACAGAGGCGCCATCTCTGACCCAGCAGCACCTTTTGGCGGCATCGGACAATCCGGCTTCGGCAGAGAAGGCGGAACCGAAGGAATCGAAGAATATCTTTCCGTGCGTTACCTCGCTTTGCCGTGACACATGAGCTGTCTGGTGAATAACCCGAAGGAAAAAACATGACTACCGAATCAATAGTTGCGCACAATGCTGCAGGTACAGCACCTCAGAATGTGTCCTCTGCTAAGAAGAAGTACCTCAGCGTTGCCCAAGGCGTTGCCCTTATCTACGGAACCAACATCGGCGCCGGTGTGCTCAGCCTCCCATACGCTGCCCGCAACGGTGGTTTCCTCGCCCTGGTTGTTGCCCTGCTCATTGCGGGAACACTGACCACCATCTCCATGCTCTACATCGCCGAAGTATCCCTGCGCACCAAGAAGCCACTGCAGCTTTCCGGCCTGGCAGAAAAATACCTGGGGCAGTGGGGCCGCTGGCTGGTGTTCATTGCCATTGTGGTCAACAGCGTGGGTGCACTGATTGCCTACGCATCAGGATCCGGCATTTTGATAGGCAACCTCACCGGCCTGCCACCAATCGTGGGCACCCTTGGATTCTTTGTTTTAGGCACCTTGATCATGTGGAAAGGCCTGCACACGGCAAGCTTCGTGGAGGCATTGATCACCACTGGCATGGCAACGATCATCATCGTGCTGTGTGGATGGACAGTGCTTGGCCCTGGAATTTCCGCAGACAACCTGATCGTGTTCCACCCATTCTTCATCGTTCCGATCATGAACCTCGCGGTCTTTACCTTCCTTGCCCAATATGTGGTTCCAGAAATCGCACGAGGAGTTAACCCTGCCACCCCGAAGGCAGTGCCACGCGCGATCATCATCGGCATGGTCGCAACTGGTGTCACCCTGGCAGCTGTACCATTCGCGGCACTAGGGCTTCTGGGCACAGGCGTCAGTGAAGTTGTCACCATCTCCTGGGGTGAGGCACTCGCCCCAGTGGCCTATTACATGGCCAATGCCCTCGCACTATTGGCCATGTTCACTTCATTCATCGCCATTGGATTCACCGCGATGCGCAACGTACTAGATATTGGCCACTGGCCAGAACACGGATGGCAGCGATCCGTTGCTGTCGGACTAACTGTTCTTCCACCACTGGCAATTTCACTTGCGGGATTAGGCGGATTCGTGGCAGCACTGAGCTACGCCGGAGGATTTGCCGGAGCAATCATGTCCATCATCCCCGTGCTGTTGCTGCGCAACTCCCGCAAGAGTGGCGACCAAGAACCAGTGTGGAAAGCCACCTGGCAAGCGCACCCCATCTTCCAGATCCTGTTGATTGTGGTGTACTCCCTGGCGTTTGTGTACTCGGTTCTCGCGATCGTCGGATTAATGCCTGCGGGTTGGGCATAGTCACTTCCTGTTGTGGCTGCCTGTTGCAGCCAAATACGGCCAACGGCTCCTTGGAAATTTAAGGGGTCGTTGGCCTTATTATTTTAGGGAAAGCCCATCCTTACCTTGCCAAGGGAAGCCTGTACATGCTGGTCAGGGACATTTTTATGGGTGATAATGGGGTTATGAATAAAAAACTTAATACCCCAAATCCCTGGATGTTATTCATCCGCTCATTTGATGGCATCATCACTGTCGCAGCCCTTGTTGCCATCGCAATACATCTCATTTTATGGCTGGCTCTAGCTCTAGATGGCCTTGCTAAAAACTGGCCTTTAATAGCCATCGTTATCGTAGGTGGCATTCCGTTGATGTGGGATGTGCTGAAATCAGCCATTAAAACTCGCGGTGGCGCGGATACTTTAGCAGCAGTCTCCATCATTACTTCTGTGTTGTTAGGGGAGTGGTTGGTTGCCGCGATCATCGTGCTCATGCTCTCTGGTGGTGAAGCGCTAGAAGAGGCAGCATCACGGCGAGCCAGTGGCACCTTGGACGCACTTGCCCGGCGCGCACCAAGTACAGCTCACCGCCTGTTGGGTGCAACCATTCTTGATGGAACCGAAGAGATCGCCGTGGAAGAGATCACGGTTGGTGATCTAGTGGCGGTGCTCCCGCATGAACTTTGTCCCGTGGATGGTGAAATCGTGGCAGGCCACGGCACCATGGATGAGTCTTATCTCACGGGTGAGCCCTATGTGGTGAGCAAATCTAAAGGTTCGCAAGCAATGTCGGGTGCAGTCAATGGTGATACTCCGCTGACGATTGTTGCCACAAAGCTTGCCCATGATTCCAGATACGCCCAAATTGTTGGTGTACTCCATGAAGCAGAAAACAACCGCCCAGAAATGCGCAGGATGGCTGACCGTCTTGGCGCGTGGTATACGGTGATTGCACTTGCCCTCGGTGGTCTTGGCTGGATTGTCTCCGGCGACCCAGTGAGGTTCTTGGCTGTTGTCGTTGTCGCCACCCCATGTCCATTGCTCATTGCAGTGCCAGTGGCGATCATCGGTGCGATTTCCCTTGCGGCTCGTCGGGGCATCATCGTGAAGAACCCTGGAATGCTGGAAAACGCTTCAGAAGTAAAGACAGTGATGTTCGATAAGACTGGAACGCTCACCTATGGCAGGCCAGTGATTACTGATATCCACACTGCTCCCGGAGTTGAGGAAGATACAGTCCTAGCTTTGGCTGCTTCAGTAGAGCGCTACTCCAGACACCCGTTGGCTGACGCGATTCGTGAGGGCGCAAAAGCCAGGGAACTTCATCTGCCTGATGTAGTGGAAGTATCGGAACGTCCAGGACAGGGACTAACCGGCACGGTGGGCGAGCACCTGGTTCGAATAACCAATAGGCGCAGCACACTAGAAATTGATCCAGACAGCAAGAACTACATTCCGGTGACAAGTTCCGGCATGGAATCTGTGGTGCTTGTTGATGATAAATATGCAGCACTCATTCGCCTCCGGGATGAACCTCGTGCATCTGCCAGTGAGTTCATCGCGCACTTGCCCAAGAAGCATAAAGTGGACAAGCTCATGATTATCTCTGGTGATCGCGCATCTGAGGTTCGTTACCTTGCGGACAAGGTTGGCATCGATGAGGTACACGCAGAGGCCTCACCGGAAGACAAGCTGAACATTGTTAATCGGCATAATGAGCACGGCGCCACCATGTTCTTAGGTGATGGAATCAACGATGCGCCAGCCATGGCCGTTGCCACCGTTGGTGTCGCGATGGGAGCAGACTCCGATGTCACGTCCGAAGCAGCAGATGCTGTGATTTTGGAGTCTTCCCTGGAACGTCTCGACGATCTGCTCCACATCAGTGCACGGATGCGTCGAATAGCGTTGCAATCTGCGGGTGGTGGCATGGCGTTGAGTGTCATAGGAATGATCCTCGCGGTATTTGGATTCTTGACGCCACTGATGGGTGCGATCTTCCAAGAGGTCATTGACGTGCTGGCTATCCTCAATTCCGCTCGGGTCGCACTACCACGCGGAGCGATTAGTGATTTTGATACGCAAGAAAAAGTTTCTTAGCAGGGTAACCTAAAAGTCGTGACATTTCGAGGCGGAAACACTGGCGCAAAGCACGCGGTCGTTGTTGGTTCTGGCCCCAATGGGCTCACCACGGCGGCGGTGCTGGCCAAAGCAGGTTGGCAAGTAGAAGTGTATGAGGCGGCGCCAACCCCTGGAGGGGCGGCGCGCTCAGCAAGCGTTCTGGGGGAGGGGACGATAACCGATTTGGGTGCCGCAGGGCATCCTTTCGGAGTGGCAAGCCCAGCTTTTCACTATTTGGGTCTGGAAGATCACGGCCTGGAATGGGCGTATTCTCCCTTTGCGATGGCCCACCCCTTAGATCATGGTCGGACCGGACTGCTGGAAGCTTCACTCCCAGAGACCGCCAAAAAGCTTGGACCTGATGCACGTCGTTGGAAGAATCTGCACCAGGGATTAACCACACATATTGATAAACACTTAGCCAATCTATTGGGGCCGGTGCTGAAATGGCCAGCACATCCGATTCGGATGGCAAAGTTTGGCCCACTTGCGTTGCTGCCCGCGAAACGTCTAGCCAGTGCCGCTTTTGAAACAGAAGAAGCCCGATCCCTGTTTATCGGTTCGGCGATGCACTCGGTGACTCCACCACACAAGCCGATGACCGCATCACTTGGAATGCTTTTCGGCGCTCTGGGGATGTCGCGAGGATGGCCGGTTGCAGTTGGGGGAAGCGGACGGATCGTCGATGCTCTGGTCAATGTCATAAACCATCACGGTGGCACCATTCACTGCGATTCACAGATTGATTCCCTCTCACAATTCCGCGACACCGATGCCATTATTCTGAACCAAACCCCCTCACAGGTGCTGAAACTCAAAGGAACTGACCTTAATGCAGGGCTTCCGCAACGCATGAGCACCTGGAAACACGGACCAAGTTCCTACAAAGTGGACTACCTCCTCGACGGCCCAATTCCCTGGAGCAATCCCCAGGTAGGCCAGGCCACAACCGTCCATGTGGGCGGAAGCTCTGAGGAAATCGCTTTCGCAGAAGCAGAAGTCGCAGCGGGACGGATGCCCGAACGCCCGTTTATCATTTTGTGCCAACAACAACTGGCGGATCCTTCACGCGCCCGGGAGGGGCGCCACGTCGTGTGGGCCTACGCGCATGTGCCGCGGGGTTTCGTCGATAAGCGAGCTGCTTTATTAATCACTGCGCAGATTGAACGCTTCGCCCCCGGTTTCCGTGATCGCATCGTGCATTCAGTGGATACCAACGCGGAGGATTTAGAGGCGTGGAACCCCAATCTTGTTGGCGGAGACATCACCGCAGGGTCCGCGCTGCTTCGGCGAATGCCGACCAAAATCGGCGAGAAAACGTACATGGCATCCGCCTCCAACGCGCCGGGCGGGGGAGTCCACGGAATGCCCGGCTGGTGGGCAGCGCAAGCCGTTTTAGCAGATCACAGGTAGAATCGCGACATGGAGCCCACCGTAAAAGCCAGCGCGCGCCACACCCTACACGTCACCGCCGACACCTGGCGCATCCGCCTGAGTGCCTCAGCCCACTCACACCCCAACGACGCGTACGCGCGCCGGGCTACGGCAATTTCCGCCATAGGCAGCGTGCTTATCGACGTCCCCCTCCAAGGCGAACGCATCTCTGAATCCACTGCATACGACGGCCAAATCAACGCCGACTGGAACGCAGAAGTCACCGGCACCGATGTGAACATCGCACGCGACATCATCTCCCGGCTCGCAGCGGTGCCAGACGTTCAAGTCGACGGCCCGTTGTGGTCCTTGAGTGACAGTTTAGCTGCAGAGGCTGCTGTGGAGGCATTGCAAGGTGCTGCCGACACTGCGCGGAACACCGCGGCCGCCATCGCAGAATCCCTCGGCGGGCAGCTAGGTGCACTTCTCTACGCAACAACCGACACCCACAGCTCCACACCCATACCAGCACGCGCAGAAATGATGGCAGCAAAAGCCTCCATGCCACCGCGCACACTCGACCTAGAACTCGCCCCCTCTGACATCGAAGTCACCAAAGAAATCGCCGTGACCTTTGAATTCCTTGCAGACTAAACCGCGATTTGGTATTTCGGCCGATCCTACCCTAAAGTAATAGACCGAAGTTTGAACGATCGGCCACGCGCTAGATCGAGCTCAAGGTTCACCGAAGACCGTAGGTCATCCGCACAGCGGATCGAAGGTTTCCTATCCCTAGGAACGGCCCACGCAGGAGACACTTGAACGCCTTAGATTCCTTATGTGGAATGTATAGCGCCCTGTGCTCTTGCACGGGGCTTTTCTCATTGGTTTATTGACCGTGTGAAAGCTCCGCGGATCAGTAGATTACACATAAGAGGAAGGAGGCGAAGTAATGGCAAACCCAAGAAACGAAGCAGCTCTGGCAGAGCTCAAGGCACGTTTCGCTGAGACCGACACCGTCGTTCTTACCGAGTACCGTGGCCTGACCGTGGCTCAGACCACCGAACTGCGTAAGGCACTGGGCTTCGATGTCCAGTACTCCGTCGCCAAGAACACCCTTGTTAAGATCGCCGCTAACGAAGCTGGCATCGAGGGCCTTGATGATCTCCTGACCGGTCCAACCGCTGTTGCCTTCATCAAGGGCGAAGCAGTTGACACCGCTAAGGTGCTGAAGAAATTCGGCGAAGAAAACAAGGCATTCGTAGTCAAGGGTGGCTACATGGATGGCAACGCGCTGACCGCTGAACAGGTCAACGCAATCGCCGAGCTGGACAACCGTGAGACCACTCTCGCGAAGCTTGCCGGCGCCATGAAGGGCAGCTTGGCAAAGGCCGCAGGCCTGTTCAACGCTCCTGCTTCCCAGGTCGCACGCCTCGCCGTTGCGCTCCAGGACAAGAAGGACGCATAAGTCGCCACCAGGCGCACCAGTTTTACCCCAAACTTTTTCGAGCGTGCTAAACGCTCAACAACAGGAAGGATGCCACCATGGCTAAGCTCACCAAAGACGAGCTCATCGAGGCTTTCAAGGAAATGACCCTCATCGAGCTCTCCGAGTTCGTTAAGGAATTCGAAGAGGTCTTCGACGTAACCGCAGCTGCTCCAGTTGCAGTTGCTGCTGCAGGCGCTGCAGGCGGCGAAGCTGCTGCTGCAGAAGAGAAGGACGAGTTCGACGTCGTTCTCGAAGACGCAGGCGCAAAGAAGATCGGCGTCATCAAGGCTGTCCGCGAGCTCGTCTCCGGCCTGGGCCTGAAGGAAGCAAAGGAGCTCGTTGAGGGCGCACCTAAGGCTATCCTCGAGGGCGCAAACAAGGACGACGCTGAGGCTGCAAAGGCTAAGCTCGAAGAGGCTGGCGCAAAGGTCACCCTTAAGTAAGAACTTTCTTACACTTTTTCAAAACCCCACACTCTGGACTCATTCCAGGGGTGGGGTTTTGTGCTGTTTGGGGTGGGTTTGGGTTGGGTTCCGGGGTTTGTTGGGGTCGGCGGTGTCTTAAGTTCGATTTCACGGTAGCGGTTTCTCAATTGCGGTTTCTTGGTTTCGGTTTCTCAACTACGGTATCGCTTGCTCAATTTCTTAAGAGCGATTTCAGTAGGTTTTTGGTGGTTTTGCGAATGGTCTCGAGCTTAAAAAATTGGATTTGAGAAATTGAGCTTGCGATATTGGAAATGTGAACCCGCTAGTGAGGTATCGAACTTAAGAGGGGAGGGGTTCCGCTCAGAACTGAAAGCAGCAGTCCTCTTGTTCGACTTCGCGTGTGCTGACTTCTCATGCTCAACTTCTTAACCTCGACTTCGCTAGGAAATCCTGACATCGCCGACGGAAGTCGACCACGTGAAGTTGAGCGCGTGAAGTCGTGTGATGAGAAGTCGCCCTTAAGGTACAGATACTGAGGAATCCAACTTAAGGGAAAGTTGTGATGGCAAATATCTAGATCTTGGTGGAGGTGCTAGTCCGGTTTGATCTCGATTGTCTGGTTCACTCACAACGCCGCTAAACTCAAGCCCACAATCCAGGACTTAAGACCGTTGACTTTGGAGTTTCAAAGACCGACTGGGATACGCGAAATGATGCAAAGAAAGAACAAAACTGATGGCGATCTCTTCTTGCTACACTGACGATATGCAGGAAAAACACGGTTTTCAGATGAAGATCTTGTTTAGATCTTTGATGCTGACTGGAATTTTCTTTGAACTTGTTATTGTGTTGGCATCAGTTATTGGAGGAGGGTTTCCACTCCAGGTAGTGACTTTTCCTCTCGTTCTAATACTTGTGGCTTTGGGGCTCTTGTTTAGCGGAATGATTCGTGACCGATTAGCTTGTGACTCGTGGGCGAGTTCGCTGAGTAAGACTGCACGTAGGTTTGGAGTTCCCCGGCGTGCATTGGTGTTATTGGTCTCGGAGATTTATTCGATTACTTCTTTTGCCAGGGTTTTTAATCGTGTAAAGCCTGTCCAGGTAGGAGAGATTCACACGGGGTATAAGAATCTTCGCACCGTGGTATTTCTAATTGTGGGATTAGTTGTTGTTGAAATCGTCGTAGTGCATTTAGCAATAACCAGCGAAATCTGGAGAATCGTTCTATTTGTCAGCAGTCTGTATGCACTAGTCCTATTGCTGGGATTTTACACCTCTATAAGGATGAATCCCCATGTAGTTGAAAGTGACAGCCTGAAAATTAGACATGGAATTAGATTTTCTTGTGTCATTCCATGGGAGCAGGTTCGCTCGTTAAAAGGGGTCGGTGCTGGGCAGGGCGGAGACATCTTTGTCAATGAAGATAATGAGTTACGGGTTCCGGTGCTTAGTGAGGTGAATCTTCGACTTGAGCTGCATTCGACTGTTGTGATTGAAGATCTGTATTTCGGAGAGGCTGAAATTACTGCGGTTGATTTCTACTGCGATGACAAGAAGGCGCTGTTAGATTCCGCTAAACAGGTATTGGATCAATAAATCTTACCGTCGATACCAATGCCTGGTGGGTGCTCCGGTAACATCGTCCGCATGCTGCCTAAATCCAGGATTTTCTCCGCGCTCCTGCTCGGAATTGGTGTGGCACTTGTGGTCTGGGGTCTGGTGGCTCCGCGCTTTGTGCACGCTGATGGCCGTTTGCCTCTTGATTTGGAGACGACGACGTACGTTCTCCATGACTCTGACGCTCAGACCACTATTAATTCTGATCCGTTGGCGGGTGTGGTGACTACGCCGGTGACTCGTCAGTTGCATTTTGAGGTGATGGATCCTGCGAGTGCTGATGAGGCCACTATTCGGATTGGTGATTCAATGCTGCGTGGTAATCCTGATACTCAGGGTTTTGAGCAGGAACGGCTCCTGTCAGCGACTGTGTCGAGTTTCCGCATTGATCGCACCTCTGGTGAGGTTTTGTCCGATATTGCGCTGACTAATCAGTTGGCGAGCCCTACGGTGCAGTATTCGGTGGATGGCATTTGGTTGAAGTTCCCAACTGACGCGCAGGAGACCACTTACAACGTGGTGGATCCGGTGCTGAGGTCTGCGCTGCCGGCGGATTTTGTGGAGTCCACGGAGATCGATGGCCGTGAGGTGCTGCATTACCGTCAGGTGATTGATAACGCGAATGTGGCGGAGTATTTCGCGGATGCCAACAACACCACCACGTTCACTAAAGAGGATGGCGGTACCACGACGGGCTATTTTTATCACAATGTGACTCGTGATTTTTGGGTGGATCAGCGTACCGGTTTGGTTGTCGATCTAGCTGAAAATATTGATGATTTTTACGGCGACCGCAGCGGCCAGAAGTACGAACAGAAATTGCTTTTCGACGCCTCCCTCGACGATGCAGCTGTCTCTAAGCTGGTTGCACAGGCCGAAAGCATCCCTGATGGTGATGTGAGCAAAATCGCAAATACCGTAGGTATTGTGATCGGTGCGGTATTGGCTCTCGTGGGCCTGGCCGGGTGTCTTGGGGCGTTTGGGAAGAAACGTCGAGAAGCTTAACCTGCTGTTCAAATAGATTTTCCCTGTTTCGAATTGCGGAAACCCCGGGTTTGTTTGCTAGGGTGCCTCGTAGAAGGGATCAAGAAGATTTCTGGGGAACGCGCCCGTGCGGTTGGTTGCTAATAGCACGCGGAGCACCAGATGAAAAATCTCCCCTTTACTTTCGCGCGCGATTGGTATACTCTGAGTCGTTGCGTTGGAATTCGTGACTCTTTTTCGTTCCTGTAGCGCCAAGACCTTGATCAAGGTGGTTTGAAAAAACCGATTTGACAAGGTCATTCAGTGCTATCTGGAGTTGTTCAGGGGGATCGGGTTCCTCAGCAGACCAATTGCTCAAAAATACCAGCGGTGTTGATCTGCACTTAATGGCCTTGACCAGCCAGGTGCAATTACCCGCGTGAGGTGCTGGAAGGACCCATCTTGGCAGTCTCCCGCCAGACCAAGTCAGTCGTCGATATTCCCGGTGCACCGCAGCGTTATTCTTTCGCGAAGGTGTCCGCACCCATTGAGGTGCCCGGGCTACTAGATCTTCAACTGGATTCTTACTCCTGGCTGATTGGTACGCCTGAGTGGCGTGCTCGTCAGAAGGAAGAATTCGGCGAGGGAGCCCGCGTAACCAGCGGCCTTGAGAACATTCTCGAGGAGCTCTCCCCAATCCAGGATTACTCTGGAAACATGTCCCTGAGCCTTTCGGAGCCACGCTTCGAAGACGTCAAGAACACCATTGACGAGGCGAAAGAAAAGGACATCAACTACGCGGCGCCACTGTATGTGACCGCGGAGTTCGTCAACAACACCACCGGTGAAATCAAGTCTCAGACTGTCTTCATCGGCGATTTCCCAATGATGACGGACAAGGGAACGTTCATCATCAACGGAACCGAACGCGTTGTGGTCAGCCAGCTCGTCCGCTCCCCGGGCGTGTACTTTGACCAGACCATCGACAAGTCAACTGAGCGTCCACTGCACGCCGTGAAGGTTATTCCTTCCCGTGGTGCTTGGCTTGAGTTTGACGTCGATAAGCGCGATTCGGTTGGTGTTCGTATTGACCGCAAGCGTCGCCAGCCAGTCACCGTACTGCTGAAGGCTCTTGGCTGGACCACTGAGCAGATCACCGAGCGTTTCGGTTTCTCTGAAATCATGATGTCCACCCTCGAGTCCGATGGTGTAGCAAACACCGATGAGGCATTGCTGGAGATCTACCGCAAGCAGCGTCCAGGCGAGCAGCCTACCCGCGACCTTGCGCAGTCCCTCCTGGACAACAGCTTCTTCCGTGCAAAGCGCTACGACCTGGCTCGCGTTGGTCGTTACAAGATCAACCGCAAGCTCGGTCTTGGTGGCGACCACGATGGTTTGATGACTCTTACTGAAGAGGACATCGCAACCACCATCGAGTACCTGGTGCGTCTGCACGCAGGTGAGCGCGTCATGACTTCTCCAAATGGTGAAGAGATCCCAGTCGAGACCGATGACATCGACCACTTTGGTAACCGTCGTCTGCGTACCGTTGGCGAACTGATCCAGAACCAGGTCCGTGTCGGCCTGTCCCGCATGGAGCGCGTTGTTCGTGAGCGTATGACCACCCAGGATGCGGAGTCCATTACTCCTACTTCCTTGATCAACGTTCGTCCTGTCTCTGCAGCTATCCGTGAGTTCTTCGGAACTTCCCAGCTGTCTCAGTTCATGGACCAGAACAACTCCCTGTCTGGTTTGACTCACAAGCGTCGTCTGTCGGCTCTGGGCCCGGGTGGTCTGTCCCGTGAGCGCGCCGGCATCGAGGTTCGAGACGTTCACCCATCTCACTACGGCCGTATGTGCCCAATTGAGACTCCGGAAGGTCCAAACATTGGCCTGATCGGTTCCTTGGCTTCCTATGCTCGAGTGAACCCATTCGGTTTCATTGAGACCCCATACCGTCGCATCATCGACGGCAAGCTGACCGACCAGATTGACTACCTTACCGCTGATGAGGAAGACCGCTTCGTTGTTGCGCAGGCAAACACGCACTACGACGAAGAGGGCAACATCACCGATGAGACCGTCACTGTTCGTTTGAAGGACGGCGACATCGCCATGGTTGGCCGCAACGCGGTTGATTACATGGACGTTTCCCCTCGTCAGATGGTTTCTGTTGGTACCGCGATGATTCCATTCCTGGAGCACGACGATGCTAACCGTGCACTGATGGGCGCGAACATGCAGAAGCAGGCTGTGCCACTGATTCGTGCCGAGGCTCCTTTCGTGGGCACCGGTATGGAGCAGCGCGCAGCATACGACGCCGGCGACCTGGTTATTACCCCAGTCGCAGGTGTTGTGGAAAACGTTTCAGCTGACTTCATCACCATCATGGCTGATGACGGCAAGCGCGAAACCTACCTGCTGCGTAAGTTCCAGCGCACCAACCAGGGCACCAGCTACAACCAGAAGCCTTTGGTTAACTTGGGCGAGCGCGTTGAAGCTGGCCAGGTTATTGCTGATGGTCCAGGTACCTTCAATGGTGAAATGTCCCTTGGCCGTAACCTTCTGGTTGCGTTCATGCCTTGGGAAGGCCACAACTACGAGGATGCGATCATCCTCAACCAGAACATCGTTGAGCAGGACATCTTGACCTCGATCCACATCGAGGAGCACGAGATCGATGCCCGCGACACTAAGCTTGGCGCCGAAGAAATCACCCGCGACATCCCTAATGTGTCTGAAGAAGTCCTCAAGGACCTCGACGACCGCGGTATTGTCCGCATCGGTGCTGATGTTCGTGACGGCGACATCCTGGTCGGTAAGGTCACCCCTAAGGGCGAGACCGAGCTCACCCCGGAAGAGCGCTTGCTGCGCGCAATCTTCGGTGAGAAGGCCCGCGAAGTTCGCGATACCTCCATGAAGGTGCCTCACGGCGAGACCGGCAAGGTCATCGGCGTGCGTCACTTCTCCCGCGAGGACGACGACGATCTGGCTCCTGGCGTCAACGAGATGATCCGTATCTACGTTGCTCAGAAGCGTAAGATCCAGGACGGCGATAAGCTCGCTGGCCGCCACGGTAACAAGGGTGTTGTCGGTAAGATTCTGCCTCAGGAAGATATGCCATTCCTTCCAGACGGCACTCCTGTTGACATCATCTTGAACACCCACGGTGTTCCACGTCGTATGAACATTGGTCAGGTTCTTGAGACCCACCTTGGCTGGCTGGCATCTGCTGGTTGGTCCGTGGATCCTGAAAATCCTGAGAACGCTGAGCTCGTCAAGACTCTGCCTGCAGACCTCCTCGAGGTTCCTGCTGGTTCCTTGACTGCAACTCCTGTGTTCGACGGTGCGTCAAACGAAGAGCTCGCAGGCCTGCTCGCTAATTCACGTCCAAACCGCGACGGCGACGTCATGGTTAACGCGGATGGTAAAGCAACGCTTATCGACGGCCGCTCCGGTGAGCCTTACCCGTACCCGGTTTCCATCGGCTACATGTACATGCTGAAGCTGCACCACCTCGTTGACGAGAAGATCCACGCACGTTCCACTGGTCCTTACTCCATGATTACCCAGCAGCCACTGGGTGGTAAAGCACAGTTCGGTGGACAGCGTTTCGGCGAAATGGAGGTGTGGGCAATGCAGGCATACGGCGCTGCCTACACACTTCAGGAGCTGCTGACCATCAAGTCTGATGACGTGGTTGGCCGTGTCAAGGTCTACGAAGCAATTGTGAAGGGAGAGAACATCCCGGATCCAGGTATTCCTGAGTCCTTCAAGGTTCTCCTCAAGGAGCTCCAGTCCTTGTGCCTGAACGTGGAGGTTCTCTCCGCAGACGGCACTCCAATGGAGCTCGCGGGTGACGACGACGACTTCGATCAGGCAGGCGCCTCACTTGGCATCAACCTGTCCCGTGACGAGCGTTCCGACGCCGACACCGCATAGCAGATCAGAAAACAACCGCTAGAAATCAAGCCATACATCCCCCGGACATTGAAGAGATGTTCTGGGGGGAAAGGGAGTTTTACGTGCTCGACGTAAACGTCTTCGATGAGCTCCGCATCGGCCTGGCCACCGCCGACGACATCCGCCGTTGGTCTAAGGGTGAGGTCAAGAAGCCGGAGACCATCAACTACCGAACCCTCAAGCCTGAGAAGGACGGTCTGTTCTGCGAGCGTATCTTCGGTCCAACTCGCGACTGGGAGTGCGCCTGCGGTAAGTACAAGCGTGTCCGCTACAAGGGCATCATCTGTGAACGCTGTGGCGTTGAGGTCACCAAGTCCAAGGTGCGCCGTGAGCGCATGGGACACATTGAGCTCGCTGCACCAGTAACCCACATTTGGTACTTCAAGGGCGTTCCATCACGCCTCGGCTACCTTTTGGACCTTGCTCCAAAGGACCTGGACCTCATCATCTACTTCGGTGCGAACATCATCACCAGCGTGGACGAAGAGGCTCGCCACAGCGACCAGACCACTCTTGAAGCAGAAATGCTTCTGGAGAAGAAGGACGTTGAGGCAGATGCAGAGTCTGACATTGCTGAGCGTGCTGAAAAGCTCGAAGAGGATCTTGCTGAACTTGAGGCAGCTGGCGCTAAGGCCGACGCTCGCCGCAAGGTTCAGGCTGCTGCCGATAAGGAAATGCAGCACATCCGTGAGCGTGCACAGCGCGAAATCGATCGTCTCGATGAGGTCTGGCAGACCTTCATCAAGCTTGCTCCAAAGCAGATGATCCGCGATGAGAAGCTCTACGATGAACTGATCGACCGCTACGAGGATTACTTCACCGGTGGTATGGGTGCAGAGTCCATTGAGGCTTTGATCCAGAACTTCGACCTCGATGCTGAGGCTGAAGAGCTGCGCGACATCATCAACAATGGCAAGGGCCAGAAGAAGATGCGTGCACTGAAGCGCCTGAAGGTTGTTGCAGCCTTCCAGCGTTCCGGCAACGATCCTGCCGGCATGGTTCTGAACGCGATCCCAGTGATCCCACCAGAGCTTCGCCCAATGGTTCAGCTTGACGGTGGTCGCTTCGCTACCTCCGACTTGAACGACCTTTACCGTCGTGTGATCAACCGCAACAACCGTCTGAAGCGCATGATTGAGCTCGGTGCACCTGAGATCATCGTGAACAACGAGAAGCGCATGCTGCAGGAATCTGTGGACGCGCTGTTCGACAACGGTCGTCGTGGTCGCCCAGTTACCGGACCGGGTAACCGTCCGCTGAAGTCTCTGTCTGACTTGCTCAAGGGCAAGCAAGGCCGTTTCCGTCAGAACCTTCTGGGTAAGCGTGTTGACTACTCTGGTCGTTCCGTAATTATCGTTGGTCCTCAGCTGCGCCTCCACGAATGTGGTCTGCCTAAGCTGATGGCTCTCGAGCTCTTCAAGCCTTTCGTCATGAAGCGCTTGGTGGAGAACGAATACGCACAGAACATCAAGTCTGCAAAGCGCATGGTTGAGCGTCAGCGCCCTGAGGTGTGGGACGTCCTCGAAGAGGCCATCTCTGAGCACCCAGTGATGCTGAACCGTGCACCAACCCTGCACCGCTTGGGCATTCAGGCTTTCGAGCCTGTCCTTGTTGAGGGTAAGGCTATTCAGCTGCACCCACTTGCTTGTGAAGCTTTCAACGCCGACTTCGATGGTGACCAGATGGCAGTTCACCTGCCGCTGTCCGCTGAAGCTCAGGCTGAGGCTCGCGTGCTGATGCTTGCATCCAACAACATTTTGTCCCCAGCTTCCGGTAAGCCTTTGGCTATGCCTCGTCTGGATATGGTGACCGGTCTGTACTACCTGACTCTGGAGAAGTCTTCCGAGGAGTTCGGTGGACAGGGCGCTTACCAGCCTGCAGATGAAAACGGTCCTGAAAAGGGCGTGTACTCCTCACTGGCAGAAGCCATCATGGCTTATGACCGTGGTGTACTCGGCCTGCAGGCCCCAGTTCGCATCCGTTTGAACCACCTGCGCCCACCAGCTGAGGTAGAAGCAGAGCAGTTCCCAGATGGATGGAACCAGGGCGAGACTTGGTTGGCTCACACCACCTTGGGTCGCGTTATGTTCAACGAGATCCTGCCTTGGAACTACCCATACCTTGAGGGCATTATGGTCCGTAAGGGTGGCGGCTCCGACAAGATCATGCTTGGCGACGTAGTCAATGACCTCGCTGCTAAGTACCCAATGATCACCGTGGCTCAGACCATGGACAAGATGAAGGATGCTGGCTTCTACTGGTCAACCCGTTCCGGTGTGACCATCGCTATGTCTGACGTTTTGGTTCTTCCTAACAAGGAAGAAATGCTGGACCGCTACGAGGAATCTGCACGCCAGATCGAAGTTAAGTACAACCGCGGTAAGCTCACCGGCCGTGAGCGCTACGACCGTCTGGTCGAGCTGTGGAAGGACGCAACTGACGAGGTTGGACAGGCTGTCGAGGATCTGTACCCAGACGACAACCCAATTCCAATGATCGTGAAGTCCGGTGCTGCCGGTAACATGCGTCAGATCTGGACCCTTGCTGGTATGAAGGGCATGGTTGTGAACTCGAAGGGTGACTACATCACCCGCCCGATCAAGACTTCCTTCCGTGAAGGCTTGACCGTTCTCGAGTACTTCAACAACTCCCACGGTTCCCGTAAGGGCCTGGCCGATACCGCGCTGCGTACCGCTGACTCCGGTTACCTGACCCGTCGTCTTGTTGACGTCGCTCAGGACGTCATCGTGCGTGTTGAGGACTGTGGCACCCGCCAGGGTGTTCGCGTTCCTGTCGCTGCTGAGGTTCTGGATGCAACCGGTGCTGTCACCGGCTACACCCGCCATGACCTGATCGAGACTTCTGTCTCCGGTCGTGTTCTGGCTGGCGATGCAACCAACGCTGCAGGCGAGGTTGTGCTTGCTGCTGGTACCGATCTGACCGAGCTCAACATTGACCTTCTGGTCGAGGCTGGCATCAAGGACGTCAAGGTTCGTTCCGTACTTACCTGCCAGACCCCAACCGGTGTTTGTGCTAAGTGCTACGGCAAGTCCATGGCTTCCGGCCAGCAGGTTGATATCGGAGAGGCTGTCGGTATTGTTGCTGCACAGTCCATTGGTGAGCCTGGTACCCAGCTGACCATGCGTACCTTCCACCAGGGTGGTGTCGGTGGCGATATTACCGGCGGTCTGCCTCGTGTTCAGGAGCTGTTTGAGGCACGTGTTCCTAAGAACTGTGCACCAATTGCTTCTGTTGAAGGTGTTATCCACCTTGAGGATGAAGGCAACTTCTACACTCTGACCATCGTTCCTGACGATGGCTCCGACAACGTTGTCTACGAGAAGCTGTCCAAGCGACAGGGTCTTGCATCCACTCGCGTGGCTATGGAGTCCAACGCTGGTGCGTTCATTGAGCGCACCTTGACCGAAGGTGACCGCGTCACCGTTGGTCAGCGTCTGCTCCGTGGTGCAGCTGATCCACACGACGTGCTCGAGATCCTCGGTCGCCGTGGTGTGGAGCAGCACCTCATCGATGAGGTGCAGGCTGTTTACCGTGCACAGGGTGTGGCCATCCACGACAAGCACATCGAAATCATCATTCGTCAGATGCTGCGTCGCGGTACCGTCATTGAGTCCGGTTCCACCGAGTTCCTTCCTGGTTCTTTGGTTGACCTCTCTGAGGCGAAGCTGGCTAACTCTGAGGCAATCGGTGCGGGCGGTCAGCCTGCAGAGCTGCGTTCTGAGATCATGGGTATCACCAAGGCCTCTCTCGCAACTGAGTCTTGGCTGTCTGCAGCGTCCTTCCAGGAGACCACTCGTGTCCTGACTGATGCTGCTATCAACAAGCGCTCCGATAAGCTCATCGGCCTGAAGGAGAACGTGATCATCGGTAAGCTGATCCCAGCTGGTACTGGTATTTCCCGTTACCGCAACATCTCCATCAAGCCAACCGAGGCTGCTCGCAACGCCGCATACTCGATCCCAACTTATGGTGAGTCGATTTACGGTGACGATGGATTCGGTGAGTTCACCGGCGCATCCGTCCCATTGGATGAGGCTTTCTAGAGCAAGGAAACCTTAAATCCAGCACAGCTAATTGGTCGCTGAGAAGTTGAGGCCCTGGATCTACTTGAAAAAGTAGAACCAGGGTCTCCTTTCTTTTTGTACACAGACGTGGGGAATAAAACCCTTAACCCCCAGATTCTTAGGCAAATCCCCAGATCAGACCTAGTTTTATAACTATGTGGAAACTATCTATTGGCATCGCAGTTGGTGCCATCTTGTTCGGTTTAGGTCTGTGGGGAACCCACTTTGAAGACACCGTCATCTCGATCGCAGGATGGGTCGGAACGTTCGCGTCGTTTGCGGTGTGGTTCTGGGTCATTTGGTGGGCAGCGGTAGGAAATACAAAAAGCCCACTCTAAGATGGCAGGGTATGGATGAGCTGCTCAAACAGGAAGTCAAGGATTTCCTCACCACCAGGCGTGCACGGATTACGCCGGCCGCTGCGGGACTAGAAACGCAGCCGTGGAGTGATCGTCGGGTGCCGGGGCTTCGGCGGGAAGAAGTCGCGGATCTGGCGGGCATTTCTTTGGAGTATTACATCCGGTTTGAGCGCGGAAATCTCAAGGGTGCATCGCCTGAAATATTGCAATCGTTGGCTAAGGCTCTCCAGCTGAGCCCAATTGAGCGCGAACACCTTCACAATTTGGCTTATCGCGCCGACCATCCGCGCAACCTACCTAGTGCAGAGACCCCAACGGCACCCCTCCAGGACATTGTTGATGCGGTCACAGATAAACCGGCGTGGATCCGCAACGAGCAGATGGATATTTTGGCTACAAATCGGCTCTGCGCGGAACTTTACGCCCCGATTTTCAAGGATCTGCCCGATCGGCCCAACACTGCGCGGCATTGCTTTATCGGCGCAACAGCCGCGCAGTTTTGGGTGGACCGAGATCAGTTCAGTGCGGAGTTCGCTGCCAAACTACGCCTCGAGTACGCCCGGCGCCCCAGCGCGCCAGGTTTAAAAGAGCTTATCGACGAGCTCCATCAGAAAAGTTCTGTTTTCCGCGAGAATTGGGCGTCTGCCGATGTTTTGTCATTCGGCTCTGGCATCAAACGTTTCAGGCACCCAACACTGGGGGAGCGGGACTACAAATACGAGACGTTTAATCTCAATAGTGCACCGGGGTATGTGTTGAGCATTTACTTTTAGGTGGTGGAGGGGCGCGTCGACAAGCTTTTTAAATGTTTTTCTTGGTGACTACGCTGACTCCGCCCATGAACGCCAGGCCCTTGACGTGGACCGTGGGCGCGTTGTTTGGCAGGCGCGCAGGATTGAGTGCACCGGCCTTGTCCACAGACTGTTCGAAGCCGCCGAAAATGCCCATGCCATCACAAATGACAAAAACACCCTCGGGAACAATAATCTCGATGCCACCCATGAATGTGTAGGCGTTGATCTGAATGCGGTCGCTCTCCAGGAAGGCGTCGCGCAAATCGATTTGATTGCCGCCCATCATGGCGAAGGATGTGTGAACATTAGGCACATGCCATCCACCTTTGCGCACGGTGCCGCCCATAAACGAGACCGACAATTTGGAGCCATTCGGGTTGCCGGTAATCCTGTTGCGGACAATATTTACAGGATCTGACACATTGGGCATCGCTGGGGGAGTGGTCTCGTAGGCCGCCGGCGCATAGGAGGCGCCGGGAAATTGCTGACCAAGCAGAGTGTAGGGATTGTCGTTCACATCAGAGATCAGCTCTACAAGAGTGTCTAAGTGGCGGGCATTCCATGCTTTGGAGGAGCGATCTTCAAATTCCTCCAAAGTGAGTTGACCTCGGGAAACAGCTGCAGAAAGTTCATCCACGACTTGGTTTCGGTTAAGGTCAGTGGCGAGTTTCTTTGCTGGTTCGTTTCCTTGAGGAACAGTCATGGGAACCATTCTAACAAGGGATTTGGTGTTTTCTGCGGCTAGCTGATAATGTGAACGGCTGAGTCCCACTCTTGTAGTTGGGAACTGACGGCACCTCGCACTCAAGCGCGGTATCGCCCCTGGTTTTCCGGGACGCGGTGGCGCATGTTTGCATTTGATGAGGTTGTCCGTGACACGTTTGGTCGGGCCCCAAAAAGAGCCCCCTTTTTTGCGTGTCTGGACACTTTTCAAATCCTTCGCCATCGACAAGCTCAGCCTTCGTGTTCGTCCCCCGGGCGTCACGTCAGCAGTTAAAGAACAACTCCGAAATAAGGATGGTTCATGCCAACTATTCAGCAGCTGGTCCGTAAGGGCCGCCACGATAAGTCCGCCAAGGTGGCTACCGCGGCACTGAAGGGTTCCCCTCAGCGTCGTGGCGTATGCACCCGTGTGTACACCACCACCCCTAAGAAGCCTAACTCTGCTCTTCGTAAGGTCGCTCGTGTGCGCCTTACCTCCGGCATTGAGGTTTCCGCTTACATCCCTGGTGAGGGCCACAACCTGCAGGAACACTCCATGGTGCTCGTTCGCGGTGGTCGTGTTAAGGACCTCCCAGGTGTCCGTTACAAGATCGTCCGTGGCGCACTGGATACCCAGGGTGTTAAGGACCGCAAGCAGGCTCGTTCCCGCTACGGCGCGAAGAGGGGATAATTAAAAATGCGTAAATCAGCAGCTCCTAAGCGTCCAGTAGTTCAGGACCCTGTATACAAGTCCGAGCTCGTTACCCAGCTCGTAAACAAGATCCTCATCGGTGGCAAGAAGTCCACCGCAGAGCGCATCGTCTACGGTGCACTCGAGATCTGCCGTGAGAAGACCGGCACCGATCCAGTAGGAACCCTCGAGAAGGCTCTCGGCAACGTGCGCCCAGACCTCGAAGTTCGTTCCCGCCGTGTTGGTGGCGCTACCTACCAGGTGCCAGTGGATGTTCGCCCAGAGCGCGCAAACACCCTCGCACTGCGTTGGTTGGTAACCTTCACCCGTCAGCGTCGTGAGAACACCATGATCGAGCGTCTTGCAAACGAACTTCTGGATGCAGCCAACGGCCTTGGCGCTTCCGTGAAGCGTCGCGAAGACACCCACAAGATGGCAGAGGCCAACCGCGCCTTCGCTCACTACCGCTGGTAGTACTGCCAAGACATGAAAGCCCAATCACCTTTAAGATCAACGCCTGCCGGCGCCCTTCACATTTGAATAAGCTGGCAGCCTGCTTTTCTTCAAGGCGACTGGGCTTTTAGTCTCATTAATGCAGTTCACCGCTGTAAGATAGCTAAATAGAAACACTGTTTCGGCAGTGTGTTACTAAAAAATCCATGTCACTTGCCTCGAGCGTGCTGCTTGAATCGCAAGTTAGTGGCAAAATGTAACAAGAGAATTATCCGTAGGTGACAAACTTTTTAATACTTGGGTATCTGTCATGGATACCCCGGTAATAAATAAGTGAATTACCGTAACCAACAAGTTGGGGTACCACTGTGGCACAAGAAGTGCTTAAGGATCTAAACAAGGTCCGCAACATCGGCATCATGGCGCACATCGATGCTGGTAAGACCACGACCACCGAACGCATCCTCTTCTACACCGGCATCAACCGTAAGGTCGGCGAGACCCACGACGGTGGCGCAACCACCGACTGGATGGAGCAGGAGAAGGAACGCGGCATCACCATTACCTCCGCCGCGGTTACCTGTTTCTGGGATAACAACCAGGTCAACATCATTGACACCCCTGGCCACGTTGACTTCACCGTTGAGGTTGAGCGTTCCCTCCGCGTGCTTGACGGCGCAGTTGCTGTGTTCGACGGAAAGGAAGGCGTTGAGCCACAGTCTGAGCAGGTTTGGCGTCAGGCTACCAAGTACGACGTTCCACGTATCTGCTTCGTGAACAAGATGGACAAGCTCGGCGCTGATTTCTACTTCACCGTTGGCACTATCGAGGACCGTCTGGGTGCAAAGCCATTGGTTATGCAGCTTCCAATCGGTGCTGAGGACAACTTCGACGGCGTCATCGATCTTCTTGAGATGAAGGCTTTGACCTGGCGTGGAGTTACCCCAATTGGTACCGAAGCTACCGTTGAGGAAATCCCAGCAGACCTCGCAGACCGTGCAGCTGAGTACCGTGAGAAGCTTCTCGAGACCGTTGCAGAGTCCGATGAAGAGCTCATGGAGAAGTACTTCGGTGGCGAAGAGCTCAGCATCGCTGAGATCAAGGCAGCTATCCGTAAGATGGTTGTTAACTCTGAGATCTACCCTGTTTACTGTGGTACCGCCTACAAGAACAAGGGCGTCCAGCCACTGCTCGACGCAGTCGTTGACTTCCTGCCTTCCCCACTGGATCTCGGCGAGACCAATGGCGTTGACGTTAAGGATCCTGAGAAGGTTCTGACCCGTAAGCCTTCCGATGATGAGCCACTGTCTGCACTTGCATTCAAGATTGCTGCTCACCCATTCTTCGGTAAGCTGACCTTCGTTCGTCTGTACTCCGGTAAGGTTGAGCCAGGCGAGCAGGTTCTTAACTCCACTAAGAACAAGAAGGAACGCATCGGTAAGCTGTTCCAGATGCACGCCAATAAGGAAAACCCTGTTGAGGTTGCACACGCTGGTAACATCTACGCGTTCATCGGCCTGAAAGACACCACTACTGGTGACACCCTCTGCGATGCAAACGCACCAATCATCCTGGAGTCCATGGACTTCCCAGACCCAGTTATTAAGGTTGCTATTGAGCCTAAGACCAAGTCTGACCAGGAGAAGCTCGGTGTAGCTATCCAGAAGCTCGCGGAAGAAGACCCAACCTTCACCGTTGAACTAGATGATGAATCCGGCCAGACTGTCATTGGCGGCATGGGCGAGCTCCACCTCGACGTTCTTGTTGACCGTATGAAGCGTGAGTTCAAGGTTGAGGCAAACATCGGTGACCCACAGGTTGCTTACCGTGAGACCATCCGTAAGCCTGTTGAGTCCCTCAGCTACACCCACAAGAAGCAGACTGGTGGTTCCGGTCAGTTCGCTAAGGTCATCATCACCATTGAGCCTTACGCACCTGCACCAGAAGAGCTTGAAGAGGGCGAGTCCGCAATCTACAAGTTTGAGAACGCTGTCACCGGTGGTCGTGTTCCACGTGAATACATCCCATCCGTTGACGCTGGTATCCAGGACGCAATGCAGTACGGCTTCCTGGCTGGCTACCCACTAGTTAACGTCAAGGCAACCCTTGAAGATGGCGCTTACCACGACGTTGACTCCTCTGAAATGGCCTTCAAGCTCGCCGGTTCCCAGGCGTTCAAGGAAGCTGTTGCAAAGGCAAAGCCAGTCCTTCTCGAGCCAATCATGTCCGTTGAAATCACCACTCCTGAGGAGTACATGGGTGAAGTCATCGGTGACGTTAACGCCCGTCGTGGCCAGATCGCTTCCATGGATGACCGTGCAGGCGCAAAGCTGGTCAAGGCTAAGGTTCCACTGTCACAGATGTTCGGTTACGTCGGTGACCTCCGCTCCAAGACCCAGGGTCGTGCAAACTACTCCATGATCTTCGATTCCTACGCAGAGGTCCCAGCCAACGTTGCAGCAGATGTTATTGCTGAGCGCAACGGCACCGCTTCCTAAGAACCTTTAAGGTCCGTAGGAAAACGTCGAAAAGCATTTTGCTTTTCGACGCCCCACCCCACGCATCTAAGCGTGTCAGTAGAAGCGTAGGGTAAGTGGGGTAGCGGCTTGTTAGATATCTTGAAATCGGCCTTCAACAGCATTGATTTCGATGTATTTAGCTGGCCGTTACCCTGCGAATGTCCACAGGGTAGCTGGTAGTTTGAAAATCAACGCCGTTGCCCTTAGGATTCAGTAACTGGCACATTTTGTAATGCGCTAGATCTGTGTGCTCAGTCTTCCAGGCTGCTTATCACAGTGAAAGCAAAACCAATTCGTGGCTGCGAAAGTCGTAGCCACCACGAAGTCCAGGAGGACATACAGTGGCAAAGGCGAAGTTCGAGCGTACCAAGCCCCACGTAAACATCGGCACCATCGGTCACGTTGACCACGGTAAGACCACCACCACCGCGGCTATCACCAAGGTTCTGGCTGACGCTTACCCTGAGCTCAACGAGGCTTTCGCCTTCGACTCCATCGATAAGGCTCCTGAGGAGAAGGAGCGTGGCATCACGATCAACATCTCCCACGTTGAGTACCAGACCGAAAAGCGCCACTACGCACACGTTGACGCTCCAGGCCACGCCGACTACATCAAGAACATGATTACCGGCGCTGCTCAGATGGACGGCGCAATCCTCGTTGTTGCTGCTACCGACGGCCCAATGCCTCAGACCCGTGAGCACGTTCTTCTTGCTCGCCAGGTTGGCGTTCCTTACATCCTCGTTGCTCTTAACAAGTGCGACATGGTTGAGGATGAGGAAATCATCGAGCTCGTCGAGATGGAAGTTCGTGAACTTCTTGCTGAGCAGGACTACGACGAAGATGCTCCAATTGTCCACATCTCCGCTCTGAAGGCTCTTGAGGGCGACGAGAAGTGGGGCAAGCAGATCCTTGAGCTCATGCAGGCTTGCGATGACAACATCCCTGACCCAGTTCGTGAGACCGACAAGCCATTCCTCATGCCTATCGAGGACATCTTCACCATCACCGGTCGTGGCACCGTTGTTACCGGTCGTGTTGAGCGCGGTACCCTAAACGTGAACGATGATGTTGACATCATCGGCATCAAGGAGAAGTCCACCTCCACCACCGTTACCGGTATCGAGATGTTCCGTAAGCTTCTTGACTCCGCTGAGGCTGGCGACAACTGTGGTCTGCTTCTCCGTGGTATCAAGCGCGAAGATGTTGAGCGTGGCCAGGTTATCGTTAAGCCAGGCGCTTACACCCCTCACACCGAGTTCGAGGGCTCTGTCTACGTTCTGTCCAAGGATGAAGGTGGCCGCCACACCCCATTCTTCGACAACTACCGTCCTCAGTTCTACTTCCGCACCACCGACGTTACCGGTGTTGTGAAGCTTCCAGAGGGCACCGAGATGGTCATGCCTGGCGACAACGTCGACATGTCCGTCACCCTGATCCAGCCTGTCGCTATGGACGAGGGCCTGCGTTTCGCTATCCGCGAAGGCTCCCGCACCGTTGGCGCTGGTCGTGTCACCAAGATCATCAAGTAATTTGATGCTCTAACTGTTGAGGTCTTTTAGACTTTGACTAACTGACAGCGACCCCAGAGGAAATATCCTCTGGGGTCGCTGTTTTGTCGTTTCTAGGGTTGGTTTCGGAGTTGGTTTGTCTAGTCGGCGTCTTAGGTTCGATTTCACGGTTTCGGTACCTTGCGCTCAATTTGTTAGGGGGCGATCTCAGTCATTTTTTGGTGGTTTTCCTAGTGGTCTCGAGATTAAGAAGGGGGACCTCCTCCGAGATATGACTGTATAAGTTCTACAGTTCGACTTCGCGTATGCTGACATCTCATGCTTAACTTCTCATCCCACGACTTCACTAGGAAATCCTGACAACGCCGACTGAAGTCGACCACGTGAAGTTGAGCGTGGGAAGTCGTGTGATGAGAAGTCACCCTTAGTAAATCGACTTTTACCAAACCACCTCCGAATCTGCATACCATCACTCCGGAACTACAATCAGGAGCTATGAAAGATCCATCTAGAATTCCCCCAGTTGTGGCTCAGTTACAGAAAGTGTGGGAGGCTCAGCCAGATTTGTCGTTGCCGACACTTTTGGGGATTTTGGGCAACCGTGGCATTGGGTGGGGAAGTACTGATGAGGATCTGGTCGAGGCGCTAAACACGATGTATACGGAGAACCCGGGCGAGATTCGTGGGGGTTCTAGAATTGCAGATCCTCAAAGGGAAGTTCCGGGTCGTTTTCTTGTGGAGACTGAATCTCCGGCTTATCGGATTACGGTGGATCCGTTTCGGGTCAGTGTACGGAGAATCGCCAAGGGTCCGCACCGACCTTTGCAACCTGGGGTGTGGGAGTTTCAGGAGATTCGTCGGTGTCGGTCAGGTGAGCCTTTGTTGATTACTGATGTGGAGGGCATTGATCATCGGCTGGGTGTGGTTGTTCGGATTACGCTGCTGAATGATTCTCCTGCTCCGAAGACGAAAAGCCTAGACAAGGTCCGACGCCGTGAAGTGGGGGACAAGGTGTTTTACTTGCACTTTGAGAGCGGGGATACTGCTTTGTTGAATCATGGTTTAGAGATCTACCAGGCGTCTAGGCGCACCTTGGAGCAGCACAGTGTGAAATGGGATCAACTCATTACTGCTACTCCGGGACAACTTTTGAAGCTGAAGGAAACCGGCAGTGGGAGAATCCTTGAGCTTGGGGTGTTAGAGAAGATCATTCCGTTGGAGGGGTAGCTACTTAAGCTTCTGCGTGAGACCGACTGAGGGGAACGACGGTGGGGGTTCCTGTGACGGGGTCTGGGGAGATGATGCAGGGCAGGCCAAAAACTCCTTGAACCATCTCGGCAGTTAAGACTTCCTCTGGTGTGCCCGTGGCATGTACGTGCCCATCTTTCATCACGATGAGGTGGTCGGCGTAGCGGGCGGCTTGGTTGAGATCGTGAAGCACAGTGACCACAGTTTTCCCGGCCTCGTTGAATGCGCGCAGCAATTCCAAGAGTTCGTATTGGTGGGCGATGTCGAGGAAGGTGGTGGGCTCGTCGAGAAGCATGATCGGTGTTTGCTGGGCGAGCAACATGGCCACCCACACTCGTTGGCGCTGGCCACCGGAGAGTTCATCGACGAGGCGAGCTGCAAGTTCGGTAAGATTCGTGGAGGCGAGCGCTTGCGCGACGGCGTCTTCGTCGGAGGTGCGCCATTGTTGTATGAGGCTTTGGTAGGGAGCGCGCCCACGAGCGATGAGATCGTAAACCCGGATGCCTTCTGGGGCGATGGAGGTCTGTGGCAGCAGGCCTAGTTCTCGGGCGATCTCTTTAGGCTTGAATGAATCGAGTTGCCGACCGTCGAGAAGCACTTTGCCGTGCTGCGGATTGAGCACGCGGGAGAAACCGCGGAGCAGGGTGGATTTGCCGCAGCCGTTGGGGCCGATGATGGCGGTGAAGGTGTTGTCGGGGATGGTGACGTTGAGGTGCTCAGCGATGACGCGGTTGTCATACGCCATGGTGACGTCTTCCATGGTCAGGCGGTTATTCATGGTAAATCCTTAAAGGCTATCGAATGGTGCCGGTGCGGTATTGGCGGCGGGTTTCGCGCAGCAGAAGCCAGATCATGTAGCAACCACCAATGGATACTGTCATCAGACCAACTGGAATGGTGCGGTAGAAGGAGCTGATAATCAGGGAAAGGAGGTGAGCGCAGCTGAGCAGTGCGGAACCCATTGCAGCGGCAGCAAACAGGCTGACACAAGGGGTTTTAGTAAGGCGACGAGCCAGCTGTGGGGCAACCAACGCGATGAAGGAAATTGGTCCGGCAGCAGCAGTAACCAACGCTGAGGTGGCAACGCCGACAACAATGAGCGCCAAGCGAGTGGAGTTGGTTTTTACACCGAGGGTGGTGGCTACGTCATCGCCCATTTCCATGAATCGCAGGGATCTGGCCAAAACGATGGCAGCAACGATGATGATCACTGCGATTATCAGCGAAGGAATGAGTGATTGCCAGGTCACCCGGTTGATGGAACCGGCGCTCCAGAAGCCCACAACCATGGCGTCTTCCACATCTGCTCGGGTGATTAGATATGCATTGATCGAGCTCAGCATGGCGGAAACACCGATGCCCACGATGATCAAACGAAAACCCTGCACACCTTTACGCCACGCCAGGACATAGACGGTAAATGCTGTAATAATGCCACCGACGATGGCAGCGAAAGCGATGCTCCAGTAGTGAGTGTTGCCGAGGACCAAAATGACAAGAACCACCGCGGTGTAAGAACCTGCATCGAAACCAATCACGTCAGGTGAACCCAACGGGTTTCGAGTAATCGACTGGAAAATCGCTCCACCAATGCCAAGCAGCGCGCCGAAGACAACAGCAGCAATGGCTACAGGTAGACGCCATTCCCGCACCACCAACAACTGGAATTTCTCGCCGGTGCCAGCAAGTGCATTAATCACCTGCCCCAAAGACAGTGGGTAATCGCCCATCGTGATAGCCCATGTGGCGCTGCATAGCGCGATGGCGAAAAGGATAAGGCTAACCACCACGAGGCGGGCTGGGATGCGGAAAGAGAACCGGTGCCTCTGCACTGAAACTGCGTGGTAGCCGGGGTTAAGCGCAGGGCTTGTCGAAGCTTCAGACACAGGTCTAGTGGATTCCACCGGCTCAGACGCAGCAACAGGAGTTTCATCAGTTCTAGATTTGATATTAAAGACCACTGGCTTTCCTCCGTCGAACTAGTGCGATCAGGACAGGTGCGCCGATGACTGCGGTAACAATGCCTACTTCAATTTCGCCGGGGCGGGCGATGATGCGTCCCAAAATGTCTGCGCCGAGCACAAGAACAGGGGCGCACAGGGCACTGAAAGTGATGATCCATCGTTGATCGGGGCCAACTACCCAGCGCACAACGTGGGGAACCATAAGGCCTATGAAGCCGATACCACCAGTAAGGGCGGTCGCGCCGCCGGCCAACAAGGTGACTGAAATGATGCCGAGCACGCGGGTGCGCATCACTTTGGTGCCCAGGGATGCAGCAAGGTCATCGCCAAGCGCAATGGAGTTCAGTGCTCCCGACAGCAGGAGCGCGATGGCCAGTCCGACTGCCAGGAATGGCAATACGGTCATGGTGTCGCTGAGGTCGGTGCGTGCAACAGAACCAAGATTCCAATTGCGGATGCTTTCAAAAGTCTCAGGATCAATCAGTGTGAGGAAGCTGGTGACGCCACCAAGCACGGCGGCCAGAGCAACGCCGGCGAGGACCAGAGCAACAGGATTAACGCTGCCGCTGGTGCTCGCACCAATGAAATACACCAGCAGGGTAGCGGCGGCAGCGCCCAGGAATGCGAACCAGATGTAGCCCGTCACGCTGCTGAGTCCGAAAAATCCGACACCTACGGTCACTGCGAAACCTGCACCCGCGTTAACTCCCAAAATTCCGGGATCGGCAAGCGGGTTGCGCGTCAGCGCTTGAATTAAAGCACCCGCCACACCAAAAGCAGCGCCAGTCACGATGCCCACCAGCGTGCGCGGAATACGCATTGACCACACGATAATCGACGCCTCAGAGCTGTCGTGTGCGGTAAAACCCTGCCATACGGAGCTAAAAGAAAGTGGGTTCGCACCCACAGCAATACTTAAAACAATAAGCGCACCTAGTGCCATGACGATTCCGAGAATGCCCAGCGCTCGGCGCCTGCCGAGGTTTTTGCTTATCGACGTCTCCTTCTGCTTCTCTACCGCCACCGCCGTCATATCGCGTGACTCCTAAAGATCGAGGGGGAAAGAAAAGTGTGAGACATCGAAAGTCCTTAAAACTAGCTGAAACTAAAACGCTTAGAACATCTTAGGTGAGCCTTTACTAAATGAAAATCCCCCCGTGCTATAAGTTTCATGGGACTATAGGGAAATCTTTAGGAAAACCGATTGCTAAACGTATGAATTTTTAGCGCTTCAGAGGAGTTGGAGCAGTTTGGGGATCTTAAAGGCGACTTCACGTGCGCTGACTTCTCGTGCTCAATTTCACACCACACGACATCACTGGAAAAACCTGACATCGCCGGCTGATATATATGGAAATATCAACTCCACCCACGTTGCGGGTACGCGCGTGATGAATGGTATCGGCGGCTCGGGCGATTTCACGCGTAACGCCTTTGCTTCCACATTTATCTCTCCCTCGGCAGCCAAAGTTGATGCGATTTCCGCGATTGTGCCTTTCGCGTCCCATATCGATCACACGGAACATGATGCGATGGTTGTCATTACTGAATATGGCTACGCAGACCTGCGCGGGCTATCGCCAAAACAACGAGTCCCCAAAATGATTGCCATCGCCCACCCGGACTATCGACCACTGCTGGAAGAATACTTTGACCGGGCGCTAAACAGTGCAGATTCCTATCAGCACACCCCGCATGATCTGCGAACCGCCTTCGATTTCCATAATCGCTTGAACTCACGAGGAACCATGAAAATCGAAAAAGCATAGCGCTTTTCGACGAGCCCCCCACCTTCGCCGCCACCAGAGTGCCGGCGGTCAATGTGGGTGGGCTATTTCACTGCGGGGCAGTGAAAGTAAAAACGCAACTTTCTTACAGAACAGGGTTGTCTTTCAGATGACTATGTGGTTAACTACTTGGGTTGCTTTAACACGGCGTGAATTAACCATGCCAGTTGGTAAGGCAAACATGACACCTTCAATTGGAGTCGAGGCGCATGGAAATGCACTTCAACTTCAGGGGGTATCCACTGAAGCCGGGTGACTGGTGAAGGCGGAACCGGAGAAGGGGCATGGCAAATAAACAGCGGCAGTTACGTTAGGGCCTAGATCACGCATTTTGGTCCCTTCCGATTTCCCTGACTTCATTGTTGGGTTCAGCGTGGCGCGTTTTATTTGTACAGCGCCCGTGATCCAATGTCAGAAGCATTTGACAGGTCAGGTTAAATACTGGCGTTGCGCCCGAGCCCCAAGCCCGGACAACGTTATAGAGAAAGAATGAAGCGAATTCCCACCGCTTTTCCAAAATGGAAGATGTGGGACGAGCGAGGAAGAGGATAAGCGTGGCGGGACAAAAGATCCGCATTAGGCTCAAGGCCTACGACCACGAAGCGATTGATGCGTCTGCACGCAAGATCGTTGAGACGGTCACCCGTACGGGTGCCCGAGTCGTTGGACCGGTGCCTTTGCCTACCGAAAAGAACGTATACGCCGTTATTCGTTCTCCACATAAGTACAAGGACTCTCGCGAGCACTTCGAGATGCGCACTCACAAGCGCCTGATCGACATCCTCGACCCGACGCCGAAGACTGTTGATGCCCTTATGCGCATCGACCTTCCGGCCAGCGTCGACGTGAACATTCAGTGATCGACGGAATTTTTGGCAGCGGAGAATAAATAATGAGTGAAAACGAGATCAAGGGCATTCTGGGCACCAAGCTCGGCATGACTCAGATCTTCGACGAGGAGAACCGCGTTATTCCGGTTACCGTCGTTGAAGCGGGTCCATGCGTAGTTTCCCAGATTCGCACCGTTGAGACCGATGGCTACAACGCCATCCAGATCGCCTACGGCGAAATCGACCCACGCAAGGTGAACCAGCCATTGACTGGTCACTTCAAGAAAGCAGGCGTTACCCCCCGCCGCCACGTCACCGAGATTCGTATGGACGATGTCTCCGGTTACGAGGTTGGACAGGACGTTACCGTTGAAATCTTCAACGACATCAAGTTCGTTGACGTCACCGGTACCACCAAGGGTAAGGGCTACGCCGGCGCTATGAAGCGCCATGGCTTCGCTGGCCAGGGTGCCGGCCACGGTAACCAGGCTGCACACCGCCGCGTAGGTGGCATTGGTGCAGCTGCTACCCCAGGTCGCATCTTCAAGGGCAAGCGTATGGCTGGCCGCATGGGTAATGACCGCGTCACCACCCAGAACCTCAAGGTTCAGAAGATTGACGCCGATGCCAACATCATCCTTATCAAGGGCGCAATCCCTGGTAACCGTGGTGGCATCGTTACCGTTAAGACCGCAGTGAAGGGCGGTGCACACGCATGACGAATCTGAAGCTGGATGTTCAGACCGCTGATGGAAACATCAACGGATCTGTAGAACTCCCTGCAGAGATTTTTGACCGTGAGGTCTCCGTCGCACTGCTGCACCAGGTTGTCAACGCACAGCTTGCAGCAGCTCGACAGGGCACCCACTCCACCAAGACCCGTGGCGAAGTACGTGGCGGTGGCCGTAAGCCATTCCGTCAGAAGGGAACCGGTCGCGCTCGTCAGGGCTCGATCCGCGCACCTCACTTCACCGGTGGTGGCATCTCCCACGGCCCTAAGCCACGCGACTACTCTCAGCGCACCCCTAAGAAGATGATCAAGGCTGCACTTTACGGTGCACTGTCTGATCGTGCACGCAATGCACGTATCCACGTCGTCTCCGAATTGGTGCCTGGCCAGACCCCTTCGACCAAGTCTGCAAAGGCTTTCATCGAGCGTCTGACCGAGCGTAAGTCCGTGCTGCTCGTAGTGAGCCGTGAGGATATCAACGCCCAGAAGAGTGCTAACAACCTGCCTGGCGTCCACATCCTGGCCGCTGATCAGCTGAACACCTACGACGTTCTCAAGTCTGACGACGTTGTGTTCTCCGTTGAGGCTCTCCACACCTTCATCAACCGCGCTTCCGGTGCGGCACAGGAGGAGCAGAACTAATGGCTACTATCGCCAACCCACGCGACATCATCATCGCACCGGTCGTTTCTGAGAAGTCCTACGGCCTCATGGAGCAGAACGTTTACACGTTCTTCGTCTCCACTGACGCTAACAAGACTCAGATCAAGATTGCCATCGAAGAGATCTTCGGCGTCAAGGTTGCATCTGTGAACACCGTTAACCGTGCGGGTAAGCGCAAGCGCTCCCGCACCGGCTTCGGTACTCGCAAGGCTACCAAGCGCGCTTATGTGACTCTTCGCGAAGGCAGCGACTCCATCGACATCTTCAACGGCTCCGTCGCTTAAGACGTCGATAGAAAAGGACACATTATGGCTATTCGTAAGTACAAGCCGACAACCCCGGGTCGCCGCGCAAGCTCCGTTTCCATGTTCTCGGAGATCACCCGTTCGACCCCTGAGAAGTCACTTCTCCGCCCACTGAGCAAGACCGGCGGACGTAACTCTCACGGCCACATCACCACCCGTCACCGCGGTGGTGGACACAAGCGCCGCTACCGCGTCATCGACTTCCGTCGTAACGACAAGGATGGCGTATTGGCGAAGGTCGCTCACATCGAGTACGACCCAAACCGTACCGCTAACATTGCACTGCTTCACTACTTCGATGGCGAGAAGCGTTACATCCTCGCACCGAAGGGCCTGACCCAGGGCACCGTTATCGAGTCCGGCGCTGCAGCCGACATCAAGGTTGGTAACAACCTGCCACTGCGTAACATCCCAACTGGTACCACCATCCACAATGTGGAGTTGAAGCCAGGCGCAGGTGCAAAGCTGGCACGTTCCGCTGGCGCTTCCATCCAGCTTCTTGGTAAGGAAGGCTCCTACGCAGTTCTGCGTATGCCATCCTCCGAGATCCGACGCGTAGACATCCGCTGCCGCGCGACTGTTGGTGAGGTCGGCAACGCCGAGCAGATCAACATTCGTTGGGGTAAAGCTGGTCGTATGCGTTGGAAGGGCTGGCGCCCAACCGTCCGTGGTGTCGTTATGAACCCGGTCGACCACCCACACGGTGGTGGTGAAGGTAAGACTTCTGGTGGTCGCCACCCAGTCTCCCCATGGGGACAGAAGGAAGGCCGCACCCGCAAGCCTAAGCGTTACAGCGATGACATGATCGTTCGTCGCCGTCGTGCTAACAAGAACAAGAAGCGCTAAGAGGAGGTAACGAAGAATGCCACGCAGCCTTAAAAAGGGTCCTTTCGTCGATGAGCACCTCCTCAACAAGGTAGATGCTCAGAACGAAAAGGGAACTAAGCAGGTCATCAAGACCTGGTCCCGCCGTTCCACCATTCTCCCCGATTTCATCGGTCACACCTTTGCTGTCCATGATGGACGCAAGCATGTGCCAGTTTTCGTGGACGATGCCATGGTTGGCCACAAGCTGGGCGAATTCGCCCCTACCAAGACCTTCAAGGGTCACGTCAAGGACGACAAGAAGGGACGTCGATAAGCGATGAGTGACAACATCACCTCCGCAAGCGCGACTGCTCGCTTCGTCCGCGTCAGCCCAATGAAGGCACGTCGCGTCATTGATCTTGTTCGCGGCAAGACCGTCGTTGAAGCACTGTCAATTCTGAAGTATGCGCCACAGGCAGCATCTGAGCCTGTAGCAAAGGTTGTTGCATCTGCAGCAGCTAACGCTGAGAACAACTTCGGCCTGGATCCACGCACCCTGGTTATCTCCGAGGCTTACGCCAACGAAGGTCCAACCATGAAGCGCTTCCAGCCACGTGCTCAGGGACGCGCATTCCAGATCCGTAAGCGCAGCAGCCACATCACCGTGGTCGTTGAGAGCCAGAAGGAAGGAGCCAACTAGTGGGCCAGAAGATCCATCCACACGGCCTCCGTTTGGGCATCACTTCCGACTGGAAGTCCCATTGGTACGCCGACAAGTCTTACGCTGACTACGTCGCAGAAGACATCAAGATTCGCGAATTCCTGTCCAAGGGCCTCGACCGTGCCGGCATCGCCGACGTCGTCATCGAGCGCACCCGCGACCGCGTTCGCGTTGACATCCACACCGCTCGCCCAGGCATCGTCATTGGTCGTCGTGGTGCTGAGGCTGACCGCATCCGCCGTGAGCTCGAGAAGCTCACCGGTAAGCAGGTTGCCCTCAACATCCTCGAGGTCAAGAACGTCGATGCAAACGCTAAGCTGGTGGCACAGTCCATCGCTGAGCAGCTGACCAACCGCGTGGCATTCCGCCGCGCAATGCGCAAGGCTATCCAGTCTGCAATGCGTCAGCCACAGGTTAAGGGCATCAAGGTCGTGTGCTCCGGTCGTCTCGGCGGTGCCGAGATGTCCCGCACCGAGCGCTACCACGAAGGTCGCGTTCCACTGCACACCCTTCGCGCAGAAATCGATTACGGCACCTACGAGGCTCACACCACTTTCGGACGCATCGGCGTCAAGGTGTGGATCTACAAGGGTGACGTCGTTGGTGGACGTCGCGAGAGCGAGATCAATGCACCCGCAGAGCGTCGCGGCCGCGGCGACCGCAACGCACGTCCGCGTCGTGGTGGCCAGCGTCGTCAGCGTGCTGAGCAGAAGCAGGAGGGCTAAACATGCTTATTCCTAAGCGCGTTAAGTACCGTCGCCAGCACCGTCCTACCCGTAGTGGTATCTCCAAGGGCGGCAACCGCGTCACTTTCGGTGAGTACGGCATCCAGGCTCTCGAGCCTGCCTACATCACCAACCGTCAGATTGAATCTGCACGTATTGCAATCAACCGCCACGTCAAGCGTGGTGGCAAGGTTTGGATCAACATCTTCCCAGACCGCCCACTGACCCAGAAGCCACTCGGCGTTCGTATGGGTTCCGGTAAGGGCCCTGTGGAGAAGTGGGTTGCAAACATCAAGCCGGGCCGTATCCTCTTCGAGATGAGCTACCCGGACGAAGCTACTGCTCTCGAGGCTCTGCGCCGCGCTGGCCAGAAGCTTCCATGCAAGGTCCGTATCGTCAAGAGGGAGGATCAGCTCTAATGGCTATCGGTACCCCAGCACACGAGTTCCGTGAGCTCAACGAGGAAGAACTGGTTACCCGCCTCAACGAGGCTAAGGAAGAACTGTTCAACCTTCGCTTCCAGCTTGCCACCGGCCAGCTGACCAACAACCGCCGCCTGCGCACCGTCAAGCGCGACATCGCCCGCATCTACACCGTTATTCGCGAGCGTGAGCTGGGCTTGTCTGTGGTTCCGGGAGCTGAGGCTTAATCATGAGTGAGGCAAACGTGAACAACCAGGAAAAGAGCACCCGCAAGGTCCGCACTGGCTACGTGGTTTCTGACAAGATGCAGAAGACCATCGTTGTCGAGGTCGAAGACCGCAAGCAGCACGCTCTCTACGGCAAGATCCTTCGCTCCGCGAAGAAGGTCAAGGCTCATGATGAGGAGCAGATCGCCGGAATCGGTGACTTGGTTCGCATCGAAGAGACCCGCCCATTGTCCAAGGACAAGAACTACCGTCTGATCGAGATCGTCGAAAAGGCTAAGTAGTTTGGGCGTCATCTACTGATGACCTCTTGCTATTCGCTTTAAGCGAATGCGTAACACCCCTGGTGGAATTTCCTTTTGGGAATCCACCAGGGGTGTTTCTTTGTCTTTATAACAGCCAAGTACTAGAAGCCAAAGACGAAGAATCCAGCTGTCAGCCAAATGATGGGGGACAGCAGGGCGAGGATTGCGCAGATACCCAAGACCCAACTCTTGGACTTGAACGCGGTAAACAATGCATATCCAATGAGTGGAACGGCAATGATCGGGTAGATCCACTCACGGATGCCGTACCAGGAAATCGGGACGAGCCACAGGACATATCCGAGGATTGCGACAACTAGAACGCTAAGCCATGCAAAAATTGAAACAGTTTTTTGGTTTTCATGAGCCATCCGAATGTTCCTAATAGAAGGGGCATGGAGATTTAACCACCAACGTATCAAGAGTTTTTAGCTGGGGCTACAGCAGATATAGACGCATGTGAGTATCGATGTGTTCTGGGAGATCGCCGCGTCCAGAAAGAACGCCGTTGTCAACGAAGAAGTTAAAGGTGAAATAGTCCGTAACACCTTCGGCAGTAGATCGGCCGGCATGTCCGTAAACAACTTGGATTTCTGAATCTGACACTCTGGTGACGGATTCAACGGTCTTCATTTCAAAAGGAGCAGGACGAGCAACCATATGGCCGTCGATAAACAGCACCACCACGTCGGCGATCGCAGCACCCGTTCCAGCAGAACGTTCGGCGTCTCCATTGGAACCGTTGAGAACCACATAGCTGAGCTTGGAACAGGAATCGTAGCCGTTGTCACCCATTTGGAAGTGATAAAACCAGTCAGGAACCTGCGCGACGGAATCTGCAGACCCTGCTAGCTCACCAACCGGGGTGCGAGATTGTGCAAGATATGGCCCAAAATCCGAGGTGCGGGGATCCAAATTGCATTGCACAGGTGCAGTCGTGGGAGCAGACGTAGAGGTTGGGACAGCTGTTCCAGGTTCTGCCATTGCTGTCGACGTGACCGTAGCGGTTACCGTGGTGACATTTTCCGTGGATGTGTTCATGGATGTATTCGTGGACGTATCAGTGGATCGTTCATCGAGAGAAACACATCCGCCAAGCAGCGCCGTTAAAAGTACTGCACTGCTTCCGACGCTGAGACTTTTGAGTAGGGACATGACATCTACCTCCTAAAATAGGCGACTACTTAAGGTGGAAAAACAAGCTGATTGTTATATCGCGAATCACACCTATATTGTTCCTTATTAACACGCAACACGGATTTGAATTCGGGGGTAGGGGTGTGGTTAGATATACAGGTTGTCTGTGTAGGTCGGACTCGCGGTGCTTTTCCGAGTCGCGTTTCCGAGACCCCTCGACGAGGCTGTAAAAGGCCAAGCGTTCGTTGCCCACATTCGTGGAGTATGTAGACATCTGTAGTACAAAGACCACGCGTGTTTGGGACGGAAATCCAGCACGCATTAATCCAGGTCAGGAGACCAGTAGTGATTCAGCAGGAATCGCGTCTGAAGGTCGCCGACAACACTGGTGCACGCGAAATTCTGTGCATCCGCGTTCTCGGTGGATCCACCCGACGTTTTGCTGGCATTGGTGACGTAATCGTCGCCACTGTCAAGGAAGCAACCCCAGGCGGCAACGTAAAGTCTGGCGAAATCGTCAAGGCTGTTATCGTTCGCACCAAGAAGGAGACCCGTCGTGCAGACGGTTCTTACATCTCCTTCGATGAGAACGCTGCCGTCATCATCAAGAACGACAACGAGCCACGCGGCACCCGTATCTTCGGACCAGTTGCTCGTGAACTTCGTGAGAAGAAGTTCATGAAGATCGTTTCTCTCGCACCGGAGGTGATTTAAGAATGAAGGTCCACAAGGGCGATATGGTTCTGGTCATCTCAGGTCCAGACAAGGGTGCTAAGGGACAGGTCATCGCGGCTTTCCCTAAGACCGAAAAGGTTCTCGTCGAAGGCGTTAACCGCATCAAGAAGCACGTAGCTAACTCCGCACCAGAGCGTGGCGCAGAGTCCGGCGGAATCGTGACCCAGGAAGCTCCGATCCATGTCTCTAACGTCATGGTCATCGACTCCGACGGAAACCCAACTCGCGTTGGCTACCGTTTCGATGAAAACGGCAAGAAGGTCCGCGTTTCTCGTCGCAATGGGAAGGATATCTAATGACTGAGAATTACATCCCTCGTCTGAAGACCCGTTACCAGGACGAAATCCGCACCAAGCTTCAGGGCGAGTTCGAGTTCGAAAACGTCATGCAGATCCCAGGCGTCACCAAGATTGTCGTCAACATGGGTGTCGGCGACGCAGCTCGTGACTCCAAGCTCATCAACGGCGCTATCGAGGACCTCACCGCAATCACCGGTCAGAAGCCACAGCTTCGCCGTGCGAAGAAGTCCATCGCTAACTTCAAGCTCCGTGAAGGCATGCCAATCGGCGCAAAGGTTACCCTGCGCGGCGACCGCATGTGGGAGTTCCTGGACCGTCTGCTGACCGTGGCACTGCCACGTATCCGCGACTTCCGTGGACTTTCCGACCAGCAGTTCGACGGCCACGGTAACTACACCTTCGGCCTCACCGAGCAGACCATGTTCTACGAAATCGACGTCGACAAGATCGACCGTCCTCGTGGTATGGACATCACCGTTGTTACCACCGCTGTAACCGACGATGAAGGTCGCTCCCTGCTCCGCGAGCTCGGCTTCCCATTCAAGGGTGAAGACGGCAACCGCCAGCAGTAATCTGCATAGTTAAAAGCACTTACCTTAACCGGTAGGTGCTTTTTTCATGTCTATGCAATGGGGAGTTTCCCGCGAATTTAACCAACTAAAATAAAGGAACTTCCATGAACATGCAACGCAAACTGCTGGCGATCGTAGGGGCTTTCATGGCTGGGGCTTTAGCCTTGGGAGCACCAATTGCGCAGGCCCAAAGCATTGGCAGCAGTGCCTCACAGAAAACTGAAGTCTTACGTGGGCTGACCTCATCTGCCGGAATACCAGATGCCACAGCGCCGGAAGGCGGGGCAAAAGTCGTGGTCTTTGGAGATTCACATGCATCAGGAACCAATGCACCATTTGATGTGGATGAACGCGGCTGCCTCAAGGGGAACCAATCGTGGCCTGATCAATTGCAAGCACAACAAGGATTGCAGCAGGGGGAGCTCATTGACCTTTCCTGCAACGGCGCCTCCATCAACTCGACGGGTTTCCACTTTTCCGATGAAGTTCGGCATGCAGACGCACTAGGGGCCATTGGTCCAAATACCGAGAACATCTTCATCCAATTTGGCAAGAATGATCAGTGGGGACACTCACCAATCAATTTGCGCTATTCCGTGATCAACTGCCTTTTTGATGCGGCCAACGGATGCGGTGAGAAAGCTGTAGTGGCTGGAACCATGCAGGATCCCTCCTCGGTCACCGGCGAAAACTATGCTCAGCGGATGAAACCTGTTATCGACTACCTCAAGTACTACGCTCCAGATGCGCAGATCACGTTGCTGGGATACCAGGAATACACTCCACGAAGCGGAAGCGAGATCTGTGTCCGCGTGGGAGGTACGGAACTAAGGAAACCAGACGCCACCAACCTGGTGTCCTATATGAACAATCTTGAGTCGGCCATTTTTGAAGCCTCTGAGATTCTTGACGTCCAGCATGCCAATCTCCGTGAGGCCACTGCAGGACACAGCAGCTGCTCAGCTGAACCGTGGGTCAACGGAGTGCTGGATATGCGGGTAAACGCTGTAGGAGGCACCTGGCACCCATCTCCAAAGGGAGATGAAGTGACCGCGGGCCTCCTCGGAACCTTGATGTAACTATCTAGAATTCTTCATAGACGGCTGGATCTTGATCTTTGATCCGGCCGTTTTTGCGCGCCAAAGCGGTAATCGCCTGGACGTCTTCGTCGATAAGCGAAATCTTTACCGCCTCCAAGTTGCTGCGCTGCCTGGCCGGGTTGGTGGAGCGTGGAATCGGAACGATTCCCCTGGCGTGATGCCAGGCGAGGGCGATTTCGCCGCCGCCGACCCCGTAGCGCTCGCCGATTTCCTTGAGCAATGGCTCTTCGACGAGTCCGCGACCGTTGCTGAGCGGGCTCCAGGCCTCGGTAATGATGCCCAGCTCATCGTGGAAATCTACCTGCTCCACCTGCGGGAAATAGGGGTGCAACTCGATCTGGTTAACGGCCGGCAGTTCACCGGTTTCGCGGCGCAGGCGATCAATGTGATTTGGAAGGAAGTTAGACACTCCAATGTGTTTGACCAGGCCAGCATCGCGGACTTCAATCAGCGTTTCCCACGCCTCGACGTAAAGATCCTTGCTGGGATTAGGCCAGTGAATCAAGAGGAGATCGATGTAATCTAAGTTGAGGCGGTACAGACTTTCCTCAATGCGGACGCGTCCTAGATCGCGAGCATGGAAGCGGCCAGGAAGCTTACTGGTAACAATCAATTCCTCGCGGGGGACACCCGACTCGCGGACAGCCTTGCCCACGGTACCTTCATTTTCATAGTTGTACGCGGTGTCGATGAGGCGGTAACCAGCATCAATGGCAGTAGCGATGGCTTCAACGCCAGGGGCGCCATCAAGATGAACAGTGCCGAAACCAATTGGAGGAAGGGAAAGAGTCATGTATGCCAGGTTAGCGAAACTTCAGCGAAGGGGATCGGAGAGGAATTGCAGGTTAGGCTTCGAGGTTGAAAAAACTTCAAAAAGGCAGCCGATACGCAGGTCTCCAGGTACTTGACCATGCTCATACTTTCGCTGATCCACAGCCGACCAGGTGTAGATCTCTAGGAAGTAAAACCACTCTTCAAGGGCATTCCACAGACAGTCTTGGATTTGTTTGTGCGAGAGGTCTTCCCAGTTGTTTGGAAACGATAAAGTGACCCCCGGATAGTGGAAAGCACCCGGCTGGTGGGCGAGAAGATCGTTGATTAATGAATCAAAATTGATGATCAATGGCATGACTAAATCTTGGTCGTCATAACTGAAACTGAAATCAGGGAACAGCCACCTTTTCGGGGAGAACTTCATTGCCTGACCGACAGACATATCCCTGTTTTCTGCAGCTGACACGAACCACTGCGGGAAAATCCTCTCCAGCTCTTCGCGTGCTTGATTCGGCTGTTCTGCCTGTTCTGGCATTATCCGAGCTCGCCCGCATAGTGGTTAAACTTGTTGCCCCGAACAAAACCAGCAAGGAAAATACCTGCATCCTGCGCCGCCTCGATTGCCAGCGATGTTGCAGCACCAACAGCGATTACACCCGAAATTCCAGCCATGGCAGCCTTTTGGACAAGCTCAAAAGACGCCCTAGAACTCATCACCAAAATAGTGTTTTCCAAGGGGAGCTTTCCCGCCATCAGCATGTTTCCTATAACTTTGTCAGCTGCGTTATGCCGACCGACATCCTCTCGAATAATCAACATCTCACCATCAAGCGTGGCCAAACCAGCAGCATGAACCCCACCAGTTTTGTCGAAAATCTTCTGCTTCGACTTCAACTTATCTGGCAACGACACAATCATCCGCGGATCTGGTGTAATCGGCGTAATGGGCCAGCCCTTCTTGTTCATCAACTGCTCAATAGATGTCGTGCCACAAACACCACAAGCAGACGTAGTCAGCACATTGCGTTGGGCTGCCACGAGGTTTAGTTCGCGTACAGGTTGGAAAGTTGGGATGTGGAGTGCTTCGTGTTGGCTGCCTTCGGGATTCTGGGAGGGATTCTGGACGAGATCCCGGGCCGGATTGTCTTTGGGGATGACATCAAGTTCTAAGACGTTGTACGTATTTTGATTATCTGGGCCAACAGCTCCTGCACAATAGCGGGCGGTAAAAACCTCAGAAGCATCCGTGATCAGACCTTCTGCCAAGAGGAGGCCATGCACCAACTCAATATCATGGCCGGGCGTGCGCATAGTGGTGGTAAGCGCAGTGCCATTAACCCGAATTTCTAGAGGCTCCTCCACCGCAACAGTATCCGGACGAGTGTTAACAAAAACTTGCTCGTCAGTGGATACAACGCGTGGGACCTGCAAGTTTTGGGTAATCCGACCCATTTTTATTTAGCCTCCGGGTAATTTTTAGCGATGATTTCTTGAAGATGCAGAGCATTAACCAATGTGGACTCGGCCCAATCATCAGTGCTTGTTCCAGAACGGCCAGCAGCGAGACCAAGAAGGAAAGACGTCATTGGTGCCGCTGGTCGAGAAGGGCCATGCGCAACATCACGCGTGAGGTTCAACAGGTGGGGGACAACCTCTGCGAGAATGTCTGGATCAATATCCAGCTCTGCGCACACAGTGTCGAGCCACTGATACATCTTCTGCATCTTCTCGGCTTCGTTGTTTCTGCTTGGTGTGGTGTCCACAGTGAAACTCGTTTCTGATGATGGCTGCAATTGTAAAACTGCAATTGTAAATAAGCCCGCATCCTCGTTTATTCAAACAAGGAAGCGGGCGCGGAAAATTCCCTGGCGTTTTTTAAGAAGCGGTACGTCCTGTTGCTTCAAGACGAACCACAACTGACTTGGACACTGGAGTGTTGGATCTTTCAGCTACCGAATCCAATGGAACCAAAACGTTGGCCTCAGGGAAATACGTGGTGATGCAGTCCCTCGCGGTGTCATATTCCACCACTCGGAAATTCGGTGCTCGGCGTTCGCCATCATCAAACACAGAGACGATGTCTACGATGTCTCCATCCTTGAGACCACGTTGCTTACAATCTTGAGGATTGACGAACACTACGCGGCGACCATTGCGAACACCGCGGTAGCGGTCATCCAGACCGTAAATCGTGGAGTTGTATTGATCATGTGAACGTACCGTGTTCATGAGCAAATAGTCCTTGGGTAGCTCAATCACATTGGTTTCATTAACCGTCAATTGGGCCTTGCCATTGGATGTGTTGAAGATGCGCTCACGAGGTCCGTTGGGGAGGAGGAATCCACCGGGGTTGTCGATGCGACGGTTGAAGTCGTGGAACCCAGGAATGGTGGCCTCGATGTGATCGCGGACCACATCGTAGTTATCAATCATGGGCTGCCAGAAGGCATCACCGAAGGTCTGCTTACCGATGGTTCCAATGATGTCGCATTCGGACTTCAAATTCAGATCCTTGTTGGCGGTTCGCTTACCAGTGGATGCGTGAACAGCACCTGCGGAATCCTCAACTGTCACACGCTGGACGCCTGACTTTTGGACATCCTTATCTGTTCGAGCAATCACCGGAAGGATAAGTGACTGCTCACCAGGCCATGCTTGTGAACCATTGGGCTTGGTCGACAGATGCACCGTCAGCTCATTGGATTCCATGCCCTTTTCAACAACAGACGTATCTGAGGACACTCGAACGAGGTTGCCACCGAGGGAGAGAAAGAACTTGGTCTTGCCTTCGCGCATGGCTCGCAGGGAATCCACCGTGTCGAAGCCGTGCTTGCGTGGCACATCAAAACCAAACTCGTTTTCAAGAGCAGCAAGGAATGACTCCGGCATTTTCTCCCAAATACCCATGGTGCGATCACCCTGGACGTTTGAGTGCCCACGAAGCGGGGCAGTGCCTGCACCAGGCTTACCGATATTTCCAGTAAGCAGCAGGAAGTTCACCATTTCACGGATGGTGTACACAGCGTTCTTATGCTGGGTGACCCCGAGAGTCCATGACACCACCACGGTGTCAGACTTTTCCACCATGTCAGCGGCCTTGTTGATCTCCGCTGCCGTCAGACCGCATCCCTTGAGCAGAACCTCATCATCGAGTGATTTGAGGTGCTCGATGGTTTCATCCACACCTGAACAGAATTTATCCAAGAATGCATGATCTAGGGCATCTCTACGGATGAGTTCCTTGTTGAGCGCCTGGAAGAATGCGCGGTCTCCATCAAGACGGATCTGCAAGTATTCATCAGCAAGTTTGTCTGAAATGCTCAACGCGCCCTTGACTGATTGGGGCTCACGGAATTTCATCAGACCGGTCTCTGGCATGGGGTTCAGCGCCAGAATCTTGCCACCGTTTTCCTTCAATTCTTTGAAAGCCGTCAACGCACGTGGGTGGTTGGTGCCCGGGTTTTGTCCCACGGAAATCAACAAATCAGTGTTGTAGAAATCCTCCATCACCACGGATCCCTTGCCCAAACCCAAGGTCTCACCCAAGGCAGTACCGGTGGACTCGTGGCACATGTTTCCACAGTCTGGAAGGTTATTTGTGCCAAGTCGGCGGGCTAGAAGCTGCAGCATATAAGCCGGCTCATTGGGTGCTCGACCAGAGGTGTAAAACACCGCTTCATCTGGCTTGATTTCGCGGAGTTTTGAAGCAATGATCTCAAATGCACGATCCCAAGAAATAGGGCGGTAGTGATCATCGCCAGAAGAACGATCATAAAACATGGGCTCGGTGATTCGGCCACGCTTGCCCAGCCAGTGATCGGTCTTTTCCCGCAGATCATAAATAGAATGCTCTGCCCAGAACTCTTTGCCGGCACGATCAGGTGTTGTTTCCTCGGCGACCGCCTTGGCACCGTTCTCGCAGAACTCAACCACACCAAGGTTGGCAGTGGAAGGCTCAGGCCAAGCACAACCAGGACAGTCGATGCCACCTGGTTTATTCATGGTGAGCAACGGCAATAAGGCACGATTCGGAATAGCATGCTGGAGCGCATGCAAAACGCCTGGCACACCTGCAGCAGAAGTAATGCGCCGTCCCACATCCGGATCATCAAATTCATTCGCGGTGGGATTCACGTTCGAAATCTCAGTTGGAGGGGTTGTCATAGGTCATAGTCTAGACCCCACATTTGAACCCATGCCGAAAAAAGAATTCTTCAATCTATATGGGGGTATGTGGAAAACCGAAAATCAAGAGAACTCGCAGCACATGCGATAAAATCTCGCATGTCGTTTGATACTGCAAAGTACCGAATCGCACTGTTAGTTTTTCAAGGGAAGCCGGTTAACAATCCGGCGCTGACCCGCAACCGTAGATCACCTTCGCCTGGAGTTTTCACGCAAAGGAGACAAGCCGGATTACTTGGAAAACTGGCATTGACTTAGAACTTTTTCGTCGTGGACTACGAAAAGCTTGCATCTTCAAATTCTGCGCACAAAGTGTTCTAAGACGACGTTTGCCCATCGGCGCTCTAATGCACATTACAGCGTTTACAGAATTGAAAATGAAAGGTTCAAAGCCTTGACCATTACTTTTAGCCGCGTTGCTCTGACCACCCTGGCAGTCACCGCAACCACTTTGTCCTTGAGCACTGCTGCGAATGCACAGTCTCCTGTTGCTAATGACATCGCTGATGCACGTGAGTGCGTCGATGCCAACAATGTCTGGGTCTACGTAGAGTACGGCGAAGACTCTGAAAAAGAACCAGAGGGCGCATGTGCCACCGAGTTCACTGATGGTGCTGTCGCTCTTGAATCTGCAGGGTTCCTACCCACCTTTAATGAAACCGAGTTTGGCAAATACTTGACCAGTATCAATGACGTGGCTCCAGAATGGGATGAAAGAGAGCTCTATTGGGTTTATTCCTCTGGTGAAGTCGCAGATGATTACAGCGTGGACTACACCTATTACCAGGTCGGTGCATCTGATTCTCGACCTGAAGGCGGAACTGTTGAGGCTTGGGTTGTTGGCACAAGCTCGGATAAACCAGCGCTCACCACTCTTGCTGAAACTCCAGCGGCAACCGGATCTTCTGAAGATGGCGGCTGGATTGCAGTCATCGCAGGTCTTCTCGCATTGATCGGTGGTGGAGTCGCAGCTTTGTACCAGGGCTTGATCACTATCCCAGGTCTGGTTCTGCCTAAGTTTTAAGCAACCTAACCTAAAGCTTTAAACAAGAGTGCCCACCGACCCTTCAAGATCGGTGGGCACTTTAGGTTTGCGCCACGAAGCAAGCCAACAAAATCTTTAGACCCGAGGCACCCCGGCCTCCCCGAAGTCGCGCTCGACGCCGAAAGCGGCGCGGCGGCTAGCGCGTCGTAAAGCACCTAAAACGGGCTTGGCTGTGAGCAGTAATAGCACTGAGGTGAAGAAGGCGCGGCCGAGATCCCAACCCATGGATGTGGTGAGGCAGAACAGCATGAATGTGTGGAGGTTTTCCAGGACGGGCGCGCCGGGTGTGAAGGAAAGCCCGCTGGTGACACCGATGGCGTAGGGCCAGAAGCTCATGTTCATCATGGTTCCGTAGCCGAGTGAGGAGACGATGGCGTATAGGACGATGATGAGTATTTCCTTTTTGCCGCGGACTTGGGGGAGTAGTCCAGCGCCGAAGCTGACCCAGGCGGCTGCGAGCATTTGGTAGGGGAGCCACGGTCCGATTCCTGCGGTGAGCAGCGCGGATGCGAACAGTCCGGTGTTGCCGAGGATGAATCCGAAGCCGGGGCCGAAGGCTCGTCCGCCGAGGATGAGGACAAAGAAGACTGCTTCGAAGCCTGCTGCGCCGGCACCGAATGGTCGGACTACGGCAACCATGGCGGTGAGGACGCCGAGCATGGCTACGGCTTTAACGTCGAATCCGTTTTCACTGATTTCGGCGATCACGGCGGCCAGCACGAGGGGAATGACGATCGCGATGTAGAGGGGCGCTTGGGCTTTGTCGGACAGGAAGGATTCCGGGTTGACGATCAGCGGCCAGAAGAAAATCACGATGCTCAAAACCGCAAGGAAGCTCAAGGTGAGGAAGGTTTTGGGCTTGAGTGCGATGGCGTTGATCATGAAATTTCACCGTGTCCTAGCGCAGCTTTCACAGCAGGAACAGTGAGCCAGTGTGATTCCTCTTGGATTCCGGCGGTGATTTTCGCGACCTGTGGGGCGTAAGCCGGTGAGGCGGGAAGGATTTCTACGGCTGTGCCATCGGAGATGATCTTTCCAGAGGCCATAAACAACACTCGGTCGGCGCACAGTGCAGAGAATTCCACGTCGTGGGTGACCACCAAAATGGCGTGGCCGTCGTCTGCGAGTTGTTGGAAGGAGCGGGCGAGGGATTTCTTGCCGTCGTAATCTAGGCCGCGGGTGGGTTCGTCGAAAAATACCACGCGGGGTTTTGCGGCGAGTTGGATGGATAGCGCGAGGGAAAGCTTTTGGCCTTCCGATAGATCACGTGGGTGGAGGTGGTCCGGAATATTCGGGACCAGTGAATCCAGGATTTCCCGCGTGGTGCCGGCGGGTGCTGCGGCATCTTTATCAGAGCGTGCGAGCTCTGCATGCACGGTTGATTCATACAAAATATCGGTCGGTGTTTGCGGAACCATGGACACAAGATTGCGCCGCTTGGCGGGCTTTAAAGTTTTGGGGTCTGTCCACGAAAATCCCGCGGCCTCATCAAGCACCTGCACCGAGCCCTGATTTCTAGTCCCTGAACCTTGTAAAGCCCACAGCAGGGATGATTTTCCGCAGCCGTTTCGGCCCATGAGCACGGTAATTTCACCGGAGTTGAGATTCAAGTTCACGCCGTCAACGGCACGGATTTCGGGGAAATCAACCATGATATCTTCGGCGATCAAAAGTGGCTGGACAGCGTGGTTGTGTAATTTGTTCACCACTAAACCACGCTGATACAGGCGTTTGCGCATGTCAGCGGAGTGTGCGCGAGCATCGCGGATCGACAGCGGTAGGGGAGTCCAGCCAGCCCAGCGTCCTAATTCCACAATGGGTGGTGCCACATCAGCATCAGCCATGATTTCTTCCGGCGTCCCAACAGTGACGTGCCCATCAGCGCCCACATGCGCCACGCGGTCCACGTACTGCAGTACGCGCTCGATGCGGTGTTCAGCAAGCACTACGGTCATCGCCAAGTCATGAGCCAGCTTGGTTACGGTTGCCAGCACATCCTCGGCACCATTAGGGTCCAAAGCGCTGGTTGGTTCATCCAAGATAATCAGCGCGGGGCGAGTGGTCAGCACCGCGCCAATCGCCACGCGTTGCTGCTCACCACCAGATAGTTCCGCCAATGGCACGTATCGCAGCTCCGCGATGCCTAAAAGATCAAGGGTTTCCTCTACGCGCTTGCGCATGACCGCAGGTGGGAGCCCTAATTGCTCCATGCTGTAGGCAAGTTCTTCTTCAACCGTGTTGGTGATAAAACTCGCCGCCGGATCTTGCCCAACGACGCCGACCACGTCGGAAAGCATGCGTGGTGGGAAATCACGCGTATCCCGGCCGACCACTCGCACGCGTCCATCAAGTCGGCCGCCGGTCGCATGCGGCATCGCGCCGGACATCGCGTTCAGCAGCGTCGATTTGCCGGAGCCGGTGCGCCCCACAACCAGCAGGATTTCGCCTTCAAAAAGCGTCAGATTCACGTCGCTGATCTGCGGCGCCGCCAGCGTGCGCTCGTCGTCATAATACGAGGCAGCGACGCTTTCCAGTTCCAGCACGGGGTCCGTCGACCACGCAGTGCGCGCGCTAAAAGGAGCACTCATTAAACTTCGGCCCTTTCTGGGCTATTTATTGCTTTTCGACGCTTGACCCTCACTTTGTTCTTCGGCAAGCGGGGCGTCAAGAATCCTGGCATCGTCGCCACAACAAGTCCTGCCACAACGAGCAACGGAACGGTGTCTGGCATATGCAAAGGAACCCAGGTGGTGATCATGGAACCTGGATCAAGGTATCGGGTTAGCGCAGCCATGAGCAGCGGAATCACACCTGTGATGCACACCAGCCATTCCGCAGCGCCCCACGGCAATTGATCAAAAGTGGTGGATGTTTTTCTATGTGAAGCAACGACCAGGGAAATGATCAAGAAGCCCACGCCGGTAATAAACACCGGAACGGCAACGAACATCGGTGATGATGCATCCAAGACCACAAACAGACCAACAGTCACACCGAGAATTCCCAACGCACCAAAAATAGAGGTCACACGCTGTTGGAATTTGGATACATGAGCCTGCCTGCCATAACCACGGGCATCCATGGAATTAGCCAAGGCCAAAGACCTATCCAAAGTGTCCTGGAAAACCGGCATCAAAATCCGCGCGAAACCACGAACACCTCTGGCATCATCACCACGCAAGGTTCGTGCACGATTAATGCGGAACGCCGACTCAGCCATCTGAGGTGCAATGGAAATACCGATGACCACCGCAGTTCCCAATTCACCCAACGCACCAGGCAACGATTTGAGCAGCTTCTTGGGATCCGCCAAAGAGTTCGCAGCACCCACCGCCACGATCATCGTTCCAAGCGTTAAACCCTGCGTCGTCGCGATGATCAACCCCTCGAGATACACCGTGCCAAACACGTGGATACCCGCAGCCCACTCCGGCAACTGCACCGGCGGGATCCGAAACAGTTCAATGGTGCCAATTTTTGCGCCCACCACAATGTGCATGACCAACCGGTACACCACGAGCCAACCCGCGATCATCAAATAGATCGGGAAAGCACGCGACCACGGCGATGACCCACGACGGTTAAACACCACAAAACACAACGTGGCAAAAGTGAGCGCCAAAATATAAGGATTGTTGGTCATGCTGGCACAACCAGCAATTCCTAACGCCCACACCCACCACGCCCAGGGATGAACCATCCGCCGGGACAGCACATATCGCTCAATCCATTTCACGAAGCTTTAACCCTGGACCTCTGAACGACGAATCGTCCACGCCGCCACAGCAGACGCTGAAACCAAGGAAATGACAGCCAGTGTGAGTCCAATGATCCATCCCTGAGCAGAAGAATCCACCGTGCCTGTGGCGTACATCTGCTGCGTCGAACCCTCAGCCATGACGTCTCCATCTTGGCCCGCAGGCGCCATAAGAACCTGCGTGGTCATCGGATCAACTTCAGGAGCTTCTGCCACCGCTGTTGCCTGCGGTTGGCTATTTGCTTCACCAGCCCCAGCTGGGGCTTGGACAGCAGCAGTGGTCTTAGCGGCTGCTGCAGCAACCAAGTTCTCGTACTGACCTTTAGTAATCGAGTTTCCTTCAGAATCCTGATACACCAATACCTCATTAGCGTTCTCAGGGTTTACCTCAGCAGTGGGTTCAGCTGCTTGTCCTCTTGCCGAACCAGCTCCAGCCCCTGCGATAGGAGCTTCAGTAGTTTCAGTGGGCTCTTCGTCACCCCCTAAATCGGCGATAGGGGACTCGGAGGTTGGGGTTGTGGTGATGAAATCATTTGGATCAAAATCAATTTTGTAATCCGGATCCGCGGAGTCTAACCCCAACTCCGCCTGAGATTTACTCACCGGGATCGCGCCGGGACGATCAGTATCTCCCCAATACCACGCTTCAACAGTGCCGGGTTTGGGGTAGTAGAGGAAAGCACCAAGGTTGCTGTATTCCCATTCATCTCCGCCGAGGGGAGCATGCCAATAAGACCAATAAGCTTCAGCAGGTGATGCGGTCATGCAATCGTCCACATCAGGACCTGGGAAATCATTGATTCGGCACAAGAATTCTGGAAACTGAACGGTGGTTTCCACATCAAATCCGGCATCAAGAAGCGTTTGATAGCCATTTCCGCCGGCGTCAGCACAGCCGATGGTGTTGCCCTCAACCATCACTGTTACTTGGTCGTCTTCACAAGGCGTGGTCAAGGCGTGCGCAGAAGGAACCCATGGCGATATGGCAAGAACAATCCATAGTGCGACTGCAGCTGCAAAAGACTTCAGCGACAGGTGAAAAGTTGAGGTTCGAGACATCACTGTACTTCTCTCAGATGTTAAAACTGCAGGTTAGCCATCATTGGTCCCATGACACCAGCGATGGCGGCAAGGATGGCCAAGATGGCGATGATAATTCCAGCGCCGCCAATTCCACCGGTGGATCCCTCTGAATCAGCTGGGGGAGTTGGAATTTCTGAATCAGCTGGGGGAGTTGGAATTTCTGGATCTGGAGTTGGAATTTCTGGATCTGGAGTTGGATCTACTGGGTTCGCAATGGTGATCAGTTCAGCGTAGTTACCGCCTGCAAAACCTAATGCTGCTTGGCCAGTTGCGCGTCGAATCTGATCGCTAATCGCAGTGGTGGTTTCCTTAGCCTTCACGGTGAATGCAAAGCCACCCTGAATTGATGGCTCCGAATCTTCGCCAAATTGAACAGATGCCAGGTATTCACGAGCCTTGAGGTAGTTTTCCTCATCGCCCGCAAGAGCAAAAGCGGACCCGACAAGTCCCGTGGAGTTGGAATTCACACCGGTCCAAGCATTTTTGACACCACCGGTCTCATCCATCGTGGTGACGAGGTAATCGAGAGTGGCTTGTGTGGTTGGATCCTGCGCACCATTTGCCAGAGTCAAAGCCTGTGCAGCCATTGCAGTGACATCGGAATCCGTGGTTTTGCATTTAGGTTCGATTGCTGAGGCTAATTGGACACCACCGTTGGAGCACACTTGAGTTTCAAGGAAATCTGCTGCGCGCTCGGCTGCTTCGGTTTCACCGACGCGGTGCAGAGCTAGAACGCCCCAGGCCTGGCTGAAGTTATTAATTGCAGTTGTGGCTTCGCCATTGTTCAAGTTTTTGATCTGACCGTTTTCTTGAACAGCGCTGACAAGTTGCGCGATAAAATCATCATTTCTGATGCCCAGGGCATCTTGGAAAGCAACGGTCTTAGCTAGACGATCGCTGAAGATGTGGTCAGAACTTGAGAAATAGCCCTCGAGCTCCGGAGCAATTGCAGTATATGCAGCGTCGATCTTTGGTGAATCAGGATCAAGCGCTATGAGTGACAGCAACAGATCCTGATTGAGCCCAATATCTGGAGTACCTGCAGGCCCAGGGATGAGGCTATTCGTTGCAAATTCTTTTTCGATGAATTGGGTAGCTAATTGAATATCCGATGATGCATCTTGTGCAGCAACGACCTGTGGAGCCAACAGGGAAACACCGGTTGCTAAAGCCACGGTTGCAGCAGACCAGCGAATGGTTCTCTTCCCACGTAGATGAGCCATGAAAATATGTCCTTAAAATGAATTGGGGAAATGTTCTGACCCCGCTTTAAGGCACACATCACTGCGCTTCAAGACGGGCTTCAGAACCGTAATCCTCGACGGTTTGGAGCCACTCATTTCTTATTCAGGTGATCCGGCTTAATGCAATACCTGGTGAAAGCGGTTGCATAATACGGTTGCGGGTCAGCTTCGGGTTCTCACCGAAATTCCCCTGAAAAAGAACAGATGGTGTCCTACACCATAAAATCACCATCGGTGCTGGTCAAATGAAAGCCCCCGTAGGGGTGGCAGGGAAAATGTAAGTTCTTGCGAAGATTTTTTAAGAATCTGTGGCTATCCAATAGCGTCGCATTCCACGGATCGTGGATTCATAAACTCCACCGCACTTTTCTATGACGCTCCTGGACGCTTCGTTATCTCCTGCGACGCACAGCAAAACCTTGTCGATGCCCAAGGCCTGAGCTTCATGAACACCGAGTTTCAGCGCTGCGGTTGCGGCACCTTTTCGACGCGCAGACGGGCGCACGCCGTAACCAATGTGGCCCGCGACTTCCAGGAGATGTTGGTTCAGCTCGTGCCTTAAAGCTAAGAATCCGACAAGAACATCGTCATCATCAACGATCCAGAAATAGCTGCAGTGCACAAAACCTTCCGGTGGTGGAACCGAAGGATCGGCCGCGTCAGTGCGCTCCTTGAGGTAGTGGTGAAATCCTGCTTCGGAATAGTCGATGGGAAGATAGTTCTCGAAATAACCCGAGCCGTGGATGGGGTCTGATCCGAATTCTTCCAAAGCCTCTTTCCACATGGCGTGGCCTGACAAATGCGGTGAGATTAATTTGTACATCGGGCCAGGTTAGCAGCGCTAACCGTGCCCTGCGTGGGGCACGCGGGGGAGGGCGGCGTCGATAAGCGTGCTAGGAAGTTTGTGTTTTAGTGTTCACTTGCTGTACTCTGTCCGTTTGGACTTTGCACCAGAAAACTCTATAGAGCACAACGGTGTTTTAAAGATCCATGTAAACGTAAACACCTACTTTGTTGTAGGCCCCCCGCCATGAATGGCGATCCGTGTGGGAAATGGTAGCGAGCAAACCGACTATTGAGTTCGGTGAGCGTTGAGTGGCCAGAAAACACACGGTTAACGTCCAAGGTGGGAAGGGAACCCCAACGAGAAAGGCATCAGGTCGTCTCTAATGACAATGACTGATCCAATCGCCGACATGCTGTCGCGCGTGCGCAATGCTAGCAATGCGCACCACGACACCGTGTCCATGCCATCCTCCAAGATCAAGGCAAACATCGCCGAGATCTTGAAGCAGGAAGGCTACATCGCTAACTACACCGTTGAGAATGCAAAGGTCGGCAAGACCCTGTCCCTCGAGCTGAAGTACAGCAACACCCGTGAGCGCTCCATCGCTGGTCTGCGCCGCGTTTCCAAGCCTGGTCTGCGTGTATACGCTAAGTCCACCAATCTGCCACAGGTTCTGGGCGGCCTTGGCGTGGCTATCATTTCCACGTCACAGGGCCTCCTGACCGACCGTCAGGCTACCGAGAAGGGCGTAGGCGGAGAAGTTCTCGCCTACGTCTGGTAATAGGGAGGATTGACTAAACATGTCACGTATCGGAAAAGAACCGATCACCATCCCATCCGGTGTCGAAACCAAGATTGACGGACAGCTCGTTGAGGTTAAGGGTCCTAAGGGCACCCTGAACGTTAACGTTCCAGAGCCAATCTCCGTTGCAGTGGAAGACGGCAAGATTGTCGTCACCCGCCCGGATGATCACCGCACTAACCGTTCACTCCACGGTCTCTCCCGCTCCCTGGTTAACAACCTGGTTGTCGGCGTCACCGAGGGCTACACCATCAAGATGGAAATCTTCGGTGTCGGTTACCGTGTCGCGCTGAAGGGCAAGGACCTTGAGTTCTCCCTCGGCTACTCACACCCAGTTCTGATTGAAGCTTCTGAAGGCATCACTTTCGCAGTTGATGGCAACACCAAGCTTTCAGTTTCTGGCATCGACAAGCAGAAGGTTGGACAGGTCGCAGCAGTGATCCGCCGCCTGCGTAAGGACGATCCTTACAAGGGTAAGGGCATCCGCTACGAGGGTGAGCAGATCCGCCGCAAGGTCGGAAAGACGGGTAAGTAAGCAATGAGCAACACTGAAAACAAGCAGAAGCGCGTTTCCGTTGGCAAGGACATCGCGACTCGTCGTCGCGTTGCCCGTGCACGCCGCCACTTCCGCATCCGCAAGAACCTGCGTGGCACCCCAGAGGCTCCACGTTTGGTTGTCCACCGCTCTTCTCGCCACATGCACGTTCAGATCATCGATGACGTTGCAGGCCACACCCTGGCTGCAGCTTCTTCCATCGAGGCTGAGGTTCGCGCAACTGAGGGCGACAAGAAGGCTAAGGGCGCAAAGGTCGGTCAGCTGATCGCCGAGCGCGCTAAGGCTGCTGGTATCGAGCAGGTCGTCTTCGACCGCGCTGGTTACAAGTACCACGGCCGCGTTGCAGCTCTCGCTGACGCCGCTCGTGAAGGTGGTCTGAAATTCTAATGATGACCATTTCTAAGAACATCAACGGAAGGATTGCGTAATGCCGGGACGTGAACGGCGTGACGGCGGACGCTCCGCCGACGACAACAAGCAAAACGATCGCAACGAGCGTCGTGGCGGAGGCCGCCGCGATGACCGTCGCAATCAGCAGCAGGACGAGCGCTCACAGTACATCGAGCGTGTAGTCACCATCAACCGTGTGTCCAAGGTCGTCAAGGGTGGTCGTCGCTTCAGCTTCACCGCACTTGTCATCGTTGGCGACGGCAAGGGAATGGTCGGTGTCGGTTACGGCAAGGCCAAGGAAGTCCCTGCCGCAATCCAGAAGGGTGCAGAAGAGGCTCGTAAGAACTTCTTCCGCGTCCCAATGGTCAACGGCACCATCACCCACCCAGTTCAGGGCGAAAAGGCAGCCGGCATCGTTATGCTGAAGCCAGCTGCTCCAGGTACCGGTGTTATCGCCGGTGGCGCAGCACGTCCAGTTCTTGAGTGCGCAGGTATCCAAGACATCCTGTCCAAGTCCCTTGGTTCTGACAACGCTATCAACGTCGTCCACGCAACTGTGGATGGCCTGAAGCAGCTGGTCCGCCCTGAAGAGGTTGCAGCCCGCCGTGGCAAGACCATCGAAGAGGTCGCACCAGCACGTATTCTGCGTGCACGCGCAGGTCAGGAGGCGTAAGAAATGGCGCTGAAGATTACTCAGATCAAAGGCACTGTGGGCACCAAGCCCAAGCATCGCGAAAATCTTCGTTCCCTCGGTCTGAAGCGAATCCGCCACACCGTGATCCGCCCCGATACCCCAGAGGTACGTGGCATGATCCTGGCAGTTCGCCACCTGATCGTCGTCGAAGAAGTGGCGGGGGAGTAGGTAACAATGAGCGAACCAATTAAGCTCCACGATTTGCGCCCAGCAGCGGGCTCAAACAAAGCTAAGACCCGCGTGGGTCGAGGCGAAGCATCCAAGGGTAAGACTGCAGGTCGCGGTACCAAGGGTACCAAGGCGCGTAAGCAGGTTTCTGCAGCATTCGAAGGTGGCCAGATGCCACTGCAGATGCGTCTTCCTAAGCTGAAGGGCTTCAAGAACCCTAACAAGGTTGACTACCAGGTAGTTAACATTGCAGATCTCGCAGAGAAGTTCCCACAGGGCGGCGACGTCACTGTAGCTGACATCGTTGCAGCAGGACTTGTCCGCAAGAACGAACTGGTTAAGGTTCTTGGCAACGGCGACATCAGCGTCAAGCTGAACGTCACCGCTAACAAGTTCTCCGGCTCTGCCAAGGAAAAGATCGAAGCCGCTGGCGGCTCCGCAACCGTGGCATAAGTTCACCAGAGCTTTAAAAATGACCCCCAAGGGAAACCTTGGGGGTCATTTTTAGGTTTTTTGGGTGGACCTGGGGTTCTCGGAGGGGGATTGCGCAGGGGGCCTACTGATTGGGTTTGATTTGAGTGCATGGAAAATGCCACTCTGTGGGGTAACAAGAGTGGCATTGCAAAGAGACTTACTTAGTGGGTGGGGAAGCCAAGCTCAATCTGTGATTCATTTGGAAGAGGCCAGCGAGTGGTAACCACCTTGCTTCGGGTATAGAAGTTGAAAGAGTCAGGTCCATACATGTGTGTGTCTCCGAATAGTGAGTCTTTCCAACCTCCAAATGAGAAAGCGCCAATTGGGACTGGGATTGGCACGTTAATGCCAACCATTCCGACTTCGATGTCCATCTGAAATTCTCGAGCTGTACGGCCATCAACAACTATTGAAGCGCCTTCTTTCAAGGCTGAATCGAGAATTCTGTCCGCACGTCCCTGTGGCTGAGAATTGGAACTTTCCAACTTGGCCTTTTGAAGGGGCTCTATTGGCGAATATCTTGTTCTTGGCTTGTAGAGATTCCGGTGAGGTTTGATTTTGGCGAAAAGGGTTAACTAGTAGTTTGACGGCGCCTGGGCCACATTCGGCTAATAAGTAGGGCAGCTTCGGCGATGACTGCTCCTGAGGCTACAAGGAGGACGGCGACATCGAGAATTCCCTCGGGAACGGTGATCCAGAGATAGATGCAAATTCCCACAATGATCAGGCCAACAAGTCCTACGGTCAGTAAAACCCATTGGGGAGATTTTTGAGTGAGTGCTGCGGTGATGATGGCTGAAGCGAAGGAAAGGGCGAGGATAAAGCCAATTACCGCTATGTCCGGAATTAATTGAATCTTGAACCACAAGCAAAGCACGACAAGAACTACTGCGTAGAATCCGAGAATCGATTTACCGGGTACCGGGGGATGTTGCACTGCGCGGACTCCTGTAGGGCATCAAATATTCTAAATGGGAATAGCTTTTAATAAGCAAACCATACTGAGCGTAGACTTTCATTAGTTTGATGCGATACAAATGGGCTTCCCTAAAACTAAACACCCGCCACAATGAAACGCGGCGGGTGTTTAGCTGAGAACTTTCAGTAACTAAATGGTTCGGTGAATACTCTTGTATGTCAGGTAAGCACTGAGGCCTTCGATGCCGTATTCCACTCCCATACCGGATTCGTGGCGTCCTCCAAATGGGGCGGAATGGTTGGAACCGAAGAAGTTGATGCCTACGGAACCAGAATCCACTTGACGGGCGACTTCTAGTGCTTGTTCCTCATCCGCACCAAATACCAAGCCACCGAGACCGAATTCCGTGTTGTTGGCTAGTGCGATTGCTTCGGAAACACCGTTTGTATCGTCGTACTTTAGGATGGAAATAACAGGGCCGAAGATTTCTTCGCGTGATATCCGCATGTCGGGGGTGACATCGGCAAACACGGTTGGTTGGATAAACTCGCCTGATTCTAAACCTTCAGAAAGGCCGGTTGACCGGTTTCCACCTGCAACCACTCGTGCACCTTCCTCTCGTGCGGAGTCAATGTAAGACATGACCGTTGCATATTGGGCAGCGCTGGCAACTGGTCCAAAAACAGTTGCTTCATCATAAGGATCACCTTGTGCACCTGCAGCGATAGTGCTTGCCACTGTTTGCACGACTTCCGCATAGCGTGAGCTAGGAGCAATGATGCGGGTACTGATGTAGCAGGTTTGTCCAGTGTTGCGCATACAAGATCGAATCAACCGCGCCGAGAGTACTGACATGTCTGCATCCGGAAGGATAATCGCAGAAGATTTTCCGCCTAGCTCTAAAGTCACTGGTCGGAGTAGTTCTCCGCAGGCGGCAGCGATCTTCTTTCCAACAGGCGTTGATCCGGTAAACGCTACCTTGTCTACTCCGGGGTGGCGGACAAGGGCATCACCGAAACGCCCTGAACCGGTGAGTAGGTTGACTACGCCTGCTGGCACTCCGGCGGCTTCGATGGCTTCGATGATGAAACGGATCGACAGTGGGGTGGGGGAGGCTGGTTTGATGATGACGGTGCAGCCGGCAAGAAGTGCTGGTGCCAGTTTGATGACCACGAGGTTGATTGGAAAATTCCATGGTGCGATGAGTGCACAGACACCGATGGGATCTTTGTCCACGATGGATTCTGCTCCACCTGCAGGGAAGGGGCGAATGTCTTCGTCGTCTAACCAAGGTGCGAGAGTGGCAAAGTAACGGAAAATTCCTGCTGCGTTGGACGCCGCGCCCCGGGTCTCGGAAATGGGGGAACCATTTTCGCGGGTATTAGTAAGTGCTAGAGCTTCGGAACGGGATTCAATTTCCGTCGCGATTTTCAGGAGGTAGCCTGTTCGTTCCGCACCTGTAAGTGCACTCCACGACTTTAGCGCTGTACGTGCAGCTCCCACCGCAGAGTCCAATTCAGATGCGGTTGCTTCTGGAACAGATCCCCATTCTTGACCGACCGCAGGATCAACTACGGGGTTGCGTTGTGTTCCTTCTGCTTTAACCCAGGAACCGTTGATGTAGAAATCATCGACATGGGTATAGGGGAGTTGCAGGGAAGCACGCCTGGTTGCAGCATTCATCGGATCGCATCCGTTCTTAACAGGGCCTTTGCACGATTGAGGTCTGCAGTAGCCATCTGGTGTGCAGCCTCGGTGATTAATTCTGGGAGGATTTCCCTGTGCAGGCGGTCGACATAATCAGAGACTGGCATCCCGAACCATGAGCTAGAAGCCGTGATCCCGGCGCGGTCGAAACGCCAGAGTCGGTCGCAATCGCGAACAAGAGCATCTTCTAGGGAATAGGCCACTTGGCGGGTGTCGTGTCCGTCGATGATGTCGCAGACATGCTCGACAAAATCGACAGTATATCCGAGGGATGGAAGCACTCGGCGGGCCACAGTGCAGCCTTCTGTTTCGTGTTCGAAGCGGATTGCTGCTTTGCGCCAGTTTCCGGAGAAGCCTTCGGAGATGATTCGGCTCTCATCGACATGTGCCCAGCCCGTGTCGTGGAGGATTGCGGCTACGAGAACCAATTCTCTATCTGCCAGTGGGTAAGCGTCGCAGAGACGTTCAGCGTACGCCACGACGATGGGAAGATGAATGTCGTTGGCGCGGGTGCGGGTTTCCGGCTCAATGGCTTTCCATAATTGCTCAAATCCATTTGAAGGTGTTGCACAGATAGCGGTGGTATCAATTGGACCTACGGCCGGGATGGGACGAATCCCAAAATCCTCCGCAAAAGTGATGGCGCGGGGATCAGAGGCGTGGACGCTGGGGTCTGCTTGCTCCCAAGCGGGTAAATTACTGCGAGTCATCGGGTAACCTCCAGGTCAACGGCTAGTTTTTTCAGCGGCTGCGAAATATCTGCAGCAAGGTCGGCGGGGATATTTTGGTTCCTGGAAAGTGCACTGCGCACAGCCATGAAATCCAGTGGAGCGTTGACGCAATCGGCGGCGATGATGTTGTCGCCACGGTAATAAAGGACAGAGAACTTCTTTTTCTCGGGATCCTGTCGGATTACTGTGCTGTCATAACCAAGGGTAAGTCCTGCAATTTGTAGTTTGAGATCGCCTTGGTTGGACCAGAACCAGGGGATTCCGGCGTAGGCTTCGGGCTGGCCGACGAGTGAGTATGCAGCGATCTTTGCGTGCTCGATGGCGTTATTGACGCTTTCTAGTCGGATGCGTTCATCAGCGGGGGAACCAGGGATTGGATTGGGAATGTTGGCGACATCGCCAATCGCAATGGTGGTGCCATCTGACGCGACGGCATGTTTATCCACCACGATGCCGTTGTTGATGTCTAAGCCCAGATCAGCGGCAAGTTCTGTGTTCGGAATGACACCGATGCCCACAATGACTAGTTGGGCAGGAATTACTGTGCCATCTTCTAGCTCAATGCCGCTGAGCTTTCCATCCTTGCCCACAAACTGTTTCATGCGGGCATCAAGCACGATATTTACGCCACGGGAACGGTGTTGTTCGAGGAAGAATGCTGCGGTTTCTTCACCCACCGCTCGGCCAATCAGACGCGGACCATATTCCAGGACGGTGACATTTTTGCCGAGGTCATGAAGCGAACACGCAGCTTCCAATCCGATGAACCCACCACCGACTACAACGGCATCGGTGACAGAACCAATCATCGCTTTGAGCGCCAAGGCGTCGTCCGCGTTGCGCAGGTAGGTGACACCCTCCAAGGTGGCGCCCGGGAGGTCGAGGTGGCGAGGGCGGGCACCAACCGCTAGAGCGAGACGTCGAAAAGCGAATTCTTGTCCGGCGCCGTAGGCGACCCCTGATCCGTCGTCGTTCTTTTCAATGCGTTCGATGCGCACGCCCTTGACCAGGCGAATATTATTTTCTTCCCAATACTCATTGGAACGGAAAATCAGACGCTCTTTGTCGATCTTGTCCTGGAGGAACTCCTTGGACAAGGCGGGACGCTGGTAGGGGCGGTGATCCTCCTCGCCTAGAAGCGTGATCGATTCGGTGAAACCCGTGGCCCGCAGGGAAATCGCCAGCTGCACACCCGATTGGTTTGCGCCGATGATCAAGATTCCAGTTTCAGCTGAAGTATTCATGATTCAACCTCACACTTGCGTTTCTGGCGTGGTCAACGAAAGATCCATGCCTTCGGTGACCTTGATTTGGCAAGACAAACGGGAGCAATCCTCGCGGTCGACGGCAGCACCCCACAGCATTTCATCTTCCATCTCCTCCATTGGGGGAAGCGCATCATACTGTGCAGGGTCAACAAACACATGGCAGGTTGCACACGATAAGGAACCGCCGCATTCAGCAACAATTCCAGGCACTCCGTTTCGGACTGCGGTCTCCATTACTGAATCACCAACAGTCGCCTCGATGGTGCGGGTTTCGCCAGCATGATCAATGAAATGAATAGTAGACATGATCTTCTCCTTAGAACTTTTAGTACTTAGATGAACTGTCGGCCGCCATCAACGATGAGCGTTTGCCCAGTGATGTATTCGGCTTCTGGGGATGCAAGGAACATGGTGGTGCCGACGATGTCTTTCGGTTGGCTTGCGCGCTTGATGGATCCGCGATCGACACCGTACGTTTCCGCGTTATCCATGAGCCCCAAGCTGGCTTCAGTCAGCGTAAACCCAGGCGCAACCGCATTGACCGTGATCCCACGACCACCCAGCTCTTTAGCAAGCACCCTGGTTAAAGCAATGACCCCACCTTTGGATGCCACGTAGTGCGCCCAGTGTGCAGATCCTGAAAACACAGTCGCGCTGGAAAGATTGACCACACGGGCATTATCGGACAAAAACGGACTCACAGAACGCGTCACCAACCACGGGCCTTTGAGATTGACTCCCATGACCAAATCCCACTCCGCAGGGTCAATATCCTCAAACGGTGAACGAGTCACTGTCGCATATATCGCTGCGTTATTAATAAGGACATCAATTCGGCCACCGCCAAACTCAGCGGCACCGGCGGCTAGGGCCTCGGTGGACTCCAAAGACGTGACATCAACTTCAAAGGCTGCGGCATCTGCGCCCAATGCTTTCAGCTTGTCAACGGTCTCTTGCGCCCCATCCAGATTGATATCCGCCACCGCGATACGGTCTCCTTGGGCTGCGAAACCTTCAGCGAATGCCCGACCCAAACCGCCAGCGGCACCAGTGATAAGAACAGTGCGTGGACTAGGCATGTGTATCCACCCCATGTGCTGCTACTGAGTGCGCATGGCTGTGCGCGCCGGGTCCTTCGATGCGTGGCGCATCTGGATCAACAATGACAACCTTGCCCTTGGTTCCATCGACCTTGAGGTAATCGCCGGTTTTGATGGTGGTGGATGCAGCGCCAGTTCCAGTAACAGCCGGCAAGCCGTATTCGCGGCACACGATCGCAGCATGGCTCATCATGCCACCAATATCAGTGACTGTTGCCTTGATTTTGCCAAAGATTGGGCCCCAAGAAGGTGCTGTTACAGGGGCAACGAGGATTTCATCCTGCTGGATTTCTGAAAGGTCATCTGCGCTGAGAATTACTCGAGCGTAGCCTTCCATCACACCAGGGGATGCAGCCATGCCTTTAAGGGTTCCTTCTTCGGCATCCTCGTCATTGCCCAACCATGATTGCACCTGTTCGGTGGTGATTCCCCAGAGCATGCGGGTGAAAGGTTCGGTGATGGACTCTGGAGGAGTGTTTAAAGCTGGCGCTGGTCGGGCAGTTTTCAAAGCGGTGACAATTGCTTTTCTTCGCTCAATTTCTTCCGGCCAAATGATCGTGCCAATTGGACCACCGGGTGCACCGACACCCCACGCAGTAGCCAGGTCGAAGAGGACATCGCGGACTTCAGTGCGGTTGAGGTACAACATGTCATCCTCGTTCTCCCAGAAACCGTAGCCCTGGAGAGTGCGGGAAAGTTCGCGTACTTTGCGCCAAAATACTGACATGGTCCAGTGCTCGATGTAGAAGTTATGGTTTTCCACATAGGGGTATGCAGTAGCAGCGAGGCCGCATTTTGCATCAAACTGCGCGAGTTGTTCTCCATCCAAAAGGTCGCGGTATTCTTCCACCACGCGTTCCTTTTCTGCGATGAGTTCATCTTTCGGACGGGAGATGGTTTGGCCTTCATCTAAGCGGCGGATGTAATCCGCGATGTAACCCAGTGGAAGTTCCAGGTGCTCGATCCAGTATTTATCGTGACCGTAGAAGCCATTGCCGACGGTGAAGTTGAACCACGGATCTTGTGCTTCTTCCCAGCGCGCTATCCATGTCGCGCCGCCTTCTGCCTTTGCGATAGCAGCCAAGGTAGCTTGAGGATCATCCGGGTTGGCAAAGTGAGTTTGCAGGCCAAGGTCGACCGCTAGCTGTGCCAGAGACTTCAGTTCATCATCGGGGCGGAACAGTTCCATATCCACGCCCTGAACCATCATGGAAATTGACTGATCAGGGATATCTGGGAAGACTTCCTTGCAGAAATTGAAGAAGTCCAGGTAAGCGATGTAACCCAAGTTGAGGAACTCAAAGTGGTATTGCCAGTTTTGGTAGGCGAGCTGAATGAGCCGATCGAAGTTTTCCATGAGTACTTCGGTGCCGTCTTTGGCTTTACCGGAGACAATATCATCGATGGGCACGTAGTCAGGCAGTGGCTTGAATTCTAGAGATTCCAGCTCATTGATGGTTCCTAATACTCGCTCCTTCCAATTTGCCAGCATTGGCTCCCAGTTTTGGAAGTAGTGCGTGATGCGTTCCTGGAACATGGGGACGCGTTCCGCAATCTGATCTTCAGGCACTGGAATAGGGGACATATAGAGGTATCCCAGATGCACGCGGAACTCGATGCCATTGGCATTCGGGATCATCAAATGCCGAGCGTTGTATTGGCCGAGGCACTTTACAGCGAATTCACCACCGATGGTTTCAAAAGGCTTGAACACAGTTGGCCAGTGCTGTGAATCGCAGAACCAGAATTTCTCGTTTTCTTCATCCATGAGCTTGTCTTGGAAAACGAGGTAGTACGGGTACAGATCTTCCCAACCTTCAGCGCCCTTGGGCACTGGAAGATCGGAGGGCTTGGGGAAAGATTTATTAGCCATGGTCAAACTCCTTTTAGATGCTTTTCGACGAAAAGATGCGGTGGTTCTACTTCGTGCCGGTCATTGCGACGGTGATTGAGCTGAAATCGAAGGTGCCGGTGGTTTTGGCAGCTTGCGGAGTTGGGGTTTCCTTCTTCACACCGTTGGAGTGGATGGTTTCCGGACGGGATTGCAATAACAGAAGGTTTTCTCCATCTGGCAGATCAGCGTCCAGCGCCCATTCGATATCTTGTGGGCACTTGTAGTGTTTTTCTGCACGCTTAGCCATTTGTGCCACAGCGAGCATTTCCTCATCAGTCAGACTGCGGCGGTTTGCGCGTTCTTCATCAACGGCCTTTTCCACGAGGCTTCCACTGGTGGCATCGGGGATGAGTTCAGCGTGTTTGCTTCCAATGTGTTCGGAGACAACCTGCAGCGTGATCTTGTCCAGCAAGATATTGTCTGGTGTCACTTCACCTGAGACCACCATTTCACCAACACCCCATGAGGAATCGATGGTGATCTTCGAGCGGTCGCCGTTGGAAGGATTCATAGTGATTGCCACGCCTGCGACACGAGAGTTGACCATTTTTTGAACAACTACCGCCATGGAGAGGCCCTCATTGGGGATGTTGTTTTTCAGACGGTAGATAATGGCACGGGAAGTGAACAGCGAAGCCCAGCATTTACGGATGTGTTCAGTGACAGCGCTCAAACCGACTTGCCACAGATAGGTGTCCTGTTGCCCTGCGAAGGAAGCATCGGGCAGATCTTCGGCAGTGGCCGATGACCGGACAGCAACCGGGACGTCGCCACCGCATCGTTCCATGAGATCGCGGTAAGCCTGGTGCACTGCGAAACGAGCGTTCTCTGGAACTTCGAGGCTGCACAGCTCATCGCGGATGATCGCAGAAACTCGATCCACTTCCTTAATATCTTCTGCATCGAGATCGTTAAGGAATTTATCGATGTGTTCAGCAACGCCTGCTTCACGGATGAACTCATCAAAGCTTGCAGTAGTGACCACAAATCCAGGCGGAACGGGCATTCCAGCATCGGTCATGGTGACTAGTGAAGCGCCCTTGCCACCGAGTACTTCTAGAACAGGATCCAGGCCTTCATCAAAGCGCTGGACAAACGGGATGTTCAAACTGTTGGTCATGGTTTCTCCTTATTTACTAAAGGTGTTAGGCGTTCCAGGCCACGGGAACAGATGTGGGGACGCGGAAGGAGAGGTTTTCCCGGAACCCGATAGCTTCGTCCGCCACCAAGTGCAGGGAAGGAACCAGTTTGGTGACTTCCTCTAGGCAGATCTTGGCTTGAAGCTTGGCCAGCATGTTTCCTAGGCAGTAGTGGATGCCGAACCCAAAGGACAAGTGTTCGCGGGCATTAGCGCGGCTGATGTCGAAGTCTTCGCCATTTTCAAAGCGAGCTTCATCGCGGTTCGCGGATCCCATGAGCAGCAGCACACCATCGCCTTCCTTAATGGCAACGCCGCCGATCTCGGTGTCTTTTAATGCTTTTCGACGCCACCCCACGATCGAACCGGAGTACCGCAAGACCTCATCAACTGCCGCAGGAATCAGTTTTGGATTCTCTAGAATGGCTTGCCACTGCTCTGGATGATCGAGGAGGACTCGGAAACAATTGGAGATCAACGTGGTGGTTGTTTCGTGCCCCGCAAAAAGCAGGGAGTACAGCAAGGAAGCAATCTCATGATCGGTGATTTCTTGACCCTCTTGCTGTGCTCGCACTAGATCAGCGGTGAGGTTGTCGCCACCGTGTGCATGCGCATCAGCTACCATGCGTTGGCATTCCTGCCAGTACTCAACCAAATTGTGTGCGTGTGGGATCTGCTCTTCATCACTAAGATCGCCCCAGGTCATGGCCGCACGGGAATCTGACCACCGCTTGTAGGTGTCCACCATGGAAATATCTGCACCGATCAGCGTCAGGATCGTGATGGTTGGAATGTCGTAGGCAAGATCTGACACCATATCGCCGACGTGTTGATCATTCGCCAACATTTTCTCCACACGATCAATCACCATTGCTCGGATATCTGGTTCGAGTGCTTTATAGCGGCGTGGCGTGAAGGCCTTTTGTGCGATTGCGCGGATGCGGGTGTGCTCTGGTGGAATACGAGCTGATAATCCGGAGTATGCAGTGAAGCCGCCATCGGTCATGATTTGGGTTGCCTGAGGTCCACGCTTGCGGACTGGGGCTTGTGCATTTTCAGAGGAGAATGTTTCCCAGTCATCAAAGGTGGCTTTGATGTCGTCATATTTGGTTACCACCCAGTAGCCGATGCGCTCATCGAACATCACTGGCTCTTCCTGACGGAGTTCTTTATATGCAGGAAACGGGTTGTGCATATCGAAAGGCTGGTAGCCGTGATGGCTGGTGGACTCTGATGTGTGCCCGAATGGGCATCCACCGGTTGAGGTGGATTGTTGGGAAGTCTGGGAAGTCATTGTCATCTCCTGACACTTGTGTGTGGCCGAAGCCGATCACAGTGAAGTTTGAATCACTTTTCCTAAAGATTCGTGATGGCTATCACTTTTAGGTGTGACTCAAAGTGTCGTCAAGAAGAGATGAAGATACGAATTCAGATTCCACTCAGTGGAATCAGTTTTAGTTTATGTAGGTGGAGGGCGGGTTTAGGTATCGCCTTTTCGTTCTGCATTTTTGTGTGAAGCCAAAAGTGTGTCCAAAGGAATGAGCGCGGTTGCTTTTGTAATTCTCTGACTTGTCGCCTGAAGGATCGGGAGATAGCGCTCAAGATTTGCAGCCTGTGCGGTGGGAACCACCAACCCCAGTGCTGCTCCCAGTTTTCCTGTATGCCAGACCGGTACGGCGATCGATGCGCCGCCGATTCGTTGCTCGTCATGTGTGATGGCAAAGCCTTGCGAGTGAATTTGTTTCAGCTGCGCAGCCAAGACTTCGGGATTCACAATTGTCTTTGGGGTGGAGGCGTTAAGTGGCAGCTTGAGATAGGACTGTTTTACCCATGGCTCATCAAACGCAAGGAGAATCTTGCCAACCGCAGTGGAGTTCAGAGGTAGTCGACCACCGACTCGAGCCGAGCGTGGAATTTTCTTCGTGCCGTAGGCTCGGTCAATCAAAAGTGCTTCATCTTTATCGCGGACCACTAGCTGCGCAGTCTCGGAAGTAAGTGAGTAGAGCTCTTGGATGAACGGGCGTGCAGTGTCGCGTAACTGCCGTCCTGTATTTTGGGCGAGTTCCCAGATACGTAAGCCCAATTGGTAGCGCCCATCAGATTTCTTGCTGAGTAGTCCGCCTTCGGTTAATTCAGAAACGAGACGGTGGGTAGTACTTGGTGGGAGGTCTGCCAGTTCAGCGATTTCAGTGACACCAAGTGGACGCATGGTGTGTTCAAAAGCTCCCAGTACGGCGATCACCTTGGAGGTGACTGTGCGTCCAGGTTCGCGATTTCCTCCCGCCATTATTTAATGCTCCTCTAAGTTCCCCTGGCACTCCTATGAAGGGTAAAAGTTTTAAAAGGTATCAAATCGGCCAGTGTAACGACGTATTGTTCAAGCCTATCGGCAAATCTTTGATGCGACACAGACCCAGTATTTTTATTATCCAACACTTAAGGTAACTATTGGGCGGGGTAGGGGAGGAGCTTTTCGCACCTATGATGCGTCTTACACAAAGGGGTTGCCATGCGGTTCTTGGGTAAATACTGGTAGGGTAGACAAGTCAATCGTGTCCGATTTGTAATCGGACCAGGATCTAAAGAACACATCTCCCGGTACCTTTTAGTCACTATTGTGAAAATATGTGGGTTTGAAGTGCTGAGGAGGCCAGGAGGATAAGTGTCCGCCATAATTCAGGCATTCAAGGACGCCGATCTGCGTAAGAAGATTTTCTTCACTATCGCAATGATCGTTCTATACCGCATCGGTGCGCAGATCCCTTCCCCGGGAGTTGACTATGCAACGATTAGTGGTCGTCTGCGTGACTTGACTCAGGATCAGTCAAGCGTTTATTCGCTGATTAACCTGTTTTCCGGTGGAGCGCTGTTGCAGCTGTCCATTTTTGCTATTGGTATCATGCCGTACATCACGGCGTCTATTATCGTGCAGCTGCTGACTGTGGTTATTCCACACTTTGAGGAGTTGAAGAAGGAAGGCCAGTCTGGCCAGGCCAAGATGATGCAGTACACCAGGTACTTAACGGTTGCCTTGGCGTTGCTTCAGTCTTCGGGCATCGTCGCGTTGGCGGACCGCGAGCAGCTGCTTGGCGCAGGCATTCGCGTGCTGTCGGCTGATCGCAACTTCTTCGACCTCATTGTTTTGGTCATCACCATGACCGCAGGTGCGGTACTCGTGATGTGGATGGGTGAGCTCATCACGGAAAAGGGTGTCGGCAATGGTATGTCGCTGCTGATTTTCGCTGGTATCGCAACTCGCCTCCCAACTGATGGCATGAACATTCTGGGTAACTCCGGCGGCGTGGTTTTCGCTGTTGTTCTGGCTTCCGTTCTGATCCTGGTCATTGGTGTTGTATTCGTTGAGCAGGGCCAGCGTCGTATTCCAGTGCAGTACGCAAAGCGCATGGTGGGTCGTCGTCAGTACGGTGGTTCTTCCACCTACCTGCCTTTGAAGGTCAACCAAGCTGGTGTTATCCCAGTGATCTTCGCGTCTTCCCTGATTTACATGCCAGTGCTGATTACTCAGATCGTGAACTCTGGTTCGCTGGAAGTGTCTGATAACTGGTGGCAGCGCAACATCATTGCGCACCTGCAGACGCCTTCTTCCTGGCAGTACATTGTTTTGTACTTTGCACTGACCATCTTCTTCTCTTACTTCTATGTTTCCGTTCAGTATGATCCAGCTGAGCAGGCTGAAAACATGAAGAAGTACGGTGGATTTATCCCTGGTATTCGTCCGGGCCGCCCGACTGCTGAGTACTTGGGATTCGTCATGAACCGCCTGCTGTTTGTTGGTTCCCTGTACCTGGCTGTCATTGCTGTGCTGCCAAACATTATGCTGGATCTAGGTGTTGACGCCGGTTCGGCCGGAGCAACTCCATTCGGCGGAACCGCAATCTTGATTCTTGTATCTGTTGCACTGACCACAGTGAAGCAGATTGAGAGCCAGCTCCTGCAAAGCAACTACGAAGGACTTCTAAAATAATGCGACTCGTACTCCTCGGACCTCCCGGTGCTGGTAAGGGCACCCAGGCTGCAATTCTCTCTGAGAAGCTTGGCATTCCTCACATTTCTACTGGCGATCTTTTCCGCGCCAACATTGGCGAAGGTACCCCTCTGGGTATCGAGGCCAAGCAGTACATCGACGCTGGCAAGCTGGTTCCAACCGACGTGACTGCACGTATGGTTGCTTCCCGCCTTGCTGAGTCCGATGCTGCAGAAGGCTTCCTTTTGGATGGTTTCCCACGCACCGTTGAGCAGGCTGACATCTTGGCTAACCTGCTTTCAGAAGCTGGCCAGACCCTCGATGGTGTTGTTAACTACCAGGTTTCTGAAGACGTCGTCGTGGACCGCATGCTGTCCCGCGGTCGCGCTGATGACAACGAAGAGACCATCCGCACCCGTCTCGGTGTCTACCGCGACGAGACTGCTCCTCTGATCGATCACTACGGTGACAAGATCATCAACATTGAGGCTGAAGGCGAAGTCGAAGAGATCAACGCTCGTACCCTCAAGGCACTGGGCAAATAAGATTTCTTCTCTCGTGCTGCTGAATCTACGATGATAGGTAGATAGCAAGCAGTGACGTGGAAGAACTCACCTCAAGGTGGCCGGAACCGCATGCATTGTGCGGTGCCGGCCACCTTTGGTTTTAACAGTTTAATTTGAAGAAAGAGACGTGGAAGTATGGGTTTCCGTTCCAAGAAGAAGGTTATTGCGGCAAAGACCGCCGCTGAGCTGGACGCGATGCAGGCGGCGGGTGAGATCGTCGGCAAGGCTTTGCAGGCTGTGCGTGCTGAGGCTAAAGCTGGCATGAGCACGTGGGATCTGGATCAGATCGCGGAGCAGGTTATCCGCGATGCTGGCGCCGTTCCTACATTCCTGGGTTACCAGGGTTTTCCGGCATCAGTGTGCGCTTCGGTCAATGAGGTGATTGTTCATGGCATTCCATCCAAGGAGACCATCTTGGAGGAAGGCGATCTGGTGTCCATCGACTGCGGCGCAACCTTTGATGGTTGGGTCGGCGATTCCGCGTGGAGCTTCGGCATCGGCGAGATGGACGAGGACGTCCAGGGTCTCAACTTGGCTACCGAGTGGGTCCTCATGGAAGGCATGAAGGCCATGGTTCCAGGCAATCGTTTGACCGATGTCTCCCACGCTCTCGAGGTCGCAACCCGCAAGGCTGAGTCCAAGTTCGGCGTCGCGCTCGGCATCGTCGATGGCTACGGCGGACACGGCATTGGCCGCCACATGCACGAGGAGCCATACTTGGCTAATGAGGGCAAGGCCGGCAAGGGTCCTGTGATTCAGGAGGGCTCCGTGCTCGCCATCGAGCCTATGCTCACCCTCGGCACCGAAGATTCCGCAGTGCTGGAAGATGATTGGACTGTCGTGACCCTCGACGGTTCATGGGCAGCGCACTGGGAGCACACCGTTGCAGCCACCAAGGGCGGCCCGCGCATCCTCACCCCGCGTTATTAAAATGATGCTTTTCGACGCATCCCCACGTTTTCGGGGTTAAAGGTTGCCCAGTTGAGCAAAGGTTTGCGACCTCCCCGGCGTGCCGCCAGGGGAGGAGGCGATAAAACTTTTTTGCCTTTCGAATATCAAAATCATAAAACAGCCTTATATACTTCAACGCATGGCGAAGAATTCTCGAATCCGATACAGCGCGTCAATCAAGCGTGGCGCAGCTGCAATCCTCACCGCAGCTGCTACCTCAGTCGCGTTGATCGCTGTGCCAGCAACTGCTTCAGCACAGGACCTCGCAACCGGCAGCTCCCAGATCCAGACTGATGCTCGTGAAGGTGCGTGGGCAACCCGCAACACCATCCAAGACCAACTTGCCTCCATCGGCCCAGCAGCCCTCCCAGTCCGCGCTGCAGTGGATGACGCCATCAACGGCATGTTCCCAGGGCTCGTTGATGAAAAGGTCGCAGCAGAACAGGAAGCTGCGCGCGCACAAGCAGAGCGCGAGGCCGCAGCTGCACGTGAAGCAGAAGCAGCCCGCGTAGCCGCAGAAGAAGCCGCACGCTTTGACCGTGGTTCTTGCCCGGCAAGCGCTGACGTCTGCGTGGATATCGACGGCGGACGTACTTGGCTGCAGGAAAACGGTCAGGTCACCTACGGTGCAGTCCCAGTTTCCTCCGGCGGAGTTGGCCAGGAAACCCCTCGCGGAACGTTCTACATCAACCGCAAGGTCAAGGATGAAATCTCCTACGAGTTCGGTAACGCCCCAATGCCGTACGCCATGTACTTCACCTACAACGGCCACGCATTCCACCAGGGCAATGTTGCGACTACTTCCGCTGGTTGTGTTCGCCTGAACACCCAGGATGCCATCTACTACTTTAATAACGTTGGCATCGGCGACATGGTGTACATCTACTAAAACTTGGATTTCTCAAGCACGCTCGCTGCTTCTTCAATTTCGATTGAAGAGGCAGCGAGTTTTTTATCGATTTTGCTAAAACACGCTGACAAACGAGTAAGATAATTAGATACATAAAAGCTGTTTTAGTAGTTTATTTCTGATTGTTTGTCGTGTACGTAGACGTTTTCTCCATGCCTAATCCGGTTTAAAAATGAGAGAGCAGGTAATCATGAAAATCGCTGTTGCTGGCCTTGGCTTTGTCGGAACTTCAAATGCGGCTTTGCTCTCGAAGAACAACGAAGTCATCGCAATGGACATCAACCAAACACGCGTAGATGCCCTGAACAACTATGTGTCTCCAGTAGAAGACGCAGAGCTAGATAGATATCTAGCAACCAAGCCTGAAACATTACGTGCAACCACAGATACCCAAGAGGCTTATGGGGACGCAGAATTCGTCATTGTTGCGACACCCACTGACTATGATCCCGAAACCAATTTCTTTGACACCAAATACGTGGAAAGTGCCATTTCTGAGGCACAAAGGGTAAATCCTGATGCGAGTATCGTTATTAAATCAACGATTCCTGTCGGTTTTACAGAAAAAATGCGCGCACAGTATCCCAATGCCACCATCTTCCCATCGCCAGAGTTCCTGAGAGAAGGCAGTGCTTTTTACGACAACCTGCATCCCTCGCGTATCGTCGTTGGGGAGCGCTCAGAGGTGGGACAACAATTTGCTCTGCTTCTCAAGGAAGGCGCAGTGGATGAGGCCACACCAGTCCTTTTCACTGATGCCACAGAAGCAGAAGCGATCAAGTTGTTCGCCAATACTTACCTGGCGATGCGCGTCGCCTACTTCAATGAACTGGATACGTATGCATCCACCATGGGTTTAAAGTCCAAGCAAATTATTGAGGGCGTTAGCCTCGACCCTCGCATCGGCAACAAATACAACAACCCGTCTTTTGGCTATGGCGGTTACTGTTTGCCCAAGGACACAAAGCAGCTATTGGCCAATTTCGATACTGTTCCGCAGAGGATGATTTCGGCGATTGTTGAGTCCAATTCGGTTCGTAAAGACTTCATCGCTGAAGATATCTTGAGTCGACAACCCAAAACTGTGGGCGTGTATCGCCTTGTCATGAAAACTGGATCAGACAATTTTAGATCTTCTTCAGTTCAAGGGGTCATAAAAAGGATCCAACAAGCAGGTGTTCCTGTGGTTATTTATGAACCCACTTTGAACTCAGAAAGCTACTTTGATTCCAAGGTTGTCACAGACCTCGATGAGTTCAAGCGTGACTGCGACCTGATTATTGCCAACAGGCCAACCCATGAGCTCGACGATATTGCCGATCGCATCTATACGCGGGATCTCTTCGAACGTGATTAATTAGTAGGTATGGGAATCATACATATCGGGCCGAGTCCTCAGCTTTTGCCAGTTAAGCTCGGCCCGGGCGATATTTTAGAGATCGATAGCGATCTCACCGGGGTTCTCACCGTCATTGCCCACGGCGATGCACACAACCGGGTGCATATTCGGCCTGCCAATCCTGATACGTTCCTGAATTTAGAAAGCTTAGTTCTCACCAACCCACGCCACGTCACACTCAGTGATCTCAACATTATGACCACAGACGATCGTGACGGCGTTTTGGTATGGGCAACTGAAGCGAGCGCAGACATCCGCTTGGAGAGAGTGTTTGTTAAAGGCGCTCGCAATGGCATCGCAATCGGAACTGATCAACCCGCAGGACTTCGTGATGTGATTGTTGATTCCTGCCTGATCCAGGACTGCCTTCTCCAAGGCATACTGTGTTTTGGGCCGGAGACACCGCAGTATGGCCTTCACAACGTCAAGGTCACGCAGTGCAGAGTCGAAGGCACACGAGGGGACCCCACACTGACTAATAATCATTCAGGTTCGGGAATTATCCTCGGATCGGTTGATGAGGGAGAGATCGTCGATTGCCATGCAGAAGGTAATGGCGCCGCATGTGTTGCCACGGAAGGCCCAGAGGGCATCTTTGTTTATGATTGCCGTCGAGTCCGAATCAGGAACTGTGCGTCGAAAAGCAATCGCACCGGAGGCCCTGCCGACGGCGGAGGATTTGGAATCGATATCCGGTGTGTGGACTGCCTGATCGAAAACTGTGATGCGATAGATAACGATGGAGCCGGAATCCTTGTGTGGAATCTACCTGGGATGATTGGTGGCGGCCATGTGCTTCGCGGGAACCGATTGAGCAACAATTGTCGGCGCACGACCTGGCATGGAGAGATTACGGTGACGCCCTCAGCAGGCAAAGTCGAGATCTCTGAAAATACTATTGAATCTAAAGCAAATATAAGTGGGATTCTGACCGGAATCGGAGCTAAAAATATTAAGCTAAAAGCTAATGCTTTTCTTGAGAGTTCTGCTCTTGAGATTGAAGAATGTCACATGCCCCAGCATTAGTCTTAGTTTAAAGTGAGAGTTTCTAAATGAATCGAATTTCGGGTTTGGTTTTTACTCCGCTAGCAATAATCGCCTTGCTGGGATTTGTTGGCTGCAGCAATCCTCCAGTATCGGCTGGACCATTTACCTACTACGTATCCGCAGATGGGGATGATTCTGCAAATGGTTTGAACCCTGAATCAGCCTGGAAAACCTTGGATCGAGCTTCGACACAACAGCTGAAACCTGGCGATACCATCATGCTCATCGGTAATAAGCCATTAGTGGGGGAGCTTTCCCTAGATTCCGCGGATGCCGGCGATCCATCCAACCCTGTTCACGTAACATCCGAAAGGGATTTTCCAGGAATTGAAGCCGAAGGCCCCGCCGGAATTACAATTATTGATACTTCAGGTGTGATCGTAGAAGACATCTCAGTGTCGGTATCTCACGATCATTCAGAAGAAGCGACAGATGGTGTACTTCTGCATGCAACTGAAGGGTCCGGAATGCACTCGGACATCACCGTTCAACGAGTACGCGTAACAGGAGCTTATAACGGAATTGCAGCATCATCTGCAGCTCCAGGCGATGGATTTGATGATGTCATCATCCAAGATGCCATCGTCAGAGACTGCATTCGCAACGGTATTATTACATACGGCCCGACTGCCCCAGATTACGGTCATAAAAATATCCGCGTGCTGGATTCTGTCGTCTCAGGGACAAAAGGCATTAGTGATATTACTACCAACTCAGGCAGTGGCATTGTCATTGGCTCAGTGGAAGATGCTGTCGTTGAAAGGAACGAGGCATTCAATAACGGTGCGCTTTCAAATGCAGATGAAGGTCCAATCGGAATTTGGACGCATGACTCAACACGTGTGTTAGTTCGTGACAATCGATCACACGACAATAGCTCCCAACGATCCGACGGTGGTGGATTCGGGTTGGACATCGCAACAACGAATTCTACTATGGAACGTAACTACAGCTATAACAACGCCGGACCCGGATTCTTACTCATTGCCCACCAAGGTGGAGGAAGCTCCGGTGCAAACGTTGTACGGTATAACGCCAGCATTGGAGATTCGTGGCTCAATGCATATCACGGTGGTATTAGTGCGATTGGTGGGTTCTCATCGTCAGAAGACGAACCTCAAATTGAGGACACCAAAATTCATCACAACACTGTATTTCCAGCTCCATCGAGTGGCGCAGCAGCGCTCAAACTGCGAGGAAACCTAGACGGAATCACCGTTCATCACAACATTCTTGACACCTCAGCAGGTGATGCGCCCAGCATTGCCGCGATAGATGTTTCCGCTGATTCCAAAGTGAATTTCATTGCCAATCAATTAGCAGTGAACCAATTTACGCGTACGCCAGTTTTCGATTGGAACGGAGAACGCGCACAAACAGTAGAACAAGCTGAAGCACTAGTTCAGGATTCTTTTGATAACTTTGAATATGCGCCCATTTACCCTGGCGGATTTGAGATCTCCACGGTGCTGGACACAATCGCATGGACCCAGCCTGTGTCAGTGCCATCACCGGTGCCAGGCGATAGCACTCCAGCAACAAAAGACCTGGCTGGTAACACCGTTGAAGAACCAAACTCTTATGTAGGAGCGATTAACCCTACTTTTTCTGATCAAAACGCCAGGCGTCAGCGCACATTTGAAAGACGCTAAACTCTGGAACCCAACCCCATTGCGTAGCTACACGTTGAGCGTCGGCAACTAGAGCAGAAACATCTCCAGAACGGCGGGCAGAAATCTCATAAGGGATTTCTCGCCCGCTGGCTTCTTCCATTGTGTTGAGCAGTTCAAGCACACTGGTACCAACGCCGGTTCCGATGTTAAAAACTTCTGCCTGGCCTGTTTTGAAATGCTCAAGTGCACGGACATGGACTCGAGCCACATCCACAACATGAAGATAATCCCTGATGCACGTGCCATCAGGAGTCGGCCAATCGTCACCGAAAACTTCCAATGATTGCTTGCGACCCGCAGCAACATCAAGAAGCCATGGCATAATATTGCGTGGCCGCCCCAGGCCTGATTCACCTAGTTTTCCGGAGGGATGAGCACCAATCGGATTGAAGTAGCGAAGCGAAATCGCTGACCACGATTCATCAGCTTCAACCAACTGGGACAGCATTTTCTCGCCGGTGCGCTTGGTGAAAGCATATGGGTTAGCCGGTTGTGTAGGAGAGTCCTCATTTAAAGGTGAGTGAGTGGTTTCACCATGCACAGAACATGATGAAGAAAATACGATGTCGCGGACTCCCGCATGGTGAAGCGCATCTAGTAACGTCGCGGTGCCGCCAATATTGATGTTGAGGTACATCGTTGGTTGCTCAACAGATTCGCCGACAGCTTTTTTAGCAGCAAAATGTATTGCCGCGCTTGGCTGATATTGAGCAAGCACCGAGTCAACGAATGCACGATCTCGGATATCACCGATTTCTAAAGGTGGTTTAGAACCGGTGATTTCCTCAATTGAGGCGAGCACATCAATGGTGCTGTTGGAAAGATCATCAATGACAACTACTTGTTTACCGGCATTGAGAAGCTCAACAACAGTATGGCTACCAATGAAACCCGTGCCACCAGTGACCAGCACAGGGCCTTTTACCAGATCCATTGGTAACCTCCGAAGAAAATCGCAGCGTAGAGAGCCAAAGCAAAAACCGAAGCCAAAAACATGATGATGCCAGCAAGAAGTGGGAATGCTACAGCGCGTAGACGTTCCATGAAGGTGGTGTTCGCTGAAGGTAATTCACAAAAATGCATCCACGGGACAATGAAACAGACAAATCCATAGATGAGACCACCCAGCAGCGTGAGCCCTGCATATCCAGGAGAACGATGATCAATCAAGCCCCACAAACCAATGACAACCATTGCCGCGGTTAGAAAATGATAGGGGAGCATCACATTCATGGAGATTGGTTGTATTCCAAGATCACCTTTAGGCGTGACTTTGAAGTGAACCTCTTTCCGAAAAATAACTTGACGGAGACCTGCGAAAAAACCTCTGACTACATAAGGCCATCGAACAAGTTGGAATAATCCGCTCTCCCAATTCACAACCGGAATATCGTTTGGCCGAAGCAGACCGGCTTTCTTGAGAATTAATAGCATTCCAACAAGAGGAAGCGAAACGACAGTGGTGAAGATGAAGAAGTCTAGGATATTCATACTCATCCACTGTTTATCGAAGACAACTGCCAATGGGGCGATGAGAAATCCAGCACCTGTCATCATGCCCATAGCTGGCATCACCAGAAGTGCAAAAAGAAACCGGAATTTTAGCCTTGGACGGTAGACGTTAAGTGTGCGTCCAACCAAAGTAAACAGCAAAACTGTTAGGCTACGGCACCATTGAAACTCCTGAGTCACCATGGCTGCAAATGTTGAAGGACCTTGACCGTGAGCTTTGGCATCAACTGCGAACGCACCGTCCGCGCCGGTTAACCGAATAACATACGAAGTCGAAAAATCCTCGGCAAGTTCCGGCCCGATTCCACCAGCTTTTGCAAGGTCTGCGGTGCGAACTGCATAGTGGGATCCGATGCAGGTTGGAGTGAGGCCACCGTTATGAGCTGATTGGTGAGGTCCATGAATCATGGCTTCGGCATAGAGCCTTCCCCGTGCAGACCAGGAGTCCTTTCGATTCAAGTCGCACATGCTGGGCGCAGCTACATAGCCAACATTCGGATCGCTAAAAGGACGCAGAATTGCTTCAAGATAGTCAGGCTCTGGAATGTGGTCGCAATCGAACTGAGCAACGATGTCATAATTTGCGTATCCATGATTGTCATAGAAGTACGCGAGGTTTCCCTCTTTACAACGAGTGCGTCTTGGCCAACTGGAGCGGTGATAATCTTCATCCTCAAAACGAGTTGAAAGATAAACTCCGTTTGCTTCGCACCAATCGGAGATTTCTTCCGTCGGAGATTCATCGCAAAGCCAGACGTCATAATCTGCCTTGTAATGCTGGTTCAACATTGCCTCAAGCGTTGGCTGAACCTCAGAAAAGGGTTCGCTAGGAGCTCGGGTAGTCACCATTGCTACACGCGAATCGGGGAGCGGAACATCCGGATTGATGCGACGAATTGAACGAATTCGAGATACAAAAGCAATGGGAAGCAGAAGAATGAAGGATGCCACTGCGGAGTTGAGAACTAGTCCCGTAGTGGTACCAACATGTTCAGGCTTAAACCACCAAACGACAAAACAAATCACCAACACGACCCAGAGTAGAACCGTCAGATTAAGCCATCGCTGAGTTGAACGAGGCATAGCTGGTACAAACAGTTCTTCGCTGGCGTCGCGAATAACTCGGGGAGTATCTGTGGCAAGAACCGGTCCCGTGGAACGGATATCCGAGACCCAACCGTTGCTCAACGACTGAATTTCTGCAGATAGATCCGAAGGGATGAGATTCTGGGACTTTTTATGCAGGGGCTGGTGCCTCACTCTTGCTTGGCGAGCCCCAGCTCGTCGGACAGTCACGATATCTGCTCCGAGAAGGCCCTTTGCGTCTCGATCTGCCAATTGATGACTTCGCGAAGACCCACGTCGATGCCTACAAGAGGCTCCCATCCAAGGAGCTCCTTGGCTTTGGAAACGTCGGGACGACGACGTACCGGATCATCCGAAGGTAGGGGCTCGAAAGTGATCTCGGATTCGGAATTAGTGGATTCCTTGATCAAGTGCGCCATGCTCAGCACTGTTTGCTCAATTGGATTACCCAGGTTGATGGGGCCGGGCTGGTTTGAATTACCCATGAGCCACAGGCCTCGAACGAGGTCTGAGACATAGCAGAAGCTGCGTGTTTGAGATCCATCACCGAAAACGGTGAGCGGCTCATTAGCCAAGGCCTGTCGCACAAACCCGGAAATCACTCGACCATCAAAGGGATGCATGCGCGGCCCATAGGTATTGAAGATTCGAATGATGCCCGCGTTGAGCCCTTGTTCCAGTCGCATTGCAGACAGGAGTGCTTCGGCGAATCGCTTGCCTTCGTCGTAGCAGCTGCGCTCACCGATGGGGTTGACGTTACCCCAGTGGTGTTCGATTTGGGGGTGGCTCAGTGGATCTCCGTATACCTCACTTGTTGAGGCCTGTACGAGACGAGCACCCTTTTCCAAGGCGAACTCCGCGACTTGGAGCACGGCCTCTGAGTTAATAAGGAGGCATTCAACGCGACGCTGAGTGTAAACAGGGGGAGACGCTGGGCTGGCGAGGTTGAATACGATATCGACTGGTCCATCGATGTCGAGCTTTTCTCTCACATCGACAGTCTTGATCTGCAGGCGAGGGTTACTGATTTGGTGGAAGAGGTTGCTGAGTGATCCTGTGCTGAGGTTATCCAAAACGATAACTTCGTGGCCTTCATTGAGAATCAGATCAGTCAGATGGCTGCCTAGGAATCCAGCACCACCGGTGATAACACAACGCATTTTGAATCCTTCCAGAAAAATAATCAACTTCTCATAAATACTTAAGGAACGGTTTTGATTTCTTTAAGAAATGTGGTTTTTTTAGATAAATGTGCAGTTTTTCATTAGGAGCGGATTAAGAGTTTGTTAAGAATTTAGATTTGAGCGCTCTTGGTGATATCAACCTATTTGTACAGCAGTTTTGCAAAGTTTTAACACTGATTGAGTGTTGATTTCACATCATAGCACTTTAGCTTTTTCTGCCATCACCAATTTTCGTATGAACCAAATCGGGGGTGGATAAAATGTATCTATTCGATTATTCTAATACAAGCCTCGCCCCCCTTAATGGGGTGTTAGGATCCACTGAGGTTTATGAAATTTTAGTTAGCAAACATGCTTTTCTAATGGGTTTAAGGTTTCGGATTATTTGACTTGGAGGTGAATTGCTCTTGTGTTGCTCGACTTTTTGAAAAGGGGAGGGTGAAAGAGTTGAGCTATTTAAGGTGTGATAAAGAGAAATTTGGCTCTAGGGGGTCATGCGTGTACTGTTAGACGACGGTGTATGTGCATCTAGCCCATCACCTCACTTTTGCAGTGGATAACTAAAGGGAATGACATTAGGGTCGTTTCCGGGAATGCGGAGGATATGGCTAAGGAAGGCGCTATTGAAGTTGAGGGTCGCATTGTCGAACCTCTGCCGAATGCAATGTTCCGAGTCGAGCTTGACAACGGACACAAGGTACTCGCCCACATCAGTGGAAAGATGCGCCAGCACTACATCCGTATCCTTCCTGAGGACCGCGTCGTTGTAGAGCTGTCGCCCTATGATCTGACTCGTGGACGAATCGTTTACCGCTACAAGTAAAAATAAGCTTTAAGCCTCCATATATCAGGGCTAGTCGGGGATATCCCGGCAGGCTGACACACCTTCAGGCAACGATGGCTGAAGCCTTGCGAATCACAATCCACCTCCCGGTTTCCGTCCGGGGAAAGTATTGCTTGGCAGGGGCGATTATGGGGAAAACCATCGCAACAACCGGAAAGGTAACTGCCACATGGCACGTCTAGCTGGTGTTGACCTCCCACGCAACAAGCGTATGGAAGTCGCTCTCACCTACATCTACGGAATCGGCCCAGCCCGTTCCAAGCAGCTTCTCGAGGAGACCGGAATCTCCCCAGACCTGCGCACCGACAACCTCACTGATGAGCAGATCGCTGCTCTTCGTGACGTTATTGAAGGCACCTGGAAGGTCGAGGGTGACCTCCGCCGCCAGGTACAAGCTGACATCCGTCGCAAGATCGAAATCGGCTGCTACCAGGGCATCCGCCACCGTCGTGGCCTGCCTGTTCGTGGTCAGCGCACCAAGACCAATGCGCGTACTCGTAAGGGTCCTAAGAAGACGATCGCCGGAAAGAAGAAGTAAAAATGCCTCCTAAAGCACGCACTAACGCGCGCCGCACAGGCCGTCGCGTTGTAAAAAAGAACGTTGCTAACGGCAACGCTTACATCAAGTCCACCTTTAACAACACCATCGTTTCGATCACTGATACCAACGGTGCTGTAATCTCTTGGGCTTCCTCTGGACACGTCGGATTCAAGGGCTCACGTAAGTCCACTCCGTTCGCTGCTCAGATGGCTGCAGAGAACGCTGCCCGCAAGGCAATGGATCACGGCATGAAGAAGGTTGACGTTTTCGTCAAGGGCCCAGGATCAGGCCGCGAGACTGCAATCCGTTCCCTTCAGGCTGCAGGCCTGGAGATCGGTTCAATCTCCGACGTGACCCCACAGCCACACAACGGCTGCCGTCCACCAAAGCGTCGTCGCGTTTAATAGGGAAGGAAAGGTAATACAAAATGGCTCGTTATACCGGCCCAGCAACCCGTAAATCCCGTCGTCTGCGCGTCGACCTTGTTGGTGGAGACATGGCGTTTGAGCGCCGTCCTTACCCTCCAGGACAGGCAGGCCGTGCACGCATCAAGGAGTCCGAGTACCTGCTGCAGCTCCAGGAGAAGCAGAAGGCTCGTTTCATCTACGGCGTCATGGAAAAGCAGTTCCGTCGTTACTACGCCGAGGCTAACCGTCGCGCAGGCAAGACCGGTGAGAACCTGGTCGTCCTGCTCGAGTCCCGCCTCGACAACGTCGTGTACCGCGCAGGTCTGGCAAACACCCGTCGCCAGGCTCGTCAGCTTGTTTCCCACGGTCACTTCACCGTGAACGGCAAGGCAATCGACGTTCCATCTTTCCGCGTTTCTCAGTACGACATCATCAATGTTCGTGAGAAGTCCCAGAAGATGAACTGGTTCGAAGAGGCTCAGGACAACCTGGTCGACGCAGTCGTCCCAGCTTGGCTCCAGGTCGTTCCTGAGAACCTTCGTATCCTCGTGCACCAGCTCCCAGAGCGCGCACAGATCGATATCCCACTGCAAGAGCAGCTCATCGTCGAGTTCTACTCGAAGTAGTTTTTGCTTACCCGGCTGCCCCGGGTGCACAGGAATCTTTCGATTTTCCAAACATCCTTCATGGTTTTAAAAACCTTTACCGACGTCAAATAGCGGTCGTCACTCAAGGAGAGTTCAATGCTCATTTCACAGCGCCCAACCATCACCGAGGAATTTGTTGATAACGCACGTTCCCGGTTTGTCATCGAGCCACTGGAGCCAGGTTTTGGCTACACCCTCGGTAACTCCCTGCGCCGTACCCTGCTGTCCTCCATTCCTGGAGCAGCAGTAACCAGCGTCAAGATTGACGGTGTACTCCACGAGTTCACCACCATCAGCGGTGTTAAGGAAGATGTCTCTGACATCATCTTGAACATCAAGGGATTGGTTTTGTCTTCTGATTCTGATGAGCCAGTTGTTATGCAGCTGGTCAAGGAAGGCCCAGGAGTTGTAACTGCAGGTGACATTCAGCCACCAGCAGGCGTGGAGATCCACAACCCGGATCTGCACATTGCAACCCTGAACGAGACCGCCAAGATTGAGATCGAGCTCATCGTCGAGCGTGGGCGTGGTTACGTTCCCGCAACTGTTACTGCAACCGGTGGAGAGATCGGCCGCATTCCGGTCGATCAGATCTACTCCCCAGTACTGAAGGTCAGCTACAAGGTTGAAGCTACTCGTGTTGAGCAGCGCACTGACTTTGACAAGCTGGTCATCGACGTTGAGACCAAGAACTCTATTACCGCACGTGACGCCCTGGCGTCGGCAGGTAAGACCCTGGTTGAGCTGTTCGGCCTCGCACGCGAGCTGAACATCGCAGCCGAGGGCATCGAGATCGGACCATCTCCTCAGGAGACCGAGTACATCGCTGCCTACAGCATGCCAATCGAGGATCTGGACTTCTCTGTCCGTTCCTACAACTGCCTCAAGCGCGAAGACATCCACACCGTGGGTGAACTCGCAGAGCGCGCTGAGTCCGATTTGCTGGATATCCGCAACTTCGGACAGAAGTCGATCAACGAGGTAAAGATCAAGCTTGCTGGCCTGGGTCTGACCCTGAAGGATGCTCCTGAAGACTTCGATCCTTCAACTCTTGAAGGTTATGACGCCGAAACTGGTGGCTACATCGATGTCGAGGCGGAAGATTCCGAGTAAGTCGCATGGTCCAATTCATGGGCCGCGCTAAATCAACGTACAAGGAGTACATCTAATGCCTACCCCTAAGAAGGGCGCCCGCCTCGGCGGATCCGCAAGCCACCAGAAGAAGATCCTCTCTAACCTGGCTGCATCTCTGTTCGAGCATGGCGCAATCAAGACCACCGATGCTAAGGCAAAGGCTCTGCGTCCATACGCTGAGAAGCTGATCACCAAGGCTAAGTCCGGTTCCGTTGCAGATCGTCGTAACGTTCTCGCACTGGTTCCTAACAAGGAAATCGTGGCTTACCTGTTCAACGAACTTGCTCCTAAGTTCGAGAACCGTCCAGGTGGTTACACCCGCATCATCAAGCTGGAGAACCGTAAGGGCGACAACGCTCCTATGTCCCAGATCTCCCTCGTTCTCGAGGAGACCGTCTCCGCAGAAGCATCCCGCGCAACCCGCGCAGCTGCTTCCAAGAAGGCTGCTGAAGAGGCTGAGACCGAAGAGGTAGTCGAGGCTCCAGCTGAGGAGACCGCAACCGAAGAGGCTGCAGAAGAGAAGTAAATTTCTCTAACTCCGCATAAAATGCCCGCAGTGAACATTGTTTACTGCGGGCATTTTACGTATCTGCACCCCGCCCGGCTGCGCTGAGCAGCCGTAAAGCGTGGGGCGTGACGTCGAAAAGCAAAAAATGAAAGGCAGACATGGACAATTCAACGGTGCGAATCCGGCTGGATCTAGCGTATGACGGCACGGATTTTCATGGCTGGGCGAAGCAGGGTACCAGCGATTTACGCACCGTGCAAAAAGTGTTGGAAGACAATTTGAGCATGGTGTTGCGTGAGACTGTTGAATTGACTGTGGCCGGGCGAACCGATGCGGGGGTGCATGCGGCGGGCCAAGTGGCGCACTTTGATATTCCGGCACACGCTTTAGAGCAGCGCAGTATTGATGGCGATCCAAGCAAGTTGGTTCGGCGCTTGGGCCGGTTGCTGCCCGATGATATTCGGGTGCATGGCGTACGTTTTGCCGAGCCCGGGTTTGATGCGCGATTTTCCGCGATGCGCAGGCACTACGTTTATCGCATTACGACGCATCCCGCCGGTGCGCTGCCTACGCGCCGCCACGACACGGCGCAGTGGCCAAAACCTGTCGAACTAGAGCGGATGCAATTAGCCGCCGATGCACTGCTGGGGCTGCATGATTTCGTGGCGTTTTGCAAAGCTAAGCCACATGCGACGACGGTGCGTGAACTACAAAAATTTGCGTGGAAAGACGTCTCCACCGACATCGAACCGCAGGTGTATGAAGCACACGTGGTGGCCGATGCTTTTTGCTGGTCGATGGTGCGCTCGCTGGTCGGCTCCTGCATGGCCGTGGGCGAAGGACGCCGCGGATCAGGGTTTACTGCAGAATTGCTTGATGCAAGCGAACGCAGCCCCATGGTTCCAGTAGCACCTGCGAAAGGTTTGAGCTTGGTTGGCGTGGATTATCCTTCCGCTGATAAGTTACAGGAAAGAGCGCTGGAAACCCGAGCTGTTCGCGAGTTTCCGGATGCGTCCGCGAGCCTAAAACTAGATGATGAGTAAAAGGGACTAAACTCGTCTCTCGTATCTTTCAGTCATTTATGTCTGATAAGCAGGCGCGTGCGCCACACAATTGGCACAATCACAAGAAAGTGAAGTGGGAACCTAGATGCTGACGACACTATGGATTGCGGTGTTGGTATTTACCGTTCCAGGATTGGTCGTCTCATGGGTTTCTGGCCTTAAAGTGCCGTGGGCTATCGCAGCTTCCATCCCAGCAACCTTCGGTATTTACGGCCTGTCTGCCTGGTTGCTGGGCTTGTGGGAGATGCGTTTTGATCTCCATTCCGTAGTTATTTCCACGTTGGTTTTCGCTGCGGTTGCTTTGGTATGGCGCTTGTTTTTTGTCGGTGGTTGGCTTGTACGTCGGCGTAAAGCACGTATCCGCAGGCAGACGCTCGCGGATGAAGAGCCGGCAGAAAATGCTGAGGTATCTGCAGGGGAGCCTGCCGAATCGAGCACAAACGAAGCAGCCGAATCTGAATCTGAAACCTCGGAGCGTCGCGGAATCTGGCGCGTGATCTTTGATTACATGCGCGACGGTGGCATCTTGGATCAGCGTTGGCTGCTGCCTGCCGCAGGTGCTATCACTGGTGCGTGGCTGATCATTGATCGTGCCGTTGATCTGCTCTTGAGCACCGAGCATGGTTTGGGCGATATCGTCCAAGGCTGGGATGTCCATTGGCATGCTTCGACTGTCCGTTTTATAGATGAGACCGGCATTGCGTCATCCACGATGATGGGGCAGCTGCGCAATATTGAAACGCAGCAAGATCTGTTCTACCCAAGCGCATGGCATGCTGGTGCATGGGTGCTGTCGGATGTCGGAAATCTGACGATTGTTGAAGCCACCAACCTCACTGGCATTGTGCTGTCCGGATTGTTGCTGCCGTTGGCTGTTGCACTGATTGCATGGCGGATGATCAACAATCGTGGACTGACCGCGCAGATTGGTGCGGGCTTTGCTGGACTGATCACCATTGCCTCCCCGGTGCTGTTCTGGGTTGGTAACTACGTGGGTGCGTGGCCTTATGTTGCTGCGATCGGTGCTTCAGGTGTGGTGCTTGCGCTGTTTATGTCCACTCCGTCTGTGCCGGTAAGAATCTTTGCCGCAGCATTGGCGTTTATGGGCATGTTCCAGCTGCATCCAGCCCCATCCACCATCGTGATCATGGTGTTGCTGCTGTGGTGGCTGCTCAAACTCGTGGTGGTTCCAAGCCGGAAGGTGAAGGGCTGGAAGGCGGGCATCGGTATCCGTTTGAAGGATGTCGGCATCTTGGCCATCACGGGCATCATCGGTGTGCTCTTCATGCTGCCTCAGGTGATTTCAGGTTCCGAACAAACCGAAGATGTGCTGTCATATTCTGCTGAGGAACAAGTCACCCGCAGCGAGTCCTGGTTGGTGTCTATTTTCATGGAGACCCGCCATGTTGATTTCTTCGGAAATATTGACATCGTCCCAGTGCTGGTATTCGCAGCAATCGGTGGCGTGGTTTCTTTGGTGTGGCGCGGAAACTTGTGGGCGCCGGTGTTTTACTTCGCCAGCGTTGCACTGACCGCTAACTCGCTGAAGCCTTTTGAAGAGCCGTGGGGTGATTGGCTCAACATTGTGGGCGGTCTGCATTACTCCACAGGACACCGTTTGATCATGCCTGTCGCCATGTTCACTTTTGCTGCCGCAGGTATCGGCGCTGCCGCAGTGATCCGTTTGATCTGCTTGGGACCAATAAAGAAGTTCGCCACTGTTTCCGGTGTTGTTTCTGTGGTGATGGCTCTTGTTGTGGCTGTGCCATTGCAGACTTGGGCGAAGGATTTTGTGGAGGAAGGATCCGAAACCACAATCCTTGCGCCACACAATGATGAACGTATGGTGAGCAACAACGACTTGGCTGCCTGGGACTGGTTAATCCAACAGCCAGGTGGTGCTGACATGAACATCATGGGTGACCCCGCAGATGGTAACGGCTGGATGTATGCCTACAACGGCTTGCACTCCGTGGCTCGCCACTATGCATGGCCAGCGGCAGGCGAAGGCTCTGCCACCGCGATGCTGTTTTGGTGGCCTCAACTTCTTGGCGTGGGCACCGATGAAAACCCAGATCAAGTCAACGATGTGGATCAGGCTGCTCGTGATCTCAACGTCGGCTACTTCATGATCAGTCCGTGGACGTTCTGGGATTTCCAGATCCCCAACTTCCGCCAGATCGATCTGCTGTGGCAAACCCCAGGCGTGACACCGGTGTACAAGAAGGGCGACTCGGTGATCTTCGCAGTCAACGATATGTTCACTGACGCCGAACTAGATCAGATGCGTGCACCTGGTAATTCCCCAGAACCACTGCCAGAGCTTCCTACCTTGGGCGAGATTGGGTTGGCTGAAACTGAAGACGAGGTAGATCAGACTTATTACCATCGTCCAACGGTTCCTGCTGGCGAAAACTCGGCGATGCCTTCAGCCGAAACTCTGTATGCACCGGATCCAACGAAGCCTCATACGGTCCCTAACTAATCACAAAGAGTATTCAGTAAATCGACCGCAGTCGGTGAATCCTAGTTTGCGATAAACGGGCTCACCATCTTTGGAGGCTTGTAACACGGCGGTGTCACACCCTGCGTTACGTGCGGTATGCAACGTGGCTAAGGTGATGGCTCCGCCGTAGCCACGCCGGCGTTCGTTCTCAAGCGTGGAGATGTTGTAGATTCCAGCTACGCTCGCGTGTATGAATGCTTCCGCTGAACACACTGCGCGGCCGTACACATAGCCCACCAGATAAAGTGCGGATGATTCTTCACTCAGAGCGAATTCCGCTGCTTCGGCATAGAAACGCTGCACAGTTTCGGCAGGCGGATTCCAATTCGCAGAAAGAACTGCAGCGTAATCTGCCAGCTCTTCGGGAGATTTAACCACCCGGATCTCTAAGCCCTCAGCGCAAGCTTCGGGCAGCGGTTCGGTTAAGTCTTTCCACATGCCTGTTTCTGTTTCGGAGGCATTTCATTGGGCCTCAACGAGCAGCTCTCCGATATTTCTAGGGCTGGATGCGGGGCCGACCCACCAGGAAAACGGACGGAGTGCATGTTCTACAAAAGCGGTGGTTTCAGCGATCCGGGCAGCTGCAATCTCAGGGGTAAAGCGTGCGCCCGCAATATGTTGAACGTGTCATCGTCGAGGCCACTGTCTGCGATGAGCAGGTCATCGGTGTGCGTGATTGTTGCGGATGCAAGATGCCGGTGGAGATGGCAGAAATGCTCCGCTAAGTTCTCTTCGATTGCGCGTTGTAATTTACCGAGGTCCTTCATAAAACTTCATTTTAGGAATCACAAAGGTGCCATAAGTCGCACCCATTGTTAGACTGCAAAACTCGCCTTTTGGTTCCCTCAAAAGCAAATCTGAGAATCTTCCCACTTTCACTAGTCTTTTCCCTGGCCAGCGCACTACAGTTCCTGGATTAGGGGATATAGAGATTTTTAGGCTGGGGGAACACATGGCTGAAGGTATGTTGATGCCCACGACATCGGCGCAGGTGTCGGGGCATAAATTTCTGGTGCGGCGCATCGAACATGGGTTGGTGATGGGCGATGTGCGCATGATTCATGATCCACTTGGTAGGCGCCGGCGGGCGTTGGTGTTTGGGGTGGTGGCGTGCGTGATGTTGGCGGTAGGCTCGTTGGCGTTGGCTATTTTTCGACCCGCGAAGGATCCGGCCGATGCGCCGTTGATCCGTGCTGAATCCGGCGCGCTGTTTGTGCAGCTGGATGGGGCAGTGCATCCGGTGGCTAATGTGGCCTCGGCTCGGTTGATTGTGGGGGAGCCGATTGATCCGGTGAACGCCAGCGATGCGATCATCGCGGGCATGCCGCGCGGAGTGCCGGTGGGGGTTTCTGATGCGCCAGGGCTTTTCAGCAGCGCCAAAGAACCTGAGCAAGATTGGTTTGTGTGCCAGGATGTCGGCACTGGGGATCTACACATTACGGTTCCTAGGGACGGACTAGGGCCCACCCTGATTGCGGAAGGAAATGGGTGGCTGGGGGCGTCGAAAAGCGAAACCGGCGAGGTCACCTGGAACCTGATTACCGCGGACGGGCGCCGCGAACTGCCGGCGTGGGACAGCGAACATGGGCGCATTACGCGCCGCCACCTGGGGATTTCCGAGGACACCCCGCGCATTTATCTGACCACTGAGCTGCTCAACGCGATCCCCGAGCACGACTCGGTCCGCTTCCCAGACCCGCTGCCCGAGCTTGTCGACGCCTCCACCCACAGCTGGTTGCGGCTCGACGGGGCGCTCGCCGAAATCACGCCGCTACAGCGCGGGTTGCTTATCGACGCCGGTTCCGGTGTTTTCCCCGACCCCACCGCGCTTCTTGGTGTGCATGAAGAAACAGCCAACACCTTGACGCTGCCCGAGCAAACAGTTTCTTGGCAAGATCTGGACGGTGGTTTTGCCTGCGCGGATGGTGAAGGCCAGATCGGTTTCCTGGAAACTCTGGAATCGGGTGTGGCGCTATCTGGTGATTCCAGGGCGAAAAGTTTCAGCACAAACGCTGGTGGGGCAGTGGGCGTGGACAGTGGCTTTGGCTACTATGTGGTCTCTGAATTTGGGCTGATGCACCCTGTTTCTACTGGTGAATCGATGGTTGCCCTAGGAATCACTGACGTGCAGGTCGTGCCGTGGAGCGTGCTGCGATTGTTGCCGCAGGGAAGTGAATTAGCAAAAGAGACAGCGCTCGCGCCCACCTATTAAGGAGTATGGTGGCCTTACATGAGCGGATTAGTTGACCCGGATAGTACTTTTTTAAAGACCATCGGAAAACTGAGCAACAGCTTGTCCATTGGTCGTGGAGTAGATCAAAAAGAGGTAATCCCCAAAGGCTGGAACGCCCATTGGGAGGCAATTACAAAGCTTAAGAGAAGCTTTGACGCGATTCCTGCTGGGGAGCGGGTGCGTTTAGCTAAGAAAACCTCCAACCTGTTCCGTGGACGCTCCGATGCAGGTCACGGCCTAGATGTGGCAGCGCTTGGGGGAGTGATTGCCATTGATCCGGTCAATGCCACCGCCGATGTACAGGGCATGTGCACGTATGAAGACCTGGTAGATGCCACTTTAAGTTATGGTCTGATGCCGTTGGTTGTGCCTCAACTGAAAACCATCACGCTTGGTGGCGCAGTGACCGGAATGGGCGTGGAATCCACATCCTTCCGCAACGGTTTGCCACACGAATCAGTGCTGGAGATGGATATATTTACCGGCACTGGTGAGATCGTGACTTGCTCGCCCACAGAAAATGTCGACCTTTACAGAGGTTTTCCCAACTCTTATGGTTCGCTGGGATACGCGGTGCGGCTAAAAATTGAGCTGGAACCAGTGCAAGATTACGTCCAGCTGCGCCACGTGCGCTTCAACGATTTAGAGTCTTTGACCAAAGCGATTGAGGAAGTCGCGTCTTCTCTGGAGTTTGATAACCAACCCGTCGATTACCTTGACGGCGTGGTGTTTTCACCCACGGAAGCCTACTTAGTTCTTGGCACGCAAACCTCACAACCTGGCCCCACCAGCGATTACACCAGGGATTTAAGCTACTACCGCTCCCTGCAACACCCAGAGGGCATCACCTATGACCGCCTGACAATCCGCGATTACATCTGGCGCTGGGACACCGACTGGTTCTGGTGTTCACGCGCATTCGGCACCCAAAACCCCGTGGTGCGCAAACTCTGGCCCAGGGATCTGCTGCGCTCGAGTTTCTATTGGAAGATCATCGGCTGGGATCGAAAATACTCCATCGCTGATCGCCTGGAAGAGCGCAAAGGCCGCCCGGCTAGGGAACGGGTGGTCCAAGACGTGGAAGTTACGATTGATAAACTGCCAGTATTTTTGAAATGGTTCTTTGAAAGCAGCGACATCGAGCCGCTGTGGCTGTGCCCGATCAAGATTCGGGAGGTACCAGGTAGTTCGGTTGGTGCTGGAGAAATTTTGAGCTCCCCTGAAGCAATCGGCTCCGGTGCTGCTGAACACCCTTGGCCGCTGTATCCCTTGAAGAAGGACGTGCTGTGGGTCAACATCGGATTCTGGTCCTCAGTGCCGGTTGATCTGATGGGCTCCGACGCACCAGAGGGAGCATTTAACAGAGAAATCGAACGCGTCATGGCAGAGCTAGGCGGACATAAATCGCTGTACTCCGAAGCGTTCTACACCAGGGAAGACTTTGAAAAACTTTATGGCGGAACCATCCCGGCGCTGCTAAAAAAGCAGTGGGATCCCCACAGCCGATTCCCCGGTTTGTATGAAAAGACAGTAAAAGGCGCCTAGGATCGCTCACTGTAGGTAGAGGCTTGTGGTCACTACTTGTGGCCACATTTTAAAAAAATGCACAAGAAGAGAAAGCAAAGCATTATGAGTAACGCCGTAGCGCAGGACCTCATGACCATCGCCGACATCGTCGAGGCCACGACCACTGCACCCATCCCATTCCACATCACTGCCTTCGATGGAAGCTTCACTGGCCCTGAAGATGCTCCCTACCAGCTGTTTGTTGCCAACACGGATGCAGTATCCTACATCGCAACAGCGCCAGGAGATTTGGGTTTGGCACGTGCCTACCTCATGGGAGACCTCATCGTGGAAGGTGAGCATCCCGGCCATCCTTATGGGATCTTTGATGCGTTGAAGGAGTTCTACCGCTGCTTCAAACGCCCAGATGCATCCACCACCTTGCAGATCATGTGGACTCTGCGGAAAATGAATGCCTTAAAATTCCAGGAAATTCCACCAATGGAACAAGCCCCCGCATGGCGTAAAGCACTGATCAACGGGCTAGCATCCAGGCACTCGAAATCCCGCGACAAGAAAGCCATTAGCTACCACTACGACGTGGGCAATGAGTTCTACTCCCTGTTTTTAGATGATTCCATGACCTATACCTGCGCGTATTATCCAACGCCAGAATCAAGTTTGGAAGAAGCCCAAGAAAACAAATACCGCCTCATCTTTGAAAAACTGCGTCTGAAAGAAGACGATCGCCTCCTAGACGTGGGATGCGGTTGGGGAGGCATGGTCCGCTACGCCGCCAAACACGGTGTGAAAGCCATCGGAGTTACGCTGTCTGAACAGCAATATGAGTGGGGTCACGCAGAGATCAAACGCCAAGGTTTGGAAGACCTCGCGGAAATTCGCTTCATGGATTACCGCGATGTTCCAGAAACTGGATTCGATGCGATCTCAGCAATCGGCATCATTGAACACATCGGTGTGAACAACTATCCCGACTACTTTGAATTGCTTAGCAGCAAACTCAAAACAGGCGGACTGATGCTCAACCACAGCATCACCTACCCAGACAACCGCCCCCGCCACGCAGGTGCATTTATTGATCGCTACATTTTCCCCGACGGTGAACTCACTGGCTCTGGCAACCTGATCAAGCACATGCAGGACAACGGTTTCGAAGTGCTGCACGAAGAAAACCTCCGCTTTGATTACCAACGCACCCTGCACGCGTGGTGCGAAAACCTCAAAGAAAATTGGGAGGAAGCAGTTGAACTCGCCGGTGAACCCACTGCACGACTCTTTGGCCTGTACATGGCAGGTTCGGAATGGGGATTTGCCCACAACATCGTCCAGCTGCACCAAGTACTGGGTGTGAAACTCGATGAGCAGGGAAGTCGCGGAGAAGTTCCTGAAAGAATGTGGTGGACTATCTAAAGAAACAGTGTTTCTTTTTGAGGTTCCCTAGGGGCAGGAGTTAATTGTAGGTAAACTCGACTAGCAATTAGCGACCGTCCCATTTCCCACCTGCTTTTGCGGATTTTCAACACTTTCAGGATGCATCTGTAACTATGCCCATGCCACACCCCATGTTTATCGATGTCTCCTTCCCACCCGCGGAGACCTGTAGTTAACCCATGGGCACGATGCGAGAAATGGTCAGTGACCGCATTGACCGACTACAAGAAGCACACGCACGATCAAAGCAGAAGAAGTTCGGCTTCTTAGTTCGGCCAGGCACCCTGATCCTTGGATGGTTGGTCACGATCATCGGTCTGATCACCATTCCACTTCCCGGCCAAGGCTGGCTGACCACCTTCATTGGTGTGGGCATTTTGTCTCTGGAGCTTAAATGGGCGAAGAACCTCCTGGCCTGGGGAGTGCATCAGTATGATCGCTTCTTCACCTGGTACGGCAAGAAATCATTCCGCTTCCGCATGGCGATGTTGGCACTGATGATTCTGCTGATTTGGGTGGTGTTCATCGTGACATTTTGGTTGATGTGGCACGCCGGAACTATCCCGTGGGCAGATGAGTTCTTCACCTGGCTTGGGTTGAGCCGCTAACAACTATTCGCTTTGAAGGCGATCCATTAATTCGGAGCGCCTGGAAAAGATCTCATCCAAGGCATGCGATACAGATTCCTGAGTCGTTTGTGTAGTTGGTTTGGGCTCTTGCGGTTGATGGGATTCTGAACGGTGCCTCATAGATTAAGTGATAACACTTGAGCTAGCTTTTTGAAAGGCCGAGTGATGATGAATTCGGCGTAGTCCCATCAGCACAGCTAACACTGCGAGCAACCCAACAATGATTGCGGTAACTAGGATGCCCCGCTCCCGTGGAGAATCATCCGGCGGCGTGGGAACACTTAGTGCGATCTCATGAACCAGGGGAGTGGTGGGATAGATTTCTTGAGTAAGTGCCAGGTAGGGATCAATAGCGCCTCTTGCAGGGTCGATGCTGTTGAAGATTCGTGCACGAATTTCATAGGGTGTGGCAAAGGGAAAATGCTGGCGAAGCAGTGCAGCTGTGGCGCTGACAACTGGAGCAGCAAAACTGGTGCCCTCGAAGGGGCTTTCGCCAGCGGTGGTGATCATGTGGCTGGCGAAGCCGTCGCCACGCGGTGATAGACCAGCCTGAATGTGGCTTGGTGCAGAAAGGATTTGTTGGTTGCCAGGCATGGAATATTCTGCAAGCGTGTGAGAATCAAAACGCGCCGACACAGAGAGCACAGTGTCTGAATGTGCAGGATAAACGGTAGATCCAACTGGACAATCCTGCCCGAGGTTTCCTGCTGCTGCCACCACTATCACCCCTTGAAGTTCTGCTCTGTTAAGAGCATCCGTCAGAGGCTGGAACGATGCGGCCTCGTCGGGTGATTGGGGCAAACAGGACACCACGGAAATATTGATCACGTGGGCACCGGAATCGAGAGCTCGGTGGATGGATTCCGCCAGGGTGCTCAGCGTTCCGACGTTGGAATCTTCACGAGTACGCACATATGAGCTGGTTTGTTTAATGGAGATGATTCCGGAATCTGGGGCGACACCGATATAAGGATCGGAGCTGCCGTCATATGGCCAGCCGGTGCCGGGGTTTCCTTGGGAGGCGATGATTCCGGCGACGATGGTGCCGTGGCCGTCGCAATCGATAAGTTCACCTGGCACATCGGGGCTTTGGTGGGCGCCCACGAAATCACCGCCGGGAATTAAGTGGGGCAGACGTGGATGCAGGGATACTCCGGTGTCGATAACTGCCACCATCACACCGGCGCCAGTTGCTAGTTGGTGAGCTTGGGATAATGACTGTGCAAGATGTTCATCTAAAACTGCGGAGGAAGGATCGGCGATCGCTACCTCGGGGCAAGCGAGAGCTTCTACTTCCTGTGCCCTCGTCGCTGGGGAGGAAGCCAACATAAACAGAGCAGCCAAGCTAACCGCGATGAGCCTGCGCATTTTATCCACCGAATCCAATATCAAGACCGCGCAGCATTCCAAATACATCCAGCAAATGCAGTGCGAGTGGCAGACTAGCTGCAAGACACAGTGATTCCAACCTTTCAAGCCACACAATGGTGGTGGGTTCCAGCGTGGGGATTGTACTGATCCACAATGCCACGCTGACCAGCACAGCGATGATAACCACAGAACCGATCAGTGCAACTAGTGAACCTGATCGGCTTGCGGATAACGCCATGGAAATGAAACCAAGGGCAGATAACCCCATCAATGTCCACGTGGGAATTGGTGCTTGATGACGATTAGCGTGAAGCAGCGAAGCCACCGCGATGCATAAACTAAAAACGGTGGTTGTCCAGGTGCCCGGGGTAACCGACAACAACGCCAAAGGCCCGCTCAAAACGCCAAGGCCAAGGATCTGGGCGTCGAAAAGCGTCTTTGTTGTTTTTATTCTTTTCTCGGGATCAGTCATGGTGAGGTCGCTGACGGAGAGATCTTCGCCGGCGGTGGGAAGCGATGGGACGCGCAGGCCTGCTAGCGATGCTGCGATTTTCGGGGCGAAGCACATGGTGATGGTGGAAGCGGTGACCGTGATCGCTGCTGGACCGCTGAAATCTTCGGTAGCTTTGAGCTTCCACAGAGTGGTGGTTGCTGCAAGGACTAAGAGGCCGAGCCCCAATGTGGACAGTGTTGCCACCAGAAGAATTGCTGGACGATACACCACATGAACCAGCAGCGAACTGGCAAGAATAGTGCACGCGCCAGCGAAAATCGTCCAGGTAAGCGCGCCGGGAGAAGTCCCAGAAGTGCCTGCAACCAGCACTGATACCGCTCCGCCTGCGCCCAAGATCAGGGTAATCGGCAGGACGTTTCGAAGGATCGGGGTGTGCGCGGGTGGGAGCCACAGAAGCAGTAGTGCGCAGATTGCAACGAAGATTCCCATGCGGCCGGGCACAATAATTCCGGAGGCAGCAGGACTTGTCATTAACACGGCAGCCCCGATGAGCCCCGCGAAAGTCATCAATTCCACGAGGTGCCCGGCGCGGTTCGTGGAAGAAAACTCCACCAACGCTTCGGCGACATCACGTAACACGGGGGCTTCCAAGTCCCTTTCGGGTGAAAGGACCACCACGCTGCCTTGTTCCACTTGTGTTTCTGCAAGCGGAATCCCGCAATCAATGGGACTTCCCGCAGCAGTGTGAGCCACCCACGGCCTGGAAATCCGGGGTGCATCGGTGAGTTCTAAAATTTCATCCAAAATGTCCGCCAGACTCGAACCTGCAGGTAGCGCCACATCAGCCACAGCAGCGGGCGCATCGCCAACGGTGAGATCTATGCGGATGCTCACGCGCAGCGCATTATCGATTGCCAAAATAACCAACCCCCAAAATTGTCCCCCAACAAATGTGTCTTTGAGTATGCCAGCAAAAGGGGACGGGGAGCAGCGTTGGTGAGAATTCCCCTAATTTCACATTCAAGGGAACCTTTTGGCCGTTTTTCCAGTCAAACACTTATTGACAGCCTTTTCTTTTTTAGATGACTTTCTAAAAAGCACGACACTAGGCAAGACAAGAAGAACTCGGGGGAGTTAGAAAATGACAACATCAGTGGAGCGACAAGAACAATCACCAACTGGTTACATCGTGGAACCGGTGACGTGGCCAGAACGCGATCCGGCGCCACCGCTGCCAACGGAGCCGCTGATCGCTGAAGCTGTGCCACAAGCGGTACGTCCAGCGCCGAAACCACTGCTCAAAGTATTGATGCCTGTGATTATGGTGGCCATGGTGTTGGCGATGGTGGCGCTGATGATCCTTACCAGTGGGCAGTTAAATCCTATGGTCTTGATTTTTCCAATGATGATGGGAATGAGCGTCCTGATGATGTTCGCCCCACCTGAAGGCGACGATACTGATGAGGTTCGGCGCACCTATTTACGTCACCTGGGTGCATTGCGGGCGAAAGCGACAGATCACGCGGCGATGCAGCGCAGGCATGAATGGCACAGGCATCCTGATCCAGCAACCTTGTGGTCCACGTTGGGGACTCGGCGGATGTGGGAGCGCACCCAAGATGATCAAGATTGTTTGGAGATCCGTTTTGGTTTGGGCGTGACCAGGCTTGATCCGGCTATTAACGTGAGCGATTCGGGTGCGCCGGAGGATCTTGATCCGGTATGTGCGGTGTCGTTGCGTCACACCATTCGGGATGTGGGGTCGGTGCAGAGCATGCCGGTGTCGGTTCAGTTGCAGGCGTTTCGATTCATTGGGCTCAACGGTGCGGGCGCACATGATCTGGCGCGGGCGCTGGTTGTGCAGTTGTTGTATCACCACGGACCGGAGGTGGTGGGTATCAAGGCGATCGGGGAGTCGGGTTGGGAGTGGCTGAAATGGGTACCGCACACCCGCGATCCGGAGAGGGCTGCTTTTCGGATTTTGCTGGTGGATTCCGTGTTGACCAACGGCACCGAAAGCTTCATTGATGACCCCCAATGGACCACGATCATCAACGTTGGCGCGCAGACCAGCACCGCATTGGGCCAGCTGGCAGAGGATGAAGGGCTGCTGTTGCACGTCGATAAGCGTCTGCATGTGGCTACCGCGCACGGCACGGAGGAGCTGGGCACGCCGGATGCGGTTAGCGCTAAGCTTGCGGAGGTTTTTGGCCGCCGTTTGACTGCTTTTCGACGCACAACCACAGCACACGCGGCGAGCTCCGGCGAATTGTTATCTCTGTTGGGGATCGATGACGTGGAGCATTTAACTCCAGAAACCTTATGGATGAACAAGCGCACGCAGCCTAAAACTCGCTTGGCGGTGCCCTTGGGTTTGAACGCGTCCGGTCGGCCGATGGTACTGGATCTGAAGGAATCGGCGCACGGCGGAATGGGACCACATGGGCTGTGCATCGGCGCTACTGGCAGCGGAAAATCCGAACTTTTAAGAACACTTGTTCTAGGTCTGACGATCACCCATTCGCCTGAGGAATTGAATCTGGTGTTGGTGGATTTTAAAGGTGGCGCCACCTTTTTGGGCTTCGAGCAGCTGCCTCACACGTCCGCGGTGATCACCAACTTGGAGGAAGAGTCCATGCTGGTGGAGCGCATGCATGATGCGATTTCGGGTGAGATGAACCGCAGGCAAGAAGCCCTTCGGCAGGCAGGTGGCTGCGCCAATGTGGATGAATATAACCAGCGTGATGGTGTGAAACCGATGCCTGCGCTGCTCATTGTGATTGATGAATTCTCGGAGTTGCTTGGCCAACATCCCGATTTCGCAGACCTATTCGTCGCCGTCGGACGCTTGGGCCGTTCCTTACACATCCATTTGTTGCTCGCTAGCCAACGTCTGGAAGAGGGGCGGTTGCGCGGATTGGATTCCCACTTGTCCTACCGGATCGGCTTAAAAACCTTCTCAGCGTCAGAATCGCGCCAGGTATTAGGCATCACTGACGCATATCAATTACCCAGCCAACCCGGCGCAGGTTTCCTCAAATCCGACGTCGACACCGTCACCCGCTTCCAAGCAAGTTATGTATCCGGCCCCATCATGCGTCGCCATCACCTCGCACCAACGCAGTCCCGGGTGCGCCTTTTTACCGGCTGGGAGGAACCCAAAGAGGAGGTGATTGTCGAGCAAAGCACCGAGACGCTTATCGACGCCGTGGTTGCGCGCGCTATCAGCGCCGCGAAGTTGCGGGGGTTAAGCGCTCATCGCATCTGGTTGCCACCGTTGCCGGCAGAAGTATCGATTGGTGCTTTGGCTGATGATGTCGGTGAGCTAAGCGCCGTGATCGGGATGATCGATAGGCCCTATCAACAGCGACAAGATCCATTGCTGATTGATTTTTCCCTCAACGGTGGAAGCGGACACTGGGCTATTTGTGGTGGGCCCCAAACCGGAAAGTCCACGGCATTGCGCAGCATCGTGGTCTCCATGGCAGCCACCCACAGTACGGAAAACATCCGCTTTTACGTGCTGGATTTATCTGGAACCTCCCTGGAAAATCTCTCCCGGCTGCCTCATGTAGCAGGCGTGGCAGGACGCAAAGATCCAGAGAAAGTCCGCCGAGTTGTTGATGAAGTACGCAGCCTGATCAACCACCCTGAACAACGCCACACCTTCCTTATTGTGGACGGCTGGCACACCATCACCCAAGAATTCGACGAGCTTTTCGACGCCTTCGTAGACATCGCCGCCAACGGCCTTGCCTCGCGGGTGCATTTAGTTTTAAGCACTCAACGCTGGAGTTCCATCCGCCCCGCGGTCCGTGATCTGGTGACTGGCAGAATCGAATTGAAGCTCGGCGAAGCCATGGATTCGGTGATTGATCGTAAAGCTCAGCTTCGGATCCCGTCGAAACCTGGGCGTGGCCTCAACCTGGATAAAGAACACATCCTTATTGCTCATGCGTCTGGCCAAGACATCGCCCAAGTATGCGTCATGGCCGATGGGCAAGGATGGCAGCAGGTCCCACAATTAAGCGTGCTGCCTGCGCATATCCTGCTTCACGAGCTTGAGCTTTCTGCGACACCTGGCATCCCGATTGCACGGGGAGGTGCTGAACTATCCACGCTGACGTGGGATCCAGAATCCAGCCGCCACCTTCTAGCTTTTGGTTCTCAAGGTTGTGGCAAATCCTCGCTGATCCGCACGATTGTCACGGGTCTGACAATTGTGGGGCGGGAGAAAGCACGCTTGGTATTTTTCGACCTTCGACGCACCCACCTAGGCCTGGTCCCCGAAGACATGTTGGCTGCTTATTGTGCCACTTCCACAGCAGTCCACAACACCATTAAAGACATGGTGGCCACGCTATCCGCCAGACTTCCAGGACCTGATATCACCGCCCAAGAACTTCGCGAGCGTTCCTGGTGGCAGGGACCCGACATTTATTTAGTTATCGACGATTATGATTTGCTCCCCGCCGGCACTTTGCATCCACTGCGCGAGATCATCCCGCATGCAAGAGATGTGGGCCTGCACATCGTGCTCACCCGCAAAGCCGGTGGCGCCTCGCGTGCGCTCTACGATCCGGTCATGTCCGAGATCAAGGACCAATCACCGCACGTCGTGCTTTTCGACGCCGACCGCGACGAAGGCGCCATCCTAGGCATCAAACCCACAGCACAACCACCAGGACGTGCCACGATGTCCATCCGCGGTGAAAACATCGGTGTTGCACAGATGGCACGCATGGGTGATGACTCATGAGCACCCAAACAATCACCATCACAGTCCTAGAAACCGCCACCATCTTTGACGGCCCTGAAACCATCTACCGCTATGACCTGGCTGCCGAAGGCATCCTTGATGGATGGGCTCACTCTGCTGTCCTGGATCAAGTGAAACAAATAGCAGGTGAAAACTGGCCATCTGTTGAGATCGTGGTGGATGGCACCGACAACGTAGTCAATGCACTCACCTCCATGTTTGCTTCCAAAGGCGTGACCTGCGGCGGGGTTGAAGCAGAAGCACCTCCCGTTGCGGAGGAACCACCGAAAATTAAACGGCCCACGAGTGGAAAACAAGTCCGCCAGTTCTACGGCATCAAGCCACTACACCTGTTGTTGGTCAGCATATTGGTTGGTTCTATTGCTGGCATTTGGGTGATTTCGGGTTTCACGGGGCCAGTGGACTCACGGCCGGTAGATAAGGTGGCGGAGATTTCAACGCAGGGGGAGACGTCGATAAGCAATCAACCCCAACCCCAGCCCACCGTGCTCGTGACCGAGGACCTGCTTATTGAGGCACCGTTCGGTTTTGAAATGCGAAGCGACGAACAGTCGCGCTACCTGGAAGGCCCCGACCCGAACCTGCGCATCCACGTGGGCGTCGATCCGCTGCACGGCGCGGACGCCGCGCTGGTTGCCGAAGAGCTGCGCCGCCTGATCACCGAGGATCCTTCGCTGGAGGAAATTCCCGCAGGGGAGTGGGGCGAGAAAACCACCATCGACTACCGCGAAACACCCGGCGACGGCTCCAACGTGCTGTGGGTGACCTGGTTTGAAGCCGACCGCCAACTCAATGTTGGCTGTCACAGCAAAGCCGCCGAAACCCTTGTTCACAAGGCACAATGCCGAAATGTGATTGAGCATCTGACGCTGAAATGATGCCGAAATAAGGCCGGAATGATGCCGAAATAAAAAAGTTTTGAAAAATAGGGAACCAAAACGCGACTTTCACAGTCCAACATAAATAGGAAAGGCAAAAAGCTTTTCCGGGGGAACACCAGAGAAACTGGTGAACTTTAAAATCATTTCGTTCGAGGAGGGGCGAACCAATGTCAAATCTTTTCAGGACAGAATCCGATGTGATGCTCGCGACGGCGGGCCAGGTAGACGACATTAACGATCAAGTTCAGGGCGAACTGAGCCGACTTCGCGGAGTTGTTGATTCCGTACGCGGCAGCTGGGCCGGCCAAGCACAGGTCAGCTTCGACTCCCTGATGAACCGCTGGAACTCATCAGCACGCCAACTGCAGGAAGCACTGGCGTCCATCTCTGACAACATCCGCCACAACGCGCGCAGCTTCGAAAACACTGAAGCCGACAACTCCCAGGCATTCAACGCTGTCGGTGCTGGCGACGGCGCTGGACTCCCACTGTAAAACTCTCAAAGAAGAATAAGGAACCAAGAACATGGACATGATCCGCTATGAATTCGGTGCCATCCAAGGTGCCGCAACCGACATCAACTCCACCTCAGGTCGCATCAACTCACTTCTCGATGGTCTGAAATCCCAACTGCAGCCAATGGTAGCCAGCTGGGAGGGCGAATCCAGCGAAGCATACAGCGAGGCGCAGCTGAAGTGGGACCGCGCAGCAGCAGAACTCAACACCATCCTTGCCACCATCTCCAACACCGTTGCCCAAGGCGCTGAACGTATGTCTGATGTGAACCGCCGCGCAGCAGCAAGCTGGGGTGCATAAGGGCTAGTTGTGAAAGCTGGCTTTGATGGCTGGCGGGGTGACGGCAGTTTTAGAAGGCAAAAAATAGCGAAAACACACCCCAAGTTTTTCCTGTAACCCCGCTAGGCTATACAAATTCGGCTCTACCCAGTTTTTCAAAGAAGGTCACCAGCTTTTCCGCTGGTCACCTTCTTTTTGGTTTTTCAACGCAGAGATAGTACACTTTACTCTTTGTGTGTGGAGTCAAACCTCCCCTTTAAGGGGTGCGTTTGGACAGCAGGACAAATTCGGGTCACCACCGGCCGCCGAATTTAGCTTCCTTCCGAACATATTCCTGGCTGGCAGTTCTAGACCGACTAATTCAAGGAGTCATTGTGTCTACTTACCACCCGAAGAGCGGTGACATCACCCGTAAGTGGTACGTCATCGACGCCACTGACGTGGTTCTGGGTCGCCTGGCAACCCACGCCGCTGACCTACTTCGCGGCAAGGGCAAGCCTTTGTACGCACCTAACGTTGACTGCGGCGACCACGTAATCGTGATCAACGCTGACAAGGTTGCAGTTACCTCCAACAAGCGCGAGCGCGAAATGCGTTACCGCCACTCCGGTTACCCTGGTGGCCTGAAGTCCATGACCCTGGGTCGTTCCCTGGATCTGCACCCAGAGCGCACCATCGAGGATTCCATCGTCGGCATGATGCCGCACAACAAGCTCACTGCTGCTTCCGCAAAGAAGCTGCACGTTTTCTCCGGCTCCGAGCACCCATACGCTGCTCAGAAGCCTGAGGCCTACGAGATCAAGAAGGTGGCCCAGTAATGTCAGAGCCTATCCAGAACGATAACGTAGAGAGCAACGTCGCAGACGCTGCTGACATCGCTGCAGCAACCGCTGCAACCGAGGAGTTCACCAACACCATCGGCGATGCAATTGCTACTGCTTCCGAAGAAGAGACCACCGAGGCTGCACCAGTAGTACTCGACGGCCCAATCCAGACCGTTGGTCGCCGTAAGCGCGCCATCGTTCGCGTCCGCCTTGTAGCTGGCTCCGGCGAGTTCAAGTGCAACGGTCGCACCCTGGAAGAGTACTTCCCTAACAAGCTGCACCAGCAGCTGATCAAGGCTCCTCTGGTCCTCCTGGACCGCGAGAACCAGTTCGACATCGTTGCAACCCTGAAGGGTGGTGGCCCAACCGGACAGGCTGGCGCATTCCGCCTCGCAATTGCACGTGCACTGAACGCATACAACCCAGCAGAGCGCGGCGAGCTGAAGAAGGCTGGCTTCCTCACTCGTGACGCTCGTGCAGTTGAGCGTAAGAAGGCTGGTCTGCACAAGGCACGTCGTGCACCTCAGTACTCCAAGCGTTGATATTTACTCGACGTTTGCGCAAACCCGTTTCGCCGAATTTCTCGGTGGGGCGGGTTTTCCGCATTCTTGGGGTTTTGTGACTTGGAGGCTTGGATTTTCACTTGGGTTTCACTTGGGTTTCACTTGGGTTTGCACAGTTCAACCCAATAAAAATTGTTGAACAGGGTTTTGAACAATGTGTTCTCAGCTTGGCAGTGCATAATTAATCGCATGACTCGACTATTTGGAACTGATGGCGTCCGCGGACTAGCCAATGAAGTACTCACCGCACCTTTGGCCCTGAAACTGGGTGCCGCTGCAGCTCACGTACTTACCGCAGAGAAACGCGTAGATGGACGCCGCCCGGTTGCGATCGTTGGTCGAGATCCTCGAGTCTCTGGAGAGATGCTCGCGGCAGCACTTTCAGCAGGCATGGCCAGCCAGGGTGTTGATGTCATTCGTGTTGGTGTCATCCCAACCCCAGCTGTTGCATTCCTCACCGATGATTATGGCGCTGATATGGGCGTGATGATTTCTGCATCCCACAACCCAATGCCGGACAACGGAATCAAGTTCTTCTCCGCAGGTGGACACAAGCTTCCAGACCATGTGGAAGACGAGATTGAGCGTGTCATGGACAGCTTGCCTGCCGAAGGCCCAACCGGGCATGGAGTTGGCCGTGTCATTGAAGAAGCAACCGATGCACAAGACCGCTACCTGGAGCACCTGAAGGAAGCCGTTCCTACGTCACTTGAAGGCATCAAGATTGTTGTGGATGCAGCCAATGGTGCAGCAAGCGTTGTAGCTCCAAAGGCTTATGAAGCAGCAGGTGCAACTGTAATTGCTATTCATAACAAGCCAGACTCCTACAACATCAACATGGATTGCGGTTCCACCCACATTGACCAGGTGCAGGCGGCAGTTCTGAAGCACGGTGCTGACCTTGGACTCGCACACGACGGCGATGCTGACCGTTGTTTGGCTGTGGACAAAGATGGAAACCTCATTGACGGTGATCAGATCATGGCAATGTTAGCCATTGCGATGAAAGAAAACGGCGAGCTGCGCAAGAACACCCTCGTGGGCACCGTCATGAGCAACTTGGGACTGAAGATTGCCATGGATGAAGCCGGAATTACGCTGCGAACCACCAAGGTGGGCGACCGCTACGTGCTGGAAGACCTCAATGCGGGTGGATTCAGCCTTGGTGGCGAGCAGTCTGGACACATTGTTCTTCCAGATCACGGCACCACTGGCGATGGAACTTTGACTGGTCTTTCCATCATGGCGCGCATGGCTGAAACCGGAAAATCCTTGGGCGAGTTGGCACAAGCGATGACGGTGCTGCCACAGGTTCTGATCAATGTGCCAGTCTCTGATAAATCCACCATCGTTTCTCACCCAAGTGTCGTTGCAGCAATCGCTGAAGCTGAAGCGGAGTTGGGTTCTACCGGTCGTGTGCTTCTTCGCGCTTCTGGCACCGAGGAGCTTTTCCGTGTGATGGTCGAAGCTGGCGATAAGGAACAAGCCCGCCGCATTGCGGGACGTCTTTCTGCCGTGGTCGCGGAAGTCTAATTCACTTCCGTTACAGCGTAACGCGATCTGCGAGGTCGAATCTGCCCAAAGGCTACTTATATCGAATTGGGCAGGTTTGACGCTTGAGGGGCCACATAAAGCATCACTAAGTGTGCATGTGTGGCCCCTTTTTCACGCCTGTGAACTTGCTGGTCAAGGATCCGTCCCCGGGGAAGTGGGAAATGCTAAAATGGAACGAGCATTCGCATAATGGTCATAAATTAGCGCGAATATTCGATCAATTTTGGTGGAAAGTTCAGAAAATGATCGAGAATTTGCATTGCCAGTCCTGCGCAGGACTGGAACACACATCCTTCGAGAAAAGTTTCCCCAAATTGGGAACCTAAACGCCTTTGAGACAGTCAAACCATAGTGGAGGGCAAAAATACTGCCACGAAACTGACATTGGTTGACACATCTTAAAAAGGGGGACTTTTAGGTGTCTGGATTCGAACTTAAAATTGGGGAATCTTTAGCGACACTGCGCGGGCTTCTGGGGGAAACCGCGCAGCAACACAGCATTCACCGGCAACGCGTGCCTTACTATTCACCTTCGGCCTCTGGCCGAGGATTTAGCGCGCACGGCGTGGCCTTGGCGGACATGTTTGAGGGGCTGCACAGGGGCGTCGAGAAGCGTATCGACGCTTTTACCCAAACAACCCAAGCCGCCGAGGAAGAAGTTAAACGATTCGACAATACCGACAAAGTTTTTGGTGCCGGATTTGATGGGATTGATCCGAAGTGAATGATCCTTTAGCCGGCTACGGAGCAGTGGTCTCCGCACTACAAGGCGCCAGTGGTGGGATGTATCGCGGACCGGCGAAATCCGAAGGCCAGTTGCGCGAGATGTACCAAACCATCGAAGGGCTAGACACCAGCTCGTTGCGCGAAGCTGCCGAAGCAGCAGTGGGCGGAACGAACGAAGCCAGAATACAAGGGTGGGTCGGCCCGCTCTTGAAATTCTTCGGGACGGTTGGCGGGGGAATGATCGCCACGGAGATAGCTGAACGGGCAGTCGATTGGTTCAAAAACCGTAATGATGTGGAAGAAGTTAGCGAAGCCGCTGATAAAGCCGCCGATGCGATCGACTCCACTGTCACAGAGTCCGACCAGGGCATGATGCACATTATCCAGCAGCTCTTGGACATTGTGTCTACGTTGACGCAGATTCTTGGCAGCATGGATCGGGGGAAATTTCCTCAAGAATTCCGGGACTGTGTCCAAACTGGAGCTGATCTTATTGACCAGGCAGGGGACATGCTTGAAGGATTGTGCGCTGATCGAGATGAGGCGATTTCACAGTGTTTCTCCGCGTTGACCGATCATGGAAAACAAGTTTGTGAAACTGAGCCAAAGCCGTTGTGTAGTGCAGCTTCTGGGGGTTCATCTGGTGGAGCGACTTCTTCGGCTGCGGCCTCTTCAGGTGGTTCAAGCTCGAGTACTGCTAGCTCTGGGAGTTCTGGCGGATCGAGCAGTGCTGCGAATAGTTCGACGTCGACCAATGCTGAATCCAGTGTTGAAAAGGAAAAGACCACACCTGCTGCCGTTGAGAAACCTGACGAGAAACCAGTGGAGAAGCCGGTTGAAAAGACGCCAGAAAAGCCGGTAGAAAAACCTGTCGAGAAGCAAGAGTGTGAAGAAAAGCCTGACCCAAAGCCGAACCCAAAGCCTGAGCCTGACCCGGAAAAATGCAAAACAGAGCCGGTCGAGTGTGAGCCAACACCGAAACCTGAAACAGAGCCTGAACCAAAACCGACACCCACGCCCACACCCGGAACACCAACACCAATACCTGATCTAGAGACTGAGGATTGTGAACCTGGCAAGGAGACGGGCACAGACTCAGAATCTGAATCGGAAGAGTGCGACCCCGAGCTCAATGACGTTCCAGAAGAGTCGGATCTGATTGGGCAACACATCAAGGGAGCAATCGGTATTGGGATTGTTGTTGTAGGCGTTGGGCTGTTAGTGAATTTCCTGGAGCAGTGCGTCCCTGTGATTGAAGAAGTACCTGTGCCGGAGCCCGAGCCTATACCTGAACCCGCTCCGCAGCCTGAGCCAACTTCAGTGAAACCACCAGAGTCTGAATTAGATAAGGTGGCTGAGCCTGCACCGAAGCCAATTCCACAAGCTAATTACACTGCTGCTGCAGCGACTAACTATTCCGCTCCCGCGCACGCTCCCGTTGTCCCAATTACGCCAGCAGCACCTGAAGTTCCGGCAGCACCAGAAGTGCCTGCACCGGCGGTTAATCTTCACAAGGCCGGCGGGTGGTAGCGGTGGAGTATGCGGAATTTCTCCAGCAGTTTCGGGAGCGCACAGCTAAGCGGATGGAAGAGTTCGAAAAGGCAATCGCTTTGACTCAACGAAAGCTTGATAATGCGGCGGAAGATGTGGAAAAGAAGAAACAGCCTGTTGTGGTTGAGTCTCTGGAAAAACCGATTCGGATGGCCAGGCGACAACAGAGAGGTCGGGGGCCTGTGAAATCGGTACTGCGGGAAGCCTAAAACTAGAAAGGGGTGATCTTGGTTGGTACAAAACCGCAAGACCGCGTTAGTACCAAACAAAATCACCCACTAAGAAAAGCGAACTACTTCTCGTTAAGGAACGCGAATGGGGACGTGTCCTTAGGGAAGGCATGTTCCTGCAGCTCCTGGCCGAAGTAGGAGACAACTTTCTTGGCTTCAGCATCTGGTTCGGAGAATGCTTTGTATTTCTTTTCTCCGGCAAGTTGGTGGAGAAGGAATCCGGTGAGGAGGCCGCGGACGGTTTCTTGAGCTCCGGTTTGTGGGCTGCCGATTCCTGCGACAAGTTTGAACATGGTGTCTTCAGAGAAGCCCTGTTGGTTGCCTTTTTCTGATTCGCGGTAGCAGACATCGCCGGCCCAGTTGGCTGCGAGTTTTGCTGGTTCGCCGGATTCAAAGAGGCCGAGGTTGGAGGATCCGATGACTAGGCCTGGGGCTTTGACCGCGAAGGCGGCGTCGATTGCTGAGGGGGAGGTTTTCGCTGGGTAGATTGCTCCGACTGCGCGCACGAGGTCGCGGTTTGCTGCGGATAGTACTGCAGCTCCGCCACCCATGCCGTGGCCTACTACACCGAGGCAGGCTGGGTTGACGGTGACGTTTCCGGAGCCGAGTTTTACGCCGCCGAGAATCTGAATGGAGGATTCGAGGTCAGAGGCGAAACCTTTGTGGTCTGGCATGAAGCCATTTTCGGTGTCTGGGGCGGCAACAGCGATGCCCCAGGACGCGAGGTGTCGCAAAGTTTGGTGGTAGTACTTGATGGATTTCATCCAGTCGTGGCCGAAAGCTACACCTGGGATGCCGTCGCCTTCTGCTGGGGTGTAGATTTTGCCCGGGATGCCGGCGTAGTTCATATCGCCTACCAGCACGCGGTGCGGTCCGCGCTTGGACAGTTTGGACAGGTGTTTGTTCAGATTCTCAGCCACGTGTTTAAGGATAGTTGAAAGCGTGGGGCAATACTGGCACTAACCCCGGCACCAATCGTATTTCTGTCCGCCGTTGGTGGCACAATAGGTCAACATGAACTTGCTGACCACCAAAATTGACCTGGATGCCATCGCCCATAACACGAGGGTGCTTAAACAAATGGCGGGTCCGGCGAAGCTGATGGCGGTGGTGAAGGCGAATGCATATAACCATGGCGTGGAGAAGGTCGCTCCGGTTATTGCTGCTCATGGTGCGGATGCGTTTGGTGTGGCAACTCTTGCGGAGGCTATGCAGTTGCGTGATATCGGCATCAGCCGAGAGGTTTTGTGTTGGATTTGGACACCGGAACAGGATTTCCGCGCCGCCATTGATCGCAATATTGATTTGGCTGTTATTTCTCCCGCGCATGCCAAAGCCTTGATCGAAACTGATGCGGAGCATATTCGGGTGTCCATCAAGATTGATTCTGGGTTGCATCGTTCGGGTGTGGATGAGCAGGAGTGGGAGGGCGTGTTCAGCGCGTTGGCTGCTGCCCCGCACATTGAGGTCACGGGCATGTTCACGCACTTGGCGTGCGCGGATGAGCCAGAGAATCCGGAAACTGATCGCCAAATTATTGCTTTTCGACGCGCCCTTGCGCTCGCCCGCAAGCACGGGCTTGAGTGCCCGGTCAACCACGTATGCAACTCACCTGCATTTTTGACTCGATCTGATTTACACATGGAGATGGTCCGACCGGGTTTGGCCTTTTATGGGTTGGAACCCGTGGCGGGACGAGAGCATGGTTTGAAGCCGGCGATGACGTGGGAGGCGAAGGTGAGCGTCGTAAAGCAAATTGAAGCTGGACAAGGCACTTCCTATGGCCTGACCTGGCGCGCTGAGGATCGCGGCTTTGTGGCTGTGGTGCCTGCGGGCTATGCCGATGGCATGCCGCGGCATGCCCAGGGGAAATTCTCCGTCACGATTGATGGCGTGGACTATCCGCAGGTTGGGCGCGTGTGCATGGATCAGTTCGTTATTTCTTTGGGCGACAATCCACACGGCGTGGAAGCTGGCGCGAAGGCCGTGATATTCGGTGAGAATGGGCATGACGCAACTGATTTTGCGGAGCGTTTAGACACCATTAACTATGAGGTAGTGTGCCGACCAACCGGCCGAACTGTCCGCGCATATGTTTAAGTGAATACGTTTAAGGAGCAGCAATGAAATCTGAGTTTCCGGTATCCGGCACGAGGCGTTTTGAGCATGCCGCAGATACCCAAAATTTTGGGGAAGAATTAGGCAGGCATCTAGAAGCTGGCGATGTGGTGATTTTGGACGGCCCGCTGGGTGCTGGAAAAACCACATTTACTCAAGGTATCGCTCGTGGATTGCAGGTGAAGGGGCGGGTGACATCGCCGACGTTTGTGATCGCGAGGGAACACCGCTCGGAAATCGGTGGGCCAGATCTGATCCACATGGATGCCTACCGATTGCTGGGCGAAGACAGCGAGGATGCTGATCCGATCGGTGCGCTGGACTCTTTGGATTTGGATACCGATTTGGATTTGGCTGTGGTTGTTGCGGAATGGGGCGGTGGCTTGGTGGAGCAGATCGCTGACTCGTATCTTTTGATTACCATTGATCGAGAGACCGCTGTGCAGGAAGACCCGGAATCTGAGGCTCGAATTTTCCATTGGGAATGGCGCGAAGGCCGTTGAGAAAGTTTTCCACACTAAAATAGTGTGATTCCGTCCGAATCTGTTGTTTTAGTTTTGAAAATGCGGGATCATGGAAAGTAGTGAAAAGTGAATTTTAGTTCTGTGCTTTCTCTGCCCTTTAAGTGAACCTTTTGTTGGATCTTGCATTGAAAAAATGAAACCTCGTCGGGAATGCAACTTGGGATCACGTCTCGGGCAAGAAACGTCCTTAAAAAAAGGGGAGTGATTGTGAGTGCTTGATTTCTTAGCTGCGAACCCGCTGATTGCGCTGGTGGTTATTTTGGCCATTGGTTTAGCAATTGGTCAGATTAGGGTCTTTGGCCTTTCTTTAGGTGCCGCCGCGGTGCTGTTTGTGGCCCTGGTGTTTTCAACTGCAAATACCGACATCGTCATCCCCATGATTGTTTATCAGCTGGGCTTGGCGATGTTCGTTTATGTCATCGGTTTGTCCGCCGGACCAGCATTTTTCAGTGAGTTCGCCAAAAAGGGCTGGAAGCTCACCATCTTTATGCTCCTGCTGCTGGCAACACTGATTGGTTTGGCGTGGGTGCTTATTAAGTCACTGGGGCTTGATGCAGCGATCGGTACCGGTATGTTCACCGGCGCGCTGACCTCGACTCCCGGTATGGCAGCGGTCGTGGAATTGATTGAAGGAATCGATCCAAGCCTTGCCAGTGAACCTGTTATTGGTTATTCCTTGGCATATCCGGGAGCCGTGCTGGGATCCATTGTGGTGGCCGCGGTTGGAGCGAAACTGCTCAAAGTAAATCACCGGGAAGACGCTCGAAAAGAAGGCATGATCACCGCACCGCTGGTGTGGAAGGGTGTGCAGCTCAAACCTGGAATCACAGGCAGGGTGGGAGATCTTCCACGCCTTGCAGGTGAAAGTATCATCGCAACCCGCATTGTGGATGATCCACATACGCACCGCCTCGCGGATCCAGATCTGCCGATTACTGAAGGCATGGAACTGTTGATCAACGGCACTGAAGAAGCCGTGGATCGGGCAATTAAGGCGTTGGGTGAAGAACGCGAAACCAAAATTGAGGACACAGAGCTGATCTACACCCGCCTGACGGTATCTAGCCCTGAGGTTGCAGGTAGAACCGTTGCTGAGCTTGATACTGTAGCTCACGGATTCATGATTGCCCGTATCCGCCAGGGCGATTCTGAGGTAGTGCCTAAACCTGACACCGTGATCAACTACTCTGACCGCGTCCGCGTGGTGGTTGCTCCTGGTCGTGTGGCTGAAGTGCGACGATTCTTAGGGGACTCTGAAAAGTCCCTTGCTGATGTTAATCTGCTGCCTTTAGCCATCGGATTATCTCTTGGCCTGTTGTTGGGCGCGATCCCGATTCCTCTTCCAGGCGGCACCACGATGTCCCTTGGCTTTGGTGGCGGCCCGATTATTGCCGGCCTGATTTTGGGAGCACTCAAGCACACAGGACCGCTGACGTGGCAGATGCCGTTCCACGCCAACCGCACGATCTCCACCTTGGGCCTGGCGCTGTTCTTGGCTGGTGTGGGTACCTCTGCAGGTGCAGGATTTAGAGCTGCGCTTACCGATTTCTCCTCCTTGATCTACATGGCCGGTGGCTTGGTGATCACCTTGGCCTCTGCGCTGCTGTGTGCTGTGATCGGCATGTGGGTACTTAGGTTGAGGTGGGATGAAGCCATGGGTGTTGCCGCTGGCACCACCACAAATCCTGCAATTATTTCCTATCTGAATGGGCAAACCGGAACGGATCTTGCCAACAGGGGATATGCCACCGTGTACCCCACGGCGATGATCGGTAAAATCCTCGGCGCGCAGATATTGTTCTTGCTGCTCTAAGGTGATTTTTGGGCAGTGGTGGGGGTGGTGTCCACCCCTGCGCGTAACCTGGGAAGCATGACTAAAACACTTGGTTCCCTTCAGCTGGAAGAAATCACGCTGACCCTCCCCCTGACTGAAGATGTGGCCGATGAACGCACCATTGATGTGTTCGCACGCATTGTCACACGCGTCGGTGGGGAAGACCTTCCATATTTAGTATTCCTGCAGGGTGGGCCTGGCAATGAAGCTCCACGTCCAAGCCTTAATCCCCTCAACCCCAATTGGTTGGGCGTGGCCTTGGAGGAATACCGCGTGGTCATGTTGGATCAACGTGGCACCGGCCGTTCCACCCCAGTGGGTAATGATATTTTGGAAAAACCCACAGCAGAAGTAGCGGAGTACTTATCCCACCTGCGCGCAGATGGCATTGTGCGAGATGCTGAAGCCCTGCGTAAGCATTTGGGTGTGAATCAGTGGAACCTTTTAGGCCAGTCCTTCGGAGGTTTCACCACCCTGCATTACTTGTCCCGGCACGCCGATTCCTTGGACAACGTGTTTATTACCGGCGGTCTCAGCGCTATTGATCGCCCAGCAGAAGATGTGTATGCCAACTGTTACAACCGCATGCGCCGAAACTCTGAGGAATTCTACCGCCGCTTCCCGCAATTACGGGAAACTTTCCGAGGGTTGGTTAATCGTGCTCGCGCCGGGGAGATTGTGCTTCCCACCGGCGAGGTTGTGTCAGAAACCCGGCTGCGATCCCTTGGTCACTTGTTGGGTAGCAATGACGGCTGGTTTGATCTGTACAACCTGCTGGAATTAGATCCCACCTCCAACGCTTTTGTCCATGACCTGGCAGGACTTTTGCCTTTCGGCAACCGCAACCCAATTTATTACGTGCTCCATGAGTCCTCTTACGCCGACGGTGTGGTGACAAATTGGGCAGCAGAACGTGTGCTTCCAGAGGATTTCCGCGAGGATCCAACACTGCTCACCGGTGAGCACGTGTTCCAGGAGTGGACAGACACCGTGCCTTCGCTCAAGCCGTGGAAGGACGTTGCCCTGGCATTGGCTCAGCAGGAATGGCCCAAGCTTTATGATGCGAAGGCATTGGAAAACTCACAGGCCAAGGGCGCTGCAGCAGTGTATGCCAATGACGTTTTCGTGCCCGTGGATTACTCCTTAGAAACCGCACAGCACCTGCCCGGTGTGCAGCTGTTTATCACCAGCCAGCATGAACACAATGGACTTCGTGCCAGCTCAGGCGCAGTACTGAAGCACCTTTTCGATCTGGCCCACGGCCGAGAGGTACGCTGATTCCTCGTGTTAGTACTAGCCCTAGACACCTCAACCCCTGACCTGATCGTCGGCGTCGTCGACTCCGACACCGGAGACACCCGCGCCGAAACCATCATCGAGGACACCCGCGCACACAACGAGCAGCTCACGCCCACCGTCCAGAAGACGCTTCTCGACGCCAACTTGAGCTTTTCAGATATCGACGCGATCGTCGTGGGTTGCGGCCCGGGACCGTTCACTGGACTTCGAGTAGGCATGGTGTCCGGCGCAGCGTTCGGTGATGCCCTGGGAATCCCTGTCTATGGGGTCTGCTCACTTGACGCGATTGCTCACAATATTGGTGCACGCAACATCCCGTACGCATTAGTCGCCACTGATGCGCGCCGCCGTGAAATCTACTGGGCAACCTACCGCTCCGGCGAACGTGATCAGGGACCAGATGTCATCGCACCAGCAAGCATCCAGATCGGTGGTGCTGTAGACACCATTTCGATTCCTGAGCACCTGGTGGAAAAACTCCCAGAAGAACTCCAGAATGTCACCATGCATAGCGGCAAACCTGCCCCCGCAAGCTTGGTGGCAGTGGCTGATTTCAGCGTGGAACCACAACCATTGGTTCCTCTTTACCTGCGCCGCCCAGATGCCAAAGAACCAAAACCAAAACCTAAATCTGCAGCCATCCCCGAGGTGGATCTTTCATGAGTGAACAATTCGAGCTACGGGAACTCCGCAGGGAAGACGCGGGGCGCTGCGCCGACCTGGAGCAAATCCTGTTCCCAGGTGATAACCCCTGGCCACGTGATGTCTTTGCCGTGGAGTTTTCCCACCCCACCAATTTCTACATCGGCGCTTTCGACGAAGGATACTTGGTGGCGTACGCAGGTCTTGCCATGATGGGACCTGCGGATGATCCAGAGTTTGAAATCCACACCATTGGTGTCGATCCGGAATTCCAAAGAAAAGGCTTGGGACGCGTACTCATGGATCAAATGATGCATGCAGCGGACAGCCACGACGGTCCAGTTTTCTTGGAAGTCCGCACCGACAACGTACCCGCGATTTCCATGTACGAGGCTTTCGGCTTTAAAACCCTGGCCGTGCGCAAAAACTACTACCGGCCATCCGGAGCTGACGCCTACACCATGCAACGCCCACGCTTGAGCGATCGCAAAGATCAACAGACAGACACAGAGGGGACACCCAGCTAAACCATGATCGTTTTGGGAATTGAAAGCTCCTGCGATGAAACAGGCGTAGGCGTAGTCAAACTTGACGGCGAAGGAAACCTAGAGATCCTCGCCGATTCAGTGGCCTCCTCCATGCAAGAACATGCCCGCTTTGGTGGCGTCGTGCCAGAAATCGCCTCCCGGGCGCACCTGGAATCTATGGTCCCCGTGATGCGTGAAGCGTTGAGGCAGGCGGGCGTCGATAAGCCAGATGCTGTGGCTGCAACCGTGGGCCCTGGTTTGGCGGGCGCGCTGCTCGTTGGGGCCAGCGCTGCGAAGGCGTATGCCGCTGCGTGGGGAGTTCCGTTTTACGCGGTCAACCACCTGGGCGGACACGTCGCCGTGGCCAATCTGGAAGGTGAAACTCTTCCACACGCAGTGGCTTTGCTGGTTTCCGGCGGACACACTCAATTGTTGGAAGTCGACGCCGTGGGATTACCCATGAAGGAATTGGGATCCACCCTCGACGATGCCGCTGGCGAAGCCTATGACAAAGTCTCAAGGCTGTTGGGATTGGGCTACCCGGGCGGCCCCATCATTGATAAATTGGCGCGCCGGGGTAATCCAGAGGCCATTGCTTTCCCCCGCGGATTGATGAGAAAGTCGGATTCTCGGCATGATTTCAGCTTCTCCGGTTTGAAAACCTCCGTTGCCCGCTACGTGGAAGCTGCGGAAAGAAACGGTGAAGTTATTTCCGTGGAGGACGTCTGCGCATCATTCCAAGAGGCGGTGTGTGATGTGTTGACGTTTAAGGCCGTGCGTGCGTGTCGCGATGTCGGTGCGAAGGTGCTGCTGTTGGGTGGAGGAGTGGCTGCCAACTCTCGTCTGCGGGAGCTTGCTCAAGAACGTTGCGATAAAGCCGGCATCGAACTCCGGGTTCCTCGTTTCAATTTGTGCACCGATAATGGTGTCATGATTGCAGCGTTGGCGGCTCAAAGAATCCACGAAGGTGCCCAAGAATCACCAATTTCGGTCGGAACTGATCCTTCTTTGTCCGTTGAGACCCCACAGGTGTTTTAAACATTTAGTATTAGTTCCATGAAACCAGTCTTCTCCGTTGACCAAATCCGACGCGCAGAAAACACCCTTTTTGAGCTTCAGGCAGATCCGGATGAGCTGATGATCTCCGCGGCATCGGCGGTGGCCGATGTCGCGTTGGCAATGGTGGACGGCCCCGCTCCGGCGGTCTCCAGTGAGGAGTCAATCCTGCTGCTGGTCGGCCCCGGTGGCAACGGTGGCGACGCCTTGTATGCAGGCGCGTTCCTTGCAGAAGAAGGCCACCACGTTGATGCTTTGCTGTTGGGAAACGGCAAAGTCCATCAATCAGCATTGGCATATTATGAGTCTTTGGGCGGGCAGATCATTTCCGATTTTCCCCCTCCCTACCTCTACCGCCTGGTGATTGATGGTTTGTTTGGCATCGGTGGTCGGGGAGGGCTCACCCCAGAGCTGGCCAGTTTGGCGGAGTCTTTTTCCGCGTCAGGTATCCCCATTTTGGCGATTGATGTGCCGTCTGGCGTGCATGCCGATAGTGGTGAACTGCCGCCCGGCGTGATGGTGACGGTGGAAGGATTTGATGATGATGCACCGATGGCGCGTCAGAAAATTCCGGCACACATTGACGCTGATGTCACGATCACGTTTGGCGGTTTGAGACGCGCCCACGCGGTCAGTCCTGCGTGTGGTGAAGTGCTCTGTGCTGATATCAACATCGCTGGTGGCGGCGGAAAATCGCTGTCCGCTGAGTTGAGTCAGGTGCAGGCAGAAGACGCGACCCCGCAGATGTTTGCCTCCAAGGCGTATCAACGGAAAGATTCGCTTTTTGAGCGCGCGAATCTCAAAGCTACGGCGCCACATATCCATAGGATCGGCCAGCATTTTACCTTGTTGAACATGGAGCCTGGCCCGGATCATGATAAATACAGTGGCGGAATTGTCGGCATTGTTGCAGGTAGTGGCACCTATCCAGGGGCTGCTGTGCTGTCGGTGAAGGCGGCTGTCAGGGCCACAAGCGCCATGGTCCGATACGTTGGCCCTGCGGTAAATTTTGTCATCCAGTCGCTGCCGGAGGTCGTCGCAACGCAATCACTTGCCACCGCGGGCCGAGTGCAGGCCTGGGTGCACGGCCCCGGACGCGGGCTGGAGGCTGAGCAATCAGCTGAGCTTGCGGAGCTTTTGAGCCGGCCTGAGCCTGTGCTTATCGACGCCGACAGCCTCTCATTACTCCAGCTCTCAGCGGAGCTTCGGCAGGCGTTGCGCGAGCGAAAAGCGCCAACGGTACTCACCCCGCATAAGGGTGAATTTGAACGTATCGCAGCAGAATTACGATCCGAAGGCGTCGAGATTCCCCAAGCGGGCAAAGATCCCATTGGTGCTGCGCAGGCGTTAGCCAAAGAATTTGATTGTTGCGTATTGCTCAAGGGGAAATACACCGTCATTGCAGCTCACGACTTTGTGCATGCGATCAACGCGGGGCATTCCTGGTTGGCAACCCCTGGCTCTGGCGATGTGTTGTCAGGTCTTGTCGGTGCACACTTGGCTCAAAGCTACGCAGAATTAAACCGCTTGCCGGAGTTTTTCCCCGATGTGACCTTGTCTGATTCTGCGATTTACACCCAGATTGCACCTGCTGCGACCATCCACGCGGTTGCTGCTGGGTTGGCCGCACGAACCGAATTTGGGTTTGCGCCGACCTCCGCAAGTTTGATCGCTGATGCCATCCCTGCAGCGACCGCCAAGGTGGATTTGAAGCGAATTGTCTAGCTCTGCATGAATTCCGTATGAATTCTTTTCTTTCAAGTGGCCGAGACGTGAAGCGCACGGTTAATTGAGAGGCATGACCTACGGATTTCTTGTCAACACAGATCTCACCCACCGCGCGATTGACTTTGATTTAGAAAACGCTGCGAAGTTCCTCGGCGGTGCCGATGATGGCCGCGTCGCTGTCGCTTTCCAAGAGGATGGCACCTTGTACGCCGCTCTCTACAGCGCCAGCGCAAAAGATGAGGGTGCCGCAGCCAACCCAGTAGCCTCCCTTGGCCGCAACGCCGCTGCTACCGGTGATGGCTCCTTCTTCTCTGATCCGACCACTGCAATCTGTGGCCCTGTGATCTTCGTGGGTGCCGAAGGCGAAGACATCACGTTGGATGAAATTGAGCGAATTAAGGACGGCATTCGCGCCGCTCGTAACTACCGCGATGATTATCCAGAGGAATTCAACCTGTGGCGCAACGCTGTATATAACCTGCGTACGGCTTAAAGTTTGGCTGCCATGTGAATTTTTAGCACCCTCAACAGTTGAGTGCTGGCACTCTCGGGGGTAGAGTGCCAAATAGGTTGTTTGACACACAGTTGTTCACCCGCGACGACGGCTGTGCTGGAAACCCACAACCGGCACACACAAAATTTTTCTCATGGAGGGATTCATCGTGGCAAACGTCAACATCAAGCCGCTTGAGGACAAGATCCTCGTTCAGATCAACGAAGCAGAGACCACCACCGCTTCCGGCCTGGTCATTCCAGATTCCGCTAAGGAAAAGCCACAAGAGGCAACCGTAATCGCAGTTGGCCCAGGCCGCTTCGATGACAAGGGTAACCGCATCCCACTGGACATCAAGGAAGATGACGTTGTGATCTTCTCCCGTTACGGCGGCACCGAAATCAAGTTCGGTGGCGTGGAGTACTTGCTTCTCTCCGCTCGTGACATCCTCGCAATCGTCGAGAAGTAGGGGATAAGTTCATGGCAAAGCTCATTGCTTTTGACCAGGACGCCCGCGAAGGCATTCTCCGGGGCGTCGACGCTCTGGCAAACGCTGTCAAGGTAACCCTCGGCCCACGTGGCCGCAATGTGGTTCTTGATAAGGCATTCGGCGGACCTCTGGTCACCAACGACGGTGTCACCATTGCCCGCGACATCGACCTTGAGGATCCTTTTGAGAACCTCGGTGCACAGCTGGTGAAGTCCGTTGCTGTTAAGACCAACGATATCGCTGGCGACGGCACCACCACCGCAACTCTGCTTGCTCAGGCACTCATTGCTGAAGGCCTACGCAACGTTGCTGCTGGCGCAAACCCAATGGAGCTCAACAAGGGTATTGCTGCAGCTGCAGAAAAGACCCTGGAAGAGCTGAAGGCACGCGCAACCGAGGTGTCTGACACCAAGGAAATCGCAAACGTCGCAACCGTTTCATCCCGCGATGAAGTTGTCGGCGAAATTGTTGCTGCAGCAATGGAGAAGGTTGGCAAAGACGGTGTCGTCACCGTCGAGGAGTCCCAGTCCATCGAGACTGCTCTCGAGGTCACCGAAGGTATTTCCTTCGACAAGGGCTACCTTTCCCCTTACTTCATCAACGACAACGACACTCAGCAGGCTGTCCTGGACAACCCTGCAGTGCTGCTTGTTCGCAATAAGATTTCTTCCCTCCCAGACTTCCTCCCACTGTTGGAGAAGGTTGTGGAGTCCAACCGTCCTTTGCTGATCATCGCAGAAGACGTCGAGGGCGAGCCTTTGCAGACCCTGGTTGTGAACTCCATCCGCAAGACCATCAAGGTCGTTGCAGTGAAGTCCCCTTACTTCGGTGACCGCCGCAAGGCGTTCATGGATGACCTGGCTATTGTCACCAAGGCAACTGTCGTGGATCCAGAAGTGGGCATCAACCTCAACGAAGCTGGCGAAGAAGTTTTCGGTACCGCACGCCGCATCACCGTTTCCAAGGACGAAACCATCATCGTTGATGGTGCAGGTTCCGCAGAAGACGTTGAAGCACGTCGCGGCCAGATCCGTCGCGAAATCGCCAACACCGATTCCACCTGGGATCGCGAAAAGGCAGAAGAGCGTTTGGCTAAGCTCTCCGGTGGTATTGCTGTCATCCGCGTTGGTGCAGCAACTGAAACCGAAGTCAACGACCGCAAGCTGCGTGTCGAAGATGCCATCAACGCTGCTCGCGCAGCAGCACAAGAAGGCGTTATCGCTGGTGGCGGTTCCGCTTTGGTTCAGATCGCTGAGACTCTGAAGGCTTACGCCGAAGAATTCGAAGGCGACCAGAAGGTCGGCGTTCGCGCACTGGCTACTGCTTTGGGCAAGCCAGCGTACTGGATCGCCTCCAACGCAGGCCTTGACGGCTCTGTTGTTGTTGCACGCACTGCTGCTCTGCCAAACGGCGAGGGCTTCAACGCTGCAACTTTGGAATACGGAAACCTGATCAACGACGGTGTCATCGACCCAGTCAAGGTCACCCATTCCGCAGTAGTGAATGCAACCTCTGTTGCACGCATGGTTCTGACCACTGAGGCTTCTGTTGTTGAGAAGCCTGCAGAAGAAGCAGCCGATGCACATGCAGGACATCATCACCACTAAAGTTCTGTGAAAAACACCGTGGGGCAGTTTCTGCTTCGCGGTGTTTTTTATTTGTGGGGCAGAAGTGATGGTTAGAGTTACTGTGCAAAAGAGCTCTGCATAAGAATAAAGACCCGGTCAATGACCGGGTCTGCTCTTTTAAACTGCTACTGGTTGCTTGCGCTCGTTGTTGCGAAGGATAACCAGTCGTTCGGACTCTGAAAGTCCGCCCCATACTCCATAAGGCTCTGCTACAGCTAGTGCATGCTTGCGACAGGATTCCAATACTGGGCACGCTGCACAGATGGCCTTTGCGCGCAGCTCGCGACGCTGGCGAGCACGACCGCGCTCGCCGTCCGGGTGATAGAACACGTCGGAGGTCTCGCCGCGGCACGTTCCGTGCAACTGCCAGTCCCAGAAGTCTGCATTTGGCCCTGGAAGCTGGTGAGGCAATGTCATCTTCAAATACTCCCTATTGTCAGCTACTTTTTATAGCTTTGATCGCGTTCTCTGATGTGGGGTGTTCGCCCGAGACAACAGTGTCGACCGCAATGATGAACAAATTGTGACTTGTTAGTGAAGCAAAGCTGACTAAATGGCCATATGCAGGCGAACTCCTGCCAGTACGCCCGTTCTGACCTGCGGTTATGTGTTGAGGTGAATCTCCGGTGAATTCTTGTAGATAACTTGTTTTTGCAGGTCAGGACGGGGTTAAAGCAGTAGGTGTTATCTGTCAGTTTCTGAGGGGATCAGGGTTTGAGGGGTTCTAGTTGCTAGGATGGTGAAAACCCGTGGGACCAAAATCTGACTGGGTGAATGACCCCTGCGTAAAAGCGTAAGGGATTTATACTAGTCTTATTATTAAACTTTTAGAGTTTTAATGCAGGAAGGTGCGAGATCTTGGCTGACACTGAGCGCGAGCTCGCCACCCTGGTGCCACAGGCAACGGCAGGCGATCGTCGGGCATTGCAAAGGATCATGGAGATTATTCATCCCATTGTTTTGCGTTATGCTCGCGCTCGTATTGGAGGTGGACGGCAGCCAACGGCAGAAGACGTTGCTCAAGAGATCTGTCTGGCAGTAGCTACCTCCATTAAGAACTTTGTCGACCAGGGTAGGCCGTTCATGGCGTTTGTCTACGGCATTGCATCTAACAAGGTTGCAGATGCTCACAGGGCGATGTCGAGGGATAAATCGACTCCTATTGAGGAAGTCCCAGAAACTTCACCAGATACTTTTACCCCCGAAGACTTTGCGCTGGTCAGCGATGGAAGTAACAGAGTTAGGGAACTTCTCGATCTACTGAGTGAAAAGGCACGCGACATTCTTATCTTGAGAGTTATCGTTGGTCTTTCCGCAGAAGAAACTGCAGAGATGGTGGGCAGCACCCCTGGTGCTGTACGAGTTGCCCAACACCGGGCGCTCACGACACTTCGAAGCACACTTGAGCAGCAGGAGAACAAGTAATGACTCGACGTCTAAATGGTGGTGACCAGGATGGCCAAGAACACGTTAATGGGCAGCTAAAGCAGCTGTTCGACGACGACGCGTTTTTGACTGACCTGTCCCGTGGCGTTGATCCCTCAGAGGGCGATGACGCCCTCGCTGGCCTCCTCCTCGATTTAACAAAGGAAGCTCAGGAGCCGCCGGCAGCAATGCCGGATTGGTCTACTTTGCTCCCTGGAATTTTGGATCAGGATCAGGATTCGCCAGTGGAATCCACTTCGGACACCACGGTTATGCAGGCATCAAACCCTGCAACCCAAGAATTCGCACCTGTTTCTATTTCTGATACCCCCAACACTGCAACTAATTCAGCTGATGCAGATGAGTCCGCAACTGTTGTTCCACTTGCAGCACGCCGTGAGAAGCGTGCCAAGAGTGGATCAAGCGGGGTTCATTCACTGGATGCTTCGGCAACCCAGCGCAAATCTCACCCATTCCTTAGCGGTTTGGTGGGTGCTGCAGCTGCAACTCTAGTCATCGCAGGCGGTGGAGCAGCAGTGTACAACGCTGATGAAAACTCCCCGTTGTATGGCATGAATCAGCAGCTGTTTGGCAATCAAGATTCTCCAAGCGTGGTGGAGCTTGCCTCCACGCTGGAAGAAGTTGATAGTCGTACAGCTAGTGGCGATGTGGAAGGGGCACGTGCTCTACTCGAGCAGGCTCGAGCAATGCTGGATGGCATGGCACCTCCTCCAAAGGCGCCGTCGGAGGCAACCCGAACGGTTGAATCTGAACCAGGTACTCAGACGTTGACTGCAACGGTTACTGAATCCGCAAGTCCGGAACCACCGGTCACGGAAACTCAAACTGTTACCTCCACCGAGGTACAGACAGTGACAACCACTGCGGTTGCTCCACCGGTCTGGACTCCTAATCCAGAGCCAACAACCACAGCTGCCCCGACTTCTACGCCTTCAACTGGTGGCGGTGAAGGAACCGGCAATGATGGTGACTCTGGACTTGTGCCACCTCAGACTCCTGGAAACTAGGTAAAAATATAAAAACTGCTAGCAACGTATCTTTAGTTGCTAGCAGTTTTTATTTGGCTTCAAGTCCGTCTAGGTAACCAATGCAGTAGTCCCACGGCACATAGGCATCAATATTGGGTTGCGCACTTGGTTCATGCACGGGGCTGAGTTCCCCAGCCAAGGTGGCGCGCATGTTTGCTGCCATGATGTCCCAGTCGTAGTAGTGGAACTCTTCGCAGTCCTCGCACATGAAGAACACGCCTTCGATTCCTCGGGGACCTAAAACTTTTTTAAATTCCATCACGAGGCGAAGGTCTTGGCTCACGTGGATTCGCTCTTCTTCAGAAAGCGGTTCGGGATGATCATAAGGGTCATCGTCGGTAATAAACGATGCCGGGTCATTGGGATCATCGGCAAACGGGTCGCGGGGCATCATCGCATCAAAGTTCACATCTTCCACCCTATTGGCAGAGGTTGCTAAAACCCAATACACTGCCAGATTTCCGGTTGTGGAATAGCGTGTGAGCTGCAGCGGTTATCCGATTTAAGGACAAGCTACTAAAGTTTAGATAATTGTGGACACACTATGAGGAGGAACTGTCGCACATGACAACCCAGAGCCGAGTTTCTACCGGAGGAGACAACCCAAACAAGGTTGCCCTCGTTGGATTAACCTTTGATGACGTACTTTTGCTTCCAGATGCGTCGGACGTTGTTCCTTCAGAGGTAGATACCTCGACGCAGTTAACACGTAATATTCGCCTTAACACCCCTATTCTTTCTGCCGCAATGGATACTGTCACCGAGGCTCGCATGGCTATCGGCATGGCACGCCATGGCGGCATTGGTGTTTTGCACCGCAACCTGTCTATTCAAGAGCAGGCAGAAAACGTTGAGCTGGTGAAGCGTTCCGAGTCTGGAATGGTCACTGATCCTGTTACCTGTACTCCTGACATGAGCATCCAAGAAGTGGATGATCTGTGTGCACGTTTCCGCATTTCCGGTCTGCCTGTTGTTGATGAGGCCGGAAAGTTGGTTGGTATTTGCACCAACCGCGATATGCGTTTTGAAAGCGACATGAACCGTCGTGTCGCTGAAGTTATGACCCCAATGCCTTTGGTTGTTGCTGAAGAGGGCGTCACCAAGGAGCAGGCTCTTGCTTTGCTGTCTGCAAACAAGGTGGAGAAGCTTCCTATCATCGCAAAGGACGGCAAGCTTGTCGGTCTGATCACGGTGAAGGACTTCGTTAAGACTGAGCAGCACCCGAACGCATCCAAGGATGCATCAGGTCGTCTGCTGGTTGCGGCTGGCATCGGCACGGGCGAGGAGTCATTCCAGCGAGCTGGTGCGCTTGCCGACGCCGGCGTCGACATTTTGGTCGTAGACTCTGCACACGCCCATAGCCGTGGAGTTTTGGACATGGTGTCCCGCGTGAAGAAGGCGTTCCCCAAGGTCGATATCGTTGGCGGCAACTTGGCGACCCGCGAGGCTGCGCAGGCCATGATTGAAGCTGGCGCAGACGCTATCAAGGTGGGTATTGGCCCAGGTTCTATTTGCACCACTCGCGTTGTCGCAGGTGTCGGTGCACCTCAGATCACTGCGATCATGGAGGCAGCTGTTCCAGCTCACAAGGCTGGCGTTCCTATCATCGCCGATGGCGGCATGCAGTTCTCTGGTGATATCGCTAAGGCTTTGGCTGCTGGCGCTAACTCCGTGATGCTGGGCTCCATGCTGGCTGGTACCGCTGAGGCTCCTGGTGAGACCATCACCATCAACGGCAAGCAGTACAAGCGTTACCGCGGCATGGGCTCCATGGGCGCTATGCAGGGCCGTGGACTTAGTGGTGAGAAGCGTTCCTACTCCAAGGACCGTTACTTCCAGTCTGACGTTAAGAGCGAAGACAAGCTCGTTCCAGAAGGCATCGAAGGTCGCGTGCCTTTCCGCGGTCCCATCGGAGACATCATTCACCAGCAGGTCGGTGGACTTCGTGCAGCAATGGGCTACACCGGTTCCTCCACCATTGAAGAGCTGCACAACGCTCGTTTCGTGCAGATCACCAGCGCGGGTCTGAAGGAATCCCACCCGCACCACATCCAGCAGACTGTGGAAGCTCCTAACTACCACTAGATTTTGCTCACTTAAACAGCCCGATTTCTTCATTGAAATCGGGCTGTTTCTGGTTGTGTCGCGTATCTCGGGTAAAGTCTTCGTCGTATACGACCATTTAAGGGAGGCCCGTCACAATGCGTGACCACGTTGAAATCGGTATCGGCCGTGAGGCACGACGCACCTACAGCTTGGACGATATTTCTGTCGTTTCTAGCCGCCGCACCCGTTCATCCAAAGATGTCGACACCACTTGGCATATTGACGCCTACAAGTTTGATCTGCCGTTCATGAATCACCCAAGTGATGCATTGGCAAGCCCTGAGTTTGTCATTGAAATGGGCAAGCAGGGTGGCCTTGGCGTGATCAACGCTGAGGGTCTGTGGGGTCGCCATGCTGATCTCGATGAGGCGATCGCAAAGGTGATTGCTGCGTATGAGGAAGGCGACCAGGCTGCAGCCACTCGCACTCTTCAGGAGCTGCACGCAGCGCCACTGGATACTGAGCTGCTGAGTGAGCGCATTGCGCAGGTTCGTGATTCCGGTGAGATCGTTGCTGTGCGCGTGTCTCCACAAAATGTTCGTGAGATCGCACCAATCGTCATCAAGGCAGGTGCTGATCTGCTGGTTATCCAGGGCACCCTGATCTCTGCAGAGCACGTCAACACCGGTGGAGAGGCCCTGAACCTAAAGGAATTCATCGGTTCTTTGGATGTTCCTGTCATCGCTGGTGGCGTGAACGATTACACCACCGCGCTGCACATGATGCGTACCGGTGCTGTGGGCATCATCGTCGGTGGCGGCGAGAACACCAACAGCCTAGCTTTGGGCATGGAGGTATCCATGGCCACTGCGATTGCCGATGTCGCTGCGGCACGCCGTGATTACCTGGATGAAACCGGTGGTCGTTATGTGCACATCATTGCAGATGGAAGCATTGAAAACTCCGGTGATGTAGTCAAGGCTATTGCCTGTGGCGCAGATGCTGTGGTGCTGGGTTCACCGTTGGCTCGCGCTAAAGAAGCTGCTGGAAAGGGCTACTTCTGGCCAGCAGTGGCAGCGCACCCTCGTTTCCCACGCGGTGTGGTCACTGAGTCCGTGGACTTGGATGAACAAGCACCAAGCTTGGAGCAGATTCTGCATGGTCCGTCTACGATGCCGTGGGGTGTGGAAAACTTCGAAGGTGGATTAAAGCGTGCGCTGGCTAAGTGTGGCTACACCGATTTGAAGAGCTTCCAAAAGGTAAGCCTGCACGTTAACTAGGTGTGTGTACTCGCCTCTTCGCGTTGCGTTTTTGAGTGGAGGGGCGCGTCGACAAGCATCTTTTTAGGCTCCCACGTGACGCCGATGCTGGCCGCGATGACAAGGATGATCGCGGCCCACTTGAGCGCGGTGGGGGTTTGATCAAGCAGGATCCAGCCGACGGCGGCGGCGAATGCCGGTTCGAGGCTGAGCAGAATGCTGAAAATGGGGGCGGGGAGTCGGCGCAGTGCCGATAATTCCAGCGAATAGGGGATAAGCGACCCGAGAAGTGCTGTGCCAAGCGCCAGGATGAGTAGGGTTGGGGTCTGGAAAATCGGGCCCATGTGTGTGGCACCCAGCGGAAATACTGCTACTGCGCCGATGATCAGTGCGACGGCGAGGCCACTTGTTCCGGGGATGAGTTGGCCGATTTTCTTTGATGCCAGGATGTAGCACACCCAGAAGATTCCTGCGACGGCTGCGAAAATGACGCCGAGTGGGTCAAGGGTTTCGCCGCTGAGGGAATCGATACCCAGCAGTGCCATGCCGAGAAACGCTAAAGCCACGCACAATCCGTTTTTCAGCGTGCGGGCTAACACCGCGGAGAAAATCAGGGGGCCGAGGAACTCAATGGTCACGGCGGTGCCCAGCGGGATGAGTTCGATGGATGCGTAAAACAGGCTGTTCATTCCGCCAAGAGATAATCCCAACAGCAGCACGGCGATCCATTGTTTTTTAGTCCAGGAACGAAGTCGCGGGCGGATCACCAGGCACATGATCAAGCCTGCGATGAACAGCCTTAAAGAGGTGACAGCCCAGGGGCCGATGAGGGGGAAAAGCTGCGTTCCAATGGCAGCACCAAATTGCAGGGATAGGGCGGAACCCATCACCATCAACACTGCAGCGGACTGTTTATTCATGCCCTTGATTATTGCCAAAGAAACCTTTAAGGACTAGCTCGAAAAACAGCCAACTATAGTTAAGTAATACTGAACAATTTTGGAGGTGTCGTGCTCAATCTCAACCGCTTACACATCCTGCAGGAATTCCACCGCCTGGGAACGATTACAGCCGTGGCGGAATCCATGAACTACAGTCGTTCTGCCATCTCCCAACAAATGGCGCTGCTGGAAAAAGAAATTGGTGTGAAACTCTTTGAAAAAAGCGGCCGAAACCTCTACTTCACAGAACAAGGCGAAGTGTTGGCCTCAGAAACACATGCGATCATGGCAGCAGTCGATCACGCCCGCGCAGCCGTCCTAGATTCGATGTCTGAAGTATCCGGAACGCTGAAAGTCACCTCCTTCCAATCCCTGCTGTTCACCCTTGCCCCGAAAGCCATCGCGCGCCTGACCGAGAAATACCCACACCTGCAAGTAGAAATCTCCCAACTAGAAGTCACCGCAGCGCTCGAAGAACTCCGCGCCCGCCGCGTCGACGTCGCACTCGGTGAGGAATACCCCGTGGAAGTCCCCCTTGTTGAGGCCAGCATTCACCGCGAAGTCCTCTTCGAAGACCCCATGCTGCTCGTCACCCCAGCAAGCGGCCCATACTCCGGCCTCACCCTGCCAGAACTCCGCGACATCCCCATCGCCATCGATCCACCCGACCTTCCCGCGGGCGACTGGGTCCACCGGCTCTGCCGGCGCGCCGGGTTTGAGCCCCGAGTGACCTTTGAAACCAGTGATCCCATGCTCCAAGCACACCTCGTGCGCAGCGGCTTGGCCGTGACATTTTCCCCCACACTGCTCACCCCGATGCTGGAAGGCGTGCACATTCAGCCGCTGCCCGACAACCCCACGCGCACGCTCTACACCGCGGTCAGGGAAGGGCGCCAGAGGCATCCAGCCATTAAAGCTTTTCGACGAACCCTCGCCCATGTGGCCAAAGAATCTTATTTGGAGGCTCGTCTAGTAGAGTGAGTTCTTGTGAGCCTTCAGACAAATCATCGCCCAGTACTCGTCGTTGACTTCGGCGCACAGTACGCGCAGCTGATCGCACGTCGTGTGCGTGAGGCCGGCATCTACTCCGAAGTCATCCCGCACACCGCCACCGCAGACGATGTGCGCGCTAAAAATGCAGCAGCCCTCGTCCTTTCCGGTGGCCCATCCTCCGTGTATGCCGAGGGAGCACCATCCCTTGACGCTGAGATTCTTGATCTCGGATTGCCAGTATTTGGCATTTGCTACGGCTTCCAAGCCATGACCCACGCGCTTGGTGGCACCGTTGCCAACACCGGTAAGCGCGAATACGGACGCACCGACATCAACGTTGCCGGTGGCGTCCTCCACGAAGGCCTCGAAGCCTGCCACAAGGTGTGGATGAGCCACGGCGACGCCGTCTCTGAAGCCCCAGAAGGTTTCGTAGTCACCGCGTCCTCCGAAGGTGCGCCTGTCGCAGCTTTCGAAAACAAGGAACGCAAAATGGCTGGCGTGCAGTACCACCCAGAGGTATTGCACTCACCACACGGCCAGGCAGTTCTGACCCGCTTCCTCACTGAGATCGCAGGTCTAGAGCAAAACTGGACCGCAGCAAACATCGCTGAAGAACTCATCGAGAAGGTCCGCGAGCAGATCGGCGAAGATGGCCGCGCTATTTGTGGCCTTTCCGGTGGTGTGGACTCCGCAGTCGCAGGTGCACTGGTTCAGCGCGCTATTGGCGACCGTTTGACCTGTGTCTTTGTTGACCACGGTCTGCTTCGTGCCGGTGAGCGCGAGCAGGTTGAAAAGGACTTCGTCGCAGCAACCGGCGCCAAGCTGGTTACCGTCGATGAGCGTCAAGCATTCCTGTCCAAGCTTGCAGGCGTTACCGAACCAGAAGCAAAGCGCAAAGCCATTGGTGCTGAATTCATCCGTTCCTTCGAACGCGCAGTTGCCGGTGTGCTGGAAGATGCACCAGAAGGTTCCACCGTGGACTTCCTGGTTCAAGGCACCCTGTACCCAGACGTCGTGGAATCCGGTGGTGGATCTGGTACCGCAAACATCAAGAGCCACCACAACGTCGGTGGACTGCCAGACGACGTGGAATTCAAGCTCGTTGAGCCACTGCGTGATCTGTTCAAGGACGAAGTTCGTGCCGTTGGCCGTGAACTTGGCCTCCCTGAGGAAATCGTTGGCCGCCAGCCATTCCCAGGACCAGGACTTGGTATCCGCATCATCGGTGAAGTCACCGAAGATCGCCTAGAAACCCTCCGCCACGCTGACCTGATCGCACGCACCGAGCTGACAGCAGCTGGCCTTGACGGAGTGATCTGGCAGTGCCCAGTAGTCCTCCTGGCAGATGTCCGCTCTGTTGGTGTTCAAGGCGATGGCCGCACCTACGGACACCCAATCGTGCTGCGCCCAGTGTCTTCCGAAGACGCCATGACGGCTGACTGGACTCGACTTCCATACGAGGTTCTGGAGAAGATCTCCACCCGCATCACCAACGAAGTTCCAGATGTGAACCGCGTGGTTTTGGACGTAACCTCCAAGCCACCAGGAACCATCGAATGGGAGTAGGCCTTAAATGAGCCTTCGTTAAGCGGCAATCACCTTATTGGAGATTGTCGCTTTTCCCATTTCTCCGGGTTTTCTGGAACTTTTTGGGCGTATGCTGGGAATGATTCTATTATTGCCAAATCAGAAAGCAGGAGAGACCCGATGAGCGAAATCCTAGAAACCTATTGGGCACCCCACTTTGGAAAAACCGAAGAAGCCACAGCACTCGTTTCATACCTGGCACAAGCTTCCGGCGATCCCATTGAGGTTCACACCCTGTTCGGGGATTTAGGTTTAGACGGACTCTCGGGAAACTACACCGACACTGAGATTGACGGCTACGGCGACGCATTCCTGCTGGTTGCAGCGCTATCCGTGTTGATGGCTGAAAACAAAGCAACAGGTGGCGTGAATCTGGGTGAGCTTGGGGGAGCTGATAAATCGATCCGGCTGCATGTTGAATCCAAGGAGAACACCCAAATCAACACCGCATTGAAGTATTTTGCGCTCTCCCCAGAAGACCACGCAGCAGCAGATCGCTTCGATGAGGATGACCTGTCTGAGCTTGCCAACTTGAGTGAAGAGCTGCGCGGACAGCTGGACTAATTGTCTCCCATTTAAGGAGTCCGATTCTTCAGTTGAGTAGATGCCTCCAAGTGAGGCTGGGAGGCTCTTAGAATCGATTCTGAGAGGGCACTTTTTATCGGCCCTGGGGTGGAATTTTTGATTGTTTTTGCAAAACCAGACAGGCGTGCCAAAGGTCCTCAAAAATCTGAATCTTTGGCACGTGTGTTTGGTTATGAGGACTTGGAGCCAGACAGGCGTGCCAAAACTTCAAGCAAAAGGAAGTTCTTGGCACGCGTGTCTGGTTTTGCTAAATCGACTACTCACATAGGGTCGGGCTAGTCATTCTGATCAGCGAATTCCACGTTCACATCGCCAATTCCAGAGTTCACAACCAGATTCAGCATTGGACCTTCTAGATCAGCATTGTGGGCGGTGAGATCTCCAACATCACAGCGCGCTGTGCCCACACCGGCGGTACAACTTAGGCTCACGGGCACATCATCGGGCAGGGTGACCATGACTTCGCCGATCCCTGAGGTGATTTGGATGTTTTGTTCCTGATCCAATTGGGTGAGGTGGCTGAAATCGAGGTTCATTTCACCCACGCCAGAGGTGTAGCTGCTGAGGAGTTCATCGTTGGTGGGGATGAGATTGACATCGCCGATTCCAGGGTCGTCTTCAAAGTAGATGGGATCGATATTTGAAATAAACAGGCCTGCGAGGGCGCTCATGACAACTCCGGTACCAACTACACCGCCGACAATCCATGGCCACACATGGCGCTTTTTCTGAGGCTTTTGTGGAGGGACTTGTACATCCCAGGTGTTGTATTGGTTTTGGGCAAGTGGATCCCAATGAGGCGCTTCGGGGGTTTGTTGCGCGAAGGGTGCATAGTAGCCCTCAACGGGGGTGATAGTGCTTAGATCTGGTTGGGGTTGTGGGTAGAGATCTTCGTTTTTCATGGTGGCATCCTCAGAAACAGTGAATTCAGTGGTGAGTAGTCCGCGGGGTGGAAGTGGTTGTTTCTTATGCAACGCCCACCACATGGCTAAAAGGCAAAGGTAAGTAATGGCTGCTGCTGGGCCGAATATTCCTCCAGCGCCGGAGGATAAAACACCTGAGAACATAAAGAACGCGATGACCAGCCACCAGCCGTGGGTACGATCTTTGGGGTGGCCCGGTGTCCAGAGAGCTTCGATGGGGGAGACCGGAACGGAGTAGCGGGGCATGCACAGCCATGCAATGAGATAGGCTGCGACACCGGCGCCGAAGACACCAGTGACCACGAAAAATAGACGAATGAGCACCGGGTCGATTTGATAACGCACACCAATGCCTTCACAGACACCAGCTACTTTGGCGTGACCACCTTGCTTGGCAGGAATGCGTGCGGGGCGGGTCTGCCACATTTGCTGAAAAGTACCAGTTGCAAGGTGTGGTGTTGGAGCTTCATAACCAGGTTGGGCAAAAGGGATGAATCCCTGGTTGTGGTGGGGCTCCTGAAAAGTACTCATAGACTCTATTGTGGAGTGTTGAGGCTGATAAGTGAATGGGGGAAAGCCCTGAAAAGGTGGCGTTCAGGGTCTTCCCCGATGGTTTGGTGTCGCAGGGGCATGACATGATCGAAGATATGAGTAACACGCCCACGCCTTACACTCCGCAACCTGCGGGGCAAGCGGTGCCTTTATATCCCACGTTTACCCGGTCAAGAGATGGCCGGGTTGTTGCGGGTGTCGCATCGGGGCTGGCAAAGCATCTTAATGTGTCGGTGTTTTGGGTTCGTGCGCTGCTGATTTTTGCGGCGTTGCTGAGCGGTGCGGGTCTTTTTGCGTATGCCTTGATTTGGATTTTTACGCGCATTGAGAAAAAGGGGAGTGGGGAGGCGTCGACAAGCAAGCGCTGGGTGTCGTGGTGCCTGGTGCTGCTCGCTATCGGTGGTGCTGCGGCGTCGGTGATGCTGAGCACCGGCTTCGCGGTGGGCACGTTGGTGCCCATCGGCGTGGTTGGTGTGGGCCTGTTGATGGTGTGGCTGGCGTATGACCGCGGGGTGGAATCCGGCCCGAATCTGCTGATCATTGCCACCGGCGGTGTGCTGATGCTGGTGGCAATCGTGCTGATCGTGATGAATTGGAGCACCCAGGACGGCTTCGTCATGGCGCTGGTGGCCGTGGTGCTCACGCTGGTGGGTGTGGCTGCGCTGGGCGTTCCGCTGTGGGTGCGGATGTGGGATCAGCTGGGCGAGGAGCGCGCGGAAAAAGCCGCAGCTGCTGAGCGCGCAGATATTGCTTCCCGCCTGCATGATTCGGTACTGCAGACCTTGGCGCTGATTCAAAAGCGTGCCGACGACCCCGCCGAAGTCGCCCGCCTGGCCCGCGGGCAGGAACGCGAGCTGCGTCAATGGCTGTTTGATTCCCAAGATAAAACACCTCAAACAACCGGCACTGTCTTTACTGCGTTGGAGCGCGCCTGCGGTGAAGTCGAGGATATTTACGCCCTGCGTATCGTGCCTGTGACTGTGGGAACCGATGAAGCGCTGACTGAGAAAACGCAGGCAGCGGTGATGGCAGTCCGCGAAGCACTCGTGAACGTGGCCAAGCATGCCGGCGTGGAAACCGCCGATGTGTACGCCGAAATCATGCTCGGCGAACTGAACATTTTCGTCCGCGACCGCGGTGCAGGATTCGACCCCGACAACATCCCCGATGGGCACCACGGACTCGCCGAATCCGTCCAAGGCCGCGTCGAACGAGCCGGCGGAAAAGTACGCATCAAATCTGAAATCGGCGAAGGCACCGAAGTGGCAATCACCATGGATGTGTAGTTGGTCGTACGCGCGTGTCTTCGGGGCTGTAACCTGAAAGGCATGGTTGATGTGTTTTTGGTCGATGACCACTCCGTGTTTCGCTCCGGCGTCAAAGCAGAACTAGGCAACGCCGTCACAGTAGTCGGCGAAGCAGGGACGGTGGCCGACGCCGTAGCCGGCATCAAGGCAAGCAAACCAGAGGTCGTGCTTCTCGACGTCCACATGCCCGACGGCGGCGGCCTCGCAGTGCTCCAGCAGATCAACGACTCCGATGTGGACACCATCTTCTTGGCACTCAGTGTCTCTGACGCAGCTGAAGATGTCATCGCCATCATCCGTGGCGGTGCCAGGGGATACGTGACCAAATCGATCTCCGGTGAAGAACTCGTCGAAGCCATCAACCGCGTGAAATCCGGCGACGCATTCTTCTCACCACGCCTGGCAGGCTTCGTCCTCGACGCCTTCGCCGCACCCGACTCCGCAGCTGGCGCAGGCATTGTTGACGCACCCGAAAAAGACGCCGCCGTAGAATCCGGAAAAATCCTCGACGACCCAGTTGTCGACGCCCTCACCCGCCGCGAACTCGAAGTCCTCCGCCTGTTAGCCCGCGGCTACACCTACAAAGAAATCGGCAAAGAACTGTTCATTTCCGTTAAAACCGTGGAAACCCACGCCTCAAACATTCTGCGAAAAACCCAGCAATCCAACCGCCACGCGTTGACCCGGTGGGCTCACTCGAGGGATCTTGACTAATGGCGGCTAAAAAGAGTGGCGCTGGTTCTCGGGGTGGGGCTGGGAGGTCAGCTTCGGCTGATAAACAGATCGATCAAAGCCAAGCGAAATTCACCTTCCAACCCACCCGAACACTGCTGTTCAGTGTTATTTTCACCGTCTTGGTGATGTGGCAATCCGGTTTCTCATACTGGTACGCGATCCCTATTTTGTTCTTCATCTGGGCGATTTTCATCCTCGGCCACAGCTTCTACAACTGGGCAAACCTCAAGTTGATCGAAATGGGGCGCCGCAACAAACAGGTCCTAGAAGAACAAGAAAAGCAGAAAAAGAAGAGGGGCTTCTAGTTTCTGCTTGGGTAGGTGGACTTGCTGTAGGTATTTTGCTTAGGTGATGTGCTGAAGCGAGAACCGCTTAGGTGTTACGGCGGGGGCCTTCAGCGAACGCCAGCTTCCGGCTGCCATCCACGTGGGGGAACGTGAGATACATCCAGGCGGTAGCTGCCAGGAACACTAGAATCGTTGCCCACAATGGCGCTCCTGAAATAATCGGTGCAAGCATCAGCGCCAGCCATGTGAAAAATAGTGGCATGACCTGGCCGATAGTGGGGACTGGGGAAATATTGTTTTGGAAGCGGTACATCCTCATCTCCCCACGGTAAGGATGCGCGAAAGCGATGAGCAGGGCTAGCGCCAGACCAACTCCAGTGACAGAAAATTTCACTGCTGGGGCTAGATCAGTGGTTAATGAAGCGATGGCAGCACCTACTAATACCGAGCTACTCAGCCGCACGCTCACCGGCGTTGGAATTGGGGTGACGTGGGACTTCATGGTGTTGTAGCTGTTCATCGGATCCATAATTCTAAGAGTATCGGAGACTTCAGTAGGAGATGTGGTGTAGGTCTTTAATGGTCTTGGATGCTTTGATTCAGGCAGTTAATTTAAAGGGGATAACTGCGAAAAGGCAGGTATCGATCGTGTCGGGGTTGTAGTCTGAACCCTATTTGCGGTGGTCTTACCTGAGAATCTCTAGCAGCACGAGTTGCATGAATTTGTGAATAACAAATGAAAGCTTGGCTTGTTACTAAGATCGCAGAGTGTGTCCTCGCGGATCTTTAATTGAGGCAGTGGGGTTCGGACCTCTATGAGTTTCTAGAGATGGGGGGCTTTGGGGGATTTACCGAAAACTTTTGTGCTTTCAGCACTAACGGTTTTTATTATGGTCGCAGGTTTAAGTCTCTGGCCAACCTATATACACAGCTATCGGACTTCGTGATTGCAATAGCACCGTGGCTTGTTAGCGTTCATCTTCACGATTGAGGCTATTCTGTTGGCACTTAAGAGTCAGTAGATGAGGCGCACCCAAAAAATAGGAGGGTGCACAGTTAAAGAGAGTTTAATAAGTCAGATCTGCGTATTGGGAGCAGCGACCAACAACAACTCCTTGGACAATCTTTGTGGCCTGCCATCCGGTATACCCTGTGACGGATTCAACGATTCCAAGGGCTGCATCTAACCCGCCACCTGCATCGTAAGAATTACATACAGGACCACCCACCTGGGAAACTTGTTCATCAGTAATATCTACTCCATAACCACGTATCACCTGGCCATAGATTTGATCTTGCTGGCTAACGCGTATTGGCGTTGTTGCCACCGTTGCTGCAGTTTGTTCTTCAGGGGTAGGAATAGCTGAAGCTTCTACCTCGACAGTTTCAGTGACGGTGGTGACTTGCGTTGAGATAGAAGTGGTAGTGATTGTTACAGGAGCAGCCTCTTGATCCAGAGTGCTGTTTGAGCAGCCAGCTATAATTGAGCTCAAGGATAGGGCCACAGTGAGGAACGCAGGAAACTTCCAGCTTGTTTTCATGAAAATAACTATATCTCTTCACCTAGGATAGCGTGACGATGTCGGATACATGGGGTTGTTAGGACTGGTTTTTGACTGGGTTTTGAGACCCGAAATAGAGGTTGAATCTGGGTTTAAGTATCCGGTTGCCTAGACACAGGAGCTGACGTCAAGGTCGTTTGCGCATTAATGGTACTAGGATCTGTTGGGATCATCGTAAGGTGTTTACTGAACAGGGGTAGATCACCTTGGCTGGTACTGATTTGTCCACATCCATTCAGTTTTGCTGAAAAGGAAAACGAGCGGCTTTATGAACGGAGCTCTGTGCTGATTTCATCAGTGTTGTCAAGGTGAAGGAAAGAAGGATCCGGTATTTTGGCGTACCTTGAACGTAATCGTGGCTGCTCCTGAACATAGGCTTTGATCGAACTATCTGAGGCTCCAAGTTCGTTAGCTAGCCAGATTTGTACGATGAGACTTGTTCTATCATTTGTTTCGGCTATTTTTGATGTTAAAGGTAGCTTTCTGTTTAGGTGTTTCATTGCTTGATAAGCTTCATTTACATCTGTTGCCCACGTTTCGAATTCATCAGGGAAGATACGTAGTGCAGGTTCGGCAACAAGCTCAAAAAGTTGACGAGCATGTAGTTTGTCTGCTTTTTTCTTTGATGTTTTAGCTTCCCTTATTTTAAAACCGAGAGATTCTAATCCAGCACCAAGCTGAAGCGCCTTGACTGACGGTGCCATTTGTGGCTGATTAATTACTTGTAGAAATAGCTCTAGTGGATGGCTTTTTTCTTCTCGCAATTGAATCCACTTTGTTAAGCTCTCTTCATTAAAGTCCGCAAAGGGAAGAATGAATTCGGTTGATTGTCTTTTTTTCGGCGAACCGAAGGTTGCGGGGAATTGGCTATTGAAGAGTTTTAGCCACGGACCTACCGGTGTCGGTGGTTCTATTCCTAACTGCTCCCAGAACGCTAAATTGTTATCGGGATTTTGAAAGAATGCTCCTTCTAAATTACTGGATGTGAATGATCTCCAGGAAAGTAAGTTCACTAAATCCTGAAATCGATTGAGTGAATGTAAAAATTCTTCCCAAGTGGAAGCCGAGTCGTTTTCAGTTTCAACTACTGTTCGGAATCGTATGCCAATTTCATCAGTATCACGACTTCGAAAGTGCTCTTTTAGTGGTCTGATGGTGATTATCTGATCAGTTTTAGGTGCATTTAATTTATACCGGAAAGACGGAAAATCGATTGTCTCCAAACGAACCTTTTCATTCCCAGTCCGTTCATCTTTTTCACTGTTTAGTGAAATTGATCTGGTTATGTGTACATCGTGCATCCATTGAGCTAGCCCACCGATTTCGGCGCGTAGTGAAGCAGGTGTCTTCCAGTAATCTTCTAACAGCGTCCCGGCGACTACGTACTGAGGAGAAAAGTTAAATTCGATTGGTCGACCCACGAGGTGCCTCCATTGAAAGGGAGAACCCGTCTGTATGAGAGTAAGAATTCCGCCTATGCTTTCAAAGAAACCGATTTGAGGGATCTCTTGTGGGGGGACTGTTTGCCCATTTACTACAGCGAGTGTGGTTTTATCTATTCCTGCTTTTATCGGTGAATCTTCCTCCAGGATGAGTTTCATGACTACCTGACCATTGGGATTGAGAGTCAAGCATCCAGGAATTCTGAAACTACTAGTTCCTTCATTTGTATAGAGGAATCCGCTAAGTGGCTCTCCTGCAATAAGTTGCTCTAGATATTCTTTATGCATCTAAAATCCTCAATTTTGGATACTTTTTGTCATTAGCTTATCTAAAGAAATGTTTTTCTTAGGGGGCCTGTTAAACGGGTGTAACAACCACCCCTTTTCTCACACCAGCCCCTCCCGAACAGGCTTGTTGCACGCCGCTGAAAATGAGTGTTTACTGGAACTCATGAGTGGAACAGGTGTTCGAAAGTTGTGGGGAGATGGCACTCCGGTGTCGCTCCCTGACCTTTCGGGATTAAGTAGAGCGGAGCGCATTGATGCGTTGCGTTCACGCATGTCCACCATGGGTGCTGCGGTGCCAAAGTTTGAGCCGTCGGTGGAAGAAAGTGCTGAACAAAAGCAGGATTCTCTCGCCGAAAAACAGGACATAGTTGCAGTTCCTTCCGCTTTTTCTGGTCTTTTCCCTGGGGGTGGTTTGCCGCGTCGTGCGGTTACTCATTTGGTTGAACAGCCGCTTGTGGTGGTGGACTTCCTGGCTCATATTACTGCCCAGGGTGGACACGCTGCGGTGATTGGGTGGAAGGATTTGGCTTACGCTGGGGTGATTGATTCCGGAGGTGTGTGCGAGAACATCATTGCTATTCCAAATCCTGGTACGGAGCCACTGAATGTGGCAGCGGTGCTGTGTGAGGGGCTGGATGTGGTCGTGTACAAAGGCCCGGAGATTTCACTGTCGCCAACTAGGGCTAGACCACTGCTGGGAAAGCTGAGACAGGGGACTGCTGCGTTGGTGATGGTTGGCACGAAGGTAGCGGCGCCGGCGCTGTCGGTGGATGCAGAGATCACTGATTATGTTGGAATTGGTGCAGGTAGTGGGCGTATTCGTGGCGTTGAAATGCAGGTGCGGGCGGTGTCGAAAACTCACGGTGTGCGCAGCGGAAAAGTCCTGATTAGTAGGCCTCAGGATGCAGCATTGCTTGAACCTGAACAGCCAACAACGTTGCGGGCGGTCCCATGACGCGGGTGATGGCATTGTGGTTTCCGGATTGGCCTGTGCAGGCGGTTCATTTGGATGAAGATGCTCCCGCGCACAATAAACCTGTGGCGATTGCTGCGCATTACCGCATCCAGGTGTGTGGCGTGGCTGCGCGCAAGCGTGGGGTGCGTCGTGGGATGAAGGTTCGGCAGGCGCAGGCTGTGTGCCCTGAGCTGGAGGTTGTTGACGCGGATGCAGATCGTGATGCCCGGATGTTCGAGGGCATCGTGGCATCGCTCGGTGAGGTTGCCTCCAGCGTCGAGGTGCTTCGTCCGGGTCTGGTCGCGGTCGATGCGGGAGCTGCCGCGCGCTATTACGGTTCAGAGGACATCGCTGCTCAGATGCTTATCGACGCCGTCCTGCGCCAAGGCATCGACGTTTTCGCCGGGGTTGCGGATGAGATCACGACGGCCGTCATCGCGGCGAGGGCGAATGGTGGGACTGTGGTGAAGAGGGAGGCGTCGAGAAGCTTTTTACAGCAGCAACCCCTGGGCGTGCTGGCGGCCGAGGAAGCGCTGGGTTGTGAGGCGGAGGTGGTGCGCGCGCTGGCGGATCTGGGCATGCGCACGCTCGGTGAGCTGGCGGAACTGCCTGTAGAAGCCGTGGCGACGCGTTTCGGCAACGCTGGTCTGCGGTGTCACAACATTGCGCGTGCCAGGCACGATCGTAAGGTCGCGCCACCGATCACGCATGCAGATTGGGAGGTTTCGCATGTGCCGGAGGAGCCTATTTTGCGTGTCGACGCCGCCTCGTTTGTTGCGCGCAACCTTGCCTCGCGCCTGCATCAACTGCTGAGCAAAGGTGGCGTGGTGTGCCAATTGCTCAAGGTCACAGCCGATTTCAGTACTGGTGATACGGTGAGCAGAATTTGGCGTACCGGTGAACCTTTAACGGAACAGGCAACTGCGGATCGGGTGCGTTGGCAGTTGGATGGTTGGTTGACTGCGCGCGGTGCGCATTCCGATGATCCGAATGAGCACGATGGGATTACGGCGTTGTGGCTTATTCCTTTGGAATGTGTGCCACCGGATATGGCCAGCGGCGGATTGTGGGATACGGGGCGCAGCCAGCAGCATGTGGCCAGACAAGTCATTGAGCGTGTGCAATCAAGCTTGGGCGTGGATGCGGTGCTGCAGCCTGTTCCGGCTGGTGGTCGGGGAGTAGAAGAACGCATTCATTTTGTTCCCTATGGTGAAAAACGTGATGCTATCCGCAATCCATCGGGGTCGTGGCCAGGGAAAATACCAGGTCCGCTGCCTGCTCGGTTGGGCGGTGGGATCAACCACCCGGCCTCGCAAGTGACCATGATTGATACAGAAGGGCAGCGTATTTACGTCACCGCAGAGGCATTGCTCAGCTCGTCACCGTATGCCTTGTCGTGGGGGCCGGCCCGTTATTTAATCACCGCGTGGGCTGGGCCGTGGCCGGTGGATGATAGGTGGTGGGAGAAAACGGGTACAAAATATGCCCGCCTCCAAGTGGTGGGGCGGGCTGTATCTGAAGAAAGGCAGTTGAGCGCGTGGTTGTTGATGTGGAAAGACAACAAGTGGCGAATTGAGGCCACGTATTAGAAAACTACTGCGCTAGAACATCCACAACGAGACGGTGAGGATCTTGCAACTCAGTAACAGAGTATGGGTGCTTGCCGTTAAGTCCGATGACAAACTGGGAGCGACCCTCAAAAGTACCTGCGCTTACCACCTGGGACACGATGCTGCCGGAACCATCCACGGTGCCGATCGCTGGATCCTCAAGACCTAAATCAAAAGGATAAACAGTGCCATCGATGTTCACGTTCAGCGCAGTGTCGCCAGAGAAGTTGATGGTATTTCCGCTACCTTGCTGGGTGGGGTTGGAGGTGTAATCAATAAACCAACCAGGGCTGCCCTCGCCGGTGAGATCAAACACCACGCGGTCAAAACCATTGTGGGAACCGATCCGAACATCGGTGACCATGAGCTGTGCAGGGGCCTCAGGTCGAAGAGTTTTCATAGCAACATCGGCTTCACCCAAAGCAGTTGGGCCAGTGGAGGCTTCATTGGACAACTGTGCGCCATCCGCAGTCGCGGACATAGTTTGGGTTACAGAAGAAGCATCGTTGGTGGTGGAATTGGAGGTTCCACAACCCGCAAGAGTCAACGCGCTAGCGCCGACAATCGCTAGAGTCTTCAGGCGGGCACGATGCTTTGAATGAGAAGTTGGCTGCACAATCATGCACACACCGTAACCCTGGGTCACCCCCGAAACCTAAGCAAGACGCCCAATTTGGCTTAATCGTGAACGAATTGTTGTAATTCGTCTTAAAAACGCCAGGAGACGTGAAAATTACAGACACCCCAGACATCAGATGGAGGCGGCGATACTAGGGTAGAGGACATGACTCTTCGCTGTTCTGACGTCAATGTTGAACCCCTGCCGGGAACGGCAAAAACAGGTTCTGGGTTTGTTCTCCTTGAACATGCTGGCTCGTGGAGCCGCGATGTTTTAGATGGCGGAACATTTGATCCTGAGTTGACTGATCAATTGAAGAGGCACCTGAAAGCTTCCGGAATGGGTCTGCAATTAATTAGGAAGCCGGGGCGGGAGGGGCGAAACGTCGAAAAGCATAATCTTTTTCTCGTTTTTGCTGAGGCCTCAATTATTGAGCACCTGGTGGTGGACTCGCCGGCCGATGTTTTGGACCTTGATTTAAGCGGGCCGGGCAAAAATAATGCGCAGCGCATGGACGATCCGATGTTGCTGATCTGTACGCACTCGAAGCGCGATGTGTGCTGCGCGATCAAGGGGCGTCCGCTGGCAGCTGCCGTGGAGCCACAATTTGGGCCGCTGCATGTGTGGGAGGCTTCGCACACCAAGGGCCACCGGTTCGCGCCATCGATGCTGCTCATGCCGTGGAATTACTCTTATGGCCTACTTGATGAGGCCGAAACCGTGCAGCTTTTCCAAGGCGCGTTGGACAACAAACTCTTCCTGCCGGGCAACCGTGGCCGAGGAACCTTAGATGCTCGTGGCCAGGTTGCAGAAATTGCCGTGGCGAAAGCTTTCGGCGAGGCGGTTGCTCCTGCGAGTTTGCAGGTTGAATTCGAAGATGATTCTGTTTTGGTTACTCATCCCGATGGGCGCACGTGGGTTGTGGAGCTTGAACGCATCGAGGTCGACGGCGTGGTGTCCTCGTGTGGTGATCAGCCGAAAACTGGAAAAGCGTGGGTGGTTAGGCAAGTTACAGAACTGATCGGATAAAAGCAGAGTTATATCTGATGAACGGCCATCAGCAGTATCGTTATCACAGCACCAACAAAGTAGTTTAGCCAGAGGAAAACTTTCCAACTGCGATTAGCCTGTTCACAACTGGCATCTGTAATGTTCCAAAATCGTGCGGCATTAAATACGTAAGTTAAAATCGCAATCCCGATGATCCACGCCGGATTAGGCAAAGTAGTGACTAAAACAGCAGCTAGTAAATAAAGTACTACTGAAAGCCGAATGGCTCCGCGAGCACCAATTACAGTGGCAATTGAGCTCAGACTAGCTTCCCGGTCGGCATTAACATCCTGTACTGCGCCAAGGATCTGACTGGCCATGCCCCACAAGAAAAAGGATCCCAGTGCTATCCACATCGCTGCTGAAGGAGATGTTCCAGTGATCGTGGCACCGACTAATGCAGGTGACGTGAAGTGAGTAGAAGATGTTAGGGCATCGAGAAACGGGCGTTCTTTAAAACGCAATTTCGGCGCTGAATAAGCAATCACTGCTAGCACTGAGATTGTCAGCCATAAAGACGACATCCAGGTGCCAAATATGAAAAGAATAACTAGGAAAGGAATTGTTGAGATAGCCGAGGCCCATAACAGTGTGCTGTGGGAACTTTTCGGTAGCACAGCCCCCTCGACGCCGCCTTTGCGGGGATTACGTATATCAGATTCGTAATCAAAAACATCGTTGATGCCATACATGGCGATGTTATACGGGATAAGAAAAAATACTATGCCTAGCCAAAACAGCCAGTCAATCTCTCCTGCATTTAATAGGTACGCCAGACCAAAAGGGTAGGCGGTATTGACCCAGCTAATGGGGCGAGATGACAAAAGAATTAGTCTTATTTTTTTCATCATGACTACGGCTTTTCTGGCTCAGATTGCGTGGTGGCGGATCTAGTACTGATGCTTCGGTTGGTTCTGGTGGGTAAGGAATGGTGTGGACGTCTTTTCCTGCGTTTAAACATGTTTCCAGGCAACCATAGGGCAGGAATCAGAAGTACTGCGAAAAGCGGATAGAAAAGATCCTCTAGGGGGATTAAACCGAGCCAAATCCCAAGATGCTGGGTATCCCCATATCCAAAGAGATCAGCCCAAACCATGAGGTTATCAAATATGATAGTTAGAGAACATAGGGTAAGGGCACTGACGGCGGCGATTGGTAAAAGTTTAGGTGTTCCAGACTTCAGCTTTAAGGCAAATAGGACGATGGCTATTGCTAAAAAAGGAATGCTTATAAAAACATAAGTCATGGTTCAACCTCGGGAGTGGTAGTCGCTTGGAAAGTATCGTGCTGTGGAGCGGGGGGAGACTTTTTACCGGGTTTTTTAGGCAGTGGCGCGTTAAGCCATAATGCTGCTGCCGAGGTAAGGTTGAGGGTGATGTAGCAGAGGAAGAATAGGAAAAAAAGTTCTTCAATGGGCATATGGGGTGCAAGGTTAATACCGGACATAAACGCTGAGTCTCCGCGATAAAAAGTGCCAGTAATAATGCCAAATATATCCCATAAAAGAAATCCGATATATGCAGCACCTACCGAAGCCATTGCCCTTAACGGATGGCGGAAGAATGCTAGCTTCCAACGGTGGTCGCACAAAGCCATGCACCCAATGAGAACTAGGAGAGTCCCTAGATAAATAAAGGCCATAAAAATATCGCTATCTTGCTCATTGTGGGAAATATCGATGATAGGGATCAAAATTTAATGATCGTATGAGGTCTTTTGAGATGGTGTCGTTTTAGCCGGCAAGGGTTCGGGCAGCGGTCCTGCACTGGTATCGGCATGTAAGCGCTTAATAATATTCTCGGCAGAAATTAAACACATGGGTATTCCTACGCCCGGGACGGTGGTAGCACCGGCATAGAAGAGGTTCTCGACCTTGCGGGAGCTATTGCGCCCCCTTAAGAAAGCGGACTGCCTGAGGGTATGTGCTGGACCCAGTGCGCTGCCTACCCATGAATGGTAGCGGTGTTCAAAATCCGCAGGGCCAATGGTGCGTTTGACCACAATTCGATCAGTGAGGTCAGGGATGCCGGCTTGCGTAGCAATTTGATTGATTGCATGGGATGCGATTGTTTCCACGGATGCTGAAGCTGACTGTATATACGCATCGCCGTGGCCGATGCCACTGGAAGCCTTGGTTGGAATTAAAACAAAAAGGTTTTCGTATCCAGCAGGTGCAACGCCGTCTTCGGACGTTGAAGGCTTGGAGACATAAATGGAATTTGATGCATTGTGGGGGCGGGTAAGTTGAGGCCCATCGAAAACTACAGCAAAATCGTCTGTCCAATCTTCACTGAAGAAAAGATTGTGATGATCGAGCTGGGGTAACTCTCCTTTTACGCCCAAGAGGATTAATACCGCTCCAATTCCAGGATTGCGAGTGGACCAATATCGTTCGGGATAGGTTCGAAGTTCCCGGGGAAGCAGATTATTTTCTGTATGGTGCAGGTCGCCAGCTGAAACCACAAGATCCGCATCTAGATTTTGCACTTTTCTGTTGTGAAGGAAGCTCACACCTGTGGTGCTTGTGTTGCCCCTAGATGAAGAAGTGTTGATAGAAATGACCTCAGAATCAAGTTGAAACTCAACCCCGTTTTCCAGCGCTAACTGATGCAGAGCATCCACCACTGCAGTAAAACCACCTATAGGGTATTTCACTCCCTGCACCAAATCGGTATGACTCATCAAGTGGTACATCGATGGGGTAGTCGTTGGTCGGGAAGACAGGAAGACTGCTGGATAGGTGAGGATCTGGCGCAATACCGGGCTACTGAATTGACTATTTACGTACTTTTGTAAAGAACGGGTCAGTAGAGAAAACAGTCGGCCAGCTCGGGTCAGTACATCCCGGTGAAGCAGCGGGCCCAACGTGGAGAAATTATTATAAAGGAATCTATCAATGGCAATGTCATAGGCGTCTGCCGCGCTATCAAGATAATTTCCTAGTTTTGCACCCGCGCCGGGTTCAATGGATTCGAATAGAGCAATTGCTTCTTCACGGCCAGTGGGGACATCGACAGCGTCATGTATGCCGGAAAAAACTCGATAACCAGGCGTTAATTCTACCAAATCGAGATAATCAGAAGTACGTGCACCAAAAAGTGCGAAGAAATGGTCAAAGGCCTCGGGCATGAGGTACCAAGAAGGTCCGGTATCCCATCGAAAGCCAGGGAAGCCTGATATTTCCAGCGATCCAGCTCGGCCACCAACATCAGTGTTTTTTTCCAAAACAGTCACTTGCCAGCCATCACGTGCTAAAAGTGCAGAAGTTGCTAAACCAGCAACACCTGCGCCTATGACTACGGCGGTACCTGAAGAGCGTGGAGTTGTAGTTGATGTCTTCATCGCGAATTCTTTCTGTAGATGCTCATGGATAGACCTCTCATCGTGGCGCTAGCGAGTATAGAGAGTTTGATATGAAGTGGAACTCTGACTCGCTCCTGCAATAAATCGGAGGTAGGAGTAGCCTCAATTCGGTCAGTGAGTTTTTGAAAGAGCAAATAGGCAGAGATCACTCCGATGCGAGCCTGCACTGGTATTTCTGGAAATGCATCGTGGGCAATTGCCAGGTCTTGACGAATATCAGCGATGAGATCTTCTTTTTGTTCTTTAGTAAGAGTTCCTTGGCTGGTTTCGGGGAAATAGAAACGGCCCAAATTTTGCTGATCTTCTGCCAAGTCACGGAGAAAGTTAATTTTCTGGAATGCTGCTCCCAATGAGCGGGCTCCGTTTTGCATAATCTCTAGCCGTTTTTTGCTAATCGTTCTACCTTGGTTGAAAACGCTGAGACAAAGTAGGCCTATAACTTCCGCGGAGCCATAGACATACGTTGTGAAGCTATCTGGGTCGTGTGTATTAGCTTTGAGGTCCTTACGCATTGATGCAAAGAAGGCTATTACATGCTCTTGTTCGAAATCACAGCGTCGGGCAGTTTCACCATAAGCTTGTAAAACAAGATCTGTGTTGAAGCGTTGTTGTGGTGCTGCAAGAACCGCAATTTCATAGGCATCGAGAATCTCTTCGATTTTGGCAGTTGAGCAACCAGCGGCATGTGCAGTGCCGTCGACAATTTCATCGGCGATACGAACTACTGCATAGAGATTTCGTATGTCATTTCGTATGCGTGGGGATAGCAACCACGTAGACAGACTGAAGCTCGTTGAATATTCCTCGATCACTTTATGTGAAGCCTTGAATGAAGCCCGATTGTAAAGTCTCAGTGCACTTTTAAGAAAGAGAGGCGAATTTTGGTGTGTCATAGCTGAGCCTGCTTCTGGTATTTCTGATTGGACAATTTTGAGGGCCACCAGATTTTCGGTCCGATGTCGTAGAACAAAGCAGGCACCAAGAAGGCGCGAACGAGCAGGGTATCAATAAGAACTCCAAAAGCGACAATGAAGGCAATTTGTGCCAGGAATAGAATTGGGATGACATAAAGTGCTGCGAACGTTGCGGCAAGAACTACTCCAGCTGAGGTAATTACTCCGCCGGTTACTGTCAGACCTCGAAGAATTCCAAGTCTTGTGCCGTGGGTTTTGGTTTCTTCACGGATACGGGTGACTAAGAAAATGTTGTAGTCGATGCCCAAGGCTACCAAAAATACAAATCCGTAGAGAGGTACTGCGGGGTCTGCTCCTGGGAAATTGAAAACGTGATTGAAAAGTAAAGCAGCCACGCCTAAAGCAGTAGCAAAAGACACCACGGTGGTGACTACTAGCAGGAGTGGTGCGACAATAGACCGCAGCAACAGCATGAGAATAACCAAAATGACCAGCAATACAATTGGGATGATCAGGTTACGGTCATGGATGGAGGCATCGTTAGTGTCTACGGAAGTTGCAGTGACACCACCTACTACCGCTGATATATTTTCATCTGCAAAAGTTTGGCGGATACTGCGAATAGCTTTTTGAGCTTCTTCGGAATCTGGTGCTTCAACGAGTGTTGCTTGTAAAAGGACTTGCCCTTCTACAACTACCGGGGCTGGAGCTGTACCAGAACCTAACGGCACAATGCCGCCAGCGGTGATGGGGGCTGAGCCAGAGGGGGAGTCAGCACTAGTGACAGTTACAGCCTCAAAATTGTCATTGTTAAGGACTACGCCAGCAACCTGTGCTGCCTGTGCTTCATCAACGATAATATAAGCAGGACTGCCGGATCCACCGGGGAAGTGTTCGCCTAAAGCCTGCTGGCCATCACGTGCTTCCGAGGAACCCAGAACTAAGTCGGATTGGGACACACCATCCGCTTTTAGTGTGGGAACGAAAGCCGCACCCAAGAGAAGCACAATAAGTGTAGATACCCAGATTGCACGAGGATGCCGCTCCACTAAATGAGCCACTTTTGACCAGATCCCGCTGGCGGGGATGTCGTTTTTGGCACGGGCTCTTTCAGGTTCGTATTTTGGTCGCTTGGGCCAAAAGGCCACCCGACCGAATACAAATAGCAGGGCTGGTAGGAGAGTAAGAGCAGAAAGCATTGCAAAAATAATGCCCACCGAAGCTACTGGACCTAGCGTGGAGTTAGATTTCAAATCACTAAATAGCAAACAAAGGAGGCCTGCAATAACAGTGCTGCCCGAGGCAAGAATGGGTTCCACCGATGCCCGGATGGCTTTCCCTGTGGCTATCCCTTTGTCTTGCTGAACGCGTAACTCTTCACGGAAACGTGCAACGTATAGCAATGAGTAGTCGGTGGCAGCGCCAATGACCAGAATGAAGAGGATGCCTTGAGTTTGACCCGAAAGCAGCAGGATGTCCCACTTGGCCAGCCACCACACCACCAATAGAGCTACAGTCAGCGCAAACAAACTGGTGGCAAGCACAGCGATGGGAAGAATGAATGAGCGGTAGACGATGACAAGGATGACAAGCACGGCAGCCAAGGCCACTGCTAGGAGTAGTCCATCAATACCCGCGAAAGCCGCGCTGAGATCAGCGGTAAACCCAGCCGGTCCGGTCACATAGGTGCTTACATAGTCCGGCGTTTGCTGGGCCAAGGTCTCAGAGAGCTTTTCGACGCTTTCCGTCAGCTCCGCTGATGGATTGAGGGGGACAAACACCTGGACAGCTCTGCCGTCCTCAGATGGAATAGCAGGGGAGACTTCATCGGAAACTATGTCTAATGCTGAGAGCCCAGCAACAACTTCATTGAGTTGTGCGATATCTTGTTGCGTTAAGGGGTCATCGCTGACCATGACGACAATGGCTGGGATGGATTCAGAATCAGTGAAATCTCCCAACTGTTCCTGTACCTGAGTGGCATCGGCAGATTCTGGCAGATACGTGGTCTGGCTGTTGGAGGAGACCTCACTAACCTTGCCAAAATAAGGCCCGCCGATTCCAGCTCCTACAAGCCAAACCAAAATTAGCAAGGCGGGCAGAAAGATTCTCATCAAGCGAGTAGAACCAGATTTCTTCCTGCGCTCTGTTGTGATGCTAGTAGACATCAAATTCACTTCCGTTAAAGGCGTAAAAGCTAGTTCTAAGATTTGCGGCTGGCTAGTTGCTCAACGTGTTTGAGTAATAACTTTTGAGCCTTGGGATCTACCTGGGTGCTTAGTGTTTCGATCATCGAACGGCAGATATTTAAGTGATCGGAGATGGCATTTAGGGAGTGATTCTTTGCTCCGCACTGTATGAGAAGATGTTGAATTCGCTCTGCCTGAGAGGTGCTCAGATCTGCGGAACCGAAGTTGTCTTGAATATCATTCCATTTAGCAGTATTTCGAGCATAGGCGATGATTGTCGTTTCTTTTCCTTCTCGAAGGTCAGAAAAGGCATCTTTGCCGTGTTCGGCTGCGTCACCAAAAGTAGATAAGTAATCATCCTGTAATTGGTAAGCGATGCCCAAGTTGGTGCCTATCTCACCTATCTGTGTTTCAATCTCCTGAGGTAGTTCCGCGAGAATTGCCGCTGCTCTCATTGGAAGCTCAAAACTGTATGTGGCTGTTTTTAGCCGACTCATTTCTAGAGCAATGTCCATATTCGGGCTGATTGCTTTGCTGCTTAATCCCACATCAAGAAACTCACCCACAATCGTGTCATTCATCGTGTGGTTGAGTAAATCTAACAGCCGAACCCGTTGGGGATGTGGAAGGTCAAGGCGGGCGAAGATTTGATGGGTGGCAGCAAGAAAAAGATTCCCCATAAGTAGCCCATTAGATTGTGCCCAATCTAGATGCTCTGGATCGCGCTGGGTTTGTGCAAAACTTTCAGGTGTGCGATGAATGAGAATCTGCCCAATAAAATTAAGTTTGCCTCGCCGATAGAGGTCTCCGTCAATGACATCGTCATGAACCAAAAGGGAAAAATGAAGTAGTTCTAAAGCTGCTGCTACCTGTAAAGCGGTGTTGAGTTTGACCTCAATATCATCGTCTACAAGCGCGTCGTATAGCCCTAATAGCATCCGAGGACGGATTAACTTGCCACCCCGCAAAGCTTGGAAAGCGGCATCTAGGCATGTACGGAACTCTGGTGGATATGTGCTGCACTGTTGAGATAGCGAAGCGCAGATGCGATTTAGTTCCCGATAGATCTCATCATTGAAATCAAGATCAGGATGAGTTGAATGCTCTGTGGTGATTGTCATGCCATTGTCCATTCGAGTATCGCACGGCCAGTTATGTCGCAAAAATTCCCAATCGTTGTATATGGCGCTCTATCTTAATGAAGTACAGAAAGTGTGAAATCGGGTTCATAAAAATAATGTGCCTACAGGAAATTTATACTATCTCATGAGTTAATATTTTTAAAAACAAACTTTATCTGACTTTGTAAAAAAAGGTGATTAATATGCTGAATATGCAGGAATCAGATAAAATCCATCCGGCAGAATCTCCACTTCGTAATATTTATGACGTGAAAACTAGTGATCCCAAAAGTGAATTAGTTGATCGTTCTGGCATGTCGGAAGAAGACATTGCGCAAATTGGGCGGCTAATGAAATCGCTGGCAAGTCTTCGCGATGTGGAACGTAGTATTGGTGAAGCCTCGGCACGTTATATGGAGCTAAGTGCCCCTGATATGCGGGCTTTGCACTATTTGATTGTGGCGGGCAATGCGGGCGAAGTGGTGACTCCAGGAATGCTTGGAGCTCACCTTAAACTGGCCCTTCCGGTTTTGGGGTACATCACAGAACCTGGGCTAGCGGTGTAGACCCGAAAATAAACGAGCCTTTTGTCAGGGTTAAGGTTTAGGTATCTAAGCTAACCAAACACCAACAAAAGGCTCTACCCATGAAGTCTACCGGCAACATCATCGCTGACACCATCTGCCGCACTGCGGAACTAGGACTCACCATCACCGGCGCTTCCGATGCAGGTGATTACACCCTGATCGAAGCAGACGCACTCGACTACACCTCCACCTGCCCAGAATGCTCCCAACCTGGGGTGTTTCGTCATCACACCCACCGGATGCTCATTGATTTACCCATCGTCGGGTTTCCCACCAAACTGTTTATCCGTCTACCTCGCTACCGCTGCACCAACCCCACATGTAAGCAAAAGTATTTCCAAGCAGAACTAAGCTGCGCTGACCACGGTAAAGGTCACCCACCGGGTCACCCGCTGGATTTTACAACGCCTTGCTATTGACCGGATGAGTGTTCACGCAACCGCGAAAGCACTTGGGCTAGGGTGGGATTTAACCTGCCAACTAGCCCTCGATATGTGCCGTGAGCTGGTCTATAACGATCCTCACCATCTTGATGGAGTGTATGTCATTGGGGTGGATGAGCATAAGTGGTCACATAATAGGGCTAAGCATGGTGATGGGTTTGTCACCGTGATTGTCGATATGACCGGGCATCGGTATGACTCACGGTGTCCTGCCCGGTTATTAGATGTCGTCCCAGGTCGTAGTGCTGATGCTTTACGGTCCTGGCTTGGCTCCCGCGGTGAACAGTTCCGCAATCAGATACGGATCGTGTCCATGGATGGATTCCAAGGCTACGCCACAGCAAGTAAAGAACTCATTCCTTCTGCTCGTCGCGTGATGGATCCATTCCATGTTGTGCGACTTGCTGGTGACAAGCTCACCGCCTGCCGGCAACGCCTCCAGCGGGAGAAATACCAGCGTCGTGGTTTAAGCCAGGATCCGTTGTATAAAAACCGGAAGACCTTGTTGACCACGCACAAGTGGTTGAGTCCTCGTCAGCAAGAAAGCTTGGAGCAGTTGTGGGCGTATGACAAAGACTACGGGGTGTTAAAGCTTGCGTGGCTTGCGTATCAGGCGATTATTGATTGTTATCAGATGGGTAATAAGCGTGAAGCGAAGAAGAAAATGCGGACCATTATTGATCAGCTTCGGGTGTTGAAGGGGCCGAATAAGGAACTCGCGCAGTTGGGTCGTAGTTTGTTTAAACGACTTGGTGATGTGTTGGCGTATTTCGATGTTGGTGTCTCCAACGGTCCGGTCGAAGCGATCAACGGACGGTTGGAGCATTTGCGTGGGATTGCTCTAGGTTTCCGTAATTTGAACCACTACATTCTGCGGTGCCTTATCCATTCAGGGCAGTTGGTCCATAAGATCAATGCACTCTAAAACAGGAAGAGCCCTTAAACTTTCCCCGGCATCTGTAACAAAGACGCTCAATAGGCTAGAAAAAGGTGGACATATTGTTCGTAAGGTGCACCCCGTCGACCGCAGGGCTTTCGCCCTTACAGTCACTGATGCCACTCGTGGAGAGGCGATGCGGACGCTTGGTAAGCATCAGGCGCGTCGTTTTGATGCTGCTAAACGATTAACTCCACAAGAGCGTGAAGTGGTTATCCGATTCCTTCAGGATATGACGCAGGAGTTGTCCCTTAATAATGCACCATGGCTCAACACGGAATAACGAAATAGATGACAATCTACGTCGATTAAAGTGTGCAGAGCGGAGTGGCGGTATTTAAGCCGCCTGTTGCTGGGACTGTAATGAATGCGCATGGCCACCATCCACGGTTTTCCGTGATGTTACGGATGTGAGACCATTTCTCACTACTCAGAGCTGGTGTGCGGGAAAGTATGAATCCTGAGGACCGGCTTGGGCTGCCGACGATTGCTAGTGAATAATCATCTTCGATATAGGTCACGCGGTAGTTTGCTTGATTGTCTTCACTCTGAAATGGAACACCTGGGAAGCTAACCTTTAGTGAAGCATTGGAAACTACTTTAGCGCTGCCTTCAATAACTGAAGGCCCAAAAAAGGTGCCACAGCTGTTAGTTACGGAGATTGTGCTTGAGTCGATCATCTCGTATTTGGCGGTAGTGTCATGGGAGCACTGTAGCGAGTATGGCTGGGGAATGGCTGCTACTTGATACCACGTGCCTTGGTAACGTTCGAGGTCAATGCCGTTCTCCACTTCATGCAGGGCTTGGTTTTCGGGTACCGAACTTAGGTTAGATACCTGCGAGGAGCCACCTGCAAGTCGTCCGCCGTCAAAAATGTCTTGGGCTTGTGCCGTGGATATCCCGAAAAGTGAAATGGCTGCGAGTAGTGCTGTGGTGACAAGTTTGCTTGAAATGCGCATAAAGCAAATCCTTTCTTCATGTTTATATTAACTCAATAGTTATTACTGCTAAAAGTATAGTAGGTAGTTGTGGAGGGGTGAAGAATTTCGTAGAAATCGCACTCCATTCACTAAAGACCCAAGAGTAAAATCCCAGGATTTGCTTATACTTGCGTTCATGGATAATCAACTTCGTCCCACTTTGCATTATCAAGCTCAAAACCCGCACCGGCGGGTACTGGTCACCGGTGCGACAGGCTACATTGGCGGCAGGTTGATTACTGAATTACTCGCTGCCGGTTTCCAAGTTCGGGCCACCTCGAGGAAAAAAACAAGTCTTCAGCGCTTTGACTGGTACGAGAACGTCGAGGCAGTGGAAGCGGATCTGACTGACGCGACTGAGTTAGATACGTTATTTAAGGATGTAGACGTTGTTTACTATCTAGTGCATTCCATGGGCGGCAAGGATGTTGATTTTGAGGAGCAGGAGCAGCTCACTGCTAAAAATGTCATCCAAGCTGCTGATCAAGCCGGGATAAAACAGATTGTCTACCTTTCCGGCTTACACCCGCGTAATCGAAAAATAGAAGAACTATCTAAGCACATGCGCTCACGGGAAAAGGTCGCCCAGATTTTGCTGGCTGGCCAGACACCAGCTTTAATTTTAAGGGCTGCCACAATTATTGGTTCCGGCTCTGCATCATTTGAAATAATCCGTCATCTCACTGAGCGTTTGCCTAGAATGATAGCGCCTCAGTGGATTACTAATCAGATTGAGCCTTTAGCAATACGGGATGTTTTGCATTACCTAATCTCGGCGGCTGATTTAAAGGATCCAGTCAACCGCTCCTGTGATATTGGCTGCGGAAAGTCGTATGAATTTGCGGATTTATTGCGTATCTATGCTGATGTTCGGGGACTGAAACGTCATGTAAATTCCGTTCCTCTCAATTTGCCCATGGACAAGCTATCCGGTCTCTGGATTAGTCTAGTTACACCTGTTCCATTTCAATTGTCTTTCCCCTTAGCTCAATCAATGGCTGAGGATGCCGTCACTGAAGAGCACAGCATTAAAGATATTATTTCAGATCCACCCGATGGTTTTATTGAGTATCGGGAAGCAGTGGAGCTGGCATTAGCTGCAGAGTTTGATCGTGGAGTTCCAACGTCATGGGATCGAAGCTGGACTGTACAACAACCGTGGGCTAGCCAACCTACCGATCCAGAGTGGGCGGGCAAAGCTGTTTATGAAGACGTCCGCACAGAAGATACTGATCTCCGAGCAGCGCAGGTCTGGCCGATCATTGAAGGTTTGGGTGGCGTGAACGGCTGGTATTCTGCACCACTGCTATGGCGATTGAGGGGTATCGCTGACAGACTCATCGGCGGTCCAGGTTTGGGCGGACGGCGGGATCCCCGTCATTTGAAACTTGGGGATCGCATTGATTGGTGGCGGGTTACTGAGATCGATCCACCAAATAGATTAGTGCTCACCGCAGAGATGAAAGTAGATGGTGGCGCTTGGCTGATCCTAGAAGTCGAGGACAAAGAAAATGGCGGATGTACTTATACCCAACGCGCAATATTTGAGCCGAAGGGTTTGCCCGGTTATCTCTATTGGTGGGTTGTTTCACCGTTCCATGCGATTATTTTTCCTTATATGCGTTCGAATATTTTAAAAGCTGCGCGTAAACTCACTTAATCGCAGAGTAGGCGTCTAAAGCAATTTGACGGGATTCCTTCAGATCGACGATGGGATCCGGATATGATGGTGTTCCATATTCGGGTACCCAGCGACGAATATAAGTTTCATCTGGATCAAATTTTTTCGCTTGGGTGACCGGATTAAAAATACGGAAATAAGGCGAAGCGTCATCTCCGCTACCCGCAGCCCATTGCCAGTTGAAAGCATTAGAAGCTGGATCAGCATCTACGAGAGTTTCCCAAAACCATTCTTCGCCATGACGCCAATGGATCTGGAGATTCTTGGTTAAAAAACTAGCTACTACCATTCTGACGCGATTGTGCATTGACCCGGTGGCCCATAATTCTCGCATACCTGCATCGACCAGTGGAATTCCTGTTTTTCCTGCACGCCATGCTGCTAAATCCTCATGGAATTGGTCAGCTTTGGTGGGGATAAGAGGGGTGGATGGAGTGTTAAGTTTATCTTTTTCACTCGGGTCCCAGGACCATCCGAAACGATTAAATTGCATACGAACGTTTTGCGTGTCCATGTGTGGCAGGGCATAAAGTCGATGCCACGCAAAATCTCTCCACAGAAGTTCTTTAAGAAATAACTCAGTTCCTTCAGAGTCTATTGCTGCAGTCTCTGCCCACACGCGGTGGATGCTGATCTCACCAAACCTTAGATGAGCAGATAATTTACTTGTAGCGGATCGGGCTAAGCTGTCTCGAGCTTGCGGGTAGTCCTGTAGATGTTCCAAAAAATCAAAGAGTTTTTCCGAAGCATTTTTTTCACCGGGAGCACACTCCTTAACTAACGTTGTTGCCCAAAAAGGTTGCTCCATTTCTGGAATGGGCAGCTCTACACCCTCTGGTCCTGTTAGGTGAGAGGGGACAGGCACATTGTTTTTAACAGTTTCATATGCATGTCCTCTGGCTACTTCCCATGCGGCTTTAGAAAAAGGGGTAAATACCTTGTAGGGAGTTCCGGTAGCGGTACTGACTTCCCAGGGTTCAGTGAGTAAAAAACCTGGGTGGCTATGCACTTCAATCCCTTGATCGCGGAGATTTTTTTTGAGAGTGGCATCCACTTCACATAACGGTTGATGATAGCGTCGATTCCATGTGACGGCTTTGACTTCCATCTCAGAGACTATTTTCGGCAGTATTTCAAGCGGATTACCGGTACGTCGTAGTAAAGGTACTCCGTAAAAAGAAAGATCTTGGGCTAAAGCATTAAGGCTTTGTTCCCGCCACCATCGTGCTGCGGCCCCAATGCTGCGATTGATCGTTTCATCAATGAAGAGTCCAATAACGGGGCCATGATCAGCAGCCCATTTTAAAGCAGCATTATCACTTAGTCGGAGGTCATCGCGGAACCATAGAAGGGTGAGAGAGCGTTGTGGATCATTCATAGCTAATGAGTTTAAAATAAACACCCTTACGTTTGCATTCATTCAACCGTGGAGAAAGCCAGATTTATGACAACCTCAATCCAACGCAGTATCAGTATCGTAATTCCATGTCTAAATGATGCAGTACTTCTAGAACAGTGCTTAAGCTCAATTGTTGCGCAGACTCTTCAACCTGAGGAAGTCATCGTCGTGGATAACGGTAGCACTGATAACTCAGTTGAAGTGGCAAATCGGATGGGGGCTCGGGTGGTTCATGAGCCACTTCAAGGCATCACTTGGGCTAGTGCAGCTGGATATAATTCTGCACGTGGAGACCTAATTGTCCGTTTCGACGCAGATTGTGTGATTCCTCCCGATTATCTAAGCCAAGTCAATGCCATTTGGAACCGTACAGAGGAGACACCTGGTCGCACTATAGTTGCGCTAACAGGTACCGGCAGTTTTGATATTCCTGGCCGTATGGGAGAGTGGTTGGCTCTATGCTATCTAGGTGCCTACCGATGGTCCACGAAACAAGCACTAGGACACTATCCGATTTTTGGTTCGAACTCCGTAATTAGCAGGCAATGGTGGGAGGATGTAAAAGACCAAATTACGTTATCAGAAACTTTTGTGCATGAGGATATGTACTTTTCCTTCTTTGTCCGCCCACATGAGACGGTCTGGTTCGAAAAAAATTTAAAACTCACCATGCATCCACGTGCTTTGATGGGAGTCAGGCAGTCCTTTATCCGATTAGTTCGAGGATTTTATACTATTAAAATTGCTTGGAAAAGAGAACCAGTCCATCAGCGGCTGGAATCTAGAAGAGATTGGACCTGACTTTTCTTTTTTTAGATTCCTAACATCTCCGAGAACCTGGGGTTGGCGGCTCATCTGTTTATGGTGGTCAATCACGGCACATCTCAGCGGATTAATTGCGTCTGCATCGACCAGAAAGCGCTGTAGCTTGAATCCTAGTTTATGCAAAAGATTCGGCTGCAAAATGATTCGGCACAGAATTTTAGCGGCTTATTAAGCCTGGTGCCTATGGTCATTAAGGCTGTATTAGTCGTAATCGGAATTTTTTAGGTCGTTGTCCAACCAGAACGGATGCTGTTTATTTTCCTTATTCCGCTTGGCTTTGGATTCTGCTTAGGCGGTTTGTGAAATGTTGGCAACTGGTTCTGGTTCGAAAGAACCCAGGTAAATAGTTGAATTTTTGGATTTTATACTCAAACCACCCGACGTCGTTTGTTTGCCAACACGATGAGCGCGCACAGCACGGATCCAACCACCATTGCGATTACTGTTCCGCTGAGAATGTCTTCTTGTAGAGGTGCCATTGAGGTAGTGCTGGTGGCGGAGCTGGCAACGAATCTGCCTAAGAATCCTCCCGAAACTGCGCCAACAATGGCGGCAGGCAGTGATAGCGCGATCATTTCAATAGCCATCACAAGAATCTGACCAGTTGAGGTCAGTCCAATGGTGCGCAGTAAATAACGATCGCGGGCACGCTCAGAAATCGTGAGTGCCACTGTGTTGATCAGGCCAACGGCAGCGATCGCTAAGGCCACGATAGCGAGCAGCGTGGACATGGTGGTTATGCGGGAAACCAGTTCAAAAGTGTTTCCGCGAGCGGAGAAGCCCTCGGTGATGGAGTATCGGCCGTCGAAAAGCGAAATGCTATTGCGGACCGCCTGCACTGTGGCGTTGTCGGGTCCTTGGTTAGCGTCGCCGTCGAGCAGGATCAGCATGGTGCGCGTGACAGTGGGGCCGGTGACGAGCGCGGGGTCGATCATGGAGAAGTAGTTGTCGCTGTGGAAGATTTCTACTTGCATCGGGGTATCAGCGATGGTGATATCTGCAATCTGGCCAACTGGGTAGGCGTCTTGATTAGCGGCGTTTCTACCCAAAACAAGCCCATTAGCAGGTGCGCCGGCATCGCCTGCACGCATCACGGAAGCGCCGTCTGCTTCAGTAAGAAGCAGTGCGGAAAGGCTACCGGAATCGCCCAATTCCACCGCTGTGGTGGCTGGTGTGAGGGCAGTTTTTACGCCGTCTACGTTGGAGATTTCCTCTACCATTCCGGGCGGAATTTCGCCGTCCAAAGCGGTGACCATCAAGTCTGTGCCACCCATGCCTTTAGCCACGGATACCAAATGTGTACCGATATGTGCCTGGCCGTGCAGCACCGCGGAACTCAATGCGGAACCTGCAAGAATCACAGCGATCAGCGCTGCCGAGCGAGATTTCTGCTTCGCCGCAAACGCTAAACCGAGCTGAAGCGTGGGGAAAAAGCCACCTAAAATCCTGGAGAAAACCTGCAACAACCAGGGCACGATCACGGCAGTAGCAATGAGCAATGCACTCACCAACGCACCTGAAGCAGCGATGGATAAAGCGACTCCACGCATGCCGTGGTAGTCCGGTGTTGCGCCATATGCCCACACTCCGCCGGCGCCCAAAATACCTGCAAGCAGCAGCCACAACACCGCGAACCAAGGGGACGTCCGCGAAATAGCTGGCGTGCTCAGTGATTCCACCGCAGATTTCCTGCACACACTTAACACCGCAGGCAGCGCCGCGACCACGGACATCACCACGCCGATGCTCGCGATCAGCCACATGGAGTTACCCGGCAGATCAATCACATCGATCGGCACATTAATGCCAAAACGCGCGGCATTATCCGACAACAACCGCGCCGCCATCAACCCAGCAGGCGCGCCGAGACCAGCAGCCAGCACACCCAAAATGCCGGCCTCAAAAATCACCGAACCCAAAATCTGTGGCGTCGATGCACCCACGGAACGAATCAGGCCAAACTCCCGAACTCGCTCACCCGTGAGCACGGAATATGAAGAAAAGACCACCAAAAACGCCACTGCAGCAGCCACTACAACAAATGCGGCGAGCAGCAAGAAATAGCGATCCCGCTGGCCCAAATAAGAATCAGCAAGCTTATCGACGTGCCCCGCCGCCGAAGCAACCACCACCGTAGCGTCGCTAAAGCTTGCAGCCTCTAGCGAGGCAGGATCGGAAGTTGCCACTCGGAATTCACCCCGCACACCGGAAGAATTCCACTCCATCAGCGCATCAGGTGAGGCCACAATGACCGGTGCGCCACCTAAAGTTTCCTGTGCCGCGGGCTCCACCACACCGACTACGATGACATCGGTATCCTCAGTGTTTTGGGACAGGCGAATGGATACGTGCTCACCAACTTCAGGCGCACCCGGGGCCGTTGTTACTGCAATCTCACCAGGTCCTTGGGGCAATCGGCCTTCTAGGATTGGCCGCCACTGCAGTGGGCCTTCCGAAATTGACTGGACTGAAGTACTGGCGTAAATCCCGTCTGATTGCTTTACAGAGGCTGCAAAATTTTGATCAAAAGCCAGAGCTTCAACACCAGGTGTCGTAGCTAATTGTTGCTCAAAAGCTGCAAAGGAATCTTCGTTTTTCGCAGATACCGTGACCACAAGATCAGCGTTTTCATACGGCTTGGCAAAAAGATCATTAACACTGGACACCAAAGAATTTGTCAACGCAGTGGCGCTAACAGTCAATGCAACCGAAGCGAAAATCGCGAAAAACAATGAAAAATAGCGCCCACCTCGTCGCCGAAGTTGAGCGAAAGCAAGCCTGAACATTAACGCCCCACCCGCAAATCTGCAGTATTGATGATCTTTCCATCACGCATGGTAATCAACACATCACCACGGTGAGCTGCATCTTTATCGTGGGTGACAAACACAAGTGACTGCCCAAAATCATCAACAATGCTGCGGAACAAATCCAACACTGCATCGCTGGTGACGGAATCCAAACTTCCTGTTGGCTCATCCGCAATGACAATATCTGGCTTCGACATCAACGCTCGAGCAATCGCCGCACGCTGCTGCTGACCACCGGAGAGTTCTCCAGGCAAATGGCGCATACGATTATCAATCTTCAACACACTGGTGATGTGTTCAAACCACTGCTTATCCAGCCTGCGATGCGCAAGACGCAACGGCAGCAAAATATTGTCCTTCACCGACAAAATAGGCACCAAGTTGAAATCCTGAAACACCATGCTGATGTGCGTGCGACGCAGTTTGGCACGCTTATTTTCTGACAGGGAGCTCAACGTGATGTTGTTTTTGTTCAGTGTCACTCTGCCTGAGGTTGGCTGCGCCAATCCGGAAAGGCACTGCAACAGAGTTGTTTTGCCAGAGCCTGATTGCCCCATGATGGAGGTCCATTTGCCGGACTGAATCTGTACAGAAATGCCATCGAGAGCCCGAACTTCTGTTGATCCTTTTCCATAGATCATCATGAGATCTTGGGCTGAAAGGACCGGCGGAGCGTTATCTGTGGCAGGGTTCAAGATTATTCCTTTGGGGCGTAGCTGCGTGGGTGGACTAACGCATCAACACTATATGGGCATTTGGGCATAGAAAAACCCGCGATGCCTACTTCGAGGTAGATATCACGGGTTTTTCTATGCAAGAGGTTTAGCGGCGCATGATCTTCTTGGACAGCCAATTGCCCAGAAGCTGGGCTGCCTGCACGATGATGACGATAACCAGGACGGCAACGTACATAACTTCGTTGTCGAAGGCGCGGTAGCCGTAAACAATGGCGAAGTCACCAAGACCACCACCACCGATGTAGCCGACCATTGCGGACATATCGACGATCGCGATGAACAGGAAGGTGTAACCCAGAACCAATGGTCCAAGTGCTTCTGGAATGATCACGGTGGCGATGATGCGCATCGGGGACGCACCCATGGAGCGAGCTGCCTCGATGACACCAGGATCAATGGAGACCAAGTTTTGTTCCACGATGCGGGCTACGGAAAACGTTGCTGCAACGACCATGACAAAGATGCCAGCATCGCGACCAATGGATGTGCCCATCACTGAGACCGTGAGAGGTTTGATCGCTACGATCAAAATGAGGAAGGGGATGGGGCGAACAAAGTTCACCAGCACGTTCAAAATGGTGTAGATCGGCTTGTTTTTCAAAATGCCACCGGAGCGGGTGGTGTACAGCAGCAAACCGACAATCAGACCCAGCAAGCCTGACACCACCATGGTGATGATGACCATCAACAGGGTGTCAATGATGGCTGTTTGGAAGGTGGGTCCTAGCCGGTTCCAGTCAGCTGCGAGGATCATCTCGTTCATCGGGTGATCTCCTTGATGGTCGTGGTCTTGGTCAAGGTTTGATAGAACTCTTCAATCGCAGCGGTGTTGCCGGTGAGTCGAACAGTCATTTTGCCAAATGATTGGCGTTGCAAGGTGGTCACGCCACCGTGAACGATGTTGACAAAAGCACCTTGTTCGGCAGCACGAGCGGTTGCTGCAAAGAAGCCGGACGTTTCAGTCAGATCAATGGTGAACAGACGTCCCTCATGGCTAAGCAGATCTTCAGATTCCACTTGATCTGGGGTGTTGCGCAGCGCGGTGGCCACGAACTTTTGGGCGACCTGGGTCTGTGGGTTTGAGAACACCTCGTAAACGCTGCCGTATTCCACGACTTTGCCGGATTCCATCACAGCAACCTTGTCTGCGATGGAACGCACAACTTCCATTTCGTGGGTGATCACAACGATGGTGATGCCCAGTTCGCGGTTTACCTTGCGCAGCAGCTCCAGAACTTCATGGGTGGTTTCTGGGTCCAAAGCGGAGGTGGCTTCGTCGGCAAGCAAAAGCGTTGGATTGGTGGCCAGTGCACGGGCAATGCCGACGCGCTGCTTCTGGCCGCCCGACAGCTGCTCGGGGTAGTTTTTGCCTTTGTCGCCCAGGCCGACGAACTCGAGCATTTCTTGCACGCGAGCTTTGCGAGCTGCCTTGTCCATCTTGGCAACTTCCAGCGGGTACTCCACATTTCCAGCCGCAGTACGCGACTGGAACAGGTTGAACTGCTGGAAAATCATGCCGATATTACTGCGCAGTTTACGCAGCTTAGACTCGGGCATTCCGACGATGTCGGTGCCGTTGAGCAGCAACGAACCGCTCGTGGGGGAGTCAAGGCCATTGATGAGGCGGACAAGAGTGGACTTGCCGGCGCCAGAGTAACCGATGATGCCGATTACCTCACCGGGTTCTACGGTGAGAGTGACATTATCAAGCGCGGTGGTTTTAGCAGATTTATTGTTGCTAAAGACTTTGGTTATGCCGCGGAACTCAACGCGAGTGCCCTGGGTGCTGGGTTGCTGCGCGGAGTATTCCTCTGGCGTCGGTGTGGACGCGGTGTGTGACACGACGGTGTCCTCGATTCGTACAAAAGTCGGGGGACAAAAGCTGGAAGACAAATAGTTTAACGCCCCGAGGAAGCGTACGCGACGTGGTGTTCGTCAAAAGATTCCAAGCGGGGCGTTGAAGTTCACAGTCTGATTTTCAGGCTGTGATTGTGCAAAGAAATCTGCACAGGGGTATGCAAAGAACTCAAAAGAGATTATGCGTTTTCCTGATCAGCCTCAAGGCGATCAAGGATTTCCTGAAGGTCAGCTGCTGGACGATCAACTGGGACGGAGGTGCCCTCAGAGTCGCGGTCTACTGCAGCCAGAACCTCTGGGTCGTGCCACAGCTCAACGAGGCGAGCGATGTTGGCATCGTCCTTGTCCTCAGCCTTGGTGACCAAGACGTTGATGTATGGCTCTGCTTCTTCAGACTCAGGATCATCTTCGAAGACCGCGAGGTTTGGATCGATGCCTGCGCGGTCAAGGAAGGAGTTGTTGATGATCGCTGGGCGACCCTCCTGGTAAGCGGTTGGTGCCTGAGCTGCGTCAACTGGAATGACGGAAACCTTGGAAGCTGCCTCGTCGATATCGACTGGAGCTGGGGTGACCAGACCTGGGGTCTTCAGGGTGACAAGACCTGCCTGAACGAGAACGTTGATGGCGCGGCCCTGGTTGGAAGGATCGTTAGGGATGGCAACGGACTCGCCGTCAATCCCGTCGATGGAGTCGTGGTCCTTCCAGAACAGTGCCAGTGGCACGATTTCGCTGGAGCCAACTGGGGTGAGGTCTGCGCCGGAGCCGACGTTGTACTCAGCCAGGAACTTCAGGTGCTGGAAGAGGTTAACATCCAGCTGATCCTGGGCGAGAGCCTCATTTGGGGTGGAGTAGTCAGAGAAAGGAACGATGTCGAGGGTGATGCCCTCATCTGCTGCCTTTTCTTCGAATACGGTCCAAGCTTCCTTCGCAGCGTCGGTGGTGCCGATGCGGATGGTTACGCCTTCGGTGCCTTCAGCAACAGTGGTGCTGCTTCCATCAGAGTCGGAGCCACAAGCAACAAGTGCGGTTGCGGCGAAGAGGCCAGCGATGGCGGTGGTTGTGATGCGACGAAGTTTCATTTTCAAATACGTCCTTGTTTGGGAAAGTTTCTGTGAATGGATCACGAAAGGGTCATTCAAGTATTTAGGAGATTAGCACCCTAGACCGCTATCTGTACAGCTTGGTCTATTTTCTTATCTGACTGTTGTGAAAAATAGATTGGAAAATGTGTTCTAAAAATGTATCCTATCATTATGGAATGGAATGGCGGGGGAAGCTTTAACGGGAGGCCATTATCGTGGTCCAAATTGGAAAGAATCCTCTCAGATAAAAAGGTCGAATCTCTGCGTCCGGTGCTGCATGAGCCGGATGCGCAGGCGCCTTCATCTGCCATGCAGGGGGAAGCGTCGGTTCTTTTTGCCGAGCTGCATGCCGCCAGCAGTTATAACTTTCTCACTGGCGCATCGGATCCGTCTGATGTGGTTGTACAGGCTAAAAAGTTAGGACTCGTTGCTCTATCAGTCATGGATAGAGATGGTTTTTATGGTGCAGTGAGATTTGCGGAAGCTGCCGCGGAAGCTGGAATGCATACCGTTTATGGTGCGGAGCTGAGCCTACAAGAAGGCGTGTTGACAGTCTTGTGTAAAAATCCGGAAGGCTACAAAAAGCTCAGTCACCTGATCAGTGACGCGAAAATGGCAACGGGAGAAAAGGGGGAAGTTCGCTATCCGCCGCTGCCAATGGTTGCTGAACATGCTGCAGGGGATTGGGTGGTCCTTGCAGGTTTTCAGTGGTTGGACAAAATCGACTATGTGATCGATTGCTTTAAACCGGAAAATATTGTGCTGGAATTCGGTTCAACCATGACACCGGAAGACGCTGATCGCAATGAATATCTCAGAAGAACGCAAACCAAATTCCAGCTTCGAGGCATCCTAAGCACCAACCCAGAATCCGCCACCCGGGTGAGCGTGCGCCTCGCCGGCGCCAAGCAGGCACTAGCCCACAAGATGTCGCTTGCCGACGCCGAAAGCGAGCTACATCCCATGGGCGCTACCTGGATGCGCAGCGGGGATACATTGTTAAAAGCACACCCTGATTACGCGGATCTCATTGCAACCACAGTGGAATTAGCTGCTGAATGCGCTTTCACCCTAGATTTGGTGGCCCCGAATCTGCCCAAGTGGGATACCCCTGGTGAACACACAGAAATGTCCTGGCTTGCGCACCTGGTCTCCACCCGGATTGATACCCGCTATGTGGGGCGCTCCGCAGACATCAAAGCACGAGCTGCCACACAAATTGACTATGAATTAGGCGTTATTGAAAAGCTGGGTTTTCCAGGCTATTTCCTCATCGTTAATGATCTGGTGGAGTTTTGTCGCGATTCCAATATTTTGTGCCAAGGCAGAGGTTCCGCGGCAAACTCGGCGGTGTGCTTTGTCCTAGGCATCACCAACGCAGAGCCGATCTCTGCTGGATTGTTGTTTGAACGGTTTTTATCTCCTGACCGGGATGGTCCACCAGATATTGATATCGATATTGAATCCGGCAGGCGCGAAGAAGTAATCCAGTACGTGTATGAAAAATACGGACGGGATAACGCTGCTCAAGTAGCCAATGTCATTACCTACCGAACAAAAGGCGCGATGCGTGATGCTGCCCGCGCACTGGGCTACCCGCAAGGTGCTGCCGATGCCTGGGCTAAAGGAACCTCGGAACCACCCGATGATGTGCTGGAATTAGCTGCTCAATTTAAAGAGCAACCACGGCATTTGGGTATTCACTCCGGTGGCATGGTCATTTGCGATCGCCCCATCGCCGATGTGGTGCCAGTGGAATGGGCTCGGATGGATAACCGCTCGGTTGTGCAATGGGATAAAGATGACTGTGCCACGGCAGGCTTGGTCAAATTCGACCTTTTGGGATTGGGCATGTTGGAAGCCATCCATCACATGCTGGATCTGGTGGCAGAACACCGAGGTAAAAAGATCAATTTGTGGGAACTAGATCTGGCGGAACCGGAGGTCTATGACATGTTGTGCAAGGCAGATGCCGTGGGTGTGTTCCAGGTGGAATCACGTGCGCAGTTATCCACGCTGCCTCGACTCAAGCCCCGCACCTTCTTTGACCTGGTCGTGGAGGTAGCTCTGATTCGTCCAGGTCCCATCCAAGGCGGATCGGTGCACCCGTATTTGCGGCGCCGTGCTGGTGAAGAGGCCATTACTTATGACCACCCCGTGTTGGAAAAGTCTTTGGGTAAAACCTTAGGAATCCCACTGTTTCAGGAACAGCTCATGCAGGTAGCTGTTGATGCTGCAGGTTTTAGTGGTAGGGAAGCGGATTCCTTGCGCAGAGCGATGGGTTCGAAACGCTCACCTGAACGCATGGCTGCGTTGCGCTCGCGGTTTTTCCAAGGGCTGAAAGATACCAATGGGATTGTGGGGGAGACCGCCGAGAAACTGTGGAACAAAATTGTGGCCTTTGCTGCCTACGGTTTTCCGGAATCGCATTCGCAGTCGTTTGCGTCCTTGGTGTATTTCTCCGCGTGGTTTAAATACCACTACCCGGCTGAATTCTGCGTGGGATTATTGCGGGCACAACCCATGGGTTTCTATTCACCACAGTCTTTGATCAGTGATGCCAGACGCCACGGCGTGAGTATCCTGCCGATCACGGTCAATGATTCCGGTGTGGAGGCCGATGCTCCGAATGGTGCGATTCGATTGGGGCTCAACCTGGTGAAAGGCCTTGGCCACGATGCCGCGCAAAGAATAGAGGACAACGCCCCGTTTGATTCCATTCCGGATTTATCACGCCGGGCTGATCTTAATGTTGCTCAAGTTGAGGCATTGGCGCGAGCGGGGGCGGTGGACTGCTTGGGGGTCGGACGTCGACAAGCATTATGGCAAGCGGGCGTCGCGGCGACCGAAAAACCTGGAATGCTGCCTGGCCTTTCGGCGATTGAAGCTCCGGCGTTGCCGGGGATGAGCGCCTTTGAACTGATGGCGACCAATATTTCCGCCACGGGAGTCACCGCGGATTATCAGCCGATGGCGTTGATTCGGGAGCGGATGGAGGAGCTGGGGATCGTGCCGGCGGATCGGCTATTGGAGGTGGAAGATGGCACGCGGCTGCGGATCGCTGGCATTGTCACGCACCGGCAGCGCCCGCAAACTGCGTCGGGGCTGACATTTTTAGGGATGGAGGATGAGACCGGGCTGATGAATGTGATGGTGTCCGTTGGGTTGTGGCAGCGGCAGCGCGTGCTGGCCAGAAATGCCAAGGCGTTGATTATTCGAGGGATTGTGCAGAATGCCCAAGGGGTGGCGACAGTTGTCGCTGACCGATTGGAACCGTTGGACATGGGGGAGTTTCTCAGCCGTGGCTCACGAGATTTTCGATAATTTGGCAAAGTGGACATTATGACAAATACGCACAGGCGAACCCCAGAACCACATGAGGGCATGAATCCAGTGTCACCAAAACTGACCACGGCCAGGTACCTCACCCGCATTCCATGGCTGCTGATCAGCGCGATTGTGTTTGGGGTGCTTGGAGTTTTTGTGTCTTCGTGGTTTTACGCCGGTGTGATCGTAGTTGCCGTCATTCTTATCTGGCAGCTGTGGCTGATCCCGCAGCAGGTCAAGCGACTGGGATGGCTGGAAACCTCCGATGAGCTGCTGATCACCAAGGGAAAACTGTGGCACACCTTCACGGTTGTTCCCTATGGCCGCATCCAGTTTGTTGATGTCACCGCAGGTCCCCTCGAGCGCGCGTTTGGCATGAAACAAGTGCAATTGCATACCGCGTCGGCGTCCTCTGACTCCACCATTCAAGGCCTGCCTGTCGCGGAAGCCGATGCCTTACGTGAGCGACTGGCTATTAAGGCCCGGGAGAGGATGAGCGGACTATGAGCAGCCTTGAAGGGTTTCGAAAAGTCCACCGCGCCACCCCATTCCTTCGCATCTGGACCATCATCGTCGCAGTTCTCGCGGCATTCGCATTCAATTCCGGCGCATCCGTTTTAAGTTTCATCTGGGGTGTCGTCACCGGCGAATACGGATTCGCAGTGCTGCCGATTCTATTGACCGTCGGTGGCGCCGTCATTGTGGTGGCACTGGCCTGGATTATCACCGGAATTTGGTGGAAAGCCGTCGGATTCCGCATCACCAATGAAGAGGTGCAGCTGCAACGCGGAGTGATCAGCAAAGACCTCCGCACTGCCCGATTCGACCGTATCCAAGCCGTTGACCTGGTGGAATCATTCATCGCCCGTATCTTCCGACTGGCAGAAGTCCGCATCGAAACCGCCGGCGGCAGCGACTCCGCCATCAGCATTGGTTTCTTAAGAAAAAGCGAGGCCGAGGCCCTAAAAAGGGAGCTTCTCGACGCCTCCCAGCACTCAGTCGCCACCACCCCAGCCGGAGTTCCGGCTGAGCCTGGGGTAGGGGAGACCGTTGTAGTTGAGAGCGCGGGCGATGTTCTGGTTCCACAAATCCCCGTGCAACGCACCCTCGCCAGCACCGCCTTATCACTAGCAACCATCATCACCGCGATCGGTATTGTGATTTTGCTCTTCGTTCCTTTCGGAGTGAGCATTGCCGTGCCGTTCTTTGCAGGCATGGTGCCAGCGGTCTGGAACTTGATCGATAAGTCGTGGCAATTCACCGCAACACAGCGCAACGATGTCCTGCATGTCAGCTATGGACTTGCCAACCGCCGCAAACAATCAATCCCACTGGGACGCATCCACGCAGTGAAACTAAAACAGCCATTGCTGTGGCGACTGGTTGGCTGGTGGACCGTGACCGTGACTGTAGTTGGCTACGGCGACACCACCCAAGGCGGAACCTCCAAAATCTTGCCCGTGGGTTCCAAAGAACTCGCACTAAAAGTCCTTGAAGCGGTGGGGCCACTAAACAGCGCCGACATCGCCGAATCTGCAGACCCATCACATATGAGCAGACCCCAGTACACACCACCAGTTGCTGCACGCCTGCTCACACCAGTCGATCGGACCCGCCAAGGCGTCACGTTGATTGGTGTGGCTGGTGCGCCTGGTGCGGTGGTCGTGCATGAAGGCAGATTCATGCCACGTATGTCTGTGATTGATACCTCCCACATCCAAGAACTCACCCTTAAACACGGGCCGATCCAAAGAATGCTGGGACTCTCCACCGTGGTGTTTAACCTGGTCCAAGGGCCAGTGGGAATGGCCGCATCGGATCTCAGTGCAGCTGATGGCAAAGAACTTCTCAACATTCTCCGCAACAGAAAACTACCCGCACTGGAATCAGCTCCGCTGGGACAAAACAGCCTGGACTAAGGTGTAATCATGCACATCTCAGATCTTCCCGATAGGTCCCAGGACTACCTGAAGACAATCTGGGACATCACAGAACTCCTTGATGATCAACCAGCAGCACTCGGCGACATCGCTGAAAAAATGAACCAGAAAACTCCTACCGCCTCCGAAGCAATCAAAAAGCTGGCGGCAAGGGGCCTGGTCAACCATGAAAAATATGCTGGTGTCACTCTGACCGAACAGGGCAAAACGTTAGCCATTGACATGGTGCGACGCCACCGTTTGCTGGAGACTTTCCTCCACGATGTTTTGGGATACACCTGGGACGAAGTCCACGCCGATGCAGACCTGTTGGAACATGCAGCCTCTGATCAGCTCATCGAACGCATCGATGCTCACTTGGGTCGTCCACGCAAAGATCCCCACGGCGATCCCATCCCAACTGCCGAAGGCGTTATTGAAGAGTCCCCCCGAACCACCCTCGAGGCAGTTCAGCTAGGGGAGACTGTCACGATTTCCAGGGTCAAAGACATTGATCCTGAATTGCTGCGCTACCTCGCGCAATACAACGTCTCACCAGGATGCCGGATCACCGTTGCGTCCGGCCCACTAGCTGGCATGGTGCATGTCGTTGTAGAAGGCACCGACACCAGCTTCCCCCTGGCCGAAACGCAACTGCCATTAATTACAGTGCAGGACTAAGCAGATTCATCATAATGGTGCTCATATTTCCCGATGAGACCAAACCAATCTGAATGATGACCGCCACCGAGAATACGAACAGTAAGAACTTATCGGCAGGACCGTTGGCACGAATGCTTAAAAACTTAGGCAATTTGAGGTTCCACCAGCGTTTGCCCTTCAGCGGAATGACCGGGGCAAATGCTGGGATACCGGCCTTAGTGGCCATATCACCAGCCAAGTGGGTCAGGCTTCCAACTGTAATGGCGGAGCCTAAAACAATGCCGAATGAACTTTCGGGAGCATAATTCCATACTCCCACAGCTAATGCAGCGGAAGCTCCAGTAACTAAAAGCCAATCTGCGTTCTTTGACCATTCAGGCATGAGACCTCTAATGGCGAGCCCGAGGAAGAAAAACAGCAAACCAATCACCGCAGGTTTTCCGTAGGCGCCAATTAGCGCTGTGGCACCAGCGCCTGTGGCAGCAGCGCTCCACACCGTATGTGTCAACGTGCGGTGCCCGTTGTTGCAGTGTTTGTCTTTCCTGCCCCTGGTGACATTGACGAAAGTTTGGCAAATATTCTCTGTAAAACGCGAAATCACTTGGGTAATCGGACCAAAAGAACGCGACACCGTGGCCTGCGGTGAATCAAGGTCCGGGAGCAGCGCTGCACCCGCCGCTAAACCCGCATAAATAAAAGCCTCCGTGGCGGTGGTAACCCCACCCCATTCTGCTGGGAGAATTTGAGCAACAGCAAGCCCCACGGCTGCACCGCTCATAGCGTGGGTTGGCCCCATAACCACTTGTGCATCAACTACTTTCACAACTAAAAATTCAAAACTTAAGTGAGTTCAAGAATAAACCAAAGGGTGGACACTTATTCGAACGGGTGCTTGATTTAGGCAACTTGAGCAAAATCCTGCCATTTCGCCTCAAATCGGGCTAGTTTTGAAGCATGAGCGAACGTCAGCTGGAAAAGTCAATTGAGCACGCCGTCGAGTTAGCCCGTGAAGCCCGAAACATCGAAGTTTTTACCGGAGCCGGAATGAGCGCCGACTCCGGGTTGGAAACGTATCGTGATGATAAAACCGGGCTGTGGAGCAACGTAGATCCACAAGCGATGGCAAGTATCGATGCATGGCGCAAAGATCCAGAGCCAATGTGGGCGTGGTATCGCTGGCGCGCCGGGGTGGCAGCTAGGGCAGAACCCAACGCGGGGCATCAAGCTATTTCCTACTGGGAGGGGAGTGACACCGTCGAACACGTTCACATCACCACCCAGAACATTGACAACCTGCACGAGCGAGCTGGCTCTAGCGATGTGACGCATCTTCATGGCAGCTTGTTTGAATACAGGTGCTCTGATTGTGCGACTCCATGGGAAGACGATAAAAACTATCCGCAAGAACCCATTGCACGCCTTGCTCCTCCACAATGTGAAAAGTGCGGAGGGCTGATTAGACCAGGTGTGGTGTGGTTTGGTGAGAACCTGCCCGTAGAAGAGTGGGATATTGCAGAGCAACGCATCGCAGAAGCCGATCTCATGATCATTGTGGGTACCTCCGGGATTGTTCATCCTGCAGCAGCACTCCCGCAATTAGCCCAACAACGCGGCGTTCCCATCGTGGAGATCTCCCCAACGCGCACCGAACTTAGCCGGATCGCAGACTTCACCTGGATGTCCACCGCAGCCCAAGCGCTACCAGCGTTGATGCGAGGTTTGAGCGCCTAACATGACTGAAGATGACTTAGATCTGCTGCACCGCACAGTAGAACTAGCCACGCAGGCACTCAAGCAGGGAAACAGTCCTTATGGATCCCTGCTGGTTGATCCCTTCGGCGCGGTCGTTTTTGAAGACCACAACCGAGATGCCGATGGGGATCTGACCAAGCACCCGGAATTCGCCATCGCCAAATATGCGATCGAAAATTACAGTGCATCAGAACGTGCTGCGTGCACTGTTTATACCTCGACGGAACAATGCGCGATGTGCGCCGGTGCCCATGCGTGGGCTGGACTGGGCAAAATTTACTGCGCCACCACAGGTGAGCAAACAGCCGCTTGGTACGCAAAGTGGGGTGCAGAATCTGGGCCTTTGAACCCGATTTCAGCGGACAAAATTAGCCCGAACATATCCATCGAAGGACCTGCTTCCAGATTTGATGAAGTCCTGTATGAACTGCATCGATGGTTTTATTTAGGGCAGTCTCCGGATAAGGCTCTTTAGCGCTGGGCATGTGACTTTAAAAGCGCACTAAGAGCTCGTCAATTCTTTAAAACAAGCTGAGAATGTGGATAATAGGATAGGTTAACCTGATTCGATTAGGAAACGGAGATTTGTCGTACAATCCCGCCTGTCCAAAATCCTGCGCAGTAGCGCCGTAGGCGTTGCTGTCCTAGCCCTGTTAGCTGGGTGTTCTAGCAATGCAGATGACACCGACGCTGATTCAACATCCACGGGAAACTCCGCTTTTCCTGTTTCGATTGAACACGAGTTCGGAACCACCACAATCGATGATGTACCCGAAAGAATTGTCACCCTTGGCGTTACCGACGCCGATATTGTCCTCGCATTGGGGACCGTCCCAGTAGGCAACACCGGATACAAATTCTTCGAAAACGGATTGGGACCGTGGACTGATGAGTTAGTGGAAGGCAAAGAATTAACACTGCTTGACTCTGATTCCACACCAGATCTTGAACAAGTAGCAGCCCTGGAGCCAGACCTGATTATTGGAGTCTCTGCGGGGTTTGACGACGTTGTATACGAGCAACTATCTGATATCGCACCGGTGGTCGCCCGTCCAGCGGGAACAGCTGCATACGCAGTAGCTCGCGAGGAAGCTACCAACCTTGTTGCCCGTGCGATGGGGCAATCAGAAAAAGGACAAGAGCTCAATGAGGAAACGGATGCTCTGATCCAAGCTGCGCGTGAAGAAAATCCTTCTTTTGACGGTAAAACAGGAACCGTCATCTTGCCATACCAGGGTAAATACGGTGCCTACCTGCCAGGCGATGCACGGGGACAATTCCTCGATTCACTTGGCATTTCGCTGCCGGACGCAGTTCTTTCGCGAGACACCGGCGACAGCTTCTTTGTCGATGTCCCCGCTGAAAGCGTCAAAGACGTAGACGGTGATGTTCTCCTCGTGCTTTCCAACGACGAAAATCTGGATATCACAGCAGAGAATCCACTGTTTGAAACACTCAACGTTGTGCAAAAAGACGCAGTAATTGTGGCAACAACCGAAGAACGCGGGGCGATTACCTACAACTCAGTGCTGTCTGTTCCTTTTGCGTTGAAACATCTCGCACCACGTATTGCTACGGCTTTGGGGTAAAACTCAACTACTCGAGCACAATCAAATGAAACCACCCCGGAGAATCTATCCCCGGGGTGCTTTTTAAATGAGGCACATGCCTGCTCCAGAAGCCCAGCAAAAAACTAAACCCCACCCACAAATCCAAGTTGCCGCCATGCTTCATAGGTCGCAACTGCCGCGGAATTGGAAAGGTTCATGGAACGCCTGCCGGGAAGCATGGGGATCCGAAGCTCACTGGTGATCCGGGAATGCTCAACATGTTCTTGAGGGAGTCCTGTTGGTTCAGTTCCAAAAAGGAGTGCATCGCCAGGTTCAAAAGCGATATCGGTGAAGCGGGTATTGGCCGTTGTGGTGAAGGCAAATACGCGACCAGGGACTGCAGCCATGGCTTCATCGAAGGTTGCATGCACTGTGACATCGGCTAAGTCGTGGTAGTCAAGGCCTGCTCGGCGAAGGTGCTTTTCTGTCAGCTCAAAGCCTAAAGGTTCAACAAGGTGCAGGTGAGCGCCTGTTCCTGCACACATTCGGATGGCGTTTCCGGTGTTGGGAGGGATGACAGGATTGTCGAAGATAACGTGAAGTGGGTGTTCCGGCATGTGTTTGATTGTAAGGCCTTGGAAAAGGGTGGAATAATAGCGGGCGTGACTGCAATCAAACTTGATGGAAACTTATACCGCGGGGAAATTTTCGCCGACTTGGAACAGCGCGTTGCTGCGTTGAAGGAGAAAGGGATTGTGCCGGGGCTTGCCACCGTGCTGGTGGGTGATGACCCAGCGAGCCACTCTTACGTGAAGATGAAGCATCGTGACTGTGAGCAGATTGGTGTGAACTCGATCCGTAAGGATCTGCCTGCTGATGTCACGCAGGAAGAGCTTTTCGCTGTCATCGATGAACTGAACAACGATGATTCTTGCACTGGTTACATTGTGCAGCTTCCTTTGCCTAAGCACTTGGATGAAAACGCTGTGCTGGAGCGCATTGATCCAGCTAAGGATGCTGATGGCCTGCACCCTGTAAACCTGGGCAAGCTTGTGCTCAACGAGCCAGCTCCACTGCCATGCACCCCGAATGGTTCCATCAGCTTGTTGCGTCGTTTCGGCGTTGAGCTTGATGGCGCGAAGGTTGTTGTCATTGGTCGTGGCGTCACCGTTGGTCGCCCAATTGGCCTGATGCTGACCCGCCGTTCTGAGAACTCCACCGTCACCTTGTGCCACACTGGCACGAAGGATCTGGCTGCGGAGACCCGTGCGGCTGACGTCATCATTGCTGCAGCTGGTCAGCCGCACATGCTGACCGCAGACATGGTCAAGCCAGGCGCAGCGGTGCTCGATGTCGGCGTCTCCCGCAAGGACGGCAAGTTGCTTGGCGACGTCCACCCCGACGTGTGGGAAGTCGCCGGCGCGGTCTCACCAAACCCTGGAGGAGTCGGTCCTCTGACCCGTGCATTCTTGGTGCACAATGTTGTCGAGCGCGCTGAAAAGCTGGCTGGACTCTAAAAACACATGACTAATCCCGGCAAAAAGCACATCAGTGAAGAGCAACTTCTGGCGAATCCCCATGACGGTGGATTAGCCCCATCGAAGTTTCCCATCAAGGTGCAAAAAGCCGGGATTGTCGTATTCGTACTGGCAGTGGTGGTGGCATCTGCCTTTGCTCTTACTGAGCATTGGCGCCGAGCCACATTCACACTTGGTGCGTCATTGCTGTATCTTTCGCTACTGCGTCTGACCTGTGACTCCAAGATTCTTGGCGTGCTCGCAGTACGATCGAGGCGTTTTGATGCCATCTACACCGCCATTGTTGGCGGATTGATGACATTCCTTGCTATCTCAGTCGATGCGCTGGGCAGCTAGATTATTTTTCAGAGCGATCTTCCACAGTTTCATCGCGTGAAAGCGCTTCAGCAATCGCTGCACCCTGAGCGGAGCCCTGTGCATGTCCAGCAGCACGGCCTTGGATGATCTCAGCTAGATCAATGCCGGTGGTTTGCTTGACTGATTCAATAATGGATTTCAGTCCAAGTGCTTGTTCACCGGCAAAACGTGAACCCACGGAATTCTCGGATCCTTCTCCACCGGAGAGCACTGTCATGGATCCAATGTTTGCGTATCCAGAGGCGAAGTTGCTCATGAGTTCCGGCAGGATTTCCATGGCTTGCTGAGCGAGTAGTGCTTCTTGGTTTTCGCGGTAGGCCTCGGCCTTTGCCTTGATAGCGTCTGCCTCTGCCTGTCCCTTCAATCGAACAGCTTCGGCTTCAGCCATTGCACGAACCTTTGCAGCGGTAGCTTCGGCTTCTGCGATTTCGACCTGAGCCTGTGCGCGCCTGGTTTGCTCGAAAGTATCGGCTTCGACTTCCTGCTTGCGGCGGTAGCGTTCAGCGTCGGCCACCTTGTTCACTTCGGCTTCCAGCTCGATCTGCTTATTTTCAGCCTGTTGGCGAAGAACCTCTAGTCGAGCTTTTTCATCGGCAAGGCGTTCAGCCTGCATAGCCTGGGCACGGGCTTCACCGACCTGAGCATCAGCGGCAGCCTTGTTGGCATCAAGTTGGGTCTGTTCAACCAGATCTGCCTCTTGGTTAGCAATGCGTGATTTAGCGATCGCACGAGCAGCTTCAGTTTCTGCAATTTCCGCAGCCTGCTTCTTTGCCTGAATTTCCGGTGCGCCGAGGGATTTGATGTATCCCACATCATCGGTGATGCCACGAATCTGGAAGGAGTCAAGAATCAAACCCTGCTTCTCTAGCTCGGGGATGACTGTTTCAGCGATCTGCTCGGAGAACTTTTTACGCTCACGCATGAGCGACGTGACTGTCTGCTGCGCCACGACACCACGAAGCACACCTTCCAGCTGATCCTGTGTGAACCGAACAATTTCTTTGTCACTGGAAGCGAAGCGCTGGGCAGCGCGACGAATAAACTCAGCTTCGGAACCGATCTTCACCAGCGCAACAGCCTCGACATTCAACGTGACATTGTCATCGCTTTGTGCCGTCACCTGCATATTTACCTGACGGGAACGCAGAGAGATCTTCTGGTGAGTCTGGGTAATAGGCATTACCACAGCTTTGCCGTGGACAATGACCTGCGATTCCCCCTTCTTCTTCGCAGAGACAATGAGCGCTTCATCAGCTGCAGCCACCTTGATCCAGGTGCGTGAAGTTAAGAAGAAAATTCCGAGGACAATCACCGCGACGACAAGAATCGCCCCAATGACAAGTAGCATGGCAAAAGCTTCCATAAATGGTCACTTGCTTTCTGTATTGCTGGTTTTTATAAGGACAGGGCGGAATATAGGTGGTCTTTAAGGCTAAGAAAAAACTCTTTGCCCCAACCAAACTACTATTTTCCGTTTATAAATCACCCCATGGTCATTAATCGGGTGCCCCTGACCAACACGAAACAACGCTCATCTACCTCGAAACGGCAGAAAGCTAGCCGGAAGAAATACTCAATTACTTAAGCATTGGTTTTCGTAGAAGCGCGAGCGTCGTGGAGTCGATAGCCCTAATGGTTTTTGCTACGGAATTTTTGAACAAGCCAGAAAATGAAGAAAACTAGCCCAATCAAAATAAGTAGGGAAACAATGCCAAAGAGCAGCGCAAAAAACGCAATTAAATCCAAGAAGACTCCTCCATCACAAAAACTGGCCCGCGAGAAACTAGAACCGTGAACAAGCCCTCGCCAGGTTAAAGCCTAGCAACCGTATTCAAACTAGTGGCAAATGTTTTCATTGGAAGTATGAGTCCAAAAAATTGATACCGTTAAATCGCCACAACAACCTTCAGCTGAATGTGATGGAAGTTAGGCGAGAAAAGACCCTGCAGCTGGGAGCATAAAAGGGTAGTTTTTCTCACATCGTTTTAAGGTGACTGAAAAGAGGTCTGAATATTGGGGACGCTCTGTGCAGAGAGTTCGGTGTCCTCAGGCAAGCTTTCCTTATAGCTGAAATCGAGTTCAGGGCCTTTCATCTGGAAGAATGCTGAGCCATCTTTCTGCTCATTCCAAATGATGTAGGTATCACTGAACGTATCAGCGATTTCTTCTTGCTGTTCAGAGCCGGAATCCCCATTGGCAAGGTCGATCCAGTTGGAGGTCATCTTTAAGAACAGAGTCTTTTGTTCTTCGGTAAGTTGCGCGCCTCGCAAACCGGATCCTTGGAGCGCTGCCTGCTGGGTGGGATTGAGGCTTCCCACTAGTTGTTCCGCAGCTTTCTTGATTTTCGATTCCGTGTAGGAAGTATCCAGCGCCTCAGTGACACTAACGACCTCAGCTGAGCTCAGGCCCAAATGAGCATCCTTGAAAGTGATCTGACCGTCGGGGTCGAAGGTGACCTTAATGCCGACAGTTGGTCCATCCAGGGTCATTTCCCACGCGTTCTCGGTGGATGGCTCAGGGGAGAACTTCAAAAAGTGGTGCGGATTATCGCCAGGTTCTTGAGCTACATGCTGAATCACTGCAGAAACCAGTTCGTATGCATGCTCATTGAAGAGGGATTCCAGCACGCGCAGCGCGGTAACCTGGTTGGCCCAGGTCAGCGTGCTGATGTCCAGGCCTTCACCGAGCAACGCGGCGCGTTGCTCCTCGTCAAGATAGTCCAAGAAACCCAGCGCCGTCAGCGAGGTTTCGCGTGAGGCGTTAAACGAGGTTTCATTGCTTATCGACGTCTCCCCAGTCGTTGTCTGCATTGCCGCCGCAACTTTAGTCGGCGGTTCAGGGGAGCTCGTAGCACTGGAAGTTACGGAGGTACATCCGCTTAATCCGAGAGTGCTGGCGACTAGCGTGGTAGCAAAAGCGCCAGCGGCCCGACGAGAGTTCAACAAAGTCACAACTACTTATGTTAGAGATTGTTTTTTGGTTTATCCGGAGGGTTGCCTGTGAGTTGTTTAGAGATCCCTGTCTATTTGTCGTAAATACCTATTAGATGTAGAACTCGATGTACGTCGAAGGGTTGTTTTCGTCTGGGGAGATGAGGCTGAAGAAGTTCCTCACGATGCGATCCATTTGGCGGCTTTCGGTGAGGAAAGCATCGTGGCCGACAGGGGATACGATTTTTGCCATTGCCAGTAGATTTCCCAGGTTTCGGGAGAGGTGTTCTTGCTGGTGGTAGGGGTACAAAATATCGGTGTCTACGCCTGCGACAAGGACTGGAACTTTGATGGATTCGAGTGCCTTGTTGAGGCCTCCGCGGTCGCGACCAATGTCGTGGCGGTTGAGGGCGTCGGTGAGCAAAACGTAGGAGCCGGCGTCGAAACGCTGTACTAGCTTGTCTGCTTGGTAGTCCAAGTAGGATTCCACGGCGAAGCGCTGGTCGGGCTTGCGGTAGGGACCGAGTGGGTTTTCGTTCTTTTGGGCTTTGGTGCCGAAGCGTTCGTCGATTTCTAGTTCGCCACGGTAGGTGAGGTGGGCGATGCGTCGGGCGGCGCCGAGTCCGGTGGCTGGGTTGCAGCCGGATTCGTAGTAGTTGCCTTCGTGCCAGTGGTGGTCGTTTTCAATCGCCTTAATTTGGGCGGATTGAATGCCGATTTGCCAGGCGCTGGCGCGTGCAGAAACTGCAAGAACAGCAGCTGCGCCAACAATTTCTGGGTACATTGCGGCCCACTCTAGGGTGCGGGCACCACCCATGGAACCACCAAGTACTGCGGCGACCGTGGTGATGCCGAGTGCGTCGAGGAATTGTTTTTCGGCGTTTACCTGATCACGAATGGACGTGGCGGGGAAGCGATTACCCCAGAAATTTCCATCTGGATGCATGGAGCCAGGTCCGGTGGAACCGTTGCAACCACCGATGACGTTGGTACAGATCACGCAGTAAATATCAGTGTTGATGGCTTTGCCGGGACCGAGCAAGTCAGCCCACCAATCGGCTGCGTTGGAATCTCCAGTGAGGGCGTGTTCGATGAGGACGACATTGCTGCGTCCTTCTTTATCTACGCGGTATTCACCCCAGCGGTGATAGGCGATTTCAGCGTTTTTAATGATTGCTCCGGCTTCGGTGGAGACATCACCGATCGCTTGGATTTCAAGTTGACCTGAAGGCGCGAGGGTGGGCATGAAAATAACCGCCTGTTCTGGGTGGACAAGACTAAAACTTCGTCCAGTGTATATGGACAGCTCTGTCTAGTCTAGTTTGCATTCTCACGAGTTTGAAAAAGAAAAACCCAGCGCTTTAAGCACTGGGGTGAGTCTATTTAAAGCTAGATTGCAGCAAAGCCGCCTTCGAGGTCAGCGATGATATCATCAATGGTCTCGATGCCAACGGACAGGCGGACGGTGGACTGGGTAACGCCCGCGCGTGCCAGGCCAGCTTCGTCGGACTGTGAATGGGTGGTGGTTGCTGGGTGAACAACGAGGGAGCGAACATCGCCGATGTTTGCAAGGTTGGAGTGTAGCTTCAGGGCGTCGATAAATGCCCAAGCCTCATCCTTGCCGCCCTTGATCTCGAAGGTGAGAACGGAGCCGGTGTACTTCAGGCCAAGCTTTTCCTTGGTTGCGTACCAAGGGGAATCCTTCAGGCCTGCGAAGTTAACCTTTTCCACCTTCTCGTGGTTGTTGAGGAATTCTGCAACCTTGATGGCGTTTTCGTTGTGGCGCTCCAGGCGCAGGGAAAGGGTGTCGATGCCCTGGACTGCAGCCCATGCGTTGAATGCGGAGAGGGTGGAGCCGGTGTCGCGTAGAAGACCAACGCGAACCTTGAGGCCGAAGGCTGGTGCACCAAGGTCTGCGTACTTCAATCCGTGGTAAGCAGCATCTGGAGTGACGAAGTAGGGGAATACTGGCTTTCCATCCTTTTCGACAGTCCAATCGAACTTTCCGCCGTCGATAAGCACGCCGCCCAGTCCGGAGCCGTTGCCGGTGTAGAACTTGGTGAGGGAAGCGACGACAACGTCTGCGCCGAGCTCGAGCGGGCGCACGAGCGCTGCGGTAGCGATGGTGTTGTCGATGATCAGTGGAACGCTGTTGCGGTGCGCAACTTCAGCCACCGCAGGAATATCCAGGACGTCTGCCTGTGGGTTGGCGAAAGTCTCGCCGAAGAATGCCTTGGTGTTTGGCTGAACGGCTGCCTGCCAGGACTCAGGGTCGTCGGGGTTTTCCACGAAGGAAACATCGATACCCAAGCGGTTAAGAGTGATAAGGAATAGAGTCTCGGTGCCACCGTAGAGGCGTGGGGAGGTGACGATGTGGTCGCCCGCTCCTGCCAGGTTCAAAATGGCGTTGGTGGTTGCGGCCTGTCCGGAGGAGAACGCTACAGCGTGGACGCCACCTTCGAGGGAAGCGATGCGGTTTTCCAAAGCCTCAACGGTTGGGTTGGTGAGGCGGGAGTAAACAGGGCCCAGATCCTCAAGTGCGAAACGCTGCTTGGCGTGCTCAGCGGAGTCGAACACGAAAGCGGTGGATTGGTAGATCGGAAGGTTTCGTGCGCTGGTCTGTGCGTCTACTGACTGGCCTGCGTGAATGGAGCGGGTTTCAAAGCCCCACTGGTCAGCATTGGAATTGTCGTACTTTGGCATTTGGAGGTCCTTAAGAGTTTTTATTAGGAAATTCTTCTCCCATGCACCCTACTGAACAGCTTGGTCTATTGCAATAGACTGTGTGGTATAAATTTATTCTCGGGTAATTTTCTTGACTTTTTCCAACTGATTTGAAATCGATTGCGTACAGCTAGGGTTATGGGGGTATGACCAGCCCCACTCTAAATGGTGCAGGATGGTATAAATCATCTCTCAATCTCTCAGTGTCAGGTCAGTGGTGAACCACCATCCTTAGCAAGGAGTTCATCATGTCCATCCCCTTCTCAGTCCTTCAGGACTACCTGGATCTGATCAGTCCCGAAGCCTTACCCCAGATCCCACAGCCCCCGGCCCCTGCCCCCACAGCACCCCAGCTACCACCGGCGCCGGACCCACACAGCATCGAGTGGCCGATCTTCCCACCAGATCGAATCTCCGCCAACGGGCGACGCTACTACGAGCCACAAACACGACTCGAGTTCATGCGGATCTACACCACCCTGCCGCACGGCTACCGCCAGCCCTTCCTCACAGCCAACAACATCGGCCACTGCACCGTTCGAACCTGGCTAGCAGCAATAAGCACCTTCAGCCGGCTTCCCCATGCTTTTGATGATGCCCACCGCTTCGGGATCGAACGCACCACCCCAGTCGACGATGTCACCACACTAACGGCTGATGACAAACGTGACCTGGTCATAGGATACTTAGCTCAACCACACGGTCAGGGCCAGCAATTCCTCACGTTTTACCAACTCCGTAAGCACACCATCATGGCCTGGTGCGCCGCTATGACCGACGGGGACTTAGACGCTGATATCTCACCCCGCAAGATCGGGTTGATGACCACCCGAACCGTGGTCGAAATCGTTCGACTACGCCACATGATTGCCCAACAACTAGAAAGAGCCACGATCATGGAAAACGAGTACCTCAAAGAAATCGCAGCGCTGAAGAAAGAACTCGCGCACTACAAGCAAAAAGACCATCAGAATCAAATGGTGATCGATATCTTGGGAAAAGCTATTGGGACCAGGCCCAATCCTGGCGAGGGCTTAGACGAGGAGGACGCCACCTAAACGTGGATGAGCAACGCGCCTTTGATCAAGGACTCAAGGAAGAAAACACCTTGATCACAGATCTCACCACCTGTGCCAGGCTGAGCCATAACAAGGCATTACGGCTGATCAAGCTGTCGAAATCAACGGCGTATTACCGCAACAAGCGCGTCCCTGTCCTGCACCGAAACCTGTCCTGCAGGCCGTGCCAGCACCAACAGCACCTGGTGTGGAACTAGCAGCACCTGGTGTGGAACCCACACCAGAGCCTTGGCAGGGGAAGGAGCCAGCAGTGTCGTCGGTGCGTCAAGCGTTGGCAGAACACGAACGCCAGTTCATTGTTGATGCGATCACCGCGTACCCACAACTGAGCGTTAGTGGGGTGTTTAACATGTTGTTTAACAAAGGCATCTACCGCGCATCACTACGTACATGGTGGCGTGTTGCCAAGCAGCACAAGTTGTTACACAAAGACCGAGTCAGTGCCCTGTCCCCGGTGAAACGATCACCAACGCCACGGGTTAAGCCGAGGTTGGAAGCAACACAGCCTGGTCAGGTGGTGTGTTGGGATGTGACGTTCTTGCCGTCGCTGGTACGTGGTAAGACCTATGCGTTGCATCTGGCGATTGATTTGTTTTCCCGCAAGATTGTTGGGGCGAAGGTCGCGCCGACGGAAAATACCTCCACCGCGGTGGAGTTGTTAACGCAGGTGTTAGCGGATAATCCGGGTGTGGTGACGGTGCATTCGGATAATGGGTCGGCGATGACATCGACGAGGGTGGCGGTTGTTAGCGGATCATGGTGTGGCGTTGTCGTTGATTCGGCCGCGGGTGAGTGATGATAATGCGTTTGTGGAGTCGGTGTTTCATACGTTGAAGTATCGGCCGTTTTATCCGAAGGTGTTTGCATCGATGGATCAGGCCCGGGTGTGGGTGGAGGAGTTTGTGGTGTATTACAACACGGTTCATCCGCATTCTGGTGTGGCTGGGCATACTCCACAGTCGGTGTTTGATGGTAGTTGGAGGGCGGTGCATCGGTTGCGTGTGCAGGCGTTGGATGCCCATTACCGGCAGTTCCCGCAGCGGTATGTGGGACAGCCGGTGGTTCAGGAAGTTGCTGGTGTGGTGCGTCTTAATGGTGCGCGTGATGATGGGTCTGTACAGGAGAGGGTTGGTGGTGTAGCGTCGCTGTTAAGTGCTTCCATCCCCTTCTCAGTCCTTCAGGACTACCTGGATCTGATCAGTCCCGAAGCCTTACCCCAGATCCCACAGCCCCCGGCCCCTGCCCCCACAGCACCCCAGCTACCACCGGCGCCGGACCCACACAGCATCGAGTGGCCGATCTTCCCACCAGATCGAATCTCCGCCAACGGGCGACGCTACTACGAGCCACAAACACGACTCGAGTTCATGCGGATCTACACCACCCTGCCGCACGGCTACCGCCAGCCCTTCCTCACAGCCAACAACATCGGCCACTGCACCGTTCGAACCTGGCTAGCAGCAATAAGCACCTTCAGCCGGCTTCCCCATGCTTTTGATGATGCCCACCGCTTCGGGATCGAACGCACCACCCCAGTCGACGATGTCACCACACTAACGGCTGATGACAAACGTGACCTGGTCATAGGATACTTAGCTCAACCACACGGTCAGGGCCAGCAATTCCTCACGTTTTACCAACTCCGTAAGCACACCATCATGGCCTGGTGCGCCGCTATGACCGACGGGGACTTAGACGCTGATATCTCACCCCGCAAGATCGGGTTGATGACCACCCGAACCGTGGTCGAAATCGTTCGACTACGCCACATGATTGCCCAACAACTAGAAAGAGCCACGATCATGGAAAACGAGTACCTCAAAGAAATCGCAGCGCTGAAGAAAGAACTCGCGCACTACAAGCAAAAAGACCATCAGAATCAAATGGTGATCGATATCTTGGGAAAAGCTATTGGGACCAGGCCCAATCCTGGCGAGGGCTTAGACGAGGAGGACGCCACCTAAACGTGGATGAGCAACGCGCCTTTGATCAAGGACTCAAGGAAGAAAACACCTTGATCACAGATCTCACCACCTGTGCCAGGCTGAGCCATAACAAGGCATTACGGCTGATCAAGCTGTCGAAATCAACGGCGTATTACCGCAACAAGCGCGTCCCTGTCCTGCACCGAAACCTGTCCTGCAGGCCGTGCCAGCACCAACAGCACCTGGTGTGGAACTAGCAGCACCTGGTGTGGAACCCACACCAGAGCCTTGGCAGGGGAAGGAGCCAGCAGTGTCGTCGGTGCGTCAAGCGTTGGCAGAACACGAACGCCAGTTCATTGTTGATGCGATCACCGCGTACCCACAACTGAGCGTTAGTGGGGTGTTTAACATGTTGTTTAACAAAGGCATCTACCGCGCATCACTACGTACATGGTGGCGTGTTGCCAAGCAGCACAAGTTGTTACACAAAGACCGAGTCAGTGCCCTGTCCCCGGTGAAACGATCACCAACGCCACGGGTTAAGCCGAGGTTGGAAGCAACACAGCCTGGTCAGGTGGTGTGTTGGGATGTGACGTTCTTGCCGTCGCTGGTACGTGGTAAGACCTATGCGTTGCATCTGGCGATTGATTTGTTTTCCCGCAAGATTGTTGGGGCGAAGGTCGCGCCGACGGAAAATACCTCCACCGCGGTGGAGTTGTTAACGCAGGTGTTAGCGGATAATCCGGGTGTGGTGACGGTGCATTCGGATAATGGGTCGGCGATGACATCGACGAGGGTGGCGGTTGTTAGCGGATCATGGTGTGGCGTTGTCGTTGATTCGGCCGCGGGTGAGTGATGATAATGCGTTTGTGGAGTCGGTGTTTCATACGTTGAAGTATCGGCCGTTTTATCCGAAGGTGTTTGCATCGATGGATCAGGCCCGGGTGTGGGTGGAGGAGTTTGTGGTGTATTACAACACGGTTCATCCGCATTCTGGTGTGGCTGGGCATACTCCACAGTCGGTGTTTGATGGTAGTTGGAGGGCGGTGCATCGGTTGCGTGTGCAGGCGTTGGATGCCCATTACCGGCAGTTCCCGCAGCGGTATGTGGGACAGCCGGTGGTTCAGGAAGTTGCTGGTGTGGTGCGTCTTAATGGTGCGCGTGATGATGGGTCTGTACAGGAGAGGGTTGGTGGTGTAGCGTCGCTGTTAAGTGCTTGAGTTAGCACGTGTTCTTATCGCCCCCCTGGTTCACAAACCCCTGGCAGCGAGCGCAATGTTACTTTTCCATTGTTAAGAATCAACAACTCTCGGTGATTTGTCGCATACCCAGCTGTCAAAGATCCGATCATCGGCATACAGAAACACCCATCTGGCCGAACTTTCCTTTTTCTGCATGCATTTCTGCACACAGTTTCTGCCCGCTGTTTCTACGCATAGTGGCTTTGAAACGACCCGAAGAGAAAACAGTAAAGATCGTGACCATAAAACAGACTGACAACATCAATGACGATGATTTGGTGTACAGCAACGCTACTGACCTTCCAGTAGGCGTGAAGAAGTCCCCTAAAATGTCACCGACCGCCCGCGTTGGTCTCCTTGTCTTTGGAGTTATCGCGGCGGTGGGTTGGGGAGCAATCGCTTTCTCCCGTGGCGAAACAATCAACTCTGTGTGGCTGGTTTTGGCAGCAGTTGGTTCCTATATCATTGCGTTTTCTTTCTATGCCCGACTGATTGAATACAAAGTTGTTAAGCCGAAAGATCAGCGAGCAACCCCGGCGGAATACGTTAATGACGGCAAGGACTATGTCCCAACGGATCGTCGTGTGCTTTTTGGCCACCACTTTGCAGCTATTGCAGGTGCCGGTCCATTGGTTGGACCTGTCATGGCCGCGCAGATGGGCTACCTGCCAGGCACCTTGTGGATTATCCTCGGTGTGATTTTTGCCGGTGCAGTGCAGGACTACCTAGTGCTGTGGGTGTCTACTCGTAGGCGTGGACGCTCACTTGGCCAGATGGTTCGTGATGAAATGGGCACGGTCGGTGGAGCTGCCGGTATCTTGGCCACCATCTCCATCATGATCATCATTATCGCGGTGCTCGCATTGATCGTGGTTAATGCACTGGCTGATTCACCATGGGGCGTTTTCTCCATCACCATGACCATCCCAATTGCACTGTTCATGGGTGTGTACTTGCGTTACCTGCGCCCAGGTCGTGTTACTGAAGTGTCCATCATCGGTGTGGCACTGCTCCTGCTGGCTATCGTTGCTGGTGGTTGGGTTGCAGACACCTCATGGGGCGTGGAATGGTTCACCTGGTCTAAGACCACTTTGGCGTTGGCCTTGATCGGTTACGGAATCATGGCTGCGATTTTGCCGGTGTGGCTGCTGCTTGCACCGCGCGATTACCTGTCTACCTTTATGAAGATCGGCGTCATCGGTCTGTTGGCAGTGGGTATTTTGTTCGCACGTCCTGAGGTGCAGATGCCTTCCGTGACCTCCTTCGCACTTGAGGGCAACGGTCCGGTGTTCTCTGGAAGTCTGTTCCCATTCCTGTTCATCACGATTGCCTGTGGTGCACTGTCTGGTTTCCACGCACTGATTTCTTCAGGAACCACACCAAAGCTCGTGGAGAAGGAATCCCAGATGCGCATGCTCGGCTACGGCGGCATGTTGATGGAATCTTTCGTGGCGATGATGGCACTGATCACCGCTGTTATTCTGGATCGTCACCTGTACTTCTCCATGAACGCTCCGCTGGCACTGACTGGTGGAGATCCAGCAACCGCAGCTGAGTGGGTTAACTCCATTGGGCTGACAGGTGCGGATATCACCCCGGAACAGCTGTCGGAAGCTGCTGAAAGTGTCGGAGAATCCACTGTTATTTCCCGTACCGGTGGCGCACCAACCTTGGCGTTCGGTATGTCTGAAATCCTCTCCGGATTCATCGGCGGCGCCGGAATGAAGGCATTCTGGTATCACTTCGCCATCATGTTTGAGGCTCTGTTCATCCTTACCACTGTGGATGCAGGTACTCGTGTGGCTCGCTTTATGATGACCGATACCTTGGGCAATGTTCCAGGTCTGCGCCGTTTCAAGGATCCTTCATGGACTGTCGGCAACTGGATTTCTACCGTGTTTGTGTGTGCTCTATGGGGTGCCATTTTGCTCATGGGTGTTACCGATCCACTGGGAGGCATCAACGTGCTGTTCCCACTATTCGGTATCGCTAACCAGCTGCTCGCCGCTATTGCACTTGCTCTCGTGCTGGTTGTTGTGGTGAAGAAGGGCCTGTACAAGTGGGCGTGGATTCCAGCTGTTCCTTTGGCATGGGACCTCATTGTCACGATGACTGCGTCATGGCAGAAGATTTTCCACTCTGATCCGGCTATTGGCTACTGGGCTCAGAACGCGAACTTCCGCGATGCAAAGTCTCAAGGCCTTACCGAATTTGGTGCTGCTAAATCTCCTGAGGCAATCGATGCGGTTATCCGAAACACCATGATTCAGGGCATCTTGTCCATCCTGTTCGCGGTGCTCGTCCTCGTTGTTGTCGGCGCAGCCATTGCGGTGTGCATCAAGTCCATCAGGGCTCGTGCAGCCGGAACACCTTTGGAGACCACTGAAGAGCCTGATACTGAATCTGAGTTCTTCGCCCCAACTGGATTCCTTGCATCTTCTAGGGATAAGGAAGTCCAGGCCATGTGGGATGAGCGCTACCCAGGCGGTGCGCCCGTGTCTTCTGGAGGGCACTAAAACATGATGGCTCTTACTCATGCACTGTGGAAAATCCCGCGGGCGGTGTGGTGGTATCTCACTGAGCTCATGGGGGACACGGCGTATTCCAAGTATGTGGTGCACTTAAAGCACCACCATCCGGATGCTCCGATTCCTACTGAGCGGGAGTATTGGCGGGCAAAGTATGCAGATCAGGACGCTAATCCTGGTGCCCGCTGCTGCTAGATAAAACGAAAAGGCGCGTTGATTCTTAACTGAGTCAACGCGCCTTTTATCTGTGGCAGGAAGCGATTAGTCGCGAACCAAACCAGGTGACCGAAAAACTTCCGCCACTCAATTTTCGGTCACATAGGACAGTGATCAGCGCTCGAAACCAGTCCATATGACCGAAGAACTCTCAAAACTTCTCCCGTCGGTCACCTGGTTTGGCATGAAGAGCGAGGCCACCCCAAAAAAGACTTTGCTTATCGACGCCTCCCTCCAGCGTCCACGAATATGCCCCCGCGCGCCGGGTGGGGAGCGAAGGGAACCCCCAAGGAATTGGCGTTGAGGTGGCGATTTTGCATGTTTTACTCAAAATTACTTTGGTGGTCACAAAATTACACAACTTTTACAGTGACCTAGATCGCTTTTTAAAGAATTAGCGTGGTGTGCAACATTAATTCGTTGAGAAGGAGTCACATTCCAGCCATGATTAACCACGAAGTGCGCACCCACCGTTCTGCGGAAGAGTTCCCGTACGAGGAGCACCTGGCTCACAAGATCGCTCGCGTTGCAGCCGACCCAGTTGAGGTTGCTGCGGACACTCAGGAAATGATCATCAACCGCATCATCGACAATGCATCGGTGCAGGCAGCTTCCGTGTTGCGTCGACCAGTTAGCTCTGCCCGTGCGATGGCACAGGTCAGGCCAGTTACCGATGGTCGGGGTGCATCTGTTTTCGGTCTGCCAGGACGTTATGCCGCGGAATGGGCTGCGCTTGCTAACGGCACTGCGGTGCGTGAGCTTGATTTCCATGACACGTTCCTCGCTGCGGAATACTCCCACCCAGGAGATAACATTCCTCCGATTCTGGCTGCAGCACAGCAGGCTGGAAAAGGTGGCAAGGATCTGATCCGTGGCATCGCTACTGGATATGAGATTCAGGTGAACTTGGTGCGTGGAATGTGCCTGCATGAGCACAAGATTGATCACGTTGCTCACCTTGGACCATCAGCGGCTGCTGGTATCGGAACCTTGCTAAACCTGGATGTGGACACCATCTACCAGGCAATTGGTCAGGCATTGCACACCACCACGGCGACGAGGCAGTCCCGTAAAGGTGCGATTTCTTCATGGAAGGCATTTGCTCCTGCGTTTGCGGGCAAGATGTCCATCGAGGCAGTAGATCGCGCAATGCGTGGCGAGGGCGCACCGTCACCAATCTGGGAAGGCGAAGACGGCGTAATCGCGTGGCTGCTGTCCGGTCTTGATCACATCTACACCATTCCTTTGCCTGCAGAAGGTGAAGCCAAACGAGCAATCTTGGATACCTACACCAAGGAACACTCAGCGGAATACCAGTCACAGGCACCGATCGACTTGGCGCGCAGCATGGGGGAGAAGCTGGCAGCACAGGGCTTGGACCTGCGTGATGTGGACTCCATCGTTTTGCACACCTCCCACCACACTCACTACGTGATCGGCACCGGATCTAATGATCCACAGAAGTTCGATCCAGATGCATCGCGAGAAACCCTTGATCACTCCATCATGTACATTTTCGCTGTCGCGCTGGAGGATCGCGCGTGGCACCATGAGCGTTCCTATGCTCCTGAGCGTGCCCACCGCCCAGAGACCATCGAGCTGTGGAACAAGATTTCCACGGTGGAGGATCCTGAATGGACCAGGCGTTACCACTCCGTTGATCCTACAGAAAAGGCCTTCGGCGCACGCGCAGTGATCACCTTCAAGGATGGAACCGTCGTGGAAGATGAACTGGCTGTGGCGGATGCGCATCCTCTGGGAGCACGGCCTTTCGCTAGGGAGCAGTACATTCAGAAATTCCGCACCTTGGCTGAAGGTGTTGTGTCCGAAAAGGAACAGGATCGCTTCTTGGATGCGGCACAGCGTACGCACGAACTTGAGGATCTTTCAGAACTCAACATTGAATTGGATGCCGATATTTTGGCCAAGGCTCCTGTGATTCCGGAAGGACTGTTCTGATGGCGGGTTTGTTTTCCTCTGCTGTTGCACCAACGGAGCGTCGAAAAGCATTACGCGCGGCACTGGCTGCGCCTGAAATTGCCCGCATGCCTGGTGCATTCTCCCCGCTGGCGGCGCGCGCAATCCAGGAAGCCGGATTTGAAGGCGTGTACGTCTCGGGCGCCGTCGTGGCGGCTGACCTTGCATTGCCGGATATCGGCCTGACCACATTGACCGAAGTGGCGCACCGCTCCCGGCAGATCGCACGCGTGACAGACTTGCCCGTGCTGGTCGACGCCGACACCGGCTTCGGCGAACCCATGTCCGCAGCGCGCACCGTCTCCGAACTCGAAGATGCAGGTGTCGCGGGCTGCCACCTGGAAGATCAAGTCAACCCCAAACGCTGTGGGCACCTGGACGGAAAAGAAGTAGTGGGCACGGACATCATGGTTCGTCGCATCGCCGCAGCTGTCAACGAGCGTCGCGATGAGAAATTCGTCATCTGCGCCCGCACCGACGCCGCGGGAGTGGAAGGCATCGACTCCGCGATCGAGCGCGCCAAAGCTTACGCGGATGCCGGCGCCGACATGATCTTCACCGAAGCGCTGTACAGCCCTGCAGATTTTGAAAAATTCCGCGCGGCCGTCGACATTCCGCTGCTGGCCAACATGACGGAATTTGGCAAAACCGAACTTCTGCCCGCGCAGCTTCTGGAAGACATCGGCTACAACGCAGTGATCTACCCAGTGACCCTGCTGCGCATTGCGATGGGACAGGTCGAACAAGCTCTCGGCGACATTGCAAACACCGGAACCCAAACCGACTGGGTCGACCGGATGCAACACCGATCCAGGCTGTATGAGCTGCTGCGTTACAACGAGTACAACGCTTTCGACCAGCAAGTATTCACCTATTCTGCTGACAGCTACAAGCCCACCTTCTAACCCGCCTATATATAAGGAGTGAATCACCATGTCCAGCGCCACAACCACTGATGTTCGCAAAGGACTCTACGGAGTCATCGCGGATTACACGGCCGTTTCCAAAGTCATGCCAGAGACCAATTCACTGACCTACCGTGGTTACGCGGTGGAAGATTTGGTGGAAAACTGCAGCTTCGAGGAGGTGTTTTACCTCCTGTGGCACGGCGAGCTGCCCACTGCGCAACAACTTGCGGAGTTCAATGAGCGTGGCCGTTCCTACCGCTCCCTGGATGCCGGTTTGATCTCCCTGATCCACTCTTTGCCCAAAGAAGCCCACCCGATGGATGTTATGCGCACCGCGGTGTCCTACATGGGCACCAAGGATTCCGAGTATTTCACCACCGATTCTGAGCACATCCGCAAAGTTGGCCACACCTTGTTGGCGCAGCTTCCGATGGTGCTAGCCATGGATATTCGTCGCCGCAAGGGCCTCGATATCATCGCCCCTGACTCCAGCAAGTCAGTCGCCGAAAACCTGCTGTCTATGGTGTTTGGCACCGGCCCGGAGTCGCCTGCATCTAACCCAGCTGACGTCCGCGATTTTGAGAAATCACTGATCCTCTACGCCGAGCACTCCTTCAACGCCTCCACCTTCACCGCCCGCGTGATCACCTCCACCAAATCGGATGTGTACTCCGCAATCACCGGCGCGATCGGTGCTCTCAAGGGCCCATTGCACGGTGGCGCCAACGAGTTTGTCATGCACACCATGTTGGCGATCGACGATCCCAACAAGGCCGCCGACTGGATCAACAACGCTTTGGACAACAAGAATGTGGTCATGGGCTTTGGCCACCGCGTGTACAAGCGCGGCGATTCCCGCGTGCCATCGATGGAGAAGTCCTTCCGGGAATTAGCTGCCCGCCACGACGGCGAAAAGTGGGTTGCCATGTATGAAAACATGCGCGACGCCATGGACGCCCGCACCGGCATCAAGCCGAATCTCGATTTCCCCGCTGGCCCTGCCTACCACCTGCTCGGCTTCCCGGTCGATTTCTTCACCCCGCTGTTCGTCATCGCGCGCGTCGCCGGCTGGACCGCACACATCGTGGAGCAGTACGAAAACAACTCGCTCATCCGCCCACTGTCCGAGTACAACGGCGAGGAGCAGCGCGAGGTCGCGCCCATTGAAAAGCGTTAAAAGATTTTCGCTTTTCGACGCCCCCTCCCACTCATTTCAGCCATGGTGCAACATTCTCGTTCCCACCATATTCTTCTGACTCCCGGGAACAACATGTTTCGCCACCGCTTCGCGCCACACGTAAAAATGCGGCGCGCAGCGGTGGGCATCAAGAGCCGCTTGATCCGCGTAGAGCTCGAAGAAACTGAAATGAAGCTCATCATCAACATCTTGTGAAACGTCGAAATACACACAACCTTCTTCATCCTGAAAGCTTCGCTGCGCATTCTCCGAAATGGCGTTGAGGAATTCTTCCAGATGGCCAGGTTTAACGCGCAGATCAACGGTGAGTGACAACATGGTTCTCGATTGCCAGTTCTTGCAGTTCCATCCACGTTTTTTCAGGCAATGAAATACCGTGCGCAGAGTTTTTCCGATGCGCACGGTCTTCCAATTCACCGGGGTAGAAAATCTCCTCGGTGTTTTGTGCTTTCGGGGTGGATTTCACTTGCGTAACCAGATCGCTGAGCGCGTCATCGAAATCTTGTGGATCGCGAAACGCCGCAACGTCCAACGCGATGAACAAGTGGCCGGCCCCGCCTGGGGGAGTGGGTTCATAAGGCCCATGCACCTTGGTGCTGTGCTGGGAACCAGTGAGAACTCCAGAAAGCACATCCATCATGAAGCTAATCGCATAACCTTTGTGGCCAGCCATGGGAAGGATGACACCGTTGATTGCCTCAGAAGGATCCGTGGTGGGTGCGCCCTCACTCGTGATCGCCCAAGTCTCAGGAATGGGCATGTTTGTCTGTCGTGCGTGGTAGATCTTTCCGCGCGCAACCGCAGTATTGGCTATATCGACTACCGTAGCCGTCTCACCAAAAGGCGCCGCGATAGACCATGGGTTGGTACCGATCCGTTTTTCTCTGCCACCCCAGGGCGCCATCGCCGGAGATGCATTGGTGGTGAGAATGGAAACACATCCTTGCGCTGCCGCTTTCCGGGTGTAGTACATGGCAGTTCCAAAATGATTGGAGTTGCGCACCGACACCGCACCGATGCCGAACATCATTGCCCTAGTCACTGCTTCTTTACGAGCATAATCAGCTAAAACTTGGCCGATTCCATTGTGTCCATCCAACGCCAACACGGCACCCAAATCATTGAGAACCTCCACGTGTGCATGTGTAGTCATCGCGCCACTGTGGAGTCTGCGCACATACCAAGGCAGTCGAAGCACACCGTGGGAGGGGTGACCCCAAAGATCAGCCTGCACCAAACTATCACCGACAAGATGGGCGTCTGCTGCAGGTACTCCAGTTTTGGTGAGGATGTCTGTGCAGAGAACAGTGAGTTGTTGGGCGTTGACAGTGACTTCTGGCATGAATCCCTCAATTCGGTTTAGGTATACCGAAATGTATACCAGCAATAGGTATAGGCGCAACCCCCTTTAATCGCCATCAGTGCACGCTGGTTCTAAGACCTAATATCAATGCCCTGCGAGCCCGTAGAATCAGCATTAATCAACGCGGTCAAAATGCTCTTTTCTACATGGATCAGGTGCTGTCTACACGCAGCGCCTGCCGACCTTAAATCTCCTGAGGCCACAGCTTCACACATTTCAATATGTTCCTGAACCGATTGGCGCAGACGCGCATGATCGGAATGCGCAATGATCCGCAGCCTCGTGGTGTGCGGTTTCAAACTTAAGATGCTGCGTCCAAGGAACTGGTTGTGAGTATTTGCTGCAACAAGATCATCAAACTTACTGGTCAATCGCCTAAAATCGGCGGTGAAATCTGCATCGTCTGCAGAGTTTTCCAGCTCTCGAAAATCTGCCGCCAACGTAGAAAACTCACCAAAGATACGCGGTGATTTACTCGCTCCAACAGAGATTTCCTCAAGCGCTGCGACCTCGACGATCCTGCGGAACTCAAACAGATCCTTAATGTGGCGAAGCGAAAGTGGCGACACCATGGGCGCCTGACGTGGCTCCAAAATGATCAACTCGTCCGCTGCTAACCGGCGGAGAGCATCCCGGACTGGGGTTCTCGAAGCGCCGGTGTGTTCAACCAGCCACACTTCCGACATTCGTTGCCCAGGATTTAAGGTTCCATCTTCGATTTCACGACGAATCTGTGTGTATACCTGATCTGCTTTTCTCGTAGCAGGGGAGGCCTGGGCATCTTTTTGAACCATGACAACACCTTAGTACACCGAAATTTAGACTATTTGTGACACTGGGTTGCAGAAAGTGGATGCTAGGTTGGGGGAGACGTCGACAAGCAATTTTTTGCTTGGCGTATTACTGGCTGTGCTTGGGCTGCTTCCTTGAGTTAGTCCACGCCCTGATCCCGAGGACGATGACCGCCAAAGCGATGGCGCCTCCAATCAGGATGTACTGCAGTGGGATCGGGCGGGCGTCATCGATGGCATCGATGCAGTTTTGGAAATCCTCTTTAAGAGCGGTTTGGGATTCGTTGTAATCATCGGTGCGGTTGGCGAACACTTCGGCGCGGATTTCTGCGGTGCGGGTGCCGGTGGTGGCGGCTTGTTGAAGTTGGCTGAGTACATCGCTGGCTGGATCGCTGGAGAATCCGCTGATGATGTCTTTGGCTTCGTCGTATGTGTACTCCGTTTTGAAACTTTCCTCGGCGTTGGGGTCTGCCAGCGTGGGATCATCTGGGAGGATCATGGCTAGGCCTTCGCCGGATTCGATGGCATCGAGGCGTACTTGCAGTTCAGCAGCAGTTGGGGCGTTGTCATCTTGGGCGATGTAGCTTTCAATCGCCGCTTTGATTCCTGGATCTTGGGCATCTAGTTCGTCGAGGCGTTGTTCGCGCACGGAGTCTTCAATGGAGTTCCAGAAGGTAACCACCGCGGACTCGTCGGTGTTGCTGGCGATGCACAATTCCTTGTCGGTGTCGGCGGTGAGTGTGGCAGCAGATGCTGTTGGGATGCTCACAGCGGTGGCGATGAGAAGTGCGGGAAGAACTCGAGAAAAACGCATGTGCCCATTATGGCAATAAAAATATGAAAAAGCGCTGTGCTTCCATGTGAGGAAGCACAGCGCTTTTTGTGAAGAGACTTTACTTCTTCAGTGCGTCAACGATCTCGTTGAACTGTGCGACTGGGCGCATGATGTTGGTGAGCTTCTCCTCGTTAGGGGAGTAGTAGCCACCAAGGTCAGTTGCTCCACCCTGAACTGCGAGCAGTGCAGCGTCGATGTCTGCAGCGCCTGTGTTCAGTGCTTCTGCGACTGGTGCGAAGGTAGCAGCCAGATCTGCGTCCTCGGTCTGAGCAGCGAGCTCGTCAGCCCAGAACTTGGTCAGCCAGAAGTGGGAGCCACGGTTGTCGATCTCGCCGACCTTGCGGGATGGGGACTTCTCTTCGTTCAGCAGCTTCTCAGTTGCCTTGTCCAGAGCGTCAGCCAGAACGCCGGCCTTGGTGTTGCCGTTGTTGTTGAGCTCGTGGCGGAAGGACTCAGCCAGTGCGAGGAACTCACCGAGGGAATCCCAACGCAGGTGGTTTTCTTCCTGAACCTGCTGGACGTGCTTAGGAGCAGATCCACCAGCACCGGTCTCGAACAGTCCGCCGCCAGCCATCAAAGGAACGACAGACAGCATCTTTGCAGAGGTGCCCAGCTCCAGGATTGGGAAGAGGTCGGTGTTGTAGTCACGCAGAACGTTACCGGTGACAGAGATGGTGTCCTCGCCGCGGCGGATGCGGTCGATGGAGAGCTGGGTTGCCTCAACAGGGGAGAGGATCTGGATGTCCAGGCCCTCGGTGTCGTGGTCAGCCAGGTACTTCTCCACGAGGGAAGCCAGGTTGCGGTCGTGTGCGCGCTCTGGATCCAACCAGAACACTGCAGGCATTCCGGAGAGGCGGGAGCGGGTGACAGCAAGCTTGACCCAATCCTGGATTGGGGCATCCTTGACCTGGCATGCACGCCAGATGTCGTTTGCCTCAACGTCGTGCTCGATCAGTACATCGCCGTTGGAGGAAACAACCTGAACCACACCGTCTGCTTCGATGCGGAAGGTCTTGTCATGGGAGCCGTACTCTTCAGCCTTCTGAGCCATCAGACCAACGTTAGGGACGGTACCCATGGTGGTTGGATCGAATGCGCCGTTCTTGCGGCAGTCTTCGATAACAGTCTGGTAGACGCCAGCGTAGGAGGAGTCTGGGATGATTGCCAGGGTGTCCTGCTCCTGGTCGTCCTTGTTCCACATGTGGCCGGAGGTACGGATCATTGCTGGCATGGAAGCGTCAACGATGACATCGGAAGGGACGTGCAGGTTGGTGATGCCGCGAGCGGAGTTAACCATGGCCAGGTCTGGGCCTTCTTCTAAGCCCTTCTCGAATGCAGCCTTGATTTCTTCGCCGTTGTTCAGGGACTCCAGGCCGGAGAGGATTGCAGCGAGGCCGTTTTCGCCGTTGAGGCCAGCTGCGAGCAGCTGCTCACCGTACTGTGCGAAAACGTCTGCGAAGTAAGCGCGCACAACATGGCCGAAGATGATTGGGTCGGAGACCTTCATCATGGTTGCCTTCAGGTGTGCGGAGAAGAGGATGCCCTCTGCCTTTGCGCGAGCAACCTGCTCGAGAAGGAATGCGTCCAGTGCCTTTGCGGACAGAACGGTTCCGTCTAGAACTTCGCCTTCAAGAAGCTTGAGGCTGTCCTTGAGGATGGTCTCGGTGCCGTCAGCTGCGATGTGCTTGATCTGAACTTCATCAGCAGCGTCGAGGATGATGGACTTCTCGTTGTGGCGGAAGTCGTTTGCATCCATGGTTGCAACGTTGGTCTTGGAATCTGCAGACCACTCGCCCATGCGGTGTGGGAACTTCTTAACAAAGTTCTTGACAGCGATTGGTGCGCGTCGGTCAGAGTTGCCTTCACGCAGCACTGGGTTCACTGCGGAACCCTTGACAGCGTTGTAACGAGCGAGGGTGTCTTTTTCCTCGTCGGTGGTGGCGGTGTCAGGCAGCTCTGGGATGTCGTAGCCCTGGTCCTGCAGTTCCTTAATAGCAGCCTTGAGCTGTGGAACAGAAGCGGAGATGTTTGGAAGCTTAATGATGTTTGCTTCAGGAGTCTTAGCTAGCTCGCCGAGTTCTGCGAGTGCGTTGCCTACCTTCTGATCTTCGGTGAGGCGCTCTGGGAACTGGGCGAGGATGCGTCCAGCGAGTGAAATGTCCCGGGTCTCGACCTCAATGCCCGCGGTAGCAGCAAATGCCTCGACGACCGGCTTCAGCGAGTAGGTCGCGAGCAGCGGTGCTTCGTCGGTGCGGGTCCAGATGATCTTAGCCATGAGTCTCCTTGGTTGATGGGCTCTTTTGTTCAGCTACCTAGAATACAGTGTTCTACTAATTGCTGGCGCCTATGGTGGCAGTTTCAGCCCCGCATGGAAACGCCGTGTTTCCAATACCCCATGAATGCCACTTGGGAACGGTCGAGGCCTTTCTCTTTCACTAGAGATCGACGAATGCTGGTCACGACACCACTTTCGCCAGCAATCCAGTAGTAGTCACCTGAACGTGGGTTGGATTCTGTGATCTGTTCGCCAGTGGCGGAGAACACAGGAGTCTCCCACACAAGTTCGCCTTCGGAGGTGGCTGCGGCTTCTGTTTCTTCGTGGTGTAGGGCCAGGGTTTCCATCAGTAATTCGCCGTGCTTGCGGCCGTTGCGGGGCAGCCATTTCACATCGATGGAGGAAGGGCCAGCGATGGCAAGTGCATCGTCATCCGAGGGGATTTCGATCATGGCGGTTCCTGGAATATCGGAATCTGCGAGGTCTTCGAGGATGCGTGCGATTGCGGGTGCTGCGGTTTCATCGCCTGCCAAGATCACCTTGGTGGCTGCACCGGGAGCGAATTCAATGCCACCCATATATTCAGCATCGAGTCGTGGTGCCACAATCAAAATTTCATCACCAGCTGCAGCAGACGCCGCCCACGTGGATGCAGGTCCGGTGAGCCCCGGCGCGATGTGGAGGACGAAATCGACGGTCATGCGGGTGGCTTCTTCGGTGCGCTCCAGTGAGCGGATGGAGTAGGTGCGCATGACGCCGCGGGAGTCTTCGGGAAGTGTGGCCCATTCTTCGTACCAGAGTCCTTCTTGGGGGAATTCAGGTAGGGGTTGGCCGGGGTTGGGAAAAATGAGTTTGATGCGCTGATCGTAAAGCGGTGTGTCGCTGCCCACCACTTTGAGTTCTGGTCCGGTGAACACAATCCGGATGAAGTTGGGGCTGATCTGGGTTGCGGATTCAACGATGGCGGTTACTGGGGCGGGCATGGTGTTCTCCTAGTGAAGTGCGGTGATGTGGTGTCGTCCCATGGGCATGACCAGTGGTGCGCCGGAGACTGGGTCGGCGATAATGCGGGCGTCGGTGTGGAAGACCTCGCTCATCATGGTTTCGGTGATGACGTTGGTGGGGGTGCCTTGGGCGTAGATTTTTCCGGCGTTCATGGCGATGAGGTGGTCAGAGTAACGTGCGGCAAGTCCCAATTCGTGGAGCACCATGACGATGGTGGTGCCGTGGTTGTGGTTGAGGTCAGTGAGGAGATCAAGCACTTCGAGCTGGTTGGCGATGTCGAGGTAGGTGGTGGGTTCATCAAGAAGCAGGATGTCTGTTTCTTGGGCAAGGGCCATGGCGATCCAGACGCGTTGGCGTTGGCCGCCGGAGAGTTCGTCGATGGGGCGTTCGGCAAGCTCGGTGGTGTTGGTCATTTCCAATGCTTGGGCCACTACTTCGTAGTCGCGTGTGGACCATCTGCCCATGAGTCCTTGGTGGGGGTGGCGGCCGCGGCCCACGAGGTCGGCGACGACGATGCCTTCAGGTGCGGTGGGGGATTGCGGTAACAGCCCGAGCATGCGAGCTAGTTCTTTGCCTGGCAGTGAATGAAGGGGGTGGGCGTCGATAAGCGCTTGCCCGGCGCTAGGTTTAAGGAGGCGCGCAAAGGCGCGCAGCAGCGTTGATTTGCCGCATCCGTTGGGGCCGACGATGGAGGTGATTTTGCCGGGGACGATGTCGACGCTGAGTGAATCGATGATGGTGCGCTCGCCGTACGCCAGGGAAATTTCTTCGGCGGATAGTTGATGGTTGGTGGTCACAGGGTTACTCCCGCGCGGTTGGAACGAATGAGTAAATAGATAAGGAATGGGGCGCCGAATGCGCCGGTGACAACTCCGACGGGGTAGCGGGTGCCGAGGAAGTATTGGCCAATTAGGTCGGTGATGAGCACGATCAACCCGCCGATGAGTGCGGAGGGGATGATGAGCGATCCGCCGGAGCCTAAAATGCGCGCGGCAATGGGGCCAGACACAAACGCCACGAATGCGATCGGGCCGCATGCAGCGGTAGCAACGGCGATGAGCGCAACAGCGGCAATAATCGCAATGACGCGCGTGCGATTGGTAGCAACGCCCAAACCCACCGCGGAATCATTGCCCAAACGCATAAGATCCACATTGCGCGCATTAGCCACCAGCAGCGGAATGAGTACCACAGTGGTGACAATCAGCGGCATCGCACGATCCCACGTCGCACCATTGAGCGAGCCGGTAAGCCAGCGCGTCGCGGTCGGCAGATCCCAAGAATCAGCCTTGGACAGCGAATACGACACTAATGAATTCAGCATCGCAGCAATACCAATGCCGGTAAGAATCAGACGCGTGGCCGAAAAACCACCGCGATACGCCACCAGATAAATCAACAACGCCACGGCCAAGGACGCACACAAAGAAATCGCCGACACCGCAGACTGCGACATCCCGAAAAACACAATGCAAATCACGCCCGCCGCCGACGCGCCAGAAGAAATGCCGATAATATCCGGCGACGCCAACTGATTACGCAACAACGTCTGAAAAATCACGCCCGCCGCGCCAAACGCCAAACCCGCAGTCAAACCCATCACCGCACGCGGCAAACGCAACACGCCAACGGAATAACTCGCGCCGGGAACCTGCTGTCCAGACAACACCTTCAGCACCTGAGCAGGGCCATAAAATACCTCGCCCCACATCAAAGAAAAAGCAAAAACACTAAGCGTGACGACGCCCAATGCCGCAACAATCAGCCACCTGCGGGAGTTGCGCGATGCGCGCTGGCGCTTGAGTTGATGGCTAAGGCTCATAGCTCTTTGACTTTCTGACGACGAATAATCCAAATAAACAGTGGCGCACCAATGAGCGGCATGATGATGCCCACGGCAATTTCACTCGGACGAGTCACCACGCGCCCAAAAGTATCCGCCACAACAATCAACACCGCGCCCGCCAGCGCCGAACAGGGCACCAGCCAGCGATGATCCGTGCCCACAATCAGGCGCGTAATGTGCGGCACCACCAGCCCCACGAACGCGATCGGGCCGGCCAGCGCCGTAGCCACGCCGCACAAAATAACAGCGCCTATCGACGCCACAATCCGTGTTCTCAGCACATTCTCACCCAAACTGGTGGCCACATCATCACCCAACGCCAACGCGTTCAAACCAGTGGATGTGAGCACACACAGCAAGAAACCGACAGCGAGAAACGGTGCAGCCAGGGCCATTCGATCCCACTCTGCGCCACCCACGCCACCGATCTGCCAAAAGCGGAATCTGTCCATGACATCAACGCGAGGCAACAACACAGCACTGACCAAGGACGTGAGCGCAGCGGTGGTGACTGCACCTGCAAGAGCAAGCTTGAGCGGCGTGGCCCCACCGCGACCCAAAGAACCCACGGTGTACACAAACACCGCAGCGGCCGCAGAACCAACGACCGCAACGATCATCGTGGGGACCGCGCCAGCCAAACCGAAAAAAGAAATGCCAATGACCACAGCCAGAGAAGCACCAGCAAGAATGCCAAAGATACCTGGATCTGCCAGCGGATTCCTGGTCACCGCCTGCATGGTGGTTCCCGCAATCGCCAGGGCAGCACCAATGATGATGCCCAGCACAGTCCGTGGAATTCTCTTTAATGCCGCTGCCTGCTCCGTGGTGTCCGAATGCCCAAGCAACGCCTGGATCGCATCATCAGTGCTGGTGGAACGCACACCAAATTTCACAGAGCACACGCACGCAACAGCTAAAAGAACCAGCGTGGCGCTGAGAAACAAAAGCTTTTTGGTTGTTGACATCAAGCAGTTTTACTTCAGAGGTTCAGCGATTTTAGCGAAGTACTCGTTGATACCCCAAGGAATAGACAGCGGGGATTCATTCGCTGAAGCAGCCAGCGGGTTAGCACCCAAGAACACCACCTTGCCCTCCGCAATAGCTGGGATTCGAGACAGCAGTGGATCAGCCTGCATCTTGGACAACAGCTCAGCGTTTGCAGCATCATCTTCGGTGCCGTAGGTGATGATCACATCAACATCGTCGAAGGTTTCAGGGTTTTCTGCAGAAACCTGCTCGTAGAAGCTATCTGGGCTGGAGTGCTCCTTGAGGACTGAAGCTTCCTGGACACCCGCATCAAGCAAGAAGCTCATGCGAGGATCAATGCTGGTGTACACACCAATCTGCGAGAAATCGCTCTCATCGAAGAACGCGAATACAGGCTTCGCATCCTTCAACTCTGGGTTGGCATCGATGGCGGAAGCAACCTCTGCATCCAGATCTGCGATGAGATCCTTGCCTTCTTGCTCCAGACCAATCGCCTTGGAGTTCATCTCAATCATTTCATCCAGGGAGGTGCCCCATGCGATTTCTGGGTAAGCCACCACAGGAGCAATCTGGGACAGCTGATCGTAGTCTTCTTGGGTGATGCCAGAGTAGGACGCCAAAATGACATCCGGCGCAGTGTTGGCGATCTCCTCAAAAGGAATGGAATCGGTGGCATCGAAAAGCACAGGATCATCGGAGCCGAGCTTGCTCAGGGTTTCTTCCACCCATGGCAAGATGCCGTTGTTGTCATCGTCGCCCCACGTGACCTTCTCAAAGCCGACAGGAGTCACACCCAATGCGAGAGGGACTTCATGGTTGGACCAGCCAACAGTTGCGATGCGTTCTGGCTTGGACTCAATGGTGGTCTCGCCGAAAGCGTGCTCAATGGTGACAGGGAACGCCTCGTTGGAAACGTCAGAGCTTTGGGATGATGCTGCTGAAGACGAATTGGAGGACGTTTCTGAAGAATCCTGGGAGCAGGCCGCGAGGGACACCGTGAGGGTTGCGGCAAGAATGCCGGCTAGAACGCGAGACGTACGCATGAAAAGTTTCTCTCTCTTTCTCGAACAACAACGGAATAACTTAGGTTAGGCTGCCCGACAGAATATCACTGGAGAGGTATTGGAGGAAATGTCTCACGTCACAACCTTTTGAAAGGTGGCTAAGTACGCACATTTGTTGTCTGCAATAGTGCCGGTGAGGGAGCTGTCCGATATTGTGCTTACATGCACGAATCTGGAAAAAATCCTGTCAAGGTTGTCGACTCGCAGGCACCACAAGGACGCGGTGGGCATATCGGCGGACATATCAAACGCCGCCCGATTCCTAGGCAAACGGAAATTTCCGAGGTTCGTCGATATATCGTCATGACTGCCCTCGCACTCGGTGGCTTCGCCATCGGTGTGACGGAATTTGTCTCCATGGGTCTGCTCAGCGCGATCGCCTCCGACTTTGAGATCTCCGAAGACCAAGCCGGACACATCATCACCATCTACGCCCTCGGCGTGGTTGTGGGTGCCCCGCTGATCACAGCGTTTACCGGCAAACTTCCACGACGCCGCCTGCTGCTCATCCTGGTGGCCTTCTTTGTGGTAGGTAACGCGTTGTCCACACTGAATGCGTCCTATGAAGTCCTGTTGATTGCCCGCTTCATCGCTGGTCTGCCACACGGCGCGTACTTCTCAGTTGCAGGTTTGGCAGCAGCATCGATGGCACCAGACGGACAGCGTGGACGTGCGATCGCCTATGTCGGGATGGGTCTTTCCGTGGGTACTGTCGCCGGTGTTCCAGCAGCCCAAGCACTGGGCGATGCTTTCGGTTGGTCCACCGCCTACGTGCTGGTCACCGTCCTGGGTGTTCTCACCTTGCTGGCCCTATGGTTCCTCATGCCACACATGACAGAGATGAAACCCACCAGCCCGCTGACAGAACTCAGTGCTTTGAAGAACAGCCAGGTCTGGCTCACCCTGGGCATTGGTTCCATCGGTTTCGGTGGCATGTTCGCGGTCTACACCTACATCTCTTGGACCATGACCGACCAAGCTGGCATGCCAAGCTCCCTGATCTGGATTGTGCTGATGGCCTACGGCGTGGGCATGATCTGCGGAAACTACGTCGGTGGACGCATCGCCGACTGGAACGTGGACCGCGGAATCCTCCTCGCACTGATCTGCATCGTGGTGGCCCTCATCGGTTTCTACTTCACCTCCAACAACGCCATCCTGGGAACCATCAACTTCGGACTCGTCGGATTCTTCGGCTCCACACTGATCCCATCACTGCAGATCCGACTCATGGACGTTGCAGGACGCGCACAAACGTTGGCTGCATCTCTGAATCAATCTGCACTGAATATCGGTAACGCTTTGGGCGCAGCGATCGGTGGCGTGGTTATCGGCGCGGGTTATTCCTACAGCACTCCAGCCCTTGCTGGCGCTGGCCTGGCATTCCTTGCCATCGTGGTGTGGTTCCCCATGGTGGCCTTGCGTAAACGCACATAAACGGGGTTGGCGGATGGAGGATTTCCCCCAAGCACCCACTAGTGTGACAAGCATGAGTTTTCACATCACATCCGTCAATGTCAACGGCATTAGGGCAGCGGTCAAACAGCGAAGCGAAACAAACCTAGGTTTCCTTCCGTGGCTTGAAGAAACTCGCCCGGACGTTGTCCTCCTCCAAGAAGTCCGCGCAAGCGAAAAAGACACCGCCACCGCACTGCAACCCGCCTTAGATAACGGATGGCACTACATTGGTGCCCCAGCAGCTGCCAAGGGACGTGCCGGTGTCGGCATTTTGTCTAGGCATGAACTTGAAGATGTGAACATCGGTTTTGGATCTTTCCTTGACTCCGGCCGCTACATTGAAGCAACCATCAAAGACACCACCCTGGATGTGCCAGTAACCGTGGCATCTCTTTACCTCCCCTCAGGCTCAGCGGGCACCGACAAGCAGGATGAAAAGTACCGCTTCCTCGATGAATTCGAAGGGTTCCTGGACCAGCGCGCTAAAGAACGCTCCCACATGGTCATCGGTGGCGACTGGAACATCTGCCACCGCCGCGAAGACCTAAAAAACTGGAAAACCAACCAAAAGAAATCCGGTTTCCTCCCCGACGAACGTGCATTCATGGATTCAGTCTTTGGCACCTTCCCAGATGAGGCAACCCAGGTTGCAGGGGCCGGCGACTTCTTCGGTGCCGTGGACTATGAAGGAACGAGGCGTCGAGAAGCAACTACGGACCCTGCGTGGTTCGACGTTGCACGTCGCCTGCAACCTGAAGGCGACGGCCCCTACACCTGGTGGACCTACCGCGGAAAAGCCTTCGACACCGGTGCAGGATGGCGCATCGACTACCAAGCAGCAACCGCAGCGATGCTCGAACGCGCAGAACGCTCCTGGGTAGACAAAGCCGCTGCATACGATTTGCGCTGGTCAGATCACTCACCACTGAACGTGATCTACTCCTAAAATGCTGCTGACAATTCTATGGGCCATCGGCATCACCGCCGAAGGCATGACAGGCGCGCTGGCCGCCGGCCGACAAAAAATGGATCTCTTCGGAGTATCCGTCATCGCATGCGTTACCGCGATCGGCGGCGGGTCCATCCGCGACATGCTGCTGGGACATTACCCGCTGGTGTGGGTGGAAAAGCCACTGTATCTACTGCTGATCATTGGCGCAGCCATTTTGACAGTGTCCATTTCCTTCCTGATGGAGCACTTCCGTGTGTTGTTCCTCGTGCTCGACGCCGTGGGTCTTTCTGCATTCGCTGTGATCGGCACACAAATCGCACTGGAAATGGGCTACGGATTCATCATCGCAGTAGTGGCATCAGTGCTCACAGGTGTATTCGGCGGCGTCATGCGTGACCTTTTGTGTGACCGCATCCCACTGGTATTTCAAAAAGAGCTCTACGCATCAATCGCATTCCTCGCCACCTGCGTCTACTTTGCGATGATGTACCTTGGAGCTTCCGAAAACGTCACCGTCCTGGTCTCTGTGGTGGTTGCCTTTGTAGTCCGACTGCTATCCATCTGGCGCGGATGGAGCCTCCCCGTATTCGACTACCAAGAACGCGAATACAAACGAGATCCCAAAATGCGTCTGTGGAGAATGTTCCGGAAGTAAGGGTTTTGCACTCGGGGGAAAATTTTACTACCCCTAATTGCAGAAGTTCCTTAAAATACGGGTAAGGTCAGATCAGAAAACTTCAATGAGGATGTATCAACTTTTCTCAAGCTGATACGAAAAGTAAGGATTGTACATGGGTAAGTCATTCGCCCTTCTAGTTCTTGGCGCTATCATCTTGGCCGGTGGTGTCTGGTACACCATCGAGGTTGGGTACTCCGTGATGGCAATTGTTGCCGCACTGATCATGGCTGCCGGTGGCGGAATCATCACCTGGGGTCTCGCAGTGGCTGCAGATGTAAATTCACCAACCTCACACAAGATCTAAAACAGACGCCCCTTTGGGGTGTTTTAAGTTAGAGGCGTTTAAGGCGCACGTTTGCTCTACTAGCTGTGGCTAGGGGCGGGAGCGTGCGCCTTTTGCTGTGCTTACTGGGCTTAATGGACTTTTCATTGCGTGCGAGAGGCCGAACCCTGCTTTGGACGCAGGAGGCGATTTAAGAGAGTGAGAACTTCAAAGTAGGTCTTGGTATGGGGTGGGCCAGTTGAGGCGCTTAAAAGCGATTCTGAGAGGTTTCGATCTTGAGGCTAGTGGGGCGGATGTGATTCTTGTGGATTTACTGATCAAGGATTCACCACAAACGTGTGGGCTACCCTTTCTGTTTAGCTGAATGTGAAGCAGTCAAAACCAGCTAAGGAGACAATCCATCATGACCGTGAACATTCCCACCGTCGACACAGCAGAGCTCACCCCGGAGCAAAAACGAGACCACGTCATCGCCTACCTCTCCCGCCCCCACGGCACGAAAGGTAGATACCTCGCCCAGCACAACCTGTCAGCATCAACGATTGCGACATGGCGCAGGGGCCTGGCCGATGGTGATCTTGAACGTGGGCTGATTCCACGCCAGACTGGACGCATGACCTTCAAGGAAGTCCGCGAAAACATCGCACTGCGCGCCCAGCTCGAAGAAATGCAAGCCAAGCTCGACGCCTCTGAGGCGCGGAATAATTCTTCCGACACAACGATTGCGAAACTGAAGAAAAACAATGAGGAGCTCCACACCGCAATTGATGCGTTGGGAAAAGCTATCGCGATAATGCACAAGGATGGCGCGGAATAAGACGAGGAGGCGCAACACTATCCACATCACAGCGCAGCATGTATCAGAGCAACCTTGATCTTGAAGAGCACCTGATTAGCTGTCTACGCCGAAGCGGGTATTCCAAAAAGAATGCACTTGCTGTTCTAGGGCTATCGGAATCTAGTTACTACTACCGACACCATCCCAGGCGCGGGTGAAAAACCCGATCCCGCATACTAAGCGCAGTGGGTCTAAACGCATCAGTGATGCTGACCGCGCCCAGATCGCCGTGCTGCTGTCTGCCGGGTTTGAGCAGGGGTTGAGTGTGCGACAAATCTATTACCAGCATCTTGATAGTGGCGAGCGGCTTTTAGCTGGTGAGCGGATGTTTTACCGGATTGCGCAGACCTTGCGTGATCCGGTGGTTAAACCTGCGCGACGTACTCGTGAACCAGCAACTGTGCCGACGGTGACAGCGACAGGTCCTGGTCAGGTGTTTGTGTGGGATGTGACGTGGGTGAAGGGATCACATACGCGGGTGTTGTATGCCTTGCATGTGGTGATGGATTTGTTTTCCCGCAAGATTGTGGGGTGGACGTTGCAGTCACGTGAAGACAAAAATGTGGCTGTCATGTTGATCGAGGAGACGATCAAGCAGGAAGGTTTAGGTCGTGTTGAGGTGGTGCATTCCGATAACGGTTCAATTATGACGAGCAAGGATATGGCTAGGATGCTTGAGCGTTATGGGGTGGAGCAGTCGTTGATTCGGCCTGGGGTTAGCAATGATAATCCGCATTGTGAGTCGGTGAATCATACGATTAAGCATCATCGTTTGGGGTTGGAGGTTTATGATTCGATCACTGATGCTGATGAGAGTTTGGGGTTGGTGATTTCGGCGTATAACACCACGGATTATCACAGTGGGATTGCGAATTTCATTCCGGAGCAGGTCTTTGATGGCAGTTGGGTGTCTACCGCGCAGCAGCGTCGGGGTGTGTTGCGGCGTTATTATGCGGCTCATCCGGAGAGGTTTCATCGTCCACCGAGGGTGAAGGTGCCGGCGCGGAAGGTGAGTATTAATGCGAGTCGGGTCGGTGATGAGTATCTGTTGATTGAGTGATCAGTATCTGAGAAATCCTACGTCATTCTTCACATTTACTTGACAGGCCGCGCTAACCACTAAATCGAACTTATTTTTGCATCACAGGGCCTCATGAGTGCAAAAATCCACCACAAATGGAACTTTACCTCCATTCTGTGGTGGATATTCGCACATTCTTTCCCCTGCGGGCTATTCGTGGGTCAGTAAGCAGTCAAACAGGGAACTTCCGCCGCGGGATCCGAACTAAACACCCACGATAAAGACAAAAGAGGAATTACGTAGGGGAGTTCTTGGGCACTTGGGCTAGTTTCAACATCTCAAAACTAGCTCAGCATTTCTGCCACTTGCTGCAGGCCAGTGGTGATATCGGTACCTGCAGTAACTCCAGTGGTGACAGTGTCGGCGTAGAAAATCTTGTCGTTTTCAATGGCGGGAACGTTGGCTAGCGCTGGGTTGGAGAGGAAATCAGCGAAGTCTTCTCGGCCTTTACCTTGGAAGTCCTGAATGATGATGATCTCAGGTGCCATCGCAACAACTTGTTCTGGGTCTGCAGTGATGGTGCCTACCGCGCCGAGAGAATCTACCACTGGAGTGCCGCCGGCTTCGCGGATCAGGCCGTTGAGCATGGCAGATTCTGGCATGACCATTTGGCGTGGTCCGCGTTGCATCAAAGTGAGCACAGTGGGGGAGGTGGCAGGCTTGTCGATGTCGATGCGGTTTGCATCGATTTCTGCGATTGCTTCTGCGGCTTTGTCTTCTTCGCCGACGAGTTCACCCACAATTTCTAGGTGTTTGGTGATGGCGTCGATGTCTCCCCAAGCGTCTGAATCGAAGTTAACTACGGGGACGTTGAGGCCTTCCAAAATGTCGATGGTGCCTTGTTCGGTATCGAAACGCGCACTGACGATCACCAAATCTGGGTCGGCGGCGACAACTTGTTCGGGGTCGAGGCTGCCACCGTTTTTGACTCGGTATTCCACTTGGGAGGCTAGAGCTGCGGTTTCTTCGTCAGCGGTGTCCATTTCGGCGGTCATCACGACGCGGTCGGCGCCTGCGATGGGGAGAACCAAGGATGCTGCCTCTGGGGTGAGTACGGCGATGCGCTCTGGTTTGGATTCTAAGGTGATGGAGGAATCGTCGAGTGCGACGGTGCGTGGGAATGCGCCGTCAGCTGCGGCAACGCTGGTTGCAATCGAAGTGGTTTCCACAGTTCCGGAAGTGCCGGAAGAGTCAGAAGAATCAGAGGTGCAGCCGCTTAACACGAGCGCACTGGCAACAATGGCGATGAGTGATTTTTTCATGGGTTTTTAAGTCAAACTTTCAATCAAAAGGGATTTGGATGCGGGATCACGCGAAGTGAGCTGGTTTCGGGATCATCGCGCACCGCAATGGGCAGTCCGTACACGGTGGACAGTGTGGCAGGTTCGAGCACCTCGCGGATGTCACCTTGGGAGACAACTTCGCCGTCGGCCATCAACACTGCATGGTCGCACCAACGGGCAACGTGGTTGAGATCGTGAAGGACGACGATCACGGTGGTGCCGGAATTAGCTCGGGCGCGCAGGAGTTGAAGGACTTCAACTTGGTGTCGTAGGTCAAGGGCGGAGACGGGCTCGTCGAGAAGCACGACGGCGGTGTCTTGGGCGAGCGCTCGGCCGATGTGGATGAGCTGCTGCTGGCCGCCCGATAATTCGTTGACGGGCTGCTCGGCTATGTCGAGCGCGTTGATGGCGCGCAGGGCGTCATCGGTGGCGCGTCGATCTGCGTCGGTCTCCACGGCGAAGCGGCCACGATGCGGGTAGCGGCCCATCGCGACAACGTCGCGTGCACTAAAACCAATGCGCAACTCGGTGTTTTGCGGCACGAGTGAGAGCAGGCGGGCTCGGGCTTTAGCGCTTTTCGACGCAACCCCACTCCCACCAACCATTACCTCGCCGGTGGATTCAACCAATCCTGCAATCGCCGAAAGGGCAGTACTTTTACCAGCACCATTCGGGCCAATCAGTGCGGTGACTTTTCCAGCAGGCGCAGAAAAAGACACGTTTTTTACTGCACGGCGAGTGGGGAATTCAACGTTGAGATCACGAATTTCAACTAATTGAGGCATGAGTTTTTACAGCCCCAATCCGCGTCGCTTGCGCATGCTGAGCAGTAAATAAAGGAAAATTGGTGAGCCAATGAACGCCACCACCACGCCTGTTTGCAAGACGATGGGGGAGAAAATCATGCGGGCAACAGTGTCGGAAACGATAACAAACGTGGCGCCCAAAATCGCGGCGGCCGGGAGTAACGCGCGGTGATCGGCACCTAAAACAATGCGCACCAGGTGGGGTACTACCAATCCAACAAACGTAATGGTGCCGGAGACCGCAACAGCTGTGGCGGTGAGCAGTGCCGCAAGTGCTAGCAAAATGATGCGTGCGCGGTTGACGTTGAGTCCAGATGTTTGCGCTGTGGAATCACCCAGCAGCAACAAGTTCAGATCGCGGGAACCGCCGATAGCTAGAATCAACCCAACGATAATGGGGATTATTGCAACGCCCACATGTTCCCACGTCCGAGATACCAGATCGCCGTTGAGCCAAAACGTCACGGATCGAAGCTCAGAATCTTGTGGCGCGTTCGCAGTGGCGCTGGAAATAACAGCACCCAAAAAGGCAGTGATAGCCATGCCGACCAGTACCAACGTGGCCGGATCTGCGCCACGGCCATCCATCGCGCGGGAACTAGCGATCAAATACACCACAGCCACCGTGACCAATGCGCCCACGAAGGCCGCAAAAGGAACGGTCCATTGGCCAAAGAAACTCGCACCGGTGACAATCGCCAAGACAGCTGCAACAGCTGCACCGGAGGACACACCCACAATGCCGGGATCCGCCAACGGGTTGTGAAACACCGTCTGCATGATCGCACCGGAGACAGCCAGCGCCGCACCCACCAATGCTGCGATGATAATGCGTGGTGCACGGATGTCGGTGACAACGGGGTTGGTTGCAAGCTCATTCAATGGAACCGTCACGGGACCCAGCATGAGGGAAGCGGTGAAGGCGATGATCAACAAGACGAGGGTGCCGATGATGACAACAGGAGCGGTGAGCTTTGGTTTTTTCGAAACACCTGTGCGCGACAAAACGACCCTTAATGAAAATTGTTATGACTTGTTTACCCAAGCAATACTAACCAACAGATTGAACAAAACCCTAAACTTTCGGCCGATAGCAACCCCGCTCGACTGGTAAATGTTGCCTCACCGGAAAAGGTCTGCTCAAGGTGACTACACTGATACAGCATGACGACGCAGGATAAAGATCTCACCGCACAAACCGCTTCCAGAGTCCTTTCTGGAATTCAGCCCACCGCCGATTCCTATCACCTGGGCAATTACTTGGGAGCAGTCAAGCAGTGGATTGACCTGCAAGATTCCTACGATGCCTTCTACTTCATTCCAGATCTCCACGCGATTACCGTCGATCAGGAACCAGAAGAGCTGCGCAACCGCACCATTTCCGGCGCCGCACAGCTGCTGTCCCTGGGCATTGATCCAGAACGCTCCACCTTGTTTGTGCAGTCGCATGTTCCCGCACATGCAGAACTGTCATGGGTTCTGACCTGCCTGACCGGTTTCGGCGAGGCATCCCGCATGACCCAGTTCAAGGACAAGTCCTCCAAGCGTGGCGCCGACCGTACCTCAGCTGGTCTGTTCACCTACCCGATGCTGATGGCAGCAGATATTTTGCTGTACCGCCCACATCTTGTCCCAGTCGGTGAAGATCAGCGCCAGCACCTGGAGCTCACCCGCACCCTCGCGGAGCGTTTCAACAATCGTTTCGGCAACGCCTTCGAGGTTCCAGAAGGATTCATCCCGCAGGGCGCATCCAAGATTTACGATCTGCAGAACCCCACCGCCAAGATGTCCAAGTCCGGCGACAACCCGAAGGGCATCATCAACCTGCTTGATGATCCAAAGGTGTCCACCAAGCGCATCAAGTCCGCAGTCACCGACAACGACGGCGTCATCGCCTACGATCCAGAAAACAAGCCTGGCGTGTCCAACTTGCTGGTCATCCAGTCTGCGCTGACGGGTACCTCCATCGATTCGCTTGTCGACGGCTACCAGGGCGCTGGCTACGGTGCGTTGAAGGGTGACACCGCCGACGCGCTTGAGGCTTTCACCACTCCTTTGAAGGCAAAGTACGACGAGTACATGAACGACCGCGGCGAGCTCGAACGAGTCTTGGCTATCGGTGCTGAGCGCGCCACCGAAGTTGCCAACGAAACCTTGGCTGATGTGTACGACAAGATTGGTTTCTTGGCGCCTCGTCGCTAACAACTAGACCCTCGATTATTACAATCCGGCTACTTCGGAAGCGTTTGTGGCCGGATTTTTCTATCCTGGAAGTTATTAATACTTCTTTAAGGGTCGGAGGATTTTCGTATGTCTACTAGAACAACGCCACAAGACCGTTATACCGACGAATACGGCATCGAACGCGTCAACAAGGATGAACCCGGCCTGGTGGACAAACTCCGGGACAAGCACGACTGGTTTGATCATCTCATGCGCATGAATGAACGTTTCGGCGCAAAAGGTGGCAACCAATTGTCGGCGGGTATTACGTATTTCTCCGTGCTGTCGATCTTCCCGATTGCCATGCTTGTCTTCGGTATTGCAGGTGTCATCCTTGCCGGAAACCCTGAAGTTCTCACAGATATTCAAAATCGAATCAACGATGCTTTAGAAGGCGAGATCGGTAACACCGTCAACGGCATCATTGATTCCGCGATTGCGCAGCGTGGTGCTGTGTTGGGCATTGGTGGTGTAACTGCCCTGTGGTCTGGACTGGGGTGGATGGCGAACCTGCGCTTTGGAGTTTCCCGCATGTGGGCCATTGACCCAACTGAAGGCAACTTCATTCAAAAGAAGCTCACCGACTTGGTCGCGCTGATCGTCTTGCTGCTGGCCATGGGCGTAGCCTTCGGTATCACGGCGCTCGGTGCTTCCGGACTAACCAAAAACCTGCTGGACTTTGTGGGACTGGGGGAGATTCCGGGCATTAGCTACATCACCTGGGTGGTCGCAGCACTTGTTGGTGTCTTGGCTAACTTCCTGGTGTTCATGTGGCTGATTTTCTCCCTGCCACGTACCAAAGTTCCCATGAAACCGGGTCTTCAGGCAGCACTGCTTGGCGCAATCGGTTTTGAGGTGGTCAAGCAGGTTGGATCGCTGTTGGCTTCAAATGCATTGAGTAACCCCGCGGGTGCAGCATTCGGTCCGATCATCGGCATCATGGTTGTGCTGTATTTGATCTGGCGCATCCTCATGTATTGCTCTGCGTGGGCTGCCACCAGTGAAGAAGCGTTGCGTCTTGCGACTGTTCCAGCACCAGAGCCTGCGATCATTCGGGTTCGCCATGAAATTGATCCAGGTGAAGAAGTCTCCCAATCTGCTCGAAAAGTGGGCATTGGAGTGGCCGTGGGTGCCGCGACTGCGGGTGCTTTTGCGCTGTTGCGTAAAAAATAGTTTTTATTAAGGGCATTCCCTGATTCCCAGGTGGTGCCACATTGTTTATGGTGGAGATATGAACACGAACTTGCCGAACCTATACACCGCATTTGACCTTGATCGAAGTGAATCCTCCGAAGCTTTAGGTGTTTCCCTTTCTGCCCGCGATCTTCGCTTAGAACAAATGGGAATTGCCCACGACGATCCTCGACGTGCCCAAACCGTCCAAGCTTTCGCAGTGCTTGCAGACCCAGCAAAACGCGCCACCTACGATGCTCAATTAGAAGCTGGAGTTCCACTCACGTGGGCGCAGATTCAGCATTTAGGAAACTTCGGCACCTTGCCTTCCACCCCTACTGCGCAGCCGTTTGCGGCACCTCAGCCGGAGCCGTCGCCGGAACCGCAACAGCAGTGGAATAGCGGACAAAACTATGCGTATGGCAATCCGACCATGGATTACCAAACGCAGCAGAGCTACAATCCGATGCAGGACCAAACCCAAGCGTCGATGTATGCGCAACCTTTCGCGAACACCCCTGCACCGATGTACAACAGCAATCAGGTTTTTAACAGGCCTACTGCGGGTACGCGTTTGTGGATGGCGATCCTCGACAGTATTTTTGCCGGCATCGCTGGTGGAATTGTCTCCGGTATTTTCGGCTTTGGATCTGAATTCCTCACCAGTGTTATCATGATTTTGGTGCTGATCGTCTATATCGTGGGTAGTGAATCCTTCCTGGGATCCACCCCTGCGAAGAAGATAATGGGCTACGAGACCCGTGATGTGGACACTCACTCCAAGCTTTCCGCTGGTGCCGCAGCAAAGCGCAACTGGTGGAAACTGATCAGCTTCACCGGTATCGGTTCTGTGGTGTCGTTTGTGATGGCCATCGTTTATGGCTCTTCCATTAATGAAAGCAATCAGATGCGCGGTATGCACGACCGCTTGGCCAACGCAGAGGTCGTGAAGAAAAACACCTAGTTCTTTTTCTTGGGAGATCTGAATGTCCACGCTAGTGCGGCGATTAGCAACAGCACGATGATTCCGATGGGCACCATGAGCTTAAGCAGCGTGTTCTGCGACCCACCCTCACCTGAAGTCAGGTTGTCGGTGGGTTCTGGTAATTCTGGGGTCGCCGGTGCCACATCGTTCGCGCTGCCGGAGCCTAGCTGGCCCACGCCGGACCCCGGCGTGATGGGGAGGGAGGCGTCGATAAGCAATCGTGCTTGTTCCCACGGACGAATGTCGCTGACGGTGGAATCCAAGAGTACGGCGGCGAGGCGGCGACCACCCCGATCGAGACCGCCGACAAAGGTGTGGTTCGCGTCGTCGGTGTAGCCGGTCTTGCCGCCGATGCCCTCAGGATCGTTCATGAACAAGGCGTTATCGTTCCAGACTTGGAAACCCTCATTATCGCCCCAACCAGGGAAATCAATGTGATCGGTGGAGATAATCGACTCGAAAACCGGGTTCTGCCACGCATGCTGATAAATCAATGACATGTCGTATGCGGAGGTCGACATTCCCGGCGCATCCAAACCGGAATAAGTGGCAACGAAGGTGTCTTGAGTGCCCAACTCCTTGGCCAGCGCGTTTACTTTCTCCAGGGTTGCTTGATCCCCACCAAGTTCCTGAGCCAACAGATACGCAGCATCGTTACCGCTGGCTAAAAGAAGACTGTGCAGCAGCTGATCAACGGTATACTGGCCGCCCTCGCCGACACCCACGCGGGAGCCCTCAATGTTGGCGGCTTCCATCGTGCCCGTGACCACGGTGGTGGGGTTCAGCTCATCGATGGCAACCAAGCTGAGTAACACCTTGATGATCGATGCGGGGCGATACCTTCCGTGGGGATCCTTTGCTGCGATGATCTCACCGGAATCAATATCAAACACCATCCACGCCGACGCAGTGATAGTTTCATCAGAATCTTCAGGAAGCTCAAAGCCATTGGGAGTGATCACACCGCATGTCGCCAATTTCTCACCACCTGCGGGAACAGATGGAACCGGAACCGGCGCGGGCGTTTGTGCACCCGGCGCGACTACCTCTGATGTGCTGCGCGCCGGGGAAGGAGATTCCTTGTAGGGGCACAGATCAGTGTTGGGAGCTTCCGACCGGGTGGTGGGGGTAAGCGCGTCGTCGATGATGTCTTCGAGAGTTTCTGCGTTGTCGGCTGTCACTTCGGGGACGTTGTCGATCGGTTCCTGTGCTACCGCAACAGTGGGTAAAAGTAGCGCTCACGTTGTCAGAAGTGCTGTGAATCCGTGTCGAAGTGATCTCCTCATGGGTTGGACATATTACCTTTTCTTGCGTGCTCGACGAGGGACCGGTGGTGTTTAGGCGTGTCTGTGTGCCTGTAATGTCGTGGCCGGCTGGGCGGCTATTTAAGAGGTCGAGATTCCTAGATGAATGCTTGTGTGGTTTAGTGCGTTAAAAGGCCTTAGAGGCGAATCTGGAGCCTCTGTTTTTGGGCGATGCTGGACAGAAAAAGGATGGTTTCCAGTGCGACCAAACAAGAGTGCCCACGAGAGCCTCGAAACCAAACTTTGGGCATCTGTGACCGGTATTGAGGCCGCAAAACCACACAGGTGTGCCCACGGACCGGGAAAAGCTGATCCGTGGGCACTCCTGTTTGGTGCGGTGGGGACGAACCCCAAATAGGCGACCTAGAACTTGCTGAATCGCTTGATCAGCATCTCCTCCAGCTCGCGCCAGCTCTCAGAGTGGTCGTTGAATGGTGCGTGAGGGACATATCCGGAGGTGTCGCTGCCGCCGAGCATGTAGGAGATGTAGTCCTGCATGCGTGGGTTGGCCAGGAAGTAGGAATTCATGGAGTCGTCGTCGGCCCAGTCGGCGGTGTCTGCCATGAGTTCGTAGGCGCGGGCCATTTGTTGGGTGTCTACGGCGTCGACGGAGGTGTTGATGTCTTTGACCAGGCCGTTGAAGGAGTAGACGTTGTCGCTGTGGACGAGGAGTTCGGTTTCACCGGCGTTGATGCCGAGCATGAGGTCGCTCCAGGTGGAGGCGCGTGCGAGGTCGTGGTCATCGTGTTCGACGAGCCAGCGCAGGAGGGATTTTGGGCTGTTGAAGGTGAAGATTTCGCCGAATTTTCCGAGGAATACTGGCTGTCCTCCGAGGTAGGTGCGCAGGGTGTAGATGGTGCGTCCGTCGATGGAGACCTTGATGGGGTCGATGCCTGCTGTAGCCCAAGGGGAGTTGTCGTAAGGGTCGACCTTTTCGGCTTCTTCCTTGGCGATTTGCTCTTCAGCCTCGCGAGCTGCCTGAACAGCTGCTTGTGCTTCTTGAATGCGGGTTGCGGCGTCTTCGGTGAAGAGGCTGTTTACTTCCTTGACGGTGATGGCTTCGTCGAGTGCGTCGACAACTCCGTTCCAGTTGGTGGCTACTGCGCGACCAACGGAGGTCCATTCGCCCAGGCCGTTGGGTCCGGAGTAGTGCTCGGATCCGCGATCAACGTTGCTGAGCACGGAGTGGGAGGAGAAGAACACGGTGACTGGGGAGGCAGCGGTGACGTGGCCGAGGCTGCGCATGACAGCGAAGATGCGGGAGAGGGTTTTGACGTTTGCGTAGGAGGGGCGATCGGCAAGAAGTGCTGGTGCGCCGATGATGTCGAGCTCTGCGTTGGCGTCTGGGACAACGCGGGCTGCGTCGCCGGAGTTGAATTTCTTCCACTCTGGGTGGGAGGTCAGATCATGCTTGTCGTCGGATTCTAAGAAGACAAGGAGCTCTTCCGGGGAGTTGAATACATAAAGGTCATCGTTCGCACCGAGAAACGCTTGCCATTCATTGCCGCCTTCGCGCCAGTTTGGTGCCCACAGGGTATAGAAGTCACCTTCTGTGAGGGAGAGTTTAACGGGAACGATTCCTTTTTCAGCCATGCTGATAAATCCTAGCCGGTAGTGGTTTTCTTCGTCACGTATGAGGTAGGGCCTTTAAGGATTTTCTTAGCCTGTGGGTCGGAAGTAGCCGTGAAAAGCCATCCCGATGTTGGAGGTTCGGATGGGATTGAGCTGCACGGGGTCGCCGGCTTCGATGATTTGCCCACCGCCGGCGTACATGGCTACGTGGCCGTCCCAAATCAGTAGATCGCCTTCTTGAAGTTCGTCGTAGGTGACTTGCCGGCCGACTGCTTGCTGGTCCGCGATGCGCGGAATTTCCACCCCGGCGCGACGCCAAGCCCACTGTGTTAAACCGCTGCAGTCGAAGCCGGAAGTGCTGGTCCCGCCCCATAAATAGGGTGTGCCGAGGGCTTCTTTCGCCGCGGCTACTGCTTGTTTGCCCACCTCGTTGTCATTGCTTGGCGCCTGCGCCGCCATATAGACCGGCGTAGTTTCCGCGACGGGTTCGGCGGTGGGCTCAGGTGTGAGGTCCTGAATCTGCACTAGCTTTTCGACGATTGGTTGCACCTGTCGGGACATCTCTTCTAGCCGTTGACTGGCTTCGGCAATCATCAGTCCAGGAAGTGAAATTAATTCGGTGCGCGCTGCGAAAGATTCCGCCGGATTCATGGAGAAACTGCGCATGACTAATCCCGCTGCCTGGTTGAGGTAGTGCTGCGCGGTGGTGGCGATGTCGTGGCGGGCTGCGTCAATGAGGGGTGCGGCCTGGATGAGGGAGGTGACAAGGAGGTGGTGTTGTTGTGACGTGGCGTCGAAAAGCGATAAAAGGGTGGTGGGGTTGGCGCTGAGCTCGCGCCCGAGCGCGATGGCGGCTGAAATGTCAGGCGCCTGCGGGATGGCCAGTTGCGGAAGTTGTGCTGGTTCGTGTGTGGCTAGTCGGCTAAGGGCGCTGATCAGGCCGATCATGTCAGGCGCTCCAATGCGTGTGCGAGTTGGTCGTCGGTGTCTTCGATTTCAGCGAGGCCGGTCAGAGCGCGGTTTCCTAAATTCTCGGCGGTGTGGGACAGCAAGGTGAGGTTGCGGGCATAGGTGGCAAGAGAGGCGGACAGTGCCTGGTGGATATCAAACTGCGCGCCAGAATCAGTGGGAAGCGCGGGCACAGCAGGGGTGGGCAACAAACACAGCTCGTGGGCGAGCTCTTTGGCGTGGGGCAAATTAATCCTCATACTTTGTTGGACTGGAAAAGTGGCCGTTTGGTTCCCTCCAAGCCCAAATTCGCCCGCGCGGTCTTCTTCTGGGCGGCAATGATTTAACATGTGAAGCTATGGACATCACCATCGTCAACCACCCACTCGTTGCTAGCCGCCTAACCCTGTTGCGCGACGAGCGCAGCGACAACGCAGCTTTCCGTGCAGCAGCCAACGACCTCGGCGCCATGCTGATCTACGAAGCATCCCGAGATCTGGAAGTCGAACACTTCGACATCAAAACCCCCGTTGCCATGGCTGAAGGTACTCGCCTGAAGCAGCCACCCATCATCGTTCCCATCATCCGTGCAGGTCTCGGCATGATCGACCCAGCGCTGTCGATGATTCCGGACGCACAGGTCGGCTTCATTGGCCTTGCCCGCGATGAGGAAACCCATGAGCCAGTCCCATACCTTGAGGCGCTGCCACAGGATCTAAGCAACCAGCCTGTATTCCTTGTCGATCCCATGCTGGCCACCGGCGGTTCCCTCCTGCACGCGATCCGCCTTCTTGCTGATCGTGGCGCCACCGACATCACCGCCATCTGCATGGTTTCTGCGCAGCCAGGTGTGGACGCATTGGCGGAATCTGGTCTTCCAGTTCGTTTGGTTACCGCCACCATCGACCCAGGTCTAGACGAAAACGCCTACATCGTGCCTGGTCTTGGAGATGCCGGTGATCGTCTCTACGGTCCGCGAAACATCGACCTTTAAAAGTTTCTAAGGGCATTACGGAAAATTCTTGCCCACTGTAGTGGGCGGTGAGTATTCTTACGCATCGGCAATGTTGTCTATGTGTCAAAGGAAATGTCGGAAAAGCGGTGGTCAAGCTATGGCCACGCTTTCGCGAGCCGACTGAAAAAACTTCGAACCCTCCGTGGCTTCAGCCAAGAAGAGCTCGCAGATCTCTCCGGAGTGTCCCGAAACACCATTTCTAATTACGAGCGCAACGAAAACAACAAGGGCAACGCCGTCGATCCGCAGCTGTCCAACATCTACAGGTTGGCCCAAGCCCTCGACGTGCCGCCCATCGCGCTCATGCCCGCCGGCTCCGTGCCCGTAGCAAAAATCTGCGTCGACGAAACCGCCGCCATTGACGTGCGGTGGCCTTCAGAAAAAGATCCATTGCTTTTCGACGCAGACCTCCGGCTCACCCGCAACCGCGAGCAGCCAGGAAACTAAAGTTTGCTCAACCAGCTTTGGACTTCATCCTCTAACTGATGAAGCAACTGAGCCGCCTCATCATGGGAGCTGGCCTGACCAACTTCCAAATAGAGCTTGGCTTTTGCTTCAGTGCCAGAGACTCGACCAATAGCGCGGATATGCACATGCCCCACCTGGCCATGCAAAGCAATGCCCTGTTTTTCAGGAAGAATATGTGGGGTAACAGACACTCCAATGAGTTCTTGCTGAGGATGCGCAATCCAGTGATCAACTAACTCGCGTGGACTGCTCGTGCGCACAGCAATTTGAGAGGACGCAAAATACCCATATCGGCGATACAACTCATTGAGTTTTTGCTGCAGGCTTGCGCCCTGAGCCTTCAGTTCGGCAGCCCACGACGCCATGAACAACGCTGTAGAGATGCCGTCCTTATCCGGCACGACATCTGGAACCGGGCAGGTGCCCACAGCTTCCTCATAAGCGAAAGCAAGCGGTCCGTCGAGACCATCGGCAGCCCTCGACAGATTTTTGAATCCCGTCAGTGTCTCGGAAAAATCCCACCCTTTATCCTCGGCGATGATACCCAGAAGCTGCGAAGACACCACCGTGGTGGCAACCACGGGACGTGGGCCTTCACCGGAATACTCCGGAACCAAACGAGTAGCCAAAAGTGTGCCCACCTCATCGCCAGAGAGCATTCGGTGGCCGCCATCAGCGGTACGAATACCCACAGCACAACGATCGGCATCAGGATCAAGCGCAAACAAAATGTCAGCGTTCTTTTCCTTTGCGCGTTCCAACAACAACTCAATCGCAGAAGGCTCTTCCGGATTGGGGAACGCCACAGTGGGGAAGGTGGGGTCAGGATACTGCTGAGCCTTCACGCCATGAGTATGGGGAAAACCAGCAAATTGGAAAGCATTGGCCATCGCGCGGCCACCCACACCATGCAGAGCGGTATACACCACGCGAAGATTGCCCCGCTCAGAATTCACCCGCAACAAATCAGCCTGATCAGGAGTCACCAACGACACCATCTCATCAACATATCGACGCAGCTGATCAGCAGTGGGGCGCACCGTCACCCGAGGAACCCGAATCGGATCTTCCACAGCATTGATATGCGCCTCAAGCTCAGGCTCCAATTCAGAATAAAGCTGGCGACCATTAGACAAAAACACCTTGTAGCCATTGTCCGCCGCACCATTATGCGAAGCCGTGATCTGAACGCCCGCATCCAACCCATGCTTGTTCACCAACCACGGAATCAACGGCGTAGGGCTAGGCGTGGGGAGCAACGTCACCTCAAAACCAGCACCCGCGAACACCTCCGCAGTGGTTGCAGCAAAAGTATGCGAACCATAGCGAGCGTCATACCCCACAACGACCCGCAACGGACCATCTTGGGGATACAACGCCCTGCCGATTCCTGTTTCATCCTCAGGAACCAAATGCGGCACTGGATTTAGTGCCGCACGTTCTGCCAACCAACTAGCAACACCTGCTGTAGTTCTGGTTACCTGCAAAACATTCATCTGATGGCGCGCCGGGCCAACTGGTGCACGCAACCCTGCTGTGCCGAAACTAAGCTGACGAGACTCGTCCATGAACACCCCGATCCTTTGTTTTCGTGGGATCACTATTAGACTCGACTCTACCGCGCTGCAGGTTTTCCTGATACGCCTGCGGACAAAACAGAAAGGTATTTCACGTGATGGAAATTGGTGTGCAGGTTGCCTCATGGATGGACCGCCACCATGACGAGGTCATAAAGTGGCGCAGGCATTTGCACAGCCATCCTGAGCTCTCCCACATGGAATACCGCACGACTGAGTATTTGGCCTCGGTTCTGAAAGATCACGGCATGGAACCACACCTGTTCCCAGGAACCGGTTTGATGGTGGATATCGGACCAGAAGGGGACTCCCGCCTGGCGTTTCGCGCTGATATCGATGCCCTTCCGCTGCTTGAATCAACCGGCTTAGAGTTCTCTTCCACAGCCACTGGCGTTGCGCATGCCTGCGGACATGACGTGCACACGGTGATCGCTTTGGCACTTGCCTGTGCACTGAACACCATCGAACTGCCCATCGGCATTCGGGTGATTTTCCAGCCGGCAGAAGAAGTCATGACTGGTGGCGCAACGGACGTCATTGCCCACGGTGGCCTTGATGGTGTGGATGCGATTTACGCCATCCACGTTGAACCCAAATTGAAGGTCGGTCGCGTCGGTGTACGCGCTGGCGCGATTACTTCTGCCTCAGATGTGATCGAAATCAGGGTCAAGGGTGAAGGAGGACATAGCGCACGTCCACACCTCTCCGCTGATGTTGTTTACGCCTTGAGCAAATTGGTCGTTGATCTTCCCGGTTTGCTGTCCAGGCGCGTCGATCCACGCACCGGCACCGTGCTCGTTTTCGGCACCATCAACGCCGGCTATGCGCCCAACGCGATCCCAGATTCCGGCATCGTGTCAGGCACCTTGCGTACAGCCGACATCTCTACCTGGCGTGACATGCGTCCGCTTGTCTCTGAGCTGGTGGAACAGGTGCTCGCACCCACCGGAGTCACCCATGAACTGATCTACAATCCGGGTGTTCCACCAGTGCTTAACGACGATGTCGCCACCGCTTTGTTGGCAAGCGCAGCACGCGACATGGACACACAATCTGTTGTCCAAGCGCCGCAGTCATCCGGTGGAGAAGACTTCTCGTGGTACCTTGAACACGTCCCAGGATCAATGGCCCGGTTGGGTTGCTGGCCGGGGCACGGACCCAAGCAAGACCTCCATCAAAGTGACCTGGTTGTGGATGAGCGAGCCATCGGAGTTGGCGTCAGGCTCTTTGGCTCCCTTGTGCAGCAGTACAGTAGCCGATCTGAAGCTTTCTTAAATTCCTAATGGGGGTAGTGTGTAGGGCTGGCTCTAAATTGCTGACACGTCACCCAGGATAATTCAGCAGTAATCATTTAGACTTGGAACCGCTTACCAGTGGTTTCAACAATGCATTCACCCAGCTCACACGTGTGGAGGTGCCTTAATGGCAAAGAGGATCGTAATTATCGGCGGTGGACCTGCAGGCTATGAAGCCGCACTCGCAGGCGCTAAATACGGTGCAGAAGTTACCGTTATTGAAGATGTCGGAGTTGGCGGATCCGCAGTCACCATGGACTGTGTACCTTCAAAGTCCTTCATCGCTGGTACCGGTATCAAAACCGACCTCCGACGTGCTGATGACATGGGACTTAACCGTGGGCTTGGAAAAGCACACCTAGAAATCGATGCACTGAACATCCGTGTGAAGGACCTTGCGAAAGCACAGTCCGAAGATATCTTGGGCCAGCTGCAGCGCTCAGATGTCCGCATGATTAACGGTGTGGGCCGCTTTGATGATTACAACACCAAGCAAACCACCCACTACATTAAAGTCACCCACAGCGATGGCTCCGAAGAAACCATTGAGTGCGATCTGGTGCTGGTTGCAACTGGTGCAACTCCCCGCATTCTTAAAGGTGCAGAGCCAGACGGCGAGCGCATCTTGACCTGGCGTCAGGTCTATGACATTGAAGAACTCCCCACCCACCTTATCGTGGTTGGTTCCGGTGTGACCGGTGCGGAATTTGTCTCTGCGTTTGCTGAACTCGGCGTCAAAGTCACCATGGTGGCATCCCGTGACCGCATTTTGCCTCACGATGACGCAGATGCCGCAGACGTGCTGGAAACCGTTCTGGCTGAGCGCGGAGTATCCCTGGAAAAGCATGCCCGCGTGGAGTCTGTCACCCGCACCGAAGACGGTGGCGTGTGTGTTCGCACTGCTGACGGACGAGAAATCTACGGTTCTCACGCGTTGATGACTGTTGGTTCCATTCCAAACACTGCAGATCTTGGCATGGAGAACATCGGTGTTGAGCTGGCACCATCCGGCCATATCAAGGTTGACCGCGTCTCCCGCACCAACATCCCCGGTGTGTACGCAGCAGGTGACTGTACTGACCTATTCCCACTGGCGTCCGTTGCAGCGATGCAGGGCCGTATCGCCATGTATCACGCACTCGGTGAAGGCGTGAGCCCCATCCGTTTGAAGACTGTTGCCACCGCAGTGTTTACCCGCCCAGAGATCGCAGCAGTAGGTATCACCCATGCACAGGTTGATTCCGGCGAAGTGTCTGCTCGTGTGATTGTGCTTCCTTTGGCTACTAACCCACGCGCCAAGATGCGTTCCCTGCGCCACGGTTTTGTGAAGCTGTTCTGCCGCCGTAACTCTGGCCTGATCATCGGTGGTGTCGTGGTGGCACCGACCGCGTCTGAGCTGATCCTACCGATCGCTGTGGCAGTGACCAACCGTCTGACAGTTGCTGATCTGGCTGATACCTTCGCGGTGTACCCATCATTGTCAGGTTCGATTACTGAAGCAGCACGTCAGCTGGTTCAACATGATGATCTAGGCTAATTTTCCGAGTCTTAGATTTTGAGAAAACCCAGGATTGCTTTGTGCACTCCTGGGTTTTCACTTTGTTAAGCAGTTTTGGGGAAAAGTGCAAAGTTTGCAAAGTTTAGAAATATTTTAAGAGGTAAGATGTCTGCAGGTGGAAGCGTTTAAATGCGTTAAACTTGGCCAAATGTGGCAACCTTTGCAAGGTGAAAAACTGGGGCGGGGTTAGATCCTGGGGGGTTTATTTCATTCACTTTGGCTTGAAGTCGTGCAGGTCAGAGGAGTGTTGCCCGAAAACATTGAGAGGAAAACAAAAACCGATGTTTGATTGGGGGAATCGGGGGTTACGATACTAGGACGAAGTGACTGCTATCACCCTTGGCGGTCTCTTGTTGAAAGGAACAATTACTCTAGTGTCGACTCACACATCTTCAACGCTTCCAGCATTCAAAAAGATCTTGGTAGCAAACCGCGGCGAAATCGCGGTCCGTGCTTTCCGTGCAGCACTCGAAACCGGTGCAGCCACGGTAGCTATTTACCCCCGTGAAGATCGGGGATCATTCCACCGCTCTTTTGCTTCTGAAGCTGTCCGCATTGGTACTGAAGGCTCACCAGTCAAGGCGTACCTGGACATCGATGAAATTATCGGTGCAGCTAAAAAAGTTAAAGCAGATGCTATTTACCCGGGATATGGCTTCCTGTCTGAAAATGCCCAGCTTGCCCGCGAGTGCGCGGAAAACGGCATTACTTTTATTGGCCCAACCCCAGAGGTTCTTGATCTCACCGGTGATAAGTCTCGTGCGGTAACCGCCGCGAAGAAGGCTGGTCTGCCAGTTTTGGCGGAATCCACCCCGAGCAAAAACATCGATGACATCGTTAAAAGCGCTGAAGGCCAGACTTACCCCATCTTTGTAAAGGCAGTTGCCGGTGGTGGCGGACGCGGTATGCGCTTTGTTTCTTCACCTGATGAGCTCCGCAAATTGGCAACAGAAGCATCTCGTGAAGCTGAAGCGGCATTCGGCGACGGTTCGGTATATGTCGAACGTGCTGTGATTAACCCCCAGCACATTGAAGTGCAGATCCTTGGCGATCGCACTGGAGAAGTTGTACACCTTTATGAACGTGACTGCTCACTGCAGCGTCGTCACCAAAAAGTTGTCGAAATTGCGCCAGCACAGCATTTGGATCCAGAACTGCGTGATCGCATTTGCGCGGATGCAGTAAAGTTCTGCCGCTCCATTGGTTACCAGGGCGCGGGAACCGTGGAATTCTTGGTCGATGAAAAGGGCAACCACGTTTTCATCGAAATGAACCCACGTATCCAGGTTGAGCACACCGTGACTGAAGAAGTCACCGAGGTGGACCTGGTGAAGGCGCAGATGCGCTTGGCTGCTGGTGCAACCTTGAAGGAATTGGGTCTGACCCAAGATAAGATCAAGACCCACGGTGCAGCACTGCAGTGCCGCATCACCACGGAAGATCCAAACAACGGCTTCCGCCCAGATACCGGAACTATCACCGCGTACCGCTCACCAGGCGGAGCTGGCGTTCGTCTTGACGGTGCAGCTCAGCTCGGTGGCGAAATCACCGCACACTTTGACTCCATGCTGGTGAAAATGACCTGCCGTGGTTCCGACTTTGAAACTGCTGTTGCTCGTGCACAGCGCGCGTTGGCTGAGTTCACCGTGTCTGGTGTTGCAACCAACATTGGCTTCTTGCGCGCGCTGCTGCGGGAAGAGGACTTCACTTCCAAGCGCATCGCCACCGGATTTATCGGCGATCACCCACACCTCCTTCAGGCTCCACCTGCGGATGATGAGCAGGGACGCATCCTGGATTACTTGGCAGATGTCACCGTGAACAAGCCTCATGGTGTGCGTCCAAAGGATGTTGCAGCACCAATCGATAAGCTGCCCAACATCAAGGATCTGCCACTGCCACGCGGTTCCCGTGACCGCCTGAAGCAGCTTGGCCCAGCCGCGTTTGCTCGTGATCTCCGTGAGCAGGACGCACTGGCAGTTACTGATACCACCTTCCGCGATGCACACCAGTCTTTGCTTGCGACCCGAGTCCGCTCATTCGCACTGAAGCCTGCGGCAGAGGCCGTCGCAAAGCTGACTCCTGAGCTTTTGTCCGTGGAGGCCTGGGGCGGCGCGACCTACGATGTGGCGATGCGTTTCCTCTTTGAGGATCCGTGGGACAGGCTCGACGAGCTGCGCGAGGCGATGCCGAATGTAAACATTCAGATGCTGCTTCGCGGCCGCAACACCGTGGGATACACCCCGTACCCAGACTCCGTCTGCCGCGCGTTTGTTAAGGAAGCTGCCACCTCCGGCGTGGACATCTTCCGCATCTTCGACGCGCTTAACGACGTCTCCCAGATGCGTCCAGCAATCGACGCAGTCCTGGAGACCAACACCGCGGTAGCCGAGGTGGCTATGGCTTATTCTGGTGATCTCTCTGATCCAAATGAAAAGCTCTACACCCTGGATTACTACCTGAAGATGGCAGAGGAGATCGTCAAGTCTGGCGCTCACATCTTGGCCATTAAGGATATGGCTGGTCTGCTTCGCCCAGCTGCGGTAACCAAGCTGGTCACCGCACTGCGCCGTGAATTCGATCTGCCAGTGCACGTGCACACCCACGACACCGCGGGTGGCCAGCTGGCTACCTACTTTGCTGCAGCTCAAGCTGGTGCAGATGCTGTTGACGGTGCTTCCGCACCACTGTCTGGCACCACCTCCCAGCCATCCCTGTCTGCCATTGTTGCTGCATTCGCGCACACCCGTCGCGATACCGGTTTGAGCCTCGAGGCTGTTTCTGACCTCGAGCCGTACTGGGAAGCAGTGCGCGGACTGTACCTGCCATTTGAGTCTGGAACCCCAGGCCCAACCGGTCGCGTCTACCGCCACGAAATCCCAGGCGGACAGCTGTCCAACCTGCGTGCACAGGCCACCGCACTGGGCCTTGCTGATCGCTTCGAGCTCATCGAAGACAACTACGCAGCCGTTAATGAGATGCTGGGACGCCCAACCAAGGTCACCCCATCCTCCAAGGTTGTTGGCGACCTCGCACTCCACCTGGTTGGTGCGGGTGTAGATCCAGCAGACTTTGCTGCAGACCCACAAAAGTACGACATCCCAGACTCTGTCATCGCGTTCCTGCGCGGCGAGCTTGGTAACCCTCCAGGTGGCTGGCCAGAACCACTGCGCACCCGCGCACTGGAAGGCCGCTCCGAAGGCAAGGCACCTCTGACGGAAGTTCCTGAGGAAGAGCAGGCGCACCTCGACGCTGATGATTCCAAGGAACGTCGCAACAGCCTCAACCGCCTGCTGTTCCCGAAGCCAACCGAAGAGTTCCTCGAGCACCGTCGCCGCTTCGGCAACACCTCTGCGCTGGATGATCGTGAATTCTTCTACGGCCTGGTCGAAGGCCGCGAGACTTTGATCCGCCTGCCAGATGTGCGCACCCCACTGCTTGTTCGCCTGGATGCGATCTCTGAGCCAGACGATAAGGGTATGCGCAATGTTGTGGCCAACGTCAACGGCCAGATCCGCCCAATGCGTGTGCGTGACCGCTCCGTTGAGTCTGTCACCGCAACCGCAGAAAAGGCAGATTCCTCCAACAAGGGCCATGTTGCTGCACCATTCGCTGGTGTTGTCACTGTGACTGTTGCTGAAGGTGATGAGGTCAAGGCTGGAGATGCAGTCGCAATCATCGAGGCTATGAAGATGGAAGCAACAATCACTGCTTCTGTTGACGGCAAAATCGATCGCGTTGTGGTTCCTGCTGCAACGAAGGTGGAAGGTGGCGACTTGATCGTCGTCGTTTCCTAAACCTTTCTGTAAAAAGCCCCGCTTCTTCCTCATGGAGGAGGCGGGGCTTTTTGGGTCAAGATGGGAGATGGGTGAGTTGGATTTGGTCTGATTCGACACTTTTAAGGACTGAGATTTGAAGATCGAGACCAAGGCTCAAAGGGAATCCATGCCGTCTTGATTTAATACTGCACCCCGCTAATGAAAATCATTACTATTAGGTGTCATGATGGACTATGCACACGATTCCTGCTCACCAACTCTGCGCCGTGACTTGGAGGTCACCGGACAAGTCCAACCTGAGAAAGCTGTGGATTTAGCAGCGTCGTACGAGGGGAAGGTTGCCGCAATAACGAAGGTGACCTCCTCAAATATGGAGCATGCCATCACGCAGGCCTCAAAAGCTAAGGAGGTGGTGGTGCTCATTGGTCACTCCCTGCTGCCCACATTTCAGGATTTGGAAAAAGACATTCTGCACTTTCAGGCAGGTAATAAAGGGCGATTTTCTGTAGCGATTGTTGATCCTGATCGCAGTGCAGATGTGGTTGCCAGATTTAGGCCAAAACAGATTCCGGTGGCATACGTGGTGAAAGATGGCGCCAGCATTGCGGAGTTCAACTCGCTCAACAAGGAGCCGGTTGCACAATGGCTTGATCATTTTGTGTCGCGGGAAACGATCTCCAATGAAAAAGAGGGGGACGTCGATAAGCAAATAGACCCGCGCCTGTGGCGGGCAGCGGAATTGGTGAACGCCGGTGATTTTCGCGCGGCGTTGGCGTTGTATGAGCAGTTGCCGCAGGATGCGACGGTGAAGCGGGCGCACGCGGCGGTGTCGGTATTGGCGCGGATGTCTGTGGTGGATCGGGGAGAGGATCCGATCGAGAAGTCGCGCCGGGATCCAGACGATGTGAACAAGGCGCTGGCGGCGGCGGATATGTATGTGTTGCTGGATCAGCCAGACACAGCGCTCGCGCACCTTGCGGCACTATTGCCAAAACCGGAGGCTGCCCGGCGGATCGTGGAATTGCTGAACTTGTTTGATCCGCTGGACCTGGTCGCATTGGAAATCAGGGCGCAGGTGGCGAATGCAATGAGCTAAGAAAACACTTTAAATATTCTAAGAAACAGTTCAAGTTTTGCTGTAGTTTAGATATGACAAGGCAATGACACAAGGAGACAAATGAAGAAGGCCATGAGAGCTGCGATCGGGCTCGCTGTTTCCACTGCCATGACATTTGGGATGGCTCCGAGCGCACACGCTTTTACCGCACTGTCGAGCAACATTTTTGCCCCACCAGCTCGCAATACTGAAAATGCGAACGGCGATGTGAGTCAGGTTGAATTAGAAGTATTTGCGCTCGTTAACCAGCATCGAATTGCCCATGGTGTAGCACCGTTGGCGATGAATGAGTCTCTTAATTCCGGCTCTAAGGGCTGGTCTTATACAATGTCGCGAACCGGAAATTTTGTTCATTCCAGTGGCGAAAACTATGGCGAGAATATTTACTGGGCTAGCAATATCCGCCCAGCTTCGCTCATTTTTGAAAGCTGGAAGAACTCACCTGGGCATAACCGGAATATGCTAGACACGCGCTACTCCCAGATTGGTGTCGGAGTTGTCTATGATAGTTCTGGCCAAACGTGGGCGACAACTCAGTTTTATTTTTAGTGCAAAAAGGGCTTCGAAAAGTAGTGTGACCAGTGCTTTTTGCGGATATGGTCGATGATTGAAGGACATTTTATAGGCTGTCGATTCGGCCCGTTGCTCAAATTTCTAAGCAAGGCAACGGAAGGAATCGAACGCGTCTGAGCTTGAGGAAGAGCCCCGGAAATTCCTTCGGGGTCACTGCCTTTACGAGCGAAGTCACTGTGGAATTCACGGACTTGAGGAACTCACAAAACCAGTGCCGCCACTTCCGCATCGGTAAGCGTCGCGCCTTGTAGCAGTGCGAGCAAGGTGGGGACGTCGATGTGGATGCCGATCAGAACCAATTCGGTGCCGGGGGTGATCTCTGAATTGGCCCAATAAGCGGCAGGGCGAATGCTTAAATTGGGGCCGGCTTGGTGCCAGACCTGGACGATGTCGAGGTGATCAGCGATCCAGCAATAGCCTTTGGAACGAACGAGTCCAGTGGTGGAACGCAGTACCTGAAGTAGGCGATCCTTGTTGAACGGCCGGTCAGAGCGGAATACCACGGAACTGATGCCGTATTCCTCGGTTTCGGGAGTATGCGGATTTTTCGAGTTCTTCCGTGTAACCCTCGTAGGCGCGGGCGGTGGCTTCGTCGTAGAGGAAAGCTCCGAGGATGTCGTCGGTGATGGGGGAGCCGTCGTTGAGGCCATCGATGAGTAAGTCAATGCGGGCGCGTGGGTTCATGCTGGCGATCAGTGCTTTGTCAGCCAGGCGGGTGCCGTCATCCCACTGCCATTCAAATGTGGCGGCTACCGGCATTGGTTCGGAGATGCCCGTGGATTCGATGACGATGTGGTCGAAGCGGTCGCTGCTGGCGAGTTCGCCGACGGAATCCACGAGGTCTTCGCGCAGGGTGCAGCAGATGCATCCGTTGGTCAGTTCCACGAAGCGGTCTTCGCCGCGGGTGAGGTGGCCTTCGGGTGCGATGAGGGCTGCGTCGATGTTGATTTCTGAAAAATCGTTGACAATGACTGCGATTTTCCGGGATCCTCGGTGGTGGAGGATCTGGTTGAGCAATGTGGTTTTTCCGGAGCCCAGAAATCCGGATAGCACGGTGACGGGGGTCGTTGTGGCCATGGGAAAGCCCTCCTCTTAGGAATCATTTTCAATAGAGTCGACGCAAGTGTACACTTCTTAATGGAAATTGTTTTCAATAAAGTCAAGTTTTTTGACCTTCGCTTTTTAGGAGCACCCCATGTCATCTCATGATCTCGTTGACGTAGTTGTCGTCGGCGCCGGCGCTGCAGGTCTCGCCGCCGCTGTCGCGCTCGGCCGCTCACTGCGCAGTGTCATCGTCATCGACGCTGGTCAACCCCGTAACCGCTATGCGCACGCTGCTCACAATGTCCTCGGCCAGGAAGGCATTGCGCCCGCCGAGCTGCTGGAAAAAGGCCGCGCCGAAGCGCGTTCCTATGGCGTCACCATTGCGCCCGGGCGCGTAGCAAAAGTTGAGCGCACCGGTTCCACCTTCGCCATAACGCTTGACGACGCCTCCCTCCTTCACTCTCGGCGCATCATTTTGGCCCACGGCGCCGTTGACGATCTGCCAGAGGTAGAAGGACTGTCAGATTTTTGGGGAACCAAAGTGTTGCACTGCGCTTACTGCCACGGCTTTGAGGCCCGCGATTCTGAAATCGTCGTGGTGGGTACCTCGCCCATGGCTGCGCACCAAGCGTTGATGTTCTCGCAGTTGTCCAAAACTGTCAGCTTGGTGGGCACGATCGACATTGATGAACAAACCAGCGAGCGCCTAGATAGTGCTGGAGTAAAAGTGTTGGGCACCAATGCGGTGCGCGTATCCGCCGAAGGTGATGGCCTGTCTGTGGAACTGTCCGAAGGCGATCATTTAAGCTGCGACAACATCGTGGTGGCATCTCGTCCACTGGTGGATGGCACGCTGTACACCCAACTTGGTGGTCAGATGGAAGAAAACCCGATGGGCAGGTTCATTCCAGGTACCCAAACCGGGCGCACTCCTATTGAAGGTGTGTGGGCTGCCGGAAACGCGCAAGCTCCCATGGCGATGGTCTATGGTTCCGCTGCTCAAGGCGTAATGGCTGGTGCAGAGATTAACTTTGATCTAATCCTGGAAGATATTTCCGTGGCAAGCGCGCAGAACTAAACTGCGTGAGGTTGTGGCCTGTCGCACATAATCGGCCTAGGGTGGGCTCTAAGAGAACAGTGCACAAATAAATCTCAAGGAGCCCCATGCGCATCCACGATGTTTATACCCACCTTTCGGCCGATAACTTTCCCAAAGCAGAGCACCTTGCGTGGAAATTCGCCGAGCTTGCCACCGACCCCGTGGAGGTGACACCGGAGGTTTCGGAGATGATCATCAACCGGATCATCGACAACGCGGCGGTGTCTGCCGCGTCGGTGTTGCGCCGGCCTGTGACTGTGGCCAGGCAACAAGCGCAGTCCCATCCGCGGGAAAAGGGTGGAAAAGTTTTTGGAATTTCAGGCAGCTACTCACCAGAGTGGGCTGCCTTTGCTAATGGTGTGGCCGTACGTGAATTGGACTTCCACGATACATTTTTAGCAGCTGAATACTCCCATCCCGGCGACAATATTCCACCACTTCTTGCGGTGGCGCAGGCTCAGAGAAGCAGCGGCAGGGATCTCATTCGGGGTATCGCCACTGCCTATGAGGTGCAGGTGGAATTGGTGAAGGGGATCTGCTTGCATGAGCACAAAATTGATCACGTAGCCCACCTTGGTCCCAGCGCTGCAGCGGGTTTGGGCACGTTGTTGCATGTAGATGAGGAAACCATCTACCAGGCGATCGGCCAGGCATTGCACACCACGACGGCTACGAGGCAGTCGCGAAAAGGTGAGATTTCCAGCTGGAAGGCGTTCGCGCCAGCGTTTGCGGGAAAGATGGCCATTGAGGCGATGGATCGTGCGATGCGTGGGGAGGGTTCGCCCGCACCGATTTGGGAGGGCGAAGACGGGGTCATCGCGTGGCTGTTATCGGGCAAAGATCATGTTTATCATGTGCCATTGCCGGAACACGGCGAGCCCAAACTGGGGATTCTAGAGACTTACACAAAGGAACATTCAGCGGAATATCAATCGCAGGCACCGATTGATCTGGCGCGCAGGATGAAGCCACTGGTTGACGCGGCTGGCGGAACGGAACACATTGCAGAGATTGTGCTGCGCACCAGTCACCATACGCATTATGTGATTGGCACTGGGGCGAACGATCCGCAGAAGATGGATCCGCAGGCCTCGCGTGAAACCCTGGATCATTCCATCATGTACATTTTCGCCGTCGCGCTTCAAGATGGCGTGTGGCACCACGAGTTTTCCTACACCCGCAAGCGTTCCACCCGCCCGGAAACTGTGGAGCTGTGGCACAAGATTCGCACCGTGGAGGATCCTGAATGGACGCGTCGATACCATTCTGATGATCCTGCAAAAAAGGCCTTTGGTGCGAAAGCAGTGATCACCATGGCTGATGGCACCGTGATTGAGGATGAATTGGCTGTCGCGGATGCCCACCCGCTGGGTGCTCGGCCGTTTGCGCGGGAGAATTACATTGAAAAATTCCGCACACTCGCGCAGGGGATTGTCATTGATTCAGAACAGGAACGCTTCTTGCATGCCGTGCAAAGCCTGCCTGACCTGGATGATCTTGATCAGCTCAACATCGAAGTCGACATAAGCAACCAGGCCGCGACGAAAGCGGGGCTGTTATGAATCTCTTTTCGAATGGTGTTGATGTGGGGAGGCGTCGACAAGCATTTAAAGCGGCACTCGCCGCACCCCACATCGCCCGGCTGCCCGGCGCATTCTCCCCTCTGGTTGCGCGCTCCATCGAAGAAGCCGGCTTCGAAGGCGTCTACGTTTCCGGCGCCGTCATAGCCGCTGACCTGGCACTACCCGATATCGGCTTGACGACGCTGACCGAAGTCGCCCACCGCGCGCGGCAAATTGCGCGCGTCACAGACCTAGGAGTGCTTGTCGACGCCGACACCGGCTTTGGCGAACCCATGTCGGCCGCACGCACCGTCGCCGAATTGGAGGATGCCGGTGTGGCCGGATGCCACCTTGAAGACCAAGTCAACCCCAAACGTTGCGGGCACTTGGACGGCAAAGAAGTCGTGGGCACAGACGTGATGGTTCGACGCATCGCAGCCGCAGTCTCGGCCCGGCGCGACCCGAACTTTGTCATCTGCGCCCGCACCGACGCCGCTGGAGTGGAAGGAATCGATGCCGTCATTGAGCGCGCGAAAGCCTACTTGGATGCGGGCGCCGACATGATTTTCACCGAAGCCCTCCACAGCGAAGCCGACTTCCGATACTTCCGGCACGCCATCCCTGATGCCTTGTTGCTGGCGAATATGACCGAATTTGGCAAAACGACGCTGCTGTCAGCCGACGTGTTGGAAGAGATTGGCTACAACGCCGTGATCTACCCCGTGACCACGCTGCGTATTGCCATGGGACAAGTAGAACAAGCACTAGCCGAAATCAAAGAACACGGTACCCAAGAAGGATGGCTGGACCGCATGCAACACCGCAGCAGATTATATGAGCTCCTGCGATACGAAGACTACAACGTCTTTGACCAGCACATTTTCACCTACAGAAAAGGAGAAAACAATGAGTGACAGCCAAGTCCGCAAAGGACTCAACGGCGTCATCTCTGACTACACAAGCATTTCCAAAGTGATGCCAGAGAGCAACTCGCTGACTTACCGTGGCTACGCCGTGGAGGATTTGGTGGAAAACTGCAGCTTTGAAGAAGTGATCTACCTCCTGTGGTTTGGGGAGCTGCCCACCACTGAACAACTCCGGACCTTCAACACGACAGGTCGAAGCTACCGCTCACTCGACGCCGGACTGATTTCCCTCATCCACTCCTTACCCAACACCTGCCACCCCATGGACGTGCTGCGCACCGCAGTGTCCTACATGGGTACCTTTGATCCCGATCCGTTTACCCGCGATGCCGATCATATCCGAAGCATTGGACACAACCTGCTTGCGCAGCTTCCCATGGTGGTTGCCATGGATATCCGCAGGCGAAGTGGGGAAGAGATCATGGCACCTGACCACAACAAAGGTATCGCTTCGAATTTCTTATCCATGGTGTTTGGCAATGATGACGGTTCTGTAGCCAACTCCGCAGATGACATCCGCGATTTTGAACGCTCCCTCATCCTCTACGCCGAGCACTCCTTCAACGCCTCCACATTCTCAGCCCGCGTGATCTCATCAACGCGATCCGATACGTATTCGGCGATCACAGGTGCGATCGGTGCTCTCAAAGGCCCACTGCACGGAGGTGCCAATGAGTTTGTCATGCACACCATGCTGGATATCGACGATCCCAACAATGCTGCCGACTGGATGGGCAAGGCGTTGGATCGTAAAGAACGCATCATGGGATTCGGGCACCGCGTGTACAAAAACGGCGACTCCAGGGTCCCCTCCATGGAGAAATCCATGCGCTCCCTTGCTGCTCGTCACCGTGGTCAAAAATGGGTGCAAATGTATGCGTCGATGCAGGAAGTCATGGAGGCTCGCACTGGCATTAAACCCAACCTCGACTTCCCGGCCGGCCCTGCCTATTACATGCTGGGATTCCCCGTCGACTTTTTCACACCACTGTTTGTGCTGGCCCGAGTGTCAGGGTGGACGGCACACATCGTGGAGCAATTTGAAAACAATGCGCTGATCCGACCATTGTCTGCCTACAACGGAGTGGAAGAAAGGGAGGTGGTGCCCATTTCGGAGAGAACCTAATCAGTGAGGCTGATTTCTAAATAGCCTTGTGCCCATCTGGTGATGGTGTCGCGGCCCTCCGCCACAGCATCGCCGATGGTTTTTGGAGCGAGCACTGGATCATTGGGCAATTGGGTGGCGGGATCACCTGCGGGCATGACCTCGAGTGTGCGCTGCTTGGGATCAAGGCGTGCCAGAGCCAGTAGTTCAACACTGGTCTGCTCGCAGATAGCCCAGGTGTATTCGGTGTCCTCGTGCCAGGCTGTGGTGGCGTCCGCGATGAACTGTGCCGCATCGGGAAGGATCAGTGAGAGCGCCGGGACATCATCAATCCGATTATCTGAGGTGAGCTTGCGGGCGTAGAAACGACCGCCGTTTAGTTCCATGGGTTCCATAGTGTTTTTTAAGTGCTGCCTTTTTAGTTGAGGAGTTGGACAGGGGCTGGGCGGATAGATTCTTGACCCGATGGTGGGAATGCACGCTGCACACAGTTCTCCCGAGGACAGATCCGACAACCAGGGCCGATCTCTGCGGCGGACTCGGGATCCAAATTGAGGCCTTGGGAATACACCAAGCCTGGTGCCTCGCTGATATCGCAGCCCAGGCCGATGGCGAATTCCGCAGCAGGATACCCGAAACCATGAGTTCGACCTTTCACCGCGCGTGCGAGCCACAAATAGGTCCGGCCATCCGGCATGCGAGCAACCTGGCGGGTGATGTTTCCTTGACGTTCAAAAGCTCGATGCAGCGCCCACAAAGGACAAGTGCCGTCTGTTCGCGAGAAGTGGAACGTAGCTGCAGATTGCCTCTTGGAAATATTTCCTGCCCGGTCCGAGCGCACAAAGAAAAACGGCACCCCTGACGCCCCCGAACGCTGCAGCGTAGACAAGCGGTGGCACGCGGACTCGAAAGACACTCCAAACGCCTCAGAGATCAACTCGATGTCATAGTGCTTGTCCTGGGCGAATTCCAAAAAGCGGGTGTACGGCATGACAACAGCAGCCGCGAAGTATTGGGAGAGGCCCACCTTAGCCAGGCGGATAGCTGCCTCATAAGGGAGATCCGGTTGATCTGTGGTCAGGGTATCCAAGAGCTCTGCATGAGCAAGAAACGTCAATTCCTCCGCCAACTGAAAACACTGCTGCGCCTCGCTGAGATCTTGCCGCAGCAGAATCTGACGCGATTGGGGATCAAAGTGCCTCCGGCCAGTAATATCCGGCGCCCGGAAACGCACCGTGATGTTGTACTCCGCATCAAGCAACTGCGCGAGCCTGGTAACCCGAAGCCCCGGCTGACCAATGGCAGTTGCCAACTCCTCACCAAGGCGATCAAGAGAATCAATGTAGTTCTTGTGGGTGGCAAAATAATCCCGAACAAAATCATGCGCAGAACTATGTGCGGGATCGACCTCAGCAGGCTGGATAATATGCTGTGCCAACTGAGGGAAACGATCCGCGAAATCTAACAGATCATCCATCGACATCGTCGGCCCCTGATTCATAGCCAAGGTTTCTGCCAGTCGGGTAGCCGTGGCTGTGCCCCGGTCAGGGGAGAAATAACTGGCCTCAACATCGAACACTTTCATCAGTTGCAAAAGCACCGTGGCAGTAAGCGGCCGGCCATCATTTTCCAACTGGTTGAGATAGCTCGTGGAGAGATCAAGCTTGTCGGCTAATGCTGATTGGGTCAGTTGGTGGGTTCGGCGCAGTGCATTGATCCTTGCCCCCGCGTAAAGCTTCGACATCTTTTGACCACCTCCCGAAAAGCTTATGACCTCATGATTTAACTAGATTTACAAAAACCTTCAAATCCACACGACACAATTACACAAATTTTACCTTGTGCATTGAAAGCCGTCAGCCGATTAGCGTTAAAGAAAATAAAAAACCACAAGGGGAGCACACCATGAAAGACACCACCGAGATCAACTGGCAAGGCTACGCCGATGGAACCGCAATCCGCGAAGCAGTCATCCACTCCATTGAACGAGAAGTATCAGCGGGCGAGCAGCCAACCCCAAACGATCTTAAATTTCTCGGGCTGTTCCAGCACCGCGCCGGGTATGTGGGCTCGTTGATCACCGGTTAAGTGTGGGGAGCAGGCTGGCTAAATAACAATCAACGCAGCGAACCGTGAAAGCCCACAATGCGGTGTACATTCGACAACAAGATTTCCTGATTTTGACCACCTTTTTACCGAAATCTTGTTGTCGAATGTACAACAGGGGCCGGGGCCAAGCGTGTTAACCCCAATAGTTAAACCGGGCCACATCTGAACATCAGATGCGACCCGGTTTTTGACTAACAGGAATCCAAGAACTTACTTGATCTCGAGGAGAACAACGCCCTTGTTGACACCCTCGCCTGCAGCGACAGTAAGGCCGGTTACGGTTCCGGACTTATGAGCCTTCACAGGGTTTTCCATCTTCATAGCCTCGAGGACAACAACGGTGTCGCCTTCGTTGACTTCAGCGCCTTCTTCGACGTTGACCTTGATGACAGTGCCCTGCATTGGAGCTGCCACTGCATCGCCGGATACGCCAGCCTTTGCGCCACCTGCGCGACGCTTCTTGGCCTTCTTCTTAGGACCAGCGGTGCCACCGAGTGCCAGATCGCCTGGGAGTGCAACCTCAACGCGACGGCCGTTGATCTCCACAACAACCTTCTGTGCTGGGGTCTTGTCCTCATCTTCGTCGAGCTCGGAAGCGTCAACGTAAGGTGCGATTGGGTTATCCCAAACCTCTTCGATCCACTTGGTGTAGATCTCGAAGCCTTCGTCGTTGCCCACGAATGCTGGGTTTTCCACGATGTGCTGGTGGAATGGGATAACGGTTGGCATGCCCTCGACAACGTACTCTGCAAGTGCACGGCGGGAGCGCTGGAGAGCCTGCTCGCGGGTGTCGCCCCAAACGATCAGCTTTGCCAGCATGGAGTCGAACTGTCCGGAGATTTCGGAACCTTCAACGACACCGGAGTCCATGCGGACGCCTGGGCCCTGTGGCTCGCGGTAGCTGGTGATCTTGCCTGGTGCAGGCATGAAGTTGGAGCCAGCGTCTTCGCCGTTGATGCGGAACTCGAATGCGTGGCCGCGTGGAGCTGGATCTTCCTTGATGGAGAGCTCGTGGCCTTCTGCGATGCGGAACATTTCGCGGACCAGGTCGATGCCGGTGGTCTCTTCGGTGACTGGGTGTTCCACCTGGAGGCGGGTGTTGACCTCGAGGAAGGAGATCAGTCCGTCGGAGCCAACGAGGTACTCAACGGTGCCTGCACCGTAGTAGCCAGCTTCCTTACAGATAGCCTTCGCGGAGGAGTGGAGACGCTCGCGCTGGTCATCGGTGAGGAATGGTGCTGGTGCTTCTTCGACGAGCTTCTGGAAACGGCGCTGCAGGGAGCAGTCACGGGTTCCGGCGACAACAACGTTGCCGTGCTTATCGGCGATGACCTGAGCCTCAACGTGGCGTGCCTTGTCCAGGTAGCGCTCCACGAAGCACTCGCCGCGGCCGAACGCTGCGGTTGCTTCACGGGTTGCGGACTCGAAGAGGTCAGCGACTTCTTCCATCTTGTAGGCAACCTTCATGCCACGTCCGCCGCCACCGAAAGCTGCCTTGATGGCGATTGGGAGACCGAATTCTTCAGCGAAAGCCACAACTTCTGCTGCGTCTTTTACTGGTTCCTTGGTGCCAGGAGCCATTGGAGCCTTGGCGGTATCTGCGATGTGGCGAGCGGTGACCTTGTCGCCGAGGGCGCGGATGGACTCAGGTGAAGGTCCAATCCAGATCAGGCCTTCGTTGATGACTGCTTCTGCGAAGTCAGCGTTTTCTGCGAGGAAGCCGTAGCCAGGGTGGATGGCGTCGGCGCCGGACTTGCGGGCCGCATCGATGATCTTGTCAATGACAAGGTAGGACTCAGCGGATGTTTGGCCACCGAGGGCAAAAGCCTCGTCTGCATATGACACGAATGGTGCATCTGCATCTGGCTCTGCGTAGACGGCGACAGATCCGATGCCTTCATCTCGAGCTGCACGGAACACGCGGATTGCAATCTCACCACGGTTAGCGACAAGAACCTTGGTGATCTTCCTAGTCTCGACTGACACTAATAACTCCTGATTTAAATTGATGACTCAGTGGGTAGACACATAGTTGCCTGACCAATAGTGAATATTCTTGCACACTCAACCCCGAAGAGCTCAACCAGATATGAGGATTTACTCATATCTGGGGGAATTCCTCTGTTTTAGGCAGAAAATATGGCTTATGTTCAGGCAAAAAGGGGATACGCCTATTCTATGACACCAACACGTTATTTTTTGGTGTTTTCGCCAGTTTCGATCGGCATGCGAACCATATTGCCCCATTCTGCCCACGATCCGTCATAGTTTCGGACGTTGTTGAAACCGAGCAGATACTTCAGCACGAACCAGGTGTGGGCCGCGCGGTCGCCAACCTGGCAGTAGACAACGGTATCGTCAGCTGGGTTGAGATCGGCGTAGAGCTTGTCCAACTCTGCACGGGTGCGGAAGTTTCCGTTGGGAAGAACAGCGTCCGACCAATCCAGGTTGATCGCGCCTGGGATGTGTCCACCACGAAGCACGCCGGTGTTTGAGGTTGGGTTGCCGTGCTCATCCAATCCGGAGAACTCCGAAGGGGTCCTGACGTCGACAAGCGTCATGCCACCGGATTGCGTGAGCGAACCGAGCACCTCAGCCACGAACGCGCGCTGGTTTTCGTCGACACGCTCCACGACGGGGTAGTTGGCGGAGGGGTACTCCGGAACCACGTAGGAGGTGTCGCGCTCTTCAGCCATCCACGCGTCGCGGCCGCCGTTGAGCAGGCGGACATCGGAGTGGCCGAACAGTTCGAAGACCCACAGGGTGAACGCAGCCCACCAGTTGGACTTGTCACCGTAGACAACAACGGTGTCATCGCGAGCGATGCCCTTGCGGTTCATCAGCTCAGCGAAAGCTTCACCGTCAATGAAATCGCGGGTGAGGGGATCGTTGAGGTCCTTTGCCCAGTCAATGCGCACAGCGCCGGGGAGGTGTCCGATATCGTAAAGAAGGGAATCTTCATTGGACTCCACAACCTTCAGACCAGGGGAGCCGAGGCGGGCGGAAAGCCAGGATGCAGACACGATCCTTTCAGGGTGTGCGTATTCCTCAAAAGCTGGGAATGGGTCGAACGGTGCTGCCATGTGGGGTCGCTGCCTTCCATAAACGAGTGCATAAATGGGTGAAAATTAAATACTGTATCCCAGCATATTGGTTAAAGGTGTTTGTGTCCTTAATTACTAGTGGCATAGTTGGGAAGCAAAGAACATCATCTGTGCTTTATTGTCTATTTTGTCAACGTGAAAATGCCCGGCGCTCAAGCTCACATTCAAGCGCTTCGAGGTTTCAGGGTTTCCCACGTTGAACATAGAAAACGTGTCTAAAAATTCAGTTTTTATTGCTGCTGATCACCTCTTGAAGAACTCAACCCAAAAGTGCTTCAAGTTAGGAGAAAGTGAAATCCAACACCCATGAAAAAGAGCATCGTTGTATTTGAAGTCGAAGGCGGCTCCGACAAGCACTTCGACGGTCACCGTAAAGACACCATGCCTATCGTCAACTCCATAAATGATGCTGGCTGGCAGGCAGATGTTGTGTACTACCGCCCAGAGTGGACCGAAGGTCTCTTTGAGTACGTATCTGAAAACTTCGACGGCTACATCTCACGTGTCAACCCAGGCAACATCCCAGGCGGCGAGCGCGGCTACTTTGACCTGCTCACCCGTCTGTCCGAAGCAGGGCTCGTGGGCATGTCCACCCCTGAGGAAATGATGGCATACGGCGCGAAAGATGCGCTGGTCAAGCTATCCCAAACCGACCTGGTGCCATCCGACACCGAGGCGTACTACGACGTGGAGACCTTCCACAAGGTTTTCCCAACCTCCCTGTCCTTCGGTGAGCGCGTGCTCAAGCAAAACCGTGGCTCCACCGGCTCCGGCATTTGGCGCGTCCAGTTGGTAGACAAGGAACTGGCTGCATCCATCGAGCCAGGCACCGCACTGCCATTGGACACTGAAATCAAGTGCACCGAAGCAGTCGACAACCACACTGAAGTCCGTAAGCTCGGCGAGTTCATGGATTTCTGTGACCAGTACATCATCGGCGACAACGGCATGCTCGTTGATATGCGTTTCATGCCACGCATCGTCGAAGGCGAAATCCGCATCCTTCTCGTCGGACCACACCCAGTGTTCGTCGTGCACAAGAAGCCAGCAGAAGGCGGCGACAACTTCTCCGCAACCCTGTTTTCCGGCGCGAAGTACACCTACGACAAGCCAGAGCAGTGGCAGGAACTGATTGACCTCTTCGCAGACGCTCGCCCAGTCATCGCGGAAAAGCTCGGCGGCGACAACATCCCATTGATCTGGACCGCAGACTTCATGCTCGGCGATGTCGTTGACGGCAAGGACACCTACGTGCTCGGTGAAATCAACTGCTCCTGCGTCGGCTTCACCTCCGAGCTGGACATGGGCATCCAGCAGCTCGTGGCATCAGAGGCCATCAAGCGCATCGAGGAGTTCGCGCAGCTTACTGTTTAAAACTTTGCTTCTCGACGTCTCCCTCCCGCACCTTGCCAGGCAAGGCGCGGGAGGGAGATTGTTTTATCTGTGGTTGTTCTATTTGTCGAGTAGGACTGCGACGGACTCTGGATCCGCATCAGAGAGCATCTGGCGGCAACGATCGTATTCGTTGTCCTCACCAATCAGCTTCGCGGCAAGAGCTAGGGAAGCGATAGCCCGCAACACTCCCTGGTTTGGCTCATGAGAGAAGGGGACAGGACCCCAACCCTTCCAACCATTGGCACGCAGACGATCGAGACTGCGGTGGTAACCCGTGCGCGCAAAAGCATAGGCCTGAATCATCTCTTCATCATTTGATGCAGATTTGATAAGATTTTCAGCTCGGTACGCCCACACCAATGGGCTGTCAGGATGCGCAATCGCTGTCGAGGTCAACGTTGGATCGGCGCCGAGGGCAGGATCTTCCGGAAGTTTTACTGGAGGAGGGGCAAGCATGTCATTAATTTGAACCATGTCCCCAATCCTAACTTCAAAGGCAAGTGTGAGAAGATCATAGCGTTGTGCAGGATATGAAAAGAGGTTGTCGGTGGGAACGGCGAGAGGGCTTTCTCAAGTTCTGAAAGAAGCCAGACAAGGTGGAAAACCTACTTCAGCCACCCAGAAAGTTCCACGCTCCGGCTACAGATATGACCTCGATGGGCTCCGCGGCATTGCGATCGCCTTCGTAGTTTTGTTCCATGTTTTCGTCGGAAAAGTCTCCGGCGGTGTGGATGTCTTCCTGCTGCTGTCTGGCTATTTCTTCTTAGGGTCGCAATTGCGTTATGCAGATCGTCCAGATTCTTCCATCAACCCCTGGTGGCCGATTTGGCGCACGCTACGCAGATTACTTCCTGCGTTAGTGCTGGTGTTGGGCGTTTCCATGCTCCTCATCTTGGCGTGGGTGCCCAGACTGCAACGAATAGAAATAGCCAACCAAGCAGTAGCCAGCCTCTTCTATGTCCAAAACTGGGAGCTCGCATCCCAAGGTGCTGCCTACGGAGCAGCCTCTGCAGAAGTCAGTCCTTTCCAGCACTTGTGGTCCATGGCTGTGCAAGGGCAGTTCTACCTCTTTGCCATCTTGTTGAGCATGGCGATCATCCTGATTCGTCGATACCGCCCCGAATACTCCGCAGTGCGACTAGCGACTCCTGTGCTGGCAGTGCTCACATCCGTATCATTTTTCAGTGCAATCCTGTGGCATTTCATTGATCAATCAGTCAACTACTATTCCACCTTCACCAGGTTCTGGGAGCTCGGCCTTGGTGCACTATTGGTGCTGCATGCGCCTCGAATTTTGATTTCTGCGAAGACTAAATCAATACTCGCAGCCGTCGGTTTGTTTATGGTGCTATCCACTGGATTCTTCATGGATGGCGCAGAGACTTTCCCTGGATTCCCCGCGCTGTATCCCATCTTGGGTGCTTGCTTAGTCATCCTTGGCGACGGTAAAATCTCGGTCTTTCTCTCCCGAAAATGGATGCTTTGGCTCGGTGATATCGCCTACCCGCTCTACTTGTGGCACTGGCCTCTGCTGATCATTTTCACCGCTTTGTTCAACCAAGAAGAGCCATCCATCTGGCTGGGTATCGCCGTGATTGTGCTGTCCCTTGGCTTGGCGCAGCTGACTAACAAATACGTAGAAAAATCAATGCAACAGCAGGGAAAGCGCCCACTATTTAGGGAATCCCGCAGTGCTGATGCTTTGCAAAAGCTGCGTTCCTCCAGGCCGGCCCGAATGCGTGCGTATGCGGGCATCGCAGTAGTCGCAGTCGGTTTCGCCCTGACATCTACTCCGCAGGTGCTCTACCAACGAGTACTCGATACCCAAATGAGTGATCTCGATCCGGAGATCTACCCCGGTGCACTCTCCCTGGCGGGCTTCGATGCCCCCGAAGTAAAACCCAAACCAAACCCCTACGTGCTGGCCGATACCGTCTCACCCGCCTGGGCAAAAGGCTGCATGTCCGTCTTCGGCGACGATCCATCTGAACTAGCACCAGACAACTACGACGAAGATTACTGCGCTTTCGGCAACCCCAACTCACCCGTCGAGGTCTACCTCGTCGGCGGATCCCACGCCGAACAATGGATGGCACCACTCGACGCCCTAGGCAAGCAACACAACTTCAAAGTGATCCCCCTCGTCCGCCAATCCTGCCCCACCTTCGTGGTGGAACTCGACGGAATTTTCAGCGACGACTGCATCGAATTCAACGAAAAAGTGATCGAACGCCTCGCAGAAGTAAAACCCGACCTCGTGGTCTCCAACTCCACCAGACCGCTCCTTGAAAAAGGCCGCGGCATCGACGAAGTGCCAGAATCATACATCACGTTGTGGGACTTCCTCGAAGCCGAAGACATCCCATTCATGGGACTCCGCGACAACCCGTGGTTCATCCAGCCAGGAGGCGAAGGATGGATGGTGTCCCAATGCTACGAAGAAGAACAATCCTTGGTGGACTGCTCGATCACCAAAGACAACTTCTACGCACCAGTAGACCCCGCTGAAAAAGAACTAGCCATCAGAAACAATATGCTCGCAGTGGATACTTCACGATGGTTCTGCCCAGACGACCTGTGTATCCCAGTGATCGGCAATGTGTATGTGTACCGCGACGGCAACCACATGTCCGATGAATACGCACAATCTTTGGCTCCATTCCTGTGGAGCAATATGCGCAGGCTTCTGGTCGCTTAGGACTCTTTATATAGGCGAGGCTGTGTTAGGCCGATAGAAGCGGTTCTGAGAGGTCGACTTCTTTGGGGATAAGTGCCGGACATAGCGTCGGACCAAACGAGAATGCCCACGAAGCCCTAAAGGGGAGTTCGTGGGCATGTGTGTTTGGTTTCCGAGCCTCAATACCAGTCACAGATGCCCACGGATGGGGAATCCATCGTTGGTGGGCACTGTGGTTTGGTGGGGGACTCGAGACAGACCAGACAGGCGTGACAAAACTCTCGACGAATCGAAAATCTTGGCACGCCTGTCTGGTGCGGAAAGTGTTTACATGTTCCAGAAGTCGCTGGCGTTGAAACCGAGGCGGTACAAAGCACGGCGCACGACGGGGAGAGACAATCCGATCACGGATGAGGGGTCGCCTTCGATGGAATCGATGAACCAACCACCAAGTGCTTCGAGGGTGAACGCGCCTGCGCACTCTAAGGGTTCGCCGGAGTCGGCGTATCGCTCAATATCCACATCGCTGGCCTCGGCGAAATGAATGTTGGTGGAGGAGGACTCCACGATCACTTCATCGCCAAAGATGATGGCATGGCCGGTGATCAGTGTGGCCTTGTTGCCGCGTTGTTGTTTCCATCTTTCGATGGTGGCTTCGCGGGTGTGGGGCTTGCCTTGGAGGGTGGCGTCGATAAGCAGCATGGAATCGCCACCGATGACGACGTCGCCCGGATAGGACGGCGCAACCACCTGTGCTTTAGCCAGCGCAAGCTGGCGGACGATCTCCTCCGGCGCAGAGCCGTTGAGGGAGTGAAGGAGCACGTCCTCATCAACATCAGCTGGGTGGATGAGAGGCTCGACGCCCGCCGAATTGAGGATTTTTCGGCGGGACGGGGACTGCGAAGCGAGAACGATCTGCATGTAACTAGAAGAAATTCACATTCTGAAACGCGCTGGGGTTAAACGTGTTCGGGCGAGACAGACGCTCATCCAGGTTGCCCCAGTTGTTGCGGTCCTTGCTTGCCGACACCATCTGCTGTGCGGCGGCAGCTTTAGCCAAACCAGCGAACACCACGGTCAAGGCAGCAACCTCTTGATCGGTTGGGTTGCCAGATACGATCTGCAGAAAAGGCTTCTCTGCAGCCTTGGTGTCCTGAGTGATTTCTTCAGACATGGTTCTCCTTAAAAAAACAGTTTCTATAGTGGGATGTTACCGTGCTTTTTAGCAGGAACATTGACCACCTTGCGATCCAGCAGACGCAGACCCTCAATGATCTGGCCGCGGGTCTCAGAAGGTGGGATAACGGCATCAACCAGGCCACGCTCAGCTGCGACATAAGGGTTGACCAGAGTTTCTTCGTACTCCTGCTCGTAGCCCTTCATGACCTCAGCAACGTCCTTGCCTTCGGTGGCAGCCTGCTTGAGTTCCTTGCGGTAAATAAATCCAACAGCACCTGAAGCACCCATGACGGCGATCTGTGCGGTAGGCCAAGCGAATACGAGGTCAGCGCCCATATCCTTGGAACCCATCACGCAGTACGCTCCGCCGTAGGACTTGCGGGTGATGACGGTGATCTTGCCGACGGTTGCTTCAGCGTAAGCGTAAAGCAGCTTTGCGCCGCGGCGGATGATGCCGTCGAATTCCTGGTTGGTGCCAGGCAGGAAGCCTGGAACGTCCACGAACTCAAGGATTGGGATGTTGAACGCATCGCAGGTGCGGATGAAACGGGCAGCCTTCTCAGATGCCTTAATATCCAAGCAGCCAGCGAACTGGGTTGGCTGGTTAGCCACGATGCCAACAGAACGGCCCTCAACGCGAGCGAAGCCACACAGGATGTTCTCTGCGTAGTCTTCCTGGATCTCGAAGAACTCGGCGTCGTCGACGATGCGGGAAATAACTTCCTTCATGTCATAAGGCTGGTTCGGGGAATCCGGGATGATGGTGTCCAATTCCAGATCCACATCGTTGATGTTTTCCTGGATGGAACCGATCATGATGTCGGCCTCCTGGCGAGGAGTTTCCGCACGGTTGTTGGATGGAAGATAAGAGGTCAGCTCGCGAACCCAATCCAAAGCATCTGAATCATCAGACGCAGAGTAATGGGAGGTACCGGAGGTAGCCATGTGGGTGTGAGCGCCACCGAGCTCTTCCTGGGTGACATCTTCACCGGTGACAGTCTTGATGACATCAGGGCCGGTAATAAACATCTTGGAAGTCTGATCCACCATGACGATGAAGTCAGTCAGAGCAGGGGAGTACACGTGACCACCAGCGCAGGCACCCATGATCAAAGAGATCTGTGGGATAACGCCAGACGCCTGGGTGTTGCGGTAGAAGATCTGTGAGTACAGACCCAGAGACACAACACCTTCCTGGATACGCGCACCAGCACCCTCATTGATACCGATCAAAGGCACACCGGTCTTGATCGCAAGATCCATAACCTTAACGATCTTTTCACCATAAACTTCACCCAAAGCGCCACCGAATACAGCGCCGTCCTGGGAGAACACACAGACCTTACGGCCATCGATGGTGCCGTAACCAGTTACAACACCGTCAGTAACTGGACGCTTGGCATCCAGGCCGAAGTTCTTGGAGCGGTGACGAGCAAGAGCATCGATCTCTACGAAAGAGCCCTCATCGAGCAAATACTCAATACGTTCGCGGGCAGTCTTCCTGCCAGCAGCGTGCACTTTTTCTACAGTTGCCTCGCCCATTGGAGCTTGAGCTTCTGCAAGACGGGAGCGAAGATCGGACAGCTTTCCAGCCGTGGTGGTGAGGTCAGGTTTGGTCTGTGCTGCAGTCATGGTTTCTTAGTCTAAATCCTGAAGGGTGAGAGTGAATAATGCGCTTGGTTGTGGTCGACGTACTTTGAAGGCGTTGTGCAGGGTTCTTGTGTGAACATACAAACGCCAAAATACGACCCACTTCGAGGGTTAATCCCCCTAACAGGGGACTAATCGTTTCGCTAACCTGTTATGTTAGCCCAGCGCCACCCCCATGTCTTAAAGATTGGGTGTAAAAAGTTGCCAATTTTCATTGGTATTTCTTTACACCCAATCAGTTAAGACGGCCCTTATCGAACTCTTATGGAACCCTTATCGAACCCTTATTGAATCCTTTTGAACCTTTATGGATTCGCCGATTTACAGTGGCATGTTGCCGTGCTTGCGAGCAGGGCGAGTGACGTTCTTGTGTTTGAGCAGGCGAAGGTTGCGGGAAATCTGTCCGCGGGTTTCGCTTGGCAGGATCACGGCGTCGATCAGGCCACGTTCTGCAGCGTGGTACGGGTTGAGCATGTGGTCTTCGTACTCGCGCTCGAAGGACTTAGCCAGAGCTACGGTATCGAGGCCCTTGGCATCAGCTGCCATGAGCTCCTTGCGGTAGATGAATCCGACTGCGCCAGCAGCGCCCATGACGGCGATCTGTGCGGTTGGCCATGCAAGGTTGATGTCAGAGCCCAAGCCCTTGGATCCCATCACGCAGTACGCTCCGCCGTAAGCCTTACGCATGGTGACGGTGATCTTTGGAACGGTTGCTTCGCCGTATGCGTAGAGCAGCTTTGCGCCACGACGCAGGATGCCACCATACTCCTGGCCTGCGCCTGGGAGGAAGCCTGGGACGTCGACAAGCATGACGATTGGGATGTTGAACGCGTCGCAGGTGCGGACGAAGCGAGCTGCCTTCTCAGAGGAGTCGATGTCCAGGCAGCCAGCGAACTGGGTTGGCTGGTTGGCAACAAATCCAACGGACTGGCCTTCGATGCGGCCGAATGCAATAACAACGTTTTCTGCGCGGTCTGCCTGGATTTCCAGGTATTCGCCATCGTCGGTGAGGCATTCGATGACATCGCGGACGTCGTAAGGAACGGTCGCGGAATCTGGGATGATCTCGTCGAGCTTCAGATCGTCAGCGGTGATGTTTTCTTCAACGCCGCCTTCTTCCTCATCGAAGTCTTCCAGTGGTGTGTAAGAGCGATTGTTGGATGGGAGGAAGGACACCAGGTCCTGTACCCAATCCAGTGCTTCCTCATCGGTCGCAGCGGTGTAGTGGGAGTTACCAGCGGTCACCATGTGGGTGGTTGCTCCGCCAAGCTCTTCCTGGGTGATTTCCTCGCCGGTGACGGTCTTGATCACGTCTGGGCCGGTAACGAACATCTTGGAGGTCTTGTCCACCATGACCACGAAGTCGGTCAGGGCTGGGCCGTAAGCGTTGCCACCTGCACATGCGCCCATGATGACGGAGATCTGTGGGATAACGCCAGAAGCCTGAATGTTTTGGTAGAACGTCTGGGAAATGAAGTCCAGGGAGACAGCGCCGTCCTGAATACGAGCGCCAGCGCCTTCGTAAAGACCGATCAATGGGCGGCCGGTGTCGATTGCCAGCTCCATGATCTTGATCATCTTTTCGCCGTACACCTCACCAAGCGCGCCACCGAATACGGTGCCGTCCTGCGAGAAGATGCAGACTTCCCGTCCATCAATGGTGCCCCAGCCGGTCACGATGCCGTCGGTTGCAGGACGCTTAGCGCCCAGGCCGAAAGCGGTGGTGCGGTGGCGAGCCAGCTGATCGGTCTCGATGAAGGAGCCCTCATCGAGTAAGTAATCCAAGCGCTCACGGGCAGTGAGGCGTCCAGCAGCGTGGACCTTCTCTACTGCCTTTTCACCCATGGGGAAATGGGCTTCCGCGCGGCGAGCCTTAAGGTCGGCGATCTTGCCGGCAGTGGTGTTGATGTCTGGAAGGTTGGCGACGTCAATCAAAGGTGAGGAAATGGTCATGTTTTGAAATCGTAGCGGTAGGCGGGGGTAACGTCCACAATATTTCCGCGGTGATTTACATCACTGAACAGGTTCGTGCTGCGTGCGGGTAGTTTTTAAAGGTAAAACTTTTTGGGCGTGTCGCCCTTAAAGCGCGCTTTTCGACGCGACCCCACTACATTGGCTTCCATGAACGTTGACATTTCACGATCCAGAGAGCCGCTAAACGTTGAGCTCCTGAAGGAAAAATTGCTCCAAAACGGTGACTTTGGCCAGGTCATTTACGAAAAAGTGACAGGCTCCACTAATGCTGACTTGCTGGCACTTGCAGGTTCTGGCGCTCCAAACTGGACGGTGAAAACTGTCGAGTTTCAAGATCATGCGCGTGGGCGACTCGGCCGCCCGTGGTCTGCCCCTGAGGGTTCCCAAACAATCGTGTCTGTGCTCGTTCAACTATCTATTGATCAAGTGGACCGGATTGGCACTATTCCACTCGCGGCGGGACTCGCTGTCATGGACGCGTTGAATGACCTCGGTGTGGAAGGTGCCGGACTGAAATGGCCCAACGATGTTCAAATCCACGGCAAGAAACTCTGCGGCATCCTGGTGGAAGCCACCGGCTTTGATTCCACCCCAACAGTTGTCATCGGTTGGGGCACTAATATCAGCCTGACTAAAGATGAGCTTCCTGTTCCTCATGCAACTTCCCTCGCATTGGAAGGTGTTGAAGTCGACAGAACCACATTCCTTATTAATATGCTCACACATCTGCATACTCGACTGGATCAGTGGCAGGGTCCAAGTGTGGATTGGCTCGATGATTACCGTGCGGCATGTTCCAGTATTGGCCAAGATGTTCGAGTGCTTCTACCTGGGGATAAAGAACTCTTAGGTGAAGCGATCGGTGTCGCGACTGGCGGAGAAATTCGCGTTCGCGATGCTTCGGGCACCGTTCACACCCTCAACGCCGGTGAAATTACGCACCTTCGCCTGCAGTAAGGTGACGGTATGGGGAATTCACTTGAGAAACATATTGCAGAGGGAGACCGGATCCACGTCGATCTGACATCTCCTCTATCCGCAATGTTGTTCCCCATTTTTGAACTCATTGTGATTACTGGAATCTGTTGGATGGGCATCGGCTTTTTGGATCAGCTTCCAGGAATCGATGGCACCAACCCCGCCGATAGCTTCCCCGAAGGCACCCGCAATCTTCTAGTGGGTGTGTGGGCAGTACTTGCTGCATGGCGTTTCGGTCTTCCTTTAATAAGGCAACGTCGACTCCGCGTGATCTTGAGTGATCGTAAACTGCTGGTCCGACGCGCGGGTCTGCGCACCGGGTTTGATTCTATTCCACTGAGCTACATTCAGCGAGTCCAACGCCGGCGAAACACCCTGGTCTTAGGTGTTGGTGGACACCACCGACCCTATGTAATCAACCAGGTTCCCAAGGCTCGAAAAGTGGAAGCGCTGCTCAAAGATCTTACATTTTGGTGAAGGCGTTATAGTTAGGACTTGTGACTTCTACAGGAAACCAAGCCCACGCTCCAGGAATGCCCATCGTCGCAGTAATTGGTGACGGCCAATTAGCCCGCATGATGCAGACCTCCGCCATCGAACTCGGACAATCACTGCGAGTTCTAGCTGGAGCGCCGGATTCCTCCGCAGCTCAAGTAGCTGCTGATGTTGTTCTCGGCGATTACACCAACATTGATGATCTGCGCGTCGCCATCGAAGGCGCCGATGTGATGACCTTCGACCACGAGCACGTCCCCAACGAACACCTGCACCAGCTCATCGCAGAAGGCGTCAACGTGCAGCCACGCCCAGAAGCACTGGTCAACGCCCAAGACAAACTTGTCATGCGCAAGCGTCTACGTGAACTCGGCGCACCAGTCCCACCATTTGCTGCCATTGAATCAGTCGAAGATGCAGTGGGATTCTTCGAAGCAGTTGATGGCCAAGTTTGCCTCAAAGCACGCCGTGGCGGATACGACGGCAAGGGAGTATGGTTCCCAGCCGATGTAGCAGAGCTTCAGTCGCTTGTGGCTGAGCTTCTCGACGGCGGCACCCCACTCATGGCAGAAAAGAAAGTTGCCCTCAACAGGGAACTGTCCGCCATGGTTGCCCGCACCCCAAGTGGAGAAACCAAAGCGTGGCCAGTCGTAGAATCAGTGCAGAAGAACGGTGTGTGTGCAGAAGCAATCGCTCCCGCACCTGAACTATCCGCAGAACTGCAGGAATCCACCAGGGGATTGGCCCAGAAGATCGCCACGGAACTCGGCGTCACTGGTGTCTTGGCAGTGGAGCTTTTTGAAACCCTTGACCAGAACAGCCAGCCAGAGATCTTTGTCAACGAGCTCGCCATGCGTCCACACAACACCGGCCACTGGACTCAAGATGGCTGCGTGACCAGCCAATTCGAGCAGCACCTCCGCGCAGTCCTCGACTACCCACTGGGTGCTACCGACACTTTGGCTGATTACACCGTGATGGCCAACGTGCTCGGTGCTGACACCGACCCAGAGATGCCCATGGCAACCCGCATGGTGGAAGTATGGCGCAAATACCCAGATGCCAAGATCCACCTCTACGGTAAGGGACATCGCCCGGGACGAAAGATTGGCCACGTCAACATGGTGGGATCCGACCTTGAAAAGACCCGAACCGAAGCCCTGGCCTGCGCATACTTCCTTGTCAACGCTCGCTGGGATTAGGTCTTTTCTGAGCGCTAGCATTTCTCCACTCAAAGGAGCATGCTTAACCGCATGAAAAGTGCGCGGCCAAAATCAGTCGCTCCAAAATCCGGACAAGCTTTACTCACTCTTGGTGCCCTAGGTGTTGTGTTCGGTGACATCGGCACCAGCCCCCTGTATTCACTTCACACTGCATTTAGCATGCAGCACAACAAAGTCGAAGTCACCCCGGAAAATGTGTACGGGATCATCTCCATGGTGCTGTGGACAATCACCTTGATCGTCACCGTCAAATACGTCATGCTGGTCACCCGAGCTGACAACCAAGGACAAGGTGGCATCCTGGCGCTCGTTGCCTTGCTGAAAAACCGTGGGCACTGGGGAAAATTCGTGGCAGTAGCCGGCATGTTGGGTGCAGCGCTGTTTTATGGCGATGTGCTGATTACTCCGGCGATCTCTGTGCTTAGCGCGACGGAGGGGTTGACGGTTATTTCCCCAAGCTTTGAGCGCTTCATTCTGCCCGTATCTCTCGCAGTTTTGATCGCTATTTTTGCAATCCAACCGCTCGGCACAGAAAAAGTCGGCAAAGCCTTCGGCCCCATCATGTTGCTGTGGTTTGTCACCCTTGCAGGATTGGGAATTCCGCAAATCATCGTACATCCAGAAATCTTGCAGAGCTTGTCTCCACATTGGGCCCTGCGCTTGATTGTGGCTGAGCCTTTCCAAGCATTTGTGCTGCTTGGTGCCGTTGTCCTGACAGTAACGGGTGCGGAAGCGCTCTACGCTGATATGGGCCATTTTGGGGCGAGGCCAATTAGAGTGGCGTGGTTTTGCGTCGTCATGCCTGCTTTAATCTTGACGTATTTGGGGCAGGGCGCCTTGGTGATTAACCAGCCTGAAGCGGTGCGCAACCCCATGTTTTATCTCGCGCCGGAAGGTCTGCGGATTCCGTTGGTTATTTTGGCGACCATCGCCACGGTGATCGCATCGCAGGCCGTGATTTCTGGTGCGTATTCATTGACCAAGCAGGCCGTGAATTTGAAACTGCTGCCACGCATGGTGATCCGGCATACCTCCCGAAAAGAGGAAGGCCAGATCTATATGCCGCTGGTTAATGGATTGCTGTTTGTATCCGTGATGGTCGTGGTGCTGGTATTCCGATCCTCAGAAAGCCTCGCCAGCGCGTATGGACTTGCTGTGACCGGAACATTGGTGCTGGTCAGCGTCTTGTATCTGGTCTACGCCCACACCACATGGTGGAAAACAGCGTTGTTCATTGTGTTCATCGGTATTCCAGAAGTACTTCTATTCGCCTCGAACACCACGAAAATTCACGACGGTGGCTGGCTTCCACTACTTATTGCAGCCGTGCTCATCGTGGTGATGAGGACCTGGGAGTGGGGAAGTGACCGCGTCAATCAGGAACGCGCAGAGCTGGAACTTCCCATGGATAAGTTCTTGGAGAAACTCGATCAGCCACACAATATTGGGCTTCGTAAAGTTGCCGAAGTGGCAGTATTTCCACATGGCACCAGCGATACTGTCCCGTTGTCATTGGTTCGCTGCGTGAAAGACCTCAAGCTTTTATACCGAGAGATCGTGATCGTTCGAATCGTCCAAGAACACGTTCCGCACGTGCCACCAGAGGAACGCGCGGAAATGGAAGTGCTCCATCACGCCCCGATTAGGGTGGTTCGGGTTGATCTGCACCTTGGTTATTTTGATGAACAGAATCTGCCTGAAAATCTCCACGCCATTGACCCAACATGGGATAACGCCACTTACTTCCTGTCTGCGCTGACACTTCGGAGCAGGTTGCCTGGAAAGATCGCTGGCTGGCGTGATCGTTTGTATCTTTCGATGGAACGCAATCAGGCATCTCGAACCGAGTCTTTCAAACTGCAACCAAGCAAAACCATCACTGTCGGAACAGAGCTACACCTTTAGTCAGGCAGGCGCTAGCCAACTGGGTTAGCCTAAAACGATGAAGAAAAATCCTTTGGTTGAATGGGTCTGGGTTATGGATGAACTCGGGGTTGGCTGGTGCCAATGCGAGAAAGATCCCATCACCGGAAAAGCACCGCATCCGGTGAACAAACCACTGGTTACTAAATCAATTATCAGCGCTCTAGGTGATGTTCCCGATGTCATGAGCAACCAAGATATCAGCCTTGTGGTGGTGGATTTGTGGAAATTCGACACGATTACGCCACCAATTGCAGAATCCCTCATGCGTTCCGTCAAAGCTGTCAACGGTGAAATGCACCCGCAGTATCCAACCGCGACAGCAATGGCTGCGATCAAGCATTTCTCCAACACTTTTGATGGACAGATTAACGCTTAAAAGGCCTGTTATAGACTGATAAACCGATACGTAACTTTTGCGCTTAAGGAGAATTTCAGTGGGTCCTCTAGTTGGTTTGATCATGGGTTCGGATTCGGATTGGGATACTGTGGCGCCAGCTGCAGAGGTACTTGCTGAGTTTGGCATTCCTTTTGAGGTGGGAGTTGTCTCTGCACACCGCACCCCAGAGAAAATGCTCAACTACGCAAAGACTGCACATGAGCGCGGCATCAAGACGATCATCGCGTGTGCTGGCGGAGCTGCGCACCTGCCAGGCATGGTGGCTGCAGCAACTCCACTTCCAGTCATCGGTGTTCCACGCGCATTGAAGGATCTCGACGGTTTGGATTCCTTGCTGTCCATCGTCCAGATGCCAGGCGGCGTTCCAGTCGCCACTGTCTCCATCGGTGGCGCGAAGAATGCAGGCCTCCTTGCCGTTCGTATTCTCGGTGCTGGTGATCCTTCTTTGGTCACGAAGATGGCCGATTACCAAGAGAATATGGCGAAGGAAGTTGAAGCCAAGGACGAAGCCTTGAAGAAGCGCTTGCTCGGCTAATGAATCCGATCGTGGTGCTGGGATCCAAAGTTGTTGATGGTCAGGTCACTGACTTGTTGGCTTCAAGGCTGGAAAAGGCCATTGAGGTCTCATCTATGACCCCGGAAGCACCCGTTGTGGTCAGCGGTTTCGGTGAAGCCGCGGCCATGGCAGATTATTTACGCGCCCGTGGAGTAACCAACATTGTGGAAGAACCATGGGCCACCAGCACCAACGAGAATTTAGAAAACGCCCACGCATTATTTCCGGACACACTACAGTGGACTGTTGTGACCAGTGGCTTTCATGCCTGGCGCACCTATTTATGGGCTTGGCATTTAGGGATTCCCATCAAGGTGGTCACTGCTCGTACACCTTCAGCTGAGCGCCTAGGGATGGCGATTAGAGAGTGTTTTGCACTGCCGCATTCCACACTTCGAGTGCTGTGGCGAAAACTCCGAGCCCCCAAGAGCTAGCGCAAGTGCTAGTCCCTAGAACTAGCCTCCCAAAATTACTGATAGTGAGGTTTTCGCATGTCAACTGCATATTTTATTGCGCACGGAAATGATACGTACCGCCCAACGGAGCATTCCAGTGGTGCGTGGCGCGATGATGAACTCCACCTTGCACCGGTTGCCGGTTTGGTGATTCACCATATGGAACGCTGGCGCAGGGAAGTCGTCGGCGATGCTTTTGTGTTCAGCCGTTTCAGTTTGGAGGTCTTGGGCCAGATCGCTCGGGATGATGTCACCTTGAGAACAGAGATCGTTCGTCCCGGGCGCACCATTGAACTTATTGAGACGGTCGCTGAGATCAACGGCAGAGTGACGATTCGTGCACGCGCCTGGTTGTTGAAGACCTCTGATCTTGCCCATATTTCTGGCGATACTTTTGAAGCATTGCCGTCGATGGCTGAGTTGTCAGATGCTCAAGCAGCGTGGCAGTGGTCTGGTGGCTTTATGGACAGCATTGTCTTTGTCGAGGATGCAGAGAAAATCCCAGGAAAAAACCGTGCGTGGATTACCGGCGATGTGCAGTTGGTTGACGGCGAAGATTCTGAGCCTTTGGCAGAGTTTTCCAAATTCTTGGATGTGGCCAATGGCGTGGCGGTTCGAGAAGATCCCAAGACGTGGATGTTCCCGAATGTGGATCTTACTTTCCATCTGTTCCGCCAGCCGGTGGGCACCAAGGTGGGTTTTGATACCCGCGCGGCGTTCGGACCCAACGGCATCGGTTTGACCACTTCGGTGATTCACGATGCCGAAGGTCCTGTGGGCACTCTTAATCAATCATTGACAGTGCGCCCAATTGCTGAGTTAAACAAGTGACCTAGTTAAACAAGTGACCGGGCTGAATAAGCAACCTGGTTAAACAAGTGACCGCGCAGCGTGGTGTGACTGTATTCTGTGCGGAATCGGCCACGTCGCTGCAGTTCAGGGACTACTAAGTCAACAAAGTCGTCCAAACTGTGGGGGAGCATCGGTGGCATGAGGTTGAAGCCATCGGCACCGCCCTCGTCGATCCAGCGCTCGATTTCATCAGCGATACTTTCCGGTGTACCGATGAATGTGGCGTGCCCACCACCTGCTGCGAGGTAGCCCAGAAGTTCGCGGACGGTTGGTGATTTAGATTCGATGATCCGCAGCACCGTTTCGTACCTGCCCTTAGGACCGGAAAACTCTTCTAGCGGTGGCAGTGGTGGGGGAGGTGCATCCAAATCCCACGTCGAGCAATCTTGACCCACAAAGAAACTCAGCTGATTTAGTGAGTCTTTGACCGGCAACAACGCGTTGAGAGCCTGCTGTTTTGCACGCGCTTCTTCCACGGTCGTGCCAACAAAGGTCACCAAACCAGGCAGCACCGGCATGGGTTCGCGACCCTGGGCAGTGGCACGAGCATGAATATCAGAGCGATAATCTTGTGCTTGCTCCAAATCCCAGGCCACGGAGTAAATCGCCTCGGCATACCGTGCAGCGATCTCCCGTCCCTGCGGTGAGGATCCCGCTTGGAAAATAACTGGCCTGCCCTGCGGAGTACTTGGAACATTCAGCGGACCAGCGACTTGGAAGAACTCACCATCATGATCGATAGATTTAATGAGCGAGGAGTCCGCAAATTTTCCAGCACGATCCATCACCAAACTTTCCGCAGGCCAAGAATCCCACAGCGCAGTGATGGTTTCAATAAATTCCGCAGCGCGCGCATAGCGAACATCGTGACCCGGCAACGCATCCATCCCGTGGTTACGCGCCTCCGCATCGGTCATCGATGTCACCACATTGATTCCAGCACGCCCACCCGAAATATGATCCAAGCTGGCGATCATCCGCGCCGCATGAAACGGCTGCCAAAACGTACTGGAAATTGTGCTGATCAACCCAATATTGTTCGTCGCCCGCGCCATCGCAGTCAACGCGGTCACCGGTTCCAAAAACCAGCCCGGCCCATTCTCCAGACCGACCGGATTAATCGCCTGCCCATCCGCCAAAAAGACCGCATCCAGCTTGCCCCGCTCAGCGGTGCGCGCGAGTTCCTCCCACCAGGAAATTAAACCCAGCTTTTCGACGCTTCCCTCCACCGCTCGCCACGCCGCCGCGTGGTGCCCGGCACCGAAAGCAAAAAGGTTGAGGTGTATTTCTTTCGGTGTCATTAGTTGAAAACCAGTCCTCCGTCGACGACCAAGTTTTGGCCTGTAACCGCGCGCGACCAGGGGGATGCGAAGAAGAGGGAGGCGTCGGCAAGCTCTTGGGGCGTGGTGACGGACCCCAGTGGGGTGCCGGCGGCGATGAAATCAAAGACTTCCTCGGGCGTGGCGGCGCTGGCGCCAGTGGTGCGCAGCAGGCCGCCGCTGACCATGTTGACCGTGATGTGGCGCGGGCCCAGATCCTTGGCAAACGTGCGGGTCAAGGACAATAGTGCAGCCTTCGCCGCGGTGTAATCGTGGTAGGGGACCGTGGGATTCTGGAAAAGATTCGTGCCGATGTTAATCACACGACCACTTCCCACCTCCTCAAAACCAGGCAAAGCCTCCTGGATGGTGTTCAGCGCGCCCTCGATTGCGCTGGTGTACTGCTGATTAAAACGCTCAATGGTGATGTCCTCCGCCTTGGGACGCGCATCGCCATCAAAGCTGAAATCCGCCAAAGCGCTGTTCACCACAGTGGTGATCGGGCTGCCGAAATGTTCTTTCGCCTGGGCAAACATGCTTTTCACTTGTTCGCGATCACGAACATCAGCCTGAATCGCCACCGCTTTGTCCCCAGCCAACTCTGCAGCAGCATCAGCCGAACGGTGATAGTTCACCACAACACGAGCACCCTCGCGCAAAAAAGACTCAGACAACGCGCGACCAAGTCCGCGTGCACCGCCGGTGACCAAAACAATTTGCTCAGAAATATCAAGCATGAAAAAACGCCCTTCTTGGGTTGGGGCGAAGGGCAGAGGGACCTATCCCTTGGGAGGATGGGTCCAATGCGACAGTCCCTTCGCCAGTACTAACTGGATCAGGTTCGACGGGTGTAATCTCAGCGAAAGCTTTGTGAAAGTGCTTTTGCACCCCGTGTCACTAGTAGCCGAGGGTATCAGTTTGTGAGCGCGCGTGGGGCGAGTTGGTAAAGAAGAGCAATTTAGGCCGACATCACAAACCTCGATCTAACAAAGTTTTGCGCTGCCGACTCTGGAGTTTGTCTCCTAGATAGACCGCTTGTAAAAGTACTGCAGGTGGATACTGGTCTGCCGTAACGCTATACCATATAACAAATCTGTAATCCTCTAAGGAGCGCGATGAAAGATTCGTCTAAGTTTGCGACAAAAAATTATTCTGCTCGACTGTTCTTATTGCTTTATGTCTTAACGGTCGTAGTCGGGTGGATATTTGCCCTTGGGAATCCCTATTCAGTAGTAACCGCTTTTTCAATTTTTGTTGGAGTTGGTTTTGCTGTAGCTGCAGTTGCTTGTGCCCTAACAAGAAGAGCTCCCTTGTGGCTTTTGGGGTTCTTAGGTGGTGTAGGAATCGTTCTTGTCTTGATGGGAATCTATTTCAGGGTAACTCAGCCTGATGGAATCCTAACTGGATATTTGATACCGATTGGTTTTGGATTTTTTCTCGCAGAAGCAGCTGTGGCAATAGAGCGTTATTGGCATCGTCGTCACTAAGCACTGCGTTCTTAAAGGAAGAGCTTTCTGCCCAAAACTCTACAAATTAAGCCCCTTTAATCGTCTCCAGAGTGATCTCAGTGAATTGCCCAACTTCGCGGACATTGACGGTGCGGAGACGATTACTTTCGATCCCGCGGGGCATCGCTGGCTGGCCTTCATCTAAAAATACTGGCGCTATGGTCAAAATGATCCGATCGAGAGCACCCGCATCAAAGAATTGACCCGCCAGATCGCCACCACCGACGATCCAGATATCAGTGTTCTCTGGACTCTCTTCCAGTATGGCGGGGAGAACATCGGCGACATCTCCATTTACTACCTTGACAGGTTTTCCTTCCGGGGTTTCCAAGTTCCTGCTGCTGAACACCCACGTGGGGCGATCGCCATACACATCGGTCCATTTCTGGGGATCGCTGATGAAATCCAGATCCTTGAGCAGCCATTCATAGGTGGTGGAGCCCATCACGATGGTGCCGACTTTTGAAAGGAAATTACCGAAGTCTTCAGAGGCACCGTCGCTGCCGGGGACGTCGAAAAGCCATTGCAGGGAGTTGTTTTTGTCTGCGATGAATCCGTTGAGCGTGCTGGATGTGTTGTAGATGATCGCCATCACACGATGCTACCTACGATGGGGATCATGGGAATTAAACGTTTGGACAACGTGGCGATTGTGGTGGAGTCGTTGGATGAAGCAGTCGGTTTCTTTGAGAAATTAGGGATGTCCCTAGATGGTCGAACAATGGTCCAAGGGGATTTTGCTGATCGGACCGTTGGTCTCAGCGGGATTCGATCTGAGATCGCGGTGCTGAAAACTCCCGATGGGCATTCTCGGGTGGAGCTTACTCAATATCTACATCCGGAACCGATTGCAACGCCTCCACCAGCACCCAACCAGATTGGGATGCACCGATTGATGTTTGCGGTGGATGATATTGAGGAAACGATCGCACATATCGGTGCGGAACCACTCGATGGAATCGCCAACTATGAGGACGTATTTCTGCTGTGTTATCTACGCGGGCCGTCTGGAATTATCGTGGCGTTGGCGCAGGAACTTTAATTAGGGCGGTGCTTTCGCCAAGCCCTCCATACTGAGACTGTGGCGATTACTAAAACGAGCGCGAGAAGAGCTGGCCACACGGCAGGTTCGGGGCGTAACACGTTGATGACTGCCTGGATGACGGCGAGGAATGAGAAAAATCCCAGGAATCCAAGCAGCGCTTCGAGTTGAAGCCCTTTGCGTTGCGATTCGGATTGATCCTGGGATTTATCAGCACTCATGAGTATCTAGTCTAGGCTTTCACGCCACCTGCGGTGAGTCCGGAGACGATGCGGCGTTGGAAGATGAGAACCATGATGATCAGTGGGATGGTCACCAGCGCGCCGGCAGCCATGACAGAGGCGTAGGGGTATTCGAAGGAGCTTGGTCCGCTGAACCTGGCGATCGCAACGGTCACTGGCTCTGTGGAGGTGTTGGATAGTTGGCGGGCCAGCATGAATTCGTTCCACGTTGCGATGAATGCGAGGATCGCGGTGGTAAATAGTGCGGGCGCTGCTAGAGGAAGCAGGATCATGCGGAAGGCTTGGCCACGGGTGGCGCCGTCGACACGTGCTGATTCTTCGAGTTCCCAGGGCAGTTGTCTGAAGAAAGACACGAGCGTGTAGATCGTCAGAGGTAGCGCGAAGGAAATGTTCGGGATAATCAGCGCTTGGTAGGTGCCGATCCAGTTGAGGTCACCGAAGAGCTGGAACAGCGGAGTGACCAGGGCGATGCCGGGGAACATGGAGGCTGCCAAAATGATGCCGGTGACAATGCCTTTACCGGGGAATTCTAAGCGAGCCAGTGCGTAGGCGGTGAACACTCCCACGAGAACCGCGATCGCTGTTGTGGTGACACTGATGATCAGTGAGTTGCCAATGGCTGCGAGGAAGTTATTGCCTTTGTCGGTGGCCAGCGCGTCACGGAAGTTATCCAAGGTGACGTGCGTTGGCCAGGGAGTGGTGTCAAAGGTGTGCTTGGAATCGCGCAGCGCGGTGATCACCATCCAGTAGAAGGGAGCTAGTCCCCAGAACAGGATGAATACCACTCCGGCGTAGTTGAGGATGAGTCCTTTTGTTCGTTTAGTCATGGCTTAGCCACTTCCTTCACAGCAGAATCGGCTTTTACAACAGCATCCTTAGCGGTGGGCTTCTCATCCTTGGTTCTGCCCAGTTTCTTTTTCTTCATCCCTCGTTGGCCCGAAACGTCTGCTCCGAGGAACCGGATCATGATGAACGCCACGAAGAAGATCAGCAGGAAGATCAGCGTGGAGAGTGCGGATGCGGAGTTGAAGTTGTTTTGGCGCATGTCTTCCACAACCAGCTGGGAGATAACAGCGGTGGGGGAGTTGGAGGAGCTGGAGATCATGATGACGGGGAGGTCATACATGCGTAGTGCATCGAGGGTGCGGAAGAGTACTGCCACCATCAAAGCTGGGCGCACCAGCGGGAGGGTGATCTTGGTGAATTGCTGCCACGCGGTTGCGCCATCGACGCGGGCTGCTTCGTAGGTTTCCTTCGGGATCATTTGCAGACCGGCGAGGATCAGCAGTGCCATGAATGGTGTGGTTTTCCAGACGTCGGCCAAAATAACGGCGGCTCTGGCAGCCCACGGATCGGTTGTCCAACTGATACTAAGCCCAAACATGGAGTTGATGATGCCTTGTGGCGCGAAGATGAACTGCCACAGTTTTGCGGTGACTGCGGTGGGGATTGCCCAAGGGATAAGAATCGCTGCGCGAACAAGTGCGCGGCCACGGAATTCTTTGTTCATGATCAGTGCCATGGCGGTGCCGAGGATAGTTTCCAAGCCGACGGTAACCACGGTGAAGAACAACGTGATGCGTAGTGCTGGCCAGAAGTCGGTGGCTAGTGTGCCGGGTGGGCAGGTACGGATGGTGCCGTCTGAACCCATGCATCGTTGGGTGAGCCAGTAGAGGTAATTGTCTAGTCCTGCGAAGCCACCGTCGGTGAAGAGTCCGGTGGTGGGGTCGAGGCCTTTGTCGGCCTGGAAGGATAGCCAAATTGCTCGGACGATGGGATATCCGATCACCACTGCAAGGACCACGAGGGCGGGGGCGATCAGCCAGGCAGCGCTTCTGGCCTGTTTGAATGTGGCCATGTGTCGTCGCTCCTTTTGTCAAGTCAAAATAAGTTGATTGTCAGTTCTGTGAAACTGCACATTCTTGTTACATAGATCATAATCCGCCACACATCGTGATGGACACATTGCCTATTGCTTATAAAACCCGTCGCGGAGGTTCACTCCGTATTCCAGCCATGCTTTTAAAGCAGAGAGCATGCCGGTCCATCCCATCTGGCTGCCTAGGGCCTCTTGGGCTCCTGCGGGGGTGAGTGGCCAGCTGCCTTCGGTGATGGTGAGTTTTGTGCGGGTGAAATCTCTAAAAGGTTCGAATTCGAAATTGACGGAACGCAGCTCATTTGCTTGTCCCCAGCGGAGTTCAATGTGCTCGGCCTGTGTAGCTGAGACAACTTGGACGGGAAACGCGCCGGGGAAATCAGCGAAGTCCCAATAGACAGTCGATCCGGTTTCGAGGCGGCCGGATACTCCGCCGGTGGCGAAGTAGCGTTCTAGTTGTCTGGGATCTGCGATTGCTTCGTAGACCTGCACGGGGCAGCGGGAGATGTAGACAAATGTGGAAACTTGAAGATCTTTGTCGGAAGCCATCCGGACTCCTTTCACACAAGTTCAATTACACCCAACAATAGGACAAAACTCCGGCCACCTTTGTGGAAATCCGCTAAGGATTTCAGGGAAGGTGGCCGGAGGATGAACCTAAAGCATGAACCTAATTACCGAACTAGCTGGAAGCGTTTTCGATCGCTGCCTTCATGTCGGTGGTTGCCTGGTCAACGTCGACGTTGCCGTTAAGCGCTGCGTAGGCGTTGTCCTGGATTGCCTTGGAGATGGCTGGATAGAAAGGAGACACTGGGCGTGGTGCTGCGTTTTCCAGGGATTCCTTCAGTGCTGGCAGGTATGGGTACTGCTCAACAAGGGACTCATCATCGTAGATGGATGCGAGCACTGGTGGGAAGGAGTTGTCCGCGAACCAGGTTTGGTTTTCTTCGTTGATGATGAATTCGATGAAGTCGCGGGCGGTTGCCTTGTTTTCGGAGTTGACGTTGATGCCGTTGTTGTAGCCACCAAGGGTGGATACGCCGACGCCGTCTTTACCTACGAGGGGCTGTACTTCGAATTTGCCTGCGGTTGCTTCGGCTTCTTCGGAGTTGGTGTACATGTATGGCCAGTTAATGGCGTAGGCGGTTTGGCCTTCGGTGAATGCGAGGTTGGTTTTTTCTTCGGTCGCTGCAAGGGATGCCTTGGAGATGGTGCCGTCGTCGAAGCCGTCGACAAGCGCTTGAAGGCCTGCCTTGGCGTCGTCGCTGTCGACGGTGACGTTGCCGGAATCATCCAGCACGCTGCCGCCCCAGCCTTCGATGAAGCCGATGGTGTTAACGGAGAGGCCTTCGTACTGCTTGAGCTGAGTGGTCAGGCAATCAACGCCTGCTTCTTCAGCGAGGGTGCAGGATTCCACGAGGTCAGCCCAGTTTTCTGGTGCTTCTGGGATGATTTCGGTGTTGCGGAACAGCAGCTGGCCATTGGTGTTTTGAGGCAGCGCATAGAGAGTACCGTTGTAGGTTGCGGAATCCACGGTGGATTGCAGCAGTCCGGAAGTGTCTACCTCGAGGTCGCCTTCAAGGGGTGCAAGCCACTGGTTTGCCGCGAAGTCTGCGGTCCAGATGACGTCGAGCGCCATGACGTCGTAGTCAGAGTTGCCGGCCTGCAGGGATTGCACGAGGGTTTCGCGCTGCGCGTCGGCTTCACCGGCGAGTTCGTTGAGCGTTACCTGCTCATCGGGGTGGGCTTCGTTCCAGCGGTCGATGATCGGAATGACTTTGTCGGTGTCGTTTTTGCCCATCGCAAAGGTGATGGGACCGCGGCTGTCTGCGCCTTCGCTGGCGGTGGAATCTGTGGAGTCGGAGCTTGAGTCTGAACTACAACCGGCCAGTGCGATCGCTGCCAACAGTGTGGTGGCTGCAAGTGACGCGCCGGTCTTGCGGGAAATCGAGGACATAGGAAGTCACCTTTCTTAACAACAGATGCTTATCAATCTAATGACCTCGAACACGTTTGTGTGGAATTTTAGGTTAAATCACTCCCGGAGGGTCAAAAATAAAGATGCTTTTCGACGCCTCCCTCCACGTCCGAAACTAAGCGATACGCTCGCCCGACTCCAGATCGAAATGATGCGCCTGCGCCGCATCGTAGGAAAAAGTCACAGGCGTGCCAGGGGCTGGCACGGGGCCTTCCACCCAACGGGCCACCAGGCGGTGGCCCTCCCAAGTGGCATAAACATACGATTCAGAACCAAGTTCTTCGACAATATCCACCACAGCATCAATGCTTGTGAAACCCTCAGGGGTCTCATTGACCAGCATCTTCTCCGGGCGCACACCCATCGTGTGCCCGTTGGCAGGGAAGAGGTTCATGGACGGCGAGCCGATGAAGCCCGCAACGAATTCGTTGACCGGTGCGTCGTAAAGCTCCCTGGGCGGTGCGACCTGCTGCAGCAACCCGTCCTTGAGCACCGCAACCCGATCGCCCATCGTCATTGCCTCGACCTGATCGTGGGTGACGTACACCGTGGTGGTGCCCAGGCGACGCTGCAAAGCGGCGACCTCCGCGCGGGTTTGCACGCGCAATTTCGCATCCAGGTTGGACAGCGGCTCATCCATGAGGAACACCTTCGGATCGCGCACCAACGCGCGGCCCATCGCCACACGCTGACGCTGACCACCAGACAAATCCTTAGGCTTGCGATCCAAAAACTCCGTCAACCCAAGAATTTCCGCAGCCTCATTGACCTTCGCATCGATCTGCGCCTGCGGCAGCTTAGCCAACTTCAGCGCAAAACCCATATTCTTCGCCACCGTCATGTGAGGGTACAGCGCATAATTCTGGAACACCATCGCGATATCGCGATCCGCCGGCTCCTGACCAGTGACATCCTTGCCATCAATTTTGATCACACCCGACTCCACGCCCTCAAGCCCAGCCAAAGCACGCAGCGTAGTGGATTTACCACAACCCGAAGGGCCGACGAGCACCAAAAACTCGCCATCAGCGATATCTAAATCAAGCTCATGAACAGTTGCGCGCTCCGCGCCGGGGTAGCGGATTGTGACCTTGTCGAATGTGACCGTTGCCATGTTCTACTAAATTACCAGCACCAGTACACATTGTGGTTCTAATGGTGGTTCCAATGGGGTCAAAAACGCCCCCGTTACACAAGAGATCTCCGACCGGTTGTCTACTCTAACGCGATTGATTAAATCCATTGCCTTTTCCAGTCGCAGATGCCGTGGCAACTCAAGTGAATGGATCGAGCCCAACGCATCGGCTACCTCATCACTGTCAATCCCCACGGTTTCTAGCCCAGGCAGGGCGCCGAGCGCTTCCACGTTTAAAAGCGTTTCGACGTTTTCCTCCCTCACCATCCTCAACGTTGGGTGTTTTGTCAGAGGCGACAGATCGGTATTCTCAAGATCAATTAAACAAAGCTGTGGTAACGGAGGGTGCTGAATACCTTCAAGGTCAACTGTTTTGATGTTTCTCAACAGCAGTGATTTCAGCGAAAGAACCTAAATTAAATAGTCTGAGTGATTCCGTGTCATCTGGAACACCTGCACTCACAAAAGTCCTCTGCTCGATCAAGTGAGATTTCGATACTCAACGTGACTTGAAATTTGGTGGGTCACAGCGCATGCAAGGTGTTTTGGAATTATTTAAAAAAACCGAAGTCGGATTTAAGGTTTGTCCCACCTTCTTTAAGACAAGAGATCCGTAATGAAAAGGATCCCTGAAGAAAGTTCAAATGACGATCTGTGCAGCCGATTTCTCTCAGGACCATTGAAGGGACGCCGAGGGATTGGTAAAACGGGGCCGGTGGCAAAGTCATAGGGCCGTTTTTAGAAGAAAACTATCTAGATGCGGTGATTAGTTTTTTCGTTGATAGCGATCTGGTCCAAACGATCCGTATCAGCAAGTCCCGTCACGATGACCGTTGAGCCACCAACGGCGAGTGGTTCTAACACCTGATGATTAAAAGATTTGGTATCTGACCACCCAGTAGCAAGAACTCGAGCGCCAGTTGGAATATCCGTGCGCTCAACAATCTGTGGTAGAGCAGGCGTTGGGTTGAAGAACTGATCTCCGTAGAAGCGGACAGTGGGGCCAAAGTCGATGGCACCATTGGGAATTTCACCGCCACTTTCAACGATGCCACGTCCGAAAGGATCATCGCTGACTAGCAGTACATCACTGTGAGCCTCATATGGTTTGTAGCGATCGAGAGATGTGAAGATGACATCGGCATCAGTCTCACCAGAAACAAAATCCGCTTCAACGCCAGTAGCTAAAGCCCCAAGCACGATCACCGCAGCCTGCCAGCTGACGGGAAGGTCGATCGCGATAGTTGACCCTTCTTCCAAATCAAGCTCATCAATCAGCATGTTTCCTACTTTGGAAGCCCAGTTGTCCAACGTGATCGCGGAGAAATCTAAACGTGCGCCAGTGGTTTCGTTGTAGACAGTCAATCGGGGAGAAGCAGGATCAAGTGCGAGCAAATGTGAAAGAAGTTCCATGACCCCCAGAGTAAATAAAAGATACAGACAGTGCTTGAACGAAAAATCCCTCCGGCGGGTAAGGGCCGGAGGGAGGCGTCGAAAAGCGGGGTTTTAGTTAACGCAACGGGGACCGTCGCCGCCGGCATCGAACTCTGGGCTTTCGATGGGCGCTCCGACATCGGCGCCCGGCTGGCCAACGGTGCTGCTGGTGATGACAGCGTTGGCTTCGGCGGTAGGACCAGCGTAATCGCCGGCAGAAACGACGATGACGGTGTTGTCGTCGAGGGAAGAGTTGGCCACGATGGGGAGGCCGCCGAGGGCTTCGGAAATCGCGAGGGCCTTTTCGTTGTCTGCTTCGGCGGCGAGGATCTGGGACTCGTAGTAGAGGCCTTCCGCTGCGTTGCCAGTTTCGGAGATGGTGTACCCCATTTCCTGGAGGTGCGCTGCAATGCCGTTGGCTAGGCCCTCGGTGTAGGAAGCGTTGAGGACGTGAACCTCGACTTCGCTTAGGTCAGGGGCCTGATCAGCAGATTGATCGTCGGAGCCGTCTTCTGGAGCTGGCTCTGTTTCACCGAGTGCTTCTTGGAAGAATGCGTGCACCTGGTTGACATCGATGGTGACAACGGACTCGCCGTAATCGCCGGTGCCGTCAATGGAAGTCACTGGGATGGTGGCAAATGTGACGTTGCCGCCGGCGAGGTTTTGCAGCTGAGTGGCAAAGCTCATGATCTCCCAGCCTTCGTCGATGACGACGGAGCGGGTGACGGCATCAGCAAGTGCGGAAAGCTTTGCAGGGTTGGTGAGCGTTCCAGAAGACAGCACCTGGTTAACAAGCGATGCCATATACGACTGCTGGCGGACGATGCGGTCGAGGTCGCCGCGGGGGAGATCGTGGCGCTGGCGCACATAAGACAACGCATCGGAGCCACCGAGGGTTTGACGGCCTGCAGGGAAGTTGGCGCCGGATAAAGGCTCATCGACGGCGTTGTTGAGGCAGACTTCGACACCACCGACAGCATCGGTGAGCAGGACGAATCCCAAAAGGCCGACTTCGGCGTAGTGATCGACGGTGATTCCGGTGAGATCTGACACAGCATCGATCAAACCTTCTCGGCCAGCATCCTTCGCCCGGGTTTCCAACTCCGACTCATTGGTGAAACCCTGATCCATGAGCTCAGCACGACGGGCATCCTTGTACGCACCATAAACGCCGTTGATCTTCATGTTGCCGTAATCGTCATCATGAATATAGGTATCGCGAGGAATCGACACAGCGGTGGCAGACGAGCCATCGTTAGGAACACGAATCACCATGATCGTATCGGTGTTGTCGTTCTCCTCGTCGCCTGCGCGGAGCATCGCCAGCTCCTCCTCAGTCAGCGTGTTGCCCTGAGCATCGGAACGGGAATCAGAACCCACCAACAAAATATCGGTAGCACCGTCAGCAGCATTGCCGTCCTGGATGCCGCGACCGCCACCAAGGTTCAAGTTGCCAGAAGCGACACCGTCCACTTTTCCGACAGCAAGATACCCCAAACCCGATACCAACAACACCAGCACTGAAACAAAAGCTACAACGCTTCGGAACACAGGATGGCCCGCTTGTTTAGTTGATTGCATTGCTGCCGGAGCAGGCTTAATGTCACGGACGGGACGATACTTTTCAGTCACGTGCTGCTAACCCTTCGCGGTAATTAGATTGTCGGTCAAGTTCTGTATGTGTTCTGTATTTATGGAGCGGGGGTTTTCATACGTGGCCATTGGCTGCTTGGAGCGGCCATTGGGTGCTTGGGGCGGCCTTGGCGACTTTAGGCTGCTGAACTGTGCTCAAAAGCTTGTGTGCCGGTGTCCTCTCGGCAAGCGAGAAGCCCCGATGAAATTATGAAAAACCATAGGTTCTGGACAATTCTAAGCCATATGAGGGTGTTTTCCTCATCGGTTATCGGGAGTGGCGGATACTTCTTGCAAACTTAAACCACTATGCTTTCGCTTCGTGAGTACTTTGAAATCCCCCATCGCTGTGATCACAGTGACCTATTCGCCAGGTAAATACTTGGCGTCGTTCCTGGATTCTTTGCCTGGTGCGACTTCACGAGACACCCACGTTGTGATGGCAGACAATGGCTCTGTCGATGGTGTTCCTGAGCAGGCAGCAGCCTCACGCAGCAACGTGGAGTTCCTCTCAACTGGCGGCAACTTAGGCTACGGAACGGCTATTAATATTGCCGCCCGATCGTTGCGTGCGCGCCGGGAGGCAGGAGAGATCGATGGGGAGTTCTTCCTCGTCTCAAACCCTGATGTTGTTTTTGACGAAGACTCTATTGATCAATTGCTTGAATGTGCGAAACGTCACCCTGAAGCAGGAGCGGTTGGCCCGTTGATCCGTGAGGCGGACGGTTCGGCGTATCCGTCGGCTCGGGCAGTACCCACTTTGGCGAATGGCATTGGTCACGCTTTGTTGGGTGCTGTGTGGAAATCCAATCCGTGGTCAGTGGCTTACCGTGACGATGAAGATATGGACACCGAGCGCACCGCTGGCTGGCTGTCGGGATCGTGCCTGTTATTAAGGTGGGATGCGTTTGATCAAGTTGGTGGTTTTGATGAACGCTACTTCATGTACATGGAAGACGTTGACCTGGGAGATCGCCTGGTTCGCGCCGGTTTCACCAACGTCTTTTGCCCAAGTGCGCAGATCATCCACGCGAAAGGTCATGTTGCGGGTAAAAACCCAGAGAACATGTTGCCCGCACACCACGAGAGCGCGTATCGCTTCCAGGCTGATCGCCTCGCGAATCCGTGGCAAGCCCCCATTCGGTTGGCTCTGCGAATTGGTTTGAAATTACGAGCCGGAGTCGCGGTTGGTGTCTCTAAGATGAGAACGAAAGCCTCTTAGACCGTCGACGACCACCGGACGGTGAATTCAACTCATTTCAGGCAAATGTAAAGTGAATCTACATTAATTTTCTGAAATGGATTTGCTGCGGCCCCGGAATTACCCTTTTCGAGGCCGTCATCAAATTTGTACCCCCTTAAAGACACCCTAAACACGAGTGAAACAGGAACACATGACTTTAACTGACAACAGCAAAAACGTTGATGCTGTCATCTTGGTCGGTGGCAAAGGTACCCGACTGCGCCCCCTGACCGTCAATACTCCAAAGCCAATGCTGCCAACTGCTGGCCACCCATTCTTGACCCACCTTTTGGCCCGCATCAAGGCTGCAGGCATCACACACGTCGTGCTGGGAACGTCATTCAAAGCTGAAGTCTTCGAGGAATACTTCGGAGATGGCTCCGAAATGGGCTTGGAAATTGAATATGTCGTCGAGGATCAGCCTTTGGGCACTGGTGGTGGCATCCGAAACGTCTACGACAAGCTGCGTCACGATACTGCGATTGTGTTCAACGGCGATGTGCTCTCCGGTGCGGATCTCAGTAGCATCCTGGACACCCACCGCGAAAAAGAAGCGGATCTGACCATGCATCTCGTGCGCGTGGCCAACCCCCGCGCGTTCGGTTGCGTGCCCACCGATGAGGATGGTCGCGTCAGCGAATTCCTGGAAAAGACCGAAGATCCACCAACAGACCAGATCAACGCCGGCTGCTACGTGTTCAAGAAGGAACTCATCGAGCAGATCCCCGCTGGCCGTGTCGTTTCCGTTGAGCGCGAAACCTTCCCTCAGCTGTTGGAAGAGGGCAAGCGAGTCTTCGGCCACGTCGACGCCTCCTACTGGCGCGACATGGGCACCCCAAGCGACTTCGTCCGCGGCTCGGCTGACCTGGTCCGCGGCATTGCGTACTCCCCACTGCTCGAAGGAAAAACAGGAGAGTCGCTTGTCGACGCCTCCGCCGGCGTTCGCGACGGCGTCCTGCTGCTCGGCGGAACCGTAGTCGGCCGCGGCACCGAGATCGGTGCCGGCTGCCGCGTTGACAACACTGTTATTTTCGACGGCGTCACCATTGAACCAGGTGCGGTCATTGAAAATTCCATCATTTCCTCGGGAGCACGCATCGGTGCTAATGCGCACATCTCCGGTTGCATCATCGGTGAGGGAGCACAGGTTGGCGCGCGGTGTGAACTCAACGCAGGGATGCGCGTCTTCCCAGGCGTTGTGATCCCAGACAGCGGAATTCGTTTTTCGTCTGATCAGTAGGCATTTTTAGCTCTTTTGGACGGGCGTTTTCACAGCGACCGTTCGGGGGCGAAAATGTTTTTGGTTGAGCGGTTTTTGGAGATTATGCAGCACTGCTTATACTTGTAGGGAGTGCTGATCTTGTGGCAGAATCTGTCTAATTAAGATTAATGACACAATATGTAGTACCCCCGGAAAATGCCCCCGTGAGAGGGCTTTTGTGACTGGTGTGAATATTGTGAATTAACCGGCGGAAGTTTGGCTGATTTTTTCTGTAACGGTTGACGGCGATGTACCAGCACGTGTGTAATCGCTTGGGAGAGGGAAAAATTTTCCAAACCTGCTCGGGGACCAACATCCCCGATGAGAACAGACTTAAAGTAGCTTTGAAAGTGAGAGGGGGGCGAGTAATGGAAGATTCAGCTGGGGACGTATCTGCAAAGTTGAAAGCAGGCCAGACTCGCACCGCACTGGAGATGACTTTGGATGATCTGTTCGGAGCGGTTGAGCAAGAATGGCAGGAGCAGGCGCTGTGTGCGCAAACTGATCCTGAAGCATTCTTTCCAGAAAAAGGTGGCTCAACTCGCGAAGCCAAGCGGATCTGCCAGGGCTGCCCGGTTCGGGATGAATGCCTAGAGTTTGCTCTTGAGCATGATGAACGCTTTGGAATTTGGGGTGGTCTCTCTGAACGTGAGCGCCGTCGCCTGAAACGCGAAATTTCTTAAAATTCAAGACCAGCAAGCGAACCTTTAATTAATTGAGGGTTCGCTTTTGTTCTTGGCTGCACCGGCTTCTAAAAGACCAAAACCGGCGTGTTTTTAGAGCTACTTTGGTCTCGATCGCTACTCTGCAGGCCTGAATGGGGTGGAATTGGACCAAAAGTGGCAATGGCTGGAATCGTTCTTGGTCTCGATTGTTAACCTCCGGTGGAGTGCCATTGAAACTGGCCTGGCGTCGGAAGAAGCCCAGAATCGTCTCCCAATTGCCCATGGTCCACCGGCCACACTAGAGATCCTGGAATCCCGGATCGATGTCTCGTGGATCAATATTCAGATAGTTCGCCACCAAAGAGGTGAGGACATGAGTCAATAGCTCGTGGCGTTCCACAGCGTTGGTGACTCGTTGCTCGATCGGCATTCTGAAAATAACGATGCGTGCTCTCGTGGGGTTTCCCTTGGTATCGATCGCCGGTGGGATGACGCGACCGAGTGGAACGGGGCCGTCGGCGGTGATTTCATCGGGGAGGATGGCAAGGTCGGCGCTGAGTCGCATGCGAGGAACGGTATCGACAGCGATGTCTAGATTGCTGAGCTCTTTTTGGTAAATCCCGTAAAGAGGGGAGTAGGCCTCTAAGACTGCGCGGTCGAAGGCTTGGCGTCTAGAGGCGTGGCGGGGAACTTCGACGGGCATGAGTGGGCCGCGGAGACCGCGTCCGTGCCGATTGCGGAAAGTTCTCGTATGCATGAAAACAAATTCTATGTGTGTTGAGCTGCCAAAAGGGGTTGGCGCGCCGATGATGACTGTCCAAACCTAAACCAAAGGTCTAAACTTTGGCTTCGTGAGTCAGTTTCGTCGTTGTTCCCGCCCTGGTTGTGGCAAGCCTGCCGTCGCAACCCTCACCTACGCATATTCGGATTCCACTGCGGTGGTTGGTCCGTTGGCGCCTGCAGCAGAGCCCCATAGTTGGGATCTGTGTGAGCATCATGCCGAGCGTATTACTGCGCCCCTTGGTTGGGAGATGCTGCGGGTGAACGACATCAAAGTCGATGACGATGAGGATCTGACGGCTCTTGCGCAGGCTGTTCGTGAGGCTGGACGCACTGTGAGTGGTCTGGTTCCTGAAGACGAAGTGGGCGGCAACCATCCGGTGAACCGGAGTGCGCGGATCGCGGAACAGAAAGTTCACCGCAGGGGTCATCTCTATGTTGTGCCTGATCAGGACGAATCATAAGGTTTGCTATTCGGATTGGATCCTTTGGCAGGGGTAGGATTGCAAGCGTTATTTTGTTCCCTAACCCCTTCGAGGATTTATGCGTACCCGTGAATCTGTCACAGCTGTAATTAAGGCGTATGACGTACGTGGTGTTGTTGGTGTCGATATTGATGCTGATTTCATTTCTGAGACTGGCGCTGCCTTTGGTCGGCTCATGCGTAGTGAGGGTGAAACCACCGTTGCTATTGGCCATGACATGCGTGATTCCTCCCCTGAATTGGCCAAGGCGTTTGCCGATGGCGTGACTGCGCAGGGTTTGGATGTTGTTCATTTGGGACTGACTTCTACTGATGAGCTGTACTTTGCGTCCGGAACCTTGAAGTGTGCTGGTGCGATGTTTACTGCGTCGCATAACCCCGCTGAGTACAACGGCATCAAGTTGTGTCGTGCGGGTGCTCGTCCGGTCGGTCAGGATTCTGGTTTGGCCAACATCATTGATGATCTGGTTGAGGGTGTTCCAGCGTTTGATGGTGAGTCAGGTTCGGTTTCTGAGCAGGATTTGCTGAGCGCATATGCCGAGTACCTCAATGAGCTTGTTGATCTGAAGAACATCCGCCCGTTGAAGGTTGCTGTGGATGCGGCAAACGGCATGGGTGGGTTCACTGTCCCTGAGGTATTCAAGGGTCTGCCACTTGATGTTGCGCCACTGTATTTTGAGCTTGACGGCAATTTCCCCAACCATGAGGCCAATCCTCTGGAGCCTGCCAACCTGGTTGATTTGCAGAAGTTCACCGTAGAGACCGGATCTGATATCGGTTTGGCTTTCGACGGCGATGCGGATCGTTGCTTCGTGGTCGATGAGAAGGGCCAGCCAGTCAGCCCTTCTGCGATCTGTGCGATCGTAGCGGAGCGTTACTTGGAGAAGCTTCCGGGTTCCACGATCATCCACAACCTGATTACCTCTAAGGCTGTGCCTGAGGTGATTGCTGAAAACGGTGGCACTGCGGTGCGTACTCGCGTGGGTCACTCCTTCATCAAGGCGAAGATGGCAGAGACCGGTGCGGCCTTTGGTGGCGAGCACTCTGCGCACTACTACTTCACTGAGTTCTTCAATGCGGACTCCGGCATTTTGGCTGCGATGCACGTGCTGGCTGCGCTGGGAAGCCAGGACCAGCCACTGAGTGAAATGATGGCTAGGTATAACCGGTACGTTGCTTCAGGCGAGTTGAACTCCCGTTTGGCTAATGCAGAGGCGCAGCAGGAGCGCACCCAGGCTGTGCTCGATGCGTTCGCTGATCGCACCGAGTCCGTGGACACCCTTGACGGCGTGACTGTGGAACTCAAGGACACCTCCGCGTGGTTCAACGTGCGTGCGTCCAACACCGAGCCGCTGCTTCGCCTCAATGTTGAAGCTGCATCGAAGGAAGAAGTCGATGCGTTGGTAGCGGAGATTCTAGGGATTATCCGCGCATAATCCCATTTTCCGGCGGGCATCACGGGAATTCCTTATCCTTGGTAGTCAAAGTCAAGGAAAGGACTTCAATCCCCGTGGTGCAAGTGGACAATACCTTTTATGACGGTTCTGCTTATGATCCTGAAACCGTCCGATTTTTTGATGTGGCGCAGGAGGGGGCCCAGGTTCGCCAGATCGGTGGCCTCGTGGCGCAGGGCGCGTTGAGTGCGTTCGAGGGGTTGCGGCCACGTAGCGTGGTGGTGATGCTCGACGGCCAGATTCACCGCAGTTGTGTGCGATTGGTGGAAACCTTGCATTCCCCGATGCGCCAGCCGCTGGTTATTACCTCCACGCTGCCACATTACATCGGTGCGCTCGACGTGCTGATTGTCATCACCGACAACGGTGCAGATGAAAAAGCGCTCAAGGCACTCATCACGGCGTCGCAGCGGGGCGTGGCCACGCTGCTCATTGGCCCTAGTTCAGGCCCGCTTATCGACGAATCCCCCCAGGACACCTTCGTCCTTCCCACCTTGCCCACGGCCGCAGGCTTGTCGCCCGCCCGCATCGTGGCGTCGATAAGCACTCTTTTGGATCTTTTAGAAGCAGACCCCAGCATTATTTCCGACCGCTTGGAACACCTCGCCGACTGCATTGATGAGGAAGTGGAATCGCTATCGCCGGAACGTGACGAACTAGTCAATCCCGGCCGAAAACTGCGCGCATACGTAGATCACGCACGGATCGTGCATACCGGCCGAACTGATGTGGGACTCGCGATTGCCAACGTTATCGCCCCAATCTGGACCCGCCGAGGCCTGGTATCAGCCGTGCTGGACTTTCCCGAGCTCATGGAATCACTGCCGGAACTACGCGGACCCGAGCCAATTACCGACGATATATTCCATGACCCATTCATAGATGACGAACCCGGGGTGGTACCGTTTAGGGCTGTTGTCTGGGCCGAAGAGGAACCCGGAATCCCCGATGCCATGGCGCAAAGCTGCGACGGACCTAGCAAAGGGGCGCTGACACAAGCACTGCGTTTGCTGGTGCGCGGACAGTCAGCCACGACCTATTCCATTGAAGAAAAGGACTTGTAAATGGAGCTATTGGAAGGCTCACTGCGCACCTACCCATGGGGTTCAAGAACACTGATCGCTGATCTCAAAGGCGAAGAATCACCATCGTCTCGCCCAGAGGCCGAAGTCTGGTTCGGTGCCCACCCAGGATCACCATCAACCATCGGTGGAAACGCACTCAACGAAGTCATCGCAGCGAACCCCGAAGAAGCATTGGGCACGCGTGTTGCCGAAGCGTTTGAAAATGAGCTTCCATTCCTCCTCAAAATCCTCGCGGCGGGAGCGCCCCTATCACTGCAGGCTCATCCATCGCTGGAACAGGCCCGTGAAGGATTCGCCCGCGAAAACTCAGCAGGAATTGACCTCGCCGCACCGAACCGCAACTACCGCGACCCAAACCACAAGCCAGAGCTGATCGTTGCTCTCACGGAATTTATCGCGATGGCAGGCTTCCGCCCACTGCGGAACACCCTCACCATTTTCGACGCCCTCGCCTGCGAACCCCTCGACCGCTACCGCAGCATGCTCACCGTCGACAACGAGGAAGAATCCCTCCGCGCACTGTTTACCACCTGGATCACCATCCCCATCGGTAAACGACACGAACTCATCGATGCCCTCATCAGCAACGCCCACACCTACCTTGAGGCAAACGATCGTGACGAGGACATCGCATTCGTGCTCTCACACATCATTGAACTCAACGAACAATACCCCGGCGATGTCGGCGTTCTGGGTGCTCTGCTGTTGAACTTCTACAAACTTGCCCCAGGCGAAGCCCTCTACCTCGACGCCGCAAACCTTCACGCATACATCAGCGGCCTCGGCGTAGAGATCATGGCGAACTCCGACAACGTGCTCCGCGGTGGACTGACATCCAAATACGTCGACGTCCCGGAGCTCGTGCGCGTGTTGGATTTCAACTCTTTGGAAAACGCTCGGGTGGACGTTGAAGAAGACGGTGCAACGACCCACTACCCAGTTCCAATCAACGAATTCCAACTCGATCGCGTTGCAGTTCAGGGCGAAGCAGAAGCCAACCACGATGGTCCCATGATTGTTCTGTGCACCTCCGGAACTGTTTCTTTGGAAGCAGGGGAGAAGACCCTCGAAGTAGCAGCAGGTCATGCCGCATGGGTTCCAGCAAACGACCCAACCATTGCGATGCGTTCTGAGGACGCAGAAGTATTCCTCGCTAGGGTTTAGATCTTTTTAGATTAAAATCATGCGCCCCGCCAGAACTTGGCGGGGCGTAAATCTATTTTGCGCTCGGATTGGCTGACGGGGCGTGTCTGCTGCCGTCAAAATCTGGATTCGGTTGGGGAGCCTCTGCACAACCGTCCTATATGGCCGAAATTGAAAGGCTCGAGGCTTTTGGTCACCTAGTTTGGTCTGGCTCAAAACTTGCATCTGTACCCAAATATTAGTGCCTCTCAGAATCGCCTGTAAGAGCTTAGAAACCTTGTGGTGGCACTTACACACGCATTGCCACTTTTCGACCTCTTAAACGCCCTTCTAAATGCACGTGAAATTCAGGTCGAAGTGGTTTAGCTCGTGGCAGTTGGTTCCACAGAGTTAGCTACAGAATTGGATGTTGTGTCAGCTGGTGCGCTTGGTGTTGCGTTTGGCGTCGCATCAGTAGTTGAACCGGCTGGCTGATCCGGATTGAGAGGAGCAGTAGGTTCCTCTACGAAATCGGTAGGTGGCGTATCAGACTCATCTGGTTGGGGAGTGCTTGTTGAATCATCGCTCGTTGGCGGGGTGGACGGAGCTACCGGATCGGTTGTCTCAATCGGATCGGTTGTCTCAATCGGATCGGTGGGTTCCGTAGGTTCAGAAGGTCCAGTTGGGTCTACCGGATTTGTAGGTTCGGTTGGCCTGTCTGGGCTCGACGGTTGTGTAGTAGCAGTTGACTCATCATCAGGTTCACTAGGCTCGTTTGACCTGGAGGTGATTTGAGTCGGGCTTGCCGATCCTGCTGAGGAGGGAGAACTCACCCGAGAGGTGGTAGTTGGAGAACTGCCAGAAGGGGTTGAACCGGAGCTTCGGCCATTGTCTGGACGCACAAAAGCATTCGGTGGAAGATATGGATCTTCGGTGTTGATAGGCGCCAAAGTTTGGTTTTCTAGGTCAGGTTCCGCCTCTTTGGTCTCTGTATAACCTGGGGAATCGTACCTAGCCTGGGTTTGGGTGGTAGACGTAGTAGTAGACGTGGCAATATCAGAGGTGGGTCGGCTTGGGCTGGACATCTGCCAGACCATAAAACCCAGGGCGGTGGCGGCTAAACAGCCGGCGACGATGAAGACGAGGGCTCGTCGAGTTTCTGTTTTCATCGTGGTTCACCTCCGAAGTGCAGTAGTTGTCTGAAAACTGGAAAATAACAAGTCAATAACAAACGCTATCATGTCTTGGCTTTCGTGAATAGGTCGCCAGGTAAAGATGCAGGTAATTAGCGATTTTAAAGTTCGTTGATGTGCTGTCTGAATCGTGTGGGCGTTAGATGAATTGTTATAAACCGGATGTTTAACGGAATTTAATACGTGTCTGATTACGCGGACTAGAAAGGTTTTAGAGACATGGGTGCATGGGACGATGCAATCTTGACTGAGGAAGTCAACGTTGATTTTCTCGACGAGATCTCAGAATTAGATACTCAAGACATTCTTGAGGCGTTGGAAGACGCATGTTTGCTGGTGGTTAACCAGGACAACGCCACTGAAGACGAACACCTCAACGGTCAGGCGGCTGCGACGATCGCGGCCATCATGTTTGGCGCTCCATATTCTGCGGGCCAGGTGCTGGAGAATTACCCATTTATCCGCGAACTCGTCGGTGAGGGCTCTGAAGCTCTTCGCGGTGCTGCAGCGCAGGTTTTGGAAGAGGCAGATGTGGAATATGACCTCGAAGCTTATTTAGAGGCCCTCAACTAGCCCTCCACTAAACAGCTTCAATCAATTCGGTGTCCACTCCAACATGTAGAGTGGTGCGCGTTAAAAAAGTTTTCCTAATTTTCATTTTCTTAAAAGGAGCTCGCCAGGACATGGCACAGGTTATGGACTTCAAGGTTGCCGATCTTTCACTAGCAGAGGCAGGACGTCACCAGATTCGTCTTGCAGAGTATGAGATGCCAGGTCTCATGCAGTTGCGCAAGGAATTCGCAGACGAGCAGCCTTTGAAGGGCGCCCGAATTGCTGGTTCCATCCACATGACGGTCCAGACCGCCGTGCTTATTGAGACCCTCACTGCTTTGGGCGCTGAGGTTCGTTGGGCTTCCTGCAACATTTTCTCCACCCAGGATGAGGCTGCAGCGGCTATCGTTGTCGGCTCCGGCACCGTCGAAGAGCCAGCTGGTGTTCCAGTATTCGCGTGGAAGGGTGAGTCACTGGAGGAGTACTGGTGGTGCATCAACCAGATCTTTAGCTGGGGCGATGAGCTGCCAAACATGATCCTCGACGACGGCGGTGACGCCACCATGGCTGTTATTCGCGGTCGCGAATACGAGCGGGCTGGTCTGGTTCCACCAGCAGAGGCCAACGATTCTGATGAGTACATCGCATTCTTGGGCATGCTGCGTGAGGTTCTTGCTGCAGAGCCTGGCAAGTGGGGCAAGATCGCTGAGGCCGTTAAGGGTGTCACCGAGGAAACCACCACCGGTGTGCACCGCCTGTACCACTTCGCTGAAGAAGGCGTACTGCCTTTCCCAGCGATGAACGTCAACGACGCTGTCACCAAGTCCAAGTTTGATAACAAGTACGGCACCCGCCACTCCCTGATCGACGGCATCAACCGCGCCACCGACATGCTCATGGGCGGCAAGAACGTGCTTGTCTGCGGTTACGGCGATGTCGGCAAGGGCTGCGCTGAGGCTTTCGACGGCCAGGGCGCTCGCGTCAAGGTCACCGAAGCTGACCCAATCAACGCTCTTCAGGCTCTGATGGATGGCTACTCTGTGGTCACCGTTGATGAGGCCATCGAGGACGCCGACATCGTGATCACCGCGACCGGCAACAAGGACATCATTTCCTTCGAGCAGATGCTCAAGATGAAGGATCACGCTCTGCTGGGCAACATCGGTCACTTTGATAATGAGATCGATATGCATTCCCTGTTGCACCGCGACGACGTCACCCGCACCACGATCAAGCCACAGGTCGACGAGTTCACCTTCTCCACCGGTCGCTCCATCATCGTGCTGTCTGAAGGCCGTCTGCTAAACCTTGGCAACGCCACCGGACACCCATCATTTGTCATGTCCAACTCTTTCGCCGATCAGACCATTGCGCAGATCGAACTGTTCCAAAACGAAGGACAGTACGAGAACGAGGTCTACCGTCTGCCTAAGGTTCTCGACGAAAAGGTGGCACGCATCCACGTTGAGGCTCTCGGAGGTCAGCTCACCGAACTGACCAAGGAGCAGGCTGAGTACATCGGCGTTGACGTTGCAGGCCCATTCAAGCCGGAGCACTACCGCTACTAATGATTGTCAGCATTGAGGGAATCGACGGCGCCGGCAAAAACACCCTGGTTTCGGCATTAACGCAGGTTATTGATGCAAAAGTCCTTGCATTCCCACGTTATGAAACCTCGATTCACGCCCAATTGGCCGCGGAAGCACTCCACGGCCACATGGGCGACCTCACCGACAGCGCCTACGCCATGGCCACGCTTTTCGCCCTCGACCGCCACTTCGCGATCGATGACTTAAACGCGCCCGGCGTGGTGCTGCTCGACCGATACGTCGCCTCCAACGCGGCTTATACCGCCGCCAGATTGCTTGACGACGACGCCCCCCGCTGGGTTGCAGACCTCGAATTCGGGCGGCTTGGGCTCCCACGTCCGACGCTTCAAGTGTTGTTGGATACCCCCGCGGAGGTAGCGCAAGATAGGGCTAGACGTCGAGAAGCGCTTGACTCCGCGCGTGCGCGGGACCGCTATGAATCGGATTCGGCGCTGCAGCAACGCACCGCCGAGCACTATCGCCGCCTCGCGGCGGACAACTGGGAATCACCGTGGATCGTGGTTGCCCCTGATGAAGACCCCGGCCACGTTGCGCAGAGAATCGTGGAATTCCTGGGTACTATAAACTAATCCCAATTAGCAGGAAGGATTCTCATGTCACAGAAAATTCTCGTCGTTGATGATGATCCCGCCATCTCCGAGATGCTCACCATCGTGCTCAGCGCAGAAGGCTTTGACACCGTAGCTGTCACCGACGGCGCACTCGCCGTGGAAACCGCCTCCCGGGAACAACCGGATCTGATTTTGCTCGACTTGATGCTTCCAGGCATGAACGGCATCGACATTTGTCGCCTCATCCGCCAAGAATCCTCCGTACCCATCATCATGCTCACCGCCAAAACCGACACCGTTGATGTGGTGCTCGGTTTGGAATCCGGTGCAGACGATTACGTGAACAAGCCTTTCAAAGCGAAAGAACTTGTCGCCCGCATCCGTGCCCGCCTCCGCGCAACCGTGGACGAGCCCAGCGAAATCCTCGAAGTCGGCGATCTGTCCATCGACGTCCCAGCACACACCGTCAAACGAAACGGCGCTGAGATTTCCTTGACCCCACTCGAATTCGACCTCCTGCTGGAACTCGCCCGCAAACCACAGCAAGTATTCTCCCGTGAAGAATTGCTGGGCAAAGTGTGGGGCTACCGCCACGCATCCGACACTCGACTGGTCAACGTTCACGTTCAGCGTCTGCGCGCCAAGATTGAAAAAGATCCAGAAAATCCGCAGATCGTCCTCACCGTCCGCGGTGTTGGCTACAAAACTGGCCACAACGATTAAGTTTTTCATTTAAAAAAGGGGCAGTTTCTCATTCTTGCCTGGCTCACGCGACTCCGACATCGCATTGTAGATAAATGGCGAACCTCACTGCAGGTTCGCGTGCTCGGCTCCATCTTCACCGCATCAGCTGTCGTGATGATCCTTTTGGGGCTGGGCATGCTGACTGTATTCACCCAACGGTTGGTGGATCAGAAAATCGATATTGCGAGCTCCGAAATCGACCGCGCCCGCGTCATCGTCGAAGAACAAATCACCGCATCCGGCGCCTCAACATCGGTGCAGGCGCGAGTGAACTCTGCCCGCGCTGCGCTCTCCAGCTTGGGTACCAGCGGCAGTACAGAAACCAACGCCGCCTACGATCCAGTCGTGTTGGTGAACAACGATGACCTGGTGGTCTCTCCCGAGGGTTACCAAATCCCAGAACGTTTGCGATACTTCGTCTCTGAGAACCAAGTCTCGTATCAGTTCTCCAGCATCGACCAAGGCGACGGATCGTCCTACCAAGCGCTCATCATCGGAACGCCCACGGAAAGCGACATCCCGAACCTCCAGGTGTATCTGGTGTTCTCCATGGAAAGCGACGAATCCTCTCTTGCTCTCATGCGAGGACTCCTCTCAGCTGCACTGCTGATCGTGGTGGTGCTGCTGGTCGGTATCGCATGGCTTGCCACCCAACAGGTCACCGCGCCGGTGCGTTCGGCGAGCCGGATTGCGGAGCGTTTCGCTCAAGGCAAACTGCGTGAACGCATGGTGGTGGAAGGCGAAGACGAGATGGCCCGCCTGGCGGTGTCCTTCAACGCGATGGCCGAATCGCTGTCCGCGCAGATCACCAAATTGGAGGAATACGGCAATCTGCAACGACAATTCACATCGGATGTCTCACACGAATTGCGCACACCGCTGACAACGGTGCGCATGGCTGCTGATCTAATTGCCGATAGTGAAGATGAACTTTCACCCGGTGCGCGCCGCGCCAGCCAACTGATGACCAGGGAGTTGGACCGATTCGAGTCGCTGCTGAGCGATCTATTGGAAATTTCCCGACACGACGCCGGCGTTGCCGAACTGTCCACCGCGCTTCACGATGTCCGCATCCCAGTGCGATCGGCATTGGAACAAGTACAACACTTGGCCACCGAGCTCGATGTGGAATTGCTTGTTGATTTGCCCGAAGAAGCGATCAACATTCAAGGCGATTCCAGGCGCATCGAAAGAATCATTCGCAACCTTCTAGCCAATGCGATCGACCACTCCAAGGGCTTGCCGGTTGAGTTGAAAGTTGCCGACAACGAGGACGCAGTAGCGATCGTTGTTATTGATCACGGCGTCGGCCTGAAACCTGGACAAGACGAATTGGTGTTCAACAGATTCTGGCGAGCCGACCCTTCGCGCGTCCGCCATTCTGGTGGCACCGGCCTGGGTCTTGCGATTTCTCGCGAAGATGCGATGCTTCATGGAGGAAACCTTGATGCGGCGGGAACGATCGGTGTTGGTTCCATTTTCCGTTTGGTCTTGCCTAAAGAGCCGCATGGAAATTATCGTGAAGCACCGATCCCGTTGATCGCTCCAGAGACACCGTGGGAAGGGGAGCAGCAGTGAGTAAAATTTCGACGAAACTGAAGACCCTCACCGCGGTGCTGTCTGTGACAACTCTGGTGGCTGGGTGTTCCACGCTTCCGCAGAACACGGATCCGCAAGTGCTGCGCTCATTTTCCGGGTCCCAAAGCACACAAGAGATAGCAGGGCCGACCCCGAATCAAGATCCGGATTTGTTGATCCGCGGCTTCTTCAGCGCAGGTGCGTATCCGACTCAGCAGTATGAAGCGGCGAAGGCGTATCTGACGGAAGGGACGCGCAGCACGTGGAATCCGGCTGCGTCGACTCGTATTTTGGATCGCATTGATCTGAACACTCTGCCAGGTTCGACGAATGCGGAACGAACGATTGCGATCCGTGGAACGCAGGTCGGAACGTTGCTCAGCGGTGGCGTGTATCAGCCGGAGAATGCGGAGTTTGAAGCTGAGATCACGATGCGTCGGGAAGATGGGGAGTGGCGTATCGATGCTTTGCCGGACGGGATTTTATTAGAGAGAAACGATCTGCGGAACCATTACACTCCGCACGATGTGTATTTCTTTGATCCTTCTGGCCAGGTGTTGGTGGGGGATCGGCGTTGGTTGTTCAATGAGTCGCAGTCGATGTCCACGGTGCTGATGGCCCTTCTGGTTAATGGTCCTTCGCCGGCAATTTCTCCTGGTGTGGTCAATCAGCTGTCCACGGATGCGTCGTTCGTGGGGTTCAACGATGGGGAGTATCAGTTCACTGGTTTGGGAAATTTGGATGATGATGCGCGTTTGCGTTTCGCCGCCCAGGCCGTGTGGACGTTGGCGCATGCGGATGTCGCAGGTCCCTACACTTTGGTCGCTGACGGCGCGCCGTTGCTGTCGGAGTTCCCAACGCTCACCACCGATGACCTCGCCGAATACAACCCAGAGGCCTACACCAACACGGTGTCCACGTTGTTTGCGTTGCAGGATGGATCGTTGTCGAGGGTCAGTTCCGGCAATGTGAGTCCACTACAGGGCATTTGGAGCGGTGGCGATATCGATTCTGCAGCGATTTCCTCCTCCGCCAATGTGGTGGCAGCGGTACGCCACGAAAACAACGAGGCAGTGCTTACTGTTGGCTCCATGGAAGGCGTGACTTCAGATGTGTTGAGGAGTGAAACGATCACTCGTCCCACCTTTGAATACGCGTCGAGTGGATTGTGGGCTGTGGTGGATGGGGAGACGCCTGTTCGAGTCGCACGATCGGCAACAACCGGTGAGCTCGTCCAGACGGAGGCGGAGATCGTGCTGCCAAGGGATGTGACGGGTCCGATCTCTGAATTCCAACTGTCACGAACTGGGGTCCGGGCCGCCATGATCATTGAAGGCAAGGTGTACGTGGGCGTCGTAACGCGTCCTGGTCCGGGTGAGCGGCGCGTGACAAATATCACGGAGGTGGCGCCGAGCTTGGGCGAGGCGGCGCTGTCGATCAACTGGCGCCCGGACGGCATTTTGCTGGTCGGCACGTCGATTCCGGAGACTCCGCTGTGGCGCGTCGAGCAGGACGGATCGGCGATATCGTCGACGCCGAGCGGGAATCTCAGCGCGCCGGTGGTGGCGGTGGCAAGTTCCGCGACGACGATCTATGTCACCGATTCGCATGCGATGCTGCAGCTGCCGACTGCCGATAATGATATTTGGCGCGAGGTGCCCGGTTTGCTGGGCACACGTGCGGCGCCGGTGGTTGCGTACTGATGGAGCTGTTCTTCCCGCGCGCATGTGGTGGTTGTGGGGCGCCGGGAGCGTCGTTATGCAGTGACTGCCAGCGCGTGTGGAGGAAGCCGCCAACATTGGCGCGGCTCGATTTAGATTTACCGGTGTGGACGTTGTCGCCGTATGACGGCCCGCATCGCAACGTGCTCATTGCGCTGAAGGAGCACGGCCGAAGCGACCTTGTGGCGTTTGTGGGTGCGGTGGTCGGTGCGTCGATAAGCTATCTGGCGGCTCAGGGGGAAGTTGAGCACGACATCACGCTGGTTCCGGCGCCCACCCGCGCCACCTCGCGACGCCGGCGGGGCGGCGATCCGGTTGAGCGGGTGTGCAATGCATCACGCTTATCGACGTTTCCCTGCCTTCAAATCTCATCCCGCACACCAGACTCCGTCGGTCAAACTGCGCAACAACGAAGACTCAATATGCGAGTGGAGTTAGTCCGACAACCTCGGGGTTCTGTCTTGATCATCGACGATGTGGTAACAACGGGGGCAACTATTTCTGCATCTGCAAACGTTCTTCGCGCAGCGGGTGTGCAGGTCAGAGGAGCTTTAACTTATTGCCAAGCGTGATCTTGGATATAAAAGGGGCCCCTATTGGCAATGTGGTTATGACCAGAAGTAGTATAAGAAGTGAAGTTGATCGCGTCATCGTAGTACGAGTAATTCCACTCACACATCAATGCGGTGACCACAATTGGGAGGAGAAGTAGCACGTGACTACACCTGCTGAGAACAACACCCTTAGCCCCGAGACCAAAGTAAGCATCACTGGTCGAAACGTTGAGGTTCCTGATCACTTTGCAGAACGAGTAAATACCAAACTCGCAAAGATTGAGCGCCTCGACCCAACGCTGACCTTCTTCCACGTTGAGCTACAGCACGAGCCAAACCCACGTCGTGCTGACGAAAGTGATCGCATTCAGATCACCGCCACCGGCAAGGGACACATCGCCCGAGCAGAAGCAAAGGAAGACAGCTTCTACGCGGCACTGGAAACTGCACTAGCCAAGATGGAGCGCTCCCTGCGCAAAGTGAAGGCACGTCGCAGCATTTCCCGCTCCGGACACCGCGCACCACTAGGCACTGGTGAGGTCGGTGCACAGTTGGTAGCCGAGTCCCAAGAGGCACGCGGCGCCGATGAACTAGGCAAATACGATGTTGATCCTTATGCAGACAAGGTCGATGACGTCATGCCGGGCCAGGTTGTTCGTACCAAGGAACACCCAGCAACCCCAATGAGTGTGGATGACGCACTATCCGAGATGGAATTGGTTGGACACGATTTCTACCTCTTCGTCAACGAAGAGACCAACCAGCCATCGGTGGTGTACCGCCGACACGCATTCGACTATGGATTAATTTCCCTGTCCGATGCATAGCAATTAGTTGCTAAGTACCCGCTACCGTAACGGTAGCGGGTACTGTGTTTTAGGAACCGTGCGTAGTTTTAGGAACAGTGCGTACAATATAGGTTCGTTATCATTTTTCCGTATCGCTATTTATAAGGACGACTGCTCGTGTTTGGATTGTCCAAGGTGCTCCGCGTCGGCGAAGGCCGTGCCGTGAAGCGACTTCACAAGATCGCTGACCAGGTTGTCGCGCTTGAAGAAAAGTTCGCCAACCTGACCGATGAGGAGCTCAAGGCAAAAACAGCCGAGTTCAAAGAACGCATCGCTGGCGGTGAAGGCCTCGACGAAATCTTCCTCGAAGCATTCGCAACGGCCCGCGAAGCATCTTGGCGTGTGCTCGGCCAAAAGCACTACCGAGTACAAATCATGGGTGGCGCAGCACTGCACTTCGGCAACGTTGCCGAAATGCGCACCGGTGAAGGCAAAACCCTCACCTGCGTGCTGCCCGCATATTTGAACGCACTTGAAGGTAAAGGCGTCCACGTTGTCACCGTCAACGATTACCTAGCGAAACGTGACGCCGAAATGGTCGGTCGTGTCCACCGCTACCTGGGCCTCGAAGTGGGAGTCATCCTCTCCGACATGCGCCCAGACGAGCGTCGCAAGGCCTACACCGCCGACATCACCTACGGCACCAACAACGAACTCGGCTTCGACTACCTGCGCGACAACATGGCACGCTCCTTAAGCGACCTCGTGCAGCGTGGCCACAACTACGCCATCGTCGACGAAGTGGACTCCATCCTCATCGACGAAGCCCGCACCCCACTGATCATCTCCGGACCAGTAGACGGCACATCGCAGTTCTACAATGTCTTCGCACAGATCGTCCCACGCATGACCAAGGACGTTCACTACGAAGTCGACGAACGTAAAAAGACCGTCGGTGTGAAAGAAGAAGGCGTCGAATACGTCGAAGACCAACTCGGCATCGACAACCTCTACGCACCTGAGCACTCACAGCTGGTCAGCTACCTGAACAACGCCATCAAGGCACAGGAACTGTTCACCCGCGACAAGGACTACATCGTCCGCAACGGCGAAGTTATGATCGTCGACGGCTTCACCGGCCGTGTCCTTGCCGGCCGCCGATACAACGAAGGCATGCACCAGGCGATCGAAGCCAAAGAGCGCGTAGAGATCAAAAACGAGAACCAGACCCTGGCGACCGTTACCCTCCAGAACTACTTCCGCCTCTACACCAAACTCGCCGGCATGACCGGTACCGCAGAGACCGAAGCAGCAGAGCTCAACCAGATCTACAAGCTCGACGTCATCGCGATCCCAACCAACCGACCAAACCAGCGCGAAGACTTGACCGACTTGGTGTACAAAACCCAAGAGGCTAAGTTCGCAGCAGTCGTCGACGACATCGCAGAGCGCACCGAAAAGGGCCAACCAGTCCTCGTCGGTACCGTCTCCGTCGAGCGCTCCGAATACCTCTCCCAGCTGTTGACCAAACGAGGCATCAAGCACAACGTCCTCAATGCGAAGCACCACGAGCAGGAAGCACAGATCGTTGCTCAGGCAGGTCTTCCAGGCGCCGTCACCGTTGCCACCAACATGGCGGGCCGTGGAACCGACATCGTGCTCGGCGGAAACCCAGAAATCCTCCTCGACATCAAACTCCGCGAACGTGGACTTGATCCTTTCGAAGACGAAGAAAGCTACCAGGAATCCTGGGACGCTGAACTTCCAGCAATGAAGCAGCGATGCGAAGAACGTGGCGACAAAGTCCGCGAAGCCGGAGGACTCTACGTCCTTGGCACCGAACGCCACGAATCCCGACGCATCGACAACCAGCTGCGCGGTCGTTCTGCACGTCAGGGCGACCCAGGATCCACCCGCTTCTATCTCTCTATGCGCGACGACCTGATGGTTCGCTTCGTCGGCCCAACCATGGAAAACATGATGAACAGGCTCAACGTCCCAGACGATGTGCCCATCGAATCCAAAACCGTCACCAACTCCATCAAGGGCGCCCAAGCTCAGGTGGAGAACCAGAACTTCGAAATGCGTAAGAACGTTCTGAAGTACGACGAAGTCATGAACGAACAGCGCAAGGTTATCTACAGCGAGCGACGCGAAATCCTCGAATCCGCAGACATCTCCCGCTACATCCAAAACATGATCGAAGAAACAGTCAGCGCATACGTCGACGGCGCCACCGCCAACGGCTACGTCGAAGACTGGGACCTCGACAAACTCTGGAACGCCCTCGAAGCCCTCTACGACCCATCGATCAACTGGACCGACCTCGTCGAAGGCAGCGAATACGGCAAACCAGGGGAGCTGTCCGCCGAAGATCTACGCACCGCACTCGTCAACGACGCCCACGCCGAATACGCAAAACTCGAAGAAGCCGTATCCGCAATCGGCGGCGAAGCACAGATTCGCAACATCGAACGAATGGTGCTCATGCCAGTCATCGACACCAAATGGCGCGAACACCTCTACGAAATGGACTACCTGAAAGAAGGCATCGGCCTGCGCGCAATGGCACAGCGCGACCCACTGGTCGAATACCAAAAGGAAGGCGGCGACATGTTCAACGGCATGAAAGACGGCATCAAGGAAGAAACCGTCCGCCAGCTGTTCCTCCTCCGCAAGCAGTTCATCAAGCAAGACGCGGAAGTCGCTGACTAACTCAGAACCCTGAAATTCAGCATCCGCCACATGCCGCCCGATTCGGCCAATCGGGCGGCATATGCCGTTCTCCGAACACCCATAGAAATACTCCCGCACACTTCCGCAGACTTCTCTCCGAGTTGGACATGGCAAGACAACAGATCCGCCGACTCGGTAAACCCCAGCCTGCGGCGAGCGGAAACGTGGGCGCGGACGGGGGCGTCGAAAAGCTTCGGGGTTAAGTGAGCGATTGGCCGAAGGCCGAACGCGGAATCCAAAGCGACCCTCACCAGCACTGACACCTCCCGCGGCACTTCGGTGCGTGCGTGGATTGCCTGAGGCAACGGATCGGGCACAAGATATAACAAATGTGCGAAACCTGGAATTGGAACAAGCACAACAAATCTCCTTGAGAGAAAATCTCAAGGCAAAAAACAAGCCACCCCAATCTGTGCGACAATCAAACCACAGACTACGACTATTATGTCACGAAGAAACCAAAGAAAGGGAAATAATGCGCGGACTAATTGTTGACTACGCCGGAGTACTAGACGGAACCGATGAGGACCAGCGTCGCTGGCGCAACCTGCTCGCCGCAGCAAAGAAAAATGGCGTCGGAACCGTGATCCTCAGCAACGATCCAGGTGGGCTCGGCGCAGCGCCGATCCGGGAACTCGAAACAAACGGGGTAGTCGATAAGGTGCTGCTGTCGGGAGAACTTGGCGTCGAAAAGCCAGAAGAAGCCGCTTTCCAGGCCGCCGCAGACGCCATCGACCTGCCCATGCGTGACTGCGTGCTTGTCGACGACTCGATCCTCAACGTGCGCGGCGCCGTCGAAGCCGGACTCGTAGGCGTCTACTACCAGCAATTTGACCGTGCAGTCGTCGAAATCGTCGGACTGTTCGGGCTAGAAGGAGAATTCTAATCTTGCGCGTCTACATCCCAGCAACGTTTTCCACACTCCGCGGACTCAATGAATCCCGCGTCATCACAGCACGCTCCGGATACGGCTTCGCAGTCACCCCAGCACTCCTTGACTTCTACACCGACGGTGACGAAGAAGAAATCGCACACGCAGCCTTCCAAGACGCCGCAGAAGCCTCCATCCGACTCCTCGCAATCGGCGACGAAGAAACATTTCCCTACCGCCGAGTCGTCGTCTCAGTAGATGTTGACGACTCCGTGGTGACCTACCAGCCTGAAAACGGCGAATCCGTAGTCAAACTCAGCCCAGCGCACATCAACCTCGACGACGTAGCAGCCATCCACATCGACGTCGAAGCCTCCGAAGCAGACACCAAAAAAGCTATCGAAGTCATCGACGAATCCGACCTCGGCGAAGAAGACGCCGAACTCACCGTCGGAGACGCCCAAGACAACTTCATGGCCTGGTACGACCCAGAAGAGCTCCCCTTCCTAGTCGAGCTCCTCTAGATCACATATCCCACGCGTCGTTGCTCCTCAACGCAACGAGCAACGCACGCACCGCCTCAACACGACGCGCACTCGCACCCTCCAGGCGATCCAACGCACAACCAGGATCCGCCGGAGGGCCCAAATGCGAACACCCACGAGGACAATCCTCCGCCGCTAAAGCCAAATCGTCGAACACACCAACCACAGTGTCCGCATCAACATGCGCCAAACCAAACGAACGAATACCCGGCGTATCGATAATCCAACCATTATCAATGGCAAGAGCGACCGACTGAGTCGACGTATGCCGACCCTTGCCAACCCCCGACACGACACCAGTCTCACGATCGGCATCCGGCACCAAACGATTCACCAACGTCGACTTACCCACACCAGAATGCCCAATAAGCGCCGTAATATGGCCCTCCACGACCTCCAAAACAGGATCAAGAGGATCATCAACACCACAAACAACAACCGGCACTTCCAAAGCCTCAAACTCCGCAGCGAACTCCGCAGGATCCGCCAAATCAGACTTCGTCAAACACAACACCGGCTGCAAATTACCAACAAACGCAGCAATTAGAGCACGCTCCACAAAACCCGCCCGAGGCGGCGGATCGGCGACAGCAGAAACAATCAACAACTGATCCGCATTAGCCACCACAATCCGCTCAAACGGATCCGTGTCATCAGCCGTACGACGCAACACACTCGTGCGCTCCTCAAGGCGGACAATTCGAGCCAACGAGCCCGGACGGCCAGACGTATCGCCGACAACTCCGACACGATCACCCACTTCGATAGCCGTACGCCCCAACTCACGGGCACGCATCGTCACAATGGCATCTTGACGACCATCGAGAACAACACCCCAACGACCACGATCCTTCGTCACAACCATGCCCACTAGAGCATTCTCATGCGATGGCCGATCCTTCGTACGAGGGCGGGTACCTTTACCTGGGCGAACACGAACATCGGATTCGTCATAGCTGCGTCTAGCCAACCATCTCCTCCCAAACATTTTCAAAACCAGGGAAAGTCTTGGAAGTGGTCTTAATGTCTTCAACCTGAACGCCATCAACCGCGAGGCCAATGATCGCACCAGCAGTAGCCATACGGTGATCAGCATATGAATGCCACACACCACCGTGCAGCGACGCAGGCTCAATCAACAGACCATCCTTAAGCTCAGTGCACTTTCCACCAAGTTTGTTGATCTCCGCAGTCAACGCAGCCAAACGATCCGTCTCATGGCCACGAAGATGAGCAATACCGGTCAAACGAGACTCTGTCGACGCCAACGCAGCCAACGCCGCCACGGTAGGGGTCAACTCACCGATATCGGACATATCGATCTCAATGCCCTTGAGAGCAACCGGACCAGTCACCGACAGATCGTAACCTTCACCCTGAGCAACCAGCTCAACTTCGCAGCCCATGCGCTCAAGAATCGAACGAATAGCATCGCCAGGCTGAGTAGTTTTGATTGGCCAGTGGTTAATCTTGATGGTTCCACCAGTGACCGCAGCGGCAGCTAGGAACGGAGTCGCATTAGAAAGATCCGGCTCAATGCGCCAGGTCCGACCCAAGATCTCACCAGGATGAACAACCCACTGATTTTCTGACTCTTCGATCTCAATGCCTGCGGAACGAAGCATATCGACGGTCATCTCAATATGCGGCATGCTCGGCAGACGACCACCGACGTGCTTAACGGTGACGCCATTTTTAAAACGAGGCGCTGAAAGCAAAAGACCAGAAACAAACTGAGATGAGCCGGAAGCATCAATCTCAACCACGCCACCCTCAGGGACCTCACCAGCATTAACAGTGAAAGGCAGATTGTTGTTGTCTACCTCCACACCAAGCGAACGCAGCGCATCCAAAATGCTGGTCATCGGACGAACACGAGCTTGAGGATCGCCATCAAAATGAACAGGACCATCAGCGAAAGCAGCAACAGGAGGCAAAAAGCGCATGACCGTACCAGCAAGACCACACTCAACGGAGCCAGCAGACAACTGTCGGGGCTCAACGCGGTAGCGATCGACTGCCTCTTCAGTAATGGTGATTCCGAGGCTGCGTAGACCATCAGTCATGAGATCGGTATCACGACTACGAAGGACATCAATGATGGTGGATGGAGTTGATGCGAGCGCAGCCAAGATGAGGGCGCGGTTGGTGATCGACTTGGAACCAGGGATAGCCAGGTCCGAGACTATGGGGCCGCGAGCGCGCGGAGCATCCCAGATGGGCAAAGAGATAGACGAATCAGACACAAAGACCATAATAGATGTTATGTGTGGAAGATTTGTTTTGTTCACCACCGGTGATTCGCTTATTGACGCAACCGAGATAGCACTTGACCGATCAGTCGTGGCTCCGCAAGGAACTCCGGGACCGCGATACAACCTTGCTCCGACTCAGATAATTCCGATCGTTCGCCCCGGGGAAGAGATGCTTTTGGAACCGGCGCGTTGGGGATTGTTTCCGCATTGGAAGAAGGATGATTCAGGTCCTCCGCTTTTTAATGCACGTGGCGAGACGGTGGCGGAGAAGCCGTCGTTTCGTGATGCATTTAAACAGCAGCGTTGTTTAATTCCGATGGATGGTTATTACGAATGGCACGATAAGAAGCCTCATTTTGTTTCTTTAGGTGATGAGCTGATGTGGGCTGCGGGTTTGTGGTCGACTGGTTTAGATCAGATGTCGGCGACGATGGTGACGACCGAATCTGTGGAGCCGATTGCATGGTTGCATAATCGTTTGCCACGGTTTTTGGAGCATGACGAGTTGGAGCAATGGCTGTTTGGTACAGCTGAGGAAGCTAAAGAGATGTTGCATCCGGTTTCTCAAGAGTGGGTGACGCGCTTGAGTATCCGAGAGGTGTCGTCTGATGTGGGGAACGTGCGTAACGATCACGCTGGCTTGCTGGATTAGGCGGCGATTCGACGCTCCATGTATTTGCCGAACTTTGTCCCCCAGGTTTTATTCGATTTAGATAAAGGCCCGTCGGGGATGGAGAACACCGGTATTCCATCCACTAGGAATAGGACGGTGCCGTCCGGTAGTGGATAGCACTGGAGCCTCCCTTCAGTCTTCTGGATGTGGTGGAAGACACACAGGGGATGAATATTCCACGGTGTTGTCGGCCCTCCTTCACCCCAGGGGATGATGTGGTCCAGTTGGCAGTTTTCGACCGCTACACTGCAGTCAGGGACGCTACAGGTGGTGCGTAGACCTTTGATGTAGACGCGCATTTCTCGGGTTGGAGCGTAGGCGGTGGTGTAAGAGAAGTGGGCGGCGTCCATATCCCGACTGGACGTGGTTCGGGTTTTCCAGAACTCAGACTGTTCCTTTGACAGCCAGGTTCCTCCTTCTAAGTATTCAGGGCTGTCTTTGGTGCCGTAGGTGTTGAGTACGACTTTTGTCGGCAGACCACGAATGATGTGGAGTAGGGAAGTGCCTGGTGTGCAGTCCTTATCTTTGGACATTTGTTCCAGGGCAGCCTTGATTTCTGTTACTTCGCTGGCGGTGGCATCGACGGTGATACTGATCCCGCCTTTGTTGTTTCTGCGGTAGCGGATGGAGCCATCATTGGTGGCTGAGGAGGCATTGTCGTCGGGGCAGTGTTGTGCGATAAATTTCCGCATCATTGCGGAAATTGAGCTTGCCTGGGGCAAGCACTGAGCCTCCGCTCGAGGCGTCAGGTAATCGACGAGGTAGGCGTCGAAAAGCTCTCTCTTCTCGCTTGGCACTTTTTCGCCAGCTTTAGTGATCGCGTTGATGCGCGCCATGTCGAGATGACCAAGCTTTTCGACGAGTTTGTAGAAGTTGGGTAAGTACGGCAGGAAGCAGATGCTAAATAAACAAGCGGCGATCAGTTTGCGGGATAAGCCTGTGCGCACGCATATTTTGTTGATGGCTGTGGCTAAATCATCGTCATCTTTGGGGCGTAATCGATGCCAAAATGCGAGGTCACGGCGATTAGTCTCAACAATTTCGGTGCTTAAAGGATCCTGCGGATTATTGACGGTGAAGTAGAACATTGTTTCCCCCTAGATTTGAAGTGGTACATATGTTCTAACTGATGTGGTGGACACGCGGGGGTAGAGTAAAGTCTAAGCAACAGCTCACGTGGCTTTACAGCTACCCCCGAAAGGTCTGTTTTTTATCGGAAGTAGAATAGTCAACACGCATTTTCGAAAGGGGCCACATGGCTGAAAACCGAACCGGCACAGTCGATGGAGACGCGTTGGCTGCCCGCTTTGAAGAGGAGGCACTGCCACTCCTTGACCAGCTCTATGGCGGTGCTCTGCGCATGACTAGAAATCCCGCAGATGCGGAAGATCTCGTGCAAGACACCTATATCAAGGCGTACCAGGCGTTCGCGAGCTTCAAACCAGGCACCAACCTGAAGGCTTGGCTCTATCGGATCATGACGAATACCTACATCAACCTGTACCGAAAGAAACAGAGGCAGCCATCGCAAACCTCTGCCGATGAGATCACTGACTACCAGCTCGTTGAATCTCAATCGCATACCTCAACAGGGTTGGAATCCGCCGAGGTTGAGGCTCTGAAAAATCTGCCAGACGGAAAAATTGGCGATGCAATGAATCAACTCAGCCCGGAATACCGGATGGTGGTTTATTATGCCGATGTAGAAGATCTCGCATACAAAGAAATCGCCGAGATCATGGACGTTCCACTCGGAACTGTGATGTCCCGACTCCATCGTGGAAGAAAACAGCTCCGAGGAATGTTAAAGGAAGTAGCGAAGGAACAAGGCATTGGTCTTGAACATCCCGACATGAAGAAAAATTCGGAGGCATAACGATGACGAATCTCAACCGCAGCGACTCGCAAGGTGATTGTGGCTGCCCTGAATTCTTCGATGAAATGTATCAGCTACTCGACGATCAACTCAGCGAGTCTGCCTGCGAGCGTCTGCGGATTCACGCGGCAGGCTGCCCCGCATGCCAGCAACTGCTAGAGGCCGAATCGGAGTTTCGTAGTCTGTTGCGCAAGTGCTGCTGTGAATCGGCACCTGTGGAGCTCCGTCAGCGAATTTCTTACCGAATTCGTGTCGAGCATCATCTGGAATAGAAAAAACCGCCTGGAAGATAATTTCTTCCAGGCGGTTACTCTTTTTTAAGAGTTAGGGCGGCGTCCGTGGTTCGCGCCCTTCTTGCGACGATCCTTACGCTTACGTCCTCGCTTGCTCATGAGTCCTCCTTTTAGTTCAAATGTTGATCAACTGTAGATACTTTAGCGGGTGCTCATCAGCGGAACAAAGATGAGGTTACGCAGCGGGAAAAATGTAGTTGTGAAAGTTGTTTAAACTGCGATGCGTGCGCGACCGCGACCGCGGTTCTTGCGGCGCTTGAGAGCGCGACGCTCGTCTTCGCTCATGCCACCCCAAACGCCAGCATCCTGACCGGTTTCCAGAGCCCATGCAAGGCACTGGGATGTAACTGGGCATCGGTTGCAGACCATCTTTGCGGATGCGATCTGTGCGAGTGCTGGGCCGGAGTTGCCGACTGGGAAGAACAGTTCGGGATCCTCTTCACGGCAGATTGCTTCGTGGCGCCAATCCATTTCGATAACTCCTTTTCGTAAAAGCCTGTTGTTGTCACTGGTCCGGGCGCGCAGGAAGGAGACCATCTAGTGGTCTGAAGAGTGGATTTCACAACCCGCGATCGATAAATACGGACGCTCTTTGCGTCCTGCCGTTTACCTGGGGTTCATCTTGCGCTGCACCGGTGTTAAGAATCAGTTTTTTCTGAGTTCTTTTTGGTACTTGAAAATAGTCTCATGTACACCCGCTGTTGGCTAGACCTAGACCCCATTTTGTGAGGTAATTCACATATTCGGGCCGAGTTTTAATCGAATTCAAGGCATATATTGTGGGGTGGAACACATTGCCCTGCTGTTTGAGGCGTGTTAAAAGGCGGACTACCTGTAGTTTCTTGAAAACTAGAGAAAGAACACTCTCGCCCGATGTGTCAAATTCCCTTAAAGCTTTCACCGGAAAGTATTGTCACCTGGCGCAATATAAAAGTTAACCAACCAGTCATCCAATATGTCGCCTAAGTAGTCTTCCCAAAGTTAACAGCTAGAATCATGGCCGTGACTTCTCCGAACATGCCTGCATCAATTCGCTGGGGCGGCATCGTCGCCCTCATTCAATCCACCATCGGATTCGGTTACGCCTTTTTCCTTATTTACAGGGAAGCTACGGGCGAGACGGATCCAAGCATCGTCTACGAAACCGATAACGCCAACACGTGGGTTGGCTACGGTACCGCCGCATTCTTCATCATTGTGTTCGGAACGGTTGTTGCAGGCGCAATCAACATGATGAAGGGGCATCGCTGGGGACGCGGAGCTGTCGTCATGCTGAATATTATTTTGTTGCCGGCTGCGTATTACATGTTTATCGAAGGCCGATTCTCCTGGGCGATCGTCACAGGAATCTCAGCTCTCTTCGTTTTGGGCGCACTGTTTAATAAGCGCGCCGTCCTTTGGGCTAACAACGAGATCTAGCCTAGAGCAACGAGATCTAGCCTAGAGCAACGAGCTCAGAGCCACGCTTTTCGACGATCACCTGCCCTACAACGCCGAGCGCAACTTCACCGTCGTAGCCCGCACGGTCCACCGGAATGGTGCGCTGCACCTCTCCGGTGTCCCAATTAGCTACCGTGATGCCCTCAGCGGTGGGGTAGAGGAGACTTCCGTTCAACGCAATGCCGGTTCCTAAAGCATCATTGAAGCTTTGTCGTACATTGAGCTGAGTGGGAGAGAACAGTACGAGGCTGTCTCCGTTGAACCAACTCATATGGTGTGGAAGATCAGCGGTCGCGCTTTGAAACGGCGGATCCGGGAACTCAACCTCATCGACTGCTTGTTCTCCAACTAGTTCACCATCATCGTTGTAGGAGACGATTCGAGGCGAAGGATCGTTTGTATACACCGCAGCCGCTGATTGACCGATGGCAACGATCCTGCCATCGGTTATTTCTATGTCTTGGGTGATTTCAGGAGTTCGGGAATCGTCTGGTGTTGTGCCCATGAACCTCAAGTAAGAAGATCCGTCAGGGCAATCCTCGGTGATAGCCAATAGATCTTTGCGTGTCATGGCGGACGTAATCGAGCATTCCGGATGTGGTTGTTGCCCAGATTCTTGAGGAGCTTCCACATCGCCGTATTCGATGGTTCGCACCAGATCGGATCGCCAAAGCTCCAAGCGTTCTGTCCCGAGAACACCGATCCGATCGTTCGAGGAGATCGGTGCTACGTGGTCGCTGGAGATTGCGCTGCGTGTTGCTTGGTATTGGCCGTCGTTGGCGTTGATGGCGGTGACGTCGCCACATCCGATTCCGGTTTTGTAGGTGGCGACGGCGGCGTCGAATCCTACGGAGAGGCTGCAGAGTTCTTTGTCGCGTTCGTAGCTCCACAGGAGGGCGCCGTCGGGGGTGTAGGTCTTGATGGTGTTGCCGTCGGCGGTGGAGATGACTCCGCCGGTGATGAGGGGTTTGTGGTTTGTTGAGGTGTCGGTGGCTCGCCAATGTTCGCTGAGTGTTTCGGGGATGGCGTCCAGTGTGGTTGAGGCGATGAATGGTTCGTCGGCGGGGGTGAGTTCAGATCCTCGTATTGGTGCGGTTGCCCAGACCGTGCCGACGCCAATGACTGCGAGTGCTGTGATGACACCGGTTGCGATGAGGTCTTTTTTGGTGCGTTTGAGTGGTTGAAGCTTTGCTGCCATGAGTTATTTCCGGGTGCGGCGTGGTGGTCGTGGGGCTGTTCCGCCTAGAACTTTGGTTGGTGGTCCGACTCGTTCGGTGACACCTTCTGGGATGTCGAGTGCTTCAAGCAGCTCTGGTGAGGTGGAGAACCATTGTGGTGGGTTTGGTTGGCCGAGTTCGAGTTCGTTGTCGATGACGGTCCATTTGAGGGTTTCGTCGTAGCCGACAAGAGTGACGGCTGTTCCGTTGTGCCCTGCGCGTCCCGTGCGTCCGATACGATGGACGTAGGTCATAGGATCGTCGGGGGTTTGGTAGTTGATGACGTGGGTGACGTCATCAACATCGATGCCTCGGGCGGCTACGTCTGTGGCTACAAGGATGTCAATTTTTCCTGTGCGGAATGCGTTGAGTGATTTCTCGCGGGCTGGTTGGCCCATGTCGCCGTGCACTGATCCGACGGAGAATCCTCTGGAGGCTAGGTCTTCGGCAACTTGCGCTGCGGTGCGTTTCGTGCGGGCGAAGATGATCGTTTTGCCGCGATCTTTCGCTTGCAGGATTTTCGCGGTGATGGCTTCCTTGTCCATTTTGTGTGCCTGAAAAACCACTTGTCTGGTGGTTTTGTGTGTTGCTGAGGCGTCCGATGTCTCGGCTCGGATGTGCACTGGTTTGTTCAGGAAGCTGCGTGCGAGTGTGAGGATCGCGCCGGGCATCGTGGCAGAGAACAGCATGGTTTGATGCTGGTGGGTGAGGGCGCGGAGGATTTTTTCGATGTCGGGCAGAAAGCCCAGATCGAGCATTTCGTCGGCTTCATCGAGGACTAGGATCGCTACTTTGTCGAGCGATAGCGCGCCTCGTTTGTGCAGGTCGAGTAGTCGTCCGGGTGTGCCTACGACAACGTCGACGCCGACTTTGAGTGCGTCGATCTGTTCTTCGTAGGGGGTGCCACCGTAGAAGGTGAAGATCTTTAGCGGCAGGTTGGTTGCTGCGCGTTGGAGGTCGTCGCCGACTTGGACTGCGAGTTCTCGGGTGGGCACGATGACGAGGGCTCGGGGGGTTCCGTCGGTTTCTGCGACGTCGGCTGAGTCGAAGACTCTATCGAGGAGTGGGACACCGAATCCGTAGGTTTTGCCCATGCCGGTGCGGGCTTGGCCGATGAAGTCGTGGCCGTCGAGCGCGATGGGAAGTGTGTACTCCTGGATCGCGAAAGTTCGGTTGATGCCGAGGGCTTCGAGTGCGTCGGTGATTTCCACCGCAACGCCGAGCTCTGTGAACGTAGGTCTGGGGCTTTCAGAAGACACAACTTAGATACTATCGTTGCACGGTTACAATAGGGTCATTCCAATACAACGATTCTTTTAGGAGAGCTATGGATATCAAGATCGGATTTGCCGATACTGCCCGTGAACTGGTCATTTCTTCTGCTTTGCAGCAGGATGAGGCCGCTGCGAAGGTGTCGGAGGCTTTGGCTAATGATTCTGGCGTTTTAGATTTGAGCGATGAAAAGGGTCGCCGTTACATTATTCGTAATAGCCGAATCGCTTATGTTGAGGTCGGCACGAGTACTCCTCGTACTGTCGGCTTCGCTGGCGCATAGGGGCTTTTAGGCACGTGTCGTCTAAGGAACCTTTTTTGGTCCGCTTTGCGCGGGATTATGGTTGGCGTGCGTACGCCATCCCGGTGTTGACGGTCATTACTGTTTGGGTGCTGTTCGACGTGTTTTCTGCCGATCAGCCCGCTAATGGTGCGAGTGGGGAAGCGTCGACAAGCTTATCGACGCCCACCTCCACCCTCCGCGCCGGCCCCGACCCCGCGCAGGCCGAACCGCAAAGCGTTCCGCTGACGGAACTGCCGCCTGGCGGCAGCTACACCGAAACCGGTGCTGGCACTTTCCGCCAGGTCGGCGCTGCTCTTCCTCGCGTGGGCGAGGGGCAGGAACAAACTTTTACGTACGTCATTGAGATTGAGGATGGCGTCAATACGGCCGCTTATGGTGGCGACGATGCGTTCGTCGCAGCCGTCGATGCGACCTTGTCCGACCCCAAAGGCTGGACCGCCGACCCCGCGTTTGCCTTCGAGCACGTTTCTGGCGACGAGGACCCGGATCTGCGCATTCAACTGACTTCTCTGAGCACTACGCATGAGTTGTGTGGGAATGACATTGAGATGGAAACGAGCTGTTTCTACTCCGATGGCGGACGCGTCATGATCAACGAATCACGATGGATCCGTGGAGCCGCACCTTTTAAGGGCGATCTGGGCTCTTACCGCCAGTACTTAATCAATCACGAAGTCGGGCACGGCCTCGGCTACGCCGCCCATGATGCCTGCACCGCCCCTGGCGAGCTCGCTCCGATTATGATGCAGCAAACTTTGAGCTTGAATAATTCTGAACTTTTCCGCATCGACCCAGATGAGGTTTACCCCGACGACGACGCCACCTGCGAATTCAACCCATGGCCGTATCCTCGCGGATTTTAGGAGATAAATGTCTAATCAATTACCCGATCACGTCCGCGATGCTTTCCAAGTAGGTGCGGGACCTGCCGAACAACTCGGTCAAGCTTGGGACTTCGGATTCCGCGTCGGCAACACTGTGTTCGCCAAAGTGACGGCGCCGGAAATGTCGGGCTGGTCGTCGAAAACTCGCGAAACCCTGAAACCAGAAGGGGTGCGAGTCGTACGACCGATCCGCTCCACCGACGGCCGATTTGTGGTTGCGGGGTGGCGCGCATCGGTGTTCTCTACGGGAACGATCAGCAAACGAGTCGATGAGACCGTTGTGGCGGGTCTTCGTTTGGCAGATGCATTAGTGGATACGCATGCACCGGAACCTGTGGACAATGTGTTTAACCGTGCTGATGTGCAGGCCTGGGAAGAGCAGCCCGGTCGAATCGGTGAATTGTTGGAGCCGATTAATCGCGTGAACCAGGTTGGTCATGCGGATATGTTGGCGACAACGCTGTATGCGGGAACTCAGCCACCTGCAGTGACGGATTTGGTGCCAGTGCTGCGTCCGCATGGTTTCACTGCGGCATTGGTGATCGTTGATGGGTTGCTGCTGGGTGCGGTTGATGAGGGAATTCTGCGGAGGTTTTCGCATTTGCCGGAAATTGAGCAGCTGGTTTTGAGGGCATTTTTGTTCCGTCGAAACTTGCAGGAGTTCTCTGAGAACAACGATCCGAATGTTATTTCGAACCTAAACAGGGTGGAATCGACACTCGTGTCGTATGTTTCTGACAAGATTTGAGGTATGTCGGAATATAAACCACCCATTCCATCGGATCCACAAGTTCGGCTGATTAAGCCAACATCCAAGCTTCGTCCTCGTTCGTGGGAGGGCGAAGTTTCGCATTTAGTTAAACAAGGCACCGGTTTGTGGCGGGTGACTGGTGAGGCGGGCTCGGGGGTGAGCTCCGCTGTTGTCGATACTGTCCTTGAACGCATTCGCCAAGGGTGGGAGCCGTCGTCGATGTTGGTTGTCGCCACGTCGAAAGAGGCGGCGAGTCGCTTGAGGCAAGAGATCTCGGAATCCGTAGCCCAGATGGATTATGTGTCGGAGGGGCCGTTGGTGCGATCGGTGCACTCGGTGGCTTTCGCGCTGGTTCGTGATGCGTCGGATGATGATGTGCGGTTGATTACGGGCGCTGAGCAAGATGCGGTGATTCGGGAGTTGCTGCGTGGTCATGCTGATGATGGTCGGGGTGGGTGGCCGCAGGAGCAGCGTGAGGGTTTGCGGATGGTGGGGTTCGCTAGGCAGTTGCGTGACTTTTTGCTTCGTGTGGTGGAGCGTGGTGTGGGCCCTGATGAGTTGGTGGAATTGGGGGAGCGATTTGAGCGCGCCAATTGGGTTGCTGCGGGTGAGTTCCTTCGTGAGTACAAGCAGGTGATGAAGCTGTCGGGGGCGCATAGTTTTTCTGCGTCTGAGTTGGTGACTGAAGCGCTGCGTGGTCCTGAGCCGTCGGTGAAGTATCGCGGTGTGTTTATTGATGATGCGCAGCATTTGGATCCGAAGTCGGCGGAACTTGTGTCGCGGTTTTTTCCTGAGGCGGAATTGGCTGTGGTGGCGGGTGATCCGCAGCAGTCGGTGTTTAGGTTCCGTGGTGCGAATCCGGATTTTCTCACCAAGTTGAGTGTGGATCACGAGGTGGTGTTGAAGGGGAGGAGGAAAGCGTCGACAAGCATTGTCGTGGCAGAGACCGAGTCGGCGCATGCGGACCTGCTTGCTGACACGGTGCGGCGCGCGCATCTCATTGATGGGCGCAGCTGGTCGGAGATCGCTGTTATCGTGCGCTCGGCCGGCATGATTGCGCCGATTCGGCGCACCCTGCTGGCCGCCGGCGTGCCCGTGCACATCAGCCCGACTGATGTGGTGCTCGCCGAACAACGCATCGTTGCCGCAATGATTCTCGGGCTGCGCGCGCTGACGGAATCGCTCAACGCCATCGAGTTGGAGGATCTTCTCCTAGGACCGATCGGTGGCGCCGATCCGGTGACTCTGCGTCGTTTGCTGCGCGGGTTGCGGCAGGCGGAGATGAAGATGGGTGGGCAGAGGCGAGCGATCGAGGTTCTCAGAAGCCTGCTCGAAGAGTCGGATGCGGAGATGTTGGGCTTTTTGACCGATCGTGAGCTGAATTTGCTCGAGCGGGTGCGATCTGTGTTGGAAGCGGGTCGTGAAGCGCTCGCGGAACACGGCAGTATCGAAGAGGTGTTGTGGGCGCTGTGGTCGGCGACCGATCTGTCGAACTCGTTGTCCGCGATCAGCCTCCGAGGCGGCGCATCGGGGTCCCAGGCCGATCGCGATTTGGATGCGATGATGGCGCTTTTCGACGCCGCCGGCGACTACGTGGAGCGCTACCCGTCAGCGGGCGTGCGGAGTTTCATTCTGCATATTTCTGAGCAGGAACTTCCGACCGGCATGCGTGAGCGACGCGGCGCGATCCCGGAGGCCGTCGAGGTGCTGACGGCGCACGCGACGACGGGTCGTGAGTGGAAGCGCGTGATCGTTGCTGAGGTGCAGGAGGGCAGTTGGCCGTCGCTCGGTGAAACTGGCACGCTGCTTGGTCAGGAAGAGTTCGTCGATTTGGTGGATGAGGGTATTGATCCCGATATCATCATTTCCCGATCCGCCGAACGACTGGCGGAGGAACGCCGACTGTTCTACCTCGCCACCACCAGATCCACCGAATCGCTCCTGGTTACCGCTGTGAATTCCCCCGACTCCGACGAAGTCCGCGAACCCTCCCGGTTTTTGGAATTGCTGAGTCAACCGATCGTTGTTCTCGAGGGGGAGGAAGCTTCGGCGATCGCGGAACCTGAGGAGATTGGGCATCGGTTGTTGTCGATTCCTGCGATGGTTGCTGAGTTGCGTCGTGTGGTGAATGATCCGCGGGATCCGCGTCGGAAGCAGGCTGCGAGGCAGTTGTCGAGGCTTGCGGAGGCGGGGATTCCGGGTGCGAATCCTGCCGAGTGGACGAATCTGCGCACTCCGTCGACTGATGAGGAGTTGATCAAGGGGGCGGTGTCGTTGTCGCCGTCGCGGATTGAGCAGTTGTTGAATTGTCCGCTGCGCGCTGTGTTGGATCGTTTGGACAGTGAGGAGGAAACGCCGATCGCGATGCTCAAGGGCACCTTGGTGCACGCGTTTGCGGAGGCGGTCGCCGGTGGCGTCGATGCGGCGCTCGCCGAAGAGAAGGTGACCAGCGCCTACATGCAGCTGGCGAACGTGCCGAGCTGGTCGCGCGAAAGCACCGAAATTGCTTTTCGACGCATCCTCTCACGTACCGATACCTGGCTGAAGACTTCTCGCGCCGATTTTACGGAAGTGGGAACGGAGATGGACGTATCGGTGACCATCGATGACTCCGTATCGATCCGTGGTCGCATGGACCGTTTGGAGCGAAACAAATCCGGCGAGTTGGTGGTTGTTGATTTCAAAACGGGCAAAACTCAAATCGCTGCAAAAGACATGGGCGATCACCCACAGTTGTTTGCGTATCAATTGGCGTTGTCGAAAGGCGTGCTGCATGGTGACAAAATCAGTGACCCCAATCCCGGCGAAACCCCCGATCCTGTAGGCGGCGGATTGCTTGTCTACCCAGCAACCGACACCAAGGCAGTCGGCCAGCGAATGCAGGATCCGAAAACTCAAGAAGATCTCGACGATTTCGCAGCGATGCTCCCCGGCTTGGCAGAACACCTCCGCGGCCCCAATCTGCTCGCCCGAGTAAATCCCACATGCTCGACGTGTCCCGTTCGAAGCCTGTGTCCAGTTCAACCCGAAGGACGTGTCATCCATGCCTAGGATTTCTCCTCGACTGCTCTCCCAATATTTGGGACAAGAGCATGCGCCAACTGATCAGCAATCTGCGATAATTGGATCCGAACCCGGCCCACTGTTGGTAGTGGCTGGTGCCGGCGCAGGAAAAACGGAGACGATGGCTGCACGAGTGGTGTGGTTGGTAGCGAACGGATTCGTCGCCCCAGATCAAGTGCTGGGTCTGACATTTACCAGGAAGGCGGCGCAACAGCTGTCGCAGCGCATCCGAAAGCGTTTGGAGACTCTTGCTGGTGTGCCTCGCCTGAAAGACATTGATCCCACCGGCCAGTTGGAGAAAAACCTTCAGGCGATCACCCCAACGGTATCCACCTATGACTCCTATGCGGGCACGTTGATTAGAGAATACGGATTGCTGCTTCCAGTAGAACCTTCCGCAAGGTTGATTACACAAACGGAGCTTTATCACATCGCTCGCAACGTGGTGAACAACTACGACGGTGAGCTCACCGCCACCCAAACGTCGGCCACTGTCACGGAATACCTCCTCAAGCTGGTATCCGAAATGGACAACCACATGGTTACCGCAGAGGTTATCCGTGAGGAGTCCGATCCGTTCATTAAGCTTTTCGACGAACTCCCCAAGGGCAAGGGCCAACGTGACAACCTGAACGCCGAAATGACGAAGTGGCGGGATACGCAGATCGCTCGCCTCCAGTACTTGCCCCTCGTGAAGGCTTTGAAAGAGGAACTGCACAATCAGGCGGTGGTGACGTTTGGTGAGCAGATGTCTAAGGCAGCTCATCTCGCATCGACGCATCCTCAGGTGGGCTATTCGCAGAGGCGACGGTTCCGCGTTGTCATGCTTGATGAGTATCAGGACACCAGCCACTCGCAGCGTGTGTTGTTGAGCAGTCTTTTCGGTGGCACCGATCCTGGTCTCACTGTTAATGCTGTGGGCGATCCAATGCAGGCGATTTATGGTTGGCGAGGTGCGACAGCGGCGAACTTGGAGAATTTCGTTGACGATTTCCCCGTCATCCATCTCGATGGAAAAACGAGAGCACCGAAAAACGAGTTGACCACAAGTTGGCGAAACCCACCAGAAGTCCTCACCCTTGCCAACGCAGTTTCGCGGGAGGTGCTTGGGTCGCCCGATGCGCCGACTCGGACGGTGCAGCCGCTGCAGCCTCGGGAAGGCGCACCGACCGGTGAAGTGTCGCTCGGATGGTTTGGTACGGCGGCGCAGGAACGTGAGTTTGTGGCTGATGAGATGGTGAAGCATTGGAATGCGCGGGAGGAGAAGGGCACATTCACTGCTGCGGTGTTGGTGCGTAAGAAGCGTCATTCGGCACCGATGGCGGAGGAGCTGACCAAGCGTGGCATCCCCGTGGAGATCGTCGGACTGTCTGGTTTGTTGGATATCCCTGAGATTGCCGATCTAATTTCTCTAGCAACTATGCTCGTGCGTCCTCAAGATAATCGGGCTGCGTTGCGTATTTTGGCGGGCCCGCATGTGGGTTTGGGTGTGGCGGATTTGCAGCGGTTGCAGGGTCGTGCGCGCAATATTGCGGGTCGTGTGTCTCGTGAGCGTCGAGAGAAGAACCCAGATCCATTAGCGGAGCTTGATGCGATTATTGAGGAAGCGACTGCGATTGAACCGGAAGCTGTGGTTGGTCTAGCTGATGCGGTTGCCGATTTGGGTGAGGGCGATCGTTTCAGCGAGGAGGGGTTGAGTCGTTTGAAGCGACTGGCCACTCAGTTGCGATATTTGCGTAAGTACAGCTTGGGTCGTTCGGTGGCGGACATTTTTGCCGATATTGAAACTGTGTTCAATATTCGCACGGAGGTGTTGTCGAGGCAGGATCCTCACGCCGATGGTGCTGCTGGAACGGTGCATTTGGATAAGTTCGCAGAAGAGGTCGCAAGTCACGGTGGCATTGGGCTGCCTGAGCTGTTGGACTATTTTGAGCTCGCGAAGGATCAGGAAGAGGGCCTTGAGCCGGGTGAGGTGACGGTTCGCAGCGATCGTGTGCAGATCCTTACTGTCCACAAGGCTAAGGGTTTGGAGTGGGATATCGTTTCGGTGTTGCATGCCGATGCGTCGACCTATGATGCGAAGGCTTCGACGTGGTTGAAAAATGTCACGATGATCCCGTCGTCGCTTCGTGGCGATGCCGGGACCGGCGCCCCAGAGATGGATACCTCTGAGGCGGACGATCGCAAAGCTCTGGAAGATTCCGGCAAGGAGTACACCAGTGAAGTGCGTGAGGGGTTACGGGAGGAAAATTCGCGACTGTTTTATGTCGGTATCACGCGCAGCGAACGGGTGTTGCTCGTGACGGGTTCGGCGCTTGATGAAAGTGGCACAAAGGCGAAAGTTCCCTACGGCCACTTGGAGATCCTTCGGGATAAAGCGCCGGAGTGCGTGGTGTCGTGGTGGGAAGGGGAAGAGGGGGACGTCGAAAAGCAAAAACCTGCGGAAGGCGTCTTCCCGCAACTGCTCACCGCTGACTCCTCCGGCGCGGATTTGGTGCGCGGCCCGCGCGCCGAGCCAAACAACGAGGGCGGGCTGGAAAGCTTGTGGGAAAAAGAGGTAAGCGCGCTTATCGACGAACACCGCCGCCTTTCCAACCCCAACGTCGAAGTCGAAACGCCCCGCGAACTCACGGCCACCGACCTCGTCTCTATGAAAAACAATCCCGAACAGTTCGCCCGACGAATGCGTCGCCCTGTCCCGTTCAAACCAAACACCTACGCAAAACGCGGCACACTGTTCCACCAATGGCTCGAAGATCGGTTTGGCAGCACCGCGCTTCTCGACGAAACCGAGCTCCCCGGCATCGACGAGGACTACTCGGATGACGCATTCATCGAACTCCGCGACGCGTTCCTAGGCTCTACTTGGGAAAACCGCACACCGGAATTCGTCGAGCATCCCTTCGAAGTAACGATCGGCGAACACGTCATCCGCGGCCGCATGGACGCTGTCTTCCACACCGATGGCACCTGGATGGTGGTCGACTGGAAAACCGGACGCACCCCAACCGGCCCCGAAATGGACGCAGCGATCATCCAGCTCGCTGTCTATAGACTCGCCTGGGCACGACTCAAAGGCCTCGAACCTGAAGAAGTCCGCGCAGCATTTCATTACGTCGCCCACGATCACACCTTTGAGCCGAACGATCTGCCGACTCAAGAAGAACTAGCCCGGCTGCTCAGTCAGGAATGATGCGCCTAAGATCAAACAAGAATGAAAGGACGGTGAACAATGGGCCGAATGAAAAACGATGGTGAACTCGCGGATCTGCCGGATCATGCACTTTTGAGCATTATTCGTATCCCCCAAGCTGCGAAAAGAAGCCCCTGGGCGCTGATTTTAACGCGCATCGGATACGCGATGGTGCTGCTGGTTATCGTCACCATGGTTGTCTATTTTGACCGCAACGGATACTCCGAAGACCTCACGTTCATCGACGCGTTGTACTATTCCACAGTCTCGTTGACCACCGTGGGCTACGGCGATATCACCCCGGTGACGCAATCGGCACGCCTAATCAACATCATCGTCCTCACACCAGCACGCATCGGCTTCCTGATCCTCCTGGTCGGCACCACCTTGTCAGTGCTCACCGAAGAATCACGCCGGGCCCTGCAAATCCAACGTTGGAGAAAACGCATGCGCAACCACACCGTCGTTGTCGGATACGGAACCAAAGGTCGCTCCGCGGTCGCTGCACTGCTTGCCGACGGCGTCCCCGCCAACCAGATCGTTGTTATCGACACCGACCAAGTCTCCCTCGATGCCGCCAACAACAGCGGACTCGTCACAGTCAAAGGCTCCGCCACAAAAGCAGATGTGTTGCGTCTAGCTGGCGTGTCACGAGCGCGCGCCGTCGTCGTGGCACCGAACCTGGACGATACTGCAGTTCTGGTGACTCTATCGGTGCGAGAAATCGCGCCGCAGGCAATGATTGTGGCCAGTGTCCGAGAATCTGAAAACCAACACCTCCTCGAACAATCCGGTGCGGACTCAGTAGTGATCTCCTCAGAAACCGCTGGCCGAATGCTTGGTCTGGCAACAGTTACCCCATCGGTTGTGGAGATGATGGAAGACCTCCTCTCACCCGACGAAGGATTCTCCGTTGCCGAACGACTAGTCGGTGAGGATGAAATCGGCTCCAACCCACGACACCTCGCTGACATCGTCCTCGGTGTTGTTCGATCCGGTGAGCTCTACCGCATCGACTCCCCAGAAGCAGAAACAGTAGAGCCCGGCGATCGTCTCCTTTACGTTCGCCGAGTATTTAGCGAGGAGGTAAATGACAAATGAGAATTCTTCCCATCGGCCCCAACGATGAAATCGCCGTCAACGGATCAATCGTCTTTCTATCCGAGCGCGACGGAGACATCGTATCGGTCGGCCCCGACCTCGGCACGGTGCGAGTTACCCTTGAAGAGATCGAAAGTTTAGGTACGCCGACGGCACCCCGCGATCTGGGTTCTCGGGAAGTCGACGCATGCGTATCGTTGCTCCGCAACCGCGAGTTAGTGCGATTCGATCCCCACGATGGCAGTGAATTAACCTATCGGGAACATAGCGTTGCTTACGGTGCGAGTGGCAAGCCATTGTTTCCCCGATTGGATCCAGCGGTGATCGGCATTGTGGAGCTGCGAGGTGAGGATCGTTTGCTTCTGGGCATGAATGCGCAGAAACGCCAACGCTATTCATTAATCGCAGGTTATGTTTCGCATGGTGAGTCGCTGGAAGACGCATTCACCAGAGAAGTGTTCGAGGAAGCGGCGCGCCGGGTATCTGAGATTTCCTATGTGTCGTCTCAACCATGGCCGATCTCTGGTTCGCTGATGCTGGGTATGAAGGGCTTCACGGAAGATGAGTTGCCTCAAGGCGAAACTGATGGTGAATTAGCGGAGACAATCTGGGCTTCGCCACTAGACATTATCGATCGTAAGATTCCGATCGCCCCACCCGGATCGATTGCCTACGACATGATCAACGCCTGGGCGCGAGATAAACAAAACTAAGGGAGCTTTTTACAGTGATCAATTTGCAGGACCTCGACGAGGATCAACGCATCGCTGCTTCTGCGCCTCGCGGACCAGTGTGCATTCTCGCCGGAGCCGGCACGGGTAAAACTCGAACGATTACTTATCGCATCGCGCATCTGATTGATCAGGGTTTTGTGAGCCCGAATCGTGTTCTTGCTGTGACGTTTACATCCCGCGCGGCAGGGGAGATGCGTCATCGCTTGAATCTCATGGGGATCGGTGGCGTGCAGGCAAGGACATTCCACGCAGCAGCGAGGAAGCAGTTGTTGTATTTTTGGCCTCAGGTGGCGGGTAATCTGCCGTGGCGCCTGTTGGATAATAAGTTTCAACTTGTGGGTCGTGCGGTTCGTGGTGCGCGGTTGGAATCGCAGACTGAAAAAGTTCGCGATATTTTGGGTGAAATTGAGTGGGCGAAGGCGTCGTTGATTACACCTGAGCAGTATCCGGATCGTTTGGGTACGAGGACCCCTCCGGCACCCGCGGAGAAAATCGCTGAGGTGTATCAGCGATACGAAAACATGAAGGCAACCCCTGAGGGGATGTTGCTTGATTTCGACGATCTGTTGCTTCACACCGCCGGCGCGTTGGAGAATTCCCCGGCGGTGGCGGAGGAGTTCCGCCAGCAGTATCGCAGCTTTGTGGTCGATGAGTATCAGGATGTGACGCCTCTGCAGCAGCGGGTGCTCGATGCGTGGCTCGGCGATCGCGATGACCTGACGGTTGTCGGCGATGCGAACCAGACGATTTATTCGTTCACGGGGGCAACACCTGAATATTTGCTTAATTTCTCGAGGAAATATCCGGAGGCAACCGTCGTCAAGCTGCAGCGCGACTACCGCTCAACGCCGCAAGTCACCGCGCTGGCCAATACCGTCATCGGCCAGGCGCGGGGGCGCGTTGCTGGCACGCGCCTAGAGCTTCAGGGAATGCGGATCGCCGGGCCGGAGCCCGAATTTTCGGCTTTCGACGACGAACCCACCGAAGCCCGCGAAGTTGCGGGCCGCATTTTGACGCTGCTTAAAAACGGCGTCCAGGCCTCAGAAATCGCCGTTTTGTACCGCATCAACGCGCAGTCGGCGGTTTTCGAGCAAGCGCTTGCCGACGCCGGCATCGTATATCAGGTACGCGGCGGCGAAGGCTTTTTCACCCGCCCAGAAATTCGCCAAGCCCTGAGTCAACTGATCCGCACTTCCCAACGCGACGTCGATGAAAGCGATCTGGTGCGTCTGACGCAACGCACACTCGTGCCACTTGGGTTGAGTTCGGAAGAGCCCAGCGGTGCCCAAGAGCGGGAACGCTGGCAATCGCTCAACGCTTTAGTCGATCTGGTGAAAGACCTTGTTAAAGCCACACCAGATTTGGATCTCACAGGCTTGCTGCTGAAACTTCGGGAACGCCAAGAGGCGAAGCATCCGCCGACCGTCGAAGGTGTCACCTTGGCATCGCTACACGCGGCGAAAGGCCTCGAATGGGATGCGGTGTTTCTTGTCGGACTTGTCGATTCCACGTTACCGATCAGCCACGCCATTAAATCTGGCGATGAAGCAATCGAAGAGGAACGTCGCCTGTTCTATGTCGGTGTGACCCGTGCCCGCGAACACCTCCACTGCAGTTGGGCACTCGCGAGGCAAGAAGGCGGACGGAAATCGAGAAAGCGGAGTCGATTCCTCGATGGCATAGTCGTGGAGATGGCCTCCGAATCGGGCACACCTCGCAGCAATCGTCCGAAAAACTGCCGAGTGTGCGGATCGGTTCTTTCAAGCCCTGCCGAAAAAGCTGTCGGTCGGTGTGCGAGTTGCCCAATCCAAGCGGATGAACGAGTCTTCGAACAGCTGCGAACGTGGCGCAATGACACCGCGAAGCGCGAAAACAAAGCGGCGTACATGGTGTTCAGCAATGCAACGTTGATGGCGATCGCTGAAATGAACCCCACCAACGAAAACGAATTGCTCAGCGTGCCGGGTGTGGGGCCGATGAAGATCGAGAACTATGGCGATGACGTGCTCGCGATTTTGGGAGCACTTTAGGAACCTAAACTCCAACACATCGGACATTTTGGATGCACAGGGAGGGTGCGTACCGAGTTTGTTCGATCGTGGGGGTTTACTTCCTCCACAACGCCGGGCAACCATGTATCGGCAGTGACCCAGGCGACGAGTCGGGCAGCCGTCGCCATCTCCGTGACGGGATCAGGAAAGGTGGGACCGTTGGGTTGCTGATTGATAATCGAGAGCCAATGCGGATCGATATCGCAGCGATGCAGATCCACACACATCAAACACGGCCCCGATCGTGATCTCCGGCCCGGGCCGATGATGCCACGATTATCGACGATCGCGGCGCACAGATACGTCGGCGCATATTTGTGAAGCAGCGGGGATAAACGTTGGGAATGTGCGAGCTTGTTGAGAACCAAAATGTGGCTGGAGGGAAGCTCGAAAAACTCTCGAGGCGACTCATCGATGATCTGGGGTCTGGGAACAAAGCCGGAGGTTTCCAAAAGGAAGGAGGTGACGTCGACAAGCGAACCGTCCCCGAACAGCAACACCTGCGCCGCCACCGATTCGCGGACCACACCGAATTCTAAAAGGTCCTCGAGCAAACTGCTCGCAGCGGTGGGTGCGAGGCCTGCAGTCGTGAGGTCGGCGATGACATCAACGATCGGTCGGGCGGTCCGCAGATTCCGCAGCACCGGGACGACTCGCGACGACAGCGATGGATCGATATTTAAGACGCCAGCGCGGGTGGCGTCGATGCCGAATTGAATCGCAGAATCCGGGCGGATCAGAACTTGGGCAGAGTTGGCTAAAGCGATGTGTGTCATCTGAAAAATTTCCCCCAAAACTTAATCGACACAGTTACTTCATCTGGCCTTATTTCATCACAGTTACTTCATCTGGCCTTATTTCATCACAGTTACAATCATCTGTCATGCAGGAAAAGCCAGAGATGCCAGCGATTGAGGTCATCCGTTCAGCGAAACGCACCAAAACTGTTCAAGCTCGAATTGTGGACGGGCAAATCCAGGTGCGCATCCCTGCGAGGATGTCTAAAGCGGAGGAAGAAAAAGCGGTGGGGGAGATCGTCGCAAAGCTAAAGCGACGCACCCGATCGGCCGTCTCAAGCGACGCCGACCTGATTGAGCGCGCCCATAAGTTGAACAAGACTGTGTTGGAGGGGCGGGCGCGGGTGGAAAGTATTCGGTGGGTGAGTAATCAGAAGGGGCGGTGGGGGTCGTGCACGGTGGCGACTGCGGAGATTCGGATTTCGGATCGTTTAAAGCATGTGCCGGATTATGTGTTGGATGCGGTGTTGGTGCATGAGCTGACGCATACGTTTATTGCGGGGCATTCGGCGGAGTTTTGGGAGTGGGCAGACAAAACGCCCCTGGCCGAGAGGGCCAAGGGCTATTTGGAGGCGTATCAGCGGTGGGGCTGAAGGTTTAGTTCTTGTCGGAGGTTCCTTCAGAACCGTCGTCCTCGGAATCATCTTCGGAATCGTTTTTCTTCTCCGCCTCTTCCGCAAGCAGTTTTTCCAGGGCGGTGATTTCTGCGATGGGGTCGAAGTCTTCGCCGTCGGATTCGCCGAGGAGTGCGTCGATGAATTCGGCTGGTTTGTCGATATCTTCGGCGGTTGGGAGGAAGTCGGGGTGGTTCCAGACTGCGTCGCGGCGTTCTACCCCTACTGCGTTTTCGACTCGGCGCCACAGTTCAGCTGCTTCAGAGACCTTCGGTGCGCCGAGCTCAATGCCGACTACCTGGGAGAATGCTTGTTCTGCGGATCCGCCGGTTGCGCGGCGGCGCTTCCAGGCTTCGTTCATGGCGTCGGTGGATGGGATGCGTTCGCTCAGGGCTTGGGTAACTACGATGTCGACCCAGCCTTCGACGAGTGCGAGGAGAGTTTCCAGGCGGGATACTGCGTTGGCGTTGCGGGATCCGATGCGTGGGGACAGGTCCATACCTTGGAGTTCGTTCATCATTTCCTGGAGGCGTTCAGGATCTGGGTTGTCCATTTGGAAGTTGCCCATGGCCTCTTGGATGTGTGAGGTGTCGATTTCTAGGCCGACGGCGTATTCCTCAACGGAGGAAACGAGGCGCTCGACAAGCCACGGCACGTGCTTGAAGAGGCGTTGGCGGGCGGCTTCGCGGGCACAGATGTAAACGAGCATTTCTTGCGGTGCCACGTTGAGGCCCTTGGATGCTTCGGCGATGTTGCCGGGCAGGACGGCAGAGACGCCGACTGGGGAGATAGGCAAACCGAAGTCAGAGCCGGTGAGGGTCTGCTTTGCGAGGTCGCCCAGCGCATTTCCTAATTGAACTCCGAAGTTCATCGAAGACATGGAGTTCATCAAAGAAGACATCGGGCCCATCATCTCGCGGGCTTCTTCAGGGAGGTTTTCTAATTGGGCTTTGTTCATTTGCTCCGCAACAGGGGAGACAAGACGCTTCCACACAGGCAGGGTGTTTTCTAACCAGTTTTCTGGATTCCACGCTTCGACGCGGTGCCCGGAAGTGGGGAGCTGGGTGGCGTTATCGAGCCAGAGTTCAGCAAGGCGAAGGGACTCTTCGACTGCTTCCTTCTCAGAATCCTTCACCGGCGCTACGCGACCAATCTGCTGGCGGGCGATGCGTGCCGCTAAATCATAATTAACCGGGCCTGCTGCTTCGGGGGAGTTCATCGAATCTCCCATTCCGGACAGCATCTGGCCGAACTGGTTTAAAATATCGCCTAATCCGCCGGGGCCACCAGCGCCACCTTGTCCTCCGAATCCGAAGTTGCCACCGAAAAGGCCGAATGGGTCGTTGTTGCGGTTTTTGTCATCGTCGTCATCGTTGTTGCCAAAAGAGAAACCAAAGCCATTAGAGTTCATATTTACCAATCTACAAGGCAACTATTTCCTATTGCTACGATCCGAACAACGCTGTAAGCGAACACAGGTTGTAGGGTGGATATTCGTGAATCGCCGAATCAAGACTCTGACGTGGGGTGCTATCCCTTTGGTGCTGCTGGCATCGTTGGTAAGCATTGACCATATTCCGGGAACAAACATCAACTTGAGCGTGCCTTATGCCGCTGAAGGCCCAGGACCGACGATCGATACACTTGGTCAGGTCGACGGCGAGGATGTTGTGTCCATCAGTGGCGCTGATCTGGATGAGACCGAAGGTAACCTGAACATGACCACTGTGTCGGTTCGTTCCGGCATGACATTGTCGCAGGTAATTTCCCGATGGCTGTTTACCAATGACACAATCGTTCCCATCGAGCAGGTTTTCCCTCCCGGCCAATCCACTGAGGAAGTCGAAGAATCCAACCGCACCGCGTTCATCTCTTCGGAGTCTTCCGCAACGATCGCCGCGATGAATTACCTCAACATTCCCGTCGAAGTTGAAGTTGCAGAAGTCCTCACCGACAGCGCCGCAACCGGAATTTTCGAACCCGGCGACAAACTTCTCAGCATCGACGGCACCGCAATCTCCACTCCCGGCGATGCACAAACCATCGTGCGATCGAAAGCTCCCGGCGATGAGATCACGATTTCCTACGAGAGAAACGATGCGGAATCTCAAGCAACCATCACTTTGAGGGAACACCCGGATGATTCTTCGGTGGCGTTGTTGGGTATTTCAATGTTGTCGGTGCCTTCGAGCGCGATTGAGGTTGATTACAACTTGGAAGATATCGGTGGTCCGAGCGCTGGCATGATGTTTTCGTTGGCGGTCGTCGATAAGCTTTCGCCTGGCGCGCTGAATGGTGGCAAGTTTGTCGCTGGCACTGGCACCATCGCGGAGGACGGGTCGGTGGGCCCGATTGGCGGTATTGCGCACAAGGTGCGCGCTGCGGAGGACGCGGGCGCGGAAGTGTTTTTGAGCCCTGCGGACAATTGTGCGGAGGCGATGAGTGCGAAGCCTCAGGATATGACGATCTTGAAGGTGGATTCGTTGTCTCAGGCAATCGATCAGATGGCTGCCTACAACGAGGGCTCTGATTTCCAGACGTGTGGCTAGTTTTTAGACGCTGAGGTTTCTTCCGAGGACTCTTCAGTGTCCTTCGGTGTCGACAGCCCAAGTTCGTAGATGCGTTCCTCCGGATCGATTTTGTCGGACGACACCATTTGCTGCAGCACTAGGCCTTGGTCATTATCAACGACCGTGATAATCGACATCGTGCCAATCGTGGTCCAGCCCACAACCTTGGATCCGGAATCCTCAACCACGCGTGAGCTGCGCAGTTCCGTGAGCAGCTGCGTCGTGCTCGTGGCCTTCGACGCATTGTCAAAGAATTGGAATTGGCCAACTTCCGGCCCGTTGCACGCGAAGGAATCCTCGACCCCTGACGGGTCGCAGGTTTCGAATTGCTCAAAAAGCTCGACGGGCGCGAGCGAGGAGAAAGCTTTATAGGCGACTTCAACGTCCTTGGTCATACGAGGTTTGCTTGTCGACGTCTCCCCACTCTCTTTCGTCGACGTTTCGGCAGTGCTTGACTCTGTCGTTTCAATTACTGAAGACGAAGCAGTGGTAGCAGGAGTTGTCGTTGCTTCCGTTGTTGTCGCAGGAGTTGTTTCTGCCGTGGATTCAGTGGAAGTTTCGGTGGATCCGCCGCCCGTACATGCAGCTAAAAGAGGAATGAGCGCCACTAATCCCAGTGCAACGCGGACATGCTTGTGCGGGGTGGACGCCACAGTGTGAACTCCTCAAATAAATTGTGGGCGGGGTTAACTTAATTTATCCTAGCGAACCTGGACGAAAAGTCAGTTTTTAGATTTCGTCTGGGTCCGCTTCGAGGGTGTAGCGCAGTGCTGCGATTACACCCGGTGCAACCCCTGGACCACCGCGCAGTTCGATTTCATCTTCAGCAAACGGTCCGCGTTCTGCCAATTCCTCTTCGGTGGGGCGAAGCTGCAGAAGGGTGAGTTCTGCTTCGCCGCGCAAAACGCCGGAAAAAAGACGAGCGGGTCGTGGCTCTGAGCCTGCAACGGCAGCATCGGTGAACATAATTTCCTGAGCCAACACCGCGCCGGCAATCTCTGCTGGCCACGCCAAACGGGACACATAGTCACCTAACGCTTCGGAACCTGGCAGCAAGTTGTCAGGGAGGTTGTCCTGCACCACGAGGGTCAGTGGGGAATCGTCAGCTGTCTCATCAAGGGTATCTACCAGCATTTCAGTGGGAACCAATGCGAACAAGGTAGGGCCGGCGTCCCAACCTTCGGCGTGGATAAACTCGACGGCTTCGAGCATCGCTTTATTCAGTGCTTGGGGACTAAAAATGGAATCGTTCATAATTTTTTCCTTTTGTGAACTACTTGTTGGCCTTTATAGGTGATTAAACCGTAGAGTGGGGGAGAAACGCATAATCACGTACATATAAGGATATTGTCTTGTCGACTGGTCTCACACCTCCTCCCCAACCGATCAAGCGACCTCCCAAGGCGGTGACATGGATCTTCGCCATTATCGCGTTGATCATCCTCATCGCCCCAATGAGCGTTGGCTTCTACACCGACTGGCTTTGGTTCGGTGAAGTCGATTTCCGAGGCGTTTTCAGCAAGGTTATCGTCACTCGCATTGTTCTCTTTGTGATCTTTGCGCTAATTGCCGGGTTTGTCACATGGCTTGCTGGTTACTTTGTGACGAAACTTCGACCTGATGAGATGTCGGCTTTTGATACGCAATCTCCTGTGTATCAGTACCGTCAGATGATCGAAAACAGCCTTCGTCGCGTCATGGTGATCATTCCGGCGTTTATCGCGCTGCTAGCAGGTCTGATTGGTCAGCGTTCTTGGCGCACTGTTCAGATGTGGATGAATGGCCAAAGCTTCGGTGTTTCTGATCAGCAGTTCGGCCATGATTATGGCTTCTACGCGTTTGATCTTCCGATGCTTCGCCTTGTCGCTGATTCCCTGTCGATGATTTTGATCGTTGCTTTCCTGATCGCACTTGTTGGTCATTACCTCATGGGTGGCATTCGCGCTGGAAACCAGATGACAGGACAGAAGTCCTTTGTCTCCCGTGGTGCACGCACACAGCTTGCGGTCACTGCTGGTCTGTGGATGCTCGTTAAGGTCGCTGGCTACTGGCTTGATCGCTATGACCTGTTGACTAAGGAAAACTCCACCTTCACAGGTGCAAGCTACACCGATATCAACGCGCAGCTGCCAGCGAAGATCATTCTGTTGGTTATCGCTTTGTTTGTTGCGATCGCTTTCTTCTCCGCGATCTTCCTCAAGGATCTCCGCATCCCGGGCCTCGCCGTAGTTCTGATGCTGCTGAGCTCTGTGATCATTGGTGCTGCTTGGCCTTTGATGCTGGAGCGTTTCTCTGTGCAGCCAAACCGTGCAGAAAAAGAAGCCGAGTACATTTCTCGAAACATTGAATCGACACGCTATGCCTATGGCATCACTGATGACGATGTCACCTACGAGGAAAACTGGGGAGCAGGGGAGACCACTAATGAAGAGGTCGCTGCTGATTCTGCGACGATTTCTAACATTCGTCTGCTGGATCCACAGATCCTGTCACCAACCTTCACCCAGCAACAGCAGCTGCGAAACTTCTACGGTTTCCCAGACCAGCTGGCGATGGACCGCTTTGAAGTAGATGGCGAACTCCGCGACTTCGTTGTGGCAGCACGTGAGCTTGATCCAAACGCCCTGCAGCAAAACCAGCAGGACTGGATTAACCGTCACACTGTTTATACCCACGGCAACGGCTTCATTGCAGCTCAAGCAAACCAGGTGGATGAGGTCGCCCGCGACGTCGGATCCACTCGTGGTGGTTACCCTGTCTACACCGTCTCTGATTTGCAGTCGAATGCTCGTGCTGCAGAAAGCGAAGATGCTGAACAGCTTGGCATCAAGGTCGACGAGCCTCGTGTGTACTACGGACCACTGATCGCTTCTGCGACTGATGGTGCTGACTATGCAATTGTCGGTGACACCGGCGACGGCCCAGTCGAGTACGACACTGACACCTCCAGCTACACCTACGAAGGTGCTGGCGGCGTGGACATTGGAAACATGGTCAACCGTGCGATGTTTGCATTGCGCTACCAGGAAATGAACATGCTCCTGTCCGATCGTGTTGGTTCCGAATCCAAGATTCTCTTTGAGCGCGATCCTCGTTCCCGTGTGGAAAAGGTTGCACCTTGGTTGACCACTGACTCCAAGACCTACCCAACTGTGATTGATGGTCGTATCAAGTGGATCGTCGATGGTTACACCACCTTGGATAGTCTTCCTTACTCCACTCGCACCTCACTGACAGAAGCGACTCAGGATGCTGTCATGCCTGACGGCACCCCACAGCCGCTGATCACCGATAAGGTCGGTTACATCCGCAACTCCGTGAAGGCTGTTGTTGATGCATACGACGGAACTGTTGAACTCTACGAATTCGACACCGAAGATCCTGTTCTGAAGGCATGGCGTGGCGTGTTCCCAGACACCGTGAAGGACGAGTCGGAGATTTCCGATGAGCTTCGCGCACACCTGCGTTACCCAGAAGATCTGTTCAAGGTCCAGCGTGACATGCTGTCCAAGTACCATGTTGATGATTCTGGAACATTCTTCACCAACGATGCGTTCTGGTCTGTCCCAGGTGACCCAACTGCAGCGGAGGGCCGCCAGGAACTCAAGCAGCCTCCTTACTACGTGGTGGCAGCAGACCCAGAAACCGGTGAGTCCAGCTTCCAGCTGATCACTCCGTTCCGTGGTCTCCAGCGCGAGTACCTCTCTGCACATATGTCTGCGTCTTCTGACCCAAATACCTATGGTGAAATCACCGTTCGCGTTCTGCCTACCGATTCTGTGACCCAGGGTCCAAAGCAGGCTCAGGATGCGATGATGTCATCTGACCAGGTCGCTCAGGACCAGACACTGTGGCGTGGATCGAATGATCTGCACAACGGTAACCTGTTGACCTTGCCAGTCGGTGGCGGAGAGATCCTCTACGTTGAGCCGATTTACTCGCAGCGTAAGGATCAGGCGTCGGCCTTCCCGAAGCTTCTGCGCGTGCTGGTCTTCTACAAGGGTCAGGTTGGTTATGCACCAACGATCGCTGAAGCCCTATCACAGGTCGGTATTGATCCGAAGGCAGCGCAGGACATCGAAGAGGTAGATGGCACCACTACTACGCCATCGACTGATGAGACGGACACTGACACTGATCAGCCTGCAACCGAAACCCCAACTGCACCGGTGAGTGAGGCGGAAGGAATCGCGGCTATCAACGATGCGTTGAGCAACCTTGAAGCTGCTCGCGATGGTTCTTTCGAAGAGTATGGTCGTGCACTCGATGCGCTTGATCGTGCCGTCGATAGCTACCAGTCCGCACAGTAGCGTTTGAGTAAACAGCCCGAGAGGATCGTTCCTCTCGGGCTGTTTTTTCTTTAGCCCAGAGACACCGCATCGCTGATCTCAGCAAGCACCCATCTAAGGGTGTCTTCGTCGTGGGAGCCGAAGCCGAAAACGATGCCGTTGTCTGCGCCGGTGCCGCCCCAGTAGTGGGAGAGTGCGGTGACGTTGAGGCCACGGGAGGCCAGTGTAGAGACGACGAGCTCTTGGGGTTTGTCGCACAGAAGTACAGCGTGGAGACCGCCGTTGATGGGGCGAAGCTGTGTATTCGGGAGGTCACCGAGGGTGTCTTGGACGATGGAGCGGCGGTGTCGGTAAAGGCGCCGCAAACGTTGGGTGCGGCGTCGTAAAGCACCCGATGCGAGGTAGGAAGCGAGCGCGTGTTGGGTGATGGCGCCGACTGGCTGGCCGAGAATCCCGCGAAGCGTGGCGAGCACGCGCGCCTGGGGCGTCGGCGCGATGAGGTATCCGCAGGCGACTTGTGGTGTGATCACGGAGGAAAACGTGCCGAGCAGAATCGTGCGATCGGGCGCCAGCGCACGCAGCGGCGGAAGCGGCATACCAACGTAGCGCAGCTCAGAATCGAAGTCGTCTTCAATAAGCAACGCATCGTTTGCCTCAGCCCACGCGACTAGCGCGGTGCGGCGATCGGCGGGCAGCGAGCCGCCGTAGGGATATTGATGGCTAGGGGTTACCAGTAGCGCGTTGAGGTCGTGAGGCAGCGCGCGGGGTACGAGGCCGGATTCGTCGGTCGGCACATCGATCGTCTCATGGCCAAGCACCTGCGGGATGCGGCGCAGGCTGGGGTAGCCGGGCGATTCAACGCCGATGCGGGCAGGCGCATCCATGGTGCGCAGCAGCAGACTCAGCCCCTCACGCGCACCGGCGGTGACGATGATCTGCTCAGGCTCGACCATGAGGCCACGCATCTGGCGCAGGTGGTCGGCGATCTCGATCCGCAGCCTCAAAAGTCCCTGATCAGGGGAGTTCGTGGGTGGATTGGCGCAGGCTTCGCGCCACGCAGCGCGCCATGCGGAATCGGCGAGCGTCGCGGTATCAGGCACGCCGGGGCTCAGGTTGAGCAGCGGGGGCGGGACGCTTCTCGACGTCTCCTTCTTCTCAATTTCCACCGGCTTCAACAAATGCAGATCTGGGTTGATCGTTGTCCCGGAACCGCGGGCGGTGCTGAGGTAGCCTTCACCGGCCAATTGGTCATAAGCGGTCACCACACTGCCGCGGGATACCCCCAACTGGGTGGATAGCGAGCGACTGCTGGGAAGCGGGTCTCCTGGGGTGAGAATTCCCCTCGCCACGAGACGACGGATCTGTTCTGTGAGCTGCGTGGGGATGGATGTTGGTTCGTGTGGGTTTAAGGCGATGGGAAGGTCGGCAAGCATGGCTTCATCGTCCTCAAAAAAGTGGTCTAATGCAAGTGGCTGAAAGTGGATCTACCGCTAGTCCACTTTGTGGCGTTGGATCATCTGTCATGACCGAAACTCAAGAAACTTACCAAGCAACCACTCGTGTGAAGCGCGGCCTTGCCGACATGCTCAAGGGTGGTGTGATCATGGATGTGGTCACCCCTGAACAAGCGCGCATCGCCGAAGATGCAGGTGCCAGCGCAGTTATGGCACTCGAGCGCGTTCCCGCCGATATCCGTTCTCAGGGCGGCGTTGCTCGCATGAGTGATCCTGACCTGATCGAAGGAATCGTCAATGCGGTCTCCATCCCGGTCATGGCGAAAGCTCGCATCGGTCACTTCGTGGAAGCTCAGGTTCTGGAAGCTCTCGGTGTTGATTTCATCGACGAGTCCGAAGTTCTCAGCCCTGCCGACTACACGCACCACATCAACAAGTGGAAGTTCGACGTTCCTTTCGTCTGTGGCGCGACCAACCTCGGCGAAGCTTTGCGACGCATCACCGAAGGTGCTGCAATGATCCGTTCCAAGGGTGAAGCCGGCACCGGCGATGTCTCTGAAGCTGTCCGTCACCTGCGCACCATCCGCGGCGACATCAACCGCCTGCGCTCCCTGGATGAGGATGAACTCTTCGTCGCCGCCAAGGAATTCCAGGCACCATACGACCTGGTCCGCGAAGTCGCCTCCACCGGCAAGCTCCCTGTGGTCACCTTCGTTGCAGGTGGCGTCGCAACCCCTGCCGACGCTGCACTCGTGCGCCAAATGGGCGCCGAAGGCGTCTTTGTCGGCTCCGGCATCTTCAAATCCGGCAATCCAGCCGCCCGCGCCGCAGCGATCGTCAAGGCTGCAACGCTTTTCGACGACCCCTCCGTCATCGCCGACGTATCCCGCGGCCTCGGTGAAGCCATGGTGGGCATCAACGTATCCGACGTCCCAGCACCACACCGACTCGCCGAGCGCGGCTGGTGATCGTTGGAGTTTTAGCTCTCCAGGGCGGGGTGGAAGAACACCTCACCGCCTTGGAAGCTCTCGGAGCGACGACCCGAAAAGTACGTGTGCCAAAGGACCTTGATGGTCTCGAAGGCATCGTCATCCCCGGCGGGGAATCCACCGTGTTGGACAAACTGGCTCGGACATTCGACGTGGCAGAACCTTTAGCGAATCTCATTCGCGACGGCCTACCCGTTTTCGCTACCTGCGCTGGCCTGATCTATCTAGCGAAACACCTCGACAACCCAGCAAGGGGACAACAAACCTTGGCGGTAGTGGACGTGGTGGTGCGTCGAAACGCATTTGGCACCCAACGCGAATCCTTCGACACCACAGTGGATGTTTCCTTCGATGGTGTGACATTCCCCGGAGTGCAGGCCTCGTTTATTCGAGCCCCCATCGTCACCGCTTTCGGTCCTACGGTAGAAGCGATCGCTGTTCTCAACAGTGGGGAAGTGGTCGGTGTGCGCCAAGGTAACATCATCGCGCTCTCTTTCCACCCAGAGGAAACCGGCGATTATCGCATCCATCAAGCGTGGCTGGGCCTGGTTAGAAAACGCACTGAACTGGCGATTTGATGTTTGCAGTAGCGCTCTGTATAGTTTCTACTCGTTGCACAGAGCGTGAAAGCAATCATTGCAATAGATTAGATGGTTTCACAATCATCGCGTCGCGGGGTGGAGCAGCTCGGTAGCTCGCTGGGCTCATAACCCAGAGGTCGTAGGTTCGAATCCTGCCCCCGCTACTAAGTAAAAATCCTCTCAACTTCAGTTGAGAGGATTTTTTGCATTCCTATCTATATGGCCGATCGGGCAGCTTGATTGGCGACTCTGGCGGCTAAGAGTAGGGTGGCAACCTCGCACAGCATTCCGGCCAGGCCAGTGAGAATGCCCCAGGGGTTACCGAGAGCTAGTTCGGTAACAATTGCGATGGGGATCGTTATAGCTGCGACCCATCCAGTTTTATAAACAAGTGGCAGTGCAGCGGAGTGTCCCTTTTTCCAAGCAGCGTCGGAAGCTTGAGTATGGCGGGTGCGAATTCCTGCCGAGCCATGGCGATCCAATTTCCCCTGTGCGGCCATGCGCGTTGTAGAAGTGTAGACGACTGCTATAAGGACTACCGAAAATAGCATCAGTACAACACTGCCTAGACTTGAATCCATGAGGAGTCCTTCTCATTGTTTTCTTGAGGATAACACGTGTGGGAATACATATCTTGGTGTTGCGGTGCAGGCGGAGGAGCTAATCTGCTTCTGAATGTGGACATGACACCAATAAATCATTACCCCTAAATGGGGGATTATGAGAAATGGGGCTACTTTGGCATTTCGAGGCGGGCGTGTATCTAAAAGATGGAGTTTCCCCAGTTCAAAAGCCTTAATGTATGAAAATATTCGGTATTTCACAGCCCTTTCCTAACGTAGCCTTTGAGCGTATTTCGGAAAATGAAGTGAAATTTCTCCCAGTCAGAATTACCTAGGTCACACTTCGAATTTTAGCAAGCAAAAGTTACCTAGAGCGTGGCATTATGTAGTGCATTGCCCTTTTGCTGTTATGAAAGTGAACTAAAGATATCTATGCGCAGACCGGTCTCACGCCGCGCCATTTTTGCAACATCTGTTTTGGTTGCGGGGGTGAGCATCATGTCACCTTCGGCCAACGCAGCTGAGGCTCCGGCATCGGAATGGGTGAATACGACAGCGATCGTAGATCAAGCGAATGCTCAGTTGTCGCAGTTTGGCGTGAGTCTTGACCGAAGTGCAGCAGAACTTTTTGATGATCAGGCAAACTCCCAAATTGATGCAGCGCTTTCACCGTATGCCGATAAGGTTCCAACCTCTGGCGGCCAGGTAGTCGAGCAAAGTCTTCAGGTTGTGGAGCAGGAAGTTCAAAAGGCACTGCCCAACTATGAAATTCGTACCGATCTGCAATCCCAGGTGATGGGTGCAACTCTAGGAGAGGTGCTGCACCGAGTTCCTGGATCATGGTTTGATGCGCCAGCAGTTCCTGAAGAATCCAGGATTGTAGAGGAACAGGGTAAATCCCTGTATGGGCCCGGTACCCCGATCTATCTCAACGGAAATTCCATGTGCACGCTTGCGGTGACTGGAACTGATGCAGATGGGCGCAAGATCGGTATCACTGCAGGTCACTGTGGAAAATCGGGCGATGCAGTCCGTTCGGCTGACTCCTTCTGGGTCGGCGATACCGGAACAGTGGTGTACAACGCGCCTAACGCTGACTACTCCGTGATCGAGTTCGGTTCCAATGCAGAGTTGAGCAATACCTACAACGGTGTCACCGCGAATGCTGTCGGCGGTGGCGTGACTAATGGCCAAGAAGTATGCAAAAACGGAGTTGCTACTGGCTACACCTGTGGTTTGGTGTGGACTGCTGATGAGCGCATGACGATGTCTCAGGTGTGTGCGGGTCGTGGTGATTCGGGTGCTCCGCTGATTGCAGATGGTCGTGTGGTTGGTCTTGTATCTGGTGGTGTAATTCCTGATTACAACCTGGCATGCACCACTCCGTTGCAGGGACCTTTCTTCATGCCAACGCTGTCAGTGAACATGGATACTGTCCTAACTGATTTGGATTCGCAGGATCTTCCCGGTCGAGGTTTTCAGCCAACTGCTGGATAGAATTTAGAAAATCCGCCGTTCCACACAAGGAACGGCGGATTTTTTGATGACTAAGTGAGTTTGGATGCGGAAGATTTGGGCTATTTCCATAAATCGAACCAGGTGACCGAGAGTTAGAAGCCTGGAGAGGACGGTTCGCTTGGAATCTTTCCCCTTGTTCGAGGGTCCTGCCTTTTATCTGGGTGGTGGAGTTATGAAAAACTTGCGTATTAGACCAAGAGCCGCTTTTTTCGGGGAGTCTTTGGTCTCCATTGACTCTGTGTCGGAGCCGAAAAAAGAGCTTGGATCGCTTGTTTAAATCTAAGCTTCGTTTAGTTCTTGCCGGGCACTTTTTGAACGCGGATCCATCGGCGATGGCTTCAATTTTCGATGTGGATTTTGAATCTGGTGTTATTAGTTCCGTCATTAGGGCACGTGAGCTTACGTTGGATGACTTCTCTTTGGGCTGTGTTACGCCTTTGGTTGCTTTTGTGGGTTGGGAGTTTCCTCAAGGGGTTGAGCCGTGTTTACCGGTGAAGGTTGAGCAGTCGATCATTTATCCGCGTACTAGTGAGGGGGTAGGTGCTTCTCAAGGTGAAGGGATGGGTGATGCTGATTTTGAAGGGTTCTCTGGTGCGTGGTGTGCTGGTCTGGAGCTCTAGCTGGCTCTGAAGCTGGGTGCTCGTGTGACATGTCAGATGGGGTATTCGCTGGAAGGTCTCACTCGTATGGTCAGCCCTCGATGTCTTTACGGTCTGCGCTTCGGCAAATGGTAATTGATCGATCTGCTGCTAAAGAGATTTTCGGTAGAGGGTCTTTTGGAAGAGCTCAGCCGTATTTCGGTCAGTCAGCAACTAACTACGCTTATCTTCCGTGTACGATAGACCGTAGTTAACATAAGGAATGGAATAGGAGAATTGCGGCATGTATTCCGACAAGCTGATTCTCTTGTTCCTTTCTGAGCAGGATTCAAGCTATGAATGCTGCGTAGGTTTATTAGATGGCTCAGATGGACTTGATTATATTGAAAAGCTTCTGAAGGGTAGGAAGCTGAAGAACCATTTTCTTGAATGGGAAAATATTAACAAGGCTGATGTTGCTCGTGAAGAAATATATAAAGGGCAATTGGTGCATCTGGTGTTTGTGACGGCTCTTTCCACGCCTGGTGAAATTTCTTTTGTTTTTCCAGGTCAATCTCTTATGAGTGCAACACTCGAAGAAGACTTTGCTGCGCTTGTGCTTGAAGAGGAGCGCACATCATTTAGACCTGAACTGTCTCACCTGTGGTCACTCCCCGTAGGGTGGGTAGCTCCGGGGCTTGAGGGTTTCGTGGAGCGTAATTCCAAGGCAGCTTGAACCACCGCTTTCTGAGCCGGAAACCTCACGCGATAATGGCATCGAAAGACAATTGATTCATGCTGAATTCAGAGATCTACAACCTGTTGCGATAGTCCATCTCACGATGTGCCTAGTGTATGAGCTAATAAAGCTTAGACCTCTCTGCATCCCTGATAGCACTTTCGTAGTTATCAGATGCTATTTTGAGCTAGAAGTGGATCTTATCTACCAGGGTGAAAGCCAAACAACGCTGTACCTTTCTTTGCTGATGGGTGCAACGAAGACGGAGTTATGATGAAGGAACGACGAATCAAGACTTTGGCAGCCTTAGTAATCTGCGGCCTGACTGTTTCAGGATGCGGCAATTATTTGGGAGACATTAATGTCAAAGGGCGCGCTGGTTTTTCAGTATCTGAAGCAGGTGATCTCATTGTTCGTGTACAACCATGTGGGTTGCCTATTGATACAGTAGACATGGCCGGCCCAATGCCACAGGATCAACCACCCCAAGCAAACCCGGTGTATCTTCAATTGAGTGATCCCGACGGTCGTACTGATCCTTTCATAGTAGATCCTGAAAACTTAGACCCGAGCTGGGCAATTATAGCAGGTGACGGCCTGCCAACAGATCCTGATGCACTCATCATCGTTAATGCGCATGTCGAGGGTGAGAGTACTCAAACCTCACAGGTGTCAGCGTATGTTAGGGATGTTCAGGGGTTGAGGACAGATCAAATCTATGTAGGTAGCCTTGAAAGCTCACGAATAGTTGACGAGAGTACTTTTCTTCATTGTCGCAAGTAGCGTGTGGATCACTGCTGACGTTGAAGGTCAGGTTGGATTGACGCGTGCAAGTGACGGAGCGATCTCAATCGTGGTCCAACCATGTGGCCTTGAGATAGACATGGTTGCGATTAAAGGACTTCTCATCTTGCAGACTATTGAGGATTTTCACCAGTGCAGCACACCCTTGTTGATGAGAGTAGCGATGTAGTTTAGTGTCGCGTAAGTCTTTTTCAATCCTGAAAACAACACCCCGTACTGAATTTATGCAGTACGGGGTGTTGTCTGCGTGAATACCGATTTGTGTCATATCTAGAGCACTATGCGTGGAGGGCGGATCGCTAAGGCTCGTTCAACATATGCATAGGACAACGGTTGATAGCCGTTGTCCGTATGGAATCCACCGTTGAAAATGTATTCCATAAAAATTGTGCCTTCATTACTGAGAAAATCCGTATCGCGATTGAGTATCTCGTTGACCATGTCGATTGAGTCTTTAGTTGAAAAAATCTCTGCGAGCTGTTCAAGCTGATCGTAATGAGGTACAACCCTACCGTTGTTGATCTCCTTAAATTGCTCGCGGATCATGATCTCTTGTCGAGGAGTGGTGCACATATCAATCATGTCTTGGAGGTCGCGCTCGTTGAGTGTCGTCGGTTGCTGTAGTTCTTGTTCCGGCTTTGGTGCTGACGATGTAGCTATGTGTGTAGCTTCTGTGCGTCTTTTTTTCAGCTCTGCGTTCTTTCCAGTTATTTATAGATCTAGGAATCACTACTTCAAACAGGTGATTGACGCCCTTTTAGGTTAATTGATTTAGTGACGTCACCTATTACTGAAGTCGCAAATGAATTGAGTTTTGATGGGCTTTTAACTAGACGCGGTTCTTTTACTAGCTCTTCCAGCGTTCCATTTTGGTGTCGCACGCCCCAGAACTTAAGGAATCGTTAGTGACTTTGTTGCCGTTTTTTTGGTGATTTTTGAGACGTAACCTTCAATCTTTTGAAGATTCGAATTATTTTCGAGAGGCATGCATAAAAATATATCGTATTGTCGATATTATTGGGATGTTCAGACATATTCGGAGCCGAAATATACGTTGGAGGCCAAGACTCGGATTGGCGGGGTCGGTTTTGGTCAGATATGACAGTCAGCCTGCAATTACTATCTGGAACTCTAGAATCAGGGTCCTCTCAGGATCGTATATAAGAGGCTGAAATGCTTCAATTATACCTCTCTGAGAAATTTGATCCTTATAAAACGGCTCCTGTGCTCTTTGTACTTTCTGGGTAGTGGGGTTGAGGAAAATTCGACCAGGTGGCCGAAAGATCCACCCCACCCCAGACGTCGGTCAAATAGGACGGTATCCGGAAAACCAAGCAAAACCCGGGAGTCTATTTCAAACGATCCAGGGTCTCATCGTGCAGGATGCCGTTGGTGGCTACCGCGTCACCACCGTGTGGGCCATCGACACCCGCTAGCGAGGTGAATTTTCCGCCGGCCTCAGTAACCAGAATTGATAGGGGAGCGAGATCCCAGAGGCTGACTTCTGGTTCGGCTGCGATATCGACAGCACCTTCGGCGACGAGGCAGTAGGAGAAGAAGTCGCCGTAGCCTCGGAGTCGCCAGGTGGTATCAGTTAGGGAGACGAACTTATCGCGTAAGTCTCGTTCAGCCCAGCCGGAGAGGGAGGAGAAGGAGAGGGAGGCGTCGTCAAGCTTGGACACCTGGGACACGGACAGCTTGCGCGGGGAGCTGCCGTTGAAGGTGCGCCATGCGCCAGCCCCTTCGGATGCCCACCAACGCCTAGCCAGTGCGGGTGCGGAGATGACACCTGCGACGGGCTTGCCGTTGTCGAGCAGCGCGATGAGTGTTGCCCAGATGGGGACGCCACGGACGTAGTTTTTGGTGCCGTCGATGGGGTCGATGATCCACTGGCGGCCGCTGAATTCTACGTCGCCACCGAATTCTTCACCGAGGATGGAGTCGGCGGGGCGGGCGGTGGCGATTTTCTCACGGAGTGCTTCTTCGGTCGCCAGGTCGGCATCGCTGACGGGAGTCATGTCTGGCTTGGAGGATACTTCCAGGTCAGAGGCTTCGAAGCGGTCGAGGGTGATGGAATCGGCAAGTTCGGCGAGTTCGAGGGCTAAGGCTAAATCGTCTGCATATTTGCTCATGTGTTGTTAGTCTAGTGCGCTTAAAGTTTCGGAGATCTCACTAACTGCTTCCGCGTTTCCTGCAACGGACCATTCGACGCCGCCGGCGGTCACTTTGATGCATGCTCCGCCGACGCCTTCGATGAGTGCGCGGCCGGGTATCCAGTCCCAATCTGCGACGCTGTGCTGCACCCATGCGCCGATGCTGCCGTCGGCGATGTTGGCCAAATCGATGGAGCCGGCGCCGAACATGCGCAGCGTTGCAGGGTGGGTGGCAACGCTCATCCACGCCTTTTGAATATCAGGTTCCGCGATGCGTGACGGGTGGATGTAGGTGGCCAGGGAGATTTGATTGAGGGGGGCGTCGACAAGCAAATCTAGCTCCTTGCCGTCGAGCGTGGTGCGGATTCCCGGGCCACCGAACCACGTATAACCCATGGCTGGGCGGTGTACGGCGCCGAAAAGCACGCGCGATGGCGCGGATGGATCGCCCTCGACCAGCGCGAGCGCCGAGCACCAATAATCTGAGCCCTGGGTGAAGTTGTAGGTGCCATCAACCGGGTCGATGACCCAGGTTTTTCCGCTTTTCGACGCCCGGTCCGCGCCTTCCTCGCCAAGCACGCCGTCCTCAGGCCGCAACGCTTCAAGAACGCCTGCGACGAAGGCCTCGGCCGCACGATCGGCATCCGTGACCACATCAGACACAGAAGTCTTGTAATCCGTATCCACACCGTTTTCGCGCATGCGCCATGCCAAACGTCCAGCGTTGTACACCAGTGCCTGCGCAAGATGCTCATCAGAATCCTGATCGTGAGCAATCACGAAGGTCTTTGTGATGGTTTTGATCATGTCTTCGAGGCTTGCAGCGGGATGTGTCTGCTCTGGATTAGTCATGCCTTCCATTGTGCATGCCGTCGGCCAAGTGTGCTGAATAAGGTGGCGTTCTAAGAATCACAATCGGTGCGGGTAATATGTGCAATCATGCGTCCCGAATTTTCTGCAGAACTCTCCGAGCTAGACAGCACGCTGACAACCATTGAAAAAGTGCTGAACCCGCAAGAGATGTCTGACCGAGTCAGAGAACTTGAAGCTCAAGCAGCTGACCCGTCTCTGTGGGATGACCCTGACCATGCACAGCAAGTCACCTCTGAGCTGTCCCACGTCCAGGCGGAGCTGCGCAAAATTACCGATCTGCGCCAGCGCATCGAAGATCTGCCCATCATGGTGGAACTCGCAGAGGAAGAAGACGGCGATACCTCCATCGCGGAAGAAGAACTCGCCGATCTGCGTTCTCTGATCGATGCGTTGGAAGTAAAGACCATGCTGTCGGGTGAATATGATGCTCGCGAGGCAGTGATCAATATTCGATCCGGTGCCGGTGGTGTCGATGCTGCGGACTGGGCTGAAATGCTCATGCGCATGTACACCCGCTGGGCGGAAAAGAACGGCCACAAAGTAGATATTTACGATATTTCCTACGCCGAAGAAGCCGGCATCAAATCCGCCACCTTCGTGGTCCACGGCGACTACATGTACGGCCAGCTCTCCGTGGAGCAAGGCGCACACCGCCTCGTGCGCATCAGTCCTTTTGATAACCAGGGCAGGCGCCAAACCTCCTTCGCCGAGGTAGAAGTTCTTCCCGTGGTGGAAAAAGTGGACTCCATCGACATCCCTGATGCCGATGTTCGCGTCGATGTCTACCGCTCCTCCGGCCCAGGTGGTCAGTCCGTGAACACCACCGACTCTGCCGTGCGCCTGACCCACATCCCAACCGGCATCGTGGTGACCTGCCAAAACGAGAAATCACAGATCCAAAACAAGGCATCCGCGATGCGTGTTCTCCAGGCAAAACTGCTTGAGCGTAAACGCCAGGAAGAACGCGCCGAAATGGATGCCCTCGGAGCTGGAGGAAATGCATCCTGGGGCAACCAAATGCGTTCCTACGTGCTGCACCCTTATCAAATGGTGAAGGATCTGCGCACCAACTTTGAAGTCAACGATCCGCAAAAAGTCCTTGACGGCGATATCGATGGCCTTTTGGAAGCAGGTATTCGCTGGCGAATGGCTGAGAGCCAGTCGGCGGAATAAAGGTTGGTTTTCTGGCAGAATCTGGCGATTTCTTAAGAATTACCGGTTATTTGTCGTTGAGTTCTCCTCTGAGCACTCAGGGTAGTCACTTCCGTTTCTTTAGCCACAGGAGTTTCGCTAAAGTGTGACCCGTGATCACCTTCGAGAACGTCACCAAGAACTACAAGACATCAACCCGCCCTGCATTAGACAATGTGTCCCTACACATTGAAAAAGGCGAGTTCGTGTTCCTCATCGGCCCATCCGGCTCCGGAAAATCAACCTTCCTGCGCCTGATGACGCGGGAGGAAAACGTCAGCTCCGGATCGCTGACACTGGCTGATTTTCAGGTGAACAAACTTCGCGGCACGCAAGTAAACAAACTGCGCCAACGCATCGGATATGTGTTCCAAGATTTCCGACTCTTAAAAAACAAGAATGTCTACGACAACGTCGCATTCGCATTGGAGGTCATCGGGAAGAAGAAGGACAAGATTCAAGAACTTGTCCCCGAAACTCTGGAAATGGTTGGCCTTGCCGGAAAAGCCAACCGCATGCCCAACGAACTATCCGGTGGTGAGCAGCAGCGCGTGGCCATCGCCCGAGCTTTCGTGAACCGCCCACTCGTCTTGCTTGCCGATGAACCAACCGGCAACCTCGACCCCGATACCTCCGATGAGATCATGATTTTGCTCAACCGCATCAATCGCCTCGGCACCACGGTGGTCATGTCCACCCACAACGCCCGAACTGTCGACGACATGCGCAGGCGAGTAATCGAACTGCAATTGGGCAAACTAGTCCGCGATGATGCCCACGGCGTCTACGGCGAAATGCGATAGGGGAGTACTTCACATGGCTTTTGGATATGTACTGCGTGAAGCTGTTCGCGGCATGGGTCGCAACGTCACCATGACCATCGCGCTCATCATCACCACCTCTATTTCCTTGGCACTTCTTGCCACTGGATTTTTGGTGACCAACATGACCGACCGCACCAAGGACATCTACCTGGATCGCGTCGAAGTGATGATCCAACTCGATGAGGACACCTCTGCCAACGATCCCGAATGCACCGCGGAGTCCTGCACCGAAGTTCGCGATGTCTTAGAAGGACTCGACGGCATCGATTCCATCACCTACCGTTCCCGCGAGGCCTCCTACGAACGATTCGTAGAAGTTTTCAAAGATACTGACCCAGTTCTCGTCGCTGAAACCTCTCCCGACGCATTGCCAGCAGCGTTCCACGTCCGACTTGAAGATCCACTTGCCGTTGAGATTCTCGATCCGGTCCGCGATCTTCCTCAAGTAAGCAACGTGATCGACCAGGTGGATGATCTGCGCGGAGCAACCGAAAACCTTGACTCCATCCGCAACGCCACCTTCCTCATCGCGGCTGTGCAAGTTTTGGCATCGATCTTCCTGATTGCCAACATGGTGCAAATCGCTGCCTTCAATCGTCGTGAAGAAACTGAAATCATGCGCATCGTCGGCGCATCGCGGTTCTACACTCAGGGACCATTCGTCTTCGAAGCGATTCTATCCACCCTCATTGGTGCGGTTTTCGCCGTCGGCGCGCTCTTCTTGGGTAAAGAACTCGTCATTGATAAAGCACTCCGCGGACTCTACGATTCCCAGCTCATCGCACCAGTTACCACCACAGATATTTGGCTGGTAGCACCGATAATTTCCGGCATTGGCGTGGTGATCGCCGGCATTATCGCACAACTCACCCTGCGCTTCTACGTGAGGAAATAAGACTATTGAACTCCTTGCCGTAGACTTAGAACGACTATGGCCAAGAAGAAAAAGAAAGTCGACGAAAACAACTCAGTTCTCGCGACCAATCGCAAGGCCCGCCATGACTACCACATCATTGATACGTGGGAGGCGGGCGTGGTGCTCTTAGGCACCGAAATCAAATCACTGCGCGAAGGTAAGGTATCCCTCGTGGATTCCTTTGCCACCATTGATAACGGAGAAATCTGGCTTCAGCATCTCCACATCCCGCAGTATTCCATGGGCTCCTGGACAAACCACACGCCCAAGCGCACCCGCAAACTTTTGCTGCACCGCAACGAGATTGATTCCCTGATGGGTAAAGTCCGCGACGGCAACCGCACGTTGGTTCCGCTCAAGCTTTACCTCAAAAACGGTCGCGTCAAACTCGAACTCGGACTCGCACAAGGTAAGCAGGATTACGACAAGCGCCAAGATATCAAGCGTCGCACCGAAGAACGCGAAGTCACCCGTGAGCTCGGCCGTCGCATTAAGGGAATCAACGCGTAAATGAGTATTCACATCGCAAAAGTCCACGACGTCCTCAAAGGTGAAAAAACCTACGGAACCACCATTTTGGTGGATCGGCTCTGGCCACGCGGTGTGAAAAAAGACGACCTTGAGCCAGACCTCTGGCTCAAAGGCGTCGCCCCCACAACCGAACTCCGAAAATGGTTCGGCCACGACCCAGCTAAATTCTCCGAATTCAGCACCCGTTACACCGAAGAGCTCAACGCCAGCAACGACAAAGACCTAGAGACGCTTGTCGACGCCACCTCCCGCCACCCCGTAACCCTCCTCTACGGTGCTGCCGACCGCGACCACAACCACGCCATTGTTCTAGCCAAGTGGCTAAAGAAATAACTCCTTGCAAATAGTTGCAAACTTAAGTTATGATGAACCATCTTGTGGAACTCGCACGAGCCCACCACAGGAATCAGTAAGAATCAATGGGGCTGACATGGTTTCGACTACGTTGATTTAGCCAGGGGAAGCGTGCCGGTGAAGGCTGGAGACCACCGTAAGCGTCGCAGCAAACCAATAAGCGCCGAGAAGTCTCAGCGCGACTACGCCCTCGCTGCATAAGCAAGCGACCGCGTGTCTGTCAGCCTAGGGAAGTCCCTGACCTAGATCCTGGCATCGACTAAGGGACTTGCTGTTCAATCGCGTCAGCGGGGTTGAACAGGACTTTTACCGTTGACTGGGCTCATCATCCGGAAGTGTTCGTCCTAGCCGGAGGGCCAAGCAGAGATCTTTGCGCGAACTGCGCACGGAGAAGCCCTGGCGAGGTGACGTAGGACCCGGGTTCAATTCCCGGCAGCTCCACTGTTTGCAATTCCCCTGGTCGTTACTGACCGGGGGTTTTGCTGTTTCTTACTGGTCAAACTATGTTTCAGCGTAACACACGTATGGACTGTTGGGGACTCATATATACTTTTATCGCGCACATGTTGCGGACGGATTGGGTACGTACCGCAAAGGACAACCAGCTCATGGCACGAAAAAGGAAACCAGCCTTGAAACGTAGGTTTGGCAGTATCAGACAAAAAGGGGCGCGCTTCACAGTCGCATTCACCGCCCCTGACGGCAAACGACACTCTCCCGGTAAATCATTTGCCACGGCAAAGCAGGCCGAACTCTGGCTTGCCAAAGAAGAAGCCCTGATCGAACAGCACAACTTAGGCTATGTCGTGTGGGTGCCACCGCAACAACGTAACGCCCAAGACATACAAAGTAGTGTCACTGTCGCACAGTGGCTAGACACGTTCCATGAGAACTTAGAGCACCGTCCTAAGCCCCCGCGCCCGTCCACAATGCAGAACTACCGTCGCGTGACTAGTAACCGGATTACGGATCCTCTCGCGCCGGGAGATAAAGAAGCAGACGTAACACGCCTTGCCGATATTCAGCTAGTGAAACTGACTAAGAACGACGTGTACCGATGGTGGGACGGCCTGCAGCGCGCTTACCCAACAGCTCACACCATTAACCAACAGGCCTATAAGCGACTTAAAGCGGCGTGTGATGAAGCTACCCGGCGCGAAATGATCCCCTTTAATCCCGTGGAGATTAGGGAAGCTGGTAAGAAAGTTACCCCTAAGGAAAAGTACCTACCCTCTGATGAAGAGCTCAACGCGATTTATGCCCACGTGCCAGAGCAATACAGGGTGCTGACCTCTCTCATGCTGTTTCATGGGCTAAGGATTGGTGAAGCTATCGCCCTCGAGCAACGCCACGTGCATGTTGAAGAACAACCGGGTGAGAGTGTGCCGCGTGTGGTGGTGCAGGTGGAACAAAACGCCCAACGGGTGAGAGACGATGACGGCAAAATATACATGATGGTGCAGCCCCCTAAAACAGAAGCGGGCTATAGAGATGTACCAATCATGCCGCAACATGTTCCCGATTTTTTACGGCACTTAAAAGAGTTTGCACCCACCACCACGACAACCGTTGAGACGTTAGACAGACCTCGAGAGGTGAAGCTGTTAACGGCTACTCGCAACGGGAAAATGGTCATGGATACCAGCTATAGAGAGGTGTTAGTCCGTGCAGAGACTCGAGCCGGCGTTACCACAGAGATTGACCCCCACTGTGGGCGTAACTGGTTGATTACACGCCTTGCCGAACAGGGCGCGCACTTGAAAGAGATTGGGCAGTTGTTGGGGCAAGACGATGTTCAAACAATCTTGAATGTGTATATGAAAGTCCGTGCAGGGCGTACAACAAGCCTTATGGACAAAGTTAATAGTTCACTAGCTCCCGGCGCGCCGGGCAACGTGCAGTAGCGGTAGGTCTTGAAGCCCCTAGTTGGGACTACTGTGACCTGCAGCTAACAAAAGTGTGTATAATGCGTAGCAGCGGCAGCCTATAGCCGTGAACCTGGTGTTACATCAGCCGGAATAGAAGAACAGGCAAATTTTACTAACCCTACTCAAAAGTGAGTGGGGTTTTTTTATGCCTAAAAATAGGTGTGTCTTGTAACACATGCCTGTGTTCCTTTGAAAAAAACTAAATACTTCCATGCACTAGCAACCCGACACTTGTTTTCAGGTGCCGGGTTTTTCTGTTTCCAAGAAAGGAAAACATCATGAATAAAACCGCTAATCGCAGTAAGTGGCTCACCGTCGCTAACGCCGCGCTGCATATGGATTGCTCCACTAAGACAATCCGCCGCCTAATCGCTACCGGTGACCTGCAGGCTACCTACCTCACCCCAAGGGCTATGCGTGTCTCTGTTGAGTCCCTAGACGCGCTTATTAAGGCGAACTCAACTAACCAGTGGGGCGGTGCTGCATAATCATGGGCACCAAATACACACCACAAGACGCGCTTACCTATACCCGCGAACAGCTTAGAAACACTCTTGATTGGGTTCATGAGCACCTAGCGGAGTCATACGGGCTCGAGATGATCGACGGTGAAGAATACTTACCGGATCCACTCAACGACGTTATGAGCGCGTTGTACGGTATCGCTGGGGAGCTCACAACCATGTGTGCAGAGGTTGGGGCATATCACTATCAAGATGGTGAACTCATGCGGCCTGTGTACTACTCCAACGGCAACTGCGTATACGTTGAACGCGCTATCGGATCCCCTGGTGATTGGTATTTAACAACCGAGCTCGATAAGCCTAATGGGGATCCCCGGCGCGGCATGCATGTTGTTAAAGGTGGTGGCAGCAATGAGTAAAGCCCCCACGACTCACATGGGGGCAGTATCTCAGCAAGAGGTACACCCCAACAATAACCCATGTTCCCCAAACAGCGCACCCCAAGAGGTATGGCGTACATGGGCGGGTGAGATTGAAACAATCCCACAACACCAATGGTTACATGTTGCAGCTAATCGTTATGCACGCCACGGCCTGAAAGTGGGGATCCTCAACGGCAAAATTCCCATGACACCACACGGGTTTAAAGACTTCACCACCAACCTCGAGCAGATCAACGCATGGTGGGGAACCTACCCCGGCGCGAACATCGGAGCCACCCCGCCTAAGGGTGTTGTGGTCATTGATATTGATCCTCGTAACGGTGGTCACGAAACATGGGAAGCACTCACAAGGTACCGGGAGCTACCGGAAACACTTCTTGTACGCACTGGTTCAGGTGGGCACCATTTTTGGTACCGGCTCCCACATGAGGGCGCGATACGTGGAGAGCTAGGCAAAGGGATAGACCTTAAAACACATACCGGATACCTCGTTATGCCCCCTAGCATTCACCCCACCACTGGGGAGCGCTACACAATTTCCTGGTGGGCAGACATTGCAGTACTTCCCACATGGCTCAACGAGTACGTGTACAAACCAACCCCACGCCCCACACAGAGCATGCAGGCGCGCCGGGAGGGTAATAACACCGGTGGTGGTCTCGTTGAGACTGTGGAGCGTGCACCGGAGGGGCAGAGGAACAGCACCTTGTATTGGGCTGCATGTCGTAATGCGGAGGAGGGCTTAGGCCTTGATGAAGAACTCGTTGCAGCGGCGTTAGTGTGTGGTCTTTCAGAGCGTGAAGCACGCCAGGCAATAGCTAGTGCGCAACGTAAGGACGTGGCGTAAATGGCAATGTTTGATGAAGTAAAGCTTGCCCCGGCGCCTGTTGAGGGTGTGGCATATGTGGAACGGGCAGAGGTTAAAGAACAGGCACCCACAACGCTCGAGAGTGCTCTTACCGTCAAAGAGTGGGAACAGCTCGAACAAGATGTTTTTAGCGGTGCAGGTGCAGCGGTAACCGCAATTAGGGATTATGCGCGGGAAAACTCCCTAGCCCCTATTCCGTTCCTCATTGCGTCCGCCCTGTACGTCTCAACATGCTTGCCGGGTAACGCAACATTCAATGCAGGTGTAGGCAGAGGATCCCCGAACCTATTCATTGCCGTTGTCGCTAAGCCCGGTGGCGGTAAAGACTTACTCATGACGGCTGTAAGTAAAGCTCTCTCAGTTTCAACGGTGGAAGTGCAGCGCAAACCAAAGCACTTGCCTTTGGGCTCAGGTGAGGGCATTTACACCACCCTACGACCAGAGAAAGAGCAAACAGTATCGGATCCGGTGCTGTTCGGCATGTCAGAGGTTAACCAGCTAGGTGCACTCATGGGCAGAACAGGAAGCACTCTAAGGGGTGCAATCGTCAACATGTACTCAGGTAACGCCCTTGGAGCCACCAACAAGTCTGAAACCATTTACGTTGAAGCGAACAGTTACACGGCTGGCCTATGGGTAGGTGTGCAGCCAGATAGCGCGGGCGTGTTGCTTAATGGTGGTGACGATGGTTTAAAGCACCGCTTCGTGTGGACTGAAACTGTCAACCCAAGTATGGACGTTTCAGACGAATGCATAGACAACCTAGTTAGCGCATACACGGGCAAGCTAGACAGCCACATGCAGGCCGCTTCATGTTTGCCGGTGGTGATCCCTCAACAGTTGCTTGGGGGTAAGGGGTTCACGTTCCATGAGGATATTGTCAGAGCAACAATCTTAGCTAGGCGACTCAGGGTTAAAACTGGTCAGATTGGGGAGTTCGCCGGGCATAGGAACCAAACACGCTTAAAGCTTGCCTGTGGGCTCGCATTGCTTAGTTCACGCGCTCACGTCTCCCTTGATGATTGGGGGCGCGCCGGGGCGCTTATGGACTACTCCGACAAGGTGCAGAGCTATTGCCAACGACACTTAACAGATCGCCGCGTTGATGAACAGGTAGACCGGTTAGACGTTCAAGAGCAAGCTAAGGACACTCTCGAGAGTAAGCGACAAGGGCGAATGGAGGGCAAGATTATTGACTCGTTGAAAGACAGTAAGCGGGCACAGTGGAGAGGGCGCGGGGGTTTCTTACAGGGCGTTAAATCAAACGTCCGTGGTGCAGCTAATTCCGCTCTCATGGCGTTGATTCACCGGGATATTGTTGCCCCTATTTATGTGGCAGATGAGAAAGGGGAGAGTGTTTTAGATTCACTCGAGCGGGGTGATAAGTACCCCCGTTAATTTGTGTCGGTGGGGCGAGTTGTTTTGAACAACCGTCCTACCGTCCTACCGTCCTACCGCAGGTCAAACGGGGTGGGCACCGTCCTACCGGAGTCCTACACCGTCCTACCGTAGGACTTTTTTAGGGCATGTAGGACGCATGTAGGACGGAATTTAACCCACCTGACCAGCGTAGGACTGTAGGACGGTGTAGGACGCTCTCCGAAAAGTAAAAGAAAAAACGTCCTACCGATAACAACTAAAAAACAATAATCAAACTACCCCCGAACCAAACACTAAAACCACAAAGGTGCCCAATGAACGACAACAACGGCATGGACTTTTACACCACTTCACCGGACTACAACACCACCCCTTTAGAACGGCTCACCGCCTACCTCACCGCAGACCTACAACGGCACTACCCACAAGAAGAGTTTCACGCCTATAGGCTCGCACAGTCCCTTGCACACGTCCTTGCAGAGCACGCCACAACGATTAACTTAAGCGACTACCCGGCGCGCCACGTGGTGTAAATGTCACCACCTGGGGAGGGTTCCCGGCGGGCATGCGCAACACCTCCCCCCTTTGCCCAACTCTCTATATGCATTAATTCCGTAGGTACGTCCCAACGGCTAAGAATGTCTCACATGGCCTAAGCCCTATTGAGACACTTAGCGGGATAGGTGCTTACTTCAACACGCGCCGGGAGGTTACAGGGGCTTAGGGAGAGAGATAAGGGCAGATCAATCAAAGGGGGTGGTGCCGCTCAAACTTCTCTGGTTAAAACAAGCCCCCGTTGGCGTTAAGTCACTCTCTACACGCGCGGGAGTGGTGGCGGCTCCAACCATGGTCATCTTGACCATGGTTGTCACTCTCTACGCGCGCGGGGGGTCGAGTCCGATAAACGAAGATCTTCGCTTATTGCCACTCTCTACGTGTGCGGGGTGCCTGTTTTCTTGGTGGGGTTGGCAGCCTAGACCCTCCCCTTTTTGCCTGAGTCTGGGCTTCTCTCTCTGGTGGGGTGCTGGCTGTTTTCTTGGTGGGGTTAGTGACCTCGCCCCGCCCCTTTTTTGCTAGCGTGAAAGAATTCTTCAGGGTGGTCAAAACTTTTGGGGTGACCTGCATTAATGGGGTGTTGTATGGGTTCATGTTTGTTGTGTCACTGTGACGTTAATTATCTATTTATATGACTATGTATTTAGTGTCTTTAGGGAGTTTTCCCTACCACCTAGGGGGAGTGCTGCGTCAAATGACGCAGTAGATCCTCCCGCCGGTTTTTCCTACCACCTAGGGGGAGTACCCCTTAAGCCGGTGTAATCGTTCGCGGAGGGCGTTAGCGCTCATTGTCTGCCATTGTCTGCCATAGTCTGGCATTTCTGCACTATCGGGGCTTAACGCTATGTCCGTGAAGCTAGGGGCATGTTTCTAAGCGTGTGTGGTGCTCGCATTGTGGAACATGCCGGACGGGGCTTTAACAGCCTGTGGGGTGGGGGGCTAACCCCTCTGGGAGTCGTTCCAGGTTCGCCCGAGGGTATAGGCGCTATCGCTATGTACGGGTCTAGTGTTTTCGGGAGTGGTGTAGCTGTTGGCGGTGTTGGTGCTGCATAGGCGTGTCTTTGGGCTGTTCTGTGGGGTGTGATTGTGGAATGTCGCGGATCTGATCTAAGCGGTGTTCCCGGCGCGGCTTGTGCTCGAGAGGTTTGGGGGCGCGTTTAAAACGTGAACCTTTTAGGGGATCCACTGGCAAGGGTTGCATTTAAGATGTAACCCTTTTGCTTAGTGCCGCGTGCAGTTCGGTTAAGGCTAGGTGCTCTAAATTGAGCGGGTTCCCTTGTGCCCCCTGCAGGTTGGTTAGTGTGTCACCCACGGGCGCAAGGCACGTATACTATTTAAAAGTTTTAAATAGCGACAAGAAAAGTGTCACCCACGGGCGCAAGGCACGTATCTGTGGGCAAAATGCGGACGGTTGCCCAGGAGCGTGTCACCCACGGGCGCAAGGCACGTATGTACGGCCAGTTGAATTCTGAAGATCTTCAGAAGTGCCACCCACAGGCAATTGAGCACGTATACGTGGGGCTGTTAGCAGACCCAAGTCCGCTAAGTGCCGCCACGGGCTAGAGCACGTATCCCCGGATCCGGGGTTTTCGTCTGCCCCACGGGAGCAGGTTCGGGGGTGTTGTTGACAGGGTGGGGTGGGCATTTTCGGGAATTTCCCGTTTTTCCGCACCCACAGGCACAGAGCACGTATTGGCGGATCCGCCATTAGCGGCTGGTTTCAGTGTCACCCAACTGTAGAAGCGGTTCGGGGTGGTAAAAAATCAACATTTGCTGGTTTTTTACCACCTCTCACGGTAGATACTGTGCGATCTTCGGGTGGGCAAAAATCGACATTTGTAGGTTTTTGCCCACCCACAGGCACAGAGCATGTATAAGCTGGGTCTCCGTTGTGAAGAGCACAACGCAGTGCCACCCACAGGCTAGAGCGCGTATCCCCGGATCCGGGGTTTTCGTCTGCCCCACAGGGCGCGGCCTGGTCGTAAGGGTTGATGTTAAGAATCAGCCCTTATTGCCGGAGCCGTCAAAAAGACTGTTCCAACCATGGTCATCTTCCACATGGTTGCCCATGCCCCTTGTGCAGGCTGGTTGTGAGTCGTGAGCCTACATTACGAAGATCGTAACGCAGGTTTATTTTCAATGTAAATGACAACGCCCGGCGCGCTAACGGGTGTTCAGGCGCGCCGGGATCCATTCCGGACGGGAGTGTTTGGGAGCGCTCAGGGCAGAGGTACCCCTGACAATATGGGTGCAGGGGGACTTTATAAGACTTCATTCCGTTGGTCGGTAGGTCGGCCATAGGTATAGAGATAGCCACAACATGGCTACGTGCACGGGCTACGGGTATTACTCGCATGCCCCGAGACTGGGTTATTCCACACACCGCTACTTACAGGTACCACCCTGTTCCCGCCCTAGTTCGCCTTTACCGGGTGCAGTTGTGTGGATAGGGGTTATACGTCGCCCTCAAACGGCCAGACACTGTGGTGAGCAGTGCCCCCTTGTTATTCACGCATTAGGGGTCAATCGCGGTAGGTAAAACGGGGTGGCAAAAACTGGGTAAGCCTTTATTCCAAAAATGGAAGAAAGTAGCGGTGCCTGTGTGCTGTTTGTGCAGCTCGAGCGGACTTTTAGGCCGCGTGTAAAAAATGTTCTGACTGTGCCAAAAAGGGTGGGGTCAGGAGGGGCACCGCTCTAAGATTTCGGCGGGTTCTTGTACCATGTACGGCATAACCACGTCGGGGCTTAATATGTGTAAGCCCCGGGGTGGTTGTTTGCTTTTTCACACACTTAGATGGTGCCTAGTCCACTTTGGGTGTTCCGTAGATAAGACCGCCGGCGGTGTGGTGATAGTTCAGGGTTGCTTCATGGATCACGGCTTGGGTGTTTTCCTCTGGTGTCTGACATGCCGGGCAGAGATAGAACACGGGCAGACCGCCTTTTAGTTCAACGTTCCAATCCCCTTGATTGCGGTAACGCCTATTGCAGCGCTCGCACCTAATTGTCTTGCTCATTTGTTTTCCCTTTCCACGATGGTGTTAGCGGGCTGTTGATCCATTGCCGCGATTAGTCCCTTGATTGGGTATTTGTTCTGCCCCTGCATTTCAGCTTGGGTAAGTGCCATTGTCATGCACGCCGGGCAGAGCTCCAACGGGTCACCGTTAAGCGTTAAGGCATGCCCACGGGTGTTAAGTGCCCCTACTGTGAAGCCGGTGTTAGAGCCCACGATGAAGCCCTTTAAATCGCCGTGCAGTTTGAAGCCTTTCAGGTCAACAAGATCACGGTAATTACCGCCGGTGCAGTACGTGCCCACGTAGAAGTTCCCGGCGCGCTTATCGTTCGGTATCCATAGGTGTGCAATGAGGTTCCACGGATCCAAAGCAAGCCACCTTATGTGTGTTCGGTGGTGGGATCCCTGGTAGTTATCTGGTTGATCGTCTTTAGGCAGTGTCATGGTTGCACGTCCATAACAATGCAGGCAGCTTCACATACAACACACGCAATGGTGTTGTGGTCTTTGGTGCCGCTCTTAGCGGTGAACGTTTGCCCACACATGGTGTGTGTCGTACCGTTTGGCTCGACGTGGTGCACGGTGTGGATTAGGCGCGGTCTGTTAGGTGTGGTGGGGGCTTCATGGCGCGCCGGGTGGTGTTGGGTGCTCATTGGTTGACCTCCACCGGGGCAATTTCAACACACAGGAGCCAACATAGATCTTCAATGCGTGGATCCGTGGGGTTGGTGGTGAGGAGTTCTTGAAGCTCTCGCACGTTGTGCCACTCGTTGAACCACGGGGTGGGGAGCTGTTCGGCGGCCTGCATGAAGCTTCCCGGGGTGCAGGTAAATGACTTGCCGGTGATGGTGTCCGTGACCTTGAGCGTGTCTGTGAGGTCTGTGGGCACGTAATCAACGGGGGCGTGCTCATTAGCAACAATCCACCCAATAGGGGTGAGCCGGTACGGTGCAGGCGCGTGCAGGGTGCTCATTGGTTACGCACCTCGCTTAGCTTCATCACGGGCTACGGCTGCAATGGTGTGGAGGAATTGATCAAACTCGCCTGATTCCCTCCATTGGCGAAAGTAAGCGTCCTCGTGTTCGATCCATTCCCGGGATCCTCGAGGGTGCGGGTTGGGTTGTGGGGTGATGTTCGGCATTATGTTCCTCTTGCTGGTAGGTGGTCGGTAACGTACGTTTACCGCACGTATTACGCACACATTGCGTACAGACTGTTTTGGGTGGTCTGTGGTTGTGTGTCTGACCAGCAAGTATGAGGTTATCGGGGTGAGTCCCCGGCAGCTCCACCGAAACGAAGTTCTCCACACCATCTGGTGTGGGGTTTCTTTGTTTTTCATTCTCATAAAAGGGGAAAATGTCTTCCTATGCGTACATTCGCCAGTAAGATTTGGTCAAAATCGGGATATCTTGTGGTCTAATGCACCATGGGGTACAAGGAAAGGCGGGTAAGTTCGGATTGGCTCGAATTGTCGCATTGTGCGCCGACTGAAGCGCCCTGTCTATCCCTACCTGGTGCCGAAAAAGTTGCTCGGTGAGCATCAAACGGCTAGGTGTCCGTCGTAGAGACAGGTTTTCTTAGCGATTATCTTGAAGAGAATGTGGCTACTATCCATGCTAGTTGTGTTGCGGAGCTGTGGGAATTGAACCCGGAACCTCGGTTTTCCACTGGGAATTCGCCAATAATTGGTAAAAAATAATAATGGGTGTACAGTGATCATCGAAGCAAACAGTGAAAGCATGTTGTTTCAACATATGTAGCAATACATAGCGTCGCGGGGTGGAGCAGCTCGGTAGCTCGCTGGGCTCATAACCCAGAGGTCGTAGGTTCGAATCCTGCCCCCGCTACTAAGATTCCAAAACCCTCTTCAACTTTTGTTGAAGAGGGTTTTGGCGTTCTGGGGTCTGAATCTGAAAGCTAGTCTACGGTTCGTCGGCCGTATTTCCAGTAGCCGAGGAAAGTGATTCGTGAGGAATCAACTCGGTAGCTGTTGATTAGTTCTTTGCGGATGAAGCGCACCATGCTAGTTTCACCGGCGATCCAGAAGTGTACTGAAGGATCTGCTGCATTGGCTGAAGCCCATTGGAAGACCTTTGCTTTGTAAGCGTCGATGTCTTCGAAAGTGAGCTTGGTGGAGCTATCGGCGATCAATACATCATCTTCTAGGCTGTCTACGTGGAGGAAAACCGTAGTAGGTACTTTTGATTGATTGACGATATTTGCGATCGCGGGAGCTGATGCACAATCGCCGATGAGACAGAGGCGATCGATCGCAGAAGTCGGATGATAGGTGATTCCGTAGCAGGTTTCTCCTGCGCGTACGTCAGGGCCGGTGATGATTAGTTCATCGTCAACACTGCAGTTCTTTGCCCATCTGGATACTGGTCCCGAAGGGTTGTGAAGATAGATATCAATGTCTACTTCGCATAGTTCGGGTCGGACCGCAGATGGGGTGTAGGTGCGCAAGATCGGTCGTTGGTCCGCTGGAAAAGACTTAGCACGAGGAAGCCACGTTGTCGGTGGGGGAGTGGGTTCGTCGAGGATTCCGAAATCTGGGATGTTCCCAGCCGGGCTTGGAATGATCAGTTTGATGCGTTGGTCCAAACCCCACTGGCCAAAGAATCGGAGCTTGTCACCAGTGACGGTGATCCGCATGAAGCCGGGACTAAGCCGTTGCTTCTGCGAGATCTGCACGGGGAAGGCACTGTATTCCCACTTGAGCTGATCGGGGAGAGCTGTGGACATTATTGCTGTGCGTCGAGGAAGGCATCGATGTCTTCCAAGACCTTGCTGCCGCCAAGTGGACCAACGCCGGATACCCAGTAGCTGGTATCGACAAGGGTGAGTGATGGGAACTGCTCGCGGTTTTCGCGGATTACTTCGGGGAGCTCGTTTTCATCAGTGACATCAGTTGCGGTGACAAAGACATAGTCGGCGGTGGCGAGCATGAAGTTCTCAGGAGCGATGTCGGCCTGGAGGCCATCCTTCCATTCCTGATCAGGAATGGTGAGTCCTGCGCACTCCAAAGAGCTGCCGGCAAATGAGGTCGGGCCGTATAGGCTCATGGTTTGCTCGTCGCGGGGACGAATCATGTTGACGGTCTTACCTTCGACATCATGCTCGGACTTGATCTCTTCGCACTTGTCGTTAAAGCCTTGGATGAGATCCTCGGATTCCTGCTTCTTGCCCAATGCATCGCCGATGAAGACGACATTGTCTTTCCACGGATCAACATGGGTTGTCATGAAGACGGTTGGGGCGATGGATTCGAGGCGGTCGTAGATTTCGGCGTGGCGGGAATCGGTGCCCAGGATCAGGTCGGGCTCGAGAGCAGCGATCGCTTCGATATTTGGCTCAGAAACGGTGCCGACAGGCTCGATTCCATCGACGCCGAGATATGCAGGAATACCAGTGACGTTGTTGGCGACAGCTGCACCCACTGGGGTGATTCCGAGGGCGATTGCGGTGTCTAGCTCAAGTGGCTCGAGGACAACGACGCGCTGAGGATTTTCAGGAACTTCGGTTGTTCCGTGAACGTCTGTGAATTCGCGAGTCGCAGAGCTGGTGGATGTTTCCTCTTCTGAGCTGGAGGAACAAGCAGTAAGAGGTAGTGCTGCTGCGAGAAGCACGATCAGTGCGGAGGAGAGTTTCCTGCGAGATGACATGGGCTGTGAATATCCTGACTTTAGATTGAAAAAGATTAGGCAAACCTTACAGCTTCGGTCAGGTGTGTGTAAATAGGGGAAAACTTAGACGTGGGGGTGGGCGTCGACAAGCAAAAAAGACCGGCACAACCGCAAAGGTTGCGCCGGCCTGAAAGCCTTAAATGCCTAGAACATGTAGCGGAATGACCACACAGCTGCGGCTGCGATGAGCAGCAGCCAGACGATCGCGATGACCCACTTGTATTTGTACAGTGCGTTGACGAACGTGCTGTCGGAGCCGCTGAAAGTTTTCACATTCCATGCAGTGACCAGCACGAACATGATGATCGATACGGTCCACACGCCCATGCAGTAAGGGCAGAGCGCGCGGATGACGGACATGGATTGGTAGGCGAGCCAGTGGCAGAACATCATGGCAAAAGTGAGTCCGGCCTGGGCGCCGAACCAGAACCAACCGCGGAACCTGCCGCCCGCGAGGATGCCGGCGCCGATGATGGCGACAGCGGCGAAACCGGCGATGCCGATGAGCGGATTCGGGATGCCGAACGCGTTAGCTTGGCCGGAACGCATGACATCGCCACAAGCTAGGACTGCATTGAAATCGCAGCTGGTGATGTGGCCGGGATCCTCGAGGATGGCAAGTTTTTCGGCCATGATGATCACCGACAAAATGAGGCCGATTATTCCGCCGATCATGAGCACCCAGCCAAGCCAAGTTGGGGCCTTGGGTGGGGCGTTGTGGATTTCGGTAGACACGGGGAGACCTCCGGGTGGGAAAACGTTTGTTGACTGACGATTAATCTTAAGTCTTTTGGCTTGATTTCTTGTGCTGTGCGCCGAAGTTCACAGGCTAGCTATACAGAAAGTGCCAAATTAGACAGGTTTTCGCTACAGAAAGCGTAATGCCCTTCATAAATTTATGCGGGGTGACGGGGTTAGCTAAGACCTGCGCGTATGCAACGAAAATATGTGTCTTAAGTCGCAAAGGTTTGGCTTGGTTAACTAGCTGTGTTAACTTTCATCTTTAGGTAACCTAACCTCACTAAAATTCTGGGAATACTCTGGCAGTTTTGGTGGATTATTTTTATAGACCTTTAAAGGACGACATGGTGAAAAACCGATTCAAGCTAGTTTCAATCGCAACTGTTGCTGCCCTGGCGCTCGTTGGCTGCTCTTCCACCGACAGCACTTCTTCCGAGTCTTCTTCCGCTGCAGAGTCAACCGCTGCAGCTAGCACCCTGACTATCGAAGACAACCACGGCACCGAAGAGATCTCCCTGCCAATCGAGGGCGTCGCTGCGACCGACAACCGCGCATTCGAACTGCTTGATCGCTGGGGTGTAGAGCTCGTTGCAGCTCCACTTCAGCTGGTTCCATTTACCGTTACGGGCTACACCGAAGAGGGTGGCGTCGCTAACCTTGGCTCCCACCGCGAGCCAGACCTGGAAGCACTTGCTGCTGCACAGCCTTCCCTGATCATCAACGGCCAGCGCTTCGCTCAGTACTACGATGACATCGTTGCCCTGAACCCTGACGCAACCGTCGTTGAGCTGGACCCACGCGATGGCGAGCCACTTGACCAGGAGCTTATCCGCCAGGCTGAAATCCTCGGTGAGATCTTCGGCGAAGAAGAAGATGCTGCAAAGATCGTTGCTGATTTCGAGTCCGCGCTTGAGCGCGCAAAGACCGCATACGCAGCAATCTCCGACCAGACCGTCATGGCAGTTAACGTTTCCGGCGGAAACATTGGCTACATCGCTCCTTCCGTTGGACGCACCTACGGCCCAATCTTCGACTTGGTTGGACTCACCCCAGCGCTCGAGGTTGACAACGCATCCTCCGACCACGAGGGTGACGACATTAACGTCGAAGCAATCGCAGCTGCAAACCCAGACCTGATCCTAGTCATGGACCGCGATGGTGGCACCAGCACCCGCAACGAAGCTGATTACGTTCCAGCAGAGCAGATCGTCTCCGACAATGAAGCACTGGCAAACGTCAAGGCTGTCACCGACGGATACGTTTACTACGCACCTGCAGATACCTACACCAACGAAAACATCATCACCTACACCGAGATCCTCAACGGCATGGCAGATATGTTCGAGAAGGCAGCTCAGTAGAGGATCGATCCCACACTGACACCTAAGTAATGCGCAAAGTTTTATGCGTAAAAATTTCTTAGGTTAGGCTCTAATATGAAAGGCTGTCTTGTAAAGAACAAGGCAGCCTTTTTACTTGTCTTAAATAAATATTTTGAATTGAGAACCAAGACCTCGTTTTGGCCGCAAGTTCTCGTTAGTTAAAAACTGTAGGAAACCAGGTTCCACACATGACACACAATCGGTTTAACAGGGAAGGGGATCGGCACTGATGGCAACACCAGCATCGGCTCCCACTTCCGAACCACGTCTCAAACGCACCAGAGCCAAGCTTTTTGATTGGAAGCTTCTCATCGGCATCATTTTCGTCGCCGGCCTCGTGGTGCTTTCCCTCCTCACCGGCCAATACGACATTTTCGGTGGCGATGATGGCCAACTGATGTTCGAGGCAGTTCGCATCCCGCGTACTGTTTCCCTCATTTTGTCCGGTGCAGCAATGGCGATGTGTGGCTTAGTCATGCAGCTGTTGACCCAAAACAAATTCGTGGAACCCAGTACCACAGGAACAACCGAATGGGCAGGTCTTGGCCTCCTCTTCGTGATTTACTTCGTGCCAGCCGCGACCGTTTTGGATCGCATGCTCGGTGCCGTGGTGTTTTCCTTCATCGGAACCATGGTGTTCTTCCTTTTTCTACGCCGAGTAACACTGCGTTCCTCATTGATCGTCCCGATTATCGGCATCATGCTCGGTGCCGTGGTGTCATCGATCTCCAGCTTCTTCGCCTTGCAATTCGACATGCTCCAGCAATTGGGAACATGGTTTGCGGGTTCCTTTAATACAGTGTTCCGCGGACAGTACGAAGTGCTGTGGATCGTTGTCATCGTCGTTATTGCAGTGTTCTTCTTCGCAGACCGGCTCACCGTAGCTGGCCTTGGCGAGGAAATCGCGACAAACGTGGGTCTCAATTACAACCGCATGGTCCTTATCGGAACTGGCCTCATCGCCATCGCAACAGGTGTGGTCACCGTCGTGGTTGGTAGCCTGCCATTCCTCGGACTCATCGTGCCCAACGTTGTGTCCATGTTCCGTGGCGATGACCTGCGCTCGAACCTGCCATGGGTATGCCTAACCGGCATCGCGATCGTAACCATTTGTGACTTGATCAGCCGAACCATCATCGCGCCTTTCGAAATTCCAGTTTCAGTAATCCTGGGCATCATCGGCGCAGTGGTCTTCGTGATCATGATTGTGAGGCAACGTGGCCGTGGATAAAGATATTGAAAACCGCACCTCAGACCTTTCTCGATGGGAAACTATGGAGGAATCAGCAACGGTCGAGGGACGCACCGATGTCGAACTAGCATCAGCGCCGAGCAAACGACGCACCTCAGGTGCATTCCAAACAGCGCGCGCCAAGCGCCGCTACTGGATCATCATGGCCGCGCTGCTGGTCACCGCGCTTGCCTTCACCTGGGGCCTCATTTGGTACAAGAACCCGATGCCCGTTGGGCATCCGGCCTTCGCGCTGATTGCAGAACGACGCATGGAGTCGGTCTTTGTCATGCTGATTGTTGCGGTTTGCCAAGGCTTTGCGACGGTTGCGTTCCAGACCGTCACCAACAACCGCATTATCACGCCGTCGATCATGGGCTTTGAATCTCTCTACACACTGATTCATACCTCCACAGTGTTCTTCTTCGGCGCAACTGCACTGCTGGCCACCAGAAATCTCGAAATGTTTGTCGGCCAGCTGGTGATCATGGTTCTTTTGACCTTGGTCCTCTACACCTGGTTGCTTTCCGGAAAACGCGGCGATATGCACGCCATGCTGCTTGTCGGCATCATCATTGGTGGCGGACTCGGCTCTATCTCCACCTTTATGCAGCGCATTCTGACCCCATCAGAATTCGATATTCTTTCCGCCCGACTTTTCGGATCAGTAAACAACGCGGAAACCGAATACTTCCCAATTGCTGTTCCACTAGTAGTAGTGGCGTCCGTCTTGTTGCTGCTAAGCTCTCGACGCCTCAACGTTGTAGGCCTTGGCAAAGATGCCGCAACCAACCTTGGAATTAATCACCGACGATCCTCCATTTACACACTGGTTCTCGTCTCTGTATTAATGGCAGTATCCACCGCACTTGTCGGACCGATGACATTCCTCGGATTCTTGGTCGCGACCTTGGCATATCAATTCGCCGACACTTACGATCACCGATACATCCTTCCGATGTCCGCACTCATCGGATTCGTCGTACTCAGCGGCGCTTACTTTGTTATGAACCACGTGTTCCGCGCACAAGGCGTCGTGTCCATCATTATTGAGATGGTCGGCGGTACCGTCTTCCTCATCGTCATCCTCAGAAAGGGCAGACTGTGATTACGTTAACCAATGTCCGCAAGGAATACTCCAGCGACGTTGCCATCGGCCCCGTCAACCTTGAGATCCCAGCCGGCGGCATCACCGCGTTGGTCGGCCCAAACGGTGCAGGCAAGTCAACACTGCTCACCATGATCGGTCGACTCCTCGGCATCGATGACGGCAACATCACCGTAGCCTCCTACGATGTCACCTCAACCGCATCCAAAGATCTGGCCAAGATCATCTCCATCCTGCGCCAGGAAAACCACTTTGTTACCAAGCTGACCGTGCGCCAGCTCGTAGGTTTCGGACGCTTCCCATATAGCAAGGGCCGGCTGACGGAAGAAGACGAGGGAATCATCTCCCGCTACATCGACTTCTTCAACCTCACCGAACTCGAAGACCGCTACCTCGACCAGCTTTCCGGCGGCCAGCGCCAGCGCGCCTATGTCGCCATGGTGCTGTGCCAAGAGACGGACTACGTGCTTCTCGACGAACCCCTCAACAATCTTGATATCGCACACTCGGTGGAAATGATGAAACACCTCGAGAATGCTGCAGCCCAATTTGGCCGCACCATCATCGTGGTTCTTCACGACATCAACTTCGCCGCCCGCTACGCCGATTACATCGTGGCCGTAAAGCACGGAATGATCGAAAAAGAGGGAACACCTGAACAGATCATGAAAAACGAGATCCTTTCAGAAATCTTCAATACAGAGATCGAAGTTATTGAAGGACCACACGGCAAGATTGCTTGCTACCACTAAATGAAGAGAAATCAGCCGACATTTGATGTCGGCTTTTTCTTTTTTCTCGGGTTATTCGAGCTTGAATCGAGCGGAAAGTGCTTCGACCTGCAGATTTGTGGAAAATCTGGGAGTAACGTACATTTAAACGCACACCAGCAACGTGGCCAAGAGGTTACAAGCTGGTTAAGACATGCAGAATGATTAAAAAAGAAACTTTGACTTTTTTAAATCGACTCTGTAAGGTCAGTCAAGCTGCTAGGGGAGCAAGAACAAACATTGTATCTTGTTTTCAGAGTGTGCGTATGTTGTTTGAGAACTCAATAGTGTGCCATTTATTATTTTTGTCACTACCACTTTTAACCCCTTGAGGGTTTTGGTGGTGGGTCATGCCGGGTGGTGGATCGCCAATATTTATCCATCACTGTAAACAATAATCTTATTGTTGGCATGATGTTGTGGGTCTGCTTGTTCCCCGTCAAGGGATCAGGCCCACATGAAAGACACGATGATCCTTATGTGGGTTGTGGTGTTTTTTTAAATCATTATTTTTTGATAATGCCAGTAACACCCCATTCTCCAACTGTCACCTTGTGTGTGGTTGGTGGGGGTGTTGTTGTTTTTGTCAGGTGTTGGGCTTTTCACGGCCTAAACAATCTTTTTTATTGTTTTTTGTGGAGAGTTTGATCCTGGCTCAGGACGAACGCTGGCGGCGTGCTTAACACATGCAAGTCGAACGCTGAAACCAAATGCTTGCATTTGGTGGATGAGTGGCGAACGGGTGAGTAACACGTGGGTGATCTGCCCTACACTTTGGGATAAGCCTGGGAAACTGGGTCTAATACCGAATATTCACACCACCGTAGGGGTGGTGTGGAAAGCTTTATGCGGTGTGGGATGAGCCTGCGGCCTATCAGCTTGTTGGTGGGGTAATGGCCTACCAAGGCGTCGACGGGTAGCCGGCCTGAGAGGGTGTACGGCCACATTGGGACTGAGACACGGCCCAGACTCCTACGGGAGGCAGCAGTGGGGAATATTGCACAATGGGCGCAAGCCTGATGCAGCGACGCCGCGTGGGGGATGACGGCCTTCGGGTTGTAAACTCCTTTCGCTAGGGACGAAGCCTTTTAGGTGACGGTACCTGGAGAAGAAGCACCGGCTAACTACGTGCCAGCAGCCGCGGTAATACGTAGGGTGCGAGCGTTGTCCGGAATTACTGGGCGTAAAGAGCTCGTAGGTGGTTTGTCGCGTCGTCTGTGAAATCCCGGGGCTTAACTTCGGGCGTGCAGGCGATACGGGCATAACTTGAGTGCTGTAGGGGAGACTGGAATTCCTGGTGTAGCGGTGAAATGCGCAGATATCAGGAGGAACACCAATGGCGAAGGCAGGTCTCTGGGCAGTAACTGACGCTGAGGAGCGAAAGCATGGGTAGCGAACAGGATTAGATACCCTGGTAGTCCATGCCGTAAACGGTGGGCGCTAGGTGTAGGGGTCTTCCACGACTTCTGTGCCGCAGCTAACGCATTAAGCGCCCCGCCTGGGGAGTACGGCCGCAAGGCTAAAACTCAAAGGAATTGACGGGGGCCCGCACAAGCGGCGGAGCATGTGGATTAATTCGATGCAACGCGAAGAACCTTACCTGGGCTTGACATGGACCGGATCGGCGTAGAGATACGTTTTCCCTTGTGGTCGGTTCACAGGTGGTGCATGGTTGTCGTCAGCTCGTGTCGTGAGATGTTGGGTTAAGTCCCGCAACGAGCGCAACCCTTGTCTTATGTTGCCAGCACATTATGGTGGGTACTCATGAGAGACTGCCGGGGTTAACTCGGAGGAAGGTGGGGATGACGTCAAATCATCATGCCCCTTATGTCCAGGGCTTCACACATGCTACAATGGTCGGTACAGCGAGTTGCCACACCGTGAGGTGGAGCTAATCTCTTAAAGCCGGCCTCAGTTCGGATTGGGGTCTGCAACTCGACCCCATGAAGTCGGAGTCGCTAGTAATCGCAGATCAGCAACGCTGCGGTGAATACGTTCCCGGGCCTTGTACACACCGCCCGTCACGTCATGAAAGTTGGTAACACCCGAAGCCAGTGGCCCAACCTTTTTAGGGGGGAGCTGTCGAAGGTGGGATCGGCGATTGGGACGAAGTCGTAACAAGGTAGCCGTACCGGAAGGTGCGGCTGGATCACCTCCTTTCTAAGGAGCTTTATTAACCCACATCAGGCTGTGTCTGGTTGGTGGGTTGTTGGTGTTGGAACCCGTATGTGGTTGCCATCAACATATTTTTAATCGGGTGGAGATGACCCCTGAGGGTGACAACAACACAGTCAATACTGTGATTAATAGGTGGCATGCTGTTGGGTGTCTGGAATGACATCGCTTGCATCACCTTATGGTGGTGTGTGTGGGTTGTTTCTAACATCGAGCATCGTCAACACGGGTAGAGAATGTTTGTGTTCTTTGGTTGTGGTGTCGGTGGTGTGTTGTGTGAGAACTGTATAGTGGACGCGAGCATCTTTATTTTTTTGTTTTTTGTTGTGTGATACCGAACGCGCCCAAACATTGGTGAGGCTTGTCCTTGTTGGTGGTTGGGTTATAGTTTTTTGTTTGTTGTTTTGTAGGGCACACGGTGGATGCCTTGGCATATCAAGCCGATGAAGGACGTGAGAGGCTGCGTTATGCCTCGGGGAGTTGCCAACTAAGCGTTGATCCGAGGATGTCCGAATGGGGAAACCCAGCCGCAGTGATGTGTGGTTACCTGCCAGTGAATGTATAGCTGGTGTGGAGGTTGACACGGGGAAGTGAAACATCTCAGTACCCGTAGGAGAAGAAAACAATTGTGATTCCGTTAGTAGTGGCGAGCGAACGTGGATGATGGCTAAAACTTATGTGTGTGATACCCGGCAGGGGTTGCATGTAGGTGGTTGTGGGGCAATAACGTTCATATTCTGCCGGATGTGGGCATGTGCTGCGTGGTTAGTGGAAGTGGTGTGGAAACACCTGCCGTAGAAGGTGAGAGTCCTGTACACGAAGATCATGGTGGTGTGTGTGGTTGTTGATACCCCGAGTAGCAGCGGGCTCGTGGAATCTGCTGTGAATTAGCCGGGACCACCCGGTAAGCCTGAATACTTGATATGACCGATAGCGGATTAGTACCGTGAGGGAATGGTGAAAAGTACCCCGGGAGGGGAGTGAAATAGTACCTGAAACCGTGTGCTGTCAATCCGTCAGAGCACCCGTTTGTGGTGTGATGGCGTGCCTTTTGAAGAATGAGCCTGCGAGTCAGCGGCATGTCGCGAGGTTAACCCGTGTGGGGTAGCCGTAGGGAAACCGAATCCTAACGAGGGTGATTTTGAGTGGCATGTCTTGGACCCGAAGCGGAGTGATCTACCCATGGCCAGTGTGAAGCAGCTGTAAGAGGTTGTGGAGGCGCGAACCCACTTAGGTTGAAAACTGAGGGGATGAGTTGTGGGTAGGGGTGAAAGGCCAATCAAACTCCGTGATAGCTGGTTCTCCCCGAAATGCATTTAGGTGCAGCGTCGTGTGTTTCTTGCCGGAGGTAGAGCTACTGGATGGTTTAGCGGGACCAACATCTTAGCGACATCAGCCAAACTCCGAATGCCGGTAAGTCAGAGCACGGCAGTGAGACTGCGGGGGATAAGCTTCGTAGTCGAGAGGGAAACAGCCCAGATCGCCGGCTAAGGCCCCTAAGGGTGTGCTAAGTGGAAAAGGAGGTGGGGTCGCGAAGACAGCCAGGAGGTTGGCTTAGAAGCAGCCATCCTTGAAAGAGTGCGTAATAGCTCACTGGTCGAGTGATTCCGCGCCGACAATGTAGTGGGGCTTAAGTACACCGCCGAAGCCGCGGCAATGATCCTTTTGGATTGTTGGGTAGGGGAGCGTCGTGCATGCGTTGAAGCTTTGGGGTGACCTTGGGTGGAGTGTGTGCGAGTGAGAATGCAGGCATGAGTAACGAATGATGCGTGAGAAACGTATCCGCCGGATGACTAAGGGTTCCTGGGTCAAGTTAATCTTCCCAGGGTGAGTCGGGGCCTAAGGCGAGGCCGACAGGCGTAGTCGATGGATAACGGGTTGATATTCCCGTACCCGAGTATGAGCGACCATGGTGAATCAGTGATACTAACCACCCATAAGCACCCGCGAAAAGGCTTTGCTTTTTTGTGGTGTGTGGTTGCGTGGGACCTGATCTGGTAGTAGCTAAGTGATGGGGTGACGCAGGGAGGTAGCTCAGCCACTTATTGGATTGTGGTGTAAGCGTGTGGCACGCAGTGTAGGTCAAATCCGCACTGTTTTTGTGTGAGGCGTGATGCGGAGCCCGTAAAAGGGTGAAGTGGGTGATCCTGTGCTGTCGAGAAAAGCCTCTAGCGATGTTGATATTCGGCCCGTACCCTAAACCGACACAGGTAGTCAGGTAGAGAATACTAAGGCGTTCGGGTGAACTGTGGTTAAGGAACTCGGCAAAATGCCCCCGTAACTTCGGGAGAAGGGGGGCCACGGCGTGTGAACAACTTTTCGTTGGGAGCGTGTTGTGGTCGCAGAGAATAGAGGGAAGCGACTGTTTACTAAAAACACAGGTCCGTGCGAAGACGTTTAAGTTGATGTATACGGACTGACGCCTGCCCGGTGCTGGAAGGTTAAGAGGACCGGTTAGTGACCTTTATGGTTGCGAAGCTGAGAATTTAAGCCCCAGTAAACGGCGGTGGTAACTATAACCATCCTAAGGTAGCGAAATTCCTTGTCGGGTAAGTTCCGACCTGCACGAATGGCGTAACGACTTCCCTGCTGTCTCAACCACAGGCCCGGTGAAATTGCAGTACGAGTAAAGATGCTCGTTACGCGCGGCAGGACGAAAAGACCCCGGGACCTTCACTATAGCTTGGTATTGGTGTTTGATTCGGTTTGTGTAGGATAGGTGGGAGACTTTGATCATATGACGCTAGTTGTGTGTGAGTCGTTGGTGAAATACCACTCTGATCGGATTGGATGTCTTAACCTTGGCCCATGATCTGGGTTGGGGACAGTGCCTGGTGGGTAGTTTAACTGGGGCGGTTGCCTCCTAAAATGTAACGGAGGCGCCCAAAGGTTTCCTCAGCTTGGTTGGTAATCAGGTGGTGAGTGTAAGTGCACAAGGGAGCTTGACTGTGACACTGACAGGTGGAGCAGGGACGAAAGTCGGGACTAGTGATCCGGCACCTACTTGTGGTTGTGGTGTCGCTCAACGGATAAAAGGTACCCCGGGGATAACAGGCTGATCTTCCCCAAGAGTCCATATCGACGGGATGGTTTGGCACCTCGATGTCGGCTCGTCGCATCCTGGGGCTGGAGTAGGTCCCAAGGGTTGGGCTGTTCGCCCATTAAAGCGGCACGCGAGCTGGGTTTAGAACGTCGTGAGACAGTTCGGTCTCTATCCGCCGCGCGCGTTGAAACTTGAAGGAAGGCTGTCCCTAGTACGAGAGGACCGGGACGGACGTACCTCTGGTGTGCCAGTTGTTCCGCCAGGAGCAGGGCTGGTTGGCTACGTACGGGAGGGATAACCGCTGAAAGCATCTAAGCGGGAAGCCTGTTTCGAGATGAGGTTTCTTTTGAGGTTCCCTAGAGATTATGGGGTTGATAGGCCAGATCTGGAAGCACTGTGAGGTGTGGAGGTGACTGGTACTAATTTACCGATAACAACAAACCACTTATGGTTTGGTGTTGCGCAACGTAACGAAAACAGAACAATATGTGTTCGCGTCCATTATGCAGTGTCTGACACAGCACAACCAGCAACGTGTGTTGTTGGTTTGGTGTGTGGTTGTGTCGGTGGTGATAGTAGCAGGGAAACGCCCGGTCCCTTTCCGAACCCGGAAGCTAAGCCTGGTTACGCTGATGGTACTGCACTCGGGAGGGTGTGGGAGAGTAGGTTACCGCCGACCAAAAACTTAACAATATATGAGAAGAAGCATGAAACAGACAGTGTTTGTTTCGTGCTTCTTCTCTTTTGTGCTTTCTAGACCCCTGTGCACGCGGCAGCCTGTGCCTGGGGGTAAGCGTCGACAAGCACAATCTTTTTGCTTAATTGAATCCTTTGCGCACCAATCAATGGGGGATCAAATATAGTAGCTGCATGAGTAATGACTTCGTCGTTTCTAGGCTTAGACCCTTTGGTGAAACGATTTTTGCAACCATGACCCAGCGAGCTGTTGAGGCGGGTGCAATCAATCTTGGTCAGGGCTTTCCTGATGAGGATGGTCCTCGTCGGATGTTAGAGATCGCGTCGGAGCAGATTCTCGGGGGAAATAATCAGTATTCGGCGGGGCGTGGGGATGCTTCGTTGAGGGCGGCTGTGGCTCGTGATCATTTGGAGAGGTTTGATCTGGAGTACAACCCTGATTCGGAGGTGTTGATCACGGTGGGGGCCACTGAGGCGATTACGGCGACTGTGTTGGGTTTGGTGGAGCCTGGGGATGAAGTGATCGTTTTGGAACCGTATTACGATGCGTATGCGGCGGCTATTGCGTTGGCGGGGGCGACGCGGGTGGCGGTTCCTTTGAAGGAGGTGGAGAACTCGTGGGATGTGGATGTCGATAAGTTGCATGCGGCGGTGACTAAGAAGACGCGGATGATTATCGTTAATTCGCCGCATAATCCGACGGGTTCGGTGTTTTCTAAGAAAGCGTTGAAGCAGTTGGCGGGTATTGCTCGTGCGTATGACTTGTTGGTGTTGTCAGATGAGGTGTATGAGCATCTTGTTTTTGATGATCAGAAGCATGTGAGTGTCGCGAAGCTGCCCGGTATGTGGGATCGCACGGTGACGGTGTCGTCGGCGGCGAAGACGTTCAATGTGACTGGTTGGAAGACGGGGTGGGCGTTGGCACCGGAGCCGTTGTTGGAGGCGGTGTTGAAGGCGAAGCAGTTTATGTCTTATGTGGGGGCTACACCTTTTCAGCCGGCTGTGGCGCATGCGATTGAACATGAGCAGAAGTGGGTGTCAAAGATGTCTAAGGGGCTTGAGCTCAAGCGGGATATCTTGCGTACTGCGTTAGATAAGGCGGGGCTGAAGACTCATGACAGTAAGGGCACGTATTTCATCGTTGCGGATATTGGGGATCGTGATGGTGCGGAGTTCTGTTTTGAGTTGATTGAGAAGGTTGGGGTGGCGGCGATTCCGGTGCAGGCGTTTGTGGATCATCCGAAGAAATGGTCGTCGAAGGTTCGTTTTGCGTTTTGCAAAAAAGAAGAGACGCTCCGCGAAGCTGCGGAGCGTCTCAAGGGGGTTAAGAAACTATAGTTTGAACAGGTTGTTGGGGGTCTTTTTAACGTCCTCCAACTTGCCGCGGTTCTTTTCTAGTTTAGCCCAGAGTTCGTGGGGGATAGTTTTCTCGGCTTCACGGATGATGTCTTTGTCCGTGGTGCCCCAGGTAATTGGCATGGGGCTGATTTCATCCCAGTGGTCTTGGTCTTTGACGGTGCGTCGGCCGGTGATTGCGACGGATGGGATACGTTCGCCGAGGCGACGTTCGTGTGCTCCGACGCGAACGATCGTGCGGGTGGCCAATGCCCACTCTGGTTTGGCTTCGGGGTCCACATTGCGGTTGACGAGTGCCAGGAGGACCACATCGCGGGGGTTTACTTCTGCGATGATGGCGGGGGCTAGTTCGTAGTTATCGTAGAGCGTTTGTGCGTTGCCCATTTGGCGGGGGATCACAGGAATCATGATGAAGCTCAACAGGGCGAGGAAGACCATGACGATGGCGATCATCCACATCCACACTGCTCCGTTAGAAAACAGGTAGACGGCTACGGCTCCGCCGCCGAGGATGAGTCCAAGGCACAGTGCTGAGATCTGGAGTCGCTTTGCGTCGCGGAGGATTTCGTTGTTCTTCTTGGCGTAGGATTCGTCCACGTCGAAGGAGAAGTTGTGCACGTTATAGCTCTTTCTTGGGTAGTGGGAAGAGGATGTCGTCGGCGTCGAGGATGCGGTATGCGTAGCCTTGTTCGGCGAGGAATCGCTGGCGGTGGGCTGCGTATTCGGTGTCGAGGGTGTCGCGGCTGACGATGGAGTAGAAGTGGGCTTCGCTGCCATCGTGCTTGGGTCGCAGGAGGCGGCCTAAGCGTTGGGCTTCTTCTTGTCGGCTGCCGAATGTTCCAGAGACCTGGATGGCTACGGATGCTTCGGGCAGGTCGATGGAGAAGTTCGCCACTTTGGAGACAACCAATACGGAAAGTGAGCCGGAACGGAATTGATCAAAGAGGGCTTCACGCTTTTTGTTGGGCGTTTTGCCGTCGATGACTGGTGCGTTAAATTCTGCGCCTAGTTCTTCTAGCTGATCGAGGTAAGCGCCGATGATCAGCGTGGGCTTGCCAGCGTGCTCTTCGAGGAGTTTGCGCACCACGGCCACCTTAGTGTGGGCAGTGGCGGCTAGACGGTAACGATCTGCCGACTCGGCAGTCGCGTACACCATGCGCTCAGCATCGGTCATGGTGGAGCGGATTTCTACGCAGTCGGCGGTGGCGATGAACCCTTGGGACTCGAGGTCTTTCCATGGTGCATCGTAACGCTTGGGGCCGATCAGGCTGAAGACATCGCCTTCTCGTCCGTCTTCGCGCACGAGGGTGGCAGTCAGTCCGAGGCGTCGCCTGGATTGCAGGTCGGAGGTCATGCGGAAAACGGGGGCGGGAAGAAGATGGACTTCGTCGTAAATAATTAAGCCCCAGTCGCGGGAATCAAAAAGCTCGAGAGCTTTGTATTCGCCTTTGGTACGCCTGGTGACTACTTGGTAGGTGGCGATGGTGACGGGTCGGATTTCTTTGCGTTCGCCGGAGTACTCACCGATTTCGTCTTCGGTGAGTGTGGTGCGGCGAAGAAGTTCGTCTTTCCACTGTCGGCCGGCCACGGTGTTGGTGACAAGGATCAAGGTGGTTGCCTGTGCACGAGCCATGGAGGCTGCACCGACCATGGTTTTACCAGCGCCACAAGGCAGCACGACTACGCCGGAACCGCCTTCCCAGAAGGAATCGGCTGCCATTTGCTGATAATCGCGCAGCGACCAGTCTTCAAATTCAGTGGAGAGACCAATGGGGTGGGATTCACCGTCCACATATCCCGCGAGATCTTCCGCTGGCCAACCGACCTTGAGCAGTTCCTGCTTGAGGCGCCCGCGCTCTGACGGATGGACCACGATGGTTTCAGGATCCACTTGTGCGCCCAGCATGGGTTTGATCTTTTTGTGCCGGGAGATTTCCACCAGGATCGCAGGTTCGCCAGATTCAAGGATCAGCCCGTGTGCGGGGTGACGGTGCAGGCGCACACGTCCGTAGCGGGACATCGTCTCTGCGATGTCGATCAGGAGCGCTTGCGGAACGGGGAAGCGTGAAAAACGCTCCAGCATGTCCACGACTTGTTCGGCGTCGTGGCCTGCGGCGCGCGCGTTCCACAACGCCAGAGGGGTGATGCGGTAGGTGTGAATATGCTCGGGTGCACGCTCGAGCTCCGCAAAAGGTGCTAGAGCTATGCGTGCTTCGCCTGCTTGGGGGTGATCTATTTCTAGCAGGACTGTCTTATCGGATTGGACGATTAAAGGTCCATCGCCAAAAGCCACGAAATGCTTCTCCTAACGAGGTTTAAACGTCCATTATGTCACTTCTAGGCTAGTTATCCACTATTACTTCTGTGATCCTGTGCAACATGAAACGATGCACCGCACCTGTGGCTTCATCCACAGCGTCCACCTGCCCGGCGTTGACGGTTAAAGGCTTGACGACGCGGTGCACGGCCACGCCTTGCTTATCGACGAACCCCAACGTCACCGTGCGCTGCCCTCGCACTGCAGCCTGCAGAACCGAGAGCGTCGGCTGTGTGGAAACAGTTCCTTGAGATGCTGAATTTTCCCGTCGGATTGCTTTGACTGCTGCCTGTACCCGGCTTTCATCCAGTGCCGGAACAACTGGTGGTGGGGAAGCTGCGGGCACACGTGCAGGGGATGGCGAGATATTCAGACTTGCGCCTTCGCCGTCTTCTGCCACAGGTTGGAACCCGGCAGCACGCAGCACAGTGATCACCTGAAGCAGGGGTGCTTGAGCAATCGCAACGGTGGGAGCGATCTGCCGAAGCGCCACATCGGCGCCCGCCTCCACTGCGGAATGCAGCAAAGCGGGATCGTCGCTACGGATATAGGACAGTGCAGGGCCGCCTCGGAGGGTGCCGTGCTTTCTGGCGATATCGCTGAGCAAATAGCCCACAGATTGGGGCAGATCTGTCATGGAATGTTTTTTGAGAAACTCCAAGATTTCCGGGGTGGTGAGCCCAAGATCCAGAGCATGCCTGATGGATTTCTCGCTGAGTCGATACACCGAGGCCAAACCAGGTGATTCCAACGATGCGATCGAATCCATGGTTTTTTGCATCGCAGGGGTTAGTGGTCCTGGAACCATGATGGTGAAATCGCCTTGCACGATGAAATTCTCCACCGGCGCAGGAGCCTTGATTACCTCCGTAGGGTTTTCGCCATCAATTAAAGCCTGACCCGCTGCGGTCACGCCTTGAGAATATGCTCCGATCCACTGGGCTTCCTGGACCAGCTGTGTGATGGTGTCAGGATTCATCCGACTCGCCGCAAGGGGATAATGGAATGCTAAATCCGCGTGCAGATTGTCCACTAAAACCCTAGATAAAGAGGACAGGATCTTCGCACGAGCATCAGGAAGCGAATCAATGATGCTTGTTTTACTGAGAACATGGATTGGCTTGTCCTTATCATCAGCCTGACCCACCAACCACGGCGCGTAAGTTTGCTTCCACCAACCAGACATCAACGTGCCCAATTGGTGCGCCAGATCAGATTCCATCCATTCGTCAGCCAGCGGGGTGGGAGCGACGTAATCGCCGCCATCATCATCCATGGGCAATGGATCGGGCACGCCTTTACGGATTAGACCGCTGGCCATACCCAAACTCAGTAGACGTGCCAGCTCGGTCTCATCAAGGTCTAATTCCTTGCTCAGGCGAGTCACCACGCGCACACCGAGGGCTCCGACTTTCAGCGTGGGGGCGGGAACGTGGCTGACGGCGTCGATAAGCAATCGCATGTGCCGCACCACCTCAAGGCCGGCTGCAATGCCGCCATCATTCGAACCTGGCGCCGCCGTGCGCGGAATTGGGCGCACCTGAGCGGGCAGCTGCTCGCGGCCCTCAATCACACGCCGCACCATCGCCGGCAGGCGCACGGTCTGCTCATCCACGCGCGCCAACAACCCCGACGCCAGCAACTGCGGAATCGGCCGCGACGGATCCGCATCAGGCGCCGCATCGCGCGTCAGACCGAAGCCACCCGACGCCGCCAGAGTGTGCAAAAGTTTGCGGTGCCTATCAGAAAGCTTATCGACGCTTTCCCTCACCTGTTCCTCACTCTGCCCGCGATCACTTACCTCCGGAAGCAACCGCCAATGAACAGGCAACGCAGGCATCGTCTCCTGAGCAATCATCAACTGGTCATCGCCATAAACCAACGCGAAATTTTTCAGCGTGGCAAGAGCCGCATCAATCGTGTCTTGCGCTGGAAGATCCTCGGCCAACGCCACATGCAAATATTCCACCACTTCGGGGGCAGTAACCGGGTGGAGTTCACCACCAAGGTTGGCCACGGCCTCCAACACACCAAGTTCCAACGCATTGAGTTTCAACACCGCGCGAATCGCAGACGCCCTCAGCTGTAAACGCGCAGCAAGAGAGGCCAAATTAGGTGGTAAAGGGAGAACCGTATCGGGTCGATTTCTAAGGATTGTGGAGAGCTGATCATCACTTTGAGTATCCAACCACCCCTTGAGGGTGGGGATGGGGGAGTCTTTTTTCATGATGTTGTTAAGTTTAAGCCTAGTTGAGGTGACTTTTGTTCCCAGAGTTTGAAAGAATGTATGGCATGGCAAACGTAGAGAAGAAGCACTTCGTCGATCCGGCATGGCCGGAGCACAATCCAGCTGACGGACACGTCGTTACTGAACTCATCTCCAAGGTCGCAGGCGCGTCCAGCCCATGGGGCGATGACAAGGAATTCCCAGTTTCTGCAGAAGAGACCGGATACGTTCACCCGTACACCCGGATCAACCGCTAAGAAACTTAAAAAAGAGGCAACCCGTTTCGGCGGTGTTGCCTCTTTTTTCATGCGGTTTTTCTACTGGGCGTACTTTTGGCACCAAGGTTTCGGCAAAATGGTGGCCAAAATCAGGAAATCTTGGTGCCCAATTCACAAAAGGGTGACTTGCGCGTCGTGAAATGGCATGCAAAAAGGGAGGGAACCCGTTTAAGGTTCCCTCCCTTTTAAAAAGTGCAGCTAGATTTAGCCGACGAAAGCGTTGTAGTAAGACTCAACCTCAGCTGGAACGGTGATGCCGTACTGAGCGAGGGTGCCGGTGACAGCGCCGTAGGTGGACTTGATGGTGTTCAAGTCGGTGGAGCCAACTGCGATGTTGGCTGCAGGAGCGTTGTACTCAGCAACAGCTGGTGCAGCTGCAGCTGGCTCTGGGGTAGAGGTGGTAGCGGAGAGGTCACGCTGGGTTGGAGCGGAGTTCAGTCCAAGGGAAGCGGAGCAAGCAGGCCATGCGCCCCAGCCCTGACCAGCCAAGGTGCGCTCTGCAACAGCGATCTGCTGCTCACGGGTTGCCTGGTATGCGTAGGTAGCGAACTCCTGGCCGCCGTAAGCAGCCCAGGTGCTAGCGGAGAACTGCAGACCACCGTGGTAGCCGTTACCGGTGTTGATTGCCCAGTTACCACCGGACTCGCACTGTGCGAGGCGATCCCAGTCGGAATCAGGTGCAGCAGATGCGGAAGGAGCCATGATGGTTGCAGCAGCACCGAAAGCGATGGTGGAAGCTGCGAGCTTGGTGAACGCGGAGCTAGTCTTAGTGGAGTGACGTCCCATGAAAAGTTTTCCTCTCATTTGTCGCCGTCGAGGTTAGCTGTCGGGTTAGAGCGGAGGAGTTGCTCTGCCAGTGGATGTCTGGCTTCACCCCAAGGAGTTGGCCTCCATGCCTTCTTTTGTGAAAAGATGGCGGGTGGTTTCCCCGTCCCTGTCTGCAATATGGCCCACATGAATGCGGGAGTTTGTGGTTTAAAGTTCTGTTGCACCAAGGAGGTTGTTCAACTTCCGACCCCAGACAGGGTTTGGCGATGAGCCGGACTTGCAGATGAACTGTTGCGGTGCCTGGGATACACGGTAACCCGAAGGTCACGATTGTGTCACGTTATTTACGAAATCTATATCAATCTGGCTTTGGTGCGACCTTGAAGTCGCAGGTCATCCCGCCTGAAATATCGAGTGTGATTTATGTTACATTTTGGAATATTTCGGGTAACGATGTAACTTTCCGGGAAATTTTTAACGCGATGCTTGCGGTGTATAATAATTTCTTCTGGTCAAAAATAGTTGATCAATTTGAATCAGCATATGAATTAGGAATGAAAGTGGTGAGGACAAGTGCCTGTCGGAACAGTGAAGTGGTACGACGCGGAGCGTGGTTTCGGCTTTGTCTCCAATCCAGGTGGTGAAGATTGCTTCGTAGGTAAGCAAGTACTTCCCAAGGGAGTCACCGAATTGCACAAGGGGCAGCGAATCGATTTTGACTTCGCCGCAGGCCGTAAGGGCCCTCAAGCACTTCGAATAAAGATTCTTGAAACTCCACGCAGGCGTCCACAGCACAAATACAAGCCAGAAGAGCTCAACGGAATGATCTCTGACCTCATCACGCTTCTAGAAAGTGGAGTGCAACCAGGCCTTGCCAAAGGGCAATACCCGGAGCACAAAGCTGGAGCGCAGGTAGCAGAAATTCTTCGCGTTGTTGCGAAGGAGCTTGAGTCTTAAAACAATAAGGAGAGGATCCGAAAACGGATCCTCTCCTTATTGTTTGTGAGTGAGTTACTCGTTCATCGTGGATAGCGACCACGTGACGGTGTAAGGGCTTTCCTCACCATTTTCATCCTCACCGATCATCACAGCGGACACTTCCACTACGACCAGACGTGGGCGCTCCGCACCCTCTTCGGTTGGATCCACAGAACCAGGAACGGTTGCCTCGGTGGCGTCGTAACTGGTGTGGTAGAACTCGTCATTTGCAGCCGGATCATCATAAATGGTCAACAAGTACCAGTCATGATCATGAATTGCCTCTGGAATCGTCAGGTGCAACTCTTCATCAGCACCAACTTCCAGCGTTGGCACCTCGTTCTCTTCGCATTCAACACCTGGTTCACACATGCTGAATGGGAATACCTCGATTTCACCAGCGGGAGAAGATGCTGAGATAGAGATCTCTTGGGGGAGTGGCTCTGGGCGATTGTTCCACCATTGCTGGAACACCACAGACAAAATCACCACCAATAACACAGCAACGATAAGGCTGAGAATCTGAATGAGGTTTTTACGCTTGGTCTTCCGGCTTGCCATGAGTCTTGATTCTAGTCAGCAGGGACGAATCTAACCTCATAGAGGTCAGGCCAACGCTTACCAGTGATATAAAAACGATCGGAATCCGGAATATGTGCAATGCCGTTGAGCACATTGTTTGTATCTGGTGTGGCGTTGTTAGGAATATTTGAGGCATCGATCACTGCGGTGACTTCGCCGGAGTTCGGATCGATTCGCATGATGTCTGTATCGAGGAAAATATTGGCATATACCTCGCCATCGACGCATTCGAGCTCATTGAGGTTCCCAACCGGAGAGCCGTCTAGTGTCACATCTACAGTGCTGTTCTCTGCAAAGGTTTCCGGATCCCTAAAAGTGAGGGTGGAACTTCCATCAGAGGTGATGAGGGCATCGTCAGTTGAGCAAATTCCCCACCCCTGGCCATCATATGAAACGCGATCTAACTCCTCGAGAGTATCTGCATCACGCTTGAAAGCGACACCTTCATTCCATGTCAGCTGCCAGATGGCATCACCAGACTTGGTGATGCCTTCGCCGAAGAATTCTGGATCAAGCGATTGGGAAACAGATTCCTGGCCATCAACGGAGCTGCGATAGATTCGGGAACCACCGTATTGGCCAGTTCCCACAATCAGCTCGTCGCCATCTAATTCCAACCCCTGAGTAAACGAGGTGGAATCAAAAGAGTGGGTGGAGATAATTTCTGGAACCAGATGCTCAACGACAGCCTCTGAATCTGTTGGGGGAGTGGAACACGAAGCCAAAGGGAGGCTGGAGAGGATCGCTAAGGATGCAAGCTTTTTCACAGCCCCGAGAATAACAGTCGAGCGACCTACACTTGCTGTGCAGTGCTCCATAGATAGTCATTGACTTCAGAAAACGTCGGCACGAAAGCTGCCACGGGTCGCGTTTCTGAGACTGGGAATTTGGAACCGTATTCGAGCCATGCAGCGACGCGACGGATGCCGGACAAAGAATCCACCAGCCACACTTCCGAAGAGCGCAAATCATTGATGTTGAAGCCTTGCTCTCGAGGCTTTGCATTACAGCCTTGTTCCTGCAGGTAGGCAATGACCGTTGATTCCAGAACAGACGGCAGCGACCTGGGGTGCGTGGAATGAAACACGGTGTCGCCCTTAATCGCCAAGAGAGAGGCATTGATAGCCATGATCACCTGGCCGGACTCGTCGACAAGCAACCCATCATCGGCGCCCTGGCGGCGGCTGTTTGCGGTGGCCATGTTCTGCCACGCGATATCGTGGCCTTTAATCTTTGGATGTAGACGCTCATCGCGGTGGCCGTGGGTATCAAGGGTGACCAGTGAATTTAACTTGCGGGGCGGGCGCAGCTCGACGTTATAGTGGTTATTTTCAATCGTGACAGCTGCCTGAACACTGCCCGGAGCTTCACGCAATTGAGTGATGATGCGATCATGGAACTGTGAAGCAGTAGGGGCTGCCGCCTCGAGGCGATCGATGTGGCCCTGAAGATTGCGGATGTGTCCGTCAACCATGAGAAAACTTGTGGTCACCACGACGTGTAGTTAGACCTTCCGGAATCGAAAAAGCTGGTGAAAGTGCATTTTATTTGAGATTATCACCCTACTAGCCAAACTACGGATTTAGCGAGTCCACCCCTTGAGTTACAGTGTGGGCGTAGGTGAAATTGGTTTGGGCCACTGGGGTGGGTTTTTGGTGGGTTCATCACTTTTAGGCGGTGGACTTGCCCCATCTGGTAGGCAGATGGAAAAATTCTGTTGCGCTAAAGGTTTCAGCTAAAAGAAGAATCCTTGCTAGTGGAATCAGCTGAGTTTTCCACGAGTTTTCCAGCTTTCTCACAACTTGAATAGAAATTGAGGTATCCGGCAATGACGTCAGGGAAATCAACGAGTGCTAGGGGAGCCCTAGACCGGTATTTCAAAATCTCGGAGCGAGGATCAAGCATTGGCACGGAAATCCGTGCAGGTGTGGTCACATTCTTCGCGATGGCCTACATCATCATCCTCAACCCCTTGATCCTTGGCACCACCCCTGACGTAGAGGGCAACACCCTAGGCATCGCACAGGTTGCAGCGGCAACAGCGCTTGCCGCTGGTGTCATGACCATCGCGTTTGGTTTGATTGCGCGTTATCCATTCGGCATTGCTGCTGGCCTGGGAATTAACACCATGGTCGCCGTGACACTGGTTTCAGGTGAGGGCCTGACCTGGCCGGAAGCAATGGGACTTGTGGTCCTTGACGGTGTGGTCATTGTTATTTTGGCTGTGTCCGGCTTCCGTGTTGCTGTGTTCCGTGCGATCCCAGCATCCATGAAGGCGGCCATCAGCGTGGGTATCGGCCTGTTCATCGCCATGATCGGCCTCGTGGATGCAGGCTTTGTTCGCCGTATTCCAGATGCTGCCGGTACTACTGTGCCAGTGACCTTGGGCATTGATGGTTCCATTGCGTCTTGGCCAACGTTCGTGTTCGTTGTCGGTGTTCTTCTCTGTGGCATCCTTGTTGTCCGTCGAGTTCGCGGTGGACTGTTTATCGGCATTTTGGGAACCACCATTTTGGCGATCATCGCAGAAGCAATCTTTGATTCCGGTGCGTCCTTTGAAAATGGTGAAGCAAACGCAGAAGGCTGGTCACTCGCCGTTCCTGGTCTCCCAGACTCCTTCGGTGGCATCCCGGATCTTTCCATCGTCGGCGCAGTTGATTTGATCGGTGCGTTCAGCCGCATCGGTGTGGTCGCCGCGACCTTGCTGATCTTTACCCTGGTCCTTGCAAACTTCTTCGACGCCATGGGCACCATGACCGCTCTTGGTAAGCAGGGCAACTTGGTTGATGATGAAGGCAACCTTCCAGACATTAAGAAGGCACTGGTTGTGGAAGGCGCAGGTGCCATTGTCGGTGGTGCTTTCTCTGCATCCTCCAACACCGTGTTCGCTGACTCTTCTGCAGGTGTTGCAGACGGCGCACGAACCGGCCTTGCCAACGTGGTCACCGGCTCCTTGTTCTTGGCTGCCATGTTCTTGACCCCACTGTATGAAATCGTCCCCATCGAAGCAGCAGCACCAGTGCTCGTAGTTGTTGGCGCGATGATGATGGGGCAGGTTACCGAGATTGATTTCTCCAAGTTCTACATCGCATTCCCAGCGTTCTTGACCATTGTGATCATGCCTTTCACCTACTCCATTGCAAACGGCATTGGCGTTGGATTCATCATGTACGCCATCATGGCTGCAGCGGCAGGCAAAGCAAAGCAAGTGCACTGGCTGATGTGGCTGGTCGCTGGACTCTTCGTCGTGTTCTTCGCGATTGATCCCATCATGGAAGCTGTCGGCTAATGACAACGCGCACGGTAATTTCTGATCCCGCAGATCCTCGTCTGGATGATGTCCGCGATCTTAACCATTCCGATTCCCGGCCAGACCTACCCGGTGGCAAAGGCCTTGTTGTTGCCGAAGGTCCGTTGGTGGTTGGTCGGCTTCTGGAATCGCGTTACCCAGTGCGTGCGATCGTCGGGTTTAAAAACAAGCTGGATTCTTTCCTCGACAGCATCGATGCATCCCTCGTTGAAGGCATCCCAGTGTATGAGGTATCCCGCGAGCTCCTCGCGGAGGTCGCAGGTTTTGATATGCACCGCGGACTTCTGGCGACAGCTGATCGCACCGAGGAGGCAAGTGTTGCGCAGGTTCTAGAAAACGCCCGCACCGTGGTGGTGCTGGAAGGCGTAGGCGATCACGAAAACATCGGATCCATGTTCCGCAACGCAGCAGGCATGGGCGTTGACGCCATCTTGTTCGGCAACGGTTGTGCCGATCCTTTGTATCGACGTGTCGTTCGAGTCTCAATGGGCCACGTGCTCCGCCTGCCGTTCGCACACTTGGAAGGCACCTACACCACGTGGCAGCGCAGCTTAGAGCAGCTCAAAGAAGCCGGATTCCACCTCGTTTCACTCACCCCAGATCCAGAGGCGGAACACCTCGAAGATGCGCTCGCAGGCAAAGACAAAGTGGCTCTACTCGTGGGCGCTGAAGGCCCAGGCCTGACCGAGCATGCGATGCGCGCCACCGATGTCCGCGCCCGCATCCCGATGGCGCCGGGTACCGATAGCTTGAACCTGGCTACCTCGGCGGCGATTGCGTTTTATGAACGGGATCGCTCACAGCGTTAAGTAACAGCGCTAAGTAGTAGCGCTAGCGGTCAGTATGGCGGAGTCTTTCCGCCATGTTTGACCCGAATTCGCGGCTGGCTCGCCACAGAGATTTACCAAATTTCTGTGCTGAGCTGGCCGCTTTTTTCGCGTTTGAGGTAATGCGCTTGGACACCACTCGATCGGGTGCCTCGTATTCTTCGTAGTCGTCGTAGAAGGCGGATTCGCGCAGTCCTAGCTTTTCGACGGCGGACCTTGTCACTTCCTCGCTGTTAATTATGCGGGGTGCAGCGATGCGCGGCTCGGGGCGACCATCGGTGGCATAGGCAACGACGTTGATGTCAGGGGAGGTGGTGGTGTCGAATCCGAGCCATGCACGTTGTGCTTCGTGGACTAGTTCGATGGGGTTGAAGGGCAACGACAGCGCAGTTTTCCGGGTGCCTTTTTTGCCTGCCCAGTAGGGGGTTTCAAAGCCGCCGGGGATGCCGTTGTCTTCGAAGACGCGCTCTTCATAGGCGATGAAGGATCGTTTGATCTCACCGTTGTAGATGTGTGCGAAGCCACCAAGGGTGGTTTCTTCATTGACGGCGAAAATGTAGACATCTGTTGCCGGGACGCTGCGCAGTAACCGAGGATTCAGCTTGGATAAAGAGGTGACATCTTCCAACACGGTTTGAATGATGGTGATGCCCGGAAAACCAGCGATGTAGAACTCGTTGGCACTAGCAGGAACGGATCTGTTGAGGGCGAACTGCCCGATGGGGGTAATTGGCCACGTTGGGTTGAGCTGTGCCAACAGTTTTCGGCCATATCCACGATCCGCCCGAGGTTCCGAGCGGATGATGGATTGGGGATCGGATGCGCTAACAAACCAGAGGGTGACGATCGCCGCGTTTTCTCCCAATTGACTTGGCATCAGCACATCCTATTTCTTCGGGCGCTTTGTGTTTGCGCGAACTCCTAAAAGAACATCTTCCCAGTGTGGGGTTACTGCTTTTCGACGCCTGTTGCGTGGGCCTTCCGCATCGACTTCAGGTTCGTTGTCGTTGGTGATTTCAGCAACGGCATCGGATTCTGAGTCTGGTGCGTCGTCAGGGCTTGGTACGGTGTCGAAAACATCGGTTTCGTCGTCGTACTGTTCCTGGGTGGAGTTTACGGACGTCAAGGTACGTACCGGCTGAATGAATTCAGGATCGATCAAATCGGCTGCGACTGGGGTCCGCGGATCAGCGGTGGGATTGCTGGTGTTGTGCAGGTTTAACGTCCACTCCGCGTAGTTGTCGCTGAGTCCTGCCTTCCAATCAACTCGCACGATCCACTGGTTGGTGGCGTCTTTGTAGGCGTCCCAGCGTGCTGCGGTGAGATCGTGGCCGCGAGTGGCAAACGCCGTTGCAAGAATTTCCCAGAGGGTCAGTTTTGCAGGACCATTTTCCCTGATGGGGTGTGATTGCTTAGCCAAGTCGGCAATGCGGGCACGTTCCAGCAAAACGGGGTGGGCATAGGGCTCAACGCGGGCTTCGGTGACGCCGATTTCTTCGGCTAATTCTTCGATGGTGGCGCCTGAGCGAACCCGAATCTGAATTTCGCGGGGTGACATCGTCAGGGGAGCGCTGATACGAGGGTCAATTTCTTTTTCCTCACGGGGCTCTTCTACCGCAGCGACCGGCTCTAGAACAGGAGGTGGGACCTCTTTGTGTTCTTCGGGTTCTGGGGCGCTCTTAATCTCGCTATGACCTGCAAGAATGGCGTGGAGTTCATCTGTTACAGCAATGAAAAATTCCTCAGCGCCATCCTCTTCGGAGGTCTTGAAAACCAAGGATGATTCGGTGGAATCACCGCTGATCAGGAATATTTCCCGCATGTTGACTCCTTCTAGCTGGGTTAAGTGATCACCCAAGCTTAACTAAAAAACACCCCGTACTGGTGTAACTGTACGGGGTGTTTTTCAAAGTGGGGGTATTACTTCTTTGCAAAACCGCCATCGAGGATGAAGTCGATTGCTCCGGTGAGCTTTTCCACATCGGTGGAATCGATCGCTGGGAACATACCGATGCGCAGCTGGTTGCGTCCCAGCTTGCGGTAAGGCTCGGTGTCCAGGATGCCGTTTGCGCGCAGTATCTTAGCGATCACTGCTGCGTCGATGGAGTCATCGAAGTCGATGGTGCCGACAACGAGGGAGCGCTTAGCTGCATCTGCCACGTATGGGGATGCCTCCTCGCGAGCCTCAGCCCAGTTGTACAGGGCGGAGGAGCTTGCTGTGGTGCGAGCAACCATTCCATCCAGGCCGCCGTTGGAGTTCATCCACTTGACCTGGTTGTCCAGCATCAGCAAGGTAGCAACAGCTGGGGTGTTGTAGGTCTGGTTCTTCAGGGAGTTATCCACTGCGGTCTGCAGGTTGAGGAACTCAGGGATGAAGCGATCGGAAGCGTTGATCTTCTCGATGCGCTCGAGAGCTGCTGGGCTCATCGCTGCAAGCCACAGGCCACCGTCGGATGCGAAGCACTTCTGTGGGGAGAAGTAGTAAACATCGGAGTTCTTGATGTCTACTGGCAGTCCACCAGCGCCGGAGGTTGCGTCAATGGCAACCAGGGAGCCTTCAGAGCCTTCGGGGCGAAGAACTGGAACCATGGCGCCAGTGGAGGTTTCGTTGTGTGCCCATGCAATAACATCGGCGCCTTCGAATGCCTGTGGGGCCGGAGCGTCACCGGTTTCTGCGGTGACGATCTCTGGCTCGTCGAGCCAAGGAGCAAGCTTAGAAGCCTTTGCAAACTTGGAGGAGAACTCACCGAAAGAAAGGTGACCGGACTTCTTTTCAATGAGTCCGAAGGTTGCTGCATCCCAGAATGCGGTCGCACCACCTAGGGAAAGGATGATCTCGTAGCCTTCTGGAAGGGAGAAGAGGTCGGAGAGTCCCTCGCGGATTGAACCCACGACGTTTTTTACTGCCGGCTGACGGTGTGAGGTACCGATGACGGATGCGGATCCGTCGACAATAGCCTGAATCTGTTCTGGTCGAACCTTGGAAGGTCCGCAGCCGAAACGGCCGTCGCCAGGGATGAACTCAGAGGGCAGGGTGGGGAAGTCGGTCATGTCTTCGGGCAACTTTCTGCGCTTGGAAGTAAAAGGGCCAGGGATCGTTAACGATCTGACCCAACAACTATAACCCTGAAGCTGTCAGTTCCTAGCACCCTAGATTCTTCACGCAGTCTCCCAAACGATGAAAAACGCCCAAAACTGGCGACACCGAACTATTGAAAACGCGGGGGTTAGTTGACCAGCCACCAATTTGGGGGTAGTTCAAAGTTTTGCAAAGTTTTCAATTTCTAGGTTGTTAATATCCCCTGAGGTTGCGTTATAGGGTGGCGAATTGCATGGGGAAAGCTACTTGGCACCCATCCTTGTCGTGTGCATCACAAACTTTGCTAAACTGTGTACCAGTCCACTTATTGTGGGATTTTTAATGCCTTAAAGGCCAGCATTTTCACCCTCTAGCGGGGTTGAATGCTGGCCTTGAGGGTGCAGAACTAAATAGCAGCACATCGGCACAATTGATCTGAGTTCTATTGGCGTGACCGTGGCTACTGATTACGGTGGCTGTGGGTGGTCGGGAATGATGTAACCAACGTGATTGTGGGGGAATTGGCTCTCACTTCGGATATGGCTAAACCGCATTTATCGGTATAGCGTGTTAACCGGACCAGATTGGGAAAGAAATGTGTCGAGTAACAAAAACTGACATGCGCTTGGCGCATCCCAGTTGGTAAGAATAAACGGGACTACTTCCGCAATCCGGAAGAGTTTTTTTCCGAACAAATATGTTTGAAAGGGATATCGTGGCTACTGATAACAACAAGGCTGTCCTGCACTACCCCGGTGGCGAGTTCGAAATGGACATCATCGAGGCTTCTGAGGGTAACAACGGTGTTGTCCTGGGCAAGATGCTGTCTGAGACTGGACTGATCACTTTTGACCCAGGTTATGTGAGCACTGGCTCCACCGAGTCGAAGATCACCTACATCGATGGCGATGCGGGAATCCTGCGTTACCGCGGCTATGACATCGCTGATCTGGCTGAGAATGCCACCTTCAACGAGGTTTCTTACCTACTTATCAACGGTGAGCTACCAACCCCAGATGAGCTTCACAAGTTTAACGACGAGATTCGCCACCACACCCTTCTGGACGAGGACTTCAAGTCCCAGTTCAACGTGTTCCCACGCGACGCTCACCCAATGGCAACCTTGGCTTCCTCGGTTAACATTTTGTCTACCTACTACCAGGATCAGCTGAACCCACTCGATGAGGCACAGCTTGATAAGGCAACCGTTCGCCTCATGGCAAAGGTTCCAATGCTGGCTGCGTACGCACACCGCGCACGCAAGGGTGCTCCTTACATGTACCCAGACAACTCCCTCAACGCGCGTGAGAACTTCCTGCGCATGATGTTCGGTTACCCAACTGAGCCATACGAGATCGACCCAATCATGGTCAAGGCTCTGGACAAGCTGCTCATCCTGCACGCTGACCACGAGCAGAACTGCTCCACCTCCACCGTTCGTATGATCGGTTCCGCACAGGCCAACATGTTTGTCTCCATCGCTGGTGGCATCAACGCTCTGTCCGGCCCACTGCACGGTGGCGCAAACCAGGCTGTTCTGGAGATGCTCGAAGACATCAAGAACAACCACGGTGGCGACGCAACCGCGTTCATGAACAAGGTCAAGAACAAGGAAGACGGCGTCCGCCTCATGGGCTTCGGACACCGCGTTTACAAGAATTACGATCCACGTGCAGCAATCGTCAAGGAGACCGCACACGAGATCCTCGAGCACCTCGGTGGCGACGATCTTCTGGATCTGGCAATCAAGCTGGAAGAAATTGCACTGGCTGATGATTACTTCATCTCCCGCAAGCTCTACCCGAACGTAGACTTCTACACCGGCCTGATCTACCGCGCAATGGGCTTCCCAACTGACTTCTTCACCGTATTGTTCGCAATCGGTCGTCTGCCAGGATGGATCGCTCACTACCGCGAGCAGCTCGGTGCAGCAGGCAACAAGATCAACCGCCCACGCCAGGTCTACACCGGCAACGAATCCCGCAAGTTGGTTCCTCGCGAGGAGCGCTAAATTTAGCGGATGATTCTCGTTCAACTTCGGCCGAAGCCACTTCGTCTGTCATAATGACAGGGATGGTTTCGGCCGTTTTTGCATGAAACCAAAAAATACGATTTTCAAGGAGCATGTACAGCACATGGAAAAGCCACAGATTGAGCTACCGGTCGGTCCAGCACCGGAAGATCTCGTAATCTCTGACATCATCGTTGGCGAAGGCGCAGAAGCTCGCCCAGGCGGAGAAGTTGAGGTCCACTACGTGGGCGTTGACTTTGAAACCGGCGAGGAGTTTGACTCTTCCTGGGATCGTGGACAGACCAGCCAGTTCCCACTCAACGGCCTCATTGCAGGTTGGCAAGAGGGAATTCCAGGCATGAAGGTCGGCGGACGTCGTCAGCTGACCATTCCACCAGAGGCTGCTTACGGCCCTGAGGGTTCCGGCCACCCACTGTCTGGCCGTACCCTGGTGTTCATCATCGATTTGATCAGCGCATAATTTTCTTTACTGCGCTAAACGCTCAAATCGTGTGAAGCGACTGTCGCGTCCCGCCCTCTCCGGATTGTTATCCAATTCGGAGAGGGCGTTGCTGATTGTGCCGAGAATTTCTTCAACAAAGTGCTCGGTTTCGGCGACGATCCCGTCGATAAGCCCTTGGCTTAAAAGTGCGTGCGCCTGCACGCCTTGTCGCTCCATGATTTCCGTGGCGTGGTTGGTGTCGCGGAAGAGGATGGCCGAGGCGCCCTCTGGTGGCAATGCGGACAGCCACGCGTTTTCGGCCGCGTAGACCAGATCGGCGGGAAGCATGGCCAGCGCGCCACCGCCAACGCCCTGACCAATAATGACCGAAACGGTGGGGAGGGGAGCGTCGATAAGCTTGGACAAGGTGCGCGCAATCGAGCTTGCGATGCCGAGCTCCTCAGCCGCCTGTGACAATTCGGCGCCGGAGGTGTCGATGATGGACACGATCGGCAGGTTCAGCTCGCGCGCCAACGAAATGCCACGGCGCGCAAAACGCAGCTCCTGCGGCCCAAGAGTGAAGCGCCGATCCTGCCCAATCAGCACCACAGGCCGGCCCTCGATGCGCGCCAAGGCAACGCGCACAGCCGGGCTCAACGCGCCAGCACGCGCACCAGATAGCTTGACGACGTCTGCCCCCAACGTTTCCATAATCTCCCCGATTCCAGGCCTGTGCGGGTCACGAGAACGCGCAATCGCCTCCATCACAGGAAGCGCTGCGCCAGGAGTTGTTGGAGAAAAACGATCGGTTGCCTCTGCAGGCTGAATAATCTTGAGCGTTTTTGCCACCGCTGCACGCAATTGGAGCGGCGACACAATGCCATCAATCACACCAGTTTTCACCAAATTCTCCGCCTGCTGCACACCATCTGGAAGCGCACGCCCGGTAGTCAACTCCACCACGCGAGGGCCCAGGAAACCGATCTGCGCGCCGGGTTCCGCAAAAGTGAGATGCCCAGATGAACCCCACGAGGCCATGGCGCCACCCATCGTGGGATTGCGCAAATACACCAGGAACGGCAAATGTGCTTCGCGGTGGCGTTGCACAGCCGCGGTTATAGACACCATCATGACAAAGGCTCGATTGTCTTCCTGCATGCGCGCACCACCGGAAGCAGGGGAGACCAGCAGTGGGAGTTTCAGCTCTGTGGCGCGGTGAATCGCCTTCATGATGCGCACCGACGCGACCGTGCCCAAAGAACCGCCGAGGAAGGAAAAATCGGACAAAATAACGGCTACCGGAATGCCGTCCACGGTGCCTTCTCCAGTAATCACCGATTCATCGCATTCGGCCTTGCTTCGAGCCCGCTCCAAGGTCTCTGCATAGCCTTGATTGAGGTTGTCATATTGGGGAGTTTCATCCCAAGAAATGAAGCTGTCAGGGTCCAAAACCGAGTCTATGAGCGTCAATGCTGAAGTGTGTTCCATGCCCCACACCATAGTCGGAAAACGCTTCTCCACGGCTGGAAAAATGGCTTTGTTAATTAATGTGAATGTCTCTGCATACCTATTTAGAAGCGGAAGATCTAGGTCCAATTCAGGCTATCGATTGCGCAAAACTGACGGATTATGCGTTTCATCCCACAAAACTATTTTTTCCTAAACGACCCGAACATAGCCTAAAACCAGACAGAATGGTGATATGTGAAGCCCGTTAACTATTGCACTGTTGTGTTTGCAATCTTTGCAAAAGGGGTATTTCGGGGCAAAGAGGGGGTAGATCGGGAACTTTTATAAATGCAGGTAAAACACTACTTTTAAGTTCAATTTAAGGTATTGGGGGGAGTGAGTTTTCCAAATCGCTATCGCATTGCAATGTGAGTTAGGTAACTTCACATTCACACGTTTAGCTGTGATCGACAACATACTTCGCGGTCGTCGGCCAGATGTGGTGAGAAACATATAAGTTGCTTTATTTTAAAGCCGGCATTGCTTAAAGAGTGGCCGATCACCGACTCCCGCTCGAGGGATATGAAAGCGAGATAAGTTTCCAGTGAATGCAGAACAAATCACCCAGGGGCGTCGCCAGCCGACGGCTCAAGAGTTTCGGGACATGCAGGCGAGCCCAGAATTTGGAGAGCTCCGCAGCAAGTTCCGTTCCTTTGCTTTCCCAATGACCGTTGCCTTCTTCTTGTGGTACGTCGTCTACGTTTTGGTTGCATCCTTTGCGTCAGAGTGGATGGCAACCCCAGTTTTCGGCGCAATCAACATCGGCCTAATCTTCGGCTTCCTTCAGTTCGTAACCACATTCATCATTACTTACATCTACGTCATGTTTGCGAACAAGAACTTGGAGCCTCGTCAGGCTGCTATTCGCCAGAAGATGGAAGGTTAATCAGATATGAATTCCACTATTCTCCTTGCACAAGACGCTGTTTCTGAGGGCGTCGGTAATCCGATTCTTAACATCAGTGTCTTTGTCGTCTTCATTATTGTGACGATGACCGTGGTGCTTCGCGTGGGCAAGAGCACCAGCGAATCCACTGACTTCTACACCGGTGGTGCTTCCTTCTCTGGAACCCAGAACGGTTTGGCTATCGCAGGCGACTACCTGTCTGCAGCGTCCTTCCTCGGTATCGTTGGTGCAATTTCACTCAACGGTTACGACGGATTCCTTTACTCCATCGGCTTCTTCGTCGCATGGCTTGTTGCACTGCTGCTCGTGGCAGAGCCACTTCGTAACGTGGGTCGCTTCACCATGGCTGACGTGCTGTCCTTCCGCCTGCGTCAGAAACCAGTCCGCGTCGCTGCGGCCTGCGGTACCCTCGCAGTTACCCTCTTTTACTTGATCGCTCAGATGGCTGGTGCAGGTTCCCTTGTGTCCGTTCTGCTGAACATCCACGAGTTCAAGTGGCAGGCAGTTGTTGTCGGTATCGTTGGCATTGTCATGATCGCCTACGTTCTTCTTGGCGGCATGAAGGGCACCACCTACGTTCAGATGATTAAGGCAGTTCTGCTGGTCGGTGGCGTTGCCATTATGACCGTGCTGACCTTCGTCAAGGTGTCCGGCGGCTTAACCACCCTGCTGAACAAGGCTGTTGACACTCACGCAGCATCTGAATACGCGACTACCAAGGGTTACGATCCAACCCAGATCCTGGAGCCTGGCCTTCAGTACGGTGCAACTCTGACCACTCAGCTGGACTTCATCTCCTTGGCTCTCGCTCTGTGTCTTGGAACCGCTGGTCTGCCACACGTTCTGATGCGCTTCTACACCGTTCCTACCGCCAAGGAAGCACGTAAGTCTGTGACCTGGGCTATCATCCTCATTGGTGCGTTCTACCTGATGACCCTGGTCCTTGGTTACGGCGCTGCGGCACTGGTCGGTCCAGACCGCGTCATTGCAGCACCAGGTGCTGCTAATGCTGCTGCTCCTCTGCTGGCCTTCGAGCTTGGTGGTTCCATCTTCATGGCGCTGATTTCCGCAGTTGCGTTCGCTACCGTTCTCGCCGTGGTCGCAGGTCTTGCAATTACCGCATCCGCTGCTGTTGGTCACGACATCTACAACGCTGTTATCCGCAACGGTCAGTCCACCGAAGCGGAGCAGGTCCGAGTATCCCGCATCACCGTTGTCGTCATTGGCCTGATTTCCATTGTCCTGGGAATTCTTGCAATGACCCAGAACGTTGCGTTCCTCGTGGCCCTGGCCTTCGCAGTTGCAGCATCCGCTAACCTGCCAACCATCCTGTACTCCCTGTACTGGAAGAAGTTCAACACCACCGGCGCTGTGGCCGCTATCTACACCGGTCTCATCTCCGCGCTGCTGCTGATCTTCCTGTCCCCAGCAGTCTCCGGTAATGACAGCGCAATGGTTCCAGGCGCAGACTGGGCAATCTTCCCACTGAAGAACCCAGGCCTCGTCTCCATCCCACTGGCATTCATCGCTGGTTGGATCGGCACTTTGGTTGGTAAGCCAGACAACATGGATGATCTTGCTGCCGAAATGGAAGTTCGTTCCCTCACCGGTGTCGGTGTTGAAAAGGCTGTTGATCACTAAATCTAGTTTCTGAAGTTATTTAAACCGCCCACTCTCCAGTCGGAGGATGGGCGGTTTTCGCATGCAGTACTATTAGTGGACGTGTCAAGAACTTCTAAGGTTCACCCGGGGTGGCGGGTGTCTACTGTCCTTTTAGCAGGAGTAGTTATTATTGGCGGAATTTTTACTCTCCCTCAGAAGGAGGAAGTAAAGGTTTCCGAATTGCAGCCACAGGCCAGCGCTGCATCCATGCCGTCTTCATCTTCCGCAGCTGCGAAAGCAGTGGAAGAAAGCCCTCTAACGCAGTTTGTGGAAAACTCGACAGGCTCCCAAATTACGTACATGAGCCTGAAAGACGATTTCCATACTGGCACGTCTACGGAACGTTTTGCGCGCCCAGCGTTAAGTTTGGCTAAGCTCTACATCGCTGAATATGTGCTCGAGCACGGCACGAACAATGAGAAGTCTTTGGCGATGGAAATGATCAAAGATTCCTCCGACGTATCCGCCGAAATCTTGTATGAGGCGTACCCAGAATCAATTGAGGAGATTGCGGATCAATACGGATTGCTCTCCACAAGGGGAGACGCGCACTGGGGATACTCGGTGACATCCACTTACGATTTGGTGAAATTTGTCAGCGCTCTCATTATCGATGATCCAGATTCACCGATCCTTGAAGCGATGCGTAATGCCAGCGCAGTCGCGGCTGACGGTTATCCGCAAGACTGGGGGACAGCGGTGCTTGATGAGGCAGAAGGATCCAAATGGGGATGGTCTGATGATCTCATGCTGCACTCCTCTGTGACCTTTGGCGAAGACTATGTTGTGGCAGCTGCTGTGACTGGATCAAAAGAAGACCTCACCCAATTGGTGGAAAACCAATTGGGTGAGGTTGTGAGTCAGCACGGCTAGTTTAGCTAGATAGGGTGCCAAGAATCTTGATTACTTGGTTGATGGTGTCAGCATCAATTCCAGTACCTGTTCCCGTGTTGGAGTTTCCAGGAATGGTGGGGATGGCATCGTCAACCGCGTTGCCTGGGGTCCACTGACCCCAGTCGTCTGCATAGACATTGTTCATGTCGATGCCGACTCCGTCGAGGGTGTCCTTATCAATGCGGATCTGGTGGATGGTGGTGCGTGGGTGGATCTTTCCTTCTGATCCCCAGTTGTGCATCCAGAAGAATTCTCCAAGGCCGTCGGCGATAGCCCAATCAATGACGTTGTAGTTGCCGTAGACACCTAACTGGTAGCCGGCAGCGGACAGCGCAACATTGAATGCCTGGAGGTAGGGGCGAATCTGATTGGTGTATTCAGACCGGCTTGGGTTGTCGTCGATCGCCACGTAGATGGGGCGATTTTTAGGGCCACCAGCTGCCACGTGAAGCGCAATTGCCTGTGGAGCATGGGTTGCCGCTCCTGCGGCGCCGTTCTTCCAATCGGCGGTCTCTTCCTTTCCGTATTGATAGACGGATGCGGTTTTGAGGCCGTTTTGTTCAAAAGTTCGGGTTTCTGCCAGTGTGACTGGCTTGCCGATCATCCAGGATTCAGCGTCGGGGCGTCGCTTTGACACGTAACGGACAGCTCCAAGGTGCCCTGCATTTTTAATGGATGCTGCGCTGGGGACGCCTGCTGCGTAGTCGATGACGGTGCCCTTGATTGCTCCAAGGGCGTTGGCCTTTGGCATAAACATGCTGGCAGCGCCGATAGTGGCAAGTCCTGCGGTGGCTTTTAAGAAGCCTCGGCGGTTTATTTGCATGTCCAAAAGTTCTCCCAAAAATAAGTATTAATCCCACCAGTAACAGTGGTTAACAATAACAACACTCATTTAAAAGGGCTAGGGGTGGGATTTTTCGACCTGTAACGACACCATTATCTTGTGATGTTGCTCACGGTGAAAGGTTTGTTTCCTGCAAAAACAAGAAATTGCCAGAAAAACATGAGGGTTTAGTCATCTATTTCGGCTACGCTCACGTAACCTACGCATTCGTAAGTGGTCATGGGTCCAAGAAGCCCATTCCAAGACTTAGGAGCTTTATTTCGTGAGTATTTCTTCACTGACACCGCTGCACTCTTTCAAAGAGCCAGCAATTCTGTACGCCGGTCAGGCTTCTGCCTGGCAGCAGGTGATCGCTGATTCCAGCGAAGACCACATCACCGCAACGCACCTGCGCGAGCTCCTGTCTCGCTCCCGTGCAAAGACTGCACCTTTCGCTCGCCAAATCACCGCCATCGTGCCTGGCTCACTTGCTCGTCTTGAGGAACTGACCCGCGAAGACGCACAAATCGGTGCAGACATCGACGCACAGCCTGCCGTTTCCATTCCAGGCATTCTGCTGGGACAGATCGCTGCAACCCGTCAGCTGCGTGACCTCGGACTCGATGTCGCAGCAGCTTCCCGCCTTGGACACTCCCAGGGCATTTTGGGCGTTGAAGCAGTAGACAATGAAGAAGACGTTTTAGCTTTCGCCATCCTGCTGGGCGCAGCAGCTTCCCAGTTCGCTGGCAAGGGCGCACATATGCTCTCTGTTCGCGGCCTGTCCCGTGAGATCATCCAGGACACCATCGCTGGTGTCGATGGGGTAGAGGTCTCCCTGCGCAACGCTCGTGCACACTTTGTTGTCTCTGGTAAGCCAGAGGCACTGAAGAAGGCTGCTGCTGCTCTACAGCGCGCAGCTGATGCTTACAACGAAGACATCAACGAAAAGCGCAAGGGTGGATCCCTGGCAGAGCCTCAGTTTGACTACTTGGATGTGGCCATTCCTTTCCACCACTCCTCCATGCAGGACGCAGCCGACTTGGCTGTCGAGTGGGCAACCACCTGTGGCCTAAACGTCAACGCGCGCGCGTTGGCAGAAGCAATTCTAGTTAACCCAGCTGACTGGGTTGAGCAGATCGCAAACCTCAAGGCTGATTACGTTCTTTCCCTCGATGCAGGAGTCAGCCGTTTCACCGCTCCATTGCTAGACGGTCGCGGAATCTCTTTGGTTCCTGCGTTCTCCGCTGCAGAGCGCGACAACTTGGCTCGCCCTGGCTTCCACGTTCCTACCGCTGAGGATTGGTCCGAGTTCGCTCCAAAGCTGGTTAAGCTTCCAAACGGTGAGCACAAGGTTCTCACCGGGTTCTCCCGCCTGACTGGTTATTCCCCAATCGTCCTGGCTGGCATGACCCCAACCACCGTTGATCCTGAGATCGTTGCGGCTGCAGCGAACGCTGGACACTGGGCCGAAATGGCCGGTGGCGGACAGTACTCTGAAGAAGTTTTCACCAAGAACAAGGAAAAGCTCGTTTCCCTGCTCAAGGTTGGACGCTCCGCACAGTTCAACTCCATGTTCTTCGACCGCTACATGTGGAACCTGCAGTTCGGTGCACAGCGCATCGTTTCCAAGGCACGTGCAACCGGTACCTCCATCAACGGTGTTGTTGTCTCCGCTGGTATCCCAGAGGTTGAGGAAGCAACTGAGCTGATCAGCGATCTGAACGCTGATGGCTTCCCATACGTTGCATTCAAGCCAGGCACCGTGGATCAGATCCGCGCAACCCTGAAGATTGCTGATGCAAACCCAGAGACCAAGATCATCATCCAGATCGAGGACGGACACGCTGGTGGCCACCACTCCTGGGTAAACTTGGACGATCTGCTCCTGACCACCTACGCAGAGCTGCGTTCCCGCAAGAACGTTGTCGTCATGATCGGTGGTGGCATCGGAACCCCTGCAAAGGCTGCTTACTACCTGACCGGTGAATGGTCCACCGATTTGGGCTTCCCAGCAATGCCAGTGGACGGCATCCTCGTGGGTACCGCTGCCATGGCAACCAAGGAAGCAACCACTTCTCCTCAGGTCAAGCAGGCACTGGTCGACACCCCAGGTGTTGATCCACACGACGCTGGCGGCTGGGTTGGCCGTGGCGATGCTCGTGGTGGCGTGACCTCTGGTCTGTCACACCTGCACGCTGACATGTACGAGCTGGACAACGATTCCGCTGCAGCTTCCCGCCTGATCTCTTCCATCGATTCTGATGATTACGCAGATCACCGCGAAGAGCTCATCGAGGCTATCAACAAGACCGCTAAGCCTTTCTTCGGCGAGGTCGAAGAGATGACTTACGCAGAGTGGATCCAGCGTTGGGTTGAGCTTGCTTACCCAACTCAGGACCCAACCTGGGATGATCGTTTCCTCGATTTGGTTCACCGCATTGAAGCTCGTCTCAACGAGGCAGAGCACGGTGCCATCACCACACTGTTCCCAGACCATGCGTCTGTGGAAAATGAGGAAGAGGCCGTCGAAAAGCTTCTTGCTGCTTACCCGCAGGCCCGCGAGATCCAGGTCTCTGCGCGCGACGCCGCGTGGTTTATTGGTCTGTGCCGCAAGCACCACAAGCCTATGCCTTGGGTTCCAGCAATCGATGCTGACCTGGCACGCTGGTGGGGCCTTGACACCCTGTGGCAGTCCCAGAACGAGCGCTACGGCGCGAACTCAGTCCGCGTTATCCCAGGACCAGTCTCCGTCGCCGGCATCGACCGTGTTGACGAGCCAGTTGCAGAGCTGCTCGGCCGCTTCGAAGCTGCCTGCGTTGACGCTCTCGACGGCGAGCCAGAAGAGATCTTCGCTCGCCTCAACGAGTCCAAGAACGAGCGCGAATTCCTGCTGGCTACCCCACACATCGTGTGGCACGGCAACCTGATCGACAACCCAGCTCACGTCCTCAACGAGGGTGCTTTCGAGCTCATCGAGAAGGATGGCTACTGGGTCATCCGTATCCTGGCTGATTCCTACTTCGACGATCTGCCAGTTGAGCAGCGCCCATACCTGGTTCAGCATGTTGACATCCCAGTTGAGCTGGGCGACGCTGTTGCAACCGGTGGCTCCCCAGTTGTTTCCCGTGAGAAGCTGCCTGAGTCTGTCTTCGCACTTCTTGCTGGCGTTGCTGGTGTTGGATCTGTTTCCGCTGCTGGCGATGAGATCAAGGCACTTCCAGAGGCAGTTCAGGACGGCACCCCATTCGGCACCGTCCGCGATTCTTTCACCCTGCCTGCATCCCTGCTGACCGCACACACCGCAGTCACCGGCGCAGCGCTGGAAGCACACAACGTTGGCACCCCAGACGTCCTCATGGGCGCTTGCTGGCCAGCAATCTACGCAGCGCTTGGCACCGGTAAGCTCTCCGATGGCTATCCAGTCATCGAAGGCCTGCTCAACGCAGTCCACCTGGATCACCTTCTTGATCTGCGCATCCCACTCGAGGAGCTGGCAAACGGCCGCACCATCGACGTTGAGGCACGCACCGACTCCATCGAAGAGTCCGCATCCGGCCGTATCGTTACCGTGCGCATCGTGCTCACCACCGAAGGCGAAGTAGCAGCCAAGCTGGTTACCCGCTTCGCAATTCGTGGACGCATCACCACCAACGAAATGGCTGCACCAGCAGATTCCTACGGCGCACGCGACGAAGTTGTCGAGGCAACCCCTCGTTCCTTCATCCGCCAGGCAACTGTTTCTGCACCTGCAGACATGACCCCATTCGCCATGGTTTCTGGTGACTACAACCCAATTCACACCTCTGACAACGCTGCAAAGCTTGTTGGCCTGGACGCAGCTCTTGTCCACGGCATGTGGCTGTCCGCTACCGCACAGCACCTCGCTGGTCTTGGCTCTGAGGTCATTGGTTGGACCTACTCCATGTACGGCATGGTTCAGCTCAACGACGTTGTTGACATCACCGTCGAGCGTGTTGGCCGCGCAGGTCTGAAGCCTGCATACGAGGTCACCTGCCGCATTGATGGCAACGTTGTCTCCCGCGGACAGGCGCTGCTCAAGGCTCCTTCCACCGCTTATGTTTACCCAGGCCAGGGCATCCAGGCTAAGGGCATGGGTCAGGGCGATCGCACCGCAAGCGCAGAGGCTCGCGCGGTGTGGGAGCGTGCAGATGCACACACCCGCGCAAACTTGGGCTTCTCCATCCAGCAGGTCATTGATGAAAACCCAACTGAGCTGAAGGTTGGGGACACCACCTTCGTGCACCCAGCTGGCGTTTTGAACCTCACCCAGTTCACGCAGGTCGCGCTCGCCGTGGTTGCCTACGCTCAGACCGAGCGCCTCAAGGCTGCAAACGCAATTATCGACGACTCCCTCTACGCAGGCCACTCCCTCGGCGAGTACACCGCACTGGCATCCTTGGGCAACATCTTCGAACTCGAAGGCGTCATCGACGTTGTGTTCTCCCGCGGTTCCGCAATGCACTCCCTGGTTCCACGTGATGAGAAGGGCCGTTCCAACTACGGTCTTGCCGCATTCCGTCCGAACATGATCAACGTTGCAGCCACCGAGGTGGAGAACTGGGTTGACCGTGTCGCTGAAGAATCCGGCGAATTCCTGCAGATCGTTAACTACAACGTTGATGGCCAGCAGTACGCAGTCGCAGGTACCTTGGCTGGCCTGAAGGCCCTCAAGGCTTCTGCATCTGCAAACCCACGTGCTTACGTGAACATCCCAGGCATTGACGTACCATTCCACTCCAGCGTCCTGCGCCCAGGCGTTCCTGCTTTCGCAGAGAAGCTGGACGAGCTGCTGCCAGAGACCATCGACATCGATGCTCTTCGCGGCCGCTACATCCCGAACCTGGTTGCTCGTCCTTTCGAGCTCACCCAGAGCTTCGTGGATGCCATCCTTGCTGTTGTTCCATCCGAGCGCCTCAAGGGCATCAAGGTGGAGGACACCGACGAGAACACCCTGGCACGCCTGCTCCTCATCGAGCTTCTGTCTTGGCAGTTCGCATCCCCTGTGCGTTGGATCGAAACCCAGGCTCTGATCATCGACACCGTCGATCAGATCATCGAGGTCGGCTTGGCAGCATCGCCAACCCTGACCAACCTGGCACTGCGCACCATGGATGTCATTGGCAAGTCCCGCCCAGTATTCAACGTGGAGCGCGACCAGGACACCGTTATGCTCAACGATGTTCGCCAGGCACCAGTTGCAGAGGTTGAAGAAGAAGCAGTTGAGGAAGCACCTGCAGCAGCCGCAGCTCCAGCAGCTGAGGCACCAGTTGCTGCAGCTCCAGTAGCCGCAGCCGCACCTGCACCTGTTGGAAACGCACCTGAACTGAAGTTCAACGCTGCCAATGCCATCATGGTTCTCTTCGCTTTCCAGAACAAGATCAACATTGATCAGATCACCGCAGCGGACACCTCTGAGACCCTGACCAACGGTGTGTCCTCACGCCGTAACCAGATGCTCATGGACATGTCCACCGAGCTGTCCGTCCCAACCATCGACGGCGCAGCTGACGCTGACGTAGCTACCCTGCAGGGACGTGTTGTCACCGCAGCTCCTGGCTACAAGCCTTTCGGACCAGTTCTTTCCGAGACCGTTCGTGCACGTCTGCGCGCACTGACCGGTGCAGCAGGTCTGAAGACTTCCTACATCGGCGATCGCGTGACCGGCACCTGGGGACTTCCAGAAAGCTGGACCGCACACGTTGAGGTTGAATTGCTGTTGGGCACCCGCGAAGGCGAGTCCGTCCGCGGCGGCAACCTGGGTAGCCTGCCAGCTAACGCATCCAGCAAGGCCGATGTCGATGCGCTTATCGACGGTGCCGTGCAGAATGTTGCTGCAGCCAACGGCACCAGCGTCTCCATGTCCTCCGGCGGTGCAGCTTCAGGTGGCGGAGTTGTTGATTCCGCAGCACTTGATGCCTACGCATCCACCGTCACTGGTGAAGAAGGCGTCCTGGCAAATGTTGCTCGCGGCATTCTTACTCAGCTTGGTCTAGACACCAAGGACGAGGTTGAAGGCGCAGAGATCGACACCGAACTCTACGACGCTGTCGAAGCAGAACTGGGCACCGGCTGGCTGAAGCTTGTCACCCCAGTGTTCTCCGCTGATCGTGCGATCTTGTTCGACGACCGTTGGGCATCTGCACGTGAAGATCTGGCACGCCTTGCCAACGGCGAGGATATTGCCGTCGAGCGCTTTGCTGGAACGGGGGAGACCGTCGTCAAGCAAGCTGCATGGTGGGCTGAGCACGTTGAAGACACCGCTCTCGCTGCAACCCTGAAGCAGGTTTCCGAGGTGGCTGCGAAGCCAGCTAACGAGCCACACATCGACGATGTTGCGCTGGTTACCGGTGCGGCTCCTGAGTCGATCGCCGGTGCAGTTGCGGCTCGCCTGCTGTCCCAGGGCGCGACCGTCATTCTCACCGCATCGAACGTCTCCCAGGCGCGTAAGGAATACGCACGCAAGCTCTACGCTGCGAACGCAACCCCTAACGCAAAGCTGTGGATTGTTCCTGCGAACATGTCCTCCTACCGCGATGTTGATGCAGTCATCGACTGGATCGGCAACGAGCAGCGCGTCACCGTCGGCAGCACCGTCACCGTGACCAAGCCAGCTCTGACCCCAACCCTTGCGTACCCATTCGCAGCTCCATCCGTATCCGGTACCTTGGCGGATGCAGGCCCACAGGCTGAAAACCAGGCACGCCTGCTCCTCTGGTCCGTGGAGCGCACCATCGCAGGACTTGCAGATCTTGCATCCCGCGGTGTCGATGGACGCGTCCACGTTGTACTCCCAGGTTCCCCGAACCGCGGAATGTTCGGTGGCGACGGCGCTTACGGCGAAGTCAAGGCTGCTTTCGACGCCATCCTTGCCAAGTGGGGCTCCGAGACCGGCTGGCCACAGTTTGTCTCCCTCGCACAGGCACGCATCGGCTGGGTCGCAGGCACCGGCCTCATGGGTCGCAACGACGTGCTCATCCCTGCCGCTGAAAAGCTGGGCATCCACGTCTACACCCCTGAAGAGATCTCTTCCGAACTGCTGGGTCTTGCATCCGCAGAATCCCGCGAAAAGGCTCTGGAAGCACCGATCGATTACGACCTGACCGGTGGACTTTCCGGTGGAGTATCCATCGCAGCACTGGCAGCATCCCTCGAGTCCGATGCAGCAGAGACCACCTCTGCAGCAGAAGACACCATCAAGGCGCTTCCATCACCTAAGCACCCAGAGCAGCCAGTGGGAACGCCAGTTGGAGAGGTCAAGACCGATCTCGAAGACATGGTTGTCATGGTTGGCGTTGGCGAAGTCTCCTCATGGGGCTCCGGACGTACCCGCTTCGAAGCTGAGTACGGCATCCAGCGCGACGGCTCCGTCGACCTCACCGCAGCAGGCGTCCTTGAGCTTGCATGGATGATGGGTCTGATCTCCTGGAGCGAGGATCCAAAGCCAGCCTGGTACGACGCTGACGGCACCGAAGTGCCTGAAGAAGAGATCTACGAGCGCTTCCGCGACGAAGTCATCGCACGATGCGGTGTCCGTGAGCTTGTCGACGACGCATTCCTCGTCGACGGCGGCTCCCTCGACGCAGCTGAAGTCTTCCTCGACCGCGACATCTCCTTCTCCGTAACCTCTGCTGAAGAAGCACAGGCCTACGTCGATGCAGATGCTTCCGTGACCGTTGAAGAAGCAGACGGCGAATGGATCGTGACCAAGAAGAAGGGCTCCACCTCCTTCGTGCCACGCAAGGCAACCCTGACCCGCTCCGTAGCAGGCCAGCTGCCAACCGACTTCGACCCTGCCAAGTGGGGTATCCCAGCCTCCATGATCGATGCACTCGACAACATCGCAGCGTGGAACCTGGTCACTGCAGTCGACGCCTTCCTGTCCTCCGGCTTCAGCCCAGCAGAACTCCTGCAGTCCATCCACCCAGCTGACGTGTCCTCCACCCAGGGCACCGGTATCGGTGGCATGCAGTCCCTGCGCAAGCTGTTCGTCAACCGCTTCCTCGGCCAGGATCGTCCATCCGACATCCTCCAGGAGACCCTGCCAAACGTTGTGGCTGCACACACCATGCAGTCCTACGTCGGTGGCTACGGCCAGATGATCCACCCAGTGGCAGCATGTGCAACCGCAGCTGTCTCCGTGGAAGAAGGCGTGGATAAGATCCGCCTCAACAAGGCAGATTTCGTTGTCGCCGGTGGTATCGATGACATCCAGGTTGAATCCCTGACCGGCTTCGGTGACATGAACGCCACCGCAGACACCCAGGCAATGCTGGACAAGGGCATCGACCCACGCTTCATCTCCCGCGCAAACGATCGCCGTCGCGCAGGCTTCCTCGAAGCAGCAGGTGGCGGTACCGTCCTCCTGGCACGTGCATCCGTTGCTGCTGAACTGGGACTGCCAGTTCTCGCAGTTGTTGCACACGCACAGTCCTACGCCGACGGTGCTCACACCTCCATCCCAGCACCAGGACTTGGCGCACTGGGTGCAGCACGTGGTGGCAAGAAGTCCGTACTTGCTCGAGAACTGAACAACTTGGGTCTGACCCCAGATGACGTTCGCGTGGTCTCGAAGCACGACACCTCCACCAACGCCAACGATCCAAACGAGTCCGAGCTGCACAACCTGCTGTGGAAGACCATTGGACGCGAAGCCGACAACCCGATGTTCGTCGTCTCCCAGAAGTCCCTTACCGGACACTCAAAGGGCGGTGCAGCACTCTTCCAGATCGGTGGACTTGTCTCCATCCTGGAAACCGGCAAGCTGCCACAGAACGCATCCCTTGACTGCGTTGACCCAGAGATGGAAGCAAAGGGCGAGAACTTCGTCTGGCTGCGCAAGCCACTGGATCTCGGCGCAGGCTCCATTAAGGCCGGCGTACTTACCTCACTGGGCTTCGGCCACGTGGCTGCAGTCGTCGTGCTGGCAACCAGCGGCATCTTCGAGCAGGCAATGCGCAACGCAGGCCTCGACGTCGAAGCATGGCGTGCACGCGCAACCCAGCGCCTGCGCACCGGTGCAAACCGCCTAGAAGCTGGCATGGTTGGCCGAGCACCATTGTTCGAGCAGGTCGACGGACGTCGCCTGCCAGAGCATGGCGCTCACCAAGCAGAGATCAACTTGCTTATCGACGCTGACGCTCGCCTCGGTGCTGACGGCATCTACCAGGGCTAAACGTTAGATAGCTAAGAAAGCTGCATTCCCTAACGGGAATGCAGCTTTTTGTGTTCCTAGTGCAAATCGAAATCTCATGTGATTTACTTAAACCCTAATTAAATCTACTATCGGAGATCTCATGAAACTTCTCAAGTTTGCTGCAGCAGGAACCTTCGCACTAGCCCTGGCTGGCTGCACACAGACTGAGTCTCTCGTAGCAACAATCGAATCTGCAACCTCTGCGGCACAGGCATCCGGAAACGACGTAGAAGGAGACCAAACCTCCGCGTTCGAACTCTCCGTTGGCGAATGCTTCAACGACACCTACGAAGAAGAAATCTCCGAAGTACCCATCGTCGACTGCGCAGAACCTCACGACAACGAGATCTACTACATCTACGACATCGAAGGCGACGACTTCCCAACCGACATCACCACCACAGGCTACGAAGGCTGCCTCCCAACATTTGAAGGCTTCGTAGGAGCTCCTTACGAAACCTCCATCTACGAGGTCTACCCAATGACCCCAACCTTTGGCTCCTGGACAAACGGCGACCGCGAGGTAGTGTGCTCCGTGTACTTGGCCACCGGTGAGCAGATGACCGGAACCGCAGCAGGAACCGCGCAGTAGATTTTGGAAAGGGAATTTTGAGCCACCAAAAATTGTTAGAAGACTTCATCACAGAAGCACGGGATATTACAGATTCCATGATTGCCAATGCGCAGCGTTACGGCATCATCGACAGTGATCCCTGGGGTGAAGAATCCTTGAACTCAGTAGCCTCGAAATTCTTTGCAGAGGAAAACTTCACCAAAGAATCCTTAGCGATATTCTTTGGTGAAGGGTTGGTTCGAGTCCACGGTGGTCAATGGAAGATCATGGCCGGTGAAAGAACCGAAAACCTCCAAATCTCACTCGTCTTCTATGTGGACTTCGGAGAAAAAGGTGGAACACTCCCATATGGGACCATCAATTATTTCTCAGATAGCCAGGATCCCACTGGGCTGAAAAGGCTCTTTGACATCAGTGTTTAGCTCTCGAACAGCTCTTTCAGATTTTTGTCGATCTGTGGGATGTAATTCTCAGAGACGTTAAAAAGCCCAAGGTGACCGGCGATGTCTTCGATCACTCGAAGCTCGCTGCCTGGGATGAGTGCTTGTTCTGCGGCACAGTCACGAACAGGAAAGAACATGTCCTCGCTGATGGGCATAACGAAGGTCTTAGCCTTCACTCGGCCAAGAGCCGCTGCCAAGTCGCCGCCGGTGTGGCGAGAGACATCGCCATGCTGCCACTTCCAAGCGTTGTTGAGCAAGGTATTAGGATCCATGGACATGAACAGCGGATCAAGGAAGTCCGCGAGCACTGACTCCTTACTTTCAAGTCCCAGGCGACGCCATGCCTCCTGCTTCCAGAACTCTGTGGAAAATCCCATGGCAGCCCAAAGATGCGATTGACGGCGAAGTCCATCAGCTACCTCTTCATGGGAGGAGTATTCGCCGCCATTGAACCCTGGATCGGCCTCAACGGTCTCATTAAGAGTCTGGGTGAAGATGAAATCATGAGGAGTGTTCTTCGCAGTGCCCGCGATCGGAGCTGCTCGATGAACTTGGTCAGGGAAGCGAACAATCCACTCATAGGTTTGCTGCGCACCCATCGAACCACCAACGACGGCAAAGAGCTCGGTAATGCCAAACTCTTGGCGCAGGAGCCGGTCCTGGGCAACGACATCATCACCAATGCGAACATTCGGGAACTTGGACATCGAGATGCTGTCATCAGCCGTGTTGGCAGGGGAGACCGACAAACCATTACCGATTTGGTTGATGGAGATGATGAAATACTTTGATGGATCCAGCGCATGATCAGTGCCGATGTACTGCTGGAACCAGGTCTGATGGGTTCCGGAGTACCACGTCGGAATGAGGATGGCGTTGGACTTGTCCTCGTTGAGCGTTCCAGCTGTAGCGTAAGCCAACCAGCAATCCTCAATCACACCCCCTTCTTCGAGTTCGAGCCGGCCAATGGAAGCGGTTTCGTATGGGCCCTGAACCTCTGCGGTGTAAAAACTATTGTCGAGCATGAAAACTCCTAACAGTATGGGGTGTAGGTCACAATATGCGACAAAGTTAATCTACACAACACTCGGGCTTCGATCAAGGGTGTACAGACTCGAGAATCCAGCCATCGTTAGCGGTGAATTCCAGCGTTGCAGCAGTGGGGAAGAGCGTGAAGTCAATCCTTGGTTCAGAGCAAAAGTCGAGGTTTGACCTGCGATATCGCACCCATTTGTATTCGCCCGTGTCACTTTTTAGGAGAAGAAAATTGGTTTGTTCGTCTGGCCACTTATCTGGCCAGGGGGTATCTCCGACGTCAAGTTCCGCCTTCGCATAGTCACTTGGCGTGTAGGGGCAAACGACTGCAAATTCGGACCATTGATCGTTGTAAATGTCGTTGAGGGAAACTTGAGCTGTAGCTGTCTCAATGGAGGTGAGATAACTGGAAAGCTCGTCGTTTGCCCCACACGCGGTGAGCGTGAGCAATGCGGCGGACAGGCCGATGGCTCTCTTCGGGCTCTGTAGCATGATCTACAGTGTACGTGAGCGTGTATTTTTGCACTTTGGAGGAAATAATGAACCCCCATTGATGCTGTTCAATGGGGGTAAATTGTGCCCTGGAGAGGAATCGAACCTCCGACACCCGCTTTAGGAGAGCGGTGCTCTATCCACTGAGCTACCAAGGCGTACCGAACTAGATTACAACACGCGGGGGTGGGAAGAAAAAGAGGGGGTTGCTTTTGCTACGACAAGCTGTTTCCACGGGTAAGGTGGGAGTTAATACTTCCCGACCTTAAGGAGCGGAAATGACCAGGTATAAGCCTTCATTTCATGATGTGCAGCGTCGTCCAATTGTGGTCAATCAGATCACTAAAGATAGTGTTCCAGTGCTGGCGGTTGATGAGATCCAAGATGATGGAACGCCTCGCCGGATTATGCTGCTCAACAAGTATGATGCCAAGCAGTTGAGTGCGGCATGTGACCGTTATTTGCAGGAGATTTTCTCCGCGACATTTGCGGGAGTTAATACGGATTTGTCTCCCGATGATATGGCCAAACTGTTTGGTGATGAATAAGAAAAAAGAGCCGAAAGGCTCTTTTTTTGCGTTTAGGCTAATGCTTCGATTTTGGCGATTACTTCCGCAGCTGGGGGATTAGTTGCGTGGGTGCCATCGGAGTAGCGCACGGTTGGGACGATGCGGTTGCCGTCGTTGACTGACTTAACCCACTCGCCGGCTTCCTCATCTTGGTCGACGTCGATGAGGTCGTACTCTTGGCCGTCGAGACCTTTGAGGAGGGATCGGCAGTAAGGGCACCAATCTGTGGCGTAAATGGTTACGTTGCTCATGTTGTTTGCTCCTTAAACCTTGATGTAGCGCTGGAACTTGTAACGATACTCGCCTGAGGTAAACCACTCGGATTCGTCATCGAGGTTGAAGTTCGCCGGGATTTCGGGTGCGTAGACGGGAGTGGAAACATCGAAGGTGGCGTCGATAAGCGTTATTTCTAAAACGTCGGCGCTGCCGACGGTGGCCTTGTAGACCTCGCCGCCGCCCATGATCCAGCCGCTTTTAGGGATTTCGGTGACCACTGTGCCGCCGGCGGACCAGTCGCCGGGCTCGCGTGAGGAGAGAATGAAGTTCTCGCGGCCGGGAAGCGGCTTGAACGGCAAAGACTCCCACGTGCGACGACCCATGATGACCGGCTGGCCCATGGTGATTTTCTTGAAGTGTTTGAGGTCTTCCGGGATGTGCCAGGGCATGTCGGTGCCGTCGCCGATGATACCGTCGCGGCCTTGTGCCCAAATCGCACCGATCATACGGCGACCTTGCCGCGGATCAATGGGTGTGGATCGTAGCCGGACACGGTGATGTCATCGAAGCTGTACTCAAACATGGACGCTGCCTTGTTGAGCTCCAAGGTGGGGTAGGGGCGAGCTTCGCGGCTCAGCTGCTCCGCGACCTGTTCCTTGTGGTTGTCATAAATGTGGCAGTCGCCGCCAGTCCAAATGAACTCGCCGACTTCCAAGCCTGCCTGCTGGGCAAACATGTGGGTGAGCAGTGCATAAGATGCGATGTTGAAAGGCACACCCAGGAACATGTCCGCAGAACGCTGGTAGAGCTGGCAAGACAGTTTGCCATCGGCGACATAGAGCTGGAAAAGCAAGTGACAAGGGGGAAGAGCCATGTTTTCAAGCTCGGAAACATTCCACGCCGAGACAATATTGCGACGTGAATCAGGGTTGTTTCGCAGAGTTTCTAAAGCACCTGAGATCTGGTCAATGTGACGACCATCAGGGGTTGGCCAAGAACGCCACTGGACACCATAAACAGGGCCCAGCTCGCCGTCCTCATCTGCCCATTCATTCCAAATGCGGATGTTGTTATCCTGCAGCCATTTGACGTTGGAATCTCCCTGAAGGAACCACAAAAGCTCACCCACAACAGAGTGGAAATGGACCTTCTTGGTGGTCAGAAGGGGAAAACCTTCATTGAGATCAAAGCGGATTTGTTGTCCGAATAAAGAAGTAGTGCCGGTGCCGGTGCGGTCGTCCTTGTGGGACCCTTCTTCAGCAATCTTCCGAAGAAGGTCTTCATAAGGCGTTGGAACAGTCATGCCGTCATCATAACAGCGTTAGTAAGTTCCATTCTCCTCGTAGAACTTCGCGCACATCTCGAGGAGTTCATCTGCAAGCTCAGGGCGACAGATCAAGATGTCTGGCATGTAGGTGTCTTTGTTGTTGTAGGTCAGCTCGGAGCCGTCGAGCCTGGAGCAGTGCAAGCCTGCTGCCTTGCAGACGCCGACTGGTGCTGCGGAATCCCACTCGTATTGGCCGCCGGCGTGGATGTAGGCGTCGTAGTCACCGAGGAGAACGTGCATTGCTTTAGCGCCTGCGGATCCAAGGGCCTTGGTTTCAAAGCCGAGCTGCTCTGCGCAAGATAGAGCAACCTTTGGTGGGCGGTTGTGGGAGATGGCGATGACCTTGGAGTAAGGGCCAGTCACGGCGCGGGCATCAGCGGAGTGGAACACCACGCCAAGGTCGGGGAGGCCAACAGCGGCGTGGGTGGGAACACCGTTTTCTACCAGTGCGATGTGTACTGCCCAGTCCTGGCGGCCGGTGGCGAATTCTTTGGTGCCGTCGAGGGGATCGATGATCCACACGCGGTCCTTGGATAGGCGGTCTGGGTTGTCGGCGGCTTCTTCAGACAGGAATCCATCGTTGGGGCGGTGCTGCTCCAACACTCGAGCAATCCAACTTTGTGCGAGTTCGTCGCCGGCATCACCGAGATTCCGACCTCTTAACACCCCAACATTGCGGACACCTTTGAGGATTTCTCCGGTGCCTTGGGCGAGACGATGGGTGAGGATCGAATCATCAATCTGAGCAGTCATGTTCTCAATTCTAGATGTTTGGTTACATTAAGGCATGGCTAAAAGCATTCTTTCCCGATTCCGACCTCAAGTAGCGGAGTGGTTCCGGGATGTCTTTGCATCTCCGACCCCTGTTCAGGAGGGAACGTGGGAGGCGGTATCTAAGGGGAAGAATGCCCTCGTGGTGGCGCCGACCGGTAGTGGTAAAACCTTGGCTGCGTTTTTGTGGGCGTTAGATTCCCTCACTGAACAAACAGGTCAACAGGTTTTAGACACGGGAACACCGGTGCCTGTTCGTGGTGGGAAAGTGAAAGTGCTCTACATTTCCCCACTCAAAGCGCTTGGCGTGGATGTAGAAAATAATCTGCGTGCACCGTTGACTGGTATTGCGAGGACTGCCTCTCGGATGGGTTTGGATGTGCCCAATATCACTGTGGCGGTTCGTTCGGGTGATACGCCATCGGCGGAGCGGGCCCGGCAGGTGCGTAAGCCTCCAGACATTTTGATCACCACTCCGGAGTCGGCGTATTTGATGTTGACCTCAAAAGCGGGGGCGACCCTTTCGGATGTTGATGTGGTGATCATCGATGAAATCCACGCCATGGCCGGAACCAAGAGGGGAGTGCACCTGGCGTTGACGCTGGAGCGTTTGGAAAAGCTCGTGGGGCGGCCTGTGCAGCGAGTTGGTTTGTCTGCAACGGTGCGTCCTTTGGAAACGGTGGCGGGTTTCTTGGGCGGTGGCAGACCCGTTGAGATTGTGGCTCCACCTGCGGAGAAAAAGTGGGATCTCACTGTCACTGTGCCGGTGGAAGACATGTCGGATTTGCCGGTTCAGGAGCCGGGATCAACTATTGGTGAACTAGTCATGGATGATCCGTTGGGGATTACTGGCGAATCAGCGCTGCCTACTCAGGGCTCGATTTGGCCACACATTGAGCAGCAGGTGTACAACCAGGTGATGTCGGCGAAATCGACCATCGTGTTTGTAAATTCCAGGCGTTCCGCAGAGCGTTTAACCAGTCGGTTGAATGAAATCTGGGCGATGGAACACGATCCGGAATCGCTGTCGCCGCAGCTGCGAAGAGATCCGGCGCAGATTATGTCGTCAGCGGATGTGGCAGGAAAAACACCACAGGTGATCGCACGTGCGCACCACGGATCCGTATCCAAAGATGAACGTGCCACCACCGAAACCATGCTGAAAGAAGGTCGGTTGCGCGCAGTTATTTCCACCTCCTCGCTGGAGTTGGGCATTGATATGGGTGCCGTGGACCTGGTGATTCAGGTGGAATCGCCACCGTCCGTGGCAAGTGGCCTGCAGCGCGTGGGGCGTGCGGGGCACACGGTGGGGGCGACGTCGATAGGCTCCTTTTATCCCAAGCACCGCTCCGACCTGGTGCAAACCGCGGTGACCGTGCAGCGGATGAAGGAAGGGCTGATCGAAGAGATCCACGTGCCCAAAAACGCGCTTGATGTGCTGGCGCAGCAGACGGTGGCGGCTGTCTCGATTAAAGATGTGCAGGTCGATGAGTGGTACGAGACTATTCGCAAGGCGTATCCGTACCGGGATTTGGCGCGCGAAGTCTTCGATTCCGTCATCGACTTGGTCAGCGGTGTGTATCCCTCCACAGATTTTGCCGAGCTGAAGCCACGTGTGGTGTACGACCGCGTATCAGGCGTGCTGGAGGGCCGGCCAGGATCCCAGCGCGTGGCCGTGACCAGTGGCGGAACAATTCCCGATCGAGGAATGTTCGGAGTCTTCCTCGTCGGCGATGGACCCCGGCGCGTCGGCGAACTCGATGAGGAAATGGTCTACGAATCCCGCGTGGGTGATGTGTTTACGCTCGGGGCGTCCAGCTGGCGGATTGAAGAGATCACCCGCGACCAGGTACTGGTCACTCCCGCGCCGGGGCATACGGGTCGGCTGCCTTTTTGGACGGGTGATGCCGCAGGTAGGCCCGCTGAGCTGGGCAAAGCTTTAGGCGCTTTTCGACGCACGACCCTCGCCGATCCATCCAGCTCCGGCTTGGAAGGCTGGGCGCACGACAACCTGATCGCCTTTTTACAGGAGCAGGAAGAATCCACCGGTGTGTTGCCGGATGAGAAGACGTTGGTGTTGGAGCGTTTCAAAGATGAACTGGGCGACTGGCGCATTGTCCTGCACACTCCTTATGGACGAGGCGTAAACGCAGCGTGGGCTTTGGCAGTCGGTGCGAAAATCGCTGAAGAGACCGGCATGGATGCTCAAGCTGTCGCAGGTGATGATGGCATTGTGCTTCGGTTGCCGGAAGGGGATGAAGATCCCAGCGCAGCGTTGTTTATGTTTGAGGCGGAAGAGATCGAAACGCTAGTGACAGAGCAGGTGGGTAACTCTGCGCTGTTTGCCAGCAGGTTCCGTGAATGCGCCGCGAGGGCCCTATTGCTGCCGAGACGAAACCCCGGCAAGCGCGCACCGCTGTGGCAGCAACGACAACGAGCAGCACAGCTTCTTGATGTGGCCAGAAAGTACCCGAGTTTCCCGATCATTTTGGAAACAGTGCGCGAATGTCTTCAAGATGTTTACGATCTGCCCGCTCTGAAGAATCTCATTGAGGATCTACAGCTACGGAAGGTAAGAATCGCGGAAGTCACCACCCAGCAGCCCAGTCCTTTTGCCTCCGCATTGCTGTTCAATTACACCGGTGCATTCATGTACGAAGGCGACAGCCCGCTCGCAGAGAAACGTGCCGCAGCGTTGGCCCTGGATCCGGCACTGTTGGCGAAATTGCTGGGTGAGGTGGAGCTTCGACAATTACTGGATCCCGACATCATCGCAGAAGTGCACCAACAATTGCGCAGGCAAGGCGATCGTGCGGCGAGAAACAATGAAGAACTCGCAGATTCTTTGAGGATTTTAGGACCGATTCCTTTGGATGAATTGGGCGAACACATCACCTTTGAAAACCCCGACCTGGAGGATCGAGCGATGACTGTTCGGATCAACGGTCGGGAACATTTAGCGCAGGTCTTGGATGCACCTTTGCTTCGAGATGCCTTAGGTGTTCCCGTACCGCCTGGTGTGCCCGCGCAGGTAGAAACCATTACGGATGCGTTGGAACAGTTAGTCAACAGGTGGGTTCGTACCAGAGGGCCATTTACTGCGAATGATTTGGCAGAAGCCTTTGGACTGGGCATCGCCACGGCGATCACCGCCCTTCAAAGCGCACCTGTGATTGAAGGCCGCTACCGACAAGGCGTGGACGTGCAGGAATACTGTGCGACAGAAGTGTTGTCGATCATCAGGCGACGCAGCCTCGCCGCAGCGAGGAAACAAACCAGGCCGGTTTCACAATCAGCCTTTGCGCGGTTTCTGCTCGATTGGCAACAAATTGCACCGGTGGGCGCCTCACCTGAACTTCGAGGTGTCGACGGCACCTACACAGTCATCGAACAACTCGCCGGTGTACGTCTTCCCGCCAGTGCGTGGGAAGATCTCGTGTTGCCACGCCGGGTTGCCGACTATTCACCGATCCATCTCGATGAGCTGACCTCCAATGGGGAAGTCCTCATCGTGGGAGCGGGCCAAGCCGGAAGCCGCGATCCGTGGATTAGCTTGCTGCCCGTGGATTATGCGGCGCAGTTGGTGGGGGAGGCGTCGACAAGCATGAGCCCATTGCAGGACGCCGTGCTTGACCAGCTGCGTGCGGGAGGCGCCTTCCTGTTTTCCGACATTCTCGAAGAGAATTTCGGCTACACCACAGCCCAGCTGCAAGAAGCGATGTGGGGGCTGGTGGAAGCAGGCCTGGTCAGCCCTGATAGCTTCGCGCCGATCCGCGCGCGCCTAGCGTCGGGAACCACGGCGCATCGGGCGAAACGTCGACCAGCGAGATCCCGGCTGCGCACCCGCACCAGCTTCGCGAGCGACGTGCCCCCAGACATGCGCGGACGATGGACGCTGTCCGTGCAACCCGCCGACGCCACCAGCCGCTCCGTCGCACACGGCGAAGGCTGGCTCGACCGCTACGGCGTGCTCACCCGCGGGAGCGTCGTCGCCGAAGACATCGTCGGAGGCTTCGCCCTGGCCTACAAAGTGCTCTCCGGCTTCGAAGAAAGCGGCAAAGCGATGCGCGGCTACTTCATCGAAGGGCTCGGCGCCGCGCAATTCTCCACGCCCGCCATCATCGACCGCCTCCGCGGCCACGACGATTCCCCCGACGTTGAAGGCTGGCCCTCCGGCGCCACCGACCCAGACGTCTACCTCATAGCCGCCGCCGACCCCGCAAACCCCTACGGCGCCGCACTTCCCTGGCCTGAGCAGGGTCCCAGCCGCGCCGCCGGAGCCATGGTCGTGCTTTGCGACGGACTCCTCCTCGCCCACCTCACCCGCGGCGGGCGCACCCTCACCGTGTTCTCCGACAACATCCCCAAAATCGCGACAGCCCTAATCACATACGAAAGGCTCACGGTAGAAAAAATCAACGGCGACAACGTCTTCGACTCCCCACTCCTGGAACAATTCCGCAAACACGGCGCCACCATCACCCCGAAGGGAATGCGATTTCGACCACCAGTGGCACGGGAAACCCCCTCAGATACGCTTCCCACCAGGCCTTTTCGTGGAGGCTTCGGACGGCGCTAACCTGATGACATGCCAGAAGGTGATTCCGTATTCCAACTCTCCCGCAAACTTCAATTCATGCGCGGAAGAGAAGTGCTGGAAACCTCCCTGCGTGTGCCATCAGTGGCACTTCACGATTTCACCGGTCAAACCGTCAACCGCGTATGGCCCTACGGAAAACACCTCTTCATGCAATTCGGTGAAGAGATCCTCCACACCCACCTCAAAATGGAAGGGACGTGGGCTGTCCACCGCAAAGGCGATCGCTGGCGCAAACCTGGACACACCGCGAGGGTAGTGCTTGTGCTGTCGGAAAACATCGAGGTGGTGGGGCATTCCCTCGGCTTTGTCAGAGTGTTCCCCGCAAACCGCTACTCCGAAGAGATCGCTTACCTCGGCCCCGACGTCCTTGCCGAAGAATTCGACATCAACACAGCACGGAACAATATTGCATCGAACCCTTCCCGAACAATTGGCGAAGCCCTCCTCGACCAATCCAACCTCGCTGGAGTAGGCAACGAATACCGCGCTGAGATCTGCTTCCTCATGGGCGTCCACCCGGCGACACAAGTAGGATACGTTGACGTCGAAAAGGCTCTGAAGATTACCCGAAGACTCATGTGGGAAAATCGAAATTCGCCGATTCGAGTGACCACTGGGGTTCGACGCGCCGGGGAATCCACCTATGTGTTCGGGCGTAACAATAAACCGTGCAGGAGATGCCGAACCCCAATCGTGAAAGCCGAGTTGGGGGAGCGAATAATCTGGTGGTGTCCGCGCTGCCAACCGCTAAACTCGTGAAGCATGAGACTAATACTCAACCTGATTTGGTTATTCTTCGGTGGCATTTGGCTCGCGTTGGGATACGTATTCTTCGGAATCATCGCATGTATCTTCATCGTGACGATTCCCGCCGGTATCGCAAGCTTCCGCATGGCTAACTACGCGCTGTGGCCGTTTGGTAGGACGGTTGTTCGTAATCCTAAAGCCGGAGGGTTTTCTGCCCTGAGCAACGGACTGTGGTTTATCATTGCTGGACTGTGGCTGGCGATCGGGCACCTCACCACCGCGGCTGCCCAGGCGATCACCATCATCGGAATTCCACTGGCGATCGCAAACATCCGCATGATCCCCGTGACGTGTTTCCCATTCGGCAAAGAAATCTACGACAGCAACCGCATTCCCTTCGGCTACGAACCGATGGTCAAGTTTTAATTCGGCGACGGACTAAAACAAACAACACGTAAGCCACAATGAGCGCGATTCCTACGTAAATGATCGTCGAATAGCGTTCAAACCACATCGACACCGTCTCCCATTCCGCCCCCAACCACACACCAGCCCAAATCAGAACCGCATTCCAAATGGTGCTGCCCACCGCAGTGAGCACACCGAAGAGAACCGGATTCATCTGGTCGACGCCCGCCGGAATCGAAATCAAACTTCGGACACCCGGCACCAACCGACCGAAAAACACCGAATACTTCCCGTACTTTTCGAACCACGATAGGGATTTATCCACGTCGGTCGCGTCGACAAGCCACATCCAGTCGGCGACCTGCCGCAACCGTGCCGCCCCGATTGAGCGCCCCAACCCGTAAAGCAAAAACGCTCCGGAAACCGACCCGATCACCGACCACATAAGCGCCGCCCACACATTGAGATCGCCCTGCGTGGTGGTGAAACCCGCGAGCGGAAGCACCACCTCACTTGGAATCGGCGGGAAAACGTTCTCCAAAAACACCGCGACACCCACGCCAACGGCGCCGAGTGCCTCCATGATGGAGATAACCCAATCCAAAATCATCGTTTACTCCGCGCGATCACCGCATGTGAAACAAGCGGATACGCAATGAGCATCCCCCACGCCCACTGCACATCAAACACCCAATTCAACACCGCAATACCCACCAAAAACAGCAGCGTCGCGATCACACAAGCAGCGTCAGATTTTTGCGGCATAGCGTCATCCTAGCGATTTAAAAGCTTTTCGACGTAAACCTGCCTTGTCGCAAAGTAACCGCCTCCAATAACGAAGAGTGTTGCAACCGCAAAAAGCACAAAGATTGTTCGGAAGCTGCCTGTCGCATCGACAATGAAACCAGTCAACAAGGGACCGAAACACGCAATCGTATAACCCAAACCCTGCCCGAAGGAACTCAACGCAGAAGCACCAGCACTAGTTTCAGCACCAACATTAATGAGCGTCAACGCCATCGGGAACCCAAGGGGACCAAGACCAGACAACGTCGCCCACAACCACGGCGCAACATCCGGAGCCAAACAAAACCCACCATTACCGATGAGAAACATGACACTGGCGATAGCAACCATCGGAAAGCAATTATTGAAACGCGTCACCAACCACGGTCCCAGAATGTTCAGCGGCAATCCCAAAATTGACCACCAGCCTAACAACACCGCACCGAGCTGAGGATCACCTACCATCTGCGGCATAAAACCCATGAGGATATACGTCGCAAACGAAGTAAACCCAAACATCAACCCGAGCCCCACACCAACCGAAGACTTCCACACAGGAAGAGAAACCTTCGACGGCGCCGCAACAACCCTGGCAACCTGCAAACTCAACAGCGGAATCCACGAAATCGCCGCAACCAACCCCAGCAGCGCCCACGAACCGAGCGACACCCTCCAACCGGTCAACCCCACATGTGTAGCCCACTGAGAAATCGGCACGGCAAGCGTCGGAGCAAGTGCCTGAACAATCTGGAACGACACCAGATAAGTTGTCGACATTCCACCGACGTGACGCGGAAAATACTTCCTAACAGCAATCGGAAGCAACACATTGGTAACTCCGATCGCAAACATCGCGAACACAGTACCGACCATCAACAGCGAAGCAGGTCCAGCGACACGAATAATCTGACCGGCAGCAGTCAACAGCATGGCAAACATCAACAGTTGGGAAGTAGTGAACTTCCTCTTCAACGACGGAAGCGCAAACGCAGCAACCGCGAACATAGCAGTCGGTCTCATGCCCAACACACCAATAAGAGAAGCACTGACCCCTAAATCATCCCGAATCTCAGAAACCAGCGGAGCTAAAGCAGTAATAGCTGTTCGCAGATTGAACGAGGTCAGGATGATAGCGGCCAGTGCTATGAGGCGAGGATTCTTCCCGCCCCTGATCCTATAAGCAAGCGACTACCTATTTGCGCGGTACCACTTAATCAGTGAATCAGTGGAAGAATCTCCCGAGTCAACATCCTCTTCACCAGAGACAGCCGGAGCGAGGTCATTTGCCTGCTGTTTGCCCAGTTCAACACCCCATTGGTCGAAGGAGTTGATGTCCCAAATCACGCCCTGAACCATCACGATGTGTTCGTACAAAGCGATCAACGCACCGAGAATAGAAGGGGTAAGTTCCTCCGCCAAAATGGTGGTGGTTGGGCGATTACCTGGCATGACCTTGTGGTTGACCAGCTCAGGTGCGACACCTTCCGCAGCGATCTCTTCAGCGTTCTTACCGAAAGCCAAAACCTTGGTCTGTGCGAAGAAGTTGCTCATCAAAAGGTCATGCATGGTGCGCTCACCGGCAGGAAGATCCTGCTTTGGACGAGCGAAACCAATGAAATCTGCTGGAACAAGGCGAGTGCCCTGGTGGATCAGCTGGAAGAAAGCGTGCTGGCCATTTGTGCCAGGCTCACCCCAGTAAATTTCGCCAGTGCCAGTGGAAACAGGGGAGCCGTCGCGGTGGACTGACTTGCCATTTGATTCCATGGTCAGCTGCTGGAGGTAAGCAGCAAAACGGCTGAGATCCTCGGAATAAGGTAGGACAGCGTGGGTTTCTGCACCATAGAAATCGGAGTACCAGACACCGAGCAGAGCCATCAAGATTGGAACGTTCTCTTCGAACTTGGTGGTGCGGAAGTGTTCATCCATCGCGTGGAATCCACCGAGGAAACGCATGAAGTCGCGAGGGCCGATCACTGCCATGAGGGAAAGACCAACTGCGGAGTCCACGGAGTAACGACCTCCGACCCAGTCCCAGAAGCCGAACATGTTGTCCGTGTCGATACCGAACTCTGCGACCTTTTCAGCATTGGTGGACACTGCGACGAAGTGCTTCGCGACAGCCTCTTCACCGAGCTTCTCTACCAGCCAAGCACGAGCTGCACGAGCGTTAGACAGCGTCTCCTGGGTGGTAAAAGTTTTCGAAGCGATCACGAACAATGTGGATTCTGCATCGAGGTCTTCCAACACAGAAACGAGGTCTGCTGGGTCGACGTTGGAGACGAATTCTGCTGAGATACCAGCGGTCGCGTATGCACGCAGAGCCTTCGTAGCCATGGCTGGTCCGAGGTCAGAGCCACCGATACCAATGTTGACGATCTTCTTGATCGTGTGGCCGGTGTGTCCCAACCAGTTGCCTGAGCGCAGCGCAGTAGCGAAGTCACGCATGCGTCCCAAAACTTCGTGGACATCAGCAGCAACATCTTGGCCATCTACTGACAGATCAGCTTCGGGAGGAAGGCGCAGCGCGGTGTGGAGGACAGCGCGGTCTTCGGTGTTGTTGAGGTGTTCACCGGCAAACATCGCGTCAATGCGTTCGCGAAGGCCAGATTCTTCGGTCAGTGCAAGGAGCTTGGTGAGGGTGGCGTCGTCAAGCAGATTCTTCGACAGGTCGACGTGGAGGCCAGCCGCGGAGAAGGTGTACTTCTCGGCGCGGTTCTCTTCCTTGAAAAGTTCACGCAGAGTGGTTGTCTGGAAGTTTGAGTAATGATCGGTCAGGTCTTGCCAAACCTGGGTGGTCGAAATGTCCGCCATGAAAACTCCTTTATTGTCGTTAAATAACATCTTCAGGTTAGCTTGCTTTTGTGGCCAAGCGCATCGAAGAGTGTTCAAAGTGGGAAACACGACAAATTTAGGTGCGTTTATTGGGCTGCTTTTCGACGTGGCCATCCGGCTACTTGGCGTCCTCCTTAACCCAACGCTTGTGGTGGCGTGCCCGGTGTTGGGCGACTGTTTGCGCCCATCTCGCATTTTTGGGATTGAGCGGCCCGTTGGGTTCTGACACTGCCCATGTTCCGTCACCCATGAGCCAGACGATGATGCCGGAGAAGGGATCGAGAAGGTAGGTGACTCGGCCGTCGGTTTTCATGTTGTGGTGGTGTTGACAGAGGCAGCCGATTCCGCCCAGGCAAGTTTCTCCGCCTTCTTCGTAGGGGATGCGGTGGTCGGCTTGGGTTTTGAGCGCTGGGACTGAACAGCCAGGGAATCGGCAGGTGCCATCACGACCAATGAGTGCGTCACGCAACGCTGGTGGAGGATCGTGTTTGTCGGTGCTGATTTTGGCAGCCGCATCCATGTCTTGTTCTTTGTTGGCTTTCTCTGACCAGAATGTTCCAGTCTTGGCATCCAACCAGCCGATTCCGCTGGCCCACACTGGGGCGTTGGCGAGGTCTTTGGCGGTGTACAAGTTGAGGACTACCTTGACTTGGATATTGTTCCGAAGGATGTCGCTGAAAGCTTCGCCGTAGGTGAGGTCGTTTTTCTTCGCGTGTTGGGTGACGGCGTCGTTGATGATGTGCCCGTCCACAGCATCGACGGAGGCTCCGATTTCGGCGGTTCCGTCTGGGGAGAAGGTCACTCCGAAAGAGCTGTCGTCTTGGGTACCGCGCGAACCGGTGGCTCTTGCGTCGTCAAGCAAATCTCTTATTTCTTTTATCTTGCGTCCTATGGACGCCGGGCTTGGCAGAATCTGGTTGGGGCTGGTGGCGGTGAGGTATTCGGTGAGGATTGCGTCGGCGCCGGCGAGGTTGTCGGGGTTGATGCCGGCGAGTTCGTTGCTAATGGTGATCAGTCGGGAGAGGTCGAGGTGGTACAGCTTTTGTTGCAGGGCTTTGAGTTCGGGCAAGTCGGCGAGCGTGGCAAACGCGATGGATATGCGGGAGACCTGCGCTTTTGTTAGACCTGTGACGATGGCGAGGCTGGAGATTGCGGTGGAATGGTCATCGTCGTCGCCTGGCAGGTGTTCTTGCCAGAAGCGGTGTTCCAGTTCTCTGAGTTTGGTTTTTTGTCGTGCGGGCGGACTGTCTGGGTTGTTGACTGCGAAGAAGTTGGTAAACAAGGAAGGCACCTCCATTCGGGATTCTGCCCTGTAACCTATCCACTATTTTCTTCGTCGGAAACCAGCTCGCTAAAAACCTGTGGATAACTCTGCCCATCAACGGCTAAAACCCTGACCAAAACTAAAAGCCCTGGTCAGGGTATATAAATATTTTTCTACCTGTGGATAACTTATCCGAGCTTTCCGCGTCCCATGCGCAGCAAAATTCCAGCGAGGGCAGGTCCTTCCTCGCCGATCTCTTCACGGAACTGGTTGATGATTGCTACTTCTCGGGTGTGCACGAGACGTGTTCCGCCCGAGCTCATGCGTGTTTTTCCGATGGTTTGGGAAATCTTCGTGCGGCGTTTCACCGCATCGAGGATTTCGCGGTCCAAGCGGTTGATCTCCTCGCGATACTTTTGGATCTCCGCATCGGACAATGGGTCATCCGTGCCAGAAGGCATCCTGATCTCGAAGTTGTCACCTGCATTAGTCATGCACACTATTCTGCCACGTCTGGCTGTCGACTATGCGTGTCCACCCCACCTAGTAGGTTATTGGGGTAATGAATACTTCTCCTTTTACCCCAGGTTCCCCCGATCTCATCGATGGCTTGAATGAGCAACAGCGTGCTGCTGTGGAGCATATTGGTTCTCCGCTGCTGATTGTCGCTGGTGCTGGTTCAGGCAAGACTGCTGTGTTGACCAGGCGTATTGCTTATTTAATGCGTTACCGTGGTGTGCATCCGCAGCAGATTTTGGCCATTACTTTTACTAATAAGGCTGCCGCTGAAATGCGTGAGCGTGTCAGTCAGCTGGTTGGCCCAGTGGCGGAGCGCATGTGGGTGGCTACGTTCCACTCGGTGTGTGTGCGTATTTTGCGTCAGCAGGCGCAGTTGGTGGAGGGGCTGAACACTAACTTCACCATTTATGACTCGGATGATTCGAGGCGTTTGCTCACGATGATCGCCAAGGATCTGGAGTTGGATATTAAGAAGTTCTCAGCGCGCACATTGCTGGGTGCTATTTCTAATTTGAAGAATGAGTTGGTTACTCCGCAGGAGGCTCTTGCGGATGCTGAACGCACGCATAATCCTTATGAAACAGTCGTGGCCAGGGCGTTTTCGGAGTATCAGAGCAGGCTTCGCCGTGCCAACGCTGTGGATTTTGATGATTTGATTGGGGAGACTGTTCGGATTTTCCGGGAGCATCCACCTGTTGCGGAGTATTACCGCAGACGTTTCCGCCACGTGCTGATCGATGAGTATCAGGACACCAACCACGCTCAGTATGAGCTGATTTCTACGCTCGTCGGCAAGCCTGACCAGGATCCGTCTGAGCTGTGTGTTGTGGGTGATTCGGATCAGTCTATTTATGCTTTCCGTGGCGCCACGATTCGCAATATTGAAGAGTTTGAGCGTGATTTCTCCAACGCCCGCACCATTTTGCTGGAGCAGAATTACCGTTCCACCCAGACGATTCTTTCCGCTGCCAACTCGGTGATTTCTCAAAATGAGAACCGTCGACCTAAAAACCTGTGGACTGCGCTGGGGGAGGGCGAGCAGATCATTGGTTATGTTGCCGACAATGAGCACGATGAGGCCCGTTTTATTGCTAGTGAGATCGACAATTTAGTTGACCACGGCATGAACTATTCCGACATCGCGATCATGTACCGCACGAACAATTCCTCGCGCGCACTAGAGGATGTCTTCATGCGCACCGGCGTCCCCTACAAAGTAGTCGGCGGCACGAAGTTCTACGAACGCAAAGAAATCCGTGACATCATCGCTTACCTGCGCGTTTTGGAAAACCCCGATGACACCGTCAACCTCCGCCGCATCATCAACACCCCCAAGCGCGGCATCGGCGATCGCGCGCAGGCGTTCATCGCGCTGCACAGCGAGAACAATCAGATCAGCTTCGGGCAAGCGCTTCTCGACGCCGGCCTCGGCAAAATCGACCTGCTCGGCGCACGCGGCAAGAATGCGGTCATCAAGTTCAATGAGCTTTTCGACGCCCTCCGCACCGAACTTCCCACCATGGTCAATGAGGTCACCGGCCTGCCAGATATCGGCCAAGTCATCAGCCGCATCCTCGATATCACCGGCTACAAAGCAGAACTTGAGGCCTCCAACGATCCACAAGATGGCGCACGCCTAGACAACCTGAACGAGCTTGTCTCCGTGGCCCGCGAGTTCTCCTCCGACGCCGCAAACCGCATGGTTAATGAAGTTCCAGAAGGCGAAGCCCAACCGGGCAGCTTACAGGCATTCTTGGAGCGCGTCTCCCTGGTTGCCGACGCCGACCAAATCCCCGATTCCGACAACGGCGTAGTCACCCTCATGACCCTGCATACCGCCAAGGGCCTTGAATTCCCCATCGTGTTCCTCACAGGCTGGGAAGACGGACAGTTCCCACACCTGCGTTCCCTTGGTGATGCCAAAGAACTTGCCGAGGAACGCCGCCTCGCCTACGTGGGTATCACCCGCGCCCGCAAGGGCCTCTACATGACCAGAGCCATGCTGCGCAGTTCTTGGGGTAATCCCGTGACCAACCCTCCGTCGCGTTTTCTGCAAGAAGTCCCAGCAGAGCTGATTGATTGGCGACGCGAAGAACCCCAAATGTCTTCAGCATGGGCTCCTCGACCAACCAGAAGTATCCCATCAAGTATCCCCACCAAAACTCGCACCAACAATAAACAATTGGAGCTGTCGGTGGGGGACCGTGTTAATCATGACAAGTACGGACTGGGAACAGTGATTGCTTCGGATGGCAGCGGCCCACGAGCCACTGTCACCATCGACTTCGGTTCCTCCGGAAAGGTCAAATTGATGCTTCTTGGCGGGGTTCCGATGGAGAAACTATAGCCCCAATTACGGCACACACCAGTGGGGCAATAACAATAAGCCCCACTATCAGTGTCCATGACACAGTCATGTGATCGAGCGTGCCGTAATTCAAAATTGTTCCATCAACAATTTCATCAGTGGTGCCTGTCAGCAGCGCTGCAATCCATCCGGAAACTAAGCCCATGATGCCTCCGACAAGGGCAAGTAGTGCTGCATTTAAGGCATTGACTTTGTAGATTGTTCCAGGGGTTGCTCCGATGGCAATCAAGGTGTGTTGTTGACGTTTGCGATTAGCCAGCACGATCACAAGGGAAACGACCACAATCGCCACCACAGTTAGTACAGCACTGGAAGCAAGTGAAGAATCATGCGCGTCGTGGCTGAAATGCGCATCTCTTGAGCGGTTGACTTCCTGTCGGGTTTGGTCATCTAGCTCTTGGGGAAGCACGATTGTTCCCAAGAATTCTGTTTGTCCTCCGATTTCTTCAAAGGTTTCTGGGCTTAATAAAACGTGTGAGTACAGCGGCGGTAAAACAGCAGCGGTGTCTAGCGTGTGGGTTTCATCACCTGGGTATATTGCGTATTCTTGCGGCCCGGAATTATAGGTTGATGGCGCGTAGATGTCGGCTTGTTCGTGGACGCCAAACATGTCTAAAAGCTCAGGCGTGGCGATGATCGGTCCGCCAAAAAATGAGGTCAGTGCAGGCACATAGTTGGCCGAGTAGAAATCTACATCTAGTTCATAGATGCCAAGGCCATGGTTGTCGCCGTACACCTCAATTTTTTGCCCCATGAGTCCAGGGATTTGTGTGTCACCGCGTAAGAATACGGCCTCAGGATACACCGAGGCGGTAGCTTCTCTATCGCTGGCTTGGATTGCAAGTCCAGTTGTTTGCATAAAAGTGCCAAGCATAATCACTGCCGCCAGCGCACCAATCGCAGGAATGGAGTGCATTGATCGGCGCAGCATATCGCGCGTAGCTAACTTGAACGTCAAACCAGGCAGGCGCCCAAGCGCCCACAACACCGCAGGCACTGAGGCTGGCAGGGCGATGACGGCTGCCAGGAAGCATAATTGCTTGACGACGCCTCCCCACTCTCCATCACCGATAAACAAGGCGATTACCGCAGCTGCAATTAGGACGATTGGCCCGATGAGCATTCGAGAGCTCCAGCGGATGATTTTGTCGGAGACTCCTCCGTAGATTCCGTTGATGATGCTTGATCTACTGACAAAAACTGCCGGTAAGAATGCAGCAATCGTTGAAGCGATGATTGCCAGCGCCCAAAAACCTACAAGAATTAACCAGGGAGTGGTGAGGGAGAATTCGGGATAGGTGTATTTCCACCAGCCGTAGATGCCAATTTGTCCCAGAACTAAACCAATGGATGCCCCAACAAGACCTGCAAAGAGCCCATATGTAAGCACTGCCCACCGAATGTGTCTAGGTGTGGCACCCTGTGAGGCAAGCAGTGCGAAGGTTCTGGTTTGCCTCGAGGCGGAAATTGTAAATACTGGCGAAATTAGCATTAAGGCAACGACGGCGAGAATTGTCGTCGATAAGAATCCCATGATGTAGCTTGGGATCAAATTTGGGTCGACGGATATGAGGCCTCGCCGATAGTCATTAACTTCAAAGCCAACTGCTTCTAGTGCTTGTCGGTTTTCTTCGGTGAAATTCGATCCGGGAAAGTACCAGGTGCCGGAAAAAGTTTCCGATTCGGAGAAATTTTCAAGAGAAAACAGAGTGCCTTCGGGCAATAAAATATTCGTAGGAGAAATCGATTGAACTTCCACGGGAATGCCGTGAATGGTGACGGTATCTCCGACTGTGGCACCTAAAGCATCAAGTACAGAGGTTGGAAAAGATGCTTGTTGTACGTTTGCTGATTGCACAACGAAGAAATTAACCGTTTCATCACCAAAGGAGACTTCTGGATAACCATTGACAAAGAGTTCCGTGTGAAAGTCTTCCGGAAGGTTTTCGTGGAGGAGTTGGTAGGCTCCCTCCCCGTCGTAGTGTGCTTGTACCTGCGAACCAGGATAGCTAGCTGCATTGTTGATTGATTGATCATAGGTTAGAAAGAAACTCACCAGGAACATCGGTACGGCCACTAACAAGATGGCTGCCAGCGATCGCCATGGGTGTTTAATGGCATCGCGCCGGGTGGGGCGGGTTGCTGCTAGAAGTGTGGTCACTGGATTTCACCGTCCCTAAGCATGATTGTTCGGTCGGCCCACGCGGCGAAGCGGGGTTCGTGGGTTACTAATAATCCTGCGGCTCCGGAATCTACGCGTTGTCGAAGTACTCGGAGGACGGCGTCGCCGGTGGAGGTGTCGAGGGCGCCGGTGGGTTCGTCGGCAAGCAATATTTTTCGGGACCCAATAAGAGCTCTGGCGATGGCGACGCGCTGGGCTTGGCCGCCGGAGATCTCTTCGGGGAAGCGGTTGTCGAAGCCTTCTAACCCGACTTCGCGCAGCGCGATTGCTACTGCTTCGCGGTCGATGATGCCGTCGAGTTCTAGGGGAAGGCCGACATTTTCTCCGACGGTGAGGGTGGGGATGAGGTTGTAGTTTTGGAAAATAACTCCGATGTGGCGACGCCTGGTTTCAGCTGCGCGTTTGGCGTTGAGGTCTGAGGCGCTGGCGCCGTCGATAAGCACATGGCCCGAAGTTGCGCGCTGCAGGAGGCCAGCGACATTGAGCAAGGTGGATTTGCCTGAGCCAGACGGGCCCATGATGGCAACGAGTTCGCCGGGATTGACTGCCAGCGAGACGTTGTTGAGCGCGGAGACGTGGCGTGGGCCTTCTCCGAAGGCGCAGGAGATGTTTTGAAGTTCAAGGGGGAAAGGCGTGTTTGTCATTTACTGCTCCAATGCTTCAATTCGGTCGAGCCAACGTGCCTGGGCTTCTAGTTCGAAGATTCGCTTTTCGACGAGGAGTCGCTGGGTGTTTCTGGTTTCGGCGAGATCGCGGCTGGATTTGTTGAGTGCGCGTAGTTCCGCCATGACTGTGTTGCGTTGAATGTCTAAAAGTGGAATCAAATTGAGGCCACGTGATTCTGCGATGGCGATTTTGGTGACTAATTCATCGCGTTCGGACAGTGTGACGGTGACGGGACTTTCGAACCACTGCGCGACAAGTTCGCGACCTAAGTCCGTGGGCTGGAAAGTGTCTACGGTGCGGCCGTTGGAACTGACGGTGGTGCCTGCGGTTTCCGCCAGGCCGTCGCGCTGTAGCCGCTGGATGGTTTGGGTGACTTGGCCGATATTGAGCTGCCAGATCCCCATTGTTTCTTCAAACTTGGTTTGCAGCTGACTTGCCGAGGTTGGTTCGTCGAGCATGAGCACCAAGAGTGCATGTTTTATGGACATTGTTCCCCAATCAAGAGTTGGATACCCAGTAACTTACTGGGTATGTTTTGGGAACGCAAGAGGACGACCGTAAAAGGTCGCCCAAAAGTTAATTAAAGAGTAATGCCGCGCTCTGCAAGCCAAGGAGCTGGATCAACAGCGCCGCCGCCTGCAGGGTAAACCTCGAAGTGGAGGTGGGAGCCGGTGGAGAATCCTCGGTTACCCATGCCTGCGATGCGGTCTCCAGCGCGGACAACCTGACCAACAGTAACCTCAACAGTCTCCATGTGGCCGTACACGGTGATGGTGCCATCTTCGTGCTGGAGGCGAACCCAGTTACCGAAACCGGAAGCAGGACCTGCATCGATAACAGTGCCGTCCATGGCAGCGAGGATTGGAGTGCCGATTGCGTTAGCGATATCCACACCATTGTGGTTGGTGCCCCAACGAGCACCGAAGCCGGAAGTGTAAGAACCTTCAGCAGGGCGAACCACTGAAGGGCCACGAGCGTCCAGGTCAGCCTGAATGCGGTCAGCGTTGTACTGAATGGTCTTTGCGATCTGATCGCCCAAGTTCACAACTGGCTTGAACTCAGCGATAGACAGGATCTGAGGGGCGGAGCTTCCAGCCACTAGGTCAGTTGTGTCGTTTGCAGTAAGCTCGAAGTTGACCTCAACCGGCTGATTGGAAGCCTGTGCAGCAACTGCTCCGCCTGCGCCTGCAGTTGACACGGCACCGGTAGCTACTGCAACAAAAGCGACACCACCCTTAGTTACTGGGGAGGTAGTCTGCTTGCGGTGCTTGCCACCTCGAGTGTGCTTCTGCAATTTCGCCTGTTTCCGATTTTTGCCACAAAACTTTTCGAAGCTTATATCAAGCTATCGAAGTTTAATTGTGACCATCTTGTTATCTACCGGAAGTAACACTAGCCGGAGATTCCCGATCGGGCAAGCGAAAAGCCAAAGTTTGATTACTTTTTAGTAAATTGTGCAAAAAGTAACACTTTTCTCACAGGGTTACTCTCCGACGTGCCATCGCCAAAACTATCCGTATTAGTGGCACAGTTGTTTGTTGATGAGCAAGAAAAATAGTTCGCAGACACGACCCGGTCAGATCCGACGTCGCCGGCCAAAACCGCAAGCACCTGCGCAAACGCCACAGAAGGAAGCTCGGCAATCAAAGTTGCTGCGTTTCCTTCCAACCGTGCTGATTCCGCATGGCGTGGCGGTGCTTTTGGTTATTATTCTCGCCGTAGCCTCCCTAATGTTCACCAATTCTTCAATGGTGAATCTTTCGGCAACGATTGCACAGCTGTGGCTTTCCCTAAATCTCGGTGCGGTGGCCGGCAGTGGGGAAGTGATCTCGGTACTGCCCACGCTTCCCGGCTTTATATTCCTCTGGGCCATCGCCGCGCGCATCCACCGCGCAGTCAAAGATCGTGTCAGCATCGCCGACTTAGGCGTCCTCGCAGCACTCGTCCTCGGCATCCCGCTTGCGCTCACCGCCATCGCAGCGTTCATGCTTTTCGACGCCTCCAGCGTCCTCAACGTCGAGGTCCCGCCAATCACGCGCCTCCTACGCGTGATGTTGTTCCACCTCAGCGCCCTCTTCCTCGGTATGGGGCCACGCCTGTGGCAGGCGTTGGCGCGCCGCTACGGTGCTCCAGAATGGCTTATCGACGCCATCACCCAAGCTTTCCGCTTCCTCATCGCATTTGGAACAGTCTCCTTGGTTTCCGTGCTCGTGATGACCGCGATCAACCACAGCGCATTCACCGCGACCATGCAGGGCTACGACGACTCCGCCTCTGTTGTGGCCTTGATCGTCCTGAGCATTCTGTATCTGCCCAACATGATGATCTTTGCGATGGGCAATCTGATCGGCTCACCTCTTTACTTCGGTGACGCCTCCATCAGCGTCTTCAGCGTGCATTCCGTTCCATTGCCACCGCTTCCCATCCTCGCAGCTCTCCCCAGCGAAGCCCCCTCATGGGCAGTGGCCTTACTGGTCATCCCTGCAATTATTGCCACCTGGGTCTGCGTGAGAAACCCCATGCGCCTCGCCGTGAACACAACAGCAGCAGTCATTTCAGCACTGTGTTTCCTCGTCCTGGCAGTTTTCGCCGGCGGAACCTTGGGCGTATACAACTACGTCGGACTCAACCTCCTGGCGTCAGTTGGCCTAGTTTTCGTCTATTTCGCCCTCGTTGGACTCCTCATCGCCGGAATCGACAAGCTGCGCAACCCCGTAGAAGTTAAGTCTGTTAAAGCTGTGCCTGTTGTGGAGCCCGAGTCTGAAGAAGTTGAAGAGCACGAAGAGGAGGAAGAGGAAGTTGAGGAAGCAGTAGAAGAGGTCGAAGAAGACGACGCAGAGGATCCTGAAGAGAATCCTGAAGAGGAAGAATCCGACGAAGAAATTGAGCCAGAAACTGAGGCTGAAGAAACCAATGATGGTTCCGAGGCCGAAGACCGTTAACATATCTGTTGTGAATTCTGACTCTACGACCACCATTGTCGTGCTAGCTTCCGGAACAGGCACCCTCCTTCAGTCACTCATTGAAGCGCAAGGTACCTATTCGATCGTGGGCGTTGTCTCTGACGTCGAATGCCCTGCACTTTCCAGAGCCGCAGACGCAGGTATTGATACTGCAGTTGTTCCGCTTGGAAAAGATCGTGCACAGTGGAACCACGAGCTTGCAGACGCAGTTGCAGTAAGCGACCCAGATTTGGTGGTCTCTGCGGGATTCATGAAAATTTTGGGCGAAGGTTTCCTCTCAAGGTTCCCGTCCCGCATCATCAACACCCACCCAGCTTTATTGCCTTCTTTCCCTGGTGCCCACGCGGTTCGCGATGCTTTGGCATACGGTGTGAAAGTGTCAGGTTCGACAGTTCACCTTGTCGATGCTGGTGTGGATACCGGCCCAATTATTGCTCAACGAGCAGTGCCGGTAGAAGTGAATGATGATGAATCCAGCCTGCATGAAAGAATCAAGCAGGTTGAGCGTAAACTCATTGTAGAAGTCCTGAACAGCGTGGAATTTTCGCGTCAGGGTGGCGTACAACTCAACTGGAGAGGCTAAATCCTTCATGAGCGATGATCGTAAGGCAATTAAACGCGCACTAATTAGCGTGTATGACAAGACTGGCCTGGAGGATCTAGCCCAGGCACTTCACCGCGCGAACGTGGAAATTGTTTCCACCGGATCCACTGCGGCGAAGATTGCTGAGCTTGGTATTCCTGTTACCCCGGTTGAGGAGCTCACCGGTTTCCCTGAGTGCCTTGAGGGCCGTGTGAAGACACTGCATCCTAAGGTTCACGCTGGCATCTTGGCGGACACCCGCAAGGAAGACCACCTGCGTCAGCTCAAGGAACTTGAGGTCGCCCCATTCCAGCTTGTCGTGGTGAACCTGTACCCATTTGCTGAGACCGTTGCGTCCGGCGCCGATTTCGATGCTTGCGTTGAGCAGATCGACATCGGAGGCCCATCCATGGTTCGTGCTGCGGCAAAGAACCACCCATCTGTCGCTGTGGTTGTTTCACCAAACCGCTACGAGGATGTCCAGGAAGCTTTGAAGACCGGTGGATTCTCCCGCGCGGAGCGCACCAAGTTGGCTGCTGAGGCTTTCCGCCACACCGCAACCTACGATGTCACCGTTGCAACCTGGATGAGCGAGCAGCTGGCTGCCGAAGATTCTGAGACTGAGTTCCCAGGTTGGATCGGCACCACCAACACCTTGTCCCGCAGCTTGCGTTACGGTGAGAACCCTCACCAGTCTGCAGCTTTGTACGTGGGCAACACCCGCGGACTTGCACAGGCTAAGCAGTTCCACGGCAAGGAAATGAGCTACAACAACTACACCGATTCTGATGCTGCATGGCGTGCAGCGTGGGATCACGAGCGTCCTTGTGTAGCTATCATCAAGCATGCAAACCCTTGTGGCATTGCTGTTTCTGATGAGTCCATCGCAGCGGCACACCGCGAGGCACACGCATGTGACTCTGTGTCCGCATTCGGTGGCGTCATCGCGTCCAACCGTGAAGTCAGCGTTGAGATGGCTAACCAGGTTGCAGAGATCTTCACTGAGGTCATCATCGCTCCTTCCTACGAAGAGGGCGCTGTGGAGATCCTGAGCCAGAAGAAGAACATCCGTATTCTTCAGGCTGAAGCACCTGTGCGTAAGGGCTTTGAGTCCCGTGAGATCTCCGGCGGTCTGCTTGTTCAGGAACGCGACTTGATCCACGCTGAGGGCGACAACTCCGCAAACTGGACTCTTGCTGCCGGCTCTGCTGTTTCTCCTGAGGTTCTGAAGGACCTGGAGTTCGCGTGGACTGCAGTTCGTTCCGTGAAGTCCAACGCAATTCTGTTGGCTAAGAACGGCGCTACCGTTGGCGTTGGCATGGGACAGGTCAACCGCGTTGACTCTGCTCGCTTGGCTGTCGACCGTGCAGGTGCAGAGCGCGCTACCGGTTCCGTTGCTGCTTCCGATGCGTTCTTCCCATTCGCTGACGGCTTTGAGGTTCTCGCTGAGGCTGGCATCACTGCTGTTGTGCAGCCTGGTGGATCCATTCGCGACAACGAGGTCATTGAGGCAGCCAACAAGGCTGGCGTGACCATGTACCTGACTGGTGCGCGACACTTCGCTCACTAAAGTTTTTAAAGATTTCGCTTGAAGGCAGACCATAAGGTCTGCCTTTTCGCGTATTAATGAGTACATGTCTGAACTTATTTGTGGACCAGCTATTCTCTTCGCACCAGCTGGACGTGCTGAGATCATTCCAAAAGCAGCATCGAAGGCCGATATGGTCATCATTGATTTGGAAGATGGGGCAGGGGAGGTAGACCGTGAGGTCGCCTATAGGAACATTAGGGAATCGGGGTTGGATCCTAAACGAACCATTGTGAGAACCGTAGGGCCGAGCGATCCACACTTTTTGGCTGACGTGGAGATGGTGAAGTCCACGGATTTCACACTTGTTATGGTTCCTAAACTTCTTGGCAGCGTGCCTGAGGAATTAGATGGCCTCAACATTATCGCCATGATTGAAACCCCTCAGGCTGCAACCAGCATTCCTCAGATTGCTGCGGACCCTAAAGTCGTTGGAATGTTCTGGGGCGCGGAGGATCTCACACACCTCTTGGGAGGCACTCATTCTAGGTTCTTGGGTGATGAGTCCAATGAAGGCTCCTACCGAGACACCATGAGGCTTACACGCGCCCTGATGCACCTCCACGCGGCGGCGAATGGGAAGTTCACCATTGATGCCATCCATGCGGATTTCCACGATGAAGAGGGCCTCTATTTAGAAGCGGTCGATGCTGCGCGGACTGGTTTCGCTGGTACCGCATGCATTCACCCCAAGCAGATCGAGACTGTTCGGAGAGCATATCGGCCAGAGGCTAACCAGTTGGAATGGGCGAAGAAAGTGGTGGAGGAAGCAAAAAACCATCCAGGTGCGTTCAAACTGGATGGTCAGATGATTGATGCTCCGCTGATTTCGCAGGCGCGGATGGTTATTTCGCGTCAGCCTGCTTGATTAGTTCAAGCGTTTTTTCGACCCGGTCGGCGGGCAGCGACGCGCCGAGGACGGCGAGGGAGGCGTCGGCAAGCATAATTGCGGTCTCCGGGAGGCTGTCTGCGGAAAGCGGGCTTGGAATCTTGCCGTCGTTGCGACGCATTTCGATCACCGACATGGTGATGTGGAAGGGGAGTTCTGCGCGGGGGTCGTCACCGACGATTTCGGTGGCGAGGTCGCGGAAGACGTTGGTGAGGGCTTCGCGCTGGCTGTGGTACTCGGCGAACTCTTCAGAACCAACGATGGGGAGTTGGTACAGGCGACCGACGTTCCACTTGGTGGACAGCAGCAGACGCACTTCGGAGGCAACGATTGCCCAGAGGCGCATCTCAGGTCCTGCATCCAGGATGCTTAAGTCTTCGGCGAGCACAGTGGACGGCTCGACGGTAGATTTCAGGAGGGTGAGGAAGATTTCCGTCTTAGACGGGAAGTGATAATACAGCGAGGCTTGGCGGATTCCCACGGCATCAGCGATTTGATGCGTGGAGGTTGTTGCGAAGCCTTGATGGGTGAAAAGCTCAGCAGAGGCGTCAAGAATCTCCTCGCGAGGATTCTTGCCTGCCCGTCGCGGAGCTGATCTCCGGGGGCGTCCCACTGCTCCTGCCATAGCGTAATTCTACTTCCTTAAAGTTTTGGCCTATTGATCTCAAGAGATTGTAGCCAGTAATTGTGCAGAGTTCCTATTTGGTATCGATTTCACGGGCTTCAACGGACCGCAACACCTCAGAAAGCAACCGAGCCGATGCGCCAAAAGTGGCACGTTGCAGCGCGGGAAGCTCCCAAGCGGTGGTTTCTTGATCATGGATGTGATCCATCCAACGTTTCGACTGCAAGCTCAGTGCGGAAGTCCACACCTGTGTCAGCGCGTCGACTTCATCATTGGTGAGCACACCACGGGCATCCACGAGGCGCTGCGCAGTCGTAGGCGCCAAAGAACCAGCCTTGTGTGCTGCCCAGCGAGCGATCTTCACCGTGGGAATCATGAGGTTCTCACGAATGTTTACCACCATGTCCAACGAAGGAAGACCCTCATAAGTTTCCACCGCAGGCGGCCTAGATGACAACGCATCCTGCAACAGTGCTTTGTCATCTACTTCAGCGATCGCCGCGACCCACGTGCCAGCATCCAAATAGACCTCTGGATCCTCACCAGCGCGCGCACGCTGCTCCCACTCCTCACGAGTTGCCGCACCGATCGGCTCCGCAATGAAGCCCACCTCAGTTAACAGCGCTGAAATCTTTTCATTCGGATCTTCTTGGCTATCGACGACCGCCAGCCACCTCACGGGCGAGGTAGGCAGCGCGTCTCCACGCCCCACGGGGCCGGTGAGCACCACGTGGGCATCCAAGCCAGGGGAGTGCAAAACATCAGTAATAACTTGTGACAGCCACCCTGCAAGCTCCGCGGGCTCTTCACCGTGGTTCAGTGCATTGCCCAACAAATCCAGCGATTCCTTCAGCACACCGCGGACGGTGGCAAAATCCTGTGCAAGTGGGGCAGCATCCGCTAGCTCAGTCAATGAGGGGTGAAGCACGAGTGATTCCTTCCAGTTCTCTAGTAATTCTAAAACTACACTGCGCATGCGACACCAATAGAATCAGACATAGAATTAGGCATAGAAAAAACCACCCGCACTCGAAATGAGTGGGATGGTTCTTTGAGAAGTCGCTGTTACGTTATTCCCAGTCTTAGCGGCTGGTGAACGGCAGGAGAGCCATTTCGCGTGCGTTCTTCACGGCGGTTGCAACCTCGCGCTGCTGCTGCGGGGTCAGACCGGTGACACGACGTGAACGGATCTTGTGGCGGTCGGAGATGAACTGACGAAGGGTGTTGATGTCCTTGTAGTCCACCTTCTCGATGCCCGCTGCCTTCAGCGGGTTCTTCTTTGGGCGGCGAGTCTGCTCAAGGCGGACGCGCTTAGCGTTGTTACGCTGCTTCATTGGTAAAAACTCCCTTACCAGCTGGACTTACGAACGCCCGGCAGCTCACCACGGTGAGCCATCTCGCGCATACGGACACGGGAAAGACCGAACTTACGGAGGTAGCCGCGTGGGCGACCATCGTGTGAGTCGCGGTTACGAACGCGGACAGCAGCAGCATCACGTGGCTGGCTGTTCAGTTCGAACTGTGCATCCAGACGATCCTCGTCAGAGGTGTTTGGGTTACGGATAATTGCCTTGAGCTCAGCGCGACGCTCCGCGTAGCGGGCGACGATTTCCTTGCGCTTCTCGTTCTTGGCGATCTTTGACTTCTTAGCCATTGATTATCGCTCCTCGCGGAATTCGACGTGCTTACGGACTACTGGATCGTACTTCATGAGGGAAATACGGTCCGGGTTGTTGCGCTTGTTCTTACGGGTGACATAGGTGTAACCAGTGCCAGCAGTAGACTTCAGCTTGATGATAGGGCGGATATCATTACGTGCCATCTTTAGATCTTCTCCCCACGTGCGCGAATCTGAGCAACAACGGCTTCGATGCCGTCGCGGTCAATGACCTTCAGACCCTTGGTGGAAACGGTCAGAGTGATGGTGCGTCCCTCGGAAGGGACATAGAACTTGCGACGCTGCACGTTGGGGTTCCAACGGCGGGAAGTGCGTCGGTGCGAGTGTGAGACAGACTTGCCGAAACTCGGCTTGCGTCCCGTTACCTGGCAATGTGCCGACATAACTTACTTTCTCCTAGCCGCCCACATTCAGTTAGAAGACGCGCCGCACCGGGTGACCGGGGCGCGAGCATGCCAGCTGACGGGGCGATAACGAATATTTACGACAACAGCAAGGGACAAGTTTACATACGTTGCCCCAAAACACCTAATCGCCTATTCAATGCGGGTTTAGATCGCCCCGGAAGCCTTAACTGTTGTCGATCTTAACGTGTTTTCGGGCATGTTCAACCGCTGGGGCGAGGTCATCGAAGAGGTGGTTCTGATGCCGCAGTGATCTGATCGCTCCGAGGACGCCGAGAACGTGAATGTGTTCTTTCCGGACGCCCTTTATTAGTACAGTGACATTTTTTCTTTCCAGCGCATTGACAAGTTCGGTGAGCTGGTGGGCGCCGGTGGCGTCGATCATTTGGATGTGTGACAGGCGCAGGATCACCACTTCGAGGTCGTCATAATCAAGGATTTGCTGCGAAAGACGTTCAGCTGCGCCAAAGAACAATGCGCCCTCGATACGGAAAAGGCCGATCTTTTCGTCGTTAAGCGTGGCCGGTTCGGGCAAGGTTTCCCGGAAGACGCCGGCGTTCATGCTCATGCGTCGCAGTATGAAGAACGCCGCGACGGCAATGCCGATGCCCACTGCGATGACGAGGTCGACGCTGATGGTGACGATCGCGGTGATGACAAAAACGATCGCATCGGAGCGAGTGGAGCGCATGACGCGCGAGATCACTTCAATGGACACCATGCGGCTCGCGGTGACCATGAGCACGCCCGACAGTGCGGCGAGCGGAATGACCGCGACGATATTCGCCGCCACATACACAACGCCGAGCAGCACAAGCGCGTGAATAATCGACGCCATACGGGTACGCCCGCCGGAGCGCACATTGACCGCCGTACGCGCGATTGCGCCAGTTGCCGGCATGCCGCCAAAAAAGCCAGCGCTTATCGACGCCAACCCCTGACCGACCAATTCGCGGTCAGCATTATAAGGACCCGTATCGGCCATGGAGGCTGCCACACGAGCGGAAAGGAGAGACTCAATAGCAGCGAGCGCGGCGACAGCAAAAGCTGGCCCCAGCAAACTCGTGAACATCTCCAGGTTCACATCAGGCAGGTGAGGGGCAGGAAGGGAATTGGGGAGCTCACCGATCAACTCAACGGGAAGCTTGAGTAGAGCCACGCCAATGGACACCACCAAAATGGCAATGAAGCTGGCAGGGAGCTTTGGGGCGATCTTTCCCAACACAATCATGATTGCAGCGGTGACGATAATAATTAAGAGAGGTAGAATTGCGTCCTTCGTGGCGTGTGAAACAGTGTGAATCGCAGCGAGGAGCGCATTGGTGGGCAAATGGCCCGAATAACCAAACGCAGCTGGCACCTGTTGCAGGAAAATAATCACACCGATGCCTGCCGTAAATCCTTCGATGACCGGCCACGGAATGAAACTCACCGTTCGGCCTAATCGAAGCACTCCGGCGACAAGGACGATAACTCCAGCCATCAGGCTGAGTAATGCAACCGCACCGACACCATATTGGGCGACGATTGGAGCGAGAATAACCACCATCGCTCCGGTTGGTCCTGAAACCTGCACATTGGAACCGCCGAAGATTGCTGCAACCAGGCCAGCAATAATCGCAGTCACTAATCCTGCCTCGGCTCCGACTCCAGAACTCACACCAAAGGCGAGAGCGAGGGGGAGGGCAACAATGCCCACGGTGACGCCAGCAGCAATGTCCATCTTCCAGGAGAAGCGGAGTAGCTGATAGTCGTCTCTAGAAGGTAAAAGGTCACGCATCTTCGCCAGCCATCCTCTTTAATAGTGAGCGGCTCACCTTAAGAAAGTCTGCGACCTCCGGGTAGGTGAGACGGTAATAAACAACTAAGCCTTCGCGTTGGGAGGAAACCAGCCCAAATTTCCTTAAAACCTTAAGGTGCTGGGACACGTGAGAGGCTTCCAAATCCATCTCTTTGGTTATCTGACCGACTGAAACTTCATTATTCGTGGCAATGATTTCCAGGGCTCTGATGCGGTATGGATGTGCCAAACCCTTGAAAAGGTCAGCTTTGCGCTGATAAATCGGCAAGTCCTTGGAACTCAACATTATTCCTCCGTGACTAGGCTAGATGACGGATCCATCATATAACTCGCGGGAGTTTTTGGCCTGGGCTGGACATATTCCATAATCAATTTTTAGTTACAGCGCAACAGGTGTAAGGTATTGGAGGTTCATTGCCAAATCATGGTGATGCATACTTACCGAACCCAACTCGGGCACGATCTGGCATCCGCTGGAACCGACCTGAAGTTTCAATCCTGAGGGAATCGAGAGTAAATGAAAAAGGATATCCACCCTGACTACCATGCGGTAGTCTTCCAGGACGCAGGTACTGGCTTCCAGTTCCTGACCAAGTCCACCGCTTCCAGCGACCGCACCGTGTCCTGGGAAGATGGTAACGAGTACCCACTGATCGTCGTTGACGTCACCAGCGAGTCTCACCCATTCTGGACCGGCGCTCAGCGTGTCATGGACACCGCTGGTCGTGTTGAGAAGTTCGAGCGCCGCTTCGGTGGCATGGCTCGCCGCAAGAAGAAGGCATAGGAGGGAAAACAATGGCAGTTCCAAAGCGCCGTATGTCCCGCGCAAACACCCGCATGCGCCGTTCCCAGTGGAAGGCCGACAATGTCGCCCTTCAGGAGGTCAAGATCGACGGTCAGACCGTTCGCATCCCACGCCGTCTGGTTAAGGCAGCACAGCTCGGTCTCGTGGACGTAGAGCAGTTCTAAACCTTAAATTCATCTCCTACGACCTTTTGTAGGTAAGAATTTAACAAGAGCCAGTTATCTTCTCTTAAAATGAGGAGGTAACTGGCTTCTTTATGCTTAAGAGGTGTTAGCATAAGTGAAACATGTTCCAACGCGTGGACGTCTTCATTGGGAAGAAGTCTGTCACGGACTGGAAGACGAAAAGGGTATCGATGAAAATTCTAGTTGTTGATGACGAGCAAGCTGTACGTGACTCCTTGCGACGTTCCCTTTCGTTCAACGGATACAACGTTGTTCTCGCAGAAGACGGCATCCAAGCACTAGAGATGATTGACAAGGAACAGCCTGCTTTGGTGATCCTCGATGTCATGATGCCTCGTATGGACGGACTTGAGGTCTGTCGCCACCTTCGCAGCGAAGGCGATGATCGGCCAATTCTTATTCTTACTGCCCGCGATAATGTTTCTGATCGTGTTGGTGGCCTCGATGCTGGCGCAGATGACTATTTGGCTAAACCATTTGCTCTTGAAGAGCTGTTGGCGCGCGTCCGTTCACTGGTGCGTCGCTCTGCAGTGGAATCAAATCAGAGTTCCAACATTGAACAGGCTCTATTATCTTGTGGCGATTTGACGCTTGACCCAGAAAGTCGAGATGTCTACCGCAACGGACGCGCCATCAGCCTTACTCGAACAGAGTTCGCGCTCCTGCAATTGCTCCTCAAAAACCAAAGGAAAGTGCTCACTCGCGCCCAGATTTTGGAAGAGGTCTGGGGCTACGATTTCCCCACTTCAGGCAATGCCCTCGAGGTCTACATTGGATACCTTCGACGCAAGACTGAATTGGAAGGAGAAGACCGCCTGATCCATACAGTACGAGGAGTCGGATACGTCCTGCGAGAGACCGCTCCGTGACATTAAGGCGAATCGGCGCAGGGGAAAATGAGCCTGCCCCTACCGAAAGTGATGACTCCGACGGTTCAATGTCGTTGCGTTGGCGCTTGGCTTTGCTGAGCGCCACTTTGGTAGCTTTCGCCGTTGGTGTTATTACTGTTGCTGCATATTGGTCTGTCTCCAGCTATGTCACCAACTCAATCGATCGTGATCTGGAAAAACAAGCGGATGCAATGCTTGGACGAGCCAGTGAAGCGGGATTCTATGCAACCGCAGAAACCGAAATTGCTCTGTTAGGTGAATATGCCAGTGACACTCGAATCGCCTTAATCCCACCTGGGTGGGAATACGTCATCGGTGAATCCATATCACTGCCTGATTCAGATTTCCTTAAGAGCAATGAAGCGGGGAAACAGATCCTCGTAACAAGTGCTGAGCGCATTCTCATGAAACGAGATAGCTCGGGCACAGTGGTGGTTTTTGCTAAAGATATGGTGGATACCGATCGGCAGCTCACGGTGCTTGGCGTCATTCTCTTGATCATTGGCGGCAGTGGTGTTTTGGCGTCGATTCTGCTTGGTTTCATCATTGCGAAGGAGGGTCTGAAACCACTGTCAAAGCTGCAGCGCGCCGTTGAAGAAATCAAACGAACTGATGAGCTTCGTGCGATTCCTGTGGTGGGAAATGATGAGTTCGCTAAGTTGACTCGTAGTGTCAATGACATGCTCAAGGCACTGCGGGAGTCTCGTACCCGGCAATCTCAGTTGGTGGCAGATGCAGGACACGAGCTGAAAACTCCACTGACCTCAATGCGGACAAATATTGAATTGCTGTTGATGGCAACCAACAGTGGAGGATCGGGAATCCCCAAGGAAGAATTGGATGGCCTTCGGCGTGATGTATTGGCGCAGATGACCGAAATGTCTGATTTGATTGGTGATCTTGTTGATCTTGCGCGTGAAGAAACCGCCGAAACGTCAAGCATTGTAGATCTCAACCAAGTGTTGGAAATTGCGCTTGACCGAATGGAAAGCCGTCGCATGACGGTGCGGATAGATGTTTCCGAGACTGTGGATTGGAAACTGCTGGGCGATGATTTTTCCTTAACCAGGGCATTAGTAAATGTTTTGGATAATGCCATTAAATGGTCGCCTGAGAATGGCATTGTTCGAGTGTCGATGTCACAGATCGACAAAGCAACGGTCCGCATTGTTATTGATGATTCAGGGCCTGGAATTGCTGAAAAAGAACGAGGATTAGTTTTGGAACGGTTTTATCGCGCCGTCAGCTCCCGTTCCATGCCGGGATCGGGATTAGGTCTTGCCATCGTGAATCAGGTTGTGAATCGGCATGGTGGCCAACTCGTTGTGGGTGAATCAGATGATGGCGGAACGAGAATCACTATTGATTTGCCAGGGGAACCCATTCGCAGCGGGTTCGAAAATGTCGATGATTAAACCACTAAAGAGCTCACAGGAAGTGTTCAGACTACTTAGAGTGACGCCCCAGCCACAGGGTTCATAATCAAATCATGACAAATCAATTCCCCACAAACAACGGTGAGAACCCGGACCGCGCATCGGAAACTCCATCAGAAACCAACTCCTTCGAACATGTGCGTAGTTCATATCCGCAGTGGGGTAACACTGCTTCCAATCAAAACCCCTATCCTGGTGCGGGCTTCGGCTCTGAACAAAACACTCAACAAGGAAATGAGCAACAAGCTCCAGCCTGGACCAGTTGGGATAATCAGCCTCTAAGCACAGATGTAAAGCCAGCTAAAGAAAAGCGAAAAGTTGGCATCGGAACGGCACTCGCGTTAATGCTTGTTGGTTCTATTGCTACCGGTAGCGTTGTGGGTGTTGCAGCAACCCAGCTTGGTTCGGACTCTTCAACCCCAGTTAATGCTCTTGAGCAGCCCAGCGTGCAGCGCACCACTAATGCTGAACCAGGTTCAGCGGAACAGGTTGCTGCCGCAGTTTTGCCTTCTGTCGTCTCTATTCAGGCCATTACTAGGACGTCTGCTTCTGAGGGCTCTGGATCCATTATTTCCTCCGATGGTTACGTCATGACCAATAATCACGTCGTGGCAGGCATTGAACAATCTGGTGTGTTGGAAGTAAATTTCTCCGATGGAACTACAGCGCAAGCTGATTTTATTGCTGGTGATCCTTCCACAGATATTGCTGTGATCAAGATTAGGGATGTGTCCAACCTTCCAGTTATGAGCTTTGGAGATTCGGACGCATTAGGCATTGGACAAAGTGTGATGGCTGTTGGTTCTCCACTGGGTCTGAGCTCCACTGTGACCACCGGTATTGTGTCGGCCGTGAACCGTCCTGTGCGAGCTTCTGGTGATGGCGGAGAGTCGTCCCTCATCGATGCTATCCAGACCGATGCTGCGATCAACCCTGGTAACTCTGGTGGTCCGCTGGTTGATATGGATGGCAACCTCATTGGCATGAATTCGGTAATTGCATCGATTTCGAGCACCAGCGATTCCGCAGGTTCCATTGGTCTTGGTTTTGCTATCCCATCCAACTTTGCCAAGCGCGTGGCCGATCAATTGATCAGCACCGGCCAGGTAACTCAGCCGATGATCGGTGTGCAGGTTGGCACTGATAACTCAGTGACAGGCGCTGTGATTGCCAGTGTTCAAGATGGTGGACCGGCCGCAGATGCTGGACTTCAGCCAGGCGATATCGTGACCAAGCTCAATGATCGAGTTATTGATAGCCCAGACTCCTTGATCGCTGCTGTTCGTTCGCATGATTTTGGCGAAACCATCACTTTAACAATTACACAGCCAGATACCTCGCAGAGCCGGGAGGTAGAGGTTACTCTGACGAGTGAGTAGGTTTAAAAGAGTTAATCTGCATCTAATCAAGTAGCCAAGTATGAGTGAGGAACAATGAGCAAGGATCCATTGGGAAGTCTTACCGATGTTGTAGACACACGAGTTCCGCTTCCGGATGTTGAACCGGATCCGGAGTTCCTGAAGGCTACGGAAAAAGAATTCCACATGGCATCCCAGAAGCGCGCTCTTGTTGTCCTGGTGGGCGATCATGTCGCTGAGGCAGATGGGACTGGCCGTTTGGTTACGGAGCTGCTCTTAGAGTCTGGCTTCAACGTGGACGCTGTGGTCAGCGTGAAGTCTAAGAAGTCTCAGATTAGGCAAGCTATTGAAACCGCAGTTGTTGGCGGCGCTGACCTTGTGCTGACCATCGGCGGAGTGGGCGTTGGTCCTCGGGATAAAACTCCTGAGGCAACCAGCGCTGTGTTGGACCAGGACGTCCCAGGAATCGCGCAGGCGCTTCGTTCCTCCGGTTTGGCCTGTGGCGCGGTGGATGCAAGTGTTTCCCGAGGCGTAGCGGGCGTATCCGGCTCAACCGTGGTGGTCAACCTCGCTGAGTCTCGTTCGGCAATTCGTGATGGCATGGCAACTCTGACACCGTTGGTTGATTTTGTTGTAGATCAGCTTCGCACTTCCGTGGTTTGAGTTGGTCGGGTGTGAGTAGACAACGTAGACGAGCGTTCCGTGCGTCAGATGCAAAGGACTATGATCGCACGGCAGATTCTCCTCTGGAATCAACAACTAACGATGATGTCCGGGAAGTTTCTTTAGATCCAGAACAAGATGACCAACCAACAGGTGAGGAATTCTGGAAAGAACAGCAACCACCGCATCATGGTTAGCAGCATAATTTAGGCAACAAAAAGTGCGTCTGAGTGAAATACTCAGACGCACTTTTGTGCTTTTAGGGCCTTTTAACTACTGAAGGCGCTTTTGCTCCTGCAGGAGATCGCGGATCTCGGTGAGGAGTTCTGCTTCGATGGAAGCTGGGGTCTCGTCTTCTTCAACACGCTTGCGTTTTGCGAGGGTTTCGCTGAGCTTGTTCATTGGAGCAACGAGGACGAAGTAGACAATTGCTGCGATGATGAGGAAGTTGATCGCTGCGGTGATGACGGCGCCGAAGTCCACGAACGTTGCGGCGTTGCCTGCGCGGATGTGGAAGCCGAGGCCTTCAACCTCTGTGCTGCCGATGGAAGCGATTAATGGGTTGATGATGTTCTCGGAGAATGCTGTCACGATAGCGGTGAAGGCAGTACCGATGACCACGGCAACTGCGAGTTCGATGACATTTCCGCGAAGGATGAAATCTCTAAAACCTTTAAGCATGGTTGTTACCCCTGACGATAGTGTGGACAGTAAGAACGACAAATGAACTGTAGCGGAAAGTACCTTTTTTTTGAATAGGGAACTATTCGGCGGTTGTGTAATTATCCGCTCGGTCTCCGGTGAGGACTACCGCCAGAGGGGTATTGAGCGATTGTGCTGCAACCTTTTCAGCGATTGATTGTGGAAGCGCAATCAAGATGGTTGAGGGGTCTGTACCACCCGCCAGAATTACTGTTCCACCTGCAGCAATGTTCTCTGGGAGACCGGTGTCTGGGTCTTGGGAAACAACCGAAATGGTGTCCCCATGCTGCAGTAGGGGGATGACGGAAGGTTCAGCCAAACTGAGTGGAACCATGTTAATTTCTTCCACCAAAGAGCTATCAGTGACGTTTGTCGCAATGGAGTTTATCAATTCGGTGCCCACGAATCGAGGCTTTGTGGCTATTTCCCCGGAACTTAATGTGGAGGCCGCAACGAGCCCAACTACATCGTCAATCGAATCGTAGGAGGTGCTGGGCAGTAGGGAAGTGGGGATTGCCTGAAGTCCAAGGTCAGAGGCCTCAACCTTGGTGCCAGCAGGAATTTCTTGCACTATGACAACGGCAGTTGGATCCTTCTTGAGCCAAGAATGTGCTATCAGCAGTCCTGCAATCCCGATCAGGATGAAGGCGATTATTCTTCTTAAAACTAGGGTGCGGTGCCAACTCGGGGTGGTGAATGTCTTTTTTAAGTCCATATAGTGGTTGGACTGTTTTTTAGGCTCCTAGGTTCCGAACACCTGCGGGGGTAATTATGACGTTGACGGGAAGATCATGTTCTTCCACTTCGATATCATCGCGGATTTCTCCGTTGAAGAGCAAAGTAACCACGTCAGCCTTTACTCCGGCGGCTAGAGCGCGGTCGTAGAAACCGCCACCTTTACCTAGCCTGATTCCACTGGGGGTGCATGCCAGTGCGGGGGCGATGACAAGGTCGCAGAAGTTGAGAGCTTCAGGTCCAAGGCGAGTGCCACCGGGTTCCTGGATGCCAAATGCGCCAGGAACAAGGCTGGTTGGGCCTTCATAAAGAGCCCAGTCGAGGCGTCGATCCTCGAGGGAGACTGGCAAAATAAGCGCGGAAGTTTCGGCGTGGAGGGCGTCGAGAAGCAATCGCCCACCAGGTTCGGTACGGACCGGCACGTAAGCGGCAATCCTTTTTGGCTGCTTTGAGCGGATGTAATAAGAAACGTTGGCAATGATGGCTGCGTTTTCTCGCGTGCGAGAAGCCTCATCCATATTGGTGCGCGCTTCCCGAAGCTTCGTGCGCAGTTCCTGCTTAGTTTGGCTCATAAATCTAAGGATAACCGTTATTTTCGGAGGGGTACGACGATTGGGGTTTCGGGGGCAGGTACTCTTGGTTCCATGAGTTTGCCTATCGATGAGCACGTGAACGCGGTTAAAACCGTCGTAGTGCCTGCTGCAGGACTGGGAACCCGATTCCTTCCGGCCACCAAAACCGTACCCAAGGAGTTGCTGCCGGTTGTCGATACCCCAGGTATTGAGCTGATTGCTGCTGAAGCTGCCGAACTTGGTGCGACCAGGCTGGCGATCATCACTGCGCCAAACAAAGCTGGGGTACTTGCACACTTTGAGCGTTCTTCTGAATTGGAAGAAACGCTGATGGAGCGTGGCAAGACTGACCAGGTGGAGATAATCCGCCGCGCCGCCGATTTAATCAAGGCAGTTCCAGTAACCCAGGACAAGCCGCTGGGGCTAGGTCATGCTGTTGGTTTGGCTGAGTCTGTGTTGGATGATGATGAAGATGTCGTAGCGGTGATGTTGCCGGACGATCTCGTGTTGCCAACCGGTGTTATGGAGCGCATGGCTCAGGTCCGAGCAGAGTTCGGTGGATCTGTCCTTTGTGCAGTTGAGGTTTCTGAAGCTGACGTTTCTAAGTATGGCATCTTTGAAATCGAAGCTGACACCAAAGATTCCGATGTCAAAAAGGTCAAGGGCATGGTGGAAAAACCAGCCATCGAAGACGCGCCATCACGCCTCGCCGCGACTGGCCGCTACCTGCTTGACCGAAAAATCTTTGACGCCCTGCGCCGCATCACACCAGGCGCTGGCGGCGAGTTGCAGCTCACCGACGCGATTGATTTGCTTATCGACGAAGGCCATCCGGTCCATATCGTCATTCACCAGGGCAAACGCCACGATCTTGGCAACCCTGGCGGGTACATTCCGGCGTGTGTTGATTTCGGTCTGTCCCACCCTGTTTATGGTGCGCAGCTAAAAGATGCAATCAAACAGATTTTGGCTGAACATGAAGCTGCGGAACGTATTGCAGACGATTCTCAAGTAAAATAGCTGCCTGGTTCCGATTAGGAGGTCCGTAGTGCGATCAGTCGAGCAACAGCTATCCATTGTCACCGAGGCAGCGGTAGCTCCAGAGCCAGTGCGTATTGCTATTGCAGAGGCACTGGGTTTGATGTGCGCGGAAGAGGTTCAAGCTAGTCGTGCTTTGCCGGGTTTCGCGCAAGCAGCGATTGATGGTTATGCGGTTCGAGCAGTCGATGTCGGCGGCGAGAAGTCTCTTAGCCAGCAACTGCCGGTTGCTCCTCCGGAAAAATCCCTGCCCGTGGTGGGTGAAGTAGCTGCGGGTTCTCAGCAGCCGTTGCGCCTGCAGCCTAAACAAGCAGTCATGGTCCACACCGGTGCGCCACTGCCGATGCTTGCGGATGCGGTGCTGCCCATGGCGTGGTCAGATCGTGGCCGCAAACGAGTAACCGCGCAGCGACCTGTGCGCTCTGGCGAGTTTGTGCGCAAAGAAGGCGATGACATCCAACCGGGAGACATCGCAGTCAGTGCTGGCGCGGTCTTAGGCCCTGCCCAAATTGGTTTGCTCGCAGCTGTTGGTCGCTCCAAAGTGTTGGTGTACCCACGCCCACGCATGTCGGTTATCTCCGTCGGCGCTGAACTTGTTGATATTGATCGCCAGCCAGGCCTCGGCCAGGTGTTTGACGTCAATTCCTATTCTTTGGCTGCCGCCGGTAGGGAAGCGGGCGCAGATGTGTACCGCTACGGCATTGCTGCCGGTGAACCTCGTCGCATCAAAGAGATCATTGAATCCCAGATGCTGCGCTCGGAAATCATCGTCATCACCGGAGCTGTTGGCGGTGCTGGTTCAGCTGGCGTGCGCCAGGTTCTCAACGAGCTAGGCGATATCGACACCGAACGCGTCGCAATGCACCCCGGTTCTGTCCAAGGATTCGGTCTGCTCGGCGAGAACAAGATTCCATGCTTCCTTCTGCCTTCCAATCCGGTGGCGTCGTTAGTTATTTTTGAAACCTTCGTCCGCCCGGTCGTGCGCATGAGCCTGGGCAAGAGCAATGCGGCGCGCCGGGTTGTTCGAGCTCGAGCGCTCAACCACGTGGTGTCTGTGGCGGGTCGAAAAGGTTTCATCAGGTCCAGGCTCATGCGCGATGCAGAAACCCAGGACTACCTCGTGGAGGCTTTGGGTGGTGCAACGGGCGCACCATCGCACCTATTGGCAGGATTGTCCGAAGCAAACGGCATGATCCGCATTCCAGAAGATGTCACAGAAATCCGACCGGGAGATGTCGTGGACGTGATCTTCCTTGCCCAAGGTCGATAGTTCGATGCGTAATGCACCGTCAGGTCCGACGCATTTTCGACACCCCGGCTGGCCAGAGTCAACGCAAACGGTCATTTTGCCGGATGGTGGCAGGCTACGTTTGAGGCCCTTGAAGCGCCGTGATTTCCGCGCATGGTCGGATTTACGCATGCGCGATAAGGAATTCCTCAAGCCCGTGGAGCCCACGGTTCCCACGTCCTGGAGTGAAGCGCATTCGCGGTTGTCCTGGTGGGATAACATCACCTATTTGATGCGCGCTGCGCGAAAAGGCACCGTGGTTCCCATGGTCATCGAGTTGGATGGCCGGTTCGTGGGGCAGTTGACTATCGGCAACATCCAGCACGGCGGCATCTCCGATGCCTGGATTGGCTATTGGGTTTCCAGCGCGGTGACGGGGCGAGGTATCGCTACGGCTGCCTGCGCGCTCGGCGTGGATCATGCTTTTCGACGCATAGGTCTGCATCGCCTCACCGCCACCTATCTACCCAGCAACCCAGCATCCGGGAAGGTGCTCGGACATAGCGGTTTCCGCCCAGAAGGCTATCTCATTAGAAATCTGCATATTGATGGACAATGGATGGATCACCATTTTGTGGCATTGCTGGCGGATGAGTATTCAATAACCGCGGTGGAACGTCTCACTAGAGAGGGACGATTGCGCCGATGATTATTAATGCGAAGAAATTTTTCGGCGTGGCACCCAAGAGGGGTGTGAGATTGCCGATACCCTCAAGTTCAGATTTAAATTTTGCACCCGTACGGGAAGGTTAGGTGCTCCACGTGTCCGGAATCCTTGTGATCGGCCTGATTGTGGTGGTGTGGCTTGTTGTGCTCGCACCGCTACTTCTTCGAGGCCAAAAGCCCATTGCTAAGGCTGGAGAAGCATTCGACGACACCCGCGTTATCTCTGAAGGCGGAAGCAACATTCCGTCTCCTCGTCGCCCTGGCTTGAGTTCTGCTCAGCTAGACGATGAGGAAGATACAGATGATGTGGATGATGATTATGAGATCGTCGATTCTCCCAGCATTTTCCGACCACGCAAAGAAGAACCCGTCGAGGAAGATCTCGACACCGATGTTGAGCTTGAAGAAGACATCGAAGTTTCTCTAGAAACTGATGACTACGTTGAGCCTGCTCCCGTCGTGGAAGTTTCACAAGAGTGGAATGTGGAAGATCATTACGAGCTAGATGATTCCTACGACACCCCGCTTGATCACCTGCACCCAGCTGCCAGGGCTCGTGCATATGAGGACTTCCAGGAACACCAGCCTGAGCAGCAGCCTGAGGTCGAAGAATTTGATGCAGACGATGAGCTGACTGAAGAAGATGTTGCCTTTGCACAGCGTCGACGTGGCCGTGGCTACTACGACCCAGAGGCTGACCGTGAGTTCGCTGCCTCCCAGTATGTTCGCCGCCAGCGCACCCTGTTGGGTCTTGCAGCCACAGTCGTTATCTCTGTAATTCTCGGATTCGTCTTTGGCGGTTGGGTCTGGGGACTGCCAGCAGTAGCATTGGCTGCGACCGCATTGTACCTGATGGCTCTGCGCAGTCAGGTTCGTGAGGAGAATGCTCTTCGCGCTCGTCGAATCCGCAGGCTCCGCCGCTCCCGGATGGGTGTACGAAACTCTGAAGACCTTCCTTCCCGTTTGCGTCGTCCAGGTGCAGTTGTCCTCGAGCTTGATGATGAATCGCCAGATTTCGAAGGCCTCCCAACGGTGGCAATGCCGGAGGAACCTTACTACGAGGAGCCACGTCGAAACATTCGACACCTGGGTCAGCGTCGCGTGAGCTAGCCACAGAGTAAGGTTTCGGACTATGTCCGGAACCTCCCCAAAACTAAAAGTCTTTACCTTTCTAGCTGTCCTCGTGGCAGCTTTTAATTTGCGCTCAGCCATCGTGTCGGTCGGCGCAGTGCTTGATGATCTCGTCCATGATTTTGGGGCGTCCGGATCAACCGCAGGAATTATCACAGCCATACCAGGAATCGCCTTCGGCATTTTTGGTGTGGCTGCTGTGCCTTTAGCGAAGAAAATCGGACTCAGTGGTGCACTTACATCCGGAATGATCGTTGGACTCATCGGGTTGTCAATCCGCCCATGGGTCGGCAACATTTGGGCATTTATCTTCCTCACCGGCTTCGTGGTGATGGGAATTGCGGTCGCCAACATTTTGCTTCCGGCATGGATCAAACTCCACGGTGGCAAAAGCACTGTCGCATTGATGACGGTGTACACCACCGTGCTTGGTGTTGGATCTACCTTGGGGCCGTTGTCCACATTGCTGTTTAGCGGATCGAATGCGTGGCGCTGGGCAATCTTTATTTGGGCACTTCCTGCCGTTTTGCAGGTGGCAATCTGGCTGCCCATGTGGTGGGACAAGAAGTATGACTTCCCAGCCGAGACTGTGAAATCTGGTTCGACTGGAAAGATCTGGACATCGCCAACAGCATTCTTCATCATGCTGTTCTTCGGTTTGCAGTCCATGAACGCATATATCCAAATGGGATGGCTGCCCAAAATCTTTATCGATGCCGGTGTAAGTCCCGCACATGCCTCTATCGGATTGTCGATTGTGGGCATCATGGGCATTGTTGGTGGATTCACAATGCCTGTCGCAATCGCTAGGACCAGGGATAAGAACCTCGTGTGGTTCCCAGTGGTCTTTGGTGCATCGATGTTCCTCGGTTATGTGGGAACGTGGCTGTGGCCGTCCCAAGGCTGGTACCTGTGGTCATTCCTTCTTGGTTTAGGTGGACTCTGCTTCCCGATGGCTATCGCCCTGATTCCAGCGCGTACGAAAGATCCGAGAATTACCGCAAGCTTGTCTGGATTTGTGCAGCCGGTGGGTTACATTCTTGCAGCCCTTGGGCCATTGGCAGTGGGAGCGATCTACCAGGCGATTGGCTCCTGGTCAGAGATCCTCGTTGGTTTGGCCTTGGGCACAATAGTGTTGTCGATTGTGGGATTCAGAGCAGCACGCAATGTGACGGTTGATGATGAATTGAGGAGATCAAAGTAGCCTCAACTAAGCGTCGCGATAAGAACGAGGGGCAAGGCTGATGTACTCTGTCAACCATGGATAAACCGGTCGTGAGGGATGCAGCTCTGCTGATTTTTCGCGCTGTGCTCGGAGTGATCTTTGTGGCACACGGGTGGGAAAAGCTGTTCATCTCCGGAGTTACCAAGACAACAGGACAATTTTCAGCCTGGGGAGTGCCTCAACCCAAGCTCTCGGTGTGGATCACATCGATCTCTGAGCTGCTCGGTGGTGCCTTCCTAGTGGTTGGTTTGCTCACCACCTTTGTTGCTGGTGCATTAGCGCTGTTGATCGCCGCTGCTATTTACTTTGTGCACTTGAGTTCGGGCTTTTTCACAGTTGATAACGGCATCGAATTCCCCTTGCTCATCATTGTTTCTTTGCTTGTGATCGTTGTGTTTGGTTCTGGTAGAGCCAGCGTTGATGGGGTGCTCACGCGTGGTTGACTGTAGTGCCATTCAAGCCGCGCTGTCCGCCAAATTAGATGGTGAGCCGACAGGCTTGGATGATGCAGTAATTGAAGCGCACCTCGCTAATTGTGAAGAGTGCAGAAATTACTACAACCGTGCTGCTGAGTTGAATCGGATGCTCAATTTTTGCGCCGCGGAACCTCGCACCCTGACCCCGCCTGATCTATCAGAGATCATTCTGGCAGAGGTGGAACCAGAATGGCGCAGGCATGCCAACGCCAAGGTTGTGGGATCCCTGCTATCGCGAGTGTTGTTGGTGATCCTGGGTGTGGTTTACCTCGCCTGGGGTATCACAATGTTGGGGGATTCGGCGTCGATAAGCGTCCAAGAAGACCCGCTCACCTCGCGCCTGCTCGCGGAGGCCGTTGCCTACCGCATTGCTCTTTCTGTGGGGCTGTTATTTGCGGCGTGGAAGCCGCGGATTATCGCGGGCATGCTCCCGATTTTTGGAACGTTGTGGACATTTAGTGCTGGTTTTGCTGCGCGCGATCTCGTGTTTGGCGTCGCCGATTCACAGACGGGACTGTCCATTGGTCTGCTGTTGATTTCTACGATTGTGCTGTCGTTTGCGTTGGTGAATAGTTCTGGACCGGGTATTTTGCGGCGTACATGGAACTCATTGAACGCCGCGCCCGGCTAAGGTGGGAGGCATGAGTTTTGCTGAACATGCGATCATCTGGCACGTCTACCCCCTGGGCGCTTTGGGTGCTCCCATCCGGCCTGAATCTCCCGCGCCTGTCACACATCGGCTCCCCAATCTAATTGGGTGGCTGGATTATGTTGTCGAACTAGGCTGCAACGCCCTCATGCTGGGACCGGTATTCGAGTCCGTCAGCCACGGCTACGACACCCTCGATTTCTACCGCATCGACCCGCGCCTCGGCACCGAGGAAGACATGGACGCGCTGCTGGAGGCTGCGAATCAGCGGGGCATTGGAGTGCTTTTCGACGGCGTCTTCAATCATGTTTCCAGTTCCTCTAAATATCTCGACCTGACCACCGGGGCGTCATTTGAAGGCCACGACATCCTGGCGGAACTCGACCACACGAATCCCGCCGTAGTGGATCTGGTTGTCGATGTCATGAACCACTGGCTCGACCGCGGAATCGCAGGCTGGCGACTCGACGCTGTCTACGCCATCGCCCCTGAATTTTGGGAAAAAGTCCTGCCAGAAGTGCGACGAAAACACCCACACGCATGGATAGTGGGAGAGATGATCCATGGAGATTACTCCGACTACGTACAAAAGTCCGGCATTGATTCCGTCACAGAATACGAACTGTGGAAAGCCATTTGGAGCAGCATCAAAGAGCGAAACTTCTTTGAACTCGAATGGACTTTGAGTCGCCACAATGAATTCCTCGATACTTTCGTACCGCAGACATTCATTGGTAACCATGACGTCACCCGCATTGCCACCCGAATCGGTCAATCAAATGCGATCCTGGCCGCAGCGATCCTCTTCACGGTCGGAGGAACCCCAAGCATTTACTACGGCGATGAGCAGGGCTTTACGGGATTGAAAGAGGATAACGTTTTCGGTGACGATGCCATTAGGCCACCTCTTCCTGCCGAGTTTTCTCCACTGGGCACCTGGATTGAAAACATTTATAAGGCTCTGATCGCGCTGCGCAGGCAACACCCGTGGTTGTATCAGGCGCACACCGAAGTCCTTGAGATTGCTAATGAAGCGATGACCTATAAGTCCGTCGGTCTTGGAGGTGAAGAGCTGACAGTGCATCTTGATTTGGAAGAGGTGTCTGTTCGGATCCTTGATGGAGAGAAGGTGCTGTTTCAGTACAGCGCTTAGTTGTCGGTTCAAGGGTGGGGGAACAAAATTGCGAAAATACACCACAAATCACTTGATAATGGTGGCGTGTGGTGTATTTTTGCGCTTCCGGTTGGGTTCGATGCAAAAATCTGTTCGATTTTAAGGTCTGGCCACAGGTTTGTGGTGAGTTCTTGATCAGCAAGCTCGCAGGAATCACACCTGCCCCACAGGCCCCAAAACGGACCCGGCCTAGAATCGCCTTTAAGCACCCAAACGTACTCAACCCATACCCAGGCCTACTTGAGGAAGTTCAACCCCTTAAATCGCCTTCTCCGGTCAAGGCACAATCCAAACAGGTGACCGAAAAACCTCCGGCCGATCAATTTCGGCCATATGGGACGGCTATGCGCTCTCAAAACCAAACCAGGTGACCGGTCACCCAGTGAAAAGAGCTGCATTGGTCACTTGGTTCGGCCAAAGGGGAGGTTAGCGCCAGCTTGGGAACCACATCAAGGATTCGTAGACATAATCTGGGATGACAAATCCGTAAAACAGTGGCGAAAACGCGAGAAACATCATCACCACGAGGGAAATGTAGGTGACCACTGCCATTGATCCGCGGGTTAAGCCAGTGGGGGTCATTTTTCCACGGCCCCACAGTTCACCGCAGGCGAGTGCCAACATGATGATGGTGAATGGCACCAATGCGGTGGCGTAGAAGAAGTACATTTGGCGGTCGTATGCTGCAAGCCACGGCAAAAATCCTGCAGCGAAGGCCACTAGTGGGACAATATAGCCACGACTCCGACGTGCGAAGAAAGACCACAGCGCCCACAGAATGACTGGGACTGTCAGCCACCAAATGGCGGGCGTGCCGAAGAGGTAGATCATGCGTCGGCAGGTGCCGCCAACGTCGCAGGAGATGTCGGTGGAGGAGAAGTAGAGGATGGGTCGACCGGAGACAAGCCAGGCCCACGGCTTGGAATCCCAGGGGTGGCTGTGACCTGAGGATGTGGTCAGTGAGCCGTGGAATTCCAGGACGCTGATGTGATAGTGGATCCAGCCCGCAATTGACTCAGGGAAGAGCTGCAGGATGGAGTCTTCTGTGATGGTGCCGTCTGTTTTGGCGTGGCGGTAGACGGAGGTTTCGGAGGCGAACCAGGCTCGCCAGCTCCAGATATAAAGCAGGGCAGGGATGATCACCAAGGAGCCGAGCGCTGGGATGACGTCATTTTTTAGGGTGCCGGTGACGTAGCGTCGGACGCCGTAGCGTTTGCGCAGCCACAAGTCTAGGAACACGCTGGTCAGGCCGAAGAATGCGATGTAGTACAGTCCGGACCATTTGACGGAGAGCGCGAGACCAAGGAATACACCTGTGGTGAAACGCCACCATCGGAAGCCGAATCGGGGGCCAAAGTCTTTGGTGATTTGGCCGTTGGTGAGGAGTAAATCGTTGAGGCGTTGGTGCATTTGTTGGTGATCTCGGATCAATGCCCATGCTGCTGCGGTGATGAAGAAAACAAGGAAGATGTCCAGCATGCCGAAGCGTGATGAGACGAGGAGGACGCCGTCGGCAAGCGCGAGAATTCCGGCGATGAAAGTCACAATGGTGGATCCGCTGAGGCGCCGTGCGATTGCCATGATGGCGAAAATGGTGAGTGTTCCGAAAATGGCGACCATGATGCGCCAGCCGAGGGGGGTGTATCCGAAGACCCATTCACCGAGTGCTTCAAGTTGTTTGGCCAACGGTGGGTGAACGACGAGTCCGTATCCGGGGTTGGATTCAATGCCGCCGGTGATGGGGTTGATCCAGGAGCGGACCATGTCCCAGGCTTGTGGGACGTAGTGTTTTTCATCAAAAACTGGGGTGCCTGAGGCGGTTGCACTGCTCAAACCTGTAAAACGCGTGACTAAAGCAAACACCGCGATGATCGCCCAGGTATAGGTATCCAGGCGGGTCCACTTGAACTTTGGCGGTGCGGGCGGGAGAGTACCAGCGAAAATCCCCTGGTCCCGCCCCTGGTCACGAACAGGTAGGGCTTGGCTCACTCGGTTGATTGTAGAGCCTTGGCGCGCATTTGTGGGAAGCTAGATGCATGCATGTTGCTGAATTATCTTTGCCCACTGGAATTATTATCGCGGCGACTCCGCTCGGCAACATTGGGGATGCGTCTCCGCGCCTGGTCCACGCGCTTGCCAACGCCACTGTGGTAGCTGCGGAGGATACCCGCCGGACGGCGTCCTTGGCTGCTGCGTTGGGGGTGGAAATTAAGGGGCAGTTGGTCTCGAACTTTGACCATAATGAACAGGCGCGCGTCGGCAAGCTTATTGAAGCCGCACGCACGGGCACGGTGCTGGTGGTCAGCGATGCCGGCATGCCTGTGGTTTCTGATCCGGGTTTTGCGCTTATCGACGCCGCCCACGAGGCGAACATTCCGGTCACCTGCTTCCCCGGGCCGTCAGCTGTGCCAACTGCGTTGGCATTGTCGGGCCTTCACGTGGGCCGCTTCGCCTTCGACGGTTTCGCGCCGCGCAAACAAGGTGCGCGCACCACGTGGTTGGAGTCGTTGAAAACCGAAAAGCGCGCGGTATGTTTCTTCGAATCTCCTCACCGCATCGCAGAAACCCTGGCTCACGCAGCCGAAGTTTTAGGTGAACGACGCGCAGCAGTGTGCCGTGAACTGTCCAAAACCTACGAACAGGTAAAGCGTGGAACCTTGCCAGAGTTGGCAGAATGGGCACAAGATGGGGTGCGTGGCGAGATCACCGTTGTCATCGAAGGCGCGGGCGATATCGCGGTCGATGTCGATTCGCTTATCGACGCCGCCCAGCAGCGCGTCGATTCCGGCGAGCGGTTGAAAGCGGTGTGCGCAGACCTCGCGAAAATCCATGGCGTGAGCAAAAATGAACTCTACGATGCGGTTATTTCTGCCAGGGAAAATTAATCGTTATGTCATTGTGATGCTCCCGTGAACATAAACGGGACCTACTGGCTTTACTTAAGTAACAGCTATGTAAAAGACCAGGTCAGGTTCGGGTCGGTTTAGGTACGAAACCCATTTTTCGGTTTGCTTTCCAGGTTTCCCCAAGTAAAGGTGAGTTTTATGACTACATCTGACCCAAATTCGAAACCGATAGTGGAGGATGCTCAGCCAGAGCAGATCACCGCAACCGAAGAACTGGCGGGTTTGCTTGAGAATCCAACTAACCTGGAAGGGAAACTGGCCGACGCCGAAGAGGAAATTATCCTCGAAGGCGAAGACGCCCAGGTCTCACTTAACTGGTCAGTCATCGTTCCAGCCCTAGTCATTGTCCTAGCGACAGTGGTGTGGGGTATCGGATTCAAAGATAGCTTTACCAACTTTGCTAGTTCTGCGTTGTCAGCAGTAGTTGACAATCTCGGCTGGGCCTTCATTTTGTTTGGCACAGTCTTTGTATTTTTTATCGTTGTTATCGCCGCTAGTAAATTCGGCACGATTCGCTTAGGCCGCATTGATGAAGCACCAGAGTTTCGCACGGTGTCATGGATTTCCATGATGTTTGCTGCAGGTATGGGTATTGGTTTGATGTTCTACGGAACCACAGAACCTTTAACCTTCTACCGCAATGGTGTACCTGGATATGATGAACACAATGTTGGCGTTGCTATGTCCACGACAATGTTCCACTGGACCTTGCATCCATGGGCTATCTACGCAATTGTGGGCCTAGCCATTGCCTATTCGACCTTCCGAGTGGGCCGTAAACAGCTTCTAAGCTCTGCATTCGTGCCACTCATTGGTGAAAAAGGTGCAGAAGGATGGTTGGGCAAGCTCATCGACATCCTGGCGATTATCGCCACAGTATTCGGCACCGCATGTTCCCTTGGCCTGGGTGCGCTGCAGATCGGTGCAGGACTTTCCGCAGCCAACATCATTGAAAATCCGAGTGACTGGACTGTCATTGGTATTGTTTCTGTCTTGACCTTGGCATTTATCTTCTCTGCTATTTCTGGTGTGGGCAAGGGAATCCAGTACCTCTCCAACGCCAACATGGTTCTGGCAGCTCTGCTCGCGATTTTCGTGTTCGTTGTCGGACCAACCGTGTCGATTTTGAACCTGCTGCCAGGTTCTATTGGCAACTACCTGTCCAACTTCTTCCAAATGGCAGGCCGCACTGCCATGAGTGCCGACGGCACAGCAGGTGAGTGGCTAGGTAGCTGGACCATCTTCTACTGGGCATGGTGGATCTCTTGGTCACCATTCGTAGGAATGTTCTTGGCACGTATTTCCCGTGGCCGCTCCATCCGTGAGTTCATCCTGGGCGTGTTGCTCGTCCCAGCAGGTGTGTCCACCGTATGGTTCTCCATTTTTGGTGGCACTGCGATTGTCTTCGAACAAAATGGGGAATCCATTTGGGGTGATGGTGCAGCAGAAGAGCAGCTCTTTGGATTGCTTCATGCACTTCCAGGTGGGCAAATCATGGGCATCATCGCCATGATTTTGCTGGGTACTTTCTTCATTACCTCTGCTGACTCTGCTTCCACCGTCATGGGCACCATGAGTCAGCACGGCCAGCTGGAAGCCAACAAGTGGGTGACAGCTGCCTGGGGTGTTGCTACCGCAGCTATTGGACTAACGCTATTGCTTTCTGGTGGTGACAATGCCTTGAACAACTTGCAAAACGTCACCATCGTGGCTGCAACACCATTCCTGTTTGTGGTTATTGGATTGATGTTTGCGTTAGTCAAGGACTTAAGCAATGATGTGATCTACCTCGAGTACCGTGAGCAGCAACGCTTCAACGCGCGCCTTGCCCGTGAACGTCGTGTTCACAATGAACACCGCAAGCGTGAACTGGCTGCAAAGCGACGCAGGGAGCGTAAGGCGAGTGGCGCGGGGAAGCGTCGATAGGCAATTTTTAACCCCTGATACCCCTTTCCGGCCGGGCATAAATTAAGGTGGTACGCATGACGAAGAACGTGCTCGTATCTGTTGCCTGGCCGTATGCCAACGGACCCCGTCACATTGGACATGTGGCGGGGTTTGGTGTCCCCTCCGATGTGTTCGCAAGGTTCCAGCGAATGTCTGGCAACAACGTGCTCATGGTGTCCGGCACCGATGAGCACGGCACGCCACTTCTGGTTCAAGCAGACAAAGAAGGCGTCACCGTTCAAGACCTCGCGGATAAGTACAACCGCCAGATCGTCGAAGACCTCACCGGCCTGGGCCTGTCCTATGACCTTTTCACCCGCACCACCACCTCCAACCACTACGCAGTAGTGCAGGAACTGTTCCGTGGTCTGTACGACAACGGTTACATGATCAAGGAAACCACCCTCGGTGCGATTTCCCCATCCACTGGCCGTACCCTGCCAGACCGCTACATTGAAGGCACCTGCCCAATCTGTGGCACCGACGGCGCTCGTGGCGACCAGTGCGACAACTGCGGAAACCAGCTCGATCCAGCGGACCTGATCAACCCGGTGTCCAAGATCAACGGCGAAACCCCAGAGTTCGTTGAGACCGAACACTTCCTGCTCGACCTGCCAGCACTAGCTGAAGCACTAACCGAGTGGCTGAAGGGACGCGAAGACTGGCGTCCAAACGTGTTGAAGTTCTCGCTCAACCTGCTGGACGATATCCGCCCACGCGCAATGTCGCGCGATATCGACTGGGGCATCCCAATCCCAGTTGAAGGATGGCAAGACAACAACGCCAAGAAGCTCTACGTCTGGTTCGACGCTGTCGTGGGCTACTTGTCCGCATCCATCGAATGGGCCTACCGCTCCGGCGACCCAGAAGCATGGCGCACCTTCTGGAATGATCCAGAAACCAAGTCCTACTACTTCATGGGCAAAGACAACATCACCTTCCACTCCCAGATCTGGCCAGCTGAACTTCTCGGCTACGCAGGTAAGGGCTCCCGCGGTGGAGAAAACGGTGACCTGGGTGTTCTGAACCTGCCTACTGAGGTTGTTTCCTCTGAGTTCCTGACTATGTCTGGATCCAAGTTCTCCTCATCCAAGGGCGTTGTCATCTACGTGAAGGACTTCCTCAAGGAGTTCGGCCCAGATGCGCTGCGATACTTCATCGCTGTCGCAGGCCCAGAAAACAACGACACCGACTTCACCTGGGATGAATTTGTCCGCCGCGTAAACAACGAATTGGCAAACGGCTGGGGCAACCTGGTCAACCGCACCGTTTCTATGGCGCACAAGAACTTTGGTGAAGTACCAGTACCTGGCGCACTGGAAGAATCTGACAAGAAGATCCTTGATCTTGCTACCGCTGCCTTTGAATCCGTTGCTGCGAACCTGGATCAGTCCAAGTTCAAGGCCGGTATCTCTGAAATCATGCACGTTGTCGGTGAGGCCAACGCCTACATCGCAGAGCAAGAACCATGGAAGCTTGCCAAGGATGACACCAAGCGCGAGCGTCTTGCCACCGTGCTGTGGACTGCGCTGCAGGTTGTTTCTGACTGCAACACCATGCTGACCCCATACCTGCCACACACCGCCCAAAAGGTGCATGAGACCTTGGGCCGTGATGGAATCTGGGCTGCAACACCACAGATCGTGGAAGTCACCAACGAATCACCACGCCAGCCAATCGGCGTGGGGCTACCAGATCCAGAGCACACCTACCCAGTAATCATGGGCGACTACAAGACCCAGCTGGCTAAGTGGCAGCGCATCGACGTCGTGCCAGGCACCACCTTGGAGAAGCCAGCACCGCTGATCGCTAAGCTCGATCCAGAACTTGGCGAAACCGGCCCAGAATGGGCACCAGTGCAGAACTAAAGCACCTTTCGCGTGAACCGGGCAGGTTGATCAGAAATATCTGATTGACCTGCTCTTATTAGTTGGCGGGGGTGGGGCGGGGGAGTGTGTGTCCACCCCGTGGTGTTAGGTGGAAGGCATGAACGCAACGAGGGAAGAAGCCAACAACTTACTAGCTGGAATCGCCGGACCTGGCGCACAGCTCCGCGATGATCAATGGGTAGCAATTGATGCATTGGTAAACCAACGCAAACGCATGCTGGTGGTGCAAAGGACCGGTTGGGGTAAATCAGCCGTCTACTTCATCGCCGCCAAACTGTTAAGAGCACGCGGTGCGGGCGCAGCCGTGATTATTTCTCCACTACTAGCCCTCATGCGTAACCAGGTGGCGTCCGCCGAACGCGCCGGGATTAAGGCAGCGACACTCAACAGTGCCAATATGACGGAATGGGAAACCATCCAGCAACAAGTCGTTTCAGGCGACGCCGATGTGCTGTTAATTTCACCTGAACGCCTCAACAACCCAGACTTTAGAGACACCATTTTGCCTCGACTAGCAGCTGAAACAGGCCTAGTGGTGGTCGATGAAGCCCACTGTATTTCCGACTGGGGTCACGATTTCCGCCCCGATTATCGCCGCATCCGCGACCTGTTAGCGGGACTTGCGCCCAATATTCCCGTGCTAGCAACCACAGCCACCGCCAATGACCGCGTGGTTGAAGATGTCCGTGCCCAACTAGGAGATGGCACAGGTTTGCTTCGTGGTGGGCTAGACCGTGAATCCCTTTACCTATCAGTGGTGAACCTGCTCAACCCCACCGAACGCCCAGCTTGGCTTGCCACCCACCTCAAAGAACTGACGGGTTCGGGCATCATTTACTGCCTCACTGTGTCAGCTGCACATGATCTTGCCGATGCACTTAATTCTGTTGGATGGAATGTTGCCGCGTACACCGGTCGAACCGAAGCAGGAGAGCGCGAACGTTTAGAACATGCCTTGATCAACAACGAGATCAAAGCACTAGTAGCAACCTCTGCACTGGGAATGGGCTTTGACAAACCTGACCTTGGATTTGTTGTGCACATGGGCAGCCCCAGCTCACCGGTGTCTTATTACCAGCAGATTGGTCGCGCCGGGCGCGGCACCGCTCGTGCCGATGTCATCCTGCTGCCAGGAACTGAAGACAAAGAGATCTGGGAGTACTTTGCATCAGTATCGTTCCCACGCGAAGAGGTAGTCCGCCAACTGCTTGCGGTGTTAACCGATGAGGCGCAATCCACTGTCAAATTGGAATCACAAGTAGATCTTTCCCGATCACGCCTTGAACAAGTACTTAAAGTGCTAGACGTAGATGGCGCAGTCAAACGTGTACGTGGCGGATGGGTCTCCACCGGGCAAGAGTGGATCTACGATGCGGAACGCTACGCAGGACTTGAACAAGCAAGGAAAATTGAACAGCAAAGCATGGTGAACTACCAGAACACCACTGAGTGCCGCATGCTGTACCTCCGCAAAGAACTAGACGATGTGGAGGCAACTACTCCGTGCGGGCGCTGCGACAATTGCACGGGCAAAACGTGGGGGCTCGACACCGATGCCTCGATCACTTTGAAAGTGGACCAACAGCTTCAAACACCCGGAGTGAAAATAGCCCCACGAAAAATGTGGCCGACTGGCATTAGTGTCAGAGGAAAAATCGCAGGGCTAGAAGAAGGACGAGCACTGGGACGACTCAATGACATTGCCCGTGGACCTGCACTAAAGGCCCTGCTGGACAGCGGAGCTTATTCTGATGATCCATGGATGGCACGCATCATCGAAGTGCTGAAAAACTGGGATTGGACCAACCGGCCTGCCAACGTGGTCGCTCTCGGCAATACCAACTTTGGATCAACTGAGATGATCATCCAGGTAGCTCAATCAATCGCAGCGGTGGGACGAATGAACTTTGCGGGTGTACTTCCCGCCGCGCCGGGTGCTGAAGAAGTCATGGCTCAGAATTCCGCATACCGAGTAGAAGCCCTATTGAAACAATGGGACTGGTCGAAAGGCTTGCAACTAGTTCCCGGTCCTATTTTGCTGGTGACAGACCTTATTGATACTGGCTGGTCGGTGACAGTTGCAGGAAATGGCATTGCGCAGCGGACCTCAGAGAAGGTGCTGCCGTTCGCTTTAGCGAGTAGGGGATAGGTGCTCTGGGACGAGAGCAATTGGACGCACTGGGAAACTAGCACCATCTTTTGGAACTGGCCAAGGACAAGCAATCATCGCACCCGTTGCAGGAACCTTGTCCAAATTGGTGAGGTTTTCAATCTGCCAATGGTCATGGCACAGCCACCAACGCTGTGCCTCCAGTGAAGGGTCTGTATCGGGAAGATCGTGGCCAATGGCAATGACTCCACGGGCATGGAGGATTTCTAAAGCCTCGATAGACCAGCCGGGTGCGATCCCTTGTTTACCCCATTCCCATCCAGTGTGGAGTGCGACGAAGGATCCTGGTTCGATTTTCCCGTGTGTATGTTCAAACGCTTCTATATCAGCAGCAGTACATAGATCGGGGCGAGAAAACCTCAGGCAATAAAGGGGTAAATGCGTTTCCTCCACAGGGATCTGATCAAGCGTCCGACCTTGTGGATCGAAATGTGCAGGTGCATCTACATGCGTTCCCCAGGGACCAACAAGTCTGTATTGATGCATTAAAAAGCCATCGTTTTCAATCGTGGAGACCGTCTTAATTTCTTGATCTGGATCCCCAGGGTAGTGGGGTTGTCCGGGCGTGAACGCATGAGAGAGATCAATGATCTGCATGGGTTAAAGATATCGGAAACTTAGTGAATTCTAGGGCGGCGACTTTTCAGGAAGTTGAGGAAAAGTAAAAAGAGTTTATTGCCTTATTTGGTACGATCCTTCGCTTACAAAATATTTTGATGTCGTTTGATGACTTCCAAGGCAATTCGGCGGTTCTTTACCTACCCAGCGGTGAGATTGACGAAGAGTGGTAGGCGTTTATCACAGATCGAAAAGAATCAGAGCTTGTGACGATTATCAATGATGAGAATCTGAAAAACCTGAAGAGTCTAAGGCGTTTGTCGAGACCGCCTTCCGCGATGGTGGAATCCAGTATCAGTCCACACGATGGTTAATGGTGTTGTTACAAACAGGGATTTCGGCTCACTCACTATTGGTTAGCGTCCAGCGCACGATAGGTGATAGTTCTGTTAATTGGTTCGAAACGCGAGTTTGTAACAACATCCAGGGTACTAATTCGTGGGGGGGCGGGCCGACCACCACGACATCGAGTTCAGCTTGGACTTTCGCGAATGCTTCAGCAGGAAAAAATGGCTTCCCCCCGTCCTCCAGCTGAACTCGAGCATTAGTCGGAGTGTTTATGTAGTCAAAGAACTTCTCGAATACCTCTGTGGTGAGCACTCCCAGCATCTGGGTATTGTGCCCTGCGAAGGCGAAAGAGTGGATGGTTCCGGCTGGGGCATGAACGTAATCCCCACGGGAGAGGATGATCTCTTGACCGTTGACGTGCAGTTTGACGCGCCCGTCCAGACAGATGAAGTTCTCGGTGTGAAGGCGGTGGAAATGACGAGGTATATAAGGCGTCTTGGCACCCTTGGTCTGCATAGCGAGGAACTGATTTCCGGTGTGTCTCGGACGGCAGACGAAGCTGTTGATCTGTTCGAACTGCTCAAGCCGGTCCCCCTCACCATCGTTCAGGGCAAACGCCTTCATATCTTCTGGGAGGCGATCGAAATGCGGCCCGAGCTCGGCAAGGTAGTCCCGCTCATAGAATGTGAATCCGCAATCCTCCAGTTCCTCGTAGGGAAGCCCTGTGACCTCGCCACTGATGCGGAAGGTGTGGGAGAACGAGGACGTGCCAAGTTTCTCTGCCGCGTGTAGGAATGCATTCGAGGATGAGTACACTAGAGCTGAATTTACTAGGCCCTCACAGGCGAAGGACCAGGGCGTATTCGCAGGAATGGTGGCACTGCCGCCAGCGATGATCTCTTGACGTCCATCAGCGAACCAGAGAGTCAACCGCCCCTCCATCATGTAGAGGAACGTCGGTCCTGCGACAGAGAAGAACCGGGTGGCGGGAGTCTTGCCTGCGCTCACACGAGCCAGCGAAAATATTCCACCGTTGTCTTCGGGACGGGACATAACTGTGAGATGGTAGGGGCCAAGCTGGTGTTGTTGTCCCTGACCTGCAGCCAGAGCATAGGGAACTGACTCGCAGGGAAGTGAATCCAGGATCGGGGTCAGGGAGTGACGCTTTTCTACGGTCTCCTCGGAATCCGGTGTAATCGTCGTGGGGAGGCTGGTGGTAGCCATAGCAGAAGCCTTCTTTCAGTAGATGATGAGTTGGGTGAAGGTAGAGTCTTAGCGAAGGTGCAGGGTGAAAAAGCGCTTGATCATCTCATGGTCGGCGGCAAGTCCCTGTAGTTCAAAGGGGTTTCCCGGACTCTGCTGCGCGCTGAAATTTGTCTGAGGCTCCCGCTCGAGCCGACCATTGTCTAGTCGAACGTTTGGCCCCAGCTCCGCGACTTCCCCGGGATTGAGGAAACCGTGGCCAAAGCCCTCAATGAGTACCAGGGTGGACTGCCGACCAGCCTGCACAAGATGGGTGTGCAGCGCAGCCGATTGCTCCGGAGGGACCATCCGGTCACCAGTGCCGTGCATGATCAGGAAGTGCGGTGCCTGTGCCGCATTCTGATGCACCGGACTGGCGTCGACTGCGTACTGCAGCTGGTGGTCGTAGTTTTCCGGCGAGGTTGCAGCTCCGCCGAGGAGATCTTGCTCAGGCGTCGTCGCTGGATTATTCCCGGCTGTGTTGACCTGTGTGTATGCAGGTAAGAGCTTTTCGATCTGGGTAGGTCCGTAGCCTTCCATAACGCAGCGGACATGGGAGGACACCCCCTGGTAATTGGTGGGGAGCTCTTCTAGGTCAGTGTGCTTGAGGTTGCCCAGCAAGGCTGCCATGGCAGCGATATGCCCTGCGCCCGTATGGTGATTTGAGACAGGGTCTAGGAGAGTTAGTTCCATGTCGAATCGCACGTCATCTTCACCGAAGAATTCAAAGCAGGAGCTGTGCAACTCGTCGTCTCCTCAGGGCGCTCGGTCAAGGAAGTGGCCACCGAGTTGGGTATCAAAGAAGGAACACTGGGCGCGTGGGTAAGAACCTGGAGGTCCGAGCATCCAGACGCCGGTGTGGATGAACCAGGCCCAGTCGAATGGGCGAAATACAAGGCCCTGCAGGCTGAGAACGCCGCGTTGAAACGGGAAAACGAGTTTTTGGGAAAAGCCAGCGCCTTCTTTGGAAGCCGAAGCACCTGTAGAGGATCTCTCAGCGTTCATCGAGCAAGAGAAGGCGTCGTTTCCCATTACATGGATGTGCACAAAGTTGGGCGTGTCCAGGGCGTTGTATTACCGGTGGGCCAAGCCTGCGGGTCTGACTCCGACAGCCATAAGGCATTCAGAACTCAGGGCTGAGGTTGCCCAGGAGTTTGAAAAAAGCAACCAGATGGCGGGTAGGGATCAGCTGACCACGTTGCTCAACCAGCGTGGTGTCAAAGTTTCTACTGGGACTGTGGGATCAATTATGAACGAATGAGGAGTGCGTGCCAGACGAATGCGGGCCTGGCAGAACACCACGGTCAGTGACCCTTCTGCCCGGACCGAGCATATTAAAAATCATATGCTCGATAGCCACGGGAAACGAGACTTTACCGCTACCGTGCCTGGGACCAGGCTCGTTGGTGACATTACGTACTTAAAGACGGGTTCCGGGTGGCTGTATGTGGCTACCGTGATTGATTTGGCTACGCGGATGGTGGTGGGGTGGTCTATGGATTCTACTATGCGCACACCGTTGGTGATCAACGCGCTGGCCATGGCACGTAATCATGGGTGTCTTCATCCTGAAGGCGCAATTTTTCACTCCGATAGAGGATCGCAATACACCTCCGAGCAGTTCCAGACATGGTGCGCCGGCAACAAGATCACCCAATCCATGGGATTGACCGGGGTGTGTTGGGATAACGGAAGTCGCGGAGAATTTTTTCTCACATTTGAAGACCGAAATGTATCACCACTATGATTTTGAGAATCACCTGTCGGCCCGAACCGCGGTGATGGAGTACATCGAGGGGCAGGTCACAACCGGCGTCGCCCGCATAGCAATAACCAGGGGCTCTCACCGGCTAGTGCTTTGACCGCATATCAGCAGCAGTATGGATTAGCAGCAGCGTAAGAAGAAAAATCAATCAAGCTGTCTCAAAAACTTGACGAGCGCAACCTGGGGGATCTACCAGCGGATGATCGCGGCCTACCGCGAGAAGGACCGATCCCTCGGCTGCGCGGCGATGGAGGCGCTCATCGACGCCGTCAGCCAAGACGTCCCCGCCGGGCTGGACGAGTTGCGCAAGCTCGGTCGGACCCTGAAGGCTCGCGCCACCGACGTGCTGGCCTACTTCGAGCGGCCTGGCACCAGCAATGGCCCCACAGAGGCGATCAACGGACGCCTGGAGCACCTGCGCGGCTCGGCCCTGGGCTTCCGCAACCTGACCAACTACATCGCCAGATCCCTGCTCGAGTCCGGCGGATTCAGACCTCAACTACACCCTCATCTGTGAAGAGCCACTTTAGACATCCCTCATCGTCACGGACCACTATGAACGATGTCCCGACTCACCTATGAACGATGTCCTGAACCTACACACCTTCAGCTCCACCAATATGTTCAGGCAATGTGTTTCAGCAATAGCCTCCGGGCTCGTCGATGTCGCCGGTGGCGAGGATTTCGCCGGTGTGCCGGCCGTCGCGGGTCAGCTGACGGCGTGAGGCGATGATCCGTTCTCGGACCGGGCGCGGCCCTCGCCGCCACGCGATTCTATGGCCTGCCCAGCCTCTGACCGATGTCTCGACTCATCCGTCCCGGTGGACCTAGGGAGTCGAGCCCTAGGTCCACCCGAGATGGATAAGACATCGCTCAGGCTCTCACGGCGTCGCGCTACCTTGGGGACTTAGGCCCAGTCCTTGTGCGGCGACGTGCCGCCGATACCGGCGTTGAACGTATTCGTCGGATCGAGCTCCTTGAAGTGCTCTTCCATGGACTCCGGCAGCTTGTAGATGCGACCGTAGTTGTGCTCGGCGGGCAGCTTCGCGCCGCGCTCCTCCAGCAGGTGCTGGATGCGGTCGTGCAGCGCCTCGGGATCCACGCCCTGCTTGGCGACATAGTCCTGGTGCATCACATGGCAGAAGAAGTGCCCGTAATACGCCTTGACCTCAAGCTGGTCGTCGATCTCCTCCGGCAGCACCTCGAGCCAGTTCCAATCGTCGCGACGCAGGGCCACATCGATGGGGATGAGCCCTGCGATGTGCCGGCGCTTCAACGCGGCGTAGCGAGTGGCGGCACTGGCCGCGCCGAACCGGTTGAGCGACGCGCTCTTTTCTTCATCAGACTTGCAGATGAAGAACTCACCAGTGTGCTCGGGCTCTGCGAAGAACTCCTTGAGCATCTTCTCGCTCGCGGCCTTCTGCGACTCGCTGACGGTGAGCAGCAGGTGATGCTCGAAACGGTTGCGGTACTCCATCATGCGCTTGGGCAGCTGGTTGGGCAGCACGCTGAACATGGCTTGCGATACCGTGTCGGCGAAGGTCGGACCAATGCCGGGAATCTTCGAGAACAAGCCGTTGGCCCACGTCTTGAACGAGAACATGCGCGTCTGCAGCGCTGGACTCATGAACTTCAGGAAGACGAAGGTGTCTTTGCCGTACTTCTTGGCCAAGTCGAAGGCACTGCGGCCCATGTACTCACCAGAGATAGGCAGCGGCATGTCGGCTTCGAGGAACAACCGACGGATCTCTTCGAGCTCGTGCGTGTTGTTCGTGCCGATGTAAAACACGGTCGGGTGCACTTCGCGAGGGAAGGTGCGGGTGCGCACCGCGAACACCATCAGCTTGCCGGCCGAGCCGGAAGCCTCGAACAGGTACTCGGGGTTCGCATTGTAGCGAGCAGGCGAAGGCACGATCTTGCGCAAGTGCTCGGCGTACTCGGTCTCGTTCGAGTCTTCGGGAGCTGGGGTGACATCCTCGGGAGACCACTCGCCGCGCTGTAGACGGTCGAGTGCGACCTCAGGGTCGTCTCCGAGCGAGATGCCCAGGTGATTGACCAGCTCGACCTTGCCGTCGTCGTTGACGCGGGCGAAGATCGCTTCGCGCGTGAATGCCGGACCCTTGCGAATCTGGCTGCCACCCGAGTTGTTCGCGATGCCGCCGATGACCGAGGCGCCGATTGATGTCGACCCGATCACCGAGTGCGGCTCGCGCTGGTGCTTGGCGAGCGCGTCGGTCAGGTGTGTCAGCGGGGTGCCCGCGAGCGAGATCGCCTCGCGCGCGTCGTTGATGAGGTGCACCTCATCGATGCGGTGAGTCGAGATGATCACAATGGGGCGATCGTAGTCTTGGAAGCCGGGGCCGGATCCACCAGTCAGGCCCGTGTTCGATGCCTGCGGGATGACGATGAGGTTGTTGTCGACGGATACCTGCAGCGCCCGCCACATCTCGACCAGCGTGCCGGGGCGCACCACGGCGAAGACTGGTCCTCCGCCGAATCGATAGCCTTTGCTGAATGGCATCGTGGCACGCTCAGAGGTCAGTACATGTTCGTCGCCGACGATTCTCTTGAACGCATCGATCGCTTCGTGCGAAGTCGTGGTGGTCTGTCCTGGTTGCGTCATCTCTAAGCTTCCTATATTCAGTTGCATCACAAGCGCGTCATGATGCTGAGGGGATGTCGCCTTGATCCGAGCTAGTCCGCGGTCGTTCATTTTTTGATGGGCGGGGAAACGAGCCAGGGGGACGACGTCTGCGACCGTCTGCCCGGAAGCTCGCTACGGCGTCCAAGGAGTGTGCGTGTGCGTATGCATGTGCATACGCGCATCCTCATTGTACAAGATGCGCATCAGATAGTTTCGGACCGCGGTACTTTCGGACTCCGGTAGGTTCGGACCGCGATAGTTCGGACCGCGATAGTTCGGACCGCGATGTCGGCCACTGCCCTCACCCCATAGATCGACGCAGCAATCAGACTCGCCTAGCGCCGCTTGAACCGTCCCAGGTTTGGTGGCTCTTCACAGATGAGGGTGTAGCGCGTAGTCAAGGATCGAACGGCGTGGCGCTGCCCGGGTAGGCCCCTCCTTCATGTCCCGCCTAATAGGCCAGATCGGCGTCAGGCCATCCTGCGGACTGAAGTCAGGAGTTTCGTCAAGTGGCAATGCTTCGCCCGCGTGGCTGAGTCGCCCAGTCGACTCATCGAACCACACCGGATAGAACATATCTTTACGGTCAGCTCGAAGCGAGTCGTCGCCCGACCGCAAGAGCCCCTTCCATCGAGGCCTCTGCAGTTCCCCTTCAGCATCGGCCATGTCTCGATGCGTCAGAAGGTCGTCATCGACCGAACCGATTCGCGCGTCAGGACCAAATACAAAGAACGCATACTCTTCGACCCTCGAAAGATATCCCTGAGTAACGCCTTTAGGGTTGTTGACAATTGTGACGAGTTGCCGCGTAGATTCCGGGAAGAGCTGATCTAGCAACACGCCCAAACGGTTTACTTCATGCTCATCGATAGTTGCCACAAGAGTAGCATCGCTACGCATGAGCTCCCGACAGATATTCAACCGTCGCTCCATGAACGCCAGCCATTTCGAGTGTCGATAGTCGTCATCACTCGCGACGTAATCGTTGTCGTACTTCCAGTCCCTCGCCCCGGTGTTGTACGGCGGGTCGATGTAGATGGCGTCGATGGAATGCCGGTGCGTATAGGTCAGCATCTCCAGCGCGTGGTAGTTCTCAGCGTTGACGACCGTGTGGAACGGCTTGTCGCCGCCCCGCTCAACCCTGCCTGTCTCCACCAGGCCGGGGTAGATGCGATCCCGGAACTCCGCGACGACCACCACGTCGTCGGCAAGCACTGCCCGAGTCTCGGGTTCTTCGACGTCGAGCTCCGCGAGATGAGCCACACGCTGTCCGTCGACGCACTCGATCCGAGTTGTCCGCCACAGCCGTTGGTCACCTGCCTTTGTCCCCCCTCGCGGAGGCAGCACCCGTACCTTGTCGTCGCGACGGACGACCCTGCCGGGCAGCTCGACAGCCTCAGGCTGATGCTGCTCAAAGACGAGCCCGAAGGTGCGACGCTTGGTCAGCGCAGCGACCTCGGCTTCCAGGTCAGTACCAAGTTGCGCGTCCGCCTTGCGCACCTGTCGCAGCAGTTCCGTCAGTCTCGACACGGATAGGGCTCCTTCGTCATCATCCGTAGCGCGTCCGGGCTATTTCTTACTTCCAGACGTAAGTCCCGTCCGGAACTCCACCACGTGATCCTTCAACCTGTATGCAACTAATCTAGCCAGTTTAGGACTAACAAGAATTTCTCTCTTGATTTACAAATACACATATATTTGTGTATTTGTAAATCAATCTTCGCACTCGTTAAGGTATCTGACTACTGATTGCTCTACGATTTCTTTCATCGTGCGATGTTCTTTAAATGCCTGTAGTTTCAACCGTCTATGCACACTGGTGGTCATGCGGACATTGAACATAGTGCTTTCCTCAGTCTTGGAGGCGGAATTGGTATCGACAAACGCTTCAACAATGGAGCGGCGCTGGTGGGGTTTCCCCGGCCCAAGACTCAACTTTGCAACAGCACCTTATTAAGTGCCCTAGAGTTATTCAGCCTTAGGGCACCGCTCTATTTCTTACGGCATTTCCCACTTTTCTCAATGGCTTAAAGAGCATGAAACCGCAGGAAACCGTTGTATTTCTGACGTGCGACCACATTATGTAAAAGACTCACCTGTCAGGGATCTATCTCCTTGTAGAGGAACTATTCCAGTCTTCTTTAAAAACACTTATGATCGCTGTGATCAGGTAATTTAATGAAAAAACTTATAGCGTTAAAACGTGATGATTTTTTGACGTCAAAAAGTTTTAGCACTATAACGTTATGACGTTTTAGTGCTAAAGTGTGGCTTGTCAGATTCGTGTTGGTCGGGTGATGTAGGAAGTTTATGAGTTCAGCTCCAGCGTGGAGGGTCGGGGGAGTGAATGCTGGGTGAGAACGAGATAACCTGCAAGCATTAATGAGGCCTCAGCCATCAAGATGGCTGAGGCCTCATTATCGTCCCCGTGATCCTCACTGGAGCGGCTAGCGTTCTAGTCGATCCTCAGCGCACGATTTCTTCGTGGCGTTAAATGCTGCACCGTGGCTCGGATGAGGTAGTGCGCCCGTATGGTGATTTGAGACAGGGTCTAGGAGAGTTAGTTCCATGTCGAATCGCACGTCATCTTCACCGAAGAATTCAAAGCAGGAGCTGTGCAACTCGTCGTCTCCTCAGGGCGCTCGGTCAAGGAAGTGGCCACCGAGTTGGGTATCAAAGAAGGAACACTGGGCGCGTGGGTAAGAACCTGGAGGTCCGAGCATCCAGACGCCGGTGTGGATGAACCAGGCCCAGTCGAATGGGCGAAATACAAGGCCCTGCAGGCTGAGAACGCCGCGTTGAAACGGGAAAACGAGTTTTTGGGAAAAGCCAGCGCCTTCTTTGGAAGCCGAAGCACCTGTAGAGGATCTCTCAGCGTTCATCGAGCAAGAGAAGGCGTCGTTTCCCATTACATGGATGTGCACAAAGTTGGGCGTGTCCAGGGCGTTGTATTACCGGTGGGCCAAGCCTGCGGGTCTGACTCCGACAGCCATAAGGCATTCAGAACTCAGGGCTGAGGTTGCCCAGGAGTTTGAAAAAAGCAACCAGATGGCGGGTAGGGATCAGCTGACCACGTTGCTCAACCAGCGTGGTGTCAAAGTTTCTACTGGGACTGTGGGATCAATTATGAACGAATGAGGAGTGCGTGCCAGACGAATGCGGGCCTGGCAGAACACCACGGTCAGTGACCCTTCTGCCCGGACCGAGCATATTAAAAATCATATGCTCGATAGCCACGGGAAACGAGACTTTACCGCTACCGTGCCTGGGACCAGGCTCGTTGGTGACATTACGTACTTAAAGACGGGTTCCGGGTGGCTGTATGTGGCTACCGTGATTGATTTGGCTACGCGGATGGTGGTGGGGTGGTCTATGGATTCTACTATGCGCACACCGTTGGTGATCAACGCGCTGGCCATGGCACGTAATCATGGGTGTCTTCATCCTGAAGGCGCAATTTTTCACTCCGATAGAGGATCGCAATACACCTCCGAGCAGTTCCAGACATGGTGCGCCGGCAACAAGATCACCCAATCCATGGGATTGACCGGGGTGTGTTGGGATAACGGAAGTCGCGGAGAATTTTTTCTCACATTTGAAGACCGAAATGTATCACCACTATGATTTTGAGAATCACCTGTCGGCCCGAACCGCGGTGATGGAGTACATCGAGGGGCAGGTCACAACCGGCGTCGCCCGCATAGCAATAACCAGGGGCTCTCACCGGCTAGTGCTTTGACCGCATATCAGCAGCAGTATGGATTAGCAGCAGCGTAAGAAGAAAAATCAATCAAGCTGTCTCAAAAACTTGACGAGCGCAGGGTGTCCCACTTCCTAGGAAGTGGGACACCCTGATCGGTACGTGGGCCGCTGGCCTAGGCCGGAAGCTGCCGGCAATAGCCCTCACCTTTAAATCACGTCGGGAACACCGCCAACTAGGCAGCCGCTTCCTTCCTGCGCAGTGAAGGCCTCAGCCTGAAAGTGCAGACGACCTCTGGCAACGACGCCACCCCATGTTGAAGTTAGTTCAGCAACAGCTGTATAGTTCAGCACATGCTGACTATTGCTTCTCGTCTAGACGTGATGAACCGGTTGGGTCGGGCCATGGCGGATCCGACTCGTTCCCGCATTCTCCTGGCGCTGCTGGAGGGGCCGGCCTACCCGGCCGCTCTCGCCCAGGATCTGGAACTGACGCGCTCGAACGTGTCGAACCATCTCGCCTGCCTGAGGGACTGCGGAATTGTTGTCGCCGAACCGCAGGGGCGACAGACCCGCTACGAGATCGTTGATGCTCATCTGGCGCAGGCGTTGAACGCGTTGCTGGATATCACCCTGGCCGTCGATGACAACGCCGAATGCATCGACGCCGGATGCGCCGTACCTGGGTGTGTCACTGGACAGGAGAGTGCGTAGTGGTAACCGGTCTACTGTCGGCGATTGGTCTGTTTATCGCCACCAATATCGACGACATCATCGTGCTCTCGCTGTTTTTTGCCCGCGGGGCGGGGCAAAAAGGGACCACGCTTCGGATTCTGGCTGGTCAGTACCTCGGCTTCATGGGCATCCTCGCGGCCGCAGTCCTGGTCACGCTGGGGGCAGGAGCATTCCTACCTGCTGAGGCGATCCCGTACTTCGGACTAATTCCCCTGGCCCTGGGACTATGGGCGGCCTGGCAGGCCTGGCGAAGCGATGATGACGACGATGATGATGCGGAGATCGCCGGGAAAAAGGTGGGTGTGCTGACCGTCGCCGGTGTGACGTTTGCCAACGGTGGCGACAATATCGGCGTCTACGTCCCGGTCTTCCTCAACGTGGACACTGCCGCCGTCATCATCTACTGCATCGTTTTCCTCGTCCTGGTGGCAGGCCTGGTCCTGCTGGCAAAGTTCGTGGCCACCCGCCCGCCCATCGCAGAAGTCCTTGAGCGCTGGGAGCACGTGCTGTTCCCGATCGTCCTGATCGGCCTGGGCATCTTCATCCTCGTCAGCGGCGGCGCCTTCGGCCTCTAATAAGCCCATCCCGAGCGCCCGGGTGGCCTATCCAGGTGTTGTCATCGGCGTCGACTGAACCGCCATTCGAAGCCGCGGAAAAACCGCCAAACGAAGCTGCAAGTCACAATTTCCGCTGTTTCATTAAGCACCAAACCATTAGTTTTGATCCCCGATTGGAATAGCTAATAACCCTATTAAGACAGAGAACGGGCATGCCATGCTGTGGCATCTACAAAGTTCTGTGCTGTGAATGCAAGGTCAGGTCCGTCTGTTTTTCATTGGGTGTACAAGCTCAATCACTATTCGCATGAAACTTCCTTACTTCGGATAAGCTGGGTTTAGTGCTGATGTAACACGTGTGAAATGCAGTTATGTCACAAAGCAGTTATGTCACAAACTATCGAGTTGCAACGCCATCTTCTTGTTGCCCAACGAAACGGATCTTAACTAGAAGAGCCAGGTCTTGTTTATTTCGACTACTGATTCAGTAGCTGCGCTCCGATAGGATTCTTAGTTTTCAGTTCAGTATCTTTGAGCCACGGCTAGAATGTGAATCCTATGTCTAAGAAGAAGCCTCGCCCCATTCCGGTTCCTGCCCAATTTATCCCTGGTCTCATTGATGCGCATACACATTTGGCATCGTGTGGAGGAGATCTTGCAGGGTTGGTGGAAAGGGCCAAGGAGGCGGGCGTCGAAAAGCTTTGTACCGTCGGTGATGGTTTGGCTGAGGCCGAGCTTGCGCTGGAGGCCGCGCAACAGTTTGGCAACGTTTTTGCTGCGTGTGCGATTCATCCGACGAAGGCGGATCAGTTGGATGGGGCTGCGCGTGCGCGGCTGACGCAGATGGCGGCGGATCCGAATTGTGTGGCCATTGGTGAGACTGGTTTGGATTCGTATTGGATCAAGCACGATCCAGAGGACACTGCGGCGTTGGATGTGCAAGAGGAAGCGCTGCGCTGGCATATTGATTTGGCAATTAGTGCGGATAAGCCGTTGATGATTCACAATCGTGAGGCGGATGCTGATTTGATGCGAGTGTTGGCGGATGCTCCACCTCCAAAAGATACGATTCTGCATTGTTTTTCTTCGCCGTTGGACGTGGCGAAGGAAGCGTTGGATCGTGGATATGTGTTAAGTTTTGCGGGCAATGTGACGTTTAAGCGTAATGAGGAGTTGCGGGAGGCTGCTCGTATTGCGCCGATTTCTCAAATTCTGATTGAAACTGATGCGCCATATATGACGCCGGAGCCATTTCGGGGGAGTAGGAATGAGCCGTCGTTGATCGGTCATACGGCGCTCTGTATCGCGGAGGTTCGGGGGATGGCTGTGGAGGATGTTGCGGCGGCTTTGAATGGGAATTTTGATCGCGTTTATGGGGTCACAAATCTATAACGTGAGGTAGCTCACAGTTAATCTGTTGGCCGTGGTCAGCTGTGGGGGTTGTGGTGGGTGTGACTGAAGTTTATGAAGTTGCACGCCACGGCGTTTTGGTGATGGACGGGGGTAGTTTGTTACCGTATTGTGACTAATTGTTAATTCCCCCGAGAGCGAAGAAGTTTTACATGGCGCCCCATCAGAAGTCACGGATCAACCGGATCAACAGCACCCGCTCGGTGCCGTTGCGTTTGGCTACCGGTGGCGTGCTCGCCACCTTGCTTATCGGCGGAGTCACCGCTGCAGCTACCAAAAAGGACATCATTGTTGATGTCAACGGCGAGCAGATGTCCCTAGTGACTATGTCCGGCACTGTTGAAGGTGTGCTGGCGCAAGCTGGTGTGGAACTTGGTGACCAGGACATTGTTTCCCCTTCACTGGATTCATCCATCAGTGATGAAGACACTGTGACTGTTCGTACTGCCAAGCAGGTGGCGCTCGTGGTGGAAGGTCAAATCCAAAACGTGACCACCACTGCGGTTTCCGTGGAGGACCTCCTGCAGGAAGTCGGTGGCATTACCGGTGCTGATGCGGTGGACGCTGATCTTTCAGAGACCATCCCAGAATCTGGTTTGAAGGTGAGTGTTACCAAGCCGAAGATTATTTCCATCAATGATGGTGGCAAGGTCACTTACGTTTCTTTGGCAGCTCAGAACGTACAGGAAGCCCTAGAGCTGCGGGATATTGAGCTGGGTGCTCAGGACCGCATTAATGTGCCTCTGGATCAGCAGCTGAAGAACAACGCTGCGATCCAGATCGATCGCGTTGACAACACCGAAATCACTGAAACTGTGTCTTTCGATGCTGAGCCAACCTACGTGGATGATCCAGAAGCTCCAGCGGGCGATGAAACCGTTGTTGAAGAAGGAACCCCTGGTACCAAGGAAGTTACTCGCACCGTAACAACCGTTAATGGTCAGGAAGAATCTTCCACGGTGATCAATGAAGTTGAAATCACCGCAGCAAAGCCAGCAACCATTAGCCGTGGCACCAAAACTGTTGCTGCAAACTCCGTGTGGGATCAGCTGGCACAGTGTGAATCCGGCGGAAACTGGGCAATCAACACAGGTAATGGCTTCTCCGGCGGCCTGCAGTTCCACCCACAGACCTGGCTCGCATACGGTGGTGGAGCTTTCTCCGGTGACGCTTCCGGTGCAAGCCGTGAACAGCAAATCTCCATCGCAGAAAAGGTTCAGGCTGCACAAGGTTGGGGAGCATGGCCTGCTTGCACCGCAAGCTTGGGCATCCGATAGTAGAAATCTGGCATCCAATAGGTAGATTGGGATGCTATGGAAGAACCCTCAGGTGCACAGCTGCTCGGCCCGGTAGAAATCCGTGCGCTGGCAGAAAAGCTCGACGTCACACCAACTAAGAAGTTGGGGCAGAACTTTGTTCACGATCCCAACACGGTGCGTCGCATTGTTGCTGCCGCAGAGCTCACCCCAGACGATCACGTGGTGGAAGTTGGCCCTGGTCTGGGCTCTCTGACCCTTGCCCTGGTGGAATCTGCTGCTTCAGTAACTGCGGTGGAAATTGATCCCCGGTTGGCTGCGGAATTGCCGGAGACTTTTCAGTGGCGCGCGCCGGCCCTTGCTCACAAATTGAGCATCGTGCTGAAAGACGCCCTGAAGGTGCAGCAATCTGACATGGAAGTCCAGCCCACCGCCTTGGTGGCTAACTTGCCGTACAACGTCTCTGTCCCTGTCTTGTTGCACATGATGGAGGAGTTTCCCACCATCAATAAGGTGCTTGTCATGGTGCAGGCAGAGGTTGCTGATCGTTTGGCTGCGGATCCAGGATCGAAGATTTATGGTGTGCCTAGCGTGAAGGCGTCCTTCTACGGTCCGGTTACTCGCGCCGGGTCGATTGGTAAGAATGTCTTTTGGCCAGCTCCAAAGATCGAATCCGGTTTGGTGAAGATCGTGCGCGAAGATACCGCGTGGAAGCAGGACGATGAGACGCGTAAGAAGGTGTGGCCGATCATTGATGCTGCTTTCTTGCAGCGCCGTAAAACCCTAAGAGCTGCGCTTTCTGGACACTACGGTTCTGGCCAGGCAGCTGAGGAAGCTTTGCGGGCCGCTGATATTGATCCAACGCTTCGTGGCGAAAAGCTTGATGTCACTGACTATGTGCGCCTAGCTGGGGTGTTGCAGCAAAAGGACGAGAAGTGAAAATTACCGCGAAAGCGTGGGCGAAAACCAACCTGCATTTAGGTGTGGGACCGGCTCGCGACGATGGATTTCACGAGCTCATGACGGTGTTTCAAACCATTGATCTGTTTGACACCGTCACCTTAACCACCCTCGATGAGGAGTTGGTGGAGGAGGGGAGCGTCGTCAAGCAATTATCTGTGACCGGTGCCCGTGGCGTGCCCGAGGACGCCAGCAATCTTGCGTGGCGCGCTGTGGATGCGTTGGTTAAGCGGCGCGCGGAAAAGACGCCGCTGCCTGCAGTTTCGCTGCATATTGCCAAGGGGATTCCGGTGGCTGGCGGCATGGCTGGCGGCTCTGCGGATGCGGCTGCGACGCTGCGCGCGGTGGATGCCTGGATTGGGCCTTTCGGCGAGGACACATTGCTGGAGGTCGCTGCGGAGCTCGGCTCAGATGTGCCGTTTTGCCTGCTTGGTGGCACCATGCGCGGTACCGGTCGCGGCGAGCAGCTGGTAGATATGTTGACGCGCGGCAAGCTACATTGGGTGGTGGCCGCGATGGCGCATGGACTGTCCACGCCTGAGGTATTCAAAAAGCATGATGAGCTGAATCCGGAATCGCATATGGATATCAGCGACCTCAGCGCCGCACTTCTCACCGGCAACACCGCCGAGGTGGGGCAGTGGCTGCACAACGATCTGACCAGCGCCGCACTCAGTTTGCGCCCTGAACTGCGCAGCGTCCTCCAAGAAGGCATCCGCTCCGGCGCGCATGCAGGAATCGTCTCCGGCTCCGGCCCGACCACGGTATTCTTGTGCGAATCGGAGCACAAAGCGCAAGACGTTAAAGAGGCGCTAATCGACGCCGGCCAGGTGTACGCTGCTTACACCGCCACCGGCCCTGCGGCCTCAACCGCCGACCAGCGCGGCGCACATATTTTGACTGTTTCACAATAAAGACAAACTTAAGTATCGGAGTCGAAGAAAAACCACAATGGCCAATCTGATTAATCTCGAGAACGTCTCCAAAACCTGGGGATTAAAAACGCTTCTCGACGGTGTCTCCTTAGGTGTTCAAACCGGCGACCGCATTGGCGTCGTCGGCCTCAATGGCGGCGGAAAAACCACCCTGCTGGAAGTACTCACTGGCATCGAAAAGCCGGATCAGGGCCGTGTGTCTCACAACTCTGACCTGCGCATGGCTGTGGTGACGCAGCGTGCTGAACTCAATGATGACGACACCGTCGCTGACGTGGTGCTTGGACCTTTGGGTTTGGAAGTTTTCGAATGGGCATCAAACGCCACGGTGCGCGACGTCCTCGGTGGCTTGGGCATTGTCGATCTTGGCCTCGACACCAAAGTGGGCAACCTTTCCGGGGGCGAGCGCCGACGCACCAACCTGGCCGCCGCGCTGGTTCGCGACCTTGACCTGATCGTGCTCGACGAGCCCACCAACCACCTCGACGTGGAAGGCGTGCAATGGTTGGCGTCCTACCTGCTGTCACGCCGCATCGCCATTGTTGTGGTCACACACGATCGCTGGTTCCTCGACACAATTGCCACCACCACCTGGGAAGTTCACGACGGCGTGGTGGATTCCTACGAAGGCGGCTACAACGACTGGACCTTCGCCCGCGCCGAACGCGCCCGCCAAGCAGATGCCATTGAGCAGCGCCGCCAAAACCTCGCGCGTAAAGAACTCGCATGGCTGCGCCGCGGTGCACCAGCACGAACCTCCAAGCCTCGATACCGCATCGAAGCCGCCGAAGCCTTGATCGCAGACGTGCCAGCACCACGCGACAAAGTCGAGCTCATGGCATTTTCTAAGTCCAGGCAAGGCCGCGTTGTCATTGAACTTGAAGACGCCACAGTTGCAACTCCGGATGATCGCATCCTGGTAGAAGACCTCACCTGGCGTTTGGCTCCAGGCGAGCGTATCGGTCTTGTCGGCGTCAACGGCTCCGGCAAAACCACCCTGCTGCGCACCCTTGCCGGCGAGCACCCACTTCAGGCAGGCAAACGCATCGAAGGCCAAACCGTCAAACTGGGATGGCTCCGCCAGGAACTCGATGACCTAGACCTCAGCCGCCGCCTCATTGACTGCGTTGAAGATGTTGCTTCCTACGTGATGATGGGCGACAAGCAGGTCTCCGCTTCCCAACTAGCTGAACGCCTCGGATTTTCACCCAAGAGGCAACGCACCCCAGTTGGTGACCTGTCCGGTGGTGAACGCCGCCGACTCCAACTCACCCGCGTGCTCATGGCCGAACCAAACGTGCTGCTCCTCGACGAGCCCACCAATGACCTGGACATTGACACCCTCCAAGAGCTGGAATCCCTCCTCGACGGATGGCCAGGCACCATGGTGGTTATCTCCCACGACCGTTACCTCATCGAACGCGTCACCGACTCCACCTGGGCACTCTTCGGCGATGGCAAGCTCACCAACCTGCCAGGCGGAATTGAAGAGTACCTGCAGCGACGAGCAGCGATGGCCGCCGCCGAAGACAGTGGAGTGCTGAACTTGGGTGCGGCCACGCAGGCTGGAACCTTTTCTGCTGCAACAGAGCAGGCTGCCACTTCTGTGGAAAGTTCCGGAATTTCCTCCCAAGAACGCCACCGCATCACCAAGGAAATGAACGCCCTGGAGCGCAAAATGGGCAAGCTTGACCAGCAAATGGACAAGCTTAATCAGCAGCTCGCTGATGCAGCGGAGGCCATGGACACCATAAAGCTCACCGAGCTGGACACCAAGCTTCGCGCTGTGCAGGAAGAACACGGCGAGCTGGAAATGCAGTGGCTGGAACTCGGTGAGGAAATCGAGGGCTAGTTCATGCCGTCGGCAGGCGAGGAGATTTTAGAGCAGCGCGCGCAGCTGGAGTTTGTCCAGCGTCGCGCCGATGTGGTGATGATCGGCAGCCAGGTGGTTTATGGTTCCGTGGGGCTCAGCGCTGCCATTCCGGTGATGCACAACGAAGGCCTCCGCGTGGTCGCTGTCCCCACCGTGGTGTTAAGTTCCATGCCGCGTTATGCCAGTTCTCACCGCCAGCCGATGTCGGACCAATGGCTCGCCGACGCGCTGCAAGACCTGGTGGATCTGGGGATTATCGATGAGGTTTCCACCATTTCCACCGGCTATTTTGCCTCTGCATCTCAGGTGCGTGTGGTCGCTGCGTGGCTGCAGAAAATCCGCGAAACCCACCCGCATGTGCGCATCGTGGTGGATCCCATAATGGGGGACAGTGACGTGGGAATTTATGTCGCCGACGAGATCGCAACCGCCATCTGCCAGGACTTATGCCCTCTGGCTACCGGAATCATTCCAAATGCTTTCGAGCTCTCCCACATGGTTGGCTCCGGCGATCCGCGCTCGCTGCTCGGCCCGTTTGGCGAGTGGATCATCATCACCAGCGCCACTGAAACTATGGGCACCACCGTCACCCGCATCGTCACCCGTGACAGCGTCCAGGAAATCGCCTCTGCCACAGTCGATACCACGGCCAAAGGGGCAGGCGACGTCTACGCCGCAGCATTAATCGCCGCCCTGCATAAAGATTTTTCGCTTATCGACGCCGCCACCCACGCATCCAACACCGTCTGCGCCGGCCTGCAGACCAAAGCGCTCTAGGTTTCGTCCGTTTCTGACAGCAAACTACCGAGCAGCAACCCCAGCACGAAATCATCAACCTGCCCGAACTGCACCTGACGAATCCGCCCTTTTCGATCAGCCAAAATGATGCTGGGTGTACCTTCCAAACGATACTTTTTCATCGTCGAAGGAATCCGCTGGCCTTCCCTCGGCATATCCACTGCCACGGGGAACTTGATCCCAAACTCATCGATGAACACTTTCAAAGCCTCAGGCGTCATCACATCATGGTGCTCAAACACGCTGTGCAGCCCGATGACTTGCACTTGGGATTCATCAATCATGCGGTGGATTTTTTGAGCCTGAGGGACACCGTGATTCACACATCCAGGACACAGCATCTGAAACACCTCCACCACCACAACCTTGCCGCGCAGGTCCTCATTGCTCAAGCCTTCGTGGTTTACCCATTCCTGAATATCCAATTCCAGCAGTGGGGCATTATCGAGCGAACTCATGGTTGAACTCCCTTCATGAAATGTGTGCGGGGTCACTGGTTCCCAGCCTAGTCTGAACTGGCTAAACAAGATCGGTACAGTGGTGGTCGTGATTTTGATTAATGTGAAATTCAAGCCATTGCCAGAATATGTAGACACCTTCCGCGAGCAGGTAGCGGAGTTTACGGAAAAGACCCGTGCAGAAGAAGGCAACATCTTCTTCGATTGGTCAATTAACACCGACAACCCAAACGAGTTCATCCTCATCGAAGCATTCCAGGACGACGCTGCCGAAGCTCACGTCAACAGCGACCACTTCAAGGCGGCCTGTGAGCTGTTCCCAACCATCCTGTCTGAGACCCCAGAGATCATCAACACCCTTATCGAGGGCAAGACTGAGTGGGACCGCATGGCAGAGTTCGCAGTCAACTAAAATATGACCTTTGCTGGTTGGCTAATTTTGGGTCAAAGTTTTGTGAAACGAAGTAAGCTTAAGTTATGCATATCGTCAACATTCGCTTCAAGCCCAAGGCTAAGTACGTGGATACATTCCGCTACACAGTCGACAAATTCACTGAGTCAACCAGGACAGAGGAAGGCTGTCTCTACTTTGATTGGTTCCGCAACACCGATTACCCAGGCGAGTACCTTGTAATTGGTGTGTGGACGGATGAAGGTGCGGCGGAACATAAGAAGAGCGAGCACTTCTTGCGAGCTCAAGAAACACTTCCACCGTTGCTGCAACAAACTCCAATGATTATTCAGAGTGAGTTTTCCAAGAAGAAGGATTGGGAACGTTTCAGCGATTTCACCGTCTACTAAGGAGCCCGTAAAAGCTTTGTTGCTAGCGGAAAGACTTTAGCGACAAGGCTTTTTGCATGTTTTAATGCAGGGAATATTAACTTTTTGTTAATCTCTGACCATTGACCTTGTACGCTTAAAACATGCGAAAGAAAAAAGACGGTCAAAATCTCCCAGACTTCCGGAAAAATCCGTCAAAGCTGGATAAAAAGGCTTATGAACAAGAACTAAAAAGACTTCAAGCCGAACTCGTCGATTTGCAACAATGGGTTGTGGAAACCGGTGCGCGCGTGGTCATCGTCATGGAAGGCCGCGACGCCGCTGGTAAAGGTTCTGCGATCAAGCGCATTACGCAGTACCTCAACCCCCGGTCCGCAAGGATCGAAGCGCTGCCCACCCCAAACTCTCGGGAAAAAGGGCAGTGGTATTTCCAGCGCTACATCGAAAAATTGCCGACTGCTGGTGAGATCGTTATCTTTGACCGCTCCTGGTACAACCGTGCAGGAGTCGAGCGCGTCATGGGATTTTGCACCTCCCAGGAGTACCGCCGATTCCTTCACCAGGCACCAATCTTTGAACGCCTGTTGGTGGAAGATGGCATTCACCTGCGTAAATACTGGTTCTCTGTATCTGATGAAGAGCAGATTGAGCGTTTCGAAGACCGCCTGAGCGATCCGCTGCGCCGGTGGAAGTTGTCGCCAATGGATTTACAATCGATCACCCGCTGGGAAGATTACTCACGCGCAAAAGATGAGATGTTCATCCACACGGACATCCCGTCAGCACCGTGGTACACGGTGGAATCTGAGGACAAGAAGCGTTCCCGCATCAACGTCATTTCGCATCTGCTCTCGACGATTCCTTATGAGAAGATCGATCGTCCATTGCCGGAAATCCCTCATCGCCCAGATTCTGAATCTGATTATGTACGTCCCCCTCGCGATGAGTTCCGTTATGTTCCAGATGTGGCAGCACACTTGGAAGAAGAGCGCATCAAGAAAGAAGAAAAAGCCAAGAAAGCAAAGAAGCCAGCTAAGGCTGCAGGAAAGAACTCGGATAAGAAGAAGTCTTCCGGAGGGAAAGGCAAGAAGAAGTCCAAGAAATAGAACGCCTTTTAAGGGGTTGAAAAGCCCCAAATAGGACTTCAGTGTGGGTGGGGCTCGTTCAGGCGCTTAAAAGTGATTCTGGAAGGGCTCCATTTTGAGGCTGGTGGGGCACAAGTGATTCCTGAACAGTTGCTACAGGATTACTGATCAACTTCTCGTCACGAATCGCTGGCGAGTTCTAAAATCGAACAAATATTTGCATAATAGGGATCTATTAGAGCAAATTTTCGATTGAAATTGGACATTTGCTGCGGTCCGGGGGCGGATTTTTGCGGTTCGCCAGGCCTTAAGCCTCAAAAGCTACTTTCTGAAAGTCTCCTGCAAGGTTCCAGGACAAGGACTCACCACACCGCCCAAGAATCGACGGATCTGTGGTGGATCCTAACCATTTCGCCTGAACCCGCTGCCTGTAATCGTTAACCGTTAAGCAACTTCTCCAGCACCACAATAACGCCCTCTTCAATGTTGGATGGTGCAATTTCGTCGGCCAATTCTAAAATGTCCGGGTGGGCATTGGACATGGCGTAAGACTTGCCGGCGGCCTTGATCAATTCAGTGTCGTTGAGGTAGTCGCCAAACACGAGAGTTTGGGATTCTTCCAATCCGAGGGCATCGCGGAGAGCAGCCAAAGCTTGGCCCTTGTTGGCTGAAGGATCCATGACATCGACCCAGTGCTGGCCGGAGACAACAACGTTGGCGTTGGGGGAGGCTGCGCGGATGATGGGGGCACAGTCCTTTTCGGCATCTTGGAATGTAAAGATCGCTACCTTGATTACTTCATTGTTGACTGCTTCGTGGAGGTCTTGGACTTCCTCGATGGAGACGTAGTATTTCAGGCCTTCGGCGCGGAAAGCTTCGTCGTTGCGTTCGACGTAGGCGCGTTCTGGTCGGCAGACCACTACTCCCATATCGATGTCGGATGCGCGCACGGCATCGATGATGGAGTGTACGGTGTCGGAGTCGATGGTGGTCAGGGAGATAATTTCGCCGTCGTGGACTACCACGGTGCCGTTTTCTGCGATGTAAGAAATGGGTTCACCGGCGTGCCCGAATTGTTTTTGCAAGGTGGCTAATTGGCGCCCGCTGGCTGGTGCGAAGGCGATTCCTTTGGCACGCATTTGTTCCAGGATGTCCCAAAATTTCTCTGGGACTTCGTGGTGGGTGTTTAAAAGTGTGCCGTCCATGTCTGTCGCGACGAGGCGAAAGTCCATTTGTTTGGATTCCTTTCCGATTATGTCTTGATCGCCCATTCTGTCACATCCGGGTTGTCTAAACACCCGCGAAGATTTCCTGTGATGTGCCACACTGGTTCTCATGTCTAACGTAGTGAACACTTTTGTCCAGAATTCCACCGGTATGGTGGAGCTTAATCGTCCCGAAGCGCTCAATTCTCTTAATCAGGAAATGATCGATCTCGTTCAGGAAGCTCTAACCACTTGGGCTGATGATGATCAGGTGCAGCAGGTTCTCATTTACTCATCCTCGGAGCGTGCATTTTGTGCCGGCGGTGATGTGCGCGCGGTCCGTGAGAGCGTGTTGGAGGGCGATGTTGCGGCCGGCGATAAGTATTTCATCGATGAGTTCGCGATGAACAACACGTTGGGAACCTATCCGAAGCCGGTCATTTCTGTGATCAACGGCGTCGCGATGGGTGGCGGAATGGGAATTTCCATGCATGGATCGCACCGGATCGTCACGGAAAAAGCGTTCGCGTCGATGCCTGAGATGGCGATCGGCTATGTTCCCGATGTGGGCTTTACTTATTTCGGTCAGCGTGCATCGTCGCTGGCCATCGCCACATTTTTGGCGGTGACCGGGTGGCGCATGAGCCCTGCCGATATGCTGTGGGCTGGCGTCGCAACGCATTTTGTTGAGGATGCGCAGGGGTTCATTGATGCGGTCTTGAACGAGTCGCTTGATGGCGCGCTGGAGAAATTCTCCACGCAACCTACGGGCAGCAGCGAGTTGGCCGGCGTCGCCAGCCAGATTGAGGAGACCTTTGGGCACAGCTCTTGGGCGCTTATCGACGCCTCCCTCCGGTCTCACCCCGATGCTGAATTTGTTGCCAAGGTGGATGAGCTGATGGCGTCGGCAGCACCGGCATCGGTGGTGGCTACCGTGAAGCTGATGCATCAAAACAGTGAGGCGACCACTCTGCGTGAAGGCTTGGACAATGAATTGGCGATGTCTCTTTATATGATCCGCCAGCCTGATTTTGCTGAAGGTGTGCGTGCAGTGTTGGTTGATAAAGACCGCAATGCAGCCTTCTCCCCAGCCAACTACGAAGATGTTGATGAGTCACATTTTGTGACCTTGTTCCAGCACAGTTCATAAAACCGCCAAACTTTTGATAGCGTAGCAATGGCCCTTTCGGTGGATGGGGCCATGTTTGCACAATGCTTGAAGAAGGGTAGGGCAGTGAAGCCGCTGGGCAAGATCGCCGTTCCTTGGACTTGGTACCTGGGAATTGTTGGGGTCATCATATTTGATGTGGTGGCAGCAATAACGATGCTCACCCTCGTGCCCAACAAAATGCCCGAAAGAGTCAACAGTGGGCTTGTCGCGCTGGGTGGATCGTATGCACCCCCGATGAGCCGGGAAACACTCATTGCCAGAGTCATTGCCGGTGCAGTGCTGGTTCTGGTGATTTCTTTAGGTATTTCGCTGCTGATTTCCGCGCAGTCCAAGAACCTCGCGTCCGATCACCCGGATGCATCTGCCATTCAGATTGCTCGGCGTTGGGCGTTTTTGAACAATATTCAAAGCTGTATCGGCTGGTTTAGTTTCTTCCTCGCAGCGATTTTGAGCATCTCATCGCTAAGACTCAACGGCCCAGGTGCCACCACGCATCTTGAGATGGCCGTTTACATCATCGCTGTGTCGGTGTTGGCTTGGGCGTTGATGATTTCCTTGCGTCGCGGCCAGGTGGCGATTGATCGTGCCATTCCAATTCGGGAAGATGATTCCGAACTGAAATGGGGCATGATCTACCACGATGCTTCAGACAAACGAGTTTTCGTGGAACTCGATGATGGCCACACGACCGTCATCAACATGGCGCGCGGGGGAGCGTGGCTGCTCATCGCAGTGATGGTGCTGCCTGCGCTGGCCATCGTCGGTTGGGTTTTGCTAGAAAACTAGCCCACCTTTGTTAAATGCTCGCCGTCAAAAGTCACGCCGACTTGTTGGCCCTCAACGGTGAGTGCGTAGCCATCAAAAGGAAGCTGTCGGTGAGCTGCATAGGACGCCACCGCGCGGCGGGCATCAATATCGCCTGGTAGCTGGTGATACAGCGTGGCCTCAACAGCTGCATGTGATGCTGGCGGAAGCTGCAGCCGAGGATGATCCAGCAGCAGGACAATTCTGGTGCCATCAGGTTGCTGCACGATGGTGTGCGTCCAAGTGTTGAGCACCTGTTTAGCCACATCAATCAGGTTGAATGCGGTGGCTTCCTCAGCAAGGATCTCTGCATTGGTGAGCAGTAGTAGGCCGTTATCGAAACCAAAGCGGCCAAGGCCTTCAGTTGCTTGACCATTGAGTTCTTTTAAAGACCATGTCCATACCCAACGCGTGCCGTCGATAACAGCAAGGGGGATGGCGTGAACTTGGTGTTCGTTTGCCACGGTCGCCACGTTGGTGTGTGGGTCAAAGGTGACGTTGTGAGACGATGAGATGGCGTCGAAAAGCAATTGATGCTCAGCGGACATGAACGCCGCATCCGCGCGTACGTCGCGCAAGCTCAGCCCGCCTGCGATTTCGATGACTTTGCCGCCACGAAGCAACAGTGAGGTGCCATCGCTGAAGGAGATGCGGTTGTCATCGAATCGGATGCCCAGTTCGCAGAATGCAGCAAATGAAGTCAATGCCCGTTTGAGGTCAGTTCCAGGCTTCAGCGCCTGCAGGCCTTCGATGAGCGTGCGACGGATATCAACCAGTTTTGGCGTGTGATTGATCGCAACCAACGCCCTGCGACCATCGCGCAGCGGGGCGATGAACGCCGGCGCATTGCTATACAGCGTACGTGCGGCGGTGATCAGATCATCGTTGAGCGGCTGAATGCCCTGCAATTCAGGCAGTCCCAAATCCTCACCGCGCGAGCTGACCCACTCAAATTCCTGATTATTAATCCACGCAATGACTTCACCGGTGGTATCAAAAGGACTCCCCGACGCCTTATTGATCCTCACTTCAGCCGCGGTTTTATCGTCAGAAAGGTTGAATTCGACACCAGTAACTCGCCCCAATTGGGCAGCAAATGCCTGATCAATGCAGGTTTGGCCGAGGGCACCATCAGTGATGACATCGATAAGGGATGTGGGCAGCGGAATTTCCATACCTTTAAGGATATGCACCGGGGAAACTTTAGGGATTTTGGGGGAGGTTGTTACAAAACCATACGTCTGTGAAGATATGACAAGTGCATGCCCAAAATAATGCATAGGAAAAAGGAAGAGTTAACAGTGCGTAAAGGAATTTCCCGCGTCCTCTCGGTAGCGGTTGCTAGTTCAATCGGATTCGGAACTGTACTGACAGGCACCGGCATCGCAGCAGCTCAAGACTCTGCATTTGACTACGGCATGGATCCAAACATGAACTACAACCCGATCGACGACATCAAGGATCGTCCCGAAGGGTTATCCAATCTTCCCTACTTCGGAAGCAAACTAACCAGCTGGGGCTCATCAGATGCCACCGCCTCATCTGGCGTCGTGACCTCCGCACTCCCGCAGTACACCGATCCGCGCTACCCCCTCGGCAAAGACGACCTACCCAAAGCAACCATCGACATGGAGCCAGAAGTTCTTGCGCGCCTTGAGCGATTCGTCGGCGTTGACGGTGATCGCATCCGCCAAATCAACGCGTACTCGCCATCAATGGGACGCACCATTCCTCTAGTCTGGGTCGTGCCAGAAGACAACACCGTGCCTGGCCCAACGGTCTACGCACTCGGCGGCGGCGACGGTGGCTAAGGCGGCCAAAACTGGGTCACCCGCACCGACCTTGAGGAATTAACCAGCGACAACAACATCAACCTCATCATGCCCATGCTCGGATCTTTTAGTTTCTACGCTGACTGGGCAGGCGAAAGCGAATCCATGGGTGGTGCGCAACAGTGGGAAACATTCCTCATGCACGAACTACCCGAGCCGCTAGAAGCGGCCATCGGCGCAAACGGGCAACGCAGCATCGTCGGCATGTCCATGTCCGGGGGATCGGTGCTGAACTTTGCGACGCATGACCCCAACTTTTATTCCTCTGTCGGCTCATTTTCTGGATGTGCCGAAACCAACTCCTGGATGGGACGCCGTGGCATCGCAGCCACCGCCTACAACGGCAATGTCGTGCCTGAGCAAATCTTTGGTGAAGTAGACAGTGATTACTCCCGCTACAACGATCCGTTGCTCAACGCCGCGAAGCTGGAAGAACAAGACAACCTCTACATCTTCGCCGGTTCCGGTGTGTTCTCTGAACTAGATGTCATCGGTGACAACGCACCGATTGATGAGGATGCGTTCAAAAACCGCGTTCTGGTCGGATTTGAAATCGAAGCTATGTCCAACACCTGCACCCATAATCTTAAGGCTGCGACTGATCAAATGGGCATTGACAACATTAACTATGATTTCCGACCAACCGGAACCCACGCCTGGGATTACTGGAACGAAGCGCTCCACCGCTTCTTCCCGTTGATGATGCAGGGCTTCGGGCTTGATGGTGGTCCGATCCCGATCTATAACCCTAACGGTGTGTCCTCTAGTGAGTCTTCTTCTGAGCTGTCGTCTGATGTGAGTCTTGGCACCGTTATCGGCAGCGTAGCGGGAAGCTCTGGATCCAGTGAAGGCAGCAGCGTCCGAGAGTTCCTTGCAGGAAGCTCCGGATCAAGCCAATCAACAGGAAGCTTCTACGAATAAAAAATTGTGGTGTGTGAATCTTGGGGGAGGTTTGGGGGAGGTTCACACACCACAATTTTTATTTCTTAATCCAGGCGCATGCCCGACGGATCAATGCGACTCCATCTTCTATGTCCCGGGGCTCGGGAGCTTGGTAAAACGTATGCAGCGAGGTTGCAATTGCCGCTGCATGCAAATGGATCAGAGTTGCCGCATCGAACTTGTCAAGGTCTTTGTCACGTTCAACCATGAACTCAAGCAACGGAGCAATGAGTCGCTCCTTATCGATAACACACTTGATGGGGTCAAGATTTTCAAGGATCTCACCGATTCGAAACATTGCGCTGAAAGAATCCATAGCGTCATCGCCATCCCGCAATTGGTTGATCACCAATTGTTCAATGGCATCTCGTGGGGGCACGCTTGTAGGAAACTCGTATAGCTGATCCGTGAGTTCCTGAACGCGAATGACCACAAATTGCACCAATGCGTCTTCCCGAGAAGGGAAGTAGTTATGAAAAGTCCGGGGGGAGACCCCGGCTGCAGCTGCAATGGCCGCAACCGTGAACGCCTCAGGGCCTTCCATCAAGGCGATCTCCGCAGCAGCACGTGACAATGCTGTCCGCGTAGCAGCCTTTTTTGTTTCTCTAAGCCCCGACACCTACATTTTCCTTCAGTTCCTCGGTGCGAGCCTCATGTAGTTCACTAAGACCCTCACCTTCAACATCAACGTTGGGAAGAATCTTATCCAACCACTTAGGTAGCCACCAAGCCTTGTCATCAAGCAGGAACATTGTTGCAGGGATAATCATCATGCGAACAACGAAGGCATCGAAGAACACAGCAACGGCCAGAGCAAAGCCCATGGTCTTAATAAACGCCATGTCCTGCGCTATGAATGCCGCGAACACAGACACCATGATCAGCGCCGCAGCAGTGACCACGCGGGCACCGTGCTTGAAACCATTCGACGTTGCGTTGCCCGCAGTCTTGCCCTTGGTGAAGCCCTCACGCATACGAGTAACGAGGAAGATCTGGTAATCCATGGCCAGACCAAATACCAGGCCGATGAGCATGATCGGCAAGAAGGACAGCAGTGGCTGAGGATCGTCGATGATGCCGAAAGCACCTTCTTGGAAGATCGCCACGGTAGCACCAAAGGTAGCCAGAACTGACAAGCCAAAGCCCAGAGCCGCGATCAATGGAACCCAAATGGACCGGAACACGAGCAACAGCACGAGGAACGCTAGAACCAAAACGATCAGAACGTAAGGAACCAGGACGTCGCCGAGGCGAGCAGAGATGTCATCGTAAATTGGGGTGACGCCAGTAATGCCATACGTCGCGCCGGTGTCATCAGCGAAGGTCTCAGCATCTGCACGAAGAGTTGCGAGAGTTTCAGAGGTGCGCTCATCGATCGCATCAAATTCTGGGGTAATCAGGATCTGCGCGGTATCGAAATTCTCCGTGGTCTGAGTGATCTGAGCATTCTTCACACCATCAGTGTTCAAGAATTGCTCCACCGCCTGTCCAAACACCAATGGGCGTTCTTCCTCAGGGACGTCGGTTGCGTCGATAAGCGCAATCATGGGCGCGTTGCGGCCCGGGCCGAACGCATCTGCCGTCATGTCATACGCCGTGCGCGGCGCGGTGCCCAGCGTGGAGGTGCCATCAGTCGGCATGGCCAGGCGCATATTGGTCGCAGGAATTGCGATTGCACCAAGCAAAACGACGCCAACCAGCAGGTAAGCCACCGGCATCTTGCGCACAAGGCGGACCCACTTCAGACCCATCGTTGGCTTCTCGTCCTCAGGATCCGGAACCTTAGGTCCAGGCACGCGTGCTGCGAAGATGCGAGTGCCAAGCAGGCCAAGCAGAGCTGGGAGGAAGGACAGAGCAACCAGAACTGCGATGGCAACGGTGATTGCAGCAGCAATGGCCATCACGGTTAGGAATGGAATATTAATGATCGACAGAGCAACCAGAGCGATCAGCACCGTGGTACCCGCGAATACAACCGCAGAACCCGCAGTGCCCACAGCCATTCCCATCGCATGCGCACGAGCAGCCAACGGCATGGTGCGCAGACGCTCAGCCAATTCCTTTGGCTCGAGATCATTAGCGCCAGTCTGAGAAATCAACTCATTGCGGAAACGGGACACGATGAACAGCGCGTAGTCGATACCGACAGCCAGACCAATCATCGACGCCAGGGTAGGAGTCATGTCATTGACCGAATCAGTAAACGCCGTGGCTAACTGAATGCCCATGATGCCGATTCCGACACCAATGATTGCAGAGATCAGCGGCATACCGGCAGCGATGAACGAACCGAAGGTCACGATAAGAACGACCGCAGCCACCAGCAGGCCGATGAGCTCAGAGGTCATGTCCAAGCTGGTTGCAGCTGCGCCAAACACGTTGCCGTTGTAGACAACAGTCAGATCGCCGTCATCGTATTCATTAAGAATATTGGTGACCTTCTCACGATCCTCTGCGGATACATCCATGGCGGAATCTGCATCAAAAGTCATCGAGATGATGCCGGTAGTCTCATCTGCACTCAGTGGACTAATCGACTCAATATCTGCGGCGATCTTCTCCGCTGGTACACCCTGAGCCTCCAGGGCTGGGGTCATCTGAGCAGCCACACCCTGCGCAGCCAACACAGGATCCACAACGGAATCAGCATCCTTCAGCACACCAGTCGCCCGAACCTCATCAAGCATCTGGTTTATTTCAGCCTCAACCTCAGGATCAGTGAGGGTCTTGCCTTCCGGTGCCTGAATGACGACAGAACCAGTGGGAGCCGATGTTGCATCATCCGAACCAGGGAAACGCTCCTGCATCTTCTCCATGGTCGTGACAGAATCAAGACCAGGGATAGAGAAGCTACTCGACGTTGGCTTGGCATACAGCCCCGCCAGCGCCGTGATACCTATGAGAATCACGAGCCAGACCGCAAGAAACGGCCATTTCTTTTGATAGGCCGTGGAGCCTAACTTATACAGGAATTTCGCCACGATTATCCTTTAATCTAGGAGTTGACTGTTCTTCTGGGCTTTCCAATTATTCGGACGGAGTCCCTTTAGGAATCTTTCAGCCTGAATGTAATTTTGCACAACGAGTGCAAGTTTAGCTTTGGGTGTGGTGTTGATTAAAGTTCGAAGACTAATTTGTGGGCAATCTGGTTTTTTCATAATTATGTGGGATGAATCTCTTAAAAACTCACATTTAGCAGGACAAGCATACTGTTTTAGTTCTATGCTGTGGGCATGACTCAAAGTGCTCCAGAATTCATTGCCACCGCAGACCTCGTAGACATCATCGGCGACAACGCGCAATCATGCGACACTCAGTTTCAAAACCTTGGAGGTGCCACAGAATTCCACGGAACAATAACCACCGTGAAATGCTTCCAAGACAACGCCCTCCTGAAATCCATCCTGAGCGAGGATAATCCTGGGGGAGTGCTGGTTATCGACGGCGACGCATCCGTGCACACCGCGCTAGTTGGCGACATCATTGCAGGACTTGGAAAAGATCATGGTTGGTCCGGAGTAATTGTCAACGGAGCAATTCGAGACTCCGCAGTCATCGGCACCATGACCTTTGGTTGTAAAGCCCTTGGAACCAACCCGCGGAAATCCACTAAAACTGGTTCCGGCGAACGAGACGTAGTGGTATCGATTGGTGGCATTGACTTCATTCCTGGCCATTACGTCTACGCGGACTCTGACGGAATTATCGTCACCGAGGCGCCAATTAAGCAGTAACTTGTTTTGACGGTGTTTGTTTTGACGGCGCAGTAACGCAATCGGGGATTGTGGTCGATTCTTTAAGCAAGGGTAATGTCGAAACATCTAGGCAACCCGACTTTTATGTCCCTGCTTGAGTTGAAAACTGCTGTCGATCAAAGGTGTCCCAATTGTTTCATGCCGTGAGTTTTGCATTAATGGACTCCGTAAATGTCCTGCTCATTGGCATAATCGTCGCTATTGCTGCTTTGCTGCCTCGCAAGGGTAAATATGGGCCAATCGCCACGCTACTGGTTGCCGGCGATTGGCTTGGCGTTTTCCTCCTCAGTATTTTGGTGATGCTCGTTTTTGATGGACTAGAGGATTTAGTTCAGGGCTTTTTGGATTCAATCTGGTTCGGAGTCATCCTTCTTGTAACTGGCATCGTTTCCTTCGTTGCGACACTGGTTTCTAAAACCGACAGCACTAGAAAGCTTGATGGATTCCTAGCGCCAGTAAAAACTCCTAGTTGGAAAACTGTTGGAGCCGGATTGATCCTTGGAATCGTTCAGTCAGCGACATCTGTACCTTTTTATGCAGGGCTTGGATATTTGAGCGTTGGCAATTTCAGTCCAGAAATTAGGTATGGCGGACTTGTGGTCTATGCGACCTTGGCTCTGAGTCTGCCGATTATCGTGGCAATTCTCGTTGGAATGGTTCGCAAATACCCTGAAAGTCCTGTTGGTAGGTTGTTTGAACTGATTGGTCAAAATAAAGAGAGAGTCACCAAATGGTCGGGCTATCTCGTGTCACTGGTTCTGTGCATAATGGGCATTACTTCGATCCTGTAACTAGCGCATGTACTCATGAGTCACTAGTAGCCAACTATTGATTCGAAGGTCAGCTTCCCTCGAGGAAATTCCTTTGTGGAAGTCTTGGTACATGCTCGAGGATTCTTCGAGTGGCTGGAAATGCGGGTAATAGTCTTCATGCTTCACAGTTAAAAGAACTGGCGTCCCATAAGAGTCTTCGAGGCCTGGGAATTTGCTTGCCAAGAATCCTGGGATGCGAACCTTTTTCATCACATTGCGATAATTCAGATATGTCATGAGGTCAGAGTGTTCCACCTCAACCCAACCTCCATAATCGAGCTTCTTCTTACCTCCATCGATGGGGATTTCGATGTTTGATTTGATGAAATGACGCTTCGGTTTCGGGTTCAAAATTTGGCACACCGATGATCCTGTAGAAACTCGATGTCCGCGCGATTGAGCCTCTATAACGGGGTCGGGGAGCTTGAGGTTAAGTGCAGGTGCTCCGAAGTGTGCAACGCCGCAGTGTTCGCAGTAGAAATGGCCAGGTTTCATGATTTCTCCTTAAATTTAGAGTGTGAGACACCCATAGGCTAGGAGGGAATGGGGGAGAGTGGCGCTTTGAGGTGCCTGCCGTTGTGGATAACTATTTTGAGGTACGCGTTACCTGTGGATAACTCTCTTTGACCTGGAAGATTGGAGAGATTTAGGGAAGGATTGGGCGTAACTCTAGTGCGATCAGATTTTGAATAAGTGTTTGAATATCACCCTTGCGTTCGAAAGTGTGAGCGGGTATGGTGGTTGGTATTAGCACGGGGAACTAAACGGGAAAGGGGGAAGACACCATGAGCATCACCACACACGTCCAAGCACTGACCACAGCACTCAACGCCATCGACAACCATTTGGCCAGCATGCTTGACCATGGTGTCACCCCAGACCAATACAAGGCCATTGAGCCCGACCTCATCGCCCTAGAACACACCATCAACCACCACGCCACCATCGCCGCCCAAACCACAGCCCTCGCCGAACGCACCAACGCCGCCCACACCATTGGCTCCACCCACCTCATCGACTACCTCACCACCACCTTCGGCCTATCCAAAGCACGCGCCCACCACCGCATCAATCTCGCCCACTCCCTCTACCCCATACCGAAGCCAAACTCTGGATCTGGCAACGGCGGTAATGGTGGCAATCCCGACGCCGGTCCTGACGGCGGACCGGGTGATGACGACTCCGGCGACGATGACCCCGACCCTGAACCGAACCCTGACGATGGGAAAGGCAAGCCCGATGATGATGGTGATAAGCCTCGTGGGCCACGGATCAGCGCGGAAAAACACGCCATCATCACCGACGAACTCGCCCGCCTCAACCCGAATACCACACCCAGCGCCGAGGAGCTACGCACCCAAGCCCTGAGTCAAGCGATCTGGCGCACCCCAGAAGACCTCCGCACGTGGCTACGCCACCACGTCACCACCGCCAATAAAAACAACCCCAACCCCATCACCGCCATGAAAAGGCGCTACCTCTCGGTAGGTAAACCCGATGCCGACAACATGGTCCGCATCAGCGCCTCGTGCCTGCTGCCACTGCAGCGCTGATCACCGCGAATACCGCACCACTAGCAAAACGCGGCAACCTCGTCGATACCCCAGCAGCAGAAGATATGCGCACCCGCGGGCAACGCCATGCGGATGCGTTGCATCACATCATGGAGATCTACAACCACGGTATTGTCACCCCAGCTCGTGGTGGAACAGCCAGCATCATCATCTCCATGACCACCGATGATCTTGACGAGATCAACCACGGTGATCATGGCGATGGGAGCATATTGAATAAGCTGTACCCCACGAACACAGGCTATTCGTTGAACCTGGCGGAGATCATGAATCTCATCGCCGCGAAATACGACTTTGCCGTGTTGTTGGATGGAGCCACCGGGCAGCCGCTCAATGTCAATAGGATGCAACGCTCAGCCAACCTCACCCAACGCATCGCGTTGTTTGCTTCTGAGTTGGTGTGCTCGGCCCCGAATTGTGATCGCCCGCAGTTAGAGTGCGAGGTTCATCATTTAGATCCCTGGATTCGGGGTGGGTTGACCAACCTCGTCAACCTCACACATCAGTGTTTTAATCACCACCCCCGCAACGATGACACTCGCAGTGGGGTCAATGGTAAAGGGTTTATGGACCGCGATCCCGTTACTGGCAGAGTAGGTCACTACCCAGTGGGTGGTGAGGGGCCGGTGTTTAACCGGTCGGCTGCTGCTGATCGTTCCGGTGGTGCGTGGGCGAGGCGTAAGCATCATGGCCCGCCACCGGAACCGCCGGGCCCGCCGGATCCACCTGGTCCTGAGCCGGATCCTGGTGATGAGGGCCGGTTGTTCTAGCTCTTGTTATTGCTGAGTTGTTGTCATGTTGTTGTGCCTGTTGTCAGTCGCCCCAGTGTGTCTGATACCGGGCACACACCCATGCCCTGCATCAACATACCGACAAGCCAGCACACCCCGAACTGGCCAGCCGGGCCCGGGCCACCTGCAACCTGACGTCGACAAGCAAAAATCCCAAGCAGCCCAAGCCACCAAAGCCGCCCAGTTAATTACTCAGCTACCAGCGACTCCAGCACGAAATCAGGGTGCTCCTTCTCGATGAAGGATAGGCGCCACTTGTCGCTGAACAGGGCGATCAGTTCGCCGTCGGTGCGGGTGAAGATTTCCACGCCGCGCTGCTTCGCCAGTTCCGGTGCGGTTTCGGCGGTGGTGCGGCGGGCGACGGAGTATGGAATCGGATCGGCGACGGTTTCGACGTTGTATTCGACTTCCATGCGGGCTTGCATCACTTCGAACTGCATTGGGCCGACGGCGGCCATGACTGGGTTGGCGTCGCCACGCAGGTCGTTCTTGAGGATCTGGACGACACCTTCGGAGTCCAGCTGCTCGAGGGCTTTGCGGAACTGTTTGTATTTGCCGAGTGATTTGGCGCGCAGGATGCGGAAGTGTTCTGGCGCGAATTTTGGCATTGGTGGGTATTGGATTTTTCGGCCTTCGAAGATGGTGTCGCCTGGTGCGAGGGCGCCGGCGTTGACGAGGCCGACGATGTCGCCGGGGAAGGCGGTTTCGACGGTAGAGCGGGTGCGGCCGAAGACGGTGAGGGCGTATTTGGTGGAGAAGCTGCGGCCGGATTGGGAGTGGGTGACTTGCATGCCGCGGTCGAATTCGCCGGAGACGACGCGCATGAAGGCGAGGGTATCGCGGTGGTTTTTGTCCATGCCGGCTTGGACTTTGAAGACGATGCCGGAGAAGTCGTCGGTGGTGTCGCGGTGGTCGTCCATTGCGGAGGTGGCGGCTTCGAGGGCTTTGGGGTCTGCGTCGCGGCCGGCGGGGGATGGTGCGAGTTGGCAGAGGGTGTCCAGGATTTGGTGGACGCCGAAGTTGAGCATCGCGGAGGCGAAGATCAGTGGGGAGGTGGTGCAGTTGAGGAAGAGTTCCTGGTCGTGGACGGCGCCGTCGGCTGCGAGGAGTTCTGCTTCTTCGGTGGCGTTTTCCCAGACGTCGCCTTCGCGTTCGATGGCTTCTTCTGGGGTGTAGAAGTCTTCGGGGGCAATGGTGGAGCCGCCGGCGGTGCGGGTGAAGTGGATGTATTCTTCGGCTTCGCCGTCGTTGTTGATGCGGGCTAGGCCGCGGAAGTCGCCGGCTTCACCAACTGGCCAGAACAGTGGGGTCGGTTGGAGTTCGATTTCTTTGACGATTTCGTCGACGAGCTCGAGTGGGGTGCGGCCGACGCGGTCCCATTTGTTGATCACGGTGATGATTGGCAGGCCGCGGGCTTTGCAGACGCGGAAGAGCTGGAGGGTTTGGGGTTCGAGGCCTTTGGCGGCGTCGATAAGCATGACTGCTGCGTCGACGGCCATGAGGACGCGGTAGGTGTCTTCGGAGAAGTCGGCGTGGCCTGGGGTGTCCACGAGGTTGATCATGAAGGGCTCGCCTTCGTGGCCTTCTGGTGCGTACTCGAATTGGAGTGCGGAGGAGGCGATGGAGATGCCGCGGTCTTTTTCCATTTCCATCCAGTCGGAAACGGTGGCTTTGCGGCCTGCTTTGCCGTGGGTGGCGCCGGCTTCGGAGATGATGTGTGCATGCAGCGCCAATGCCTCGGTGAGGGTGGATTTACCGGCGTCGGGGTGTGCGATTACGGCGAATGTTCTGCGGCGATGTGCCTCGGCGGCGGTGGTGTCGGGATTGGCGTTGCTCATGGGTATTAAGAATAGCGGGTTGTGGGCGCTGGGCCATAGTCGCCCCAGCTCAGCGAAGTTGTACGCCGGCGTTGCCTGCTTGTCGACGTTTTTTGCCACTTCCCTTAATTCGGGGGTGGCTGAAATGTAAGACACGTCACTACATTTAAGCTCAAAAACCACTACCTATAGGCTGACAGAAACTCTAAAAACTATAGAGCTATAGAAACCTTAACTTCGGAGGTATTCATGTCCCGTCCAATCGTTAAACAAGCATTCACCGTCACCGCAGTCACCGCGATGGCTTTTGCCCTGGCATCATGCACCCGCGCAGTGGATGCAACCTCCGCAGATGGAACCGCGAGCAACACCGCAGCTTCCTGTGTGGATACATCCGGCGACTCCATCAAAATCGGCTTCATCAACTCCCTGTCCGGCACGATGGCTATCTCTGAAACCACGGTGAACCAATCCCTGCACATGGCAGCCGATGAAATCAACGCAGCCGGCGGCGTTTTGGGCAAGCAGTTGGAGATCTCTGAAGAAGACGGCGCCAGCGAACCCGCCACCTTCGCCGAGCGCTCCCAACGCCTCATCCAGCAGGAATGCGTTGCAGCCGTGTTTGGTGGATGGACCTCCGCCTCCCGCAAAGCAATGCTCCCCGTCTTTGAGGGCAACAACTCCCTGCTGTTCTACCCGGTGCAGTACGAGGGCATGGAATCCTCGCCGAATATTTTCTACACCGGCGCCACCACCAACCAGCAGATCATCCCGGCTCTTGATTACCTGCGTGAAAACGGCCTGAACCGCCTTTTCCTTGTCGGTTCCGATTATGTTTTCCCACGCACTGCAAATTCCATCATCAAGGACTACGCCGAAGCCAATGGTATGGAAATCGTCGGCGAAGACTACGCGCCGTTGGGATCCACCGACTTCACCACCATCGCCAACCGCATGCGTGACTCCAACGCAGATGCCGTGTTCAACACTTTGAATGGCGATTCCAACGTGGCGTTCTTCCGCCAGTACAACAGTCTCGGCTTCAATGCAGACACCCTTCCGGTGATGTCAGTATCCATTGCGGAAGAAGAAGTCGGAGGCATCGGCACCGCAAATATTGAGGGCCAGCTGGTGGCGTGGGACTACTACCAAACCATCGACACCCCAGAAAACGAGACCTTCGTGGAGAATTTCAAGGACCTCTACGGCCAGGACAAAGTGACCTCTGACCCGATGGAAGCTGCTTACACTAGCCTCTACCTCTGGAAAGAAATGGTAGAGAAGGCCGATTCCTTTGATGTCGCCGCAATTCAAGCAGCCGCCGACGGAACCACTTTTGATGCACCAGAAGGAACCGTGGTGGTTGACGGCGATAACCACCACATCTCCAAAACACCGCGCATCGGCCGAATCCGCCCGGATGGATTGATCGACACCATTTGGGAAACCGATTCCCCAGTTGATCCGGACCCATACCTGTCTTCCTATGACTGGGCCAAGACCACCGCTGCGACTTCCTAAGAGATAAAAATCATGGACATTTTACTCAATCAGCTCGTAGCCGGGCTTTCAGTTGGATCGGTCCTTCTATTGGTCGCAGTGGGATTGTCACTGACCTTTGGACAGATGGGCGTTATTAATATGGCGCACGGAGAGTTCATCATGGTCGGCGCATACACCGCATATGTGGTGCAGCTGGTCGTCGGTTCTGCCGGTTTATCCCTACTGATCAGCATTCCGCTGGCCTTTATTATCGGTGGGCTTTTCGGAGTTCTCCTCGAACAATTCCTGCTGAAGTATCTTTATCACAGGCCACTAGACACGCTGCTGGCCACATTCGGCGTCGGTTTGATCCTTCAGCAGCTGGCCCGAAACATTTTCGGAGCTCCCGCAGTGGATGTCAGGGCACCGGAATTTCTCCGCGGAAACGTCGAAGTTCTAGGCGTCTTGGTGCCGACCGCGCGACTATTCATCCTGGCGCTGGCCATCGCATCAGTGACTGCACTAGCTGTGTTCCTAAATCGCACTGCCTGGGGCCGACGCATCCGCGCCGTGGTTCTGAACCGCGACCTCGCGGAAACCGCAGGTATTGATACCCGAGCTACTGACCGAATGACGTTCTTTGTGGGCTCCGGTCTTGCCGGAATCGCCGGGGTAGCTATCACATTGATTGGCGCGACCGGCCCCACCATCGGTCAGAACTACATCGTGGATGCCTTCCTTGTTGTTGCCGCCGGTGGCATCGGCCGGGTGAAGGGCGCTGTGATCATGGCTTTTGTGCTGGGAATTACTCAAGCATTCGTGGAATATACGACAGGTGCGAGCATCGCGAAGTTCATCGTGCTCATCGCTGTTGTTGCCTTCCTGCAGTTTAGGCCTCAAGGACTCTTCCAAACCCAAACTAGGAGCCTCGTATGAGCACTCAACTCAAGCTGAAGAAGCCCGCAAAGAAGAAAACTACGCCGAAACTTAGCGTCGTAAATGCTCCCACGCTGCGCACTGCGGCGTTGGGCCTGGCCGCGCTCGCTGCGGTATTGCTGTGCGCCCCGCTCTTTTTATCCACATTCCAGCTGACGTTGATGTCGCGCTTGGTGTGTTATGCGATCGTCGCAGTCGGCATCGGGCTGGCGTGGGGCAGAGGCGGCATGCTCACGCTGGGGCAGGGCGTGTTCTTTGGCATCGGCGCGTACATCATGGCCATGCACATGCTGTACAGCGATTCGCAGATTTTTGGGACCACAGTTCCGCAATGGTGGTCCATTTTTGCCAACCCGGCAGTCGCACTCATCGCAGTTGTGGCGCTTCCCGGCATCGTGGCTTTTGTGCTCGGCTTCTCCATTTTCAAACGACGCATCAAAGGCGCCTACTTTGCCATCGTGAACCAAGCGCTCGCCGCAGCTGTCGTGGTGTTGCTGGTCGGACAACAAGATTCCCTTGGAGGTTCCAATGGTCTTTCCGGATTTCGATCGTTCATGGGTTTTGCCGTCTACGACCCCATTAACCGCATCATGTTTTACTTCACCGCAGTGGGAGTTCTCTTGGCTTTGGTGGCTATCTCATATTGGCTCATGCGCAGCCGCTATGGAGAACTGCTCGTGGCCACCAGAGATGCAGAAGAACGCGTCCGATTCCTAGGATATGATCCCGCATTGATCAAAACCGCCGCATATGTCATTGCTGCGATGATTGCCGGAATCGCCGGAGCGCTGTTCGTGCCGATCGTGGGCATCATTTCACCCGCAGAAATCGGCGTGGTGCCATCAATCGTGTTCGTGATCGCCGTCGCCGCTGGTGGCAGGGCATCCCTATTCGGTCCCGTAGTTGGCGCGCTGGTACTGGGCTGGGTGGAATCCACACTTGCTCAAACTTTCCCCAGCATGTGGTCCTATTTCCAGGGCGCAATCCTGGTTCTCGTGATCGTGTTGCTGCCGGGCGGAATTGCTTCAATTAAACTTTCCGCGCTCAAAAACAAGGCCAGGAAGGCCAGAAAGGCCACCTCATGAGCCTTAAAATCACCAACCTCAAAGTCGCTTTCGGGTCGTTCATCGCCGTGAATGAGATTAGTTTTCAGGTGCTGCCCGGTCACGTCCACTTCCTCATCGGTGCCAACGGTGCAGGTAAAACCACCTGCATTGACGCGATCAGCGGGTTGGCGCCGGGGCAGGGATCAGTGCAGTTGGATGGCACTGAGATTCTAGGAACCCCTGTGCACCGCATTGCTCGGATGGGTGTGGGGCGAACGTTTCAGACCGCCAGCGTGTTTGAAGAATTGTCTGTGTTGCAGAATCTGGATATTGCGTGCGGGATTCATCGTCCGTTGCGGGCGCTTCTCGGGGTGCGTCATCGGGTTGATTCCCGAATTGAACACGCCCTGGAGGTCACGGGTCTTGCGGATCTGGTGAATGCTCAGGCGGGAACCTTGTCGCATGGGCAGAAGCAGTGGCTGGAAATTGCGATGTTGCTGGTGCAGGATGCGCAGGTGCTCATGCTGGATGAGCCGGTGGCGGGCATGAGTGAGGAGGAGCGTGTCGCAACGGGTGAGCTTTTGCAGAGGGTTGCGCGGGGACGGGTGGTGTTGGTGGTGGAGCACGATATGGAGTTCATGCGTCGTTTTGCCACTCGCGTCACTGTGATGAATCGCGGCACGATCTTGTGTGAGGGGTCGGTCGATGAGATTCAGGCGAATCCGGATGTGCAGTCTATTTATTTAGGTACGGCAGGGAAGTGAGTTAGTCATGTTGGAAATCACTAATTTGTGTGCAGGTTATGGCCGCACGCAGGTACTTCATTCTCTTTCAATCTCCACGAGCAGCAACGGCATCCTGTCGATCCTTGGCCACAATGGCGCTGGTAAATCTACATTGCTGCGAACCGCAGTGGGCCTGATTAAGCCGACTTCGGGAACGGTCAAACTTTTTGGACAGGATGTCACCTCGTTGTCCACGCATGAGCGAGTAAAGCGCGGGATGGCTTATGTGCCGCAGGGTCAGCAGTCTTTTACGCAGCTTAGTTGCATGGAAAATTTGCAGGTGGTGGCGGATCTGCAGGGTCGTGTGGGCAAGGCACGCATCGCGGAGGCGCTTGATCGCTTTCCGGCGCTGACCCAGGTGCTGGACCGCCAAGCCGGCCTGTTGTCGGGTGGTCAGCGTCAGCAGCTCGCCATCGCCCGCGCGCTGATCACGGCGCCAAAGCTTTTGCTTCTCGACGAACCCACCGAGGGTATTCAGCCTTCGGTGGTCGCTGAAATTCAGCAGACCATCATCGATTTGGCTAAGGACGGCATGAGCATTGTCCTGGTGGAGCAAAACATTGGTTTTGCATTGGATGCTGCAACAAGCTACGCCATTGTGGCGCGTGGTCAGGTCGTGGAATCGGGACAAGGCGCTGAAACCACCGCAGAGAAGCAGACTAAAGTGCGGGAATCTCTAGCAATCTAGCGGCTGTGGATACCGTTTTGCGCAGCAGATAATCCCTGGGCCAGCAGCAAATCCACTGCCTCGGCGGCCAGCTCAATGCCTGGTTGGTCGTGATCGACTGGTTCCAAAACGTAGTCGGGCACGGCCATTCCTGCTGGTGGTCGTGAAATGCCGATGCGGACGCGCAGGTAGTCTCTGGTGCCGAGTTCTTCCGTGAGGGATTTCAGGCCGTTGTGACCGTTTTCGTTTCCTCCTTTTTTCAGGCGTACTTTTCCAGCGGGCAGATCGAGCTCGTCGTGGATCACGATGATGCGCTCTGCTGGGATACCCAACGCTGCGGCGATGGGTGCGACACCTTGGCCGGAGTGGTTCATAAAAGTGGTGGATCGAACGGCGAGCACCTCTGGCGCGAGCTGCGTTGTTAGGGCCTTGTAGCCCGTGGCGGGGGTGAGGGGCTGCTGCTGGTGGGCGTCGATAAGCATGTCTTGGCACATGTAACCGACGTTGTGCCGGGTGGATTCGTACTTGGCGCCGGGGTTGCCCAGGCCCACGACCAGCCATTTGGCGGCGGGAAGTTCAGGCTTGGGGGCAAACAGTGCTTGGATTTTAGACAAAAAACTCACGGAAGTCATCCTATGGCAGGCGCGCCTAGGATGGTGCCATGAGCATCCTTGACACGTTGAAAACTCCCGTGATTGTCGCCCCGATGGCTGGTGGCCCGTCCACTCCCGCGTTGGTCAATGCAGCAGCAGAGGCAGGTTCCCTCGGGTTCTTGGCTGGTGGCGTCATGCCTCTTGAGCAGCTGAAACAGGAATTGTCAGAGGTAAAAGGCGTCTTTGGTGTCAACCTGTTTCGCCCGCAGACGGATGCGCCTAAGCCTTCAGACATTGATGAGCTGGCGGGATTGTTGTCCTCGGCGTTTCGGCAATTTGGCCTCAATGAGCCGACGGTGCCTACGCCGGATTTGAGCAATGGGTGGGAGGCTAAATTTGAGGCCGTTCTTGCCGCTAAGCCCGCCGTTTTTTCCTGCACCTTTGGTATTTTTAGCGCTGAAGAATTCGCCCGGATCAAAGCCACCGGAATTGAGGCGTGGGTGACGGTGACCAATCCGGAGGACGCGCTGGCTGCGCAGAAAGCTGGCGCCAATGCGCTTGTCGTGCAAGGACCCGAGGCGGGTGGGCACCGTTCCACCTGGTCCATTGGTGTGGAGCCAGACGAGCGCGATCTGAAAACCCTGCTCGCAGCCGTCAAACAAGCAGGCGTGTACCTCCCGCTCATCGCAGCTGGCGGCCTCTCAACCTCCGCCGACGTGGCAGCAATTTTGGAGGCCGGCGCCAGCGCTGCATCCTGTGGTTCCGCCTTTTTGCTTAGCGACGAAGCCGGCACCAGCTCACTTAACCGCGAGATCTTGGACGCCGCCCCAGCGCTTGGTTTGGAATCGGTGTCCTCTCGCGCATTTTCGGGCCGTTATGCAAGGGGAGTGGAAACCAGGTTCACCCGTTCGAACGAGGGGTTACCCCCGTTGTACCCATACCTCAACCCAATGATCACATCTTTACGTAAGGCGGCGGGAAGTGCAGGGAACTGGGATTACGCCTACTGCCTGGTAGGAGTAGGACTGGAATCGATTGCGAAGGGTAGTGCAAAGCAGATACTGGAATCATTAACACCTTCCGCTTTGGGCTAATGTTGGGGGGAGTGCTTTCAACTATCCACGAGAGCTGCCCAGTGATAAACCCCGGGTTAACCCCACGCCTAAGTCAGTGAAGGACTTTTTATGACGCACAACCACAAGGACTGGAACGATCGCATCGCAGTTGCGGAGGACATGGTGCCGTTGATCGGGCGCCTACACCGCAACAACAACGTGGTGGTTTCCGTATTCGGTCGTCTCCTTGTGAATGTCTCAGACATCGATATCATCAAGTCTCACCGCTACGCCCGCCACATCATATCCAAGGAACTTCCACTGGAAAGCTCCTTGGATATTTTGCGCGAACTGGTAGATATGAACCTTGGTACCGCATCGATCGACCTGGGACAGCTGGCCTACAGCTTCGAAGAATCCGAAAGCACCGACCTGTGTGCCTTCCTGGAGGACGCTCTCGCGCCGGTCATTGGTGCGGAAACCGACATCAACCTAACTGATATCGTGCTGTACGGTTTCGGCCGCATCGGTCGCCTGCTGGCCCGCATCCTGGTTTCCCGCGAGGCACTGTATGACGGTGCTCGTCTGCGCGCCATCGTGGTCCGCAAAAACGGTGAAGAAGACCTGGTCAAGCGTGCTTCCTTGCTGCGTCGTGATTCCGTCCACGGCGGATTCGATGGCACCATCACCACCGATTATGACAACAACATCATCTGGGCAAACGGCACCCCAATCAAGGTCATCTACTCCAATGACCCAGCCACCATTGATTACACCGAATACGGCATCAATGACGCCGTCGTGGTAGACAACACCGGCCGCTGGCGTGACCGCGAAGGCCTGTCCCAGCACCTCAAGTCCAAGGGCGTTGCCAAGGTTGTACTCACCGCGCCGGGCAAGGGCGATCTGAAGAACATCGTGTACGGCATCAACCACACCGACATCACCGCAGATGATCAGATCGTTTCCGCAGCATCATGCACCACCAATGCCATTACCCCAGTGCTCAAGGTGATCAATGATCGCTACGGCGTGGAATTCGGCCACGTAGAAACCGTTCACTCCTTCACCAATGACCAGAACCTGATCGACAACTTCCACAAGGGTTCTCGCCGTGGTCGCGCAGCAGGTCTGAATATGGTTCTCACCGAAACCGGCGCTGCAAAGGCTGTATCCAAGGCGCTTCCAGAGCTGGAAGGCAAGCTCACCGGCAATGCCATCCGCGTTCCTACCCCTGACGTGTCCATGGCTGTGCTCAACTTGACCCTGAACACGGAGGTGGACCGCGATGAGGTCAACGAGTTCCTCCGCCGTGTGTCCCTGCACTCTGACTTGCGCCAGCAGATCGACTGGATCTGTTCCCCAGAGGTTGTTTCCACTGACTTCGTGGGCACCACCCACGCGGGCATCGTTGATGGTCTAGCCACCATCGCAACCGGTCGCCACCTGGTGCTTTACGTGTGGTACGACAACGAGTTCGGCTACTCCAACCAGGTCATTCGCATCGTCGAGGAGATCGCCGGCGTGCGTCCTCGCGTGTACCCGGAGCGCAAGCAGCCAGCCGTACTATAGGTTATCCAAGCCTAATACACTACGATTAGGCATATGAGTAAGCGTAAGTCACGGGTTAAAGTTACCCACAATCCGCTGGGCATGAAAGTCAAAGACACGTGCTGTCGCAAAACGCCGCGCTGCACCAACTGCCCAGTGGTGTACACACGCTTACTCAAATCCGGGGTCTTAGAAAACGACGACGCCGACCTGCCGCGCCGCCTCAAAGAGGCGCGGCGCAAGTAGCTAGCCCTGCTGCAAATGCTTTTCGACGAGATCTGCAGCGTCAGCCGCCATGATGGGAATATCCGCCAGTTCTTGCTTGCCAAAAGGCTTCAACACAAAACTTGCCGGATCCATCCGACCCGGTGGCCTACCGATACCCATGCTGAGCTTCCAATAGTCCTTAGTTCCCAAAGATTTGGACGTGGATTTCAGACCATTGTGCCCATGATCCCCGCCACCCTGACGTAGCTTTACCTGGCCAAAATCAAGCTCCAATTCATCATGGATCACGATGACATTGGCTGGGGAAATCTTAAAGAAGTCACACAGTGCCCGAATCGGAGTTCCCGACAGGTTCATAAAGCTGCGTGGCTTAGCCACAATTAGCCCAGGAAGCTGCGCGATATCGGTGTTGGAGCGCTTATGCGCGCTAAATGATCCAAAGCTGCGCGATACTAGTTCTTCTGCAACCTCAAAGCCAATATTGTGTCGGGTACCAACGTATTTCGGCCCCGGATTTCCCAGGCCAACAACTAAAAGGGGAGAGTTATTCACATCCCCCATCCAACCATGAGTCCACCGCAAGCAAAAACGAACCCCGCCACCATGTGAGGAAACTTCCATGATGATCGTGCACTGTCATCACTTTAAATTTCCCCGCACGGCAACGGGGCCCGCGAAAGATAAAGCTATCTAAAAAAGCTTACTCAGCTGCTTCTTCACCCTCAGCTGCAGCCTCATCGTCTTCGGTCTCTTCTGCTTCGACCTCTGGGTAAACGATGTTCACGATGAGGGTCTCAGGATCCTCAACCAAGGTGGTGTCGCCCTCGAGCTTGATGTCAGCTGCGGTGATCTGTGCGCCGAGCTCAAGGCCTTCGATGGAAACGGTGAACTCTTCAGGGATGGACAGAACGTCTGCCTCAACCTTGATGGTGTCAGCATCCTGAACCCACATGGTGCCTGGAGCTGGCTCGCCCTCGACGATAACTGGAACGTCAACCTCAACCTTTTCGCCGCGCTTAATGGCAAGCAGGTCCAAGTGGTCGATGTTGAAGGTCAGAACGTTCTGGTCGATGTGCTTGACCATGGTGAGGTGCTTTTCGCCCTCAACGTCAAGCTCAACAACAGCGTTAACGCCCTCGTTGCGGACAAGTGCTGCGAAGGTGCGGTGGTCAACGGTGACGTGCAGGTTGGACTCAACATCTGCGCCGTAAACAACAGCAGGGATCTGGCCAGCAACGCGTGCACGACGTGCAGAACCCTTGCCGAACTCAGAGCGGACAGCAGCCTCAATGGTTTGGTACTTTGCCATAGTGATTTCTCCTCATGAATGAAGGTGGACACTCGGCCGCGAAAATAAAAAATGCCCGCGACCGACTCGAATGTCTTGGTCGAGTCTTCGCAGGCAGCGCACAAAAGTGCACTTTAGAAGTCTAGATCGCGTCGATAACGGTTGAGCACTAAAAGTACTTGACCCTCGCCGAGACCTAAATATGCTAGCACGATGGACAAACCTAATCCAAAAACCGGCAGTATACTGGTTGGGGTCACATTAGCCAAAAGGCACTTTGAGGAAGTGGAACTCCCATGGCACGACTTCAGCACGACATGATTTTCATCAACCTACCAGTATCTGACCTTGCAGCATCTAAGCGTTTTTTATGCAGGTCTTGGCTTCAAAGAAAACACCGTCTTCAGTGATGAGCACACTGCATCTTTTGAGGTCAGTGACGCCATCGTGGTGATGCTTCTGGAAACCGCGCGCTTCAGTGATTTCACTAAGCGCCCCATCGTGGAGAAGAACGGCTCCCGCGAAGTGCTCAATTGCCTGTCTGTATGTTCCACCGAGGATGCGGATGAGTTCGTGCGTCGCGCCCAGGAATTCGGAGGCACGATCACCCGTGAGCTTGCCGCGGAAGGCCCCATGTACGGCGGAGCTTTTGATGATCCAGATGGACACGGCTGGGAGCTGATGTACTTTGATCCAGAGGCACTTGCTCAAATGATGCCTGAGGGCTAAATATTCTTCAGTGCTTCTCGCCGACTCAGTGGGGAAAGGTCCGTGGCGTCGACAAATGCGCGGACCCAGCTGGGGTCGTGGCGGGCGAAATCCCGCAGCGCCCAGCCGATCGCTTTGTTGATGAAGAACTCGCTGGAGCCGAGGTTCTGCTCGATGATCCAGGCCAGCAGGGCAGCGTCGGTGTTTTTCTTGCGGCCCAGTTGGTGGATGATCGCGATGCGGCGCACCCAGAAGTCCTCATCAAGCGCCCACGTTTTCATCAGATCATCATCGTGGTTGGCGCCGATCGGTTTTGCTAGAGAATCGACGGTGTCCCACCAGGATTTGGTCTGCACTAATGCTTTGGCAAAACCTAGATCGGTGATGCCGACGCGATTGATGTGATCGCAGGCGACATACTGGTATTCCCGTTCAGCTGCGCCAAAGCAGTCTGAGACAAAGTCAGTGTCCAACTCTTTTAGCGCGGACAGCACGGGTTTGCAGGCTTCTTTTCTGGGGGTGGATGGGATGCCGAGAAAAGAAAACTGATCCCGCATGTAGCTTGCCATTCCGGTGGCACGTGCGGGATCAGCTAGAGGTTCCAATGCCAACCGGACGCGGTTGAAGACGTCCGTGGTGGGCATGGGTGTTTAGGCCTCGCCCTCGAAGAGGGTGGTGACGGAACCGTTTTCGAAGATCTCGTTGATGGTGCGAGCCAGCAGCGGTGCGATCGACAAAACGGTCAGGTTGCTCCAGCCCTCGGTGGACTGTGGCAGGGTGTCGGTGGTGATGACTTCTTCAGCACCGCATGCAGACAGGCGCTCGCGGGCTGGGTCAGAGAACACACCGTGGGTGCAGGCGATGACGACTGACTTTGCGCCAGCCTTCTTCAGGACGCCCACAGCGCCGGCGATGGTGCCGCCAGTGTCGATCATGTCGTCGAGAAGCACGCAGTCCTTGCCGTCGACGTCACCGACGACGCGGTTGGCGACAACCTGGTTTGCTACCTCGGTGGAGCGGGTCTTGTGCACGAACGCCATTGGGGCATCGCCCAAGGTGTTAGCCCACTTCTCTGCAACCTTCACGCGACCTGCGTCAGGGGAGACCACGCAGATGTTGTCCAGGTTGTAGTTTTCCTTGATGTGATCGGTGAGGATCGGCATGGCGTGCATGTGATCGACTGGGCCGTCGAAGAAGCCCTGGATCTGATCGGTGTGCAAGTCCACGGACACGATACGGTCCGCGCCAGCGGTGAGCATGAGGTCGGCGATGAGGCGAGCAGAAATTGGCTCGCGGCCGCGGTGCTTCTTGTCCTGGCGGGCGTAAGGGTAGAACGGCAGGATCGCGGTGATGCGCTTTGCGGAACCACGCTTCAAAGCGTCGATCATCAGCAGCTGTTCCATGAGCCACTTGTTGAGAGGCTGGGTGTGGGACTGCAGGACGAAGCAGTCGGAGCCACGAACTGATTCCTCGAAGCGGACGTAGATCTCACCGTTGGCGAAATCGCGTGCCGTCATTGGGGTGACGTTGACGTCGAGCTCTTTAGCTACAGCTTCTGCCAGTTCTGGGTGCGCACGACCCGAAAACAGCATGAGGTTCTTTTGGTTTTGTTTCCAGTGAGCAGTCATGAGGATCCTGCTTAGCCTTCCTGGTTGTGGACGTTTTGGGCGGCTTCTGCGGCGAGTGCTGCAGCGGTTCCAGGGCGCTTCTTTTGCACCCAGCCTTCGATGTTTCGTTGGCGTCCGCCGGACACGGCAAGGGCTCCTGGCGGAACATCGTCTTTAATTACTGTACCGGCTCCGGAATATGCTCCGTCACCCACGGTCACTGGAGCGATAAACATGGTGTCAGATCCAGTGCGAACGTGGCTGCCGATGGTGGTGTGGTGCTTGTTTTCACCGTCGTAGTTCACGAAGACAGAGGAGGCTCCGATGTTGGATTCCTCGCCGATGGTGGCGTCGCCGACATAGGTGAGGTGTGGAACCTTGGAGCCACGGCCGATTGTGGCCTTCTTGGTTTCTACGAAGCCACCGAGCTTGCCTTCTGGTCCCAGTGTGGTTCCTGGGCGGATGTAGGTGAAGGGGCCAACGGTGGCGTTTTCACCGATGGTGGAGTCGAAACCGTGGGTGCGGACTACGGATGCGCCGTCGCCGATGGTCATGTTGGTCAAGGTGGTGTCTGGACCAACTTCAACGCGGTCTCCGATGACAGTTTCGCCCTTGAGCTGGGTGCCAGGGTGGATGATCACGTCGTGGCCGATGGAAACCTCCACATCGATCCAGGTGGTTGCTGGATCAACGATGGTTGCGCCACCACGCATAGCGGCGATGACGGTGCGACGGTTTAGTTCTGCGCCGGCTTCTGCGAGCTGCACACGGTCGTTGACGCCAGCGAGTTCACGGGCATCGGTGGCGGTGTGGGCGCGCACTGGGTGGCCCTCGCCACGAGCAATGCCCAAAACGTCAGTCAGGTACAGCTCGCCTTGCGCGTTGTCGGACTTCAGTTCAGCCAGTGCGGAACGCAAGATGGCGGCGTCGAAAGCAAAGACACCGGAGTTGACCTCATCGATGGCTTGGACTTCTGCTGAAGCATCTTTTTGCTCAACGATGGCGGTAACTTCGCCTTCTTCGTTGCGCACGATGCGGCCGTAGCCGGTGGGGTCATCCAGGCGCATGGTCAACACGGTGACAGCGGTTGGAACTTCCACGTGTGCATCCAGCAGTGCAGACAGAGTGTGGTCGGTGAGCAGGGGAACATCGCCGTTGGTGACAATGATCGTGCCTTCAAAGCCCTCGAGCTGATCCATGGCGCACTGCACAGCGTGCCCGGTGCCGTTTTGTTCCTCTTGGATGGCGATGCGGACTTCACGGCCCAGTTCTTCTGCAACCTGGGAAACTGCTGGACCCACCTGGTCGCGTCCATGTCCAATTACTGCAACAATGTGCTCGGGATTAAGCCCGGCAGCTGCATGCAAGCTATGTGAAATGAGACTGCGTCCACCGATGCTATGCAACGTTTTTTGTAAGTCTGATTTCATTCGGGTTCCGGCACCAGCTGCCAAAACGACAACTGCGCTCGAGAAATCGCTTGCGCTCAAGATTATCTCAAATCCTTAAAAGTTTTTGCGGGGCACTTATACCCAAGCAAGCATAATGCCCCAAGACCTAAAGCCTGCCCATTTGGGCGGAAAAGTTGCAAAACTATCCGGCGGAAACTTCTTTGAGGCCGCGGGCACTAATGGTTCCAAGCAGGCCAATCGCAGCTAGGAAGAGCAGTGCGGCCTCGTTTCCGAAAATTGCAATGAAGCCAGATAATGCGCCAACAGCGAGTAAAACTACACCCATTAGTGTGTTGGCGTCGGCAACATAGCGGGTGCGCTGATCACCTTCAGCCATGTCCATTACATAAGTTTTGCGGGCCACGCGGATGGCGGTGTGGGCCAAGGTGATGAGGAAGAAACTCAACGGGAACACCAGCGTGTTGATCTGCGCGGGTGCAAACGCGGAGCTGAGCACCACGAGGATCAACACGATGGAGCCGAATAGCGCACCGCCTGCCATGACGTTTTTGGAGGAGCGATCAGACCAGATTCCAGAGATCCGGCCGCCCACCATGGACGCCAAGCCGGAGGCGATGAGGAAGAAGCCCAAGGTGTCGATGCTGTTGCCGGATTCAGCGGCGAGCGCGACGATAAATGCGGTGGAGAGTGCTGTCACCAGCATCATTGAGCGAACCAGAACGAAACGTCGAAAAGCTCTATCATCTTTTAATGCGGCGATGCAGCGACGCACCCACGGGTTTGCGGAAGGCGCGTTTTTTGGAGCCGCTGGCTTCGCGTATTCGATGCGCGCGAAAACAATGGAGGCAAACAGCCAGCTAAACGAGCTCGCGATCACCACCGCGGCCAGCACCCACGTCGGGGAATGCGAGCCCAAGAAAATAGCGATCGCCAGGCCTGCAACCAGGCCCATCACACCGCCAATCACCGTCGCGCGGCCCGTTACCAGCCCACGCTTGCCCTTGGAAATCACCTTGCCCTGAACATCCTTCGATGCAATCGAACACATCGATCGAAACAGCGACAGCGCCGCAAGCAGCACAATCACCGTGATGCCCAGCGCCCACCCACGCAAAAACAGCGCAGCCACGCCGATACCCAGCGCCGAGACGAACTGGCCGTTCGAGCCAATCACCCAGACTTTGCTTCTCGACGTCTGCCTCAGCACCCAGCCAGTAATGGCAGCTTGCGGCAGCATCGATCCGGCTTCGCGGATCGGAACCAGAAGTGCCAGCAAGAAGCCCGGCGCGCCAGCGGCTTGCAGCAACCAGGGCAGGACTGTTTTGGCGGCGACGATTTGATCGCCGATGTTTTGCAGGCCGTTGGCCCAAATGAGGCGACGTGCGTTGCGCTCCTCTGTGGGATTTGTCATGGGTGAAAGCTTAGAAGAACTACACCGTTTGGTTGATATGATGTGGGGTGTTTATGAAAATTTGTTTGAGGGAGTGAAGGCGCATGTTGTTGCCAGAGTTGAATCGTCGGACTTTTTTCAAAGGGGCCGGGGTGCTGGCAGCAACGGTGGTGGGAACGCAGGTGCTGGTGGCGTGTTCCTCAGATGATGTGCGTGGTTATGGGGGAGAGCCGCGGGCGTTGCCTATTCCACCAGCAGATTTAGGTACGCGTGAGGGATCTAGCGTGCACTTTGCCCTGGAGGCTCAGACTGGGGAGAGTCAGATTTTGCCGGATGTCACAACGAAGACGTGGGGTTTCAATGGCACTCATTTGGGGCCGACGTTGGTGGTGAAGAAAGGTGATGACGTCCACGTTGATGTGACAAACAATTTGGATGAAATGACCACTGTGCACTGGCATGGAATGAAGTTGCCGGCGATTGCTGATGGTGGTCCGCACTCACCGATCGGGTCTGGGCAGACGTGGTCACCAACGTGGACTGTGGCCAATGATGCAGCCACTTTGTGGTACCACCCGCACACTCATGGCCTGACAGGTTTGCATGCGTACCGTGGTTTGGCGGGGATGATCATTGTGGAAGATGAAGCAACAGACAAGCTTGATCTGCCACACGACTACGGTGTGGACGATATTCCGCTGGTTTTAATGGATCACCGCTTCTTAGAAGACGGTTCCCTTGATGAGGAAGACCTCCCAGATCTTGGGCTGTTGGGCGATACCCCCACTGCCAATGGCATTACCAATGCGCACTTTGATGCCACCACGCGCCGGGTTCGGTTCCGCGTGCTCAACGGCTCCAACATGCGGTTCTATAACTTGGCGTTTTCAGACAAGCGCACCTTCCAAGTCATTGCCAGCGATTCCGGTTTGCTGGATGAACCTCAAGACCGCACCACCTTGGCTATTGGCCCAGGCGAGCGGTGGGAAATCGTTGTAGATCTGGAGCCCGGCGAGGACGTCACCTTGGAATCTGTAGGTTTTGAGGACAACTACGGCGTCCCTGATGATGAGTTCGTGCCCGATTTCGGCATGTCAGATTCCTTCCAGCTGCTCACCATCACCGGCCCTTCCGATGATGCTGCGCAAGCATCTGCTTTGCCGGGCGTGCTGGTGAAATCCACCGAACCTGACGTTATCGATGCCACCGAACGCACCTTCATCATGAACACCTTCTCCATCAACGATCTACAGATGGACATGCAGCGCGTTGACGTGGTGATTGACCATGACCAGCCAGAAGTGTGGATTGTCACCAACGACAACTCCGACTGGCCCCACAACTTCCATGTCCACGACGCCCGGTTTAAGGTGCTGAAATTTGAAGGCACCGACGTAGAGCTCTTCAACGACGGTTGGAAAGACACCGTCGGCCTGCCACCGGGAGCAACCGCAACTTTGGCCGTGGAATTTGGCTACTACCCAGACCCACAGTGGCCCTACATGTATCACTGCCACATGCTCTACCACGAGGATCAAGGAATGATGGGGCAGTTCGTCATCGTGGAGCCAGGCGACGAGCCGGCGGCGGTGCTGGGGTCGGGCACGGGCTCGAGCTCAAGCGGTGCCTCCGCCGGCGGACATGCGCACTAGGGGCGTGGGGCGGCGTCGATAAGCGAGATTTTTTAGCCCTTTAGAAGCCACATGACATATGTCATGAAAATTATGTGCAAAGTGCAGTAATACTCCTGACATATGGCTCTACCAGCGCCGATGCGGAATGGGCAGAATTATGCCTATGACAACGACACCAGCAATCGACGTAACAGACCTCGTTAGAACCTACGGCGACTACACCGCAGTCAAGGGCCTGAATTTCCATGTACAGCGCGGTGAAGTATTTGGTCTGCTCGGCACCAACGGCGCTGGTAAAACCTCCACCCTGGAAGTCATCGAAGGACTCTCCGCACCCAGCTCCGGCACCGTGCGCATCTCCGGGCTTGACCCCGTTGCCGACCGCGCGATCCTGCGCCCCGAGCTCGGCATCATGCTGCAATCAGGCGGCCTGCCGTCGCAGCTCACCGTCGCCGAAACCATGGACATGTGGCACGGCACCTGCACGTATCCGCGCGCCATTAAAGATGTGCTTGCCGACGTCGACCTCCTCCACCGCGAAAACGTCAAGGTCGGCGCCCTTTCCGGAGGCGAACAACGACGCCTTGATCTGGCCTGCGCGCTGCTTGGTGATCCGTCGATCCTCTTCCTCGACGAACCCACCACCGGCCTCGACCCAGAATCTAGGCGCCACACCTGGCAACTCCTGCTGGATCTGAAACAGCGCGGCGTCACCATGATGCTGACCACCCACTACCTGGAGGAAGCCGAATTCCTCTGCGACCGGATTGCCATCATGAACGCCGGTGAGATCGCAGTGGAAGGCACCTTGGATGAACTGGTGGCCCGCGAGAAGTCGATCATCAGCTTTGTGCTTCGCGGAGTGCAGGTGGAGTTGCCACGCCTAGGTGGCGCAGAAATCATCCGCGACAACAACCACGTCCGCATCGCCACCACCACCCTGCAGCAGCACACCCTAGAAATACTTACCTGGGCTGCAGAAACAGGAATCGCACTGGAGAACTTCGCTGCCAAGCCAGCCACCTTGGAATCCGTATTCATGGACATCGCCTCACTCGAGAACACCTCGCTGCAAACCGCCTAGAATCTTTAAGGAGCCCACAATGACCACGTCACACACCGCCCGCGGCCTGCAACATGCAACCCCGGAGCGCCGCAAGACTTCATTTTTCAAAACCTCTCTGTTTAAGGCCGAATGGCTCCAGTTCCGCAGAAATAAAACCCTGTTGTTCATGGCCACCGTCTTCCCAGTCGGAATCCCTTTGTTGCTCTTTCTCATCGGAAATGGTGGGGCAGCAGAGTCCGCGAACTCCTTCGACTACTTCGTCATGTACACCCTGCTATTTGTGCAGTTTTACACGGTGCTGTCCATGGCAACCACCCGCCGCGATGAACGTGTGCTGAAAAGGCTGCGCACGGGAGAAGCCCGCGACATCGATATCATCGGTGCCATCTGTTTCCCCGGCGCGCTCCTCACACTGATCTTCACCGTGGTGATCATTCCATTGCTCATGGTTTTGGGAGCTCCCGCGCCCATCAACCTTGTGCCCATTGTGTTTGCCGTACTGATCGGACTACTTCTTTGTAGTGCTCTTGCCTTGATGACCAGCGGTTTCACCCGAAACGCCGAAGCTGCACAGATGACCTCCATGCCCGTGTTCATGCTTGCGATGGGTGGACTTGGATCAATCCGCTTCGTATTCGGCGACAGCATTGTGGCTGATATCCTGGCCTACACCCCATTCGCCGCGATCAGTGACCTTGTCCAAATCGGCTGGGCTGGCGCGACCTTCGCCGACAGCGTTGGTGGAGTAGAGGCAGCAAACTTCGCTGGAATTTTCCAAGACATGCTCATGCCACTTGGAATTCTGGCAGCGTGGACAGCTGCAGCGGTGTGGGCGGCGAACCGCTACATGCGCTGGGACTCGTACCGCTAAGCCTGCAGCCGACGGGATTAAGGCAGCTAACATTGAGACACGATGAATAAAGATTTCTGGACCGCAGGCTGGACCGCCCGCTGGTTTTCGCGCGGGGTTTCCCTTTTGGCCAGCCCAGTTACCGCCCCACTGAACTCTTGGCGGAGATTGCCTAACTTGGCCAAGTACACCCTCTACACCAGGGTGTCGTTGCAAGCGATCCCCGTGGTGTTGCTGTCGGCGTATTTCCTGGGCATCGTAGCTAATGCAGGCACCCTGAATCCCTCATTTGTGTGGCTGCTGGGTTTCTCGGTCATCCTTTTAATAGTGACGGTGCTGGTTTATGAATATCAACCGTCCCTGAATTCTCATCCCAGGCGCAGCGTACAGCCGTTCTTCTTCACCGGGTTGGTGCTCAACGTTTTAGGCGTTGTGGTGTCTGTGGTGCTTCAACTCCCAGCCCTTAATAGCTCTGAAAGTACCCGAGCAACTGCCCTTATTTTCACTCTTACCTGCGTATTTCTGCTTTCGATCGCCTACATTCCGTGGATGAATTACCGATGGGTTTGGCTGATCGCAATGTCTGCAGTGTTGTGGTGGACCAGCACAACGACTGATTATTTAAGTGCATTGTGGGTGGTTATCCCGCCACTCATGGCAGGAACCGTCCGACTTTCCGTATGGACCGTCGATGTCATGAAAGAGGTTGAGCGTTCCCGCGAATTGGAAGCCTCCCTCCGCGTCACCGAAGAACGCCTTCGTTTCGCCCAGGAACTCCACGACACTTTAGGACAACACCTGGCGGCAATGTCCGTGAAATCAGAACTGGCGCTTGCCCTGGCGAAACGCGGCGACGACCGCCTCGAAAACGAGCTGCGTGAGCTCCAAAAACTCACCCGCACCTCCATGTCGGAAATGCGCGACGTCGTCTCCGGCTACCGCACCGTCAACCTCGCCACGGAAATCGAGGGCGCTAAAAGTTTGCTTGCCGACGCCCACATCCACCTTTCCGTCATCGGCACCACGTCCCAGGTGTCACCCGCTCACCGAGAACTGTGCGCGTGGCTTGTCCGGGAAGCCACCACAAACATTCTGCGCCACTCTGATGCAACGGATGTCACCCTCACGTTGAGCAGCACAGAAGTGCGCATGGACAACAATGGTGTGAACAAGGACATCGGCAGACTCTCTGGTCTCAGCGCCCTGCGCACACGAGCGGAATCAGCCGGAATGACGCTCATTGTGTCCCGCGAAGACGACCAGTTCAGCGTCCGCATGCTCATTAATGCACCTGCAAATACACCTGCAGATACACCTGCAGAAAAGGAAGCTTAAATGATTTCCATTTCCATCGCCGATGACGAAGCCCTGATCGCAAGCTCCCTGGCAACCTTGCTCAGCTTGGAACCCGATTTAGACGTCCGACCTACCGCAGGATCCGGTGAAGAACTCATTGAAACGTGGGCGGATCCAAGCAACCGAACCGATGTATGCGTCCTTGACCTTCAACTCGGAGGCATCGACGGCATCGACACCGCCACCCGGCTCATGGAAACCACCCCAGATTTGGCCGTGCTCATCGTGACCAGCCACGCCAGGCCCCGACAACTCAAACGCGCGCTTGCAGCAGGTGTTTTAGGATTCTTGCCCAAAACATCCACCGCAGATGAATTCGCCACCGCAATCCGCACCGTTCACGCTGGACGACGCTACATCGACCCCGAACTAGCCGCCATGACGATCAGCGCCGGTGAATCCCCATTAACCAACCGTGAAGAAGAAGTCCTCGAACTAGCAGGCCAAGGACTAAGCGCCGAAGAAATTGCGGTGGCAGCGCACCTCGCGCCGGGAACCACCCGCAACTATTTATCCCAAGCTATGACAAAAGTAGGCGCGCAGAATCGCTTTGAAGCGTTCACGCGCGCCAGGGAATTGGGCTGGTTGTAGCTTGTGGCTTAACTCCTATTAAAGCTGGAGCTAGAAGGAGAGAACTGCCAGAACTGTGGAGCCTACGAAAGCTGGTACGAAAGTCTCACGTGGGAGACCAGTCATGTTTACCCAGTTGTTGGTGCTCCACTCAAACCAGTGGTTAACGATAGATACGATGTCCATGAACCAAACTTCCTTTGTGTGAGGTGTATTCAGAGGGCCAGCCCCAAAATACGTTGACCAGTAGTGCTTCACATCACACTATAAAACAGTTAGAAGCACCTAAACAGTTTTTCCGATAACTGTTGTCATTTTGTGACCGCCTGGCTTTGTAGTTTTCCCTCCGGTGTCCAAGATGAATATGACATGATGAATGGCGTGGTACAGCCTCAGGAACATCTCGATGCAACGTTGATTGCTGCAGACTTCCACGGCAACCCCGAAAACTCTGGTGACCGCAAAGAGCGCCTGAATTTTCAAGGTTGGAAGTATGCCTTTAATCGCACGGTCAGGGATGTTTTTCCAGATGGCCTGCTCGATTTGGCGGCCTTGTTGACGTTCTTTTCCATTCTGTCGATCGCCCCTGCAGTGCTGCTGGGCTATTCGGCGATCACGATTTTTCTGGCCAGTGACTCCACCGAAATCCTCAACCTTGTCCGCGATGAGGTAAATCAGTACGTTCCGGAAGATCAATCCCATGTTGTCAACGGCGTGATTGATTCGATCGCAGGCTCGGCAGCCGCAGGTCAGGTCGGTGTCGCGGTCGGTGTGATCACGGCATTGTGGACATCTTCGGCATATGTGCGCGCTTTTTCCAGATGTGCCAACGCTGTTTATGGCCGAAGCGAAGGCCGCACATTGATCAAACGCTGGGCAATGCTGCTTTTCCTCAACCTTGCGTTGCTGCTTGGAATCATCATCATTTTGGTCTCCTGGGTGCTCAACGAGACCTTGGTGATGGGAATTTTCGCCCCCATCGCGGAACCACTTCATCTCACGAATGTGCTCAGCTTCCTCACAGACCGGTTCATGCCGATCTGGATCTGGGTGCGGTTCCCAGTGATTGTGGGGGTGCTCATCATGTTCGTGGCCACGCTGTATTACTGGGCCCCGAACGCCCGCCCGTGGAAGTTTCGCTGGCTCAGCCTCGGATCATTCTTGGCGATCGTTGGCATCCTGCTCGCAGGCGTGGGCTTGAATTTCTACTTCACGCTGTTCGCCGCTTTTAGTTCCTACGGCGCGGTGGGTTCGCTGCTCGCGGTTTTTATTGCGCTGTGGGTGTTCAACATTTGCTTAATCATCGGCCTGAAAATCGACGTGGAGATCAGCCGCGCCAAGCAACTGCAGGCAGGAATGCCGGCGGAGGATTACAGTTTAGTGCCGCCCCGCTCTATCGAGAAGGTGGCGAAAATGAAGCAGCGCCAGCAGCGCTTGATAGATCAGGCTGCGGCGATCCGGGAGGAAAGCAATTAAAAAATTGCTTATCGACGTCCCCCTCCACACACTTTTGCCCCTTTAAATACTTACACCTTTCCTATAGTGTGAAAGCTATCACAGTAATAGGGAAGGATTAACCATGAAGACTCGTCATCGGACCCTCTTTGCGTGTGTCGCGGCGGTTTCATTAGTGGCATCTCCCGGTCTTGCACCTACTGCTAACGCGCAGGATCGAGCACCAACTTCGACCGAAATCGCTGTCAACTCCACATATGGACTGCTTGATAACCCCATCACGGCACCGATTGGATTGTTTATTCTGCTGTCGTCCATGACCTGGCACTTCCTCATTTGGTGTCCCATTGGTCAGAGTTCAGGATTCATTGATCCGTACTCAGGAGAGTGTACGTTCTAGCCTTTGTTGTTCTTATCAAACAATTGTTTTAAGTCAGTGTTACCTAAGTTAGGCTGTTGGGAATTGAACTGACACATAGACAGGGTTTTGATGAGAACAACACACACCGCTTCAAGCATTCTGCGAAGAATGATCAGGCGGCAGCGGGGCAAGGTTGCGTTTGGCGCATTCTTTTTGGGGATGTGGCAGCTGTCGGAAGCGTTGGTGCCGATTGCGATTGGTTTGATCGTTGATCATGCGGTTCTCACAAAAGATCTCCGCCGATTAGTGGTCGGGCTTGTCGCTTTTGTTGTGCTGTTTGTGGTGTTGAGTTTTTCTTATCGTTTCGGTTCGCGCGCGTTGAATAGGGCCGTGAACTTTGAATCCCATGCGCTCCGCGTAGAGGTAGCCGATCATGCGTTGAAGAATCTGGATCCGCGCAATTTGGTGCCTGGCGAGGTGATGTCGCGGTCCACCGCAGATGCGGATTCTTCGACGCGTATTTTCGGGCAGATCGGAACGGGGGTTTCGGCTGCGACGGGATTTTTGGGTGCCGCGACCTACCTGTTGATCAGTGACTGGCTGGTCGGGTTGTTGGTGCTTGTGCTGGTACCGATCATTTCGGGAGTGGTTGCACTGGCTAGCAAGGGCATTTCTAAAAGGAGTGTCACCCAGCAGGAGAAGTTGGCGGAGTCTGGTGCGCAGGCAAGTGACATCATGATGGGGCTGCGCGTGATCAAGGCGATCGGTGGCGAGCGTTGGGCCGTGAAGACTTTTGAAAAGGCGTCGCAGGCATCAGCGAGAGCGGCGGTTGATACTGCAGTTGCTTCGGGCAAAGTCGCTGGTATTGGTGAGTTGTCCATTGCGGTGAATTTGGCTGCGGTGTTGTTGCTTGCTGGTTGGCGGGTCACCACGGGGGAGTTGGGGCCTGGCCAGTTGATCGCAATTGTGGGTGTTGCGGTGTATTTGTCAGAGCCGATTCGCCTGCTGAGCAACTCGATTAATGCCTCAGCTATTGCGCACGGTGCAGCTAAGCGGGTGGCTAATTTCTTAAACCTCGACGAATCTCAGGCACAGTACGAAAGCAGCGAAACAATCAATGACGGCGAATTCCTCGTCATCGTGCCCCCAGCCAGCACGCTTCCACACGGCGACAATATCTTGGCTACACCTCATGCTGCCGACATTTTCGAAGGCACCTTGCGGTCGAATATTTCCATGAATCATGAGGACAACGTGCCAATTGATCCGCAGGTAATTCGCGCTTCTGGTCTGACTGACATCATTGAGGTGGACGGACTTGATGCGCCGGTGCGCGATACGGGAAGCAATTTATCGGGTGGGCAGCGTCAGCGAGTGGCTTTGGCCAGGGCGTTGCATGCAGACGCGGAAGTACTGGTGCTGATGGATCCAACCAGCGCGGTGGATTCGGTGACGGAGGTGTCTATCGCGCAGGGGATTAAGCAGCTGCGAGCAGGCAAAACCACCATTGTGGTGAGTTCTTCGCCCGCGTTTTACAACTTGGCGGATCGGGTGATTTCACATGTCTAATTTGATGGCATCATCGACACCGAAACAGGCGTTCAACGCTGCTTTCACGCAACTGAAACCGCACCGGATCAAGTTATTTGGGGTTGTTCTTTGTGGCGTGTTGGTGGCCGTGGCGGGGTTGGTAGGGCCCTGGGCGGTGGGTGGACTCGTCGATAAGCTCCTTGCAACCCCGAGCATGCGCGACGTTGTAGTGTTCGCGCTGCTTATCGTGGCTGGCGGCGTTGTTTCGAGCCTGGGCACGTGGTGGGGCAGCGCGCTGATGGCGCGCGCGTTGGAGCCGGCGATCGCGGGGCTGCGCGAGGATGTGTTGCGCGCGGCGGTGAGTTTGGATGCGAACACGATTGAAACGGCGGGGCGCGGCGACGTGATTTCGCGTATCGCGGATGATTCGCGGGAGGTGTCCACTGCGGCGAGCACCGTGGTGCCGCTGATGGTGCAGGCGGGCTTTACCGTGGTGATTTCCGCGTGTGGCATGGCGGCGGTTGATTGGCGCCTCGGCCTTGTCGGTTTGGTCGCGATCCCGCTGTATTGGACCACGTTGCGCGTCTATTTACCCCGCTCAGGTCCACTTTATACGCGTGAGCGCGAGGCCTTTGGGGTGCGCACGCAGCGGCTTGTCGGCGCAGTCGAAGGCGCGGAAACCTTGCGCGCTTTCCGCGCAGAAGATACAGAATTAAAGCGTATCGACGCAGCCTCCGGCGAAGCCCGCGACATTTCCATTTCTGTTTTCAGGTTCCTCACCTGGGCATTTTCCCGCAACAACCGCGCGGAATGCATCACCCTCGTGCTCATCTTGGGCACCGGCTTTTACCTGGTCAACATCAATCTGGTCACCGTCGGCGCAGTCTCAACCGCCGCACTGATCTTCCATCGGCTCTTCGGTCCAATCGGCACGCTCGTGGGCATGTTCTCCGACATCCAATCCGCCAGCGCATCGCTGATCCGCATGGTGGGCGTCATTAACGCCGCATCGAACCAGGTCAGCGGCACCTCGCCGGCGTCTGCCAGCACCGCTTTAACGCTTTTCGACGTCTCCCACCACTATCACACTGCACCCGTCATCAAGAATGCATCCGTGCAGCTGGAACCAGGGGAGCACATCGCCATTGTGGGTGCGACCGGCGCTGGTAAAAGCACGCTCGCCCTCATTGCGGCAGGCCTGCTCACCCCAACTTCCGGGCAGGTGGCTCTCGGCGGATTGAGTTTTTCTAACGTCGAACCGGAAGCATTGCGCCAGAAGATCGCGATGGTCAGCCAAGAAATCCACTGCTTCCGAGGATCTGTTTTAGATAATCTTCGTATCGCACGCCCCGAAGCCACCGATGCCGAAGTCCACGCAGTACTTGTCGAAATCGGTGATGCCTGGTTGGAGCGCTTACCGCAAGGCATACACACCATCGTTGGTGATGGCGCTTTCCGGTTAACCTCTGTGGAAAACCAGATCATGGCACTTGTTCGCGTACATTTGGCCGACCCAGCAATCGTGATCCTTGATGAAGCAACGGCTGAATCAGGCTCTGATCATGCAAAACAGCTTGAAGATGCAGCCCTTAAAGTCACTGAAAACAGATCAGCCATCATCGTGGCTCACCGCCTCGACCAAGCGAAAACCGCCGATCGCATCATCGTCATGGACTCCGGAGAAATCATAGAATCTGGAACCCATGAAGAGCTTCGAGCGATCGGCGGCCGATATGAACAACTGTGGACTGCGTGGTCTGCGCGCTAATTAGCCACCCAAGACCACGCCTTCTCTACGTGGATCGGCGCCACCGACAATGGTGTCGCCGTTTTTCACCAACGCCGATAGGCCACTGGATTGCTCGCCCACATTAACTTCGTGGCCTTTGCTTTCCAGTTCAGATACAAGCTCTGCTGAATCATTGGCGATCAGCGGATGCTCGCTTCCCAGTCCAGTCTTAGGCTGGTTCATCGCACCAAAGTTGGGCGCAGACACTGCCTGCTGTGGATCCATATCCCAGTCGATGATGTTGACCAGGGTTTTCACCACATACTGAATAATCAAGGATCCGCCAGGGGAGCCCAGCACCATATTCAGATCCGTGATTTCACCATCGCCACTGGCGTTGAACACTAGCATTGGCGACATGGAAGACCGTGGGCGCTTTGCTGACTCGACACGATTGGCCACGGGCTCGCCGTCCTCATCAAGTGGTTCAGCGGAGAAATCTGTCAGCTGATTATTCAAAATGAAACCACGGGTGAAGTGGAAGGAACCGAAAGCAGCTTCCACACTGGTGGTCAACGATGCTGCGTTGCCATAGGAATCGATGATGGAAATATGGCTGGTGCCACTTTCCGGCAGGGCAGCCATGACTGGTTCCTGGCTCAGACCAGCAGTTGCCTGACCCATTGAATGCTCTGGATCAATAAGTTCTGAGCGTTTACCCGTGTAGACATCGCTGATCAACTCTTCGACACCACCTGCTGGAACTTCCACGAAAGCAGGATCACCGATGTAAGCATCGCGATCAGCATAAGCCAGGCGCTCGGCCTCTGAAATCAGGTGAACAGCTTCCGCATTTGGCAATCCGCCATCCAAACCAACCTCAGTGGGTGGGTATTGGTCGAGATCAAAGTTGTTCAAGATACCCAGGGTTTCCATCACTGTGACGCCACCCGATGATGACGGTGGCATGCCACAAACAATCTTGTCGCGGTAGGGAGCACACAAAGCTTCACGAGTTTCCGGAGTGTAGGCAGCCAAATCTGCCGTGCTCATCAGTGATGGTGTGAAACCGTCAACCTCACGGGTGGCGCGTTCCACGATGTCTGCTGCAATCTCACCCGTGTAGAACGCATCGGGGCCACCTTCAGAGATGAGACGAATCGTTTCTGCATAGTCAGGGTTTTGTAAAAGTGTGCCGGGTGCCTTCGCATCACCGTTTTCATCAAGGAAATATGCGGCAGCTTCCGGATCGTGGGAGAGATCCTCAGCGGAGTTAGCAATTGATGCTGACATGCGAGGGCTGATGGAAAAACCATCAGTTGCGAGCTGCTGCGGAGTTGTCAGCACGTCCTGCCAGGAGGTCTTTCCGAATGAATCATGCAGCTGTCCAAGGGCTGCCACGATTCCTGGCACACCAATTGACCTGCCGGAACGTCGGGCATCAGGAACAGGTGTCGTTTGATCCTCTGCAGAAACATGAATGAGATAGTTTTCATCAGCAGCAACTGGCGCTGTTTCACGGCCATCAATGGCTGTCACCGCATTGGCTTCGGCGTCGTAGTACAGAATGTATCCGCCACCACCAAGGCCAGACGACTGCGGTTCCGTCAGTCCCAAAACAAACTGCGCGGTGACAAGAGCATCAGCGGCAGTGCCGCCTTCTCTTAACACCGCGCAGGCTGCTTCAGAAGCGATGGGGTTTGCAGTTGCCACCGCATAACCTTGGGTTTGAACAGGGGTCATGCCCTCGCGGTAGCCGGTACCGATTTCCGGGGCAACAGAAATATCTTCACCTGTGTGAGTGCCTTCTACTTCCTCTTCAGCAGAAGCGTCGGCGGGAAGTTCACAAGGTGCAAGTGGGGGAGACGCTGCTTGGGTTGAGGAGTTTTCAGTATCCGTGGAGCTTGCGGAGGTGTCTTCACCGCTGGAACACGAAGAGATGGTCAGGGTTAAGGCTGCGACAGTGAACGCAGCTACCGATTTAAGGAATGTGCTTTGGGTCACTTCCATCTCTCGAGCCTATCAAGGAACTTTTATGTGGGGAGATATTTCCTGAAAGAAAATTTAATTGGTAGAAACCCATGATTGGGGACTTGCATTTGTTTCGTTGTTCACCTAAGGTTAAATCTAGGTGAACAAAAAGAGTTCTCAAGGTGAACTCAAGCGATCGGTGGAACATCCACTAACGGGGTTACCAAAAATCCTTCGCGGACACTCCCGAAGGAGCACTTCTTGCGAGAAGGAAAGGAAGAAGCACTGTGAAGAGCATTCATCAGGAAATTAGCCGTATCGAGCGTAGCCACGATTATCTGTGGAGCGTCCGAGAAGACCTGCATGCACGATTCGACAACCAACTGAAGGCACACTTTGTAGACAGTGTCCTGGATAGCATTGCAGAAGGATATGAAGGCCGAATCAACCGATTCCGCAAAATCTTCATTGAAATGAAAGCGGTTGAAGAGCTGCGCACCATCGCCGCTACCCGCCCGAGCCACCTCTTGGCTGCATAAGACACTTAAAAGTTAAATAAAACACCCCGCTACCTTATTAATTGGTAGCGGGGTGTTTTTAACTATTCCTATTTATTCGCAGGCAATTCCGTCGCCCTCGCGATCAAGCTTGGAACTATATCCAGGTGATCCCGCATAAAGGGGAGCTGCACCCGCCGCACGAACTGCCGCGCAGTTGGCGTAATACGTTTGAGCTGGTGCAACCGCCGGTGCAGGTTCCGGGATGGCCGCAAACTGCTGTGGCGTATTTACCTGAGGCTCTGAATGTTCCTCCACGGCCGCTGGTTCCACAATTTCTTGGGCAATATCTTCCGCGGAGGTAGTTTCCGTCACTGTCGAGGTGATCGTGCTGGCTTTAGCTGTGGTTGTCACCGTGGCTGTTACAGTTTCGGTAACTGTTGGTGCAGGGGCTTCGGGTTCTGCAGCGGCCGAACCGCACGCAGTAATAAGTCCCATGGAAATAATGAGCGAGGAGCCGATAAGGGCCATTCGTTTCATGCGGCCTGAACTGCCTTTGGTGGAATGTGGAGGGGTGGGGAGAGTCATGACGCCTCGAGCTGGTAGAGAATTCGATATGTTCAAGTGTGCTATCACTCGGTTCGCGTGGCTGAAGATTTCTGTGTCTGTCGTCTCTAGCTACATACCCTAATCGGGGGCTTTCAAAAACCACGACGATTCCACGACATCTCAAGCCGTTTTAAACAAAAAATCCCCAACTCGCTGAAAGAATCAGCAGGTCAGGGAATGAAAAAGCTTCCCCACCAGGACTCGAACCTAGAGCGTTATTGTTCTGAACAGGCAAAACGTTGATAAAACCTTAGTTTTGGCTCATTTTTGGCTCGAGTCTAAAATCTTCGGAGCAGAAAGCTATTTAGATAATCGCCTGTAGGCAGAGTTAATTCTCTTTAGACACATCATGATTATCAAAACGAGGTGGGTGACAGCGATAACGAGAAATACGCTGAGCCATACCGGTGCACCAGTTTCCTCATCGGTAAGCCAAATTGAGACTATCCCGAGGAAAGTAGTTGCCAAGCCGATTAGAACCGCATAACTCACATTGGCGAAAAGTTGGTCAAGAAGCTTTAAGAGACGGTCCTTATCACTTGTCCGAGGATCATTTCCTGCAGTGATCCTTAATTGAAAAACAAACACGACAAGTGCGAAAAGCAATGCAGCAAAGACCGCGATACCACCTAGGAATGACCCTACATCTTTGGCTTGAAATTCACGCCACCATGAGTACCCACCGAAGATAATTGGAATGCCATACGAGGTTGCATAATCACTGATCATCACCTTATTAGTTTGGGCATCGCGAAGTGTATCTAAGTGAGACTTTATGACCGGTATGGGACTAAGTTTATTCGTCATCCGGTTTCACCGTCCTCACATCTAATTGATCTTGGCTCCAGTCTCCGTGAGCCATTTTCTCATTCCATTCTATGCCCATCATGGGGAAATATTCGGCTGCTTCGTCGATACATCGACCACGGATTAGCGGTTGAGTAAGGGCATCTTCGCCGTGATCTGTGAGAAGAATACTTGCGACCGGCTGATTTTCATGGTGAAGTTCAAAACTCTTGCGTCTGCCATCTTTGGCGAAAGTGACAATCGTTTTTCCTGTTTCAGTGCCTTTTGAGAGCCCGATCAACTGTCCTGGTTTGATATTGCGCCCCATCAATTGATCATAAATTTTCCTCGGCAGCGCCTTTTGATCACTGGATGGTCGAATGTTATATGAGAAGGTTGCTTGTGAAAGTGCCGGAATATCAAAGTCGGCTTCATCTGAAGATGGCTTTGTCACCTCGACTTGAATCTCCATTAGTTCTGCGGCATCGAGCCAAGCTTCAGATTCCAATACGGGAGTTGCTTTGACCATCAGCTTGGGAAAAGTGCTTTGGAATCTTTTTACGAATACTTCATGAAGACGTCCAACTCCGCACCGGCCATTTGATCGTTCTTGAAAGAGGATTGCATATTGTTCGCCTTTAGGGACCACGAGCATTCCATGAGTGCGTACTTGAATCGAATGATCTGCACTGTATGCAAAATCGTTGAGGCCTGTATTGATGTTTACCGCAGTGCCTTCTTCTCCGTACTTTCCAGTTTCAGTTTCAATGAGGACCGTTCGACCTCTGGGGGCAGGAACATCAAGAACATTTGTCCATTGTTCTCTTTGAGAGTTGTGAAGGTGGGAATGTGTGACTTCCATAGCGAACCCATAAAAAAGCGATAGATAATCGTGCTTTTGTTCATCTTTTCCGGGAATCTCATCTAGCTTGATTAGGGTACTTACCTTCCTTCGTGGATGAACCCAAATTTTGGTTGCAGTGAGATTACGTCGTGGCACTTAGATTTCCTCGCTAACTAATTGTGAAAACAGGTAGCAAAAATCGTATTACACAATAGGCAGGATCACGCAGGAATAAACAGGACTACCCCTTTTTGTGGTCGGGGAACCTGAAGTGCGGGAAAAGGGGCTAAGTAGATCTAGCTAGACGAGACTTACTATTCTTCAACAAAGGCAAGGTCATCGATACTGCAATCAAGAGCAGCGGCAGCGAGCCGAAGAAGACCATCAAGCTGTTCAAGGTCAAGGTAAGCGAGCAGGCACTCTGCGAGTTCGCGCCGGGTGCGTGCGAGGATCCAGTCGTCGTCGTTGTCTAGGAAGATCATATTGAGGTTAGACTCCGAAACTGTCCGTTTGGTTCCCGGATAAGTGAAACTTTATTTCGTGGTGATAAAAGCACGTATTGTGCGAATTATCACCACGAAATAAAGAGGTTAGACAACGGCGAGTGCCATCGGGTCGGGTACGTCTAGGTCGTCTTGCTTTGGTGATGTTGCTTCGTCGAGGTTCATGGCGTCGATCGTCTCGGCGATATGGTCAAGGTCGCCGTCGAACAGTGACGCGTAGGTGTCTAGTGTCATGGCTGCGTTCTTGTGGCCAAGCTGTCGTTGGACGGCTTTGACGTGGGCGCCAGCGCTAACGAGTAGGCCGGCAGCGACGTGGCGGAGGCCGTGTGGTGTGATGCGTTCGGGGAGGGTGCCTTCGGCGAGTGCTTCGTTGACCATCTTTTCGAACCAGCCTCCGTGTCCAGGTGTGCGCATGGGTCCTCCTGCTCGTGGGGCGGGGAAGATGAGCGCGTTGGGGTCGTCGATTTCTGCGAGGATTGGCTCCAGGAGGTTGCAGACGAAGCGGGGGACTGCGACGGAGCGGCGTTCGTGGGTTTTAGGTTCGGCGAAGATGAGGCCATGCTTTGTGGTTTTTTGAACGGCTCTGTCGATTTGGAATCGTCCGCGTACAAGGTCAACGTCACGTGGCCGAAGTGCTGCGAATTCTCCCCATCGTAGGCCGACGGTTGCGAGGATCCAGACCATGACACCTTTGGTGCCGGCTAGTTCCGCGAGGCGTCGGATTTGGGTGAAGGTGAGGAAGACTTGTGGGCTTTTAGCTTTACGGGGGAGCTTCAGGCCGCGGGCTGGGTTGTCGAGGAGGAGTCGGTCTCGTGTGGCGATGTCGAGGATTTGGGCGAGGCATGAGTGTGCCTGGCGAACGATCGATGCTGAGCGGTCGATGCCGTAGATCCATTCTTGGACGTAGCTTGGCTTGATGGTGGATATGGCGGTTGTGGCCCATCGTGGTTCGACGTGTGTGTGCCAGATTGATGTTTGGACTTCGGCGGTGCCTTCGCTGAGGTGGTTGAGTGATGCGATCCAAGTGGTGGATAGTTCGCCGATGGTGGTTTTGCCGAGTTCGGGGTTGATCCATGAGCCTTTTTGGAGGGCTGCTGAGTTGTCGATATCCCAGGTTTCGGCTTGTTTTTTGGTGAGGAAGCCGCGTTTTTGGCGGCGTGCTCCGTCTGCGTCGGTGTATTGGACCCGGTATCGGGTGCCTTTGGCTGTTTCGTAGGGCTTGATGCTGCCCATAGTTGATACACTTATCCTGTCTGATTGTCATTAGTGATGGTTGGATGGTTCCCCTCTTCACCTGTTCTGCCGCCAAGCTGTCAGGTGTGGAGGGTCTTTACTTATTCAGTAGATTCAATTGAGCTCTCTGCAGGCATCTCGCTTTCTGTTGGCACAAGTAATCCACCAATGAAGATCGCGATTACAGCTCCAGCAGCAACTACTGGCCAACGCCTAGACTGAAGTTTTGGTTGCTCCGGTGGGGTCATTCCAGCAGCTACTGTAGGGTCAGTTTCTCTCAGGAGGTTTGAGAGCTCATAGTGCTTCTTCAATGATTCGGTATGCAACTCAAGGGTCTTCTTGTCTTGTGAGTTGCAGTAAACCCACCAGGCTCCGGGACCAAGCATCGATAGAGAGATGAAGAATCCGCCTACCGTTTCCATGAGGTCCCCAGAGGTGAGCGAGCTTAAGAGACCAATGATGCCGAAGACAATTCCGACCCAAGCGAGAATTGGCTTCCACTTCGCAACGGGCTTCGGAGAGCCAGTGACCGGGACCTCAAGAGATGGAGTGTTCTGATGGGGTGAAACAAATGACTCGTTGGTGTGCTGTTGCCTTTGCCACTGTGATGGTTGATGATAGACCGGCACTTCAGCAGGCTCAGATGATGGCTCAATTGTAGGTTCTTGGATTTGTTGAGGTTCAGCGGCCTTGATAGGTGGCGAAGGTATTTCAGGATGGGAATATTGATCGATGGTTGCAGCTTTGTCCGCTTCGTTCTGCTGGATGTGTTTGGGTTCAGAAGCAACTGAAGAAACGTCATCCTCCACGATGGTCCCATCAGGCCACACCATCAAGGACCAATCAGGTTCGTCTTCACCCCACACCACCGGTAGCGGGTACCCGTCAGTAGAAAAAGGTTTCAACTCAGGCATCACAGTTTCCGAAGCCTGAAGATCCTCCTGCGTGAATTCATTCGCCCGCGCCACATTCACTGTTAGTTGACAGTCAAGATCATTCCCCGCGATTTTCCCACGTACACCAATGCCCAAGTCGCGCTCCGTAAACCGATCAAACGGTTCCGCCAGCTTCTTCGATGTCACAGCCGTCAACGATCCGACCACATGATCATCAAGCAAAACCTCGTATGCCTCAGACTTTTCAGGCTTCACTAAGGTCAATAACACACGCCCCGATCCACTCGGAGGAACATACGGCGCTAAGAAATCAAGATGATTCTCTTCACCTTGAACCTGCAATGCAGCACCATTTGGCATCAACACAAACGGTTCCGAAGGTGGGCCATTTAACGGAACCGCACTACCCGCCTTCGGCTTCGAAAAATCAAGCCGAAAACGATCCTGTGCAGGAGAACCCCATAACCTTGCCGGAGTCGTCGGAGTATATCCAGAAGAGGCAACTCGAGAGATCTCGGGAAACAAGTCGACGGAGTCACGCGTCGACATATAGCCAAGAGTAAATCCGTTCCACCGTAAGGAGATGGAAAACGGTGACTCAGGATTGTCCCGCTCGGGCACTAGCTCAGCATCGAAGTACACCCCTTCGTCCGGATCCATCGGAAGAGTGTTTACCACCTGGCGCAGGTTAGAGTAGTAAGGCTGAAGCTTTGAAGCCCTGCCTTTGATGAAGCTCTTGGAGACACCCCACAGAGGATAGTCAGGTCCAAAGATTCCCATATTTTCCAGCTTTCTAGTAGGGGCATGCTTATTAAATAACGGCCTTTTCGTGGAGACTTTTCCAAATGTCTACGAATTCCACAGTGACGTCCAGCTCTGCTGCTAACGCACCTGAATGTGATCCTACGATCCTTTCAGCGTGTTCGTACGCAGATTTGCTTATGAGTACGCCCACTGCCCATCGATCCGCTCGCACCTCTTGACGGCTATCTCTGAGGAGGTCTTCGGAGTATTCGTCCCCAAAGGCTGCATGCCCTAGCTCATGTGCGATAGCACAAATGGTCTCAGAAAAAGACATTCCTAGCCGGTAGAGGACGCGCCGGGAGCGGGGGAACCAGCCTGCAATGTCCGTAGCGTTTAGCTCGCCGGAAAGGTCGGGGAGGACTCGCACATTCAGCTCACGTGCGAGTTGATCGAGTTTAAGCTCCATCTCCGAAATCATCATCTCCCAAGCTAGGTTCAGGTTTCTTCCGCTTTGCGACATAGCGCTCTGGCTCGAATGAGTCAGCGTCTTCACCGTAGTTGTCGGTGTCGACATCGGGTGCCCCCGAGTGTTCGACGCGGTTGGGTAGGTAGCTGACGTTGGAGCTTGATTGGCGCTCGTCCGACTCCAGTGCCTTTAGTTGCAGGAGTCGTCGTTCAACCTCAGATGAAATCGTCTCGTGGGGAATTGCTCGGGGATCCGTATTCGCAGACACCTCTTTGAGCTGAGCTTCTTCTTTAGTGATGAATTCAGCTTCCACCAAGGCGTTGAGCACATTTGTGTTGTAGGCGCGAGCAAGTTTCAGAACAAAGGCAGGGTCTGCCACTGCGCCACGCTTCCATCGAGAAAAGGCGCTTTGGTCAAAGCCTGCTTTTCTTGCGGCATCTCGGTAGGTGTCTTGGCCAATTAGGTCTTGAACGAACTTCCACCATCGGGTCTCTTTCATGAAACATAACCATAGTTGCGCACGCGCAAATATGCAATAGTTAGCTACAATCCAACAATCCCTTGCGCACAAACAAACAATCATGTAACTTAAGAATTGTTCACAAACAAACAGTGCTTGTGTAGCTACAAACAGGGAGGGTTCAATGGCCGAACTGGCAACGATCCTGGTCCGAAAGGACTGGATCAAGAATGCGCTCGAGGAATCAGGAGGTCTAGCTGGACTGGCTGAGCGTATCGGATGTCAGCCCTCGACGATCAGTCGACAAGCCAGAGGGCTCGCCGAAGCAGGACCACGATTCATCGCTGCGGTGATTCGAAACCTGCCAGTCGAATTCAATGACGCGTTCGAAGTGGCAGACCGAATTGACCGAGGAACAGTCAAAGACGTTGCGGCATAACCGCGCCGGGAGGAGAAGAGGGAAATGAAGGATTTTCAGGATAGGGATGAGTCCCTCAGTGCAGACACACCAAGGGACACCATCGAAATTCCAATTGAAGAGTATGCGAGTGGGTCATATGCCCAGCGGGCATTGGTGGATCAACTACTTGAGATTGATCCTCAGCTCAAGTCCGTCAATCTGCTTCTTTAGCAACTGCATGCCAAGAGCTAATGAGCGTTGAGACGCGGCCATTGATTGCTTCGTCAGCAGAAATTCCAGAGTAGTCAAAGTCATTTAGGTTCATTCAATTCACCTCCTTATCTAGGTAGCAACCCTACTGAGGAGCATATCCGCTAAAGACATAGAGAGTTGGGAATAGAGAAATGAAAGAACAACGTATCCGCATCGTGCGGGCACCGAAGGTGAAGATGTTCGCGCCGACCTATGAAGTCGATGGTTTTGAGATCGAGTGGGACACGCGTATCCAAGCATGGGAGATGGCTACGCCGAATCCCCGCATCGGTGGCATGTACTCGTTCCGCATCGGCCGCGTGGTTAATGGCCGAATTATCATCACCGAGATGGTGGATCATCAGGAAGCATCCACAGATGAGCTATCTGTTGCAGCAGGTCTTGCGTTGGGCAAGCTTGGATTCCAAGGCGTTGACCTTGGTGAATGGGAAGATTCGTCCGCCATTCTAAAGCCTGCTCCCGATGGTGACGCCCTGGAGCCAGAGGATTCATCTGATCAAGGTGAGGCTTCTGGCGGAGCTCACACCGATGATCAGCTTTGTGAAGTCACAGTAACTGTCGTCGAGGATCCAGTGGAAGAGTATCCGCGACAGTCGTACATCCAGCGTGAGTTGTCGAACCAGGTCATGGGACTCGATCTTCCATTCCGATCTGATGCAGTAGGCCCGCTTCATAATTCAGCAGAGCGGAGGTCCCAGTGATGCTTACTCGGTTGAGGGTGAAAGGTGCACCGCTAGCGGATGTCAGGGTCGTCGAGTTCGATGAAGATAGGCTCCCCGTCATCCTCGTGGATGTCAAGGACACGATGACCGTATTCCGACTTACCGTCAAAAATGTCTTGGTACTCCAGAAACTGCTTCTTCGTAAGGCCTTGTGGGATTTCGGGATCAAAGGGATCAGCGAAGATGAAATCAACATCATGACTGTGATCGATCCACAGCTCCATCGTGCCGGGTCCTATAAGGCGAAGAGGTACACCACCTTCGCGAAGATCTCGAATGGCTTGCTTGACCCAGGGGTACGTCCAGAAGGGCAACTCGTATGTATATCCGTTGACGTCAAGGGTGAAAGTTTTTTCGGTCATATCCGAAGAGTACGACGAAACATCGTCAGGCACAGGCGTTTGAAGCAAATGCGATGCACAGGTCTAGGCGGGCCACAAATAAAAAAAGAACCTGCAGCGGACGCCTAATCCACACTGCAGGAACAAAACCTTTTGAAAAGTTTAAGGAGATTTTAGCATGACGCAGTCAGAACTTGATGAAGCCGTCGAAATCATCAAGGAAGTCCATCCCAGAACGCTTGCTCTCACGGTCAAGCAGATGGCTGAGATTTCAGGTCATCATCCTGAGACGATCCGCCGTTGGTGCGATGACGGGTCGATCAAGACCAGGCGCCGGAAGGCTCCTCGTGAAGCGTGGCGAATTCCAATCCGTGATGCAGCTCGGTTCATGGTGGACGGTCGACGCACCAGGAGGGCGGCGTAATGAATCTATTTTCTCAGTTCCTCGAAGCCCAAATGATGACCAGTGCGTTGAGCGCGGGTCTTCGTAGGTGGAAGAAGATCGCTGGATCCAAGCAGATTGTGCTTTTTGCAGTCAGTGATGCAGGCAGTTGCTTGTTGTCGAAAGATGAGGATATTCCGTCGGAGAGGTTAAGGCGTCTTGCTGAGCAGCTCTTGCAGTTTGCTGATGCCCAGGATCATAGCGAGCGAGAGGCGAGGGCGAACACCTAATGATTACGAAACCTATTCGGGAACGACTTGATCAAGAAAAGCTCATTGGCCTCATCGATGAGGGATTCACTTGGATCACCACCGCGAGAGTGGATACCCCAGCCAGGATCCTTTTCCATACCGAAACCGCCATCACAGTTGAGTACCCAGTTCGTCCAGAGCTGCCCCGCGTGATCGGGTATCCCACCATTCGAGCTGTCCACAAACCAATTGAGGAAGACCAAATCCCATGACCACACCAGCAAACATGCCTAAGAAAACCACTCCGAAAGCACCTCAACCTGAGGAACGAGTAGCGAAACCTGAACAGCCAAAAGTAACGAATTCTTCGCCTGTCAAGCAGACGATGATCAAGGTGGCCACAGCGTCGAACGGGTCACATGGCGATGTTCGGATCAACGGCAATTCTCTGCCGGCCGATTTGGTGCCGCACATCGATATTGAGATGGAAAGCGATGGCTCCGGTGTCGTATGGGTCGGCTTGATCGCAGATCGCATCACTGTTGCCTCAGCGGCCTCTTCAAGGAGGAAGCGATGACCTCTCGTCCAGGACGTCACCGACGCCAACAACCACCAACGTGGGCGGGCATTGCCCCCTTCCGATGGCATATCACCGCACTACTCATTGTTCTTATAATTCTGATCCTTGGAGGTTTACTATGACCGACCTATCACGCAACGATGTCTTGGAAGACGTCGTTGATGCTGCGACCACGATGATGGCGTTCTACGCTGCCGAACGCATCGAGAACAGAGGGGCAATCGAGTACCTCGCCACACGCATGGAAGACCTTGAAAAACGGCCACCTGAACCTCAAAGCCCTAAATCATCGGTGATCAGTGAGCTCGAATCCGCCCAGGCCACGATTCAGACGCTGCAGAAAGCGGTCAAAGATCACACCACTGCAGCTCACATCGCCGATGAGAAGCTTCGTGCATCTGAACAAGACCTTCAGAAGACGAGAGAAACTGCTGAAACCGCACAATCTCGCATGGAAACCGAGAACAGTAACCTTCTCGAGCTAGTCCAGAAGCAGAAGAAGATGATCGAGGACCTCCGGAAACCTCAAGTTGCACCTGCCCAACCAAACCCCATCGATGAGCCAGCAGTCCTCGAAGACCAACTCACCGATATCGAAGCAGAACTGCTCCGCAAGAACGAGGACCTGAAAGACCGGATCCGAAAGATCAGAACGCACCTCAGACGCGGACTCAAGAAATTCGACGAAGAACCCGACGTCACACTCCGAGCGATCGACTACTCACTCAAACTCGCAGAAAAGATCTAAACCATGAGCACCATCGCACTCCTGTACTTCCTGCTCCTGACTGTCACCGTCATCTATGGCATCTGCATCTGGCACCTCGCAGGTTGGATCACAGAATTACGCAAAGCAAACCACGCCATGGATAACGACCTCAATGACCTCGAGGAAGAAATCAGCGACCACAGACAACTCCTCAATGACCTCGAGGAAATGCGAACCAAACTGGAATCAACACCAGCACGAATCGCCGCACTCGAATCCAAAAACCGACTCCTCATCGAAGAGGAGGAAGACGATGTCCTCTACGCCTCACGACGATGAGACAGCAGCATGGCTAGCCATCGATGACGCCACACACGACTTCATCAACAAGATCGCAGCCACCTGGACCGCAATCGGCCTCAACGTCGATGAAGAGCTCCTATACCAAGAGCTCTCGAGTGTCATCACGCAAACCCACAAACGAATCCTCAAACACCGCGAAACAGAACTCGCACGCCTCAAACGAAGATCAAAACGCTAAGAAAGGAAACCAATGGCCGGAACACACTTCTGTAAATTCTGCGGAGAACCAATCTTCTGGATCCACACCGAAGCCGGCCGACTCATCCCACTCGACCCAGGATCAGACACCAAACGCGGCACCTTCGCACTCAGAGTCACCCACCGACCAGACGGCACCGCGCGCCGGGTGGCAGTCGGCCTGACAATCCATGAGCGTGTGGAGGCCATCGCCGACGGTGAGCTGCTTTTCTTGGCACACCAGGCGGTGTGTAGCGGTACTCGCTCTGTTGGTGGAGGTGCCCCGATACCTGCGGGTGTGAAGTCAAAGATGAAGCAAATCATTGATGAAGCAAAGAAGTCGCGATGAGTAACCCCATAACTGCCGAGGATGCAGACCGGCTGTGGAGCCAGCTTCCAGACAAGCGGAAGATCCAATTGGCTGAATGGATCATCCGTAAACCGGAGAAAGCGCCTGCATCTAACCAACTATTTCTCATTGAGGACCTAAAGAAAGGACAAGGAAGATGACCTCACCAGAGCACACCGTGAGCACTGAACAAGAATCAACCATTGTCGTGTACGCATGGTCATGGCTTGCGGCGTTAAAAGCAGCGATCCAGTTCACTGACAAGGATCACCCCACGATCAGAGTAAATCTTGATACTGATTCTGAGCAGGTGATTGTCTCGGCGTTGGTACCAAATCATGCACTTGCGATTGAAGTCCCAGTTCAGTGGATAGACGTGCCACCAGAAAATTATCCTCGTGACCGGGGTTTTGAGTTGACAAAGAAACAAGTTGAAGATGTCCTGCAAGTGTTTAAAACGAAGTCGTATGCAGGTGTTGAACTGGAGGATCAACCGATGTATTCGGTGCATCTCAGCGCTGAAAAAGTGCGATACTCCCGTGCTGACGAACTAGATGTTAAGGGGCTCTCTCCACTGGAGCAATTCCGAAATACGACTGATGAGCTACCAGATAATGTGGCTGACGTAGTTGATCCATCGGCATCATTTCCACTAGATGCAATGGCGCAGGTATCCGTTGATCAAATCAATCGGATCGTAAAAGTAGCCAGCATCTTGAAAGCGGACATCTCTCTTCAAGCCATGGAGATTGAGAGCGATACCCAGCAAGCCAAAACCTCAATTCTTTGCGGCCCTGCGACCTCTATGGCACGAATCCCGAAGCCAGTAGAGCCACACAATGCTGAGCAATCAGAGGCACCGAGTTTCGATGATGAGGATCATGGCGCCGATTATGATGAGCCACTCTTCGATATGCCTTCCGAGGAAGAACCAGAAGCTACAGATGTCGACGTGAATGAAGAAATTCCGAGTCTTCGCATCGTGGGAGCAGATCCCACCTCTGCAACGTAGGTAGCGGTATGCAGTTCAATGGGTTGTGCGCTCAACCCGGCTTTGAGGCCGCAGCTGATTCTCCGTCCTTGTGGGAGTCACGTCGACCGCGTGAATCAGCTGAAGCGATGGCTAACCGGCACAGGAAAGCTCGCGTGGCATGTCAACGCTGTCCATTGATTCGTGAGTGTGAGCGCATGCTGTCTGACCACGAAATACAGGGAATCCCGATCGATGGAGTAGTTGCCGCGAGATACTCCGATGTCGGATATAAGGCACAACCTCGAAGAGAGCTTCAATCAGTCTGCATGGGGTGTGGAGAGAGTCTTCTTCCCCAAAAAATGGTTCACGACAATCGTGAAGATAAAAGACGGAAGCCGCATGTAGGGGAGGGGCTGTGCAGAGATTGTTACCCCATCTTTGCGAGGTTTTCCCCGGACTTAAAGAAAACAAATTGAGTAGGAGAAGTCATGAATATTTCAGAGTGCTCAGCGTTTTCACGGATTTGCGATTGGATCTCCGGAGACGTGGAGAGTGTCCCGGAAAAGGACATCAAATACTTGGCGCTACGCGTCGCGAAAACCTTGATGGTGACGCCGAAGTTGCCAGCTGATCTTGCCTCATTGCAGATCGTGAGCGTGGATTCCGTAGAGGATGAAACACACCGTGCGGTTGCAGAGGAATATCTCAAAGGGATTGACCTGAGCGCAGTGCTGCAAATTTCTGACCGTCTGGGACTGGACTTCAGCGAAGACGACGCCGAAAAGATGTCGAAAGAGTTCGAAAGCGTCAACCTTCGGAGCTATCGATGAACGAGGGACGCATCAAATTTGCGGACCTTGGATACGCGATAGGCCAAGCTCTAGACGATCTTCTTGAAGCTCTCCAACCGTTAGTTGAGGAGTGGAATCGAGCAGTCCGGCAGCTTCAAGAGGCGCTTTCTGAGTTCGCCGAACTCATAGAAGAAAATCGGAACTCCTCCAAAACAGCTGAATATGTGGAGCTCATGCAGCTTGGCAAAACCCACAAAACGATCCGAGTAAACACAAAGCCCCACCACCTCAAGGCCTTGTATCGAAGGAGAACACCATGAACCTGCCCCAAAGCACCAACACACCCGAGCTAAGCCCTGGAGATGTAGAGAGCACATGAAATCTGCATCACCGCCATCACGCTCCCCACCTCTCCACCAACTATTAACCCCTGAAGGAATCCAATGCACCCACAGCTTGTTAGCCAGCCCCGGTCCGGGAGTGATGTCTAATGGCATGGGTCAAATGGTCCGACAGAGCAAACAGTCACCCGTCGTTTATGAAACTCACGGAGATTGCCGCCGATGCAGGAGACCCACGTCTCCAAATCGAGGTCAAAGGAGCACTATTCGCACTCGCACAATGGAGTGCACAAACCGAAAGCGATTACATCGTCCCTTGGGGAGCAGCAATCCGCGAGCTCGGCATGGAACGCGCCCGACCACTCATTGACATCATGATCAACATCGGAGTCCTCACAGACATCACCGAAGACGAATCAAAAGTCTACAAGCTCATAGATGATGAAGAAGGCCTCTTCCACATCATCAAACGCAACAAGAAAATCATGGACGCAAAGCGGAAACGTGACCGAAACAACGGCTCACTAATCGTCCCCGTCCTCTTACGCGATGGAGCAGAATGCCGATACACCGGCGAGCAAATCAACTTCCGAGACACCAAGAACGACAACGGAGGAACCTACGACCATCGAGAACCCGATGAGCCAACAACCCCCGACAACTACGTCGTAGCATCACGCGGCGCCAACAGCGCCCGAGCATTTGCCGACGATTCAGAATCAGATCTACCACTGATGGAGCCACCCGAGAACCCAATCTATGACGACTGGATCCTCGACAAGCTAAAACGCTGGCCAACCATCACAGCCCGAACAGCTAAACAAATGGGAATCCCGAATCCATTAACAGATTCGGTTGAGGCCCATCCGGCCCCTGCCGCCAGCAGGGCAACGGCCCCTAAATCACCGTCCACCCCGCCTTCAGGGACAACTGGCCGCCAGCCAGAGAGTTCCCCGCAGTTCCCTTCGGATTCCCACAAAGTCGAGTCCACGGACTCCCTAAAGGTCGAGTCCACAGGTCGAGCAGCGCAAGAGGCACAACCGCGCCGGGCAGCCAGCTCGGCGACCTCTTCTATATCCACTGCTACTCACCAGCACCAGGAACTATCTGGCCACCAGCCAGAGCGAGATCCGCAGCCTCCATCACGATCGCACGTGCGCGATCAGGAGTCCGCAAATGTGCAGGATCTTCACCCCGCACGGAAACGCCGTCGTCGTGTTCGCCGCCGATAAATGGGCTACTTGTAGACCTGCTCGACAGAACTGAGCCAAAGTAGCCTATTTTTCCAGCTTGAACCGATGTTGCAGGTGGAACAGTTGTACTGAATTTTCAGTGACCTGTTCCACTCGTTTTGAGATTTAATCTTGACGTCGTTTCTTTTGTCATGCCTTAAACCGGATTGGTGCCAGTGAATTCTCGCCTAGGCGAGGTGGAGGTCGTTTCCTAGGAACCGGGACGGGACGGGACGGGACGGGACGGGACGGGACGGGACGGGACGGGACGGGACGGGACGGGCGAGCTTTTAAGAACCACCTACCTTTAACTTTTTAGAAAGGTCTTTAGTGATGAATGATCTTTATTCTTTTAGACAAGCTCTTTATGACATTCGGGAGAGGTTTGGACTCCTTGATGATCTTCTGACTCCAGCTCAGAATGTAGGTGGTGAGAGGATGGGTTCAGGGGTTCCGGGGTCACGCCCTCCGCTTGCAGTAGGCATTGTGGATTTGAAAGTTGACGTCGAGAAGATCGTTGGCAAGTGGTATGCGGAGGCGGTGCGAACATTAAAGGTTTCGGGGCTGGATTCTTGCAGTGTTCTTCTTCGCACAGATTGGCTCCGTGAGATTGGACCATTGCTACTGGATCTTCCGTGGTTTGAGCGGATGACGGAGGAATTGCTTGGTATCGCCGGGTTGTTGATTGATGTGGTTGATGTTCCTGGGATCTCGCCGTGGTCTCGTGATGTTCGAGATCGAAGCGGCACTGCTCGTGAGATTGTGCGATGGGTTCAAGCAGCAGGCATGAAGGTGAGCAGGTGGCAGGTTCAATCGTGGATTGCTGCGGGGGTTATTCCAGCTGAGAAGACTCCGGATGGGCGTTTACTTGTTCGCTTTGAAGATGTGATTGAGCAGGCAAGACAGCAACTTTTACCACTTCAGCCACCAGAGGAGGTAAGCTGACGCTCGATAGATCCAACCCCGAAGCAGTTAATTGTTGCTCGGGGTTTTGTCATGTCTGGAGGTGGTCATCATCCTCACGGTTGTGACAGGTGCTCCAGCGGCGGGGAAGTCCACGTGGGTGGCCACCGTCGCGAAGCCGGGTGATCTACGGTTTGATTCTGATGCGCTGACCAACACCTTGACGGGTAAGCCTCCGGCGAAGCATTCGCATGCGGCTGCGGTGAAGAAGGTGTCGAAGTCAGCTCGTGAGGCGGGTATTGAGGAAGCGTTGAAGTTGGTGGCCACGCGCGATGTGTGGATCATTCACTCGAATCTCTCGGCTGAACTCGAGCGGAAGTACCGGGCATATGGTGCTCGGTTTGTGGTGATTGACCCCGGTGAGGCTGTGGCCTTGGAGCGGTGTGCTGCTGGTCGCCCTGGGTATCGGAAGAATCAGGTGACCTCCTGGTACGCCCGTCGGCATTCGTGGCCACATGATGCGGAGATCATCACCAGCTTCGATCCGGTCGTAGATGGCATCGATGAGGATGACATTGAGGTATCGGGAGGCCGGGCCACGTTACATGTGGTCACGGGCCCACCTGCTGCTGGGAAGTCCACTTTCGTTCGTGAGCATGCCCGCGCTGGTGATGTGGTCCTGGACTACGACCTGCTGGCCAACGCGCTGGCGGGGGAACCTGCTGACAACCATGAGCACACCAGGCAGATCAAGGCGGTGACCAAGGCGGCCAGGCTCGCAGCCCTGGAGGCAGCGATGAAGCAGGACGTCACCGTCTGGCTTATTCACTCGACCCCGGCCGCCTCGACCTTGGCTCGCTACGAGTCGATGGGTGCCACGATCCATGTGGTCGACCCCGGCAAGGACGTGGTGATGAAGCGGGTCAAGCAGATGCGGCCACGGGTGATGCTGCCGGTGGCGGCCGCCTGGTACGACCGGCAACCTGCGGTGGCCACGCCGAAGACGACGACTGAACGCGGTCTTGGCTGGGATCATCAGAAGCAGAGAGCAAGGCTGATAGCTGTTCATATCGATGGCACGCCATGCTGGTGGTGCGGTCAACCTATGTTCTACGATAAGACCCGCAACTTCGATGGGTTGCCCCTCGCAGCTGACCATGGAGAAGCCAGAGCACATGGTGGCCTCATAGCAGACAAGCTCCTTCATTTCTCTTGTAACAGCTCAAGGCAAGCAGGGGATAGGGACGATCAACGACCCGCTCTAAAGCCCTCAGCGACGAAGCCTGATAGCGAAAACAACGACGCTCACGTCGACGCTGCAACGGTCTTCTCGTGGCCAACATCCAGCAAATGAATGTTCGAATGAGGGCCTACCCAAAAATATCCACCGGTATCCGGCCTGACCCGTCCTCGGCGCCCAGTCAGCCCATTTTTGTAGGTCTCGAAACTGAGAGCGATAACAGCATGAAAAGGAGCCAACGATGGAGACTGAACCTCAAACCGCTGATGAATCTCTGGGAGCTGGAGCCGATGTCGGTATGGGAGAAGGACTCCGAGCACCTGGGCGAGCTGTCTACGAGGCACTAGTCCAGCCAGGCATGGACCTTGCCGACATCGCACTGTGTGAAGAAGCCGGCCGACAACGAGACCGCCTCGATCAACTACAAAAGATCATCGCAGGCGACGAGACCACGTGGGCACAAATAGTCAAAAGCACCGGAGAGACACTCACACTCCGGATTGATAGCGCTGTATCCGAAGCCCGTCAAAGTCTGACGGTGTTCCGCCAGCTCATTGGATCCATTAAAGCGAGGTGGCCAGATGCCTACGTCAGCACAGATGCAGATGTTCTCGATGGGCTTGGAGAAATGGCCTACGCTGACGGGCCGCCAGGAACCTGAGAACTTAGTCATGGCTGAAGGCGACGACCGGGAAGGGCGCGAAGTCGTTGAGCTTGGCCGTCGCGCCGGGTCATCGTTGTTGCCATGGCAGTGCGGAAACGTGCTGGGGATTTCGATGAAGACTCCGGCTGGCACGTGGGTGCATCAGACGTGTATCTTGATTGTCCCGAGGCAAAATGGGAAGTCCGAAATTCTGGTAGACATCATCCTCTACCGAGTGTTCATCCTGGATGAGACGATTCTTTACACAGCTCATGAGTGGAAGAGTGCGCAGCCGATTGCAGAGCGTTTGATCAAGATGATCGAGATGCGACCGTCATTGGCCAAACGCGTGAAGAAGATCAACAACTCTCAAGGCGAAGCCAAGATCATTTTGCGCGGCCCCGCGAATGCGAAACGACCACGGCTGGATTCCAAAGGAAACCCAAAGCACGGCCAGGTCGTGTTCCGCACGAGGTCTCCCAAAGCTGGCCGTGGTCTTGATGAAGTGGACACCCTGATTTACGACGAAGCCTTTGACACGACTGATGATGAAGTAGCATCCATTGGCCCAACGCAAGATGTGGCCAAGGATCCTCAGGTTATCTATGCGTCATCAGCCGTCGATAAAGAATCAGCAGCTCACCAAAACGGTGTCCAGCTTTCATCGTTGAGAGCACTGGCGCTTTCTGGCGAAGATCCGGGAATCTACTTAGCAGAATATAGGGCGCCGGACGATAACCCTGGTCGTGAAAATCCACTGACGTGGAAGCTATCGAACCCATCCTTTGGAGTGCTGAAGAATGATCGAAAGATTAAAAACCTCATGCGAAACATGAACTCACCGCGCGGCCAAAAATCTTTCGACGTCGAAGCCCTGGGCATCGGCGACTACTTCGAATTCAACCAACTTGCTGAGGACGACCTCTTAGTCATTGACCTCGACAGGTTTGATGAACTGGTCAACCTCGATGCAGCACCGACAGGCGAGTCATGCCTCGCAGTTGACTTTTCCAATGATCGAATTGACCGCACCGCAGCAATCAGCGTCGCAGTCCGCGCCGGGTCAAAGATTCACGGACAGCTCGGCTATCACGGGCCAGCCAACATTGAAACGCTCGTGAAATTCATCGTGTCAGCAGTAGACCTCAACGATCCACTTGCCGTCGTGATTGATCCGAAGTCTGCAGCCGAAGCCCTGATCAGACCGTTACAGAAGAAAGGTATCGAGCCTGAACTTATGACGCCATCTCGTGTGGCGTCAGGAACTAATGGTCTTCTGCAACACATCGACGACAAAACGTTTTCACACGATGGCGATCAGCGAATCATTGACGCCATCACCGTCGCACGATTGCGTGAAATCGGTGATAGCGGCATCGCATGGGCTCGCAGAAAATCAGACGGTGACATCACCCCGCTCGTCTCAATGACAAATGCAGTGTGGGCGCTCGACAACCTTGATAGTCCTCCGCCACCTCCTGCAGATGTTGGATTCATCGACAGCAATTCGTTTGCAGAAAACACCATCTCACCAACCGACGAACTCAACTCCATTACGTGGTGAAAGGAGAACCAACGATGACTGACCAGATTGCAATCCCAACACCTCAAGAGGTCGGATACGTCAATGGTGGCCAAGAAAATTTTTACGCGTATGGCCGAGAATTTGAGAATATCCCTGAGCTTCAGTGGCCACAGTGCCTCCGTGTATACGACCGAATGCGAACAGACAGCCAGATCGCGGCAGTCCTCTCTGCGATCGCATTACCTATTGAAGGCACCACGTGGCGCCTAGACCAAAACGGTGCATCCGATGAGGTAACAGAATTCATCGCACAACAGCTCGACCTCCCAATCATCGGCAAAGAAGGCGAACACAAGAAAACACGCCGCCGTCGACGATTCTCCTGGGCAGAGCATCTACGCCACGCACTCCTCATGGTGCCGTTCGGCGCAATGTTCTTTGAACAAGTCCTCGAAGTCACCCCAGAAGGACGATGGGGATTACGCAAGATTGCGCCTCGAATGCCCGACTCCCTCCAAGCAATCAACGTCGCTCGCGACGGCGGCTTAATTAGCATCGACCAGAAACCGCCAGGAAGCCTCGGCGTCATACGCGCATCAGATGCAACAAAAACCACAATCCCAGTCAACAGACTCGTCGCGTATTCATATCGCCGTGAAGGAGGCAGCTGGGCAGGCCGATCAATTCTCAGACCTGCATACCCTCACTGGGCGCTAAAACAACCCCTGCTCAAAATCGAAGCTCTTGCTGTCGAACGAAACGGAGTGGGAGTCCCAGACTACGAGAACCCACCAGGCGCAACACCAGACCAAATCGAAAAAGGCCGAAAAATGACCGAGTCGTATCGCGCCGGGTCATCGGCTGGAATGTCGCGGCCACATGGATCGAACTTTGCTCTGCGGGGCACCACTGGCCAATTGATGCTCGCTCGGCCAGTCATTGAGTATCACGACAGTCAGATGGCGCGAGTAGCGCTTGCTCACTTCCTGAATCTCGATGGGAAGGGAGGAAGCTACGCGCTTGCGACCACTCACCAGGATCTTTATACGATCGCGGAGAATTCCCTGGGCACTGAGGTTTGCAGCACAGCGAATCAGCACATCGTTGAGGATCTGGTCGATTGGAACTGGGGACCTGATGAACCTGCACCTCGGATTGTCTTTGATGACTTGAGGGCAGATTCCCTCTCGATTGCTAATGCCTTGCGGACGTTGACTGATGCGGGCTTGATTCGGCCTGATCGATCGATTGAAGAGTGGCTTCGTCGCGATCTGGGAGCACCGGTCAAGGATACGGCTCCTCCTGATCAACAGTGGACGCCTGAAGAGGAAGGAGCGCCTGAGAATGAGTGATCAGATTGTTGTTCCTGATAGGCCAGTGTTGCGCACTATTCCAGATGTTGAGCTCATCAAAGTGGGGCAGTGGCCAGCTTCGACTGGGCCGTGGGATGCGACACCTGAGCTGTTAGCTGCTGCTGTCGTTGCGGCACAGGCCCCGTCGGTCTCGCGACCGGTGATCAAGCTTGGTCATGTCGATCCTCGGTTTGATGGGGAGCCGGCAGTGGGATGGGTTGATGACATTCGGTTGTCTGATGATGGATCCACGCTGGTGGGTGATCTGAAGGGGATTCCTGCATGGCTGGCTGACATCATGCCATCGGCGTATCCCAATCGATCGATTGAGGGGTCGTATGACTTCGTCGACCAGGCCGGTACTCGTCATGACTTTGCAATCACGGCAGTAGCGCTGTTGGGAGTCAGCCCACCAGCTATCAGCTCACTTGAATCAATCCGCGACGTCGCTGCTCTGTATGGCGTCGCAGCATCAGAAACACCGCAGAAAGGATTTTGGATCATGCCAAAAACAATTGCAGCGTCGACGTCAGTTGAAGACGTCCGCATGAATTTTTACGACCAAGGCCCAGGCAAGGACTCGTGGTGGTGGATTGAGGAGCTATTCCTTGATCCATCGGAAGCCATAGCCATGGATGACGAATCTGGTCAGCTTTACCGAATTCCATTGACAATCACGGATGAAGCGATCGCCTGGGGAGATCCCCAGCCGGTGAAGCGGGAATACGTTGCAGCGTCGCAGCGAGTATCGGCCGCCTCCTGGACGAAGGATGAGTCACGTCAAAACATTAGTGCCGCGGAAGCGGAGGAAGTAGGAAACACTATGGAGTTCACCGCAGAGCAAGTTACAGCGCTGATCACTGCCCTCGGATTGTCAGCGGATGCTGATGCCGCATCAATCATCACGGCCGTTGAATCTCTTGTATCTGCCTCAAGCCAGGACACCGAGTCCTCGGCATCGGTGGCCGCGCGTGCAAAGAACCTCGGTATGAAAGTTGTCGATGCCTCGACGTGGGACACCACCCAGAAGCGAATTGGAGAACTGGTGACTCGGGAGAACACTCGCCTTGTCGATGACGCTGTCCGCGCTGGAAAGTTGATGCCGGCATCTCGTGGCCGTGCAATTGACCAGATGGAACGAGGTCTCCTCACCTCTGAGGATCTTGAAGCAATGACTCCAATCGTGACCATGGCAGGTGCAGAAGTCGGGCACAACCACGAATCGTATCAAGCCTCGGATGATGTCCGAGACTCCGAAATCTACAAGAACTGGAAGTAACAATGTCTGCAATTGCAATTAAGTTCGCACAAGGGCCGATCACGTATGAAGCAGAAGAAGCAGTCGTTGGCGGCCAAGTAGTTGAAGCTGGTTCTACACCACGCAGCATCAAGCCTGCAGGTGCAGCATCCGAGACGATCGTCGGTGTCGCGATCATCGACGCTGTGCCAAAGACCGCACCTTATACAGGAAAGCCAACGCACGCATCGGTCGCTATCACCCCAGCGCAAGTACCGGTTACTTCTGACGGCACCGCAGGAGTTGGCGATCTTGTCATTGCTGCGGCTGATGGAGCTGTCACAGCTGCTGCTGGAACTGAGCCACCAGCACAAATCGTTGGCCGTGTCATTGAAGTCCTCGCTGACAACATCGTCAGCGTCCGCCTCTACGTCTAAGGAGAGATCATGGTAAATAAAGTAATTTCGATTGATGACAACCGCCGGGAAGTCAACGTCTCTGACCTGCTCAGCAATCCAGAGATCATCCCAACCCGCGCTCTTGAGCGTTTGCAGAATGAGTTTCCAGCAGAAGATATTCTCACCGATGGTGGAACTTCGACCTCGATGGAATTTCAATTCGAGCGCAATACCCAGTCTTATCTTGACTCCGATCCCGAAGTTGTCGCAGAGTTCGGCAATTTCCCGACTGCATCGCCAACCTCTGGAGAAGTCGTCACTGGCCGTGCGCTGAAGGTCGGCTATAAGATCGAAGTCTCTCGAGAGATGAAGGACTTCAACAAAGTCCAAGAGGTGACAAAGCGAGTTGACAAGGCAGTCAACACCTTCCGTCGCTATAACGAGCGCCAATTGTGGGAAGCGATGATGGCCGTCGGTATCCCGGAAGTCCCAGTTTCCGTCGCATGGAACCAGCAGGGCGCAGATCCTCGCTATGATCTCTCTCTCGCCATGGAAACAGTTGCCTCCGGCAATGCTGTCAGCATTGAAGATCTCGAGGAACCATGGGATCCAAACATGGTGGTTCTCCACAAGGCTCTCGCTCCAGTGCTCGTGGGGTCTGAAAAGTGGAACAACGTCTACACCGGAAATACGTCCAACGAATCAATCCGATACACCGGAAAGCTTCCCACCCAGCCAATGGGCATGGACGCCCTAGGCGTTCGCTATATGAACCGAAATCGAGTGTTGGTCCTGCAAAAGGGCGCTCCAGGATTCTTCAAGGATCCACGACGCCTGGAAGCAACCCCAATGCGTGGTCAAGGTGGGGACCCACTTGGCGGAGATAACGAGTCCTACAACTCTCGGTTGTCTCAGATGCGATTCGTCGGCATTGATGAGCCGTATTCCGCATGCTGGTTGACTGGGGTGATCGTCTAATGCCAATCATTGAAATCACCGCAAAGATGTGGGCACAGCGCCAAGAAGACGGGTCACGAATCCTGCGATACGCAGGCGACGTCCTTAACGCATCAGACGCTGACGCAAAGCGATTGATCGCAGTCAACGCCGCAAAATCTGTTCGGAAGAAAGTCAACGTCGCTGATCAGAAAGTAGAAACACCATCGACAGATGACGTTTCCGCACCTGCAGCGAATCAGAGCACCGACCCAGATGAGTCTTCGGACGAACCCGGAAAGCAGACCACCAATCAGGACAGCGACGAAGTGAAGAAGCCTCGTAAGACTGCCAACGACGATGAATGGCGAGCTTATGCAATCCACCAAGGAATGCCCGAGGAAGAAGCACTGGAAAAGGACCGAGCCGAACTAATCGCGCTCTACGCCTAAGGGAGCCACAATGATCACGATCGGCTTGGAAGACTTCGAGGTGCGGCTCCCAAGAGCCCTTGATCCAGCAGAGAAAGATCGCGCCACAGCACTACTAGCCGATGCAGTTGATGAAATCGAAGACGCCATCATTGATTCCGGCAGGAGCCCCGGAACATGGATCGGGATAAGTCGCAATCGACGCCGAGCTGTAAGAGTTGCCCGCGCAATGGTCGCACAAGCCGTTCTGATTGGCGAAGACATTGGCAAGACCTCATGGGGAACGACCACCGGACCTTACAGCGACAACGTCAGCTATCACGGTGAAATCGCAGTACCGGAGCTCTGGGGAGAAGTCGAACTCACTGACGCCCATCTTGACTACTTGGGCCTAGTTCGTGGAGGACCACGCTGGTCGTTCCCTCCACCACTCAGATACCCAGAAAAACCATGGAACGAACTTTAACCAATGAAGGAGAATCAGATGCCAAAATTGAAACTCATTGCGAATCAACTCGACCGCCGCGCCGGGGCCGGATACGTCCGATACATCAAGGGCGATGTCTTTGACGTCGACGCCAAGACCGCGAAGCGACTGATTGACGCGAAAGCCGCAGTTCTCGCAGAGGAACCGAAAGCAACTGCGACTTTAGAAGGAGAGTCTGACCCAACTGGTCAGACTCCAGCTTCGGATCGTAAGCGAAAGTCCTAGCTGGTAACCCATCATGGATACGATCCGCCACCGCCGGCCGAATGGTGGAAAGACACCAACCGGCACGGTAATCCCTGATACATCGGCAATCCGCACGATCTCTCGATGTGCGGTTGCTCCAACTCTCGTGGAAGGGATCGCTGAGGTAAGCCGTGATGGTGAGATCTTGTCATGGGATGTGTTCACTCATTCAGCTGAAGATATTCAGCGAGGTGACAAGGTAGAAATCAGAGGCCAGTGGTTCGATGTCACCCAAACTCCATTCGTCTGGGCACCTATTCGACGCCAACGGGCCAGGACCGGCACTCGGTTCACGGCGACCCGCAAGGAGGGATGATGGCTCCACGACCCACACTCCGATTAACCCCACCGTCGCCGGAACTGCAAAAAGTTCTATCGGAAACGTCAAAACCCGCACTCAAGGCCGCTGCAGATGCAGTGGCCTCTGACATTTCTGCACCAACAAACGTCTCGGTCTTTACCAACGAGGAAGGCCGAGCTGTCGCAATGGTGACCATTGTTCACCCTAAAGGGCTAGCAATGCAGGCAAAACACGGCGCCCTCACCCGAGCAGCAGCAAAGCAAGGACTCGAGGTGAAACGCTACCGTGTCTGACCTCCACATCCGAACAGCCGGCGACCGAGTCACAGACATCATCACCCTACTCAGTCGAATCATCGAAGACGTCCCAACCACTGACCACCTTCCTCCGAAATGGTCAGCACAAGCCGACGGACCACACATCGTCGTGGAATCAGACGGCACCCCCATCAGCTCCCCAGTACACACAGGGCAAGCAATCCGTGTCATCCTCCACGCCGAATCACGTCCTGAAGCCGTCAGCCTCATGGACATCATTGATGCCCTGCTCCTGGCATACAGCACACTTGGCGTTGGCTTTGCTATCCGACCAGGCCAACGCCTCATCGTCATCAAAGACGGCGACGGAGAAGGAACTCACTACATCGCATCTGCGGGATACACCGTAGAAGCCTCACGAAAGGAATCAACTCATGACTAAGACAGACATTTGGGTAGGCGCAAACGTATACGTCTCCCTCGAAGACGAACCACAAGTCGAAGCAGATGGCACATTCGGAGCAGACTGGGACCTCTCTGGAGTGCTCGATGGATCCGCAGGATTCACTCAAAACCGAGAAATCTCCACCACTGAAGCATCCGGATGGGGCACCGGTGTCATTGACGCCGCGGACTACGGGTTCCGATCCACTGGCGGATTCACCGCACTGGAAGACAACAACATCACCCGATATCTCATCAACCCAGGCTCGACAGCACACGTCATCGTCGTTCCTAAGCCTGCATATGTCCACCTCGCCTACGAAACCACAAACCAACATGGCGACACCGAAATCCTCATCACCCGAAAGAAAGCCCGAGTCTTCGCCCCCGACATCTCCAAGACCCAAGAATTCGCAGGCACCGCATTCGAAGTCACTCACTTCACCGACGGCCTCGGCGCCATCTTCGATCGCCTCCAAATCGACTCAGCCACCGGAGCCGTAACTACCTTCACCCCAATCCGAATCAAGGGCCTCTCCACCGCAGAAGCTCCACTCGATATCAACGGTGAAGCAATCGTTCCACCAACCGGCGGATAACTCACTCACGCCCTCGCGCGCCGGGCGTAAACGGCGCGCCCTTTTTAACTAAGAAATGAAGGACGTATCAATGGCTATGCCCACGTCTACAGAGATTGATGCCGAAGCAGTACGACTTGGCATTGATCGACAAGGAGTCTGTCCTCCTCGCATGCGTGCTCAAGTTGCTGCGTCATTGGCAGAACGAACAAACCCAGCCGTCGGTGAAGTGGAAGATCTTCACATCATCGTTGCGAGGTTCGACAGAAATCTAATTCAGGAAGGCGTTGCCAGCGAGCACGTTCGTGCAGCTGCTGTTGGAGCTCTCGTTGCTGCCATCGTCACCCCATCCAATATCACCAATCAGTAGGAGAGTTCTTATGGCACCATCGAAAAAGACCACACGGCCAGGTGTAGACGCTGCATTGGCAGCGGAAGCGGCCGAGGAAAAATATGTCACGTTTCCTGTCACCATTGGTGGCCAGGAAATTGATGTCACGGTTGTTCGTGATCCGATGAAGCTCCCGCGTAGAGCGACACGGTTTTTGGGGCGGAAAGACCCTGAGGCAGTCTCAATCTTGACGGAGATGATGTTGGGAGCAGAACAGCTAGCCAAGGTCGATGAGCTGGATCCCACTGTTGAGGAATTTATGGAGATCACGACTGCTTGGGCGGAGGCCACTGGCGTCCAGGGAAAATAGGTCTCTACCCGAAGATCATTGAGCACATTGATCTAGTTGAAGCCGATCTACTGGAGGTCTACGGGGTAGACATTCTTGATTGGTATCGAGGTGACATCTCAACGCGGAAAGTCTTAAACCTCGTCTATCAGTTGCGAGAAGGTTCGGCTTTTGTCGCGGTTATCCGTGACCAGCCACGTCACACGTTTGCAGATCAGCGCTTGATGGATATTCCGGAGGCCTTGACTGGTAAAGCTCACCCAATTCGTAAGCAGCTTAGTGACCTGAAAAAGAAGCAGACGATGGCGCCGCATATGGCGCGTGCTCGTGCTGCTAGAGCGCGTCGTCAAGCGAAATTCAACACCACATAGGAGGTAGCTATGGCGGTTGTAGGCTATGCAACTCTTCCCATTATTCCGTCGTTGGACGGCATTGCGAAGAAGTTGTCGGCGAGTTTTGAGGCACCGGCAGCGAAGTCCGCGGCGAAAGCTGCGCAGTCCATTGAAGATGCGATGGCTAAAGCTGCTGATAATGCGTCCTATGCGCTGAAGAAGGCACGTGAGCGTGAGCAAGAAGCGACGCAGAAGGTCCTGGATCTTGAGAAGAAGGTTCAGGCTGAGCGTGATGCAGCTGAACGAAGGCAGCAATCTATTGCTGCTGCTGAGCTAGCACGGGATCGGCAGATCTCAGACAGCAAAGCGAAGGTCACAGATGCACAGCGCAAGCTGGATCAGGCACGTGAATCGGGCAAAGCAACTAGTGAAGAGATCGCAGAGCTCGAGCGCAAGGTTGAATCAGCATCGCTGTCTGCTGCTGAGACGAAGATCAAGGCTGAAAATCGGGTAGAGACTGCGATTGAGGGACATCGTAAAGCTCTCGACAAAGTCGAGTCTGCGACGAAGTCATACCGAGATGCACAGGAAAATGCTGCATCAAAGTCCGAACAGGTACTTACTGCTCAGAAGCGGTTGGATACTCAGACATCTTTGACGACTAAAGAGTTTCAGGCACAGCAGCGTGAAGCACAGCAGCTGGCCGGAGATCTTGACCATATGGAGTCAGGCGTCGGCAGGCTTGGTGATGCGTTTCAAGGTGCAGTCGGAAAGATCGGCGCGCTTGCTGGCATTGCCGGCCTTGGTGGGCTGATTGCCGAAGGCATAGAAGTCACAGCTGAGCTCGGCAAGATGGAACGCCAGATGGGTTTGACTGGCGATTCTGCTGCTCTATTTCGTGGGGAAGTCCATGAAGCGTTGTCTGGCGGAATTGCCTCGAATGCTGAGGAAGCCGCGAGTGCAATTCAGGGTCTCAACCAGCAGTTCGGGTATCTCGGATTTGAAGGTGAGCAGACTGCTGCGGAGCTAAGTGATAACTTTCTGGCGTTCTCGAAGACCTTTGATGTTGATATGCCGGAAGCTGTGCAGACTGCAGGACAGCTTATTCAAAACGGATTAGCTTCCGACGTCGAGAACGCCGCGGACTTGATGACGACGGCATTCCAGCGTGTTCCAGTCGCCATGCGCGATGAGTTGCCTGAGATCCTCAATGAGTACGGAACGAACTTCAGAGCGCTTGGATTTAATGGTGAAGAAGCGTTTAGTCTACTGGTCAGCGCCTCTGAAAAGGGAAAGTTTGCGCTAGATAAAACTGGCGACAGCTTGAAAGAATTCACCATTCGTGGCGCTGATATGTCCACCACATCAGTGGAAGCGTACGAAGCCATTGGCTTGAATGCTGCGGAAATGTCACGCATGGTGGCCACGGGTGGTGAAGAAGCTCAAGAAGCTTTGATGAAAACCGCCGGCGGACTTCAAGACATCGAAGATCCAGCTGAGCGTGCAAACATGGCCATCGCACTATTTGGCACACCATTAGAAGATCTCTCTGTCGATCAGATTCCAGATTTTCTGGATGGGTTGACTGGGTTGGGCGATGGCATGCAGGGCGCAGCAGGTGCATCTCAGGCGATGGCTGACCAGATGGCGAATTCGCTTGAGGGCAGAATGAACACTCTCAAGGGCACGGTCTCCTCTCTTGCAAGCGATGGCTTTATGAAGCTGTGGGATGCAGGGGAGAAGGTCGCGTCCTGGGCGAGAGACAACAGCACATGGTTGACTCCTCTCGCTGTAGGCATTGGTGCAACCGCTGCTGCAGTAACTGCCTGGACTGCGGCGACAAAAGCTTATTCTGCTGCGACAGAGATCGCGACAGTTGTCACAACGATTTTTGATAGGGCCACCAAAGCAACGGTTTTCGGTGCGATCGCTGCAGCTGTCATTGGCGTTGTTGCGGCACTTACCTACTTTTTCACTCAGACCGAAACGGGCCAGAAAGCTTGGGAGGCATTCACTCGAGCTATTGGAACTGCCTGGGACTGGGTGAAAGATAAGCTCTCGGCTGGATTCGAACTGCTGAAATCTGCGTGGGAATCTGTCTCCAATGCCTTCATGTCGGTATGGAACTCAGTTCTTAAGCCTGTCTTTGACGCTGTTTGGCAGGTTGTCCAGACGACGATTGCGGTCATTGGAACTGTTGTTTTTGCCCCATTTCTTATTGCCTGGGAAGCACTGTCGTGGGGTATCTCTACAGCGTGGGAGAATATTATTAAACCCGCTTGGGATGCCCTTAGTGCTGCAGGTCAGTGGATGTGGGATTCTGTCCTTTCACCAGTCTTCAGGTGGATCTCTTCCGGATGGCAGCTTCTCACAGAAAGCATCGCCTGGTATTGGGAGAACGTCATCAAAACTGCGTGGCAGGCATTGCAAGATGCTGCAACGTGGATGTGGACGAATGTTCTCATGCCGGTATTCTCGGCGATTTCCGCAGCCTGGCAGGCACTTGGCGACGCAGTTCGCAAAGTATATGACGCCGTCATTAAACCCACCTGGGATGCGCTGAGCGCGGCACTGAACTGGTTGTACTCATCGGTAGTGCAACCAGTTCTGCAATGGATAAGTGACCGCTGGGATGACATGGGAAGCTCCCTGCATGCAGGCTATGTGTGGATCAAGGAGACCGTTTTTGGTGGTTTATCTTCTGCATTGGACTGGCTCAAGGGCATATTTCAAACCGCAGTTGAGGGCATCGGAACAATCTGGGATGGGTTGAAAGCAGCTGCTGCCAAACCCGTGAAGTTTGTCATCGATACAGTCTGGAACAATGGTATCCTCGCAGCGTGGAATAAGATCGCTGAGTTCCTTCCAGGAATTGATACGAAAGAACCATTCACACCAGCGTGGCTTGGTAACTATGCGTCAGGCACCGCCAGCATCGTTCCAGGAGCGCGGTCAGTTGATCGGGACAATATTAAGTTTGTCTCCACAGATGGTCGTTACGGCATCGGCCTTGCCGGTGGCGAAGGTATTGCTCACCAAAATTTGGTTGATGGTCTTGGCGGAAAGTCCACGTGGGACAAGCTGAATAAGACAGCTCGCGTTGGTGGCGCCTCTGCAGTCCAAGCGGCGCTCATGCCACAGGAGAAGCATGGTGCAGAGTCCGCTCTTACCGGCTGGCTGGGTAACTTCGCAGGCGGTGGCGTCATCGATGCGATGATCAACATCGTGTCGCAGAAGTATCCGATGCTGCAAATGACCTCTGGACAACGACCCGGTGGTGGCATGCACGGAGCAGGGTTGGCCACTGACTGGTCTAACGGATCAGGAAACACACCAGCTCAATTAGCTCTAGCACACGATATTGCGACCACCTATCCTGGATCAGCAGAGCTTATTTACGATGCTCCTGGCTGGGCGGGGAACATCAAAAATGGTGCGAATGTTGGTGCATTTGGCCAGTTTTACACGCTGGCTCAAGCTGGCCGGCATGATCACCATGTGCACTGGGGTATGACGACACCTCCGACAATGCCGTTTGGTGGTGGCGTATTCGAAGGCGGTTCCGGTGGTTCCGGTGGCGGTCTTCTGAATTGGTTCTCGTCAAAAGCCCGTGGAATTTGGGATGATCTAGTTTCACCTATCACAACCAAGATTGATGACGTTGTGGGTGGATTCGGCGATACTCTATTTGCCCAGATACCTGGCGCAATGTTCGAGTCGGTGAAAGATGCAGCATGGTCGAAGATCTCTAGTTTGATTCCCTCAACTGGTGGTAGTGGCCCTCATGCGGATTGGGAGCCATCCGCAGGTGCTGAGCAGTGGCGCCAGATGATGATCGATGCATATAAGAATCAGGGTTACGAACCGACGCAGGCAAAGATTGATGCGTGGGTTCGCCAGATTGATTCGGAATCTAGTGGCGACCCGAATATTGCGCAGCAAATTGTTGACGTTAATGGCACTGGCGAGGCAGCCGGTGTTGGTCTTGGACAGATGATTCCTGGGACGTGGGCTGCGTACCGTGATCCTAGTCTTCCGGATAATCGTCGTGACCCGTGGGCGATGACGAATGCGATGGTCAGGTATGGCGAGCAGAAGTATGGTTCGTCGCTGCTCAGTGTTATTGGTCATGGTCATGGGTATCATGCGGGTGGTCTTGCCCCTGCTGGTGAAGGGCTGCTGCATAAGACGGCTCTTGAGCCTGAAATGGTGCTCAACCCGGACATGACCCGCGCCTTTATCCAGTGGATGAGTGTTTCTCCGGAATCCCTTGGGGTTGTCGTGGATGAGTTTAAAGCAGCGTTTCACAGTGGCGATTGGGGCTATGGCGAGACTGCTGCATACATTGGTGAGCCGAACGCGGAACGCCTCATTGATGAGATGTCGTGGTTGGGTAGCGCAGTAGAAGAAGTCACTGCAGCCTTTGCAGGAAATGATTCCGGATTGGCTGCAATATCACGCTACCTAGGTGGACGTGATGACCTGGCTGCCCAGATCCTTGATCGCGTGGAATCTTTGGGCGTTGTGTCCCAGGAATTTAGTGAAGCGTTCCAAGGACGCGACTGGGGTTACGGTGAAACAGCCTCGTATATCGGTGAACAAAACGCTGAGCGGTTGATCAACGAAGTGTCGTGGTTGGGAGCTGCAGTTGATGAGATTACTGCGGCATGGACCGGCGACGATATGGGTTCTGCCGGGCTAGCTCGCTACCTCGGTGGAAACCAGAAGATTGCAGAACAGCTGCTTGATATTGTCGAGAACATTGGTCGACAGACCGCAGGTGTTCGCGACTTCATCAGCGAGCAGATGAAGTATTCCTGGGATGATCGAATGGGATTCCTTGCAGATCACATGGCGGGAATCACTCTCAATGAGGACGGCGAGCGCGAGCAAACCAGAGGTCGAATTGGTACTCCGGAAGAAATCGCGCAATGGGCGGCCACAGAGATTGGTTTTGGTGTCCTTGGCGAAGCTGCCGGCCTGATCGGGTTGGAGGGACTTGTCCCTGATGCTCCACGATTCCTAGATGATGACCTTCGTGTGGGATTCACTAAAGAGTCCACCACAACAGAAGAAACACCTACGGAAACTGACATCGCTGAAACCGATGACACAGTGGCAGATCAAACAGCAGCGTCCACGAAGAACCCAATCATCCTCAAAGGCACCACCTTTGATGCAGCATCAGTCACAGCTCTACTCGAAGAGCTGGGGCACAAAGTGGAACAGCAAGGTGAAGACATCGCCGACATTAAAGATGACCGTCGATCACCTGGCTCGCTCACACGATCACTCTAGAAGGAGGACAGCATGTCAATAAAACTCGATGGCACGAGGTCCTCTGACTGGTGGTTCATTGACCACACCGGGAAAAAATGGACTCTCTACGGCGGCGCCGACCAAGGGGACCGGGGCGCCACACTCGAATCAATCAGTGGCGTCACATCCTCACTCGACCGAGAAATGGCAGCCACCATCACCCAAATCGGCGAAGACATCGCAGGAGAAGCAATTCCCGCGATCACGCCAACACTTGCTGTTAATATCCACGAACGGCAAGTCCCCGGAGCATGGGCAAACTGGCAGACTGCCATTAGCTCACGCAAGGACGGCTGGCTCTATTACAGCGCTCGCGACGACTACTACCGGAGCCTCCGAATCCGGAGAGCCGGTGGGGCCAGTGACCCAGAGGCCGACCCCCTACAAATCGGCATGATCCAAATCCAAGAACCACTGATAGCACTCGACGGCTGCTGGCTCACCAAACCTAAGGCATACACAGCCGGCACCCACAACATCACCATCGCCGGAGACCTTCCAGCAACCGCAGAGGTCACATACGACCGCGCCGGGGAGTTGATCATTGAGACAGGTGGCCGGACGTGGCAGGGGACATTGCCATCACCAGGAGCTGTGTCAGCGACGACGTTGCTGGAGCCTGAGCACAGGATGAAGACATTGGTGGGCGGTCAGCCTCTTCCTGCATTGTGGTCCACGTTTCGGAATCAGTGGAATCCGATTGCGTTACTCCCGGATATGGAAGTCAAGTTCGTTGTTCCCACAGGAGCAACGGTGACTGTTCAAGAGCGCTATCTCGCTCCGTGGCACTAGGAAGGAGAACTCTTATGACACTGACTATCCAACAGTGGCAAAAATGGCGGGACGATTTTCAAACGGCGGCGAGGTCACAAGGTCGAGCGGCGTGGCTGCTCGACCGCGCTGGTGAACCATATATGGAACTTCGAGGTTGGGTCGATGCGGACGTCGCTGATGCCGCTCACGACGTTGCTCAAGGAACAATCTCAATAAAGTCAGATAACCCAGCTGTTCCATGGCTGCTTCAAATGGAGGATTCACTCACCCCAGATCGTGACGCGGTCCTCCATGAAGCAGTCCATATGTTGGTTCAAACTGATGCAGGTGTTGAATGGGGATACCGCGTCCATGAACTCCAGGTCGATATGGGAAGCCGTTCTGGATCCACCTTGGCGCTGCTGGGATTAAGACCACTCGAGCATCTTAAGCACCTCGTGCTGCGCTCGAATACATCATCACCAGACGCCTTTCAGCTGAAATGGTCAGACATTCGCCAGGGCCAGGCTTTGAAAGTCGTGAAGGAATACATCATCAAAGCGTTGGAGCGAGACTTCCAACCGCTGTCGCTCCTGGGCGCCTGGGATCTCTCAAACCCGAGCGCATTCTCACAGGTCGATGGAAGTCGATGGTCCCTATGGATGAAACCTCAAGTCCCTGAACGCGTAACAGAATGGACCATTATTGAGGCACGATACGACAATGCGTGGGACGCGCTGAATGAAACAGTCAAAGCTGCCGGGCTCATGGTGACCGCAGAATACTGGTTTCCATGCGACCCTCAACCCTCACCCGAATATGTCACGTTGACAAAACCAACGATCGTATTTGACGTCGTAGATCGGTCACACCACAGCGGTGCGACCGGCACAATCGCAGACCCAATCCAAGGAATAAAAAGAGCCTTCGGAATCGCAGGAGAAAACGAACTCTCCGACGTCCTCGAGATGGATTCATCAAGCACAGTAACAGCATCAGGACTTGCACCATGGGTGGTCTGGAAACCAGAAGACTACACAGCAAAGTCCAGGATCGTCATCTCGAAGAGCACCGATGACCGAGTTGCAATCGGTGGCAAATCACCAGCAGCCTTAAACACAGTGCTCGGAACCGGCATTCGTGCCATCGCCGCGGGCCTAGGCTCACTACTCCCCGGAATCGGACCCGCACTAGCAGTCATCGCCGGCGACACCGCCAGCGAAATGATCAAAGACCGAATCCTCGCATTCCAAACATTCGACCACCCACGACGCCGCACCTACCACGGCGACCTGCGCTATCGAGAAGTCTCAATGTCAGGAGAAGCATGGACAATCTCAGCCACCCAACAAGGAGTCGCAGCACTCGAAGAAACAGGCGGCGCACTCTCATTTGAATTCGAAGTAGAAGACGACCGACCATACAAACACGGCCGAGACTTCCACACCGGAGACCAAGCAGGAGTCCAAGCCCTAGGAATGACCATCGCCTCATACATCGACGAAATCCACCTCATCTCAAAACGCGGCAGGAACTCCGTCACCGTCGCCATCGGCGACGCCAGAGCACGACAATCAACCGCAAAAATGCTCGCGCAATCAGTCTCCACATTGTCTGGAATCATCCGCCGAGTCATAACCTACGCAGGGAGCAGCTGATGATCACACGAATCTACCCATACACAATGCCCACCAACACCGACCCATGGGCAGGCCTCCTCATCAACGCAGGAAACCGAATCCGACTCGACGCCGAAGGACTCAACATCCTCGCCCAACACCTCAGAGACGTCGGATTCATCCACAACGGCGACCAAGAAACCCTCCACCCAATCACCCTGGCAGTCGGAATAACAACACCTGACGCCACAATAAACATCTCCCCAGGAGACACCATCAACTGGAAAATACCAGGAGCCGAAACCTCCAGCACCTGGATAGACGGAGACGCACCAACCACCCTCGAAATCAAAGACGGCCACCTCCAAGGACAATGCTCAATCCTCGGAGAATGGCGATTCACCATCGTCGTCGGCCCCAAAATCATGTACCAATCCACCTACGCAGGATCACCACTCGAACCAGGCGAATGGGTACCAATCACCCAACCACGCACCGACACACCAAACACCCACAACCCCACAACCATCAACCTCACAGGACTCACCCCAGACGAACTCGACAACGTCATCGCCGCCGCCCAACAAGCAAAGGCCACCAACCCATGAGTGTCGACCCAACACGCCAAGTCATAGTCGCGCCGGGAGGAACTGGATTTGAGCAGTTTGGTGAGGCAGTTGGTGAAGTCCTCACGAACATCATCCAGGGTGTCGGGTCGGCAATCGCTGGTGGGATCAATGCTATTGGTGGGGTTTTTAGTGCGGTGGTGGATGGTGCCGTCAATCTGATCAAAAGTATTGGTGGCATGATCTCGAGCATCTTTACCAAGAAGCCTCCGCCAGAGCCGCTTCCTGACATTTGGTCTCCAATCAAAGCTGATTTGGAAGCGGAGATGCAGCCGTATTTTGATGAGGTGGATACGGCTCTAGCGAACTCGCAGGCTCTGGGCGAGACGGCTCTGTCACATTCCCAGAATGCGTTGAGTATTGCGGAGGCTGCTGCTCAGGACGCGCAGGCCGCTAACGAAGCTGTTCAGAATCTTGTTCTCGATGGTCAGCAGTATGTTGATCAGGCCAAGCAATATTCCGAAGATGCGCAGGGCTATTCGACTGACGCTCTGGGATATGCTGCTGACGCGTTGGCTGCTGCTGACCAAGCTGATCAACTCAATGAGGACGTAAAAGCCGCGAAGATTCTCGTCGACCAGGCTGTGCTTGATGGCCAGGCTGAGGTCACGAAAGCGCAAACTCACGCCACTGATGCTGCTGCTGCTTTGGCTGCTGCGCAGGGCGTTCAGATTGACGTTGAGGCTGATGCAGGTGAAGTTCAGGCCAAGCTGGTTCAGATTGTGGGCTATCACGGTGAGGTTTTGACTGCTCAGGGGCAGGCGATTACAGCTGCTTCTGGTGCTGCTCAGTCAGCGCTTGACGCTGCTGCTGAGGTGGCTGCTGCGCAAGCTATTCAGATCGATGTGAATGCAGCACTGTCTCGTGGTGTTCGTGCTGCTGGTAGTGCTGCTGCACAGGCCAGCGTCGCCACGATGATGAACGCCCAGGCGATTGAACAAGTAGCGCTTGCTACACAAAAGGCTTTGGACGCGGCTGCTGAAAACGCGGCTGCTTTAGCGTCAGCGGAAACAGCTGCTTTGGAAGCGCAGAAAGCAAACACCGAAGCCGCCAAAGCCCAAGCCGCAAGCGTCGAAGCTCAAGGCGAAGCGATCAAAGCGAACGCTTCTGCACTCAGGGCGGTGCAACAGTACATCACCCGCGTGATGTTTTTACCGGACTCAGCTCAAGTGAACTCAGTGAATAACCCGCATTGGGAAGTCACTTTTGCGTCTGGTAAGCGCAAATTGGTTGCCAAGCCAGGTTGGGTAGGCGAGTGGATTTACCACTGTGCGGTGCACCGTTCGGGCGACTTCGGACCAGTTATTGAGGGCGGCACCGTAAGTGCCGCGAACCGCACATTCAACCTGGACACTGCTACATCATCGGCATCGCTGCAGTACACCATTCGTCCTGGAACACCACGTCTGGCGAATCCGCCATCAGTGTCCGGTTGGGTTCCCACCCGTGATACGTGGCAGAGCATCCCAGTAAGCGACACCGACAATGGGTTCAGTAGTGGTGTGTTCACTGCGAAGATCACCGGCGAGCATGAGGTGTACTTCCGTGTTGGTTGGAATGCTGCATCTCGTGGTGACTCCTACGGAATTCTTGTTACCCGGCAGAGAGGCACTGGAAGCATTAATGATGTGCATCGGGTGACTGATTTTGGTTTGGGGCCACTGTTGCCGGGGCAGGACGGCTACCGTACACAATCGTTTAAAGCGACACTGAATTTGTACGCCAACGAGAAGGTTCGATTTGCGGCGTTTGCTGGTGCGAGTGGGACAGGGGCGCGCACGATGAGGGATTCTGAAATTTCTGTCGGCTGGGTGGATGCGCCCTCTGACACTTCCGACATCACATAAAGGAGAAACAACATGACCGTTTTTGATTTTGATGCGTGGGCTGAGTCCACCAAGAAGATCCCGAAAGAAAACATCGCTGCGGCGTTGAACGCGGTGGTCGACCGCAAGAAAGCGATCGACTTGGAACCGCAAGTGTTCGCGCAACGCAATGAAGCCGCGACGATCTATCACAGTGCTGCACCGCATGAGGAACACGATGGCGTGATCGTGTGGGTGGAACCTATCGCAAACTTTGCGGCATACCCCACTGGTTTTGAGGTGTGGCACCTGGACAAGAAGTGGGTGAACATTTCCCAGGATGTGGCCACGGGTGAGCCGGGCGTCGACGAAGCATGGCAGGAGATCGAGACGGAGGAGGTGCCAAGTGAGTGAGACAATCCATTTCCCAGTGAGTGAGCCGATAATCCGCACCGGGGATATACCCGCGCTTTCTAAAGCCGTGACCAAAACTTGCGAAGCGGTGGGTGAAGTGGCACGACAAAATCTTGTTTTGGCAGAAGCAGTCTCCGCGCTCAGCGAACGCATCGCAGTACTCGAGGGGAGGACACCGTGACTGACTTTGTGGAACCCTATTCGGTGGTGATGCGCCCCCAGTGGAACGATACGGTAGCCATGGTTCTTCCAGACTGGCAAGTAACAGGCGTATCCGACCCAGTGCACCGCGTGTGGCTAAACCGAGGGGTCATGATGGTGCGACTCACTTCTGAATCCCGCTTTTCTGGTGAGGTAGTTTTCCGACGTACTTGGGCATCAGCAGACAAAATAGCGGGCACCCTTCCCCCCTCAGGGCAACTACTTTTCACTATCGGCTCAGAAGGAGGGGCGGAAATGTGGATTAATCTTTCTGGTACACCAAACACGAATGACCAGGCCAACACCCGCATAACCGTAACCGTCATCCCAATGAGCGGGGGGGGGGTAGGCTTCTCGGGCTTACTCTTCTCCTGGTGGTCAGGTGGGCACAGTGACCGATCCGTTGGCCTTCCCGATGCCGGAAACCACGATTGTGAAACCGGAGCAGACCGCGTTGCACGCATTTCCAGTGACAGCCGGGCCGTGGCCGTTCGGACGGACGATAGCGCTTCCTGTGGGTGCGAACATCATAATTATGGACACTCAAGTGCCTGTGGGGTCTATCAACGTTCGTATTCGTGTGGCTCATGGCGATCAAATCTTTTACGCCAACCCGTACGAGGATTTCATGGGCACGAAGTCCACGCTGATCAAGATCGTAGTAGATCAAGAAAACACAGTCATTTCAGTGAATGGAACAGCCACCGCGCCTGCGGTGGGTACAGCCCGAGTAGCGTTGACTATTGTGCAGGCAGGAACAATGTAGCCACTACAAAGGTGGTGGCTCATGTCTGACTTCATTGAGCCATTCGCAGTCCAGTTCTTCAACGATGGTGAAGGATCAACGTTCACCATCCCAGAGGAGCAGCGCTCAGGCAGATACCCGCGATACGCTGTCGAACTAGGACCAGGCCGGTGGACTGTCATAGTCGAATGGCCTGGATTTGAGGGGATCACCCTTTATGGGAATTACCTAAACGTTTCTGGTTGGTACGACATTCCGATCAAAAACATTCCTCAAGGTGAACTACCTAATGGGAGTACGAAGCAGTCGATCGGATACATATCCGTCAGCCCTGGGGATAGTATTGCAATCCGTCTATGGAGGGTAGGAAATATCACCGAGCCGCATGTTACGGGCTCGGTGATGTGCATCCCTACACCAAGCAAAAACGCAGGGCCGTGAGGCGTCGAGTGTGTCAGCACTTGACGCCTGATTTTAGAGATGGCTAGTTTTCGAGCTCTTTGAGTTCCCTCAAGATCTCACGCTGTTGGCGGATTAGCTCTCGGCTTCGTTCACGCTGAGCTTCACTGGGCATTCGCGGATTTCCGTGCTCGTCGTCTTCTAAGACGACGTAGTTGATCTCAGCTAGCTCATCAGTAAGTCGCTCGAGTTCTTCATATTTTTTGCTAATGGTCATTATTTTCACCCCCTTTCTTAGCGTCCTCAAAGACGTTAATTCATCCATGCCTTAAACATATGACGTTTGGGGCAAATACCCCTGAAGGATATATATATGTCTTCTAACTCTGACTTTTCGAAAGCATCCGATGCATTGATCGCCGCCGTGGAATCTGCGCGCGAATCATATGACCGCGCTAATGACGCGCGTAGTAAAGCCGTCGAGGTGCTCTTCGACTGTTATGAAACCTCGGTGCTGACTGCTGAAGCGTTGCACCGAAGCCCTGAAGCTGCATCGCGTCAGCGAGCTCTGGCCAAGTCGAATCTTGTGGCCATGGAAGCCCAGTGCCTGCTCTTAGCCCAGGAGCTGGACTCTCCGTCGCATGAGTACGTGCATCGGCTGCGGGAAATTACTAGTCACCGCAAGAATGCATTGGGCTACTAATCAAACCCCGTACCCGCTTGGTGCGGGGTTTCCGCATGCAACAAACAATAAGGAAGGTATGTAGTGACTAAGGTCATTTCTTATTCTCAAGCCATGGAGATCCTCGGTTGGATCTATTCAAAAAATGGACTGCCATATTCCTACGGCGGTTCAGGAAACCCTGGCGGTGATTGCTCATGGTTCGTCATGGCGGTTGCTGCTGCTCTTCAAGGGAAAGCCCGAAATGTTCGCTATGGCAGCACTGAAACTTTTCGGCTGGCATCGGGGCAGGTGCTCGGGCTCACCCGTGCATCTTCGAAGTCAGCTGTGCCGACCAATGCGATCCTGAAGCTTGGTTTTTATCACAACGGTGGTGGCTACAACAGTCATACATCGGGCACGTTTGCCGGTGTGAACTTTGAATCTCGCGGAATGTACAAGGGAATCGCAGGCCACGTCGTGTCAGGTACTGCGCGCGCCTGGAACGACTCGCTGTATCACGAGTGGTGGTATCTCGATGCAACGATGGGGTATCGAGGAGCCGCAGAATTCCCGCTCCCATCCAACTTCTACTACGGTCCGCTGTCCGGCCCCGATGAATCCATCTCGGGTGAAGCCGGTGGACCTTCGTACTTCGTGGAAGGGCTGAAAGAAATTCAGCGAAAACTCGGCGTCCTAGCCACCGGGCGATGGCGAGACGTCGCGGAACACGTCAAGCCATACCAACAACGAGCAGCCGGCGGACTCGGACCAACAAACGGGCACATCGGCCCTAAAACCTGGGAGGCAATCATGTCTCCCTCAACCTCAAATCAGGAGACCCCAATGGCTTTATCATTCGATTCCATCATCGAAGCCGTCGACAAGACAAAGCACCGAATCGTCGACCTCATTCGTTTCACCAACAACTATGCCTACAGACTGCACGATCACGACGTTCCACGCTTGGAGCGCAAAATCGACCAACTCACCGATCAAATGAACAGCCTGCAAGCTCGATTCGCATCAGGCGATGACAGCCAACAAGAACAGAAGGAACCAAAGCATGCACTCTAAAACATTCTGGAAAGACGCACTTGAACGCGCCATCAAAACTGCGGCTCAAGCCATCCTCGCAGTCTTTGTCGCCGGAGTAACCATCCTCACGATCGACTGGATTGACACTTTGGCCATCGGCGCCACTGCAGCTCTCGTCAGTATTCTCACCTCTATCGCGTCAACCAGCATCGGAAACCGCGATTCCGCATCGCTGATCGCGCCGGGTACTAAGGAGTAGTTCGTGGATGCCGCGGAGTTGGTCGCATTGATCGGCGGTCTCGCTGGGCTCGCGACCGCGCTTGGTGGCTTGATCATCGCTTTTCAGAAGTTTCGAACGCAGAAGGCCGAGACTGATCTGAAGTTTGCAGAGATCCAGCAAGCTGCGCGGCGCTCCGCGATGGAAGAGATTGAGACAGCGATCGGGGGGTTTGCTCAAATCAATGAGGATCTGCGACGCCATATTGCTGATCAACAGCAGCGGCAGGAAGATCAAGGTCACCAACTGGTTGATCTGAATCGACGAGTTACTGATGTGACTGCGTTAAAGACTGCTGCGGTTCTGCACATCGCAGAGCGTGAGCGGTGGGCACAGCAACGATGGACGGATCGTCCAGAGACGCTTCCAACTATCCCTGCTGTGCTTCTCTCTGAGGTTCAGCAAGTTGACCCAACCTTGAGGTCGTCTAAGTACACTCTTCGTGATCCGAAGCCGAAAGCGCGAGACCCAACTACTTAAAACGCCCCACCAACGTCATTCGTTGGTGGGGCGTTTTCGTCGTTTAAGACCGGATGTAGCCACCAAATTTTTGGCTCATTTTTGGCTCACCTAGGGATTGGACGAGCCAGGGAACCGCAGGTCAATGCAGTATCAAAGAAAACGAAAACCCCCGCTCACCAGCGCTGAAAGTGCTGGTGAGCGGGGGTTTCTACTTGCTTCCCCACCAGGACTCGAACCTAGAATGACGGTACCAAAAACCGTAGTGTTGCCGATTACACCATGGGGAACTGCAGTAATTAACTGCACCGCTAGAGTTTACATCATTGTCTTAGAAAACCAATTATTGGGGTCCGCTTAGCTGAGATACTCTGGATGACATGGTTCGACAGCGGATGACCGGCAAGGAACGTCGGGAGCAATTAATCTCTATTGGGCGTGCGGTTTTCGCTGAGCGCGGTTTCGACGGCGCGAGTGTGGAGGAGATTGCGGCGCGCGCGAATGTGTCTAAGCCGGTGGTGTATGAGCATTTCGGTGGCAAAGAGGGCTTGTATGCGGTGGTGATTGATCGTGAGATGGTCAAGCTGGAGGCGATGATCACGGAGTCGTTGCAGCATGGTCGTTCGCGTTATCGCATTGAGCAGGCGGTTCTTGCGTTGTTGACGTATGTCGAAGATGAGACGGATGGCTTTTTGATTTTGGTGCGCGATATGCGGCCCGGCGAGCGCCGGTCGTATGGCACTTTGCTTAACGACGCCACGACGCAGGTGTCGCACATCCTCGGCAATGCCTTCACCCGATCCGGGCTCAACGCTGAGTACGCGAATCTTTATGGTCAGGCGTTGGTGGGCATGGTGTCGATGACGGCGCAATGGTGGTTGGATGAGCGCACTCCGCCGAAGGAAGAAGTTGCCGCACATATTGTTAATCTTTGTTGGAATGGTTTGACGGGGATGGAAGCCGATCCGAAGTTAACTCCCATCAGTTCTGCTGAGGGTGCGATTTTTGGTCAAGAAAAGGAGAGTGAAGCGTGACACCTATGCTCGCGGGGCTGTTGAAGGTCGCTGCAACCGACCCCAAGTTGAAGGGGTTGATGTCGAATGTGGGGCAGCAGCATCTGCATATCACTGGCATTGATCAGGCTCGTCCGTGGGCGATTGGTGCGTTGGCGCATCATGCTCCGGTGTTGGTGGTGACTGCTACTGGCCGTGAGGCTGAGGATCTCACGGCTGAGTTGAAGGCGATGATGGGCGATAAGGTGGCGTGGCTTCCGTCGTGGGAGACTCTGCCACATGAGCGATTGAGTCCGGGTGTGGACATTGTGGGCAAGCGTGCTCAGGTGCTCAATCATCTAGGCGACCTCAAAGTCGTGGTGGCTGCTGCGCGTGCGTTTTGCCAGCCGGTACTCAAAGATGCTGAAGGTCGTGCACCCCTCACTCTTAAAGAAGGCGCGGAGTTTGATTTCTCTGCCCTGACCACTGAGCTGGTTTTCCGTGCGTACAAGCATGTCGATATGGTGGCCAAGCGCGGTGAGTTTGCTACCCGCGGTGGCATTTTGGATATTTTCCCCACCACATTGGATTATCCGGTGCGTGTGGAGTTCTGGGGCGATGAAGTCTCTGACATCAGGCAGTTCTCTGTCGCAGATCAGCGCACCATCCCAGAAATCACCATCAAGAGCATTGAGATTTTCCCGGCGCGTGAATTGCTCATTACTGAAGAAGTGGCATCGCGTGCGGAGTCTCTTATTTCTAAGCACCCGGGCAACCCGACGCTTGTGGAGATGCTGTCGAGGATTGCGGATTCCCAAGATGTTGATGGCATGGAGGCGTTGATTCCGGCGCTGACGGATACGCCGATGGTTCCGATGCTGGAGCTCATGCCGGAAAACACCCATGTATTGGTGATTGCTCCGGAGAAGGTGCGCCGACGCATTGCGGATCTGGAAGCAACCGATGCTGAGTTTTTGATGGCTGGTTGGGAAGCAGCTGCGATGGGTGCTGATGGTCCAGTGGCTGCGGAAGGCCTGGACTTGGAAGCTTCTAGCTATCGCAGTTATGAAAGTTTGGAGGTTTCTGCGTCGAAAAGCGATGTGCGTTGGTGGACTTTCGCGCCGCCGGGCATGTTTGAGGCCTCGGAGGAGGCGACGCTGCCGCTTGATTTTGAAGCCGGGCCGGCGCCGCGCGGTGAGCTGCCGAAGATCGATGCGATGATGGCGCAGCTGCTTGCGCACACAACCGGCGGTGGGCGGGCTGCGTTTATCGCGCCGACCCAAGGCGCGATTAAGCGCATGGTCGATCGTTTCGCGGAAAAGGGCATTCCCACCCATGTGGCGACCCCGGGTTGGGAGCCAACGCCTGGTCAAGTGACCCTTTATCATGCGCTGAGCCATGCTGGCCTGGTGTTTCCGAAGGTGCGTAAACACCGCGATGGCGCTGCAATGCCGTTGGTGGTTATTACAGAAACCGATCTGACTGGTAACCGTGTTGGCGATATTGCAGGGGCGAAACGTCGACCTGCAAAACGCCGCAACAAGGTGGATCCTTTGGCGCTGGAGCCAGGGGATTTGGTGGTTCATGAAACCCACGGCATTGGTCGTTTTGTGAAGATGACTGAACGAACCATTTCTGCGGGTGATGAGACCTCGCGCCGTGAATACATTGTGCTGGAGTACGCGCCATCTAAGCGCGGACAGCCCGGCGATCAGCTGTATGTGCCGATGGATGCGCTGGATATGCTCAGCCGCTACGTCGGTGGCGAGAAGCCGACGCTGTCCAAAATGGGTGGTTCTGACTGGAAGAACGCCAAGAAGAAGGCTCGCGCTGCCGTGCGTGAAATCGCCGGTGAGCTGGTAGAACTCTACGCTAAGCGCCAATCCGCGCCGGGTCACCCGTTTGCGCCGGATACGCCGTGGCAAAAAGAGATGGAAGATAACTTCCCCTACGTTGAGACTGAAGACCAGATGTTGGCGATCGATGCGGTCAAGGAGGATATGGAGAAAAGTGTCCCCATGGACCGCGTCATCATCGGCGATGTGGGTTATGGCAAGACGGAAGTGGCGGTGCGCGCGGCGTTCAAGGCTGTGCAAGACGGCAAGCAGGTAGCCGTTCTGGTGCCTACCACGTTGCTTGCGCAGCAGCACCAGTCCACGTTTGAAGAGCGTATGACTGGTTTCCCTGTCACCATCAAGGGATTGTCACGCTTTACTTCGCCTGCGGAATCGCGGGAGATTCTCTCCGGTTTGGCTGCAGGATCGGTGGATATCGTCATCGGTACTCACCGTTTGCTGCAGACTGGCGTGCAGTGGAAAAACCTAGGGCTTGTCATTGTGGATGAGGAGCAGCGTTTCGGCGTGGAACACAAGGAGCACATCAAGGCTCTGCGTACTCACGTGGATGTGCTGACCATGTCCGCGACCCCGATTCCGCGAACCCTGGAAATGTCCATGGCCGGTATCCGTGAGATGACCACCATGCTCACCCCGCCGGAAGATCGCCACCCAATTCTTACCTATGTGGGACCGTATGAGGATAAGCAGGTCGCGGCATCAATTCGCCGCGAGTTGCTGCGCGATGGCCAGGTCTTTTTCATCCACAACAAGGTGGCAGATATTGAGAAGAAGGCCCGCGAGATCCGCGATCTAGTTCCCGAAGCCCGAGTGGTTGTTGCCCACGGTCAGATGAGTGAAGAGCTGCTGGAACAAACCGTTCAAGGTTTCTGGGACCGCGAATACGATGTGCTGGTGTGTACCACCATCGTGGAAACTGGTCTGGATATTTCCAACGCCAACACGCTTATCGTGGAAAATGCCCACCACATGGGCTTGTCTCAGCTGCACCAGCTGCGTGGCCGCGTGGGTCGTTCCCGTGAGCGCGGTTACGCCTACTTCCTGTATCCAAAGGGTGCGACGCTGACTGAAATGTCCTACGACCGCCTGGCAACGATTGCCCAAAACAATGATTTGGGTGCCGGTATGGCGGTTGCGATGAAGGATTTGGAAATGCGTGGCGCCGGCAACGTACTAGGCGCGGAACAATCAGGCCACATCGCTGGCGTGGGCTTTGACCTGTACGTTCGCCTTGTTGGTGAAGCTGTGGAAGCCTACCGCGCGCTGGCTGATGGCAAAGTTGTTGATGGCACCGTCAAGGGACCAAAGGAAATCCGCGTGGACCTTCCCGTGGATGCCCACATTCCCGAAAAGTACATCAACGCCGAGCGTCTGCGTCTGGAAATCTACCGCAAGCTCGCGCAGTCCGAATCGGAAGTGGATCTGCGCCTTGCGGTGGAAGAAATGGAAGACCGCTACGGTCCCATTCCAGAAGAAGTGGAGCGCCTGCTGGCTGTGTCCAGATTGCGCCACCTCATGCGCGAAGCCCACCTCACCGACATTGCGGTGCAGGGCACTCGCATCAAGGTCCACCCCGTTGACCTCGCCGATTCGCAGCAAGTGCGCCTAAAGCGCCTGTTCCCAGGCGCCACCTACCGCGCAGCCGCTAAAGCAATCCAGCTGTCTTTCCCGAAGGCAGGCAACAAGGTCACAGATCCTTTGCTTCGCGACGTCGACCTCCTCCAGTGGGTAGCGAACTTCATTTCCAACATGTTCAACGTGGAGGAAATCGATGTTCGCGGACCACAACCAGGAAAGCCTAAGAAGAAATCATCAGTGATCTCCGTCAGCCTGTAATTCTTCTTTCGCAGGGGCGTTGAATTGGGAGTTGTACAATTCCCAATATGCGCCCTCCAGGGCCATCAACTCACGGTGATTGCCCTGCTCCACGATCTCGCCGTCTTTCATCATCAAAATCAGGTTGGCATCACGAATCGTGGACAACCGGTGCGCGATGACGAAGGCGGTGCGGTCTTGGCGCAGCTTAGACATGGCGCGCTGAATCAACAATTCGGTACGCGTATCCACCGATGAGGTGGCTTCATCCAGAATCAGCAGTCGGGGATTAGCCAAGAATGCACGCGCGATGGTGATCAGCTGGCGTTCACCCACCGACAGGTTCATGGCTTCATCATCAAGTACGGTGTCGTAGCCTTCTGGCAGGGAACGGACAAACCGATCCACGTAGGCTGCCTTGGATGCAGCAAGCATTTCTTCCTCAGTTGCTTCAGGCCTGCCGTAGAGAATGTTATCCCTGATGGTTCCGGCAAACAGCCACGTATCCTGCAACACCATGACGGTTCGTGATCGCAGATCTTCTCGGGCCATGGTGCGGATATCCACGGCGTCTTGTGCTGTTTCACCAAGAGTGATGGAACCGCTGTTGATGTCGTAGAAACGCATGATCAAATTCACCAATGTGGTCTTGCCCGCACCGGTGGGACCCACGATGGCAATGGTGCTGCCGGAACGAACTTCCAGATCCAAGTTGTTGATCAGTGGGCGATCCTCTGAGTAGCCGAAGGACACATCTTTGAATTCCAGACGGTTCGCACCAGTGGCAACGGTGTTGGGCTGCGCAGGATCATTGTCCTGTTCGTCTTCGTCGAGAAGCTCAAAAACGCGCTCGGCGCTGGCCACGCCGGACTGCAGCAAGTTGGCCATGGAACCCAATTGCGACAGCGGTTGGGTGAATTGGCGCGAGTATTGGATAAAGGATTGCACGCCACCGATGGATAGTGATCCAGAGGCAACCTGTAAGCCGCCAACGACTGCGATGGCCACGTAGCTCAAGTTACCCACAAACATCATGGTGGGCATGATGATGCCAGAGATGAACTGGGCACCAAAGCTGGCCTTATACACAGCCTGATTTTCTTCCTCGAATGCTTCTTGAACATCCTTTTGGTGTCCGAAAACCTTAACCACGGCGTGGCCAGAGTAGGTTTCCTCCACACGCGCATTCAAAATACCGGTCTGCTTCCACTGTTCCGCAAACAGTTTCTGGGAACGGCTCGCAACCACCACAGTGACCACGATGGTGACCGGAATGGATACCAGCGCCACGAGTGCGAGCAGTGGGGAGATGATAAACATCATCACCAACACACCAATGACGGTGAGTAGGGAAGTGATCGCCTGCGACAAGGTTTGCTGCAGGGATTGGCCGATATTATCCACATCGTTGGTTACGCGGCTAAGCAGATCACCGCGTTTGATGGAATCGAAATAGCTCAGCGGCAGGCGGTGGATTTTTTCCTCCACCTCCATGCGCAGCCGGTGCATGGCACTTTGCACGATGCGGTTGAGCATGCGCGCCTGAAACAGCGACAGCAGGCTACCGATCAGATAAGCACCGATCACCAGTCCGAGGATCATGGCTAATTTTTCAAAATCAATGCCTGAGCCTGGAACAAGGTTCATGTCTTCCATCATGGAAGCCTGATTATGTTCACCTGCAGCCTGCAGCTGCGCGATGATATCTTCCTTTGACGCACCAGCCGGCATTCGCTTAGACAGGAATCCTTCAAACACCACGTTGGTGGCTTTACCCAGCAACCATGGGCCCAAAACGGTAAGGCCAACGCTCAGGACGGCAAGGAAAATAACGAAAATTAAGGTGTTGCGGTCATGGCCTAAAATCCCGAAGAGTCTTTTGGCTGATGGTCCGAAATTCTGTGCCTTTTGATTCGGCGCGGTGTCTGCCTGATGGGAACGCCCGCGGGGGCCTGCAGTATTACTCATGATTGCGCCTGCGCAGTTTCTTGGGATTCAACAATTTCACGGTAGGTACCGCACGTGTTCAGCAAATTCGCGTGCGTGCCAATACCGACAACCTCGCCGTTATCAAGCACCACAATCTGATCGGCATCTCGAATCGTGCTGACACGCTGGGCGACAATCAACTTGGTTGCATCCGGCAGGTTGGTGCTCAGCGCTCGGCGAAGAGCGGCGTCTGTGCTCACATCGAGGGCGGAGAAAGAATCGTCGAAAATATAGATCTCAGGCTGCTTCAACAACGCCCGGGCAATGGCCAAACGCTGGCGTTGACCACCAGAAACATTGGTTCCACCCTGAGCAATCTCAGAATCAAGACCCTCTGGCATCTCACGCACAAAGTCCGCCGCCTGAGCAATTGCTAGCGCCTGCCACAGCTGCGTTTCCGTGGCATCTTCATTGCCGTAACGCAGGTTGCTGGCGATCGTTCCAGAAAACAGGAACGACTTCTGCGGAACAAGACCGATCCGATCCCACAGCTTCAGCGGCTCAAATTCACGAACATCGGTGCCATCGACGGTAACGTCGCCTTGGGTGACGTCGAAAAGCCTAGGAACCAGCCCGATCAGCGTCGTTTTACCCGAACCCGTCGAGCCGATGATCGCCGTCGTGCTACCAGGCGCAACGCGGAAGCTCACATTATTTAACACGGGGTCATCCGCGCCGGGGTAGGCAAAAGTTGCGTTGTTGAACACGATTTCGCCAGTGCTTGTCGACGGCTGCGCCGGTGTTTCTGGCGCCTGCACAGACGGTGTGGTTTCCAGAACCTCACCGATGCGATCAGCGGAAACGGCAGCGCGCGGAACCATGACAAACATGAACGCTGCCATCATGACGCCCATGAGGATCTGCATGATGTACTGCAAGAACGCAAAGAGCGTACCGATCTGCGTCTCGCCGGATTCCACCTGGAAAGCACCAAACCAAATCACGGCCACTGCGGACAGGTTCATGATCAGCATCACGGCAGGGAACATCAACGCCATCAGGTTACCGGTGCGCACGCCGATATCAGCGACATCTTTACTAGCAGTGGTGAATCGTTCGCGTTCTTCATCTTCACGCACGAACGCGCGGACCACGCGGATACCGGTGAGCTGCTCGCGCATAATCTGATTGATGCGGTCAATGCGCTTTTGCATGGTTTGGAACAACGGAACCATGCGCACAATGATCAGCGCCACCACGATGATGAGCACCGGAATACTGACCACCATCAGCCAGGACAATCCAAGATCCTGACGCACCGCCATGATGATGCCACCAATGGCCAGCATCGGGGCGGGAATCATCAAAGTGGAGGTCATCTGCACCAGCATCTGAACCTGCTGCACATCGTTGGTGTTTCGGGTGATCAGCGACGGTGCGCCAAACTGACCCATCTCACGCTCAGAGAAGTTCACTACCTTGCCAAAGATCGCCGCACGTAAATTACGGCCCACTCTCATGGAAAGTTTGGAACCGAAATAAACACCGGCGATAGCGCAGGCAACCTGGACTAATGTCAGGGCCAGCATGATTCCACCGGTGCGCCAAATATAGCCGATATCACCTGTGACCACACCATTGTCAATGATGTCTGCGTTTAGCGTGGGGAGTAGGAGGGAGGTGATTGATTGCGCCAATTGGAAAATGATGACGGTTAAAATTAGGGGCCATGCGGGTTTTAAAAACCTCACCAATATCGACCACAGCATGAATGTATTCCTTTTGGGGAGAGTCACCCGGTGGATGTCCGGGTTTTAAGCTGGCCACGAACTGATTTTTCAGTTCATGGTTTCTCACCAAGGTTACGCGTTTTTCTAGCTGTGGCTTGGGGCGGAAGTGGCGGTCTTTTTCAGCCAATTCGGCAGCGGAAACTCGTTGAGGTAGCAGGCAGCAACGGCAAGGCCAATGCTTGGTAACGATAATTCATCGCGGTAACACAAGTACCAACCGTGGTGTTCTGGGTGGAATTTGTTCTTGGACGCAGCGAGAGAACGGAAACCGTAGAACGGTTCCATTGTTCGGCCCAAAAGCTCCAAAATTTGTCCGATGGTGCCGTCGTCGGCCACACCTGGGGGCGTACTCAAAGGAGCGCCGGACATCGACATCCATTCCAGATCGTGATCCCTTGCGATAACAACGGCCTCGGAAATGAGAAACTCGATGACAGATTTAAAGCCTTGCGGATCGCGGCGCATCACATCAAGTGTGTAGCCGACGATGCGCCCTTTTTCATAGACCGGCAACCAACTGGTCACACCGTGCAGGTGTTCCTCCTCATCAATTGCGAGAAGAAGATAGGTATCTGGATCTGAGAGCTCGTTGACAGTTCCAAGCGTAAAGCCCATCTCCGGCAAGGCTTTATCAGAGACCCATTCTTCCGACAGCGTGATGATCTTATGCTGCATTTCGGCACTCAAATCAGCCCAGGTCGTCCAGATGGAACTTACGCCTTCTTTGGCTGCGCGGTTTCGGGCGGTGCGGACATTTTGGAAGTGCTTACCTTTGAAATCCGCATTAGCTGAGCTTAAGACTGCTTCTTCAGCCACACGAAGTGTGTGGTGGCCAGCGTTGATGCGTTCCTTTGAGAATTCTTCACCAACGGAATACCACGCAACAATCCAGCCTTGGTTGCTGGCAAATTCTTCAAACTGTGCGGCCAGCTCTGCTTTAGAGACGGATGAATCCGGACCCAGAATAGGCTCACCCAATGTAATTGCGATGCCCCTTTTCACGCGGTAGGCCACATATCCTGCGTTTTCTGGTGCCCACCAATACGTATTGCCACCCCAAATGGTCATCCAGGACAAGTGATCGCCGCTGCCAGAGCGCAGGAGAGTCGCTGCGTTTTCTTGGTCCTCGTGTGCCTTGTTGCTGGGCACACCCATGAGCAGATGATAAAGAGTTGCTGCTACGACCAGCCAGAATAGCGTTCCAGTCCATTCAAACACTGCCCACCCCACAGGGCTTCTGGGGAAGAGTTGATGGCTCAACACCGTATCGATGGTTGGTGGGAGATAGCGGAAGGGGAGTTCTTTGAAAGCCAGCCCCAATGTTGGATGTGGGTGGAATGCGTGTGGCAGGAACAATGTGGCAAGGATCCACAATGCTGCCGTTGCCAACCATGTAACCATGAGAGCGCCTAAGGATTTAGAAATCCGGGTGGTATCAATCTTCACCTGGAATGCACGGCGGGAAAACACCAAGACGGCGAGCGCCACCAGCCAAGGAACAATCACGCTAAATGCATTGACTGACCACAGAAGATCGGTGGAATCGGCAGAAAGTTTGGTCAGCTGGAACATCAATACTGCGATGGAAATGAGCTGGGCCAAAACCGCCAAAATCCATGCAAGTCGACGTCCACGGCTAAGCCCCATCGCAAGGACCATGGTGAGGATCAGTGGAATCAGGTTGGCAACGGAAGGGCCAACACCATGCTGTTGGAGCTGATCAAGCGCACCTTGGCATGCATCAGAGGTGCTGTCTGTGTGGCAGAGGTGATGCATGTGTTCTTCAGTGACAAGGGGCTGCCAGATCAATTCCGTTGCACTGGAAAACGGGCCGTGGGTGAGTGGATTAAGCGCAGCGAGCACTGGGCCTGCCGCCACAACGGTGATCAAAATGGCCGTCATAATGCGCGCTTCACGCACGGTGAGGGAACCGGGAAGCCAGCGTCCACCTGGAGTTTTCCGATGCCTGTTCAGCTCGCCGGCAACGCTGCCGATGATGGTCGCGGTGAGCATCGTGACGTCGGCAAGCGTGCCCGTATAAAGCAGCAGCGTCAAGGTGATAGTAAAGAGGAACAACCGGGTGCGCCGTCGCCAGAGCAGTGGCATGGAGGCGGATGCGAAAGCGGCGACGCCGAAGACCCAGAAATCTGGGGTGAGCAGCACATCGGCCAACATGTTGTTGCCCCAGGGGTTGAGATCGGCTTCTTCGATGAGGTGGGCGATGCCGATGCCCAGCGGAATGGAAGTGATGTGGATAAGCGCTGCTGTGATCGCGAATTTGAGGCTGCCCAGAATCCGTTCAGAGGGCACCGCAAACACGATGATCCACAACGTGGACATGAGCGCTGCTGTGGTGGTGGAAGCGCTAAACCCTGCGGTGAGAAAATGCGGATCATTAAGAGACCACGGCAGGGTGAGCCCAAGGTTGTCTACCAAAGAGCTATTTGCGGGATCTTCGGCGCCAAACACTTCCCTCAAACCCCACATGACAACGATCATGAGCAGGCTTAACGGTGCTAAACGCAGGGACCTGCCCAGCCATCTCAGACCGAATAATAAGTAGGACTGTGAAGCGTCTTTCATTGTTAAACCTGCAATCCGCCGCGCTTGGCAACCCAATCAAAAGTATTCGCTAAAGCCACGCGCCACACCTGGAAGGAATGTCCACCGGCCACGGTATCAAAGGTGGTGGACATGCCCGCCTGATTGCTCAAATTATCAAGATGAGACAGCGCGCTCACTGCACTTTTATCGTTGCTACCAGCAATAAACTTGCCCGAAATCCCGCTGTAGGTATGCGCTCCTGAGCTGATTGCTTGATTGAGCAGATCTTCCGGATTAACGGCTTTGAATGCGTCTTCATCGCCGCCGAAAAGCTGATCAACAGTTTGCTGGCGTGTGCCAAGTGTTGGTTCTTTCTGGCCCGAGAAGTCAAGGAAAGAACCATACGCTTCGGGGTGATTGGTCATGATCTGCAAAGCACAGGTGCCGCCGTAACTTAAACCACCAATTGTCCAGGTGCGCTGATCCTGATTGACTCGGAATTTCTGTTTGATCAACATGGGGACATCGTGGGATAGATATGTCATCACGCTTTGGGCATCAGAATCCACGCAAGCAGGGTTTCCGCTGAATGATCCTGTGCCATCCACGCTGATGACAATGGGGCTGATGCCATCGTGGGTTGCTTGGAAATTATCTGCTGTTTGATCGGCATTTCCACTGCTAAACCACTGATCTGGCTGGCCGGGGTTTCCGGGCATGAGAACCAAAACTGGCAGTTGTAGGGAAGGATTATCCCAATACGCAGGCGGAATATAGGCGTAGGCATCGCGCGCATCAAAGTCGGAGGTGGAATCATCTGTTGTTCCAGCTAGCGGCACCTGCACAAGGGCACCGACTTCACGGTCATCCATCGTCGGGGCAGTGGTCTGAGATTCAAAATCTGCATACGACATGGACACAGCCGTTGGCACGGGATTGAAAGAACCCAACGTCGGGTATGGCTGGTAGATGACATTGATGACTGCGGCCGTATTAACCAGTGCAATCACGGTGAGTGTAGCCATCAGTATTCTTGTACGACCAGTGCGGAACAAGATGCTCAACAGAGGAAAAACCGCCAAACCAGCGGAAAGATAGATGGTCCACGGATTGGGGTCGGGGAAAGGCTTCCACAGCTTTTCAATAACCACCCATGCGCCACTGGTGAGAACTGCTGAGGAGATGAGAGCTCCGAGAACCCGCCACCGAGAGCGCTTTTTCACAACTCCGAGCAGAGCCACAGCAGAAGTAAACACGGCCACACTGATGATCACGGTCAGCGCCGTGGAATCTACAAGCGAGACTGTTCGCCATTCATTCACACCGCCATTATCCTCCCAAAGCTCTCAAGAAATTGCGGTAAAACTTAAAAATCTTGGTGAACTAGCAGGAAGGTTCCGGTGCTTAAAGCGATTGCTTAAAGCGATAGTGATCCGTTGACCAAACCAATAACGCCCGCGCTGGCAGCAACGACCAGGACAACAACCACGCCGATTTCAAAGCGGTTAAACACCTGTTCGCCACGATAAATCCTTGTCCACACATAGGGGATTAAGCCGGGAAGCATCGCCATGGCTCCGAAGAGGACAAACTGCGGTTCTGCAGCGTAAAACAGCCACACTGAATACACCGTTGCTACTAAACCGACGATGAGGTGTTTGCGGTTTTCTCGGCGGGATATCTCTGGACCGGAATCATCAAAACGTGTGCCGGCATGTGGGTGGGTGATTCCTTTTCCACGTGTTGCCAGCATGACCAGATAAAAGGCAGAGAACAGGTAAGGCACTAAGTATAGGTTGGTAGCCAATTGCACCATGGAGACGTAGGTGGTCTCGTTGAGGAAGAAAATGATGATGAAAATCTGAATCACGATGGTGGAGATCAGCTGAGCCATCCAGGCAGCACCGCGGCTGTTGATGGCCCCGATTTTGCTTGGAATGAGGCCATCCATTGCCATCAACGCCAGTGGTTCTGCGCAGAGCATCTGCCAGGACACATAGGCCCCAAGAACCGAAAGACACAGACCCAACGAAATCAATGCGGCACCCCATGGACCAACAACAGCTTCGAGCACCGACGCCATGGAATTATCTGGCAACGCAGCGAGCTCTTGTTGGGTCAGTACACCGAAGCTCAGCGAAGAAATCGACACCAGCAAAAGAAGAACAGCCACAAAACCAATCACGGTAGCTCGGCTGACATCACTGCGTGAGCGTGCCTGGCGGGAATATACCGATGCACCTTCGATACCGATGAACACCCACACGGTGTACACCATGATGCCGCGCACCTGATCAAAAATGCTGCCCACGCCACCATCACGCGCCCATAAATCAACAGTGAACTTCTCCCAGCTAAAGCCCAAGAATGCAACAAGGATGATGAAGCACAACAGAGGCAGAATTTTGGCCACGGTGGTGACCGTTGTCAAGAAAGCAGCTTGGCTAATTCCTCGGGAAACAACTCCAAACACCAGCCAGGTCAAAGCGCTAACTGCCAACGCTGACACAAATGGATGATCTTGGGAAAACAGCGGTACGTAGTGGCCCAACGTGGAGAAAAATAACGTTGCGTAGCCAACTTGGGCGATGACTGAACCCAGCCAATAACCCCAAGCGGAGGAGAAACCTACATAATCGCCCAATCCAACACGCGCATATGCGTAGACGCCAGAATCGAGGTGAGGTTTACGGCGGGCAAGAACGTGGAACACGAACGCTACGGACAACATGCCCACACCGGCGATCAGCCAGCCGATGAGCATCGCGCTGGGACCTGCGACTGATCCGATGTTTTGAGGGATGGAGAAAATTCCAGCGCCGACGGTCGATCCGATGATCAGCGCGATGAGGGTTCTAATAGATACAGTACGACTTGTGGCCGCTGCACCTTGAGACCTCGCAGAATCTGTTTGAGTATTCACTCATTTAACGTAGTTGACGTACGGCGAAGTCGCTAAACTTCGCGTAATCTTGGTGTCAATTAATCAAGTGCAGATGAATTGTTTAGAAAGGCTGGAGACCATGGGTATTTTTGACGAAGCTAAGAAGAAGGCAACCGAATTCCTCGACTCTGATTCAGGCGAGCAGAAGTCCGATGGACTGCTGGATAAGGCCGCAGACAAAGCTAAGGGTCTCCTCGGTGAAGACAAAGCGGATCAGATTAACAAGGTCCGTGACGCTGTCGATGAGCGCATTGGCAAAAACAACGGCGGCGAAGAGAATCCAGCCAACTATAGCTCTCCCAAAACAAAAGCTTCCTGATTAGCGTGTTTGACCACTGATCCACCTCGCCGGGGTTGTTGACTTTTCAACTATGGTCGCAGCCCCGAAAATTGCCCTCACCGACGAGGAAATCACCATCCTCAAAAGCTACAAACGCTCCCGATTCAGCCTCGTCCAACACAAGGCAGAAGCACTCCTACTGCTCAACGGCAACATCGACATTAACTTCATCGCAGACTTTTTAGACCGCCGACCCTCGACCGTGACAACGTGGGCGAAAGACTACCAACGCATCAGAATGGCCAGCCTCTACACCGGCCACGCAGCCAACACGAATGCATCCAAACTCACCCTCACACAACGCCATGAGATAGCCACAGTGTTATCCACACCGCCCTCTGCACAGGATATCCCCGCCCAGTTCTGGACCGTGCCACACTTAAAAGACTGGATAACCAGCCAGTTTGATGTCATCTACGACTCTGACACCACCTACCACCTGTTACTTCGCCACGCGGGCCTAAGCTTTAAATATCCCCAGGTCTTCGATAAACGCCGCGGCAGTGACGCAGAAATCAACGCCCGGATGTCCCAGATCCGTGACGAGATCGCAGAAGCACTTAATGATCCAGGCCAGGTGGTTTTTGCTGCTGATGAAGTCCGCATCGAACATGAAGCAGAAGTACGCAAAGCTTGGGTACACATAGGCCAGCCCACCACCTTAAGTGTGGATCGTGTGCGTCAGGCCCAGTCCTATATTGGGTTTTTATCCCAGACCACCGGTGAGGTGGATCTATTGCGGTTGGAGTGGCAAAACACTGAAACCATCATCGAGGCACTCACCACCTTAGTGGGCAGGCATCCAGGGAAAAAGATCACCGTGGTGTGGGATAACGCGAGGTGGCATAGGTCGAAGAAACTCCGCGAGCATCTTGGGGAGGGCAATGCGTTGGCCAACGTGCACCTGGTGTGGTTGCCACCGTATGCCCCGGATCATAATCCGATTGAGAAGGTGTGGAATGAGGCGAAAGCAGCGATCAGTAACCGGCAGCGGCTCGTGTTTGAAGACACGGTGGTGGGGTTCGAGACATTTATCGGTTCATCGACTTTTTCCTACCGGATCTGACTTGCTGGGTGAAGCTTTTGTTTTGAGAGAGCTATAGTATTAGGCGTCATGCGCGTCGTAGTTGTTGATCCTAAACACCCCGTCCTTCCAGTCTCTTTCCTCGAGGCTGTTCTTGGGCGGGGTGAACCTGTTTCTATCGATCCCGATTTTCCATTTGATATTGAAAAATGGGGGATCAAGACGTCGACAAGCGCCTCCTGGTTTATCACCGCAAAACCGCAAAGCACGCTGCTTATCGACGCGCCCCTCAACCCTTTGCATGAGGCCGTCGGCGTCATGCGGGCGGCCGTGGGCCGCGGCGAGTGGGAACGCACGCAAACCCATGAGAGTTTGATTCCGTATCTGGAAGAAGAATCGCAGGAGTTTATTGAAGCGATTCATGGTGGCGATGATGAACACATGAGAAGCGAACTGGGGGATGTTTTGCTGCAGGTGCTTTTTCATGCAGAAATCGCCGCCCGTCAGGGTCGATTCGACATTTTTGACGTGGCGGCGAGTTTCGTAGCCAAGATGCAATCTCGTTCGCCGTACCTGTTCGACGGCTCCACCGGAATTGTGGACACCGACGAGCAGCAGCGGCTGTGGGCTCAAGGGAAAGCCCAAGAGAAACTAAGCAGTGAAGAAGGAAGAAGATAGGTTAGAGGACAGAAGCTGCAGCTGGGAGAGGAAGTCCTGTGGATCTTCCTTCACGATTCCGCAGGTCAGTGCGCGGTTAGCGATGCGCTCGGAGTACGCGACTCCAACAATGTTCATTGGTGTTGGAAGCTGGCTGACCGCTGCGGAGTCACGCAGGGTTGCGGCGAGCTCTGAGCGAGTGGAGTTCTCATGAGCCAGACCGGTGGTGTAGATAGTGGTTTGGAGCAGGCCGCAATCAAAGTTATCGATCATTTCGTTGACGCCCTGTGCGGAAGCTGAGGGGGTAAGGCTCGCAGTCAGGGCAACGGTAGCGGCAGCGATGGTGGCGAAACGTAGTTTCTTCATGGGTTTCCTTAAGAGATCACTGAGATGAAAATGAAGTAGATATGGCAAAAGCCACAACAGTCCAAAATCATACGTTACTGAAGTGATTTATGTGACTGTTGTGACTTAAGTGATTTTTGGGGTTACCCCCGAACCTTTTAGGAAGAGAAGTTGGAGGACAGCTCGGAAAGGTAAGTATCAGCCTTAACTAAGCCACAGGTCTGTGCGCGGTCGGCAAGTGCTGCTGCCTGATCTTCGTTCCAATCACCGATTTGTGGGAACTGAGTGGTCCAGAAACCTTCACCCTTTGCAGTGATTGCCTCTGCAAGCTCACGGTTGTACTGGCCTTCTTCAAGGACGCCAGCTGCTTTGAGGCCACCCTCAAGGATGCCGCAAGCAACCCAGTCGTACTGAGTGGACAGATCCTTGTTGGTGGAGGATAGGTTTGCGAAGTCGGATGCGGAAGCAGGTGCTGCGAATGCTGCCACTGCGATGCCTGCGGTTGCTGCTATTGCTGCGATGCGGTGTGAAAGCTTCATGATTTTTAGGGCTCCTTTTAAGGTTTAAGTCCTTGGGTAATATGAATAACTCACCACACATTGTAAATTTGTGATGTAGATCATCAAAGCTTCTACCAGTGGATTTAATGAAGTTTCAATCGGGGAAATGGGTTAGGGCATGGTCTATGTGAATCCTCTACTAATTGCATAGGAGGCTGATTTAGCGTGTCTTTTTGGGTCTTTTGGTTAGAAAGACACAGGATTTTTTACTTAAAGAGGCGTGAAGTAATCAGGTTTTTCTAGCCAATGCGAGAGTTCTAAAACGAGCCGGTAACATCGACCCTCATGAGTTCAGGGGTTAGAAAAGCAATGGGATTTGGATGCGGTTCGGTTTTGGCCGTCATCATGGTTATCTCATTTGTTGGATGGGCGCTTAGCTTCATGGATGGAACGGCACCTATTCGCCAACTCCAGCAAATCCCTGAAGATGTTCCGCCGGCGCGTGGTGTAGAAGTTCCGCAAATTGATACAGGGGCAGATGGACGCACGTCAGATCATTTGCGTTTTTGGGCGGAACCAATTGCTCAAGATACTGGTGTGTCCGCTCAAGCGATTGCGGCTTATGGAAACGCAGAGCTCATTGCGAGTACTGCGTGGCCTGGCTGCAATCTGGGGTGGAATACCTTGGCAGGTATCGGCCAGGTGGAAACCCGTCACGGTACCTACAACGGCAAAATGTTCGGGGGCAGTTCCCTGGATGAAAATGGAGTTGCAACCCCTCCAATCATCGGCGTTCCACTTGATGGTTCACCGGGGTTTGCGGAAATTCCCGACACTGATGGTGGGGAATTAGATGGCGATACTGAATATGATCGCGCGGTAGGTCCCATGCAATTCATTCCGGAAACGTGGCGACTTATGGGATTGGATGCAAACGGTGATGGGGTAGCGGACCCCAACCAAATTGATGACGCAGCATTGAGTGCCGCAAACCTGTTGTGTTCCAACGATCGTGACTTGTCCACTCCTGAAGGATGGACCGCAGCTGTTCATTCTTACAACATGTCTAATCAGTATTTGATGGACGTTCGAGATGCTGCCGCGTCCTACGCTTTACGACAGCCGGCGATCTAAAACTTAACAAGCGCAACCCCCGAAAATGTGAGATTATGTCCGGTCGGACACGTGCGGGCTGGGGATATGGGTAGTTTTCGCCACTAATTTCAACTGATTGCCTCATCGAAACAAGATTCGTGCAACAATTGGGTGTAGACGTGATTGAAGACATTTGATCACGTGAATAATTCTAGTTAGCTCCCAAGTTGGCATAGGAGGCCACAGTGGCTGAAATCATGCACGTATTCGCTCGCGAAATTCTCGACTCCCGCGGTAACCCAACCGTCGAGGCAGAGGTTTTCCTGGATGACGGTTCCCACGGTGTCGCAGGTGTTCCATCCGGCGCATCCACCGGCGTCCACGAGGCTCATGAGCTGCGTGACGGTGGCGATCGCTACCTGGGCAAGGGCGTTTTGAAGGCAGTTGAAAACGTCAACGAAGAAATCGGCGACGAGCTCGCTGGCCTAGAGGCTGACGATCAGCGCCTCATCGACGAAGCAATGATCAAGCTTGATGGCACCGCCAACAAGTCCCGCCTGGGTGCAAACGCAATCCTTGGTGTTTCCATGGCTGTTGCAAAGGCTGCTGCTGATTCCGCAGGCCTCCCACTGTTCCGCTACATCGGTGGACCAAACGCACACGTTCTTCCAGTTCCAATGATGAACATCATCAACGGTGGCGCTCACGCTGACTCCGGTGTTGACGTTCAGGAATTCATGATCGCTCCAATCGGTGCAGAGACCTTCTCTGAGGCTCTCCGCAACGGCGCAGAGGTCTACCACGCACTGAAGTCCGTCATCAAGGAAAAGGGCCTGTCCACCGGACTTGGCGATGAGGGCGGCTTCGCTCCTTCCGTCGGCTCCACCCGTGAGGCTCTTGACCTTATCGTTGAGGCAATCGAGAAGGCTGGCTTCACCCCAGGCAAGGACATCGCTCTTGCTCTGGACGTTGCTTCCTCTGAGTTCTTCAAGGACGGCACCTACCACTTCGAAGGTGGCCAGCACTCCGCAGCTGAGATGGCAAACGTTTACGCTGAGCTCGTTGACGCGTACCCAATCGTCTCCATCGAGGACCCACTGCAAGAAGATGACTGGGAGGGTTACACCAACCTCACCGCAACCATCGGTGACAAGGTTCAGATCGTTGGCGACGACTTCTTCGTCACCAACCCTGAGCGCCTGAAGGAGGGCATCGCTAAGAAGGCTGCCAACTCCATCCTGGTTAAGGTGAACCAGATCGGTACCCTCACCGAGACCTTCGACGCTGTCGACATGGCTCACCGCGCAGGCTACACCTCCATGATGTCCCACCGTTCCGGTGAGACCGAGGACACCACCATTGCTGACCTCGCAGTTGCACTCAACTGTGGCCAGATCAAGACTGGTGCTCCAGCACGTTCCGACCGTGTCGCAAAGTACAACCAGCTTCTCCGCATCGAGCAGCTGCTTGGCGACGCCGGCGTCTACGCAGGTCGCAGCGCATTCCCACGCTTTCAGGGCTAAATAAAAGCGCTTTTCGACGCCCGGTAACCTCAAGGTTGCCGGGCGTCGTTGCCTTACTACTGTTACTGGTGTGACTATGATCGAGGATTATGGCAAAGCAGAAGAAAACTCATAAAGGCCTTGTTCCTGTCTCAAGCAGGGAACGTGCTTCAGAGTCAGTTTCTGCTACCCGCGCCCCATTTAGATTGGGTGCCGTCGGCATCGGTGCAATCGCACTCGTAGTTCTTCTCATCCTGTTTGTCATCGCGATTCCTGTGCGTAACTATTTTCAGCTGCGCTCCGACATCGCCCAAACAGAGGCCTCCATTGAAGCCAAAGAACAACAGATCAAACAACTGGAATCTGACCTCAACAGGTACCAATCAGAGGCGTACATCCGCGAACAAGCACGCCTGCGCCTAGGCGTCATTGAACCTGGAGAAACCGCGTTCAGAATCGTGGACCCAGCACTAGATACCGACACCTCAGTCACCTCTGACGGCAACGAAGAGGAACCACTGGGAGCTTGGTATGAAAACCTCTGGGACTCAGTCACCAAGCCAGAAGCACTCGGCGAAGTGGAAATTGCGCCACCAGCAGTTGAGGGAGAAGTTCCAACACTTGCACCAACTGAGGAAGCACCTGTGCAATAGCGCTTTAGACACAGACTCATGACAGAATAGAAGACATGAGTGTGAATGAAGCAGATCTGAAAGCTGTCGAAGAGCAATTGGGAAGGGCCCCACGAGGTGTCCTCGATATTTCTTACCGCAGCCCTGATGGAGTACCCGGTGTGGTGATGACCGCACCAAAACTGGATGACGGAACCCCATTCCCAACCCTGTACTACTTGACAGATCCACGCCTGACCACCGAGGCATCCCGCCTCGAGGTCGCATTGGTAATGAAGTGGATGACTGATCGCCTTTCCACCGACGAAGAGCTTCGTGCCGACTACCAGCGCGCCCACGAGCACTTCCTGGCAAAGCGCAACGCAATTGAAGATCTCGGCACGGATTTTTCCGGCGGTGGCATGCCTGACCGCGTGAAGTGCCTCCACGTCCTCATCGCCTATGCACTGGCAGAAGGCCCAGACCATTTCCGTCTCGGCACCGAAGCAGTAGCAATGGCTGCCGAACACGGCGACCTCCGCGGTACCGCCATCCCAGAGGACTGGCCAACAGTACAAGACCTGGGCATCAACATGGAGGACTTTGATTTCTCCCGAGCAGGTGGGGCTTAATGACCCGTTACGCGGCCATCGATTGCGGAACAAACTCCATCCGCCTCCTGATCACTGAAGTCACTCCTGAGGGATTCAAAGAGATCACCCGTGAAAACACCATCGTTCGCCTGGGCAAAGGCGTCGACGCCACCGGTCAACTAGACCCCGAGGCAATCGAGCGCACTCGTGTCGCTTTGGAAAACTACGTTGAACTCATGGAAACCCATGGGGTAGAGGCCGTACGAATGGTGGCCACCTCCGCAACCCGCGATGCGTCCAACCGCGATGAATTCTTTTCGATGACCCGCCAGCTTCTGTCCAAGATCCGTCCTGGATACCAAGCTGAAGTAATTTCCGGCGAAGAGGAAGCTCTGCTGTCCTTCCGAGGCGCAATCGTTGACCTGCCTGAAGACCAAGGTCCTTTCTGTGTTATCGACCTTGGCGGTGGATCTACTGAATTCATCGTCGGCACCTACGACGGTGAAATCCTAGGCTCCCACTCAACCCAAATGGGATGCGTGCGCCTGACCGAACGAATCATGCGCAGCGACCCACCGACTGAAACCGAAGTGGAAATCGCCCGCGACTACGTTGCAGAACGCATCCAGGAAGTAAAAGCCATCGTCCCAATTTCAAAGGCAAAAACCTTTGTGGGATGCGCAGGCACCTTCACCACAATCTCCGCCTGGGTGCAAGGCCTAGAAAGCTACGACCGCGACGCGATCCACCTCTCTGCACTCAACTTCGATGCACTGCGAGTTGTCACCGATGAGATCATTTCAGAATCATCATCACAGCGCGCCAGCAACCCAGTTGTTGATCCAGGTCGCGCCGACGTCATCGGTGGCGGATCCGTTGTTGTCCAAGCAGCGATCGACTTAGCCTCCAAAGAAGCCGGCGTAGACTACATCATTATTTCCGAAAAAGACATCCTCGACGGCCTCATCCTTGGCCTGGTAGAAGCCGACTCTTTGAAGAAATAGGACCCTAGTTTTAAACCACTGGGGCATCATGTTCTATGATGTGTAAGCACCAAGTAAATGGCATTGGAAGCATACATATGTATCCTGACAATGCTGCTTGCCCCCATAGCCCAATCGGCAGAGGCGGTTGACTTAAAATCAATACAGTGTGGGTTCGAGTCCCACTGGGGGCACAAATGTTCCAATCATTCTGATCGTTCCAGGTCAGAGTGGTTGGAACTTTTTTCGTTAAGTTCTAGTTTTCCTGGTTTTGAATATTACCTGGACACTTTTAGGACACTTTTAGGACGTCATCGACCACCTCACCGATAGGCACACTAACCCGGTTACGCTCGTAATACACGTCTCGGTAAGACGTGAATCAGCGTGACCTAAAGCATCAGTCGCCTTCGATGGTCCGAGCTCATCGGCAATGAGAGAACCAAGTGTTTTTCTCAAGGTGTGGATGGTCACTCAATCGAAGTTTTTACCGGGCCATTTCCTTAGCCAACGATTGAAGTTGTTTTCCCATAAGTAGGTGCAGGCACCGGAAGGGAAAAGCATTTCAAGTTCGCCAAATTCGAGCTGTCGCCGCTGATCGGTGAGAGTGTCCTACATTATTTCCGGAGAAGAACAGCTGGATATCGCTGAAGCGGTGTGCAAAATTGACGAAATCTTTCACACTAAGGAAATTATCTTCCGTGGTGGAGGAACCCTGAACTGGTCCATGCTCCACGATGATCAATGTGATGAAGTTAACATTATAATGATGCCAGTCGCCGATCGTGAAAAGTACACGCACTCGCTGTTTGAAGCTGATGAGAACTACTCGACACCGTTGTCGATTGGTTTTCCACTAACAAGCGTGGAACCACTTCAAGATGGAAGCGTCTGGATGTGTTACGGGGTCAATGGTCCTGTGGATGCAGCGACCCCGTAATGGAAGGTGAAGGTCGCGTCGAAAAGCAAAATGCTTTCAAAAGGCCTATAGCTGAATTAGTCTCTTGCAATACTTCGCATCTGGAATGTAACATCATTTCGAAGATGTGAGGTTAGCGTAACCTACATTGTGAAATTTGCTTGTAGTGAGGATGAGATATGAGTTCTGCCAGCTTGTTGTGGTGCCATTCCGGTGTGTCAACAGTTCGTTTTGGCGAGAGAATTTTCACTCTCGTCGCAGGTGACCTGCTGTTCGCGCCTGAGGAAGTCCAGGTTGCCGATGATTCTCAAGGACTTGTTCTCAACATCTGCTTTGAGACCCTCAACATCATGGGACCTGCGCGCCGCATCCACTTGGGTCACGTGTGGAATGATCGTCTGACCTTTGAATACAGTCGCTCGCTGTTCGGTAAAGAGACCCTGTCGCCAGACATCGCGCGCCTGTTCACCGACCGCGTGCCCACCCCTCCGCTGCCAGCTTCGCGTAAAGCGCGCGCAGTGGCGCAGGTGCTGGTGTCCAACCCTGCGGATCAGACCAGTTTGGAAGAATTCGCGGAGATCCAAGGCGTTTCGGCGCGTACTTTGCAGCGCCAGTTCCTCAAATCCACGGGCTATTCATTCAGCGAATGGCGTGCTGCGCAGCGCGTCTGCGTCGCCGCGAGCCTGCTGGCCCACGACTTCAGCATTTCAGTGGTTGCGAACCTCGTCGGGTTCGCCGCGACCAGCAGCTTGACCAGAGCTTTTCGACGCCACACCGGTGCAACTCCGTCCACCTTTACTACTGGACAGATCGGCATGGGCTCCGCAGGTCACCCACCACGCATCCCAGCAACCACCACGTTTGCCGAAGCGCATCAGGACCAGCAGCTGTGGATTTACAGCGGAACCGCAACCGTCACCACCCCCGGCTACTGCCGATTCATGGGCCAAGGCGACATGGTGACCATCCCAGCTGGAACCCAGACACGTATTGATGTTGCCTCTGGTTCCATTGCGTTCCCAGTACCCGTTGGTCTTGATGAGTGGGGAATGGACCTTGCTCTCGTTGTAGCTGTTAATAACCAGCAGCAAAAAGCTCTTACCGCGTTGGAACAGTCTGAATGGTCGCAGCTTAGTGAGGAACTACTAAACACCCCGATCCCAGTGAAAATGTAAGGGTAGTAAAGGTTAGAAAAATAGTTTCTCACGTGGGGAACTTTCCTGATCCTTGATGCGTTGACTTCATTGAACGATGAAAATCAACTGAAAGGATCGGGGACTCCGTGCGAAGCAGCAATCCCGTTTTTAGTTCCCTTAAGGAAACCCAGCGTCCACAAGGCCAGAACCCATACGGTGGTTACGACAACTTCGGTGGTGTCTACCAGCAAAACGCAGCTCCGCAAAAAGCTGAACGCCCAATGACCGTTGATGACGTGATCACCAAAACTGGTATCACTCTCGCGGTTATTGTCGTTTTTGCACTCATTAACGTTGGCGTGTGGCTGGCTAGTTCAGGCCTGGGCATGATCTTGACTCTTGTGGGTGCCATTGGTGGTTTCATCACCGTGCTGATCAGTACCTTTGGTAAGAAGTATGGTTCTGCCGCTGTCACCTTGATCTACGCAGCATTCGAAGGCCTCTTCGTCGGTGGAATCTCCCTTCTGCTGTCTGGCTTTACCGTGGGTAATTCCGATGCAGGTGCGCTCATTGGTCAGGCAGTCCTAGGCACCGTCGGTGTATTCATCGGCATGCTGTTTGTGTACAAGACTGGGGCTATCAAGGTCACCCCTAAGTTCAACCGCATCCTCACCGGAATGATGGTCGGCGTCTTGGTGCTTGTTCTGGGCAACGTCGTCTGGGCGTTGTTCACCGGCAGCGCAAGCCCACTGCGTGATGGCGGAATCATTGCGATTATCTTCTCCCTTGTCTGCATCGGCCTGGCAGCGTTTAGCTTCCTCTCTGATTTTGATGCAGCTGACCGCCTCGTCCGCGAAGGCGCACCTTCCAAGATGGCATGGGGCGTTGCTCTTGGTCTTGCAGTGACCTTGGTCTGGCTCTACACCGAAATCCTGCGTCTGCTCAGCTACTTCCAAAACCGCTAGTTTACGCAGCACAAGACCCCTTCTACCTGTTCTTCTTGGGCAGAGAAGGGGTCTTTTGGCTTCTGATGGGGGCTCCGTGAGCATGGGGCGGGGCGAGTTCTTGGATACCTGTCATATCCAAACCAAAGACGTGCGTTGTGGAGGGCTCTTTGGTCTCAAACGCACACTTCAACGCGCGATAAATGTGCGTTTGAGACCAAAGCGAGCTCGATTTTTGACGCTCCTTGGTTCGAATATGCAGTTCGGCGGTGGGACCCAATAAAAACTGCCACGGCGCCCAAAGAAAATGGCCTCTCAGAATCGCCTGTGGCCGTCTCAAACTGTCATTGCCATACGCGAACTCATGGACACAATTTAAACCTCTTAAATAGCCTCCAGGAGAAGACAACAAAAGGCCCCTATTTCCTAAAACAGGAAGTAGGGGCCTTACGCTCTCTAATTATGGAGGATTAGAGGAAGAGGACCTGTCCATCGACGGTGACCTGAGTGAACACTAGGCCTTGGGAAGACTCGGTGGGGAAGGAAAGCTCCACCTCAATATCTTCGGTTTCGGTCTCTTGACCATTTGCAGCGGTTACGATGCGGGTACCGGTTCCAGTTGCGGAATCAGCATCCCATTCGCTCCAAGAAATATCCGTGAGCCGATCAATATCCATTGCACAGTTTAGTGAGATTTCAGCAGGTTGCTGAGTTGGTGCGGCTACGCAATCAATGTAGCCAGGCGCATCCTCATCTGCAGTAACAGTTGAGGTCGCGGAAACGTTCTTCGAAGGTAGAGAAACGCCAGTTGCCGTTGGCACCTTCAGTTCAGAATCAATCTCATTAGGGGAACACGCAACCAGTGCGCCTGCCGCCAGGGCTGTGGTAGCAGAAACGAAGAACTTACGTGAAAGAGTGGTCATTTTGAAGACTTTTAAATCCTTGGTTAGTTTTTGTCGCGGAGTGTCGCGGCTTTTGCTGAGTTGTATGGTTCTGCAGAAACAACAGTTACGGAGATAACGGAACCATTTGGAGCGGTGTACTGACGGGTGTCGCCTTCCTGAGCTCCGAGAATTGCAGCGCCGAGTGGGGACTGCTCAGAGTAGGTCTCAAGATCTGGGTTCTCGGAAGCGCCAGCACGGGTACCGATGAGGAAGGTTTCCTTGTCGTTCTCGTCGCCGTCGTAGTAGACGTGAACAACGGAGCCAACGTTTGCGACACCTTCGATGATGCCTTCGCGCTCAGTGGTGGAGTTGGCCAGCAGCTCAGAGATCTGCTTGATGCGGGCCTCTTCCTGGTCCTGCATTTCACGAGCGGCGTCATAGCCAGCGTTTTCCTTGAGGTCGCCTTCTTCACGGCGCTCATTGATTTCCGCAGCAACTGCAGGGCGGTGTGCGATGAGGGCGTTGAGCTCTTCCTCCAGCTTGGCCTTGGTTTCTGGGGTGATGTATTGCTTATCTACACTTGCCATAATTACTTACCCTCCTGGGGAACAGTAGAGGTGGATCATCGGCTAACTAGCGACTTGAGCCATAAGATTGGCCCCGGTTTTCCGGGGCCAAGATGTATGAGCTTTTGCGTTAACTATTAACCGACAATGTCAACGTACGTTTCTGCTGCAGATTTTAGCACAGCAAAAATTTCTAGTTTTACAGGTTCATATGTGATGGGATCACGGTTGAACAACCGTAAACACCACCGGAAACTGCTGGTTCGCGGGTGGGGATCAGCGTGGAGATACGCACCGTTGAGTGGTCGCTGGGCTCCACAAGCACTTCTCGACGCCCGACTTCTGCGTGCGAGTAGTCCTTTGCGGTCACGATGCAGTAGGCGACTTGGCTTGGGTCATCGCGGGTGACGTCAACTTCAAAGCGGAAGGTGTCGTCGTCGATGCGTTCAAATGAACCCATTTGGCCGGACACTGTTTGTGCATCGCGGTTTTTGAGGAAGTTTGCGCCAACAATCACAATGGCGATCACCAGCAGCACGCCAATGACTGCGATGATTTTTCCGCTGATGTTCCTGCCCGCAGCAGCTTCCGGGCGAGGCGAATTGTATCGGCTAGCCGGACGTTGGGTGTTTGGAATGTTCGAAGCGCCTGATGCGTTGGATGGAGAGTTGGAATTTGTACTCATGATGGAAGTCTGTCTGCATCCTCTTCAAAGCCGAATCGAGTTGGTCACCTATACATCTTAGTCACCTCAGGAAAAACTGTTAACCCAGGTCGTCCAAGGGGTAAATAGGTATGACGGCGGAAACGACTATCATGAATGCAATACACATCAACTAAACCCTGCGGAAGCATATAAAGCTTCAAGGAAAGGATGAAACACGTGAGTGGTCTACGCCTAATGGCGATCCACGCCCACCCTGACGACGAGTCAAGCAAGGGCGCAGCAACCATGGCGCGCTATGCAGCTGAAGGCAATCGAGTAATGGTTGTCACCTGCACCGGTGGTGAGCGTGGAGACATTCTCAACCCTGCTATGGATAAGCCAGGGATCCTGGACAATATTTCCGCAGTTCGCCAGGAAGAAATGGCGAAGGCCATGGACATTCTTGGCACTGAGCATAAATGGCTGGGTTACGAGGACTCTGGGCTGCCCCAAGGTGATCCTTTGCCTCCTCTGCCTGAGGGCTGTTTTGCTTTAGAAGACTCGGATAAAGTCACCCGAGATTTAGTGAAGATTCTGCGCGAGTTCCGCCCACACGCCATCATTACTTATGACGAGAACGGCGGTTATCCACACCCGGATCACCTCAAGGTTCATGAGGTGTCCATGCTGGCATGGGAAAAGTCTGGCGATGCAGCGTATGCACCTGAGTTGGGCGCGCCGTGGGAGCCACTGAAGCTTTATTACACCCACGGCTTTATCCGTCAGCGCATGGAAATGTTCCATGATCTGCTCATTGAACAGGGCAAGCCCAGCCCATACACCCCGATGCTTGAGCGTTGGAAGGCAAATGAGGCTGATGTGATGGCTCGAGTTACCACTCAGGTTCCTTGTGAGCGCTTCTTTGATCAGCGTGATGACGCCCTGCGTGCGCACGCAACTCAGATTGATCCTGCGGGTGCTTTCTTTGGAACTCCCGTTGAGGTGCAGCGTCGCCTGTGGCCGACTGAAGAGTTCGAATTAGCTAAAACTCGTGTGAAGACGTCGATCCCAGAAGATGACCTGTTTGCCGGAATCACACCCGATGCAGAATAATGCAGTTAGACCACATCCTTTAGGAAGGACCTTTTCGGCGTGATTGACCTCAGCCCTGTATTCAATACAGCTGCCGGCGTATACAACGACACCAACGCAATCATCTTGGCTCAGCAGCAGCAAGGTGGACCACTTGGACCTGAGTTTGGAAAGGCCTCGCCGGTTGGTTTGCTACTGATCGTCGCGATGCTCGTTGCCATTCTTGTTCTCGGCTGGGCGTTCCACCGACGCTGGTCACGGATGAATCGTCGTCGTATTTTCGCAGAGCGCAACGGCCTTGATCCCTTCGATATTGAGGGTGTTCGCAAGGCAATGGCTGAGGCCGGCTTGAATGAAAAGTCCAAAAAGAGCTTCCTTTAAAAAGAAAGTGTGTTAAGGTTCCAAACTATGTTCGCAGCACGATTTTATTTTATGTCCGGCTCCGGGGCCTCCCCGCGTCAGCTGGCCATTAGTTGTGCCACCTAAAACGCGAACAGAACCGGAGTCGAGCAGCACCTCCCCGCAAGGGTAGAGGGGCTGCTTTTTTGTTTCCTAAATTCACCCCACCCCATGCACAGCCCTGAAAGGCAAGAAAAAATGAGTTCTCCAGTCTCACTCGAAAACGCGGCGTCAACCAGCAACAAGCGCGTCGTGGCTTTCCACGAGCTGCCTAGCCCTACAGATCTCATCGCCGCAAACCCACTGACACCAAAGCAGGCTTCCAAGGTGGAGCAGGATCGCCAGGACATCGCTGATATCTTCGCTGGCGACGATGACCGCCTCGTTGTCGTTGTGGGACCTTGCTCAGTTCACGATCCTGAAGCAGCCATCGATTACGCAAACCGCCTGGCTCCGCTGGCAAAGCGCCTTGACCAGGACCTCAAGATTGTCATGCGCGTGTACTTCGAGAAGCCTCGCACCACCGTCGGTTGGAAGGGATTGATCAACGATCCTCACCTTAACGAAACCTACGACATCCCAGAGGGCTTGCGCATTGCGCGTAAAGTGCTTATCGACGTTGTGAACCTTGATCTCCCAGTCGGCTGCGAATTCCTCGAACCAAACAGCCCTCAGTACTACGCCGACACTGTCGCATGGGGAGCAATCGGCGCTCGTACCACCGAATCTCAGGTGCACCGCCAGCTGGCTTCTGGGATGTCTATGCCAATTGGTTTCAAGAACGGAACTGACGGAAACATCCAGGTTGCAGTCGACGCGGTACAGGCTGCCCAGAACCCACACTTCTTCTTCGGAACCTCCGACGACGGCGCGCTGAGCGTCGTGGAGACCGCAGGCAACAGCAACTCCCACATCATTTTGCGCGGCGGTACCTCCGGCCCGAATCATGATGCAGCTTCGGTGGAGGCCGTCGTCGAGAAGCTTGGTGAAAATGCTCGTCTCATGATCGATGCGTCCCACGCCAACTCCGGCAAGGATCACATCCGACAGGTTGAGGTTGTTCGTGAAATCGCAGAGCAGATTTCTGGCGGTTCTGAGGCTGTGGCAGGAATCATGATCGAATCCTTCCTCGTTGGTGGCGCACAGAACCTTGATCCTGCGAAATTGCGCATCAACGGCGGTGAAGGCCTGGTGTACGGACAGTCTGTGACCGATAAGTGCATCGATATTGACACCACCATCGATTTGCTCGCTGAGCTGGCCACAGCAGTAAGGGAACGCCGAGCAGCAGCCAAGTAATTAAGGGCGCTAGACTATTAAATGTGTTAAACCTGCCCAGACTGCTGTACCCGGTGTATGAGCGCCGTCTTTTAAGAGAACTAGACGGCGCCAAACAGCCCGGTCACGTTGCCATCATGTGTGATGGCAATCGACGCTGGGCCCGGGAAGCTGGCTTCACTGATGTCAGCCATGGGCACCGAGTGGGTGCCAAAAAGATCGGCGAGATGGTCCGCTGGTGTGATGATGTAGACGTCAATCTCGTGACCGTTTATTTGCTGTCTATGGAAAACCTTGGGCGATCCTCCGAAGAGCTGCAATTGCTGTTCGATATCATCGCCGATGTCGCTGATGAACTCGCGCGTCCTGAAACCAACTGTCGAGTCCGCCTCGTTGGTCATTTAGATCTGCTCCCAGACCCAGTTGCTTGTCGTTTACGCAAAGCTGAAGAAGCTACCGTTAACAACACAGGCATCGCAGTCAACATGGCTGTCGGTTATGGCGGACGCCAGGAAATTGTTGATGCAGTGCAAAAGCTATTGACCATCGGCAAGGACGAGGGCCTAAGCGTTGATGAACTGATCGAATCAGTCAAGGTAGATGCGATCTCCACTCACCTGTACACCTCTGGCCAACCAGACCCAGACCTGGTGATCCGCACCTCTGGTGAGCAGCGACTTTCCGGATTCATGCTGTGGCAATCTGCCTACTCCGAAATCTGGTTCACAGACACCTACTGGCCAGCCTTCCGACGCATCGACTTCCTCCGCGCCATTCGCGACTACTCGCAGCGCAGCAGAAGATTCGGTAAATAACTTATTCTCCAAGGAGAGACATGTCTGACTACATCGTCGCATTTGAATCCGCATACGGCTCCACCAAGCAGTACGCAGAAGCTCTGGCGCAACGCCTCGGCGTAGATGCCTTAAATTTTGAACAAGCGCGTGCGGAACTCGCGGCGAACCCGACCACAGCAATCGTGGTTTTGAGCTTTGTTCACGGCCCATCCCATCCAGGTGCGAAATTCATTACCGATACCGATCTCTCCGGCCACCGCGTCGCACTGTGCACCGTCGGCATGACGCTTGATGATGTCGTGCAAAAGAAGGACGGCGCAGCTCGATCACTGGGAAACAAGGCAGATGATGTCACCCGTTTCTACCTTCCGGGACGCCTTAATTACTCAGAGCTCTCGACCGCGCACCGCACCACCATGTGGACGATCGTCAACATGCTGAAAGCGAAGCCGTTGAAGAATGACAACGACAAAATGATGATCAACACTTTTGATACCGATGTTGACCGCGTCGATGAGTCCCGCCTGGACGCAGTGGAGGAGTGGGCGAGGGGCTAATCACCAGCTTTAGAGTTGGCGTTGTAAAAACTCACTGTGAGGCGTTTTGAGCAGTCGGAATTTTCGAAGGTGTGTGCGTCTGGATATGCTGACGCCAAGCCTTTAGAAGCGAATTTAGGCCTATGTATTTTTGAGCGCATCTGCGCTGGATACAGTGGGTTTTGAGCTCGACTGCATTTTGAGGCCAAAAGCCACAGTGCGGCTCAACCCCTTGGTTTAATATGACACTTAATCTCTCAGTGTCAGGTCAGTGGTGAACCACCATCCTTAGCAAGGAGTTCATCATGTCCATCCCCTTCTCAGTCCTTCAGGACTACCTGGATCTGATCAGTCCCGAAGCCTTACCCCAGATCCCACAGCCCCCGGCCCCTGCCCCCACAGCACCCCAGCTACCACCGGCGCCGGACCCACACAGCATCGAGTGGCCGATCTTCCCACCAGATCGAATCTCCGCCAACGGGCGACGCTACTACGAGCCACAAACACGACTCGAGTTCATGCGGATCTACACCACCCTGCCGCACGGCTACCGCCAGCCCTTCCTCACAGCCAACAACATCGGCCACTGCACCGTTCGAACCTGGCTAGCAGCAATAAGCACCTTCAGCCGGCTTCCCCATGCTTTTGATGATGCCCACCGCTTCGGGATCGAACGCACCACCCCAGTCGACGATGTCACCACACTAACGGCTGATGACAAACGTGACCTGGTCATAGGATACTTAGCTCAACCACACGGTCAGGGCCAGCAATTCCTCACGTTTTACCAACTCCGTAAGCACACCATCATGGCCTGGTGCGCCGCTATGACCGACGGGGACTTAGACGCTGATATCTCACCCCGCAAGATCGGGTTGATGACCACCCGAACCGTGGTCGAAATCGTTCGACTACGCCACATGATTGCCCAACAACTAGAAAGAGCCACGATCATGGAAAACGAGTACCTCAAAGAAATCGCAGCGCTGAAGAAAGAACTCGCGCACTACAAGCAAAAAGACCATCAGAATCAAATGGTGATCGATATCTTGGGAAAAGCTATTGGGACCAGGCCCAATCCTGGCGAGGGCTTAGACGAGGAGGACGCCACCTAAACGTGGATGAGCAACGCGCCTTTGATCAAGGACTCAAGGAAGAAAACACCTTGATCACAGATCTCACCACCTGTGCCAGGCTGAGCCATAACAAGGCATTACGGCTGATCAAGCTGTCGAAATCAACGGCGTATTACCGCAACAAGCGCGTCCCTGTCCTGCACCGAAACCTGTCCTGCAGGCCGTGCCAGCACCAACAGCACCTGGTGTGGAACTAGCAGCACCTGGTGTGGAACCCACACCAGAGCCTTGGCAGGGGAAGGAGCCAGCAGTGTCGTCGGTGCGTCAAGCGTTGGCAGAACACGAACGCCAGTTCATTGTTGATGCGATCACCGCGTACCCACAACTGAGCGTTAGTGGGGTGTTTAACATGTTGTTTAACAAAGGCATCTACCGCGCATCACTACGTACATGGTGGCGTGTTGCCAAGCAGCACAAGTTGTTACACAAAGACCGAGTCAGTGCCCTGTCCCCGGTGAAACGATCACCAACGCCACGGGTTAAGCCGAGGTTGGAAGCAACACAGCCTGGTCAGGTGGTGTGTTGGGATGTGACGTTCTTGCCGTCGCTGGTACGTGGTAAGACCTATGCGTTGCATCTGGCGATTGATTTGTTTTCCCGCAAGATTGTTGGGGCGAAGGTCGCGCCGACGGAAAATACCTCCACCGCGGTGGAGTTGTTAACGCAGGTGTTAGCGGATAATCCGGGTGTGGTGACGGTGCATTCGGATAATGGGTCGGCGATGACATCGACGAGGGTGCATGGTTGTTAGCGGATCATGGTGTGGCGTTGTCGTTGATTCGGCCGCGGGTGAGTGATGATAATGCGTTTGTGGAGTCGGTGTTTCATACGTTGAAGTATCGGCCGTTTTATCCGAAGGTGTTTGCATCGATGGATCAGGCCCGGGTGTGGGTGGAGGAGTTTGTGGTGTATTACAACACGGTTCATCCGCATTCTGGTGTGGCTGGGCATACTCCACAGTCGGTGTTTGATGGTAGTTGGAGGGCGGTGCATCGGTTGCGTGTGCAGGCGTTGGATGCCCATTACCGGCAGTTCCCGCAGCGGTATGTGGGACAGCCGGTGGTTCAGGAAGTTGCTGGTGTGGTGCGTCTTAATGGTGCGCGTGATGATGGGTCTGTACAGGAGAGGGTTGGTGGTGTAGCGTCGCTGTTAAGTGCTTGAGTTAGCACGTGTTCTTATCGCCCCCCTGGTTCACAAACCCCTGGCAGCGAGCGTAATCGTCGGGATAAGTGCAGATTTAGGCCAAAGGAGCCCTCAATCAGCGCGGCTTTGGTCTCAATTTCAACTTGGCGCGGACAAACAGGGCCAAACACGGCCGAACCGTAGAAATCTGCCACTTAGCAAGGGATTCCCTACTCAAAACCAGCAAGAACCCCTAGATCTTGCGCATCCTCACCCGTTCCACCAAGTGATCGCTACCTTTTTTCAGTACCAACGACGCGCGAACTCGGGTGGGAAGAATATTCTCCACCAAGTTGGGCAGGTTGATCGATTGCCACAGTTCTCGAGCGACGGCGATGGACTCTGGATCAGCCATGTCGGCGTAATGGGAGAAGTGGGCACCGGGGCGACGGAATGCAGTGTCGCGGAGTTTGAGGAAGCGGTCGATGTACCATTTTTCGATGTCTTCGGTGCGGGCATCTACGTAGACGCTGAAGTCGAAAAGGTCACTGACCATCAATGTTGGGCCAGTTTGAAGGACGTTTAGGCCTTCGACGATCAAAATGTCGGGTTGGCGGACTGTGGTGAATTCGCCTGGAACTCGGTCGTACGCGGTGTGGGAGTAGACAGGTGCGTTGACTTCGAGTTTTCCGGATTTTACGTCGGTGACAAAGCGGAGGAGTGCACGTTGGTCGTAGCTTTCGGGGAATCCTTTTCGGGACATTAATCCGCGGCGGGTTAGTTCCGCGCCGGGGTAGAGGAATCCGTCGGTGGTGACGAGGTCCACGCGGGGGTGGGAATTCCAGCGCTGAAGCAGAACTTGGAGGAGTCGGGCGGTGGTTGATTTACCGACGGCGACGGATCCCGCGACACCAATGACAAACGGCACAGAGGTGGAGGGGGAAGTTCCGAGGAAGGTTTCGGTGGCTGCGGTAAGTTGCTGTCGGGCCGCTACCTGGAGGTGAATCAGACGGGACAGCGGAAGGTAGACTTCTGCCACTTCAGCGAGGTCAATGTTTTCTCCGATGCCTCGAAGTTCAATGACTTCTTTTTGGGTCAGCACCTGAGGCATTGAGTTTCTCAGCTCGCGCCATTGTGCGCGGTCGAAATCAAGGTAGGGGCTGAAATCTGGTGTGCGTGGGGAAGGTTTCACACCAGTTGTGCTTGCAGCGTTTTGCTCTGCCATGAATCCATTGTGCACCTTAGCTACTCCATTAGTGTGATCGGGGTTATTTTTTCACTTCAATGGGTGGCTAAAAGACGTGGGCACGTGAGTAAATTCATGCGCGCGAAACGATGGGAGTGAACCCATACTTTTATATATGGGTATCGGCGGTCTATGCTTGTGGGCGTACCTGTCCCGCGAGTGAGGTCTTACGCGCGGGATTCGTCTTGTGAAAGGTTAGCTGACCTGATGACCGATGCCCACCAAGCGGACGATGTCCGTTACCAGCCACTGAACGAGCTTGATCCTGAGGTGGCTGCTGCCATCGCTGGGGAACTTGCCCGTCAACGCGATACATTAGAGATGATCGCGTCTGAGAACTTCGTTCCCCGTTCTGTTTTGCAGGCGCAGGGTTCTGTTCTTACCAATAAGTATGCCGAGGGTTACCCTGGCCGCCGTTACTACGGTGGTTGCGAACAAGTTGACATCATTGAGGATCTTGCACGTGATCGTGCGAAGGCTCTCTTCGGTGCAGAGTTCGCCAATGTTCAGCCTCACTCCGGCGCGCAGGCTAATGCTGCTGTGCTGATGACTTTGGCTGAGCCAGGCGACAAGATCATGGGTCTGTCTTTGGCTCATGGTGGTCACTTGACCCACGGAATGAAGTTGAACTTCTCCGGAAAGCTGTACGAGGTTGTTGCGTACGGTGTTGATCCTGAGACCATGCGTGTTGATATGGATCAGGTTCGTGAGATTGCTCTGAAGGAGCAGCCAAAGGTAATTATCGCTGGCTGGTCTGCATACCCTCGCCACCTTGATTTCGAGGCTTTCCAGTCTATTGCTGCGGAAGTTGGCGCGAAGCTGTGGGTCGATATGGCTCACTTCGCTGGTCTTGTTGCTGCTGGTTTGCACCCAAGCCCAGTTCCTTACTCTGATGTTGTTTCTTCCACTGTCCACAAGACTTTGGGTGGACCTCGTTCCGGCATCATTCTGGCTAAGCAGGAGTACGCGAAGAAGCTGAACTCTTCCGTATTCCCAGGTCAGCAGGGTGGTCCTTTGATGCACGCAGTTGCTGCGAAGGCTACTTCTTTGAAGATTGCTGGCACTGAGCAGTTCCGTGACCGTCAGGCTCGCACGTTGGAGGGTGCTCGCATTCTTGCTGAGCGTCTGACTGCTTCTGATGCGAAGGCCGCTGGCGTGGATGTCTTGACCGGTGGCACTGATGTGCACTTGGTTTTGGCTGATCTGCGTAACTCCCAGATGGATGGCCAGCAGGCGGAAGATCTGCTGCACGAGGTTGGTATCACTGTGAACCGTAACGCGGTTCCTTTCGATCCTCGTCCACCAATGGTTACTTCTGGTCTGCGTATTGGTACTCCTGCGCTGGCTACCCGTGGTTTCGATATTCCTGCATTCACTGAGGTTGCAGACATCATCGGTACCGCTTTGGCTAATGGTAAGTCCGCAGACATTGAGTCTCTGCGTGGCCGTGTAGCAAAGCTTGCTGCAGATTACCCACTGTATGAGGGCTTGGAAGACTGGACCATCGTCTAAGTTTTTCTTTGAGTTTTCATATGTAGAAGGCATCGTCGGCTTCGGCCTGACGGTGCTTTTCTCGTTGTTTTGTGGTTTTGTCAGAGGATGTCATGCGCGTTTTAATTATTGATAATTATGATTCTTTCACGTTTAATCTCGCCACCTATGTGGAAGAGGTTACGGGTCAGGCACCTGTGGTGGTGCCTAATGATCAAGAAATAGATGAGACGCTTTTCGACGCCGTCATCCTCTCACCGGGCCCGGGCCACGCCGGCGTTGCGGCTGATTTTGGTATCTGTGCAGGCGTCATTGAGCGTGCACGCGTTCCGATTTTGGGTGTGTGTTTAGGCCACCAGGGCATTGCGTTGGCTCATGGCGGTGATGTTGATTTGGCGCCCAGGCCGGTCCACGGTGAGGTTTCGCAGATCACCCATGATGGTTCAGGTTTATTTGCAGGCATCCCTGAAACGTTTGAGGCGGTGCGTTATCACTCGATGGTGGCAACCCGCTTGCCGGAGTCATTGAAAGCTACAGCTACCAGCGATGATGGTTTGATCATGGCATTGGCACATGAAACGCTTCCGCAGTGGGGTGTGCAATTTCATCCGGAATCTATTGGTGGACAATTCGGCCATCAGATCATTAAGAACTTCCTTAATTTAGCGCGCACATATCGCTGGCAACTCACGGAGAAAACTATTCCGCTCAGCGTTGATTCAGCAGCGGTTTTTGAAACACTCTTTGCCCATTCCTCCCATGCTTTTTGGCTCGATGATGCCCAAGGAACCAGCTATCTTGGTGATGCCAGCGGTCCTCTCGCACGCACAAAAACCCATAATGTCGGCGAGGGGGATTTCTTCACCTGGCTAAAGGAGGATCTCGCCGCCAACTCAGTTGCGCCCGGTCAAGGTTTTCGTCTTGGCTGGGTTGGTTACGTTGGTTATGAGCTTAAAGCGGAAGCTGGCGCACGGGCTGCGCACACTTCGAGTCTTCCGGATGCGCACCTCATTTTTGCCGATCGCGCCATCGCAGTGGAATCGGATCAGGTTCGGTTGCTGGCGTTGGGGGAGCAGGACGAGTGGTTTGAAGAAACCATCAAGAAGCTGCATAATCTTGTCGCCCCGCGGATACCTGCGTCCGGACACCTCGCTTTGCAGGTTCGAGATTCCAAAGATGAGTATCTCGACAAAATTCGCAGAGCCCAGGAGCTGATTACTCGTGGCGAATCGTATGAAATCTGCCTGACCACAAAACTTCAGGGCACCACTGATGTGGCCCCTCTGGCTGCCTATCTAGCACTGCGTGGGGCCAATCCCACCGCATATGGTGCGTATCTTCAGCTGGGGGATACCTCTATTTTGAGTTCCTCGCCGGAGCGGTTCATCACTATTGATTCGGCGGGACACGTGGAATCAAAGCCCATTAAAGGCACCAGGCCGCGTGGGCGAACAGCGCAAGAAGACCAAGAAATCATTGCTGAGCTGCGCAGTAATCCTAAAGATCGTGCAGAAAACTTGATGATCGTAGATTTGGTCCGCAACGACTTAGCCCGCGGCGCTTTGCCCACCACAGTTAAAACATCCAAGCTTTTCGACGTCGAAACCTACGCCACAGTCCACCAACTTGTCAGCACCGTCTCTGCAGAGTTGGGGCCACGCAGTCCGATTGAGTGCGTGCGCGCAGCATTCCCCGGTGGTTCGATGACTGGTGCCCCAAAGCTGCGCACCATGGAGATCATCGATGAGCTGGAGGCAGCTCCTCGCGGTATTTACTCAGGTGGCTTGGGATATTTTTCCCTCGACGGCGCAGTTGATCTCTCCATGGTGATCAGAACTCTCGTCATCCAGAACAATCACGTGGAGTACGGAGTGGGCGGTGCACTTCTTGCTCTGTCTGATCCGGAGGCTGAGTGGGAGGAAATCCGCGTTAAATCACGGCCTCTGCTGAATTTGTTTGGGGTTGAATTCCCATGACGTACCTCGTGTGGGACGGCGCAACACTCGTAGAAGGCGCGCTGGAATCAACACCCACAGTTGTTGATTCCTACCTAGCCAAAGACCACCGCGTGGTGCGCTGGGATCTTCATGAACAGCGCTTCGCCACCAGCGTGGACGTGGACCCGTGGGATTTTCTCCACGCAGTAAGGGAAGCAATTCCACGCCAGGGCTCGTGGTTTCCCAAGATTGAATGGCATGGCGATGATCTTTTCGCAGTCCATATTCGCCCCGCACCGCCGCTGCGAAAGGCCACGTCATTGTGGCTTTCCGAAGACCCAGATCCACGCACACAGCCAACCATCAAAGGCCCAGACCTAGATGTGCTTGCTCACCTTCGCAGTCGCGCCAACGATAACGGCTGCGACGATGCCCTGTTGATCAGCGCGGATGGGTTCATTCTGGAAGCTGCCAACGCCACCGTGGTGTTTTGGGCGGATCCACAGACGGTCATCGTGCCCAGGGGAGATGTGCTCCCATCGGTGACACTCGCCGCAACCATTCCGCTGTGGGAAAAAGCCGGAATCACATTGCGCTATCAAAACATTCGGCACATTGGTTTTCCCGCGTGGTGCGGTAGTTCGCTGCATGGTTGGACACCTGTGGTTAGTTGGGGCAGGGGATTGGGCAAAATTGCAGCAGCGAAAGCTCCATCGGTGAAGCCCTGGAATGAAAAATTGCGCCCAACCATTTTTCCGTGAGGAAAAGGTTGAGCGCAGTCTTTGTGAAGATTTAGTCTTCGGTAGTTTCTTCAGTTTCTTTCTTTGCGGTTTCGCGACCTTCAGCAAGCTGTGTGCGTGCGGTGCGCAACCATTCTGGCTGGTTTTCCAGAAGTGCCTTGATCTCGGCGGTGGTCAGTGGTTTGTCCATGTCGTTCTTTTTCAGAGCCGCGATGGTGATGCCCAATTTTTGGGCGACCACTGGACGAGGGTGTGGGCCCTCGCGACGTAGGGTTTGGAGCCACTCCGGTGGGTTTTCCTGCAGGTTCTTGAACTCTTGGTGAGTCAATGCACCTGTTTGGAACTCCTCTGGCGTGGCGGGCAAAAACAGTCCGAGCTTCTTAGCGGCGGTCTGTGGCTTCATAGCCCTGCCCGATGGCTGGCGTACAGATTCTTCGTTCACGCCCACAACGGTAGCATTGTTTTCATGCTGACCTTAAGTTTCATCACTGGCACGGAGCCAGGAAAGTGGTTTACCCGATTCCGAGATCGGACTCATCACGGTGGACTTGAGACCCTTGATTCGGACGACGCCCTAGGCCTCATGCTCGCTGGCCAGGCACAACTCGCCTTAACCAGGCTTCCAGATGCGCGTATCGACGCCTCCCTCCACGTGGTCAATCTTTATCAGGAACAACCCGGCGTCGCTTTTCCAAAAGACTTTTTCCTCAGTGCCGAAGAAGGCGCGGTGGACCCTGCGGACTTGGAGGGGGAGATTATCAACTGGTCCATGCCCGATAGTGGGGAAGTCGATGCTGCTGCTGTTCGCGATGCTCTGCAAATCGTGGCAGCGAACGTCGGTGTGGTGATCGCCCCGAGGCCTCTTCTCAAGGTGTTGAGCAAGAAATTGGTGGAGCACCGGGACATCAAGGGTGGAACTGAAACATCTATCGCCCTGGTGTGGAAGAAAGATGAGGATTCTGAAGAGATTCAGGACTTCGTCGGTATTGCTCGCGGTCGAACGCGGAATTCCAGCAGGCAGCAAACGGTAAAGCTCAGTGCTCGTGAAAAAACACTGGCAAAACAAGCCCGCAGGCAGGGGGAGAAACCAAAAACTCCGAAGCGTCCGCAGGCAAGAAAACGTCCCGGAAAACGGCGATAGGGGTCACCCGCGCATGTCCGGTTGCCGATCTATTTAAATACCAGGACAATTGCGTGCATGGTTGAAAGAGACTTCACTATCCGACCAATCCGCGAGGGTGATTTCCCTCAGGTGAGGGACATCTACGAATTGGGCCTGGAGACGGGACATGCGTCTTATGAGACTTCTGGTCCCACGTGGGACCAGTTCTCCCAATCTAAAATCATGGATACCGTCATGGTGGCGGTAGAAAACAACGACCCGGACTTCATCCTCGGATGGGTGTCTGCTGCTCCAATTTCAAGCCGACAGGTTTTCCATGGAGTGGTGGAAGATTCCATCTATATCCACCCCCAGGGCCAAGGCCGAGGAATCGGCGGCGCTTTGCTCGACGTCCTTATCACCTACTGCGAAAGCAACGGCATCTGGTCGATCCACTCCTGGATCTTCCCGGAAAACCTCGGTTCTGCGAAACTGCATGAATCGAAGGGCTTCGTGAAGGTGGGCACCATGCACCAAATGGCAAGGATGCCCTACGGCGAGATGGAAGGACAATGGCGCGATTGTGATCTGTGGGAGTGCCTCTTATCCGTTCCAGAGCAAGCTCAAAGTTCCTAAAGCAATTTAAATCTGACTTTATCGCCCGGCAACAGCTGGGCCGAACGATCACACGACCTTGATGTAAGTACTGCTATTACTGGATAGCCACCGGTCACAGGATGATCGGGACCAAACACCACGGGGTTTCCACCAGGCGGAATCTGGATGGACCCCCGGACCATTCCTTCACTTTTCAGCTCGCCTTCCATACGACGTTGGATCGGCTCGCTTGAGTGCATGCGCAAACCAATCCGGTTGGAGTCATTGCTCACCGTAAACACCTGAGTAAAAAAGTTGTTGAGGGATTCTTGCGTGAACCATTTGTCACGTGGACCTCGGATGACGGTAAGCGTTTCTGTTGGCATGCGTTTCCATAAGGTGGGCAGTTGCCGAAGTTTTGGCCACCACTGAGAATCTGCAATGTCTGTTGCTACGTCAATGACATCCCCGGGCTCGATCGGGCGAGGGCCCATGTGGGAGATCAGATCGGTTGAAGCAGATCCCAAAGTTTTTTCTACTGCAAATCCACCGCGAGCAGCAAAGTAGGCACGCATGCCATAGGTGGCGGGCTCGACGCGGATACGTTCACCAGCTGCAACATCGATGATGGTGTTGGTGGTGGCATTTTTAGATTGTCCACCAGCCGTTCGAACCATCACTTCAGCTTCAGTTCCCGTGAACACGATCGAGGTGGTGTGCAACGCCTCCACCTCAAAGCCACCGAGCAGAATCTCTACCACGGTTGCATTGGGATCATTACCTAAAGCGTGATTTGCGCGAGCAGCGGATAAACGATCAAAGGATCCTGAGGTTCCAACACCAGCGCTGGCAAAACCAAAGCGACCTCGGTCTTGGAAGATGGCTTGGGGGCCAGTGGAAATTACTTTGAAGCTCATTTCTTCACCTGCACAAATCGAACTGAATCACCGGGCTTGAGAAGCGATGGTTGCCACCGGTCCACATCCCACATGGGAATCTCAGTGGTGCCCAGCAGTTGCCAACCACCAGGGGACTGCTGCGGGTACACAGCGCTGAATTCACCGGCCACTGCGACAGAACCTGCAGGAATCTTGGTGCGTGGCGATTCCAAGCGAGGAATATCCCACAGAGGAGTCTGGGGGATCAGATAGTAAAAACCTGGTGCAAATCCACCGAAAGCAGCAGTCCACACGGTGCCAGAATGCGTGGCGATAACTTCCTCCACGCTCAAACCTGTGTGTTGAGCTACGGTTTCTAGATCAGGGCCGTCGTAGACCACGGGAATCTCAATGGTGTCGGCAAGCTCTGCTGCGCCCTTTGCGGCTGGGGTCAGCGCAATTGAATCAACGATCTCTGCGAAACGACTCGGGGTGATCTGCTTGGTGTCAAACGTCACTAACAGTGTTTGCGCAGCGGGAACAGTATCGATGATTCCAGGGACCTGCATGCCCACCAAAGAGCGGTTGAGTGCAAGAACAGCATCCAAGATGCTGCCTTGGACGGCTTCGGAATCTTCAGCAAGCAAATCGATGATGACTGCTTGCTCACCACATGGTCTAACGAGCATGGGAAACCTGAACCTCATGAGCTGCAAGGGTGGTCACGATTTTCTCCACCAATGCGAGAGCTTGCGGATTATCCCCATGAACACAGATGGAGTTGGCGTCGACAAGCACGCTCTCCCCGGTGATCGCGGTGATGGGCTGGCCGGTGGCAAACGCCAAGGCCTGCCTGGCTGCGGTTTCGGGGTCGTGCAGTACCGCGCCGGGAAGCTTGCGGGAAACCAGCTGGCCATCGGCGGTGTAGGCGCGGTCGGCGAAAGTTTCCTGCTCAACTTGAAGCCCCGCGGCGCGAGCCTGCTCGACGATTTGGGAGCCAGCCAGGGCCATGAGGGAGAGCTCAGGATTGACCAGCTTGATGCCCTCGATGACTGCTGCGGCCTGGGCTTCGTCAACCGCAATGGTGTTGTACAGCGCGCCGTGTGGTTTTACATATTCCACAACCGCACCGCTGGCTTTAGCCGCAGCTTGAATGGCGCCGATCTGGTAGATCGTTTCGGCGACGAGGTCATCGTGAGCGACGTCGAGGTTGCGGCGACCAAAACCTGCGATGTCGTTGTAACCAATGTGTGCGCCGATGCGGACGTGGCGTGCATGGGCGGCGCGCACAGTTTTGAACAACACAGTGGCGTCGCCGGCATGGAAACCGCAGGCAATATTGGCGCTGGACACCAAGTCAAGAACAGCTACGTCGTTGCCCATGACCCAGCTGCCGTAGCTTTCGCCGAGGTCGCTGTTGAGATCGATGGTGGTCATGAAAAAATCCTTTCAAAAAACGTTAACTGCTAAGAAGATCGAAGACTCCACCGAAGGAGACATAAGCCAAGAACCATGCGATAACCAGGCCGATGACTCCCACTACGATCAGCCACACTGGGTATTTGTAACCCTTGAGAAGATCTTTCTGGCGGAAGATCGCTACGTAGATCATCAGGGTAAAGCCTACGGGGAGGACCAAACCGTTGAATGCTCCGGCGAAGACCAAGAGGATTGCCGGTGCCGTGCCGAGCACGATGAACACGGAGCAAGAAATCAGGATGAAGATGATGGTCACCCAGTTTTGCAGACGCTTCTTCTCTGGCTTGTTTTCCACCAGGAAGGTTGCAGAGGTGTAGCTGGCGCCGATGACTGAGGAAATGGACGCTGCCCACAGCACGGCACCGAAGATGCGTAGTCCGATATCGCCTGCAGCGTGCTGGAATGCTTCCGCGGCTGGGTTGCCCGTGGTGGATAGGGTGACGCCACCTGCAACAACGCCGAGAACCGCGAGGAAGAGCACCACGCGCATGAGGCCAGTGATCAGGATGCCGGTGATAGAGGAATTGGAAACAGCTTTGACGTTGTTGGGGCCGGTTCGTCCGGAGTCCAGCATGCGGTGTGCGCCAGCGTAAGTGATGTATCCACCGACGGTTCCACCCACAAGTGTGGTGATGACAAGCCAGTCGATGGTGTCAGGAAGTACTGCATTCTTCAGCGCCGAGCCAACTGGAGGTTGGGAGACGAAAGCCACGTAGACGGTGAGCAGGATCATCACGACGCCGAGGACCACGAGGAATTTGTCCAGAGCAGCACCAAGTCGCTTGAACAAGAAGATCGCAATCGCGATGGCCGCGGTGATCACGCCACCAACTTTGACGTCTCAGCCCAGCAGCGCGTTAAGCCCAAGGCCACCACCGGCGATGTTGCCGATGTTGAATACTACGCCGCCAATACAGACCAGTACGGCCAGCACCCAACCAAAACCTGGGATAACAGTATTGCCGAGTTCTTGGGCGCGCATTTCAGAGATGCCGATGATGCGCCACACATTCAGCTGCACCGCGATGTCAATGAGGATCGACACCAGGATCGCAAATGCGAAAGCTGCGCCGAGCTGGTTGGTGAAGACAGCGGTTTGGGTGAGGAACCCTGGGCCGATGGCAGAAGTTGCCATGAGGAAGATGGCACCCATCAGAGCGCTTCGGCCAGAGGCGGTTACTGCAGCTTGCTTGAGGGATGGCGCATTGGCTTTTGCAATGTCGCCAGGCCCAGGGGTTCCAGTGCTGGCTGAGACTGGCTGGCTGTCATCGACGTTTTTGTTGTCGGCCATTGTCGCGCTCCTTTCGTGGGGGCTTTCAGGATGATTGGGGTAGCTTGCACACCAATCGCAGATTGTTGAACAATCTTGGTGAGTTGAGAGTGAGTTTAGACCCAATGTGTCCTGTAGCACAATCCCCCGTGGGGATTAATGGTCATCGAATATGGTCAGAGCACCCCCGCAAGTGCCTAGGTGTGTCCCCAGTCCTTTAAGATCAGTCACATGACGCAGGCAATAGCAGCATCCCTTGATTTAGCGGCTCGAATCACCGCCAAAATTGATCAAGGAGAGCTCACTCCAGGTACTCGACTACCCGAGGTTGCTTTGGCAGAAGAACTTGGCGTTTCACGGAACACGCTGCGTGAAGCTTTTCGGGTACTCATGCAAGACGGACTGGTGGATCATATTCCCAACCGTGGGGTTTTCGTGCACACTTTCACCAAGTCGGATGTGGAAGATATCTATGCTTACCGCACATTTATCGAGGTTGCTGCGATTAGGTCGGCGCGGAAAAATCCTCAGTTGCTGGAGCAGTCTTTGGGGGTAATGCGAGAGGCCTACGAAAGGGGTGTTGCAGCCAATGCCGTGGGTGATTGGCAAACTGTCGGTTCTGCCAACAGTGCTTTTCACTTGGCGATTGTGGACCTAGCAGGAGTGGCTAGGTTGTCAGCAGACGCTCGAAAAGTGTTGGCGCTGGCTCGCATCGGATTCATGGCCACCTACAACGTGGAGACATTCCATAGCATTTACGTGGAAAAGAACCATCAAATCTTGAAGTATTTGACTGCCGGTGAATTCGAAGAGGCGGAACAATACCTCCAGAAATACTTCGAAGATTCGCGCGATGATTTGTCTGCGCACCTACCGGAATTTTGAAATTGCGATAGCATAGATGACTTGACACTGTTGCAGCAGGCGGTTTTCACCTGGCCTCTTAGGATTTGGTCAAATGGTTGCAACGACGCCAGGGAAGGAGGCGCACCCCATGGCATTTGGATTTTTTAGTAGACGTAAGAAAAAGAACAAAGACAAAAACCCGAATGAAAATTCAGCAGTGCCCGCACACTCTGAAGATTCACCTCAGGAGGTTTTTGAGGGTAATGGTCGTCAGGTAGGCGACCCCATTGAACAGCAGGTTGATCGAGATGCTAAAGGTCGTCTCACAGCGGCGGATTTCTTGCCGGACGCTGATCTGCCACAGCTGAATCGTTCGCGTGCAAATATGCTGCGCCGTGAATTGGAGTACCGTTTTTCACTCCAGAATGCCCACATTAATATCGATGGAAACACGGCCATGATTCAGCGTTCAGATGGCGGGGCAGCACATGTCTCGTTGCGCACCCTCGCGATGAATGCAGCTGGCCTTGATAACTTTGATCAACTCCCTGAACTGGTGGAAAGCTTCGTTCACGGCACGCTGGCCGATGCAACATTAAACGATCTTTCTACTGCTGACCTGTATAAAGCACTGCGCCTTCGCCTGCTGCCAACACCTGGTGAAGGCGACGATCTAGTTGAGCATGGACTCGACCGGGAAAGCCAGATCCGCGACGATTCAATCCTGCGCACCTTCACCTCTGACATGTCGATCGCGCTGGTGCTCGATACCGAGCATGCCATCCGCATCCAGCCACTCAAAGAGCTCGAGGAGTTCGATGACCTCAGCGCCCTAGAGCGGGCTGCGGACCGCAATACCTGGCAAGAGCTTTACGACGCAAACGTTGACGCTTCCTTCGTCGACGCTGAATCAGACAGCGAAGGGTCATCATTTTGGGCTTTCGAATCTAACTCGTACTACCTGGGTAGTGCACCACTGTTCCTCAACGATCTGTTGGCAAAGTGGGCACCTGACCTGGACCAAAGTGATGGCGTCATCTTTGCTGTCCCTGATCGTGATCTGTTGATTGCGCGTCCTGTGACCACCGGCGAAGATCTGATGAACGGAATCACCGCGATGGTGAGGATCGCGATGCGCTTTGGCCTCGGGAACCCGACGTCGATAAGCCCGCGCCTGCACCTGCTGCGCGACAACCAGGTGACCACCTTCACCGACTTCCGCGTCGTCTCTCCTGAAATGGAAGCTGAATGGGAAGACAGCGCGTTTGACGCGCCACCGGCCGGCGCGATCGGCATTGAGGTGCGCCCAGATCCGTATCTGATGGAGCGCCTCCAACAGGGTGGTTTTGGCGATTTCGGGGATTTCGGCAAGCCCCGCGATCTAGATATGTAGCGAAAAAGGGACCTTCACTTCTTAAGAAGTGAAGGTCCTTATTTATCGGGTTCTAGTTTTAGAACTTGTTCTCGCGCTCGGTGTGAGCCATAGCAAGAACGTCGAGGCGCTTGTCCAGCTCTTCCTCGGTGAGCTTCTCGCCATCAACCAAGCCCAAATCGATGACAGTCTGGCGGATGGTCTTGCCCTCAGCCAAAGCAGTCTTAGCCACCTTTGCAGCAGCTTCGTAGCCGATTGCAGAGTTCAGTGGGGTAACGATGGAAGGTGAAGACTCAGCGAGCTCCTTCATGTGTGCCTCGTTTGGCTCAATGCCATCAACGAGACGGGTCGCGAACACGCGGGAAGTGTTAGCCAGCAGGCGAGCGGACTCAAGCACGTTGCGAGCCATCACTGGGATGAACACGTTGAGCTCGAACTGGCCCTGGGTGCCGGAGAACGCAACAGCTGCGTCATTGCCGATAACCTGAGCGGAAACCTGGGTAGCGGTCTCACAGAGAACTGGGTTGACCTTGCCTGGCATGATGGAGGAACCTGGCTGCAGGTCTGGGAGACGGATCTCGCCAAGACCGGTCAGTGGGCCGGAGCCCATGAGGCGGATATCGTTAGCGATCTTGTACAAGGAGACAGCGATAACGCGCATTGCGCCGGAGAACTCAACAAGAGCGTCGCGTGCAGCCTGAGCCTCGAAGTGGTTCTCAGCTTCCTTGAGCTCCTTGACGTCGGTCAAGTTGATCAGTTCAGCAACAACCTTGCCGCCGAAATCAGCGGAGGTGTTGATACCGGTACCAGCAGCGGTGCCACCAATAGCCAGCTCACCAAGGCGAGGAAGAGTAGCCTCAACGCGCTCGATGCCGAGCTGGATCTGGCGAGCGTAGCCACCGAACTCCTGGCCCAGGGTTACTGGAACAGCGTCCATCAGGTGGGTGCGGCCGGACTTAACAACCTCAGACCACTCGTTAGCCTTCTTCGCCAAAGACTCGTGCAGAACCTTCAGGCCTGGGATGAGGTCATTGACAGCAGCCTCGGTTGCAGCAACGTGAGTTGCAGTAGGGAAGGTGTCATTGGAGGACTGACCCATGTTGACGTGGTCATTTGGGTGAACCTCAACGCCGTTAGCCTTCGCGATGGAAGCGATAACCTCATTGGTGTTCATGTTGGAGGAAGTACCGGAACCAGTCTGGAACACATCAATTGGGAACTCAGCGTCATGCTTACCGGACGCGATCTCCTTACCAGCTGCAATGATGGCATCTGCCTTCTCTGCATCCAGCGCACCGGAGTCTTTGTTTACCTGCGCACAAGCTGCCTTCAGCAGACCCATTGCGCGGATCTGTGCGGATTCCAGACCTCGACCAGAGATAGGGAAGTTCTCAACAGCGCGCTGGGTCTGTGCCTGCCACAGAGCCTTTGCTGGAACCTTCACTTCACCCATGGTGTCGTGCTCAATACGGAATTCCTGCTCGGTCATGAAATCACTCATTTCTTACTGAGAATTAAATACGGCTGTCACAAGCTTACTCATTGTGTTGTCGCGAAACACTGGAGTCCACCCCTAGAGTGAGGTGGGTAATAGAAAGTGTGAGAAATAAGGCACAATCCACTCCTAAATGTGGGGGTGCAGGCTTGTTAAATGTCCAAAATTCGGCGGTAGGTGTACCTAAAAACAGGGGTGGGAAATACTTGGGGATTGCTCTCATCGGTTCGATGTAGACTGAATTGTCTAGGTTAATATCCAATATGGAAGAAAACTAGACAGTTAAGTAGACTGAATGGTCTACTAGGTGCATGACTTCAGCAATCACCACCGCAACTGATCTTCGCTCCGTACTGCGAAACGTACCAACCCCAATTAGCTTCATTGCAACCCACACCGATCAGCCTCTGGGCATGATCGTTGGTTCATTCGTCAGCATTAGCGCCGAACCACCATTGGTAGGCATCTTCTTGCAGAAGAGCTCTTCTTCATGGCCAGCTATCGAGCAGGCATTAGTTACCGGCCAAGAGCTAGGCATTTCTATCCTCGGCGGGGCACACGCAGACCATGTGCGTAAGCTTTCTGGCCCATCCGACCAGCGCTTTGAAAACCTTGAGTGGGCATCCACCGAAAACGGTGCGATTCACCTTGAAGGCGCTGATGCACAACTAACCACGAAACTTCATGATCTCCAGGAAATCGGCGATCACTTCTTTGCAGTTCTAGAAGTTATTGACGCTTCCGCTGACCAAGACTTCAGCTCAGCGCTGGTGTACCACCGCTCGCAGGTGTCCTCGCTGTAGGGCACTAAATTTTAAAAGGGCACGTCGAATCTGCGACGTGCCCTTTTTAGAATTCATGGAACGCTTTATGGTGGGCGCGGAGGCTTTCCTCTTGTTCGGTGTTAAGTGGTTCGCGTCCTCTTTTTTCGCGCATGATTCTCACGTGATTGATAAAGGCAGCGGAGTCAGGGTTTTCGATTGCGGTTTTAAGCTCCATTCCGTACAGTTTTTGCTCTTCTGTTGTGAAATAATCTGTTCTGTTGCGGAAGTCCAGCCCCATAAGTTCAACCAGTGCGTCATCGGATAGGAAACCGTTAAAAGCCCAACTCATGGATTCGTCGGTCCAGGGTCTGTGGGGATCGAGGGTGTCCCATTGCTTCTTTCTTTCCCCGGAAACGTGCCAGATTCCATCCTCAAACCAGGTCACAGATGACGGTGCATCGCCAATAACGGAACCGCGGTAAGGATAGAAATCCTCTAGAGAAACAAGACCCGTCCATTCTGGGGCTGCGGGAGAAATGTGGAGATGTCCTTTTTCTTTGCTTTGAAAAGGGCTGATATCCTCCCAATCTGAACCAATGATCAGCCAGCGTTCACTAGTTGTGCTGCTCGGAAATTTTCGGATAATTACGCCCGAAAATGCCTCATCGTCGTAAGTGAATAAGCCTGGTGTTGTGGGTGTCCATGCAGGGCTTGGAGTAGAGCGATGGGCGTGTTCTGCAAGGAGTTGGATGCGCAAACGGGTGAGGATTTGGTGGAATTCTTCCAAAGGGGTGTGCATGGAAAGCTCCAAGGGGTGGTGGGCAAGGTCTCTCGGGTGATCTTAGTGAGAATGTGAAAAGTGGCGAGCCCCAATCGGGAAGCTCGCCACTTTTGTGAAGGGATTTTTAAGTTTTAAACGTTCGCAGACTCACGAATGGTGGACATTGCCTTGGTCCAGACAACAAGCTGCTCAAGCATAGCGTCCACAGAGGAGATGCCCTGCTCGGAAGGCTTGAAGTTAGGGTATTCGAAGTCGGTGAAGATGCTCAGCAGGCCGGTCTTTTGAACGTGTGCGATCTGAAGCTCGGAAAGGATGCCGCGGAGGTGCTCAGCTGCGCGAACGCCCATTGCGGAGCCGTAGGAGACGATGCCTGCAGCCTTGTTGTTCCACTCTGCGGAGAGGTAGGAAAGGGCGTTGGTTAGTGCTGCTGGGACGGAGTGGTTGTATTCGCCGGTAACAAAGATGAAGCCATCAAATTCTGCGATCTTTGCTGCCCATGCCTTGGTGTGCTCGTTTGCGTACTGGCCATAGCCGGCTGGCATTGCTTCGTCGAGGACGGGGAAGTTGAAATCAGCGATGTCAACGAGCTCGTACTGTGCATCGTTGCGCTCTTGCGCGCGCTCGAGAACCCAGTTGGCTACGTCGATGTTGACGCGGCCTGGACGGGTGGAACCGGTGATGATGGCGATCTTGCTCATGGTGTACTCCTCTAAAAGTTAATTAAGTTGATGTATCAACAACTTGACGTACCTAGCCTATGTTAACTTTCCGCGTCATGCAAGCGCTTTGGGATTCCAGTCTATTTCTCAAGGTCAACAGGGTGGGGGAGTCGTCGAGGTTTTCATTCAGAGTGAATGCTCTCCTTGTTTCAGTCGCTCAGTGCTTCATAAAGTAGACCGCAATCTAGACAAAGATGTCTATTTTAATTAAGGAGCAGAACATGGCCACGGCCGAGAACACAACACAGGAGAATCGGAAAATCCTGTTCAACGCATTTGATATGAACTGCGTTGCGCATCAGTCCCCAGGACTGTGGACACACCCGAAGGATAAGGCGCGAGACTACAACACTCTTGATTACTGGGTGCACCTTGCCAAGACTTTGGAGAAGGGCCTTTTCGACGGCCTTTTCATCGCAGATGTGCTTGGAACTTACGATGTTTATGGTTCTAGTAATGAAGCGGCGTTGAGCAGTGGTGCGCAGGTGCCTGTTAATGATCCGATCCTTCTTGTTTCTGCGATGGCCTATGCCACAAAGAACCTCGGGTTTGGCATTACTGCAGGTACAGCTTACGAGCACCCGTATCCTTTTGCGCGGCGTCTGGCCACACTTGATCACCTGACTAATGGGCGTGTGGGGTGGAATGTGGTTACTGGCTATCTTCCCTCTGCTGCTCAAAACATGGGTGACACCGATCAGCTGCCACATGATGAGCGCTATGACAAAGCAGATGAATACCTGGAAGTGATCTACAAGCTTCTCGAGGGGTCTTGGGAAGACGACGCTGTTCAAAACAATACGGAGACGAGTGTCTTTACGGACTCCTCCAAAGTGCACGCCATTAATCATCATGGCAAGTACTTTGATGTGCCGGGCATCGCCATCACTGAACCCAGCGTGCAGCGCACGCCGGTGATTTACCAGGCGGGTGCATCGTCGCGCGGATTGAAATTCGCTGGTGAGAATGCGGAAGCGGTGTTTATCAACTCCAGCACCGTGGAGGCAATCACCAAGACTGTCGCAAAGATTCGCGCTGCTGCGGTCGCTGCGGGACGTGATCCACATGCGGTGAAGATCTTTGCGATGCAAACCATCATCACTGGTGAAACAGAAGCAGATGCGCAGGCAAAGCTGGAGGAATACAGCCGTTATATCGATCCTGTCGGTGGTCTGACCTTGATGTCTGGATGGACCGGCGCGGATCTGTCGCAGTATGACCTGGATGAACCGATCACCAATATTGAGTCCAACGCTATTCAGTCGACCGCAGCCACCATTAGCAACGGCACCGGTGAAGGTGCGTGGACGGTACGCAAACTGGGTGAGGCAACCGGCATCGGCGGCTTCGGACCAGTGCTTGTGGGATCTGGAGCCAACGTTGCCGCGGAACTCGCACGCATCCAAGATCTCAGCGATGTTGATGGTTTCAACCTTGCCTATGCCATCACCCCGGGAACTTTTGAAGATGTCGTGGACTTTGTGGTTCCTGAACTGCAAAAACTTGGCCGCTATAAAACGGAATACGTGCCGGGTTCCTTGCGCAACAAATTGCTCGGCAATGGTGATCGCCTTGACGATACCCACCGCGGCGCAAGCTACCGCCTAGGCGCTCGGAACTCCACCGCCACCACTGATCTCAGTTCCATCTCTGCTCAGCTAGTTTCCCAGGGAGCCCACTCATGACCTCACCGCAAACAATCATCGACAATCTTGCTCCAGTCCTCGCGGAGATCGCAGCAACGGCTGCGCAGCGTGAACAGGATCGAGAATTCAGAGGTGACTTGGCAAAGCAGCTTAGTGCCGGTGGGTTCACTAAACTCCGCATTCCAGTTGAATTTGGCGGTTTGGGTTTTAGCCTTCCAGAAGCATTTGAGGTGCTGGTGGCAGCGGCCGCTGCAGATTCAAATATCGCGCAGGGATTGCGGCCTCACTTCTTGGCAGTGGAGAGCTTATTGATCGCTCCCGATTCAGAGCACCGTGACAAGTGGCTGCGAAAAATCGCTGAGGAAGGCGTGGTCATTGGCAATGCGTTGACTGAAGTGGGAAACAAGCCAGGTGAGCTGAAAACCAAGATCCGAAAAGACGGCGAGGCCTTTGTTCTCAGCGGAACCAAGTTCTATTCCACGGGCAGTCTTTACGCCGACTGGATTCAAGTACATGCGAAAGATGAGGAAGATCAAGATGTTTTCGCCTTTGTTGATCGCGACGCATCAGGCGTTGTTTTGGTGGATGACTGGGACGGATTTGGGCAACAACTATCTGCCTCCGGAACCAGCTTCTTTGAAAAAGTCGTGGTAGATCCACTGAACATTGTCACCCGTGATTACACCGCACCCAGCGCTTTCCAGGCGCTGGCGCAGTCACATCATTTGTCTACGTTGACTGGTATTTCGCAGGCAATCACCCGTGACATTGTTACCTATGTACAAAACCGCACCCGTATTTTCAGCCACGGAAGTGGTGACCTTCCACGCTTTGATCCGCAGGTGCAACAGGTGGTGGGTGAGGTGAAAGCCAAGTCGTATGCAGTCGAGAAAATCTTTCAGGGTTTCGCGCAAGAACTGGATCTTGTCGTCGATAAGGCAAAAGCCGGCACTGCCACGGAGGTCGAGCTGGCCGCTGTCGACCTGAGCGCCTACCAAGCCCAGTTGGCGGTGGCACCTTTGGTGCTGAGCCAGGCCACCCAGGCCTTTGAGGTTGGCGGGGCGTCGGCGGTGTCGAAGAAATTGTCGCTGGATCGGCATTGGCGCAACGCGCGCGTGCTGGCAAACCACAATCCCATTATTTATCGAGCGCGCCTGCTTGGCGCAGATGCCTTAAACGGCGGCCACGTGGCTGCCCAATACACGATCGGATCCTTGTCATGAGCCAAGAAATTTTGAGCCATTTTGCACCCGCATTAGAGCGCATTCGAAGCGGCGCGTTCGCGCGCGAACAGCAGCGCGCCTTGCCAGTGGAAGAGATTAAAGAGCTGGTAGAGCTAGGATTTACTGGGCTTCGAGTGCCCGAAGAACTAGGCGGCGCGGGCGCTTCCCTGGAAAGCGTGGTTGAGTTACTGATCGAGATCGCGGGCGCCGATTCCAATATCGCCCAAGCCCTGCGCGGACATTTTGCCTTCGTGGAACTACTCCTGGAAGCGCCGGAGAGCGAATTCCGCACCTATTGGCTGCGCGAAGTCGCCACCGGAAGACTTGTGGGCAACGCCGAAAGTGAGAAACGCGGCGTTTACGGCGATCCGCAGACCTTCATCGATGAGGTGGAGACTGAAAACGGCCCGATTTTCGTGCTCAACGGCACTAAGTTTTATACCACCGGCACCTATTTTGCGGACTACACCTGGACCACCGCGCTGCTGCGCAACCTCAACGGCCAAGAAACTTTGGTCAGTTTGCCGGTCGATCTGCACGCGCCGGGCGTGGATGTTGTTGATGATTGGAGCGGGTTTGGGCAAAAGCTCACCGCCTCTGGAACGACCACGTTTAAAGACCTGGAGGTGGATCCGCGGTGGATCATTCCACGCACTGATGCGCCCACGCTGGTGTGGACGTATCTGCAGCTGAACCTGCTGACCGTGCTGGTTGGCAGTGCCGCAGCAGCTGTCGATGAGGTGGTTGCCCGCGCCCAATCCTCCACCAGAAATGCGTGGAATCCTGGCGTCGAGCGCCGCAGCGATCCGGCCGCAACCATAGCGATCGGCGACGCACGTAGCCGAGTCACCGTTATTCGTGGAGCGCTTCTCGACGCCACCCGCCACGTTTCCAACGCCGCCACGATCGCAACCCCCGACACCTTCAACGAGGCGGACGCTATTGTTGCAGCGCTCTGGCCCATCGTCTCCGAACAAGCTTTGGTGGTGACATCCACCGTTTTCGATGCGGTGGGTGCATCTGCAGTGCTTGGTGAGCATTCCATTGATCGCCACTGGCGCAATGTGCGTACCGTGTCCTCAAACAACCCGGTGTTCCTGGCCAAGAATGCAGTGGGGGAGTATGCCCTCAACGGCACTCCCGTGGGTACCAACATTGGTAAAGCACTGAGCCGTCCGGTGAGCCTAAGCAGCTAGACGTGTGATTTCGCTGGTTTTTAGATGGTTTTCAAGCCAGCGAGACCACATTAGTTTCACGCTGGTTAAAACCTTTGAGATCAATATAGACCGTGTGGTCTACTCGAGGAATGAGTGAAAACAATCCCATTACCTTGCACTGGTTCCTACCCACCTATGGCGATTCTCGCGGAATCACAGCCGGCGGGCATGGCTCCGGCTTCCACTTCGGAAGCCGGACAGCAGACCTCGATTACCTCTCCCAAATTGCCCTGGCCGCTGAACGAAACGGTTTTGAATCCGTCCTGACTCCCACTGGATTGTGGTGCGAAGATGCGTGGATCACCACCGCAGCGCTGCTGTCTAGGACATCAAAACTGAAATTCCTCGTTGCTATTCGACCAGGCCAAGTTAGCCCCACCATCATCGCGCAGCAGGGTACTGCCTTCCAGAAATTCTCAAATAACCGCCTGCTCATCAACGTCGTGGTGGGTGGCGAAGACCATGAACAGCGCGCTTTCGCTGATTATTCTTCCAAAGAGGAGCGCTACCACAAGGCTGATGAAACCTTAGAGATCATCGATCACCTGTGGAACAGCGCAGAACCTCTAAATTTCCAGGGTGAATTCCTCAGTGTGGAAAACGCGGTATTGAAGGAACAGCCCGAAGTTTCCCCACCGATTTACTTTGGTGGATCCTCACAACTCGGCATCGAAATCGCAGCCCAACATTCCGATGTTTATCTCACCTGGGGTGAACCTGCGGAAAAGGTAGAGGAGAAGCTTGCCCGGGTGCGCGCCGAAGCAGATAAGCGAAACCGCGAACTAGACTATGGCATCCGCCTGCATGTCATTGCTCGACCAACTGAGGATGAAGCCTGGTCAGTGGCTCAAAATCTTCTTGACCAACTTGATCAGGAAGAGGTTGCCCGCATTCAGGAAGGGCTTGCGCGTTCCCAATCGGAAGGTCAGCGTCGCATGACGGAACTTCATGGACAAGGGGCGGCATTCACAGCAGGAGCAGATGCTCGCTCCCTTGAAATTGCACCGAATCTCTGGGCAGGTGTTGGCCTAGTCCGCGGTGGCGCCGGCACAGCGTTGGTGGGTTCCTATGAGCAAGTCGCGCAAGCAATTTTGCGATACCGCGATATTGGTCTGAGCCACTTCATTTTCTCCGGCTATCCACATTTGGAGGAAACCTATCACGTGGGCGAAGGAGTGGTACCTGAGCTCCTCAAATTGGGTGTTCCGGTGAACAACCATGAAGAACAACGCAACGACGTGGTAGCGACTCCGTTTATTTCCAGATAGATCACGGATCGGCTGCTTTAGCAGAGGCAAAAGCCGGGATTTAGTTGGTGCGGCTTCCAGAGGTTGTCACAAACCGTCTTATATGACCAACGGCCAGGAGATGTGAGGTTTGTCGGTCACCTAGTTTGGTCGGTGCTTGGACGCCAGAAAAACTGGCCGGGCCCCACCAAAAGTGACCTCTCAGATTCGCCTCTAAGCGCCCAAAGCCCTGAACCATACAAATACTCAATCTTGATCTTCGACCTCTTAAATCGCATTTGCACTGGCATCCCTCGTAGGGATCCCCAAGCAAAAAACCGCCGACCACAATGGCCGGCGGTTTTTCGAACTAAGAGCTCTTAGATCGCGGTGGTGTAGTCAACCACGGAGTATTCCTGCAGCTTGGACAGCTGGTGGACAGACTCGATGTGGCGGATGGTGCCTGACTTTGAGCGCATAACCAGGGAACGGGTGGTTGCGCCGTTTGCGCGGTAGGAAACGCCACGGAGCATGTCACCGTTGGTCACACCGGTTGCCACGAAGTAGCAGTTGTCGGAGCTCACCAGATCGTTGGTGTGCAGAACCTGATCAAGAACCAGACCAGCGTCGTGTGCCTTCTGGCGCTCGAAATCGTTCATTGGGGCCAGGATGCCCTGGATTTCGCCACCCATGCACTTCATGGCGCACGCAGTGATGATGCCTTCTGGGGTTCCGCCGGTGCCCATCATGATGTCCACGGAGTTGGAATCCTGAGCTGCTGCAACTGCACCTGCAACGTCGCCGTCGGAGATGAGACGAACCTTTGCGCCTGCACGACGAATGTCTGCGATCAGTTCGATGTGGCGAGGACGGTCAAGCACGACAACGGTGACGTCGGAAGGGTTGATTCCCTTGGACTTTGCCACCGCGTTGATGTTGTGGGCAACTGGAGCTTCGATGTCGATCTTGCCTGCGGCCTCAGGTCCCACAGCAATTTTCTTCATGTAGAAGACGGAGGATGGATCGTACATGGTGCCACGCTCTGCAGCTGCAAGGATGGAAATTGCGTTGGGGCGACCCTCAGCCATCAGGGTGGTGCCGTCAACTGGGTCAACTGCGATATCTACCTCAGGTCCAAAGCCGGTTCCGACTTCTTCGCCGTTGTACAGCATTGGAGCTTCGTCTTTTTCGCCCTCGCCGATAACAACGACACCCTTCATGGTCACTGAGTTGATGAGCTGGCGCATGGCGTCAACAGCAGCACCGTCGCCTTCATTCTTCATGCCACGTCCAACCCAACGTCCAGAAGCCAGTGCAGCTGCTTCCGTAACTCGCACCAGCTCCATAGCAAGGTTACGGTCTGGCGTTTCGGGGTTCTTAAGGTTCATCTGCAGGGCCTCCTGGGGCACTTGATCTGACCTGGTTACGTGGGGTGCACGTATCGAGGCGCATTATAAATGTATCGGCGCTTGGGCTGTATCAACCCGCACGTCATCTATTGTTGCACTTTTGTGCCCGGAATTTTGGATTCTGGACACCCAAAAGGGGGTTTCGTACCAAACTCGTGACATACTAGGCGGGTGGCTGAGAAACGACCGAAAATTTTTGATGGCAGTCGGGACATGATTATCTCGTTGGTAGTCTCCGCGATCATCATGTTGGTAGCGGTGGGATTTACGGGAATGTGTTCTTTCAATACAGGATCCCCAGAAAATGGGCAGGTACCCGAAGTTGATGCTTCCACTTTTATGTCGATGGAAGCGCGTGCAATGACTGATCATGCAACTAGGTTGCCGGAAACTCCTGAAGGCTGGACCACAAATTCAGCTCGACGCACCATGGTGGATGACACTCCTGCATCAGTTGTCGGATACGTCACTGCAGATGAGGGCTATATTCAGCTCACTCAAACTGGTGAAACCGTTGAGGATGCTGTGGCTGGTTACGATACTCGCTGGCGTGATCTTTCTGACTCTTATGATCTGGATGGCCACGACGTTGGAATTTACACCTCACAGGAATCTGACGTGCGTGATCTGCGTGTGATGGATCTAGGTGATGCCCGCGTCATGGTGTCTGGTGCTGCTACAGATGAAGAATTCAACGATCTGCTTCGCGCAGTTGCTGATTCGGAGCCACTTCCTGTCAGTTAGGCTTCTTACATTTTTAAACAGTTAAGGGTTCTGCTCCAGGTTGAGCAGAACCCTTAACTGTTTTAACGCTGAAAGGTGCTGTTTGTTATGCGGCGGGCTGTTGCTCTACGACGCTGATGGTGGTCCGAGTCTCTTGCGCTTTTCGACGCAAAACCACAGCCACGATGGCCAACACTAGTCCGAGGGACGTCATCAAACCGCCAACTAATCCGGCTGATGTGAGTCCAAGGGAAGTGGTGATGGTTGCACCAGCAAGCCAGGCAGCAACAGCATTTCCAAGGTTGAACACTCCGATGTTGATGGAGGAAGCCAGCGTTGGTGCACCCTTGGCGTATTCAAGGACCACTGATTGAAGCGGTGCAACAGTAGCCATGCCGAAGAATCCAATAAAGAAGATTGTGATCAAGGACAAGATCGCGCTGTGTGCTGTGAAATTAAAGGCAAAGAGTGTTGCTGCCAAGAGGAACAGCATGGCGAGCACGGTGGGCATGAGTAAGCGATCGGCAAGTTTGCCGCCAGTCCAGTTACCAGTGAACATGCCAACGCCGACGATGATGAGGATCCAGCTCATGGAGGATTCTGCGTAGCCTGCGATGTCAGTCATGATCGGGGTGAGGTAGGTCAGCGCGGCGAAAACGCCACCGAAACCAAACAGCGTCATGAGTAGCGCGAGGATGACCTGAGGGTGGGTGAGTGCCTTGATTTCACGTCCCACGCGGACATTCTTAGGTGATGGCAGGTTTGGTACGAGGTAGGCAATGGCAACTGCGGTGAGGATGCCCAATGCTGCGATTACTAAGAAAGTGGTGCGCCAGTTAGCCATTGTGCCAATCCACGTTCCGATGGGGACGCCAATCAGGTTTGCCAGGGAAATTCCGCTGAACATGTAGGCGACTGCAGCACCTCGTTGGCCAGGTCCTGCGAGTTCTGCTGCAACAACGGTACCGATTCCGAAGAATGCGCCGTGGGTAAAGGATGTAACGATGCGGCCAATAATCAGCAGTGCAAAGTTGGGTGCTACTGCGGATAGAAGGTTGCCAATGATAAACAGCACCATCAGGATGATGAGCATTTGTTTGCGGGGGCGGCGGATGCTGAGCAGGGTCATGATCGGTGCACCAACCATGACGCCGGCTGCGTAGGAGGAAATGACCCAGCCGGTGGTGGCGATGGAGGTGTCAAAGGTGTTTGCGATTTGGGGGAGGAGACCAACAGGGACAAATTCCGTGACTCCAACGCCAAACACACCTAACGCTAATGCAGTGAGGATGAGTTTCGTTGATTTACTTGCAGACGCGTTATATTCGCTCATGCATGGAGAATTTACTTGCAGACGCGTTATATTGCAAGTGGTGTTATTATGAAAGTGAGTTTTAGGAGGTCAACCATGATTACAGAGTTGAAAACAGGTCAGTTGAAGCGCCCACAGTTGCTCGTTGATGGCGATAGCGGGCTGGCACACAGGTGGAATGCGCTCAAAGTTATTCACGATCGGATTGAGTCTCAGGTAGAAAAAGACCTGCAGAAGCTGCACGGAATAAGCGTGCGGGAGTTCTCTTTACTGACAGTGCTGAATCGTCAGCATGACGGCGAGGGTGGACACCTGACCATGGCGGAGCTGGCCAATACCGTGGTGCTCAGTCAAAGTGCAACGACACGGCTGGTGTCTAGGTTGGAGGATCGCGGACTGCTCACGCGGTATATCTGTGCCACGGATCGTCGTGGAATTTACACAGATATCTCCAGTATCGGAAAAGCACTGCTGGAGGAGGCCATGCCAACTAATGAGGCCTCACTGCAAGCAGTGCTGGATCAATTGCGCAATGAACCGGAGTTAGCGCCGTTCATTGAGGTGATGGAAAACTAGAGGGATGCGTCGAAAAGCATTATTCTGCCTGGTTTAATGCTTGCTCGACGCGCGCTGAGGCGCCGGCCAGGTGCTCTTCGCAGCGCTTTGCTAGGGCTTCGCCGCGCTCCCAGTATTTGAGGGATTCGTCGAGGCCCATTTGGCCGAGCTCCAAAATTTTCACGATTTCCACGAGTTCGTCGCGGGCGCGTTCGTAGGATAATTGGGCGACTGGCTCGAAGGAATCGTTGCCTTGGCCGGAACCGACGATATCTGGATTGGTCATTTCTTCATTCTCCTAAGTTTTTAGTTTGCTTGCTGGGTGCCCATGGATGCCGCAGTGATGGAGCCGTCGGCGACGCGGATGCGCAGCTGGCTGCCGGGCGGGGACTGTTCGATGGTGGTGACAACCTCTGGAGCGCTGCCGTCGCGGGGAATCACCTGCACTACGGAATAGCCACGCGCCAAGGTCGCGGATGGGCCGAGCGCAGAAACCTGCGCGCGCAAGGAAGCCACCAGAGCCTGCTCGGTGCGGACAAGATGGGTAACATCGCGCCTAATCAATCCCACAGCCTGGGCAATTTCATCGCGTCGACGGTTAATCGGGGTCATCGGATCGGCCAGCACAGGCCTGGAACGAATCGCGGCCAATGCCTGCTGTTCACGCTGCACCCAACCACGCAACGCTGCGGCACTGCGCTCACGCAGCTGATTGATTAGCAGACGTTCTTCCGCGACGTCGGGCACCACGCGCTTTGCTGCATCAGTCGGGGTTGCCGCACGAAGGTCGGCGACATTGTCCAACACGGGCGTATCTGGTTCGTGGCCAATCGCGGACACCACGGGCGTCTGCGCTGCCGCGACCGCACGCTGCAAAGCCTCCTCAGAGAAGGGGAGCAGATCCTCCACAGAACCGCCGCCGCGGGCAATGATGATGACATCCACGCGAGGATCCTGATCCAAAACCCGCAACGCCTCGATGATTTCAGGAACAGCTGAAGCGCCCTGAACTGCCGTGTTGATCACCTCAAACTGCACTTCCGGCCAGCGATCCTTAGCCACGCTCAGCACATCGCGCTCAGCCGCTGAACCACGTCCCGTGATCAAACCAACGCGGTTGGGTAGAAATGGCAGTCGCTTCTTCCGAGCTGGATCAAAAAGACCCTCCGCAGCAAGCCTTTTACGCAGCTCCTCAATGCGCGCCAGCAACTCACCAATACCCACGGGACGGATATCAGTCACCCACAGCGAAAAAGTGCCGCGGCCTGCATAAAACGCGGGCTTGCCGTACACAATCACGCGGTCGCCATCCTTGAGCGGTGTGGGGCGATTGCGGATAATGTCCGTCGGGCAGGTCAGCTGCACAGACACTTCTTGCTCCACATCACGAAGCGTCAAATACGACAGCTTCCAATTGGGCTTCACATTAATCTGAGCGAGCTGGCCCTCCACCCACAAATGGCCAAGCCGTTCAATCCACTGCTTGACTTGAGTATTTACTTCCCGGACTGGCCATGGTGCCTCAGGGGTTGATTTTGATGAAGCTTTCTCAGACGACACAGGCGTGTGATTCTCCTTCTTCCACCAGCTAAAAGTGAATTACCCCGCCTTTGTCGGGGTGGTTGCATTCCCAGTCTAGGTGTTTAGCCTCAACGTTGGATACGCTGGGAGGCATGAGCTCACCTGTTATCAGCCCCGAAACCAAAACCGGAAAGAAGATCCTGCTTGCAGCCCCTCGCGGATACTGCGCCGGCGTAGACCGTGCAGTGGAAACCGTCGAGCGCGCGCTCGAGGAATACGGCGCCCCAATTTATGTCCGTAAAGAAATCGTGCACAACCGTTACGTTGTGGACACCCTGGCAGAAAAGGGCGCGATTTTTGTCAACGAAGCATCTGAAGCACCAGAAGGTGCCAACATGGTGTTCTCTGCACACGGCGTGAGCCCAATGGTCCACGAAGAAGCTGCAGCTAAAAACATCAAGGCTATTGACGCGGCCTGCCCGCTGGTCACCAAAGTGCACAAGGAAGTCCAGCGCTTTGATAAGCAGGGATTCCACATTCTCTTCATCGGTCACGAAGGCCATGAAGAAGTAGAGGGCACCATGGGTCATTCCGTTGAGAAAACCCACCTGGTTGACGGCGTTGCTGGCATTGCCACCCTGCCTGAATTCTTAAACGATGAACCAAACCTGATCTGGCTGTCTCAGACCACGCTGTCTGTGGACGAGACCATGGAGATCGTCCGCGAGCTGAAGGTGAAGTTCCCTCAGCTGCAGGATCCACCGTCAGATGATATTTGCTACGCCACGCAGAACCGCCAGGTTGCCGTCAAGGCTATCGCTGAGCGCTGCGAGCTGATGATTGTGGTCGGTTCCCGCAACTCCTCCAACTCGGTTCGTCTGGTTGAGGTCGCTAAGCAAAACGGTGCCGATAACGCCTACCTGGTGGATTACGCCCGCGAAATCGACCCAGCATGGTTCGAAGGCGTAGAGACCATCGGTATCTCCTCCGGCGCTTCCGTGCCTGAGATCCTCGTCCAGGGCGTCATTGAGCGCCTGGCTGAGTTCGGCTACGACGACGTCGAGGAAGTCACCTCCGCCGCTGAGAAGATTGTTTTCGCGCTGCCTCGCGTGCTGCGCCACAAGAATTAATTGCAAGAATGAAAAATCCCCGCCACATGAGCGGGGATTTTTTAGCTGTACAGATCATCGTCGAGCGAGATGCGGCGTTTAGGGGCTGCTTGTCGACGCTCACCCACATCCGTAGGAGCCTGCGCCTCAGGGGTGCTCGGGCGCGGCTTGGGGGCCACCACAGGACCCGGAGTTGGAGTAAACGGCACACCGCGCTCAGTTTGGCGCTGCGCAACAGTTTGCCGGCGCTCCTGGCTACGCCTGATCAACTCATCAACCGTGACTTGTGAACCGGTATCGCCAGTTGGTTGCGCGCGACGGTTACGTGTTTTAGAACTTTGTACCCTCGTGCTCTGTGCGCGAGCACGACGAGCAGCATTCTGATTAGCTTCCTCAGCCTCACGCTGCGCGCGCCGGGTGCGTTCCCCAGAAACCTGACGAGATTCCTGGTTCCTGCGCAGCAGAATAATCCGCACCACAGCGATCAATGCCGCCACCAAAGTGACCATGATCAGGGTGGGGAACAACTGCGCCAAAGGATAAACAGCCGTGAGGATTTCCGTGACGGAAACACCAGGGGACACATTCGCAGCCACGCCTTGTTGGGACACAAACCACGAAGTCAGTGGTGTGAAAATACCAAACAGAATGGGAATGGACGCAACCGTCAAGAATAATCCGCGGGCCTCAACCAGCAACGTCACACCTAGAGTAGCGATGATGAAAATCAGCTGATAGGGCAGCCCGATCACGCCTAACATCAGGCTGACGAGCATTCCCGTAATGAGGGATGCCAAAACAACTGAAGGTCCAGACCACGTTGGCAAACCGACAAAAGCGGTCTGCTGGGGCGGCCTAGAGCTTCTCCTCGACGATGCTGATCCATGTGACACGAGTGATTACTTTACCGATCTAACTGCTATTTACTAATTACACTTGCAGTTTCTGCAGCTTTTATGGAGTCTCAGTTTCTCTTGCGTATTTTATCGAATGCTTGCGAAGTTGCCGTCCTTGCCGAGGTAAACCTTCGTTTCAATTCTTTACGACGAACCTCATTAGGATCTACCGATTCACGATCCTCACCTAAAAACTCAGGAATTTTCAGTTTGTTGGTCTCAGCGTCGCCACCAAGCAAGTCTTGGTAGTAGCGCCTGCGGAAGATTTCGCCATCGGCTTCCATGGCACGGCCAGCGAACTCGCCGTATTCGCTTTCAAACTTCAGATCAGAAGCCACCTTCTCGCCAGCACGTAGTGAAGTCATGTCCTGGAAATAGCGGAAGAATACAGCAATCATCGCAGCCACTGGTACTGCTAAGAATGCACCGACAATGCCGAAGAGCGTGCCACCGACAGTTACCGACAGCAACACGATGACAGGGTGCAAATTCATAGCCTTTGACTGCAACAGCGGTGACAAAATATTGCCCTCCAGCTGCTGCACTGCCACGACGATAACCAGCACGATGACCGCTTCGGTAAAGCCCAGCGAGACTAATGCCACGAGCACTGCCAACGCACCTGCGGTGAACGCACCAATGATGGGAATGAAACCAGCAACAAAGGTAATCACCGACAGCGCCAATGCCATGGGAACGCCCACAATAAGTAGACCGATGCCAATGAACACAGCATCAACCGCAGAGACCAGCGCCTGCGCACGGACAAATCCTGACAAGGTGGTCCACGCACGGGTGAGCAGCTCAGTGACATGCCAGCCAGCTTGCTCTCCACCGATCTTCCTGGCCCACGGGAGGAACCGGTGGCCATCTTTGAGGAAAAAGAATGTGAGAACCAATACCACTCCAAGCGTTACAAGCACACTGGTTGCAGCGCCCAGGCCTGAGAAGATTTCTCCAGCAATGGCACCTGCCTGGTTTTGCAGCCACGCGGCGGCCTCGTTGAAGTAGCGGCTCAAATCACCCGAATCCAAGTTCAACGGTGGACCCTGCAGCCAGAGCTGAATGCTCAAAATGCCCTCAAATGCCTGGAAATACAACACCTGAGATTGTTGGGCGATACTCGGTGCGATCACCCACAAAATAGCACCCGTGACGGCAAAAAACGTGCCGATGGTGATAAACGCCGACAGCACACTGGGAACTCCATGCTTCCGCAACCACGAGTTTGGTGAGGACAGCACAGTACAAATGATGATTGCCAAGGTAACCGGCAAAACGCCCTGCCAGAACCGGCTTGTTACCCACCACAGCACAAAAGCGGCAGCCGCAACGAACACCAAGCGCAAGCTCCACATGGAAACATTTTTGAAGTAGTCGCTGATGACCACAGAACGGTCCACTCGATCAGGTAATTCTCGATGCTTAGTGGGAGCCGATTCCGACGCTGGCTCTGCTGTGGAGTCGGATGCTGAATGCGCAAAGTTATCGGCGTTGTCGCTGGGATCGCCATCAGGGCCCTTTGTAAAATCATCCATTGTTGCCACAGTTCTCTATTTTGCATGGTTCTTGGTTTTAAAGCACGAAACACTCCCAGCGACTGTGGCGGGAGTGTTTCCTGCAGAGATCTTTAGGCCGTTGCAGGTCGTTCAGACTCTTGCTCAATAAGAACAGTGTCGGTGGCATATGGAGAGGTTCCAAACAGTCCAACCTTCTCATCTGGTTCGCGTCGTAGTGCGATGGTGGCAAAAACCAAGCCACCCCAAATGATGACCATGAACAACACCATCATGATGATTGCAGTAGTTCCCATGATTTAGGACTCCTTAGCTTCAGGATTGGTGATTGCCACGGTCGGGAAGCGTGATGCGTCCTCGTTGGCGTCAAAAGGACTGATCGGTTCATTGGATGCCCAGCGACGCGGGCGGTGCAGCGTACGCTTAAACTCCGGCAGAACGCCGAAGTCGGAGCCGGGTGGGCCGTCGACAAGCGTGCCCTTTGGCCAAGAAACCATGGGCAAAAGGAATGCAGCCGCCAGGATGACAGCCAGCACGCCCCAGCCAAACAGGCCGTTTTGCAGCTCGGTGTAGCCGCCGTAAGGCTCATTGATCAGGGAGGTGAGCTCAAGAGCAAGGGTGGAGCCCAGAACCAAGGTGGTGATGTTGACAACGGAGATGCGCCAAGTGGTTTTCACCTTGAATGCGGAGATCGCGTTGAGGTGGGTGGAGAATTCATCGATGCGACGCAGCACCCAGTCGATGGAAACCACTGCGATCAACGCAACGGCAACGATGCCGATGTTGTTGGTGAACTTGTCCATGATGTCCAGCGTTGCCAGACCAGAGGTGGTGGAGAACAGACCCAAGGAAAGCAGAGCCATGACAACGCCCACGCCAATTGCGGTGGCTTTACGATTCAGGCCGAACTTATCCTTCACTGCGGAAACAACCACTTCCAACAGAGAGAACAGGGAAGTAAAGCCCGCGATGGTCAATGAGCTGAAGAAGAGGAATCCGAACAGTCCGCCCAGAGGCATTTCGTTGATGATCGCAGGGAAAGCAACGAAGGCAAGGCCAATGCCGGAGGTCGCGACTTCATCCACACCAACGCCAGCATTTGCAGCCATGAAGCCCAGCGCTGCGAAAACACCGATACCGGCCAGCACTTCGAAAGAGGAGTTGGCAAAACCAGTAACCAAACCAGTGTTGGTGAGGTTGGTTCGTGGCTTCAAGTAGGAGGAGTAGGTAAGCATGATGCCGAATCCCACAGACAGTGAGAAGAAGATCTGGCCGTAAGCAGCGATCCACACGGTCGGGTTCTTCAGAGCTTCCCAGTTAGGAGTAAACAGCGCATCCAAACCAATTTCAGCACCAGGAAGCAGGACCGCTTGGATAACCACGATGAGGAAGATGATCACCAGCAACGGCATGAACACCATGGTCACACGACCAATGCCCTTATCCACACCGATCGCAAGAACCGCAATGGCGGCGATCCACACAATAAACAGTGCAATGGCGATCTGCGGAACAATATCCATTGAAACAACTGCTTCAGAATCGAAATTCAAGAAGTCAGAGAAGAAATAAGTATCTGGATCAGATCCCCACGCCTTATTCAGAGACTTGAAGGCATAAAGACCAGCCCAACCAATAATCGCGGCGTAATAAATGGTGATGAAGAAAGCGATTCCGACCTGAATCCAGCCGATGGTTTCGGTTTGTTTTTTGAAGCGTCGGAAAGCAAGAGGGGCGGAACCCCTGTAGCGGTGGCCGATCGCGAAATCGAGGAACAACAGTGGAATACCCGCAGTAAGCAGCGCAATCGCGTAGGGAATAAGGAAGGCACCGCCACCATTGTCATAAGCGACATACGGGAAGCGCCAAATATTTCCCAGGCCAACGGCGGAACCAATAGCGGCGAGAATAAAGACGGTACGGGATGAGAAAACTTCGCGGCGTTCACCCTTCTGAGGGGACGCCGGGGGCGTTTTTTGTGGAGCTGACATCTAAACGAGTCTCCAGTCATGCACAAAGGACCAATAAGAACTCCCCAAGCAAAGGAACAGTCCTGTGTGTGGTCCGAACCTAATGCTCTCCTCGTTCTAAGCCTGATGTGGCCGCAGTCTGGAAAATGGGGTGACTAAAATACAACTGAAATGATCTTAACAGTGATATAGGGAAGAATTCGCATAGATTTCCATGCTGTGTACGAAATGATGCAAAAACTGCAAAAACGCGCTACCACTGCACAGAGTGATAGCGCGTTTGTTATCAAACGAATAAGACCAGCGTTCTAGTAAAGAGCGTGCTTAATCGCGTCCCAACCAGGCTGCAACTGTGGATTAAAGTTGCGCCAATTGTGCGTGCCGGAATCTTTGTAGTCTACAACTTGATGGGTCATGCCTGCCCTGCTCATCGACTCATCCAATGCCTCTGTGCAGCTCAGCGAACCACGCTCAAGCACTACGCCTGCCAGCAAATTGTAGAAAGGCTCTTCCTCGGAATCCGCCAAATCGATGTCATCTACAACTCCGTTCGCAGCTGACAAATAGACAGCCATGTCGCGCAGCCCCTCAGGATTTGATGTGACATCGTGAGCTTTCCAAGTTTCAGAACCAGTAGGACCCCACATATTTTCCACATTGCCACCGCGAGAATTAACAATTAGTGACACCGTGGTTTGTCCGATGGGATCAAGCGTGGAGTAGCAACCAGAGATTCCAATGACTCCATCAAAGAAATCAGGGTTCGAGTTAGCCAAATGAACTGCACCAGTAGCGCCCATAGATAATCCGCCGATGCCACGGTGACCATTGAAGTTCAGCTCTTCCTCAGCCTCCAGCAGGGGAGCGAGCTCCTCAACGATAAAAGTTTCCCACTTGATGCGCCCCAACGCAGGATCCTCTTCCAACCAATCCGAGTACATGGATGAAGCAGCACCCAACGGCATTACCACAGTCACATTTTCATCTGCGAAAACCTTCGGGCCCTCGCCACCATTGATCCAACCAGAAGAATTCTTATTTCCGCCGATTCCATCAAGCATGTACAGCATCGGAGCAGGGGAGTCCGACTCCGCGGACTTCATGATCTGCACATCTACATTGCGCTGCATCGAAGGCGAAGCAACTGACCATTTTTCCAATCGAAGACCATTTAAATCACGCTTTTCGACGATTCTTGCCTCAGTAATCGAGGGGTCTGTCTCGAGCGGATAGTTGGAATCACTACTCAAGAGCGGGCCGCCAAGAGGCAACTGGGACGAACCAATCAGCGACATCGAACTCAGCAATCCTTCAACAGAACCGCCAGTGAGATCTGGGTTGGCAGTAGAAAGCGCAATGAAATCTTGAGCGGAAGATCCGGATTCGGAGCTTTTCTCAGAATCTTGCTCTGAATCAGTTGCTGAACTGAGTCCTGAACTGAGTCCTGAGCTCTGTGCGGAAGCGAGTGGTGAAGAGAAAAGAGTTAAAGAGACGGTACCGGCGATGAGTGCGCGGGATACGAAGAGCTTCAAGGAAACGATGCCTCCGGCAACAGTATTGATGAATAAAATATGATAGTTAATGTAGCAGTTGTTCGTGTGAGGGTGTAATGACCGCCAATTATCTAAAGTGAAATTTCACCTTTTTGGAGGCAGTCGACAATGCTCTGGGCACTTTTTGTGCCTCCTGATTAGGTTCCTACCCAACGATTGCTAGGATATGTGCCTGTGACCCTTACTCTTGGAATCGTCGGCCTGCCCAACGTTGGCAAGTCCACCCTGTTCAACGCCCTGACCCGCAATGACGTGCTCGCAGCGAACTACCCGTTCGCTACCATCGAGCCAAACGTGGGCCTCGTCGAGCTTCCAGACGCTCGCCTTGGACGCCTTTCTGAAATCTTCGGCTCTGAGCGCATCCTGCCAGCAACCGTGTCCTTCGTTGACATCGCCGGAATCGTTAAGGGAGCTTCCGAAGGCGAAGGAATGGGTAACGCCTTCCTCGCTAACATCCGTGAAGCAGACGCAATCTGCCAGGTTGTTCGAGCATTCGCTGACGAAAACGTCATCCACGTCGACGGCGAAGTCAACCCAGCAACAGACATCTCCGTGATCAACACCGAGCTGATCCTCGCTGACCTGCAGACCGTAGAAAAGGCACTGCCTCGCCTCGAGAAGGATGCCCGAAAGGACAAGGCTCTCGGTGAAGTCCTCGACGAGACCAAGAAGGCTCTCGAGATCCTTAGCGACGACCGCACCTTGTTCTCTGCAGAAAAGGCCGGCGAAATTGACCTGGCACTGCTCCGCGACCTTCACCTGATGACTGCGAAGCCTTTCCTCTACGTCTTCAACTCTGACGAAGAAGTGCTCACCGACGACGCCAAGAAGGACGAGCTGCGCGCACTCGTTGCACCAGCAGACTGCGTATTCCTCGACGCCCAGACCGAAACTGAGCTTCTGGAACTCGAAGCCGACGAAGCAGCAGAACTCCTCGAAGCAGTAGGCCAAACCGAACCAGGCCTACACTCCCTCGCACGTGCAGGATTTGAAACCCTCGGACTGCAGACCTACCTCACCGCAGGTCCTAAGGAATCACGCGCCTGGACCATCCACAAGGGCGACACCGCTCCACAGGCAGCAGGTGTTATCCATTCTGACTTCGAACGTGGCTTCATCAAGGCTGAAATCGTCTCCTTCGAAGACCTCGACGCCGCTGGTTCCATGGCGGAAGCCAAGGCCCAGGGCAAAGTCCGCCAAGAAGGTAAGGACTACGTGATGGTCGATGGAGATATCGTAGACTTTAAATTCAACGTTTAGCGGATTTGCTTTAACGTTTCGCTGAAGCGCCGGAGCCCTCGTGGGCTCCGGCGTCAGTGCTTCGGGTTATGCCACCGACACTGCGTAGACCAAGATAGGTCTTGGATATGCTGTGCGTATGTCGTTCGAATTGAAGCCATACACGTTTGCTGAAATCGTGACAGTATTCCGCGACGGCTCACGCGACGAGGAGCTCGATAGACAGGAGAGCCACTCTGGGAAGCGGAAGGTGAGGAAGTCTGCGAGCTTGTTTCCCGCTTAGGTTTCCATGACGGTTTCCTTGCCCAGCACCTGACGGACACGCTTGGTCTTATTCGAGAACAAGCACCCGAATCCTTGATCGAGCAGATTGCGTGCGCATTCAGCTATTACTTGCATCGTGGCACGTGGCCCGATTGGTTAACTGCAGGGTAGCTGTGAACTTCGTGCTGACGTCCGAGAGGATCGGGTCAACCCTCTCGCGTGCCAAGCTTTGCCCGGCTCAACGACGTGAACACTCCCACCTTGAAATTGCGTGAGCTCACAAACATGTAGTCCAGGCACCTGATACCTTGAGGTTAAGTAGGCTAGGTTCATCGAACGCCACAAGGAGTTTCTAGTCATGAGTTTTAATGTTTATCTTTCCGGCGAGATCCATAGTGACTGGCGCGAAGAAATTCGGCGAGGAGTGGAAGCAGCAGGATTGGATGTGGTGTTTACCGCGCCAGTGACCGATCATCCGGCGAGTGATGCTGCTGGTGATCATTTGGGAGAAAACACTGATTCTTTCTGGCGCGATCATCAGTCCGCAAAGATTAACGCCATTCGTACCCGAACTTTAATTGAGAAGGCAGACTTCGTGGTAGTGCGCTTTGGCGACAAATACAAGCAGTGGAACGCAGCTTTTGATGCTGGCTACTGTGCCGCGTTGGGAAAGCCCTATGTGACGTTGCATGATGAAGCACTGGTACATCCGCTGAAGGAAGTTGATGCGGAAGCCCAAGGATGGTGCAAAACTACCGACCAGGTCGTGGAGACACTGAAGTACGTCCTACATAGCTAGTGAAAGTTAGCGTAAATCTTCCAGAAAAAAGATGAAAAAACGTGGGTGGAGACGTTGAAAAGCATTGGTCTGGAACCTCGGATTCCTAAGCCCACCTACTAACCTAAATTCTTGCTGCGCGCACTCGGTATTTGTATAGCCGTTATAAATGGGACAGCCTTCGCGCGATCTGATCTACGGAAGTACTGGATACCGGGACCAAACTTTTGGTTTTGGGCATGACACGCCTATTGAAAAGTGACAAATTTGGTAAGTCACGTTATGGCCATGAATACTTCCATCAGTCTTGATGATCACTTTGCTACGTTCCTCACTAGGCAGGTTGCATCAGGTCGATACTAGACAGCGAGTGAGTCATTCGTGCAGGTTTGCGCTTATTGGAAGGGCGAGAAGCTCTTCTATTGCTTTACGTGCGGCGCTTGTAAACGGAGAGATGAGTGGTGAGACGGAAAACTAGAACTGTTCTCCAAAAGTGCAGTCATTGTTACTATGCTCATGGCGATTGGGAGCTACTTAGTGTGGAGTGGAGGCAAGCCCTACAATCTTCTGTTTGCGTTTAGCCTGTTACTGATGGTTATTTATCCACTTCCTCGATCTTTGGGAAAGTGGAGGGAGACGTCGAAAGCGCTATGTCGCCCAGTTCGCAGTGACCGTAAGCGTCACCGGTATTGTTGCCGCAGATAGCTGGGTTTGAATAGCTGTAAGGATGGCGATGGAGATTTACGCATCCTCAAGTTTAGTTTCGATCAGGGGTTCATCTTCGTGCGACCAGATGCAGAAAGCATCATCAGGAAGCAAAACAATTAAATCACCGGTTTCATCATTTGCAAGCGCGATCGCATTTTCGGGGAAATTTTCCCATTCACGTGCAGATTCGGTCTCGCGGATGTTTCGTTGGCCGTTCGGGCAAGCCTTTTTCGATCGCTGTCATCACGAACCGGGTGCAAAATCCAATCGTTGCCTTCATCGTCGATTACTTCGCCACCATTATTCTGGAGGAGTCTTTCACTCAAATTGTCTGGGAGCCGCCTGCCAAGGATTTCTTCGGTGCTTGGGTTTTTCTTCTGTCACGGGGAATGCCATGCCGTCAGAGTAGGCGCCAAACGATTTTTGCTTTTCGACGCCACGACCCTCCCATTTTTACATTACGTAGAGTGTAAGCAGCCTCAAGGACAAGGAAGTGATCAGAAGGTGGCGTCGCCAGAAAATATTCTCTTGTATCTTCCCGAAAAGGAAGAGCAGCAGGTGCGGGAGGTTTTTGCTGGTCTGGAGGAACAAGGGTTTCCCGTCCAGAATCAAAAACCACACATCACTATTACTTTTTCTCCCTCGATGCGAGACGACGTTGTGCAGCGAGCCTCGGAGCTGCTTCCACCTGTGATGCCAGCCAGATTCGTGCGCGTTGGAACAGTGGTATTTGGAACCAAGCGAAAACAAACCGTGGCGTGGCTGTTGGAAACATCTGAAGAGCTAGAGGAAGTTGCGAGGAATATTAGCGCACTTAATCCGAACGGGCGTGGGCAACGTTGGGTTCCTCACTTAACTATGGGGTTGCGGCTTCCGAGGGAGATTGTTCCCGATTACATTCGAGCCTTGGATGAGGTGACGTCGCCGCATTTCAAAGAGTTCACCGCAACAACGGCTGCATATTGGCGACCTAAAATTCATCACCTCACCGTTTTTAAGGCTTAGAAAAATAGCAGTGTTGGGATGTGAATATCCATTTATGCTGCTGTAGTCGGCTATGTGGACGCATGGTGGCAACCTCTCAGTTTATCGATGACAGCGAGGCTGCTCAGGCAGTACGCGCAGCTGTTGTTGCAGGATACCGAAACATCGACACTGCTCAAGCGTATGGAAACGAGCGTGGCGTCGGCGAAGGCATTCGCACCGCTGGAGTGCCCCGCGAGGAGCTCTTTATTTCCACCAAGCTAGCTGCAGAAATCAAAGATTACGATGGAGCAGTCGCCGCGATTGATGAGTCTTTGGCGAAAATGGGCTTGGATTATGTCGATCTGATGCTCATTCACTCCCCACAACCATGGAGTGATTTCCGTGGTGGGGACTATTCAGAGGGAAACCGTGAAGCGTGGCGCGCGCTGGAAGATGCCTACAAAGCCGGAAAGATTCGATCCATTGGTGTCTCGAACTTCCTGGAGGCCGATCTGGAGAATATCTTAGACTCCGCGACGGTTGCTCCTCACGTTAATCAGCTTCTTGTGCATGTTGGAAACACCCCAAGCGAGTTAATCAGTTTCTGCGATTCCAAGGGCATTCTGGTCGAAGCATATTCACCCATCGCCCACGGAGAGATGCTGAAGAACCAGCAGGTCAAGGCGATTGCTGACAAGTACAACGTGAGCATTCCGCAGCTATGCATTCGGTACACAATTCAACTGGGAACGGTGTCTTTGCCAAAGACTGCCAACCCAGATCATATGAGCTCCAATGCGCAGATCAACTTTGAAATTTCCGAGGAAGACATGGCGGCACTTCAGGAAGTGACCGCCCGCGATTATGGCGAGCACAGCGGTTTTCCTGTGTATTCCGGCAAGTAGAAAGATTTTTATCATGGGACAAAAAGTAACCGCAGGTCGTGACATCCTAGGAGAGTTTGCACCTAAGTCCGCTGAACTCAACGATGATGTCCTCTTTGGCCAGGTGTGGTCGAGGGAATCAGAGCTTTCCCCACGTGACCGAAGCATCGTGATCGTGACAACGTTGATGGCAAGTGGCGTGCTGGATAGTTCTTTTGAAAGCCACGTTCAGCGAGCCAAAGACAACGGTATCACTGCTGAAGAAATCGCAGAGATCATCACCCACGTGGCCTTTTATGCAGGTTGGCCAAAGTCTTGGGCTGCGTTCCGCATCGCAAAGGACATTTACACCAAGTAATAGCGAGGCAGAAAACACATAAAGGTGGGCGTCGAAAAGCATGCTTCTCGACGCCCACCTTCAGCTGCAGGGCCTAGGCGCTAGGCAGAAACGCTGGCTAGATCTGTTTGGAATAGTGGGGCAGTGGATTCCACAGGAACGATATTGGAATCGAGGATGCCGTCAATATCATCGGTATCGTCAGCCCGAAGAGCTGCAAAAGTTGCGGTCAGGCTTTCCTGGGCAGGTCCATAAGTGGCAGAAAGCTCGAAGGTTTTGTTTCGTGCTTTTGCATCATTCAAACTGCTAACCAAAACTCGCGCGATTTGATCACGCGCAATCACGCCATCGGCTGGGCCACCCGACTGATTGGTGTCGCCTTGAAGCATGACGATCTGACGCTCGTCATCGTTGTTGTAATCAAACCAACCAGGGCGAACAATCGTGTAATCATGTCCACTAGCTCGAACAAGTTGCTCGCCATGTCGCTTCCACTCGGCATAAGCCACACCTGGGCGAGTCGTACCAACGGCGGTCATCAGCACAATTTTTACATCTTTTCCCTTGACTGCCTTCAACGTGTTGGCAACGCCGGTGTAATCAACATCCCGCACATCGCTTTTACGAGTGGAGGTGCCGTGAGTGAAAATGATTCCCTCGACGCCTTTTACAGCTTTCTCAATCGAGGAAGGATCAAGCAGATCTCCTACGATAATCTCTGCCTCAGCTGGAAGCACCCGTGCACGGGACTTGCTACGGACAAATGCCTTAACTTGGTATCCCTGGTTAAGTGCTTCCGAGACAACATGTCGGCCTATGCTTCCTGTTGCTCCTATGACTAAAACTGTCTCACTCATAATGTTCTCCTAGGTTCTTTGGGTTTGGGATGTTCCCTCAATCCATCTAATCCGTGTTTCAATTGCCCTGGGAGTGGCTGTTTACCCTGGTATTAGCAAAACTTCTTAAAGAGCCTTTTTGTGCCTTTATCCGAGTATCTTTAAAAGCATGAGTATTAAGTGGGCGCGCTTTGTACCTGGGATTACCGCGATGCGGGGTTATCAACGATCCTGGTTGAAGGGTGATGTCATCGCGGGCATAACCGTGGCTGCATACTTGGTTCCACAAGTCATGGCTTATGCCGTCATTGCGGGGTTGCCAGCTGTCGTTGGTCTGTGGGGAGTTCTGGCTCCCATGGCGCTGTACTTTTTCTTGGGCACGTCTCGAAATCTCTCGGTTGGTCCTGAATCAACCACCGCTCTGATGACGGCTGCAGGTGTGGGAGCTTTAGTCGGGGCAGCTGGCGGGCCTGAACGATACGCAGAAGTAGCAGCACTATTGGCTATTACAGTGGGCATTGTATGCGCTGTTGGTTTTATTGGCCGATTGGGCTTTCTTACCAGGCTATTATCTCGACCGGTGCTCGTTGGATATTTGATCGGTATTGCAGTCTTGATGATCGTCAGTCAGCTGTCCAAAGTCACCCAGGTGGATGTGGAGAGCGGTCAGACGTGGCAGGAAATAATATCGTTTATCAAAGTAGCCGGCCAGGCACATATTCCTACAGTGATTTTGGCAGTCGTGGTGTTGAGCTTGCTGTATCTGGCAAATTGGTTGACGCCTAAATTTCCCAGCACACTCATGGTTCTTCTGCTTTCAGCAGCCGCGGTGGCGTTTTTTCATCTGGATAGGTTTGGTCTTGAGGTCATTGGTGAGGTGCCCCGTGGCCTGCCTCAACCAAGTATTCCCTCGATTGGCGATCTAGAGATCTGGTCGTTGTTGCCCTATGCCGTCGGTATTGCCATCGTTGGGTTTTCAGACAATGTGTTGACTGCTCGCGCATTCGCGTCTGGAAAAGATGAGGTGATTGATTCCAATCAGGAGCTGCTTGCACTGGGAACCGCGAACCTGGCGAATGGGTTCTTCCAGGGATTTCCTGTGTCATCGAGTGGCTCCCGAACTGTTCTTGGAGACACGGCAGGTGCTCGCACTCAGGTGCATTCACTTGTCGTGGTGGCGCTGGTGATCATGGTGCTGTTGTTTGCTGGTCCTGTGCTCGAGTCTTTCCCAGATGCGGCACTTGGCGCCTTAGTTATTTATGCAGCAACGCAGTTGATTGATATCGCAGAGATCAAAAGGATCGCACGTTTCCGCAAGAGCGAGTTGGTCATCACAGCGGCTACTGCTGCATCCGTTGTGGCTTCTGGCGTGCTCGCGGGGATCGGCGTTGCGGTTGCGTTGTCCATCTTGGACCTCATCAGGCGAATCACTCGCCCTTACGCCGACGTCCTAGGGTATACGCCCGGCATGGCTGGAATGCACAGCTTGGAGGACTATCCTGAATCCACAGCGGTCGAAGGACTCGTGGTGTTTCGATACGATTCGCCACTGTTTTTCGCCAACGCTGACGATTTTTCCAAGCGTGCCATCGAAGCCGTTGATGAAGCAACTCAACCCGTGCATTGGTTTTTACTGAATGCTGAAGCGAATACGGAAGTTGATCTCACCGCAGTCGATGCCATGGAAGCACTTCGCAAAACCCTCGAAGAAAGAGGCATTCGATTTGCGATGGCCCGGGTGAAGCAAGATCTACGCCGAAGCCTCGAGCCTGCAGGTTTCATTGAATCCGTGGGGGAGGAGTACATTTTCGCCACACTCCCCACTGCAGTCAAGGGGTATTCCGTGGAGTTTCGCGATCGTTTTGGAAACTATCCAGAAGGCGTTCCGAAAGAAATTTTGGAACTTTAAGCTGCCTGGTTGGCGGACTTAGTCATGAATCAACTTGTTGGATTTCATCTCTTTAATGAGGATTACAACGTCAATGATCATCTGCGAAATACGGCCTTCAGCCATGTTTAGTTTCCGTTCGAAATAAATCAATAGATTTTCACAGTATTCTGAACTCGAGGTTCAAATAACTCCGTCCCAGCCACCGGAATCTAAAATCTCAAGCATCTTGTCCTTCGAGAGATTCAAGTTCTGCAGTAGCCAACCAGCGGGAGAACTCTTCAATCAGATAACAGAGTCTCGCCAGCTCTGCACACGTTTTATTGATTGTGCAGCAATAAATCGAGGTTCAAAATCTAGGACCGCATTAGCGCGCGCTGAGCTTTAGTTTACAGCTAATATGAGGTGCATAAACAAAACGGTAGATCAGCAAATCGCACTGTTTGGGCAATCGGGAAGCGGAAAAACTGCATTATTGTGCTCTTTTTATGGTACCGCACGGGAATCCTCGCAAGAGGACGTGAAATTATTCGAGATCTCTGCCGAAGATGATCGACACACAGAATTGATGAGACTGTATCTGGGAATGAGAGATGATTCGCTTTTCCCACCTGCGAATCGATTTGAGTCAAAAAATACAGTCTTTTCTCTGAAACAAAAAGGTGTTCCGATTAAAGAAGCACGGAAGGCAGATCAGGTCCGGGTGACCTGGAATAATTATCCTGGCGAGTGGTTCGAGGGAGGGGCCACGACGGAATCAGAAAAACAGGACAAGATCAATACTTTTAGAAACCTGTTGGGTTCAGACGTAGCACTCTTTTTGGTTGATGGGCAAAGGCTTCATGACTATGCCGATGATGAGGAGCGCTATCTTACGTACCTCTTTGATAGCTTCACTGAATCCTTGAGCCAAATCAAAGAGGCGATTTTGGAGGATGGTACACCGCTCCAACAGTTCCCTCGCATCTGGGTGATTGCTTTGTCTAAAGCTGATTTATGGCCGGATCTCACGGTTACAGAATTCGAAAATCTGCTAATTAAAAAGGCAGGCAATGAAATCAATGAACTGCGTTCAAAGCTGCTCGAATTTATCGATAATGATGAAGCCTTCTCATTTGGAAAAGACTTCCTACTTTTATCATCAGCGAAATTCATTCCGGGACATATTGATCTCAGCCAGCGCAAGGGTGTTGATGTGCTCCTACATCTGGCTTGTGTCCTGCCGATCCAACAGCAGCTCTGGTGGCAGGAGCTGAGAGTCCTGCCAATCAACTTGGCGAATAGACTTGTTGGAAATGAACTTATTAAGAATGGCATGAAAGTCATCTTCAAAATGGTTAATAACAAGTTCGTCGACAACAAAAAGGGTCTAGCTATGCTAGATTTTGCCAAACTTGTGATGGAAATGGTTGATCAGCCTGTAGAAAAACTGCAGAATCTGCGTGGAGTGGCTATTGAGAAGCGGGAGTTCCTTAAAGCCCTCACTGCTGATTTCACCAGCAGACTTAAACAAGCTCAAACCGATAAGATTCTTGTTTGGGATTTCGCATGACCATCATGTGGGCGACCCGTGGGAAAAATTGGGGTTTCCGGTTCCTTGCCGATGGTGCCGAAAATGATCCACTTCCTACTTATAGGAAAGCGTTCGAAAATCGGGAGTTGGAAAGAGAATTTATTCGGACGAGTCCAGAATTCACAGCTGCCCGCATTGACGACCCGCTCGATCGCACCGACGACTTCGGTCGGACCATACCGCATGATTTTGTTCTTCGTGGGCAGTTTGCGGAGGGTATCAACACACTAGAGGATGTCCGCGAGATCATTTGGCCACTAGTCGCGCAACAGTATGAAGACATATGGGATCAACCAATTAACTCTGATTAATCCTGACGCCACTAGAGATAAACATTCGGATTTTTAGACACTTTCAACACAGTTGCTGTTGTCATGAACCTCACCACGGAGTCTATTTTGTTCCCGTGTTGCTCGTTTTTTGATTCGCAGATACCTGTGAGCAAAGCGTGAAAATCCAGAGTCGTAGTCCTACATAGTAACGGTTAAAGTCTCGTTAGCATGGCCTTTTCCTCCTTCGGAACGGTAACTCCGGAGTAGATCAGCCAGATAAACAGAACCACTTCGCCCACGAATATGAACTCAGAAATGCCAGGATTTGGGGAGCCTAGGAGCACTGCCACTGCATCGACTAAATATCCTATGCCTGTGATGACCGCTAGGGTGCCGATGATCGTAGGAACCTTAAGGGATAGGCACAGCAGCACGCCTATGAGGATGAGATGGACTCCAAATATTGCCAGGTTTAACCGTTGATTGGGACACTTTGTTATACCCCTAGGATTCTGAGCAGAGTGTTGTTGTGTGGACTGGTAAGCCAGGCAGCAATACCCACAAATCACTCATGGTTCTTGCTGGCCTGGCTAAGGCGAAAACTCAGTACCGGTGTCGTAAATACTCACCCACGACAGCTGCGCCGAGTCCGTCCAGATCGGGAGCCACCACGGTGCCACCAACACGGTCGGCTAGTTGGTTGAGAAGGTGCTCTAATCCTTGATCATGTCCCAGTCGGAAGAGTGTGGTGTGGGTTCCTCGCTTGGTTACTTTATCCAGTTGGGTGACGGTCTTGAACATGGTTTCTGGGTCAGTGGGCCAGTTGAACCAGGCGTGTCCATCGGCTTCGAGGTGAGCTGTGGGTTCGCCATCTGTGACAATGAGCAAGCTTGCTTTCATGGAGGGATGGCGGGCAAAGAACCGTTCTGCCAGCAGTAATGCGTGGTGGAGATTAGTTCCTTGTTCGTGAACCGGTGGCAGTGCAGTCAGTTCCTCGATGTCCATGTTTTGGGCATGTCGACCAAAAGTGATTAGTGCTAGTTCATCTCCTCTAAACCGGGTGGATACCAGGTGGTGGAGGGCAAGCGCTGTTTGCTTCATGGGCACCCAGCGGCCTTCGGCAGCCATGGAATAACTGGTGTCTACTAGCAGTGCCACGGCGTTGAGGGTGCGGGCTTCAGTTTCAATGACTTCCACATCATCTAAGTTGATGCGCAGCGGACCTTCCGTATCTGTTCCGGCTGTTCGCTGCAGAGCATTGGTGATGGTGCGGGTGACATCCCATGGTTGGGTGTCTCCGAAAACATAAGGTCGGGATGCTCCCGTTGCTTCACCGTTTGCTCCTGCCAACCGGGAGTCTCGCGAGCCTGGGCGGGACGATAATTGTTCGCTGGCGGCGTCGAGAAGCGCTTTCCCTAGACGGCGCATGGCCTGGGGGCTGAGCTTCAATGAGCCATCGGGGTTGCGGCGAAGAAGGCCGCTGTCGCGGAGCGCGCGCTCCAGTTTGGCCAAAGTTTCGGCAGAGACAGCGGCGTCGTCGCCGAGTTGGCGGCGAATGGCATCAATGTCGAGGTCGGTGTGGGAGTTGCTCAGTTGTTCAGCAAGGTTGTCGAGTTCGGCGAGGTCCTGCATGGCGCCGGTGCCATCACCAAGTCCCATGCCTTCGTCGCCGGAGAATTGTTCGGAGCCATCCCAGTTGAGGTCGGGGCGCAGACCTTGGAGGTTTCCAGCCAGGTCACCGAGCAATTCCTGCAGCTCTGGGGATCCGAAAGCTTGGGCGGATAGTTCCATGAGTTCGCGGCGTTGTTCCTCTGACATGGAGTTGAACATGCGACTGGCTGCGGCGGAACGGGCTGCGAGGGCATCGATGAGCTCATTGATGTCGCGGGGCTGCTCGGGGAAGTGCTCGCCGTGTTTGGCCATAAAATTGGCGAAATCGGTGGGAGTGTCCGTTCCCTCGCGGTGTTTGGAGAGCAGGTCGTTGAGGTCGCGCAGCATTTCGGCGATGGCTGCTTTGTCCTCGTCGGAGGCACCTTCCATGGCTTGTTTCATGCCGGAGAATTGCTGATCCAACATTTCACGGCCAAGCAGGTCACGGATTTGTTCAAACTTTTGGCGTGCTTCTTGGGATTGCCAATCGTAGGAATTTAGCTCGGAAACGGCAGCGGCGGTGGATTCAGGGAGGTTGCTGATCTGCATTTCGCGGAATGCTCGATCGGTGTCATCCATATCGATATCGCGGGCCAGTTGAGCGCGTTCCAGCTTGAGGCCTTCATCGAGAAGGTTGCGAACCTCAGCGAGTGTGCCACCGAGGTTGTTTCGGCTAAGTAGTTCTCGGCGTCGTTCGGCTGCGCGCCAGGCTAGATCATCGAGGCCTTCTTGGCCACGGGCACCCCTGCGCAAGTACTCACGTAGTGCCTGCTCAGGGGAGTAACCAGCCATGACATCATCAGCAATATCGCGCAAGGCATCACTGAGATCCACTGGAGGTGCCAGCGGATCTGGGCCTCCGGTGTATCGTCCGTAACGGTTGCGGCGGGGTCGTGAATGTGAAGTGGCCATGGCTGTGGTGCTCCTTAAAACCTGTTAACCGTAGATGGTTTCACCTTCGCCGGAATCCTTGGCAATTTTTCGGGAGAGATAGAGACCTTCCAAAGCGAGCTCGATGGCCATCGCACGGGTGCTTGGTGTGGTGGCACCAAAAGCTTGCGCGATGTCGTCATATAGCGTGCTCTCGCCGAGCTTGGGGAGTGAAGCCAAAAATTCTGATGCGGTGATATTCGTGCCAGTGGAAACGGTGATGCTTCCGTCTAATGCTGCGATAAGTGGGGTGAGATCCAGCGAGCGCAGAGTGGAACGCAGCGCTTCTGCAGTTGCGGTGCGCAGGAGATAATCAAGGATTTCCCATTCGCGTCCTTCTTCGCCGGATTCAAATTCAATCTTGCCACCGAGGACTTCCACGGCTGCTTCCAAATCAACCAGGCGTGCAACGGCCTCATCTTCGCCGAAGACTGCAGAGCGTCGAAGAGCTGCTGCGGCCACAGTTTCTGCACCTGCGATGGAGAAACGAGCAGACACGCCAGAACGCTGATTCACAGACGAGGATTCACGAAGCGCGCGGGTGTAGCGGGCAAGAATCTCGATCAAAATATCAGGGACCTCGGCAACGAGCTCTGCTTCCTGGCGGATAATTGCTACTTCATCATCCAGCTCAAGTGGGTAGTGGGTGCGGATTTCTGCACCGAAACGGTCTTTCAGTGGGGTGATTATTCGACCACGGTTGGTGTAATCCTCAGGGTTGGCTGAGGCAACAACCAGCACATCCAAGTCCAAACGCACGTTGTAACCACGAATCTGCACATCACGTTCTTCCATGACGTTGAGCATGGCAACCTGGATGCGTTCAGCGAGGTCAGGAAGCTCGTTGATCGCCACGATGCCACGGTTGGCGCGAGGAATCAGACCGTAGTGAATGGTTTCTAGATCACCGAGGCTGCGGCCTTCAGCAACACGCATTGGGTCAACATCACCGATAAGATCAGCCACGGAAGTATCTGGGGTGGCAAGTTTCTCGGTGTAGCGCGCATCGCGGTGTACCCATTCAATGGGCTGATCATCGGAGATCTCTACGTTTGGCGCAAGAGGGTGTTCTGGAACGTCGCGCCCGGGAATGATCGGGGACCACTCGTCGAGAAGCGTAATTAACGTGCGGAGCAGGCGCGTTTTACCCTGGCCACGCTCGCCGAGCAGCACGATGTCGTGGCCTGCGATCAGCGCGCGTTCAAGCTGCGGGATGACCGTGTTGTTCAGGCCGTGCAGGCCTGGCCACGGATCTTCACCGCTGCGAAGTTTGGCTAGGAGGTTGTCGCGGATTTCTACGCGCAAAGGTCGGTAGATGTGGCCGGCGGCCTTCAGCTCACCGACAGTTTGTACATTTGGTGGAAGACTCACACCCCACACCCTAGACCTTTTTTTAAGTGGGCGGTCAGGAATTTTTCGCACAGGTATGCTGCATGTCATGAAGCCGGGTTCACACGCAGCTGCCGAAAAGATTCCATCCACTGTGGTTTTACTCATTCGGCATGGGCAAACCCCCACAACTGGTCAGGTTCTTCCTGGTCAGGCGCCGAGTTTACACCTGTCGGATAAGGGTGAAGAGCAGGCGCGGGAGGTGGCACAGCGTCTGGCGGAGGTGCCGATTTCAGCTATTTATTCATCGCCGATGGAGCGTGCACAGGAAACAGCTGCGCCAACAGTCAGCGTGCATGGCCTTGAATTGAAAGTGGAACCTGGGCTTATTGAATGCGATTTTGGCGAATGGACTGGCCGGAAATTGTCCGAGCTCAATACTCTGGAAGAGTGGAAGGCCGTGCAGAAAACGCCGTCTACCTTCAGGTTTCCAGGTGGCGAGAGTTTTGTAGAAATGCAGGACCGGATGGTGGCGGCTATTGGAAACATTGCGCAGCAGCATCCGGGAGAAATCGTTGCTGCGTTTAGCCATGCCGACACGATCAAGGCTGCAGTGGCTCATTTTGTGGGCACTCCACTGGATTCTTTTCAGCGCATTTTCATCGACACGGCGTCAATTTCCGCAGTGGAATTTACCGGGAAATCTTCAGGCGTCTCCTCCCATATGCTGCTGACAAATTCCAGAACAGGATCGTTGGGATACCTTCGAGACAAACTTCCGAAAGCTCCGCAATCATGATCACCTCACCGTTTGAGCGCGAGCTGAAACTGCTCAACGAGGGGGAATTGGGCATTGTCCAGCAGTTGGTGGAATCAAGCAACATCGGATTCATCGTCGATCTTGAATTAGATGGCGATTATGGGTGGGCGGTCTACAAACCGGAATTGGGGGAGCAACCCCTGTGGGATTTCCCTCCTGGCCTGTACAAACGTGAACGCGCAGCCTTTGTGATCAGTGAGTTTTTGGGTTGGAACATCGTGCCTCCAACGGTGATCATGCACGATGCCCCGGCTGGTGTGGGCTCGGTGCAGTGGTTTATTGAAAACAATGGCGAACACTATTTTCCACTGTTTGACACCCGCGCTGACCTGCATCCGCAGTTTGTCCGCATGGCTGTGTTTGATCTGTTGTGCAACAACACTGACCGGAAATCGGGCCATGTGTTGCTAGACGGCGATCATATTTGGGGCATCGATCACGGGTTGTGTTTTTCCGTCGAACCGAAGCTGCGCACGGTGATTTGGGATTTCGCAGGCTGCACCATTCCAGATGACTTGGTGACAGATGTTGAGCAGCTTTTGGAGGACGTCCCGGAAGAACTTCATCAGCTTCTTCATCCCGCAGAAATTGATGCGCTGCAGCGCCGTGCCTCAAGAATCAGCAGGTTACCGTTCCTTCCGCAGGCGAAATCGCATCGTCAATTCCCTTGGCCACTTGTTTGAGTAGGCTGGCGGGCAGGTGCTTGAAATACTCCGATTAGTTCCAAGCAAATTAGCACAACTTCACACTTTATTTAGGAGCATGTTATGTCTGACCTGAAGTCACTTGCCACGAAATTTGCTAGCGATCATGAATCCCGAAAGCTGCTGGTCCTGCCTACCGTCTGGGATACCTGGAGCGCGGGGCTCGTAGAAGAAGCAGGATTTAGTGGCCTGACCATTGGTAGCCACCCAGTCGCGGATGCGACGGGAAGCTCCGATGGTGAAAACATGAATTTTGCAGATTATATGGCGGTGGTCAAGAAGATCACCTCGGCGGTATCCATCCCCGTAAGCGTTGATGTGGAATCCGGTTATGGCCTCTCACCTGCGGATTTGATCGCACAGATTTTGGAAGCTGGCGCAGTGGGCATCAATGTGGAAGATGTTGTGCACAGCGAGGGTAAGCGTGTTCGTGAGGCGCAGGAGCACGCTGATTACATCGCTGCGGCACGTCAAGCTGCCGATGTGGCAGGTGTAGATGTGGTGATCAACGGTCGCACGGATGCCGTCAAACTTGGTGCAGACGTTTTTGAAGATCCGATGGTGGAGGCCATCAAGCGCATCAAGCTCATGGAACAGGCAGGCGCGCGTTCGGTGTACCCCGTGGGTCTGAGCACCGCCGAGCAGGTTGAGCGCCTGGTGGACGCTGTGTCAGTGCCGGTCAACGTCACCGCGCACCCGGTTGATGGGCACGGCGCAGGCGATCTGGCCACCCTCGCAGGCCTTGGCGTGCGCCGCGTGACCTTCGGTCCGCTCTGGCAAAAATGGCTGGCTGCCACCTCGGCGCAGCAACTTAAGGGCTGGGCTTAAATTGCTTGTCGACGCCTAGTGCCACAATGGAGACATGACCGAAACACTTGTGGTGAATGGCCTTGCAGGCGGCTATGGGCACCGCACATTATTTAACGATGTGAATCTCACCGTAGCTGCCGGCGATGTCGTGGGCGTTGTCGGCGTCAATGGCGCTGGTAAATCCACATTTCTAAAAATTCTGGCGGGCGTGGAAAAGCCACTGGCTGGAACTATCGCGCTTTCGCCAGCCGATGCTTTTGTGGGCTACTTGCCACAGGAACACACCCGCACGCCTGGAGAGACGATCGCAGCTTACATTGCTCGTCGAACCGGCTGCCAAGCTGCAACAACTGCCATGGATGACACCGCCGAAGCGTTTGGTGCGGATCCAGACAACGCTGCCTTGGCCGATGCATACGCCGAGGCGCTGGATCGGTGGATGGCCAGTGGCGCAGCCGATTTGGATGAACGCATCCCCATCGTGCTCGCTGATTTGGGCTTTGAGCTTCCCACCTCGACGCTGATGGAAGGACTTTCAGGCGGGCAGGCAGCCCGGGTCGGGCTGGCGGCGTTACTGTTGTCACGCTTTGACATTGTGCTTCTCGACGAGCCCACCAACGATTTGGATCTCGACGGTCTTGAGCAACTGGAGAATTTTGTTCAGGGGCTTCGCGGGGGAGTCGTACTGGTCAGCCATGATCGTGAGTTTCTTTCCAGGTGTGTGACCACTGTGCTGGAACTCGATCTGCACCAAAATTCCCACCATGTTTATGGCGGTGGATATGATTCCTACCTTGAGGAACGCGCAGTGCTACGCCAGCACGCCCGTGACCAATATGAGGAATTTGCGGAAAAGAAGAAGGACCTTGTGGCACGTGCTCGAACGCAGCGTGAATGGTCTAGTCACGGTGTCCGCAATGCTATTAAACGTGCACCTGACAACGACAAACTTCGGAAGAAAGCCGCTGCGGAATCCAGTGAAAAGCAGGCTCAAAAAGTCCGCCAGATGGAAAGCCGCATCGCTCGGTTAGAAGAAGTTGAAGAGCCACGTAAAGAATGGAAACTGCAGTTCAGCGTCGGTAAGGCGTCGCGGTCAAGTTCTGTTGTTTCCACGTTGAATGATGCAAGTTTCACCCAAGGCGATTTCACCTTGGGACCAGTATCCATCCAAGTAAATGCTGGCGATCGCATTGGCATCACAGGACCCAACGGTGCTGGTAAATCCACATTGCTGCGCGGACTATTGGGAAACCAAGAACCCACCAGCGGTACTGCCACGATGGGCACGAGCGTGGCGATCGGAGAAATCGATCAGGCACGAGCGTTACTTGATCCACAGTTGCCACTGATTTCTGCGTTTGAAAAGCATGTTCCAGACTTACCGATCAGTGAGGTGCGCACACTGCTCGCGAAATTTGGGCTGAATGATAATCATGTGGAACGGGACGTCGAAAAGCTATCTCCTGGCGAGCGCACGCGCGCCGGACTTGCGCTGCTACAGGTGCGGGGCGTCAACGTGCTTGTTCTTGATGAGCCCACCAACCACCTTGACCTGGAGGCCATCGAGCAATTGGAGCAAGCGTTGGCCTCGTATGATGGTGTGTTGCTGCTGGTCACGCACGATCGCCGCATGTTGGACGCTGTGCAGACCAATCGTCGTTGGCATGTCGAGGCTGGCGAAGTTAGGGAGCTATAACCGTTTCCGTATTGATGCCATGGTGAATTGATCGCTTCACAGAACACAGGCGATGAATTTTCTTCGCGGCGCTGGCAATAAGTTTGTCCTGCGCCTGCTGATCGAGGCCTGCCATATCAACTTGCAACGTGTACAGCAGATTAGTGATCAGCCCTGTGGTCTCCGTGGATTCGACAGTCGCGCTCGCAGTGAAATCCTGGCCCAACTGGTGCGCGAGCTGAGCCTCTGCCGACAAAGAAGCGCAGCCAACAACAGCGGCCTGCAATAATTCACCCGGGGAAAACGTCCCAGGAACTCCCGGCGCGCTGACTTTAAGTTCGGCTCCGAAATCATTAACCACAGTGTAAGTGTTTGGGCTGGTGCGGGTTGCTTTAATGGAGGTCATGCTCGCAGGCTAACAGAACTGGTGGTTTTGGTGCTGTTACCAGGGACATCGGCTAGAATCTGCTGAATATGTCTGATCAATTAGCTCCCTGCCCTGAGTGCAGCAGTGAATATACCTACGAAAACGGCGGCGTTCTGGTCTGCCCAATGTGTGCCCACGAATGGGTCGAAGGTGAAGTAGCGGAAGAAACCGCGACTGTCATCAAAGACTCTGTGGGAAATATCCTCAATGATGGCGATTCCGTATCGATTGTGAAGAGCCTCAAAGTCAAGGGTGGCGGTGCCATCAAGATTGGCACCAAAGTCAGCGGAATTCGTCTTCTTGAAGAGCCAGTTGACGGCCACGACATCGACGCTAAGGTCCCTGGATTTGGTCAAATGCGACTCAAGTCCAGTGTTGTAAAGAAGGCCTAAACCCTTTTAAGGAGCTTTAGGGCAACTTGCGCCAGCGGCGGCGATGGTTAAAGCTGAAAGGGCTAAAATCGCTGCAAGAGTCGTTGGTACAGCAGTCATCACAATCCCCTTTGCTTAAAATTTATTAAGGCCTCTTGTATTGGGGCCTTTAATGCTAGATCTTTTATATCATTAGGCTGTGAAGTGGGGAAGTGATCCACAGAAATAAATTCTGTGGATATGGTTTTAGAGGTGCGTTTATGGGCACTTAGGGGCGGGGCCACTTCATATCGAGGTATTCTTCCAAGCTTTCATTGTGCTTCCGCAATAGCTTGGCATGCGTTTTAATGTCTTCCTCATCCCAATCATGAAGAATGCGGGTGAGATCCTGCTGGCGGGCAAGAAGCTCCTGCTGCAGTTTTTCTTTACCCAACTCAGTTGGACGATGAAGTTTAGCGGGGCATGCTTGATCATCGATGACTTCAATTAAGCCATTGGCAATGGCTGCTTTGAGTTGGCGGTGCACGGTAGAAACGTTAAGTCCAAAGCTTTCAGCTAGCTCATTAACTGTCATAGGTCCTTGAGCGTCAAGGCGGGTGAGCAAGATGAGGGCGCTGCGATCCATGATGGCTTCGCGCTTGATGATCGGTGTGTTTTGGACACCATACCGGGTGAGCAGGATGATCTCATACGCGAGTTGATCGAGGGTTTCAGCTTGGTCGAACTCTTCTGGATCTGTAGACACTATGGTAATTCGCTCCCTTTAAAAACGTTTGGACTCATAGAGTATTTTATATCCTAGCAGGGGTGTTGCATCATGCAATAAACATGGTAGTTTGTGTTCACAACAAAATTGCATGATGCAATAATTTCGATTTAAAGGAGAACAGTGCCCGTAACTGAAGAAGGGAAACTTTTTACACCAACGTTTATCATGGGATGGTTTGCCAACCTGTTCCAATTCTTGGTGTTCTACTTCCTCATCACCACCATGGCTTTGTATGCCATCAAGGAATTTCAGGCCTCTGAAGTAGAAGCAGGATTTGCATCCAGCTCAATTGTTATCGGCGCAGTCTTTTCCAGGTTTTTCTCCGGCTATATTATTGACCGTTTTGGTCGACGCAAGATTGTGCTCATCTCAGTCCTCGTCACTACCATTGCGTGTGCCTTGTACCTTCCCATCGAATCATTGCCATTGCTATACGCAAACAGGTTCCTCCACGGTGTTGGATACGCTTTTGCTGCCACCGCGATCATGGCAATGGTCCAGGAGCTCATTCCAGCGTCACGACGTTCCGAAGGTACTGGTTACCTGGCATTGGGCACCACCGTTTCTGCAGCACTTGGACCAGCCCTAGCACTTTTTGTCCTAGGAACATTTGATTACGACATGCTGTTTATCGTGGTCTTGGCAACCTCCATCATCTCTTTGATTGCCGTCGTATTCATGTACTTTAAGACCAGCGACCCTGAGCCTTCTGGGGAACCAGCCAAGTTCAGCTTCAAATCTATTATGAACCCAAAGATCATCCCCATCGGCATCTTTATCTTGCTTATTTGCTTTGCTTACTCTGGCGTCATTGCCTACATCAACGCATTTGCTGAAGAACGCGATCTGATTACGGGTGCTGGATTGTTCTTCATTGCCTACGCAGTATCAATGTTTGTGATGCGCAGCTTCCTTGGCAAACTGCAGGACCGTCGCGGAGACAACGTCGTTATTTACTTTGGATTGTTCTTCTTCGTTATTTCCTTGGTGATTTTGTCCTTTGCCACTTCCAACTGGCACGTTGTGTTGTCCGGGGTCATTGCAGGTCTGGGATACGGCACTTTGATGCCAGCAGTGCAGTCCATCGCTGTTGGTGTAGTAGACAAAACCGAATTCGGTACGGCCTTCTCCACTTTGTTCCTGTTTGTGGACTTAGGTTTTGGCTTTGGACCTATTATCCTGGGAGCGGTTTCTGCGGCAATTGGTTTCGGACCTATGTATGCAGCACTGGCAGGTGTGGGTGTGATTGCCGGAATCTTCTACCTGTTCACACACGCTCGCACCGATCGAGCTAAGAATGGCTTTGTTAAACACCCAGAGCCTGTCGCTTTAGTTAGCTAGTTCTTTCAGCTTTCCCTCCCGATCAGCGTAAACCTCTGACTAGCGTCACCCTCTGATTAAGGCGACCGCGGATTTAAGAGCAGAGGCTGCCACGAGCGCATCTTCACGGCTGTGTGTTGTACTAAAAGTACAGCGCACAGCCGTTCGTGCTTGATCCTCCTCAAGCCCCAACGCCAGCAACACATGGGATACCTCACCGGAACCACAGGCAGATCCAGGGGAGCAGACAATGCCTTGGCGTTCCAATTCCAGAAGAACAGTTTCAGATCCTATGCTGTCGAAGAGAAAAGATGCGTGTCCATCAATGCGCATCCTAGGATGTCCAGTCAGGTGTGCTCCCGGGATAGTGAGAACTTCCTCGATGAATTCGCCAAGATCTGGATAGGATTCCGCCCTGGCCAATTCCAAGGCAGTGGCAAAGGCGACAGCCCCCGCAACGTTTTCCGTGCCACTACGCCGCCCTTTTTCCTGGCCGCCGCCATGGATTACCGGCTCCAGGGGAAGCTTTGACCACAACACTCCAATCCCTTTAGGCGCACCGAATTTATGACCCGACAAACTTAACGCGTCAACTCCCAAGTCAAAGGTTAAATGTGCAGCTTGCACTGCATCGGTGTGAAAAGGCGTACTGCTTACCGCCGCTAACTCAGCTATCGGCTGAATGGTTCCCACCTCATTGTTGGCATAACCAATGCTGATCAATGTGGTGTCCGGCCTGACTGCTTTGCGGAGATCCTCCGGGGAGATCAGCCCAGTGTGATCGGGGGATAGGTAGGTGATCTCGAAATCATGAAACCTTTCAAGATAAGCAGCAGTTTCTAGGACACTGTCATGCTCGATCGGGGTAGTGATGAGGTGCCGGCCACGAGGATTAGCTAAGCACGCTCCTTTGATAGCGAGGTTGTTGGCTTCTGATCCACCCGACGTAAACGTCATCTGTGTGGGGCGTCCTCCGATAATGCGGGCCACCCGAGCTCGAGCATCTTCTAGACCCGCAGAGGCGAGTCTTCCCACCTCATGAGGGCTTGACGGATTGCCAAACGCTCCGGTGAGATAAGGCCACATGGCCTCAAGTGCTTCTTTGCGCACACTGGTGGTGGCTGCATTATCAAGGTAGAGCATTAGAAAATATCGAGTCCTAGGTCAAGCGCACGTACAGAATGGGTAAGCGCTCCAACGGAAATGACATCGACACCGGTTGATGCAATCTTTCCCACGGTGTTGAGGTTGACTCCGCCAGATGCTTCCACCAGTGCACGTCCACCAATGAGATCAACGCCTTCGATGAGCTGATCAATGGTGAAATTATCCAACATGATGGTGTCCACACCAGCAGCAAGAACTGGTTCGATCTGCTCTATATGATCAACTTCGACTTCCACATGGGTGGTGTGGGGGAGTTTAGCTTTCATATTCAACAGCGCTTCAGTGATGCTGAGCCCCTGGGATGCGATGGCTGCGAGATGGTTATCTTTCACCATGACAGCATCGGACAAGGTGGCTCGGTGATTAAATCCGCCACCGTCACGGACAGCTTGGCGTTCAATGATGCGCAGGCCGGGTGTGGTTTTCCGGGTATCAACAATGCGGGCTTTGGTGCCTTTAACCTCTGCAACATAGCACGATGTCAATGTAGCGATGCCGGACGTCCTCTGAATGAAGTTGAGAGCAATACGCTCTGAACGGAGGATGCTTCTAGCACTGCCGGTAATTGTTCCTAGGATGTCCCCGGTCTCAAAGCTGTCACCATCAGCCACCTTAAGGGATGCGTTTATCCTAGGATCAACGAGCCGGAAGGAGGCGTCGAAAAGCGCCTGCCCGCTGAACACACCTGGCTCCCGGGCAACAACCTTGGCGCTCAGCTGCGCCGATCCTGGGATAAAAGTGTCGGAGGTAATGTCGCCCCATGGCGCATCCTCGGATAACGCTGCGCCAACGATGCGGTCAATATGGGTAGTCATAAATTACGCATCCTTCGAGGAGCTAGGAGTAACAGGAGCTGCTGGAACAACAGATAGCATCCTTTCCAAAGCGACTCGCGCCGGTGCCGCCACGGACTCAGAGACAGAAATCTGGTTAATCACGTTTCCAGACACCAGTTCTTCAAGCGCCCAGGCCAGGTAACCAGGGTGAATGCGATACATGGTGGAGCATGGGCAGATGACAGGGTCGAGGCAGAAGATGGTGTGCTGCGGGTACTGTGCTGCCAGGCGCTGAACCAAGTTGATTTCGGTGCCGATCGCAAAGGTGGATCCTGCGGGTGCTGCTTGAATGGCTTTCACAATGAAGTCAGTGGATCCGGAGGAGTCGGCGGCGTCAACAACTGGCATGGGGGATTCAGGGTGCACGATGACGTGAACGTCGGGGTACTCGGCGCGGGCTTTGTTGATTTGCTCGACTGTAAAGCGCTTGTGTACAGAGCAGAAACCGTGCCAGAGCAGTACTTTTGCGTTTTCTAGCTCGGAAACGGTGTTGCCACCCAGTGGTTTGTTGGGATTCCACAGGGGCATTTGATCGATCCCAATGCCCATGGCTTTCGCGGTGTTTCGACCCAAATGCTGATCGGGGAAGAACAGGACTCGTTGGCCGCGCTCAAACGCCCACTCAAGTACAGCACGTGCGTTGGAGGAGGTGCACACAATTCCGCCGTGCTCACCCACGAAACCTTTGAGCGCTGCAGAGGAATTCATGTAGGTCACAGGGATCAGGGTGTCATCGCCATAAATTGAGGTGAGTTGCTCCCAGCAGTCTTCGACGGAATCAAGGTCAGCCATGTCTGCCATGGAGCAACCTGCGGCCAGGTTGGGGAGGATCACTGATTGTTCATCCGTGGACAACAGGTCAGCGGTTTCAGCCATGAAGTGCACACCGCAGAACACAATCGCTTCCGCTTCGGGGCGGGTTTTGGCAGCGCGGGCAAGTTGGAAAGAGTCACCAACAAAATCTGCGTGTTGGATAACTTCATCGCGCTGGTAGAAGTGTCCTAGGATAACCACCTTGTCACCCAGGGTGTCTTTCGCTTCCCGGATCCTACGATGCAGTTCGTCATCACTTGCGCGCTGGTACTCCTCGGGGAGAACCTGCTGGCGCGGAGCATGCGCAGGGATCGGATCGTTTTGTGACGCGCCGGGGCCGTAGACATCCGGCATTCCCGGCTGGTCGAGGAACCAGGGTCCGTCTTTGAGTTCACTGTTGCAGCTATTGGCATTTTTCAGTGCAAGGTTGACAGATGGGGTGATTGAGGTGGTCATGATTGGGGTCTTTTCTTCTAAACGGTGGGCTGGAATGAGCGTCAGAATTTATCTTTGGAATCTGAACAGTTTGGGTGGGCGGTGCGGTGTTCCCGCAAGCACTTCGCCGGTGTCGATCAGATCGGGCGAGGTGGCCACGGATCTTCGGAAGTTGGCGGCATCGAGTTTGTGTCCAAGGACTGCCTCATGCACGGATCGAAGCTGGGCGATGGTGAAGGTTTCTCCGAGGAAGGAGTGGGCGATTTCGGAGTATTCCACCTTGGTGCGAAGTCGTTCTAGTGCATATTTGACGATGTCATTGTGGTCAAATGCCAGCTCAGGGAGATGATCGGCGGGAAACCACTGGACGTTTTCTCCTGGGATGGCTTTCAACGCTTCATCGGCTCGGACAAGTGCCCAATACACCACAGAGATCACGCGTCCGGTTGGGGAGCGGTCGACTTTTCCGAAAGTGTAGAGCTGTTCTAGATAGCTGGGGTGCAGGCCGGTGGTTTCTGCGAGTGTGCGGGCAGCAGCATCTTCAAGTTCTTCATGTGGTGGCAGCCAACCGCCGGGCAGTGCCCATTTATTTAAATGTGGTTCGCGGGTGCGCGGAACGAAGGGGGTCCACAGGCTGGGGAGATCCTGGGGGCCGGGGCGCAGCGCGAAGATGATCGTGGATACGGCCATCTGGATTTCAGGTGAAGCGGGCAAGAAACCACCTTAGGGTCAATCTGACTTTAACTGTTGAGCTATCTTACAGTCACTTTGACTCTAAGGGAAGTGTTTCGCTTCAACCCGTACAGGTCTAATATGTCGGGAGTCTTGTTTTAAGCTCTTATATAACCTGTATAGGAAAGCGAAAACCTCATGCTTGCAGTGCTATTCGGGGTGTTGGCCGGTGCCATCATGCCTTTCCAAACTTCGGTGAATAATAGATTGCGTCAGTCCGTGGGAGCACCACTGCTGGCGTCTTTTATTTCCTTTTTGGTAGGAACTTTTTCACTCCTGGTTGCAACGTGGATCACCAGTGGGCACCCGTATCCTGCTCTAGGAAATACAACTGGCCAACCGTGGTGGATTTTCACCGGTGGCATGTTGGGGGTTGTGCTGCTGACGGGAAACATTTTGCTGTTTCCCCGAGTCGGCAGCGTGCAGACCGTTATTTTGCCCATCTCCGGACAGATCATCATGGGCCTAATTATCGATACAACTGGCCTGGCACATTCGCCTCAAGCACCGTTAACCCTGGTCAGGGTGTTGGGTGCTGCTGCGGTACTTGTTGGATCGCTGGCCGCAGTGGGAGTGTTCTCTAAGAAAAACATCGGACAGACCCAATCCCAAGGTGCCTCCATTTGGTTGTGGCGCCTCTTCGGAGTGGTGATGGGTATGTGCCAAGCAACCCAGGTTGCAGTCAATGGTTACTTGGGAACTGTCCTAGGATCCCCCATTGAGTCAGCACTGGTGTCTTTCGCTGTTGGCACCACCGCGCTGTTTATTCTGCTGTTGGTCACCCGAACCAAGTGGCGTGGAATCAACGGCGCTGGGCAGAAAAACCCATGGTGGATGTGGATCGGTGGCGTCATCGGCGCGACTGTTATTTTCAGTACTGCTTACCTGGGACCGATCATTGGCACTGGTGTTACCGTGGTGGTTATGTTGCTGGGCATGATGTTGGCCAGCCTGATGATCGACGCTTTTGGAATCCTTGGCAGCCCGCGCCGCCACATTCACATCGCGCAGCTTCTCGGGCTCGTGGTGATCATCCTCGGCGTAACAATGATCAGAATCTAAACCAAGAATCTAAACCAAGAATCTAAATTTCCAACGACTCTCCCTTTTCAAGCGGCGAGTATTCCGAGCCATAGGTTTCACCAAGATGCGTTAAGAACTTCTTGTTGATCGCCAAACCGCGATCATTAACAATGCCATCGTGAATGCCGATGAAACGCTTTGGTGGAAATTTCTTCAAATAGCCTTCCACATCCAGCATTTTCACCCAGGGGCCGTTGACAGGAACCAGGGCGAGTTCGACATCTTTAATGGGCTGGAAGGTATCGCCGGGGTGGAGCACTCGGCCGTTGATTAAGTATCCAACGTTTTCCGCGATCGGAATGGAATGGGTGAGCATCGCATGTTCAGAACCAAGAACCTCAACGGATAGGGACCCAACGGTAAAGTTTCGGCCGTGTTCCACGATGTGGCATTCTACTGGAATTGAATGTGCTACTGATCGAGGCGCGTAAATCGTCATGCCGGGCTTGAGCAACTCGGGATCAACGTGATCGGCATGATTGTGGGTGATCAGGATGGTCGCGCCATCTAGATCTGGGGCACCAAAAGTACCGGGATCAATAATGATTCGATCGTTTCCCTGTGAGATCTCAACGCATGCATGGATGTGGCGGGTGATTTTCATATCACCCATCTTGCCACCCGCGAGCAACCAAGTTAAGGCCTTTTAGACTTCGGCAAGGTGGAAATTACCAGTTCATAGGACTCTTCCACGAGACCTTCGATGAAGTCTTTCGTGATCCGTTCACCATCGCTAATGCTCAGCCAGTGCACTTTGTTCATGTGATATCCAGCCTGGATGGTGGGGAAGCCACTGCGTAGTGAAGCGCCAATCTCGGGGTCTGATTTCAGCGTGATAATCGGCTCATCATTTAGTATCGTGAGCAACAAAAATACCTTGCCCCGCACTTTGTACACTTCGTGCTCGGGTCCGAAAGGAAACTCTTTGGTGCTCAGGGGAAGAGTCGCCGCGTGCGCTGCAGCTACCTTGTGCAGATCCATAGAAACTATTGAACTCGCTTAGTCCACTCCTCGGTGGCGTATTTGGTTTTTACTAGGTCGTGGCCTGCCGCGAAATCTTCATCGCTGAGCTCTACTTCTAGCGCGCCGTACCTAGCACTGAATGTGGACTTGAGGGTGTCGATAATCTGCTCACGTGATGCACCTGTTTGGCGGCGCAGGGGATCAACTCGCTTCTTTGCGCTGCGAAGACCCTTGTCGGAAATCTTCACCTTTCCAATGCGCAACACCTGGGTCATCATGTCCGCATCGATGTCATAGGACATGGTCACGTGGTGGAGGACTGCGCCACTGCGACGTTTCTGGGCAGCGCCACCGATTTTTCCGCCGGTGGAGGTGATGTCATTGATAGGCACGTACCAAGCGTCAACACCGTGTGTCTTCAGCGCAGCAATCACCCAACGATCCAAATATTCATAGGACTGCTCATAGCTCAAACCAGCAACGAGAGATTCCGGTGCATACAGGGAATAGGTGATGCAGTTGCCGCCCTCCATAAACATTGCACCGCCACCAGACATGCGTCGTACCACGGTCACACCATGTTCATCAACGCCTTCTTGGTTGATTTCATTGACATATGACTGGAAACTACCGATCACCGTGGCGCGATCATCCCAATCCCAAATACGCATGGTCGGGCCACGCTGACCGCTAGCGACTTGGTCCAAAAGGAGTTCATCTAACGCAACGTTAAGGGGAGTGGGCAGGACTCCGGGGTGCAGAATCTCCCATTCATAATCGGTGAAATCTTGCGCGCCGGTGACAGCTCGACGTACAGCTAAAGCAATATCCGCAGTGCTAAAGCCGTGTAGTTCAACGTCATCATATTCCGCCAACGCTGCATCCAACTTTGCCTGCAAACGATCAGTGTTATCACCCACCGACGCCCCCTGCAGCGCCCGGCCAAGGGCGAAGAATGCCTCATCGGGTTCGAGGAAGAAATCGCCGGAAATCTTCACGTCAGCAATGGAATCCAGATCGGTGGTCACATCAACGACGACAAGCTTTCCACCAGGTACTTTGAGCTCAAAATGGTTATTCATGCGCCCCACAGTAACCGAATTTGCTAAAGAGATTTTGCTTGTCGACGCGCCCCTCCATCACAGTCATCCCGCCGCAGGCGGGCGTCGAAAAGCGGCGACCTGCGGATCTGTGACCCGCGCCATAAAAAGGTAGGATGGTGGGTGGAAAAATTCCGCAGCTTCTCAGCAACTTTTTTAAAGGGAGAAACCCATGGTCGGCACGATTTCCACCTACATCACATTCAAAGAAAACACCGCAGAAGCTCTAAAGCACTGGCAAGAAGTTTTTGGCGGAGAACTCAATCTCTTGTCCTACGGCCAGGCCACTTTGGAAGCTTTGCCGTTTGATCCTCCAGCGGATGCATTGGCACACGGCGTACTCACCTTGGACAATGGTGGTTTGATCTCAGGTGGTGATTCGATTGAGGGGCAACTTCCAATTCGGGACACAGCGTACTCCATGTTGTACAACGCAGAGTCGGTTGAAGACGGCCGCGCGAGAATCGATAAGATTGTCGCCGCTGGAGGCGAGGAAACCATGAAATTTGAGCAGGCTCCGTGGGGCGGCTCGTATGGTCAGGTTTTCGATAAATTTGGCGTGATGTGGAGTATTTCCGCAGACTAAAAGCCCAAAAAGATCGTGCATTTTCAATTTAAAGAAAATGCACGATCTTTGTCGATTCCGCAGTAAAACCTAAGCGTTCTCGCGATGCCTCAGAGTCTTCGATGCGGAGAAAATCAGCGCGCCCAGCAGACCGACGCCAGCGAAAGCGAAGAAGCCCCATGGGTAAGCAAGGTTGGCACTGACAAGCAGACCACCAAGCAACGGGCCAGAGATGGCGCCGAGGCGACCAATTCCTGCGGAGAATCCCATGGCGGTTGCGCGCATCTTGGCAGGGTGATTCTCACCAACGAAGGCGTAGATGAGTACCTGGGAGCTGAACACAAAGATGCCGGTGAGCAGCACGATGCCATACAGACCGATCAGTGGCATCCGGACAGCAAGCAACGCGAGGGAAAATGCAGAGAACACGAACCATACGAGTGCTGTTTTGCGAGGGGAGTTCTTATCGGCAATTCGCCCTGCAATATAAAGGCCGATCACTGCGCCGATGTTGAGCACCATGAGGAATCCAAGCGAGTTACCCATGTCGTAGTCTGCTTGGCGCATGATTTGTGGCAGCCATGTGTTCAGGCCGTAGACCAGGAGGAGCCCCATGAATGAGGTTCCCCAAATCGCCAGGGTGTTGCGGCGGAACGAGGGCTTGAACAGGGAGGAAAGTGAGGAGGACTCGCCAAGTTCTTCTTCGTGTTCGCGATCAAGATCATCATCCAGGGAAAGTCCATAAGATGCTGCAACTGCCTGCGCCTCATTCAACTTGCCGGTGATTTTGAGGTACTGCGGGGATTCTGGGAGGAAGAAATACAGCAGTGGCAGCAGGATCAGTCCTGGCACAGCACCTGCGATGAACATGGAGTGCCAGCCAAAGCCGTCGATAAGGAAGAGACCAAGGAAAGCGGTTGCTACTGCGCCGACGTGGTAGCCGGTCATCAAGGTGGTGGATGCAGAGCCCGCTTTGGTGCCGGGGCGGAACTCGGTCACCATGGCAATTGCGGTGGGGAGTGCTCCACCAAGGCCAACACCTGCGAGGAAACGCCACAGGCTGAAGAGCTGGACGTTGGTGGTGAATGCCAGCAGGAGGGTGAATACAGAAAACACTGCCACAGAGAACAGCATGACGCGGCGTCGACCCAGACGGTCAGTTAAGAAACCAATGGTCAGTGCGCCAATGGTCATGCCGACGAGGCCGATGGTGGAAATCTGTGTGGCCTGTCCAGCAGTGAGATCCCACGCGGGATCCTCCAGCATGGACGGGATTGTTGCGCCCAGGACGACTAGGTCAAAGCCGTCGAGGACAATTGCGAACCACAGGAGTGCGAGAACTGTTCCGACACTTTTGGTTGCGCGGGTTGGGGTGGTCGTTGACACGAGCGTTTATACCTCGAAGCGTGGTAGGTCGCGCCCAACGTACTGCTCTGCGAGGTAGCGTTGGCCGGATTGGGATTCTAGGACGGAGCGCAATTCAGCGAATCGGCGCTGGGTGGCAAAGTGGTCTTCGCCGGGTACTGCGTGGAGCATGGAGCTCATCCAGTAGGAGAAGTGCTGTGCTTTCCAGATGCGGGGGACTGCCAGGGAGGTGTAGCTATCGAGCAAGCCGGTGTCCTTCTTCTTCAGGGCACGAACCAGTGCTGGCGCGAGTACTGCGACATCGGCAACAGCCAAGTTGAGGCCCTTAGCTCCGGTTGGCGGCACGGTGTGTGCAGCATCGCCAGCAAGGAAGAGGCGTCCCTTTTGCATTGGTTCGGTGACCGCGGAGCGGAAACGCAGCACGGCCTTGTCAAAGATGCGCCCTTCAGACACGGTGATGCCAGGGGAGTCCGCACGCAGGTGCAGCTGTTCCCAAATGCGGTCATCGGACCACATGTCTGGGGTGTCGTCAGGGTTGCACTGCAGGTAGTAGCGCTGGATTTCATCGGTACGGGTGGAGATCAGCGCAAAGCCCTCAGGGTGGGTTGCGTAGATGAGTTCCTTTTGGGTTTTTGGTGCTTCCACCAAAATGCCGAACCATGCGTAAGGGTATTCATGGCGGGCGCGCACGCCACCGTCTTCGGTGATCAACTTGCGGTAAGGGGAGTTGGAGCCGTCAGCTGCGATGACGTAGTCGGCGGTGATGGTGGTGGAGGAACCATCGGCTTCGGTGTAGGTCACTTTGGCGAGGTCGCCTTCGTAGTTTTCTACGGAATCAACAGTGGTGGTGAAAAGGAGTTCGCCGCCGTCTTCGATGCGCTTGGCAATGAAATCCTTGAGGTATTCGTGCTGCGGGTAGATCGCAACCTTGTGGCCGGTGAGTTCGGTCAGCGGAATGCGGGTGCGCTCATTGTTGATGGAGATGTCGATTGCTTCATCGTGATCGGCTTCTGCTTCCATGCGTGCGCCGACTCCGGTTTCGCGCATCAGATTCAGGGTGCCTTGTTCCAGGATGCCTGCTCGGACGGTTTCTTCGACGTCCTTGCGGGTGCGGGATTCAAAGACGATTGATTCCACACCTTGAAGGTGGAGGAGGTGGGCGAGGGTTAGTCCTGCTGGTCCTGCGCCAATAATTGCCACTGGTACGTGGTTCATGGGGAACTCCTTTCATTGACCCACTGGAGGTGAAGTCCATTAAATGGTGCACCTCACAGTGATTTGGGACTCAATGTAAGTGAAAGTGCATTCCGTGACAACCTGTTCGCCTTGCGAACCAGGCATTTTCTGAGGTTGAAGTCACAGCCAGCGGAAAAGCGTTTCAGCTCACGCTGCCAGGGTGTAATTAGGGGTGTGTGTCAGGGGTTGGGGTGGTTATGTATTAATCTAGGTCAGTTTCTAGGATTTCCAATTGGTTTAAGCTATTGTGAACGCGTACTTAAATTTCATAGACACGGGTGCTCGGTGAAAATCCGGGCTGAGATCTGGCATAGCCACGACCGTCGAACCTGATCCGGATAATGCCGGCGATAGGGAGGAAAAATATGGCTAGTCCTGCCATGCAAAAAACTAATCAACCAAAGTCTTCTTGGCGTGTTATTGACATCGTCATCGCATCCGTTTTGGGTGTCGCCTGCGGATTGATTTTCATCGTGTGGAATTCCATCGGCTACGCCTGGACCACCGCATTTCACGCACTCACACCAGGCCTTGGCGGCATCGCCATTGGTATTTGGCTGCTCGGTGGTGTGCTCGGTGGGTTGGTTATCCGCAAGCCGGGTGCCGCAATTTTCGTTGAAGTAGTGGCCGCATGTGTCTCTGCAGCGCTTGCTTCACAGTTTGGTATCTCCACCATTTACTCCGGCTTGGCGCAGGGAATCGGCGCTGAAATCATCTTCGCGCTGTTCCTCTACCGTCGCTACAGCCTGCCCACCACCATGCTTGCAGGTATGGGCGCAGGTGGCGGCGCAATTTTCCTGGAAATGTTCTTCTACGGAAACCTCGCAAAGACGATGTCCTTCAACATCATCTATTCCACCACTGTCCTTATTTCCGGTGCGATCCTTGCCGGCCTGCTCAGCTGGTACCTGGTCCGCGCGTTGGCGAGGACTGGTGCACTTGATCGTTTCGCCGCTGGCCGCGAGGTATAAATGACCACCGCACTTGGAACGCGCGTTGTTGCGCGCAACTTTGGCTACCGCCATGCTTCCCGGGAAAACCCCGCGCTCAAAGACATCAACTTCGAGATCGCACCTGGTGAACGCATCCTGCTCACCGGCGCTTCCGGCGCCGGAAAATCCACGCTACTCGCCGCGCTCGCTGGCGTTTTAGGCGGTTCTGATGAGGGCGTTTCTACGGGCGAATTGCTTGTCGACGCCCCCTCCATCGGTTTGGTTCTCCAAGACCCAGATTCCCAAGTCATCGCCTCCCGCATCGGCGATGATGTGGCGTTTGGCTGTGAAAATCTCCAAATTCCGCGCGAGGAAATCTGGCCACGGGTGGAACGAGCACTTGAATTGGTGGGCTTGGATCTACCACTGAGCCACCCCACGAAATATCTTTCCGGTGGCCAAAAACAACGCCTCGCTCTTGCCGGTGTGATCGCCATGGGTGCTCGTCTGATTCTGCTTGATGAACCTACCGCAAACCTTGATCCTCAAGGCCAAAAAGATGTGGTCGCAGCAGTGGATCGCGTTGTTCAGGAAACTGGAGCAACACTCATCGTGGTGGAACATCGCCATGAGCTGTGGGTCAACATCATTGACCGGATCATCAGTATTACTGACGGCGAAGATGTCCAACCTGCAGAGTTGATCAAGGTGGGCCAGTTGCCTGGGGCGCAGCCGTCGACAAGCAAACCGATCTTGTGGGCGAATGATTTGCTGTGCACCTGGGGCGGCCTGCGTAGTTTTGAGGTGCCGGAAGGCGCCTCGACGGTGATCACCGGGCCGAATGGCGCTGGAAAATCCACACTTGCGCTGACCATGGGTGGATTGCTTCCGCCGAAAAGTGGGCAGCTGGAACTCTCTGACACGGTGCGCGGCGGCCTTAACACGCCCCCGCACAAGTGGCGTTCAGCTGATCTAGCTGCACGTATTGGCACTGTCTTTCAGGATCCAGAGCACCAATTTGTGGCGCGCACTGTGCGTGATGAGCTAGAAATTGGGCCGAAAATCATGAAAGTCGATGCAAGCGAGCGCATCGAGGAGCTGCTTGATCGTTTGCGCCTCCGCCACTTGGAAAACGCCAATCCGTTTACCTTGAGTGGTGGAGAAAAGCGCCGCCTATCTGTGGCGACAGCCTTGGTGGCAGCACCGAAACTTCTCATTTTGGATGAGCCTACGTTTGGCCAAGATCCCGAGACCTTCACAGAGCTGGTGACGATGTTGCGTGAATTAACAGACAACGGAATCAGCATTGTGTCAGTAACCCATGATCCTGATTTCATCGCAGCGCTGGGCGATCACCACATTGAGGTGAGCGCGAAATGAACCTGCTGAGCAAAATTAATCCCGTCACCCGCATCATCGCGTTGATGGTACTGACCACGCCGTTGCTGCTGAGTTTGGATGTGATGTCGGCAGCGATCGCGCTGGTGGCAACCATTATTCTGGCGCCATTTGCCGGCGTGACCTGGAAGATGCTGCTGAAACGTGGCTGGATGCTGTTCCTCATGGCACCGGTGGCTGCATTATCCATGGCGCTTTATGGCAGGCCGGATGGAAAAGAGTACTTTAGCTTCCTGCTCATTCACGTCACTGATAATTCACTGGCTTTGGCAGCTGCCATTGGGCTGCGTGTTCTGGCGATTGGTCTGCCCGTTGTGGTGCTGATTGCTCGCATTGATCCCACCGACCTGGGCGATGGTTTGGCGCAGCTGCTGAAACTGCCTGAAAGGTTTGTCATCGGTGCTGTGGCAGGAAGCCGACTGATGACGCTTTTTCGGGAAGATTGGTACTCCATGTCCAGGGCAAGGCGTGCCCGCGGAATTGCTGATCAGGGCAAGATCAAGCACTTTTTCACCATGACTTTTGGTTTGTTGGTGCTCTCGCTTCGCCGTGGATCCAAGCTTGCAACGGCGATGGAAGCACGCGGTTTTGGTCGCACGACTGGCCGCACCTGGGCAAGGGAATCCACCGTCGGCGCGCGCGATCTGGTGCTCATCTTGGTGTGTGCTGCCATTTCCGCGATCGCCCTCACGGTGTCCATTCAGACTGGTTTCTTTAAGTTCTTGGGCACATGATCACAGTTTTAATTGATGGACAATCCGGTGCGGGCAAAACCACCTTGGCGGGTGAGTTAGCTGCCCGCACCGGGTTTCAGTTGGTTCATTTGGATGACTTTTATCCTGGTTGGACTGGCCTTGAAGCTGCATCGAAGATTGTCGCATGCCATGTTTTGGACGCGGACAACCCCGGTTTCTTCACGTGGGATTGGCACAACAATTGCCAAAGCGATTGGGTTTCGTTGGAGCCTGGCCGCAGTCTCATCATTGAGGGTTGTGGATCAATAACTGCTGCAACAAAACGCAAGGCATCGCTGTTGGGCGAGGTGGTGACCGTTCGTATCACTGGTCCTGAGGCTTTAAGAAAACAGCGCGCCCTCAACCGCGATCCTGATTACGCACCATTTTGGAAAGTGTGGGCGCAGCAGGAGCAACGCCATTTCTCTTTAGGCGTTGAGGTGGATCATGAGATTGTGCTAGGTTCTGATGAGGCTTCGGGACGACCCGAAGAAATCTATGACAGCCTGGGAACGGCCCAGAGTTCTTAAGAAAGTTTGACTAGAGAACATGCCGTTTTCTTGGCTAAAACCAATTGATTATGCCCGCATCTTTGTCGGCTGGGTATCGATTTTTATCATCCCCCTCATCACACTGCCATCAATTATTGAGTTGGCGCTGATCGTGGCAGTCATCCTATTCTGCGCATTTGGCGTCGTGAAGATGGCGGAGCGTTTGGCTCATATTTTGGGTGATCCTTTTGGATCGTTGATCCTTACCTTGTCGATCGTGATCATTGAAGTGATTTTGATCTGTGCGGTGATGCTGGGGCCTGCTGATTCAACCACTGCTGGTCGGGATTCCGTGATGGCAGTGTCCATGATCATCATGGGTTTGGTCGTGGGATTGTGCCTACTCATTGGTGGTTTAAGGCATGGAAGCATGCCACACAATGGGGTGGGAACTCCGACCTACTTGGTGCTGATCGCAACTTTTTCCGTAATCGCTTTTGCGGTTCCAGCTTTCATGGGAGAATACTCCACTGGGCAGGCACTTGTAATCGCGGTGCTCACAGCAGTGGTGTACGGGTTCTTCCTGTTTCGCCAAATGGGCGCCCAAGCTGGTGAATTTCAAGAGGTGGAGGTCGCCGAAAAGGCAGACGACGCAGCAAAATGGGAAGTCCCCTTTAGAAGTTTGATCTTGATTGTTACTGTGCTCCCCATCGTGTTGCTGTCCCATGACATGGCCACGGTGATGGATGAAGTCCTGGCAAACCTCGGAGCACCAGTGGCTATGGCCGGATTGATCATTGCCACCATCGTCTTCTTGCCAGAAACCATCACCTCCTTAAAAGCCGCGTGGACAGGGGAGATTCAACGAGTAAGCAACCTCGCGCACGGAGCCCAAGTATCAACGGTGGGGCTGACGATCCCATCTGTTCTAGTGATCGGCGTGATCACAGGTCAGGACGTGATTTTGGGGGAGAGCCCAATTAACTTGTTGCTATTGGGCACCACTATTGCGGTGACATCCATTGCGTTTAGTGCCAAGAAAGTTAGTGCTGTTCATGGCTCAGTGCTGCTCATGCTGTTTGGTGTTTACATGATGAGCATGTTCGCCTGATTTAGGTAGCCTGGTGGCCATGAGTGCACTAGAAACTTTGCAATGGTAGGACTGGTGAAGCGTTTTAGTTGTGGTAGCTCACCCGGATGATCCGGAGTATGGGCTGTCCGCAGCTGTAAAAGAATGGACCGATGCTGGGGTGGAGGTGTCTTACCTGCTGCTCACCCACGGGGAGGCAGGTATCCAAGGTTTAGACCCTAAAGAAACCGGGTCATTGCGCGCTGCGGAAACAACGTGCCGCGTGTGATCAGGTGGGAGATAGAAATCTCACCATTTTGAATCACCCAGATTCCATGTTGGTGTACAACCTGGTACTGCGCAAAGATATTGCTCGGGAAATCCGGATCCGTAAACCAAATGCTGTGGTGATATCCAATTTTGATGTAGAGGCCCACGGTGGTTTGAACCAGGCGGATCACCGCGTGGCGGGATTAGCCGCAATTGATGCCACCCGTGATGCCGTTAATCCGTGGGCGCAGCCAGAGCTGTTGCAGGAGGATCTGCAGCCGTGGGGAGCTGAAGTCATCATCATTGCCGGACACCCAGAGCCCACCCACACCATGGATCTGGCTAAAGATTCTGTTGATGCCGGAGTTGCATCCCTTCAAGCTCACAAGGAATACTTGGCCGCTCTTCCAGATCACCCGAAGCCTGAAGAGTTCATCCCAGCGTTTTTACAGGTGGAAGGTGGCTACGCAGCGGCCTTCCGAGTTTTCGGACGGTAAGCAGGGCGATACGTGATAGGCAGCTTATCAATCAGATAAGACCACAAAGCCCACACTGCACACAGGAGTAATACTTCCGCGACGATGTAGAATGGCCATCCTCCCAACAAATCCAGAATTGACGCTGATTCTGGTTCTGTGGAGAGGTACCCGTAGTTGGTTCCCAAAAATGCGTTGACGATGAGGCACATGATGCCCCAGCTAATCGCCACTGCAACGGACATAACCACTCCGGACAGCCCTGGTTTTTCTCCAAAAGCGAAAATGAGAATTATAGCTGCTAGGAACACAGAAATGTGCATAAACCAGTACATTAAAAACTCCAGCCAGGGAACCTGTAAATACTGAACATCTGGAGTGAGCAGTGACATCAGGTTGATCGTGGTGCCCCACAAAATAGTCACTGAAACTGCCCACCGCGCGCGATTAATCAATGCGATGGCAGCAATAATGCGCAATGCATCTGAGAAGTGGAATGGCCAAGATTGGTCCAGCGTGTAATAGCCGGGCATAAAATTCCACAGGTTCCCCAGAAGTGTTGCGATGAGTAGCACCCAGCCAAATGCCGGTGCGAAGTTGAATCGACGAGCAATGGGGACGACAAGAATCGACAAAACCACAGTCGTGATGAGCATTGAAATATGCTCGGTTCCGTACTGTGGCATTGCACCAAGAGCGCCTGAGTTTTCCATAAGAAACTAATCTACATAAGCTTTAAGGTGGCGTCCTGTTGGAGTATCAGTTTTGATGAGTTCCGCGGGGCTGCCCTCGAATACAATCGAGCCACCATCAGAACCTGCACCAGGGCCGACATCAATGATGTGGTCAGCGTGAGCGAGCACGCCGAGGTGGTGTTCGATGACGATGACAGATTTGCCGTCATCAACCAGTTGATCAAAAAGATCCAGCAAGGTTTTCACATCAGCGAGGTGCAGGCCTGTGGTGGGCTCATCCAAAATAAAGGTGGTGGCCTTGTCTGCCATGTGGGTGGCGAGCTTCAAACGCTGGCGTTCACCGCCGGACAACGTGGTGAGCGGCTGGCCGAGGGTGATGTAGCCGAGGCCGACGTCGACAAGCCTCTTTGCGATCTTTGCCGCAGGCAAAATCTTTGAATCTTTCGCCGCGAAAAACTCATACGCATTGGCAGCCGACAGCCCCAACACGTCCGCGATGTCCTTGCCACCAAAGTGGTAGTCCAACACGGACTCATCAAAACGCTTGCCCTCGCACACCTCACACGGCGAAGATACCCCAGCCATCATGCCCAAATCGACATAGACCGAGCCGGCGCCCTTACAGTTTGGGCACGCGCCTTCAGAATTGGGGGAGAACAGCGCCGGTTTCACATCATTGGCCTTGGCAAAAGCCTTGCGAATCGAATCCAGCATGCCTGTATAGGTCGCAGGATTGGAACGATTAGAACCGTGGATTGCGGTTTGATCGACAAACACAACCGACTCATCACGCGGAATCTCATGAATCAACGAGGACTTACCCGAACCTGCAACGCCGGAAATCGCCGTGAACACGCCGAGCGGAATATCGACATCCACATTGTTCAAATTATTTCGATCGGCCCCGCGGATCTCCAGGGCGCCATGCGGCGCACGCACGGATTCCTTCAACGACGCGCGATCATTAAAATGGCGGCCAGTCACGGTGTCGCTGTCTTTAAGCTTGTCGACGCTCCCCTCAAACCGAATTTCACCTCCACCCGCGCCTGCACGTGGCCCAAGGTCCACCACATGATCTGCAATGGCGATGGTTTCCGGCTTGTGCTCCACGACTAAAACGGTATTGCCTTTATCGCGAAGATCGAGCAGCAACTTGTTCATGCGTTCAATGTCGTAGGCGTGCAAACCGGCGGTGGGTTCATCAAAAACATAGGTGACGTCAGTCAATGCAGAGCCCAAATGGCGGATCATCTTGGTGCGCTGTGCCTCACCACCAGACAACGTGCCAGCGGGGCGATCGAGTTGGATATAGCCCAAACCGATCTCCACGAAGTTATCTAGGGTTTCAGTCAGTGCGGTGAGCAGGGGAGCAACCGAGGGGGCTTCCACCGTTTTGATCCACTTGGCCAAATCACGGACCTCCATCGCGCACAACTCAGCGATGTTTTTGCCATTGATCTTGGACTCCAAGGCATGTGGAGCTAATCGAGTTCCCCCACACGCAGGGCAAGGAATGAAGGTAACCGCTCGATCCACGAACGCACGAATATGCTTCTGCATGCCTTCGCGATCCTTAGACAACATGGATTTCTGAATGCGGGGGATAATCCCCTCATAGGTCATGTTGATGCCAGCGATCTTCATCTTGGTGGGCTCAAGATAAAGGAAGTTGTGGCGTTCTTCCTCGGTGAAATCCTTAATAGGCTTGGCAGCATCAAAAAGGCCCGATTCCGAATACATCCGATAACTCCATCCACCTGGGGTGTAACCGGGAATGGTCAGGGCGCCGTCGTTGAGGGAGAGGGAGGCGTCGAAAAGCTCTTTGAGGTCGATGTCTGAGGCCCTGCCCATGCCCTCGCACGCTGGGCACATGCCACCCGTGCGTTTGAAGGTAGCTTTCTCCCGCTTGGTGTTTCCGCCCTTTTCCACCGTGATGGCGCCGGATGCGGAAACAGAGGGGACGTTGAAGGAATAAGCTCCCGGGCCACCCGCGTTAGGTTCCGCGATTCGAGAAAACAAAATGCGCAACATCGCGGTGGCATCAGTTGCGGTACCCACCGTAGACCGTGGGTTTGCGCCCATCTGCTCCTGATCGACGATGATCGCCGTGGTGATGCCTTCCAAATGGTCAACATCGGGCCTTGCCATCGACGGCATGAAACCTTGCACAAAAGTGCTATAGGTTTCGTTGATCAACCGGCGTGATTCCGCAGCAATTGTGCCGAACACCAGCGAGGACTTGCCAGATCCCGACACACCCGTGAACACGGTGAGACGCCTTTTAGGGATGCGCACCGACACATTTTTGAGGTTGTTTTCATTCGCACCGTGGACCGAAATCCAATCATGGGAATCAGCTTTTTGCATGTGTCATATCGTACCGTTTGCATAGGCCTGTTCGCGCTTGGTGAACCTTTTCTAGCACCAAAACAAAACTCTCCCTAGTATGGGGTCCATGGCTAAAACACATTTTCAAGGCAACGAAACTGCGACCTCCGGCGAACTGCCACAGGTCGGCGACAACCTCGCAGAGTTCAACCTCGTCAACACCGAACTGGGCGAGGTCTCCTCAAAGGACTTCCAGGGCCGCAAGCTTGTCCTGAACATCTTCCCATCCGTTGACACCGGCGTTTGTGCAACATCAGTCCGCAAGTTCAACGAGGCAGCAGCAAGCCTGGAAAACACCACCGTGCTGTGCATCTCCAAGGATCTTCCATTCGCACTGGGCCGTTTCTGCTCCGCAGAAGGCATCGAGAACGTCACCCCAGTATCCGCATTCCGTTCCACCTTCGGTGAAGACAACGGCATCGTGCTCGAAGGCTCACCACTTAAGGGTCTTCTTGCACGCAGCGTCATCGTCGTCGATGAAAACGGCAAGGTTGCTTACACCCAGTTGGTTGACGAGATCTCCACTGAACCTGATTACGACGCTGCACTTGCTGCGCTGAACTAATTTACTTCGCTCACGGTAATTTCTGATGAAGCTTCGGTGGTCTCCACCGGAGCTTCAGTTGTTTCGGGTTCAGTTTCGGGGGTGGTCGACGGAGCTAAGAGAGGTGAAGTTTGTTCAGAGGTCTCTGAGGGTTCGTCGGTTGCTACAGGTTCGCTTGGCTCGGTGGGCTCGGTTGGTGCTGTGGGGTCGGTGGATTCTGGATCTTCCGGCCCGATAATCCACGTTGGGGGAAGAGCAATGATCGGCGAGTTAGTAGTGGGAGCTGGTCTTCCCGTTGAGGTTTTACTGTCGTCACCATCGTCAATTGCGTGGCGACTCTGCGACGTTTGAGCTGGAGTTGTAATCGATTCAGATGCAGGCTGCACTATCGACGGTCCAAGAGCTGTCACTGCGCTTTCTGAAGCGGAATTTTCTCGTGTGAGTGGCAGAATGGATCGATCTAGCCATGAGCGGAACGTCGAAACCGGTGACTGCCCAGAGGCGATCGGTGGTGAGGCGAACATTTCAGAGTTTTGCAGCATTGATGAGCTCGGGGAATTCGGCGAACTTGGTGAATTCAGTGCGCCTAGTGAGTCCAGTGAGGTAGGTGAACTTGGCGGCCTGTTAGCTAACGTTGTTACCTGTACGTCGGGTTGAGCATGGTTTTCCAGGCTGCCCTGAGGAATCAAGGTATCAGCAACCAGGAATATGATAATCGGAAGTGTCGCGAGTAATCCGACTGACGAGGCCAAGTTCCAACGCTGAGTATTAGTTGACTGAATTCTCTTGAAAAGAATTACTACTGCCAGCACAAAAAGCATCAAGCTAATGACTGCGAGCAGCATCGCACTATGATCACTCAACTTGTCAAAGGGAATAACGGCGAAAAGACTAAACATCCCCACGCCACAAGCAACATGAGGGCTGTACTTAACTGCGGTGTCCGACAAAGACAGTGCCTTTTTGGACAGCGTTTGTGGTCGCAGAATCTCGTCTGAAAGGAGCGCTGTCGCCTTCACATAATTTTGGGAATCTGCCTCTTTAGGTATCAACCGAGGGATTTTTAAAACCTCAAGGCGATGCTGCTTCTTCGACCACAACTCCAGTGGGAGAACGTCAATCTCGAAGGATGTTTCACCGTTCTCCCGGACTACGTGGCCGAGCACCGTGGGGGTGAGACCATTTGCATTTGAGAATTTCACAGCAGAGCTTAGTGCTGAGGCGTCATCAAAGTTTAAGATGCCACATTCTATTCCGTTATAGGAGACAATTAGGGCTTCTAAATCAAGCCTCAGCCCAAAAAGAATCGTGGAGCCAAGTGAGAAATCCTCAAACAGGGCATTAACGGTGGGCTCAACGCGCCACATTCTGCCTAGCGGTAAGAGGTGGGAATCAGCTCGTGGAGGATCATTGCTGATGAGCCCGAATTTTAGGTTTGGAAGAAGAACTGAAGCGAGAGATCCTTTACTCGGTGTGAGAAGTAGTTGGCTGGAAATCAGGTGGCCAGAGGCAAAAATTCGAGACAATTGAGAATTCAACAGGAACTGGGACTCTGCAATCACCCCGAGAAATTCATCTTGAACCCAAACACCGATTTTTGTTGCGGATTCTATTGGTGCGAGAAGCGCTTCGACGATGAGTTCGCCTTGCTCAGGTTTCACAATAGCGCGTAAGACATGCCAATTGACGCGCTCGAGAGCGAAATGTTGGGCAGTCTGTGCAGAGAAGAAGAGGTGAAGGGGATAGATGTCACCGTCGAAATCAAGCTGAGGAGTGCCTGTTGAATGGGTATACATTGGGCACTCCTTTCCTTAAATTTCGTGCAAACTTGTGAACTGATTGAGACAGTAAAAAGTCATATTAACTGTACAGCGAAATTACAGCGAACAACTCTCCACTAATGAGACGAGTTTTGCGCACGCTGTGGAATGAACTTCTTGATCACACTGACCACAACGGTGATAATCGCGCCCCAAATGAGGCCGAAAACAAGTGACCCGAAAGTATTGCCAACCCATCCCAGAGCACTGCCTCCGATACCGTTAGCCCAGGACTCTAGTCCGTGAACAAGGTGGTAGGGAAGTTCCCATCCTAACTCTTCAGTTCCAATGACCATGATGTGGCCACCAACCCACAGCATGGCAAAAACGCCGACAACAGAAATAACTTGAAGAACGATGGGCATCGCTTTGACCAAGCCGCGGCCAAATTTCTGGATACCTGCGGAGTCACGCTTTGAAAGTGTAAGTCCGACGTCATCCATTTTCACAAGAACACCGACTACGCCGTACACGAGCGCGGTGACGCCGATGCCCACGACAAATAGCACTGCTGCCTGCATCCAGACAGTTTGATCTGCAATCTCATTGAGTGAAATAACCATGATCTCTGCGGAAAGGATGAGGTCAGTTGTGATGGCACTTTTGACCAGCTGATCCTCTGACTTTGGGCTTTCCTGCGACTTGGGTTCGGTGCTGTGCTGTTCACCTTTGATGCGCCTGTGGAGGGAGTGCCAGATCTTTTCTGCACCTTCGAAGCACAGGTAGGAGCCGCCCAGCATCAAAATTGGTGTGAGAGCCCACGGAGCAAACGCGGAAAGAAGCAACGCGATGGGCAAAATGATGATGATCTTGTTTACCAAAGAGCCCTTAGCGATCCGCCAAATCATGGGCAATTCGCGTGCAGGTTTGACACCTTGAACATATTGCGGGGTAACTGCCGTGTCATCTACAACCACGCCTGCGGCTTTAACGCTGGTTTTTCCAGCCATCGCCGTGACATCATCGAGGCTGGCTGCAGCCGCTCGAGTAATTGCTGCGACATCGTCTAATAGTGCTGCTAATCCACCGGCCATTGATGACTCCTTTGTAGAGAAGGGGTAGTGCTTACAAATCTTATCTGTGCTCAGGCAAGATAGCAGGTATGAAAATTGCGATCGTTGGCGCTGGTGCAGTGGGTGGATATTTCGGAGCGTTGTTACAAGAATCTGGTGCAGATATCACGATGGTTGCACGTGGACGAACATTAGAAGCCTTGAAGTCTAAAGGACTCCACATCAACGATGCAAGAGGCGAACGCTACGTACCAATTCCTGCAGTTGCGAGCGTGCAAGAACTAAAAGATGCAGATGTAGTGATGATTGCTACTAAAGCATTATCGCGGTCTTTAGATCTCGCTGAACTTTTGGGTGGGATACCTGCGAATTCGGTGGTCGCGATTACTCAGAATTCGATTGAAACTGCTGATCTAGCAGCGAAGAGTATCGGTGCTGATCGTGTGTGGCCTGGTGTGGTTCGTGGGTTCTTTGTTCATGAGGGGCCAGCCTCAGTGTCATACAAGGGAGGCCCACTGTCCTACACGTTTGGTGATTCTGGTGAACTTTCTAGGCAATTCGCAAGCACTCTTGAACAGGCCGGTATTGACGGAGTTCTGCATCCCGATATTTTGGTGGATGTGTGGGAGAAAGCCATGTTCGTAGAGGTTTTCGGCGGGTTGGGGGCTTTCGTCGAAAAGCAATTAGGTACCTTGCGTACGCATTTTAGGGCTTCCCTGGAAGCCTTGATGGAAGAGGTGGCTGAGGTGGCTCGCGCGGCAGGTGTTGCGTTGCCGAGCGATGCGGTGGAGCGCACCATGAATTTTGCGGATCGGATGCCTGAGAATTCGACGAGTTCGATGCAGCGTGATTTGGCCGCGGGAGTGGCTAGTGAGCTTGAGGCTCAGACAGGTGCAATTGTGCGGGCAGCACACAAAGTGGGTGTGAAAACTCCGCTTCATGACCTTATTTATGCTGGTCTTAAGCTGAAAGAAGAGGAAAATTCACTTTAGGGATAGAATCAAGATCCATGATCGTTACATCCACCGCGCGCGTTTCTATAGATCGTCCCTCGCGCTATGCCAAACAGTTAACTAGCCATTTGGGTGAAAAACTGAGCACAAGCTGGGACCCGGAGGCAGAACGGGGGTCTGTTGTCTTGGTGGGAAAGGGCCCAGACCACGAAGACCAGCGGTTTGCTTTTGATGGATCTGCTACCTGTGATCTGGTTGCCGGCGATGGCGTGCTGTTGCTCCACATCGAATCGCCCGCCAGCCTGGTTGAGCGTTTTGAAAATGTCATCGGCGGCCATCTGGTCGGCTTCGCTCGGCGCGACGAGATGAAGATTGCTTTTCGACGTGGTGATGGATCAGAAGGGCTGTCTTTTGAGTCCGTCTAACATAATCCGCATCGCAGCTGTTCTAATCCCCAATGAGCAGGATCAGATTCTCTGCGTCCGCAAAGAGGGAACTGAAATGTTCATGTTTCCCGGAGGCAAGCAGGAGTTGTGGGAGACTCCTGCACAGGCAGCCATCCGCGAACTCGAGGAAGAAGACCTCGATCTTTATGGGCGTTTTCAGGCACCGGCAGCAAACGAACCTGGCTTCTATGTGGACTGCCATGTGTCTAGCACATTTGATGTGTTCTTGAACTACACACCGGATGTGTACGAAGAACTCGCTGAGGCGAAGTACTTCTCGCCTAAACCACGATCGAAGAAGCTCGCGCCACTAACTCGTGACGTATTTGAGGCTATCTCAAGTGAAGTGCGTTAAGCACTATCGTTTTAGGCAACGAAAAATAGCAGTGGCACAGCAGTACAGACCATGAGGCCCCCGATCAAAATGAGGAAGAACCTCAAGGTGACGTCCCTGCGTGCAGTGAGGCGCCGAACCTGAGTGGAATCGTCTCTGTTCACCAGCAAGGGAATCACGGCGCCTTTGGTGGTGATGGGTCGGGGAGTGGACTTCGGTAGAACTCCGAACACCTCGTGGTGGTCAAGCTCGAAGCGGTACTGCGTCAGATAGCGTTCGTCTTCGAGCTCAACAAATCCAGTTACTTCTGCCTCGACTTCGACCGCATTAGATTGAAAATGCCGATCTTTTCCGATGAAGTGAATTCCTATACCGATGCAGACTACTCCCAGGATAAGGACTATCAGCAGGGAGATCAGCATATTCTAGGAGCTGCCCAGCGCCCAACCACCGATGGATGGACCGGTGAAAGGCTGTGGAGCAGGGATGAAGGTGGGGTTGGCGGTGGCGTCAACAAGTTCTGCGGGCGCACCAGCAATGGGGGCAATGTGCTTGCCGGTGTAGTAGGAGATCCACTCGGCGTGTTCAGCAACGGGGATGTACCAGCCGACGGTGCCGTCTAGTGCATCGTTTTCTACGTCAGTGGACATGCTGAGCACACCAGCCAGCTGACCATTGATGTACAAAGGTCCGCCGGAATCGCCTGGTACGAGACGACCGTTAGAAACAGTGCCTTCAAGCAGCACAGCGGTGCGGTCGGGGCTTGGCACGTTGACTACCCTGCGTTGAATTTGCACATCGGCTTGCTGTGCAACATTTTGGCCAAAGGCAGAGTACCCACCCCAGCCGGCTGCTTGACCATTTTCACCAGGCTGCACGTGTGCACCGTAGAGATCAACCGTGTTGGAACTTGCCTGATTGGGAAGCTCAACGAGAGCTAAGTCCGCAGTAGGGTGCAAGATCGCTTGGGGCACCTGCTGAAATTGGCTCAAAGTGCTTGAACCAATAGCTGCACCGGCAATACCGTCCTCAGGGATACAGTGGCGGGCGGTGATCGCCCACGTTGGGGTGATCATGGTTCCTGTACATGCAGTGTTACCGATGTGCAGACGAACAATTGAATCTGAAGTGGTGCTTGAACCCGTAACGTTGCGAGCATTTGCCAAAGCATGTGCAGGTGACGCCGCCACTAAGGGGGCAGACGCAGCCGTTAAAGCTGCGAGTACGGACAGTGCTTTGGTGGTAAATGACGCAGAAGACATAAAGAACAGTCTAGATGGTCGCTCTACAAAATGTTGTCACAAGATGCTGTCAATGACGTCGATTTTGGGGCGCGCAATGCGCGCGCCTTTGGCCGTCACCACGATCGGACGCTGAAGGAGCCTGGGATGGGCAACGATGGCGTCGATAAGCTCAGTTTCAGGTGTTTCTGGTGACAGGCCCAGTTCTGTGTACTCAGCTTCGCGGGTTCTGATGCCGTCGTGGACTGGAATTCCCAGCGTATTGAATAGTTCTTTGAGCTCGGAAGCGGTGGGCGTGTCTTTGAGATACTGAACAATTTCAGGCTCAATGTCCTTGTCGCGGAGGTAAGCGAGGGTATTTCTGGATGTGGAACAACGCGGATTATGGAAAATCGTGACTTTCATAACGTTGAGCCTACTAAGGTTTGTTCCATGATTATTCAAATCCTAAGAGTGGCATTTGCCTTCGTCGGCGTCATTGTTGGCGCCGGTTTCGCATCAGGGCAAGAGGTCATGCAATATTTTGTGGCCTTCGGCATAGACGGAATTTGGGGAGTCATTGTTTCTGCAGTGATCATGTCGGTGATGGCGTTGATCATTTTGCAGCTCGGAAGCTATTTCAATGCAGGTGAACACGGTGAAGTGTTCCGCCGAGTAAGTCACCCCGTTTTCTCCAAAATTTTGGACATCGGCGTTGTGGTGACGTTGTTCTCCACCGGTTTCGTCATGTTTGCAGGCGCGGGATCAAATCTGAATCAGCAGTGGGGGCTTCCGCTCTGGATCGGTTCTGTGATCATGGTTCTTCTGGTGCTGGCTGCGGGCATGTTGGACGTGGATAAAGTAACCACAGTCATTGGTGCAATTACTCCGTTCATCATCATTTTCATCACTGCCGCCTCGATCTACACGCTGGTAGGTAATTTCAGCTCAGTGGAGCAGCTTGATTCTGCTGCTTTAGAAGTCGGCACGACGTTGCCTCACTGGGCTGTTGCAGCGGTGAACTATGTGGGATTCAACCTGATGGTTGCGGTGTCCATGGCTGTGGTCATTGGTGGATCAATGTTTAACCCGCGGGTCGCAGGTCGGGGCGGTTTGCTGGGCGGATTGATCCTGGGATTCTTGATCATCATCAGTGCGCTGACACTGTTCGCCACCGTGGAAGAAGTTGGCCAAGATGATATGCCTATGCTGACGATCATCAACAATTTGAACCCGCTGGCTGGCCAAGTAATGGCAGTGGTTATCTACGGAATGATCTTCAACACGGCACTGGGTATGTTCTACGCATTGGGCCGTCGTCTCACTGCGAAAAACCCACAGCGATTCCGCCCGGTTTATGTGGTCACAGTGCTGATTGGTTTTGTGTTGAGCTTTGTGGGATTCAAGAACTTGGTGGGCTATGTGTACCCAGTCTTGGGATACATTGGCCTGCTGCTGATTGCAGTGATGATGGTGGCGTGGGTGAGGGGACGCGTACGCATCTACAAGGAATCCGAACGCCGCATGCGGATCGCAGACTTGTTGCAGATCGGCCATGACGGAGCGTTGAGTGGAGCAGAGCTGGCGGTGCTCAACCAGGAAATCCAAGATTCAAACTTGGATGAGGAACAAATTAAAGCAGCGGTTAGGAAGTAGTTACTCTGCAGGGACGAGCTCTACCTGGCTGGCGTCAGCCCAGGTGAGTTCGATTCCCTTGGAGCGCAGCCACTGCATAGGATCGTCGCCGTGGCGGGTGATTCCTTCAACAGCATTCAAGGTGGCATCAATTGCGCGCTCAGCGTCATCTGCAGTGATAAGCCCTGCTGAGGTTGCTGCAGCTAGTTCGTCGATGTCCATGACTGTTACTGGTTCTCCGCAGACAGAGATGAGATCCACGTAGAGGTCGCGGGTGGTCCAGATGTTGTCTTCGACGCGAATTTCAGCGACATCAATGTAGTAATCCTGACGTTCATCCACGCCTTTGCGGAAGTGGAAAATGTTGGCACGCAATCCAAGTTCTGGGAGGAGCCAGCTTTCCAAGTATCCGAACTTGGGGTGGTTTGCGCCACGAGCCATGTACAGGCCGAAGTCGGTTACTTTGAAGGTGTCTACCTCGCGGAGAAACCCCTTGGGATCTGTGTTTATGGATTCAGCAGTGTTGAAAATTTCCTGCTTTACGGGATGAAGATCAGTCATTGTTTTCTTACCTCACATCGAATACGACGGCAGTCGGGATGAAATTACAGTTCGCTGAACCGTTTTCGGTGGATGTGGTGAGGCCGCCTGACATGGAGGCGACGATGATGCCGCGTCCTGTGTCTGCCACACCGGAAATCGTTGAGGGGCCATCGGGGTTGATTCCGGTGTTGCTCAACGTCGTGGTGCCATGGGTGAAGTTGCTTAAGTTTGCCCATTGAACAGTCATTGCGGTGCTTTGCTGTTCTGCGAGGGGGCCAGTTCCCAGTGCGGTGAACACGAAGGAGGTTTGGCCGACACCTGCGCCGGGGAGGGGGAGATCTGCTGGTCCTGGAACTGCGAAGGCAGATCCTACGGCTGCAGAATTTCCGTTGATGCAGTTTTCTGATCGGGTGGGCCAGAAGAACTGCGCGATGCGTGGTGCGTTGTCGGGGATTTCAATGTCCCCACCTTCGCTGCCGTCACCGGTGATAAAACCCATGGCCTGAGAAACGATGTTCTTGATTTCCTGCGGGACCCACGGTTGGTTTACTGCCTGTTCGATTTGTTGGCGTAACTGCTCGTTGGGGCGTCCCCATTGGTCTACGGGGAGACCGCTGGAGAGATTCGATGAGGCGTTGAAAGCTTGTTCAACTGGTGTGACAGCCGATGCTACCGGGGTTGCCGGGAGTGCAATGGCTAGAGCTGCAGCGACTGTAAGCAGTCGGGGGAGTGTCTTTGTCACTTGAGTTTTACTTACCTTTCAACGAGACAATGCGGAGGGAACAACTTTAGTCACATTAGTAACTCCAGTTAACTTCTTTTCCTCCTGTCACATTAATCGCAGAATATTTACTGTCAATAAGGATCAAAGTGAATTTCTGGATTTCCCTAAAGATTCACCAAAGATCCGAGACACATTAGAACAACGTTTTCTTGTTTTGCTTGTCGTACACCGATGCAGTTCCGTTACAAAATTCTGAAAAAACCAGCAAAATCTTTAGAGATTTGCCTCACAATGTGCGGAACGGGCGATAATGCGAGTACAGTGATACCGTTCTAAAACAATGGACTCGTTTTACAAGTCCTCCATATTTCTTTATCCGGCAGGAGAATGCCCCCAGTGACCCACCCAGAGTTTCGTAACGTAGCGATTGTCGCGCACGTTGACCACGGAAAGACCACACTCGTTAATGCCATGCTTGAACAGTCTGGCGTATTCAGTGACCACGGTGAAGTAGCCGACCGTGTGATGGACTCCGGTGACCTGGAAAAGGAAAAGGGCATCACCATCCTTGCCAAGAACACCGCGATTCGTCGTAAAGGTGCTGGCAAGGACGGCAATGACCTGATCATCAACGTCATTGACACCCCAGGCCACGCTGACTTCGGTGGCGAAGTTGAGCGCGCACTGTCCATGGTTGACGGCGTTGTCCTTCTGGTTGACGCATCTGAAGGCCCACTGCCTCAGACCCGATTCGTGCTTGGCAAGGCTCTTGCTGCGAAGATGCCAGTCATCATTGCTGTGAACAAGACTGACCGCCCTGACGCTCGTATTGACGAGGTTGTTGAAGAGGCACAGGATCTGCTTCTTGAGCTCGCATCTGCACTTGATGATGAAGAAGCAGCACAGGCAGCTGAGCAGCTTCTTGATCTGCCAGTTCTGTACACCTCCGGTCGTGAGGGCAAGGCTTCCACTGAGAACCCAGGCAACGGTAACGTTCCTAATTCCCCAGATCTGATGCCTTTGTTTGAGACCCTCTACGAGGTTCTCCCAGAGCCAACCGCTGACATTGATGGCCCTCTGCAGGCTCACGTCACCAACCTTGACTCTTCCTCCTTCCTTGGTCGTATCGGCCTGGTTCGCGTTCACGCAGGTACCTTGCGTAAGGGCCAGCAGGTTGCATGGATTCACTACGATGAAGAAGGTAACCAGCACACCAAGACCGCTAAGATCGCAGAGCTTCTGGCTACCGTTGGCGTTGCCCGCGTTCCTGCTACCGAAGTTGTTGCAGGTGACATCGCTGCGATCTCCGGCATCGAAGACATCATGATTGGCGATACCCTCGCGGATCCTGAGAACCCAGTTGCACTGCCTCGCATCACCGTTGATGAGCCAGCACTGTCCATGACCATCGGTGTGAACACCTCACCAATGGCTGGTCGTGGCGGCGGAGACAAGCTGACCGCACGTTTGGTCAAGGCTCGTCTTGAGAACGAACTGATCGGTAACGTGTCCCTGAAGGTCAACCCAACTGAACGCCCAGATACCTGGGAAGTTCAGGGTCGTGGCGAAATGGCTCTGTCCATCCTCGTTGAGACCATGCGTCGCGAAGGCTTCGAGCTCACCGTTGGTAAGCCACAGGTTGTTACCCAGACCATCGACGGCAAGCTGCACGAGCCTTACGAGATCATCGTCATTGACGTTCCTTCCGAGTACCAGGGCAACGTGACCCAGCTGCTGGCTACCCGCAAGGGCCTCATGCAGTCCATGTCCACCACCCCAGGTTCCGACTGGATCCGCATGGAATTCCGTATTCCTGCTCGTGGCCTGATTGGTTTCCGTACCCAGTTCATGACTGAAACCCGTGGTACCGGTATCGCTAACTCCTACTCTGACGGCATGGATGTTTGGGCTGGCGAAATCAAGGGCCGCGCACACGGTTCCTTGGTTGCTGACCGTTCCGGCCAGATCACCGCTTACGCTCTGACCCAGCTGGCAGACCGTGGTAGCTTCTTCGTTGAGCCAGGCACTGAGACCTACGAAGGTGTCGTTGTTGGTCTGAACAACCGTGAAGAAGACATGGACATCAACCCAACCAAGGAAAAGAAGCTCACCAACATGCGTGCAGCTTCCGCAGACACCACTGTCACCTTGGCTAAGGCTCGGTCCCTCTCCTTGGATGAGGCACTGGAGTTCTGTGGCGTCGACGAGTGCGTCGAGGTTACCCCTGATGTTCTGCGCATCCGCAAGGTCATCCTGAACGCTACTGAGCGTGGCCGTGCACGTTCCCGTGCGAAGAGCCTGAACAAGTAATTCTCTTTTAGTTAAGAGTTGCTCTGGCCCGCTGTGTCCTCTGGACGCAGCGGGCCAGTAGTATTTTGGGGGTGAGAATAAGGTTTGGAATTCTAAGTGTTGTCGCCTGCACGGTTTCGTTGGTGGCATGTCAGGCTAATCCGGGTCCTGCGCCCGTTGAGGAGCCAACTACAGCCACTGCAACGACCACGGCAACTGAGACGACGACCGTAGAGACTGAAGCCCCCAAACAGGATCGGGAAACCATCAGTATCGGTATCGATCCGATCCGCAACGGTTTCAATCCACATTTGTTGTCTGATGATTCTCCACTGGTGCGCGATATTGCATCGTTGGTGTTGCCGAGTGCTTTTGAGGGCAATCAGCTGAACACTGACTTGTTGGACAATGTTGAGCAGGTGGATGAAACCACGGTGAGGTACACGATTGCTCAGGAAGCGCAGTGGAGTGATGGCACTCCGATTACTGGGTCTGATTTTGAGTACTTGCGCAGGTCCATTGTGGCGGGGACAGGAACGCTGAACGATTCTGCATATTCGGCGATTTCAGAGATTAGGACCTCAGGCGGTGGAAAAACTGTCGACGTTATTTTTGAACATCCTGTCGCTGATTGGCATTTGCTGTTTAACAATTTGTTGCCGAGTCATTTGATCACTGGCAATTCCACATTCCAGACAGCGTTTTATGATTCCATCCCGGCCTCTGCGGGGCGCTACATGGTGCGTTCCATTGATCGTCAGCGTGGCGTGATTACGTTGTCGCGCAATGATCGTTTCTGGGGTGCAAATCCGGCACACGTGGAAGTACTCCAATTCAACACCGTTGCCTCTGCATCTCGGGCGGGGGAGTACCTGCGCACCGGGCAGAGTTCGTTTATGAATCTGTCACCGCAGGAAACCCTGGTGGACACGTTGAATTTGGTGCCGGACACGGAAGTGCGGGTGTCTGACACGACGCGCACGCTGGAGCTGGTATTTAACGCCGAAGCGCTGGCACCGGCGCAGCGCGCCTACCTGACATCGCTTATCGACGTCCCCCTCACCGCCAAGTTAGCTGGCGGTCGCAGTGCAAACCTGGGTGTGCCCCAAACGGTGGAGGTGAGCGTCGATAAGCAAGAAATTCCTGCGTTGCGCCTGGCGGCGGACCCCGCCGACGATGCTGGTTTGGCAGCTGCGCGGGGCATCGTCGATATGCTGGCTGCGGATGGAATCAAGGCTCAGGTCGTGACAACCGATTTGAATTCGGCGATTGCGGGTAATTTTGATGCGATCGTGGCGTGGACCAGAACTGCCACGGATTCGATTGCGTTGGCGGACCGAGTGGGTTGTGGCGTGAACTTGGCAAAGTGGTGCGCTGAGGGAACCACGGAATATATCAACGGTGTTTTGGCGGGTGAGATTGATTTCGATCCTGCGTGGGAGCAGCAGTTTAACACCGAGAATCACTTGCGGGTTCCGATCCTGCGGGAGACTCGGGTAGAGGCGAAAAATAACGGTATCCTCGGGGCTGCGGATGGCTGGCCTGGGGGAATTTCAAGTGCTGCAAGTTGGAGGAAAAACGATGTTGAAGAATGATCTGTCTGGTGCTCGAGTTGTAGCTGTGCATGCGCACCCTGACGATGAGGCGATTACCACCGGTGGTGTGCTTGCGGATCTTGCTGCTCGTGGCGCCGATGTCACGGTAATTACCTGCACGTTGGGCGAGCAGGGTGAGGTTATCGGTGAGACATTCGCGCAGCTAGTCAACGGTGATGCGGATCAGCTTGGCGGGTTTAGGATCCATGAGCTTTACGCCTCGCTGGAGATTCTGGGCGTGCGTGGCATTCATCTGGGTGGCGCTGGCTGCTGGAGGGATTCCGGTATGGTTGGTGATCCTGCGAATGAGCATCCGCGTGCGTTTATTCACTCTGGTGACCGTGCAGTGGAGCAATTGAAAGAACTTCTTGCGGAATTGAAGCCACATCTTTTGATCACCTATGGCCCTGACGGCGGCTATGGGCACCCCGATCACATTCGTGCGCATGAAATCACCCACGCAGCAGCCGGCGAGCAACGCATTCTGTGGGCTGTGAGCGACCGTGAGGAGCTCGAGGACGGTCTAAAGGCAATCACTGGGCTTCCTGAAGGTTGGGGCAGGGGAGAGCTCTCTGCGGTCGATTCCGTGGACCTCTCTGTTGAGCTGAACGATGAAGTGTATGCCACCAAGGTGGAATCCATGCGCGCGCATGCGACACAATTGTGGATCGCTGACGGTTCCGTATCCCGCACCAACCCGGTTGCCGCACACGCAGTGACACAGCAGGACAATGTGAAGGTGTGGGCGCTATCTAATTTGATTGCACAACCCATCATGCGCCACGAGCACTACCAACTCGGCGCCGGAACACCACTGCCTGAAGGTGCAACTGGAGTGCTTGACGGACTGGAGTTCTGACACGGTTATGGCAGAATCTAAGCAGATTCGGAATAAGAGTTTCATTCACCGAAACCTCGGCAAAGGGGAGGTGTTTGGAGGCCTATTTTGGCTCAGTCTAGGGGCACTTATTTCGGTGCTTTTGGAGGTCATTTACCTGGGCACCCGGATCACTTTGCCTGGTGGAACATCGCTGGCGTTTCCCTACACAATCGCCATTGCATTCTTGTTCAATATGGTTTTGACCAGGACTTCCATGCTGTGGACCGATCATTGGCTTGCAAAATTCACGCCACTGACAGTGTGGATTTTAGGGTTCATGGCGCTGCTGGTGTGGACCGTGGTTGCAGGGGATCAATTAATTCCGAATAATATTCGCACAGTGCTGCTACTTTTTGCTGGTTTTTCCGGTGGAATTTGGCCTGCGGTCAAGGGGAAGTAGCATAATAAGCCTAAAGCTTTCCCATATTTATTAGCCTCTTAGAGTTCTCAGGAGAAAACGAAATCCCATGACATACACAATCGCACAGCCCTGCGTTGACGTCTTGGATCGTGCCTGCGTTGAAGAATGCCCAGTAGATTGCATCTACGAAGGTAAGCGCATGCTGTACATCCACCCGGATGAGTGCGTTGACTGTGGTGCATGTGAGCCTGCTTGCCCAGTTGAGGCAATCTTCTACGAGGACGATGTCCCAGACGAATGGCTTGACTACAACGATGCCAACGCTGCATTCTTCGATGATCTGGGCTCCCCAGGTGGTGCGGCTAAGCTTGGACCACAAGATTTTGATCACCCAATGATCGCTGCGCTGCCGCCTCAGGCATAATCTAACGCATGACCTCTCGCACCCCGCTTGTTTCTGTTCTTCCTGATTTTCCGTGGGATTCGCTCGCTTCCGCAAAAGCCAAAGCTGCGTCTCACCCGGATGGGATCGTGAATCTTTCTGTTGGCACTCCGGTTGATCCGGTCGCGCCCAGCATTCAGATCGCGTTGGCAGAAGCAGCGGGGTTTTCGGGTTACCCTCAAACCATCGGCACCCCGGAACTCCGCGCAGCCATCAGGGGCGCGCTTGAGCGGCGCTACAACATGACAAAGCTTGTCGACGCCTCCCTCCTCCCCGTCGTGGGTACCAAGGAGGCAATTGCCCTTCTTCCATTCGCGTTGGGTATTTCCGGCACCGTTGTCATCCCAGAGATTGCGTACCCAACCTACGAAGTCGCTGTCGTGGCCGCAGGATGCACCGTGATGCGTTCTGATTCGCTGTTTAAGCTCGGCCCGCAGATCCCGTCGATGATGTTTATCAACTCACCATCCAACCCCACAGGCAAGGTTCTGGGCATCCCACACTTGCGCAAGGTTGTGAAGTGGGCGCAGGAAAACAACGTGATCCTCGCAGCTGATGAATGCTACTTGGGTCTTGGCTGGGACGATGAAAACCCACCGATCTCAATTTTGGATCCACGTGTCTGCGATGGCGACCACACCAACTTGATCGCCATTCACTCGCTGTCTAAAACCTCAAACCTCGCTTCTTACCGCGCAGGTTACCTCGTTGGCGATCCAGCGCTGATTGGTGAACTCACGGAAGTCCGTAAGAACTTGGGTCTTATGGTTCCTTTCCCAATCCAGCAGGCCATGATCGCAGCCCTCAACGACGATGACCAAGAGGCAGGGCAGAAGCTCACCTACGCGATTCGTCGAGCAAAACTCATGCGCGCCCTGTTGGAATCCGGCTTCCAGGTAGATAATTCTGAAGCGGGTCTGTACCTCTGGGCGACGCGTGAAGAACCTTGCCGTGACACTGTCGATTGGTTCGCTGAGCGTGGCATTCTCGTTGCCCCAGGAGACTTCTATGGCCCTCGCGGAGCGCAGCATGTGCGTGTGGCGATGACCGAAACCGACGAGCGCGTCGACGCCTTTGTTTCTCGCCTGAGCTAAACACGACTAAGCTTATTTTGTTTAATTGAGTTTGAAGTTCTCCGTCGAAAGAGGCCATTTGAGTTCCGAGTCCAGTCCTGAGTCGAGTACCGAGCAAAAAACCTGGGGTAGTCGATTTCTTCGCGCTTCCCGGCAGTTCATCAAGTTCGGAATCGTTGGAGGCTCTGGCACTTTGGTTAACTTGGCGGTGGCAGCACTGTCCAAGAAGATCGCGGGATGGACGGCAGGGATTCATGAAAGCGATGCGTTCATGAATTTGCTTGGATCGGCTTTCCATATCCGTTGGTACCACGTGTTCATGACCATCGCATTCCTCGTGGCCAATACCTGGAACTATCAGCTCAACCGCATGTGGACCTTCAAGACAGCGACAATCGTGTCCTGGTGGAGGGGCTTCTTCCCATTCCTGGCTACAGGTCTTGTCGCGTTTATTGCGAGCCAGGTGGTCGCAACCTTGCTGATGAACGAGACATCTCCGATTGCCTTGTCCTCTGAAATTTTCGACGACTCCACCGGCTTCCGCACAAAGTTCTATTGGGCACTGGTGATTTCCATTCTGGTTTCCATGCCGGTGAACTTCATTGTGAACAAGTACTGGACATTCAAGAAGCCGAAGTCCAAGGTTGTTGTGGAAACGGACCCTGTCTAAACTTCGTTCGAAACTCTAGGCCCGCATTAGAACAAGGATTTGTGCGCTTTTTCCTGTTCTGGTGTGGGTTTTATTCAAATCTAACAATCGAATAACTGTTCGAATAAAAGGTTGAAGGTGTCCCACCTCCACGGCACAATGGATGGCAAGAACACATGAATCCAGGGGGATACTCATGACCACTGACATCTACTTCAGCCACAACAACCCACACGACCCATACGCCCACCACACCACCGAACTCAACCGCGACACCCATCACCTCTGGGTCGTCTTAACCACCGACTCCGACGACTTCGACGCAGACTCCTTTACCACCGAAGTCATCCGGATTACCGGCTACTCCCGCCACGAAGTCAACAACGGCCTTAACGCCATGGCCGCGATGACCAACCTCCCACACCTACGCGCCATCCAAGAACGCTACTACTTCCTGAGCATCCGCTACCTCGCCTCCATCATGGTCGCCGTGGCCAAAGCAGACCCCACCCTGTGGGAAGAACTCGACCTGCGCATCACCGACGCCTTAACCCCAGTCACCGACGGGGAAGTGATGATCCAATCCTCCACCCTGGCTAAACGCATCGCCGCCTGGATCAAAGAACTCGACCCCGAACCCACGCCAGAGCCCACACCGAAAGAGGACTATGTTCACGTCCACACCACCGATGAGGCGACCTATGTCCGCATCAAAATCAGCGGCCCCAACCGCCTGCTCCTCAATGACATCATCACCCAACTCAAAGACACAGACACCGAGGACAGCCTGCCTGAAGCGCTCATGGCGTTCCTGATGGAGAAAATCCAGTTAAAGATCACCAAATACCTCTTCACCCCACACAATCACCCTGAGCAGGTGTGGTCACCGGACTACGGTGACATTGATCCCGAAGCCTACGACAATGCCACCCTCGTGTGCGCCAAGGATCTCGATGAGGTCGCTGGAGCCACGGAGAAGAGCTACACCCCGAGTGAGAAGATGAAAGCACTGATCAGAGCTCGGGATGGGCATTGCCGCTTCCCAGGGTGTTGCGTCCCGGCCAGTAAATGCCAGGTCGATCACATTATCCCGTGGGCGGAGGGCGGCCCGACAGCGGCGTGGAACCTGCAGTTGTTGTGCCAGCGGCATCACAATATGAAAACCGATGGTCGCTTTACTGCTGATGCTAATGGATTGGCGGAGATTAGATGGATTGGGCCGATGGATGTACCAGCGGTGACCAGGCCGACGGGGCCGTTGGTGAAAGCGATGCCGCGGGGGATTTGGGGTCAGGTGTTGAGGGATCGGATCCAGGCTAGGTTTGAGCGGATCCGCGACCGCGCCCTCAACAAAGAAGACTAGTTGGAGTGCAAAGCTGTGTTGAGTTCGACAACTTTGGTGTTGGGCACTGCGACAACTTGTCCGCTGACGGAGTCACGCCTAAAAATGAGGCCGTTTGAGCCCGCGAGGGTGGAGGCTTTGTGGAGGGAGCCGTCGAAAAGCACTTTGGTGCCTGCAGTGATGTAGAGGCCGGCCTCGATGATGCAGTCGTCGCCCAGCGGGATGCCGCAGCCGGAATTGGCGCCGAGCAGGCAGCGCTTGCCCAGCGAGATGACGTGCTGGCCGCCACCGGACAGGGTGCCCATGATAGATGCGCCGCCACCGACATCGGTGCCGTCATCAACGGTGACGCCAGCGGAAATGCGACCCTCAACCATGGAAGCGCCGAGCGTGCCAGCGTTGAAGTTCACGAAGCCCTCATGCATCACGGTGGTGCCATCTGCCAGGTACGCGCCAAGTCGGACGCGGTCGGCGTCACCGATGCGCACGCCCGAGGGAACCACGTAGTCGACCATGCGTGGGAACTTGTCGACGCTATAAACCGTAACTTGGCCTCGGCGTGACAGGCGCGCGCGGGTGAGTGCGAAACCGTCAACTGCGCACGGTCCGAAGTTGGTCCACACGACATTGTTGAGGAGGCCGAAAATGCCGTCCAGGTTGATGGTGTGAGGGCGGAAAACGCGGTGGGAGAGGAGGTGAAGGCGCAGCCATGCATCGTAGGTGTCGGTGGGGGCTGCGTCGGTGTCGATAGTTGTCGTCACGATTTTGCGGGTGACGTTTCGATCTTCATCGACGCCTTCTAGAGGTGTGAGCGCGGACTGGTCGGTGGACCCGATTTCTGGATACCACACGTCCAGGACGTCGCCGGTGGAGGTCAGTGTTGCAATTCCGGTTGCGGAAGCAGTAGTCATGACGTCCAGAATAATTTCTATCGGCCTATCAGTTCAAGTCGGAAGGGGTGCGACCTCCGCGCAATGGGCTGTTAACTGTGACGAAGGACAAAAGAACCAAGAATCCGTACACAATTGCCACTGAGTAAACCTGGCTGCGGGAGGCTGCGTCGCCGAGCATGAGAGCAACGAGTCCTGCCAACAAAACCAAGGTGAGGATGCCTAACCATGGGTGCGCCCACATGCGAACCGTGGAGATTTCACCGTTTGCTTGCAGTTCTTTGCGGAGTTTCAACTGTGACAAAGTGATCATTGCCCACACCACAATCAAACAACCGCCAACAGCGTTGAGGAGGAAATCAAGCAGACCGGCTGGATTCCAGTACTGCAAACCAACTGAAACGAAGGCGAAGAACATGGACAACAGCACCGCATTGGTGGGGACGTGGCTGGTGCTGAGCTTACTGAAAACTCGTGGAGCGTCTTGTCGATTCGCCATGGAAAATACCAAACGAGAAGTGGCATAGATTTGGGCGTTGAAAGCGGAAAGCAGTGCTAGAACGATGATCGCTTCCATGAAACCAACCGTGCCAGGGATGTTTGCCATCGCCAGGATTTGGGTGAAGGGGGATTCCGCAGCGGTGTCGGCACCATTGATCGACTCATAAGGCATGAGGAAAGTGATGACCAAAACAGAGCCCAAGTAAAAGACTGAAATACGCCAAATCACGGCACGCACCGCCAGGGAAATAGCTTCACGTGGCTTATCGGACTCTGCAGCTGCAATGGTGACAATTTCAATGCCACCAAAGGCAAAAGCCACCGCGAGCAAACCAGCAGCAACACCAGAAATACCATTGGGCATGAATCCGTGATCACCGATGAAGTTTGAGGTTCCCACAAAGGTGGATCCGGGAAGCCATCCGAAAATAAGAGCAATACCAATGATGAGGAAAGCGATGATCACCGCGACCTTAATGAATGCGAACCAGTACTCGAATTCACCGAAACCGCGAACCGCGACGAGGTTCACCACAGCGAAGAAGACCACGCAGACAAGCGAAGGAATCCACGGTTCGACGCCGAACCATGCACCCATGATGGCAGCAGCGCCAGTCATTTCGGCGCCCATCACCATAATCAGCATGAACCAGTACAACCAACCGAGGGAGAAACCAGCCCAGTGGCCGAAAGCATCCTCGCCGTAACGTGAAAACGATCCGGAGGCGGGACGGGCAGCAGCCATCTCGCCGAGCATTTGCATAACAAGCACAACGATGGCTCCGGCGATGATGTACGCCAGGAGCACTGCGGGGCCAGCTGCGCGGATACCAACGCCGGTGCCGAGGAACAGTCCGGCACCAATTGCGGAGCCGAGTCCCATCATTGTGAGGTGGCGGGTCCGAAGTCCGGTTCCCAGCCCTTCATTAGATTTAGCCATGTATCAACCGTAAACCCACATGGCACTGGTTATGAAAATGGGTCAAGCTTTGAGGCGGGCAACTGGCTCATGGAAGCCGGATTCACGCTTGATTGACCAATTTGCTTGGCCTTCGATGGAGTCGATAGTGCGCAACTCCTCATCGTCTGCGAACCAAATGGGGGTATCTCCATCCAAGACAATGTTATTTCCGATGTCGCAATTGTCTCCCAGACTGACTCCGATGATTCCGGAGCTGACACCAAAGTTGCAGTTTTGGCCGATGCTCAACGGCAAACGGCGGCGCTGTTCATCTCTCGGGGACTGAATAGTAGAAGACAGTCCAATCTCGGAACCTTCACCGATGACCACACCGGAACTCAGGCGGCCTTCCACCTTTGCGGCACCCAAGGTGCCGGAGTTGAAAGACACGAAACCTTCACGCAGGACAGAGGTACCCGGAGCAAGGTATGCACCTAGGCGCACGCGTTCTGCTTCGGAGATGCGGACTCCAGGGGGAACCACATAGTCGACCATGCGGGGAAGACGGTCCACACAGTAGACGTGGATGAGTCCGCGGGACCGCAGAGCACCACGCACCCACTCAAAGTTTTCAGGAAGGCAAGGGCCTTTGTTTGTCCACACCACGTCGGACAGCAGCTCCAAGGTGTTTTGCATGTGCATTTCGTGGGGGCGGACCAGGCGGTGGGAAAGCAGGTGGAGGCGCAGGTAAACATCGTGCGCGTCTACTGGAGGTTGAGACAGATCGGGGATAACGGTGCGGACTGCTACCTGTTCGACGAGGCGATCTTGGTCCAGTTTTACCAGCTGCAGCATCCGTGGGGTGAGTTCGTTTGCTCCGAGGCGTGTGGTGCCCACTTTCAATGGGTAGCGTTCAGCCCACTGATCTGGGTTGAAAATTTGGGGTTCTGGGTACCACGTGTCCAGGATGGTCCCGTCCATGGCGATATTTGCGATTCCAACTGCTTGGGCTCCGCGAATGTTTTCACTCATTTTTTAATCGACCGCTTCCATCATGTTTTAACTAAGGTTTGTAGGCTTAAACCTGTGAACTCTGAACTCAAACCAGGATTAGATCTCCTCTGCGACCCAATTGTCCTTACTCAACGTTTGGTAGATATACCGAGTCCGTCGGGTCAGGAAAAGCAGATTGCTGATGAAATTGAAGATGCCCTTCGGAACCTTAATCTACCTGGTGTAGAGGTCTTCCGCTTCAACAACAACGTTCTTGCTCGCACGAACAGGGGATTGGCCTCGAGGGTCATGCTTGCTGGTCATATCGATACAGTGCCGATCGCGGACAATCTGCCAAGCCGTGTGGAAGACGGCATCATGTATGGCTGTGGCACCGTCGATATGAAATCTGGGTTGGCGGTGTATTTGCATACTTTTGCCACCTTGGCCACGTCGACTGAGCTTAAGCATGATCTGACGCTGATTGCGTATGAGTGCGAGGAAGTTGCTGATCACCTCAATGGTTTGGGCCACATTCGCGATGAGCATCCGGAGTGGTTGGCGGCTGATTTGGCGTTGTTGGGTGAGCCTACTGGCGGCTGGATTGAGGCGGGCTGCCAGGGCAATCTGCGCATCAAGGTGACGGCGCATGGTGTGCGTGCCCATTCGGCGAGAAGCTGGTTGGGTGATAATGCGATGCATAAGTTGTCGCCGATCATTTCGAAGGTTGCTGCGTATAAGGCCGCAGAAGTCAACATTGATGGCTTGACCTACCGTGAAGGCCTCAACATCGTTTTCTGCGAATCGGGCGTGGCAAACAACGTCATTCCAGACCTCGCGTGGATGAACCTCAACTTCCGTTTCGCGCCGAATCGCGATCTCAACGAGGCGATCGAGCATGTCGTCGAAACGCTTGAGCTTGACGGTCAAGACGGCATCGAATGGGCCGTAGAAGACGGGGCAGGCGGTGCCCTTCCAGGCTTGGGGCAGCAGGTTACAAGCGGGCTTATCGACGCCGTCGGCCGCGAAAAAATCCGCGCAAAATTCGGCTGGACCGATGTCTCACGTTTTTCAGCCATGGGAATTCCAGCGCTGAACTTTGGTGCTGGCGATCCAAGCTTCGCGCACAAACGCGACGAGCAGTGCCCAGTGGAGCAAATCACGGATGTGGCAGCAATTTTGAAGCAGTACCTGAGCGAGTAACCGCATTCGGGGCTATCGTGGGACTTCCGAAATGTAACTAGAGACTTGAGGAGGAAACACGATGGCTCCTAAACAAACTCCCAGCCCAGAGAAGAATCGAAACCTGGTGGGACCAGTTCTGCAACGTCGGCAGACAGAGGGTACTTTTGATCAACGCTTGCTAGAAATGCGCGCTGATCACAATTGGAAGCACGCCGATCCATGGCGTGTACTGCGTATTCAGTCTGAATTTGTGGCGGGTTTTGATGCCCTCCACGAGATGCCAAAGGCCGTAACAGTCTTTGGTTCTGCACGCATTAAAGAGGATCACCCGTACTACAAGGCGGGTGTAGAACTTGGTGAAAAGCTCGTTGCTGCTGACTACGCAGTTGTCACCGGTGGCGGTCCAGGTCTGATGGAAGCCCCCAATAAGGGGGCAAGCGAGGCCAATGGTTTATCAGTTGGTCTGGGCATTGAGTTGCCACATGAACAGCATCTGAACCCTTATGTGGATTTGGGTCTGAACTTCCGGTACTTCTTCGCACGCAAGACCATGTTCCTGAAATACTCCCAGGCTTTTGTGTGTCTGCCTGGTGGTTTCGGCACGCTCGATGAGCTTTTCGAGGTCCTCTGCATGGTACAAACCGGCAAGGTAACCAACTTTCCCATCGTGCTGATCGGCACTGAGTTCTGGGCAGGTTTGGTGGATTGGATCCGTCACCGCCTGGTAGAGGAAGGCATGATCGATGAGAAGGATGTTGACCGGATGTTGGTCACTGATGACCTGGATCAGGCCGTCAAATTCATCGTCGATGCACACGCTGGATTGGACGTAGCGCGTCGCCACAATTAAGCAGTGGCTACATTAGGTGTTATGAGTTCTTTGCCGGTCATCATGGCCATCGTCAATCGCACCCCGGATTCTTTCTATGACAAGGGTGCGACATTTGAGGACACCGCTGCGCTAAACAGGGCAGCGGAGGTCATTGAACAAGGCGCTGGCATTGTCGATATCGGTGGGGTGAAAGCCGGCCCGGGGGATTTCGTGTCGGCGGAGGAAGAGATCGACCGCGTGGTGCCAATCATCGCTGCGGTGCGAGAACGTTTTCCTGACATTGATATTTCTGTTGATACCTGGCGGGCGTCGGTGGCTGATGTCGCAGTGGCGCATGGAGCAACGCTGATCAATGACACTTGGGCCGGCCATGATCATGAGTTGGTGCAGGTAGCAGGGCAGCACAAGGTGGGTTATGTCTGCTCGCATACCGGCGGGGTGATTCCAAGAACGCGACCATATCGGGTGCATTTCGATGACATCGTGGCCGATGTAATTACGGAGACCACCAAATTGGCAGAGCAAGCTGTTCGTGCCGGGGTGCCAGAGGAACGGGTGTTTATTGATCCCACCCATGATTTCGGGAAAAACACCTTCCACGGACTGGAGCTTTTACGACGGATCGATGAGGTGGTTGCCACGGGCTGGCCGGTGCTGATGGCCTTGAGTAATAAGGATTTCATTGGGGAAACTTTGGAAAGGGGCGTCGATAAGCGTGTTGCTGGCACGCTTGCGGCCACTGCCTGGGCGGCGGCGCGCGGCGTTGCGGCTTTTCGCGTGCATGAAGTTGCGGAAACCTTTGACGTTTTGCAGATGACGGCGGCGATTATGGGCGATGTGGCGCCACTTAACACCATTCGGGGGCTTGCGTGAGCAGCGTAAGCGTGGTGATTCCTGCGCTCAACGAAGCTCCAACCGTAGCCAAAGTCGTGGAGGCGGTCCTCGCCGACAACCCACTGGAAGTGCTGGTCATCGACGCCGATTCCACCGACGCAACCGCCGCCGAAGCCCGATCCGCCGGTGCGACGGTGCTGAATTGGCGCGAAATCCTTGATACCGAACCGATTCCAGGCAAGGGCGAATCACTCTGGCGAGGTGTCGCAGCAGCGCGCGGAGACATCGTCGTATTTGTCGATGCCGACCTCACCAGCTTCCGCCCCGGCATGGTGAACAGCCTTGTTGCCCCCTTCCTAAACGATGACATTCACCTGGTCAAAGCCGATTATGTGCGTACATTCGGTGATCATACAACAGGGGGTGGACGCGTCACGGAACTCACCGCAAAACCCCTCCTCCGCGCGCTTTTCCCCGAGCTAAGCCACATCCGCCAGCCGCTCGGAGGCGAGTACGCGATCCGCCGCAGCACCGCGCTTGCCATGCCTTTTGTGTCCGGCTACGGCGTCGAAGTGGGCTTGCTTATCGACGTCGCCACTCAATTTGGCACCTCGTCTATCGCCCAAGTAGACCTCGGAAGCAGGAGCCACAACCATCAATCTTTGGAAGCGCTTGGCTCGATGGCTGACGTGGTGGCAACAACTATTTTGCAGCGTTTCGGACATGATCTCCCGGTCGTGCAGCGTGAACCCTTGGGTATCCACTAAACTGGGCAACCATGCTGACCTGGATAATCATGATCATTGTGTTGATCGCGCTCATCGTGATTTTCACCTGGGTGTTCGCCAAACTTTTTGGTCGGGGAGAACAAACCCAACCATTGCCGGAAAACAATGAGATCGTTGAGCACAACCGGCAGGCGGTGGGCGAGGGGAATATCGATAACATCATGTTCGATACCGTGATCAGAGGCTACCGCCAAGACCAAGTCGATGATGTGATCGAGCATTTAAAATGGCAGGTAGATTCTTTAAATGCTCAGCTTGAGCAGGCTCACCTTCGGGCAAAAACTTTCGAAACGGGCTAAAATAGGAAGTTAGCCGCGTTGAATCGCGGATTTTATCGTTGTGAGGAGATGGAATCAATATGGCAGCTATGAAGCCTAGGACCGGAAGCGGACCAATGGAAGCGGTTGAGGAAAGTCGCAAGATTGTCATGAGGATTCCATCAGACGGCGGCGGACGTCTCGTTGTGGAATTGAATAAGGAAGAAGCAGCCGAACTTGGAGCTTTGCTGTTGGAGGCAGCCAAATAGTCCCTAGGTAAACGCACTGGGTAGTATTTGTTTAACCATCCACCTCAAGGAGTAAAACGCACGTGCTTTCCCACATCATTGATGTCCTCGCCGACCCGATCGATGGCACCCCACTTGTAGGCGCCGAAGATTTCTCACGGTTGGTGTCTGAATCTGGGCATTCCTACGATGTTGCTCGTCAAGGGTATGTCACCCTGGCTGGTGGCGCAGGTCTGCGCTATTCAGGCGATGATGCACAGATGATCGCGGATCGGGAAACCTTCCTTTCTGGCGGTCACTTCGCGCCCTTCGTGGAAGCTGTCACCGAGCATGTTCAAGATGTCGTTGACCAGGCAGGCCTTAGCGATGACGCACAGCCAGTGGTCTGCGAAATCGGCGCGGGAACCGGCTACTACTTGTCCCATACCCTTGATTCTGTTGCAGGATCTCGCGGAATTGGCATTGACGTTTCCGTGCACGCCGCAAAGCGTTTGGCAAAGTGTCACCCTCGCGTCGGCGCAGTCATTGCCGATGCCTGGGCACGCCTGCCGATTGCAGATAACTCTGTCGATGCCATCACGGTGATTTTCGCACCACGCAACGCTGCGGAATTTGCCCGCATTTTGAAGCCAAAGGGACAGGTCATCGTGCTTACCGCAGATACCGGCCACTTGGCTGAGCTTCGTGAACCACTGGGCATCATTGATGTGGAGGCCGGCAAAGTTGATCGCATGATCGAACAAGCGGCAGGCCACCTCAAGCCAGTTGGCGAAAGCGACTTGGTGGAATTTGAAATGCTGCTGGATCAAAAATCCATTGCATCTCAGATCGGTATGAGCCCTTCTGCACGCCACATTAAGCCTGAGGCTTTGGCGGAACGCATCGCCGCTCTACCAGAACAAATGAAGGTTACAGCCCGGGCCAAGATCACCAGGCTGGAACGCATCTAACTCTTATCTCACTGGGCCTTCATGCGGTTCGTTTTCATCGAACTGCATGAGCGCAGTGAGATCATCTATATCTAGGGACACCGAACTGAAATCAACAGGGAAGTGACTTTCCTGGCGAATAATGCTTGCGTCACCGGTGGTGGTGACCTCAAATTCGCTGAATGGGCCGTTGTTGAAGTACACACGGCTTGCCATGGACACATAGCCGCCGTCAGCAAAAACCTCCACGGTGGAACCATCCACGACAATGAACAGTGAATCTGTTTCATCATCAGTTAATGGTGCAATCGCGTGTGGATCACCCGCGTGGTTGGGGTTCATAGACCGATCAACGACTAGCTGATTGTGGCGGTGAGTGATTGTTGCAGCGATTTCGCCGTTCTGATCTTTCAACGCCACTTCAACTGAGCTATTCGATGGGATTTCGCACAGTCCGGTCCAACCTGCCGCTGCCTCGGATTCATGAATGGCATCAAGCAATCCTTCTGGTGGGGTCTGGAAGACCGTACCGTCCTGGAGCGTGACAACACGTGGGAAAGAAATAGCGTTTGCCCAGCCTTCTTCCTTCCAACTGAGATGCTCAGTGGGGGAGTCCAAACGACCTACGCCATTCATGAGACCAAAGATGTGGGCGAAGTCGTAGCCGATGGTGGTTTCGGCGTAGTTGGTGTTGCGGGGGCGGGAGAAATCATGGCCAAAATCGATGCGGGTAAATGGAGTCTTCACATCGAATTCTGAGCCGTTGAGCTGCCCCACCAGGTAGCCGGAAATATCGATTCCCTGTTGTTCAATGGTGACAATGAGGACATCGTAGATTTCATGGTCCACTTCATCGCGCAGGCGAATCATGCGGGGAGCAACCAGGACTTCATCTGATTCCAAGCCAGAAAGGCCGTTGATAGACAATGGGCCTGTGATGGTCCATTCCCGGCCGTCTGCGGAGTCCAGGATCACTACCGTCGGAGCCTCCACTGGGCCCGTGACTGCGAGCATCAACCATCCTGAGTGGCCTTCATCGCGGTTTCCTTGGTCTTCCCAACCTGGGATAACGCACGGTGAGCGGAACTTTACATAACCATCAGTGTTGCCAACCACTTCGCCGATTCGGGAGACATCTGGATCGAGCCCCAGCTCGTCCTCATTGATCAGTTCAGTGGTGCCACGGATGTTGTTGATGTGTGCCAACTGGATAGTGGAAGTGGGGCCAACAACCGAGGTGAAGTACAGATCAACGCCACCGTTGTTGGACACCACTGAGCCAGCGCGAACCTGGGTTTCATCGCCTTCAGGGGCTAGCACGTCATCGCAGATATCCCACACAAATGGAGTGTGCTCTGCGAATTGGTGCGCCCACCTGGGGCCGTGATCTGGTGAGGGACGGTACTGGTGGAAGAAATGCCACGTGTCGTCATCCAACAGAACGCCTGCAGGTGCAAACAAAACACCACTTTCAGCGGTGATGTGCAGCTCTGGTCGGTGATACCCGGAAACGTTCGCCATCTCTTTATTGTCCTGCCTTCACTCAATTACGCCAGTGTCTTTGATTCAGGGTAGCGATTTCATCACACATGGGTGGATAATCCCAGGTGAAGGCAGGTTAACCCCGATGAGAAAAGCCGGGGAGAGGTTCCCTGGCTTTCGGTTTTACATCAAGGATTTGTACACATCAATGGTCTGCTGAGCAATTGTTGCCCAGGAGAAATCATTGATAGCACGTTCGCGCCCTGCGAGACCAAATTTGGCTGCGGTCTCTCGATCAGCGACCATTTTATTCACCGCTTCGGCGATATCGCGCTCGAAGGTTTCGACATCGTTTTCGTCGTAGTGAACGAGGGTGCCGGTGGTGCCGTCGACAACAACCTCAGGGATGCCTCCAACGTCGGATGCGACAACTGCGGTGTTGCAGGCCATTGCTTCCAAGTTCACGATGCCCAGTGGCTCGTAAATGGATGGGCACACGAAGGTGTCAGCAGCGGTGAGAATCTCTTGGATTTTGTCCTTGCCCAGCATGTCCTGAACCCAGAAAATGCCTTCGCGCTTTGCCTGGAGTTCTTCTACCAGGGCGGTGGTGCGAGCTGCGATTTCGGGGGTGTCTGGCGCGCCGGCACAGAGCACAAGCTGCACGGACTCGTCGAAAAGCGCTGCTGCCTTGATGAGGTGCTCGACGCCTTTTTGGCGGGTGATGCGGCCGACAAATGCGACGATGGGCCGCTGTGGGTCCACGCCTAGGGAGCGGAGTACGGAATCTTCCGCGTCATCGAAGGTGGGGCGAGGCTGCCACAGCTCAGTGTCGATGCCGTTGAGGACAACACGCACGTTGTCCGGCTCGATGCGAGGGTACGCAGCGAGGATGGAATCTTTCATGCGAGCCGACACAGCGATGACCGCGTCAGCGTATTCCATGGCATTTTTTTCAGACCAGGAGGACACGTCGTATCCACCGCCAAGCTGCTCACGCTTCCATGGGCGATCCGGCTCCAAAGAGTGCGCGGTAGCCACGTGAGGAATGCCGTGGAGACGAGCTGCAAGGTGGCCGCCAAGACCTGCATACCAAGTGTGTGAGTGCACGACATCCACGTTGTTTGCAGCTTCTGCCATGCGTAAACCGGTGGACAGTGTCTTAATCGCAGGGTTCGCGCTTTCCAAGGCAGGATCGACGCCGTGGACGAAAACTCCCTCCATATCGCGAGGTGCACCCATGCAGTGAACATCAACTTCAGCGATCTCACGCATGAATCGGGTCAATTCGGTGACGTGCACGCCAGCGCCGCCGTAAACCTCTGGTGGATACTCTCTTGTCATCATTCCGACTCTCATAATTTCTAAAGATTAGCCATCTAAAAACAGTTGCGCAGCGATACCGAAATGGGGGCACTAAAAGGGGCTATCATTCGGACCCCGAAACGATGTTTAGACAATTTGTTACCCAGCTTTCATGCGGGATAGTTATTTTGCCTTTATGGTTAAGGGTGTGAAGGGTAGACCAAATGTTTTAGCAATCGTTCTCGCAGGTGGCGAGGGCAAACGACTTTTTCCGTTGACGGAGGACCGAGCTAAGCCTGCGGTCCCATTCGGCGGAACTTACAGATTGATCGACTTTGTTTTGTCGAACCTGGTGAACTCCGGATTCCTCAAGATCGCGGTACTGACTCAGTACAAGTCGCATTCATTGGATAGGCATATTTCATTGTCGTGGAACGTGTCTGGTCCAACGGGGCAGTACATTGCTTCTGTTCCTGCGCAGCAGCGCCTGGGCAAGCGATGGTTCACTGGTTCCGCGGATGCAATTTTGCAGTCTCTGAACTTGATCTCTGATGAGAAACCGGATTATGTCATCGTTTTCGGCGCGGACCACGTGTATCGCATGGACCCAAGCCAGATGCTAGATGAGCACATTGCATCTGGTCGCGCGGTTTCTGTGGCAGGTATTCGCGTTCCACGTGAGGAAGCAACTGCGTTTGGTTGCATCCAGTCCGATGACGACGGCAACATAGCCGAGTTCTTGGAAAAGCCAGCTGACCCTCCGGGAACCCCTGATGATCCTGACATGACTTACGCGTCGATGGGTAACTACATTTTCACCACTGAAGCCCTGATCCAGGCGCTGAAAGATGATGAAAATAACGAGAACAGTGATCATGACATGGGCGGAGACATCATTCCGTACTTCGTCTCCCGCAATGATGCGCATGTTTATGATTTCTCCGGAAACATTGTTCCTGGCGCAACTGAGCGTGACAAGGGCTACTGGCGCGACGTCGGTACCATTGATGCGTTCTACGAGTGCCACATGGACCTGATTTCCGTGCACCCAATCTTCAATCTGTATAACTCTGAGTGGCCAATCCACACGACCTCTGAAGGTAACTTGCCTCCGGCTAAGTTCGTTCGGGGCGGTATCGCGCAGTCGTCGATGGTGTCTTCAGGTTCCATCATTTCTGCTGGGACTGTTCGCAACTCCGTTCTGTCCAACAACGTTGTTGTCGAAGAGGGCGCAACGGTGGAAGGTGCAGTGCTGATGCCGGGCGTGCGCATCGGTAAGGGTGCTGTTGTCCGCCATGCGATTCTGGACAAGAACGTGGTTGTCCGCGACGGAGAGCTCATCGGTGTCGACCAAGTGCGCGATGCGCAGCGCTTCAAGGTGAGCGCCGGCGGCGTCGTGGTTGTCGGTAAGAACCAGGTAGTCTAAACGGGAAAGGGACCTTAAAAGGTCCCTTTTTTCGCTTCTCGACGTCCCCCTCTAGGCTTTAGTCACCACGGTTAAGCCTGCACCAAGGGGCAGGCGAGCAACGTGTGCGCCTTCAATGGAACGAATATATTCATCGGCGTCACGTGCTGCTTGGGTGTCACGATCCTTGCGGGTTTGATCCGCAATGGTGCCGTCAAGGAGCGCATCGGCGAGCACCAGCGCACCGCCTCGTCGAAGAAGCGGCCAGGCGGCGTCGACAAGCGCCTTTAAATCCATGGGGGAGACTTGGCCGAAGACAAGCTGATAGCTGTCGTTGGCAAGGCGGCTCATCACGTCGAGCGGACGCGAGAGCAAGAAGCGTACGCGGCTGGGGGAATAGCCGGCCTCGCGGAAGAGTGCTTTGGCCTGACGCTGATGCTCTGATTCAGGATCAATGCAGGTCAGTGTGGTGTTATCGGCCAGTCCGTTCAGGATATACAGACCCACCAACCCGGCAGCCGGGGTAATCGCGATGGCACCAGTGGAGCCGTTGCCATTGGTGGTGGCAGCCAAAGTGGTTAGCAGCTGGCCAGTCATTTCATCCGGGGCGGGGAGACCGAACTCGGCGGCGTCTTCACGAGCGCGCGCTACAGCAGCGTCGGTTTCAGTAGTGGACTCGACATAAGTGCGAAGATACTCGAAGGCGTTACTCACGCGTTATAGTCTAGAGCGAGCAGGCGAGATGTGAAGTACCTACACGCATTAAGTGCAAATGAATTCACAATTGCCAGAAGATGCACAGGATGTAATCTAGATTTCCCAAGTTCAGTGGGGCAAAATGACTTATATGAAAAAGAAGTCCCGAGATGACGCACCCGTCGTAATCGAAACCGTTCAAGCAGAACATGCTGAAGAACTCACGGGCACTGCAGCATTCGATGCTGGACAGGCAGACATGCCAACATGGGGCGAACTAGTCGCAGAACATGCAGATAGCGTTTACCGCCTCGCGTACCGTCTTTCCGGCAACCAGCACGATGCTGAAGACCTGACCCAAGAAACATTCATGCGTGTCTTCCGCTCGTTGAAGAGCTACCAGCCAGGTACCTTTGAGGGCTGGCTGCACCGCATCACCACCAACTTGTTCCTTGATATGGTTCGCCACCGCGGCAAGATCCGCATGGAGGCGCTGCCTGAAGATTATGAGCGCGTGCCGGGCAATGACATCACCCCAGAGCAGGCATACACCGAAGCTAACCTTGACCCAGCTCTGCAGGCAGCCCTCGATGAGTTGAGCCCAGACTTCCGCGTGGCCGTGATCCTGTGTGACGTTGTTGGTATGAGCTATGACGAAATCGCAGAGACCCTCGGAGTGAAGATGGGTACCGTGCGTTCCCGTATTCACCGTGGACGCAGCCAGCTTCGTGCAAGTTTGGAAGCTGCAGCAATGACCAGCGAGGAAGTTTCTTTGTTGGTTCCAACCCACTAAAGCTGGTGTGTTTTCTGACACGACAAACGCAAATGTCGTGTCATTTTTGCAGTTCAGCGCAATATTTTGGGGTTCGTGGTGCGGACAGGGAACTTATCGCAGGCGACATCCGTTTTGAGTAGTAGGTATCTTGGATAAGAAGTTACCCACATCCTTGAAAGTCGAGACACAGGAGGTCATCGGAAGATATGTTCAATTCCGACACCACCGCGAATCTCCAAGCTAAAAGTCGAGATCGTGCAGGATCTAAAGCAAAGCGCAGCAGGCCAAGTTTTGATTCAGTAACGCGGGATGTTTTGGATGTTCGAACAAAAACAGCACAAGTTAAAAACAAGGCTAAAGAGTTTTCCTCTGTTGATCACCTTTCAGCAGACGCCGCAGCCATGTTTGTAGACAATGAACTGTCCCGTGGCGCCATGCATCGCGCCAGGCTGCACATTGTGCACTGCGCTGAATGTAGGGAAGAGATTAACCGTCAGCGGGAAACCGTTGATTATCTCCGCTCAGAGTGCAAAAACGAAGAAGTGTCCGCCCCAATGGACCTCAAAGCACGGCTTGCCAGCCTCGCCACTGAGTGCATGCCTGGCCCTGGCGCAGAGAATTTAGCAATGCAGCGCCCAGAGTCTTTTGTGGCTAAAGTTGAGTCCGTAGTGCGCGCAGTTCGTAAGAACCAAGGCCGCTAATTTTTAATCCTTATTTACATTTTCTGTGACATTCTCTGAAAGACCGGTCTGATGTTTTCTAGCGTGGGTTGGGGAGAGATCTTCCTCTTAGTCGTTGTGGGCCTTGTTGTCATCGGCCCGGAACGGTTGCCTCGTTTGATCCAGGACGCACGCGCTGCGCTGCTCGCTGCACGTACCGCTATCGACAATGCAAAGCAGTCGTTGGACAGTGATTTTGGTTCGGAATTTGATGAAATCCGAAAGCCACTAACCCAGGTTGCACAGTACAGCCGGATGAGCCCCAAGACGGCCATCACTAAGGCGTTGTTTGATAATGATTCCTCGTTCCTGGATGACTTTGATCCAAAGAAGATCATGGCCGAAGGAACAGAAGGCGAAGCTCAGCGCAACAAGCAGGCAGCTGACAACAATGCGAATGTGGTGGAACGTCCAGCTGATGGTTCCACCGCACGCCCAACGCAAAACGATCCAAAAGACGGCCCGAATTACTCAGGCGGCGTCTCTTGGACCGATATTATTTAGCTTTTATTTAACGCCAAGCCCAAGCGTTTTACCCACCAGCGATACCTTGCGGTGAGCTAGGTGTTCAGCGATCTCATTGATCGCTGCAGCGGTTGGGGAGTGTGGTTCAGAAATCGCAATAGGATTTCCCACATCGCCACCGATACGCAGGTTCGGATCCAATGGAACAGATCCGATGACCTTGACCTCTTCACCTGTCACAGCGGTAAGACGATCAGCAATCTTTTGACCGCCGCCGGTGCCGAAAACATCCATGGTGGTGCCATCAGGAAGCACCATGGCAGACATGTTTTCAATCACGCCAGCAACCTTCTGGTTGGTCTGCACAGAGATCGTTCCTGCTCGCTCGGCAACCTCAGCTGCGGCAGCCTGAGGAGTGGTCACAATGAGCAACTCAGCATTCGGGATCAATTGGGCAACAGTGATGGCGATGTCACCAGTTCCTGGAGGAAGATCCAGCAGCAAAATATCCAGGTCGCCCCAGAACACGTCAGTGAGGAATTGCTGGATGGCACGGTGCAGCATTGGTCCACGCCACACCACAGGAGCATTTCCTTCGGTGAAGTGAGCAATGGATATCATCTTCACGCCGTGTGCCTGGGGAGGCATGATCATGTCATCGACCTGGTGTGGGCGTTGGTCTGAGCCAAGCATTCCGGGCACTGAGTGTCCGTAAATATCGGCATCCAAAATTCCCACAGACAGTCCGCGCTTGGCTAGGGCTGCAGCCAAGTTCACCGTCATGGAGGATTTTCCTACGCCACCTTTGCCGGAAGCAACAGCGTAAACGCGGGTAGTGGAACCAGGCTGAGCGAATGGAATCACTGGCTCAGAAGTTTCACCGCGCAGGGAGACGCGGAGCGCACGGCGCTGTTCATCACTCATGACATCGGTGGTGACCTGAACTTGGCCAACCCCGTCGATGTCTTTGAGAGCTGCTTCAGTGTTGGTGACAATAGTGGTTTTCATCGGGCAAGCCGCGATCGTCAGGTAGACCTCCACCTGGACATCAGAGCCGTCGATGGACACTGATTTGACCATGCCGAGCTCTGTGATGGGCTTACCGATCTCTGGATCCTCTACGCGGGATAGCGCGCTGCGGACAGCGGATTCGGTTACTTGAGTCATCACGTATCGATAGTAGTCCCAAGTTTTGATACTCCCTAAAATTCGTCTGCAACATCACCCTGAGTGGGGTCAGACAAATCTTGAGGTCCTGATCCGTGCTGTTCGTGGCGGTCTGCAATACGGGACGCTGCCTCGTCGTCGAGCTTGGCTTCAATGCGGTCAAGAAGTCCGCGGAGATCTTCTAACTCATGGCGCAAATAGTCACGTGTGACAGTATCTCCCAAGGCTAAGCGAACGCCTGCGAGTTCCCGTGCGAGGAATTCAGTATCGGCTTTTGTCTCTTCAGCACGCCGACGATCCGCCAAAATGGTGTGCTTATCGCGGTCTTCTTGACGGTTTTGCGCCAACAGGATCAGCGGAGCAGCATAAGCAGCCTGCGTGGAGAATGCCAGGTTGAGCAGGATGAAAGGGTAGGGGTCCCAACTCCAGGCCCAGCCACCGATGTTGAGGAAAATCCACACCACCACGAAAATGGTTTGCCAAAACAGGTACTGTCCCGTGCCAAAGAACCGGGCTACTTTTTCGGCGTAGGCACCAATGGTGTCATCGTCGAATTTAAATCGTTTGCGGGATCCAAAAAGTGGGCTGTCTAATTCGGAGCGGTTGAAATCAGCCATGGGTGTGCTCCTTTCCTGGTCGGATTCCGGCGTCGCGCCAGTCTTCTGGCAGCATGTGGTCGAGCAAGTCATCGACAGCTACGGCACCAAGCAGATGGCGGTTTTCATCCAAGACGGGGCCGCACACCAAGTTGTAGGTGGCAAAGAATCGGGCTGCGGTTTCTTGAGAATCATCAGCGTAGAGCGGTGGCAGATCGGGGTCGAGGATGCCACCAATCAAACTTGATGGAGGCTCCCGAAGCAGTTTCTGCAGATGCACGCAGCCGAGGTATTTTCCAGTAGGCGTGGCCGTGGGTGGGCGCACCACAAAGATCAACGATGCCAAAGAAGTAGGAAGGTCGGGGTTTCTGGCCATCGCCAACGCTTCAGCGACTGTGGTGGAAGGATCCATAATTAATGGCTCAGGAGTCATCAGCGCACCAACGGTGTCCGGGGAGAAATCCATCAAACGACGCACCGGCGCAGATTCCTCAGGGTCCATCAGATCCAACAACACATCAGCTTTGTCATCAGGCAGCTCACCCAACAAGTCTGCAGCATCATCTGGATCCATTTCCTCCAGAATGTCCGCGGCACGTTCGATGTCTAATTCTTCAATCAACTCGGCTTGGCGGTCCTCGGACAATTCCTGCAGGATATCCGCCAGCTTTTCGTCGTCAAGCTCTTCCGTCACTTCGGTACGCTGAGCCGTAGGCAGCTGATAAAGCTGCTTTGCGACGTCCGCAGGCCTCATATCCTCAAACCCTGCGATGAGTTCGGCGGTGTGATTGGACTCGCCGACACCACCTGCGGTGATGCCGTGGATATGACTCCACGGCACTGTGTGCAGCATTGGGCGCCGGCCAAATTTAGGGCGCTCACCCAGCACCGCCACGCGCGTGATGATCCAATCGCGAGTGCGCGATAACTCCAGCTCCACATCGGCGATTTCTACCGCGCGACCGTGGAATTGTTGCAGCTCTGGATCATCGGTATGTACTTTTGCACCCACAATATCGCCCATGACCTGCAATTCACCGGTGCGCACGCGAAAGGTTCGAAGTGATACAGAACCGGTAACCAAAGTAATGTCTTTCGGTTCAATGGCAGCGATACGCAACATGGGGACAAAAATACGGCGTTTATTATTAACTAGCTCAACCACTAATCCCAATGCGCGGGAATCATGCCCATAAGGGCGAATATTCACCACGACATCGCGGACGCGACCAATAGCATCCGTATCGGGGCCTCGGACCACCATCCCAGCGAGGCGGCCCACGTAAAGTCGGGAAATTCCACTCATGAACGCCTAGTCTACGGGAACCATTTCACCAGCGTGTACGTTGTAAATGTGAACTGAAAAAGTGAAAAGGAAGATGATAAAGATGACTCAACCACGGCCCGATGCCGCATCTGTGTCGCTGGAAAAGAAGCGCCCAGAAGGATGGCCAGTGGGAAGCTTTGAAACATACCCAGAAGCCCAAGCAGCAGTGGATTTGCTCAGTGATAATGCATTCCCCGTCACCGAATTGACCATTGTTGGTGTGGACCTGATTGAAGTGGAACGCGTTACAGGTCGTCTCACGTGGGGTCGTGTGATTGCCGGAGGAATGGCATCTGGCGCATGGTTGGGTCTGTTCTTTGGCATTGTCATGGCCTTGATGTCTGGATTCTGGTTCTCTTCCATCGCAGCGGGAATAGGTATGGGTTTGGTGTTTGGCATTGTCGGTGCAGCAGTTCCTTATGCTGCTTCCAAAGGCAAGCGGGACTTTACCTCTTCAACTCAAATTGTGGCGGGGCGCTATGATGTGATTTGTTCCCCAGAACGTGCTCGGGAAGCTCGAGACATGATTGCCCTGAAAGCTCGAGATCTCCGCCAATAAGTTAAACTAACGCCTATGAAAAATGTGGGGAAGCGGATTTTAGTCCTTGCGCTTGGTGCCTCGGTAGCGGGATGCTCAACGCTTTCCCAAGAACCTTCACCACCTGTTCCGTTGGGATACGTTGATACTGTGCAGATTGTCTCTCCCAATGGGGATATTGAGTCTTTTGTGCTGGGGAAGCTGTATGAGACCGCATTAGTGGAACGTGGCAGATCTGCATCAGTTCAGCTGATTGACGGCGACTTGGATGAGCAACTATCTATGCTGCGAGATGACAGCACTGATTTGGTGATTGCCTGCTCAGGACAATTACTGGAATATTACAACCCAGATTTAGCCTCCGAGCTTGCCGTCGAATACGCTAATCAGACAGCCTTTGATAAAAACTCTGGTGAATGGCGCGAAAAAGTCTACGATGCTCTCCAAGGATCGCTGCCGTATTCCATCGTGGCCACCGATCCTTCCAATGCTATTGGTTGTAAGGACGATACGTCGCTGCCTCAAAACATCGTGCCAATTTATAGAAAGCCCAATCTGGATAGGGGCAATCGGGACACCCTGAACTTTGTGAGCGGATCTTTGGGCACAAGCGATCTGGAGGGATTGGTCAAGGACGCCCAAACAACAGGCACAACCTCTGAAACTGCGCTGGATTTCTTATTGTCTAAAGGATTTTCACGCTAGTTCAGCCGTGGTGATGCACGTGGGGGCGTCATCACCCGTAGAGATCGGCTGGGTGGATTTCAGGCCGTCATGTTCGATGGTGAGTGTGGCATCAATGTTGCGGGGGAGCCACATCCCAACAAATCCATTATCGTAGGTGATGGTGTCCTCTTCGAGGATGGTTTCTCCATTATCTGCCACCACCGTTACTTTCACTGGGGTGTTGGCGAGTTCACCAGTACATGTGGTGAGGCTGTGATAGAAGCACTCGTGGGTTGTGGTGGTGTACGGGGCTGCGGAGATATAGAACTCATCTGCAGGCATGTCAATGCTGAGCTGTCCGCTTTGATCCGACAGAATTAACTCATCTGCCCGAATGGAGGCCATGAGGTTAGTTGCTCTGTCTGCGACTGGGGTTTGATCAAGTTCTGTGATGATCTCCTGCGCTGAGCGTCCATCGAATCCCTCGAGCTGCGTGGTGGAAGTGGAGGAGCAGCCACTTAGCAAAAGTACTGAAGAGATCGTGACCGCACAGATTCGTTTCATGCCTTCCACCTTAGGCAACCACGGCAGCAAAAAAGGGCCTTATGCTGTGTGATTCACACTGCATAAGGCCCTCTAGGCTAGTGCAGGACTATAAAGACTTAAGCCTCGAAAGCCTCGTCGATAAGCTGCTTCTCCTCCAGCTGGTGCACCTTAGCAACACCAGTTGCGGTGGAGGACTGAGCGCGGCGGGAAACGCGGCGCATCTTTGGCATGTTCGGGATCAGCTCTGGGAGGTGCTCCTGGTAGAACGGCCATGGGCCCTGGTTTGCTGGCTCATCCTGAACGAAGAGGACTTCCTCAGCGTTAGGGTAGCCGGCAAGAGCCTCGGAGATGCGGTTGAACGGAATTGGGTGGAGCATTTCGATACGAACGATCGCGATGTCGTCGCGTCCGTCCTTCTCCTTGCGCTTTGCCAATTCGTAGTACAGCTTGCCGGAGACCAGCATGACCTTCTTCACCTTGGCTGCATCTGCAACGTTTGGATCGTCGATCACGGATTGGAACTTGGTGACCTCAGTGAAGTCTTCTGGTGCGGAGGCAGCAGCCTTGTTACGCAGCATGGACTTCGGGGTGAAGATAACCAGTGGACGCTTCAGGTCGGACAGAGCGTGACGACGCAGCAGGTGGAAGTGGTTTGCTGGGGTGGATGGCTGAGCAACAGTCATGGAACCCTCAGCGCACAGCTGCAGGAAGCGCTCGATACGTGCGGAAGAGTGGTCTGGGCCCTGGCCTTCGTAGCCGTGAGGCAGCAGAAGGATCAGCTTGGAGGTCTGGCCCCACTTAGCTTCGCCTGAGGAGACGTACTCATCGATGATGGTCTGAGCGCCGTTGGCGAAGTCGCCGAACTGTGCTTCCCATGCAACGACGGAGTCTTCGTTTCCTACGGAGTAGCCGTACTCGAAGCCCATGCCTGCGTACTCGGTCAGTGCGGAGTTGTAGACCAGGAACTTACCGTTGTTGCCCTTGGACTGTGCAAGCTCGTGGAGTGGGTTGAACTCTTCAGCGGTCGCTGGGTCGATGGCAACTGCGTGGCGCTGGGTGAAGGTACCGCGGCGGGAATCCTCACCTGCAAGGCGAACCAAGCGGCCGGAGTTAGCTAGGGAACCGAAGGCGAGGAGCTCGCCCCATGCCCAGTCGATGCCACCTTCGGTGACAGAGGAGACGCGCTTCTTAGCAACGGGAGCCACACGTGGGTGGTAGTTGAAGCCTTCTGGGGTGTTGGCGAAAGCCTGTCCCAGTTCCAGGAGCTCTTCACGGGAGATGTTGGTCTCAAGGCCGTGTGGAAGCTTCTGGGAGCCGGTGATGCCGGTCTGTGCCTCAGCCTGCTTCTTGCCGCCTTCCTTGACTTCGTTGAACACAGATTCCATCTGGTCGTGGAAGTCGCGGACGACTGCTTCTGCATCTTCGTTGGAGAGGTCTCCACGTCCGAGCAGGTCTTCGGTGTACTGAGCACGAACGGTCTCGCGGCCGGTGATGAGCTCATACATCTTTGGCTGGGTCATGGAAGGATCATCAGCTTCGTTGTGGCCGCGGAGGCGGTAGCAAACGAGGTCGATGAAGACGTCCTTGCCGAAGCGACGACGGTACTCGGTGGCCAGCTGGCCAACCCAGACAACTGCCTCTGGGTCATCACCATTGACGTGGAAGACTGGGCAGCCGAATGCCTTGGCGTAGTCGGTTGCGTAGTGCATGGAGCGGCTGGAGTCTGGGGTGGTGGTGAAGCCGATCTGGTTGTTCACCACGATGTGGATGGTGCCGCCGACGTCGTAGCCACGCAGCTTAGCCAGGTTGATGGTTTCTGGCACGATGCCCAGGCCTGCGAATGCAGCGTCACCGTGGAGCAGCAGTGGCACAACAGTCTTGCCGTCTACGCCCTTGTCCAGGTAGTCCTGCTTTGCGCGGACGATACCTTCCATCACTGGGTTAACAGCTTCCAGGTGGGACGGGTTAGCAGTCAGGGAGACCTTGATCTCGCCGTCGCCGAACATCTGCAGGTGCTGGCCTTCGGAACCGAGGTGGTACTTCACGTCACCGGAGCCACCGATCTGGCCCTGCTCCATTTGGCCTTCAAACTCGTTGAAGATGGATGCCAGTGGCTTGCCCACGATGTTGAACAGCACGTTGAGGCGTCCACGGTGTGGCATACCGATGACAACTTCGTCGAGGCCCTGGCCTGCGGCGGTGTCGATGGCGGAGTCCATCAGTGGGATAAGTGCTTCTGCACCTTCGAGGGAGAAGCGCTTCTGGCCGACGTACTTGGTCTGCAGGAAGTTCTCGAAAGCCTCCGCGGCGTTCAGCTTCTGCAGGATGTACTTCTGCTCTGCCTGGGTTGGCTTTGGCATACCTGCTTCGAGGCGGTCCTGCAGCCAGGTGCGCTCGTCGCGGTCCAGGATGTGGGTGTATTCGGAGCCGACCTTGAGGGTGTACGCAGCGCGGAGGCGGGACAGTACCTCGCGCAGGGTCATGGTCTCCTTGCCGCCGAAGCCACCGACGCTGAAGGTACGGTCCAGATCCCAGATGGTCAGGCCGTGGGTCTCGATGTCGAGGTCGCGGTGGTCTGGAACTGGCATGCCAGGCTGAACCCATGAAAGTGGGTTGGTGTCAGCGATGAGGTGTCCACGGGAGCGGTATGCCTCAATGAGCTGCATGACGCGGGTGTTCTTATCAACACCGGTGTTTGGAACGTCCTGTGCCCAACGCATTGGGGTGTAAGGAACGTTCATTGCGTCGAAGATCTCATCCCAGAAGGAATCATCGGTGAGCAGGCGAGACATGGTGCGCAGGAATTCACCGGACACAGCACCCTGGATCACGCGGTGATCGTAGGTGGAGGTGATGGTTACTAGCTTGCCAACGCCGAGCTCTGCAAGGCGGTCTTCGGAAGCGCCCTGGAACTCTGCTGGGTAATCCATGGAACCGACACCGATGATGGTGCCCTGGCCCTTGGTCAGACGTGGGACAGAGTGGCGGGTACCGATGCCACCTGGGTTGGTCAAGGAAACGGTAACGCCCTGGTAGTCATCCATGGTGAGCTTGCCCTTGCGGGAGCGTGTCACGATGTCTTCGTATGCTGCGAGGAACTCGGAGAAGTTCATCTTCTCGGTTTCCTTGATGGCTGCTACGACAAGTGCGCGGGAGCCGTCCTTCTGAGGAAGGTCGATAGCAAGGCCCAGGTTGATGTGCTCAGGCACGATCAGGGTTGGCTTGCCGTCGATGACGTCGTAGGAGTTGTTCATGTCCGGGTGAGCCATGACTGCCTTCACCATGGCGTAGCCAATGATGTGGGTGAAGGAGATCTTGCCACCGCGGGTGCGCTTGAGCTGATCGTTGACCATCGCGCGGTTTTCGAACATGAGGCGAGCTGGCATATCGCGAACCGAGGTTGCGGTTGGGATTTCCAGGGAGATATCCATGTTCTTCGCGATGGACTTGAAAATACCCCTGATTGGGGTTTGTCCTGGCTCCGGAAGCTTAGGTTGCTGTGGCACTGAGGACTCCTTGGCCTTTGGGGCGGCCTTGGCGGCCGGCTTGGTTTCTACGCGCGGTGCTGCCTTGGCTGCAGGGGCAGCCTTTGGTGCTGGTTTCGCAGACTCCTTGGGCGCTGAAGGCTGTGCTTCTGTTGTAGCGGGGGTAGTATTTGGTCCCCCCTGCGCCTCAAAGAGTTCTCTCCATTCCTTGTCCACGGACTTGGGGTCCTTCTGGAACTGCTGGAACATCTCGTCTACCAGCCACGCATTCTGGCCGAAAGTACTAGCGCTGCTCACGGCAGGTACTCGCCTCTTTTCCTTGCTTCTTGAGGGTTTATTGAGCTTTGTTTTATCCACTGTAACGTTGGTCGTTGGCTGATTATGCCTAAGCCCCAGTTGTAGCATTAATTTGTTGACAGTTCTCCTAAAAATAACGTGTCAGGCCATTAAATGCCACATGCGGGCGTAGGTGCCGTTAGCAGACAACAACGCGTCGTGAGATCCGTCCTCAATGATACGTCCTTGTTCAACAACAAGAATACGGTCGGCCCTTTTAGCGGTTGCCAAGCGGTGCGCGACGATGATGCTGGTGCGTCCCTTAGTGACTCGATCGGAGGCGTTGAGGATAACGGCTTCGGTGGCGGGGTCGAGGGTGGAGGTGGCTTCGTCGAGAAGCATGATGGAAGGCTCGATGAGTTCGGCGCGCGCCAGCGCGATCAGTTGGCGCTGTCCGGATGACAGGTTGCGCCCGCGTTCACCGACTTGATGGTTGAAACCATCAGGGATGGCGGCGATGGCGTTTAAGGCTCCGACGCGGCGTGCTGCCGCTTCGATTTTGCTTGTCGACGCCTCCCTGCATCCGTAGCCAATGTTGTCGGCGATGCTTCCACTAAACAAGTGTGCTTCTTGTGGCACGGTACCGATTGTGCGGCGCCAATCAGCGGTGGGGAAGTCCTTGATATCGATCTCGCCAGCTTTCACGGCACCTTCATTGGGGTCGTAGAGACGGGAAAGGAGTTTCACCACGGTGGATTTTCCAGCGCCGGTTGGTCCCACCACAGCGACAGTGGTTCCTGGCTCGATCTGCACGGTGACGTTTTCTAGGATCGGATCGTCTGAATAGCCGAAGGTGACGTCGTCAAGCAATAAAGGCTGCGTGGCAGCCTGCCTAGCGTGCCTGTTGGTGCCCAGATCTGGGACGCTGGGCTGCGTTGCGAGCAGTTCGGTGATGCGACGGAAGCCGACGGCGGCTTGTTGGTAGGAGTCGAAGATTTGGCTTAGTTGTTGGATGGGGCCGAACATCAGGCCCATGTACAGCACGAATGCCACGAGTACGCCAGTGGAGATATCGCCACGCGTTACCTGCAGTGCACCGAAACCGAGCACGAGTGCCTGGGCAATTTCAGAGAGCGCGCCAAGGCCGGGGAAGTAGATGGCGATGGCCGTCTGGGATTTCACACGCAGGCGTCGGAATTCCTCTGCTTCGCCCGCATAATTGTCAAAGACTTGATCTTCCATGCGGTGCATCTGCGCGGTGCGTAAACCGGCGATGGACTCGTGGAACACCGCGTTGACCTGGCTAGCTTGCTCGCGTGAGGCGGTGTACAGCCTGGAGCTGATGCGTCGGAAAATGAGAGTGAGCACGATGATGATCGGCACCACGGACAGCGCAACGAGTGCTAGTTGTGCGTCGGTGATGGCGAGCATGGTGACCACACCGATGAGCGTGCCCACAGAGACAACTGTTTGCGCCAGACCTGTTTGGAGGAAGGACGAGAGGTTGTCGATGTCAGTGGTCATGCGCGTCATGATGCGGCCGGACATGGTGCGTTCGAAATAGCTCATGGACAGGCGCAATAGATGCACAAATGAGCGCAGACGCAAGCCGTAAAGCAGTCGTTCACCGGTGCGTGCCGTGATGATCGTGTTGATCGCGGCGGCTGCCCAGGATAGGAGGACTACTACGCTGCCTGCGATGGCGATCCACCACAACGTGGAGGCGCTTTGTGCTTGCACACCGTTGTCGATGGCTGCCCGCATCAGTGTCGGAAATGCTAGATCGGCCGCAACGCCTACCAGCAACAACGCGACGACTGCGGCGATGAGCCAACGGACCTGCTTGAACAAACTGAGCAATTTGAAACCGGAGGTACTGGTCCGCAGCCTCTCGGCATCAACTCGTGTTTCTTCCGTTGCTGCTGGCAGCGCCTCAATCTGCGCGAGCAGCTCAGGGGTTGCCGGCATGGACATGCCACGGCCTCGACCAGGGGCAGGTGCAAGAATCTTGTACTGCTTTTCTGTGGAGACCTCCGGCCACAATTGCTCTTGGCTGGGTAGTGAACCGTTGTCGAGGGTGAATTCCGGATCGTGAGAATCCTGGAAATCAAGAGCCATCAGATGCGAGAAACGAGCGTGATCACGCATCTCACTCAACGGTCCCAGTGCTGTTACCCGTCCATCTTCGACCAGACCAACCCGATCGCCGAGCTCCAAAGTGGAGTGGCGGTGCGCGATGATCAAAATGGTGACATCGTGCAGTTCTTCGCGCAAGGCCTGGAAAATGCGGTCCTCAGTGGAGGCATCAATCGCAGAGGTGGCATCATCAAGCACCAACACTTTGGGATGCGCCAGGAAAGCCCGTGCGAGGGCGATGCGTTGGCGTTGACCACCAGAAAGCGTCAGGCCGCGTTCGCCAATGACTTCCTCGTATCTGTTTGGAAGCCGATCGATAAAATCATGAGCCTGGGCAAGCCTGGCTGCGTGTTCGATCTGCTCATCACTGACATCCAAACCCATCGAGATGTTCTCGCGGATGGAGGAGGAGTACAAGAACGGCTCATCAAAAACCGCGATGAGATTCTTGCGGATATCGCTGTGGGTGAGGTCGTCAAAGCGAGTGCGATGGCCGTTGCTATCAAAGGCGATGTGGCCACCATCTGGTTGATAAAAGTTTCCCGCAAGCTGCACAGCCATGGTCTTGCCTGAACCTGGAGGGCCCACCAACACAACGGTTTCACCGGCCTGAACACTCAGCTCAAAACCGTTGAGAATCCCACGGAAATCTACGTTGTTGAACGACAGACCCAGGGGAGTGTCGGGAAGTGACAGGGGGTGTGCAGGATCGGTGTGTTCAGGTTGAAGATCAATGACTTCAAAGATGCGCTCCACAGAAGACAGCGCCAATTGCACGCGCATGAGCATGCCCGACAGTGACCTAGCCACCGCCGACAAGCTAGTGAGATAGGAAGAAAACGCCACAAACGTGCCCACCGTGATGTGACCAGTCATGGCCAAATAGCCACCGCCAACAATGTTGACCACCAAAGCAAGCTGCGGAAGCTGCTCAACCATGGGGATGAACTTTGCCGTCAGACGTGCAGTGCGCATGCGCTGGGCAAATAACTCACGTGCGGTGAGATCCAATTTATCGGTCTCGCGGTCTTCCTGCGCAAATGCCTTGACCACGCGGATACCCGTGACAGTTTCTTCCACATGAGTGGTCAGATCCGCAGCCTTTTGCTGGGCCGACCACGTGGACGCAAAAAGCGCCTTTCGGGAATAGGCCACAGCCCACAACAGCAGCGGAACCAATACGGCAGCGATGATGGTCAGCGGCGGGGAAATAGCCAGCATGATCACCAAAGTGAGCACAAGCTTGACCACATTTCCGATCAACATCGGCAACATCGCCACAAGGCTTTGCACCATGTTGATATCCGAAATGGACCGACTGACTACTTGGCCTGTGCGAATAGAGTCCTGACCTGGCCCATCGAGGTTCTGCAATGAGCGCATCGTTTTAAGCCGGACATCATGCTGTACCCCCATGCTGAGCTTGCCTGCGGTGTATCGCCGTCCAAATTGACTGGCATAGCGAAGCAACGCGAGAAGCACGATGAGGGCAATGACGCTGGTCAACACGCTTACTCCACTCGGAGTGAAACGGTCCAGCAGGTCAGTGGTTAAAGTATCTCCGGCATTTCCCAGCGCAATATCGATAGCGCCGCCGGTCAAAAGGGGAAGTGTAAGTTCAAACAACGTTGCAGCTAAAGCGCTGATTACGGTGAATGAGGTGAGCCAAGGTCGCTGCCACGCCACGGAAATAAGTTGGCGGATGCGTTGTGGCTTTTCAGGTGCTTTCTTAGGGGCTAATTGTGCTTTTTGAGATTGCTCAGTTTTCATGCGTGAGCCTTTCAGTATTTTTGAGCCTGTTGGGGGAGTAATCCTTTCTGTTGGAAGGGTCTTGAGTACTTAAAAATGGGTGGGGAGAGGACCAAGAGAGTCGTATGCGTTTCCGACAGTCCTCTTGGCAATTTTGCGGTTGGCCATCGTGCCCAGCACCGCACCGATACCAAACGGCAGAATTTTGCCAATCCATGCCGAACGGAAACGCTTGCTTACTTCCTTCACTGCGTAGCGCATCAGTCGGCCGTTGACTTCCATCAAGCCACCGATATTAAACCGGGAAATCGCAATGCCCGGCGCGTGGTTTTTCTTGGATAAATCACCGACGCCTGCGTCAACAATGGCTTTGCCTGCGGTGCCCAGTAGAACCACCAAAATCAAACCACGTCGGCGTTCAGGATGGCGGATGTCGATGCCACGCAGGTGCGCGGATGCCATGGTGTAAAACGCAGCAGCATCCAAAAACACCAAAGATTCAGCACCAACGGCAAGAGCACCCGTGACAAAGCCAATGCCTGGCACGGCCGCAGCCATGCCCACACCAGCGCCAGAGCCGGTAGCAAGGCGCATAAAATGCTTGTCGACGAGTACCTGCAGCTGCGCCGGTGTTTTCTCCGGATTGTGCTTCCGAAGCCAAGAAATGTATCCCTCGATGGCACCTGTTTGCATATGAGCTGCCTTGTCCAGGGCACGGATTAGGTACTTTCCGCTGAACCCGGCGTTGTCTTCTAAAACAGCGGGGTCGGAATGTACTGCATCCGTGATGATGGCGTTGTGTTCAGCCATGTGGTGCCTCCTAAAAATAGGATAGGGGAGAGAAATTTACTTGGAGAACTCCTCCGCAGCAATGATCTGCTCGTTGGTTGGAAGAACTCCGGTATAGAGGTGGAACTGCTCTGCTGCCTGAAGAGCGGCAACTTCTCCGCCGTCGATGGTTTGCTTACCCTTTTCCTTGGCCAACTTAATCAGTGGGGTCTCGACGGGGAATGCTACGCAGTCAAAGATTACGTCGGCTCGGTCTACTTCATCCTCACCAAAAGATACAACGTCTTGGTCAGGTCCATTCATTCCCATTGGGGTGACATTAACCAAAATTTTTGCGTCTTCCGGAACAGTTGCGGAGTATTCCCAACCGTAACGGGAAGCTAGCGCAGAACCGGTGGTGTGGTTGCGGGCAACGACGGTGCCACTCAGACCATAATCAGCAAGAGCTGCAACAACAGCATTGGCCATGCCGCCGGATCCCTTGATAGCTACTCGTGCATTGGGGTCCACGCGGTGTTCTTCAAGGAGGTGGTACACAGCAGTGTAGTCGGTGTTGTATCCGACAAGGTGTCCGTCATTGTTGACGATGGTGTTAACAGAACGGATGCGCTCTGCGGAAGGATCCAACTCATCGATGAGTGGGATGACATCGCTCTTGTATGGCATGGAGACACCTGCGCCGCGAATGTTCAGACCACGGATACCTGCGACTGCAGCGGTGATATCTGCTGGGGCAACAGCCTTGTACAGGTAGTTCAATCCAAGTTCAGCGTAAAGCCAGTTGTGGAAACGAACACCATGGTTGGATGGACGAGCAGCGAGAGAGATGCACAGGGTTGTTTCCCTGTCGACGTAGTTGACCATGACAGTGATTTTATACTCATGCGGAGCAAAGGAAGAGCAAATGCCTGATTGTGTGGGATATGGCTTGATTATTGGTGGAAGTTTTCGGGAAATTCCTGCCCATTTGTGTGCGGTTGGTTTTTGAAAATCCTGTAGATGTCCGGATAGCTGTGGATTTGCCGAGCCGACAGATTGGCGACGATCCTTGCGCGCATAACTGCATATTCATCAAAGCGTTGCCGGTCACCTGCTTCGTGCCTAGCCTGGGAGGCATGAATAGTTCGACGTGGACACCTCGTTACTCACCGCATATGGCTAACAGTGCAGCGGGTTCGGTGTTGGCGGATGAGATGGTGGTTCCCACCTCAACAGGGTTTGTTAAAGGCGTCAAAGGACCAGGGCTTAAAACCTGGAGGGGAATTCCCTACGGCCGAAACACTGGCGGAAAATATCGCTTCCGGGCACCCCGGCCCGCCAAGAAATGGGACGGCGTGCGCGATTGCTCAATGTTCGGTGAAGTAGCCTCTCAGCCAACGTACTCCTGGACAGATAAGATTCGCGGTTCAGAAGACTGCCTTAACCTCGATGTCGTGCGGCCTGATTCCGAAGAAAAGCTTCCTGTTGTGGTGTATCTCCACGGCGGTTCCTTCATCATGGGCTCATCAAGCGAAAAAGCGCTGCGCGGATATAACCTCGTCACAAACATGAACGTGGTCTACGTGTCCGTTAATTTCCGCCTCGGCGCTTTGGGCTATCTAGATCTGCGTTCCGTGGGGGAGGATTGCGTAGCCAACCCCGCGCTCCACGATCAGCTCCTGGCCCTGCAGTGGGTCAGCCGTAATATCGAAGCATTCGGTGGGGATCCTGACAACGTCACCCTCATGGGCGAATCCGCGGGCGCTGCAGCAGTGGTTGCACTCATGTGTGTGCCCGCTGCAGGAGGACTATTCCACCGCGCCATCGCCCAATCCGCGCCGGTCATCTCTGTGCACTCATCTACCCAAGCAAAATTCTGGGCACGTGAACTGATCTACCGCATGGCATTGCCCAGGGAAACGACCTTGGATGAACTGCGCCAAGAATCCGCCGATGATCTAGTGCGTGCCGGGCAGTCGATGATGTGGCGCTCCGGCGAACTGCTCCAACTCAACTCTTGTTACGGGCCCACGGTGGATGGTTCCTTGCTACCCGAGCACCCGCTCACCATGTTTGAACAGGGAAGACAACACCGCATTCCCTTCATGATCGGTACTAATAACGGAGAAACTTCTTTCTCCAAAGCCTTTTATTTAAGAAGCTCTGCCCGACGTCGCTCTGCCTTACGCATGCTGTCTGTGTATGATCCCCACAATGCAGAACGCGTGGTTAGCGCCTATGGCGGAGGCGAGGCACGCACAGACTTTTCTGAACTACTCGCTGACGCGCTGTTCTGGGCACCGTCGGTTAGATTGGCGCAGTCGCACGCCTCCCAAGATGAAGACACCTGGATGTACCGCTTCGATTACGCCCCACAATCCATGCGGAAACTTGGCCTCGGCGCGATTCACTCTTTCGAACTCAACGCTGTCTTTGGCGATCATGAATCTTCTCGCTCCATGAACCTCGCGAAAATTGCCGGCGGCATGGATCATTTGGATAAAGTCACCGAACTTGTCCAAGAGCATTGGAAGCAATTCATCTACTTCGGCAGGCCCGGTGAAGGGTGGAAGGCTTACCGCGGCCGCAGCGATACCGAACCGGGCCGTGCTACATTTGTCATCGATATCAACTCCCGAATCGCGTGGGATCCACGCCAGGACAAACGCACGGCGTGGGAAAATTACGACATGCTCGAATGGGGCACAGGCCGCCCAGATCTAGCCAACGAACTTGATTTCATCGAGCCGGAAGAGACAGAAGAAGAGCAGCAATTGAAGTGGCTTAGTCTTATGCAGTTTTTTGGAAGTAGATAAATGAGCATCTGGAAACGTCTGTTAGTGCAGTACCCGCGCTTCGCCGACACCCTCACAGCCGGCCAACCCATCACGCTCGAGGAATTAGCAACCCGGGAAGTGATCTTAGAAGCGGTTGCTAAAGGCCAAGAAATTTTCGGCATCGAGCAGCCAAAACACGCAGCACAACTCTGGTTTCACTCCCTGTGCACCGCAATTGTCGGCCCCGCCGTCACCGCCATGGTGGAATTCGATGTCATCCCCAGCCTCGACATACGTCGAGGTCAGCTGCATAACATCGACGGTTACTGGTTCGGCTTCAGGCCGGAGGAGATGCTTGTCGACGCCTCCCTCCACCTGTCGGGCACCCAATTCGGCGAGAGTATCCGCGTGGTGATTGATGCATTATGCGCTGCCACGGATCTGCGACCGGCACCCCTGTGGGCGGTTGCCTCAGATGCGTTGGGAATCGCAGCTAGCGGCGCAGGTGTCGAGGCCTTTGAAGAAGAACATGCCCGCGAGGTGGCGGAAGCCCTCATTGAAGGAATGAATAGTGTGAACTCAGTTCCATCGCCGCGGTTTAACGACGACGATTATTTCATCCGAGCTGGATGCTGCATGATTTTCCACTCACCACGAGCTGATTTTTGCACGTCGTGCCCACAGAAGAGGTGAAAGGCTAGGCGCGGATTCGTTGTGGACGCTAGGCTTGTCGGCAGTGTCTTTGGGGGACGTCCCCAGCACAAACCAGATGGAAGGTCATCAGAACATGAGCTTTTTTGAGGACATCGCGGCTGGACTTGATAGTGACGGTATCGAGTCCCGCGTAAACGGCGACACAATGTTCGTTCCGATCACCTCTGACTTGGAAATCCAGTTCGTGGAGATCGATTCCCTCCTACCTGCAGCAAACGTTTATATCGCTGCAGCCAATGTTGATGAAGACGATGATGAGTTCGAGGCAGTTCTCGTTTCGGTGGTGTTCTCTGTTGAGGATGCTGTCGCTGCTGTCGCAAAGCATGTTGCTACTGATCAGGTGGTGACTGTGCTGCGTGATCTACTTGAAGGAACTGATGAACGCATCCAGGATTTGGAGTTTTTCCAGGATGCAGTGAATGCAAATTTGGTTCGTGCGGAAGTCGGCCAGAATTCTGAGCTTCAGGTTTTGGTCGAGGTTGAAGACGGCGTCCCAACCGCAACGGTCAATTTCATCGCGATCGGTGAGTCCTTTGAAGATCTGATTGATCAGGCCATTGAAGAATTGTGGGAATCCGACGGCGACGCAGTTCTATCGGATGAAGATCGCCAGCGCATGTTCGCTGATTTGACCTCCGAGTTGGAATTTGTCACTGACGAGGTTCTTGATTTGGGCACCTTCACTGATTTTGATCGACTTTTCGATATCCTTTCCCTCGCCGATGACCAGGCTGAGGATTGGGAAGCACAGCTCGTTCCTTTTGAGGACGAGGAATTTGATGAGCCGGATGTTTATGACCTTTTCGTCGATGACTCTGAAGAAGACGACGATGAGGATGACGACGACCTCGATGATGACGAGGACGATGAGGATGATGACGAAGACTAGATTTTAGCCTTTGTCGCGGTGCCCTGGATTCTTGGAATCCAGGGTTTCGTCATTTTCTAGGCTGCACTTTTGGAATATTCGAAAAGGAAGGAAGGGGAACGCACCGGATCAAAGTGGGCGTCGACAAGCCAGCAAAACGTCGGTGCCGGCTCATCGGTGAGCTGGTGGACAGTGCCGCTGTGCGCGGTGCTGAGAATTGCGCGGATCCAGCCTTCGGCGAGGCGGGTGGATACTTTGAAGCCCTCTGGGCTGGTGATGCGGATGGTGATGAGATAGGCGGGTTCACGTTGCTCACCGAACTCGCGGATGATTTGGCGGGCGGCGGGGCCTGCGCGGTGACGTGACAAGGTGAGGGTGAGGGGATCTTCGCCGGGAAGTGACGGTAGTGGGAGGCTCGGCGGGCGCCACGTGGGTATGGCTCTGGCCAGTGATCGAGGGTGGCGCATCATGGATTGAATGTCATCCAGGGCGGTGGGGAAGACGCTTTTGAAGTGGGCGGCGTAGCGAGTTGCGGAGTAGATGGAAGACATTAGGCGGTTTCGGTGTTTGATCATAGTGGGAAGTGTAGAGCACCCAAGCGACATTGTTCGATAATATGTTCTATTATTGGTATTAATACTGGTCAGCTAGATATAAAAGGGGTGCAGGGCTAGCCTTGGGTGTGAAATGTTAACTCAAAAAATAGAATTAGAGGCTAAACCAAAAATCCCAGAGCAGATCTGGGTGCTGGTTGTGGCTGCGTTTATTATTGCGCTGGGCTATGGCCTGATTGCGCCGATTTTGCCACAGTTTGTGGTCGGTTTTGATGTAAGTTTTGCAGCTGCCAGTGCGGTGGTGTCCATCTTTGCGGGCGCCCGGTTGTTGTTTGCGCCGATGTCGGGAAGTTTGATCGATAAGATCGGTTCCCGTCGTGTGTATCTCACTGGTTTACTTACCGTGGCTATCACCACGGGGCTTGTTGCGTTGGCGCAGGAATACTGGCAGATTCTGCTGCTTCGTGGCATCGCAGGTATTGGTTCCACCATGTTTACGGTCTCTGCCATGGGCCTGATCGTGAAGATGGCGCCGGTGGAGATCCGTGGGCGGTGTTCGTCGGTATATGCCAGTTCGTTCCTGTTTGGCAATATTATTGGCCCGGTTGTGGGTGCTGCGATGTCCGGTTTGGGCATGCGGTGGCCGTTCGCGATTTATGGTGCTTCCGTTGGCTTAGCTGCACTTGTTGTGTGGTGGCGGATGCCGAAAACCAACGATTCACTTCGGAAGGCTGATAGCAATAGTGTGCCGGCGTTGCGCTTTGCTGAGGCAATTAAGGATTCTGCCTACCGCTCGGCGTTGTTTAGTGCTTTTGCCAATGGTTGGTCGAACTTTGGTGTGCGTGTGGCGGTTCTTCCACTGTTTGCCGCAGCTGCATTTAGCAATGGCGGAGCTATTGCGGGTTTTGCCATGGCTGCGTTCGCCGCTGGAAATGCTGTGTGTTTGCAATTCGCGGGCGATCTCTCAGATCGCATTGGCCGTAAACCGATGATTATTTCCGGGCTGATCGTCAATGCAGTGTTCACGGCAATGATCGGATTCGGCACAGAAGTGTGGATCCTGATCATGGTATCTGCGTTGGCAGGTGCTGGTGCGGGCTTGCTTAATCCAAGTCAGCAGGCGGTGCTCGCTGATGTTATAGATTCCCGCCCCGGCGGAAAAGTCTTAGCGAATTTCCAAATGGCGCAGGATTTCGGTGCGATTGTTGGCCCGATTCTCGTAGGCATGATCGCAGAACAGGCAGGCTTCCAAATCGGATTCATGCTGTGTGGTGTGATCAGTTTGCTGGCTGCGGTCGCATGGATCTTCGGCCGGGAGACGCTGCCAACGGCGAAAGTCGAGCAGGTATAAATGACGCCGATTGTGGAGTCCAGGGCGTGGAAAGCTCTGGGTGCTTTAAGTGTTGGGCTGTTTCTCACACTGCTTGACCAATCGTTGGTGGCTGTCGCGCTGCCAAAGATTCAAGAGGATTTGGGTGCGAGCCTGAACCAAGCGGTGTGGGTGTCAGCGGTTTATTTGCTCACTTTTGCGGTGCCACTGTTGATTACTGGGCGCTTGGGTGATCGTTATGGACAGCGAAATATTTATCTTGCCGGCATGGCTGTGTTTACTCTCGCGGCGTTGGCCTGTGTATTTGCACCAAGCATCGAATGGTTGATTGCTGCTCGCGCGATGCAGGGCCTGGGCGGATCTCTTCTTAATCCGCAGCCCCTGAGCATCATTCACAAGATTTTCGCGCATGATCGTAGGGGAGCCGCCACCGGGGTGTGGAGTGCTGTTGCCTCATCAGCTGGACTTTTCGGGCCAGTTATCGGTGGTGTTCTGGTGGGGTGGATCAGCTGGCGTGCTGTGTTCTTGGTTTATGTGCCGCTCGGATTGATCTCCCTATTTATGGTGGCGCGTTATGTGCCTAAACTTCCCACGGGAACCTCGAAGATCGATTGGCTCTCGGGTGCGGTCTCACTTGTTGCTGTACTTGGTGTGGTTCTTGCCTTGCAGCAGGGGCCAGAACTTGGGTGGGGAACACTGATTTGGGTGTCCCTTGCCGTTGGTATTGCTGCAGCTGTGCTCTTTATATGGATGCAAACAAGATCCAAGGCGCCACTGATGCCGTTGAGGATTTTCAAGACGCGCAACTTCGCGATCGGTGCATTTTCGATCTTCAGCCTGGGCTTTACGGTGTATTCCGTTAATTTGCCCATCATGTTGTATCTGCAAACAGCTCAGGGAATGTCGTCGCAGTTGGCCGGTTTGATGTTGGTTCCGATGGGCATCATCTCTGTGGTGATGTCACCAGTAATTGGACGATTGGTGGATCGCCTGGCGCCAGGAATGATTTCTAAGTTCGGCTTTGGCGCGCTGATTTTCTCGATGGCGTTGATGGCTGTCTTTATGATCGCCAACCTATCGCCGTTGTGGCTGCTCATCCCGATTATTTTGTTCGGTAGCTCCAACGCGATGAGTTTTGCACCGAACTCTGCGATTGCTCTGCGTGATGTTCCGCAGGATTTAGTGGGCTCTGCTTCTGGTTTTTACAACACCTCACGCCAGGTGGGCGCTGTTTTGGGCGCCGCTACCTTGGGCGCTGTGATGCAAATAGGAGTGGGCACGGTGTCCTTCGGTGTTGCCATGGGTGCGGCAATCCTGGTGACACTCGTGCCCTTAATCTTTGGGTTCCTAGCGGTAACCCAATTTAGATAGTTGCTCCGATTTTCTCACGAGCCTGCTTAGCGGACTCAACGAGAACCTTTAGGGAAGCTTCCACTTCTGGCCATCCACGGGTCTTCAGACCACAGTCTGGGTTGACCCACAGCTGGCGAGGATCCACGGACTGCAGTGCAGCCTCGAGGAGACCGTCCACTTCCTGCGCGGAAGGAACGCGCGGGGAGTGGATATCCCACACACCAGGTCCGACGCCGAGCTCGAAGCCGGAAGATTTCAGAGCAGCGAGGACCTGCATGTCGGAACGTGCTGCTTCGATGGTGGTGACATCGGCATCCAACGCGATGACCGAGGAGATCACTTCGTTGAACTCGGAGTAGCACATGTGGGTGTGGATTTGGACGTCGTCGGGTGCGCCGGCAGTCGCCAGGCGGAAGGAGTCCACGGACCACTGCAGGTAGGCAGGCTTATCGACGTCTCGTAGCGGCAACAGTTCACGAATCGCAGGCTCATCCACCTGGATGATCTTCGCGCCAGCCTCGATGAGATCGTTAATTTCATCGCGCAGTGCCAGTGCAACCTGGTCAGCAGTGGTAGCCAGCGGCTGATCATCGCGAACGAAAGACCATGCAAGGATGGTGACTGGACCGGTGAGCATTCCCTTGACATGCTTCTGGGTCAGGCTCTGTGCGTACTGGAACCACTTGACAGTCATTGGCGCTGGGCGGGAAACGTTTCCGAACAACACTGGAGGACGAACACAGCGGGAGCCGTAGCTTTGGACCCAGCCGTTGGCGGTTGAGAGGAAACCGTCGAGAAGTTCAGAGAAGTACTGAACCATGTCGTTGCGCTCTGGCTCACCGTGAACCAACACATCAAGACCAAGTTCTTCCTGCTTGGCGATGACCAGATCGATTTCTTCGCGCATTGCCTCTTCGTACTGCTCCAAAGTGATGGATTCCTTGCGCAGACGAGCGCGAGCAGAACGAATGGATGGGGTCTGTGGGAAAGAACCAATGGTGGTGGTTGGCAGAGCTGGAAGCTCCAGTGACTTCTCCTGCAGCGTAACACGAGTGTCGAAGGATCCACGGCTACGGCCAGGGAGTTCCTGCGTGATTGGTGCGGTGCGTGGGGAGGTGCGTCGAGAAGCAATTGCTGCGGACGCCGCATCGAACGCAGCCGCGTCGATGTTGCCGGCTAGGGCGTCGGCAAGCAGCTTGACCTCGGTGATCTTCTCCGAGCCGAAGGCGAGCCAGTCGCGGACCTCAGGCTCAATGTTCTCAGCCTCGAGGGTGTAAGGAACGTGCAGCAGTGAACAAGAGGTAGACACTGCGATAGGGCCGCGAGCTGCCAGGCGCTTCAGGGAAGCAAGAGCAGCACACAGGTCGGTGCGCCAAATGTTACGACCATCAACGATGCCCGCAACCAGCAGCTCCTCACCCTTCCACGCAGCAAGCTCAGTGACGCCATGGGTGACCAAGTCAACGCCAATCGCGCCAAGGCCAATACCCGCAAGAGTGTTCAGCGCCTGATCGCCAGAGCCGAAGTAAGTATTGACAAACACGCCACCGCGCTTAGCCAAAGTGGTGTAACCAGCGCGGACCTGCTCCAAAACCTCAGGAGCAACATCGGTGACCAACGCAGGCTCATCGATCTGAACCCACTCAGTATCGAAAGACTTGATGAGGCGCTCGTAGACCTCAAACAGTGCAGGCAGGTGATCCAAAGGATTGGAACCATCAGTGGTGCGAGCAAGGGAAAGGAAAGTCAGTGGACCAACCAGAACAGGGCGGGCATTAACGCCACGAACCTGCTGGCAACGGAGATCCTCAATCAACGCTGACGCATCCAAAACGAAACGTGTATCCGCAGACAACTCCGGCACGAGGTAGTGGTAGTTGGTATCAAACCACTTGGTCATTGCCTGTGCAGGCAGGGTCTCAGTACCGCGAGCAGCGCCGAAGTAGCGGTCAATCCACAGTGGGAGACCATCGTTTTCATGATCAGCGATGTCATCAAAACGCTCCGGCAGCACACCCAAAATAGCGGCGGTATCGAGCATTGCGTCGTAGTAGGAACGTCCTGCAAACGGAACGGAATCCAATCCAGACAAAGAATCCGATGCAGTGTTAACCAATTGGCGGGCGGTCTGCGCAAGTTCGCGACCTTCAATTGATCCATTCCAGAAGCCTTCGAGCGCGAACTTCAGTTCACGCTTCGCTCCGATGCGAGGAAGACCAGCGACAGTGGAAGAAAAGTTGGAAGTCATGTGAGTTAAAGACTTTCTGCTTGAGCCGAACGTGCGGATCCCGGCTAGGACGCACGGCAATCTTCTGACGATGCTTCAAGGTTCGCGAAATCACCGGGTGGCAGACAGCTGCCCCGGGGGTTTCCTCGCCTTTTTGTAATCGAGGTCGTCCCACTTAACGCTTAAAATTTCCATTCAGAAACCTTTGGCGTTCCTCATCATCCGGGGCTCCAGGGAGAGGATTAAAAGTGAACCGATTGCGTTTTCAACCAAACCCTAGACTGCTCGGTCTGTCAAGAAGTTCCGGGGAATTAAATTCATGGTGCCGTTTTGGGCTCCCGTTGTCTGCGTCGGGTGGGGAAGTGGCGTAAAGGTGTGCAACCTCATAGTCAAGTTTTCGAGGGAGGGGAGATCGCATTTTACCCCCGCTGTTTTTGGTGAAGTTGTTTTGACCTGGGCTTTTGCAAAATGCAACGCGGTGATGTGTGTTTACACCCGTTGATGGTTGGGTGGTGGGTCACAGTTTAGAAAAAGTGACTTCAAATCACGTCGAAAAGAAATTGAAAGTACTTAAGAAACATGTCACGCTAGGAGACGTGATAATCATTGCAAGCGTTGTTTTCCTCCTCGTTGGCGCAATGTTGGCGAATGCTGCCGCTGCGCTCTTTAGTGCCAGCGAGCCATTCGGACGAATTTCCTACCTCATTGGCCTACCTAACGAAGACGACTTCGTGCCGTACTCACTACGGTTCGTGGCCTTTTTCCCACTGATGCTCTCCGCATCGATGGCAGCATCCTTCTTCGGGGTGTGGGCAGTACTAATCATTCCTTTCGGTTACTTCCCATCACTGATGATGGTTCATAAGCACAACAAGCAGGTACAGCGAACCTGGGATTCCGTCACCGTTGCTGACTTCTACGAGGATTCCACCCCTCTGGTCTAATTTCTTTTTCTTCATAATCAAATTGGCCGCTTTCCACTCATGTTTTTTGAGCGGGAGGCGGCTTTTTGATGTCTTGGGGTGGGTTTCTGGGGTTTTATTTGAGGTTTTGGGTTCGAAACGGGCTGTGGGAGTGCATTTCGATGCCTCGAAAGGGGGATGCGAGGGCGGGGTTCTTGCGCAACCAAACCACAGTGCCCACGGAACTCGAAAATGCGTTTCGTGGGCACTGTGGTTTGTTTTATCGCCCTCGATACCGGCCACAGATGCCCAAGTTTTGGATTTGAGGGGTTCGTGGGCACGCCTGTCTGGTGCCCACGAAGCGGGGTAAGTTGCGAGCTCGCGCCTAAAAACTTTGCCCTCTCAGAATCGCTTCTAAGCGCCGTTCATGGCTGTGTCCTTACAAGCGCACATTCAGAAAATTGAGGCCCTTAAAACGCCATACAGCACCTCTCTCGAAATGCGCAACCACGGCAAAACAAGCAATCGACAATAAAAAAGTAAAACTTATTTAGAATCCCACTAAAATTCCCAAAATCCCGCAACAACCAGCAAATTTACATAAACCGCATGACTGATTAAATAGGTGTTAAATATTAAGAACTAGCGAGCCCTGAATTGATCTGTTAAGGTCCTACATGGACTTCAGTTAGTTGAGGCTGAAGTTTTTGACATGTATGTCTCGTCCGAGTTCGCCGCCATCCAGGTGGTGCACCGAGGTGGATTCATGGTGAATCCTTAATCGAGTGAGGCCCCAGACCAGGGAAGCCTGCCGCATTAAGTGAGTTCCTGATGGCTTCGGGTGGAGGATGTAAAACTTTTTGTACATGGTCTGTGGCACGCATTGTTTCGTTTGCCCTGCCATGTTGGTGTTTTAAGTGAAGGCCGCCTTTTGCGGAATGGGTATAGGAGGCATTCATGGAGATGGTTGTGAAGAATAAGCGCGTTGCGATTATTGGTGCAGGTCCGAGTGGTATCGCTCAGTTGAGGGCGTTTGAGTCTGCTGAAAAGCAGGGTCATGAGATCCCTGAGCTGGTGTGTTTTGAAAAGCAGGATACCTGGGGTGGGCAGTGGAATTATTCTTGGCGCACGGGAACAGACTCTTATGGTGAGCCTGTGCACTCAAGTATGTACCGAAACCTGTGGTCAAACGGTCCGAAGGAAGTTCTCGAATTTGCTGAGTACAGCTTCGATGAGCACTTCGGAAAGCCAATTTCTTCTTACCCTCCACGTGAAGTGTTGTGGGATTACATTGCAGGTCGTGCAAAGAAGTCGAACGTTGAGAAGTACATCAAGTTCGCGCATGTTGTTCGCTGGGTGAGTTTTGATGAGGCCACCAAGCTGTTCACCGTGACGGTGGAGAACCTCCGCACCGGTGAGACCAGCAGTGATACTTATGACAACGTGATTGTTGGCGCTGGACACTTCAGCTTCCCGAACGTCCCTCACTTTGATGGTGTGGAGACTTTCCCAGGTCAGATCTTGCATGCTCACGAGTTCCGTGGTGCAGAGGCTGTTGCTGACAAGGATATTTTGTTGATTGGTGCAAGTTATTCTGCGGAAGATATCGGTACCCAGGCGTACAAGATGGGTGCTCGTTCGGTGACTTTCTCTTACCGCTCAAAACCAATGGGGTATGAGTGGCCTGAAGAGATGACTGAGCTTCCTTTGGTTGAGCGTTTCGACGGCTCCGAGGTTCACTTTGTCAATGGTGAAAAGCGCAAGGTTGACATCGTGGTGTTCTGTACTGGTTACTTACACCATTACCCATTTATGCCGTCTGAGCTGACTTTAAGCTCACCAAACAACCTGTACCCGGATACGCTTTATCGTGGCGTGGTGTCCGAGGCTAATAACCAGCTGTTCTGGTTGGGTGCTCAGGATCAGTGGCTGACGTTCAACATGTTTGATGCTCAGGCTTGGTATGTTCGCGATGTCATTTTGGGCCGCGTGGCTCTTCCTTCCAAGGAGGCGCAGCGCAATCACATGGATCAGTGGCTGTCACATTTCGAGGGCCTGAAGTCTAAGAATGATCAGATTGATTTCCAGTGCGATTACGTCGAGGATCTTATCGATCAGACCGATTATCCTTCGTTTGATCTGAAGGAAGTTGCGAACATCTTGAAGGGCTGGGTGAAGTCGAAGAAGGAGGATATCCTCAACTACCGTGATTACACCTATACTTCCGTGATGACGGGCACCACCTCTGTTGAACACCACACTCCGTGGATGATTGAGTTGGATGATTCTTTGAAGCGTTACCTCAGTGAGCCACAGGAAAATGAAGCTCGTCAGGTTTACCGTGGCAAGAAAGTCCGCGATAAAGCCTAAGGAAAAGGCCTAAGCATCCCTTGCATAAAATAGCGGTGTGCTGTCAGAATTAGCGCATGACAATCATAGCGAGTGTTGTGTTCCTCATTGCGGGGACTATTCTCGCAGCCATCGCCACCGCCCGTTGGAGCATGCTCGAACCCTATGGATTGATTCCGTATTTCATAGGTCACGATATTGATTTCGAGCAAAAAGGCCAGTTCTTGGTCTATTTTCTCCGCGCGGCGGGCTTTTTCGTTTTGATTGTCGCAGCGGCGTTTGCGCAGCCTTTCTTTGGGCTGTGGGCACTGTTGCTTCTGGTGGTGGGTGGGTTTCCTTCGGGGATGATGGTGCGTCAACACAATCGTCGGGTGCGTGCGATGTGGCGGCCCCGCGAGACATAGATTAAGGACTACTCTCGAACACATGCCTCAAATCCCTGCCCAGAATTTTGATGATGTTGCGTTGATCATTGAGGGCGGTGGAACCCGAAATTCTTATACTGCTGCGGTGATTGATCAGTTGATCGCCAACAATATTCATTTCGGTTGGGTCGGAGGAGTCTCAGCGGGCGCGTCGCATACGGTGAATTATCTTTCGGCGGATCGTTTCCGCACGGTGTCGAGTTTCGTGGAGTTCGCGGCTGATCGCCGTTATTCAGGAATTCAGCCATTGGTGCGCGGTCGGGGCTATTTCAATGCGTTGGATATTTATGAGACCTCCACGCAACCTGACCAGGAATTTCCTTTCGATTTTGACACTTTTTCAGCCGACCCCACGCCGTTTCAACTCTCTGCGGTGCGTGCCGATACCGGCGAGACCGTTTTTTGGGGCAGGGAAGACACCCCGGATTTGAGCGCTCTGATGAAGCGGGTTCGCGCGTCGTCGACCATGCCTGGTTTCATGCCGATCACCTACATCGACGGCAATCCATATGTCGATGGCGCGGTCGGGGAGACCGGCGGTTTGATGCTACAGCCGGCCATCGATGCGGGCTTCACCCGCTTTTTCGTTATCGCCTCCCGCCCGCGCGATTATTGGCGCAAGGAGATCGGGCGCCCGGGTTTCATCAAAGCTGCTTTACGACGTTTCCCCACAATCGCCGACCTCACCATCGCGCGTCCTGCACTGTATAACTCGGTAAAGCAACAGATCCTCGACCTAGAGAAACAAGGCAGCGCCTACGTGTTCTTTGCGGACAACATGAACATCCAGAACACGGAAATCAATTTGAAGAAACTCCGCGCATCTTTCGATGCAGGCATGCAGCAGACCCGCAAAGATTGGCCGGAGATCATGAGCTTCCTGAACCAAACCAGATAATGAAGGTTTTTAGTCCAACCGCAGGTCATCGCGAAGGTGTTGTGGCCACCGCGCGACTTCCGCTGGGGTGGTGGCGATGCGGAGTTGGGCGTTTGGCATGAGGCGGGTTAGTTCGATTGCTGTGGATACGGGGTGTCCGGGGTCATCGATCCAGCTCAAGATGGTGGTGGGGACTGCTATTTTGGTGATTTCTTCCTTGGAGGGTAGGTCGCTTTGGGCGGCACCTCTGTAAGCCCAGGAGAGAAGTTCGGCGGATATGTCGGGGACTGTGTCGGGGGTTCCTACTGTTGCTGGTGGTTGGGCGTGGAGTTTTTCGGCGTTGAGGAAGGCGTCCATGCCGTGGGTTTCTAAGAATTCTGCGCGGGATAAGTATTCGGAGGCTTGGGCTTTTCGGGATTCCCAGGCAGTGGGTGGGAGCATGAGTGTGAAGCCGCAGAATCGGTCGGGGTTTAATACGGCGGCTTTGAGGAGGGTGGCGCAACCCATGGAGGGGCCGACGCCGTGGACTTGTTCGTGGGGGAAGTGGGCGTCGAGAAGCATTAAAAGGTCACCCGCTAGGGTGTCCCACTGGTAATCAGTGGAGGCAGCGCGGCCGGTGGAGGTGCCGTGGCCACGGGCGTCGTAACGCAAAAGGCGCGTGCCGGAAAGGCCACGGCCGAGGTCGAGGTCAAGGAGGCGGTCGCGTTGGCGGGATGAGGTGAGGCCGTGGAGTTGGATGACGGCTTGGCCGTGTTCGTCGCTGTAGGAAGTGGAGAGTTGCGCGCCGGGGACGGGGAAGGTGCTGTGTTGGAGGGGAGTGTTCATGGAAACTTCCTAAATTATTTTCTATTAATCTATAGATACTAGGGCTATTATAGTGCCATGAGACTGACACATGTAGATCAATTAAACCTTCCGTTTGGTACGTTGAGCAGCTATCACCCTTATGCATCGGCTCCGGGTGAGGCGGTGCCGGTCTCCTTTGATCAGCAACGACACGTGGGCGCCGGGGAGCGTCCGGGCAGCTGGATGGCGATTAGTGTTTCTATGCCCAAGGCAGTCAGCCGTGAGGAATTGGAGCGCGCGTGGCTTGAGGTGATTGCACGGCACGGCACCTTGCGCACAGTATTTAGCACGGGAATGGGTGGGGAGGTGCAGCAACACCGCATTGATGTGGGCCCGGGGAAATGGATTGATCATGCCGTTGCGCCTGGTGAGAGTATTAATGAGGCACTGCGGGCGGAGTTGAATCGGCAGTGTTCGCCATACTCGAGGCCAGCGCATAGTTTGTGCATTATTGATGCGCATCCGCGTCCCACGGTGATTATTGGCAGTGATCATTCGCATGTGGATATGTGGTCCATGCTGGTTATTGTGCGCGATTTGTTGGCTGCGCTCGATATGGAACTTCCTGTTGAGCCACCGTTGGCGTTCGAATCGCACACAGCGGAACTGCTAGCGGCCCCGCCCGCACCGGAGCAGATTCATCAGCGGTGGCGCGAAATTTTAGAAGCGGGCGGCGGCAAAATGCCTCAGTTCCCGCTACCGCTTGGCGATGCCATCTCCATGCCTGAACGCGTTGAAGTCCGCGACATTTTCGGGGTCAATGGCTTGGCGATTTACTCGGCACGTGCCCGCGCACAACAGGTAAGCTCCCTGGCCTTGACTATTTCAGTGATGGCTGATGTTACAGCGGCACTGGCGGACCTTCCGTTGCGTGCTGTATTCCCAGTCCATAGCCGTTTCGATCAGCGCTGGCACGATAGTGTCGGGTGGTTTATCACCAATTCGGTCATTGAGGTGCCAGATTCCGATCCTCACACTGCAGCCCAGGCTGTTCGCGAGGCTGTTTCTTTGGGGAGCTACCCGTTGGCTGAGCTGCTTGAACCGTGGGGAGGGATGCCTGAAACGCCGGGAATGTTTGCCATTTCTTGGCTTGACCTGCGCCGACTCCCAGTGAGCATTGACGATATTGGCCTCGAAGCCCAGTATGTCAGTGCCTCACTGCGCACCGATGGTGTGATGCTGTGGTTTATTTTGGATCGCTCCGGCGCGCACCTTCGCTGTCGTTATCCTGACTCTTTGGTGGCGCGGGAAAATGTGGGCCGCTGGATTGATGCGATTGTTGCTCGAATGCGTGCCGAGGCCGGGACTGTAAATCTGCAGGCTGGCGGGGAACAGCTGACACTTCGGCATGGAACTCGCGCCGATATTTCCGAGATCGCCCCGCTGCTTGCCCGAAACGCAGCCGACCCTTGTGAGCTGGTGGATCTTGAACATGCCCTTGACCTGCTGACACACGAGTCTTCGCATTTCCTGGCGGTGGTTCGAAACGCTCGTGGCAGGATGATCGCAGCGATGCAGCTAACTATTGTTCCGGAGTTTTCCCGCGGTGGTGCGCTTCATCTTCACATCGAGGGGCCGTTCATCATTCCGGAATATCGCACCACCGATTTGGATAAAAAGCTGCGCGCCTGGGCTGTGGAGCATGGGCGTGCGCGAGGGGTGAAGGTTGAGGAGGTGGTGGGGTAGTTCGGTTCTTGGCGCCTTGTTGTGGAAGGCGATTTAAGGGGTTGAGCTATCCCAAATGGGTCTGTGTCTGGGTTGATGTTGTTTGAGGCCTTAAACGTGATTCTAGGAGGCCGACATTTTGGGACCAGTGGGGCAGATGTGAAACCTGGGTGTTTGCTGGTCAAGGACTCACCACAAACAGGCCTGGCCCTTTCTGTTTAGCTGAATGTGAAGCAGTCAAAACCAGCTAAGGAGACAATCCATCATGACCGTGAACATTCCCACCGTCGACACAGCAGAGCTCACCCCGGAGCAAAAACGAGACCACGTCATCGCCTACCTCTCCCGCCCCCACGGCACGAAAGGTAGATACCTCGCCCAGCACAACCTGTCAGCATCAACGATTGCGACATGGCGCAGGGGCCTGGCCGATGGTGATCTTGAACGTGGGCTGATTCCACGCCAGACTGGACGCATGACCTTCAAGGAAGTCCGCGAAAACATCGCACTGCGCGCCCAGCTCGAAGAAATGCAAGCCAAGCTCGACGCCTCTGAGGCGCGGAATAATTCTTCCGACACAACGATTGCGAAACTGAAGAAAAACAATGAGGAGCTCCACACCGCAATTGATGCGTTGGGAAAAGCTATCGCGATAATGCACAAGGATGGCGCGGAATAAGACGAGGAGGCGCAACACTATCCACATCACAGCGCAGCATGTATCAGAGCAACCTTGATCTTGAAGAGCACCTGATTAGCTGTCTACGCCGAAGCGGGTATTCCAAAAAGAATGCACTTGCTGTTCTAGGGCTATCGGAATCTAGTTACTACTACCGACACCATCCCAGGTCGCGGGTGAAAAACCCGATCCCGCATACTAAGCGCAGTGGGTCTAAACGCATCAGTGATGCTGACCGCGCCCAGATCGCCGTGCTGCTGTCTGCCGGGTTTGAGCAGGGGTTGAGTGTGCGACAAATCTATTACCAGCATCTTGATAGTGGCGAGCGGCTTTTAGCTGGTGAGCGGATGTTTTACCGGATTGCGCAGACCTTGCGTGATCCGGTGGTTAAACCTGCGCGACGTACTCGTGAACCAGCAACTGTGCCGACGGTGACAGCGACAGGTCCTGGTCAGGTGTTTGTGTGGGATGTGACGTGGGTGAAGGGATCACATACGCGGGTGTTGTATGCCTTGCATGTGGTGATGGATTTGTTTTCCCGCAAGATTGTGGGGTGGACGTTGCAGTCACGTGAAGACAAAAATGTGGCTGTCATGTTGATCGAGGAGACGATCAAGCAGGAAGGTTTAGGTCGTGTTGAGGTGGTGCATTCCGATAACGGTTCAATTATGACGAGCAAGGATATGGCTAGGATGCTTGAGCGTTATGGGGTGGAGCAGTCGTTGATTCGGCCTGGGGTTAGCAATGATAATCCGCATTGTGAGTCGGTGAATCATACGATTAAGCATCATCGTTTGGGGTTGGAGGTTTATGATTCGATCACTGATGCTGATGAGAGTTTGGGGTTGGTGATTTCGGCGTATAACACCACGGATTATCACAGTGGGATTGCGAATTTCATTCCGGAGCAGGTCTTTGATGGCAGTTGGGTGTCTACCGCGCAGCAGCGTCGGGGTGTGTTGCGGCGTTATTATGCGGCTCATCCGGAGAGGTTTCATCGTCCACCGAGGGTGAAGGTGCCGGCGCGGAAGGTGAGTATTAATGCGAGTCGGGTCGGTGATGAGTATCTGTTGATTGAGTGATCAGTATCTGAGAAATCCTACGTCATTCTTCACATTTACTTGACAGGCCGCGTGGAAAGTAAAAATCGAACAGATTTTTGCACATTCCGGGGGCTAAGTTGCAAAAATCAACCACAGAAGGATGGAAATCTCGAATCTGTGGTGGATATTCGCACATTCTTTCCCCTATGACCTAAGTCGACAACGGCCACCGACTAACATCATTCTGGTCAGAAGACAGCGGGGCAAAATTACCTCACATGCCTCACAATCACCACGGTGCGCCTAGCCCTTTTACCTGGGAGCTCATCGGAGGCCAGCATAGACAAGATTTCAGAGGAGCCTGCAGTGTCGAGGTGCTCGGTGGGTTCATCCAAAAGCAGAATTGGTGCATCACTTAGTAGTACGCGGGCAAGGAGCAGGCGGCGGCGCTGACCTCCCGAGAGACTATCGGCACCTGAATCAAGGACAGTGCCAAGACCATCGGGTAAACCTTGAACCCACTCTGACAAACCAACATGTCCCAGGATCGATGTCATTTCCGCGTCGGTTGCTTCCGGTGCTCCGAGTGCTAGGTTATCTCGGACCGTGGTGGCAAAAATGTGGGCATCTTCTGGACTGAACAGCACGGCGTTTTTCAACTCGGAAGGATTGGTGCCGTCGATAAGCACTTGGCCTCCACGAGGTTCCAACAGTCCTGCAAGTGTGAGCAGCAGGGTCGTTTTGCCAGTTCCAGAGGGCGCGATGATTTCATGTCGTGAACCAAAGGTGAGATCCAGGTTGCTCGTGCCTAGGTCGCTGTCCCATCCATAAACTAGATTCTCGGCGCGTAATACGGGCTGGTCAGAGGCCGTGCGAAGCTCAAGAGAGACAGATTCTGGCAGCGCCGAGATTTCCGCAAGCCTCCTGGTGGCATCTGCGGCGCGGGTACGAGCAATCGCAGCATCGGGGAGAACAGAGACAGCCTCGAAAGCTGCGAGTGAAAGCAGCACCAACACACCAAACCACTGCGGTGAATGGCTTCCATCTGCATACAGTGACGCGGAAACCATGAGCACACCAATGACAGTGAAACCGTGAATCCACAGGGAACTCGCTGCGCCAATGGCAGTGTCTTTCGCGCCTGCCTCCAGTGAAGAAGAATAGGAACGCGCAGCCACATCCGCCTTGGACAGAGCGGCCGGCATTTCACCACGAACACGAAGCGCCGCCTGGTTGGACAGCACCTGATCCAAGGAACTCAAGTAGGCTTCGCTGGATTCAGCGCGCCGGGCTTCGGCTGTTTTAACTCCGCGGACAGCAAGCAGAGGAGGGATAATCGCAGCAGCAATCAAACCAATAGCCAGGACAAGTGCTGTTGCGGGGCTGAGGATCGCGGTGAAGATGATCGCGAAAACTCCGGTGAGCAGGGCAACTCCGGCAGGGATGATGGCGCGGACGATGACATCGGCAACCGAATCGATATCCGCACCGAGGCGGCTAAGCAGTTCGCCGCGGCGCATCGTCAACGCAGAGTTTGGCGACGAAGCCAGGCGTTGATATGCACTCGAACGGGCTCGGCTGGCTGCCTTCAACGCCAAGTCATGCGAAACGATTCTCTCTATATAACGGAACACCGCACGGCTAATGCCCAGGGCGCGCACAGCGGTGACCGCCACGGTCAGATCCATCACTGGCGGCATTTCCCAAGCTTTGGTGATCAGCCAGGCCGACACCACCGTCAGGGTGATGGAGGCGATCATCGTCACGCTACCTGCAACAACGGCGGGAATTAGCTCGCGGAAACGAAGTTTTACCAGGGTGTTCATTTGACCTCCACCACTTCATCGGCAGCCGCACGCAGCAACGGATCGTGCGAGACTGCTAACACAGTGGTGCCGCGGCGGGCTTCATCCTGCAATTGCTCGATCATGATCGCAGCGTTGTCTGGATCCAGGTGCGCGGTCGGCTCATCCAACAGGAGCAATTGCGCCCCAATCTCACGTTTCAGCGCAAGCCGTTGGCGCTGCCCAAGCGAAAGTTCCGCATAATCACTGACACTTTCCGGATCAATGACCGGCCGCTGCGGCAAATATGCGCAGTGCTCCCACAATGCGCTGTCCTTAAATTCCTGGCCAGAGGCATCCTTGACGGAAACCTCTCCAGTGATGCCTTCCGTCGCCAAGCCCAACACCGCTAGCAAGGCCGTGGATTTGCCGCTGCCGTTTGGCCCCCACAGCACCGTCAACTGCCCAGGCTTTGCGGTGAACGACAAATCAGCAGGCCTCGGCCCATCGCGTCCATCAGCGCGAAGCTTTTCGACGCTCACCTCCAGCCCGCCTGCAACGTCGCGGGGTGTGTGGGTAGGCGCGTCGACAAGCGAAGAAACGCTGAGTAATTTTAGGATCTCATCGGTGGCAACCAGGCCGTCTTGGGCGTCGTGGAAGCGGGTGCCGACTTCGCGGATCGGCGCGTAGACCTCTGGGATGATGATCAGTACGGTCAGGCCGATGGCGAGGGTGAGATCGCCCGCAAGCAGGCGAAATCCGATGCCAACCGCTACCAATGCGACCGATAGTGTGGCCAAAAATTCCAACACAAAGCTGGAAAGGAACGCGATTTTCAGCACGCTCAACGTGGAGCTTGCATGTTGGGAGGATAGTCGCGTGACCTGAGCTGCCATGTCTTGGTGGCGCCTGAATGCTCGCAAGGTGGGCAAGCCTGCGATGAGATCAAGCAGCTGACCTCCCAAAATGGCTAGGTCGCTGAGGCGTTGTTCGGTGCGACCTGCGGTGAGTGTTCCCACCAGCCACATGAACACCGGAATGAGGGGGAGCGTGATGATCGCGATGACCATGGACCCAACATCCAGCCAACCCACGACTGCGAGCATGACCGGGGTGGCAATGATCGTGGCGGCCAGTGCCGGCAAAAATCCGGTGAGGTAAGGCCCCAAACCATCAAGGCCAGAGGTCAAACGGGTGCGCCACAAGGCTTGATCGATGGTGCGGGGATCGCTTTGTGCCAGGTGCCGCAGGGTTTTCTCCCGAAGATCCACAGTCACCTGGGACGATGCCCGTTCCGCGAACCGGTTCTGTGCCCACGCAAGAAGTCCGCGCACAACCACCGTGATGGCGAGCGCGATGAGTTCCATTCGGGGCAAAGAACTTCCCGAAACCTCAATGATGCCCGCTGCCATCTGTCCGATGAGCAAGCCCATTGCGACTGTCGCGAGGGTTTTCAACGCGGTGAGAACACCTGCGATTATCACCCAACGGCGGGTAGCGGGGGATAGGCGCAAAAGCCGCGGATCGACGGGGCCTGTGCGGCGACTAGCCGGAGCGTCAGATCTAGTACTCAATTTTTCCAACTTTTAGGCAGACACTGGCTCGGCGTGAAGTCGTTTGCGGAACACCCAGTAGGTCCAGCCTTGGTAGAGGACAACCAGCGGTGCGATCACAGCGGCGGTCCAGGTCAGGATAGTAAATGCGTAGTCGCTTGCGGAGGCGTTCCAAATATCCAGGCTCACGCCATCGGCAAGCGTTGTTGGCATGACGTTGGGGAATAGGGAACTAAACAGCAGTGCAACTACACCGATGACAGCGACGGAAGTGGACAGGAAGCTTAATCCATCGCGGTCTTTGATCAGTGCGAAAGCTCCACCGAGAACCGCTGCGATGATCAGCACTGCGAGGATCCAGGACCAGGAACGGCCGTATGCGATGGCAGCCCACAACACGAAAGGTCCACCAGTCACCGCAGCGAGAAGTGCGACGACTGGAGCTGCCTTCGCCGCATCGGTGCGCACCCGACCAGCAGTTTTCAGGCGGATGAATGCGAGACCATGAAGGGCGAACAGTGCGGTGAACGCAAGTGCACCCAGAATGGCGAAGACGTTGACCATGCCAGGAAGGGCTGCCGCAGCATTGATGGTGTGATCCGCCTTGATGGGCATGCCACGCAAAATATTGGCGAAGATGAATCCCCACATCAGCGGTGGAGTCCAAGAGCCAATGAAAATAGCCCGGTCAGACCACTTTTGCCAACGAGGATCATCGACTTTTTTGCGCCATTCAAGGCCCACCACGCGAATAATCAAGGACACAAGCACGAGGAACAGCGGCAGATACATTCCGGAGAACATCGTTGCGTACCACTCAGGGAATGCAGCAAACAAGGCGCCACCTGCCACGATCAGCCACACTTCATTTCCGTCCCAGACAGGGCCGATGGTGCGGATGATCGTGTTTTTAGCGGCGGGATCTTTGCCGATGATGGGCGCTAAGATTCCGACGCCGAAGTCGAATCCTTCGAGGAGAAAGTATCCCGCAAACAAAAATGCGATGAGAATAAACCAAAAGGTATTGAGATCCATGGTTATTCCTTTTCACCTGTGGTTGGGGCAGCGGCAGTAAATTGCAGCGGTGTCATGGGCATATCTGAACCAATTGGAGTTGCTGGTCCAGTCTTTGCCTCCACGGATGGAGCGCCTTCCTCTGGTGGTCCGATCAAAACTGCGCGGCGAATCAGCCACACCCACACCACGAACAAAATGAGATAGAGAATCGTGAAGCCAATGAGAGTCAGCCAGACTTGCCATGGCGCATGATCAGAAACACCCATATCAACAGTCATCCGGATCATCTCTGTTCGGGCATCGCCGGCAGATTCAGGATTCGGGTGCACCACCCATGGCTGGCGGCCCATCTCAGTGAAGATCCAACCAGCAGAGTTAGCCAAGAATGGGAACGGAATGGCAATGAGGCTGCCGATCTGGAACAGACGAGCAATCTTTCCAGTTGGTGTGCGCTTCTTACGCAGCAACAGCCACGCAATCGCAGCGATAGCCAAAGAACCAAGCATCAGGCCGATCATTGCGCGGAATGACCAGTAGGTGACAAACAAGTTAGGGGAGTAGTTGCCAGGACCGTATGCTTGCTCCGCTGCAGCTTGGAGCTGGTTTACACCCTGCAAAGTCACACCGGTGAATTTTCCTTCAGCCAAGAATGGAAGCACAAACGGAACATCGATCAGGTGGGTTACCGTATCGCAGTTGTTGTGCGTACCAATTGTCAGAATGGAGAAGTTTGGATCTGTGGCGGTTTCACACAAGGATTCCGCCGACGCCATCTTCATCGGCTGCTGCACGAACATGAGCTTCGCCTGGATATCGCCAGTGATGAACAGTGCCACGGAAGAGACAACTGTGGTCCACCAACCAACCCACAACGCCGGCCTGTGCATCGAATGCTTCGACTCGATTTCCGACTCAGCCTTCTTCGCCTGGCGGTGCGCACGAATAATCCACCAACCCGAAATTCCGAGGACGAAAGTTCCAGCTGTTAAAAAACCACCGGCAACAGCATGCGGGAATGCAGCCAGCGCGGTGGAGTTTGTGAGAAGAGCCCAGAAATCAGTAAGCTCCGCCCGACCAGTCTCAGGGTTATACTCAGCACCCACCGGATGCTGCATAAACGAGTTGGCCACGATGATGAAATAGGCAGAAATATTCGTCGCAATAGCAACGATCCAAATGGACGCAGTATGCAGCCATCCGGGAATCTTCCCCCATCCGAAAATCCACAGACCTAAGAACACAGACTCAAGGAAGAACGCGACGAGCCCCTCTAAAGCCAGCGGTCCGCCGAAAACATCACCGACGAAACGCGAGTACTCCGACCAGTTCATACCGAACTGGAACTCCTGCACAATGCCTGTTGCGACACCAACCGCGAAGTTGATGAGCAGCACAGTGCCAAAAAATCTTGTGGCCCGATACCAGTGCTCTTTGCCGGTAACTTGCCAAAACGTTTGCATGATCGCGACCAGCGGCGCTAAGCCAATGGTCAGTGGGACAAAAATGAAGTGATAGACGGTGGTAATTCCGAATTGCCACCGTGCGATGTCGACGACATCCACGCTAGGTACACTTCCTCTTCCATTGCAGGTTGACAGGAACAGCCTTATTAAGCCAGGAAACCGATTGTATTTATCGATACAAAACGAAGAACCAATAAGAGCTTCTTAAAGGTTGTCGTTGAAGTTTATTCCTAAGTTCCCGCTCACAGCTTAACTTTATAAAGGTTAACCCCGATTGTGGTCAACCTTTTCCTGTCAATGACTGATTTTACTCCCCCTTGTTGACAAGTCACCAAAAAAGCGTCGAAAAGATTTTGCTTTTCGACGCTTGGTTGCGGTGGGGCCTACTTTATATGGGCGGGGCAGTGTTAGGGGCTAAGGTCTTTTGGGTGCAAAAGTATGAGAACTTTTGAATTTATTGGATAGATTTTCAATTTCGACTAGACAAGAGATCTAGATAGTGGTTATATATTGGCTATATAACCGATATGTAGCCTAAGTAAGGGGTTTGCAGTGGTTGAAGAGTCGAAGAAGCAACGCTTCAGACGCCTCGCTAAAAGTCGTGGAGATCGGTTACTTAAAGAGATCAATCTTTTGGGAAATTTGGCGAACAAAAAGAATTATGAATACGACCAACCGGATGTAGACGCACTGTTTTCTGCAATTGAGGCAGAACTGTGGGAGACGAAATCCAAGTTTGATCCAGGGGTCAAATCCGAAAGAAGGGTAGAGTTTGATGGCTAAAAGCGATTATGGTTTTCTTTTCGAGAAAGCAGGACGTTCAAGAGCTTATGGTGCAACGTCCTCCGATGAGGAACATTTCAAGGGCACTTCAATTGCTGAGTCCTTGGTGAGGGAGCTCGGACAGAACTCTCTAGATGCAGTCGATCCAGATGGTGACGGAGTGGTTCGACTGGAATTTGAACTCGCTGAAGTTGAGACTTCCACCATCCCTGATGTAGAGAACTTGCGCCAACACATCATCGCGGCTGATGAATCCACTCGATCCATCGACAAGAGAAATACACGACTGAAGGATGCTGCAGAGGCAATCCAACAAAAGTCCCTCATGGTTCTGCGTGTTGGAGATTATGGAACCCGTGGACTAACTGGATCCGAACGAAGGGACGGAAAGGGTCCTTCTCCTTTGGCCGCACTAACCCGCGGTGCGGGCATTAGTGCTGACAAAGATGGTGGCGGAGGAAGCTTTGGTGTTGGCTCATCTGTGGGTACCTTGGCTTCAGACGTCCACACTGTATTTTGGACTTCCCTTCCAAAGGGTGTTTCTGAAGTTGTCTTCGCTGGTTATAGTCAGTTGGCGACACATCGACTTCCGGGTGGCGAGGATCTGCAGCCTGACGGATTCTTCATCGATCGCAAGATTGAAGATGATTTTAAGTACCTCAGGTCACCGAGCTCACTGGGACCATTCGAGACCAGAGATAAATTTGGAACCGACGTATACATCTTGGGGTATGCAGCAACGGATGAAGATAGGAATCTTGAAGACATCCGCAATGCAATCATCAAGAACTTTTTGGTAGCCATTCACCGCGGAAAATTGGTCGTTTCAGGCAAGACCAGTGGCGGAAATTGGACTCTGGATCAAGAATCACTGCCTATGTATGTCAAGAGCTTAGAAAAAGTATACCCCTTCTACCAGGCGTTATTAGATCCAGAACCCTATGTCAGGACTATTAAAGGCTTGGGCGAACTGAAGCTTTATGTCGAGGTCAATGACAATTTTCCAGAAAAGTACCACACGATTGGTATTAGAAAACCACTGATGATGATCACTGAGTTTCGCCACACCTCGATTCGCATGAGGTACGCCGCAATTATGGAGTGCTCGAATGATGAAGGAAATGAAGTACTTCGTGCTCTGGAATCACCTCGACATGACAAGTGGGAGGCTTCCCGGCAAAGAGGTGGTAGCGCAGCCATCAAAAAGGTCAAGGACTTCATTCGCGATGGATTGAAAGAAAGAATGGACGAGGTCGTCGGAGATACCGTCGAGATTAAAGGCTTGGAAAAATACCTGCCCACGACGGTTGATGTAGAGCAGCTTGGAACATTTGAAGCCAAAACTGTTACTGCCCCCAAGAATGGAGAAGGCACCACAACTGAATCAACTTCTACCCAGGGCACCCCTGATGGTGAAACAGAGAAAAAGCCAGTTACTCGAAGGAAATCTGTTTCGGTAAAGATCCAAAAGAATGGGGAACCAGGGGGAGATATGCCTGGCACTGAGGGCAAAGATCGCGGTGGCTCCTCCGAACGGAAGAGCTCTGGTGGCGACATTCCAGGAAATGCTTCACCAGGTGACGGAAATTCGAAGATTCCGGCAGGTGATCTAAGGGCTCGTGGCTGGTTCACCAGTGAAGTTGAGAAATCTGTATTTAATTTGCGCCTGTCCTCCCCGAACCCGGAGTTTGGAAATATTAGCCTTCGAGCGTTGGGTCCAGGTGGAGAAGTAGACGACAATTTTGTACTACCTATTAAAAAAGTTGTTCTCAAAACCGTGACTGGTGATAAAGAACTTGAATTTGAGGGAAACATGGTAAAAGGCGTAGACATAGCTGGAACGCCGGCTTCTGCAAAGCTGAGCATTGAATTCCTGGAAGACCGACGATTCTCCGTGGCGGTGGTCTAATTGGCAACTATTGTTGGATCTTACCCACATCCAGTTCTTGGAAACCAAGATGATGTCAGTTCAAATTTTCAACTGCAGAATGCGCAATTTAAGCCTGATGTAGATGATATTGAGATCAGTTTTCGAGTTGCTAGTGATGATCCTGACCTGACAAGGATGCTCAAGTCCGGAGAAGCAGAGCTTATGGCTCGTTGGGATTGTCCAGTGACTATGAGTAATGGTTATCTCGAACTTGACGTTGTTCGCCAGCATGCTGATGGTACATCGTTCAAAGGCTGGCTTGATCAGCGGGAAGTTCGAGAGGACGTACGGATTGACATCTTCGTAGTAGCGTCTAAAACGATTTCAGAGTTTTCTTGGCAGAATCAGCATGAAGACTACGCACAAGACAAATTTGAAATCAGAAAAGGCGATCTTCTAGCCAACGGTGGATTTTTCACGATAAAGGTTGGAAAGCTCTACGATCCGATGGATCCGCCAGTAGGGTCTTGTTTCCGCATCACTGTTGATCCAATCCAAAAACGTGAGATCAAGGTCAATTTTGATGATGACGAACAGGTAGTCATTCTGATGTCAAAAGAAATGGCTAGTGGATTTCAGGAGCTTTCATTTCGTCCCGATCTGCAAATCTCTCTTGTCATTCTTCCCGCTCTTATGGAGACAATCAGCTTTATTCAGAAAAATCAGAGCGATGATAGCGAAGAAGACTTAAGCGATAAGACTTGGTTCCAGACTGTTAGTAGTCTTCTGCGTTCAATTGATTCGGAGACGTCTCCGATTGCCATCGCACAGCAGCTTTTGGGCGATGTTGTTACCAAGGTCTTAACAGTTTCACTATTCACCGAGGAGGACTAAATGGAAACTCTAACTGTTCAAAATATCTTCAACTTATCTGCATTAGACATCTTGAGTGAGCGCTTGAAAACAGCTGCCACCTCTAAAGATTTTTTTGCTGAAGTTGATGAGATTGCATCAAACCCTGAATTATTGCTACCACTGCCAGCACCAATTGAGTTTCCATTTCAGCTAAACTCCGAAAAAGCAGGAGACAGCGGAAGTGCCATTACTTTATTGGAAGCAGTTGGACCCCTGAATCCCGCCGACGCGGCCGATCCTCGACTTTGGAGTTACCTTGCACTGGTGACACTCAGATCGTATATGGAGTCTCGATGGCCTGTCGAAGGAGAAGAGAAATGGCAGAATAAAGTAAAAGAACGGTGGCTTCTGGGTAAACCAAGTCGTCGTCGCCTAATACGTCATGGCATTTCGAGGCTTTGGTGGGTCGCGTCTTTGACCCACGATGCTGATCTTGAGTACCAAGCCAGCAGAGAGTCAAATGATGAATTTGCATACGTCAAATGGGCATTTGAAAATCAAAACCGAATTCAATCGATTTTTGAACGACAATTGGGATCGAATAAGAGAGTGCGCTGGGCGCTTCTTGAAGCGATGCAAAAGTCGAAGGCCAAAGATCAAAGCAAAGAAATCAAGCGGATTACCAAAGAAATGAACTTGGAATCTGGGTTCAGGCAATTGGATGTACTGGATTCCGATGAGCTGGAAGCCCTGATTAGAGTCGAGGTGTAGTAGTAACGGGGCAAGGCTGTTTTTACAGCGTTGCCCCGCAGCATTTTGTAGCCTTCTAGGCTAAAAGAAGCGCGGAATCGACACGTTGACGGCTGATTACTCGATGCTGCGATAGAAGAGTGAGCCGTTAGGAAGCTTTAAGTTTGGAACCCATATTGGCGAAGATGACCAACCTAAGCTCTGATCGATTCGATAAAGAGTGAGGACTGGATCCAAGGTAATAGCATCGCCTGACTTGCGGTCATTCTCAGATAACAGGCTACCTGTTCCTTGTTTTACTTTGCGTCCTCTGCGAATGAACAACCAGCTTTGATCTGCGGGATTCTTATTGAGTCTATCAGAGAGAATTCCGATAAAAGCCTTTAATGGAAAATCGTTGTGGTCCGCTTCAAACTGCTTAAGAATGGTTGAAACCTGACGGGTACTAATTTTCAGATCAGTATCTTGTGTGGAAAATTTGTCGAGAATCTCGTCTAAGTTCTTCATGTCTGGAACAACCGGATCTGTTGAAAAATAGTTGACTCCACCTACAAGAGTTTTTAGATAGTCATTATTCAACACGGTGCGTCGCGTTGGTCGGACGCTTGAGTCCAAATCAATATTGATTTCATCGATATTAGGATTATTGGATAGCTGACGTTTGATCGCTTCATTGCCTTTATGGACTTCGTGAAAGGTTTTTAATACGTCGCCGGGCATGAAAATTCGGAGGAATTCGAGACGCCGATCATATCCAAACATGCGCGCATGCTGCCAAAGAGTGTCTGCTTGTGGCGACTTGGATGTTCGAGAATAGAACACTGTCTGTAGTTTCGGGATGGTGAGCCCTCGTCCGAGAGAGTCGCCGCCGATAACTACATTGAAGCCGGTCTTTAGTGCATCGTCCTCTTCAATTTTGTTGTCAGAATTGACGATGACAGTTTTAGGCTCGGTATTCTGTAAGAAATCGTGGAGCAGCTCAACAATTGAATCGACTGAATTGTTCAATTTACAAAGAGGCTGTAATTCAGACTTCCAAATGTTGGATATTAAGGCTTTGGTCTCTTCTGTATCGAGGGTCTTTCGGAACTCGGAGATTGCATCTTCGACAGTTTCTGCCGCGGAATCGTGGAACTCACGCTGGCGACTGTTGTGGATAAGCATATTGCAGCCGGATTCACCCAGGTCTTTTAGCAAAGCGGAAGTTATGAGGAAAGTAACGATGGCATCGTTGAGCGTTTTGCTCTCAGCATGTTCGCCTGATGCGAAGCCTCTGACATTTGGATTCGGAATGTCGTTAAATAGTTGGGTACCACCGATGTAGCTGTCACCTGGTCCAAAGGAGAGAATTGAATCTGGACGCCATCCGTCCAATTTCGCCTGAAGAAGATTAGCTTGTGGTGTGCCGGTCACCTGCAAATAGATACATGACGGTGCAAAGTTTCGAATTTCTTCTAGAACCTTATTGATTGCCGTCTGTTGGCCTTGGTTCACTTTTGCATTTAGGCTCGCCGCATCGGCCTCATCGTCAATGATCAAGAGGGGCTTACCATGAATGGCTGAAGTTGTTTCGAATATCTTCTTCCATCGATTTAGCACCGCTTTGTTCTTATTTAGGACAACCAAGACTGGTTGGTCATTTTTATGATTTTTGACAGTGCTGCGAAAACGTAGATCATCATTGCCATTACATACTGAGACTGATGGAAAGGCTCCAAGAATACGCTCAAAAGTTTGATCAACTAGTCGTGTGTTGTCGGAAGTGAGAAACAGCGCAAAACGGATTCCCTCGTCAAATGCCCGTCCAATGATTCCGAGGACATGAGAGGTTTTTCCGCTTTGGACATCTCCGTACATGAGACATTGGCGGAATGAAACCCAGTCGAATTCATCGAGAATCTTCTCATAGAAAGTGTCGGTGGTTTCCGATATTGCTTTCGCATAAGTGGGTTGATCAATTTGCGAAAGATAGCGATCGAAATATTCGGTATTAGCCATTTGCTACTCCAGTCCTAAAATCCATAACCCAGCGCTTCGTTTCTTCAAAGTACATAAAGTCAACTGTTGAGCGACCGTATTTTTCCAAGACTTCAGCAGTCACTTTTTCGCCAGGTTTTAACAGACCATTCGCTTCAAGGTGGCCCTTTAAATAAGCACCCAGAATGGATAGGGACCCAGATGAGCGTAGGTTCTTATTGCCGTCTTGACCATTCACATTGCACTTAAACTTGAAACCGTTGTCAGTGACAACATCGAACTCGGCTTTGTTTTGAGGGTAATTCTTGTTTCGGGTAATCGCAGTTCCCGGAATGAGTTCAGCTTCGTACCAAGGGCGGGAAAGAGTTCTCCCTGTGGCTTTGTGTTCGCGACCCTTCCCGAAAAACACATTCAGGTTGCTCTTCTCGGTGGCCTTGATCGGGATAGCAAATTTGTATGTCGGAGTCAGTTCCCGAACTAGCTCGGCCGGAACGCTTTCCTCAGTTTTCTCGACGGTATCCATTTTTTCTAACGGAGACTTGAGAACCCTATTTGTAGGCTTGATTTCGAGTTCTTTAAGAGGGGTTCCAAGTCTAAAGAGAGTGGACTGGATGTAGTCAACAATTGGCCTACTACCTTCAGAAACTAAGACTCCTGCTTCATATGTTGAAGAGTAACTTGGTGAAATAGAGCTTAGATTTCCGCTGCCTACATAGACGCATTCGCTGGGCGAATTGGCTCCAAACGAGTACAACTTGCCGTGATAATGAACCCGAGTGGAAATCAGTATGTTTCCGAGCTGCTCCTCAAGGAGTCTATCGGCTAATGCGTTAAGTGCTGACAGTTGAGGAACGGTAAAACCCTCGAAATATTGCATTCCAACTAAGAGGTTTAGTTGGATTTTTGAATTCTCTTCAATGTATGAATTTAGTTCCACTAAGGAAGCTACATCTACATATCCAACCGCGATGTCAAGCCGATTAGTTTGACTAGCGAGTGTCCAAAAGCGATCTCGAAAAGGCTTAAATGGTGACTTTGGATTTGGAGAATCTGCAATAAACTCGAGGGGCATTAATCTAATCTACTTCCATCTCAGCATCTTTGATGCGTTCTGCGATGGACATTGCCTGAAGACGAGCAACTTCAGCAGTTAGATCTACCGGAGTGTAGTCACCAGTAAATACCTTCATCAATCTCTCTGCCAATGCTTGAACGCCACGTGGCGGAACCGCATTGCCAATCTGACGTCGAACTTCCGTCGGTGAACCCAAGAATTCATAGGTGTCGGGGAAGGATTGAAGACGAGCTCGTTCACGGTTGGTCAGGGCGCGTGGTTCAGGGTAGTGGTATCCCCAAGTGCCACCGCCACCAGCAGCAATGATTGTCTTTGCAGGCTCGTCGCGGTGAATGCGACGGTAAACGTGGCTGATCATTCCTTTGACGTAAAGGGGGTGGTCTTTTGGAATATCAGTGAAGTTGCCACCCTCCGGAATCAAATCAATGATTTGCTTCGTGCGTGGCATTTGCTTATGCAGAGTGTTGTTGAAAGGTACCTTTTCAACTCCTTCCAATGCCTGACCAGCGGTTACATAGGGAGTTCCTTCGCTTCGAGGGCCGTGGGTTGGCTTTGGGTGTTTGAAATTGAACCCAGTATCGAGTCGAATACCGACAATGAGTACACGTTCGCGGAACTGGGGAACTCCGTACTCTGCGAAGTTGTAAAGGCGTGGCTTCACCATATAGCCGGGTGCCACTGCTTCAAGATCTTCAACAATTGTCTTGATTGCCATTTTTTTATTTGCTGTGAGAAGACCTTTTACATTCTCTGCAACGAAGACCTTAGGCTGCTTTGCGGCAACGAAGTCGCGGAAGTTTTTGTAGAGGCCTCCACGTGAACCGTCAAGACCAGGGCGTTTCCAGATGACTGAGAAGTCTTGGCATGGGAATCCGCCAGTGACTACATCGGCGTCGGGAATGGTCTCGTCGGTAAAAGGGTCAATTTCCGTAATATCACCGTGGACAATGTGGTCGCCTAGGTTGTGGCGGTAGGACTTGCATGCGAGCTCGTTGAAATCGTTGGCCCAGACAGTCTCGAAACCTTCTTCTTCGAAACCGATGTCAAGGCCACCACAACCAGTGAATGTGGAAACAACTTTTGGTTTGTTAGTCATGTAAACGATTACTCCTTCGGGAATTCGATTGAAGACCCGTTCTAAAACTCGAATGATGTTGATGAACGTACTTTGAGGGGACGACATCAACCATAGCCACATTAGAAAATGTGTTTGATTTGGGTGGGAAGTGTTCTCCGGAAAGAACCGCAATTAAAGCACTTCTCAGAAGGTTCAAGTCTATGTCATGCGCAGAAAATTCCATGCATGGGATTCCAGATGATGAGTTTATTTAAGTTGAGGGCGGAATATGACTCGTTTAACAAATAAGTAGGGCCTGAACGAAAGTTCAGGCCCTACTTATTTGGAAAAGGATTAATCGCGTCGCGGATCTAATTCTTCATAGTTGATCGGAGCGATCGCTTTTGGTCGGCCTGTGGCGTAGTAAAGGATTGTCATCAGGACAAGGAATCCAACGCCGACGGCGAGTGGCAGGTGGTAGTTGTCGTACCAGACCATGATGCCGAAGGTGAAGGCGATAAATAGGATCGCGAAGTATTGTCCGAAGGGGTAGAAGGGGACAGGGAACTTCAGGGACTTGACCTCGTCGGCCGGCATGTTTCGGCGGGATCCCACCTGTGCGAGCAGGATCATCAGCCAGACGTAAACTGTGGCGAAGGTTGCTAGGGAAGCGACGATCTCGAAGACGCGCTCAGGAAGCACTGCGTTGAGGATTACTCCCACGATCAAGACGATGATCATGATGGTGGTGGTCATGACTGGAACGCCGTTCTTGGCGATCTTGCCCATGGCCTTTGGTGCGAGGTTCTCCTTCGCAAGACCAGTGAGAACGCGGCCAGCCCCGAAGAGGTCAGCGTTGATGGCAGACAGTGCAGCGGTGATGACCACGGCGTTGAGGAGACCAGCAGCCCAGTTGACGCCGAGGGTGTCGAAAATCTGGACGAATGGGGATTCTTCGCCGGTGATGGAAGGCCAAGGATTAAGGGCAAGGATCACCAGGATGGCACCCACATAGAAGAGGAGGATGCGTACTGGGACAGTATTAACAGCCTTGGGGATGGACTTCTCAGGATCTTCAGCTTCAGAGCCTGCAACACCGATGATTTCGGTGCCACCGAATGCGAAGAGAACAAGGATGAAGGCTGCGATCATGCCTTCAACACCGTTGGGGAAGAATCCGCCGTGTTCCCAGAGGTTGGATACGCCGGCAACTTCAGCGTTGGCGCCGAGACCGAATGCGAGGATGGCTGCGCCGCCGACGATCATGGCGACAACTGCGGTGACCTTAATGATGGTGAAGATGAACTCGAGCTCACCGAACCAACGCACTGATGCGAGGTTTGCGCCACCGACAACAAGAAGGGTGGCTACCACCCAAGTCCATTGTGGGGTGCCGGGGAACCAGAAGTTCATATAGATGCCGATGGCTGTGAGGTCAGCCAGGCAGACGATGAGCATCTCAAACGCGAACATCCAGCCGGTGATGTAGCCTGCCCATCCGCCTAGGTGTGCGCGGGTGTAAACGGCAAAGGAGCCACGGACTGGGTGGTGGACAGCCATCTCGCCGAGTGCGCGCAGCATGAAGTACACGACGGCGCCACCGAGAAGGTAGACCAAGAGTACTGATGGACCAGCTGCTTGGATTGCGCCAGCGGAACCGTAGAACAAGCCGGTGCCGATCGCGGAACCCAGCGCGATGAAGTGAATGTGTCGAGCCCGCAATCCTTTAAAAGATCGGGTTGGGGCAGGGGAGGCATTCATCGAGATGCTGACCTCGTTTCGGGTGAATAGCGGACATTTTTTGACGCAGATCACCTTACTCTGAAGGATAAGGATTCTTAGTGTCGGTGCACTTTTACTGATGTTTCACTGTGGAGGTCAACGACTCAAAGTCGAGAATTGGTGGCGCGTGTCACTGGGATTGACGCGTGAATGGGGTGGAAGTGGACGTCGAAAAGCATTTTTGAGACGTTTATGTGAGCAATGTCCCATTTTCCCTGCTCACCTGTATGGGCACCCGCGGCGGAAGTGGAATTGCATATGGAGTTTTGATGATATTTAGCGTAACTTAAAGGAACAATGAGTAATACCGAGAACGTCAACGGCGACGTAGAACAGCCGAATAACGTCATTTCGTCGGAATCTCAGGAAACCCCGCAGGGTGACTCAGCATCAGCTGACTTCGCTCTCGAAACCCCAACCAACACTGTTGAAGATGCACCAGCATCTGAGGGTAGCGAAGAGATCACCAGGGTTGCGGATACTTCTGAGGACGCCGACTCTGCAGATGCAGACAACGCGAGCAATGTAATCAATGAGAATGAGGACTCCTCGGAAGGTGCTAACCAGCCTTCAAACGAGTCATCCTCTACGGAAGCCAAGTCCGGCTTCGATGCACTCGGACTGCCAGAGCGTGTTCTTGACGCTGTGCGCAAGGTGGGTTACGAAACTCCTTCCCCAATTCAGGCACAAACCATCCCAATCCTCATGGAGGGCCAGGATGTTGTTGGTCTAGCACAGACCGGTACCGGTAAGACCGCAGCTTTCGCGCTGCCAATCCTTTCCCGTATTGACAAGTCCGTGCGCAGCCCACAGGCACTTGTGCTTGCCCCTACCCGTGAGCTGGCACTTCAGGTTGCTGACTCCTTCCAGTCCTTCGCTGACCACGTCGGTGGCCTGAACGTTCTGCCAATCTATGGTGGACAGGCTTACGGCATTCAGCTCTCTGGTCTGCGTCGTGGCGCTCACATCGTCGTGGGTACCCCAGGCCGAATCATTGACCACCTCGAAAAGGGCTCCCTGGATATCTCCGGACTGCGCTTCCTCGTGCTCGATGAAGCAGACGAGATGCTGAACATGGGCTTCCAGGAAGATGTCGAGCGCATCCTCGAGGACACCCCAGACGAGAAGCAAGTTGCACTATTCTCCGCAACGATGCCAAACGGCATTCGTCGCCTGTCCAAGCAGTACCTGAACAACCCTGCTGAAATCACCGTTAAGTCCGAGACCAGGACTAACACCAACATCACCCAGCGCTTCCTCAACGTTGCACACCGCAACAAGATGGATGCACTGACCCGTATTCTCGAGGTCACCGAGTTTGAAGCAATGATCATGTTCGTGCGCACCAAGCACGAAACTGAAGAAGTTGCTGAAAAGCTCCGTGCACGCGGATTCTCCGCAGCAGCCATCAACGGTGACATTGCTCAGGCACAGCGTGAGCGCACCGTCGACCAGCTGAAGGACGGCCGCCTGGACATCCTCGTTGCAACCGACGTTGCAGCCCGTGGTCTTGACGTTGAGCGCATCTCCCACGTGCTTAACTTCGACATTCCAAACGACACCGAGTCCTACGTTCACCGCATCGGCCGCACCGGCCGTGCAGGTCGTACCGGCGAGGCAATCCTGTTCGTGACCCCACGTGAGCGTCGTATGCTTCGCTCCATCGAGCGCGCAACCAACGCACCACTGCACGAAATGGAACTGCCAACCGTCGATCAGGTCAACGACTTCCGCAAGGTCAAGTTTGCTGACTCCATCACCAAGTCCCTCGAGGACAAGCAGATGGACCTGTTCCGCACCCTGGTCAAGGAATACTCCCAGGCCAACGACGTTCCTCTAGAGGACATCGCAGCGGCACTGGCAACCCAGGCACAGTCCGGCGACTTCCTGCTCAAGGAGCTCCCACCAGAGCGCCGCGAGCGCAACGACCGCCGTCGTGACCGTGACTTCGACGACCGTGGTGGACGTGGACGCGACCGTGACCGTGGCGGCCGCGGAGATCGTGGCTCACGCTTCGACCGCGACGACGAGAACCTGGCAACCTACCGCCTCGCAGTGGGCAAGCGCCAGCACATCCGCCCAGGCGCAATCGTTGGTGCACTCGCCAACGAAGGTGGCCTGAACTCCAAGGACTTCGGCCGCATCACCATCGCAGCCGACCACACCCTGGTTGAACTGCCAAAGGACCTCCCACAGAGCGTTCTTGACAACCTGCGCGACACCCGCATCTCCGGCCAGCTCATCAACATCGAACGCGACTCCGGTGGACGCCCACCACGCCGCTTCGAGCGCGATGACCGTGGCGGACGCGGCGGATTCCGCGGCGACCGTGATGACCGCGGTGGACGTGGACGCGACCGTGACGATCGTGGAAGCCGTGGAGGTTTCCGCGGTGGACGTGACCGTGACGATCGTGGCGGACGCGGTGGATTCCGTGGACGCGACGACCGCGGAGACCGTGGTGGCCGTGGCGGTTACCGTGGCGGACGCGATTAAGAGTTCGCTTTAGCTTCAGCTCAGGTTTTCGCCTGAGTCTGGTGCTTAGCTAGAAAAATCCGTTGCTCTCTCTTTGTTGAGAGGGCAACGGATTTTTTCTTATGAGGGGCGGGATGGGCGACTCACAACAGGATTCTTCCGTGTAGCGTGCTCGTTTTCTTGATGTGGGAAGTGCTGATATGGGGCAGCGTGCCTAGTTGAAGAGTACTTAGTGATTAGGCCTAAAACTGCTGGGTTTTAAGCTGCACTCGGTTGGCAGCAGAGCAGTCTTCGGATCTGAGCAGCAAAAAACCACCAAGAAAAAGTTCTTGGTGGTTTTGGCAATTTGAGATGTGTTAGATGAACATCAGCACAGCGATGATGACCCACAGCAGAGCCCAGATGCCGCCGAACATGGACAGCTGGCTCTTCGCCTTGTCCCAGTTTTCGATCTCGTAAGTCTTTGCAGCCTGCTCGTCGTCCTCCAGGAGGCCGAGAGCGCCCATCATCTTCTTCTGGCGTGGGAAGATGACGAAGAGAAGCAGCGCCCAGGTGATAACACTGAGAGCGATTGCTGCGTGGAACTGGCCTTCAGACTTGTAGAAGGACCAATCGAGAAGCATGATGGCGATACCCAGCAAAGGCACGAGCAGGGACAGCATGCCGTAGGACTGGGAGATCTTGAAAAGGGTTTTTGCGGAGCCAGCGGCTTGGGTGTTGCCGTTGTGTGCATCGAATGCGCGGACGTGGAACTGAGAGTTAGCTACTGTTGCTGGTCCTAGGAACAGGATTGCTGCAATAGCGTGAATAGCGATCATGATGGTGGTCACGGGCTGGTGGACCTTTCAATTATGGTTGTGCAAAAAGAAAAATGCTTGATATATACACTAACTAGATCACCAAGGTTTGGCGAACCCGCACTGTTTTCGGCTAACCCGAATGTCGTCTTCTGGTAGGGGAAGTTCGTAGGCATTAGCGACGGCGAAAAGGCGTTCCACATACCAACATCGTGCGTGTCGATCAGAGGGGAGCCACTCGCTGGGAAGCTGATCGGATTTTTCTTGGTTTTCAGCTTTTGAGACGAGCACGAGGTTGAGGGGGTCGTTGGCAAAGCTGATTCTCTCGCCAGCGCTCCACCGGTGTGCGCCTAGATCCCAGGCGGCGCTGAGCGGGAGAATATGATCCACCTCGGCACTAGAGAGGTCTAATCGATTCCCGGAGTATGGATCAGTGTCGCCGGCTTCATCCACGATGCCTTCGCGCACGCCACCCAACCATCCGCCAAACATGGAGGCTCTGTCATAGCCTAGGACTGTGGCTCGTTGGGGGATTGCTGTAACTGGTGCAAGGTCTCCAGGACCTCGGCCAATGTGAGGAGCAACGGTATATATACAGAGGAAAACACTAAAGGCGATGAGTACCCGAATAAAGTTCTTCATACTCGGGTTAGACTCATCACCTTGGCGTTTGGTTCCCTCTAAGGCTTAACTTTCTTTCGAAAGCTTCTTAGCTGCGTCAGCGAAATCAACATCCTCGTTTGATTCCACAGCGGCAGCCAGATCCTTGGCGGTTTCAAACTCGTTGAGGATTTCTTCGGAGGGTTCCTTTGTCAGGAGGGAAACAACGACCATCACGATGGTTGCCAAGGCGAAACCTGGGATGATTTCATACAACGTATCGCTTAGTGGGGACATACCCCACGCGATGGAGACAATAGCACCAGTAATCATGCCGGAGATAGCGCCGGCGGCGTTGAGACGCTTCCAATAAAGGCTAGCAAGTATGATCGGACCAAATGCAGAGCCGAATCCTGCCCACGCAAATCCCACCAATCCGAGGATGGAATCAGACGGGTTAATAGCCATGGCTGCTGCAATGATCGCCAGAATGATGACTGTGGCACGAGACAGCATGATCAGGGTGCGTTCGCTCAGCGAGTCCTTTTTAACTACCTTCAGCAGGTCCTCAATCAGGGAAGATGCGGTGACCAGCAGCTGTGACGACATGGTAGACATGATGGCCGCGAGAACAGCAGACAGAATAAGTCCAGCGATCAATGGGTGGAACAGCATCCGGGCAAGATCTAGGAAGATGGACTCATAAGCCCTTGTGTCAGTGATGTTGGCGTCGGGGTTTTGTACAAAGAAAACTGTGGAGATAATTGCGGTAAAGGTTGCACCAATCAGGCAGATTATCATCCAGGAAATACCGATGCGACGACCTTGCTTTGCTTCAGCTGGTGTGCGAAGTGCCATGAAACGAACCACAATGTGTGGCTGGCCGAAGTATCCAAGACCCCAACCTAAGTTACCAATGATTGCTGCTGCAGAAATGCCACTGATCATGGAGAAGTAGGTGGGATTGCCAATTCCATCGGTGTGCGGGCCGTAATCATTAGAGCTTGCAAAGCTCCAAATATCCATGGGGTTCGCTAGTGCGAAATATGCCAGGATTGGCACGATGATCAACGAGAAGAACATGATAGTCCCCTGAACTGCGTCTGTATAAGACACAGCAAGGAATCCTCCAATGAAGGTATACAGCACTGTCACACCTGCGACAATGGCCATACCGAGTAGATAATCTCCACCAAACGTGGACTCCCAATACACTCCACCAGCAACCATGCCTGAAGAAATGTAGAAGGTGAAGAACACAATGATAATTAGTGCTGCAACGATGCGAAGCGCGCGAGATTTATCGCGAAGTCGGTTCTCAAAGAATGAAGGCAGGGTGATTGAGTTGGCCGAGATTTCGGAATAAGAACGAAGACGAGGTGCCACCCACATCCAGTTCGCCCATGCACCAATGGTGAGTCCGACTGCGATCCACAACTCGGACATGCCGGTGACAAACAGCGCGCCGGGCAGACCCATGAGCAGCCAACCTGACATATCTGAGGCACCTGCGGACATTGCGGCGACAAAAGGGTTGAGCCCGCGGCCGGCGAGCATGTAGTCGTCGTATTTTTCTGTCTTGCGGTAACTCCAATAGCCGATGAGCACCATGACCAACATGTAGATGACGATGGCTATGATGAACCATGTGTTATCACTCATTAGGTTTCTCCTTTTGGGTAGGGGACAAACGTGCAAAGATACAAATAAAAAATAAGCACTGTGAACTACAACGCTAATCGACGTGGGTGTCTGAATATACACAAGCATGAAAATCACCCCTATCTGCGCGGGTGGCGCGCAACCCGGGCCGGGGCGGGTGAGGGGTGGCGTCGACAAGCAAAATCTTTTAAGCAGTGGTGATTTTTCAAATAACCGGTAGGCTGGAGTACTTGTCCAATGGTTTCGCACAAGGTTACGAGAAACCACTCTTCAACATAGGTGAAATGAATTCATGACTTCTCACTTGCTTCACGGTCTCTGGATCAAAGATCGCGGTCTGCAACTGTGGATTGAGCAGGTCGAAGGGCACCGAATTGTGCTTCCAGAGGCGGTGGAAAAAGGCACGTTCCCGCCGGTAGTGGAGCAAATCCTTGACGGGAAAACCTTCCGCGCGCGCATGAATGTGCATCTGCGCACTCCGAAAGGGCGCCATGTTGAGCTGCCCACGCCAACAGCAGCTTTTACCCCTGAAGAAGCAGTCACGGTTTTCTCACAATTAAGTTTTTTGAAAGCAGAAACCCCTGCCGCCACCCGAGCGCAACGTGACTCCATTGCGCCCGATCTGTGGTGGCTGATTGCCATGTATCAAGGCCTGGCGCGTTTTGTGCAGGCCGGCCGCGTCACGCTTCGCACGGTGATGATGGATAATGCCTGGTGGCCGCAGTGGCAACTATCTGCCAGCCTGTCGGAGCGTGGGTGGCTCGCGGAAATGAACCATGCCGCGCCGGGTATTTTGCGGATTAATGGTGGCCGAGATTTGGCCGGAAGCATGTCCAATGAGCTTCCGCACTGGATCGCCAACGCCATTTTGCGTGATTACCGCGATGAAACCATGCCGTATGCGCGCCATGAGTTTGTTGAGGCGTTGCTGTTTAACCATTCGCTGCGCAAGGGCTCGACCATGCTCACCCATGCGCTGAATCAGTGGAAAAACACCATTACATCTGCGTCTTTGCAGCTGGTGATTTTGGTGGAGGAGCCCCCTGCGGAATCGGATTATGAAGATCCGATGGATTCCGTGTGGCCGGTGCGTTTGATGGTGCGCACGGGCGTGGATGCGCCACAGGCGATTCAAAAAGGATCGATTGATAGCGGGGGAATGGAGAAACTGCGCTCCCAATACGAAACCGCAAAAACCACCTCCATGCTGCTGGATCCTGCGCGCGAAGACGCGATGCTGGGGCATATGGTGGACATCGCCCAAAACGGTGACTGGGATATTTTCTTAACCACCGAGGAGATCGTCAACTTTATCTCCCACGATGTAGCCAAGCTGCGCAAAGCCGGCATTCCCGTCATGCTGCCCAAAGCCTGGAGCACCTATGAAACCCGCGCGCAGGTGGAAGCGCGCACGCCGAATGATGCCGCGGACTCTTCAACCAAGGCAATCATTGGCCTTGACCAGCTCGTGGAATACAACTGGCGCATCAGCGTCGGCGATATTCAGCTGTCCGACGAAGAGATGCGCGAACTCATCGATTCCAAGACAGGCCTCATCCGCCTGCGCGGCGATTGGGTCATGGCGGACCAAGACGCGTTGCGACGCATCACCAGCTACATGGAGGAACTATCAAAGTCCTCCGAAAAACGCGCGCGCACCGAAATGGAAAAAGTGGCCATGCAGGCCAAACTCGCCGAAGCAAACGGCGAAGAAGGTTGGCAACTCCTGGCTGCCAAGGCTGAAACTCTCCGCAAGGAATTCAATGAGAAATTCAGTGGCGATGGACAAGGCGAAGTAACCCTTGCTGAACTGCGCGAAATCGCACTGAAAGCCGCCGAAAACGAACCAGTGGAATTCACCGGCTCGCAATGGTTCAACTCCTTGCTCGGCGGCACCGAAACACCCGCGCCGGTGCGCGTCGACATCCCCGACACGGTCCTTGCTGACCTGCGCGAATACCAGCGACGTGGCGTGGACTGGCTGTACTGGATGTCCGCAAATAATTTAGGTGCAGTGCTTGCCGACGACATGGGCTTGGGAAAAACCCTCCAGTTGTTGTCCCTTTTGGCAGTCGAGCGCGCAGAAAACCCAGAGTTGGAACGCGGCCCGACGCTCGTGGTGTGCCCAACATCTGTGGTGGGAAACTGGGCAGCCGAGGCGGCTAAATTTGTGCCTTCACTAAAGGTATTGATGCATCACGGCCCGCAGCGTTTGAATGATGCCGATTTCCTGAGTCAATCCAAGGGCATGGACTTGATTATCACCTCATACGGTGTGATCACCCGCGATTTCAAACTCATGGGCCAGGTAGGTTTTGAACGCGTCGTGCTCGATGAAGCGCAGGCAATTAAAAACTCTTCCACACGCGTATCAAAGGCAGTGCGCTCGTTGCCTTCCCGCCACCGCGTTGCACTGACTGGCACGCCCGTGGAAAACCGCCTGTCTGAAATGCGCTCCATCTTGGACTTCTGCAACCCCGGCGTGCTGGGTTCTGCATCGTTTTTCCGCAACCACTTTGCCAAGGCCATTGAGCGTGAACAAGACGACACCATGACTGAGCGCCTCCGCCAGCTCACCGCACCGTTTATTTTGCGACGCCTCAAAACCGACCCGAATATCATCGACGATCTGCCTGAGAAAACCGAACAGATCATCCGCGTGGATATGACCACCGAACAGGCATCTCTGTACAAAGCGCTGGTTGAAGATGTGCAGAAACAACTCGATGAACGCCAAGGAATGTCACGTAAAGGCCTGGTCCTGGCGACCATCACGCGCATCAAGCAGATCTGTAACCACCCAGCGCACTTCCTTGGCGACGGCTCAGAGGTGACACTGAAAGGTAAACACCGTTCCGGCAAGGTGGAAGCGCTCATGGAACTGATCGATACGGCAGTAAAAGAAGAGCGCCGCATGCTGATCTTCACCCAGTACGCAGCCTTTGGCCGTATTTTGGCGCCGTACCTGTCTGATCGATTGGGAACGAATATCCCATTCCTGCACGGCGGCGTGACCAAACCAGGACGCGACCGCATGGTGGCGGAATTCCAATCCGAAGACGGACCACCGGCAATGATCCTGTCTTTGAAAGCCGGCGGTACTGGCTTGAACCTGACAGCTGCATCCATCGTGGTCCACATGGATAGATGGTGGAACCCAGCCGTGGAAAACCAAGCAACTGACCGTGCCTTCCGCATCGGCCAGCGCAAAAACGTTGATGTATACAAGATGATCACAGTCGGAACCATGGAGGAATCCATCCAAGATATCCTCGATGGAAAAACACACCTGGCCAGCGCCATCGTGGGCGAGGGCGAAGGCTGGATCACCGAACTCAACCCAGAAGAATTGGCTATGCTGATGAGTTACCGCGAAAAGGAGGGTGCAGATGACTGAATCACGCCGCGTGAAAATGGATAACGTTATTTACGCCAATTTTGGCAGCAAACAGCGCGTATCTACTCCTGATGACCGCACCCAGGTGATTAATAAATCACGACACAAACAATTCAGCCCAGCGGGTACTCGTACCGTGATGTTGACGGAGAAAAACGCCGACAGCGGACGACGGTCCCGCGGTGAGCAGTACTACCGAAACGGCAATGTCACCGGCATGACTGTGCTGGAAGGCCGCGTGGAATGCACTGTCGCGGGCTCCCAAAACGAGCCGTTTGTTACCACAGTGACCTTCCCATACCGAAGCTCGGAAAAACTCCGCGAAGCCTACGCAGCTATTGCGGATACTCCCAATGGCCTGCGGCTTGTGCGTGATGGGCATCTGACCTCCTCCATGCTGGATCACTTGGTGGGAAGTCCTGATGAGTCGATTTATTTTGACTGCACCTGCCCCGACCGATCGCTTGTGTGTAAACATGCCGTTGCCAGCGCGTATCACGTTGCCGAGAAGATGACCGCGGACCCCGGTCTGATCTTGGATATTCGTGGTCAAGGGATGGCTGGATTAGAAGCACTTATTCGGACCTATCACACCAAGGTTGAAACTGAACCTGAAGACAATGACAGTTTTTGGAACGGCAGGGAACTTCCTGCTTTGCCTGATCCAAAGATTGCCCCTGCTATCGACGATTCCGATATCAACTACCTCCACAAGGCTTTAAGGATGGTCTCATACACCTCCCTGGAGCAGCTTCGTGCGGTCAGTGATATTGAAGATATGTACGAGATTTTGGTAGCCAACCACCCTGATAACCAGCAAGTGTATGAGGAAGAAGACACTGATTAACCAGGGCTTATGGTTGTGGGCTACCCCCGAATAGGAAACCATGTCCACCGTGCATGATGAGATGGGCGTTATGAATACAACAGTAAAGTTTTTACACTCCTCGGACCTACAAATAGGCATGACACGGTGGTTCTTATCCGATGAAGCCCAGGCCCGTTTTGACGATGACCGGATTAGGGCCATCGAAAAGATGGGCAAGATCGCACGGAAAAATCAGTGCGAGTTCATTGTGCTCGCCGGCGACGTCTTCGAGCACAACTCTTTAGAACAACGCACCACTGGACGTGCCTTAGAAGCCTTACGATCCTTAAAGCTGCCGGTTTATCTGCTGCCGGGTAACCATGATCCTTTAACAGCGGATTCGTTGTTTTACCGCGCCAAAGATATTGATGGCGTGACAATCTTGTCGGACACCACCGTGCATGGGGTGGCCTCTGGGGTGGAAATTATTGGAGCACCCTTGCTGCACAAGATGGCTACTTCAGATCTAGTGGCAGAAGCATTGAAAGATTTGGAACCAACCTCCAACATCCGTATCGCTGTGGGGCACGGCCAAGCAGAAGCTCGCACCACTGACCACCGGGCTGACTTAATCGATCTGAACACTGTTGAAGCCAAATTGGCTGACGGTACGATTGATTACCTCGCTCTCGGCGATACCCACTCGGCTCAGCCAGTAGGTACCAGTGGAAAAGTCTGGTTTTCTGGAGCTCCAGAGACCACAGACTTCCATGACTTAGATCCAGACCGCGTGGGCGGTGAGGTGAACTCTGGCAAAGTTCTCATTGTCAGCGCCTCAAAGGGTGACGTTTCAGTCGAAGAAGTCGAGGTGGGGAAGTGGACCTTCCACGCTTTATCTAAAGAAATCACCTCGGGTACCGATGTGGAAGATTTCTTGGATACCTTGCAGGCATACCCTGATAAATCTCGAACAGTCATCAAATATGGTCTCCGCGGAACCATCACCCTGGAACAAAACAGGCGTTTGGAAGAAGGCATCGCTGGGTTAGAAGACGTCTTTGCCTCACTCAAGCCTCGGGAACGCACCACTGACCTCGTGCTGGAGCCAGGGGAGGAAGAATTAGCCAATCTCGATGCCACAGGTTACGCCGCTGAAGTATTGCGAGAGCTCGCTGACTCTGTGGTCAATGGTGCAGCGTCGGAACAAGACCGCGATGCGCTCAACCTATTGTTCCGACTAAGCCGGGAGGTCTAAGACATGCGTATTCATGAAATCATCATTGACAATTTCCGAGCCATCGAACATCTAGAACTTCGTGACATCCCTGACCAGGGCGTTATCGTGATCCACGGTGACAATGAGCAAGGCAAATCTTCAATCCTTGAAGCCATAAAAACAGTTCTGAATAGTAAACACAGAACCACCAGCAAGACGATCAAGGCCATTCAGCCTGTTGATCGTGATGTTCCCATCAGCATCACCCTCGAGGCAACCGTAGGCACGGTTCGATTCCGCATACACAAACGCTTCCTAAAATCCACAGCCGCAGAACTGCAAGTCATCGAGCCACGTCCATCCAACCACCGTGGACTAGAAGCCGAAGCTGCACTGGCGGAAATACTGGAAAGCCATTTGGACACCTCTTTGCTTGACGCATTGTTTATGAAACAGGGTGAAGTAGAAGCAGGTATCAGCGCTGTAGGAATTCCTACCCTGACCAGCGCTTTGAACGCTCAAAATGGCAATACCGAAGATGCCACCGAAGACACCGCACTCATGGAGGCTGTAGAAAAGGAATACCTAAAGTTCTACACCAACTCCGGAAAGGCGAATACGAGGTTCCTACAGTTTTCCAAACAGGTGGAAACCCTTCGTGCTGATTTGGATCAGGCAAACGCTGAAGTAGCAAAGCTCTCCTCCCATGTTGACCGAGTTAAACGATTGGAAATTGATCGGGATCAGGCCACAGCACAGTTACCCAAGGCAGAGGAAGAACTCGCAGGGAGGAAAGCAGAACTGGAGGAAGCCCAAAAGGTTAAAGCTCAAGCCACGGAAATCCTTGCGCAGTTTTCCCGGGCGGAAGAACAGTTAGAGCAGGCAACAGGAGCTCAGAAACGACGTAAAGAACTCCGCAATAAGCTGGAATTAGCACAGACAGAAGTCGAAAAGGCTGAAGCAGGGCAAGAGAACCTGGCGCAAGAAGCTTCCCGTGAAGCAGAAGAATTCCTAGCCTTAAGTGAAAAGTTCGAGGCAGCGCGCGCAGCTGAAACTCTGGCCGTTGAAAAGGTGAAAGCAGCACGTCAATCGGTTGCTGGAATCAAAAACCGTGACCGTAAAGAACACCTCACGGTTATGCTTGGTGAACTTGATCGAATTGGGCAGCGCCTCTACGAATTGCGCAGCGTCCAGCACTCATCGGTGCGTGTGAGCCAGCGTGATATTGATGCTCTGCAAAAGGCGATCACCGAGGTCGATATCCAAAGGACGCTTGTTGAAGCGCAGCAGGGAAGTATTACCCTCAGTGCTTCCACACCCACCGACATTCAACTAGGTGATGACACCGTTTCAGCTACCGACGCTGGAACCACAGTTGCCCTCGACCGAGAACTCACCGTCGTGGTCGGCGATGTCACCTTGGTGATTAACCCAGGAAAAACAGCAGCGGAAAGTCGCACCGATTTTGAATCCGCCGAGGCAGCATTGGCGGAGCTGCTTGATCAACTCGACGTCTCAGACTTGGACCAGCTCAGGGAACGTTTCACTGCCCAAGAGCAACGAGACGCGGATATTGCAGAACTGGTTCGCGAACAACAGCGCATGAGCGGTGGGACAGAAACAACAGTTTTACGTGCCGAGCTAGAAGGCCTGCACGTCCCAGAGGATCTAGACCCATCAATTTCTGTGGATGATGCGCAAACTCAGTTGAATGAGGCAGAAGAATCCAGAGAGCTCGCTGCGGAGGCGCATAAACACGCAAATGCAGCACTTGATGGATTGCGTTCGCGTCCCGTAGATAAAGCTCTGACAGTTTTCAACGCTCAGCTCGCAGCACTGCAGAGAAACCTCTCTTCCACACAAGTTGAATTAGACCGTGCAGTGGCAGAAACCTCGGATGACGAAGTTGATGCTGCTGTACAGCGGTGCGCTGAAGCTCTAGCTAGGGTGCGGGTACAGAAGCAGGAGATTGAACAGGTCTTGGCAAAAACCAACCCAGACATGGCTCAACGCTTGTGTGATGCTGCTGAAGCAAATGTGCGATCGTATAAAACGGCAGTGTCTGATGCCACCACAGAGTTGGTGCGCCTGGAAGGCCTCATCGGTGTAGCTGCAGGTGCGAAAGAACGACTAGATAAAGTTAAGTCTGCGCTGACAGCAGCTGAAAACCGGTTTGAATCAGAACAGCGTCGCGCCCACGCTGCACGTCGTCTCTTTGACCTCATGGTGTTCTACCGAGATGAATCCCGAAAGCGCTACGCAGCACCCTTCGCGGACAAACTATCCAGGCTGGCAGCATCCGTATTTGGAGAATCAGCAGACTTTGATCTTGATGATGAGCTGAAGATCTCCAGTCGTTCCATAGGACCACGAACAGTGGACCTTGCCAATCTTTCTGGCGGCGCAAAGGAACAGCTGGCAATCCTCACCCGCTTTGCTATCGCCGAATTGGTAGCAGAATCCTCCGCGCAAGATGCTGTGCCTGTGTTTATTGATGATGCATTGGGAAGCACAGACCCAGAGCGACTGACCCGCATATCTACTCTGTTTAGTGATGCAGGCAAGGACTCTCAGGTGTTTGTTCTCACCTGTGTTCCAGACCGGTACAACTATGTAGAGGTCACCCAAAAGCACAGCATCGAGTCATTGAAAACTGCCAACGCTCTGCTGTAGCTGAGCAAAAAGCCAAGCAAATAGCCAAGCAAGTAGCTGATCAAGTAACCAACCCCTGCAGCCACTCATGCAGCGAAACGGAGCATTTCCCATGAGTCTTCATCCAGAACCCAGCATTTTGTTTAGCTCATCTCTAAAGCTCCTGATCTGGATACGAGGACTCCTGCGGAAAACCGTGTGGCTAGTGAAGCTACCCGGCATCTCATGGGGGAGAAGACTCCTGTTGCGTATGTTCACGATGTTCTGATCAAGGGCGTGCCAGTGCGGATATACAGTCCGCACCCCAACGACGGGCCGCTTCCTGTCTTTATCTACTTCCATGGTGGCGGATGGGTTTTGGGGGACCTTGAATCAGTGGATTCCACCGTGCGCGATATCGCCGTTGCTTCAGGCGCCCTGTGTATCAGTGTAGATTATCGCCGTGCACCGGAACATCCTTTTCCCGCTGCATTGGATGATTGCCAAGTAGTCACGGAAGCTGTCCTCAATGGTGAACTCGCCAGTGCTAACCAGCAGCTAGTGACAGTCGGCGGGGACAGCGCCGGTGGCAATATTGCGGCGGTCATCGCTCAACAGCTGCGCGATCAGATCACCCACCAAGTTCTTGTGTATCCGGTGATGGACGTAATCTTGCTGGTGATTTGTTCTATCATTACCACTGGTTTTGCGCTGCGCATGCATCCAAAGAGCAAGGACAAGACGGAGACGATTTCTGATGAATTCCGCGTTCGACCCCTGCTGAAAAAGCCAATGCGAGCCGCTGGATCATGTACTTCGTTGGCGGAATTGGCCTGCTCTACAGCGTGTTCAGCCTGTGGACAGGTGGCGTAACCGGACTGACGTTGAACTCCTTCAACTTCCTGTTCCTGTCACTCGGCATGGTGCTCACCGCTAATTACGGGCCAGAATATTACGCAAAGCTTATTCGCGAAGGCATCCAAGGAACGTGGGGATTCATTCTTCAATTCCCGTTCTACGCAGGCATTTTCGGGTTGATTTCCTTCACCGGTCTGGGTGTTGTGATCTCCGGATTTTTTACCTCGATTTCCACGGCAACCACGTGGCCGGCCTTTGCGTTCCTTTACTCCGGGCTGCTGAACATCGCGGTTCCTTCAGGTGGCTCGAAATTCATCATCGAAGCCCCGTACATCATCCCAACCACAGTGGATTTTGGCGCTGACATGGGCCTTGTCCTGCAGGCTTATCAAATGGGTGATGGCGCGACCAACCTGCTCATCCCGTTCTTCGCGCTGCCATATTTGGCCAATTTCAAGATCAAATTCAGCCAAGTGGTGGACTATACAGTTCCGCCGGTCCTCGTTGTTATCGCCGTGACCTGCATTTACCTGTTCCTGCGAGCATCAATGATGTAAAAAGATGCTTCTCGACGCCAAAAGCCGCGGCACCTTCAGCAATTACTGAAGGTGCCGCGGCTTTTCGTTTGTGGGCGCTTAAGCAGCCTTGATTGCGGAGCCGTCGATCTCGATCTTGATCTTCTCAGAAACCAGAACGCCACCGGTGGAGAGTGGAGCCTGGAAATCTACGCCGAAGTCCTTGCGGTTGATTTCGGTGGAGGCTTCGAAGCCAAGGCGGGTGTTGCCGAATGGATCCTCAGCAACGCCACCAACCTCAACGTCCAGAATGACGGACTTGGTGGTGTCACGAATTGTGAGGTCGCCGGTAACGGTGCCTTCGTTTTCGTTCTTGATAACAAAGGAAGTAGCTTCGAAAGTCATTTCAGGGAACTTGTCTACTGCGAAGAAGTCGTCGCCCTTAACGTGTGCATCGCGGTCTGCGTTGCCGGTGGTAACGGAAGCGGTCTTGATAACAACCTTTGCAGAGGAGTTCTCTGGGTTTTCAGCATCTACAACAATGGAGTCGGTGTACTCGGTGAATTCACCGCGAACCTTGGTAACCATTGCGTGGCGAGCCACGAACTTGATTTCGGTGTGTGCAGGGTCGAGGGTCCAGGTGCCAGTCAACTTGCTCATTGTGAAGTCCTTTTCGGTGAAAGTGTGTTTCGTTTTTAACGGTACCGACACTCTTGCATCTGTGCAGTTTGTGTCGCTGCCGTTGTTCGTTTCTATCCTAATCAAGATTGATGACGTGTCAACAATATTTCTAAAAAACTTGATGTGGAAACTAAAATCCGCAGGTGGGGGCGTGAATAAAATTGTTTGTTGGGCCGGAGAGTGGGCTGCTGTGTATCGAGCTTTTAACAGGGGGTTCTTTGAATAAATCTTCAGGAGCAGGCTAGGGTAGGTGATATGACAACACCACGATGGCTCTCCACTGAAGAGCAACAACTCTGGCGCATGATCTTGTCTGCAACCCGCAAAATGGAACGCACACTAGATGAGACCCTCGTGGAAAACCACAACCTGACCACTTCAGAATTTGCAGTACTAGTTACTCTTTCTGAGGCAACAGGTCAGCAAATGCGCCTGCGAGACATGTGCCAAGAACTAGATTGGGACCGCAGTAGAACCTCCCACCAAGTCACCCGCATGGACAAAAAGGGCTTAGTGGCCAAGGTTAAATGCGCAGGTGACGCACGAGGTGTGAACGTAGAAATCACCCCGGAAGGTGAACGACGCCTCAAGGATGCCGTACCTGCTCATGTAGAAACAGTCCGCCAACTAGTTTTCGACCCCATGGAAGAACGCCACATGGAAGGACTTCGTTCCTACCTCACCGCAGTGTTGAACTCCAACACCTGCATTGAGATCAACAACCAACGCGCGGCAGAGCTGTAAGGGTTTACTTGGAGCGTTTTCTCAGGGGTTTTTAGGGGTTGGGAGAGGGGAAATCCCCGATGTGCTCTAGGTTCTTATTGGCGATGATTGAAGAAGAAAGAAAAACTCAATCAGCCATAAAGGAGCTTGATCCCGATGACTTTCCCAGCACAATCTCGACGACTCGCCCGCAGCACCACCGACAAATGGATCGGCGGCGTCGCTGGTGGCCTTGCAGAGACCTACGGTTGGAATCCGGCCTATGTGCGTCTCGCGTTCGCGGCCTCGGTTCTGTTTCCACTGCCAGGTTCCCAGATCCTGTTCTACGCCCTAGCGTGGCTGATCATCCCATCCCGAGAAAATCGCTTCTAACGTGCGTTGCATAACGCAGGAAGCCTGCACCAGAAGTTGGGGCAGGCTTTTTTAATATGCAATTGGTGGGGTGGGACTAGCCAACAAGGCGGGCGAAGCAGCGCGACACCTGAGCCAAACCCTCATTGTCATCAATATAAAGCTCGGAAAGAGGCCAGCTGCGCTTCGGGGTATGAATTTCCAGAAGGGAGTGAACTGCTTGTCCTTCGGAATGGCCCAGTGCGTCAACCTCTTCATTGCCCAGGGCAACTACTGACAAAGTCAGGTTGAAAGGTGAAATGACGGGGATCATCACCTGGGTTGCGCCATTGTCGAGGTGCTCGCGGGCGTCAGCATAAAGCTCGGCAACTGAGGTGCCCGTGGTGATGGGAACGACTGGAGTTAGTGGGTCGATCTTTTGCATGACGTCGTGGACTTCATTGAGTGCTTTGAAGTACACGGTGGCTGTCAGGAGTCGAAGCTCGGTGGTCTGCTTGGCGGAAGCCGGGTGCGTCTTCATGTTCATCTTTCTCAACAATCTATAAATATTCGCAACAACTTAGGGGCAGTCGGTGGGAACTTACGCAAAGTACTTTCAAGCGGTACCGACTCGAATCCAATTCTTAAAGCTTGCTTAAGGGAATTGTAATCTAACTCTTATTATTTGGCGTCGCTGTCCAAAAGCTTAGAAAAAGGTGTTTTCATTAAATTAGATTTTCTATCCGTTTAGAATAGCCTGTCACAAGCGCTGAACCAATTAAGAGGACAGCGTGTTGGCTGTCTTAATTAAATACACGTGGAAGTACCGATGTGATTGAATTCGCTAATCTTTAAGTGACCAAATTCGCCCCCATACAGGGTTTCGTTGAAATTGAAGTTTATGGGGCAAATGAAAATATCCTGAGTAGCATGGGCTTATGAGCACTGATAGCCAAAACCCTGTGAGAAAATCCTGCGCACAGCCACATTCTTGTTCCCAAGAGGTGCGATTGAAAGCGATGTCCAGGTCACCGCTTACCAAAGATCTAAATCAACTTGAACACCTCGAGTTAGATAAGTCACTAACTGCGTGGTCGTGGGCAGAAGATGATCCTTTGTACCTCGCAGGTGAGAACTTAAACGGCAGTTACCTCATTGTCGCAGGACGAGTGCGGGTCTCTCGCGACACCATCGACGGGAAAGAACTCACCGTTGATATTGCAACGCCCGGCGATGTTATTGGTGCGATAGATACAGAACCTCAGCCGGCAGTAGATTCCGCTTGGGCAATAGAAACGACCTGTGCGCTGTTTCTTCCAGCAACCGCGTTGGCAACTGTGATTGAACAGCATCCAAGTTTTGCTTTGGCGATGATTCGGATGCAGCAGCAACGTTTGGCTACAGCCAGAGATCACGAAATTAACCTGACTACGACCACAGTTGAGCAACGAGTAGCTATTGCAGTGAGAACTCTGGGACGAAAAATCGGGCAACGACGACCCGATGGAATCTTGCTCATTCAAGTTCGAATCCGGCGGGAAGATGTTGCGGGTTTAGCAGGCACCACCGTGGAATCTACTTCTAGAGTTTTGGCGCGATTACGTAAAGAAGGGGTCATTGATAGCGGTAGGGAATGGATTGCCGTGGTCGATGAACGGCAGCTAGATGCCATAATCGGGGAGGACTTTTAGTACTTTCCGCTTGTTTGATCTAGGTCAAGGAACTCCCCTCGGCTAGTCCTTAGAGTCAAATGTGTTCAGACAAACACTGGCACCGTAAGGCACCGAAAGTTACCGAAAGGACTGGTTCCCATGACCGCCCCAAACACTCTCAAGCAAACAACTCTTCGCTCTGATGAGTTCTCTTGCCCATCCTGTGTCTCCAAGATTGAAAACAAATTGAATGGATTGGATGGCGTCGACAATGCAGAGGTGAAGTTCTCCTCGGGAAGAATCCTTGTTGATCACGACCCCAGCAAGGTCTCTATCAAGGATCTAGTCGCTGCAGTCGCAGAGGTTGGCTACACCGCAAAGCCATCAGCAATCTAAAACTCTCAGTTAGACCATTACAAGCCACCGGAGCCACAAGTTGGACCGGTGGCTTTGTCGTCTATTCGGGGAGTGGCTGTTTTTGGAGCTCTTTGACGCAGGTCAAGGAAGTTCAGTGAGCGCAACCATAACGTTAAAGGTAAGGAAAAGAGAGAAAGGGAGAAATCATGAAAACGTGGAAGACCTGGGGGGTCGTCGGAGCTTCAGGCCTCTTGATCATTTTGTCGTGGTTGAGTTCATCGAGCCCGATGCTGGCAGATGCATTCATGATCGCGGCTGCAATTGTTGCAGGTTGGCCGATCGCGCAGTCTGCATATCAGGCACTTCGAATTCGAATGGTCTCGATTGACTTACTGGTCGTTGTGGCTGCCGTTGGTGCCATGTTCATCAACAACTATTGGGAGTCTGCGGCGGTGACGTTCCTCTTTGCCCTTGGCAAGGCACTGGAACGCGCGACAATGAACCGCACACGAAAAGCATTATCGGATCTGGTGGATGCAGCTCCAGAAACTGCAACAAGGCTCAACGCGGATGACTCAACAGAGGTAGTTGAGCTGTGGGAGCTGGAGCCCGGTGACATCGTCTTGGTACGCAATGGCGAACAAATTCCCGTCGATGGACACGTGATTGCGGGTGTCGGTGGAATTGATGAATCCAACATCACGGGTGAATCAATGCCGGCTGAAAAGGGTCAAGGCTCTGATGTGTATGCAGGAACCTGGCTGCGATCTGGTGTTTTGAGAGTCGAGGCAACAGGAATTGGTTCAGACTCAACCTTGGCAAAAATCATTCACCGCGTTGAAGACGCCCAGGATGACAAAGCCCGCACACAAACATTCTTAGAGAAATTCTCTAAGTGGTACACCCCGGGCGTCATGATCGCCGCCGCAGTGGTGGGACTTATTACCTGGGACGTAGAACTAGCACTGACGCTCTTAGTGATCGGCTGCCCCGGCGCGTTGGTTATCTCCATCCCGGTGTCCATCGTCGCAGGCATCGGCCGTGCTGCACGCGATGGCGTGTTGATCAAGGGTGGAGAATACCTAGAAACCGCCGCGAAAGTCGACGTCGTTGTCGTGGACAAAACTGGAACGCTGACCACCGGCCGCCCAGAACTCACCGACGTAGAAGTCATCGAGCCCGCCTACAGCCAGGGCGAGGTGCTGGAGCTCGCCGCGCGCGCCGAGACGGCTTCAGAACATCCGCTTGCCGACGCCATCATCCGTGGTGCCCAGGATCGGGGGCTGTCCACAACATTGGTGGAAGCAGCTGAAAACATCACCGGCCGAGGCATTATCGCAAATGTTGATGGACAGGCAGTTGCTGTTGGATCTGCTGAGTTACTTGATCATGAACCAGACTCGACCAGGATCCTGGAGCTAAATGCCGAAGGAAAGACCGCGATGTTTGTCGGAGTGAACGGACACGCCATTGGAATCGTGGCCGTCGCCGACGCCGTTCGTTCAGACTCGTCACCAGCAATTAAGTCACTGCATAAGGCAGGTATCCAAGTTGTCATGGCGACTGGCGATGCTCACCGTGTTGCACAAAACGTAGCCTCCAAACTGGGAGTGGATGAAGTCCACTCAGAACTATTGCCTGAGCAGAAATTAGAGCTGGTGCGTGATCTGCAAGCTGCCGGTAAAACGGTCGCGATGGTGGGCGACGGAGTCAACGACACCCCAGCATTGGCAGCTGCTGATATCGGAGTAGCGATGGGCGTGGCAGGTTCCCCTGCAGCCATTGAAACCGCTGATATCGCACTCATGGCGGATCGTCTCCCACGGCTGGCACATGCAGTGACCTTGGCAAAACGCACCGTAAGAACCATGCGCATCAATATTCTGATTGCGTTGGCTACCGTGATGGTGTTACTAGCTGGCGTCCTATTTGGCGGAGTTACCATGTCGGTTGGCATGCTCGTTCACGAAGCAAGCGTGCTGCTTGTTATCAGCATCGCCATGCTGTTGCTGCGTCCAACACTTAAAGAAGATGCTGCGCAAGCAAGCGATATTAAACGCTCGGAAATACAACAGATCGCATAACCAATGGCTGGGTACTGATGTGGTGATCAGTGCCCAGTTTCTTCTTTCTACTAGTGTCGGATAGAAGTACCCCCCAGTCCAGAATGACGGTCACCACCAATGTCAGAGAATTTGCCAGCGCCCGAGAATCTCCTGGACGCCGAGAGAATTCAGATGATCAAGAACTTCCGCAACGAATTAACGGGGTTCATGCTCAACTACCAATTTGGCATTGATGAGATCCTGACCAAGATCAACATCCTGAAAACTGAATTCAGCCAGCTGCACGAATACGCACCTATCGAGCACGTATCTTCACGATTGAAGACACCAGAAAGCATCGTCAAAAAGGTCATCCGAAAAGGAGACGAGCTCTCCCTCGCAGCTATCAAAGACACAGTGTTTGATATCGCAGGCATTCGAATCGTCTGCAGTTTCCTCAAAGATGCCTACGCAATCGCCGATATGCTGACCAACCAAAAAGACGTCACGGTCATCGAGGTCAAAGACTACATCGCTAACCCAAAGCCGAACGGCTACAAGAGTTTGCACCTTATCCTCCAAGTGCCTGTCTTTTTGTCTAATTCCGTGGAGAAGGTCAATGTTGAAGTCCAGATCCGCACCATCGCCATGGACTTTTGGGCAAGCCTCGAGCACAAGATCTACTACAAATTTGAACAAGAAGTTCCTCAGTCAATCCTTGATGAGCTCAGTGAGGCCGCGGAGATCGCCAGTGCCCTCGATGTAAAGATGGAAAGAATCCACGGGGAAGTGAAGTCACTTAAACCTCCAGTTGAAACCACTGACAGCGGAGAGGCGAAGTTACCCTCTGCGATAACTTTCAACGAGATTTTTGGTCGAGACTTCAGCGCTTGAAAGAGAATTTGATGCACAAGGATTTTGAGAGAGCCACTGCGAAATGTAGTAGAGACGTCTTTTGGATCCCAAGCCCGGGGGTAGATCCAAGATTGTCGATTTCCTCGTTCGCCTAGAAGCGTTGAAAAGCCCCTTGAAACTGGCATTAAAGGAAAATGGTCCCCATCACTGTAATAGGGATGGGAACTATTTATTAAGTCTATTTGCGGTTTGTTCTGTTTTTAAGTTTGGCTTCAGAAGTGACAAAACCAAAGTTGATTCGACGCATATTTGCGAAGTATAGATCCGGGTCCTCTTGAAGAAGCAGAATGCGATCGACACGGTGAGCATCAATCACCTTATCTTTCTCACGGCTCATCCTGATGATCCATTCCTAGAGTGGGACTACCTCCATCTTATAGCTTTCCTTGGATGGAGGGGACCCCATTATGAATAGCGAAAACCTCCAACATACTGCGCAAACAGCATGTTGGAGGTATTTAATGTGCCCCCGATAGGAGTCGAACCTACGACCTTCGGTACCGGAAACCGGTGCTCTATCCACTGAGCTACGGAGGCGAACCGTCACCATCTCCTTTAGTGGGTGATGACAACGGTGTGATTCTATCACCATCTACTAAGTGGAAAGCAATTAGCCAGCCGTAATTGGGGTGGGTGTGTTGCCTTCGACCCAGGTGGCGTCGGTGTGTCCGGTGCGGAGGTAGTCCACAACAATGTCGTTGATTGCTTGGTTGGTGCCGCCGATGGATTGGCCGTGTCCTGGTCCGTTGACGGTGACCACGTGGGCGTTCATGGCGTCGGCAAGCTCGTTGTGGGTCCAGTATGGGGTTTGTGGGTCGCTGGTTCCCTGGAGGAGCAGTGGTTGGACTGCTAGTTGAGATCCGTCGGTTGGCTGGCGGCCGCTTGTTGGGGTGATGCCGGAGCAGGCTTGTCCGGAGCTGAATTTAACGGAGTAAATGTCAAAGACGTCGCCGGTGACCATGCTTGTCCAGGCCATGCGTGCCATTGCTACTGGGTCTGGTGCGACGGTGTTTTCGTTGCACATGACCATGCGCTGCATGTTGACGCTGGCGTTGACGCTTTCGATGACGTATGGGTCGTCGCCGGTGTCGGTTACATCAGGGATGGGTGTTTGCCCTGAGATGGCGCCTGCGAGCATTGGCCAGGTTGATGGCTGTGGGATGTAGGCGCGGGTGACGTTGAGCAGAGGGCTCAGTGACTGGTTGGATCCAGGGTTTAGGAGCTGGGTGGCAAGGCCCTGGAGTTGCACGGAGGTTGGGTTGTTGGCGGTCATGATGTCGGCGCCTGCTTGGCCGGCCCATGCGAATGCTGGTGGGACATCGCCAACTTGTGCTGGTGGTGGAGCAACGGTTGGGTTGGTTCCGGTTTCGGCGACGATCTTGTTTGACCAGTTTTGGTACACGGCTAGTGGGGTAGCGCCGAGGCCATACGTGTCGTTGTTTTCTGCAACCCAGGTGAAGAAGTCGTTGAGGGAGTTTTTGTAGCCCTGTTCTTGGGAGGCCATGATGCCGTTCCATGCCAGGCTGGGTGCCATTGCGGAATCGAGGACAACCTTGTCGGTGTGCTGTGGGTAGCGGGTGGCGTAGACCGATCCGAGGTAGGTTCCGTAGGACAGTCCGAAGATGGAGATCTTGTCATCGCCAAGTGCTTGGCGGACGCGTTCCCAGTCGTTGGCGGTGTTGTCGGTGGTCAGGCTGGAGGTGTAGCCGGGGGTGCCGATCTCGCAGGATTCTTTAACGAAAGCGCCTTCGCGGGTGAGCAGCGAGAGGAAATCGTATCCTGGTGCGATGTTGTCGCAGTTAACCGGTGTGGAGCCGACCATTCCGCGAGGCTGCACTGCAACGAGGTCGTAGTTTTGGTACATGGCTTCTGGCCAGTTCATGGATTGGCTGCCGAAGAAGCTATAGGCATCGCCACCAGGGCCACCGGAGTTACCGAAGATGGTGCCGTGCTTTTCGCCTTGGGCAGGGACCTTGACAAAGCCCACGCTGATATCGCCAAGTGAGGGATCAGAATAGTGCATGGGCACGTCGATGCTGCCACATTGAGCGGAGGCAATATCTACCTGAGGTGGGCATTCTTCCCAGCGGATGTTTTCTTGCGCTGCTGCAGTGGGCATTGATACCAAAAAGGGGCTAAGCGCAGTCGAGGCGGCAAGAACTGCTACTACCTTTTTTATTGTCGAACGGGGCATTACGGCTCCAAGGACGTTTGTTTTCTGGGTTAGTTACCCCAAAGAGCATATACAGAGACCAATGATTTTTCATTAAAAAGGCAGGGATTTGTTATAAGTATGGGTCGTATTCTGTGCGACGGGTGTACCTCGGCTAGAATTTCTCCCCATGACACCAGCTGATCTCGCAACATTGATTAAAGAGACCGCGGTAGAGGTTTTGACCTCCCGCGAGCTCGATACTTCTGTTCTTCCGGAGCAGGTAGTTGTGGAGCGTCCGCGTAACCCAGAGCACGGCGATTACGCCACCAACATTGCATTGCAGGTGGCTAAAAAGGTCGGTCAGAACCCTCGGGATTTGGCTACCTGGCTGGCAGAGGCATTGGCTGCAGATGACGCCATTGATTCTGCTGAAATCGCTGGCCCAGGCTTTTTGAACATTCGCCTTGCTGCAGCAGCACAGGGTGAAATTGTGGCCAAGATTCTGGCACAGGGCGAGACTTTCGGAAACTCCGATCACCTTTCCCACTTGGACGTGAACCTCGAGTTCGTTTCTGCAAACCCAACCGGACCTATCCACCTTGGCGGAACCCGCTGGGCTGCCGTGGGTGACTCTTTGGGTCGTGTGCTGGAGGCTTCCGGTGCGAAAGTGACCCGCGAATACTACTTCAACGATCACGGTCGCCAGATCGATCGTTTCGCTTTGTCCCTTCTTGCAGCGGCGAAGGGCGAGCCAACGCCAGAAGACGGTTATGGCGGCGAATACATTAAGGAAATTGCGGAGGCAATCGTCGAAAAGCATCCTGAAGCGTTGGCTTTGGAGCCTGCCGCAACCCAGGAGCTTTTCCGCGCTGAAGGTGTGGAGATGATGTTCGAGCACATCAAATCTTCCCTGCATGAGTTCGGCACCGATTTCGATGTCTACTACCACGAGAACTCCCTGTTCGAGTCCGGTGCGGTGGACAAGGCCGTGCAGGTGCTGAAGGACAACGGCAACCTGTACGAAAACGAGGGCGCTTGGTGGCTGCGTTCCACCGAATTCGGCGATGACAAAGACCGCGTGGTGATCAAGTCTGACGGCGACGCAGCCTACATCGCTGGCGATATCGCGTACGTGGCTGATAAGTTCTCCCGCGGACACAACCTAAACATCTACATGTTGGGTGCTGACCACCATGGTTACATCGCGCGCCTGAAGGCAGCGGCGGCGGCACTTGGCTACAAGCCAGAAGGCGTTGAAGTCCTGATTGGCCAGATGGTGAACCTGCTTCGCGACGGCAAGGCAGTGCGTATGTCCAAGCGTGCAGGCACCGTGGTCACCCTAGATGACCTCGTTGAAGCAATCGGCATCGATGCGGCGCGTTACTCCCTGATCCGTTCCTCCGTGGATTCCTCCCTGGATATTGATCTTGGCCTGTGGGAATCCCAGTCCTCCGACAACCCTGTGTACTACGTGCAGTACGGACACGCTCGCCTTTGCTCCATCGCGCGCAAGGCAGAGACCTTGGGTGTCACCGAGGAAGGCGCAGACCTATCTCTACTGACCCACGACCGCGAAGGTGATCTCATCCGCACACTCGGAGAGTTCCCAGCAGTGGTGAAGGCTGCCGCTGACCTACGTGAACCACACCGCATTGCCCGCTATGCTGAGGAATTAGCTGGAACTTTCCACCGCTTCTACGATTCCTGCCACATCCTTCCAAAGGCTGATGAGGATACGGCACCAATCCACACAGCACGTCTGGCACTTGCAGCAGCAACCCGCCAGACCCTCGCTAACGCCCTGCACCTGGTTGGCGTTTCCGCACCGGAGAAGATGTAACAATGGCTACAGTTGAAAATTTCAATGAACTTCCCGCACACGTATGGCCACGCAATGCCGTGCGCCAAGAAGACGGCGTTGTCACCGTCGCTGGTGTGCCTCTGCCTGACCTCGCTGAAGAATACGGAACCCCACTGTTCGTAGTCGACGAGGACGATTTCCGTTCCCGCTGTCGCGACATGGCTACCGCATTCGGTGGACCAGGCAATGTGCACTACGCATCCAAAGCGTTCCTGACCAAGACCATCGCCCGCTGGGTTGATGAAGAAGGTCTGGCACTGGACATTGCATCCATCAACGAACTGGGCATTGCCCTGGCCGCTGGTTTCCCAGCCAGCCGTATCACCGCGCACGGCAACAACAAAGGCGTAGAGTTCCTGCGCGCGTTGGTCCAAAACGGTGTCGGGCATGTGGTGCTGGACTCCGCGCAGGAATTGGAACTGCTGGATTACGTTGCCGCTGGTGAAGGCAAGATCCAGGACGTGTTGATCCGCGTAAAGCCAGGCATCGAAGCACACACCCACGAGTTCATTGCCACTAGCCACGAAGACCAGAAGTTCGGATTCTCCCTGGCATCCGGTTCCGCATTCGAAGCAGCAAAAGCCGCCAACAATGCAGAGAACTTGAACCTGGTTGGTCTGCACTGCCATGTTGGTTCCCAGGTGTTCGACGCCGAAGGCTTCAAGCTGGCAGCAGAGCGCGTGTTGGGCCTGTACTCACAGATCCACAGCGAACTAGGAGTCGCCCTTCCTGAGCTGGACCTCGGTGGCGGATACGGCATCGCCTACACTGCAGATGAGGAACCACTCAACGTCGCAGAAGTCGCCTCCGACCTACTCACCGCAGTCGGAAAGATGGCAGCTGAACTGGGCATCGACGCACCAACCGTGCTTGTTGAGCCCGGCCGCGCCATCGCAGGCCCCTCCACCGTGACGATCTACGAAGTCGGCACCACCAAAAACGTCCACGTAGACGACGACAAAACCCGCCGCTACGTAGCCGTGGACGGAGGCATGTCCGACAACATCCGCCCAGCACTCTACGGCTCCGAATACGACGCCCGCGTAGTATCCCGCTTCGCCGAAGGAGACCCAGTAAGCACCCGCATCGTGGGCTCCCACTGCGAATCCGGCGATATCCTGATCAACGATGAAATCTACCCATCTGACATCACCAGCGGCGACTTCCTCGCACTCGCAGCCACCGGCGCATACTGCTACGCCATGAGCTCCCGCTACAACGCCTTCACACGGCCCGCCGTCGTGTCCGTCCGCGCTGGCAGCTCCCGCCTCATGCTGCGCCGCGAAACCCTCGACGACATCCTCTCACTAGAGGCATAACGCTTTTCGACGCCTGACCCCGCCCTTCACCTTCGCCGTGGAGGGCGGTTTTGGGTTTCTGGGTTTCTTTGCGAACTTAAGGTATCTAGGGGTCTGCAGTCGAGGCCTCAGAGGTTTTATTGCTCGACTTCACGTGTGCTGACTTCGCGTGCTCAACTTCTCATGAGGCGACATCAGTCGAAAAGCCGGTCATTGTCGAATGAAGTCTGCACACGAGAATTTGAGCGGAAGAAGTTGGTGTTAAGAAGTCGACCGCGTGAAGTCGCCCTTTAGGAGAATTCTGACTAACTGGAGCCCTACGTTGTATCTCGCACTTGTTGCAGCGGAAGCGACTCGGTTGCCGATGTCGCCGTATGCAGTGAACGTGGCGTTTCCGAGGGGAACTTGATCAGAGGAATACACCATGGAGTCGATGTCAGAGGCGACTGCCGGCAGATCCTTTTTGAAGCTGTTTCACAATTTCTTTGCCCAGTTCGCGGCGGATCTGGAACCACTTTTGCATGCGATCGTCGTCAGAGTGGTTCATGTGAAAAATACACTCACCATCTCAATGGTCATGGTGAAGGCCTGTACTGGCTGCGACAGCATGGAACTCAGGGTAATGGCTGTAAGGCCTGCACCAACAATGATTGAGCGAAGCTCCAAAATGCCCTCCCCGGGTTGATATTAGATTTCATAAATATACTAAAAATCTTGAGAGTTTTTCCGTTGAAAACTAAAAAGCTGGGAAGGTGAATCGAATTTCGGGGCTTTAAAGCAAAAATGAACAGCTTGGTCTATAGTGGCTAGGTACCCTTTTTGTTTTGGACACATGTAGGGTGGCCGAAACAAAGTAATAGGACAACAACGCTCGACCGCGATTATTTTTGGAGAATCATGACCTCAGCATCTGCCCCAAGCTTTAACCCCGGCAAGGGTCCCGGCTCAGCAGTCGGAATTGCCCTTCTAGGATTCGGAACAGTCGGCACTGAGGTGATGCGCCTGATGACCGAGTACGGTGATGAACTTGCGCACCGCATTGGTGGCCCACTGGAGGTTCGTGGCATTGCTGTTTCTGATATCTCAAAGCCACGTGAAGGCGTTGCACCTGAGCTGCTCACTGAGGACGCTTTTGCACTCATCGAGCGCGAGGATGTTGACATCGTCGTTGAGGTTATCGGTGGCATTGAGTACCCACGTGAGGTAGTTCTCGCAGCTCTGAAGGCCGGCAAGTCTGTTGTTACCGCCAATAAGGCTCTTGTTGCAGCTCACTCTGCTGAGCTTGCTGATGCAGCGGAAGCCGCAAACGTTGACCTGTACTTCGAGGCTGCTGTTGCAGGCGCAATTCCAGTGGTTGGCCCACTGCGTCGCTCCCTGGCTGGCGATCAGATCCAGTCTGTGATGGGCATCGTTAACGGCACCACCAACTTCATCTTGGACGCCATGGATTCCACCGGCGCTGACTATGCAGATTCTTTGGCTGAGGCAACTCGTTTGGGTTACGCCGAAGCTGATCCTACTGCAGACGTCGAAGGCCATGACGCCGCATCCAAGGCTGCAATTTTGGCATCCATCGCTTTCCACACCCGTGTTACCGCGGATGATGTGTACTGCGAAGGTATCAGCAACATCAGCGCTGCCGACATTGAGGCAGCACAGCAGGCAGGCCACACCATCAAGTTGCTGGCCATCTGTGAGAAGTTCACCAATAAGGAAGGAAAGTCGGCCATTTCTGCTCGCGTGCACCCGACTCTATTGCCTGTGTCCCACCCACTGGCGTCGGTAAATAAGTCCTTTAACGCAATCTTTGTTGAAGCTGAAGCAGCTGGTCGCCTGATGTTCTACGGAAACGGTGCAGGTGGCGCGCCAACCGCGTCTGCTGTGCTTGGCGACGTCGTTGGTGCCGCACGAAACAAGGTGCACGGTGGCCGTGCTCCAGGTGAGTCCACCTACGCTAACCTGCCGATCGCTGATTTTGGTGAGACCACCACTCGTTACCACCTCGACATGGATGTGGAAGATCGCGTGGGCGTTTTGGCAGAATTGGCTAGCCTGTTCTCTGAGCAAGGAATCTCCCTGCGTACAATCCGACAGGAAGAGCGCGATGATGATGCACGTCTGATCGTTGTCACCCACTCTGCGCTGAAATCTGATCTTTCCCGCACCGTTGAACTGCTGAAGGCTAAGCCTGTTGTTAAGGCAATCAACAGTGTGATCCGCCTCGAAAGGGACTAATTTTACTGACATGGCAATTGAACTGAACGTCGGTCGTAAGGTTACCGTCACGGTACCTGGATCTTCTGCAAACCTCGGACCTGGCTTTGACACTTTAGGTTTGGCACTGTCGGTATACGACACTGTCGAAGTGGAAATTATTCCATCTGGCCTGGAAGTGGAAGTTTTTGGCGAAGGCCAAGGAGAAGTCCCTCTTGATGGCTCCCACCTGGTGGTTAAAGCTATTCGTGCTGGCCTGAAGGCAGCTGACGCTGAAGTGCCTGGATTGCGAGTGGTGTGCCACAACAACATTCCGCAGTCTCGTGGTCTTGGTTCCTCTGCTGCAGCGGCGGTTGCTGGTGTTGCAGCAGCTAATGGTTTGGCGGATTTCCCGCTGACTCAAGAGCAGATTGTTCAGTTGTCCTCTGCCTTTGAAGGCCACCCAGATAATGCTGCGGCTTCTGTGCTGGGTGGAGCAGTGGTGTCGTGGACAAATCTGTCTATCGACGGCAAGAGCCAGCCACAGTATGCTGCTGTACCACTTGAGGTGCAGGACAATATTCGTGCGACTGCGCTGGTTCCTAATTTCCACGCATCCACTGAAGCTGTGCGCCGAGTCCTTCCAACTGAAGTCACTCACATCGATGCGCGATTCAACGTGTCTCGCGTTGCGGTGATGATCGTTGCGTTGCAGCAGCGTCCTGATCTGCTGTGGGAGGGTACTCGTGACCGACTGCACCAGCCTTATCGTGCAGAAGTGTTGCCCGTTACCTCCGAATGGGTAAACCGTCTGCGCAACCGTGGCTATGCAGCGTACCTTTCTGGTGCTGGCCCAACCGCCATGGTGTTGTCCACCGAGCCGATTCCAGACAAGGTTTTGGAAGATGCTCGCGAGTCTGGCATTAAGGTGCTTGAGCTCGAGGTTGCTGGACCAGTCAAGGTTGAGGTCAACCAGCCGTAGTGCCACTAAGAAGGCCCCCTTCGATCGAGAAGGGGGCCTTCTTAGTGGCTGAATTACTCGCTGAACACGTGAACCTTACAGGTGCCCGGCGCGTTGAGTGGTTTGAGTTCCAGCTGGATGCGGTTGTTTTCACCGAGGCTTTCTTGGATGAATCCGGCGTGGATGGCGCAGACGAAGGCTGATGGGCGTTTGTCGTTGACCACAAATGGGCAGCTGTGGAGAGCGAGGGAGTTTGCTTCTTCGGTTTCGGTGGGGTCAAAGCCCATTTCGCGGAGGCGGTTAATGAGCGGGGAGAGGGCTTCGTCGAGTTCTTCGGCTTCGGCGTGTTTAATGCCCATGACGTGTGCCCACTGGGTTCCGATGGAAAGTGCTTTGGCGCGGAGGTCGGGGTTGTGCATTGCGTCATCGTCGACATCGCCGAGCATGTTGGCCATGAGTTCGATCAGGGTGATGTATTCTTTGGCGACAGCGCGGTTGTCGGGGACGCGTGTTTGGAAGATGAGGGAGGGGCGTCCGCGACCTTTGGCTGCTGCGGTGACTACTCGGATGGCTTCTTTTGCTACGAGTTCTTCGAGGTGGCCGCGGGCGGTGTTGACGTGAAGGTCGAGTTTTTTGGCGACATCGATCGCGCGGGCACCGTCAGGGAAGGTTTGTAGGGCATCTAAAACTTCGCGCTGCTTTGGGCTGAGTTTGTAGGACTCGGCAAAAAGATCGGCGGCTGCGGTAGGGGCGGTTTGTGTGGTCACGTCGGGCTCGCTCTGGTGGGGTTCTTCTCGTATCGGTGCTTAGCAGATGTTATGGAGAAAAGTGTATTAGTTGATTAATTAAATAAAGAGAATCATACCATATTTAATACTGTAAAACCCTAAACAATGTTTTGTTTACCAGGCAACAAGCCCCCTGAGATTAACTAGGGGGCTTGTGAGGAATTTAGGCGCCGTGCCATTTCGAGTCATTGTCGAGCTGATTTTTGACCGAGCGGATCGGTTCCCAGGCGACGTTTTGGCGTGCCGGTTCAGAGGTGGTGTCGCGGGTGCGATAGACCACGTAGGGGCGGGTGACGTATCCAACTGGTGCGGAGAACGCGTGGACTAGGCGGGTGAATGGCCACAGTGCGATGAGGGTGAATCCAGCGACGATGTGGACCTTGAATTCCCAAGGGACATCTGCCATGAGCTCTGGTTGAGCGTTGAAGATGAGCAGTTGGCGCAGCCATGGGGAGATGGTCTCGCGGTAGTCGTAGCCGTGTGCGCCGCCGAAGACCTGGGTGGAGACGGTGGCGATGAAACCGGACAAAATTGCAGCGCCGAGTAGCACATACATCACTTTGTCGGAGCGTGAGGTGGACAGGAAGACGGTTTTGTTGATCACGCGACGGATAATCAAGCCGATGAGTCCAAGGACTGCAGCGATGCCGGCAATGGTGCCTGGGATGGTGGCGATGAGGTGGTAGGCGGCGTCAGAAATTCCTACAGCTTGGGTCCAGCTCTTGGGGATGGCAAGCCCCATGAGGTGGCCGATCACCACGAACACCATGCCCCAGTGGAAGAGTGGGGAGGCGATGCGGAGGAGTTTGGATTCGTAGATTTGGGAGGAGTGGGTGGTCCAACCGAATTGGTCGGCGCGCCAGCGCCAAGAAATGCCGATGATGTAGGCGGCGATACACAGCCAGGGGTAGGCAACCCAGAGGAACGTTTCAAAGTTTGACATAGTGTGTCCTAGTGAATGTCCGGTTGTGAGGTGGGGAACGGTAGAGGCGTGCCGATGCCCACCATTTCTGCTGGTGGACCGCTGCGGATGAGCTCCATGTAGCTGTTGGCGGTTTCTTCATCGATTTCTGGCAATGCCTGGCACAAAGACATGATCAGGTATCTGTAGGGCGAGTCGAGGTTGTCGAGGGCTGCGCGCAACACTTCGATGCCGTCACGGTGAGCTGATAACACCTGGGTGGCGGCGTCGAAAAGCGAAGAATCAGCAAGTGCTGCGGCCTCAAGCACGACGCAGAGGTGGTCCGGCAATTCGTCGCGCTCGGATTCAAATCCGAGCTGGTGCAGCGTTTGACGGAAGGTGAGGATCGCCGTGCCGCGCTGCCGGGTGTCGCCCACAGCGTAGTAGGTGAGAAACAGTGAGCAGCGTCGGCGCTGGTCAAAGGTCTCAACGTAGGCTTCCTGCATGGCGCGTAGCCCAGCGACGCGTGCCGCGTCAAGGAACTCGACCACGTGCGCCGCGACGGGGAGCGGAAGGACATCAAGCTGCGCCTCGACGGCATTTAGCTTGTCGACGAATCCCTCCTCTGGATAATCCAACAGCAAACTATTCAGCATGAACACCACGCGCCGCTGCTCCTCCGTCATGGAGATGCGAGGCACAAAGTGATCCGGAATTTTGCCAGTATGGGTGCGCATCCGCCTAGTCCTTCCTTGGTGGGAACATCGCAGCGGGGCGTTCGCCAACGTTCCACGAGGTCAGACTCACCTTGCCGCTGGGAGCTCCCGTGCCACAGGCCTCTGGAGCGCCTTCGCCCAAACCGATGTTGAGCTGCTCGGTGGCTCGGGCTGGATCGACATCGCCGAAAGGATCCAGGGAAGAAATTCCGCGCGGGGTCTCAGGGGAGGCGGTGGGGATGACATAGCGATCGTCATACTTGGCAATGGCCAGGATGCGATACATTTCCTGCACCACCTTGCCGGTCATTCCGACAGCCTCTGCGATTTCTTCCTGAGGTTCGCGGCCCAAACTGATATCGCGCATATATGATCGCATGGCGGCTAGGCGTCGGAGGGATTTTTCCACCGGCCTGGTATCACCGGCAGTGAACAATCCAGCCAGGTATTCCAGCGGGATGCGCATGGTGGACAGCGCGGTGAGCAGGATCTTGTGGTCTTCGCCGTCGTTGCCGGACGCGGTCACCTCATCAACGATGGGGCTTAGTGGCGGAATGTACCAAACCATCGGCAAGGTGCGGTATTCAGGGTGAAGCGGGAGGGCAACCTCGTATTTGAAGATGAGATCATAAATTGGGGAGTTCTGCGCAGCTTCGAGCCAGGAGTGCGGGATGCCGTTGCGTTGGGCGTCGGCGATCACCTGTGGGTCGTGGGGATCTAGGAAGAGGGTCTTTTGGGCTTCGAAAAGATCCTGTTCGTCTGGCGTGGCGGCGACTTCAGCGACACGGTCGGCGTCGTAAAGCAAAACGCCCAAGTAGCGCAAGCGACCCACGCACGTCTCGGAGCACACGGTCGGCTGGCCGACCTCGAGGCGCGGATAGCACAGCGTACACTTTTCGGCCTTGCCCGATTTGTGATTGAAGTAGACCTTTTTGTAGGGGCAGCCGGAAACACACATGCGCCAGCCGCGGCATTGATCCTGGTCAACCAACACGATGCCGTCTTCGGCGCGCTTGTACATGGCACCGGATGGGCAGGAGGACACACAGGTGGGGTTGAGGCAGTGCTCGCAGATGCGGGGCAAGTAGAACATGAAGGAATCTTCGATTTCTTTTTGCACCGTGAGGTTCATCTTCTCCAGGACGGGATCCTGATCAAGCGTGGTGGTGGATCCGCCCAGGTTGTCATCCCAGTTGGACGACCACTCAATTTTATCGATGGGACGGCCATCCAACTGACTGACCGGACGCGCAGTGGGCTGTGTTTTCTGACCCGCTGGCGCCGAGAGCAACTTGTCGTACTCATAGGTCCACGGCTCGTAGTAATCATCGATGGTGGGCAGCTTCGGGTTGTGGAAGATGGTCGCCAGCTTCTTCAACCGACCACCGGCCTTCGGCTTCAACTTGCCGGAGTTGGTGCGGACCCAACCGCCTTCCCATTTATCCTGATCCTCCCAACCGCGGGGATAACCCACGCCCGGACGGGTTTCCACGTTGTTGAACCAAATGTATTCCGTACCTTGACGGTTGGTCCAGGCCTGCTTACACGTGACAGAACACGTGTGGCAGCCAATGCACTTATCCAAGTTCATGATCATTGCGATCTGAGCCATGACCTTCATTAGTACTGCACCTCCTGGGAGCGGCGACGAATTCTGGTGACCTCATCGCGGTTATTTCCGGTTGGGCCGATGTAGTTGAAGCCATAGGTTAAGTGGCCGTAGCCACCGGCAACATGGACCGGCTTAATCATGATTCGAGTAAGAGAGTTGTGAGTTCCGCCGCGCCTGCCCGACTTCTCGTTCAGCGGGGTGCCAGCGGTGCGTTCCTGCGCGTGGTTCATAAACACGGTGCCTTCAGGAATACGGTGGGAGACAATCGCACGAGCAGAAACAACGCCGTTGCGGTTATAAGCCTCGATCCAATCGTTGTCAGCGATACCGAGTTTCTCTGCATCCTTGTTGGACATCCAGATCACCTGGCCGCCACGGGAAATAGAGAGCACATGTAGGTTGTCGTAGTACTGCGAGTGAATCGACCACTTGTTGTGGGTGGTCAGATAGCGCACGGTTACTTCTGGTTCGCCGTCGGTGCCTGTAACCGACTGGCCAGGGCCGACCTCACCATTGATGTGGATCTTGTCTAACGGTGGCCTAAAGATTGGCAACTGCTCGCCGTAATCAATAAACCAATCGTGGTCGAGGTAGTAGTGCATGCGACCAGACAGGGTGTGCCACGGCTTGTCGTATTCAATGTTGATGGAAAACGCGGTGTAGCGACGTCCGTCCTTCTTGGAACCAGTCCACTCCGGTGAGGTGATCACCTCGGCGGGACGTTCTTTGACCATGTCCCAATTGATGCGGGTACCTTCGTGGTCTGCAATCAGATCCATCATGTCGGTGCCCACGCGTGCACCCTGATTCTTGAAACCTTCGGCGGCAACCTCACCATTAGACACGCCACTCAAGTGCAGAATCATCTCAATGGCCTTGACTGCGGAATCAAGTCGGGGGCGTTCACCAGCAGACTCCGTGATGGAGGTGCCGTTGATCAGCGCCAGCTCCTCGGTTTGCTTGGTCACGTTAAACGCAGTGCCGTGGGTTCCGGTACCCGCTTTGGCGGTGAGTGGTCCCAAGTGTGTCCACTTTTCATACACCTTGGAGTAATCACGTTCCACCGGGATGATCTTCGCCATCGTCTTGCCAGGGATCAGCCCGACCTCATCAATATCTGGCACGATACCGCCAGGCATATTGAGCTCATCCGGGGAGTCATGGGCAATCGGTGCGGTGATCACATCGGTTTGGGTGCCCAACCAGGTTGCTGCCTGTGAGGAGAATTCTTTGGTGAGATCGTGGAAGACCTCCCAGTCAGTACGCGTCTCCCACGGTGGGTTGATCGCAGCATTGAACGAGTGGATGAAGGGGTGCATATCCGTGGTGGACAAATCATGCTTCTCATACCAGGTGGCTGCCGGCAGCACGATATCCGAGACCAAGGTGGTGGAAGTGTTGCGGAAATCTGTGGTCAGCATCAAATCGAGCTTTCCTTCCGGAGCCTCATCCCTCCACACAATGGAACTTGGACGATCCTCCGGCGCGTTTTCTTCAGCAGATGCATCAGAATCCACACCCAACATATGGCGCAAGAAAAACTCCGTGCCCTTAGCTGAAGAGCCCATCAGGTTTGTGCGCCAGTTAAGCAGAATGCGTGGCCAGTTTTCCGGTGCATCCGGATCCTCGCAGGCGAACTGCAAGTCACCATCGGTGAGCTGCTGAACAATATGGTCAGAAACAGACACGCCCTTTTCTTCCGCCTCCTGGCTTAAGATGAGGGGATTGCGGTTGAATTGCGGGAATGACGGCATCCATCCACGTTTCATGGATTCCACCAAGGTATCCGCCGTCATTTTGTCACCCACGGTGCCACGATTAGCCAGTGGGGAAGCCAGACGATTCGCACGAGTGTTGTCATACCTCCACTGATCCGTGGTGAGGTAGTAGAAACCAGTGGTGATCATCTGACGTGGTGGACGCTGCCAGTCTGTAGCAAAGGCATACTGTGCCCAACCATTCATTGGACGGAGTTTCTCCTGACCAACGTAGTGAGCCCAACCGCCACCGTTAACACCTTGGGTGCCACACATAGAGGTCAGCGCCAAGAATGTGCGATAAATAGAATCCGCATGGAAGTAGTGGTTCACACCAGCACCCATGATGATCTGGGAACGGCCCTTGGAATCATCAGCATTCTGAGCAAATTCCCGACCCAAACGAATCGCCTGATTAGCAGGAACACCCGTGAGCTCTTCTTGCCACGCAGGAGTACCCATGACTGGATCCTGGAAATCCTTAGGCCACTCACCAGGAAGGTTGAGCTCTTCGCGGTTCACACCGTAGTGTGCGAGCAACACATCAAAGACAGTGGTGTACTTTCGGCCATTCAACGTGATGGTGGGAACGCCCCGGCTGATGGTGCCAGCACCAATGGGGCCTTCTTGGGTGGCAGTTGCTGGGAGATCGAAGCGGGGGAAGAGGACTTCCGCAGTTTCGGTGTCAGTCTGTACATCTGCAATAGTCATCACTGGATCCACGCCGTCTAAGCGCAGATTCCACTTACCCATGCCTTCTTCACCCCAACGGTCCGCGACAGTGCCACCGGGATCTACAACTGAGCCATCTTTTTGCAGCACAAGGAGACGGTGGGTGGCATTTGGAGTGGCGGCAAGCGCTGGGGAGATATCAGCTGCGCGGTCTGCAGTGAGGAATTTACCTGGGGTGTAGGTGCCATCGCCGTGCTCATCTAACTCCACGAGGAAAGGAGAGTCCGTGTATTTGCGCATGTAGTCCATGAAGTACGGCGTCTTCTTGTCAACATGGAATTCCTTCAAGATCACATGGCCCATGGCAAAGGCGAGTGCGCCGTCAGTACCAGGGTGGATGCGTGCCCATTCATCAGCAAATTTGGTGGAGTCAGCGAAATCCGGGGAAACCACAACAACCTTGGTGCCCTTGTAGCGGGCTTCCACCATGAAGTGGGAGTCAGGCGTGCGGGTCACCGGAATGTTGGAACCCCACATCATGAGGTAGCTGGAGTTGTACCAGTCGCCAGATTCCGGAACGTCAGTTTGATCGCCGAAAGTTTGTGGTGATGCTGGTGGGAGGTCGGCGTACCAATCGTAGAAGGACAGCGCCACTCCGCCGATCATCTGCAAGAAGCGAGTACCAGCACCGTAAGACACCTGCGACATTGCGGGAATAACGGTGAATCCATGAATGCGGTCAGGGCCGTATTGGCGGATGGTGTACACATGGGCTGCCGCAGCAATCTCCATGGCTTCCTCATACTGAACGCGGATGAGGCCACCTTTGCCGCGCTGGGATACATATGCTTTGCGCTTTTCTGGGGTTTCTACAATGTCGCGCCACGCCAGCACCGGATCGCCCAGGCGTTCCTTGGCTTCGCGGTACATATCAACTAGCACGCCACGGATGTATGGGTAGCGGATGCGGGTTGGGGAGTAGGTGTACCAGGAAAATGATGCACCACGAGGGCAGCCACGTGGTTCATAGTCGGGCATATCCGCACCGGTAGTTGGGTAATCCACTGCCTGAGATTCCCAGGTGATCACACCGTCTTTTACATACACTTTCCACGAGCAGGAGCCCGTGCAGTTCACGCCATGTGTGGAGCGCACGACTTTATCGAAAGCCCATCGGTTGCGATAAAACACATCGGCTTGGCGTCCGCCCTGAAGGAAAATCTGCTGGCCTTCAGAACCGACGGTGCCTTTTCTTAGGAAACTGCCGAGCTTGAAGAGGGGGTTGATCTTTTCAGAAGACTGTTCAGAAGACTTCCCAGAAGAAGTAGTTGTAGTCATGGATTGGCCTTTCGGTTTATCCCGGGAATGGAGCGTTCGGGCGGGCGTAGTAGATCCAGGTCAAAGCGGTGGCGATGATGAAGAACACCACGCAGCCCCAGAAGAACGCGACAGTTGGAGTGAAGGAGAGCAAGACACCGACGATGAAGGGGCCGAAGGCACCAATGGCACCGGTCCAGCCGATCACGCCACCTGCTTGGCGTTTGGGCAAAATCATGGGCATTTGTTTGAATGTGCCGGCGTTGCCCAGTCCAGTGAAGAAAAACAGGGCAAGCATGGACCACAGGAATGGCCAGAAATCATCAGGTGTCTCCGCTCTGCTTAGGAAGATTGCGGCAGCTGCAGTGGCGATAGTCATTCCGATGCCACCGACAAAGGTCCAGATAGCTCCACCGAATCTGTCACACAGCGGACCCCATGCAGCACGCACCAAAGCACCAATCAAAGGTCCAAGAAACGCGAACGTAGCACCGGCGTGAAGCATTTCAGCTGGATAAGTCTCTGCCATGGGGGAGGCAATGCCGAAGTTGTTGTTGATGATCAGACCGAACTGCGCGGCGAAACCGGCGAAGGCACCGAATGTCATCAGGTAGATAATGGACAAAATCCATGTGTTCTTGTTGCCAAAGATATCGATCTGTTGCCGGAAATTGGCGGTGACTGGGACATCTTTAAGAAACAGGAATGAAAGTACAGCAGCAAGAATCGTCCACGGGACCAACACAATCGCAGCATTGTGCACAAACACCGTGGTGCCTTCAATGGTGCGCTGCGGGGTGAGGAAACCAATGCCCAGCAGACCGAAACCCATGACCCATGGGCCCATGAACTGAATTATCGAGACGCCGAGGTTGCCGATACCTGCCTGAATGCCCAGCGCAGTACCGGATTTTGCCTTGGGGAAGAAGTATCCCGTGGACGGCATATATCCAGAGAACACGCCACCACCAATGCCAGTGAGTGCAGCGAGTATGAGAAGCCACCAGTAGGGAGTGCTTGAATCTTGGACAGCCAGGAACCACCCAAACATGGGGATCAAAAATAGACCGGAGGAAATTCCGACCAATTTGCGGGTTCCAAGAATCGGTGGAAGGAACATGTAAATCAATCGGATTAATCCGCCGGCCAAACCGGGGATAGATGCGAGCCAATAAAGCTGACCTGCTGAGAGATCAAATCCAATTCGATTGAGTAGGGGAGCGATGGCAGAAACCAAATACCACACGCAGAACCCAATAATCATGGAGAAGGTGGTAATCCACAGGGTTCGCCATGCAATTTTCGAGTCCCAATGTTCAGGATCTTCTGGATCCCACCCTTGCAGAACAACGCCTTTGGTGTTGAGTTGTGTCACGTGATGCCTCTTCATGGTTACGCGGAAAGGCTTTCCGTCAAGCCCGCCCTATGGCTGTGATAAGTACTAAGATAACAGCTCTGACCTGCGCCCGCATGTTTTTCAACGGGGTTTTCCGTATTTATTTAGGCAACATATTTGTGTCGTAATTCACTTTATGCAGGTAAATGAATTTGTGTTTGTATCAACATTCGTGATTCGGCAAAATTAATTAAACTGAAAAAGGGGATTAATTACCCCCACTTGAGGAGAAATTGATGCCCGCACAGAACAAGAACCTCCCAGGATCCGTCATCGTTGTGTCTGATCGGATTAAATCGGGAGAAAGAATTGATAAAGCAGGACCCGTAGCAGTAGACCTTCTTCAGGAATCAGGCGTGGAGATTTCCACATTCACCGTCGTGGAGGAGGGCTTTGAACCTGTCCATCAAGAATTGGTTAAGGCGTTGGCGCGCCGGGATCGCGTCATCATCACCATCGGCGGAACGGGCGTGGGGCCTAGAAATCGGACGCCGGAGGCCACGGAACCCCACATTGATACGTTGTTGCCGGGCCTGATGACGCAGATTTTGTTCTCGGGGCTGTCCAACACGGCGCAGGCGGGGCTGTCTCGCGGGCTAGTGGGTTTGAGTTCCCGCGATGCGACTGCCGCGCTCATCGTCAACGCGCCGAGTTCTTCCGGGGGCGTGCGCGACGCGCTCGGGGTGGTCTGCCCGCTTTTCGGTTCCATTTTTGAGCGTCTTTAAAAGATTTTTGCTTATCGACGCCTCCCTCCACTTCAACAATGTTAAGGCGCGCAAAAACCCCACGGCGATAAAGCACGCCGTGGGGTTAGCGAAGGCTTAAAAGGTTGAACATTTCCTTGATTGCTGGTGGGAAACCAAACTGGGTGAATGCACCGAAGATCAGTGCTGCAATGCCACCCAGGGCTGCCACGATGGCAAGAATTCCGCCAGCAGAAGAGCCAGTTTCCTTTACGTCATCAGAAGGTGCACCTGCAGTAATCGCGGTGGATAGAACACGGGCACCAATAACATCAAGCGGGGAGTGCATGCCCAGCTGGATGCGGCTTTCGCCGATTTCCGCTGCGGTCATGAGCAGTTCATCGTATTGCTGTGGGAAAGCGTGAGCCAGGCCGTTGGTTGCCATGCCGCCTGCGGAGGTGTGTCCGGAAGGGAAACCGCCATCGCTGGCAGCTTCGGATTCATCCTTGCGCAGTGGGTTTGCATACTCTGGCATGTCAACGCCTTCGCCCCAGGCTTCTGGTTCGATGGATTCAGTCCAGCGGTAGGGGCGTGGGTATTGGTAGTACGCCTTGGCATTGTTGCTGGTTGCGGCATGCTGACGGATAGCTTCAATTAGATCGACGGTAGATCCAAGTTCTCCGCCGGTCTCTGCCCAGTTTCCATTCGCATTGCCGCCGTCGTTGTACTTCACCGTGGTGGCATCAGCTGGAACAACGTCAGGGATGGTGGTGCCTACCTGTGCGGTCTCGCGGTAGCGATCTGCGTATGCGCCAAGACCGTCGGTTGCGGTGTAGTTCTGGTTGCGGCGATCAATAACCCATGCACGTTCTTGCTGGGCATCGGTTGCCTGCTGGGAGATTGCTACAGACTGTGCGATGTTGGTATCCAGCACAGTGGGGTCAACCTTGATGCCGGTGTTCCATTCTTCGCCTGGGGTCCACAGCTCAAGCATTTCCTCCAGTACGCCAACAGCTGCGTTACTTGATGGATTCAGATCAGTGGAAACGTTGGTGTCCCATGCATCAACGTAGTAGCCGTAGCTGGCGGCATGTGGGGCGATGGCGGAGGCGTCGAGAAGCGCTGGCTCCTGGGCGGACGCTGCGGGAACGGTGATGATCGTTGATACCAGTGCGGTGCACAGGATGAGGCCAAGTGGCCGGAAAGAGGTGCGCATGATGTCTTTCAAAGTGAAGGGGTCCCACAGTGCCTGTTGAGTTTTTATGAAAAACGCTGGCGCTGGGGCCACGAACTTAAAGGAGAGGGAGCCTTGAGAAAAGGGCCCGGCGGATTAAGTTAGGCTTCCCACATGTCCATTAAGTTAACTTTGCAATACTTGTTAATTAACTTGTAAACATAGTTTTGTGGAGCGTGTTGTTTCTCTTTAAAAACTTGTTGTACGTTCAGCGCACCTCAAATTAGCTACACCGATGCAGGCCACAGGTATTTCAAGATGTCATCCCAAGTTATTACACCAAGCACCGTTTTCCCATCAGCGGAAAGCACCGCGCTGATCTGCTCGTTATGCTCCCGCATGTATTCCAGCGCTTGGTGTAACGTGTCGGTCTCAGCAACAGTGAGAATCGGGCGAGACCACTTCGAAGCCTTCTCGTCTGGCGAGGCACCAAGGGTGTCTCGCACATGAATGACGTGTGGGAAAAGGTGGGAGGGGGCGTCGATAAGCACACGCAAGCTGCCGCTGCGCTGAGCTGCGGCTTGCACCTCAGCAACCGTGGCGCTGGCGCTGTGCGTAAATGGAGATGCGGTCAGGGTTTGGCCGACCGTGATTTTCTCCAGCTTGATGATTCCGCTGATTTGGGCGGCGGATTGCTGATCCAGAGCGCCAGTTTCTTGAGAATGCTCAATGAGGGCATGGAGGGTATCGGTGTCATAACCACCAGCGGCAGCTCGATCAACGGGAGTTTCACCAACTTTGCGGACCAAATCGTTCGCCATTTTGTTGATCCACTGCAGCAATGGACGAAACAGGTTAATGAAGCCCCGTGCGGGAATCGCGATAGTTCGAAGTGCCGTCTCCGGATGCGCGATTGCCCAGGATTTCGGAGCCATTTCGCCGATGACCAAGTGCAGAAATGTCACGATAAACAGCGACAAAATAAACGCAATGACATCTGCCATAACCAGCGGTATACGCGCCCATTCGAAGAGCGGCATCAAAGCATAATGAACCCACGGCTTCGTGATAGCACCCAACGCGAAAGTCACCATGGTGATTCCCAACTGCGCGCCCGCGAGCATGAGAGTAAGTTCATTGAGGCTTCGCAACGCAGCGCGGGAAGACCGCGAGGTTTCCACAGTCTCCTCTAACCGGTTCCGCCTAGCTGCAAGCAAAGCGAACTCAATGATGACGAAAAACGCAGACAGCGCGATGAGTAGAATAGTGGCGGGTAAAACGACATACCATTCAGTCATGGCTTAGCGATTCTCCTTCGGAGCGGGGTGATTGTCTGGGTGGTCTTCGAGCAGAGCGAGCGCCAGTTTTACAGGCACGTTTCGCTCTACCTCTAAAACAGTGATGCGCAAAATACGCTGCGTAGGGGAGGTGTTGTTCAGGTAATCCTCTGGCTCAAAATCCAGAGGTATTTCTATGACATCCCCAGTCTTTAGAAGGGCATTCGCATGGTCAAAGAGCAGTCCAGAAATCGTCTCGTAATCGCCTTCAGGTAGCTCGTACCCGATGGCGCGCTCAACCTCGTCAAGAGGGGTATCGCCATCAATTAGCCATTTGTCAGGGCTCGTTTCCGTAATATCTTCAGAGCTGAAAACATCGTGCTCATCGTTGATATCGCCGAGGACTTCCTCAGCTAAATCTTCTAATGTCACAATGCCAATGAATCCACCGTATTCATCAATCACGCAAGCAAGCTTGTCTTCACGATTGTGCAGTTCGGTCACCACGTCAGGCAAAGACATAAACTCTGGAACGATCACAGGCTGATGCATGAACTCAGTGACTTTCGCGGAATCTGAAATTTCGGCGCCGTGAATATCGGTTCCAAGAATATCAATCAGATTGATCACCCCAATGGGCACATGGTTGTCATCGATGATGGGGTAACGCGTATGCGCTTTCCTCATGAGGGCCTTAACCTCAGCGATGGTTGTCTCCGGATCAACCACACCCACACGCGAACGCGGAATCATAGCGTGTCCCACATCATGCGACGGGAAATCCAACAACCGATCAAGTGACAAAGACACCGAATCATTCAAAACGCCACTATCCCTAGATGACGCCACAATATGCGGAAGGTCTTGTGCAGTGGCAGACGAATCAACATCTTCCACCGGCTCTATTCGAAAGAGTCGAAGCAATGCGTTGGATGCAAAATCAAAGAATGTGATCAACCAACCAGCGAGTTTCAAATACCACGTGGTCGAAGGCGCAAGCGCCAGCGCAGACTTCAACGGCGTGGCAAGGGTGTAGTTCTTGGGGAAGAGTTCACCAAAAATCATTTGGACAACCGTGGAGAACGCTAGCGCCAACACAGTGCCCACAGAGATTGACACCGCAGCGGGAACCCCCACCCCTCCTAGCAGAACACCTAACGCGTTACCCACCAGAGGTTCGGCCACAAAACCCACCAAAAGTCCGGTGACGGTGATACCCAATTGCGCACCAGAAAGCATAAAGGAAGTGCGCTTAGTGATGCTGAGAGCACGACGGGCTTTTTTATTTCCAGAGTCAGCGAGTGCTCGCAGCTCATTTCGATCAACGGACATGTAGGCAAATTCCTGAGCCACAAAATATCCGTTGAGGACGATGATCACCCCAATGACCACCAAACCAGCAACTAAAGTCAAGATAGCTGTTAACAAGGTTCCACCTGCCTCAACACAAATAAATCAGTGTGGACAGGCCAGATAGATCGTGCGGGAGGCTCCATTTGGAGTCTAAACCTCATTCATTTAAGTCGGTGATGCCCCGTGTTCGGGAATATGAAACAGTGTACAGAAAAAGCGGAGCTCACGTTTCTCATCAGTGGGCTTTAGGGAGCGTTACGTTGCCCAATACCTCCAGTTCAGCCACCGTATCGTAGTCTATTTCAGTGCCATCGCCACCCACTTCCACAACGTGTCCCGCTTGCTTCAGTAACGCTTTTGCAGGTCGATTTCTAGTCTCGCCCAGGCTGTGAATCGCCGCTTCTAGGCTGCCACTTCTCCACAGCGCGCACAAAGGTTGCACCCAGCCATCGGCAGCAAGGGTCACTGCAGCATCGGCCTTGCCAATCTGTGTCTGAAGGAGAGGCAGCATTGCTGCAGAATAAGGCGCGTCCACGGCAAGAATCGCAGTGAATTCATGGGCGTGCTCAAAAGAATTCAGCCCTGCCTCGATTCCCGCGACCGGCCCGCCAAGCGGAGGTTCCTCGCAGACAGTCGTGATTCCGTCGATGATCGCGGGGGAAACCACCACAATGTCATCTTCTGGATTTAGCTGTGAAAGCAGGATATCCAGCAGCGTGCGACCATCCACCGCCACTGCAGCCTTATCCACCCCACCCATGCGTTTACCCTCGCCACCAGCAAGAATGATGATATTCATTTACATTCTCCCCAGCACAACATCAACCAGACCGTCCTCGGCAATCGACGAAGTCACCAGTGCAATACCGCCACTTCCAGCCAGTGCACCGACCATATGGGATCGATGTGCCTGAGAATTTGCCATTCTTTTCTCCCAATCAATCGCCACCGGAATCGCCAATACGGCGCCCTCCCGCGCCTTCAGTGCCCGGTTCGAGCGCAGCGCCACCACGGGAATCTCGCTTATCGACGCCACCCTCTTTCCACCCCCTAATCTCTCTATTACCGGAACAACAAAGAGCCTAAAACTAACCCACGCCGCCACCGGGTTTCCCGGCAGACACACCACTTTTGCGTCGCCCCACTGCCCATGACCTTGCGGTTTACCCGGCTTCATCGCAATGGGGAAGAACTCAAAACAACCAGCCTTAGTTCCCACGGCTTTGACCACATCGAACGCACCCGCCGAGATCCCACCCACAGTGATGATCACATCAGCAATCTCCGCCGCCTTATTGAAGGTCTCTTCGAGCGCTCCCTCATTGTCATCGGAATGGAAATGCTGCGGATCCTTAATCCCCACGCGTTTTAGCTCTGCAACTAACATTGGCCCATTGGAATTAGGGATACCCCAGGGATTTCCCTGGTTTAGCTCATCACCGGTAGTGATCACCGCAACCCGAGGGCAAGGATGGGCTTTTACAGTGTCATGGCCAACTGAAATCACCGTCGACACAGTGCCCGCATCAAATGCCGTCCCCGCAGCAACCGCAATTTCGCCTTCTTTAAGATGCTCACCAGCATGGCGAATATTATTCCTCTCACCTGGTAGCTCATTGATCGTGATTTCTGTAGGAAGCGAGTGATCCACCGGAGCATTGGTGAGCTCCACTGGAACCACGATCATGTCCTTGTTGGTGGATGGGACGGGTCCACCTGTCATCACACGGATGACTTTTCCATTATTAATGCTCACCGGCGCAGAACCCGCCGGAGTATCACCGCCCACAAGAAATGTCCACGGCCCGCTGCCATGGATGTCTTCTTTCAAAATGGCGTAACCATCAACAGCAGAATTAGTAAATTTCGGGATAGGAATTGTCGCGACAACATCCTCTGCAAGGTGACTTAACGGATGCGCGCCGAGGATAGGGGTTTTTACTGGCGGAAGCGGTGCGACGCTGTCTATCAAAATGGAAAGATAGTCATCGACGCTGCGTTGCTGTGTCACTTGAAACCCCTTTTTCGACAATAAACACTCAAATATATAGGGTAGTTGCCAAATCAATAGTCTGCGCTGTTTTAAGAGGTTGAGATTCTCAAACGGGTGTTTGTATAGATCACATTGCGATCGTGCCTTAGACGCGATTCTGAAAGGGCAACTTTTTTGAGTTCCGGCTCCAATTTTAAGCTCGACCAAACCACAGTGCCCACAAACTGGAAATTCGACAACTCTGGGCATTTGTGTCTGGTTTCAAGCCGTCGAAACCAGACCACGCTGCCCACGAACCGGGAAAACCTGAGCCGTGGGCAGTGTGGTTTGGTCATGGCGTTCGAATGCTGATTCGGGCCAGACAGGCGTGACAAGATTGGCGAAAAGTCTACGATTTTGGCACACCTGTCCGGTTATCGGGACCAAAAACCAGACACACGTGCCAAAAGCTGTGGAAATTCTCGAATCTTGTCACGCCTGTCTGGTTAGGGCTGGTATGGGCTAGCCACCGATGGCAGACATGGGGCGATCTGGTTGGAGGAAGCCTTCATCGTCGATGCCATGGCCGGGTTTCTTCTCCCACATGGCGCCTGCCCACAGTTGCGCGAGCTCATCGTCGGAGGCACCGTCGCGAAGCGCGTCACGTAGGGGAGTTTCAGTGCGGGAGAAAAGGCAGTTTCGGATGGTGCCGTCGGTGGTGAGGCGGGAGCGATCGCAATCTCCGCAAAATGGGTGCGTCACCGAGGCGATGATGCCGATTTGTCCAGTGATAACAGGATTGGATTTATCTACCACATTCCACAGCGCAGCAGGTGCAGCTCCTCGGGGTTCCTTGGCGGGGGATAAGGTGAATTTTTCTTCCAGGCGCGCCAGGATTTCTTCGGCTGTGACCATATCGTCGCGTTTCCACTGCTCGCGCGGGCCAAGTGGCATTTGTTCGATGAATCGCAGTTGGGCGCCTTTGGAAATGCAGTATTCCGCAAGGGGGACAATATCTACCTCATTGACCCCAGGCATGACCACGGCGTTGATCTTCACGGGATGCAACCCCGCAGCAACAGCGGCATCGATGGACGCCAACACACCGGACAATCGATCACGCCTGGTTAGCGAGACGTAGCGTTCGGCGTCGATGGTGTCGAGTGAAATATTGACCCGGTCAAGGCCAGCTTCTTTCAGTCCTGCGATGCGTTTGTCTAGGCCAAGGCCGTTGGTGGTGAGAGCGATGTGAACTTTTTCGCCTTCGTCGGTGCGTAGGGCTGCGGTGCCGGCGATGATGTCTTCCAAATTTTTCCGCAGTAAAGGCTCGCCGCCGGTGAATCGAATTTGACGAATGCCCAGCTTAATCACCGCAATGCGGATGAGTCGCAGCACCTCGGCGTCGTTAAGCGTCTGCTCGGTGGGCAGCCACTCTAAACCCTCCGCGGGCATGCAATAGGTGCAGCGGAGGTTGCATCGGTCGGTCAGTGACACCCGCAGGTCACGCGCGATGCGTCCGAATCTGTCCACAAGCACGCGATTGCCGTCTGCGGGTGGCAGGTACGCATCATGTTTGATGCTCGCAGAAGTGCTTTTCGACGCCCCCTCCCGATCATTTCGGGGCGGCGTTGGCGAAAGATAAAGGCGAGTAGTCATCTTCTTGCCCATCCTAGAAAGAGCTGCGGAATAAAGCCAGTAAAAGCCGGAATAAATAGGGAAGTTATTTTTCACCTGGCCCTTTAAGCTTAATTACTTCGAATTCGCCGTTGCGCAGGTGGTTGCGGAGGTCCTTCTTGTCATATTTACCGACGGAGGTTTTATCCACCTCATCAACAAATGTCCAATATTCTGGCAGCATCCAGTTGGGTAGGCGGTCGCGAAGTTGATCGCGGAGGCGCTCGGCGGTTTCCCGGGTGCGTTCAATGCCGGGGTAGAGCATGGTGACTGCGAGGGGACGTTCCACCCACTTGTCATCGGGGAAGCCAATGACGGCGCATTCGACAACCTCTTCCGTAGCCACGATGAGGTTTTCCAGCTGAGCGGAGTAAATCCACTCGCCGCCAGAACGGATGACATCGCGGGCGCGGTCTTGGATGGTGAGGAATCCATCGCTGGTGACAGATCCAACGTCCCCGGTGCGCAGCCAGCCGTCGGCGGTGAAGAGCTCATCGTTTTCCTCTTCAACGTCATGGTCGCGGAATGTTGAGGCGGTGCCACCTTCTTTTTCCACATCGGGGTGGAAGTAACTTGCAGTCACCCACGGACCGCGGACCTGAATCTCGCCCTCGTTGCGGTCGGTGGACGCCATGACCTGGCCGTCGTTGACAATGCGGTACTGCAGGGAGGCGGGGAATCGGCCCTGGGAGACTCGATAATTCCACCTGGTTTCACCAGAAACACCTGATGGTGGGCGAGACACAGTACCCACGGTGGAGGTTTCCGTCATGCCCCACACGTGGACAACATCCACGCCATAGCGCTGCTCCCACATGGTGATCACGATTGGAGGCACCGCAGAACCGCCCACGTATAGCTCACGCAGAGACATACGCTCTGGGGGATTTTTCAGGTAGTGAACCATCAGCTGAATCCACAGAGTAGGCACGCCATGCGCCACGCGAGGCAGCGTGGTGGAAATGATCTTTGCCAATGTCGGCGCAGAAAGATCCGGTCCAGGAAGCACCAGGGGAGTGCCGGACATAAACGCTGCGATCGGCACGCCCCAGCTGAGGACGTGGTAAATCGGCACACAGCACAGGAACGTTTCGCCGTGTTCCACTGCGAGGGAATCCGTGGTGCGCAAGCTCAACGACTGTAAATAAAGCGAGCGGTGGGAATACACCACACCCTTCGGCGGTCCCGATGTACCGGTGGAATAGCAAATCGCAGCAGCAGTGCGTTCATCCTGCTCGGGCCAGTTGTAAACAGTGGAACGGCCGTCAAGGAGCGCTTCATAGGAATACAGCTTCATTCCCTCCGGCATGTGGGCCGCCGCGCTAGAGAAATCATTCGGTCCAATAAACACCACGGCACGAACTTTTGGTGTTTCTTTTAAGATCTCGCCCAATTGTTCAGCCATGCGCGGATCAGCGATAACCACTTCAGCTTCAGAGTGATTGAGAATGAACACAATCTGATCATTCATCAACTGCTTGTTCAGCGGATTAAACACGGCACCCATGCATGCGACTGCAAACATAGTTTCCATGTGTTCCGCGCAGTTATAGAGCATCGACGCCACTCGCTGATCCCCAGTAATACCTAAAGAATCATGCAGTGCATGAGCCAAAGCCGCAGCTCTAGCCCCCACAGCACTAAAAGTTTGCTGTGCTTGTTCAATGCCATCGGCACCGCCCCACGTGGTGATCAAAGTATCACCGTGAACAGTGGACCCGTACTCGAGGATTCTGGTTAATGACAGTGGGACGTCCTGCATCGTGCTGAGCATGCAATCAACAATAGCCGGGGCATGCGACACGCAACGACAGTGCAAGCAATCAACTTTGAAAACGTCGAAACTTTATGCAGCTTTTAGCGAGGGGAATGAGACATAGGGCAATACCATGCGCTAGAATTATCGACCAAGGCCGGGAACAGCTTCCCGGTGCACACAAATTCCCAGGCAAAACGCACAAATTAGCGTGCAGCGGAAGCAATAGAAAATTCCGTGTGACTGAGAATTGCTGAAGGGGCACCCGGAGGGTGTGAAACTTAAAACCCATTAGTTTTTAAGATCACATCTCGGCCTGGAAGAAAACACACAGTTGCGCGGTTCCTGCGTTACAGGTGAGTCAACTTCTAATATTTGTGTCATCCTGCGCGATCGCTTTCAACGTGCGTAGACAACTCGCATGTGCGACCACCATTTGGGTGCCACGTTCAATTACACAGAAGCCGAGTTCAGCCATATTTTTCGCCCGTCATATGAAAAACGGGTACATCACCGCAGCTTGGTCTGAACTGCAATGAAAGGAAATCTGTGACAACCACAGACAACACCGCAGCGAATCAGGGTGAACTGACCGCCCTCCGACTGCCGGATCTGCGCAAAATTGCCGCCGACCTTGGGCTCAAGGGAACCTCGGCATTGCGTAAGGGCGATCTGATCAACGCCATCTCTGCAGCCCGCGAGGGTAAGCCAACCGCAGCTGCGAAGAAGACTTCCCCACGCAAGGCCCCATCACGCACCCGTGTGACACAGCCTTCCGCACCGGTTGAGCAAGCACAAGAAGCTCCCGCGCAAACTTCAACTGCACCTGCTTCAGCACCATCTGAAGAGACTCCCGCAGCTCCCGCTCGTCGTGGACGTCGCCGTGTAACCACCACCGCGACCACCCCAGAGCCAGCAGCGCCTGCACAATCCCAGCCTGCAGAAGCTCAACCAGCACAGACTCAGGCTGCACAGCAAGAAGAACTTCCTGTTGCAGCGAAGGAGTCCGCACCAGCTACAGAAAACACTCACGGCCAATCCCAGGGCCAAGCTCAGGGCGATGAGCACGATGATCGCTTTGAGTCCCGTTCTGCTGCACGCCGAGCACGCCGCAACCGTCAGCGCCAGATCCACCGCGATGGCGATGACAGTGCGAATGCAAACACAGAGTCTGAGCAGAACACCCCTGCCCAGAACGCAACCGCACAGGCTGAGTCTGAGCAGACTGCAGCTCCTGCACAGGCTGAAGCAGCTAAGCAGAACCAGAACGATAACAGCGAGTCCTCCGAGACCCGCAGCGATAACTACCGCAACAACAATCGTCGTTCCCGCAACAACCGGAACAATCGCAATTACCGCGATAACAACGAGTCCTCTGATAATGCAGGACAGTCCAGCAATGATGATGCCGACAACAATCAGGCACGGTCTGAGGACAATAACGACGATCGCCGTTCTCGTAATAACCGTAACAACGACCGCAATGATCGTAACGATCGCAATGACCGCGACAACCACAACGACGACAACGATGATCGCCGCAACCGTCGCGGACGCCGCAACCGCCGTGGACGCAACGACCGTAACGATCGCGACAACCGAGATAACCGGGATAACCGCGACAACAGCAACGATGGCGACAACAACCAGCAAGATGAGCTGCAGCAGGTAGCAGGCATCCTGGACATCGTGGACCATAACGTCGCATTCGTGCGCACCACCGGTTACCACGCTGCACCTTCTGACGTGTTTGTCAGCAACCAGCTGATCCGCCGTATGGGTCTTCGTTCCGGTGACGCCATTGAAGGTCAGGTTCGAATGAACCAGGGTGGTGGCAACCACAACAACCATGGTCGCAACCGTCAGAAGTACAACAACTTGGTGCGCGTGGAGATGGTTAACGGTCTTCCTGCTGAAGAGACTCGCAACCGTCCTGAGTTCGGCAAGCTGACTCCTCTGTACCCGAACCAGCGTCTGCGTTTGGAAACTGAGCAGAAGATTCTTACCACTCGTGTGATCGACTTGATCATGCCTATTGGTAAGGGACAGCGTGCTTTGATTGTGTCGCCACCTAAGGCTGGTAAGACCACGATCCTGCAGAACATTGCGAACGCTATTTCCACCAACAACCCAGAGTGCTACCTCATGGTTGTTTTGGTTGATGAGCGTCCGGAAGAAGTTACTGATATGCAGCGCTCCGTCAACGGCGAAGTGATTGCTTCTACTTTCGATCGTCCACCATCAGAGCACACTGCGGTTGCTGAGCTTGCGATTGAGCGTGCGAAGCGCCTGGTGGAGCAGGGCCAGGACGTCGTTGTTCTGCTTGACTCCATTACTCGTTTGGGCCGTGCGTACAACAACAGCTCACCTGCATCGGGACGTATTTTGTCCGGTGGTGTGGATTCCAATGCACTGTACCCGCCGAAGCGTTTCTTGGGTGCTGCTCGAAACATCGAAAATGGTGGATCTTTGACCATCATCGCAACTGCCATGGTGGAGACCGGCTCTGCTGGTGACACCGTGATCTTCGAGGAGTTCAAGGGCACTGGTAACGCTGAGCTGAAGCTGGATCGTAAGATCTCTGAGCGCCGCGTTTTCCCAGCTGTGGATGTTAATCCTTCTGGTACTCGTAAGGATGAGCTGTTGCTCAACCCGGACGAGGCTCGCATTATGCACAAGCTGCGTCGTATTCTGTCTGCACTTGATAATCAGCAAGCCATTGATCTGTTGATCAAGCAGCTGAAGAAGACCAAGTCCAATGCGGAATTCCTCATGCAGGTTGCTTCCAGCGCTCCAATGGCAGGCACAGAAAAAGAGGAGGATTACTCCTAATGGCATCGCAGGTTTCTGCAGTTGACGATATTTTGTCGGAGTACCACGGTCTGGAACAGCAGATGGCTGATCCGGAGTTGCACAATGATGCGGCAGCAGCGCGCCGGGTAGGTAAGCGCTACTCGGAGTTGCAGCCGATCATTAACGTGCACCGTGATTTGGTGTCTGCCCAGGAAGATCTTGAGGCAGCCCGTGAAATGGCACATGAGGACCATGAGTTCCAGGCCGAGGCTGAGCGCCTTGAGGTGGAAGTTGTGGAGTTGGAAGAAAAGCTCGCTGATCTTCTTGCACCTCGTGATCCTCATGATGGCGAAGACATCGTGATGGAAATCAAGGCTGGCGCAGGCGGCGAAGAGGCAGCGTTGTTCGCTGGCGATTTGTTGCGCATGTACCAAAAGTTTGCGGATAAGCACGGCTTTGTCGTGGAGGTTTTGGACTCTGCAGAATCTGACCTCGGTGGTGTCAAGGACATCACCTTGTCTATTCGTTCCCGTCAGCCATCCCGCGATGGTGCGTGGAGCCAGTTCAAGTTTGAAGGTGGCGTGCACCGTGTTCAGCGTGTGCCTGTTACTGAATCTCAGGGACGCATCCAGACCTCTGCTGCTGGTGTCTTGGTTTACCCAGAACCAGATGAGGTGGAAAACGTTGAGATCGATGAGAAGGATATTCGCGTCGATGTGTACCGTTCCTCAGGTAAGGGTGGTCAGGGCGTTAACACCACTGACTCCGCTGTGCGTATTACCCACTTGCCAACTGGTTTGGTGGTGACCTGTCAGAAGGAGCGCTCCCAGATTCAGAACCGTGCGCGTGCAATGCAGGTTTTGGCTGCCCGTTTGCAGGCGATGAAGGAAGAGGAAGCGGCGGCTGAGGCTGCTACGGGACGTGCTGCGCAGATCCGCACCATGGACCGCTCTGAGCGCATCCGTACCTACAACTGGCCGGAAAACCGCATCAGCGATCACCGTATTGGTTTTAAGGCGAACAACCTTGATTCGGTTCTCGATGGTGAATTGGATGATCTGTTCACCGCGTTGCAGGCTGCTGAGCGTGCAGAACGTCTTGAGTCCGAGGGCTAAATGCTGACCCTTGGGGAAGCTTTGCGCGACGCCACCGCCACCCTGGAAAGGGCGGGGGTGGCGTCGCCACTTGTGGACGCTCGTTTGATTGCGGCTCATTTGCTGGGTTGCGGTCCGCTCGAAATTGCATTGCGCATGCGTGATGAGGTGCCGGCTGGGTTTGCGGCGGCGGTTGAGCGTCGTGCGCGACGCGAACCGCTGCAGCACATCTTGGGCACGGCACCCATGGGCCCGTTGGATTTGCATGTGGGACCGGGCGTGTTCATTCCGCGCCCGGAAACCGAGGTGCTCGCGGACTGGGCCGTGCGGCAGGTGGCTGGCGACGTCGAAAAGCGAAAAATCGTTGACCTGTGCACCGGATCCGGCGCGCTTGCGGCCTACATCGGGCATGCGCTTATCGACGCGACCCTCTACGCTGTCGAACTCGATCCGGGGGCAGCGACCTGGGCGCAGCGAAACTTCGATGAATTTGCCCCGCAGGTGAAGCTCATCCACGGTGATGTAACAGATCCGACATTGTTGGCTGAGGTGCATGGCACGATCGATCTCGTTGTGTCAAATCCGCCGTATGTGCCTGAATCTGATGATTTGGATCCAGAGGTCTACCAAGATCCACACATGGCGGTATTTAGTGGCGCTGATGGCATGGATGTCATCAACAAGATGGTGCACCTGATCTTCAATTTGCTGAAATCTGGTGGGGCAGTGGGCATCGAACATGACGACACCACTTCCGACGCCGTCCGCCAAGTTTTTTCTCAGCACGGGGGATTTGGCACTATTGAAGTGCTTCATGATCTCACCGGCAGAGCGCGTTTTGTTACAGCGCGTAAACTGTGACTTTGAAAAATTTTTGAACAATCCGTACACCAACTCTAGGAGAAAAACAGTGAGCAGAATCTATGACTGTGCCGACCAAGACTCCCGTGCAGCAGGCCTAAAGGCGGCTGTCGATGCAGTCAAAGCCGGTCAGCTCGTTGTCCTTCCCACGGATACCCTTTATGGACTCGGCTGCGACGCTTTCAACAACGAGGCAGTAGCCAACCTTCTGGCCACCAAACACCGTGGCCCCGATATGCCCGTTCCAGTGCTCGTCGGCAGCTGGGACACCATTCAAGGACTTGTGCACTCCTATTCTGCGCAGGCAAAAGCGCTTGTGGAGGCGTTCTGGCCTGGTGGACTGTCCATCATCGTTCCGCAGGCACCAAGCCTTCCGTGGAACCTTGGCGATACCCGTGGCACCGTAATGCTGCGAATGCCACTGCACCCAGTTGCCATTGAATTGCTGCGCCAAACCGGACCAATGGCTGTCTCCTCCGCCAACATCTCCGGACATACTCCTCCAACCACCGTGCTGGAAGCTCGTCAGCAGCTCAACCAAAATGTCGCTGTCTACCTCGACGGTGGCGAATGTGCGCTGGCCACCCCTTCAACCATCGTGGATATTTCAGGCCCTGCACCAAAGATTTTGCGTGAGGGTGCCATCAGCGCAGAACGCGTTGGCGAAGTACTTGGAGTGTCGGCAGAAAGCCTGCGCTAAATGGGAGTCGGTTTCGCGGGAATCCCGCTGCGCGAATTGGGATTGGTTATCCTCGTTGCAGCGGCCATCACGTATCTCAGCACGGGCATCATCCGCACCGTCATGGTGAAAAGTGGTCGCCTCAATGAGATTCGTGAACGAGACGTCCATGTCATCCCCAAACCACGGCTTGGTGGCGTGGCGATGTTCAGTGGATTTCTCGGCGCAGTATTCCTTGCGGACCAGCTTCCCGCCTTGACTCGCGGGTTCATGCCCATCACCCCGGAGATGAATGCCGTTATTTGGGCAGGCTTTGTCATTGTGGTGGTGGGCGCACTGGATGATCTTTTTGATCTTGATGCCATCACTAAATTGGTGGGTCAAGTAATTGGTGCGGTGACTATGAGTTTGCTTGGTCTCACGTGGTCCATCCTCTATGTTCCCTTCGGTGGGGGCACCACATTGCTTCTCGACCAAGTCCAGTCAACAATCTTGACATCCCTGTTCACCGTGGCGTTGATTAATGCTCTGAACTTCGTTGACGGTCTTGACGGCTTGAGTGCCGGCGTAGGAATGATCGCGGGTGCAGCCATCCTGCTGTTCTCCCTGACGATTCTCTTTGACCAAAACGGCGCCGTATCGGCCTATCCGCCGGCCATCATCGCGGCGGCTCTCGTAGGAATTTGCGCGGGAGTTTTGCCCCATAATTTTGAGCCCTCGCGAATATTTATGGGCGATTCCGGTTCCATGCTCATCGGCCTGCTGTTGGCTGCAGCATCGACCTCAGCGTCGGGAAAAATCAACATGAGCCTGTATGGCGCAGCTGATTTTATCGCATTGATCTCACCCATCATCGTTGTTCTCGCCGCCGTGGCCATCCCACTGCTCGACCTCGTGATGGCAGTGGTTAGGCGCGTGGGCAGGGGAGCATCACCCTTTTCTCCGGACAAAATGCATCTGCACCACCGACTGCTGTCCATCGGACACACCCATAGGCGCGTGGTCCTAGTGCTCTACACCTGGGCGAGCGCCGTGGCATTCGGCGCAGTGAGCTTCTCCGTCGTTCCGCCACTGTTTGCCACCGGATCGAGCATCTGTGGCCTCCTCATCGCCGTCGCTGTCACAGCCGTGCCAGTGATGAAAAGCCGGCGAGCCGCCAAACTTGATTAAGTGATTGTCACTTTGGATTGTCATATTGGGCGAATAAACCGGTAGGATTCCCCTTCGTGAGCGCCGAAAATACCGAGAACACAGATTCCCCATTTGAAATCTCCGAGTTTGATGATCACCGACGCCCCCTCCAGCGGGCCCTCAAATTCGGTTCCATCGCCCTAATTGTCTTCACCCTGATCTCCCTGGCGATCTGGGGTGCTACTCGCGGCGTGCCCGGCGTATGGGGAGTTGTTATCGGCGCAGCAGTTGGCGGAGGCTTTGTCCTCTTAACGGCTCTCAGCGTCCTGTTTACAGCTAATTCCAACGTCACCACCACCGGTGCGGTGGTGCTCGGTGGCTGGCTGCTGAAGATCGTTATTCTGATCATCGTGCTTGCAGTCATCAAAGACATGACCTTCTACGACAACACCGCCCTTTTTGTCACAGTGGTGATTGCCTTAGTAGTTGTCCTGCTGACTGAAGTCTGGGGAGTCGTGACCTCTAGGGTTACATACGTCGGATAAGCAATCGGTCATTTCAACGCCCCCACACCCCTTGAAACAGGGGAGTGGGGGCGTTTTAATACCTGCCCCCGCTACCCATTGTTGACTAGGTGAGTGGGCTTAGGTGTCTCAGGGCACAGTAGTCGGACATTAGAGAGCTGCACCGCAGTAAAAGGCCACGATGTAGGAGGTGGGCGGAGTGTCCGTGCTGGGAAACTGGCGGGGAACTTTTAGAGATAACCCTCCGAATTGCTGGCAAATTTCTGATGAAATTTCTCAGCGAAGCCCACATGAACTACCCCCGTTTACCCTCAAAATAAGCCCTGTGACACACATAACACCCCCTAATCGTACCCGCTCACACGCTATTTTCGAGGTGTGGTTCGCCTTCGGAAACGAATGCCCCCGCCCCACTTGGATAAAAGACGAATTCACCTGTTAGTCTATAACGCGGGTTGAACCGAGAAACCCCTCAAGGCAGCAGACAATAGCCGCAAGGGGTTTTGCGGAGCACGTCCCCTGTGATCGTTGCGCTGATGTGCGACGGAGTCCGTAGCGATTACAGCGAGTTTTTCAGACGTCCATCGCACCGTGCACAACAACATTTCAGGTGCACGGCCCGAACACGGGAGAGAACGCTGAGCGTTACAACACTGTCCATGAAGGGCGAATTCCACGCCCCCGATTTGGACAAAGAATTTTTCCCGGGGCACGTAACCGATAGTGGTGAAGTCGTGAACATGCTGTTCACCGATTTCGCTAATGGTTGGTTCGCAATGGACCGCATCGTATTGATCCGTCTTCTTATGACGGCAGTCGTTGTGGTCTTCTTCCTTTGGGCTATGCGCAAGCCAAAGCTTGTTCCGCATGGCGTCCAGAATTTTGCAGAGTACGCACTCGATTTCGTTCGTATTCACATCGCTGAAGACATCCTCGGAAAGAAGGAAGGTCGTCGGTTCCTGCCGATCCTGGCCACCATCTTCTTCGCGGCTCTGTTGATGAACCTTGCAACGATCATCCCGGGACTAAACATCTCCTCCAACTCACGTATTGCATTCCCAATCGTGATGGCGGTAGCTGGTTACATCGCGTTTATCTACGCAGGCTCTAAGCGTTACGGATTCTTCAAATATGTGAAGTCTTCTGTTGTGATTCCGAACATTCCACCAGCACTTCACGTCTTGGTGGTTCCAATTGAGTTCTTCTCTACATTCATCTTGAGGCCAGTCACCCTGGCACTGCGTTTGATGGCCAACTTCCTTGCTGGCCACATCATCCTGGTTCTGCTTTTCTCCGCAACGAACTTCTTCTTCTTCCAGTTCAACGGATGGACAGCAATGTCCGGCGTAACCATCTTGATGGCAGTACTCTTCACGGTTTACGAGATCATTGTTATCTTCCTGCAGGCATACATCTTCGCTCTGCTGGTCGCTGTATACATTGAGCTTTCACTCCACGCGGATTCTCACTAGATGAAAAAGGTCGCTATTAAAAGCTTCTTGCACAAGTCGCCCAGATAGCGAGCGGACCACTCGGTCAACTGAATAACCCCACTAAACACTTCACAGCCCGAACACACGGGCACCAGAAAGGGAACGACACCTCATGAACGAGATCATCCTGGCACAGGACGCAACCGAGTCCACCATCACCGGACTTGGCGCTGTCGGCTACGGCATCGCAACCATCGGACCTGGCCTCGGCATCGGCATCCTGGTTGGTAAGGCTCTCGAGGGTATGGCACGTCAGCCTGAGATGGCTGGACAGCTCCGTACCACCATGTTCCTGGGCATCGCCTTCGTTGAGGCCCTGGCACTGATCGGCCTTGTTGCTGGCTTCCTGTTCTAATCAGCTAACTTAACCGAAAGCTGGTAAACCATGGCGAATTCGATTTACAATTTGGCGCAAGCAGATGCGCTGCCTTTGGAGAGCGGAAACTCAATTCTGTTCCCTCCTCTGTATGACATCGTCTGGTCCCTCATCCCGTTTTTGATCATCCTGATCGTATTTTGGAAGCTTGTTCTTCCGAAGTTCCAGGAGGTCCTGACCGAGCGTGAGGACCGGATCAAGGGAGGCATTCAGCGTGCCGAAGCCGCTCAGGTTGAGGCCAAGGCTGCCCTTGAAAAGTACAACGCACAGCTCGCTGAGGCCCGTACTGAAGCTGCTGAGATCCGTGAGCAGGCGCGCGAGCGCGGCAAGCAGATCGAAGCAGAACTGAAGGACAAGGCTAACGAAGAGAGCAACCGCATCATCGAGTCCGGTAGCAAGCAGCTTCTGGCACAGCGCGAGCAGGTCGTTAACGAACTGCGCCGCGAAATGGGCCAGAACTCCATCAACCTTGCCGAGCACCTTCTTGGAGATCAGCTCTCCGATAACGTGAAGCGCTCTGGCACGATTGATCGCTTCCTCGCTGACCTCGATACCGTGGCACCGAACGGAAAGTAGGCGACATGCACGCAGCAAGCCGCGAGGCACTGGCAAAGGTTTCGTCCGATCTGGACGCTGCTCTAGCAGCAGACAACACCATGGCAGTTGCCGCCCAGGCTGGAACTGAGCTTTTCGACGTCGTCGACATTCTCGACGGCGACCGAGCTCTGCGTGTTGCTGTTGCCGACTCTTCTAAGGACGCACACAGCCGAGTCGGCCTCATTGAGGCTGTCTTCGGTGGAAAAGTGAGCCCATCTGTTCTCGAAGTCCTCAAGGACGCCGCAGAGCAGACCTGGTCCACTCCACGCGAGTTCCGCGCTGGACTAGTCCAACTTGGCCGTCGCGCCCTTCTTCGCTCTGCGGAGAAACAGGGTCAGCTTGGTCAGGTGGAAGATGAACTGTTCCGACTCAGCCGAATCCTGGATCGCGAAAGCAAGCTGACTCAGCTTCTTTCAGATCGCACTCAGGAAATTGGCGGTCGACGTGACCTCCTGGCTAAGGTGCTCTACGGCAAGGTAACTGCTGTTACCGAAGCCCTCGCACTGCAGGCTATTGGTCGCCCTGAGCACAACCCAATTGACGATATCGCAGCTTTGGCTGGCGCTGTAGCAGAGCTACAGGGTCGTTCCGTTGCACATGTCGTTACCGCAGTTGAACTCAACGAGGGACAGCAACAAGCGCTAGCTGAAAAGCTGGGACGTATTTATGGTCGTGCGATGAGCATCCACTCCGAGGTTGATACCAGCCTCCTCGGTGGAATGATCATCCGCGTCGGAGACGAAGTAATTGACGGCAGCACCTCGGGCAAACTCGAGCGTCTGCGGGCAAGCTTCGCATAAAGACACGACGAATTAGACAACATTAGCAATGCTGGAAGAAACAACCGAGAGCAGGAAGAACATGGCGGAGCTGACGATCTCCTCCGATGAGATCCGTAGCGCGATTGCGAACTACACCTCGAGCTACTCCGCGGAGGCCTCCCGTGAGGAGGTCGGCGTGGTTATTTCGGCCGCTGACGGTATCGCCCAGGTTTCGGGCCTCCCGTCAGTAATGGCGAATGAGCTCCTCGAATTCCCGGGCGGCGTCATCGGCGTCGCACAGAACCTTGAAGCTGACCGAGTCGGCGTCGTGGTCCTGGGTAACTACGAGCTACTTAAAGAAGGCGACCAAGTTCGTCGTACTGGAGACGTTCTGTCTATCCCAGTCGGCGAGGCATTCCTTGGCCGCGTTATCAACCCCCTTGGCCAGCCAATTGACGGCCTGGGCGAAATTGCATCCGAAGAGGACCGCGTCCTCGAGCTTCAGGCACCAACCGTGCTTGAGCGCCAGCCTGTCGAGGAGCCTTTGGCAACCGGCATCAAGGCTATCGATGCAATGACCCCAATCGGCCGCGGTCAGCGTCAGCTGATCATTGGTGACCGTAAGACTGGCAAGACCGCAGTCTGTGTCGATACCATCCTTAACCAGAAGGCCAACTGGGAGACCGGCGACAAGACCAAGCAGGTTCGCTGCATCTACGTCGCAATCGGTCAGAAGGGCTCCACCATTGCAGCCCTGCGTAAGACCCTCGAGGAGCAGGGCGCTCTCGAGTACACCACCATCGTGGCTGCACCCGCTTCCGATGCTGCAGGCTTCAAGTGGCTTGCACCATTCGCTGGCGCTGCTCTCGCCCAGCACTGGATGTACCAGGGCAACCACGTCCTGGTCATCTACGATGATCTGACCAAGCAGGCTGAGGCATACCGTGCCATCTCCCTGCTGCTGCGCCGCCCACCAGGCCGCGAAGCATACCCAGGTGACGTCTTCTACCTGCACTCCCGTCTGCTGGAGCGCGCTGCGAAGCTGTCCGATGAACTAGGCGCAGGTTCTATTACAGCACTGCCAATCATTGAGACCAAGGCTAATGACGTTTCCGCCTTCATTCCTACCAACGTGATTTCCATCACCGACGGTCAGGTATTCCTTGAGTCCGACCTGTTCAACCGTGGCATTCGCCCGGCGATCAACGTCGGTGTATCCGTCTCCCGTGTCGGTGGCGCAGCTCAGACCAAGGGTATGAAGAAGGTTGCCGGTTCTCTCCGTCTGGATCTGGCTGCATTCCGCGACCTGGAAGCATTCGCTACCTTCGCATCTGACTTGGATGCTGCATCCAAGTCTCAGCTTGAGCGTGGCCAGCGCCTCGTTCAGCTGTTGATTCAGTCTGAGAACGCACCTCAGGCTGTTGAGTACCAGATCATTTCTCTCTGGCTTGCAGGCGAAGGCGCATTCGACAACGTTCCTGTTGAAGATGTTCGTCGCTTCGAGTCCGAACTGCACGAGTACTTGGGCTCCAACGCTGCACAGGTCTACGAGCAGATCGCTGGTGGTGCTCAGCTTTCCGACGAGTCCAAGGAAACCTTGCTCAAGGCAACCGAAGATTTCAAGAGCGCTTTCCAGACCACCGAGGGCACCCCTGTCATCAACGAGCCTGAGGTTGAAGCACTCGATGCAGGCCAGGTCAAGAAAGACCAGCTCACCGTTTCCCGCAAGGTCAGCAAGAAGTAAGGCAGCGAGCCTACACTAAATGACTGTCCAAGCAACTGAAGGGAGGCGTGTGAACCATGGCAACAATTCGTGAATTGCGTGACCGAATTCGTTCGGTTAACTCAACCAAGAAGATCACCAAGGCTCAAGAGCTCATCGCCACCTCTCGCATCACCAAGGCACAGGGTCGCGTCGCGGCAGCTGCGCCGTACGCCGAGGAAATCCAGCGCGTGCTGGAGCGCCTCGCGTCGGCAAGCTCCCTAGACCACCCAATGCTGCGTGAGCGTGAAGGCGGCAAGCGAGCCGCCGTGCTCGTGGTTACTTCTGACCGCGGCATGGCTGGTGGCTACAACCACAACGTTCTGAAAAAGGCAGCGGAGCTGGAAAAGCTTCTTGCTGAAAGTGGATACGAAGTGGTTCGTTATGTCACCGGCAAAAAGGGCGTCGACTACTACAAGTTCCGCGCTGAAGATGTGGCTGGCGCCTGGACTGGATTCTCACAGGATCCAGACTGGGCAGCTACCCACAACGTGCGCCGTCACCTCATTGATGGTTTCACCGCCAGCTCTGAAGGTGAAGCTGCATGGCGCGAGGGACTGAACCTACCAGAAGGCCAGGATATCCAGGGCTTCGACCAGGTTCACGTGGTCTACACCGAGTTCATCTCCATGCTGACTCAAAACCCAGTAGTGCACCAACTGCTGCCTGTTGAGCCAGTCATCGAAGATGAAATTTTCGAAAAAGGCGAGGATCTGCTGTCCTCTTCCGGCGAAGTCGAACCCGACTACGAGTTCGAGCCGGATGCAGACACTCTGCTTGAGGCACTGCTTCCGCAGTACGTCTCTCGTAGGCTGTTCTCCATCTTCTTGGAGGCTGCAGCTGCAGAGTCCGCTTCACGTCGAAACGCGATGAAGTCTGCGACTGACAACGCTACGGAACTGGTCAAGGACCTGTCCCGTGTGGCCAACCAGGCACGTCAGGCACAGATCACCCAGGAAATCACAGAGATTGTTGGTGGCGCAGGCGCGCTCGCCGACAGCGGAGAAAGTGACTAATTATGACTACAGCTCTTGAAGAGCAGAACGCACAGCAGGCAGCCACTGCCGGCCGTGTCGTGCGTGTCATTGGTGCGGTCGTCGACGTGGAGTTTCCCCGCGGCGAGCTGCCAGCACTGTACAACGCACTTACTGTAGAGGTAACCCTCGAATCAGTTAAGAAGACCGTTGTTCTCGAGGTTGCTCAGCACCTCGGCGACAACCTCATCCGCACCATCGCTATGGCACCAACCGACGGACTTGTCCGCGGTGCTGCTGTAACCGATACTGCACGCCCAATTTCCGTACCAGTGGGCGATGTTGTTAAGGGCCACGTATTCAACGCTTTGGGCGACTGCCTAGACGACGTTTCCCTGAACAACAACCCAGAGATCGAGCGTTGGGGCATCCACCGCGAGCCACCATCATTCGATCAGCTTGAGGGTAAGACCGAGATCCTGGAAACAGGCATCAAGGTTATCGACCTTCTCACCCCTTACGTTAAGGGTGGAAAGATCGGCCTCTTCGGTGGTGCAGGTGTGGGTAAGACCGTTCTTATCCAGGAAATGATCACCCGTATTGCACGTGAGTTCTCCGGTACTTCCGTGTTCGCAGGTGTTGGTGAGCGTACCCGTGAGGGCACCGACCTCTTCCTCGAAATGGAAGAAATGGGCGTTCTCCAGGACACCGCCCTGGTGTTCGGCCAGATGGATGAGCCACCAGGAGTCCGTATGCGCGTGGCTCTGTCCGGCCTGACCATGGCGGAGTACTTCCGAGATGTTCAGAACCAGGACGTGCTGCTGTTCATCGACAACATCTTCCGTTTCACCCAGGCAGGTTCTGAGGTTTCCACCCTTCTGGGTCGTATGCCTTCCGCCGTGGGTTACCAGCCAACCCTGGCTGACGAGATGGGTGTTCTCCAGGAGCGCATTACCTCCACCAAGGGCCGTTCGATTACCTCTCTGCAGGCCGTTTACGTTCCTGCCGATGACTACACCGACCCGGCTCCAGCGACCACCTTCGCTCACTTGGATGCAACCACCGAGCTTGACCGCTCCATTGCTTCCAAGGGTATTTACCCAGCAGTGAACCCACTGACCTCCACCTCTCGTATTCTCGAGCCAGCAATCGTTGGTGAGCGTCACTACGAGGTTTCTCAGCGTGTCATCGGCATTCTGCAGAAGAACAAGGAACTTCAGGACATCATCGCCATCCTTGGTATGGACGAGCTTTCTGAAGAGGACAAGATCACCGTTGCACGTGCGCGTCGCATCGAGCGCTTCCTGGGTCAGAACTTCTTCGTTGCAGAGAAGTTCACCGGTCTTCCTGGCTCCTACGTGCCACTGACCGACACCGTCGACGCTTTCGAGCGTATTTGCAACGGCGACTTCGACCACTACCCAGAGCAGGCTTTCAACGGCCTCGGTGGTTTGGACGATGTCGAAGCTGCATACAAGAAGCTGACCGGAAAGTAAGGTAGAGACACATGGCTGAAATCACCGTTGAACTGGTGTCTGTAGAGCGCATGCTGTGGGCCGGCCAGGCCTCCATCGTGACTGCACAGACCACCGAGGGTGAGATCGGCGTGCTGCCCGATCACGAGCCTCTTCTCGGCCAATTGGTTGAGAACGGTGTCGTGACCATCCAGCCGATCGACGGCGAAAAGCTTATCGCCGGCGTTTCGGATGGATTCCTCTCCGTATCCAAGGAAAAGGTGACGATCCTCGCGGACTTCGCCGTCTGGGCGAATGAGGTTGATACCGCATCCGCCGAGGCTGACCTTAATTCGGACGACGAGCTGGCCAAGGCACACGCCGAGGCTGGGCTGCGCGCGGTCCGCCGCAGCAGCGAAGGTCTCTAAACCTCCGTTTAGCTGAAGTAGTAAAACCCGCTGATATTTCTAAATGAAGTATCAGCGGGTTTTGGTATTTCTGGGTGTCGCATTAGCCCCGCTGTGGGGGTGATTTATTGGGAGTACCTAGGTTCCTGACAACCTATGATCCTTGACCTCGGCAGGATCAACGACGGCGGTTTCACGCCAGGCGACATTGTGAGTAGGATCGTCTAAAATCGTTTTCTTATCGCAGGAAGGACTCAAAAAGGCCGTGGAATATTTGACCTGGGGTTTGGTGATTGTTGCAGTGTCGGCAGTTCTTCTTGCTGCCTGGCGGTTTTTCACCTTACGTTCTCGGGGAACCACTGTGATTCTGCGTGAGTTGCCACAAAGCGGTGTGCATGGCTGGCGCCATGGATCATTTCGCTACAACGGCAACGACTTGGAGTACTTCAAGCTGCGCTCTTTGTCTCCCATGGCTGACCTTATTTTGAACCGCCTTTCAGTAACTTTGCTTGATCGTAGAGATCCAGCTGCTGATGAGGCGGTTTTTATGTCTCAAGGCTTAAAAATTCTGCACATTAAATCCAAAAATGATCAGATTGAATTAGCTTTGGACGCCCACGGGGAGATGGCGTTTACTGCCTGGTTGGAAGCAGCACCAGATGCGCGGGCGGAGCATTCATTGAATCCACGTGATTTCAACCGCTTTCGAGCCAGCAAAGACACCCGCAAAAACCGCTAAGTAGACGTCATTGTTATGGTGGGTGCATGCGTTTAGTCATCGCCCGTTGCTCAGTTGATTATGTTGGCCGTTTGGAAGCTCATCTTCCGTCCGCCGATCGCCTTTTGATGGTTAAGGCGGATGGTTCTGTATCCATCCATGCCGATGACCGTGCCTATAAGCCACTGAACTGGATGACACCTCCATGTTCTTTAGTTGAAACTCCCATCACTGATGAAGATGGTGAGGCAACAGGTGAGAGCCTGTGGGTTGTGGAGAACAAGAAGGGGGAGCAGCTCCGCATTACCGTGGAGAAGATCCATTCGGAGCAGAACTTCGACCTTGGTGAGGATCCAGGTCTGGTTAAAGATGGCGTGGAAGACCATCTGCAAGAGCTTCTTGCAGAGCACATCACTACGTTGGGTGATGGGTACACATTGATTCGTCGGGAGTATCCAACAGCTATTGGGCCTGTCGATATTTTGTGTCGCAACTCTGACGGCGAGACTGTCGCTGTGGAGATCAAGCGTCGTGGTGGCATCGACGGCGTTGAGCAGTTGACCAGGTATTTGGAATTGCTCAACCGTGATGAATTGCTCAAGCCTGTTCATGGAGTGTTTGCAGCCCAGGAGATTAAGCCTCAGGCAAAGACTCTCGCGGAGGATCGTGGCATCAAGTGCGTGACGTTGGATTATCAAGCGCTTCGTGGCATTGAGTCCAATGAGCTGACATTGTTCTAAGAACATGGGCCGAAAAAATAGAAGAACCAATATTCAGCCAGCTAGGGATCTGCCGGTCGATGGTACCTCCTATTGGGGAACTCAAACTCAGGAGGGCCCTAGCTGGACGTTTGGTGAGCCGTATTTGGTGAGACAGATTGGTTCATCGGCGGCGAAGAAGTTTTATATTTGTCCCGGATGTAACCAGAACATTCCGCCGGGTGTAGCTCATATCGTGGCGTGGCCGAAGGAAGCCGGCGGGCGCGCTGATGATCGCCGACACTGGCACAAACCTTGCTGGGAGCGTCGATAAGCAATTAGCTTTGAGGCTGCGTGATCTCGAGCAGCACGCCGCCCGCGTCCTTGGGGTGCAGGAAGTTGATGCGGGCACCGCCGGTGCCGTTTTTGGGTTCGGGGTAGAGCAGGCGCACGCCTTGGCTGCGCAGGTGCTCGGAGAGCGCATCGATGTTGTTGGTGCGCAGGCACATTTGCTGGATGCCGGGACCTTTCTTTTCGAGGAATTTGGCGATTGTGGAGTCCTCGTTGAGCGGCGCGATGAGCTGAATCATGCCTTCTGTGCTTTTAATGTCTTTGGGGCCGATCATGGCCTCTGAAATGCCTTGTTCCTCATTGATTTCTTGGTGGTGGTTTACCCAGCCGAATGCGGAACGGTAAAATTCGATGGCTTCCTCGAGGTCAGGGACGGCGATGCCAACATGATCGAGGCAGATGACGTATTCGTGGGGGATATTCAAAGACTGTTCGGTAGACATGGCTTAATTTTAGACATAGCAGGTGGGGGAATATTGAGGATTGGGCAAGCTAGTCATCACATGCCAACCCCAAGGTAGGGTGGCAGATATGATTGTTGCTTTTTCTGTAGCCCCGACTGTTACTGATAATCCAGATGCTGAGATGGCCGATGCGGTCACGGAGGCGATTCGAATCGTCCGCGCATCGGGTCTGCCTAATGAAACTAACGCGATGTTCACGCTCATTGAGGGGGAGTGGGATGAGGTGATGGCGGTGATTAAGGAGGCCACTGAGGCGATCTCTAGGGTATCTCCGCGAACATCGTTGGTAATTAAGGCTGATATTCGTCCGGGACACACTGGCCAATTGACGAGGAAGGTGGAGGCGGTGGAGGAACGCCTAGCTAGGGATTAGCTTTGTACTTAAACTTGTTGTTTTTAAGTGGATTTCCACAAAGTGTTAGAAAAAGTCATTCGAGAAGAAGGCGTGAGTTTTAATCGTGACGTCCCCGCATAATTTTGTCAGTGGTGCTATTGATCTGGGTGAGGTGAAAGCGCGTGCGGATGCGCGCCAGAAGGCCCATGAGCAGGGGCCGGTAACTCAGGGCATTGCTAGTTCCCTTGATGTGACCATGGAGAACCTGGAGAATGAGGTGCTGCGTCGTTCCACGCAGGTTCCGGTGATTGTTCTCGTGGGTACCCCGCGCAGCCCTGATTCGGAGCAGTTGAAGTCGGATCTGACCACGCTTGCTGCTGAAAGTGGCAGGAAGTTCATTTTCGGTTATGTCAATGCTGATACCGATGCTGATGTGGCCCAGGTGTTTGGGGTGCAGGGCTTGCCGTCGGTGATTGCTGTGGCAGCGGGACGCCCTCTGGCTGATTTCCAGGGCGGACAGCCAGCGGATGCACTAAAGCAGTGGACTGATCAGGTGGTTCAGGCTGTGGGTGGACAGCTGGAAGGACTGCCAGAGGAGGCCGCAGACGGCGAACAAGAAGAAGCTCCTGTGGAAGATCCCCGCTTCGATGCTGCCACTGATGCTCTAAACCGTGGCGCTTTCGATGAGGCGATTGCGGTTTATGAGTCCATTTTGGCGCAGGAGCCAAACAATGCTGATGCGAAGCAGGCACGCGATACCGCAAAGCTGTTGGGCCGGCTTGCCACGGTGGATCCTTCGGTGGATGTTATCGCTGCTGCAGATGCTGATCCAACAAACGTTGATCTGGCCTACACAGCAGCGGACGCGGCTGTTGTTGCGGGTGATCCTGAGGCTGCCTTTGATCGTTTGATTGCTCTGCTGACCATCAGCGCGGGCGATCAGAAGAATCAGGTGAAGGAACGTTTGCTGGAGCTGTTTGGCATGTTTGAGACCGCCGATCCAGGTGTGCTGCAGGCGCGAGGAAAGATGGCCAGCGCGCTGTTCTAAAACCACTCTCAATCCAGAAAAATATAGACCGCTTAGTCTTTTCCAGGACTAAGTGGTCTACATTTTTACCCAAAATGCCAGCTCACACAATAGACACTTCGGTCTATATACCTGCCACCTTCGCGCCCTGCAAATCCCCACACTACTTATATCCAGCCCGAAAATAATACTTCTCTCTAGACGAAGCGGTCTGTTTAAGTATGTGCCATGACATTAACTTTCCATTGGTTCCTATCCACTTCAGGCGATTCCCGCGGCATCATCGGCGGCGGTCACGGTGCAGAAAAATCCGGCACCTCCCGCGAATTGAGCCACAGCTACCTCAAGCAGTTGGCGTTAGCTGCCGAGACCAACGGTTTTGAATCTGTCCTGACACCAACGGGCACGTGGTGCGAAGATGCGTGGATTACTGACGCTTCTTTGATTGAGGCGACAAAACGCTTGAAGTTCCTCGTTGCGCTTCGCCCTGGGCAGATTGGACCTACGCTGTCTGCTCAAATGGCTTCTACTTTCCAGCGTCTGTCTGACAACCGTTTGCTGATCAATGTGGTCACCGGTGGGGAAGATGCGGAGCAGCGTGCGTTTGGTGATTTCCTGAACAAGGAGGAGCGCTACACCCGCACCGGAGAATTCTTGGATATCGTGAGCCGCTTGTGGCGAGGCGAAACCGTCACACATCTCGGTGAGCACCTGCAGGTGGAGCAAGCTAGCCTTGCGCATCCGCCAGAGATTATTCCGGAGATTCTTTTTGGTGGATCGTCGCCAGCTGCAGGTGAGGTGGCTGCACGTTATGCGGACACCTATCTCACGTGGGGTGAAACTCCCGATCAGGTGGCGCAGAAAATCAACTGGATCAACGAGCTAGCAGCACAGCGCGGCCGGGAACTGCGCCATGGAATCCGCTTCCATGTGATCACCCGCGATACGTCTGAAGAAGCATGGGCGGTGGCAGAGAAGTTGATTAGCGGGGTCACTCCAGAACAGGTCGCTAAGGCTCAAGCCGGGTTTGCAACGTCTAAGTCGGAGGGGCAGCGCCGGATGGCTGAGCTGCATAGCAAGGGTCGTGCCTTTACTAGTGGCTCAACTGCTCGTGATCTGGAGGTGTATCCCAATGTGTGGGCAGGCGTCGGTTTGCTTCGCGGAGGTGCAGGAACAGCCCTTGTGGGCTCGCATGAAGAGGTAGCCGATCGCATCGAAGAATACGCAGCACTCGGCTTGGATCAGTTTGTACTGTCGGGTTATCCAAACTTGGAGGAGGCCTTCCACTTCGGTGAGGGTGTCATTCCGGAGCTGCTGCGCCGCGGTGTGGATATCAAAAATCAAGAATCACGAGTTTTGGAACCTGTTGGGTAAACGGGAAGAACGAGACGTCGATAAGCAAATTTCTTAAGGAACCTGACATGACTACAACCTTGACTCGCCCCAAAATCGCGCTGCCCGCGCGCATCTATTCACCGCTTGCGGTGCTGGTCGTTTGGCAGCTCGGCTCGAGCCTGGGCGCCATCCCGGAGCGGATTCTGCCGGCACCCACCACGATCTTGGCCGCCGGCTGGGAGGTCGCCACAAACGGCACGCTTCTCGACGCACTCCTCGTCTCAAGCCAACGCGTCCTTCTAGGCTTCGCCCTCGGTGCTGTCCTAGGCATTTCCCTAGGTGTATTGACAGGCATGTCCAGATTTGCCGACACCGCCGTTGATCCGCTCATTCAAGCTGCCCGCGCGCTGCCTCACCTGGGTCTTGTGCCGCTGTTTATCATCTGGTTCGGTATCGGTGAGCTGCCGAAAGTACTGATTATTAGCCTCGGCGTGCTGTATCCGCTGTACCTCAACACCGCCAGCGGGTTCAGACAAATTGATCCAAAGCTTCTGGAAGCCGGCCACGTGATGGGCTTCGGATTTTTCCAGAGGTTGCGGACCATCATCATTCCTTCTGCCGCGCCGCAACTTTTTGTCGGCCTGCGCCAAGCAAGTGCGGCCGCCTGGCTCTCACTGATCGTGGCGGAACAGGTCAACGCCCGCGAAGGACTCGGCTTCCTCATCAACAATGCGCGCGATTTTTACCGCACCGACCTCGTTGTTTTCGGCCTCATTGTCTACGCCACCCTCGGTCTGCTGTCTGAAGCGCTGATCAGAGCTTGGGAACGTCACACCTTCCGCTACCGAAACGCATAAGAAAGTTGCTCGCCATGACTGCCACATTGTCACTCAAACCCGCAGCCACCGTCCGTGGATTGCGCAAATCATACGGAACTAAAGAAGTCCTCCAAGGAATCGACCTCACCATCAACCGCGGCGAAGTAACCGCGCTGATCGGACGCTCAGGTTCAGGAAAATCCACCATCCTGCGCGTGTTGGCGGGCCTATCTAAAGAGCATTCCGGCTCTGTAGAAATTTCCGGAAACCCGGCCGTTGCCTTCCAGGAGCCTCGCCTGTTGCCGTGGAAAACGGTGCTTGATAATGTGGCCTTTGGCCTCAACCGCACTGATATTTCCTGGTCAGAAGCACAAGAACGCGCCTCGGCACTGCTTGCAGAAGTCAACCTTCCCGACTCCGACGCCGCCTGGCCCCTCACGCTCTCCGGCGGCCAAGCCCAGCGCGTCTCCCTTGCGCGAGCGCTCATCTCCGAGCCAGAGCTTTTGCTTCTCGACGAACCCTTCGGCGCCCTCGATGCTCTGACAAGACTGACAGCCCAAGACCTGCTGCTCAAAACCGTGGACACCCGAAACTTGGGAGTTCTGCTGGTCACCCATGATGTTTCCGAGGCCATCGCCCTGGCCGACCACGTCCTTCTTCTTGACGACGGCGCCATCACACACAGTTTGACTGTAGATATCCCCGGCGATCGCCGCACCCACCCCTCCTTTGCCTCCTACACCGCTCAACTCCTTGAGTGGCTCGAAATCACCACACCTGCCTAGAAAGAAATCATGAAATTTAAGAAAATCGCCCTCGTTCTCGCCTTCGGTCTAGGCCTTGCATCCTGCTCATCAGCTTCTGGCGATCCCGCCACCAACGCCGATGGATCCATCGATCTGAGCAAAGTAACCCTTAACATCGGTGATCAAATCGCCGGAACAGAACAAGTGCTCCAAGCTTCAGGGGAGCTAGATGATGTCCCTTATAAAATCGAATGGTCATCATTTACCTCTGGGCCACCCCAAATCGAAGCACTAAACGCAGGTCAAATTGATTTCGCGATCACCGGAAACACCCCACCGATCATCGGCGGCCCCACCAACACCAAAGTGGTCTCCGCCTACAACAACGATGCTTTAGGTGATGTCATCTTGGTCGCCCCGGATTCTTCAATAACCTCGGTGGCTGACCTTGCTGGAAAGAAAGTGGCTGTCGCCCGCGGATCCAGCGCCCACGGACACCTCATCCAACAACTAGAAAAAGCAGGCGTGAGCGTTGACGACGTAGAAATCAACCTCCTCCAACCCTCCGACGCCAAAGCCGCTTTCCAAAACGGCCAGGTAGATGCGTGGGCAGTGTGGGATCCCTACAGCTCACAGGCGGAACTGGAAGGAGCTCAAGTTTTGGTCAGGGGAGCGGGACTGGTCAGTGGGCACGGATTTGGTGTCGCAAGTGATGAAGCGCTCGATGACCCCGCAAAGGAAGCCGCCTTGGCAGATTTCCTCGATCGCGTGGCCGACTCTTATGAATGGGCTGAAGACAACACCGATGAATGGGCGACGATTTTCAGCCAAGAATCCGGCTTTGATCCGGAGGCCTCTCAACTGAACACCCGCAGCCTGCGCCACCAGGTGCCGCTCGACGAATTAGTGAACACCTACCAGAATGCGCTTATCGACGCGTTCGTCTCCGCGGGACTCGTTGAGGACTTTAATTTCGAGGACACCGTAGACACCCGATTTGAGGGCTAAGTATGTCTGAGTATGGCAAAGGGGCGTTGAGGTGCTCAGACGGCCATACAAAGCATCGTAGTTTGTGCATATGAGGGCTGCTTTTTGCCGCTGTGAGTTGGCTGTTCAAGAATCCGTCCTCGGGTTGGGGAGAGGGGCTGAAACCGAACGAATATTCGCATAAATCTTTCGAATTGGCGCGAATATTCGATCCCGCTGGCCTCCGAACTAGCCATTTTGGTAGAAAATTTGCATCCTTGAGCCGGTATTGGCCCAAGGATGCATTTTCCTGTGTCCTACTTCTGCAGTGAGTAGAACTGAGCACTCATCGCTGGGACATGCAGTGAGAGTGAGTAGGCGAAATTATCGCGTGGCCTCGCTGCTGCCTGAACGGAAGTAGCGATATCGTTTTCTGCACCGAGGAATTCAGCATCATCAGTGTTGAGAACGAGCTTCCATTCGCCACCCGCTGCAACACCGAGCTGGTACTCAGGCTGGGAGGTTCCAGACAGGTTGAATACACACAGCATCTGGGAGCCGTCGCTGCCGAAACGCGTGAACGCCAAAATGTTGTTGGTGGCGTCGTCGCCCTTATTCCATGTGAAGCCTTCTCCTGTGAAATCCTGAGTGTGCAGCGCAGGGGAGTCTGAGTAGACACCGTTGAGGGAGCGGGTCAGAGTGCGGATGGCTTCGTGGTACTCGCCTTGCCAGCCGTCGACAATATCCCATGGCAGTCCCTGGCCTTCAGCCCACTCTTCACGCTGACCAAACTCCTGACCCATGAAAAGCAGCTTCTTGCCTGGGTGCGACCACATGTACGCAAGGAAGGTGCGAAGACCAGCGGCCTTGTTCCACGTATCGCCAGGCATACGGTCCCACAGGGAACCCTTGCCGTGGACGACTTCATCGTGAGAGATCGGAAGTACAAAACGCTCAGAGAATGCGTACACCAAGGAGAAAGTGAGCTCACTGTGGTGGAATGCGCGGTGCACAGGGTTTTTGGAGAAGTACTCTAAGGTGTCGTGCATCCAGCCCATGTTCCACTTGAGGGAGAATCCCAAGCCGCCGTCCCACGTTGGTGCGGTCACGCCAGGCCATGAAGTTGATTCCTCAGCGATGGTGAGCGCACCAGGGTGCAGTCGCAGCACCGTGGCGTTCATTTCCTGCAGGAACTGCACTGCCTCGAGGTTCTCGCGACCACCGTATATGTTTGGTTCCCATTCGCCGTGCTCACGGGAGTAATCGAGGTACAGCATGGAGGCCACGGCGTCGACGCGCAGACCATCGATGTGGAATTCTTCAATCCAGTACAACGCATTAGCGACGAGGAAGTTGCGGACTTCGTTGCGACCGAAGTCAAAGACCAGGGTGCCCCAATCCTTTTGTTCGCCGCGCCTCCAGTCAGGGTGTTCATAGAGGGCTTCGCCATCAAAGCGGGCAAGAGCCCAATCATCCTTAGGGAAGTGGGCAGGAACCCAGTCCATGATCACGCCAATACCGCGGGCGTGGAAAGCATCGACTAGCGCACGGAACTGATCTGGGGTACCCCAACGAGAGGTCGGTGCGTAGTAGCCGGTGACCTGGTAACCCCAGGAACCACCGAAGGGGTGCTCTGCGACAGGGAGGAATTCCACGTGGGTGTAGCCAAGATCTGCGACGTAATCGACCAGCTCAGTAGCCAAATCCTCATAGTTCTTACCCCAGCGCCAAGAACCGAGGTGGACCTCGTAGACACTCATTGGCTTGGATGCGAGATCAGTTTGGGAACGCTCATGCAACCAGTCCGAATCCTGCCACTGGTACTCAGAGGCAGCGACAATAGATCCGGTTGCCGGTGCCAGTTCTGCGCGACGAGCCATTGGGTCAGCTTTGTCGCGGCGCTGGCCTTCCTTGGTTTGGACGGCGAATTTGTACACTTCGCCTTCCTCAACGCCTGGGATGAACAGCTCCCACATACCCGAACCACCCATAGACCGCATCGGATGCTGGGATGCATTCCAACCGTTGAAACCACCAACGACTGCACAGCCAATTGCGTTTGGAGCCCACACTGTAAATGCGGTGCCACGAACAGTGCCAAGCGCAGTTTGGTAGGTCTTGATGTTGGCACCGAGAACCTCCCACAAACGCTCATGGCGTCCCTCAGAGAAGAGGTAAATATCCATCTCGCCCACGGTGGGGAGGAAGAAGTATGGATCGGCCTTGATCTGTGGTTCCTGATCAGGCCAGGTGATTTCCAAGCGGTAGTCGGCCCGCTCACGGTGACCTAAATCAATGGCGAAAATGTCATCACCGATAGAGGTCATAACGTGGGAGGTGCCGTCGATAAGCAAATTAACCTGCGTCGCGCCGATCTGGCGCGTGCGGATAACCGAACCAGCTTCGGTCTCATGCCAACCATAAAATCCATGAGGATCGTGATGGTTGCAGTGGCGCAGGCGGGCCAGATCTGCCTCAGGGATGGTGATGTGGCTCGCGGGGTCAACGGTCATGATGATAATCCTTGATAGAAGGTACAGAGATGGGAAATTACGCGCGGTAGGTTTTGATTTCGCGCCATGCAAGACGTTCACGGCGAGACGCTGGAAGTTCAGGAAGAACAAAGATGTGGGCGACATCGCGTAGGGGCTCGAGGCGGACAAAGTTCGTCTCTGACCACAGGTAACGGGAGTCGGTGATCGCATCGCGCACCTCAAACTGTGCACCCGCTTCTAAGCCAAGCGCTCCAAGATCAAGGCGAACAGTAGCCTCACGAGCACTACGTGGATCCAAGTTGACCACAATCAACACGGTATTTCCGGTCAAAGCATCAACCTTGGAGTAGGCGATGATCTGATCATTGTCCGCTTCGTGGAAGTGGATGTTGCGTAGCTGCTGCAAGGCAGGGTTCGCGCGACGGATCTGGTTGAGCAGAGCGATGTAATCCTCGAGAGAATCGCCACGCTCCAGAGCGCCCTCGAAATCGCGGGGACGCAGCTCATACTTCTCAGAATCCAAGTACTCCTCCGAACCAGGCTTCACTGCCTCATGCTCAAAGAGCTCATATCCGGAATATACGCCCCACACAGGAGACATCGTGGCGGCCAATGCGGCGCGGATAGCGAACATTGCGCGTCCACCATGCTGCAGAGAAGCGTGCAAAATGTCGGGAGTGTTCACAAACAGGTTCGGACGAGAAATATCCGCCATGCGGGCGATCTCAGTAGCGAACTCGGTGAGCTCCTCCTTGGTGACCTTCCACGTGAAGTAGGTGTAAGACTGGGAGAAACCAATCTTGGCCAAGCCATACAGACGTGCCGGGCGAGTAAACGCCTCCGCTAGGAAAATGACCTCAGGGTTTGATTTATGGATGGCAGAAATAAGCCACTGCCAGAAATTAGCGGGCTTAGTGTGCGGGTTATCCACGCGGAATGTGGTCACACCCAAATCCACCCAGAACTTCACCACACGATAGACCTCTTCATAGATCTTCGGAGCATCATTATCAAAGTTGATGGGATAAATATCCTGGTACTTCTTCGGTGGGTTTTCTGCATACGCAATGGTGCCATCAGCTAACACCGTGAAAAACTCGCGGTGTTCCTGCGCCCATGGATGATCAGGGGCAGCCTGCAGAGCTAGATCGAGTGCAACTTCCAAATTGAGTTCCCGTGCGCGAGCCAACAACGCCTGGAAATCTTCAATGGTGCCCAACCGCGGATGCGTTGCATCATGCCCACCATCTTTAGAACCAATAGCCCACGGCGAACCCACATCATGAGGTTCCGGGGTCAGCGTATTATTGCGGCCCTTGCGGTTGACCTCGCCAATCGGATGGATCGGCGGGAAGTAAACAGTATCGAAGCCCATCTTCGCGACACGCTCCAACGCCTGAGCAGTGGTAGCGAAAGTGCCATGAACGGGGGTGCCGGACTCATCCCAACCACCTGTGGAACGAGGGAAAAGCTCATACCAAGAGTTGACCAAAGCGGCACGACGCTCGACACGAACCTGCAGGTTTTCACCCATCGTGACCAACTCACGCAACGGGTTAAGTTCTAAAAGATGAGTGACACTCGCGGTGAGCGCTGGGGCGAGACGTGCGCGTACATCGCCGCCACGCCGCAGAGAGGAGGCGACGTCGAAAAGCGCAGTCCTATCCTCTTTAGACAAATTCTCCGCAGCACGCTCAAACAGCTGAGCCCCGTGCTCAAAGTCGTTATACAACTCATCCGAACCCTGACCGGCCTCAATCTTAGTGGTAATTGCATGACGCCACGTAGCCATAGGATCCGACCACGCATCCACACGAAAAGTCCAATTACCAGGGACATCAGGAACGAAAAATGCATTCGACTGATCCTGATTATCAGGAGTGGGGCGCATATGAATCTGAATAGGCTCAGCCGCCACTGAAGAATCCTCCGGACCGGAAACATTCAACGTCGCGGCAATTGCATCATGGCCTTCACGCCACACAATAGCCGAGACAGGAACAATCTCACCCACTACTGCTTTCGCTGGATTTCCATCCAAAATCCGGGGACGAACATCATCGATACCGAGACGGCCAGTCACAGTTTTCTCCTCAACATGCAGTGTGAAGTGCGAACAAACGCACACAAGCTTAAAAGTTCGATCAAGCAGACACACCGGCAATTAGCCGGGGGTATGTCTCCATTATGAAAGCTTAACGGAGCTGTGTCACTTCCACACGGAACCGGAGAAATCAGTCAAGATGGGAGATGTGACTAACTCTATAAATAACTCTGCAGCTGCATCTTTTCCCTCTGATTCGAGTGAACTCAATGACGAATCCAATGAAGACCTCCTCATCGATTTCCAAGGAGTTTTCTTTAAGAGGGATGGTCGAAACCTCGTCGGCCCCGTCGACTGGCAAGTAGAACTAGATGAACGCTGGGTAATTATCGGACCAAACGGAGCCGGCAAAACCACACTCATCCGCATGGCATCCGCCGAAGAATTCCCCTCCGGAGGAATGGCACGCCTCATGGGAGAACGTATCGGCAAAACTGACATGCGCGACCTCCGCTCCATGATCGGCGTCAGCTCCTCCGCATTAGGCAACCGAATCCCCTCCGAAGAAAAAGTCTCTGACCTAGTCATCTCCGCAGGCTACGCAATCCTCGGCCGCTGGCGCGAAGACTACGACGAAATGGACTTCGGACAAGCCACCGAAATCCTCGAACAAGTCGGAGCCATGCACCTAGCCGACCGCACCTGGGGAACCCTCTCCGAAGGCGAACGCAAACGAGTCCTGGTCGCACGCGCACTCATGACCAACCCGGAACTCCTCATCCTTGACGAACCAACCGCAGGAATGGACCTCGGCGGACGCGAAGACCTCGTCGGCTACCTCGGAGAACTCGCCATGGACCCAGACGCACCTGCCATCGTCATGATCACCCACCACGTCGAAGAAATCCCCGCCGGATTCACCCACGCAATGCTCCTCGACGAAGGTGAAATCGTAGCCCAAGGCCTGATCAACACCGTCATGACAAACGAGAACCTATCCAAAGCATTCCACCAGCCAATCCAAGTAGACCGCATCGGGGAACGCTACTTTGCCCGCCGTGTGAGAACCGCCAGGAGTCATAGGGCTCAGTAGGTTTTTTGGAGTTGTGGGCCGGTGTTGGAGGGGTGGTTGTTTAATAGGCGACTTCACGTATGCGGACTTCATGTGCGCTGACTTCTTGCGCTCAACTTCTCATGTGCTGACTTCACTCCGGATTGCTGGAATTTAGTAGTGGTGTCGTGTGATGAGAAGTTGAGTATGCGAAGTCGGTACCGAGAAGTCGACCTTTAGGACATTTTTAGAGGAGTCCACGCAGAGACTCTGTCTCCGTAAGTTCGATTTCACGGTTACGATTTCGAACTGTCGATATCCCGGGTGCGGTTTCTCAATTACAATTTCGCACTTCCAATTTCTCAAGAGCGATACCACTAGGAAAAGTGCCATTTTCCGACTGAAATCGCCGTTGAGAAATTGAGCGCAAGGTATCGAGTTTGCGAAATTGGTAATAAGAAATCGTAACCGTGAAATCGTAACCGTGAAATCGAACTTTAAACCCAGATGGCCGAAAAAGTTCAAACCAACAAGCATCAAGTGACACATTCTCGTGCGGACTGCGCACGGAATCCATAGACTGGTCTGCAGAAGTTTTACGTGTGGGTTTGCTTCGGATGGGGCTTTAACAAGCTTCACAGATGTTGGTTTTTCATAGGCAAGCTATCCAGAAGCGGGCTTTACAGAAAGTCAGGGTGTGGCAATGGTGATGCAGGGCATTGGTGGTAGGAAGCTGGCGGCGACGGTGCTGTTGGTTCGGGATGGGATCATCAATGGGCGTCCTGATGTGGAGGTTTACATTCAGGAGCGTGTGTCTACTATGGCTAATTTTCCTCGGGCGACGGTGTTTCCGGGTGGGGGTGTTGATTCTCGGGATTTTGCGGATGGTCACGGTAAGGAAGTGTGGAGGGGACCTAGCTCGGAGGAGTGGGGTGTGCGTTTAGGCGTGGAGCCTCGTGTTGCGTATGCGTTGGTTTTTGCTGCGGTTCGTGAGTTGTTTGAAGAGGCCGGTACGTTGCTTGCGGAGCATACGGATGGTTCTGGTTTGGTGAAGAATGCTGGTCAGTATCACGGATATCGGGAGTTGTTGGAGACTCATGAGATGTCGCTGACGGATATGTTGCAGAGTGAGAATTTGGCGATTCGTAGTGATTTGATTGTGCCTTTTGCCAGGTGGGCGAGCCCTGAGGGTAATAGGGAGCAGTTTGATACGTTTTCTTTTGTTGCTGTGGAGCCGGAGGGGCAGTGTGCGGATGGTAATACGTCGGAGGCGTCTTCGACGGGGTATTTTCCTGCACGGCTGATTTTGGATGGTTGGCGCGCCGGGTTGTTGAGGTTGGTTATTCCGACGTGGGCGTCGTTGTTTGAGTTGTCGCAGTTTAAGACTGTGGAGGAATTGCTGGAGTACAGCGCGCAGGTTGATATGTCTCCTGTGTTGGATGATGCGGTGGATAATCCGAGGTATGCGGAGTTTTATCAGGCGATGCGCACGGAACGGTTTTGATCATTTAAGGTTCATTCATGAGCTTTAGTGCGGATGAGGTGCGTTTCCTGGCGCAGTCGGAGCGGGAAATCGCGGAGATGACTGCGGATCTTGACTTGAGTAAGAAGTCGATGATTTCGGATGTGGCGACGCTTCGGAAGCACTTCGGTGACTTCGGGAGGGCTGTTGCAGAACTAGCGGGGGCGAGGCGCAGCGCGGTGGGGAAGCTTCCGCAAGATTGGCTGATGTGTCAAGAATCTGCGCAGCAAACCACTCCGCCTGCGGTGTCAGCGGAGCGCGCCCGGCGTTTGAAAACTGCACTTGGTGAGAACGCGATTGTTCATGATGTCACCTGTTCCATCGGTACGGAGGGGCATGAACTTATCGATGCCGGCCTTCGCTACCTGGGTTCTGATCTAGATTTCTCACGCACCCTCATGGCAGCCCACAATCTCCAGGGCAAAAACGCCCTGATTTTCCGCGCCGACGCGCTCCAGCCCGCAAGCAGGGGAGCCGACGTCATCATCGCGGACCCTGCCAGACGCGCCGGGGGCAAGCGCATTACAAATCCGGCACAGCTCCTGCCACCTCTGCCTTCGCTTCTCGACGCCTGGATCAACCAACCACTCGCCGTTAAATGTGCCCCCGGCCTTGATTTTTCGGAATGGTCAGGTCTCGTCAGTATTGCCAGCGTTGATGGAGGCGTGAAAGAAGCATGCCTCTACACTACGGATCTGGCAGATGGGGAAACTCGCGAAGCTATCGTGATCAAAGATGGGCTCATTGACCGCATCACCAACCTTGAAGACGATGCCACGGGACAAGACCTTGCGGCTGCACCTGGTGAGTTCATCATCGACCCAGACGGTGCCATCGTGCGCGCCGGGTTGGTTCGCCACTATGCAGTGCGTGAGCAGCTGTGGATGTTGGATGAGCGGATCGCATACCTTACGGGCAATCGGATTCCAGAGGGGACCAGCGGTTTTAGGTTTATTGAAGAGGTTCCGCTGAAGAAGCTGAAATCGGCGATGGCAGCACATGATGCGGGGGCGGTTGAAATTTTAGTGCGTGGTGTTGATGTTGATCCTGATCAGTTGCGGAAAAGATTGCAGCTGAAGGGTACCAAGGCGATGTCTGTGGTGATTACTCGAATTGGCAGCCGAGGAGTTGCATTGATTTGTGGTCCTCGCGAGCGCGCCTAAAGCCGATGCAAATAAAATTGCCCTGGAAATTGTGCACATCGCGCTGGATTGCTTAGTCTGTTCTATATAGACTGGTTTGTCTGTCAGCGCGTGTGTTTATAAAGTTGCGTGAAAACCGACGGTAGGTAGGCGTCGAAAAGCAATGGGCGAAGCCCGCGTAGTATGGGCGGGCAACGCTAAAAGCGCCAAAACGCCAAAAATCGTGAATTGAAAGGTGAGTGTGGATGTCCACAATCGTGGTTCTGGTTAAAAATGTTCCAGACACCTGGTCTAAGAGGACTCTGGAAGCTGATTTCACCCTTGACCGTGAGGGTGTAGATCGAGTCTTGGATGAGATCAATGAGTTTGCTCTGGAGCAGGCACTGCGCTTGCGGGAGTCCAACCCGGATGCTGGATACCGCGTTGTTGCGCTGAGTGCTGGCCTTGCCGGTGGGGAAGAGGCGCTGCGTAAGGCGCTGTCCATGGGTGCTGATGAAGCAATCCAGCTCAGTGATGATGCCTTGGCTGGTTCTGATCTTTTGGGAACCGCTTGGGCGCTGAACAACGCTATCAACACCATCGCGGATGTTGTTCTCATCGTGACGGGTTCGGCTTCTTCCGATGGTTCCATGGGTGCGCTTCCTGGCGTGTTAGCTGAGTACCGCCAGGTCCCAGCGTTGACTAACTTGTCTGCGCTGAAGGTCGAGGGTGCTTCTATTACTGCCACTCGCATTGATAACCACGGCACCTATGAGCTGCAGGCTGCACTTCCTGCAGTTGTGTCGATTTCCGATAAGGCTGACAAGCCACGTTTCCCTAACTTCAAGGGCATCATGGCTGCTAAGAAGGCTGAGATCAAGAAGCTTTCCTTGGCTGAAATCGGCGTGGCTCCAGAGCAGGTTGGTCTGTCTCACGCGGCAACTGCTGTTACTGCTGCAGCTGATCGTCCTGAGCGCTCCCAAGGTGATGTCATTGGTGCATCGGGCGCTGCCGAAAAGATCGCTGAGTACCTCGCTTCAGAGAACCTCATCTAGCCACTATCTTCACAAAGGAGAACATTTAAATGTCTATTTCTTATGTGCTGGTTGAGCAGCTAGATGGCCGCCCAGAACCAGTTACCCTTGAATTGATCACTGCTGCTCGTGCACTCGGTGACGTTGTTGCCGTTGTCGTTGGCGAGCCAGGTGCCGGCGTAAACCTTGCTGCTGAGCTCGGCAATTGGGGTGCAGCTCAGGTTGTTTCCGCTGAAGTCTCTGGCGCTTCCAACCGTTTGATCTTGCCTGCTGTTGATGCGCTGCACATTTTGGCTGCGAACAACCCAGGTCCAATTGTTATCGCTGCAACTGCAAGCGGTAATGAGATCGCTGGTCGTTTGGCTGCCCGTTTGGCTTCTGGTGTGCTCACCGATGTCGTCGGAATCAATCCCGACCGCACCGCACAGCAGTCCATTTTCGGCGACACCATTCAGGTGTCCGCTGCAGTTGGTGGCGCTTCACCGCTGTACACCCTGCGTCCAGGTGCCCTTGATGGCGTGGCTGTTCCTGCAACCGGTGAATTGGCAACCATTGAGATCCCAGGTGCAACCGCCAAGGATGTCACCATCACCTCCTTCACGCCAAGCACCCAGAGCGATCGCCCTGAGCTGCCACAGGCAAAGGTCGTTATCGCAGGTGGACGTGGTGTCGGAAGCGAAGAAAACTTCCGCAGCATCGTTGAACCACTGGCAGATGCATTGGGCGGTGCCGTTGGCGCAACCCGCGACGCTGTCGATCTGGGCTACTACCCAGGCGAGTACCAGGTTGGTCAGACCGGTGTCACCGTGTCCCCAGACCTCTACATCGGCCTCGGCATTTCCGGTGCAATTCAGCACACTTCTGGTATGCAGACCGCAAAGAAGGTTATTGTGATCAACAACGATGAGGACGCGCCGATCTTCCAGATTGCGGACCTCGGTGTCGTTGGCGACCTCTTTGACATCGCCCCTGCGCTCATCGAAGAGATCAACAAGCGCAAGTAGGAGTTTTGAACACTTTTTATCTGGACCATGCAGCCACCACACCAATGCGTGAGGTGGCCGCAGCTGCGTGGATGGAAAACGCGCAGGCATTGAATCCCGCGAGTCAGTACGGTTCGGGGCGTAAAGCGCGCAGCGTGGCGGATTCGGCTCGTGAAGAAATTGCTTCTTTGCTGGGCTGCGAACCCATCGAGGTTGTGTTTACCGCGTCTGGCACGGAGGCAGATAACCTCGCTGTGCAGGGGTTATTCCACGCATCGCCTCTCAATCGGATTATTTCTACGCCGATCGAGCACCCCGGGATTCTGGAAACCGTCAAGGCTCTAGAACTTGGCGGGGCAGAGGCGGAGCTCATGCCGATCGGTCCAGATGGACGAGTGTCTTCCTTCGAAGCGCTGGACAAGCCTGCCGCGGTTGCCACTATGATGTGGGCGAACAATGAGACCGGCGCGATTCAGCCGGTTTCTGAGTTCATCGCCGCCGCGCAGGCGTCCGGCACGCCAACACACATCGATGCGGTTCAGGTCGTTGGCCATCTGCCGGTCAATTTTGATGAGCTCGGCGCCACCACTTTGGCTGCCTCCGCGCACAAATTCGGTGGACCACGTGGCGTCGGCCTGCTGTTGGCGAGGCGCTCACCAGCACCTTCAGCCGTATTGCACGGAGGTGGTCAGGAGCGCGGCATCCGTCCAGGCACCCTTGATGTCGCCGGCGCAGCTGCCACCGCAGCCGCATTACGCGAAGCAGTGGCCGAGCTTGACAGCGAAGCCACCCGCCTGCGCGGACTTAAAAAGATGCTTCTCGACGCCATCCTCCACACCATCCCCAACGTACTGGTCCACACCACCGAACCATCCCTGCCAGGACACCTGCACCTCTCCTTCCCAGGAGCAGAAGGCGATAGTTTGATCATGCTGCTCGACTCCTTGCGGATCGAAGCCTCCACAGGTTCGGCCTGCTCCAACGGTGTAAACCGTGCCAGCCACGTGCTTTTGGCCATGGGAATTTCCGAAACCGACGCCCGTGGTGCCATCCGATTCACCCTCGGTAGAACCACCACTGAAGAATCCATCAAGGCAGTGATCGCCGTGATCGAAGACGTAGTGACCAGGGCTCGTACTGCGGGAATGGCTTTTTAGCGACCGTAAATCGCATAGTGCAGTTCCGTTGCCAGCGGGCAGATCACCTGCTGGTGAGACAGCGGAACATTTTGGCAGTCGCCAACAACGGGAGATCCCGTGGACAGCACGATCGCACCAAAGAGTCCGTGAAACATCACGGTTTCTTGGGAACGATTCAACCCAGTCGATGTCATGGTTGGTCCATAGGGATCCACCATGTCGTGTTCTGGAAAGTGCGAGGAAATCGTGTTGGCCTGGGCACTTGGAGCGAACAGCACAGCGCTAGCGATAGTCACAGCAGCGATTGTTGATAAGTATTTCTTGATCATTGTTTAGACCTTAATGGTTTATGCTGATTGATTCTCCGCAAGGCGAAACAAAAGTAACTTTAGTTTCGGCTTGCGTTCCAATACCGTCCTATTTGACCAGAAATCAGTTCCGCGAAGATTTCTGGTCATATGGTCTGGTTTTGACCCCAACTAACCGTCCCAGGTGACCAATGCGCGCTGAGGTGGAGAGTTTTCGGTCACCTGGTTTGGTCCGTGGCGGGACAATAGAAAAACTACCCCGGCGCCTACAAAAAGTGGCCTGTCAGAATCGTCTCTGAGCGCTTAAAACTACCACTGTCATGCCTTTACTCATTTAAGTTTTTCGACCTCTTAAACAGGCGAATTAAGCTCCCCATGCACTTCGTCGATGTTTGAGAACCCTGGCCAGATCTCGATTCATCCGTGTATCAAAATTTCCCGAAGCAAGAATTGTCTCTGCGGCATTTTCTGTTGCCAACAGTGCAGCGTTCGCAACCGACATGGCTGTTTTTTCTGGTAGTCCGATGGATGTACAGAATTTTAGGAACTTCTTTTGGCTGAGATCCTTTTTGGATCCCCGGATTTCTAATGCCATCGTGGTGTCGCCATATACTGCGGTGGAAGGGATGTCATCGATGGGGCTGATCTCAAATCCGCGGCCTTTGTTGATAATGGAGATGTTCTTGGCATGAAGATCACCATTGCCGCTGAGCCACGCGACTGCGATTTGGAAGGCGAGATTGCGCATCGCCAAGATGGGGGAGGCGCACGCTTTAGTGAGGGCTTGTGCGATGTCCTCGTAGCTCACTAAGTATTTATCTGCAGGCCAGATTCCCAGGACCTGTCCTGCATCCTCGACGGGGATTTTGCCTTTGGGTGTGTGGTCAAAGCGGTGAACTAAGAGTCCGGACCTGCCGTGTTTGTCATGGAGAACTTCTACTTTGGACAGTTCAATGCGAAGCTTATTTTTGGTCAGCAACTGGTAACAAGCTGCTTCGTTTTCCACCAAGTAAGGGTATTCAGGCGGGGAGAGTTTCAAGATGGCATCGCTTGCAACGGGGACCGCGATGGTGCGTGCAGAGGCTTTGTCTTGGACACCGGCCAGTGCAACGGGATCCGCAATCCCGGACTCGGTTAGTGCAGCCGAGAAATCAAGTTCATCGTCAAAATCGACTGTGGGTGGTGCAGGTTGTGGATTTTCACCATGGGGGAAGATAGCGACTGCACCAACAGGATCAGCTCCCACTGCTAGAAGGAGTGAAAGTTCATCATCGGCAGAGGCTTTAATGTTTCTCCGAAGTGAACTTAAGCGACGACCTTCGGGGAGTAATCCCGCGAAAAATGGTGGGATTGCTCCAGAGCGCGTAATCACGGGTTCAGAATTGATTGGCAGGGACGTGGCAATCGGTGGACCTGCGTAATCAGCTGTGTAGGAGAATGTGGTCTGGTCGCCGTCGCGTGTGAAATGAGCAGCCAAAGTATCTTTAAACCAGATATCGGCAGTGGGGGTCATTGATTAACCTTGAGGGGATCGTGAATTCCAACAGAAAGCTCGAGTCCAAGGACGCTGAGTACATCGATGACTTTGTCCAGGCGAACGGTAGTTTTTCCCTTTTCGACATCGCGGATGAATCGTTCAGAAACTCCAGCCAGGTCTGCGAGTTCTCCTTGTCTAAGGCCTAGCTCTTTGCGTCCGTTGAGCAGCGCCATTCCGATTTCTTCTGCGTTCATGTGCATCCCTTGGATCTAGTTTTCGGCATGATCGTGCCGTTTTTTGCAGTATACAACCGTTTCGGGACCTGGACAAGGAAAACCGGCAAGATCGTGCCGAATTTCCGGTTTGGATGGGGTTTGGGATGTTAATGGGAGAGGATCGGCGTAATCGTGCCGGTTTTTCTTGCGTTGGTAGTCTTGGGGCTATGAGCGCATTCCACATCCGAGCGGAACAATCGCACGATATCAGCGCGATTCATGATGTTACTGAAGCGGCCTTTACAGGAATTGAGCATTCAGATGGAACAGAGCAAGATCTCGTCGATAAGCTTCGTGCTGCAAAGGCGCTGAGCCTTTCGCTCGTCGCTGAAGCGGATGGCGAGGTCATTGGGCATATCGCTGCCTCTGAGGTGCTGATCGGCGGTGGGGCGCAGGGCTGGTTTGGCATTGGGCCTGTCAGTGTTCGGCCCGATAAGCAGCAGCAAGGCGTGGGTATTGCGCTGATGGGCAGCGCGCTTGATCAGTTGCGTGCGGAGGGTGCTGGCGGCGTCGTGTTGCTGGGGGATCCGGGCTATTATCGACGCTTCGGTTTTGAGGTCGTGCCCGGGCTGGTCTATCCGGACGCGCCAGCGGAATTTTTTATGGCTGTGTGTTTGAATGCTCCGGCGTTTCCGCAGGGTGTTGTGGAGTATCACTCGGCATTTGGAGGGTAGAGACCCCATCGTGGCGGGCCTGGGCTCCCGAGGCGAATTTCCGCACCCAGGATTCATCCTTGTACTGCGCTGGAACGCCGCCGCCAAGTAGCTCACGGGTAATCGCGGACGCTTCCGTGCTGTTGGAGCTAAAGAATTCGGTGTCTGAACCCATCAAAATGATGTTGCCGTAACGGCGCCCTTTAAGCATCGGGGGATCGGCGATGACTGCGACGTGCTCGAACACCTCCATCATTCCCGCGAGCTCAGATTTAGCTCCGCGCAGATCAGAATGATCGCCACAATTGGCAACGTACAATCCGCCGGGAGCAAGGCCACGGTGACAGTGCTCAAAGAACTCCACGGTGGTGAAGTTCTGCGGAGTGACGGCTCCGGCGAATACATCACGGATGATCACATCGCGGCTTGCGGGAGTGAAAGATTCTGCCACCATTCGGGCATCATCCACACGAATCTTTACCCGTGGCGCGCGCGGAATGTCGAACCATTCACGCGACAGGCGGGCAAGCTCTGCATCCAATTCCACGACAGTGTTGCGTGACTGCGGGTAAACATCCGCGAAATACCTGGCCATCGTGCACGCACCGCCGCCGAGGTGAGTAATCCGCAGCTTGGATGCATCCTGATGCGCATCGATGAACGCCCGAGCGCCGGTAGCGATCCACCGCATGTACTCAAATTCCAGTGCCTGCGGTTGACCCAGGACAATATGAGAACTGGGCACGCCATTAATGCTGATCAACCAGCCATCGGTGGTGTAGGAATCGGCCTCCAACTCGATGACGGAATATTCACCCTCATAGGTGCCAGCAATGGGAGTGTTGGCAGCTTGGGAGCGGGATTGATCGGACGAGTTTTTTTTACGGGCCACGAAAAAGCTTTCTTTACTTTAATGCTGTTTTAGTGCTTGTGTCTTATGTGATTGGTCGGTGGTGCGGGCTGTTGAGGAGGTGCTCGCGCATGTACGGCAAAGTGAAATTGAGGAAACCGTACTTGGGAACCTCTACGAGACCTCTGCTGAGAAGTTGCTTTCTCTGCATCGACAAGGCGTTGGGCTTGACGCCCATGAGGTGTGCGATATCTCCAGTAGACACCATCTCGCCGTTTTTTGACAGTTGGGCAATCGCGTACAAAATGGTCAGCTCACCATCAGGGACCTGGTGCAGGCTTGGCTCGTGGACTTGCATGCCCATGCGGCGCACAACCTCGTCGCGGACAGCATCTACTTGTTCGGCCTGGATGGTATCGGAGTTGTCAAGAGTACTTCGCGCCCATGCCAGAGAACCAGTCAGCTGCATGGAGTAGGGATAACCCTTGCTGATCTGCGCCGCGAGCTCGGCGGCCTCGGAAGTCATGTGGCGTTGGCCTTCCGCGGCGGTATCCAGGAACATCTCCACCGAATCTTCATGGTTGACAGGATTGAGCAGGATTCTTTCGGCTCGGCGGATAAAGGTTGTGCCCTCATGCTGGAGAAGACGATCGATTCCCTCTGGCAGACCCGCTGCAACCAATGCGATATCGAAATCATCCCGTAGGAGATCCTGGACCGCAGTGGCCAACACATGCAAAAGATCCACATTGGCGCTTTGGAGTTCATCAAGGGTGATCAAAATTCCGGAGCCGTGCTTTTGCAAACGAGTAGCCAACTCGCGGAGCCTGGAAATCAGCGTGGGAGTGGGATCCTTCTTGGTTGGATCAGCAATGGCCGTCACCGTAGCGATACCAGGAATGGCCACACCACTGAGCATTCTTTTGGACTGCGGTCCGTCAAGATTCTGTAGCGCCTCCGGGATGGCGGAATTAACTAAGGCATCCACCATGGAATTATCCGGATAGGCGCGCAGCGTGATCCACCCTTGAGACGCAGCTGCATCTTCAAATTCATTGAGCAACACAGTTTTACCCATGCCACGAGATCCCGAAATCAGCAATGCTCTAAAGGGGCTTCCGGGGCCTTCCGCGAGACCAAGTTTGAAAGACTGCAGAAGTGAGTCGCGGCCTGCAAGTACGGTGGGGGAAACTCCGAAAGTGGGGCGGAACGGATTGCGAGCTGACATAGAAGACACCTTGGATGGTCTAGTCGGGTTTGCGGAATGCAGTGCTGGCTTGTGTTGGAAATGAACTTTAGATCTTTTAGAAGTCTAGCGTGAGTTTAGATCTTTTAGAACCCCTGTGAGGGGTTAGATCCTTTAGAACTTTCCCTGTTGTGGGATAAGCAACGCAATAGTAGAGGCGGAAGCAATGAGATTTGAAACAGAATATGTCGAGCGGCTTTATGTATTTTCTACAACCCAACAGGCTCAAGAGATTTCCGAAGAACTAGCAGTTGAATTTTTGAAAGAAAACCCCGATATCTCACACCATGAAATATTGGTCCAACACTCAGTGGAAGACACATTTGAAGTTGAAAAGGTCTGGGTGGAAATGTTCGGAGACAGCACAGACATCCAAGACCGCACAATTTCGCTCATTGAATATAGGTTCACTATCAATTCAAATGCGGATGAAGACATGGATGAACTCAGCATGGGTATTTACGCGGTCATCCGGGCTCTAATAAAAAAGCACTCAAAGGTGGAGTATTTCAGCATGTTTTCGCTTGCATCAGATTTACTTGCGTCAGATTTAGAGGAAGAGTGAATGCTCAACCGCGAAAGCTTGAAAATCCTCCCCAAGTAAAAGAAATTCGGGATTTCGGGAACATGCGGATACGCTACGTTGTTGAGATTAATTAAGTAAACGTAGGCAGAAAGCTTTGTAGAGGGGAGATCATGCGGGTTCTTGCAGCAATGAGTGGAGGCGTTGATTCCGCCGTCGCGGCGTCACGCGCGGTCGCAGCTGGTCATGAAGTGGTTGGCGTGCATTTGGCGTTGTCGCAAGATCCGCAAACGGTGCGTGAGTCTTCGCGCGGTTGCTGCTCTCTGGAAGATTCCGCTGATGCTCGTCGCGTGTGTGACAAGTTGGGTATCCCGTTTTATGTCTGGGATTTCTCGGATCGTTTCAAGGAAGATGTGATCGACAACTTCATTGATTCTTACGCGATCGGTGAGACTCCAAACCCTTGCCTGCGTTGTAATGAGAAAATCAAGTTTGCCGCCTTGCTTGAGCGTGGCATCGCGCTTGGTTTCGATGCAGTGGTTACCGGCCACTACGCGCGCTTGACCCAGCCTGCTGATGGTGGCGATGGCTACTTGCGTCGCGGAGTTGATCCCAACAAGGATCAGTCTTACGTGCTTGGTGTGCTTGGCGCTCATGAGATCGAGCACTGCATGTTCCCAGTCGGCGATACCATCAAGCCTGAAATCCGTGAAGAGGCCAGTGCTGCAGGTTTCTCTGTGGCAAAGAAGCCAGACTCCTACGACATTTGCTTCATTCCGGATGGCAACACCCAGGCGTTCTTGGGCAAGCACATCGGTATGCGTCCGGGCATGATCGTGGATCAGGAAGGCACGCAGCTCCGTGAGCACGCTGGTGTCCATGAATTCACCATTGGTCAGCGCAAGGGCCTTGACATTAAGGCTCCAGCAGCCGATGGTCGTCCACGTTACGTCACCGATATTGATGCCAAGACCGGCACCGTCACCGTTGGTACTCGCGAAAACCTGAAGATCAGCACCATCCACGCCGATCGTTTGAAGTTCCTCCATCCAGCGATGGACGGACAGATCGATTGCGAAGTCCAGGTCCGCGCACACGGTGGAGTAGTTTCCTGCTCTGCGACGATTGATCGTGACGCTGATTTCATGGTGCTCAACCTCAATGAACCTCTTCAGGGTGTTGCTCGCGGCCAGGCAGCAGTGCTGTACCTGCCTGACGCGGATGGTGACATCGTTCTTGGATCAGGCACCATCTGCCACACGGAGTCTTAAGAAAATTGGGCGCTTATGGTTTAGGTGAGCTTCCTGGAAAATCCGCCGCGGAAGCCGCCGACATTATTCAGGGTGAAACGGGCGATCTTCTCCATATTCCTCAGCTTCCGGCGCGAGGTTTGGGTGCTGATCTGATCGGTCGAACCGTCGGTCTGCTGGACATGATCAACGTTGATCGCGGGGCCCGATCTTGGGTGATGAGCACACGCCCCAGCAGATTGACGCACCTGACCGGCGATTTCCTTGACATGGATTTGGATGCGTGCGAGGAAACCTGGGGAACGGGCGTCGACAAGCTAAAAATCCAAGTTGCTGGTCCCTGGACTTTAGGTGCGCGCATTGAGTTGGCCAATGGCCATCGCGTTTTGTCTGATCGCGGTGCGATGCGTGATCTCACGCAGGCGCTGATCGTCGGCATCGATGCGCATGCACGCAAGGTTGCTGGGCGATTTCGCGCCGAAGTGCAGGTGCAAATTGATGAGCCGGAGCTGAAATCGCTTATCGACGGCTCCCTCCCTGGCACTTCCACCTTTGACATTATTCCTGCGGTGAATGTCGCTGATGCCAGTGAACGTTTGCAGCAGGTCTTTAGCTCGATTGAGGGGCCGACATATCTCAACCTCACCGGCCAGATTCCTACTTGGGATGTGGCTCGGGGTGCGGGCGCCGATACTGTGCAGATTTCCATGGATCAAGTCCGTGGAAATGAACATTTGGATGGTTTTGGTGAAACCATCACCAGTGGAATTCGTCTTGGTTTGGGCATTACGACAGGAAAAGATGTCGTAGATGAACTGCTCGAGCGACCGCGGCAAAAGGCCGTTGAGGTAGCACGCTTTTTTGATCGTTTAGGTGTGGGCCGAAACTATCTCGTGGATGCTGTTGATATTCATCCGGGTGAGGATTTGGTGCAGGGGACCATCACTGAGGCCGCGCAGGCTTATCGCATGGCCCGGGTGATGTCGGAGATGTTGTCGAAGGATTCAGGCGACCTTTAAGGCTTTACCGGCGCTGGGTGTGCATTTTTTCCTGCCATCGTTGATGCCACAATGCCGATAACCAGCACCGCAGCGGCAAGTAGAAGTGCTTGACCAAAAGCTGCGCCCTCATCGCCTGCTGCCAGTCGAATCTGCATTACTGCGCCGATGGCAGCGGCGCCGATGACTGAACCTAATTGGCGGGTTGTATTGAACACTCCAGAGCCCGCTCCCATGAACTTGTGTGGCAGGTCGCGCATAGTGGAGGTCGAGTTCGGTGCCCACACAAAGGCGTTTCCGATGCCGAGCAAAGTCATCGAAACAAGTGCCCAGACTAGACCCGTATCGAAAATCATTACCATTGACAGCAGTACAATGGACACAGCCACTGTGCTAAAACCGAGGGCTGCCATGAGTCCAGGGTTGGATCGATCAACCAGCTTTCCAACAAATGGTGACAGTACTGCTGCCATGAGAGCTTGAGGAACCATCATGAAACCCGCTTCCATGGCGTTCATTCCGTGTGCTTGCTGGAAGTACAACATGATGGGCAGAGGAGTACCAGCCACGGTGAATCCCATGGCCATGATGCAGATATTGCCGAGGCTGAAGTTTCTAAACTTGAAAATCTCCAGTGGGACGAGAGGATCGTTTCCGGATTTCTCGGCCCTGCTTTGTTGGTAGATAAACCACGCAAAGAGCGCAAAGGCGGCAACGATCATGATCCACACCCATGCTGCCCAGCCAGCGCCTTCGCCTTCCTGGAAAGCAAACACCAGGAAGAATACGGCCACGATGGACAACACGATAGAAAGCGGATCAAGCGGTCGGGTCAGCGGTGGGAATTCAGGAACGTACTTCATTACTGCGATCACCGAGATCACGCCGATGGGCACGTTGATGTAGAAGACCCATTGCCAACCCCAGTTTTCGGTGATGACACCACCCAGGATCGGTCCTGCTAGGGATGCAAGGCCAGCTGTAGAACCCCACACTCCAAGAGCTGCACCGCGGCGCTCAAAAGCAAAGATGCGGTTGATTGTTGCCATGGTTTGTGGAGTCAAAAGGGCTGCGCCCAAACCTTGAACGCCACGAGCGATAATCAACGTGAACATGTCTGGGGCCAAACCACAGGCCAAAGAGCTCACTGTGAAGATAACCATGCCTGCGACATAGACATTTTTCGGACCGTACTTGTCGCCCAAACGGCCAGTAACAAGCAGTGGCACCGCGAAAGTGAGGAGATACACCGAGGTTACCCAGATGACCTCGTTGTAGGACGCGCCCATGTCTGCCTGTAACGCTGGGGTAGAGACGGCCACGATGGTTTGATCCAACAGGATCATGAAAAACCCAATGCACAAGGCAATTAGAGCTGGCCAAGCTTGCTTTTCAGGCAAGGGCATCGCGGGGTAGGCCTTGGTTTGGGGTGCAGCACTACCTGCTGCGGAGGATGTTAGATCCTGCTTTTTGTCAGACACGTTGAGTTATTCTTTCACGCACGAGGGCGCCTGGAAAAGGCCTTCAATTCTTTGAGGTAGAAATCTGGCGCGGTTTAGGATGCGGGGTCAGTTTGCACTGGCCATGAAGTGTTCACATCGCTGGCATCGCGGCCTTGCCCGATGAGATAGCTACGGAAGCTCTTTTGTTGCTCGTAATAGTTGACTGCTTGGAACTCCATGAGTTCTTCGCCTGTCATCTTGGTGAGTTCTGGCCACAGGCGGACCTGCTTCCAGGCGATGCGAGCGGCTGCGAGCGCATCTGAGGTGGCTTCGTGGGCGTTGCCTAATTGAACGTCGTAGTGAGCACACATATCAGTGAGTGTGCGCTTGCCTTTGCGGTAACGGTCTTTGACTTTGTCGATAACGAAGGGGTCATAAACTAGGCCGTCGATGGTGAAGCTTGGATCATGGTTTCTTAATACGGTCAGGTCATAGGATGCGTTGAAGACAATGACCGACAGTCCTGCCTGCCAGCCGGCGCGCAGCCTGGAGATGGTTTCGGCTAACACCTCATCGTGCGGACGGCCGTTGGCGCGGGCATGTTCGGTGGTGATGCCGTGGACTGCAGTGGCGGCCTCGGGGATTTCGATGCCGGGGTCAGCCAATAGCTCAATAGGCTCAGCGCCTTTGCTGGTGATCGTAACCATTGCGGAGGTGACGATGCGGGTGTCAAAGGGATTGACGCCCGTTGTTTCCAGGTCGAAGGAGAGCATCTTGGTGGTGTCGAAGCTTGGGACGGTGGGAGATGGATTGCTTGGTGAGTTCATGGTTCCTAACCCTAATAGTCGCATGGGACACCGGGTGCCCCCGGTACGGTTTTAAGCAGGTCTGCACCCATTCATACGCGAATTTTGACGTGAGTTTTAGCTTTCCGAGCACCTGTGCGAATGGCCGTGTCCACCCTTAGGGTTAGAATCGGGAACCGTGACTGAAGATAATGCTCAACTGCGTAGAACGTGGAACGACTTAGCCGAGAAGGTTCGTTATCACCGAGATCGTTATTACAACGAACAGCCAGAGATCCCTGATGCTGATTTTGATGCGCTTTTTAAGCAGCTTCAGCAGTTGGAAGAAGACCACCCGGAGCTCGCCGTCCCTGATAGCCCCACCATGGTTGTGGGCGCTCCGGTGGCAGAGCAATCAAGCTTTGACAATGTTGAGCACTTGGAGCGAATGCTCAGCTTGGACAATGTTTTTGATGAGCAGGAGTTGCGTGATTGGTTGGGCAGGACGCCAGCCAAGCAGTATTTGACGGAGTTGAAAATTGATGGCTTGTCCATCGACTTGGTGTATCGCAATGGCCAGTTAGAGCGTGCGGCTACTCGTGGTGATGGTCGCGTGGGTGAGGACATCACGGCCAATGCTCGCGTGATCGAAGATATCCCGCACCAGCTTCAGGGCACTGATGAATATCCTGTGCCTGCTGTGCTGGAGATTCGCGGTGAGGTGTTCATCACTGTGGAGGATTTCCCAGAGGTCAACGCGCAGCGCATTGCTGATGGTGGCAAGCCGTTTGCCAACCCGCGTAATGCTGCGGCTGGTTCTCTGCGTCAGAAAAATATTGAGGACGTGAAGAAGCGTCGCCTGCGGATGATCAGCCATGGCATCGGTTTCACTGAAGGCTTTAGCCCTGCGTCTCAGCATGATGCGTATCTGGCATTGGCTGCCTGGGGTTTGCCCACCTCGCCGTACACAGAGGCTGTGACTGATCCAGAAGATGTGGTGAAAAAGGTCAGCTACTGGGCTGATCACCGCCACGACGCACTCCATGAGATGGATGGCCTGGTGATTAAGGTCGATGACATCGCATCTCAGCGTGCTTTGGGTTCCACCAGCCGCGCGCCTCGCTGGGCCATTGCGTACAAGTACCCTCCGGAGGAGGTCACCACCAAGCTGCTTGATATTCAGGTTGGCGTTGGTCGCACCGGCCGTGTCACCCCATTCGCGGTCATGGAGCCTGTTCTTGTTGCAGGATCAACGGTGTCAATGGCGACGCTGCATAACCAGAGCGAAGTCAAGCGTAAAGGCGTGCTCATTGGTGACACCGTGGTTATCCGCAAGGCGGGCGAGGTTATCCCAGAGGTGCTTGGCCCTGTCGTAGAGCTTCGTGACGGCACAGAGCGCGAGTACATCTTCCCAACGCTGTGCCCAGAATGCGGTACCCGTCTGGCGCCCGCGAAGGCCGATGACGTGGATTGGCGTTGCCCCAACATGCAAAGCTGTCCAGGTCAGCTGTCCACGCGTTTGACCTACCTTGCTGGTCGTGGCGCTTTTGATATTGAAGCATTGGGCGAAAAGGGCGCTGAAGACCTCATCCGCACCGGCATTTTGCTTGACGAGTCTGGCCTGTTCGACCTCACAGAGGACGATCTGTTGAGCTCCAATGTCTACACCACCAACGCCGGCAAAGTAAATGCCAGCGGCAAGAAACTGCTGGACAACCTGCAAAAATCCAAGCAGACCGACCTCTGGCGAGTCCTCGTGGCACTATCTATCAGGCACGTAGGCCCCACCGCAGCGCGCGCCCTTGCAGGTCGCTACCACTCCATCCAGGCGCTTATCGACGCCCCCCTCGAGGAACTCTCCGAAACCGATGGAGTAGGTACCATCATTGCCCAATCCTTCAAGGACTGGTTCGAGGTTGATTGGCACAAGGCCATCGTGGACAAGTGGGCAGCCGCTGGTGTGACTATGGAGGAAGAAGTAGGGGAGGTCGCTGAACAAACCCTTGAAGGCCTAACCATCGTGGTCACCGGAGGATTGGAAGGCTTCACCAGAGATTCGGTGAAGGAAGCCATCATCTCCCGTGGCGGAAAAGCCACTGGATCTGTCTCGAAGAAAACTGACTACGTGGTGGTTGGTGAAAACGCAGGTTCCAAGGCCACCAAGGCAGAAGAACTAGGGCTGCGCATTCTGGATGAGGCAGGATTCGTCCGTTTGCTAAATACCGGCTCAGCTGACGAATAGTCGCACATGAAAATGCCCCAAGGAACATCTTCCTTGGGGCATTTTTTAAACAGCTCAGATTATTTTTGAAGCATTGCTCCGATAATGTCACCGACTTGGCCTAAGTGCTCTACTTCGCTGGCCAAGAAATCAGGGCCACCAGGGCGACCGATAATCAGAGCCAGGCCGTGCTTGCCGATCGGAGCGATGGCAAGGGAAGAATCAAGCAGTGTCCAGGACTCTGGAATCCACGGATCGTTTTCCGGGTTGAGCATGCGAGCTTCTTTGAGAACGATGTTCTCCGGAACGGTGCCGTCATCTTCGGGCGCAGCTAGGGAACCAGCGATGCGAGTGATGGGTCCTTTTAGGTCAATGACCAAAGCCCAACCAGAGGTCATGGTGCGGGGGATGACATCGACCATTTCTTCCATCGCTGCGGTGATATCGCGGCGTTGGTGAGCAACAGCAGCCAGCATTTGGATCTGTCCGCGGCGGTCAACAGTCCCGGAGAATGGGCGGATGGAATCGATCTCCACGCCGTCGACTTCTTCAGCTGCGGTGATGATGGTGTCTGCCATGACATCGCGAGGGATGGAGATCACCAGATCGTCCATGACCGTGCCATTGGGGAAGCGTTCCACCACGTCCACGGATTGAATATTGGCCTCTACAATCCCAAGGGCTTCAGCGAGTAACGCGAGGCTGCCTGGGGTGTCGGACAACAGGACGCGGATCAGGAATGACATTGGCTCGCTTCCTTCTTTTCAAAACTAGGGGATGATTGGTTTCGACAGTACCACCGTATTTTTACCTCAGGCTGAAAAACACCTTATTGATTTTGGCTCATGGTTATACCCTCGCCGATGCGTGTCCACCTCGTGCAGTAAGATAAACCAACAGTTGCGCATGCGTGCGCAAGTTAAATTTTCTTGTACCCATTGTGACTAGCGAAGAGGATCAGAAACCAAGTGCCTGAGATTTCGCGCGACCAGGTCGCTCACCTTGCCAAACTTTCCAGACTGGCGCTCACTGAGGAAGAACTCGAGCAGTTTGCTGGACAGATCGATGACATTGTCGGATATGTTTCCGCAGTTCAAAACGTCGACGCCGCAGGTGTTGAGCCTATGAGCCACCCGCACAGCATCGCCACCACCATGCGTGAAGATGTCGTGCACAAGACCCTCGATGCTGCGGCTGCGTTGGACCAAGCGCCCGCTGTCGAGGATGGACGTTTTATGGTTCCACAGATTCTGGGTGAGGGCGACTAATAATTATGACCAACAAGTACCTGGTTGAAGGCTCTGAAAACGAGCTGACCACAAAGACCGCAGCAGAGCTGGCAGGTCTTATTCATTCCCGCGAGGTAACTTCCCGCGAGGCTACTCAAGCGCACCTAGATCGCATTGCTGCGGTTGACGGCGATATTCATGCATTTCTCCACGTTGGCCAGGAGGAGGCCCTGAACGCGGCGGATGACGTCGATAAGCGTCTAGACGCTGGAGAGGCACCTGCCTCGGCTTTGGCTGGCGTGCCGCTTGCGCTGAAGGATGTCTTTACCACCACTGATGCGCCGACCACGGCGGCATCGAAGATGCTTGAGGGCTACATGAGCCCTTATGACGCGACTGTGACCCGCAAGATCCGTGAGGCTGGCATCCCAATTTTGGGTAAGACCAACATGGATGAGTTTGCGATGGGTTCCTCCACTGAGAACTCCGCATACGGCCCAACCCACAATCCGTGGGATCTGGAGCGCACCGCAGGTGGTTCTGGTGGTGGCTCTTCGGCTGCTCTTGCTGCAGGTCAGGCGCCACTTGCGATTGGTACTGACACTGGTGGATCCATCCGTCAGCCAGCTGCGCTGACCAACACTGTTGGTGTGAAGCCAACCTACGGAACCGTATCCCGTTACGGTCTGATTGCGTGTGCGTCCTCCCTGGATCAGGGTGGCCCAACCGCTCGTACTGTTCTGGATACCGCGCTTTTGCACGAGGTTATCGCAGGCCACGACGCTTTTGATGCGACTTCCGTGAATCGTCCGGTTGCTCCTGTTGTGCAGGCTGCCCGTGAAGGCGCGAACGGTGACCTGAAGGGCGTGAAGGTCGGTGTGGTCAAGCAGTTCGACCGCGACGGCTACCAGCCTGGCGTGCTTGAGGCATTCCACGCTTCTGTTGAGCAGATGCGCTCCCAGGGTGCGGAAATCGTTGAGGTTGATTGCCCTCACTTTGATGACGCTCTTGGCGCGTACTACCTGATTCTTCCTTGTGAAGTTTCCTCCAACCTCGCGCGTTTTGACGGCATGCGTTACGGTTTGCGCGCTGGTGATGACGGAACTCGTTCCGCCGATGAGGTCATGGCGTACACCCGTGCGCAGGGATTCGGCCCTGAGGTTAAGCGCCGTATCATCCTCGGCACTTACGCGTTGTCTGTTGGTTACTACGACGCGTACTACCTGCAGGCTCAGCGCGTTCGTACCCTCATTGCACAGGACTTCGCCAAGGCTTACGAGCAGGTCGACATCTTGGTGTCCCCAACCACTCCAACCACCGCGTTCAAGCTGGGGGAGAAGGTCACCGATCCGCTGGAGATGTACAACTTCGACTTGTGCACCCTGCCACTGAACCTGGCTGGTCTCGCGGGCATGTCCCTGCCTTCCGGCTTGGCATCAGATACTGGTCTGCCTGTTGGTTTGCAGCTGATGGCTCCTGCTTTCCAGGACGATCGTCTCTACCGCGTCGGCGCTGCTTTTGAAGCTGGACGCAAGTAGGTTCTAAACCCTTTTTAAGAAATTGGCTGCCCTCGCATGACTGTGCGCGGGCGGCCAATTTTTTCTTTTGTGGGGGTGCCTCTTACGCATTTCCTGAATTTTTGTTAGGCTTGCCTAGGTCAGTTAAAGATATATCGATAAGAGGTTTTCCATGAACACTCCAGCGCCCCGCAAACGACGCGAAATGAAAATCAAGACAGCAACCGTCACTGGTGTGCGTCAAATTTCCCCCGATCTCATCCGCTTCAGCTTCGACTGCCCAGAAATCGTTGGCGCCGACCTGGGGTTCACGGACCATTACATCAAGATCCTCTTCGTGCCAGCAGGTGCGGATTACTCCTGGCCTTTCGACATGGCAGAAATTGCGGAAACCCAGCCCCGCGAGCTGCAACCAGTGCGCCGCACCTACACTTTCCGCACGGTTGACACTGTCGCAGGCACATTTGACATAGATTTCGTTGCGCACGGCACCGACGGCCTTGCCGGTCCTTGGGCGCAGCAGGCACAGGTAGGTGATGTCATCGCGTTCGGTGGCCCAGGTGGCGCATGGAAGCCAGAAACCACCTATGAGCACTACGTTCTCGCAGGCGATGAAGCCGCAGCACCCGCAATTTTCGCAGCCTTAGAACACCTACCCGTCGGCACCACCGCCAAAGCCTTCATTGAAATCTCCTCCAACGAAGCGCGTTTCAACGCCCCAGCCAGTGACAACATCGAGGTTGTCTGGGTGTCCCGCGACGGCGCCACCCACGGTACATTGCTTATCGACGCCCTCCGCCAGGACGGCTACCCAACCAAGAAAACTTCCTGGTTCATCCACGGCGTCGCCGAAATGGTGAAGGAAACCCGCAAATTCCTCTTTGTGGAAGGCAACGTAGACAAAGCTGATGCATCCATTTCCGGATACTGGCGCCTTGGCATGACCGAAAACCAGTGGCAGGCCTCCAAGCGGGAGTTCAATGAGCAAAATGAGGCAGAAGAACTCGCGCTCAGCAAGGCATAAGGGCAAGGGGTTCTAGAAAGACCAACGGACGTGTTTTCCCAGCTCCCATTGGTTTAAAAAGCTCGTTTCGAGGCCTGAAAAACGTGCGAATCAGGCCAAAACTCGAGTAGCCCGGAATGATTTTGGTTTCCTTCTGCGAGTTCGCCATGTGACTGCGGTAAAACTGCCCCGGAACCGGAATATCTCGACGCCACAGAACGCCATTTGCGGGCCTTAACACCCCGTGGGCATACCTTTTACCCATTCCAGATATTCGGTCGCTTAAATTGCCTAGTGTGATTCCAAACAGAAATCTGGGGCGACCTCTAATAAGAGTCGCGCCGATAAGTTTTTTACCGTAATTATTACTGGGAGTCAGATACTGCGTAAGCAATCGCAGCAGCGCCAGCGGTCACAGTAAGAACTGCAGGCCACGCGCCAATCTTCTTGGCAAGTGGGTGGGACAGGCCAAATGCACCAACGTAGGTTGCCAGCAGGCCAGTAGCTACTGCAGGACCCTTCTTTTCATTCCAGCTTCGTGCAGCAAGCGCTCCGGATGCTGCCAATGGAATGGTGCCCAGTGGGCGAATGCCGGATTCACGGGCAGTCAACCAACCGCCGATCAAACCTGCTGCGACGACGGTGGCAGTGCTGACCTGGGATGCCTTTTTCAATTTCATTTCCATGGTGAGCCAGTCTAGAGACAAAATTTTTCCGCGGGGTTTTCTTGATCTGATCCGACAGCCCAATGGGGGCAAAAATGTGTCCGACCAAAAATTGTGCAGTACACCACATGCCCGCTCGGACAATGTCGATTTGTTAATGAAACTGCAGCTCCGGCGGTTAAATAAGGTGGTCAGAGACAGTTTTTCGGCCTGTCAACCCCTGTGATTCTCTTATTTTTGCGTGATTGTTCCGGCGCGGGTGTTGTGATGGGTTTAATATGGAAGACATGCGAATTGCTACTCTCACGTCAGGCGGCGACTGCCCCGGACTAAACGCCGTCATCCGAGGAATCGTCCGCACAGCCAGCAATGAATTTGGCTCCACCGTCGTTGGTTATCAAGACGGTTGGGAAGGACTGTTAGCCGATCGTCGCGTACAGCTGTATGACGATGAAGATATTGACCGAATCCTCCTTCGAGGCGGCACCATTTTGGGCACTGGTCGCCTCCATCCGGACAAGTTTAAGGCCGGAATTGATCAGATTAAGGCCAACTTAGAAGACGCCGGCATCGATGCCCTTATCCCAATCGGTGGCGAAGGAACCCTGAAGGGTGCCAAGTGGCTGTCTGATAACGGTATCCCTGTTGTCGGTGTCCCAAAGACCATTGACAATGACGTGAATGGCACTGACTTCACCTTCGGTTTCGATACTGCTGTGGCAGTGGCTACCGACGCTGTTGACCGCCTGCACACCACTGCTGAATCTCACAACCGTGTGATGATCGTGGAGGTCATGGGCCGCCACGTGGGTTGGATTGCTCTGCACGCAGGTATGGCCGGCGGTGCTCACTACACCGTTATTCCAGAAGTGCCTTTCGATATTGCAGAGATCTGCAAGGCGATGGAACGTCGCTTCCAGATGGGCGAGAAGTACGGCATTATCGTCGTTGCGGAAGGTGCGTTGCCACGCGAAGGCACCATGGAGCTTCGTGAAGGCCACATTGACCAGTTCGGTCACAAGACCTTCACTGGAATTGGACAGCAGATCGCTGATGAGATCCACGTGCGCCTCGGCCACGATGTTCGTACGACCGTTCTTGGCCACATTCAACGTGGTGGAACCCCAACTGCTTTCGACCGTGTTCTGGCCACTCGTTATGGTGTTCGTGCAGCTCGTGCGTGCCATGAGGGAAGCTTTGACAAGGTTGTTGCTTTGAAGGGTGAGAGCATTGAGATGATCACCTTTGAAGATGCCGTCGGAACCTTGAAGGAAGTTCCATTCGAGCGCTGGGTTACTGCCCAGGCAATGTTTGGATAGTTTTTCGGGCTTTTATCAACAGCCAATAACAGCTCTTTCGCCCATTGAGGTGGAGGGGCTGTTTTTTCATGCCGTAAGGAAAGTGCAAGTAAGTGAAATCAAGTGGCATAGATCCATTGATGCTTAGACTGTGACCTAGGCTTGACTTTCGTGGGGGAGTGGGGATAAGTTCATCTTAAACACAATGCAATCGATTGCATTTACGTTCCTTATCCCATAATAGGGGTACCTTCCAGAAAGGTGGTGAGGAGATGGCTTCCGAAACCTCCAGCCCGAAGAAGCGGGCCACCACGCTCAAAGACATCGCGCAAGCAACACAGCTTTCAGTCAGCACGGTGTCCCGGGCATTGGCCAACAACGCGAGCATTCCGGAATCCACACGCATCCGAGTGGTTGAAGCCGCTCAAAAGCTGAACTACCGTCCCAATGCCCAAGCTCGTGCATTGCGGAAGTCGAGGACAGACACCATCGGTGTCATCATTCCAAACATTGAGAACCCATATTTCTCCTCACTAGCAGCATCGATTCAAAAAGCTGCTCGTGAAGCTGGGGTGTCCACCATTTTGTCCAACTCTGAAGAAAACCCAGAGCTGCTTGGTCAGACTTTGGCGATCATGGATGACCAACGCCTCGATGGAATCATCGTGGTGCCACACATTCAGTCAGAGGAACAAGTCACTGACTTGGTTAACAGGGGAGTGCCAGTAGTGCTGGCAGACCGTAGTTTTGTTAACTCGTCTATTCCTTCGGTTACCTCAGATCCAGTTCCGGGCATGACTGAAGCTGTGGACTTACTCCTGGCAGCTGACGTGCAATTGGGCTACCTTGCCGGCCCGCAGGATACTTCCACTGGTCAGCTGCGTCTTAACACTTTTGAAAAACTATGCGTGGACCGCGGCATCGTCGGAGCATCTGTCTATTACGGTGGCTACCGCCAAGAATCTGGATATGACGGCATCAAGGTGCTGATCAAGCAGGGAGCCAATGCGATTATCGCTGGTGACTCCATGATGACCATCGGTGCGTTGTTGGCTCTTCATGAGATGAATTTGAAGATCGGTGAGGATGTGCAGCTCATTGGGTTTGATAACAACCCAATTTTCCGGCTGCAGAATCCACCGCTGAGCATCATTGACCAGCACGTACAAGAGATCGGTAAGCGTGCGTTTGAGATTCTGCAGAAGCTGATCAATGGGGACACCGCGCAAAAATCTGTGGTGATTCCAACGCAGCTCAGCATCCATGGATCAACGGCGGTTTCCCAAAAGGCCGCCGCAAAGGCAGCAAAAGCAGCCCAAAAAGCAGCCGCGAAAGCCGCACAGAACACGCAACACGAGGTGAGCCTAGATGGTGAACTCTGAACAAGCGCTTCACCAGCATGATCCTGCACCAATCCTTCAGTTGGATAAAGTTTCCAAGTCGTTTGGCCCAGTCAACGTCATTAATCAGGTGAGCATCGATGTTCGCCCTGGCAGGGTGCTTGCGCTGTTGGGTGAAAATGGTGCGGGTAAATCTACGCTGATCAAGATGATGTCGGGTGTGTATCAGCCTGATGGCGGGCAGATTTTGGTGGATGGAAAGCCCGCGACTTTGCCTGATACGAAAACTGCTGAGTCTTTTGGCATCGCTACGATTCACCAGGAATTGAATCTGGTGCCCACGATGACGGTGGCGGAAAACGTCATGCTGGGTCGCACTCCGCGGAAGTGGGGTTTGGTCAATTTCAAACATTTGCGCAGGCAGGCACAGGCGGCGCTGGATCTCATCGGCGTGGATGTGGATCTGAATGCTCAGGTGGGTTCTTTAGGAATCGCTAGGCAGCAGATGGTGGAGATCGCCAAGGCGTTGTCCATGAATGCGCGGATATTGATTTTGGATGAGCCCACTGCAGCGTTGACTAGTCGTGAAATTGATCAGTTATTCAAAGTGGTGGATCAGCTGAAAGAAAAAGGCGTGGCCATGGTGTTTATTTCGCACCACTTGGATGAGATCGCGCGCATCGGCGATACCGTCTCTGTGCTGTGTGATGGCCAGTTCATCGCGGAGCTGCCAGCGGATACTGATGAAGATGAGCTGGTGCGGCTGATGGTGGGTCGTAGCATTGAAAACCAGTATCCGCGTAGTGCGCCATCGCGCGGCTCGGGCACACCGATACCTGGGCAGTGGCAGATTGCGGATTGCCCATCCCAGAACACGTAGAGATCATCGATTTGGCACTCGTGTTTGGGATCCCCACCTTTGAACAAGTACTGAATGCTCTCAAGCCGGAAGTCGTTGTGGAAGGCGCGGTGATTGCCGAAGGGACACCCGAACGTATCCGCGAAATGGTGGATACGGATGTGGAAGTTGTCACGCATGAAGAGCTGAAAGCCCAGCTCGCGGGATGTGCCTTTGTCATTCGAACAGGGGAGACCACTGCGTATGCGAATGTGATCTTCAAATCAGGCGTAGCTTTCTAAGAAAGTGTCGTTTTTGTGCACCTGTTTTGCGGCGCCCCAAGCGCTGCAAAACGGGTGCATTTTGACGTCGAAAAGCAATGAATTTAATGCTTTTAACCTGGATTTTCTCTAGAAATAGGACAAAACGCGATTCTATGACTATATTCATCTCATGCAATTCGCACAAAACCCGCGTCTGACGAACGACGCGGTGATCTTAGAACCACTGTCACATCAGTGGACTCAGGATCTCCAGGAAGCTGTCGCCTCACAAGAATTGTGGCGCCATTGGTTCGTCGCTCTACCCACCCCAGAGGGCATGGCGGAGGAAATTGACCGCCGCCTAGCCGAACATGCGGACGGACTGTGTGCGCCTTGGGCAATCATTTCCGCTGCAACAGGCCGTGCCGTTGGCATGACCTCATTTCATACCTTTGACCATGCGAATAAACGGCTGGAAATTGGACGCACATGGATGGCTGCCCATGTCCAAGGAGCCGGCATCAACCCCTCGGTGAAATTCCTGCAGTTGCAGCGCGCTTTTGAAGACCTCGGTGTCAATGCCGTGGAATTCCGAACGAACTGGCACAACCACCGCTCCCGCGCCGCAATCGAACGACTCGGAGCAAAACAAGACGGCGTACTACGCAAACATCGCATCCACCCTGACGGCACCGTCCGCGACACCGTCATCTATTCCATCACCAACGATGAATGGCCTGCCGTCAAACTGACGCTCATGGAGCGACTGTACCGTCACATGCAGGTTCCCATCATTCCCAACGAGGCATCGCTTTTCGACGCCAGCTAGCCCCTTTGTTCACCCAAACCGGCGCTTACTGTGAATTCATCATTCACAATGGGCGCCGGTTTTTTTATTTGGGATTGGTGGTTTGCGTTTTAGGAGGCGACTTCAGTAGGGAATCGGGACTTTGTTGACTGAAGTCGTGTGATGAGAAGTTGAGCGCGCGAAGTCGAGGGGTGAAGTCGCCCATCGGGGGCTATTTTTGGCGCCCGATCACAGTATTCTCGAACAGGTTAGGTAAGGTTTGCATACTTTATTCTTATCCTGAGGGGACGAGTGCCAATGAAAAAGCGTGTCAGTTTATTTAAGTCAGCTGCATCGATTGTGGTGGTTGCGGGAATGGCGTTGGGTATGGTGAGTTGCTCATCGACCGAATCGGAGAGTGAATCTAGCGCTAACGTGACATCATCTGCCGATGGGGCATACCCAGTGTCCATCGCGACCAAATTCGGTGATGTCACTGTGGAAAGCCAACCAGAACGCGTCGTTGCCCTGGGTTGGGGAGATGCTGAGGCTGCGCTGGAATTCGGTGTGCAGCCTGTGGGTGCATCAGATTGGCTCGCATTCGGTGGTGAAGGCGTGGGACCGTGGATTGAGGATTCTGCCTACGATGAAGCGCCAGAAATAATCGGAACCATGGAACCGGAGTATGAAAAGATTGCAGCGCTTGAACCGGATCTGATTTTGGACGTGCGCAGCTCTGGCGACCAGGAACGCTATGACAAGTTGTCTTCAATCGCACCGACCATCGGCGTTCCAGAAGGCGGCGATAGCTACCTCACCCCACGCGCTGAGCAGGTAACGATGATTGCCACCGCTCTGGGGCAGGCTGAACGTGGTGAAGAAGTGAACGCTGAATACGAGCAGCTCACTGCTGATATTCGTGCAGCTCACCCGGGCTGGTCTGAGAAGACCGCGGCTGCTGTATCTGCAACGGCAACCAGCTGGGGTGCATACATTAAGGGTTCCAACCGTGTAGATACCTTGTTGGATCTGGGCTTCCAAGAAAACCCTGAGCTGGCTAAACAGGAACCTGGCGATACGGGTTTCTCCATCAAATTCAGTGAAGAGACCTTCGGCGTTGTGGATTCCGACCTGGTTGTCGGCTTTGCCATCGGTATGACTCCTGAGGAAATGGCAGAGCAGGTGCCATGGCAGATGTTGACCGCCACTCGCGACGGCCGTTCCTTTGTGATGCCCCGTGAGATTTCCAATGCGTTTTCTTTGGGCTCCCCGCAGTCCACTCGGTTCGCGTTAGACGCCTTGGTGCCACTTCTGGAGGAGCACGCAGGGGAATAGTGGTCCAGTGGTGCGGGCAGGGGGTCGTGGTCAAATTATTTGCCTGTGGGCATAATTTTGAGACAAAATAATAGAAACGTCTCAGGTATTGGGAAGTTCTTCACGCTATAAGTTAGGGAGCACATGAGTACTCAAGTTGAACTCAAAACACCGAAATCGGAAGACCGGGCAGCATATATCGCTGCATTAGGATTCCCGGTCTTGGTCATCATTGGCGGCATCATCGGATTCACAGCCTCGGATGTTGTGCTCAATATTTCTTCGTGGGTCAATCCTTTGCTGGGAATCATCATGTTCTCCATGGGCCTGACCTTGAAGCCAGTTGACTTCGCACTCGTTGCTAAACGCCCACTCCCAGTTCTTATCGGCGTGATCGCCCAGTTTGTCATCATGCCCCTGATCGCATTGCTGGTGGTCTGGGTTTTGCAGCTGCCTGCGGAAATTGCGGCCGGTGTCATCTTGGTTGGTTGTGCACCTGGCGGAACTTCCTCCAACGTGGTGTCTTACCTGTCCCGTGGTGATGTTGCGCTGTCTGTCACCATGACTTCCATCTCCACGCTGCTTGCTCCAATTTTCACTCCACTGCTTACCCTGTGGCTGGCGGGGCAATACATGCCACTTAATGCCGCTGATATGGCTGTATCCATCGTCCAAGTTGTGCTGATCCCAGTCGTGGGCGGACTTGTTGTGCGGTTGATCTTCCCGACACTCATTGGCAAGGTTTTGCCTCTTTTGCCATGGATTTCAGTCATTGCGATTTCATTGATCGTTGCCATCGTGGTCGCTGGCTCAAGGGACAAAATCCTCGAAGCAGGACTGCTCGTGCTGGCTGCCGTGATTATTCACAACACCCTCGGCTACTCCCTGGGATACCTCGCTGCGAAATTCACTGGGCAGCCTGCTGCAGCTCGACGCACTACCGCGATTGAGGTCGGTATGCAAAACTCCGGCCTCGCAGCTGGACTCGCATCCCAGTACATGTCACCAATGTCTGCTCTGCCAGGCGCTATCTTCTCTGTCTGGCACAACCTTTCCGGAGCACTTCTTGCTGCATTGTGCAGGGCGTCCGATAAGAGGGCTGCGGAGAAGGTGGCTTCAGAAAAGGCTGCCTCGGAGAAGGCCGCTTCTTAAAAGGCTTCGCTCCTAAAACTCTTTAAGAGTCAGGCCAACTAGCCCGCCCGGTTTTCTCGTGAAAATCAGGCGGTCTTTGGCTTCTCTAAAGTGTTTCTAAAGCCACCTTCGACCTCAATTAAGCAGCAATCCGAGCCGGGGGAGCGCTGTCAGAAATGGACCGTGCCACCCCATGACAACATGCTTGCACAATGATGACTAGAATAATGACCCATGACTGCAGCCTTTTATGATCTGATGGACTTCGATGAAGTTCTAGAGAAATATGACCCGGTGATGGGACTTGAGGTCCACGTCGAACTGGGCACTGAGACCAAGATGTTCTCTGCATCTTCTGCACACTTTGGCGCTGAACCCAATAGCAATGTTGACCCAGTTTCTTTGGGTCTCCCAGGCGCACTTCCTGTTGTTAACGCCAAGGGCGTGGAGTGGGCAATTAAGATTGGACTGGCGCTGAACTGCAGCATCGCTGAGTCCTCACGCTTTGCACGTAAGAACTACTTCTACCCGGATCAGCCTAAGAACTACCAGATCTCCCAGTATGACGAGCCAATCGCATACGACGGCTACCTGGATGTTGTTCTGGAGGACGGCACCGAGTGGCGTGTGGAAATCGAACGCGCTCACATGGAGGAAGACACCGGAAAGCTCACCCACCTGGGTGGTACTTCTGGTCGTATTCACGGCGCAACCGCTTCTTTGGTGGACTGCAACCGTGCAGGCGTCCCTCTGATTGAGGTTGTCACCAAGCCAATTGAAGGCGCTGGCGCTCGCGCTCCAGAGATCGCTAAGGCTTATGTCTCCGCACTGCGCGATCTGGTTAAGGCGCTCGGCGTGTCCGACGGCCGCTTGGATCAGGGTTCTATGCGTGTCGACGCCAACCTGTCCCTGCGCCCGATCGGCCAGGAGGAATTCGGCACCCGTACCGAAACCAAGAACATCAACTCCCTGAAGTCCGTTGAGCAGGCCATCACCTTTGAGATGCAGCGCCAGGCTCAGGTGCTGGACAACGGTGGCGTGATTGATCAGGAAACCCGCCACTACCAGGAGGCCGACGGAAGTACCTCCAAGGGTCGTCCAAAGGAAACCGCTGAAGATTACCGTTACTTCAACGATCCTGACCTGCCTCCAGTGATCGCGCCTCGCGAGTGGGTGGAAGAAATCCGCGCAACTCTTCCAGAGCTGCCTTGGGTTCGCCGTGCACGTATCCAGGAAGAGTGGAAGCTTTCCGACGCCGAGATGCGCGACCTCATCAATGCCAATGCACTCGACCTCATCATCGAGACCGTGGAAGCGGGTACCACTCCTGATGAAGCTCGTGCTTGGTGGGTTTCTTACATCTCCCAGAAGGCCAACGAGTCTGGTGTCGAGCTCGACGCTCTCGGTGTTGCGCCAGCTCACGTTGCTCGCGTCGTTGCGCTTGTTTCTGAAGGCAAGCTGACCAATAAGCTGGCACGTCAGGCTATCGACGGCGTTATCGCTGGCGAAGGCGACGTTGACGCAGTTGTTGCTGCTCGTGGACTGGAAGTTGTTCGCGATGACGGCGCAATTGAAAAGGCTGTCGATGATGCCTTGGCCGCAAACCCAGACATCGTGGAGAAGTACCGCGCAGGCAACACCAAGGTCACCGGCGCCATCGTTGGTGCTGTCATGAAGGCGACCCGCGGTAAGGCTGACCCGGCTCAGGTGAACCAGCTGATCGCAAAGAAGTTGGCTTAAGCTTTTTTGCCGTTGAGCTGCTAAAAGTCTCGCATTAAAGGACTGCTTCCCTTCGGGGGAGCATTTCTTTTTAACTAATTGCTTGACGCATCAAGTAATTAGGGTCTAGTGTTGTGTTCATGATCAAAGAACTGCTCAACAAGCTCTTCGGAAACAAGAAGGCTTCCCCGGCAATGACACAATGTGAAACCATTTCACACAAGGAGAACAACACAATGACCACTTACACCATCTTCGGCCGCGGCAACATGGGCACCGCAATCGCAGGCGTCCTCACCAAGGGTGGTGCAACTGTAGAACACATCGGCTCTGCAGATTCTGGCACCGCAACCATCAACGGTGACGTTGTTATCCTTGCTGTTCCTTACCCAGCAGTAGAGTCCATCATTGCAAGCCACAAGGATGCTCTCGCAGGCAAGACCGTTATCGATATCACCAACCCACTTAACTTCGAGACCTTCGATTCCCTCGTAGTTCCAGTTGGTTCTTCTGCAACCGCTGAGATCCAGGCTCAGCTTCCAACCTCCCGCGTTTTGAAGGCTTTCAACACCAACTTCGCAGCCACTTTGGCTACCGGCAAGGTTAGCGATATCACCACCACCGTTTTAGTTGCAGGCGATGATGAAGACGCAAAGAACGCTCTTATCACCGACGTCAACGCTGGCGGCCTCGACGCCCTTGACGCTGGTTCCCTCAAGCGTGCACACGAGCTTGAAGCAGTTGGTTTCCTGCAGCTCACCCTTGCAGGTTCCGAGAAGATCGGATGGACCGGCGGATTCGGCCTGGTCAAGTAACACCCAGCCTCAAAAGCACTGATAAAAGCAGTCAACCCACCTCGGGTTGGCTGCTTTTTTGCATCCAGATGCACAAAGCCGTGGCACAAACGAGACAAACTGAGCACAATGGCAGTCATGGCATATCAACCAGCAGACAATCGCTATGACGACATGATCTACCGCAGGGTGGGAAATTCTGGGCTGAAGCTTCCGGCAATTTCGCTTGGGCTGTGGCACAACTTCGGTGATGACAAGCCGCTTTCAACGCAGCGCAGCATTATTCACCGCGCGTTTGATAGGGGAGTCACCCACTTCGATTTGGCTAATAACTATGGCCCTCCAGCAGGTTCCGCAGAGACAAACTTTGGCAGGATTTTGCGTGAGGATCTCAAAAACCACCGCGATGAGTTGATCATTTCTTCCAAGGCGGGTTGGGATATGTGGCCTGGACCTTATGGTTTTGGTGGTTCCCGAAAGTATCTGGTGAGTTCCCTTGATCAGTCCCTGACTCGCCTCGGCTTGGATTACGTGGATATTTTCTACCACCACCGCCCGGACCCAGACACTCCTTTGGAAGAAACCATGTACGCATTGCGTGACATTGTTGCGTCTGGAAAGGCTCTTTACGTGGGTATTTCTTCCTACGGTCCAGAGCTCACAGCGGAGGCTGCTGAGTTCATGGCGGAGGAGGGCTGCCCGTTGCTGATTCACCAGCCAAGTTATTCCATCATTAATCGTTGGGTAGAGGAGCCAGGCGATGACGGCGAGAATCTGCTGCAGTCAGCTGCCAACAATGGTCTTGGCGTCATTGCTTTCTCACCACTTGCGCAGGGCTTGCTCACGGACAAATATCTCGATGGAATTCCAGAGGGTTCCCGCGCCAGCCAGGGTAAGTCCCTGTCTGAGGGCATGTTGAACGTGAACAATATTGATATGGTCCGCAAGCTCAATGACATCGCTCAGGAACGCGGGCAGTCACTTGCGCAGATGGCGCTTGCATGGGTGCTGCGCGAGCAAGGAGAGTACGGCGCGGATACCGTGACCAGTGCATTGATTGGTGCTTCGTCAGTTGAGCAGCTGGACAACAGCCTTGATTCACTCAACAACTTGGAGTTTTCCGACGCCGAGTTGGAGGCGATCGATGAGATTTCCCACGACGCCGGCATCAACATTTGGGCGAAGGCCACCGATTCCAAAACCCGCGAAAACTAACCCATCAACATCAGTTTGATGGCCAATGCGGTCATCACAACTGCCACGACGACGTTGATCCAGCGCCACACCTTGGGGCTGGACAGCGGGCGTGACAATGCTGCTGCGCCGAAACCCACCAGCGGGAACCAGATCAGGCTTGCCGCGAACGCGCCAGCGGCGAAAATCCACCGTCCGGTGTCGCCGTATTGCGCGCCGACGCCGCCGATAAACACAAACGCGTCCAAATACGCATTCGGGTTCAACCAGGTCAGCACGATTGCCATCAACATGGGCTTTACCCAAACCCGCTGCTTATCGACGCTCACCTCCACCCGCACCCGGTTGCGCGTGTCAGTGGCCACCGCCGAACCGCCCAAAGGCGTGTCATCGGGCACGGTTGGTTCTGTTTCTTCAATGATCTGTGGCGCTTCCACCTTGTTTGTCATGGCGTCTTTCGCTGCCATGACGGCAAACCATAACAGGTAAGCGATACCACCCCAGCGCATAATATCGAGCACGATCGGCGCGGCATTGGACAAAAGATCAACGCCCAAGGTGCCGGCGATGAACAAAAAGACGTCAGAAATTAAACACACGAGAAGAACCGCAATGAGTCCTTCGCGCTTAATTCCTTGTTTAATCACCAGTACATTCTGCGGTCCGATGGACAGCAAAAGACTGGCCCCCAAAAGCAGACCTGTAATGAAGATTTCCATGATCACCATCGTGACCTATGGAGGTACTTAAGTAAAATGATTGGTTCTTAACATGGTTTAATATAGCTTCATGAACCCCATTCACCTGGACACTTTGCTCTCAATCATTGATGAAGGCAGCTTCGAAGGTGCCTCTTTAGCCCTTTCTATTTCCCCCTCGGCGGTCAGTCAGCGCGTTAAAGCCCTCGAGCATCAGGTAGGGCGAGTGCTGGTATCGCGCACCCAACCAGCTACAGCAACCGAAGCAGGCGAAGTTCTTGTACAGGCAGCGAGAAAAATGGCACTGCTGCAAGCAGAAACCAAGGCGCAACTCTCCGGACGACTCGCTGAAATTCCGTTGACCATCGCGATTAATGCCGATTCACTGTCCACGTGGTTTCCTCCCGTGTTCAATGAGGTAGCCTCTTGGGGTGGAGCAACGCTCACGCTGCGCCTGGAGGATGAAGCGCACACATTGTCCTTGCTACGACGTGGAGATGTCTTGGGGGCGGTAACTCGTGAAGCTAATCCAGTGGCGGGCTGTGAAGTGGTAGAACTTGGAACCATGCGCCATTTAGCAATTGCAACGCCCACGTTGCGGGATGCCTACATGGTTGATGGGAAACTTGATTGGGCAGCGATGCCCGTCTTACGCTTCGGTCCCAAAGATGTGCTTCAAGACCGTGACCTGGACGGGCGCGTCGATGGTCCTGTGGGGCGCAGACGCGTATCCATTGTCCCGTCGGCGGAAGGTTTTGGTGAGGCAATTCGCCGAGGCCTTGGTTGGGGACTTCTTCCCGAAACCCAAGCTGCTCCCATGCTAAAAGCAGGAGAAGTGATCCTCCTCGATGAGATACCCATTGACACACCGATGTATTGGCAACGATGGCGCCTGGAATCTAGATCTCTAGCTAGACTCACAGACGCCGTCGTTGATGCAGCAATCGAGGGATTGCGGCCTTAATTACTTCTGAAAAGGTTCAGGGTTTTTCACTTCTTCGCCCGCAGGAATTGGGTCAGGAAGAGTAACCCCTTCAGTAAATGGGGAGCCACCGAGCTTTTCACGGCCGTGTGGTGTCGCGAAACCAGACAGATCTGGTCCGACTGGAACGATCCGGGTCGGGTTAATCTCTGCGTGGGTGATGTAGTAATGCTGCTTGATTTCGGTGAAATCGGTGGTGTCGCCAAAGCCTGGGGTCTGGAAAAGATCCCGCAGGTAGCCCCACAGATTCGGCATTTCGGTGATCTTGTTGCGGCCACACTTGAAGTGTCCGTGGTAGACGGCATCGAAACGCACGAGGGTTGGGTAGAGGCGGATATCCGCCTCGGTGATGTGATCCCCCATGAGGTAACGTCGCGTCGATAAGCGATCTTCTAGCCAGTCCAATGCAACCCAAAGCCGCTTGTACGCCTCGTTGTGCGCTTCCTGGCTACCGGCAAAGCCGGTCCTGTATACGCCGTTGTTGACCTCGGTGAAGATGCGCTTCATCACTGGCGCCATCTCCTCGCGCAGCTCCGCGGGGTAGAGGTCAGGCGCACCCTCACGGTGGAACTGCTTCCACTCAAGATTGAAATCGATGGTGATGGAAGGGTAATCGTTGGTGACGACCTTCTTAGACGATTCCTCCACGAGCGCTGGGACGGTAATGCCGCGCGGGTAATCGGGGAAGCGGTTGAAATACGCGTCCTGTAGACGAGGAATCTGCAGCACGGGATCAAGATGGTTTGGATCTAAATCGAAAGTCCAGGAACGAACGTCGTGAGTCGGGCCGGTCAGACCAAGCGAGATCACGTTCTCCAGGCCGAGAAGACGACGGGTGATAACGGTGCGGTGTGCCCATGGACATGCGCGGGCAGCGACTAAACGGTAGCGACCAGCCTCGACAGGCCAATGGAAAGTGCCATCTTCCTGAGCAATTGGTTCGGATCCCGCTGGAACGTCTGCGACGATGCGGTCATCGATGTAGTTGGTATCGCGAACGAACTCGCCGTCTGCTGATGCATTTTGTGGGGCGCCTGCCCAATCGGATGACGTGTTAGTCACTGTGTGGTGTCCTCTCTTGGAAATTTAGATGATATGTCAACAATATTACGAAGTGGAATGAAAATCAACGATTGAACAAATGTTCGGGGTGATTGCAGACGTGTCCTGCACAGTTGATATGGTGTGAAACCATCATGGCTCGATCACAAAAAAGAACACCTGCTAGCAGGTCAACCAAAAAAGTTAAAAGTGTAATATCCAGCATCATCACGATTGCCGTGGCTGCAGTCGCTTTTGCAGCTTACGTTATAGATGGTGGGGTAGAAGAGGCGTCTGGAACACCGACGTCTTCGGAAAGCTCGGTAGCGGCAAATGCTCCAGCGGCATCTAGCGAGACTGCGGCTGAATACCGTGCGATGCTCGCTTCCCTTGACGTTAAAGGTCGTGCCCCAGGAACAGGATATGGCCGCGAATTATTCGGACCCGCATGGACCGACACTGTTTCCGTGGAATATGGGCACAACGGCTGCGATACCCGCAACGACATCCTGCAGCGCGATTTGGACGACATTCAGCTGCGTGAAGGAACAAAAGACTGTATCGTCACGAGTGGCCTGCTCAGCGATCCATTTTCTGGCGAACTTATTGATTTCGTTCGCGGTGAACGTTCCGGCGACGTGCAGATCGATCACCTGGTCCCATTACATGACGCATGGGTCAAGGGAGCACAGCAGTGGGATGAGCAAACTCGAAAGAACTTTGCCAACGATCCCGACAATCTTCTCGCCGTTAAAGGTACGCTTAACCAGCAAAAAGGTGCGAGCGATGCAGCAACCTGGCTTCCACCAAACACAGCTTTTAGGTGCGATTACGCAAAGAAGATCATCACCGTTAAAGATCGCTACAAGGTGTGGGTGACTGAGGCTGAAGCAAGCGCCCTGGAACGCCAATTAGATACGTGTGCTGCATAACAGTCACATAAGCTTTTGGGGCGCGCCGAAGTTATATCCACATTGCGGAAGTTAATTCGCATATTCTGGGGCACATGACTGATAACTCGCGAAATTCAAATCAGAATTTTGATCAACCAGACCTGAACGATCTCGATGATGATTCGGCCATCCCTACTTACAAGGGACCATCGCCTTCCGCGAATTCCTCCAACGCTACCGAGCGCCTCGGCAGTGTTTACGACCGAACTGGCCGTGCAGCGCCCCAAAATATTCCGCCAGCATCCGGGTCGGCTGAAACCACAGCATTTGAGCGTCCAGATAATCAATCTGCAAAGCCAGTGGCTTCCGAAGCTCCAACAACTATTACGCCGGCAAGCTCTGGTGCATTAGCATCCGATGCTCCGACGTCTTATGTTCAGGCGCAGCCTTCCCAGCAGCAGACTCCTCAGCAAGTTCCGCCAGCTCCGCCGACACAAGTTACTCGTCAGATTAGCCGTCCTGAAGAGCCTGTTTACCAGCCAGAACCGTCTTATTCGGAGCCTTACACTGACTCTGATTTCGCGCCAGCAGGTGCGGCCGCTGCGGCAGCTGCAGTAGCTCCACCAATGATTGCGGAACAGCCACAAATTGTTGAAGATGCCCGCCGAGGTACCCTCGATTTCGGCCTGTTGATTATCCGCGCAGTCATTGGTGTCTATTTGATCGTCCGTGGAGTCTTTACATTCTTCACCCTTGGAGGATCTGCCGGTCTTGCTGGCCTCGAGGCAGAGTTCGCTGGTTACCAGTGGCCTGAAATCCTCGCGATCCTGCTTCCATCTATTGAACTTGCAGCTGGTGTCTTCCTGCTCCTTGGTCTGATGACCCCAGTGGCAGCAGCGGTAGCCACGGTGGCGACATCCTTTACCACCCTTCACCAAGTCAACACTCATGAAGGTGGTTGGGGTGAACTTAGTGAGCCATTGATGCTGGCACTGATCCTCACCATCGTAGTTGTCGGACTTCAGTTCACCGGCCCCGGCAAGATTTCCCTTGACTCTGGCCGAGGTTGGGCAAAGCGTCCACTGGTGAGCTCGTGGATCTTCGTGGTCATCGGCATCGCAGCGGCAGTTCTGCTGTGGTGGTTCGGTGCGGGTGTGAACCCAATCGCGTAGCCAAAGTTTTAGAAAAAGACCCTCCTGGTGAGGGTCTTTTTCATGCCTGGGTTCGGTTTGGGGCATGGTGCTGTAGAAGGCTGTTTAAGGATTCGTAATTGCCTAATGGGTTCAAGTGTGGGGAGAGGTGTTTGAGGCGCTTAAACGGAAGAATAGGGCCTATCCACTTTGGGGTCAGTGGGGTAGTTGTGGTTCCTGAAAGCTTCCAGGGCAAGGACCCACCACAAACAGGCGTTCGCCCTTTGGAATCGGTCCGAAAGTTGCACGCATAGGGCTATAAAGCGGGAAAATCCACCACAACCAGCAGAAATCCTGCAACTTGTGGTGAGTATTTGCAACGGGGAGCTCCACCACGCCCACACAGCCCAAGACATGAAAAAGCACCGGAACCCAAAGTAGGGAACCGGTGCTCAAACACTTACAAAGGGTTAGTCGACCTGACGGACTGCACCCTTATCAGCGGAGGTAGCCATCTTTGCGTATGCGCGCAGTGCCTTGGTGACAACGCGGTTACGGTTGACTGGCTGCCATGGCTTCTCGGAGGCGTTCATAGCGTCGCGGCGGCGCTGGAGTTCCTCGTCGGAGACCTGAACTTCGAGCTTGCGGTTGTGAACGTCGATGGAGACGATGTCGCCGTTTTCGATCAGACCAATGACTCCGCCGTGTGCTGCTTCTGGGGAGACGTGGCCGATGGACAGTCCTGAGGAACCTCCGGAGAAACGGCCGTCGGTGATCAGTGCACACTTCTTGCCCAGGCCGGATCCCTTGAGGAATGCGGTTGGGTGAAGCATTTCCTGCATGCCTGGTCCACCTGATGGGCCTTCGTAGCGGACGACCAGAACTTCGCCAGCTTGGATGGTCTTGGTCAGGATGACAGAGACTGCCTCTTCCTGGCTTTCGACAACTCGTGCTGGTCCGGTGAAGTTCCACAGCTCTTCTTCGATACCTGCGGACTTGATCACTGCGCCGTCAGGGGAGATGTTGCCGCGAAGAACAACCAGGCCGCCGTCGGCGGTGTAGGCGTGTTCAACGTCGCGGATGCAGCCCTTGGCAGCGTCGGTGTCGAGTTCGTCCCAGCGGTTCTCGGTGGAGAATGCTTCGGTGGTGCGGATGCCACCTGGGGCTGCGTGGAAGAGTTCGGTTGCTACTTCGGTGGTCTTGCCAGAGCGGATATCCCAGTCATCCAACCAACCTTCAAGGTCGTTGGAGTGAACGGAGTGGACGTCCTTGTTCAGCAGGCCACCGCGGTTGAGCTCGCCGAGCAGTGCTGGAATGCCACCGGCGCGGTGGACGTCTTCCATGTGGTAGTCGGAGTTTGGTGCAACCTTGGACAGGCAGGGGACGTTTTTGGACAGTTCGTCGATGTCTGCGAGGTCGAAGTCAACTTCGCCTTCCTGGGCAGCTGCGAGGATGTGGAGGATGGTGTTGGTGGATCCACCCATGGCCATATCCAGTGCCATTGCGTTTTCGAATGCCTTCTTGGTGGCAATGCCACGTGGCAGAACGGATTCGTCTTCTTCACCGTAGTAGCGGCGGCACAGTTCAACGACGGTTTCGCCGGCCTTTTCAAACAGTGCGCGACGTGCTGCGTGGGTTGCCAGAGTGGAGCCGTTGCCCGGGAGAGAAAGTCCCAGAGCTTCGGTGAGGCAGTTCATGGAGTTCGCGGTGAACATACCAGAGCAGGAGCCACAGGTTGGGCATGCGGATGCTTCAACGGCTGCAAGGCCTGCGTCGTCGACTGCATCGCTTGCGGATGCGGAGATCGCGGTGATGAGGTCGGTTGGTGCGTGTGCAACGCCGTCAACGACGACAGCCTTGCCAGCTTCCATTGGGCCACCGGAAACGAAGACCACTGGGATGTTCAGGCGCATTGCTGCGTTGAGCATGCCTGGGGTGATCTTGTCACAGTTGGAGATACACACCATGGCGTCGGCGGTGTGTGCGTTGACCATGTATTCGACGGAATCGGCGATGATTTCACGGGATGGCAGGGAGTACAGCATGCCGCCGTGTCCCATGGCGATGCCGTCATCGACGGCGATGGTGTTGAATTCCTTTGGAACGCCACCGGCTTTGCGCACTGCATCTGCCACAATATCGCCGACGTTCTTAAGGTGAACGTGTCCGGGCACGAACTGGGTGTAGGAGTTCACGATGGCAACAATTGGCTTGCCGAACTCATTTTCCTTGGTGCCGGTGGCACGCCAAAGGGCGCGAGCGCCAGCTGCATTGCGACCGACGGTGGTGACTTTTGAACGAAGTGGGATCATGATGCGCTTTTCAAATCTGCTCTTAAAGAGCGGCGGGTGGTTGTCAAGAATCAACGGCACTTTGAAAACTTGGGTGAGCTTCTACTCGTGCAGAGGTGTGGACCTTTGGTTCGGACGGCTTATTACACTCTAGTGCTGTGACGCAGGGTTATCACGATGTGAGGTTTCAGACGCGGCTTGTCCGGTCTCTTGGGATTCAACGCTTTCTGTTTGTGTTGTATTCCCATCGGTGCCGTCATCGAAGTTCAACTGAACTGGCTTGCCCAGTGCCTTTTGGCGCTCCAAGTACTCTTCCTTGGACATCATCACGGAGTAGCCGTCTTCTTGAACGACTACAACCTTGCCATCGGCTGCTTCCTTGCTTGCGGTGATCGCATCGGGGATGCGGCCGTGGGAAGCAGCTTCAAGGCGGGGAAGGGAGTTGAAGGTGACGCCGGGGAGGGTGACTTCTGCATCGGAGGTGGTGCGAGCGAAAGTGCGGGCACCCTTGAATCCGATTCCTGCGAGGTCTTCCCAGGCCACAACCTTTTTGCCCTTGAAGGCGTAGTTTGCGGTGATGCCCTGTTCATCAACGATCGTGGATGATTTTAGAACCCAGTAACCGAAGATGACAGGGAGCGCGAGCAGCCAAAACAGGTACTGAGGGGCTGCGCCGATGACTAATAATGAGATCAGGCCAAAAACAACGGCGCCCAAAATATGGGTGCGTTCTGGGTGAAATTTTTCGGAAAGCTCCACGGATGCCTTTTCTGCGTCTGAACTCATAATTTCCAATAGTAGTAAAGAAATGGGACACGTCTGTAATCAGCGTCCTAAGGGGTGGACGTCGGCGCAACTGTCTCTTGAACCGCGGTTGCTGGAGACTGCGTCTGCGACGCAGTCGTTTCCTCCTGCGACGTGGCTTCCTCGGTCGGTTCGATGGTGTCGGCTCGCTGGGGCGTTGCGGTTGCAGGGGTTGAGGTTTCCTGCTGCGTTTCGACGCTAGATTCCATCGTTGGGGTCTCCTCCACCGTAGTGGGCACTGTCATCGAAGAAGTGCTTACTGGCGCGGAAGTTTCGGAGGTGGTCACCGCAGTTGAGGTGGCAGTGCTTGGTGACAGCCATCCACTGGAGTTTTGCCAATTCTCACTTGGTTCCACAGTCATGACCTTAAATAGTGACAGCAAGAGCAGCGCACCCAACAACAGGGAAGTGCTCATGCGGACACGTCCGCCAAACGACAGGATCTTCTGCCACCGATTTGGGTAGTAATCAGTGCGGAAGAAGCCTCGGAGAGAGTGATCTGGTTTTGCTGTTTCTTCCGGTTCTTCGCTGGAGAGTTCTTGTTCCAGCACATCGGAATCAAGTTCCTTCTCTGGATTGCCTGCATTGATCGCCGAGGCGTCTGCATTGTCTGCATCGTCGTTAGACGATGCAGCTAGCGATGCAACCGTCGCCGCAGCCTCCGGCTTCGGTTCCTTAAGAGCCTGGGGGGAGGCGTCGATAAGCGAGGTCTTTGGCTCTTCATGCTCAACGTGTAAGGAATCAATGAGGGTTCCCGATGTAGTGGTTGCGCTGCCGTATTCTTCCCAGAATTCGTTGATGATTTCTGTGCGGATGGCGCGTTCGACCAGCCATTGATTGCCGGCGGTGACTTGCACGAGGAAACGCATGGTGACCATCCACGGCATGCCGACCACCGTTGGCGGTGTGACTTCCGTGGCTGGGTGCACATCGAGTTCACCGAGGATTTCCGGTGCGATTTTCTCCTGGCCAAGTGCGCGACGAGTCGCAGCTTCAGAGCGCGCGATGACATCTGTGATGTTTTCAGAACCCAACATGGGGATCGGAATAACGACAACCGCACGCGACCAGTTATTAGAATTGTTGATGCACACTTTCGCCGTGGAGTTGGGGATGATCACGGTCTCTTGTGCAATCGTGCGAATTTTGGTCGCGCGCATGGTGATCTCAATGACGGTGCCTTCGACAACGATGCCGTTGCCCTCAAAACGCACCCAGTCACCCACGCCGAATTGCTTTTCCGTCAGGATGAAAAATCCGGCCAAGAAGTCCGCAACAATCGACTGCGCACCAAGGCCAATGGCAGCTGACGCAATGGTTGCCGGAATCGCAGCGCCCGCGAGAGAGAAACCAAAAGCCTGCATCGCGGAGACGGCAAGCATGAAAAACGCCACAATTTGCGCGATATAAACGCCAACGCCAGCGAACGCGAGCTGGTTCTTAGTGGTGTCCGCATCGGCTGCAGACTCCACTCGCCGCTTGATAATACGCATGGCCAGTCGGCCGATACGTGGAATCAAAAACGCCAAGACCAGGATAATTGCTACATCAAAACCGGTATCGACAATCCAATTCCACAATGAATAGAGCAAATATTGAATGGGTACGCCTAAAATCATGAGCCAAGATTAGCGCTGAAAAGTAGCGGGAGCCTGCCTGAACTTTGTGAGAATCCTGATTCCTTAACCGAAGTGGGGGAGTTTTGGGGGTGGGAATTTTCGTGCGTTGTGGAATTGGAAACTCGATGTGTGTAGCATGACACACCATGACCATTATTCGACTTGTAGTAGTAACCGCGCGGCGCCTGCCGTAACGGCCTTCCAAGTCGTCTCGTCAAGCGCCCTCGACAACACTCACCACAGTGTTGGAACGAGGGCTTTCTTGTTGGTTATGACCCAAGTAGCCAACTTTGCAACAGACATCTGTCGCACTGCGTGCACACGCATCCGCGTCGGAACAATTTTAAATGAGGGCTTTGTCTTTAGGCTGAGTTGAAATCGGCTTGGCTTGGACGGGTCCTGTGAAAATCCTTATTTAGTAAAGGAGCCAGAAAGTCGTGAATGTGGCAGCTTCTCAACAGCCCACTCCCGCCACGGTTGCAAGCCGTGGTCGATCCGCCGCCCCTGAGCGGATGACAGGTGCACAGGCAATTGTTCGATCGCTCGAGGAGCTTAACGCCGACATCGTGTTCGGTATTCCTGGTGGTGCGGTGCTACCGGTGTATGACCCGCTCTATTCCTCCACAAAGGTGCGCCACGTCCTGGTGCGCCACGAGCAGGGCGCAGGCCACGCAGCAACCGGCTACGCGCAGGTTACTGGACGCGTTGGCGTCTGCATTGCAACCTCTGGCCCAGGCGCAACCAACTTGGTTACCCCAATCGCTGATGCAAACTTGGACTCCGTTCCCATGGTTGCCATCACCGGCCAGGTCGGAAGTGGCCTGCTGGGTACCGATGCTTTCCAGGAAGCCGATATCCGCGGCATCACCATGCCAGTGACCAAGCACAACTTCATGGTCACCGACCCCAACGACATTCCACAGGCATTGGCTGAGGCATTCCACCTCGCGATTACTGGTCGCCCTGGCCCTGTTCTGGTGGATATTCCTAAGGATGTCCAAAACGCTGAATTGGATTTCGTCTGGCCACCAAAGATCGACCTGCCAGGCTACCGCCCAGTTTCTACTCCGCATGCTCGACAGATTGAGCAGGCTGTCAAACTGATCGGTGAAGCCAAAAAGCCAGTCCTTTACATTGGCGGCGGCGTTATCAAGGCTGATGCACACGAAGAACTGCGTGCATTTGCTGAGTACACCGGCATCCCAGTTGTCACCACCTTGATGGCATTGGGTACCTTCCCAGAGTCCCACGAGCTGCACATGGGTATGCCAGGCATGCACGGCACCGTGTCCGCTGTTGGCGCACTGCAGCGCAGTGACCTGCTGATTGCTATCGGTTCCCGCTTCGACGACCGCGTCACCGGTGACGTTGACACCTTCGCACCTGATGCCAAGATCATTCACGCTGACATTGATCCTGCCGAAATCGGCAAGATCAAGCAGGTTGAGGTTCCAATCGTGGGCGATGCCCGCGAGGTTCTTGCTCGTCTGCTGGAAACCACCAAGGCAAGCAAGGCAGAGACCGAGGACATCTCCGAGTGGGTTGATTACCTCAAGGGCCTCAAGGCACGTTTCCCACGTGGCTACGACGAGCAGCCAGGCGATCTGCTGGCACCACAGTTTGTCATTGAAACCCTGTCCAAGGAAGTTGGCCCCGACGCAATTTACTGCGCCGGCGTTGGCCAGCACCAGATGTGGGCAGCTCAGTTCGTTGACTTTGAAAAGCCACGCACCTGGCTCAACTCTGGCGGCCTGGGCACCATGGGCTACGCAGTTCCTGCGGCTCTTGGAGCAAAGGCTGGCGCACCTGACAAGGAAGTCTGGGCTATCGACGGCGACGGCTGTTTCCAGATGACCAACCAGGAACTCACCACCGCCGCAGTTGAAGGTTTCCCCATTAAGATCGCACTAATCAACAACGGAAACCTGGGCATGGTTCGCCAATGGCAGACCCTATTCTATGAAGGACGGTACTCAAATACTAAACTTCGTAACCAGGGCGAGTACATGCCCGACTTTGTTACCCTTTCTGAGGGACTTGGCTGTGTTGCCATCCGCGTCACCAAAGCGGAGGAAGTACTGCCAGCCATCCAAAAGGCTCGAGAGATCAACGACCGCCCAGTAGTCATCGACTTCATCGTCGGTGAAGACGCACAGGTATGGCCAATGGTGTCTGCTGGATCATCCAACTCCGATATCCAGTACGCACTCGGATTGCGCCCATTCTTTGATGGTGATGAATCTGCAGCAGAAGATCCTGCCGACATTCACGAAGCCGTCAGCGACATTGATGCCGCCGTTGAATCGACCGAGGCATAAGGAGAGACCCAAGATGGCTAATTCTGACGTCACCCGCCACATCCTGTCCGTACTCGTTCAGGACGTAGACGGAATCATTTCCCGCGTATCAGGTATGTTCACCCGACGCGCATTCAACCTCGTGTCCCTCGTGTCTGCAAAGACCGAAACACTCGGCATCAACCGCATCACGGTTGTTGTCGACGCCGACGAGCTCAACATTGAGCAGATCACCAAGCAGCTCAACAAGCTGATCCCCGTGCTCAAAGTCGTGCGACTTGATGAAGAGACCACCATCGCCCGCGCAATCATGCTGGTTAAGGTCTCTGCGGATAGCACCAACCGTCCGCAGATCGTCGACGCCGCGAACATCTTCCGCGCCCGAGTCGTCGACGTGGCTCCAGACTCTGTGGTTATTGAATCCACAGGCACCCCAGGCAAGCTCCGCGCACTGCTTGATGTGATGGAACCATTCGGAATCCGCGAACTGATCCAATCCGGACAGATTGCACTCAACCGCGGTCCGAAGACCATGGCTCCGGCCAAGATCTAAACAGCAATTAATCTGATTGCACCTGCTGCATAAATGTGACTAGTCAAACACCGTCTAATTGCATGTGTGTGGTAGAACAATAATGTAGTTGTCTGCCCAAGCGAGTTTAACTCCCACGATTTACAGTGGGGGCAGACATCTTTTCACCAAAATTTTTACGAAAGGCGAGATTTTCTCCCATGGCTATTGAACTGCTTTATGATGCTGACGCTGACCTCTCCTTGATCCAGGGCCGCAAGGTTGCCATCGTTGGCTACGGCTCCCAGGGCCACGCACACTCCCAGAACCTCCGCGATTCTGGCGTTGAGGTTGTCATTGGTCTGCGCGAGGGCTCCAAGTCCGCAGAGAAGGCAAAGGAAGCAGGCTTCGAGGTCAAGACCACCGCTGAGGCTGCAGCTTGGGCTGACGTCATCATGCTCCTGGCTCCAGACACCTCCCAGGCAGAAATCTTCACCAACGACATCGAGCCAAACCTGAACGCAGGCGACGCACTGCTGTTCGGCCACGGCCTGAACATTCACTTCGACCTGATCAAGCCAGCTGACGACATCATCGTTGGCATGGTTGCGCCAAAGGGCCCAGGCCACTTGGTTCGCCGTCAGTTCGTTGATGGCAAGGGTGTTCCTTGCCTCATCGCAGTCGACCAGGACCCAACCGGAACCGCACAGGCTCTGACCCTGTCCTACGCAGCAGCAATCGGTGGCGCACGCGCAGGCGTTATCCCAACCACCTTCGAAGCTGAGACCGTCACCGACCTCTTCGGCGAGCAGGCTGTTCTCTGCGGTGGCACCGAGGAACTGGTCAAGGTTGGCTTCGAGGTTCTCACCGAAGCTGGCTACGAGCCAGAGATGGCATACTTCGAGGTTCTTCACGAGCTCAAGCTCATCGTTGACCTCATGTTCGAAGGTGGCATCAGCAACATGAACTACTCTGTTTCTGACACCGCTGAGTTCGGTGGCTACCTCTCCGGCCCACGCGTCATCGATGCAGACACCAAGTCCCGCATGAAGGACATCCTGACCGATATCCAGGACGGCACCTTCACCAAGCGCCTCATCGCAAACGTTGAGAACGGCAACACCGAACTTGAGGGCCTTCGTGCTTCCTACAACAACCACCCAATCGAGGAGACCGGCGCTAAGCTCCGCGACCTCATGAGCTGGGTCAAGGTTGACGCTCGCGCAGAAACCGCTTAAGTTTCGCCCCTTTGACGGCTTAACCGCCGCATAGGAAATGCCCTCCGGACTAATTGTCTGGAGGGCATTTTTGCTACCTGCTGTGCACTTTGTACATAAGGCAACAAGATTTTGGCAAAATGGTGGCCAAAATCAGGAAATCTTGGTGCCGAAAGTACGCGCGGAAGAAAAAGGCCACCCTTTTCAAAGGGTGGACTTTAAAAGACGTGTTAGAAACTAGTGCTCCAGCAGATGCAGCATCCGCTTACGCAGGGCTGTGGTCTCGGCTTCAACAGAAGCGTCTTCACTCAGTTCGTGTCGGGGGCGGGGAAGATTCACTGGAATATCGGCGATGATGGTGGCTTCGGGGCTCTTGGACATCACGAGAACTCGGTCGGAGAGCAGGATGGCCTCGTCGACGTCGTGGGTGACCATGACGACGGTGCGGCGGGAGGCTTCCCAAATGTTGAGTAGTTGGAGCTGGAGTTCGCGGCGGGTGAGGGCGTCGAGGGCGCCGAAGGGTTCGTCGAGAAGCATGATTGGTGGGTCGATGGCGAAGGCGCGTGCGATGCCGACTCGCTGTTGCATGCCGCCGGAGAGGCGGGCGGGGCGCCGTTCGGCGGCGTCGGTGAGGCCTACTTGTTCGAGGTGGGTGCGGGTGATGTCGGCGCGTTCGGTTTTGCTCAAGGAGGGGCGCGCGGAGCGGAGGCCGAAGTCGATGTTGTCGCGTGCGGTCAATCAGGGCGGGAGGGCGTGGTCTTGGAAAACCATGCCTCGGTCAGGTCCTGGTCCTTTAATTTCTTCGTTGCCTGCGCTGACTGTGCCGGTGGATGGGGAGGCCAGTCCGGCGATCATTTTGAGAATTGTTGATTTTCCGCAGCCGGAAGGGCCGAGGAGGGAGACGAATTCACCGTCGTTGATGGTGATGCTCGTATCGCCAATGATAGTGGTGGAGCCGTAGGACTTGGTGATCGCATTCAGCTCGACGGAAGCGTTTGGTTTAGTCATAGCGAACTACTTTCTGCAACGCACCGATGAGGTGGTCAAGGATTAAGCCGGTGATGCCGATGATCACGATGGTCCATCCAGCAACGCGGCAGGCTGGTTGAGGTATTTTTCCTGCGACAGCGTGCGTGCCGACGAATCAAATTGTGCCGGATTGCTCAAAATTGCGGAGGCTTCCTCCAGCGCATTAAGCACACCCTGAGCCGCCGTGGGGTGTTCAGCTTTCCACTCTTTGGCCATCGCCACGGCGCAGCATGGATGTTTGTCCCACAGTTGTTTGGTCAGCAGCCAAATCCGGCAGGAGCCATTGCTGATGGCGCGTTCATTAAACGGCCCAGGCCCAATGAATCCATCGATGCCCTCAACTGTTAATTGTGCGACCATATCGGCAGGTCGGAGCAGGTGAAGCTCAAGATCGGCGATGGGATCAACTGCGTTTGAGGCGAGATAATCGCGCAGGAGCAGCGCATGGACTGAATATTCAAAAGGAATTCCCAGCACCATGCCTTTAAGATCCGCCGCTGAATTGACTGAACCATAGTGCTTTGACGCCAGGGTAATTGCTTGCCCATTGGTGTTCTGGGTAAACGACAGCTCCGTCGGGCGCGACGCGTTGGTCACTCCAGCATTAATCGCCACAGTCATCGGCGACAGCATGTGCGCAACATCAAGCTGCTCTGTTGCATAGGCGGTCCACAGGTCGGACCAGCCTGAGTACTTCTTCAACGTGACATTCACGCCGTGTTTCTTAAACAGCCCTAGCGCATCTGCGATAGCAATCGGCGCCGAGCCCGCAATAGGCACGTAGCCAATGGTCAGGGGAGTGTTATCCGCAGGTTCATTATTGCTTGTCGACGTCACGTAGCGGGCCGCTCCGGCCAATGCGGTGCTCAAGGACGCAAAAGCGCCCAGTTGCAGAAAACGCCTGCTGTCTAAGAGGATATGTGTCACGGTTGCAGCATCCTTAAATCAGGCGCCATACCGAGTGTTCTTTGAATTTGAATAGGCTGGTCTGTATTCATTAGGCGATGTCTTGTGAGATTAGTAAATGGCCACAGCTCTAGCCCCTTATCCACTTGACTCCCCGGTTCTAGAAAAAGACCTCATCGACACAGTGGTTGCTAACGCAAAAGCTGTAGACAAAGCAGAACTTGATGCCCGCTACATCCTGAAACTCCTTGCGGAGCAGGGGAAGATCAGCGTTGGAGCCCTCGCAACACCGACGGTAGTCTCTTGGAAATGGCGCGCACCGTGCGTGAGCTTTCCCGCTAGGACCTGTCTACTGCCTTCACTTTGTGCGAACACCGCATGACCTTGGATTACTTCAAGGCATCCGGCACTGACTATGCTTTGGGATTGGCTGCAGAGTCGGAAGCGGCACGACGCACTGGTATCACCGGCATGGCGAGTGCATTCAAGGAGTTTGCTGGTTGTGGTGAGATCGACCTTGAAGCAACCAGAGTAGAAGGTGGCCTCAAAGTCAGTGGAAAGCTTCGTTGGGCTTCCAACTTGTGCGAAGATCCAGTGATTGTGCCTGCTGCAAAGACCGCAGAGGGCGTACAACTACTGTTCGCCTTGGGTGCAGAAACCGAAGGTGTCACCCTCGGTTCTTCACTTGCTCTACTCGGTTTGAACGCAACTGCTTGCGCTTGGGTGAGCTTTGAGGATGTCTTCATTCCTGGGGCTCAGATTCTAAGCCACGATTTCCTTACCTTGTGGCATCGGTGCGCCCAACCTTCGTGATCTTACAGATCTCTGAATACTTCGGTGTCGCTGAAGCTGCGATTAATGCAGCCACTGGACGTCTGACCAGCCTCAACGAAGTGTTTATCGACAACGCTGCCGAGATCCAAGACAACCTTTCTTCGCTGGTCCCGCTTCAGAAAGATTTGGCACAGCGAGTCAACGTTGAAGGAGTCAATCCTGTTACTCCAGTTGATCTACTGGAACTTAGCCTCGGTTCCGCGCAGCTGGCCGTTGCTGCAACTGCCATTGAGGTTCGTGTTGCTGGAGGAGCAGGTTATGTAAAGTCTTCATCAACGTCTCGTCGTTTCCGTGTTGAAATGGGAGCTTGCACGGGTCCGTGATCTACAGGCCACGCAAAACTAAATCACTTTAAATATCAACACCCTGTTCACTGTCTGGTGCTTTCTGGGCAGCGGATGGGGTGTTTGTTCTTCTTATTCAAGTTTTTGGAAAGATAATTAACTATGACTTTAAAAACAGTAAACGGAACGCAGCTGCGCGACACTGTCGGATCGTTCCCTTCAGGTGTCACGGTGGTCACCACTACCGATGGGGAAGTGGACCACGGGTTGACGGTGAGTGCGTTCGTGTCCTTGTCGTTGGAGCCTGCCATGGTGTTGGTGAGTATCGATAAGAAATCAAGCGTTGTGCCGTTTTTGGAGCAGGGTTCACCAGTTGCTGTGTCTGTGTTATCGGAAGAGCAGAGCGATTTGGCCATCACATTTGGCCGTCATCTGGAAAACAAATTCGACGGCGTTTCCATTAAGCGTTCAACAAACAGGGCAGCGGTCTTGGAAGGTGCGTCAGCATGGTTGAGTGGCGCTGTGGTGGATAAATACCCAGGTGGAGATCACTTTATTATCACCATTGCCGTGGAAGAGTGTGCTCACGACGAGGAGCAAAAGCCACTTCTTTACCACCGTGGCAGGCTTTTTCGGTGGCAAGAAGATTAATTCTCCACCCCTTCGTTTTCAATAAGCTTTCAATAAGGGGAGAAGTGTGCTTAGCTGGGGTCATGGAAAGTCACGATCTTCAGCAGCGCAGTTATGCGCACAATCCCGATGGCCACGACCACAGCCATGACGGACTCGGACACTCACATGCTCCCAGCTCCCTCAAGGCTCTTTTTGCGGTCATCATTTTCACCTCGATCATCTTCCTAGCGGAACTAATCGCCGGCCTTGTTTCCGGATCTTTGGCACTGCTGGCTGACGCCATGCACATGCTGTCCGACTCCACTGGCTTGATCATTGCGGCTGTCGCCATGCTCATTGGTCGTCGGGCACGCACGTCCCGCGCGACCTACGGATACAAGCGTGCGGAAGTCTTGGCAGCGATGGTTAACGCCACCGTTGTTACAGCACTGTCTGTGTGGATCGTCGTTGAGGCCATCATGCGTCTGGGCAAGGACGTGGAAATCCAGACCAACCTTATGCTCATCGTCGCGGTCATTGGTTTTGTCACCAACGGAATTTCCGCCCTGGTGTTGATGCGCCACCAAGATGGCAATATCAATATGCGTGGAGCATTCCTTCACGTTCTCAGTGACATGCTGGGTTCCGTTGCCGTCATTATTGCGGGCCTGGTGATTCGATACACGGGATGGATGCCGGCCGATACCATTGCTTCGATTGCGATTGCTGCGATTATTATTCCTCGCGCATTCAGCCTCCTGAAGGAAGCTCTCAATATCTTGTTGGAGCGTGTTCCTACAGGTGCGGAGCCTGCAGAGGTCGACGCAGCCCTTCGTAAAGTCCCAGGTGTCAGCGATGTGCATGATCTTCACATTTGGAGCATTGACGGCAAGGAAATCCTGGCCACGGTGCATTTGGTGGTGGATTCGTCTACAAATCAGCTGCATAGTTGTGGCGTGTTGGATCGGGCAGAAGCGGAACTATCCAAACTTGGGATCTTGCACTCAACAATTCAGCTGGAAAGTGCAGATCACAGTGATCATGAAAGTGTGTGCTGATATAGAGTATGTCCCATGGGGTTTTCCACACCAAGCTATCCGCTAAATGATCTGTTCGCCCGCATTGACCGAGGCGATATCCAACTTCCCGATTTTCAACGGGATTACGCTTGGGATGTTGATCGCATCCGAAGCCTTATAACCACTGTTCTTCGTGGTTTTCCAGTAGGTGTGCTGATGGCACTAGACACCCGCGGCGAGGAAATGCGTTTCCGGCCACGCGCGCTGTCCGGTGCCCCAGATACGGGCAAGGATCCAGGTCTTTTGCTTCTCGACGGACAACAGCGCCTCACCACCCTTTATCATTGCTTCAGTGGCGATGGCTATGTAAATACGGTGGACTTCCGATCAAAGAAAGTGACCCGGAAGTTTTATATTGATGTTGCCAAGGCTGTTGAATCTCCGGTCATGTCCGATGAGGCTATTTTTTCAGTCGACGAAACCGGCAAAATCATCTCCCACTTCGGTCCAGTGATCGACGGCGGCATCACCGATTTAGAAACAGCACTTGCTCATGGTTGCCTTCCAGTTTCTGTGCTGCTGGATCAAAATGGCACTGACTTCCTCTTTGACCTCGCCGATATGGCAGGAGAAGGCGCTCGCGAACACGCGAAGCGCTTCCAATCACAAATCGTTAAGACCTTAGTTAGTTACGACATCCCAATGATCCGACTGGATCGTGAAACAGCCAAGGGTGGAATTGGTTCCATCTTTGCTCAGGCCAATAGCTCTGGCTTGCAGATGGATGTCTTTGATTTGCTCACCGCGGTGTTCGCAGCCGATGAATCGGTGGAGACCGAGTTCTCACTGCGTGATGACTGGGTGCGGGTTGAACGAAACCTTCGCCAACACTCCGCACTTGATGGCATCGGCAGCACGGAGTTCCTCACCGCAGTAGCCCTGTTGGTCAGTGCCCGCAAGGGACATGCGTCTGGTTACCGTGAAGATATCTTGAACTTGACGCTGGCTGAATACACTCCTGCTGCCGATGAAATGATCAAGGGCTTCGACGAGGCGGCTGAATTCCTGCGTCAGCGATGCATTTTGAGCCTCGACCAGGTTCCATACACCGCGCAGATTGTTCCACTGGCCGTGATCCTCACCCTGCTTGATGCAGAAGAAATGGCCACCGCACGTTCATGGGATCGTTTGAATCAGTGGTTCTGGAGCGGTGTCTTGGGTGAGCTTTATGGCTCGCCTGCTGTGATCGCACGTTCCGGTCGCGATACCGATCAAGTTGCTGCGTGGATTCGTGAAGGTGCCGGCGAAACTGCGGTTGTGCCAAAGACTATTCGCGATACCGTTTTCCACGAATCACGTCTTCTCAGTGCAACCCAAGACACCGGAGTGTGGAAGGGTATCTTCGCACTGCTCATGGGCAGGGGAGCACGCGACTGGCGCACCGGACAGCAGTTTGATCGCTGGACTTTTGATGAGCTGGGTTGCAATTTCCACCAGATTTTCCCCACCAAATGGTGCAAGGAACGCGGCATCGATCCTGTCCTTACGGAATCAGTACTGAACCGCACCCCGATGGGTCGCCGTACCGAAGTAGTCATCGGCGATACCCCTCCATCCCGCTACCTGTCTCGTGTTCAATCCAAGTCGCTCATGGGTGATGAGGAATTCGATCAGATGCTGGATACCCACCTGCTCAGCGCGGAAGACCTGCACAGTTCCAACACCACGCACTTCTTTGCTTCTAGACGCACCAACTTCATCGACATGGTCGAGGATGCCATCGGTAAAGCGGTGATCAGGGACGTCAACGAGTCAGATCTCACCGGTGGACACGATGGTCCCGATGCATTTGGAGACGCTGCCGAGGAGTAGTGTCCACCTGCTCGGTTAGGATTGACCGAAAGAGTACTTCAACCTTTAGGACATCCATTTGGCACATCTTGTTTTTCCGGTACGTCGCATTATTGCAGCAACCACCACAGCAGTGGTGGCGCTAGGCCTGGTTTCCTGTTCAACGGACAGCAGCCAGGAAGGCGCCAACGGTGCTGCGGAGGTGATGGCGGAGGGCGCGTCGACAAGCGAAGTTGTCGACGATTCGCCCTACCGCGAAGCGCGCGCTGAAAACGTGGCGCGTGTGGTGTCGGAGGATTTTCCGAGTACCCCGACGGTGATCAGTGACGCCGACTACTCCGGAATCAAGGCTAGCGAGTTGTTTTTTGATTCCTCTGACAATGTTGTTGTCGCTGGCAATGGTATTGCAGAGGAGCTGCGCGCGGCCTCGATCGGTGTGGTTGCGCATGCGCCGGTTCTGCATGCGCGCGGTGATAATAACGCCGCAGTCATGGCGGAAATTAAGCGTCTCGGCGCTTCAACGGTGTTGTTGATTGGCGATGCGCTGCCAGAACTTGCCGAGGATGAGACGATCACCAAAGTCATTCATGACGACGGTACCGAAGAAGGATTAGCGCAGCTCACCGCTTTACAATTTGAGAAGAAACAGGTTGACACGGTGGAGGATCTGGTTCGGGAAACCGCCAGCCTCACCCCTGAGGATCAAACACTGCTCGTACCTGCGTGGGGTGGTGTGGCGCCGACGCCTTCCGACGACAAGCTGGCTGCCTTCCCGCTGCAGTCCAAACGTGACGGTGAAATGTCGCCGATCGTGATTGCCAGCCCAGAATCTGGAATCTCCGCTGTGGCGACTGCGCGTGCATTCGGCGCAGAAATTCGATTCATGGATTATCCCGACCCGCGATTCAACCAAGAGCAGATGAAGATGGTTGCCGGCCTGTCTGACCGTCCTTTGCTTGCACTCGGTGATCAATTTGGGACCGGCGAACAGCTCGCGGAAAAGATCAAGCGTGGGGAAGAAGTAACCACTGAACTACCCGGCGGTGGAGGACTTGTTTTCCCAGGTCGACGCATGGTGGCACTGTACGGACACCCATCCGGACCAGCTTTAGGCGCACTTGGTGAACAACCAGCCGCCGAAGCCGTGGCGCGCGCGACCGACATGGCTGCGCAGTACCAAGAGTTCGAAGACCAGCCCGTGATTCCGGCATTCGAAGTAATCGCAACGGTTGCCTCTGAATTCGCAGGCGACGACGGCAACTACTCCAACGAATTCCCCGTGGAAGATCTAGTCGGATACGTTGACGCCATCACCGAAGCCGGCGGATACGCAGTCCTGGACCTTCAACCCGGACGCGCCAACTTTCTCGACCAAGCCAAAATGTATGAAGAACTCCTCAAACGACCAAACGTTGGATTGGCGCTAGATCCCGAGTGGAAAATCGGACCCGATGAGCAACCCATGACCCGAGTGGGCTCTGCAGATGCCGCCGAAATCAACGAAGTATCCCAGTGGCTCGCCGACCTGACCGCCGAGAACGATCTTCCACAAAAGGCATTTGTGCTGCACCAATTTCAATTGGCAATGCTCACCAACCGGGATCAAATCAACACCGATCACCTGGAACTGGCTGTCGTGTTGCACGCAGATGGACACGGAAACGCAGGGGATAAGTACGCAACTTGGAACATGCTTCGCGAGGGACTGAGCCCGAACTACTTCATGGCGTGGAAAAACTTCTACGACGAGGATTTCCCGACCTTCACTCCGCAACAAACCTATGAAGAGGTCGATCCGCGGCCATGGTTTGTGTCGTATCAGTAGTTTCGGGGAGCTTCGGGCTCGCTTGTTGGCAATGTGAGCGGTGAGTTAGCTTTCGACCAAACCACACTGCCCACGAATCCTAGAAATGGGATCCGTGGGCATTCCTGTCTGGTTTAACGGCCTTGAAACCGGACAGGATTGCCCAAAGTAGTCGAATTTCCAGTTCGTGGGCATGTGTGTTTGGTCAGGTTTAGTCGGGTCGAAAAATGAACTCGGAACCGGTAAAAAGTGACCTCACAGAATCGCTTCTAAGGGCCGTTCAAAGTGTTGCCTATACAAACACATGTTCTGACTGCCCGACCTCTTAAAATGGCGTTAAATGGCGCGAAATGGAAAACGCCTCGTGGCCTGGATGGAGCGTTAGTACGAGACCAGTACGAGACCAGACACACGTGACAAAAAATCCTGAAAAGTGGAATCATTGTCACGCCTGTCTGGCTTAGCTCTGGTTCGGGACGGGCGTGGAATGGAGGCAGCGCACCGAGACCTTGACCCGCGGCCCGACAAGCCAAAAGTCCCCAAAACAAACCCACCCCGCCGGAGACGTGAATAAAATTCGCAGCTCATTCCATCAGCGTAAACGCAGCTTTTTGCATGGCGAGACACCTTTGGGGGTAAATCTCACAGCATGAATCTCTGGGTTAGATGACTTTCTGGGTGGGGGAGGGTTTAGAATGTTTCTAGTCGCACGCCAAAACCCGGCGTGGACACGTCTGCAGCCGACGCGGTCGTGCCTGTTGTAGGCGGACATTCCTAGTTTTTCCAGGAGTAACTTGTGAGCCAGAATGGCCGTCCGGTAGTCCTCATCGCCGATAAGCTTGCGCAGTCCACTGTTGACGCGCTTGGAGATGCAGTAGAAGTCCGTTGGGTTGACGGACCTAACCGCCCAGAACTGCTTGATACAGTTAAGGAAGCGGACGCACTGCTCGTGCGTTCTGCTACCACTGTCGATGCTGAAGTCATCGCCGCTGCCCCTAACTTGAAGATCGTCGGTCGTGCCGGCGTGGGCTTGGACAACGTTGACATCCCTGCTGCCACTGAAGCTGGCGTCATGGTTGCTAACGCACCGACCTCTAACATTCACTCTGCTTGTGAGCACGCAATTTCTTTGCTGCTGTCTACTGCTCGCCAGATCCCTGCTGCTGATGCGACGCTGCGTGAGGGCGAGTGGAAGCGGTCTTCTTTCAACGGTGTGGAAATTTTCGGAAAAACTGTCGGTATCGTCGGTTTTGGCCACATTGGTCAGTTGTTTGCTCAGCGTCTTGCTGCGTTTGAGACCACCATTGTTGCTTACGATCCTTACGCTAACCCTGCTCGTGCGGCTCAGCTGAACGTTGAGTTGGTTGAGTTGGATGAGCTGATGAGCCGTTCTGACTTTGTCACCATTCACCTTCCTAAGACCAAGGAAACTGCTGGCATGTTTGATGCGCAGCTCCTTGCTAAGTCCAAGAAGGGCCAGATCATCATCAACGCTGCTCGTGGTGGCCTTGTTGATGAACAGGCTTTGGCTGATGCGATTGAGTCCGGTCACATTCGTGGCGCTGGTTTCGATGTGTACTCCACCGAGCCTTGCACTGATTCTCCTTTGTTCAAGTTGCCTCAGGTTGTTGTGACTCCTCACTTGGGTGCTTCTACTGAAGAGGCTCAGGATCGTGCGGGTACTGACGTTGCTGATTCTGTGCTCAAGGCGCTGGCTGGCGAGTTCGTGGCGGATGCTGTGAACGTTTCCGGTGGTCGCGTGGGCGAAGAGGTTGCTGTGTGGATGGATCTGGCTCGCAAGCTTGGTCTTCTTGCTGGCAAGCTTGTCGACGCCGCCCCAGTCTCCATTGAGGTTGAGGCTCGAGGCGAGCTTTCTTCCGAGCAGGTCGATGCACTTGGTTTGTCCGCTGTTCGTGGTTTGTTCTCCGGAATTATCGAAGAGTCCGTTACTTTCGTCAACGCTCCTCGCATTGCTGAAGAGCGTGGCCTGGACATCTCCGTGAAGACCAACTCTGAGTCTGTTACTCACCGTTCCGTCCTGCAGGTCAAGGTCATTACTGGCAGCGGCGCGAGCGCAACTGTTGTTGGTGCCCTGACTGGTCTTGAGCGCGTTGAGAAGATCACCCGCATCAATGGCCGTGGCCTGGATCTGCGCGCAGAGGGTCTGAACCTCTTCCTGCAGTACACTGACGCTCCTGGTGCACTGGGTACCGTTGGTACCAAGCTGGGTGCTGCTGGCATCAACATCGAGGCTGCTGCGTTGACTCAGGCTGAGAAGGGTGACGGCGCTGTCCTGATCCTGCGTGTTGAGTCCGCTGTCTCCGAAGAGCTGGAAGCTGAAATCAACGCTGAGTTGGGTGCTACTTCCTTCCAGGTTGATCTTGACTAATTAGAGATCCATTTGCTTGAACCGCCTTCCCATCTTTGAATTCATTCAAGGTGGTAAGGCGGTTTTCGCTCTTTTAATACAGTTTTAAAGGTAGATTTGGGAGAGAAGATTTCCCTTAAGAAAGGTTTTTAACAACCATGCCGCCTGCGACGCTGTCCAATGTTTTGACTTCAGCTGGACTTGACCCTCACCAGTCAGGTGATGCCATTGTTGTCGAGTCTGCCCATTTCACATTGACGTTCACGTGGGATGAGTGGCTGCGAGCTCAAGCGACGTGGGTGGGGGAGTTGAGTGCGTCGGATTATGTGCGTTCTATTGTGGCGATTAACTCTGCCCATGATGCACGGGCAACGCCGAAGATGATGTTGGATGCCCCGACTGGTCTGACAACGGTGCTCAAGGCGGATAAGGGTCAGTTGCAGGCGTTTGCCGTGGAGGCGTTGCCGATTGGCGATGGCCTCAGCGAGGCTCAGTTGGCGGGGTTTGTGGCTGCCGCGTTTGATGGCGCCATCGACCTCACTCGTGAGTTCCATGCACTTTACCCGGAGCGCTCGCCGCAGGAGCGCGGCTCAATGCTCAACATTAAGCTTGTCGACGCCTCCCCCTCCCAAACAGTTACGCCCGTGCGAGTAGCTAACTGGTTCATGGATCAGGGCGTGGAGGAAGTTCCTTATGATGCAGCTTCTGGGCGCATCAGCTTTGAGCTGGGTGACACCCCAGTGGATGTGATTTTGGATGACCCCGAGTTGTTGAAGATCCAAGCCGTGGTGGTTTCTGACCGCGATGTGGAAGCCACTGAAGTTTTACATTTGTGTAATCGAGCGAACCTGGATTCTGATCACTCCACCATTTTTATGCGTTCGGATGGGGATGATGTGGATTTCGTCGCCACGGTTGCGGTGCCGATTCGTGCTGGTCTGAACGATTTCCAGTTGAGTCAAGCCCTGCATGATGGGGTAGTGGGGGTTGTTGGGCAGGTACGAGCTGTGATCAATCAGCTACACTAGTGAAGTCCATATAGTGAGAAGGGAATCCCACAACATGAAACTTGCTGTTATTGGTGGAGACGGTATCGGCCCAGAGGTTACTGCAGAAGCCCTCAAGGTTCTAAACGCTGTCCGCGACGACATCGAGACCACCGATTATGACCTTGGCGCACGCCGTTACCTCAAAAATGGCGAGCTGCTCACCGACGAGGATCTGGCATCCCTGCGCGAGCATGACGCGATCCTTCTTGGCGCTATCGGTGCACCAGGTTCCGTCCCTCCAGGAATTCTCGAGCGCGGTTTGCTGCTGAAGATGCGATTCGCACTGGATCACCACGTGAACCTGCGCCCATCCAAGCTGTACGACGGCGTGGAGTCCCCACTGCGTAACCCAGGCAAGATTGATTTCGTTGTGGTCCGCGAAGGTACCGAAGGCGCCTACACTGGCAACGGTGGAGCAATCCGCGTGGGAACCCCTCACGAGATTGCCAATGAAACCTCCGTGAACACTCGCTACGGCGCTGAGCGCGTTATTCGCTACGCATTCGAGCTGGCACAGAGCCGCCGCAAGAAGCTCACCCTCGTGCACAAGACCAACGTCCTGGTTCACGGTGGTGGCCTGTGGCAGCGCACCGTAGATGAGGTTGCAAAGGAATACCCAGAGGTAGCCGTCGATTACAACCACATCGATGCAGCAACCATCTATCTGGTCACTGATCCTTCCCGCTTCGATGTGATTGTTACCGATAACCTCTTCGGCGACATCCTCACCGATGAGGCAGGCGCAGTCTCTGGCGGAATTGGCCTCGCAGCATCCGGCAACATCGATGCCACGGGCACCAACCCTTCCATGTTCGAGCCAGTCCACGGCTCTGCACCAGATATCGCAGGCCAGGGAATCGCAGACCCAACGGCAGCAATCCTATCCGCTGCGATGTTGCTGCGTCACTTAGGTGATGAGGACAACGCAGTACGTATTGAAACAGCCATCGCGGCTGATGTGGCTGGCCGAGATAACTCTCAGCCGATTTCTACAACTGAGGTGGGAGACCGCGTCGTTAGGGCGCTGCAAAGCTAAATTTCGAGGCCTAACCCCTTATCTTTATGGTGAGGGGTTCACTTTTCGGTATGGGTTGAATTGGTTGGTGTAAATACTTGCTGGATTGATATCGGGGACGTCGTATTGGCGGTCAATCCAGTGGGACCACATGCTGAACTCCCTATCACTGAGCACTCCACCTCGGGTTGCGATGCCCGAATGCTCCCAATATCTAAAGCTGGATATTCTATCACTCTGACCATGGGCTTCGAGGTAGTTGAAATAAACTTCGCGCACTTCTTCAGGGGAGTGGGATCGTTCAAACTCGATTGCCTGAGCTACTCCATCCACTAATTCTCCAACCACTGCGGGGTGCTCGTCGATGAGTTTTTGCGACACCACCATGCAGCCAGTGTTGAGTTCCTGCACAAGGTCTGAATCCTCTGCCAAGATCCGAAAATCTCCAGTTTCAAGCGCTTGGTGTTTAGCGCTATCGGTGACCCAAATTGCATCAACTTGCCCCTGGTAGAGGCGTTGTTCTAAGTACTCACCGGGTAATGCACGTTGAGTGACGCTCACGATCTCAGGTTCGGTGAGACCGGCGTCGAATAGATGACGCTCAACCATCGCAGATCCCAGAGCACCGAGGGTGTTTATGCCAACTGTTTTGCCAATGAGATCGTGCACTTCGTGTATCTCACTGTCTTTAAGGACTAGAAGTGCAGAAGAAGAATCGTGGGAAATTCCGTAACTTGCGGCCACTGCTTTGATGGGCGCACCGGTGGCTATCTCTCCTGCAACAAGGCCAATGAAAGGGACTGCCGCGAAGTCAATGTCATCCTTTTTGAGCGATTCAATGGACTCAACGCCGCCTTGTACAGATCCGACTACTTGGAGCTCAATGTTGTTCAAATACCCAAGCGCAACTGCTAATTCCACGAAGTTTAGATTGAAATCAGAGACCTGATACCGCAGCACAGTGGATTCTTTAGTGTAGGAGTCAGGAGGCTCTGGAACGCATGACACTAACAACGTGATGCCAAAAAGTACGAAAAAAGTACGAATGAAAGTGAAGCTCATCGAACGTTGATGCATGGAAGTTACTTTCGCTAAAGCAATATAACGCACTTTAACATATTTCCCCCCCATCTTTTTGTTCTCAAATTTATTTGTACTCGAATGCAGGATTTCGAGACAATGAGGCAGTTTTTCTTTTATGGTTAATCTCATGTCGGTCGAACTCGAAGAAATCCGAGATTTCTTAGCAGGATTTGAACCTTTCGCGCAGCTACCAGCCGAGGAACTAGATCAGTTACCTGGAAAAATGAGCTTGCGCTATTTTCGGCGTGGGGAAGAGATCATCCCAATTGGTGTGCCCAATCATTACATGGGGGTAATCAGATCGGGTGCCATTGATGTTCTTGATCAGGAGGGCGTACTGCTGGATCGCCGTGACGCGGGGCGCTCGTTTGGCTATTCCACGATGGGGCCAGAACGAAATTCTCGGTACCGTATGGTTGCCGTGGAAGATTCCTTGGTGTTGCGTCTGGGGCGTGATGATTTTGATGAGTTAGCTAAGCGCAACCCTGATCTGAACCGTTACTACTCCAGCTGGTCGAAGCGTATCCGCGCCGCTGCTGATCAATTGCGCCAAGAATCTAGTTCGAAGGTGCTGCGCACGAAGTTGGGGGAGTTCAAGATCGCCAACCCGATTTCCTGCAGCCCGGACACCACGATCATGGATGCTGCCATCAAGATGGATGAGTTCGGAGTGTCTTCGTTGCTGGTGCAGATCGATGGGGAACTCAAAGGCATCATCACCGATCGCGATATGCGCAGCAGGGTGGTGGCGAAGGATTTGGATATTCAGCTGCCGGTCTCTGAGGTGATGACGGTGGATCCGCGTTGCGCGACCTCGCAGGGGTTGGCTTTTGAGGCCATGTTGTTGATGTCGGAGCTGCGTATCCACCACTTGCCGATTGTGGATGATGGCCAAATCTCCGGCATCGTCACTGCAGCTGACATCATGCGCTTGCTGCGCCACGATCCGATTTACCTCACTGCTGATCTGTCGCGAAAAAACTCCGTGGAGGAATTGGCCAACACCTTCCAATCGGCAGCGGAGGTGGCTTCGAGATTCATTGATCGGGGAGCTTCTGCGGAGGAAGTCAGTAGCTTGCTCACCGTGGCTGCGGACTCTTTGGCAAGAAGGCTCCTTGTTCTTGCCGAGCGGAAATTTGGTGCACCGCCAGTGCCGTATTGCTTTGTGGTGGTGGGCTCGCAGGGCCGGAAAGAAATGGGACTGGCCTCTGATCAAGACAATGCCCTTGTTCTGGACAATTCCTACAATGACCGCGAGCATGGACAGTATTTTGCAGCGCTGAGTGAATTCGTGTGCCAGGGCCTCGACCGCGCAGGACAGGTGCTGTGTCCGGGTGACATGATGGCATCCAATCCGGAGTGGCGGAAAACTGCTGACCAGTGGATCTCCACCTTCCATTCCTGGATTACAGCGCCGGAGCCGGATGCGTTGCTGCATGCCCAGACATTCTTTGATTTCAGGGGAATTTACGGCGAAGTTGAGATGGCCAAGGAAGTCCATCAAAATGCTGTGAATATGGCCAGGGGTGCGCGTCGAATGCATGCACACTTGGCTAGTCTTGCGGCCCGGCGCGATCCTCCGCTGGGGTTTTTCCGTGGTCTTGTGGTGGAGCGTTCTGGTGAATACGGCGCGACGATGGATATTAAGAAGGGTGGCACCGCGGGCATCGTGCAGATGGCGAGGCTGTATGCGCTGGCCACGGGTAGTGATGCGATTGGGACTCGGGAGCGGTTGATTGCTGCGTCGGGCCATGGTCAGGTGTCGCGTAAGGGTGCGCAGGATTTGTTGGATGCCTTTGATTTCTTAGCGGCGATGGCGTTCCAGCACCAGGCGCGGTTGATCAAGGTGGGGGAGAAGCCGAACTATCACATTGATCCCAAGACGTTGGGCAAGATGGATCGGGAGCATTTGCGCGATGCATTTTCCATTATTAAAGATATGCAGTCGGCGTTAGCTACTAAATATCCGGTGAGGAACATCTAGTGTTGGGGCGTCGAAAAGCGAAAATACGGCGCGCAACCGGCGCGTTGCAGGAGTTTTATTCTGTGCCGCGGCCGGGTGCGTCGACAAGCATTAAAGACCTGAAGCTGCTGGCTGTGGACGTGGAAACGACGGGCCTGAAGCCCCACCGGCATCAAATTGTGTCGATTGGGTGGGTGCCGATTAACGGCGACGTGATTGATCTGAGTGGCGCGGGGTATGTGGTGATTCGCGGCAGCGAGGGGTTTTCGGTTGGCTCGTCTGCGGTGATTCACCAGCTCACCGACGATGAAATCGCCGCGGGTATCGACATCAAAGACGCGCTTGGCCAACTGCTGCAGGCGCTCCAGGGGCGTGCCATGCTGGCGCATTTTTCGCCCATCGAGCGCGATTTTATTTCGGCCGCATGCCTCAAGCATTTCGGAACGCTTCTCGACGTCCCCCTCGTGGATACTTTTGCCATGGAACGCCGCCACATGGAGAGGATGTCCACCTACCCACGTGGCGAAGACCTCCGGCTTGCACGTATTCGACAACGATATGGTCTTCCCAATTACTCCAATCACCAGGCATTAACCGACGCTTTGGCGTGCGCCGAGGTGTATTTGGTGCAGATCACGCACCTTCGGGCGAACACCCTCAAAGATATTTGGGAATAGGGGTCATCGTGCAGGCCCCCACACCCAACGCGTAACATAACGGTCATGCGTTTTGGACGAATTGCCACCCCAGATGGAATGTGTTTTTGCTCAATTGAAGGCGAAGGCGATGATGTAGCTAACCTCACCGCCCGTGAGATCGAGGGTACCCCCTTCACTGAACCAAAGTTCACCGGTCGCGAATGGCCACTTAAAGATGTACGCCTGCTGGCACCAATGCTGCCAAGCAAAGTCGTCGCGATTGGCCGTAACTACGCCGATCACGTTGCTGAGGTGTTTAAGAAGTCCGCAGAATCACTACCACCAACCCTGTTCCTGAAGCCACCAACAGCTGTCACCGGACCAGAGTCCCCAATCCGAATCCCTTCCTTTGCCACCAAGGTGGAATTCGAAGGTGAGCTCGCAGTAGTTATCGGCAAGCCCTGCAAGAACGTCAAGGCTGATGACTGGAAGTCTGTCGTTTTGGGCTTCACCATCATCAACGACGTCTCCTCCCGTGACCTCCAGTTCGCCGACGGCCAGTGGGCACGCGCTAAGGGCATTGACACCTTCGGCCCTATCGGACCATGGATTGAAACTGACATCAACTCCATCGACCTGGACAACCTGCCCATCAAGGCACGCCTCACCCACGACGGCGAAACCCAGCTGAAGCAGGACTCCAACTCCAACCAGATGATCATGAAGATGGGCGAAATTATCGAGTTCATCACCGCCTCCATGACCCTGCTCCCAGGCGACGTTATTGCAACCGGCTCTCCAGCAGGCACCGAAGCAATGGTTGACGGCGACTACATCGAAATCGAAATTCCAGGCATCGGCAAGCTGGGCAACCCAGTTGTGGACGCCTAAAATGGATCACCACCATCACGATCATGGGGAGAAGCGTCCGTACGACCAGGTCACCCCAGAATCCATGGAGAATCAATACACCACCACGGAACAAGTCTGGAGCGGCAACCCCAACCAAGCACTCATCGCCTACTTGGGTGAAGAGCCAGCTGAAGGCACCGCACTAGACATTGGCTGTGGCGAAGGCGCTGACCTCGTGTGGCTGTCCTCCAAGGGATACGCCACCACCGGCATCGACTTCGCACCAACTGCAGTGAAGCGCGCGAAACAAAACTCCCCATCAGCCGAAGTCCTCTTGGTATCATTCACCGAATTCGCCATCGAATCCGGTCGCCAATTCGACCTCGTCAGCTGCTCGTACGGCCAAATCCCAGCCAACGACACCTCCGTCGCGCAACTGGAAAACCTCGTCGCACCCGGCGGAACCCTCCTGTTCACCCACCACGACTTTGAATCAGAATCCGCAGCAACCCCAAAGTGGCTGTCGGAAAACCTGAGCGAAGCCTTCCGTGTCGAACTAGTGGAATCCTTCGAACGTGACATCAAAACCGGCGCTGGCGCACACCACCACGTGGACATTGTGCTCAAGGCAACGAAGGTTGATTAAGGTTTTTTAGTGGGTTTTTGAGGCCACCCGGGATTACTCGGGTGGCCTTTAGTCACGTTTGGGGTCTCTATTAAGGGCTTATGGTGACTTGCGGGGCTTTCCGAAGCGTTAAGTTCGATTTCACGGTTTCGGTTTCTTATGCTCAATACCTTCCGCTCAATTTCTCAAGCTCAATTTCAGTCGGAAAATGGGGTTTTTCCTAGCGAAATCGCCGTTAAGAAATTGAGCGCGAGAAATTGGAATTGAGAAACCGCTCCCATGAACTTGCCAATGAGAAATCGTCACCGAGAAATCGTCACCGAGAAATCGAACTTAAGGAGGGGAGAGCTCCCCTAAACCCAGCTCACGTGAAGTCAGTGTTTTAAGACCACATCTCACAAACCAAGCGAGCGCATGATGGTTTGGAGCTTCGCGGTGGTTTCATCAAACTCTTCTTGGGCATCTGATTCGGCGACGATGCCTCCGCCTGCCCATGCTCTGGCCCAGGTTCCGTCTTCGGATACTTCGGCGCAGCGGATGGCTACCATGTATTCGCCGTCTCCGGTGGAGTCACACCAGCCGACTGCTCCGGCGTAGAAGTTTCGGGGGGATTCTGCTTCGATGATGAGGGCTTCGGCGGCGTCGGTGGGGGTGCCACAGATCGCGGGGGTGGGGTGTGTGCGGATGGCTAGTTCTAGTGCGGTGATGTGTGGGTACTTGAGGGTGCCAACGATGGGTGTTGCGAGGTGCCACATTTCGTTGGTTTTGGTCAGTTCAGGAACTGTTGGGGCGTCGAATTGTGAGCACAGTGGTTCCAGGATGGTGCGAAGGTGGTTGACCACGTAGGAGTGTTCTTTCAGGTTCTTGGCACTTGCCAGGAGGTTTTGTCCTTGGGCTTCATCGCGCACTGGATCGGCAAGCCGTGGTGCGGAGCCGGCCAGTGGGTATGCGGTGATGGTGGAACCTTGGCGTTTGATCAGGACCTCGGGGGAGGATCCCACCAACATGTGGCCGTCAAAGTCGGGGCCTGCAGGGGTCAGGTCGGCGATGAAACCGTCCTTGTTGTGGGAGTTATCAATCAAACGGGCGGCCACCAGCAGGGGATCAACGGGTGGCTCGAAGGAGATGTCCACGGCGCGCGCGAGCACAACTTTGTTCAGGACAGTGTTGTTGATGGTGCTGATGGCTGCATTGACGCGTCGTAAATGCTCAATCGGTGAGGGATCAATTCCTGCGACGCTGGCGTGCAGTACTGAGCCTGGTCCAAACCGGTAGTAGGCGTGGGGTTCTAGGGGGCCGTCTTCGCGGATGATGTGTTCTGGGACAGTCAGCGCTGCTGGTTTGTCCCGTTCGAAGGGCAAAGCACCCACCACCATGGCTACGCGCCCTTGTTTAAGGGCGTCTACTGCCTCCCAGGGATCGGTGAATACTTCTTTTGATCCTTGGGTGCGCACAGACCCGTGGCCCCTGGATAAGAGGAAATCTGGGGCGGTGTTGGGGGCAGAGGGGTTGCGGTGGGCAGACATGGTTAGCCATTCTAATCCCAGTAGAACTGGGGTAAACGCGCGGGCGGTGGGTGCGGGCTATTAACATGGCCTGCATGACTGATGTTCGTGTTCGTTTCTGCCCATCGCCCACCGGCACCCCACACGTTGGACTTGTGCGCACCGCGCTGTTCAACTGGGCATATGCTCGCCACACTGGAGGCAAGTTAGTTTTCCGTATTGAGGACACTGACGCTGCCCGCGATTCCGAGGAGTCTTACTCCGCCATCATCGATTCCCTGCGCTGGTTGGGAATGGACTGGGATGAGGGTGTGGAAAAGGGCGGCCCGCATGAGCCCTACCGCCAGTCACAGCGCAAGGACATCTATCAGGATGTGCTGAAGCAGCTTATCGACGCCAGCGAGGTCTATCCTGCTTACTCCACTGCCGAAGAGGTTGAGGAGCGACACAAGGCTGCTGGCCGCGATCCTAAGCTTGGCTACGACAACTTTGACCGTGATCTCACCGAAGAGCAGGTCGCAGCATTTGAGGCTGAGGGGCGTAAGCCTGTGTGGCGTCTGCGCATGCCAGAGCAGGATTGGAAGTGGACTGACCTGGTCCGCGGTGAAGTTGAGTTCAAGTCGTTCACCCAGCCTGACTTCGTGGTTGCTCGTTCCAACGGTGAGCCTTTGTACACCCTGGTCAACCCTGTTGATGATGCGTTGATGGAAGTCACCCATGTGCTGCGTGGTGAGGATCTTTTGCCATCGACTCCTCGTCAGCTTGCTCTGTATGAGGCGCTCAAGCGCATTGGCGTGGCAAAGGCCACCCCAGCCTTTGGTCACCTGCCATTCGTGATGGGTGAGGGCAACAAGAAGCTGTCTAAGCGTGATCCACAGTCCAGCCTGTTCAACCACCGTGACAACGGCATCATCCCAGAGGGCATGCTCAACTACCTGGCGCTGCTGGGTTGGTCACTGTCTGCTGATCAGGACATTTTCGGTGTCGATGAGTTGATCGCTAACTTTGATGTCGCTGACGTGTTGGGCAACCCAGCTCGCTTTGACCAGAAGAAGCTTGAGGCTATCAATGCGGATCACATCCGACTTCTGGAGCCTAAGGATTTCGAGGGTCGCCTGCGCGCGTACATGACTGAGTACACCGAGTTCCCAGCGGATTACCCAGCTGAGAAGTTTGCCATTGCTGCGGAGCTGGTTCAGACCCGCATCAAGGTGCTCAGCGAGGCCTGGGATCTGCTGAAGTTCCTGGTCACCGCTGACGAAGATCTGGTGCTCAATGAGAAGGCAGCCAAGAAGAACCTCAAGGAGACCGCTGTTGAGCCTCTCAACGCAGGTATCGCAGCGCTGGAGGCAGTGGAGGAGTGGACCACTCCAAACATTGAAGCAGCGTTGAACAAGGCTCTCATTGAGGATCTTGGCCTGAAGCCTCGCGTGGCGTTCGGTGCGTTGCGCATTGGTATCTCCGGCGAGGCTGTATCCCCACCACTGTTTGAGTCCATGGAGCTTTTGGGCAAGGAATCCACGTTGGTTCGTCTGAAGGCTACTCGTGAGCAGACCCCATTCGTGGTCGCTGAGTAAAACCTGTAGATGAACAAAAGCCCGCCTCCGTTCAGAATTTCTGAGGGAGGTGGGCTCTTTGCGTTTCGGGTTTAGTTGTGGAGGGAGACGTCGTAACGCAAAATGTCGCCCGGCTGGCAGCCGAGCTCGCGGCAAATGGCCTCCAATGTGCTGAAGCGTATCGCTTTTGCGCGCCCGTTTTTTAAGACCGAGAGGTTGGCTGGGGTGATGCCGATTTTTTCGGCGAGTTCGCCGACGCCCATTTTGCGGCGGGCGAGCATGACATCGATGTCGACGGTGATGGCCATTTAGATCACCGATTCCAGTTCTGTGGAGAATCCGATGGCGCGGGCCAGGAGTGTACGCATGATTTTTACCAGCAGGGATACGCCCGTGATGAGCATTGCGAGGATGAGGCCGAAGACGATGGCTCCGGGGGCGTCGTCGACTTCTGCGACGATGTAGGCCATTGGGAGGAGGAGAACGGCGCCGGCTGCGATGGTGATGGCGATGCGATCAACCCAGGCGAGCGAGTGGGCGTCGAAGATTTCATCGTCTTCCACGAGGCGCAACAGTGCGAACAGGCAGACGATGATGAACTGCACGAGCCCGAAACCGATGATCACGAAGCTCGCGAGAATGGTGAGCGGGATGGGGGAGAGTTCGCCGGAGTTGAGGCCGCCGCGCACGATTTTGATGGCGAGTAAGACTTGCAGCACCAACAGGGCGAGGAAGGCTGCGCCGAAAATGATGCGAAGCAGCATGAGGATGCGGGGATTCATGGGGAACCTTTCAGACATGCGCCGTGGATGGTCATATCGTTTCAAGATGTAAATCTATCGAAAAACGATATTTCTACGCAAGCTTAAAACCCCCACGTTATGTAGGGGTTGGAGGTTTACTCGGCTTCGATCAGTGCTTTTAGCTGGCGATTTGAGTTCTCTTTAATCCGGCTGATGCTGGCCAAAAACGGCACTCCGGGGGACAACACGCCACTGAAAGACATTGATTGATCCACCTCGGTGCGGCCATCTTCCAAAGGCTTGAGCTCGATCGTGTCGGTGACGGTGAGCAGCCAACGCGCAACAATTTTGGTGGACCACGTCAGTTCACGATGCGGACGCAGCACGTCGATGGTGGGGCGAAACTTCAAAGTGAGGCGATTGGTCTCTGGATGCCGCGTTTTCATCTTGAGCTTCATGCCCTGCTCGATCTGACCAGGCGCCTGTACGTACAGAATGTGCTCATTCCACTCCGGCACGCGATTGGTCTCCTCGATGAAATCCCAGACCTTTTCCACCGGCGCATCAATCTCAATGGAATTATCGGCGCGCAGCGGAAGTGCACGGCTGACCGCCCAAGAGGACAAAGCTGCAATTCCTGTCCAGAAAATCAGCGGCAACAACAGTGCTGGAAACGGCATTGGGGGAGGTTCCCTTCAACTTCGGGGCTTAGTAGAGACCGGATAGGGGCTTGCGATCTCCCCACAGCATAGCGCCTTTTTGCTCAGTCTTGGTTGAATACTTGTGTGTCAAATGCCCGCGCGCCGATCTCCCACATGCCATCCGCGGGGGATCCATTGTTGGGGCCGGCGAATCGGGCGTCGATCTCCAGGATGGCCATGCCGTGCGCGAATGCCCACAGTGCTTGACCCTTGATCGGATCATGGCCGGTGACCAGGTAAAACGGTGTGACCGCCCAAGTTTCTAAACCCTCTGGAAGTAGCTCGCGGGGGAACTCTGAACTGGTGAGAAGCCGGTAAATATTTGGATTTTCCCGAGCCATGGAGCGGTATTCCGCAAGCAAATCCTCCACACTTTCACAATGTTCATGCGGTCTTTGCCCCAGCTGAATAAATGCCTTCGTGGCGATGTGTGCGGCGATATCCTCGCGCGTTTTTACATGCTTGTACAGCGATGGCGCCTTGATATTTAGCTCCGCGGCCAGGGTTCGCATGCTCACATTCGCCCAGCCACATGTTTCCACCAACCGCCACGCGGTATCAATAACTTCCGCTAGGCGGCCAGTGGGGGGATCGGGAAAAATCACTGCTTAGACTCCACAAAATTTGCAAGTGCTTTATTGGATGTCTCAAATGATGCCCCCAAATCCATAAACAGTGGGGCAAACATCCCGAGAATCCCCGTAAAACTCTCCGACTGCGTCACCTTCGTGCTCTCGTCTGCAGGCTCCAGCACAAACGAATGGTTGCCGTCCATTAGCCCGGGAAACGCCACATGTCCCAGCCAGAGCAGCTCGCGGGCGGGTTCCGCCGCGAGGATGGTCGGAGTAAAGCTTATCGACGAACCCCCTCCTCGTTTGTAAATGCCACGGTGTTCCCAACCACCGCTTCACCACTGAAAGACGTGATGGTGGGATGCCACTGCGGGAAGGACTCTAGATCACTCAACACCTCCCACACCTGATCTGGTTGGGCATCGATGGTGATTTCTCTGGTGGTGGTTGCAGGTAAGAGCTGGCTTAAGCCAAAGGAGAGTGCGGGTAGAGCTATGACAAGGCCAAGTGCGATGAACAAGATGCGGGACTGCTTCTTTGTTTTCATGAGCTTTCATCTCTCGTGATGTGTTGGGCAACTAATCTCCGGGCTAACGGTGTTGGCTAATTTTGGCTAGAGGGTATTTCCTGCAATTTTCTAACCCGGCAACCTGCAGATTTGGCCGTATTGCATGGTTGTGGTTATAGTATTCCTCGTTGAACAGCGCGCCATGCGAGTTGCTTGGAGCGTGAATTATTAACATTGGCCTATGGTGTAATTGGCAACACAACGGTTTCTGGTACCGTCATTCTAGGTTCGAGTCCTGGTAGGCCAGCTGCGATCAGCTGGATAAACAATTGATCGTGTCCTAATGCCCCGTTCGTCTAGCGGCCTAGGACGCCGGCCTCTCACGCCGGTAACACGGGTTCAAATCCCGTACGGGGTACTCCGCATCATCTATTGCGGTAAGTTTTTAAATGTTTTACAAGGTTTACAATCTTGAAAAACGATTGGCCTATGGTGTAATTGGCAACACAACGGTTTCTGGTACCGTCATTCTAGGTTCGAGTCCTGGTAGGCCAGCTGCGATCAGCTGGAAAACAATTGATCGTGTCCTAATGCCCCGTTCGTCTAGCGGCCTAGGACGCCGGCCTCTCACGCCGGTAACACGGGTTCAAATCCCGTACGGGGTACTCTTAAAAGCATCCACCCTTCATCAATTGAGGGTTGGATGTTTTTGTGTTTGCTAACACATCTGACATCACCCCCTCCCAGGACAAATGTACGGGCTCATGTAGCAGGGGATTTTAAAAATGCGGGGGTGAAAGATCTCCAGCGGTTGCGGAGTTAAATCGCAAAAGCCTTTACCGAGATTCGGTCTCGGGTTAAAGTCAGGTTCATACAGAGAAGTTCATAGCCGATCACCAACAAGTTGTTGCTCTAACCAGCACAAATGCAACTTTGGAGGCTTCGGAAAGGGCGCTCTGGAGTCAATGGAACCGACCAGTAAAAGGAGAGTGTATGGCAGTAAGTGGAATGAAAAAGAAGTTCGGACGCAACGACGCCGTCCTCCCGGCAGCTGGCATCGCCATAACCAAAGATTCCAAGCGCTAGAGATGCGTGAATCAGGAGCTCGCCCCGACATGACACATCGTTGCAGCCAACTGACACCCAACTTCTCCTTCTTCAACAACCCACACTCGGCACATTAAGCCCGCAGCGGGCAACAGCGGACGCAACGACGAGAACAATTAACTCGAGTTGACGAAACCTCCGCACCGACGCCGGAAAGCGGTGGCAGCAGGTTGAAGCCACTGTGAGGAGTTGAGAGGGTCAGTCAGAGAACTACACAACGACCCTTATAAGCCCAGACACCTTCATTCGAAACCATTATTCGAAAGAGGGTGTCGTTACAGGTTTTAGGGGCCTCTTATCTTCATTGGGTATCGTCACAGTGTGGATTATGGGCAGTTTGGGGGAGTGCTCGAAATGGGGCCTGGGGGTCCATTTAAGCAGTAGCGCCGGAATACTTTTTCAACCAGAGCGTGCAGTAACTCAATAAGATCTCCACGCAATTCGAGCTCGATGCCCGCAGGCGCGATTTAAGAACTGTTCTAATACTTGTGTGCTTTGAATTTTGCTGAACGTCCCGCAAATCAAAAAACAAGCCATGCGGAAGTATCGGTATTCGTCATTTCACGAAGAGATAACGACAACTAGCGATCACCGACTCTGAGATCTGTGCTGGGGCACGCCATTATGGGGCTTATACATCACGGATCTAGTTAGATTCCAGGATGGGAAACTGGAGCCGCTAAGAAATTCTTCATCAGCCAATGTGCAGAAGTTACTTCGCGACCGTGAATTCTTGATGGAGCAAGTTGTTGGTCTGGGCGCAGAGCTGCATGCCCTAGGATGTGAAAACCCAACGTTGATCGCGATGGGCAACGTTGTTTTCTAGGCATTGTCCAAACCGGATGTGATTGATGAGCTCAGAGCAAAGCTCGGTTCAGATACAAGGGCTGTCAAAGTAACGCATTACTCGAAAGGCGCTGGAATTTATCACGATGACTATATGGCACGAGTTTTTGGAGAGCTGAAGCATCATGGGACCATGTGGGGTGGGGAAGGGTCTAGCTGTTTTTACGGGTTTATAACTCACTGGAAAAAAGTCACCTGACCTCGTTATTTGTATGAATAGCATTTCGTGGTTTATTGTTATCGAGTCGTAAAAAACGAACAAGCCCCGTTCGTCTAGCGGCCTAGGACGCCGGCCTCTCACGCCGGTAACACGGGTTCAAATCCCGTACGGGGTACAAATTAAAGAAGCCACTCAGTGAATTTCACTGAGTGGCTTCTTTTTTCATTGGGTAACTCTATCGACTTCAGAACATTCTAGATAGAACATGGTTATAGATAAGGAGTGTCTCACGCCTTCAATAAAGGTGTTGTGCTGACTCCATCAACAAATTGCACCACTCGAGAGCAACCATTCAGAGCGCAAATGGAAGAACGAGCACTGCAATTGAAAGCGCAAGCAATCCAAGGTAGTTAAATCAAAATGCCTGTCCAAGGAAGCGTGCTCGTATATGAGCAACGGCAGGAATTAAGAAATAGGAGATCACTCCGATGTTGGCTGCTAGGGCAATACCGGGTATCCAAATCCCAGCGATAAGTCCAGTTGCAGGGAGTAGTTTGATGGCAATTAGTGTCCACCACCAATCGCGTGGGGGAGCCGGCACGCTGGGTATGTTCGCTCTCGATCATCGTGTCGAAAATCTGTACTACTAGTGCATTTTTGTCGCCTACTGCCATTAACTGTTCCAGTGCTTACACCAGCTAATTCAGCGATTCCTCGAATTGTTATGGCAGCAAAGACCAGTTCCTGGAAAAGTTGCACTGCAGCCTTGAGAACACGTGCCTGCGTCGCCTGTTTAAGCCGCTTGCAGTTGGAATCTGCTATTAGTCATCCTTTGAATGAACATGTTCATTTTAGTATCAGGTTCGAGACAGAGATAGCCCATCACTTTCGGGAGGATTTCAATTATGTGGTGGCCAATTACAGCTAGTATGAAGCAAATGAATAACTCCGTAGATCAACAAATCGCCCTCTTTGGTCAATCTGGTAGTGGCAAAACCGCCCTACTTTGCTCTTTTTATGGCGCTGCACGAGATTCAACTCAAAGTGAAGGTCAGCTATTTGAACTCAGTGCAAAAGATGATCGGCATACCAAACTAATGAAGATGTATCTGGGAATGAAAGAAGATTCCCTAGCGCCACCCCAAAATAGATTCGAGTCTCATAAGACTGTCTTTTCCCTAAAACAGAAAAACATCCCAATTAAGGATGCTGCTAAATCTGATCAGGTGAATCTCACTTGGCATGATTATCCAGGTGAATGGTTTGAGGGTGGAGCTGTAACGGACTCGGAAAAGCAGGATAAAGTTGAAACGTTTAGAAATCTGCTGGGCTCAGATGTAGCGCTATTTTTAGTTGACGGTCAAAAGCTGCATGATTACGCCAATGAAGAGGAGCGCTATCTTAGCTATTTATTTGATGGATTCATTGAAAACCTAAATCAGATCAAAGATGCAATCCTGGAGGATGGGAAACAGCTCCAACAGTTCCCACGAATTTGGGTAATTGCTTTATCCAAAGCTGATCTATGGCCAGATCTCCAAGTAAAAGATTTTGAGAATCTACTTAGAGATCGCGCGGATAGGTCAGGGTTGTTGGGTCGGGCGAGTCTCCCAGCGATAGGTGCACCAGGCCTCCCGGACCAGCCGGCGAACAACGATCACGGCGTTGGCTAAAGAAATGAACGCTTCAATGACCCGGATGCGACGTTCGGTACACACCTGCAGTTTCTTGAACCCGCGGTTATGCCACGAGTTCGTCCGTTCCACCACCCACCGGGCCCCGGCCTGCAACGGGACCCCTTTCTGGCTGATCACCCACTCGCAGCCAAGTTCGGTCAACAGACTGCGGGTCTTGCTTGAGTCGTATCCGGCGTCCAGATGCACGGTGATTTGATCGGGCAGGGCGAGTCCGAACCGGCCTAGTTTCTCCAATGTCGGGCGCAACAACGGTGAGTCATGCCGGTTGGCACCGGCGACCACGCACCCAAGCGGGATACCTGCGCCGTCGACCAGCAGGGAGCGTTTCGTGCCTTGTTTGCCCCGGTCAACCGGGGATCGCCCGGCGGCTTCACCACCGCAGGGGGCTTTGACGATGCACCCGTCCACGCTTAAGTTTTCCAGATCGAGTCCGACGATACGGTCGTAGAATTCCAAACAGATCTGTTCCAGCTGCTCGAAGATGCCAGCGGTGATCCACTCGTCCCGGCGGGTGCGCAAGGTGGTGGCCGAGCATGTCGTGTCGGCGATCTTGGCATAGGAGGCGCCGAGGACGAGGACCTGGATGAGCTTGTCGAAGATGATCCGGTCCGGGATGCGTGGGCGGTGGCACCGAAGTGGGTGGGTGTCGGTCACGGGTGGGATCAGCGCGGCGAACTGGCACCAGAGGGGGTCGATGATAGAGGATGGAAGGGCAGGCACGAGTGCTCCTGAGTGGTGTACGTTTTCTTGGTCGAATCCGTATCTACCAGGCCTCGTGCCTGCTCTTGTTCACCACCCCACCGTGGCCCCCTGTATCTTTCTATCCGCGCAATCTCTTAGTGGCATTTTTCTCAATCCAAGAGGCGACATTAAAAACTGCTGAATCAAACATATTGAGGTTCCTATCGTCGACGTCTAAATGGGACTTGCTGAGCGGTGATAATTTTCCCAGGAGAATCGTTTGTTTTAGTTCTTCTTTTGGCGGTTGTTAGAGCTTTTTTGAACTGTTGAGCAAATCTAAAATAGCTATCATCTTCAAACCAGAAGGGGCCACGAGCAGATCGTAATTGGGCGTCAACCCTGTTTCTTAAAAGCACTTCTACATGTTGTATATCTTCTAAATATGGTTTAGATAACTGGGTATTCCAGATGTAAAAACCTTCGGGATTTTCAGAATTTCGGTATGTATTCATTCTAGGGATGGAGAACCACTGTTCGAGCTCTGCGATAGATGTAGGGGAGTTGCCAGTCACGTCTCCAAGGTCTTACACTTAGGATTCCTAAGCCCCGGAGTGATCCCTACCATTTTGGTACATCACCGGGGCTCTTGTTTTTTCTTCAAGCGCTCGTATCTGATGTCCTGAATAGAGTGGCTAGGGTATCGGTGAATCCATCGACACAAAAGGATTGGGACATTATAAATTCGGCTTGCATCTAGACCAAGCTGTCTGCTAATGTCGATTTTACGATCAAGAAGATCAGCCGCAAGCCCTTCGGCAGGCTGACTGGCAACCGCGCATCGCGCACGGTGCCCCCGAAGGAAGATCGGCTCTGTACTCAAGAGAATGCAGAGAAGAGCGATTTTTTGAAGGAGATTCCCATGGGGAATATTTCTGCTAAGCCTCCATTGCCCAATAGCTGCGGACATCATTTACCAGGACACGAACCCTTCTACCTACAAGTAAAGGTTTTGCGCGAAAGGGCGACATGGGAGCCAGTTACTAACCTGCGTATGGATGGCCAGTTCGTCGAGTTTGATGCTGGTGGGGAACATATTCGCGGTTGGAATCATGATCCGGCTCGGATGGAATGGTTTGTAAAAAATGGTGGTCCGGCTGAATGGAGTGGATCTAGTCCAACCAGTCGTCTCATGCGTTTTGAGTCCAAAAATGGGCATTACATGGTCAGTATTGGTCCGAAGTACGACCGCAATGGTTGTTATGGCAATCTTTCCCTGGGGATAGTGCCAACAAGCCCGGGCCTGGATTTTCACGAAGGATTTAAACAGGCTTTAGAGGCTTTCAAGTATGTTCAGCGGGAATATGGCACTGAACAGGATTAGGTAGAAATAACCGCGCGGTTTGATCAGGCGCCTCCCGCGCGGGAAAACTATTTTTCAGGGGCACGAAGCGCGCTTTTCCACGAACCCCTTGCCATTGTGGGAAATAAGAATGCCGATCAGCACTCGTCGAAAAGCCCTCTTTTAAACCCCTTAACCCCAAAAAACGGCTAACCCAAAAGGGTTAGCCGTTTGTTAGAAGCGGAGGTTAAAACCTACTTCTTAACAGCAGGAGTTGGCTTGAGCTTCCAGATCTCGGTGGCATAATCGCGGATGGTGCGGTCGGAGGAGAAGCGGCCGGACTCGCAAATGTTGATCCAGGCCATGCGCGCCCAACCCAGGGGATCGGAGGCGTAGTCGGTGGCCATGCGGTCGCGGGCTTCGCGGTAGTCTGCGAAATCGCCAAGCACGTAGTAGGTGTCGCTGGCGTCTTTTCCATAACCGTGGATCAAGGAATGCTTGAGGTCATAGAACAAGCCACTGTTGTTGTCGTTGAGGGTGCCGTTATCCAGGGCGTCCAATGCGCGCTTGAGGCCAGGGACGGTCTCATAGAGCTCATATGGCTGGTAGCTTTCGCGCAGGGCTGGCAATTCTTCCACGCGAGCACCGAAGATATAGGCGTTTTCCTCGCCCACAGAATCCACGATCTCTACGTTGGCGCCGTCCATGGTGCCCAGGGTGAGGGCGCCGTTCATCATGAACTTCATGTTGGAGGTACCGCTGGCTTCCTTGCCGGCGGTGGAAATCTGCTCGGAGACATCAGAAGCAGGCAAGATGTGCTCAGCAGGGGAGACGTTGTAGTTCTCTACAAAGACCACCTTGAGCAGCGGGGAGACCTCAGGATCGTTGTTTACCAAGTCAGCAATAGAGTTGATGAGCTTGATAATCGCCTTGGCGCGAACATAACCCGGTGCGGCCTTTGCACCAAAGATGACAGTGCGTGCTGGGATGTCGGTGAGGCCATCTTCCTTAATGCGGAAGTAAAGGTCCAGAACGTAGAGCGCGTTCATGAGCTGGCGCTTGTACTCGTGGAGGCGCTTAATCTGCACGTCAAAGATGGATTCTGGATCAATCTCAATGCCCTGGCGCTCGAGGATCCACTCGGCGAAGTCTTGCTTATTAGCAGCCTTGATAGCGCGGAGTTCTTCAAGCACGGACTTATCGTCGGCATAGGAGCGCAGCTTCTTCAGCTCATCCAGATCGGTTACCCAATCATCGGAACCGGAGAGGCGAGTGAGCAGGTCAGACAGGCCTGGGTTGATCATGCGCAGCCAGCGGCGAGGGGTAACACCGTTAGTCTTGTTGTTGAACTTCTCTGGCCACAGTGCGTACCAGTCAGCCAAGGTTTCGGCCTTGATGATCTCGGTGTGCAGCGCTGCCACGCCATTGATGGAATATGCTGCGTAACAGGCAATCCATGCCATATGAACAGTGCCGTGCTGGATTGGAGCCATGCGGTTGATGGTCTCTTCATCCAGTCCATCGGCTGCGCGCTCCAAACGGAAGCGACGATCGATCTCTGCGATGATTTCCCACACACGCCAGAACAGCTGCTGGAAGATCTGCTGATCCCACTGCTCAAGAGCTTCGGTGAGCACGGTGTGGTTGGTGTATGCGAAGGTCTTGGATACGATTGCCCAGGATTCTTCCCAGCTCATGTCATGCTCGTCTATGAGCAGACGCATAAGCTCAGGGATAGCCAACACTGGGTGAGTGTCATTGAGCTGCACGGAGTGGAATTCGGCAAAGTTGCTGAGGTCCTTGTGGTGCGCCAGGTGGCCCTGAATCATGGCCTGCAGGGAAGCAGAGGTGAAGAAGTACTGCTGGCGAACGCGCAGCTTCTTGCCCTCGTAGGTGGTGTCATTAGGGTAGAGCACACGGCAGATATCGGAAACGCGCTCGCGCTCGATGATGGCGTCGGTAAAGCGCTGTGAGTTGAAGGCATCGTAATCGAATTCTTCCCACGGCTCCGCCTTCCACAGGCGCAGAGTTCCCACGTTGTGAGTGCCATAGCCGGTGATCGGCATGTCATAAGGAATAGCGCGGGTTTTCATATCGTCAAAGCACACAACCAACTGGTTGGATGCACGACGAATGGTAAAAGGATATTCCTCTTCGCGCCATGGGTCTGGCTTTTCTACCTGGAAGCCCTCGTTAAAGGACTGACGGAAAAGACCGAAGCGGTAGAGCAGACCATAACCAGTAACGGGGTAGTCCTGGGTAACAGCAGAATCGAGGAAGCAAGCGGCGAGGCGGCCCAAGCCACCATTGCCCAGTGCTGCGTCATTTTCGATTTCCAGGATGTCGGTGAGCTCATGGCCCAGCTCACGGGTAGCAGCTGCAGCCTCATCAACCAGACCTAAGTTGGTCAGGTTGTTCAGCAGTGCACGGCCCATGAGGAATTCAGCGGAGAAATAATGTTGCTGGCGAGCAGCACCATAAGCTTCGCGGGTGCGCTCCCAATCATCGGCAATGCGCTCCTGGACTGCACGGGAAAGACCAGTCCAGAACTTGCGATCAGTAGCGAGGTCCGCGGGGGTGCCAGCAGCGGCACGAACATGGCTGCCGACGAGGTCGGCGGGGAGTGGCTGTTTTTCAGTCATAGCAGATAAGTCTAAAGGAAAATGTCCGAAAATGTAGCCCAATCGGGCATAACTGGGACTATTAAATTCGATAATTGCTTCCGATTGCTAAAAACACTGCGCTTTTCGACGAAAAACTCTTGCCTGCGGCGGTGGGTTTGCGTCGAAAAGCAAAAAACGGCCAACCCCCGGAAGGATTGGCCATATCTGGCATGCTTAGCCGAAAAGCTTGGAAAGGAAGCCCTTGGAAGGCTCTGCCTCGTGGCCCTGGCAACGCTGGGAGCTCGGAACATTTTTCATAACCTGATCAACGTGCTGGCCGCAGCCTGCCCAGGTGGTCTTTCCGCACTTCTTACAAGTAACTGCGCGACACATAATGTGGCCTCTCTTAAAAGGGGTGATTGTTTAGTTGATACAGCGCCGGATCTAAAACTAGACGGCAGTCTGCAAGTTTTTAGGATTGGCAGCTGATTTTTCCCACGCGGCGTAGCTGCCCTCGAGCTCGATAACGGTGAATCCGGCGCGTCGCAAAGCATTGGCTACCACGGTATTTCGCGCTCCTGATTGGCAGAAGGTTACCAAAGTGCCACCCGCAGGCAGCTCATTGAGGCGCCACATGGCCGAACCTCCAGAAAGCTGCTGCGCGCCGGGAATGCTGCCAGCGGCAAATTCGGACTTTGCACGGATATCAATCAGTGCGTCATAGGTGGTCTCAGCTAGCTCAGCGGGGGAGATGAGTTCTGGCACAAAGGTAGGCAATCCATCGATACTGTTGGTGAAATAACGCACAGTGTCGATGCCAACCCGCAGCAAAGCGTCGCGGAAATCCGCAGCGGTATTGGCGTCCGGAGCCAAAACAATAAGGTCCTGAGCATCCTTTTGAGGATCAATAACCCACGCCGCAAAATTGGACGCCTTGGCGCCGCGCGGAATATTCAATGCCCCAACAACGGTTCCGAGATGGACTTGGTTTTGCTCGCGGGTGTCCACAAATACTGCTTCAGAACCAAGCTTTTCGACGACTTCCTCGGCTTCTAGCTTCACAAGCGGGGATAATGTACCAAGTACTGCAGGTCCCTGCTTGTTCTGCTTTTTCATGCGAGCAAAGTAAGCGTGGGCATCTGGCTGGCCGTCGAGAAGCTCTTCCACAAAGCCGGCTTCATCATCACTGCGCAGATATGGAGCCCACCAGGCATTAGCCTTTTCATATCCCACGGTGGTGCTAGGGATCGCGCCCAATGCCTTGCCACAAGGGCTGCCAGCACCATGACCTGGATAAACCTGAATGTGGTCGGGGAGTGTAAGGAACTGCTCTTTTAGGCTATGGAAGAGTTGCTGTGCTCCGGCGAAGCGGGTGTCCACACCGCCAGCTGCCTCATCAAGTAAATCTGGACGTCCCACGTCACCTACGAAGACGAAGTCACCGCTGAGCATAAAACCGGGATCCTTTGAGACCGCACCATCAGTGATCAAAAATGACAGGTGCTCTGGAGTGTGTCCGGGAGTGTGCTTGGCTGTGATGGTGATATTTCCCAGCTTGATGGTGGAATTGTGCATCAAGGTGGTGCCTGTAAAGCCATATTGCCAATCAGCTCCGCCTTCGCCAGAGAGGAAAATCTCGGCGCCGGTGGCAGCTGCAAGTTCGCGAGTACCGGAGAGATAATCGGCATGAATATGGGTTTCGGTTACGGCGCTAATGACCATGTTGTTTTTTGCTGCAAGGTCCAGATAGGTCTGGATATCTCGGCGAGCATCAACAACAATCGCTTTGCCTTCGCGTTGGCAGCCAATGAAATAGCTGGCTTGGGCGAGGCCTTCTTCGTAGATGCGTTCAAAAAGCATGTGACACCTTAGATCAAAGTTGATGGGATACCCTTGGGGGTATATGTAGAGCCTAAAACATCGAGCTTTAATCTGTCAAGATACCCTGGGGGGTATATGTTGAAGTTTTAAAAAAGGTCCGGGAAATTCTGAAATCCCATATAGATCGAAATGAAGATCAAGAAGCCAGCAAAACCTAGTTGCAGTGATGATACTTTGACCTTTTTGGCTAGTTTTACGCCACTAAAAGCGCCCAATACGGTGGTGATGATAATTGGCGAGATCACTGATCAGTCAATACTTGCCAAATCGGAATATCTAAATCCCATGGCAATAGCGCTGTTAACGGCGATCACCACTAGGGAAGTGGCGCTAGCCTGCCGCATGGAAAAACCGAGCGCAAAAATCAAGGCTGGCACAATGGCAAAACCGCCACCCACACCAAAAAATCCCGTCAAAAATCCCACGCCGGTGGCACTAAGGGCAATGGCAAGGATGCTTGGCCTTCTGGTTATGTATTCTCGGGTGCTTCTTAATTTAGAAATCATGGTCAACGCCACCACGAGCGTGAGGATGGCAAAGCCGCTCAGGAGTAGGGAATCGGGGATATTGCTAGCAAGGTGACTGCCCACAAATGAGCCGACCAACCCTAAAAGGCCAAAGCTTAGACCCTCTTTAAGGCGGACGTGCCCGGCAGCGTATTGACTGATCAGGCCAATGAGGGCGCCTAGTCCGACGATGATTAATGAAGCTGCAGTAGCTTGCGTGGCGCTAAAAGAAAATCCATAAATAAGCAGCGGAATGGCAAGGATGGCACCGCCACCACCGAGCATGCCAAGAAGTAGGCCTATTATTAGGCCGCCAAGAAGGGCTAGAATCACCTGGCTAACAATACCCTGGGGGGTATTATGAAACCAAGCTCACGTTCCTAGTAAAAATAAACGCTGGCGTTAGTGTTGCTACGGCATGCACTTACTTTCGCACTCTCATTAGTGCAGCTCATCTGATATTCCTGGCCAGTGACGGGGCTGGTGACATTAATGTCCATCGGTAAAAAGTCGCGGATATCTTCAGTGGTGGCATTTACTCCGGTTACTAATTTTTGATGCACCGCGCCGACAAACTCGCAGCTGGTATCCGTCCCTGCGAGCCAGGTAGTGGTGCCGTATCCATCGCCACAAATGCATACTGTGGCTCGCGAAACTTCCAGGTCTACAGAATCGCCCAGCTGTGCATCTGGGGGAACTGGGTTCGGGGCGGATGTAGTGACCGTTGTGGTGAGCATGGTCGTGGCGGTTGTGGTGATTGTTATTGGTGACTGAATGGGATCGGATTCCTGGCTGCATCCACTTAAAGTTGCAAGCATAGAAACTGTGAGGATTAAGGCTCTAGACTGGAATTTCAACATCTATTCCTCCTGCGATTTGCATGGGATATATATTAAAAATTCTAGCCGAAAGTTTCCTGCGTGAATACACTTTCCCCGCGCCTTCGTAAAGCTATGAATACTGCCGCGTGGGCACACCGCCACCACGTGCGCAAAGGCGGTGGAATTCCCTATGTCAGCCATCTTTATTCAGTGATGTACTTGCTGGCCAGCGTCACTAATGATGAAGATGTACTCATCGCCGGGCTGCTCCACGACACCCTCGAAGACGTACCCGAGGAATACAATTCTGCCCAACTTGAAGCTGATTTTGGTCCGCGGGTGCGCGGGTTGGTGGAAGAGCTCACCAAACAGCCCTTAAAAAGCTGGAAAGCGCGTGCCGACGCTTACCTCCTGCACCTCAGCGCAGGTGCCAGCTTAGAGGCTGTCTTAATCTCCACCGCAGATAAACTGCATAATCTCATGTCCATCTTGGATGACCTTGAAATACACGGTGAAGATTTATGGCAACGCTTTAACGCTAGCAAAGAGCAGCAAATCTGGTGGTATAGCGAGGTTTATCAGATATCTCTCCAGCGCTTAGGGTTCAATGAGTTGAATAAACAACTGGGGTGGTGCGTCGAAAAGCTCTTAAAGCAAAGCGCCTAGGCGCTCGGCGGCGTCGATAAGCTCGGTGCCCCACATGGCGGCGGGGTGGGGTTTGAGGCGCTCGGCCACGCCGGAGATGGACAGTGCTGCGATCATGGATCCGTTGGAATCAAAAACAGGGGAGGAGAGGCTAGCAAGGCCGAGTTCGCGCTCGCCCACGGACTCCGCTAAGCCGGTGGCGCGCACCTGGTCAAGCTCCTCGCGGGAAAAGACGCTGGCAGAGGGGATGGGGAGGTAGGCGGCAAAAACGCGCGCTGCTGACCCTGCATTTAAAGGCATGCGAGTGCCCACGGGAACCACGTTTTTTAGCCCGGAGCTGGGCTCTTGGCTGGCCACACACGTGCGGGTGGTGCCGGTGAGGCGATAAAGCTGAACGGATTCGCCGGTGCGCTCCATAAGGTCGGCCATAATTGGTACGGCCGTATCGATGAGGGTGTCAGCGCCGCGTGCACCCAATGAGGCAAGCCGTGCGCCGATGGTCCATCTATTATCGCGGGAGCGTGCCAACATGCCGTGTACCTCAAGCGCTGAGGCGAGGCGGTGGGCTGTAGCCCTGGGCAGATCGGTGGCAGCTGCGAGCTCTGCCAACGATCGAGGCTGTTCTGCGATGACATTGAGGATTAATACAGTGCGGTCTAAAACCTTAATACCGCTCTCGGTGGAGTCCTCGATAATTTCTTGCTGTCCCATTCTTTGAATCTTACATTTCATAGAGTGAGACGCTTGCAGGTTGGGGTTTAAACGTTGTGGATATCGATTCCCTGCAGGGGAGCTGTATAAAGTGTGAGGTAAATCTAAAACGCAGGACGTGACATTTTTGGCGCGTTTTAGGTTATACTGTCTCAGACAACGAAACTCTTGTCCCACATTGTGAGATTTGCTTGCTAGAATGTGGGCTAGAAATTCCTGAAAATTTTTACGCACTGTAAGGACGGTGAGTTCCATGACCAGCCCCGTGGAGAACAGCACCTCAACTGAGAAGCTGACCCTGGCAGAGAAGGTGTGGCGCGACCATGTCGTGTCCAAGGGAGAAAACGGCGAGCCCGACCTCCTCTACATCGACCTGCAGCTGCTGCATGAAGTGACCTCACCACAGGCATTCGACGGCCTGCGCATGACTGGCCGCAAACTGCGCCACCCAGAACTGCACCTGGCCACCGAAGACCACAACGTGCCAACCGAAGGCATCAAGACTGGCTCACTGCTGGAAATCAACGACCAGATTTCCCGCCTGCAGGTATCCACCCTGCGCGACAACTGTGAAGAGTTCGGTGTTCGCCTGCACCCAATGGGTGATGTCCGCCAGGGCATCGTGCACACCGTTGGCCCACAGCTGGGCGCAACTCAGCCGGGCATGACCATTGTGTGCGGTGACTCCCACACCTCTACTCACGGCGCGTTTGGCTCCATGGCATTCGGTATCGGTACCTCTGAGGTTGAGCACGTCATGGCCACTCAGACCCTGCCATTGAAGCCTTTCAAGACCATGGCCATTGAAGTTACTGGCGAACTGCAGCCAGGTGTTTCCTCCAAGGACCTGATCCTGGCGATCATTGCCAAGATCGGCACCGGTGGTGGACAAGGCTACGTTCTGGAATACCGCGGCGAAGCAATCCGCAAGATGTCCATGGATGCACGCATGACCATGTGCAACATGTCCATCGAAGCTGGCGCACGTGCCGGCATGATCGCCCCAGACCAAACCACCTTCGACTACGTTGAAGGCCGCGAAATGGCACCAAAGGGCGCCGACTGGGACGAAGCAGTTGCTTACTGGAAGACCCTGCCAACCGACGAAGGCGCAACCTTTGACAAGGTCGTAGAAATCGATGGCTCCGCACTGACCCCATTCATCACCTGGGGCACCAACCCAGGCCAAGGTCTGCCACTGAGCGAAACCGTGCCAAACCCAGAAGACTTCACCAACGACAACGACAAGGCAGCAGCCGAAAAGGCACTGCAGTACATGGACCTGGTACCAGGAACCCCACTGCGCGACATCAAGATCGACACCGTCTTCCTGGGATCCTGCACCAACGCCCGCATCGAAGACCTGCAGATCGCCGCTGACATCCTCAAGGGCCACAAAATCGCCGACGGCATGCGCATGATGGTCGTGCCTTCCTCCACCTGGATCAAGCAAGAGGCCGAAGCACTCGGACTGGACAAAATCTTCACCGACGCTGGCGCTGAATGGCGTACCGCAGGCTGCTCCATGTGCCTGGGCATGAACCCAGACCAACTGAAGCCAGGCGAGCGCTCTGCATCCACCTCCAACCGAAACTTCGAAGGACGCCAAGGACCAGGAGGCCGCACCCACCTGGTATCCCCAGCAGTCGCAGCCGCCACCGCAATCCGCGGCACCCTGTCCTCACCTGCAGATATCTAAGGAAGGCTAGAAAAAGAATGGAAAAATTTACCACCCACACCGGCGTTGGCGTTCCACTGCAGCGATCCAACGTGGACACCGACCAGATCATCCCCGCCGTCTACCTCAAGCGCGTCACCCGCACAGGCTTCGAAGACGGACTGTTTTCCAACTGGCGCCAAAACGACCCCAACTTTGTCCTCAACACCGACACCTACAAGAACGGCTCCGTTCTCGTAGCAGGCCCTGACTTTGGCACCGGCTCCTCCCGCGAGCACGCCGTCTGGGCACTCATGGACTACGGCTTCCGCGCTGTCTTCTCCTCACGATTCGCCGACATCTTCCGCGGCAACTCCGGAAAAGCTGGCATGCTCGCCGGCATCATGGAACAGTCCGACATCGAACTTCTGTGGAAGCTCATGGAACAAACCCCGGGCCTCGAACTGACCGTGAACCTGGAAAAGCAGATCGTCACTGCAGGCGACGTAGTGATCAGCTTCGAAGTTGACCCTTACATTCGCTGGCGTTTGATGGAAGGCCTCGACGACGCTGGCCTGACCCTGCGCAAGCTCGATGAAATTGAAGACTACGAGGCTAAGCGCCCTGCGTTTAAGCCACGCACTAACGCTTAAGTTTCAGTCTGATAGCGAAAGCACCCCGCAACCTTCATTGTCGCGGGGTGCATTTGTGCGTCTTGGTGGGCGAGTGGAGTGGGCATGTCTGGAATAGACCAAGAGGCCCTGGATTCCCTTAAGGTCTTGGTCTTTTTCGTACGTTTTGAGGCCTGGGAAGTGCATATCCAGACCAAGGGACCCCGGCAAGCCAAGACCCTTGGTTTAATATGACGTTCCGCCCCGAGCAAGCCGAAACCATTACCTAGAACGCATGAAAAGTGCCCCTCTAGGATGGGTTCTAAGCCCCTAACAGGCTCAAACCCAAGCCCATGCCCGCTCGCCAAACCGGAGGCCTTAAACGCGCTCCTATTTAACCGGCAGGGAACTCGCCAGGTAATCAGCGCCGGTGAACACACCGTCGTGAAAGCTCAACACCCACACGCTGCCCTTTTTCGCCTTGATCTTCTCATCGATAGGGAGGGTGCCGTTCTCGGAGAACCATTTGATCATTTCCGGAATGATGTCGCCCTGCCCAACGATCATCGGCACGCCACCTTGTGCAACCACGTCGGTGAAGCGCTTCTTGCAGGCCTCGGGATCGGTTTCCCAGGCGTCGTCGCCGAACAGTCGGTTGACGGACACGTCGAGGCCGAGCTCATCGGCAAGGGGGAGCGCGGTGGCTTGGCAGCGATCGGGCACCGCCGAGTAAATTGCGGTGGGTTTGAAGGGCAACAACATGGGTACGAGCATTTCTGCTTGTCGACGCCCCTTTTTGTCCAATGGGCGCTTATTGTCGTCGCCACCCCAGGTTTGGCGACCATGTGCATGAGCATGGCGAACATACAGCACCCGAGTGGTGGAAGGAGTGCGAAAACGCTTTGCTGCCTTGGCCAGAACTTCGGTATCTACTTGGTAGCTGAGCAACTCGCATGCTTCATCAACAGACAGCCAACGGATTTCATCAACTTCATCGTTGGGGACAAACTCTCCACCAAGAACCTGGGCAGTCCAGTAGTAGACCACTTTGGTTCGGTCGAGCACAGGGTAAGTAACCTTGCCGATCAGCTTGCCCAGACGGATGTCGTAGCCAGTTTCTTCAAGGATTTCACGGGCCGCGGTGGTCGGAATAGACTCGCCGGGATCGACTTTGCCCTTGGCCAGGGACCAGTCATCATAGTGCGGGCGGTGGATGACAGCGACCTCGATGCTGTCCAGGTTGGTGATGTCGCCGCGCCACAGTACTGCACCTGCTGCAAGAGTTGGGCGGGTGAATTCCTCAGTGGGACGCGCCGGGATCTGTTGCAGGCGACCGTTGATCAGCATGGCTGAATCTTGGTCTTTGTCCACCTCATGAGGCTTATTGTTCTTATTTGCCATTGGGTGCGATTCACCTTTCGCGTTGTGGTGCACACAGTTCTTGGTAGAAACCAGATTAAAAACGCGCACATAAGTGAATGAAAAACTACTTCTATCTATTGTTCACCAGCGACCCGCTCATTGCACATTCTGGACTCGGCGTGTGGCGACATTTTTGGATGATTCCTGGCAAATTCTGGGCAGCAGCGGCAGGTTTCCAGGAGGTTTCCATGCGGGTGGCTTGGGACATAGGCTAACCTGAGACGGTTAAATATCGTTTTCGAAAGGTGGGTTTCGCGTGGTTTCTGTAAGCGTGATGGGTGCAGGTTCCTGGGGAACCACGTTGGCCAAGGTCTTCTCTGATGCTGGCAACGCTGTGACGTTGTGGGCGAGGCGGGAAGAGTTGGCAAGCACCATCCGTGACAGCCATGAAAACCGTGATTATCTTCCGGGGATTACGTTGCCGGAGTCGCTGCAGGTCACATCATCGGCAACGGAGGCTTTAGAGGGCGCAGCCATTGTGGTGTTGGCGATTCCTTCGCAGGCGTTGCGTGGCAATTTGGCGGAGTGGAAAGAGACGATCCCGCAGGATGCGACCTTGGTGTCCTTGGCTAAAGGTATTGAAAAGGGCACGCACCTGCGGATGAGTGAAGTGATCGCGGAGGTGACGGAAGCGGATCCTTCACGCATCGCGGTGTTGTCGGGGCCAAACCTTGCTCGTGAGATCGCGGAGGGGCAGCCTGCAGCTACGGTGATTGCTTGCCCTGATGAAAACCGAGCGAAACTTGTGCAGGCTGCAGTGGCTGCGCCGTATTTCCGCCCGTACACCAACACTGATGTGGTGGGCACCGAAATCGGTGGTGCGTGTAAGAACGTCATCGCGCTGGCCTGTGGTATTTCCCACGGTTACGGCCTGGGTGAGAACACCAATGCATCGTTGATTACTCGTGGCCTTGCAGAGATCGCACGCCTCGGTGCCACATTGGGTGCGGATGCGAAGACTTTTTCTGGCCTTGCGGGAATGGGCGACTTGGTGGCTACGTGTTCATCACCGCTGTCGCGTAACCGCAGCTTCGGTGAGCGTTTGGGTCAGGGTGAATCCCTGGAGAAGGCTCGCGAGGCAACCAATGGTCAGGTTGCGGAGGGTGTTATTTCCTCGCAGTCGATTTTTGATCTTGCCACCAAGCTTGGCGTGGAGATGCCAATCACCCAGGCTGTCTACGGTGTGTGCCACCGGGATATGAAAGTAACTGACATGATTGTGGCTCTCATGGGCAGGTCTAAGAAGGCTGAGTAGTCTTAGGTTGTAAGCTTCAATGCTGTGAGCAACTCTAATTCCGGAAAAGTCCGCGTCGCAGTCGTTTATGGTGGTCGCAGTTCTGAGCACTCCGTCTCCTGCGTCTCCGCTGGTGCCATCATGGCCCATCTTGATCCTGAGAAGTACGATGTGATCCCCGTCGGCATTACTGTCGACGGTGCGTGGGTTGTTGGTGAAACCGATCCGCAGAAGCTAACTCTCATCGATCGCACTATGCCTGAGGTGGAGCATCGTGAAGAAGTTCGCCCAAGCCTGGATCCCGCACACCGTGGAGAGTTCCACTTTTCCGATGGCAGCCTGTATGCCACCGCTGATGTGATTTTCCCTGTGCTGCATGGTCGTTTTGGTGAAGACGGTACTGTGCAGGGTCTGTTTGCACTGTCTGATATTCCGGTCGTTGGCCCAGGTGTGCTGGCCTCTGCTGCGGGAATGGACAAGGAATACACTAAGAAGCTCATGGCAGCGGAAGGCCTGCCCGTTGGCCGTGAGGTGATTCTACGTGATCGTACCGAGCTGACCGAGGCAGAAAAGAACCTGCTGGGCCTGCCTGTATTTGTGAAGCCTGCGCGTGGTGGCTCATCGATTGGTATCTCTCGTGTTACTGCGTGGGAGGATTTTAATAAGGCTGTGGGGCTTGCTCGTGCCCATGATGAGAAGGTCATTGTGGAATCAGAGATCGTTGGCTCTGAGGTGGAGTGTGGCGTGCTGCAGTATCCAGACGGTCGTATCGTGGCGTCTGTTCCTGCGTTGCTGTCTGGCACCGAATCAGGCGCTGGTGGATTCTATGACTTTGATACCAAGTACTTGGACAACGTTGTTACTGCAGAGATCCCAGCACCGCTTGATGAGAAGACCACGGAACTGATCCAGTCTTTGGCTGTGGAATCTTTCCAGGCTCTTGCGTGTGAAGGCCTTGCCCGCGTGGACTTCTTTGTTACCGCCAATGGTCCTGTGCTCAATGAGATCAACACCATGCCAGGATTTACCCCCATTTCCATGTACCCACAGATGTTCACAGCATCAGGCGTGGCCTATGAGGAATTGTTGGATGTGTTGGTGCAGCAGGCGTTGCACCGCGATAATTAACCTCAAATAAAAAATAGCCCCACCTCAAAACTCAAGGTGGGGCTATTTTTTATGTCTTATTCCGCAGGAACCGTGTCTTCAATGAAACCGGAGATAGTAATCAGGGAAGAGGAAGCAGCCTGAGGCAGAGACACGGCGATGTCGATCTCGCGTCCAAGGGCATACCAGGTAGACGAGGTGGTACCGGAGGCCAAAATGGTGTCCTCGAACCACGGGATGTCATCGATCTGCTGCAACATGGCACCGGCTGCGTAGTTCTCAGAAGGCTCCACGCCACAACGAATCACGATGGGCTCTAATCCCGGCGCGTCCCATGCGACTGCGTCGTCGGAGTATCCGGCGGCCTGCATGCGGTCCTCCTCGATGCGTTCGTACGTTGTGCCGTCGTCGCCGCCGACTTCGAGTTGGCGGGGGAGGGCGTCGAAAAGCGAAGTGCATGTGGTGCCGGCTGAGCTCAAGCCGGTAAGTGGGGCGTCGAAGGGCTGGCCGTCGCGCTTTTCTAGCTTGTCGACGGCGCTGCTGAAGGGGGTGACGGGGTTGTCGGCGCTGTCGGTGCTGATGTCATCGGCGGTGATGGCGACGACGGGGAAGCGGTTGACGGAGTACCAGGTTTCCAGGGAGGAGCCGGGGGTCATGTCGGAGACAGGTAGCCAGGTGGTGCCGTCGACGTCGACAGTGTTGGCGAGCGCGGTGTACTGGAATGGCATATCGACGCCACAACGCAGCGTCACACGCTCGAGGTCTGAGGTGGACCAGGCGGCAGCGCCCGGTGGAACAGGATCCATGATTTCTGCACGGGTGTGCCCGAAGGCCTCGCCGGGGAGATCCTCGAGTAATGCGGCGCACTCAGCAGATTCTGCGTCTGGGGCGGGAAGCCCACTCATGGCTATCTGTTGCTGGCCGGCGGGGCCAAGGAGGACTCGGGCGCCGAACAGCACCGCGAAAACCAACACAATAGATAACACTAGGGCAATAATCATGGGGGTTTTGTTAATTCCCCCGTTGGCTGGGCGACCAGCACTGTTCACGGCACTCATGTGTCCTGAGCCTACCTGTGGGGCGATAGACTAGAAAAATACTGACACTTGAACCAAGGAGTTGACTTTGGCGCACTCACTTTCATTCCCGGATTCGCTTCGCGACGGGCCAACCGTTGGAGACCTTGGGGAATTTGAAGTGATTCGGGTGATCACGGAGCAAGCTGGATCATCTCTCAACGGCGATGACGCAGCTGTGCTTCGGCATGCATCACCCAATTCCAGGGCTGTTGTCACCACCGACATGTTGGTTGCGGGTAGGCATTTCCAATTGGATTGGTCCACCCCGGAACAAATAGGGCAGAAGGCGATTGTGCAGAACTTTGCTGATATTGAGGCGATGGGTGCACGTCCAGTAGCCGCATTGTTGGCGATTTCCGCCCCCACACACACCCCCGTGGAGTTTGTCCGAGGCTTAGCCCGTGGCATGAATCAACGCTTGGAGGAGTACTCCGCAGAACTTGTTGGCGGAGACATCACTAGTGGGGACTCCTTGGTTATTTCTGTTACCGCGATTGGTCAACTGGGTGGATCCTTGCCAGAGCTGACGTTGGGACGTGCCCGACCAGGACAGACCCTGGTGGCCCACGGAAAGATTGGTTACTCTGCAGCGGGACTTGCTCTACTGCAGCACTTTGGTCCAGACAACGTTCCAGAGCACCTTCGCCCCTTGGTGGATGCACACTGCGCACCAGTTCTCACCCCAGGCCGAGGCATGGTGGCACGCGCTGCTGGAGCGACCGCCATGACTGATAACTCGGACGGGCTGATTGTGGATCTTAACCAAATGGCCATGAAGTCTGGTGTGCGCATCGATGTGGATTCCTCTAGCATCAGCCCCGATGAACTCCTTAGCGAAGCCGCTTCCGTACTCGGAACAGACGCCTGGCGATGGATCTTAAGCGGCGGGGAAGACCACACCCTGCTCTCTACGACGTTTGGCGATGCCCCCTCTGGATTCCGCACCATCGGCCACGTCACTAAAACACGCCACGAAGACCTCGTCACCGTAGATAAGAAAACCCCCGCATTTTCCGATGGATGGAGAAGCTTCTAATGACCAACACCCTATGGAATTCAGTAGACGAACTCCCCATCCACGACTCCTGGAAACCAGTACTCAAACCAGTCGAAGACACCATCCGAAAACTCGGTGCATTCCTCGCGGAAGAAGAATTCCTTCCACCAGTAGATGACGTATTCAGAGCATTTAGCTACCCCTTTGACGCAGTAAAAGTACTTATCATGGGACAAGACCCATATCCCACCCCAGGACATGCCATGGGACTGAGCTTTTCCACCCAACCAGACGTACGACCACTGCCACGGAGCCTGAACAATATCTTCAAAGAGCTGGTGAGTGATGTCGGCTCTTTAGGCGATTCGGCGTCAGAGCAGGGGGCCTTGGACTTAGGTATTAACGCGCCGGGCTCTGTTGCTGGCACACAAGTTGCCTTGCCCGCGGACGGCGACCTCCGTGCATGGAGCAACCAGGGCGTCGCATTGTTCAACCGCGTACTCACCGTCCACCCAGGGCAGGCCGGAAGCCACAAGGGTAAAGGCTGGGAAGCGGTAACCGAACAGGCGATTAAAGCCTTGGCGGAGCGGGATCAACCCTTGGTGGCAATCCTGTGGGGTAAACAAGCCCAAGAGGTACAGAAATTCCTTGGAGATACGCCGTGTATCTGCTCAGTGCACCCATCACCGCTGTCGGCGTCGAGAGGCTTTTTTGGCTCTAAGCCTTTTAGTCGTGCAAACGAAATCTTAAGCAGCCTCGGTGCCACCGAGATCGATTGGTCGCTGTAAGGTATCTGATTATGTCCAGTTCCGAAAGCTCGAGTTCCGAAGGCTCGCAGCCAGCACCGTCTGTACAGCCTGAACACCGTGCTGATTCAACGGGGGCTCCTGCGGCAGCTTCCAAGGAAGCTTCCCAACAAATGGACGCTGCCGGAGTTCTTGAGTGGGCCAGGACCGCTGTCGAGCAGCTTTCTGAACGTCGTGCAGAGATCAATGCACTGAATGTCTTTCCTGTTCCAGATGCAGACACTGGATCAAACATGACCTACACCATGACAGCTGCGTTGGATGAAGCGCTGAAACTGGGGGAGTCGGGTGATGTCGCAAGGATTACTGAGGCTTTGGCTGTTGGTTCTGTGCGTGGAGCCCGAGGAAACTCTGGAGTAGTCCTTAGTCAGGTCCTTCGCGCTATTGCTCAGGCAGCTGCTGACGGGGTTATTGATGGCCACACAATCCAAGAAGCGCTATCCATTGCTCGCTCCCTAGTTGATCGCGCAATTACAGATCCTGTGGAGGGCACTGTTGTCACTGTGTTGCGTTCTGCAGCTATTGAGGCCGAGCATCTTGTGGAGGCAGGACACACCGCTTTGCCCGATGTTGTCAACGCAGCAGTGAAAGCAGCACGCACCGCGCTTGCCAGGACGCCATCCCAACTAGCTGTTCTCCGAGAAGCCGGAGTTGTTGATGCCGGGGGACAAGGCCTAGTTATTCTCCTGGAGTCCCTTGCCGAACAAATCAACGGAAACCCACCTCACCATCCATCGAACCACAGTGAACCAGCCGAAGAACCCTCCTTCCACGGCAAAACCGGCGACCTAGAAGTGATGTTTTACATTGCATGCGACTCCGCCCAAACACTCGATGCTCTCCACAACGAACTTGAAACACTAGGCGACAGCCTGCTCATCGCCCGAGAAACCGATACCCGCGGCACCGTTCACATCCATTCGCGCCGGGCAGGCGAGGTCATCCAAAAAGCATTTGCAGCAGGAGACGTCAGCGAACTCCGCCTTGAAATCCTCCCCGATACTCCCGGCAGCTTCACGGAAGAACCACGCCGGGTCCTCATGGCTGTTGCACCCGATGGCCTGGTGGCAGAGCTGTACCGCAGCGCAGGTGTCAAAGTGGTAGCCCGCAACATCGCGCAATCCAAGTCTGATGATGTGGTGGCAAAGATCGTTTCCATCGCGCGCAAGTCTGGTGCCGATGAGGTGATCTTGCTGCCCAATGGCCTGCTGACTAAGCGTGAGCTGGTTTCCATTGAGCGTTCCAGCCATGCTTTTGAGCAAAGTGTGGTTATTTTGCCTACTGCCACGTTGGTTGCAGGTCTTGCAGCGGTGTCCGTTCATGAGCCAGCGCAACCCCTGGCGGTGGATTCCTATGCCATGGCAGAGGCCGCCGGCGCCATGCGCACGGCCACGATCCGCGCAGCCGCCAGCGCCGCGCTCACCCAGGCTGGCGCCTGCTCCAAGGGTGACCTGTTGAGCTTCATCGGCCCGGAGATAGCTCTGGTCTCCGAGGAGCTCAACGACGCGCTATCGCGCACCGCTTTAAGGCTTCTCGACGGCTCCAGCGAGCAAATTACCCTTCTCATTGCGCAAGACCGTCAGTCCGCCTTCGACGAAGGTGTTTTCCGCCGTGGCCTGGGAACTCACACGGATGTGGAGATCACGGTCTATCCTGCTACTGGAATGGAGAATCTGGTAGAGATCGGAGTGGAGTAGCCACATGTTGGGTTGGCATGACGAGCGTTTGCTCAAAGACATCCTTCCGGCAAAGGAAGCCACAGCGATTAAAAAGGCGCTGGGCTATACCACTGCGGAAGAGTTGCTCCGCCACCATGTGCGCAAATACTCCCACCACGGCTCTGGCGTGGGAATTGGTGATGCCACTGAGGGCGATCTTGTTACCATCGTGGGTCAGGTCGCCTTTGCCAAGCAGTCCTATACCCAGTCCGGCAAGATGCTGTACAAGGTTACAGTCTTGACTGAGACGGAACGCATCGGCATTTCCTTCTTCGGAGCCAAGCACATTCCGCGTCTTCTCCCAGAAGGCACTCGTGCGCTTTTTACCGGCAAGGTGAAGTTTTTTCGCAACGAACCTCAGCTATCTCATCCAGAGTTCATTGTGATCCCAGATCCTGGATCAGGCCGCCGACTCACCGCCACTGGCGGTATGAAATCTCTGGCTGCCTACGGCGATGTGGAAGAAGTGGCACTTCGTTTGGTGGATCGCGAATACATCCCGATCTATGCCGGCACCGCCACCATGACTACCTGGCGGATCATGGCTGCGGTGCAACGGGTACTGGAAACCATGCCGGTGATCAAAGAACCACTGAACGTGGTGCCCGAAGGCATGCCCAGTTTCGACGAGGCCATCCGCGGCATTCACGATCCAGGCCATGAATCTCCCAGCACTTTTATCAACCGTCTGAAATACAACGAAGCACTATCGCTGGCCACGGTGATGGCGATCCGGCGTGCCGATACCAAGAACCGCAAAGCACCACCCATGCCGCGCGCGCTTAAAGGCCATCAGCACATGCTCATTGATGCCCTCAACTTTCAGCTCACAGCGGGACAGAAGCAAGTGATCCGTGAGATCAGCGCGGACATTGAACAACGCGTTCCCATGTCTCGTCTGCTCCAAGGTGAGGTTGGTTCGGGTAAAACCATCGTGTCGTTGATAGCGATGCTGCAGGCAATTGATTCCGGTAGGCAGTGCGCCATGCTCGCCCCGACGGAAGTGTTGGCCACCCAGCATGCCCGCAGCCTGAGCAAAACTCTCGACGACGCAGGCCTTGATATCAACGTTGTGCTCTTGACAGGCTCGATGCCCACGGGAGCCAAGAAGGAGGCTCTGCTGGAAATCATCTCCGGTGACGCAGACATTGTGGTCGGCACCCATGCGCTGATCCAGGACACCGTGGAGTTCTTCGACCTTGGACTCGTGGTGGTCGATGAGCAGCACCGTTTCGGCGTGGAGCAGCGCGATCAGTTACGCACCAAAGGTAGGGAAGGTCTGACCCCTCATCTGCTGGTCATGACTGCGACCCCAATCCCGCGCACCATCGCCATGACGGTGTTCGGCGACTTGGCGGTGTCCACGTTGCGTGAGCTTCCAGGCGGGCGTCGGCCGATTCAAACCTCGGTGATTCCCGATCACAAACCTGGCTGGGTTAAACGCGGTTGGGAACGCATCGGTGAGGAAGTCCTCGCCGGACGCCAAGCCTATGTGGTGTGTCCCCGCATTGAGGGCGAAGGCGGCGTGCTGGAAATCCACGCATATCTTTCCGAACAGGTGTATCCAGGATTGAATGTTGGCATGCTGCACGGTCGCATGGACACGGATCTCAAAGATTCGGTCATGCAGGAATTCGCCCAAGGTGAGATCGATATTTTGGTCGCCACCACGGTCATTGAGGTCGGTATTGACGTTGCCAACGCCACCGTCATGCTCATCCGCGAGGCGGAACGCTTCGGCGTTTCCCAGATCCACCAGCTGCGCGGCCGTGTTGGCCGTGGACAGCACGATTCCCTCTGCCTGCTGCACACCACCTTCGACGAGGACTCCCCACAAGGCCAACGCCTCGCCGCAATTTCCACCACAACCGACGGTTTTCAACTCTCTGAACTTGATTTGCAGGTACGCCAAGAAGGCGACGTGTTGGGCACCCGCCAGTCCGGCAGCGACACCAAACTCCGTCACCTCTCGTTTATCAGCGACCAAAAAATCATCGAGCGTGCGCTTATCGACGCCACCGAGCTGGTTGCCGCCAGCCGTTCCAGGGCGCTTGAGCTGGTCAGCGACATCGCAATGATCAACCAGGAATACCTGGAAAAGAGCTGATATTGATAGGGTTTAAGTCATGAAGATCTACGCACCTTTTGCTGGAATCGTCCACTATTTTGTCGATGAAGGCGATCCCGTGGAAACCGGCATGCAACTCGGAACGGTAGAAACCATCAAACTCGAGGCACCAATCATGGCACCGGGACCTGGCATCGTAGCCAAGGTTTCTTTTGATGATTTCTCCGACGTCACCGGCGGCGATGAACTCCTCGAATTGGAGGCAAAGAACTAATGGGTCAAACCCGCATCATTTCCGGCGACGCACGCGGCCGCAAGATCGAAGTACCACCAGCAGGTACCCGCCCCACCTCTGACCGCGCACGCGAAGGTCTCTTCTCCTCACTGCAGGTCCGTTTCGGATTTGAGGGCCAGCGCGTCCTCGACATTTTTGCCGGCTCCGGCGCACTCGGATTGGAAGCTGCCTCCAGGGGTGCCGATGAGGTAGTTCTGGTCGAGTCGAATCCTAAGGCCGTAGAGGTAATTCGACGGAATGTGGACGTCGTCAAGCATCCTCGCGTAACCGTCGCAGAGATGAAAGCATCCACCTACCTTGCGTCCGCACCCGATAAGTTTTTCACGATGGTGCTCGCCGACCCGCCCTATGAGCTTGCCGACGACGCCGTCACCGAGATGCTCACCGCATTGACGCCTAAGCTTCTCGACGGCGCCGCCGTGGTCGTGGAACGCCACGTAGGCTCGCCAGAAACCGCATGGCCCGCCTGGCTGGTACCCACCACCCAGAAACTTAAAAAACGAACCTACGGCATAGCACGCATGGACATGGCCGTTTTCGACGAATCCCTGCTTCAGGAGTAACCAATGAAAGCCGTTTGCCCAGGATCATTCGACCCCATCACCCTCGGCCATCTCGACATCGTGACCCGCGCCGCCGCGCAATTTAGCGAAGTCACCATCTTGGTCACCGCCAACCCCAACAAAAACTCAGGACTGTTCACCGTCGCAGAACGCATGGATCTCATCCGCGAATCCACCGCACACCTCGACAACGTAAAAGTAGACACCTGGGCCTCACTGCTCGTGGATTACACCACCGAACATGGCATCGGCGCCCTAGTCAAAGGCCTGCGAAGCTCCCTCGATTACGAATACGAGCTTCCCATGGCACAGATGAACAGGCGACTCACCGGTGTAGACACCTTCTTCCTCCTCACCGACGAGAAATACGGCTACGTCAGCTCCACACTGTGCAAAGAAGTTGCCCGCTTCGGTGGCGATGTCTCCGGCCTCCTACCTGAGGTAGTGGCAAAAGCCGTGACAGAAAAATACAGCAACCAGCACTAGTTTCTTTTGCATCAAGCGTCTAGACTATGGAACCGACTTATCACAGACACGTGAAATAAGGAGGTGACAGCGATGGGTGTGGACCGACGGATGTGGAAAATGAGTCCTGAACGACTTCAGGAACATCTGCAACTGAAAAACCGCGCACGACAAATCCCGGACAAGAAGAAGCAACAAAACAAAAGGGCCTGCCGAGACAATTCTCGGCGGGCCTCCCGCAATTCTGGGGTATTTCCACGTGGTCGCTTGTTGCCTTCACCCTGTTGGGTGGGGCAGATTTCCGCAACCGTCAGAATTAGGCCAAATCCCTAAGTGACTGAGCGTCCCTTGGTCTGAAAATCGCGTTTACAGGCTGAAATCGCTCGCTGCCAGGGGTTTGTGAACCAGGGGGGCGATAAGAACACGTGCTAACTCAAGCACTTAACAGCGACGCTACACCACCAACCCTCTCCTGTACAGACCCATCATCACGCGCACCATTAAGACGCACCACACCAGCAACTTCCTGAACCACCGGCTGTCCCACATACCGCTGCGGGAACTGCCGGTAATGGGCATCCAACGCCTGCACACGCAACCGATGCACCGCCCTCCAACTACCATCAAACACCGACTGTGGAGTATGCCCAGCCACACCAGAATGCGGATGAACCGTGTTGTAATACACCACAAACTCCTCCACCCACACCCGGGCCTGATCCATCGATGCAAACACCTTCGGATAAAACGGCCGATACTTCAACGTATGAAACACCGACTCCACAAACGCATTATCATCACTCACCCGCGGCCGAATCAACGACAACGCCACACCATGATCCGCTAACAACCGCCGCACCCTCGTCGATGTCATCGCCGACCCATTATCCGAATGCACCGTCACCACACCCGGATTATCCGCTAACACCTGCGTTAACAACTCCACCGCGGTGGAGGTATTTTCCGTCGGCGCGACCTTCGCCCCAACAATCTTGCGGGAAAACAAATCAATCGCCAGATGCAACGCATAGGTCTTACCACGTACCAGCGACGGCAAGAACGTCACATCCCAACACACCACCTGACCAGGCTGTGTTGCTTCCAACCTCGGCTTAACCCGTGGCGTTGGTGATCGTTTCACCGGGGACAGGGCACTGACTCGGTCTTTGTGTAACAACTTGTGCTGCTTGGCAACACGCCACCATGTACGTAGTGATGCGCGGTAGATGCCTTTGTTAAACAACATGTTAAACACCCCACTAACGCTCAGTTGTGGGTACGCGGTGATCGCATCAACAATGAACTGGCGTTCGTGTTCTGCCAACGCTTGACGCACCGACGACACTGCTGGCTCCTTCCCCTGCCAAGGCTCTGGTGTGGGTTCCACACCAGGTGCTGCTAGTTCCACACCAGGTGCTGTTGGTGCTGGCACGGCCTGCAGGACAGGTTTCGGTGCAGGACAGGGACGCGCTTGTTGCGGTAATACGCCGTTGATTTCGACAGCTTGATCAGCCGTAATGCCTTGTTATGGCTCAGCCTGGCACAGGTGGTGAGATCTGTGATCAAGGTGTTTTCTTCCTTGAGTCCTTGATCAAAGGCGCGTTGCTCATCCACGTTTAGGTGGCGTCCTCCTCGTCTAAGCCCTCGCCAGGATTGGGCCTGGTCCCAATAGCTTTTCCCAAGATATCGATCACCATTTGATTCTGATGGTCTTTTTGCTTGTAGTGCGCGAGTTCTTTCTTCAGCGCTGCGATTTCTTTGAGGTACTCGTTTTCCATGATCGTGGCTCTTTCTAGTTGTTGGGCAATCATGTGGCGTAGTCGAACGATTTCGACCACGGTTCGGGTGGTCATCAACCCGATCTTGCGGGGTGAGATATCAGCGTCTAAGTCCCCGTCGGTCATAGCGGCGCACCAGGCCATGATGGTGTGCTTACGGAGTTGGTAAAACGTGAGGAATTGCTGGCCCTGACCGTGTGGTTGAGCTAAGTATCCTATGACCAGGTCACGTTTGTCATCAGCCGTTAGTGTGGTGACATCGTCGACTGGGGTGGTGCGTTCGATCCCGAAGCGGTGGGCATCATCAAAAGCATGGGGAAGCCGGCTGAAGGTGCTTATTGCTGCTAGCCAGGTTCGAACGGTGCAGTGGCCGATGTTGTTGGCTGTGAGGAAGGGCTGGCGGTAGCCGTGCGGCAGGGTGGTGTAGATCCGCATGAACTCGAGTCGTGTTTGTGGCTCGTAGTAGCGTCGCCCGTTGGCGGAGATTCGATCTGGTGGGAAGATCGGCCACTCGATGCTGTGTGGGTCCGGCGCCGGTGGTAGCTGGGGTGCTGTGGGGGCAGGGGCCGGGGGCTGTGGGATCTGGGGTAAGGCTTCGGGACTGATCAGATCCAGGTAGTCCTGAAGGACTGAGAAGGGGATGGACATGATGAACTCCTTGCTAAGGATGGTGGTTCACCACTGACCTGACACTGAGAGAAATACTGCAGATCGAGACCAAAACCTCGTCGGCAGTAAGCTCCCTTGGTCTCGATGGGACGGTTAATGGATTCAAAAACCCGTCCAGTGTGAGTTCGAGTCTCACCAGGGGCGCCAGTATCAGTGGGATGCCTTCATTTCCGAGTTCTTGGGTTATCTTGAACGCAAAAACCTGTGAGCCGATAATGACTCGCAGGTTTTTTAAGACCCGAAAAGGTTAGAGCAGAGAAGACAGGAAGTCTTTGGTGCGCTGTTCCTTCGGATTGTCCAGAACTTGTTCAGGGGTTCCGGCTTCAACGACAACTCCATCGGCCATGAAGACGACCTGGTCGGCGACTTCGTGGGCGAAGCCCATTTCGTGGGTCACAACAAGCATGGTCATGCCGTCGTCGGCGAGCTGTTTCATCACTCGCAGGACTTCACCGACGAGTTCAGGGTCCAAAGCGCTGGTGGGTTCGTCGAAAAGCATGAGCTTTGGCTCCATGGCGACGGCGCGGGCAATCGCTACGCGCTGCTGCTGACCACCCGACAGCTGGACGGGGTAGGCGTCCGCCTTGTGGGCGAGGCCGACCTGTTCGAGCAGTTCCATGGCACGTGCGCGGGCCTTGCTTTCGGGCTGCTTCTTCACGTGGATGGGAGCTTCGATGATGTTCTCGATCACCGTGCGGTGGGGGAAGAGGTTGAAGTTCTGGAACACCATGCCGATATCGGAGCGCTGCTTGGCGGCGTCCTTCTCAGAGATTTCGTACAGCACGCCATCGCGCTCGCGGTAGCCAATGAGATCGCCATCGACATACAAGCGACCCGCGTTGACCTTTTCCAGGTGGTTAACGCAGCGCAGCATGGTGGATTTACCGGAACCAGAAGGACCGATCAAGCAGGTGACGGTACCTTTAGGAACCTGCAAGTCAATGCCCTTGAGCACTTCCAAGCGTCCGTAGTTTTTGCAGACCTGCTGAGCATCAATCATCAGTTGCGACATTTACTAGTTCTCCTTGGAAGTTTCAGGAACAACGGTGACATTGCCCGGGATTGCGCCTTCAGCATCAGCCAACGCAGCGAGCTGACGTGCGGTCAGGGTGCGGGTGCTGCCCTTTTCGAAGTGCTTCTCCAGGTAGTACTGACCAACCATAAGAATAGAGGTGATGACCAAGTACCAGCTCGCAGCAACCAGAAGCATTGGAACTGGCTCGAAGAGGGAGTACGCAATATCCATGCTGCGGCCGTACAGCTCGAGAGAATAAGGAATCGCAACAACCAGAGAGGTGGTCTTGAGCATGGAGATCAGTTCATTGCCGGTTGGCGGAATGATGATGCGCATGGCCTGCGGCAAGATGGTGCGACGCATGGTCATTGACCAGTTCATACCCAAAGCTTTCGACGCCTCCATCTGGCCCTCAGGCACCGCTTGGATGCCCGAGCGCACGATTTCCGCCATGTACGCAGCCTCGTTGAGACCCAGACCGATCACCGCGAGCAGGAACATATTAGACAGCAAGCTTTGCAGATCGATCTCTGCGAAACCGAGGTTGATCGACTGGTACAAGGAACCCAGCAGGCCCCAGAACACCAACTGCACATAAATTGGGGTGCCGCGGAAAATCCACAGGTACAGCCACGCTACGCCCTGCATGACAGGGTTGCCGGACATACGCATGACGGCCAAGATTGCGCCGAGAACCACACCCAAGATCATGGACAGCAAGGTCAGCGCAATGGTGTGAAGTGCCGCGGTGGCAATGCGGGTGTCAAAAAGATACGAGCGGTAGGTATCCCAACCGTAGGCCTCATTGTTGAGCGCGCTGATGATAAACCATGCGAGCAGTGCCACGATGATAGCGGCTGCGACCCACCGGCCAGGGTGGCGTAGTGGCTTGGCTTCAATCGGTTTCGGTTGGGCCGTTGAAGCTCCAGGCCCTTGATTAAGATCTGACATCTGTGAAGTAATCCTTTAATTGTTTTTAGTTGCTGGAAGGCTCTAGTTGAGTGGCTGTTCGTTGATCAGGGCCTCATCAAGAAGGCCTTCTTCAATGCCCCATTGCGCCATGATGCGCTGGTAATCGCTGGTGTCAATCAAGTGTTGGAACGCCGCAGCTGCTGCTGGGGTGAGGTCAGATTCTAACGGGAATGCGAAACCAAATGGCGCAGCCAAGTACATATCGCCCACAACTTCGATGCGGCCTTCGGAGCGCTCTGCAGCCCAAGCTGAAACAGGGGAGTCCGCAGCAAGTGCGTCTGCGCGTCCCAGGATCAATGCGGTAGCTGCAGTATCTGCGGTTTCATAAGACAAAATGGTGATCGGCTCTTTGCCTTCGGCTTCACATTGAGCTGAGCGAGGACGGACATCGTCGGTCTCTGCCACGGTTGTGCGCTGTACAGCAACGGTGAGACCACAGGCGTTTTCCGGATCGATTGGGGTTTCACGATCAGTTGCCTGCGCCCACTGCACACCTGCGAAGAGGAAATCGATGAAATCAAAGTTCTCGCGGCGTTCCTCGTTGTCAGTGAAGCCAGAGGCTCCGATATCAAGGGTGCCAGCTTGAACCGATGGAAGGATGAGGGAGAAATCCTGCTCCTGAGGGCTGAACTCCAAGCCCATCACCCCCGCCATTGCACGCACGAGGTCCATTTCCACACCGATAATCTGACCATCGGAATCTTTAAACTCAAACGGTGGGAAAGGTGGGTTGGCACCGGCGGTGAGCACACCGCGCTGAGCCAGAGCTTCGGGAACCATCGCCTGAATCTCCGGTACAGGATCTGGAACGATCTGCTCCCAGCCATCTGGGTTGCCCTGCTCCTCATTGGTGACACAAGAAGCCAAGGTGAATGAGGTTGCCACGATGCCGACGGTCGCCGCTACAGCGCGCTTGGGGATTTTGGGGAAACGCAAAGTGCTATGCAGTAGCCGTTTCAGAGGCGGTGTCTGCGAAATTCGCAATCGGGTGAAACTCTCAATCATGGGCAAAATACTACCTGCCATGGTGCAATAACCTTAAGTGAGGCTGGATTTTGCGTTGGCAGGCGCTCGGGTTTTGTTTTATCCGGCATGGGCTCGGGAGGGACTTTAAAATAAACAGCTATGTCGAGCCAACAAACGATCTTCATCATTTTGCTCTTTGCCGCAGTGATTCTCATTTCCATAGTAATGATTACAGCTGCCTTCAAAACCCGGAAAAAGCGCTTTGCCGCGCGGGCTGAAGGAATGGCCAACCCTACAATTCCTGCGCCAACTGTGCCGTGGCAGCGCTTCGCCGGAGCACTTGCAGCCTTGTACGCTAGGCCTGAATGGCACAAGACCCGCGGAGCGAAACGAGTGTACTCAGCTGAACAGACTTATTTTGGGTTTGTCTCAGCAATGCCACTGGGGATGGTGCAAAACATGCTGCAAACAGACTGGGGTGTGAAAAAGTCTGAGCATGCAGTTGATCAGCTTTCTAAAGGAGTGGAAGTGATCGTTGGGGTAGCCGCAGGCAACTGGCGTAAAAACGGAGTATCACCCGCACAAGTGGAAGAGGCAGGCCAGCGGTTAGCAGCTGAAGGATTGGCTCATCCACACTTTGTTGTATTCCAAAAGCAGCTTCAACAGGCAGATCCAAATGCAGAATATGATCTCGATGTGCTCGCATTTGATATCGCACGCGTAGCCAACCTCCTTCGCTGGGCTGCTTATACAGATCTGTTGCTCCCTGCAGAAGCCCGTTGGTTCCAAGACCAGCTGGGAATTGCGGCTGCTGTGTCCTTTGGGAGCTGGGAAGAATACGGAGAGCGATACGTCCGTGGACTACAGAAGAACTTCAAGGGCGGAAACAAGCCATATATCGAAGGAGAACGCTGGCTCAACACTGAGGCTGAAAGTCCATGGAAGACCCAAAAGTGGATTAGCGCCTAACTGCTCATGAGCTAAGCGGCAAAAAGCCCCGAGTCTGCCTTCAAACGGCAGATTCGGGGCGATTTCTTTGTGGAGTTCTTCTTTAGCGCGGCTGCTCTTCTGCCACGGTCTCAGAATCAATGTTCTTGGAAGACACACGCTCAGCAAACATCAAAGCAGCGACAATCGCGCCACCAAGAATGATGATGCTGAAAATCATCACGGCGTTATCGCCAGGAGCAAGTAGATTAGCGTCACCGTCCTGCCAAGGCCACAGCGCACGAAGTGAACCCAGCATGAGACCAGCCATGATGGTCAGCGTGATGGTGCGGTGGTGCTCGAGAACATAAGACAAAACCTTCACAAACAAGATCACACCGGTGAGCGCGCCAAGCAAGAACACGCCGATGACCGACAAGTCACGGTTGGACAGAGATTCCATGATTGGCGCGTACATACCGACCGCCAGCAAGAAGAATGATCCTGAAACACCAGGAAGAACAAGAGCACACACAGCGATCGCAGCACAGATGAAGACAAAGATCAGTGAAGGATCGGTGCGAGGCGCACTAGTGAAGGATGTTCCAAAGAATCCCAGCATGGCGCAGATTATAAATAGCGGGATGACGATTGCGAGGCGCTTCTTGGCATCCCGCATATCCATCATTCCCAACGGAACAAGGATAGACACGGCAACCATTCCAAGGAACAGACCGCGAGTGATCTCTGGGTAGTCCTCAACAACTGTATGCAAAATCGATGACATCGAGAAGACCATCACGACCATGCCAACGCCGATAGCGCCGAGGAACCACCAGTCGATTTTCGCCGCAGCTTCCTTAACCTTCGAGCGGTCCTTGATCAACACCTTGATCAGATCAATGAGGAGATCACCGTTGTGCAGTGCGCGCTCATAAATTCCAAGAACCAAAGCGACAGTTCCGCCGGAAATTCCTGGCACCAACTCCGCCATTCCAATCAAACCACCGCTAATGATGTTGAAAATCACCGCAAGTGGAGTCTTTTTCGTCTTGATGGGATAGACGTGCTGCACGTCTAGGGCATCAGGGTTGGTGGCGCTCATAGGTAATCCAATAATCTTTCTTTGGCGTCTGGCAAAACGCCTCCCACTATACGTGTTACGAAACTAAGTCGGTAGCTGGCAAAGGGTGATCTGTGCTGAAAACTGGGCGTAGGGTGCAGAAAGTTGGGTCTCTCAACTCAGACGCATTTGTGGCCAATTTGAAGGCTCTAATGCTTCGCACGGGCAAATAGTCGGGGAGAGGTTTTACAGGCCGTTAGATTGGATTCTGTGGCCTCATGATTTTTCGGCATCGAAGCATCAACTCGGGCAGACCAGACTGGTTATAAGTGGTCGAAACCAGCCAGGGGTGACAAGAGAAGGCCGAAATCCAAAGTTTTGTCACGTGTGTCCGGTTTGGGGAGATTGCACTAGTCGATCTTGAAACTACCCCCAAGTTTCTGGGCGATTTTTGTCGAGTTACCCCAAAAATGAAGAAATCCCACTGCTTTAACCGCAGTGGGATTTGATTTCTAGAACATCTTGGCCGAAATCACTTCTCCAAGTCGGAGTTTCCGCTGGTAGTGGTGCCTCTGGTGAGACTCGAACTCACGCTGGACGGGAGTGAGACCAGATCATTTCTGTCATGTAATTGAGTGTTTATTGCTGTTGTTGCAGCTCGATGTTAACTAAAAATGCAACTATTGCGTCTATTCTTCTTCTTTAGCTTCTTTATTTGGAGACTTTTTGGAGACTTTTCGTGCCTCTTTGAGCGCTTGGTTGACGACATCACCAATCGGAACGTCTTTGTCAGTTTTAGCGATGTAGACCCGTTCTGTGAGTCGTGAGTCAGCATGGCCGAGTACGTCTGATGCGGCCTTGGAATCAAGGTTCTCAGAGACAATTGATGCAAGGGTTTTCCTGATGCTGTGCACGGTCACCCAATCATATGCAGTACCCTTTCGGTGTTTTCGCAACAATTTGTTGAAATTGGACTCATAAATATATGTGCCTCTAGCGGAAGGGAACACCATTTCGAGATGTTCGGCGTAGAGTGCATGTCTTTTGCGTAAGACGTCTGAGGCAATTTCTGGCAACTGAATGACACGCCTACTGCTGGTCGTTTTTGTTTTATCTTGTCTGTGGTTACCTTTTTCTTTGTTGTAGACAATGGTGCCTCGGATAAAGATTCTTGGATGCTCCTCGTCAAGCACCACGTCTACCCATCGCAGGCTCAGTGCTTCCCATGCTCGCAACACTGTTCCAAGGCAGACATCGACAACGTCGATGAGAGTCAATTGTTTTGAGGCCGCAATAACAGCGTGAAAGGGTTGAATGTCAGCAACCTGCAGTGCTTGGGGCTCGTTGGTTTGTGCTTTTACAGGTCGCACTTCAGCCATAGGGTTAACATGTACAAGCCCGTAGGGGGTTTCCCCACCGAGTTCAGATTTGTCGTGAGAAAAGGGCATTATGACCGTTACAGGAATGAAGGCTGGGGATATTTAAAAAACTATTGCAAACACAACTTCGCCAACCACGCTATGGCTGAGGCCGTAGTAGATAAAGCGGTGATTGATTATGGCTCATCGCCAGGAACCAGCTATTACAAGTTCGAGAAAACGGTGTACTTTCTAGATTGCAGAACTTATACATTCAATAAGAACTCAGGATGTAAAGAAATGCACGCTCCGCAATGGGTGACTATTATTTACAATCCTCATACTTTCACTGGAGCAAATTCGAACAGACCCAAGGGGGTAATTTCAGCATGGTGTAACTCAACCCCACCTGGTGGAATCGAACACGAGCCGGAAATTTCCCAATGTCCTGATCATGTGAATCTTTATAATAAGCTTCGCATATGACAGAACCCCATCAACTGTGCATCTACACTAAAGGCCATAAAACTTCCGGATTTCGCTTTATCGGGCCATCGCTAAGTCTAGATTTTCTACTCATCAACATCATGGGAAAGTGGAATGCATTTTCTAGAGTGACAAAAAGGGACGGTAGTTCATTACCTTTCCCAGGTAATGTATTTACTAATCAGCGCATAGTCGGAGCTGTTCGGCAGTGTCTTTTTCAAGCGATCGTTGCTGAAAAATGGTCACTTTTCTCGTCCAATATAAGATCCTTAGTAGCTGATCTACCGGATGTGCTCACTGTATCTGAGTTACAGGAATGGTTAGAGTTCTTTGTGCAGCACACCGGAATTGGTGTCAAGGTTGGGCGTGCGCTGATTGTTGATCCTGATCAGGAGTGGACGCAGCTAGCTGGACGTTGTGAGCTTGTGGGATATTGTGCACTGAGTCCTGGTTGGCCCAGTCCTATTAGCTCGGTTTTCGAAAAGACAGATCTTGAATTGTGGGAGTCAGCATTAGCGACGAGTTGGATGATGCTGGGGCCTTTTATAGCTGAACGTTATACCTATCAAATGCCGGTTGAGGAGTTTTATTGGCGTCATGATGCGGAGTTGCGGTGGTGGGAGAGCTTTGTCAACGGCTGTTTTGACGATTTAACAAGTTTGCAGAAGCTTTTGAGTCTGTTACTGGCTAAACACTATTTATCGAGAGATTACCTAATGGTGCGCGTTTTCACAATTGATTAGTGCGCCGGGTCAAAGATAATAGTCGCAAGCGCCGTCGTTTAAAAGTATTGTCGTTCAGTAGCCGGATATACCCTCCGACTGCTGACGGTTAAACAAGAGCTGAGGTGAGTTCCCCAACGAGAGTGGAGAGTGAAGCTTGAAAAGAGGCAGGAGAGGTAGGCTTCCTGCGGCTGAAGTTGATAAGTTGAGCTCATGGGATTTAGCGCGTTGGAGCTGTGGTCGACCGAGCTAGGCATAACTGTTTCGGTCACGCCTGAGCCACAGAACAGTGATTATGAATCAGGATTAGCACAGGTTGAAGGCCATGAGTGGCATGTCCGGACTGCACGGAACACGCCGTCGAAGCCGGGTGCCTTTGTTGCCTTTTGGCAGCGAGGCGTAGGAGGACAGACCCAGCCGTTTAGTGACGACGGGATGAATGCCGGTCTTCTTGTCTTTGTGAGGAACGATGTTCGGCGCGGAGTGTTTAGGTTTTCCGCTGGTCATCTTGCAGAATTGGGGATTACCGCAGCAGACGGACAGCCGGGCAAACGTGGATTTCGCGTTTACCCCTCCTGGTGCGAAGGGCTCAATTCGCAGGCGAGGGCCACGCAGCGAGCACAATCTAGCGCATTCGAGGAGTATTGAGATCACGTCGTGCTCACCCCCAGTGGAGGGTGGCGACGATGTTGTGACTCTGGAGGTTTTTCTGCAAGAACTGCTGACATCGTTAGTAAACTTAGGTCTGTTCTGCCGGTGGGCTATCTGAGGTTTATATAGCAGGAAACAACGCGCTGAGCACAGCCCAGATCTCATTGGCGATCACGTCTCACTGCATGCACATGAGCGTTTAGTGCAGGAACTCCAAAACTTTTGGTCACACACTCTAGCGTTTTTGGGCACGGTATTGTTGTGCGGTATGAACAACGCGAGTTAATACACGGAAAGCTCCTGAGAATAGTTCTTTCTCAGGGCTTGAAGCTTGAGGGCTTGAAGCTTGAGGGCTTCTAGAAAGCAGGTATGAGGAAAGTACTTTCCCACATGAATCAGAAGAAAGGTACAGACTGGTATGAACAAGGCTGATGAAATATTCCTTTGCGAAGGCGATATTTTCGCTCCCTTGATTGCGGGTTTAAGTAGCGATAACAGCGCGATCCGCTCTGCCGCAGTTCATCATGCGTTTAGATCTATGGATCGCGCTGCAGCAACGGGTACAACTTATGGAGCAAGTATCGTTCAGTCACTGTGTGACATTGTTGTTACGCATATGTATGTCGAATCAGATTCTCAAGTTTCAATTGATTCTGGGGTTGTAAGTGCATTGACGATTGACGGGAAAGAAGTCTCTCTCGATCTCCCCAATAAGGAACTTGAATCATTAGGGTTAGATGAATACTCAACCTCGCCTAGCGGTGCTTCCATTGCAGTTACGAATGAAGGAGGGGGAGCTTTCCGATCTCTAATTCATATTCCTAACCTGGAATCAAATGGTGAGTTCGAATTTTCATTTTCTAATGATATGACTCTTAGTTCCTTGCCTGATGGCGGAGTCACAGTTCGAGATAATAAGGGGGATATCTTAGGCACCCTTGATGCACCTTGGGCTATAGATGCGACAGGGGCCTCGGTTAAAACATGGTATGAAATTCGTCAAAGCACGATAGTTCAACATGTCGCACCAACTTCTTCAACGCAATTTCCCGTCGTAGCAGATCCCTTCTGGATCCCATTCTTAGGTATCATGGGTGGCCATCTCACGCGTCATGCGTTAACCCAGATGGCTAAGCGAAAGATCACTAAAGAGCTAGTTGAGCACGTTATAAAAACAGGCAGAGGAAGCAAGGGCAACGGGAATACTACAGTATTTAACGGCAACGGGATTCGAGTTATTGTCGATAATGTGAGCGGAAATGTGATTACTGTTACGAAAGGCTAATTATGAATTTTGAGTATGACCCAGAAGCTGATGCAGCCTATCTAACCCTAACGCAGTCGGGTGTCCTTCCAGAACAGCAGATATCAGCAATAACTACAGAAGGAATGGAAGGAGAAATAGAGATAGACGTTGATGAAAATGGCAAAGTTATTGGTATTGAGTTCGTGAATGCTTCTTTGATTCTTCCTTCAGATTTCCTCAAAAAATCAAACCGGATATCATAATCCCATCTAAAGGGTTGCCACCAGACAGAAGATCTGTCCCCTGCTCAGGTTACTGTAAAAAATAGCGTGGAATCACGACACGGCCATAGTAGTGGACGAAGCTGGTATGGGTTCTGGCCCTTATTTATGGAGTTACAACACCCATAAATAAGGGCCAGAACCCATTACTGCCTGTATAAAGAGCACTACAAAGCCACAGACTAACCCGGCTTACAGGCCCATCCCATGATCATGGCTACGGCTCGGATTCATCCTGAATTGCTGATCCGCACTCCGACCAGCACCCAATGACTTAGAATCTGACGACGCATTCACATTAAACGTCCTCGGCTGTAGCTCTTCCGTAAACGCCACCGTTGTCCGTGCACAGACGTGCTTCCCGTTCTTCACGCGGCGTAAGGAACCAACTTCCTGATAGTGGACACAAGGGTCTAATTAGGTAGCAGATTTCAGGATAGCAGGACCGCGCTCCTCAAAACACTGCTGGTGCGAGATATTTACACCAGGAATGTCGGCGTACCGTGTTGTAACGGGTACACCAGCGCAAGGCGTCCGGGCAGCGGATCGACCGGGGAACCAAAAGCAGCACGTTTAAAGCCCTGCGCTGGTTTAAACCAGTGCGGGGCTTGATGTGTTGAATGCTTAAAGCTAGTTGGTAGGTTCCCAAACATTGTTTTTCAGGTTGAAGACAAAATCGAGCGTAGAGTCCGTGGGTCGAAATGATATGTCGTAGTCAGACAGCACAGGGCAAAGATCAACAATGTGGGTCCTTTTGAAACTAATCCACTCGGTATTACTGCTAGTGGATTTCAGAACAAGTATGCTTTGCGTCTCATCAAATCCAAATCTAGGTACAGGCGTGTCTTCTAACTGAAGTTCTGCCTCGACAGTATCTTTTGGCGCATATGGGCAGACTATAGCGAATTCAACCCATTCATCGCCATAAATACTTCTAAGATTGAGAGACTGATGGGACGACTGATCTGCTGAGCTTAGATGACTCTCCAGGGCATTTTCTGTGCTGCAACTAGCGAGGGTCAGAGCTGTTAAGGGGATGATGACTGCTAGTCGCTTTTTTAGCATCAGAGGGCACCTTGCTTATTTTAGAGTTTTTAGTCTACCGAGATTTGTCCACAGCGCGCATATCGCGAGCGCGCTAGTTTCATCCTTACTATTAATGAATCCGGCTCCGATCTGTCGGCCTTGTGCATTATTGAATAGGTCCATTGCATTTTCATCGGCCGGACCGTCCCCGATTGTCTCGTGGTTTGTTGCAATTCTTTCAGCTCCATTGCTCCCGATTCGTATCGTCATCAGAGCGTTCCATGAGCAATGCCGAAATGCATCGCCTTTGCCGTTGCGAAGGGAATCGCCTGGGTATCGTGCGACAGCCTCATTATTTGCTTTGGTTGCTGGAGCCCGACCCCCGGAGAGTAGACACAGGGGATTTAATCAGGAAGCAGATTTCAGGATAGCAGGACCACGCTCCTCAAACACCGCAGGCGCAAGATATTTACACCAGCAATCTCGGCGCACCGTGTTATAGCGGGTACACTAGCGGAAAACATCCCGGCGGCAGATCAACTAGTTCGCAAAAGTCTTAGAATCTTGGAGGACTTCCCGCCTGAGTGCGGCGTTGAACGACTCCGCTAACGCGTTGTCAGCACTGGTGCCAATTGATCCCAATGACTGCCTCATTCCGAGGCTGTCTATATAATATTTGTAGGGTTATATTTGTTGTCTATTTCCCTTCTAAAACAGCACCTGTTCGAAAGCGTCGACGCGACTGGGGAAAGCATCAACGCTTACGTCTCGGTCATCCATGATCAAGAGTTCAGCAGCTTCTTCAAATTTCTCTATGTCATTTAGAATGACCACAGTGTAAACATCGCACAGAATATGGTTTTCTGGATATTTACCGTTATGCTCCATCTGATATTGGTCGGAAAGTGACTCCCATCCATAAGCTTTTTCAGCCTGCTGAAGGTTTTTAGAAACTGAAATTACATCAACACCGTCCAGAGCCAATAGATTCTGAACTCGTTCGCGATATCTGCTGTAAGCGTTACTTTCATTGCCGTTTTCTACAATAAATTGAGTTAGAAAAACATAAGTCTTTCGCATGAGTTGATTCGCCTAGTCCTTTAACTTCGGTTAAGACCTTCAAACGGAAAGCGGTCAATAGGTACCGGAAGGCAATGGCGTTTAGTATGACCAAATGGGACGAAGGTATTGGCCCTTTTTTCAGCCTCAACCTTAGAATAGGCATGACCAACTACGACCCAACCGTCATAGTTGTTCAAGCTTGGAACCGACCAAATTTTGTGGACATTGCACTTTACTGCAATTCGATCCATGGCTTGAGGCGCGATTATTTCATTCGCCTGAATAGTAGGGGTGATTGCAAGTGATAATGCTATTGCAATACCAATCGAAGCTAGTTTCCTCATGTCACATTCCAATCGGTGTGGTGAGTGTGTGTGGAGTTGGCAAGTTGCGGAACGATCTTGCCTGATTTCTACTGTTGCATATATTTTCGCGAAATGAGCCTTAATCTATAAAATCCCCTAATTGTTATAGGAATGATATTGTTTTATTTTGTTTTGGCATTGTTTCGTCTTATTAATCCATGCTTGCAATTGGTTAGATTCGGGTCGTGGCTAACCTAAGTGAGGTTGTGTAGATTTACTGGGTTATTCAATAATGAGTGTTTGGTGGTTGAGTGGCTTATCCCTTAATAATTCTCCTTGCAGCCTATAAGCGTTAGGCTTTACCTACACACCCGGAACACCCTTACACCAGCGCGAGCTACAGAAGATTCACAGATTGGGAGCCCTTCGATGAGATTCTATGTGACCAATAGGGACACCGATCCTCCCATGGGATCGAGGGGAACCTGGGTTAATCTACTCCGGGACAATTGGGATGACTATGGGTTCAAAACTTCTTTTCATGTAAAACTATATCGGGACAATGGCGAGACAATACAGCTCGGAATGGTGAAGATCCTGCGTGCCGGACAAATTGAGTTTTTACTGACCTAGGGGACCGACTGAGGAAGTCGCACAGTGCCTTTTGTCATGCAGGGCGCTGAAGAATAAATTTGTTTACAATTTTAGTGTAGGAAATGCGCGCGAACAGCGTCGAAGGTATGCTCATTTACGTATCCTTGCCCTCGTAGCCATCCCCCGAGCGCTATGCCTGAGGCAGGGGCACGTCTGGTTTCTGCTCAAGAATTTTTCGTAGCATTCCATAGTTGCGTCAGATGGAAGCTGGCGTTGCTGAGTTAGTCAGTCGAAGGGGAAAGGTTCAATCGTCCAGTTTGATGTGGAGATATTACCGTCATATGGAATCCAGCGTTCATCATCCCACGGTGCAGCTGAAGGGGGTTCCGGGCTGTCCCATCTCCACTGCTGCCAGTCAATAGGTAGTCCCGATCCCAAGCGTCGTGAACCTGCAGCTAGATGATGCCCTGAGGGAGTGCTATAGGACCACCAGTAGGAAGTCGAATCGGCTGCTCCCCGGGTAAAATTGCTGCGACTTAGGTTCCGTTGTTCTATGAATTCGAAAGCCTTTTTCTGCCATGCGTCCGGTTGTGAAGTCGGAAAAATCACTTGGGAATGGATGAAACTGTCGAGGTCCGCAGCCAGAAAGTAGAGTTGGTCAAGGTGCCTATCGTCTCTTAGGCGTCCTTCTTCGTTAGTTCCGGTTAGTTTCGAGACTTCGAGCTCATGCTTTCTGCGATGTCGCTTGGCTACTTGTGCTGCGCGTTCCTCAAGATATTCGACGAGGGCGCCGAGAAGGACGAGCGTTTTCGTCGAATTGGTCTGCGTACCGAAAGAGAGGTCACGTCCGTGAGCCGCGCCGTGTCTTGAGAGCTTGCCGTAAAACCCGGTGGCGTTGATGGCCTCTTTGAACAGGTCGCGAACAATCGGCAGATTCGAAGCTATACCTGCGAGAGTCGAATCGTCCAGATATGGGTCATTAGACGAATTAGAGAAGAATGTTGCTCCGGTTATATCTCGGGTAAGCCCATCGATTTGGGAAAAGTCAGAAGGATAGCGGCTGCGTAATTACCATTCTCATGACACTTCACTGCCTGGTCGATGAGATTTCCTCGTTGAAATTGAAGTCGCTGAAAGCTGTAATCAATACCTCGGCCATAACGCCGAAGTGGAATGGCTACATGGTGAAGAAAGGATTCACTGGTATTGTTCCACTGTTGTGTAACAAGGGCATCGATCTCCGCGCTGTCAGTACCACGGCGAGCAAGCTCCACAATCTGCTCAGTGCCGCGCCGATGCCACAGCCCGTATGACGCCCATCCAAGAGGTGCAAGGATTTCTACTGCAGGTCCGATGAGGTTGTCTCGGTTTAGTGCAAAGTATTTCATTTACTCATCCTCCCAGTTTTGACCAAAGTGTGCACCTACTGGTGCCACTGGAAGAGCGCCGGAGAGGAAGGGCTAAGTGGCTATCCGATGCTACTGTGTACTATCACCCACAAAATATCAAGGATCTTGTTGCACTGGCATAATGCGACGGGGTATGGCTGCACCCAAGGATTAACGAGATCGCCCATGGTTAGCAACCATGATAGAGCCCTCTAATCTTGATGATAAACCTCAGGGATTGCTCCTGAGGCAATTGGATTAGGAACTGAGAGGGGATAAAGAACTCGAAAAAGTTGCCGAAGGTTGATCCTCAGCGATTCGGTATCGAGATCGAAATCCCTCGAACGCTCGTTGTTCTTCTTCTACAGAAGTACTATTTTCCGAACTCATAATTTGATGTATCCATGCAGTGTGGGGCGAAATAGCAGAATGCCACATTTTTTTACCTTCCCCCGGTGAGCAGTCAAAATTGATCGCTCCGGCTGTATGTACTGCATGAATCGTATTCCCTGCAAAGACTGCTCCTCCGGAATCACCGTTACAGCTTCTAGAATCAGTTAAAGAAACAGTTTCCAGTACATCCAAATAATAGGTACTGAAACCTACATTGAATTTATCTAAGTGCGCTACTGACTCAACTCTCGCAATTGAAGAAAAATCGTTGCTACCGCCGTACCCAATGAGCGTCAGAACTTTTCCTATAGCGATCTTTTCTTCGGGGAGATCAAAAGTTTGAGCAGAAATACCTCTCCCCACCTTGATTAAAGCTAAATCATGGTGCTCTGAAATTGTGTAGGTATTTTCAACACCTGCGACTTCACCATCGGATTGCTCCAGGTATCCAAGGAAGTCTTTCTCGGAGGTAACGCAGTGCCGTGCGGTTATCCAAAATTTTCCCTCGATGTGATTAGCAGTACAAGAACGAACAACCTTTTTGGTATCTTCGGCCTCAGGATCGAACTGCCACAGCGCGGCGATTCTATTGTCCACTACAGGATGAGTGCTAGTGGCTTCCAGATTAATATTTGAAAGATTAAAAGGAGGATATGCCTCCGGGTTCTGCTGCAATTCGCGGTATTCAGAAATAGTATTCGGCCATTTTCCACCACTATCCTGCTCTTTCGTTATCTCTTGCGCATGTACCGGAATGGTGAACGGCATCAGCCCTATCAACAGAGCTCCGACAAAAGAGAAAAAGCGACTACACATACAACGTGCTCAATTCGACTACATTATGGGATGAAAACCGCCATGACCTCTAGAGGAAAATGTCAGAGGTCATGGCAGCTAAGGAATGGATCTCGCTAGGGGATTTAACCGTTTTGAGGCGGGGAGAGTTCGTCTTTCGTCTTTTCACGCTGAGCCTCAATTTTTCTTTGAAGCTGAACGAAAACTGGCTGCATCAAGATCGTAAGTATTACTAATGCGATGAGAGAGCCGGTAATTCCTATGGAATCAGACTGTAAAGCTCCAGAGAAAATCACAACCGAGAGCACAATGATCGTTGTCACTGCAAGAGCTGTGTACGCTTTCACATTAAGAGTCTGCTTGTTGCCCCGCGCTAGTAACTGGACCCCAAAAAAGAGAACCACCGCTACTGCCAGCATGATTACAATTCCCATTATTTCTCCTTAGCAGTTGGCGACAGCGCCAGTGCCATATCCAGCAAGTCCCCCTGCTGCAAGCACAGCAAACCCCGTGCCACCTGTGGCAACTCCCAAAGCGGCGAGAGCTAGACCAGTTGCCACCACACCTGCTACCCCGCCTGACAAAGCGCCGACTCCGCATCGCCAGTCCTGTAAATCTGGCACCTCATCTGGATTCATGGTCAACAAAGCAGTATGGGAATCGACTTTCTCGATTGAGAAGCCTGGTTGGGCTTGAAGTTCAGCTGTCAAATTCTCCAGAAGAGTGCCCTTATTATCTTTCATTAAGATTTCGCCGTTAACATCTTCGACGACGGCGTTAGAAAGCTTAATAAGTAGTTGGTTTTCTGCCACGTAAAGCAGGTCTGCGGTAGCTTCACTGGTGTTTGCTTCTGCGTCTGCTTCTGGAGCCGATGATGAAGAGAATGCAGGTGTAATCGCTTGAAAGCTAGTTGGAGATTCAGCTGCAGTAGCTACGGATGTGAGAATAGATGCTGAAACGGTAATGCCAGCAATTAAAGCAATAGGACGATAAAACCCGAAGAACTTCATAAGTATTCCTTTGAGCTAGATAAGCGGAGATTACACGAGCCGGAACTTCTGTGACCGGTGTGTTACTAACTTCAGGTGAACCGGAAGATAGCCTAGTGATTCTTTTATGTCGATCTTCAGTGTGGTCGAGAACAAATAAGAATGTTTTTATGCTAGCAGTATGTACGTATTCAGGTATTAAGTGGATATGCTTAAGCTCTGGTTCACTTATGGTGCGCCCTTTTAGATAAAGGTTGGAAAGGGTGCTGGTGTAATTATCCCAGCAGGCGGAGAGAAGATAGACAGTGAGCTCATTGTGAGTTGAGGGTTTCACAGCTATTGCTGCATGTGCCAGGATTTAGCACGGTACAGTGCTAAAAATGGACGGACTGTTTACCCCGTTTTCAGATGCGTCATTAAACAACACGGTAAAAACTGATGGAGATTCAGTACCTGGTCAAGACTTACCTATTACGAAGATCTCTGAGGATCGATTCGAGCGTTCTGCGTATGCAGCCCAGCTAGCGAAGATCACGTGCGATGTGGCCTCTCAGGGAGAGTACACAGTTTTCGGTCTCACTGGTCAGTGGTGTTAATTATGGTGTTCATGTTCTGCTTCTTTGCGTTGTCGGAGGTGCTGAACTTAGCCACGGCGCTCTGAATCCCGGATCTCTCGGATAGCCCAGATAGTGCTGCCGGTGATAAGAACTGCCTGCAGTAGCATCGCAATAAGGAAGCGGGTAGTAGTATCCGCTGTTTCTGGCCAGGATGGTACTGCTACAAGCCAGAGCATGGTCTCGGCTAGCACATCTCCGCCCAAGGTTATTGAGATAACTGTCCACAGCACGGTTGCAGCGATAGCTACCCCTGATCCGAAGCGGATTCGTAGGGCGGTAGAGACCATAGCCAGTAAGATTCCGGTCAACACCCACAACACCAGTCGGGCAGTTTGAGTGACATCACCACCGGCCAGCAGATAGGCACCACCTGTACCTAGCGCAAGTAGTAAGAGAACAATCGCCTGCCAGGTAAGATATATGCCTCTGATACGGTGATTCTCGATGACAGTAATAAGCTAAGTGTCAAGCCCGTGTACTGCTTATATTGTACGGAACTGATTCCGTCCGTATAGCTCAGACACGTGAACGAGTTAGTAATTTTTTTATGCTTTTTTGTACTGCCGGGTGGTTATCTCGCAGTGGAATATAAATTCGATTGCGAGTTTTTTTCAGGCTCTCAGAATTGCCCCCATGTGGGCGGAAAAAAGGTGAATAAATTCCCTTTTTTAACCCAGAATTTTCAGCCACAAGAGGGGTGCGGATTGGGGTCAAGAATCATATTTCAGCCACAGCTGCGGGTGTAAAAAAATGGCTCATGTCCGGTGATGGAGCTACGAAACCGGGGTAGCGGTGGCGTTCTAAAATGTGATGCAAATCATAATAATACCCCCGTAACATGAAGATGTTACGGGGGTATTATTGCGCTTAATGCCCATTATCGCTGATTATCATGCGATTAATATTTAGACACTTTTTGGACACCTAAGCCCTATTTGATCTTATATTGTCAGCGTTTCCGCTGGTAGTGGTGCCCCTGGTGAGACTCGAACTCACACTGGACGGGTTTTGAATCCGTTGCCTCTGCCAATTGGGCTACAAGGGCATCAATCAATTGCAGAACTAACCCGGTTGTTTCCGAGCCAGTCTGAATGACTGAAAGCAATATTAGACCATCAATGATTAGGAATGGAAATTAGGGGTCTGGTTTGGGTGAATGTGTCGCTAATTTTTCCACTCGCCTACACTCGGGAGTCGTGACTGAGAAGACTGACCAGACTTTAATGCTTATCGACGGCCACTCGATGGCTTTCCGCGCATTCTTTGCTTTGCCGGCTGAGAATTTCTCCACGTCGGGCGGGCAGGCCACCAATGCTGTCTACGGCTTTCTCTCGATGCTGTCCACGTTGTTGAAGGATGAGCAGCCTACTCATGTGGCGGTGGCTTTCGATGTGGGGCGTAAGACGTTCCGTACCGATATGTTCCCGGCGTATAAGGCGCAGCGTGATGCAACGCCACCTGAGTTTAAGGGCCAGGTGGAAATCCTCAAGGAGGTGTTGTCCACTTTGGGAATTACGACTATTGAGAAAATCGATTTTGAGGCTGATGATGTGATCGCCACGTTGTCTGTGGCGGCGAAACCTTTAGGCTTTAAGACGCTGATTGTTACGGGTGACCGTGATTCCTTCCAGTTGGTCAATGACACCACCACGGTGTTGTATCCGATGAAGGGCGTGTCTGTGCTGCACCGTTTCACGCCGGAAGCAGTGGAGGAGAAGTATGGACTGACACCGAGGCAGTATCCGGAGTTTGCAGCGCTGCGTGGTGATCCTTCCGATAACTTGCCTAATATTCCTGGCGTGGGCGAGAAGACTGCTACCAAGTGGATTGCCCAGTATGAAACTTTGGATAATTTGCTTGATCACGCTGATGAGATCAAGGGCAAGGTTGGCGCCAGCCTGCGTGAGCGCATTGAGCAGGTCCGGATGAACCGCAAGCTCACGGAGATGGTGAAGGATCTGGAGCTGCCGCTTGGTCCGGACGATTTTGAGATGAAGCCTGTGCAGGTTGCGGAGGTTGCGGCGAAGTTTGACGATCTGGAGTTTGGTACCAATTTGCGTGAGCGGGTGCTGGCGGTGGTGAAGGCCGAGGGTTCCGCTGCCCCCGTGGAGGAAGTGGAAGCGGAACAGGTTGTCGTCGATACGCAATCTTTGGCGCAATGGCTGCCTGCTAGGGCTGGCCAGGCGCTTGCTTTAGCGCTGGCTGGAGTGGCTAAACCTGCTGCTGGCGACACGTATGCGCTAGCGATTGCGGATACCAAGCGCCATGCGGTGTTGGTTGATGTGGCTGATATTTCAGCGGAGGATGAAAAGGCGCTGGCCACGTGGTTGGCGTCGGAAGATCCAAAGATGCTGCACGGCGCTAAGGCCGCCTATCATATGCTCGCTGGGCGCGGTTTTGAGCTGCACGGCGTGGTGCATGACACGGCGATCGCGGCATACTTGCTGCGTCCGGGCCAACGCACCTATGAGCTTGCCGACGTCTACCAGCGGCATCTTCAACGACAGTTGTCCACTAACGATAATGGTGGTCAACTGGCTTTGCTTGATGCAGCTGATGACCAATCGCTGGTTGATGATGCAATTGCAATTTTGGAGCTCGCTGAGGAATTAACAAAACAGCTTCAAGAGATCAAGGCGTTTGAGCTTTATCATGATTTGGAAATTCCGCTGTCTGGAATTTTGGCGCGCATGGAAGCAATTGGCATCGCGGTCGATGTTGAAACTTTGGAAGAGCAATTAAAGACATTTATTAATCAGGTTGCTCAGGAAGAAGAAGCTGCCCGCGAACTGGCTGAGGATCCAACCCTTAACCTGTCTAGTCCAAAGCAGTTGCAGGTTGTACTGTTTGACACGTTTGGAATGCCGAAAACGAAGAAAACAAAGACTGGTTATTCCACTGCGGCGGCAGAAATTGAAGCGTTGGCGATCAAGAATCCGCACCCATTCTTGGATCACTTGTTGGCGCACCGTCAGTACCAAAAGATGAAGACAACTCTGGAGGGCCTCATCCGTGAGGTGGCCCCTGATGGCCGTATTCACACCACCTTCAACCAAACGGTGGCGTCTACTGGACGTTTGTCGTCCACTGATCCCAACCTGCAGAACATTCCTGTGCGCACCGAGGCTGGCCGAAAGATTCGTTCGGGATTCGTCGTGGGCGAGGGGTATGAAACCCTGCTGACTGCCGACTACTCGCAGATTGAAATGCGCGTGATGGCTCACCTTTCCCAGGACCCAGGCTTGATTGAGGCGTACCGCGAAGGCGAAGATCTGCACAATTACGTGGGTTCCAAGGTGTTTAATGTGCCCATCGATGGCGTGACCCCTGAGCTGCGTCGCCAGGTTAAGGCCATGTCTTACGGTCTGGTGTACGGCTTGTCCGCGTTTGGTTTGTCTCAGCAGCTGAGCATTCCTGCTGGCGAAGCGAAGCAGATCATGGAGTCCTACTTCGAGCGCTTCGGCGGAGTACAGCGCTACCTCCGGGAGATCGTGGAGGAGGCTCGAAAAGCTGGTTATACGGAAACGCTGTTTGGGCGTCGTCGCTACCTGCCGGAACTGACCTCGGATAACCGTGTCGCTCGTGAAAACGCTGAACGTGCCGCACTGAACGCCCCGATTCAGGGAACTGCCGCCGACATCATCAAGGTGGCCATGATCCGGGTGGACCGTTCACTCAAGGAAGCTGCCGTGAAATCTCGCGTGCTGCTTCAGGTGCATGATGAATTGGTCGTGGAAGTAGCGGCCGGTGAGCTGGAACAAGTCCGTGAGATTCTGGAACGCGAAATGGATAACGCCATCAAGCTGTCCGTTCCTTTGGAAGTTTCAGCTGGTGATGGCGTTAACTGGGATGCTGCAGCGCACTAAGAGGTAACTGCCTTTTCGTCGACGAGCTGGGTTGGGCGCTCGCTACTCTTTCGGGTTTCGTGGCGCTTCAGCAGTGTGACGTGCTTGCTCGCAATGAGCAGCTTGGCATCTTGACTCAGGCGTGGTCACCAATCGGTGGCATCGCCTTCTACCGCGACGGACAGCTTCCAAGCACTCTAGAAAATGAGATCATCGCTGGAATCGCCGCAGAAGTTGGCAAAACACCAGCTCAAGTAATGCTGCGCTGGCACCTACAGCGTGGGCGTCACGCAATTCCAAAGTCTGTGACCCCATCACGCATTGTGGAAAACTTTGAGATCTTTGATTTCGAACTCTCCGATGAGCAACTACAGCAAATCGATGCCCTCAACACCGATCTGCGCGGTGGCCCAGAACCAGAGAACATCACCATGGAAAACTACTACCGAGAAATCCCAGAAGCCTAAAGGCCCTTTAAGGGGTCGGAAATTTCAAGGGCGCTTCCTCCTATGTTGATGTTTCTGGGCCCTTAGAGGCGAATGTAGGCCTATGTATTTTATGCCTAGTTCGGCGGGATTTAGACCCGACCAGAACATGTGGCCAATGAGAGGGGTAAAGGGGAGCTGTCGGCCATATGGGACGGTTACTAGTCGTCGAAACCAGACCATATGGCCAACGACCTCTCATTTCGGCTTCATTGGTCACCTGGTTTGGTCGGTCCATCCAGAGACCAAAAGCTCGGAAATTAGGGGAGCGCTTGGTCTGATTCGACAGTTTTGAGCACCAAAAACGTGCATTCGAGACCAACGGCAGCTTAAAAATGACTGCCGTTGGTTTTTTTAGGGGCGGTACGTGGCGAGGAAGATTGCTGTCCCGGGGAAGAGCTTTCCTCGAAGTGGTGACCATTGGCCCCAGTTTTCTTCCAACTCATCTGGCCATTCTGGTTCGATGAGGTGATCTAAGTGGAGGGAGGCGTCGATAAGCTCATTGATCCGCGCGCCCATGGTGCGGTGCTGTTCCGCATAGCTTAAAGCACCGGTTTCCTCGTCTTCTTCGACGTAGCCGCGCTGGTCGAAGTAGCTGGTGATCGCGGTGAGGCCTGCGGGGCCGGGATCGTCGAGGAAAATCCAGCGCATCGGGTGGGTGATGGAGAAAATGAGGCGTCCGCCGGGGTTGAGGACGCGCGCGATTTCCTTCATGAGTGCGGCGGAATCCTCCACAAAGGGGATGGCGCCGAAAACGGAAAAGACCACGTCAAAGGAACTGTCGGCGTAGGGGAGTGACATTGCATCGGCCTGCACGAGGTGTGCGTTATGGTCGTGACCTGCGTATTTGAGCATTTGTGAAGAAATGTCGAAAGCGGTGACAAAGGCATCCGGAACATCATTGGCCAGCCACCGAGCACATGGTGCTGAGCCGCAACCGATCTCTAGAATTTTCTTGCCGGAGAGTTCTGCGGGGGTGCCAAGAAGACGTACATCTTTTTCATGCAGCATCTCGGGACACCAATAGAACTCGCCGTGCGCGGAATCCGTGCCTAAATAAGAAGGGTGGCGTTCGTGATAGTCGGCCGCGTCCACATCCCACCAGTATCGGTTTGCTTGAGAAAACTGGCTCAATTGGTGGCTTGAGGTTTTCCCATTGGTCCCATCAGTATCGTATGTGCCCATTTTTGCCATTCTATTTGCTCTAGCTGCGCAAACGGCGTACTGTTTATTAGGCGTGTCGTTGCGTCATGTATCGGTGTGTTCATGTAGGAAAGCACATTGAGCCTGAACGTGAGATCAAAACCCCGTCTATACAGGGCATTTGAAAGATACTGCATCCTGTCCATTATCTAATTTCCTATCCATTTCGGAGCAATTTACATATGCCCACCAACAATGCACCTCAGGTAGCCATCAACGACATTGGCTCTGCTGAGGACTTCCTTGCAGCAATCGACGCAACCATCAAGTACTTCAACGATGGCGATATCGTTGAAGGCACCGTGGTAAAGGTCGATCGTGACGAGGTACTTCTCGACATCGGATACAAGACCGAGGGTGTCATCCCATCCCGCGAGCTGTCCATCAAGCACGATGTCGATCCAGACGAGGTTGTCGAAGTCGGCGACCAAATTGACGCACTTGTCCTAACTAAGGAAGACAAAGAAGGTCGTCTAATCCTTTCCAAGAAGCGTGCTCAGTACGAGCGTGCTTGGGGCGCCATCGAGGAGCTCAAGGAAAAGGACGAGCCAGTTACCGGTACCGTCATCGAGGTCGTCAAGGGTGGCCTCATCATCGACATCGGACTGCGCGGATTCCTTCCTGCTTCCCTCGTTGAGATGCGCCGCGTCCGCGACCTGGACCCATACATCGGCCAGGAGCTCGAAGCTAAGATCATCGAGCTGGATAAGAACCGCAACAACGTTGTTCTTTCCCGTCGCGCATTCCTCGAGCAGACCCAGTCTGAGGTTCGCTCCGAGTTCCTGCACCAGCTTCAGAAGGGTCAGGTCCGCAAGGGCGTCGTCTCTTCCATCGTCAACTTCGGCGCATTCGTCGATCTCGGCGGTGTCGACGGACTGGTTCACGTTTCCGAGCTTTCTTGGAAGCACATTGACCACCCATCCGAGGTTGTCACCGTTGGCGACGAAGTCACCGTTGAGGTCCTCGACGTTGATCTCGACCGCGAGCGCGTATCCCTCTCCCTGAAGGCAACTCAGGAAGATCCATGGCGCGTCTTCGCACGCACCCACGCTGTGGGCCAGATCGTGCCAGGCAAGGTCACCAAGCTCGTTCCATTCGGTGCGTTCGTTCGCGTCGAAGAGGGCATCGAAGGCCTCGTTCACATCTCTGAGCTGGCTCAGCGCCACGTTGAGGTTCCCGACCAGGTCGTCGCAGTTGGCGAAGAAGTCATGGTCAAGGTCATCGACATCGACCTCGAGCGTCGTCGTATCTCCCTCTCCCTCAAGCAGGCTGACGAGGACTACACCGAAGAGTTCGACCCATCCAAGTACGGAATGGCTGACTCCTACGATGAGCAGGGTAACTACATCTTCCCTGAGGGCTTCGATGCAGAGACCAACGAATGGCTCGAAGGCTTCGATGAGCAGCGTCAGGCATGGGAAGCACGCTACGCAGAGTCCGAGCGTCGCTACCAGGCTCACACCGCTCAGATGGAGCGTCGCCGCCAGCAGGCTGAAGAAGCCGCAGCTGAGGCTCCAGCAGGAAACTACTCCACTGATTCTGCAGAAGATGCACCTGTAGCAGAAGCAGTTGAAGAGTCCGCTGGCTCCCTCGCTTCCGATGAGCAGCTCGCTGCTCTTCGCGAGAAGCTCGCAGGTAACTAATAGTTCCTGCACCTCTTAAGAGGGCTCACTGACGTTGACAGTGAACCCTCCCAAAGAGTTTGCTCCGCATAAACACCCCGCACTTTTTAACCTTCACGGTTTGGGAAGTGCGGGGTGTTTTGTTGTGAGGCTTGGTTTTCGTACGGTGTGGTTAAGCTTTTGGCGGGCGCTTCGGCGAAAATACATGGGCCTACAACGCCGTCTAAGCGTGAAACTGGGGGATGGGGATACCTGGAATCATTTGGGGGACGTGATGCGGTGGAGGGGTGGTGCGGGCATAATCTGACAGTGTGTCCGTTTTCATTTTCAAAAAATGCAGGTCGGACATATTCAAAAGTATTACCTTTTTGGTTTGTCTGTATTCAGCTTGTTTTGGGTGGGTTTCCGGCTTATCATGATGGGTGACTTACCGCTTAATTGGAAAAAAGTGTGATCCACCACAAATCTATTGCGGGGGAGCCTGGGAAACTAGGTAAAAATTTTTGCCAAATTGTGCAATCGTTTTCACAACCTGAGAATGTCACAACACATTAAGTGGTAGGCGCTGGGGAATCGAATCCGATTCTTTTTCGGCCCAATTCGTAACGGCGAGCTTCTTAAGTGGACAAGAAAGGCTCTTGCCCGCGGGAGACAGGCCCTACGTTTAGAAAGGTTTGACATGGCGTCCAAACTGACGACGACATCGCAACATATTCTGGAAAACCTTGGTGGACCAGACAATATTACTTCGATGACTCACTGTGCGACTCGCCTTCGCTTCCAAGTGAAGGATCAATCCATTGTTGATCAACAAGAAATTGACTCCGACCCATCAGTTCTTGGCGTAGTACCCCAAGGATCCACCGGTATGCAGGTGGTGATGGGTGGATCTGTTGCAAACTATTACCAAGAAATCCTCAAACTTGATGGAATGAAGCACTTCGCCGACGGTGAAGCTACAGAGAGTTCATCCAAGAAGGAATACGGCGGAGTCCGTGGCAAGTACTCGTGGATTGACTACGCCTTCGAGTTTTTGTCTGATACTTTCCGCCCGATTCTGTGGGCTTTGCTTGGCGCTTCGCTCATTATTACGCTGCTCGTTTTGGCTGATACCTTTGGTCTGCAGGACTTCCGTGCACCAATGGATGAGCAGCCAGATACTTACGTGTTCTTGCACTCCATGTGGCGTTCTGTGTTCTACTTCCTGCCGATCATGGTGGGTGCAACCGCAGCGCGAAAGCTTGGTGCTAATGAGTGGATCGGTGCGGCAATCCCTGCAGCACTGTTGACTCCTGAGTTCTTGGCTCTTGGTTCTGCTGGTGACACCGTCACTGTGTTTGGCATTCCAATGGTTCTGAATGACTACTCCGGACAGGTATTCCCACCGCTGATTGCAGCAATTGGTCTGTACTGGGTGGAAAAGGGACTGAAGAAGATCATCCCTGAAGCAGTCCAAATGGTGTTCGTCCCATTCTTCTCCCTGCTGATTATGATCCCAGCGACCGCATTCCTGCTTGGACCTTTCGGCATCGGTGTTGGTAACGGAATTTCCAACCTGCTTGAAGCGATTAACAACTTCAGCCCATTTATTCTTTCCATCGTTATCCCATTGCTCTACCCATTCTTGGTTCCACTTGGATTGCACTGGCCACTAAACGCCATCATGATCCAGAACATCAACACCCTGGGTTACGACTTCATTCAGGGACCAATGGGTGCCTGGAACTTCGCCTGCTTTGGCCTGGTCACCGGCGTGTTCTTGCTCTCCATTAAGGAACGAAACAAGGCCATGCGTCAGGTTTCCCTGGGTGGCATGTTGGCTGGTTTGCTCGGCGGCATTTCCGAGCCTTCCCTCTACGGTGTTCTGCTCCGATTCAAGAAGACCTACTTCCGCCTCCTGCCGGGTTGTTTGGCAGGCGGTATCGTGATGGGCATCTTCGACATCAAGGCGTACGCTTTCGTGTTCACCTCCTTGCTTACCATCCCAGCAATGGACCCATGGTTGGGCTACACCATTGGTATCGCAGTTGCATTCTTCGTTTCCATGTTCCTTGTTCTCGCACTGGACTACCGTTCCAACGAAGAGCGCGATGAGGCACGTGCAAAGGTTGCTGCTGACAAGCAGGCAGAAGAAGATCTGAAGGCAGAAGCTAATGCAACTCCTGCAGCTCCAGTAGCTGCTGCAGGTGCGGGAGCCGGTGCAGGAGCCGCTGCTGGCGCTGCAACCGCCGTGGCAGCTAAGCCGAAGCTGGCCGCTGGGGAAGTAGTGGACATTGTTTCACCACTCGAAGGCAAGGCAATTCCACTTTCTGAAGTACCTGACCCAATCTTTGCAGCAGGCAAGCTTGGACCAGGCATTGCAATCCAACCAACTGGAAACACCGTTGTTGCTCCAGCAGACGCTACTGTCATCCTCGTCCAGAAATCTGGACACGCAGTGGCATTGCGTTTGGACAGCGGAGTTGAAATCCTTGTCCACGTTGGATTGGACACCGTGCAATTGGGCGGCGAAGGCTTCACCGTTCACGTTGAGCGCAGGCAGCAAGTCAAGGCAGGGGATCCACTGATCACTTTTGACGCTGACTTCATTCGATCCAAGGATCTACCTTTGATCACCCCAGTTGTGGTGTCTAACGCCGCGAAATTCGGTGAAATTGAAGGTATTCCTGCAGATCAGGCAAATTCTTCCACGACTGTGATCAAGGTCAACGGCAAGAACGAGTAACCTGGGATCCATGTTGCGCATTGGATTAACAGGAGGGATCGGCAGCGGTAAATCTACCGTTGCCGATCTTTTGTCATCTGAAGGATTTCTCATCGTCGACGCGGACCAAGTCGCCCGCGATATCGTCGAACCCGGACAACCGGCATTAGCAGAGCTAGCTGAAGCTTTTGGCCAAGACATCTTGAAACCCGACGGCACTCTAGACCGCGCGGGATTAGCAGCCAAAGCATTTGTCAGCGAAGAACAAACAGCGCTGCTCAATGCCATTACCCACCCTCGTATCGCCGAAGAGTCAGCTCGTCGATTCAACGAAGCCGAAGCTCAAGGCGCCAAAGTCGCGGTTTATGATATGCCTTTGCTTGTAGAAAAAGGCCTTGACCGCAAGATGGACCTTGTCGTCGTAGTTGATGTTGACGTAGAGGAGCGCGTCCGCAGACTTGTGGAAAAACGTGGCCTCACAGAGGACGACGTGCGGCGTCGAATCGCTTCCCAGGTGCCCGATGATGTCAGACTTAAAGCTGCTGACATCGTTGTGGACAATAACGGCACGCTAGAGGATCTTCATGCTGAAGCAAGCAAGCTGATTGCTGAGATCCTTGGTCGTGTGAATTAGTTTAGACAGACATTGGAGAGGAATCGCTAGAGCCCATTTCAGGGTGCGGGTAACTATGTGGCCGCACCCTGATTAAGCTACTTTTTCCTGTTCTTTTCTATCAAGGCATGAATGCCAGTACCTGCCACGACAAAAGTCATTACAAAGGAAACCAATACACCGAAGGCACCGATACTCACAGCTCCTGCGGCACCAACAATAATGCTTAAGACAAATGTCACAACAGTCGCGATTCCCCATTTTTTGAAACGGGCAACCGATTTATTGGGGAGAGACTCTGCATGTTGAATGTGTGGTTCCGAAACAGGAAGCGGTGCGCTCCATGAATGCATTCGTTCCTGTATCACCTGTGCCTGGTGTTGATGAGCTCGATCCATGAGTTCTTGAGGAGTCGGATCCAATGCGGTGTCATTCGATAGCGTCGGGATTGAGCTATCTTGAATAGTCTCCTCTGTTGGTTCCTCAAGAACAGGGGCCATGACAGGTTGCTCAGAAGGAATTGAAATTCTTGAGTCAACAAGCGACTCTTCAACGTGAACCGTATCAATTGATTCTGTGTTTTCAGTCTGAGATTCCAATTTTTTCGATGCCCACGCACTGAAGTCGGAAAGATGCATTAATGGTTTTGAATAGCGCAAAGCTAGCCCCATCTTCCCGTCAGTTGCGTGTGGGTCATCCGTTACTAAAAGGTCTGAACGGGTCTTGGTCACTGCTTGTTTGTACTCTAGGCCGAGTGATTCACAAAGAGTCTGGAGCGACTCACCATGGGAATATAGGTTTCCATTGACAAACGTAGAACCACGAAAAGCAACTCTGGTTCCTCTTTCCAAGAATTCATCTGGTTTTACCCAAGTGTAGGCGGAATTCTCTAATGCTCCATCCTGTGCCAATGATGTAGAGGGGCTTTCGGTTTTCCTCAGTTTTACAGGATTTTCTACTGCGGATACTTCCAAAATTGAAGCATCAGAAGCCGACCCAGAAGGCTGCCTACTGAACGGACCATTTGCATACCAGTGCTCGAAATCCTCCTGCGAAATGATTGGTTTTCCATATTCGCGGGCATTTTGTGCTTTTCGTGACATGGATGCCAGATCGCCAGCAATCAGCACATCGCATTTGGTCTTTGAAACAGAAGTCTTATATTCCAGCTCTCGATCTGCACATAACTGTTTCAAACGATCATCATCTGCAGGTCCACCGAGTAAGTGGTTACGTCCGGTGAAAGCAATTCGTGTTCCTGGTGCAAGAAGCTCACTGATGTTTTGGTTATTTTCTGAGGGAACTTCGATGTTGACGCTGTTAAGCCCAACTTGGAACGCACGGGCTTTAACATCCTCGTAGAGCTCTTGGTTCCAGAACCCGCGTGAAATCGCCCAAGCGGAGAGCAGCTCAGCGGTTTCTTCTAACTCTCCCTTGTCTTGGACGGTTACGTTGGCACCGGAAAAGGCCGCCCAGGCATTGTCAGAGTCCGTTGCGCGAGTGGGATCAAGCAGAATTGGAGTCTGGTCAGCCCATGTCGGGATGAATAGTGCGCCTTCAGTTTCTAATGCAGTGGGCGGTACAATTTCTCCGTGATCAATTGGGAAGGGGTTCTGCTGAAAAGTGGCGACCATGCTTTCACAACGCGTCATCACATTTGAGCCGGCAGGAATTACGTAGAACTCGGATATGTCGTAGCCGGTACCGAGCGCAATTTTCAATCCCTTTTCTTGATGACGAACTGCATGTTCGAGCATTGGTAGTTCGTCACCGATTACAATTCCGCCAGCAGCCTGTCTCAGAAGTAGAGGCCAAAAGTCCCCGAGTGCTGGAGCCATCGCTAATCCACCCGATGGTACTGCATTTTTCCTACCGAATTCACCCAGATCTGACATTGGGTTTATCCAGGAACCGAAATTGGCGACCACTTTGCCATTTTCCAAAATGATGGCGTGAATTCGAGCAACGTGGTCACTGATGCCAAATCTAACTCCATCGAAAGAAAGAAATACTAGACGAGATGGCGAGATTTTTGGGGTAATCTCGCGGCGTATCCTGCGAACGAGCCAGTTGTTTGCACGAATATGGCGTTCCTCCACAAGGGCACTGAATTTTAGATTCTCAAGCGATACGCCTCTTGATAAAGCTACGTAGAATTGACCGTCTGTTGCTGTACCACCGGTCAGGTTAATGAAGAGCTTTGGGATCGTCTTGCCCTGAGATTTATGGATCGTAATCGCCCAGGCCAAGATAATGGGGAACTGCTTAATGGTTCCAACTGGTTCACTAGATAAAGAGCCTGATGCTGTCGAAGGTTGCTTGACTTCCCACGTGTGCTTGCCCAGCGTTACGACCTCATCATTGTGATCAAGATGAACACTAATTGAGTCTGGGGAGGCAGAAACGACTGTTCCGAAACTACCATTCACAAATCGCCCAGCACCATCATTGATTATCGTCATTACTCGAGCACCAATTGCGTAATGAAGTTCACTTGAGCCAATGAACGATTTTTCATCAGTTTGCCCTGAATACTCAGCGATTGAAATAAGCTTCGGCGCATCCAGTTCGTTGAGGCGCTCCTGATTAATCTTCTCAACAGTTCGGCGGTGCGCTGCAAGCGTTACCCAGTCGCCGGGAGCTTTAAAAGCTGGGTCTACTTGTCCGTTAAGTACTTCAAGGGCTGCTTTTCCTAAGCTACCTTCTCGAACTTGATTCAGAACCTCGATGAATTCTTCATCGGTTTGCCTCCAAACTGTCGTGAGGGTGATGTTGGAGATTTCAAGCTCCGGGTAGCAATGTGATGAGAAGAAATAGGGGCTATCCCAGTTGGTTTTAAAAAGTTCAGCCTCATAGTCAGTAACCACCGGAGGCAATTGGAGAAGATCTCCAACGAGGACGAGTTGTACTCCTCCAAAAGGGGCATCAGTTTTTCTAATGCGACGTAATGCGAGATCAACCATGTCGAAAAGATCTGCACGAACCATTGAGATTTCATCAATCACAAGAACATCCACTGTTCTTAAAACAGCTGCAGTGTTCGCTCCTGGGTGCCATTTACCGCCAGGCTTTAGATCATCAGGATAAAGTCCAGGGCGAAGTCCAAAAGTGCGGTGAATTGTGAATCCATCAACATTTAGTGCTGCCACACCAGTGGGTGCTGTGACAAGAACATTCTTTTGGTGATTCGATTCGAGATAGTTACGGAGTAGCGTTGATTTGCCGGTGCCGGCTTTTCCCGTGATTAGAACATTTTTTCCTGAGCGGATTGATTCAAGTGCTAATTCGAATTCGCTCGTGATGATGACGGACATGAGGTGGAACTGCTTTCTGGTTCAAGTAAATGGGGTTAGAACCATTGAAGCATGAACCTTGGACATGAGAGCTCACTTCGAGTGAAAAGATCGAACATATGTGTACAGCTGCCTCCAAAATCACCCAGCCCGAAGCTCAGCAGTATGCGATTGCAGTCTTTCCTGAATCGCACTGATGAGGGTTGCGTGGTGTTGGTTGCAGATCTCAATCTCATGAGCCAGGTCCGTAAGATCCACCTGAGCAGAGTTTTTGATGCGCTGTTCCACTTCGAGTGCTTTATCGCGAAGCTGCTCCAGTTGGAGGCCAAATTCAGCGGAGGAACGCAAAATGTCGGCGTTATCACTGTTGGAGGTGAGGAATTCTGACCAAGTTCCCAACACAGTGGTTAGGTGATTTTGCTCTTTGAGTACGGAATTTCGGAGTTTTTCCAAGTCTTGATGAATAGCGTGGGCGTCAGTAGAGGTCGGGACAGTAAAGGCCCGCGGTACGATGTCTCCCCGGCTGAGGTCACTGTGTTTTTTATCTGCAAGCTGGTGCAAAAGTGAAGTCAAGGCCATGTGGGTGACTGGCGCCCAACGTTTTTCAACGCTGCGCTGGTGAAATCGACCAATAAATACCGTCGTGAGCAAAAAGTGACTAGACCAGCGGCAAGTCCGGACAGAATCACGATTTCTTGCCAGAATCCTGTGGAGATATCGATCCACAAAATGATGACAATGAGCGCCAGCGCGCCAATCACCGTGACAACGTGCAGAGCGGAAGCCTTGCTCAGGAGAGTACGCATCGATTGCCTCATTTCAATTTGTGCCAGCTAACAGGTATGACCTCGACCATATCCGACTTGGCCCGGGTGCGAGCGCAAAAGATTTTTGCTTTTCGACGTCCACTAGCAGCGATATCCACAAAAGGAGGGCGTACCCTCACCAATCAGGTGCGGATACGCCCTCTACCAACCTTGTGAACAGGTCTATCCGATGCGCTTTACTGCATCGATCACCATGTTCCAGAATTTATCAAAGTCCAGGTCAACAGCTACTTGGGTGGTGCAATCTGCTGGAGCCGGTGCGCGGAAATCAGCAACGGTCATGCCTGTGGTGAGTGCGCCGTACAGCTCCACATCGAGTGGTGCCTTGCGGGTGGTGAATACGGTTGGGTCAACAAGGTATGCAACGGCACAAGGGTCGTGTACTGGTGGGTTATCAAAGCCCTGTGCGTCCTGGTAATTCTTGCGGAAAGCGTCGAAAAGCGCGACGACGAAGTCGGCGACGTCGGTGCCCAGCTCGTTGAACTTGGCTTCGATCTCAGGTGTTGCGAGCGCCTGGTGGGTGAGGTCGAGGCCGACCATGGTCAGTGGCCACTTTTCGTTGAATACGATGTGGGCTGCTTCGGGGTCGATTTTGATGTTGAATTCAGCTACGGCGGTCCAGTTTCCTACGTGGTAGCCACCGCCCATGAGGACAACTTCCTTGACACGCTCGGCGATGCGTGGTTCTTTCCGGACTGCCAGCGCGATGTTGGTCAGTGGTCCGGTGGGAACCAGCGCTACGGTGCCGGGTTCATTATTCATGATGGTGTCGATGATGAAATCCACCGCGTGGGTGTCTTCTACCTGCTTGGTTGGTTCAGGCAGTTCGTACTTGTGGATTTCCATGCCGGTATCGCCGTGGATATCTTCGGCTACTTCAACGGGGCGCACTAGTGGTCGGGTGACACCGCGGTAGATGGGCGCATTGATTTCAGCGATGGTGGCTACGACCTGCGTATTGTGGGTGACTTTGTCCAACGTCTGGTTGCCGCCGACCGTGGTGATTCCTAGCAGTTCAATTTCTGGGCTGCCGGCTGCGAGAAGCATGGCTACAGCGTCGTCGTGTCCTGGATCGCAGTCGAGGATGATCTTGGTGGTCATAGGGTAAAACTCCTTAGTTCAGTTTGTGGATTTAGCTGGCGGCTTGAGCGGCTTCTTCAGCCTGGACTTTGGCTGCCACTGTATCGGTGATTGATTCTGGGCGTGGGATCAGCAGGGAGCAGAGGAAGGCTAGGACCAAGATGATCACGCCAGCCCACATGCCTGCGGCGTATCCTCCGCCGTTGTCACTGAATGCCGTGGAAACTGCGAAGAGGATGGCGAAGGAAATACCTGCACCTAGGTTGAAGGCACCTGCGTTCATGCCAGGCAGATAGCCTTGGTTGTTAGCAGGGGAGAGCACGATGCCCAGGCCGTTGAGCATGATGTTGGCAATACCTGCATAGGTAATACCCACGAAGATGGAGATGCCGAGGTACGCGAGATGCGAGGTGCTTCCAACCAGGAAGGTGGCTCCGGCAACGCCGATGATGGTGGCAGCGATACCAATTTGCAGGACGACCTTGTATCCAAATTTACCGGCGAGAATTCCGGCGATTGGGCCGAATACCAAGCCAGCCAGCGCATATGGGGTAAGTGTCCACCAGGACACCACGCTCGCTGACATGCCGGCACCGTTGGCAGCATCCTGCGCAAGGTTGGGCAATAGGCCATTCATTACGGCGAATACACCGGTCATTGTGAGAAGGGTGCTCAGGAGCAATGCCCAGGTGCGTCGTTGACCGAGGTATTCAACACTGACCAGCGGGTGCTTAACGCGCTTTTCAATGTTGTAGAAGAAGATGACTCCGGCGATACCGATGATGAACAGCACAACCACCAGAATCCAGTTCGCGGCACCGAGTTTGCCGGCCTCGTTGAAAGCCATGAGCAAAGATCCAATGGACACCGCCAGTGGCAGCACACCAAGCCAGTCCATCTTCGGGGTTTCTTCAGCGGTGGATTCCTTCACGCTGAAAGGCAGTGCGAGGGCAGCGACAGCGCAGAAAGCAGCCATGACCCAGAAGATGGAACGGAAACCAAGTGTTTCAGCCAACCAGCCACCAGCAAGCGCGTCCACGCCGCCGATACCACCGTTGACAGAGGTGACAATTCCGAGAAGTAGCGCATATTGCTTTTCATTGGTTACCTGCTGGCGCAGAATGATCAGACACAGTGGCACGGTTGGGCCAGCAGCACCTTGAATCAGGCGGCCCAGGAAGAGGATGGTCACATTCGGAGCAAAGGCAGCGACAACACATCCAATACCGGTGACAATCATCATGCCAACCAGCACTTTGCGGCGACCAATCAGATCACCCCAGCGTGGCAGGAACAGGGAAAACAGTGCGGCCGCGGTGAAGAAAGCAGTCTGAGTCATGCCGATTTGAGCAGCTGTTGCATTAAGTTCAGTTTCCATGGTGGCGAGGGCCGGCGCCAGCATGGAGGCGTTGAGCTGGAAGGCGAATACTGCGACCAGCAGAGCGATCATCAATGGTATGACCGTGGCGGCCGAGGTTTTATTCGGCTGAACAGGAAGTGACATCAGTGTTCTCTTTTCAGTGAGTGGTTGAGGGGAGTTCAGTGGTCAGGGTGGGGTAGGAGGCTTGAGCGCCCGGCTTGGTGGCGGCATAAGCGCCAACGCGCGCAGCAAAAGTTGCGGCCTCTATAAGGCCAGCGCCTTCAGAGAGCTTTGCGACGAGTGCCCCCGCAAACGCGTCTCCACTTCCGGTTGTGTCGACTGCCTGGATTTTTGGGGTAGGGATTGCCGTGAGTTGGCCCGGAATGCCAACCAGAGCACCTTCGGCACCAAGTGTCATCACCACGGAAGCAAAACCCTGCTCCAGCAATTCAGTGACCAAACCTTGGGGATCAGACGTGGTCGCTGGAGTTCCGAGCATGTCCAGCACCAGAGCGCCTTCGTGTTCGTTGACCAGCAGTGGATCAGCTCGACGCAGCTGAGCATGTCCCACGGGCACAACTGGAGCCAGATTGATCACCACACGTCCTTGTGAAAGATCAACGGCACGCTCGAAACCATCGGCAGGGGTCTCACCTTGAAGCAACACGATGCCGGAATTCTCAATGAGTTGGGAATGTTGATCAACAAATTCCGCGGTGACAGACGCGTTTGCACCAGGGATAACGATGATGGTGTTTTCCCCATCGTCAGACACAGTGATGATGGCAAGACCCGTGGGGCCATCCACAGTGGCAATCGCGGACATATCTGCACCTGATTGACGCATGTGCGTCAGCGCCTCGCCAGCCATCTGATCAGTTCCGACCGCACCGATCATAGTGACTTTGGCACCCAATTGCGCTGCCGCCACGGCTTGGTTGGCGCCTTTGCCACCAGCACTCACTGCACCGCCGCTGCCCAAGAGGGTTTCTCCAGGTTCAGGGTGGCGTTGAACTTTTGCGGTGAGATCGGCATTGATGGATCCGACAACGACAATGTCGGTACCGGTTGAGTTACTCATTTCGGAGTCCATCCTTCTTACTTAAAATGGAGTTGATGATTGATTCACGATGGATAAGTGCGGTGGGGATCGTAGTTTTGGTGACGCCGGGCACAGTGCCTGCAATTAATTCGGTGAGGATTGACACTGCGCGTTGGGCTAGTTGTTCCACATTTTGATCAATCACTGTCAATGGATGAGGCTGCAGGGCAAAGAGCGGATGGGTATCAAAACCAATCACGCTGAGATCCTTTCCGATAACCAAACCAGCCTTATGGCAGGCTTCAATGACACCGATTGTCATCATGGAATCGCCCGCAAAAAGTGTTCTAGCTCCTTGACCGAGTAATTTTGTAGCGCCTTCAAACCCAACGCTTTGTTCGTACCCACCCAGAAAAACGAGCTGCTCGCCTATTTTGGAGTTGGCACAGGCTGCTTTGAAAGCCTCTAATCGCTCTCTACCTGTTGAGGTGTCCATGGGGCCAGAGAGATAGCCGATCGGCACAGCGTTGTTGTGCGCCAGGAGTTCTACCGCTGCGGCGATTCCTGGTTGAGGATTAGAAGTCACCGTTGGGATGGTGGAGTCTCCTGGAAGCTCTCGGTCAACCAACACCACTGGCATTCCTTGCTTCTGCAAGTCCTCTAGTTGATTCGCGCATTCTTCATTAGGTACGCAGATGATTCCATCAACACCATGCGAGGTGAGAAATTCCAAAGACCTAGACATAGTGGTGGCATCTTCATTGCTGTTGGTGATAATCGTGGCAAGTCCAGCTTTGCTGGCGGTGCTTTGAATTTCAGTAACCATTGCGGCGAAGTAATGGTTAATCAAACTGGGAACAATCACACCAATGGTGTTGCTGCGAGAACTGCGAAGCGCACGAGCTTGAGCATTGGCCCGGTAACCCAGATCAGAGGCTAATTGTTGGATTCTTTCACGAGTCGATGCAGCAACCGCCGGATTATCTGCCAGTGCTCGTGATGCTGTGGCGATTGAGACACCTGCTTGACGAGCGACATCTTTAAGAGTCGGTCGGAATTTTTCCGTCGCCATAGTGCCTCCCTTTATCTCAATATCTACCTTGATGTAATCGTTTGCTGCAAACGATTACATTCGCTTGTGTTTCAATCTATTGCGCGCAAGGCAGTGTTGGCAACAGGGGTAGAAAGTGGGGGGTGGTGATCCCGGGAAGTGAATAAGAAGGCTAATGATTTAAAACCGCACTTCATGAGACGTCGGGCAAAGTATGGGGTACTTATGGAGTCTCACGGGGTAGGTTCATCCACAACCCTTGCGAGACTTCACATTCCGCTAATGACAGGAGCCGGAAACATGCCATTTGATCCAGTGGGCGAATGGGTAGCTAAAACTATTAACCGTGAACTTGATGAGTATCCGATGACAGAGGCCGAAGTGCTAGAAATCTGTTTTAGGCAAGGGCAGTACAACCTGAAGATGGAATACCGGATTTCAGGACGAAAGTTTCATGTAGATCGTGGATCTGCCGAATATTCACTACGTTTTAATCCTTGGACTTTAGCTCAAAGCGAAACCAGTACAGATGCTAATGGGGAACAAACTACCTTTACGATGTCCCCGAAGTTGACCGCGGATGGTTGGTTCGAACCAGGGGAGGCGGTATCAAAATCCATTTTTATGGGCAGTCCTCAACTACTGCCTAGGTGGACGCAATTTGTCACCAACAAATTGTATTCGCGACTAGGGGAGGACCCGCTCAAGATCTCGATGCTCGACTCCAGGTACCTGAAAATTATTCAAGCAGCAACGGAAGAGGAACCAGGGTGGGGTCTCTTTGTTGATTGGGTTCATGATTGCGGGCTTTATTTTTGTCGATACGGCCTAGATCGGGAGATATATCAGGAGGTGGAGGCAACGTCTGTGCATCAATGGTTATCCGGCGAGACTAGTTTTCGTGAACTTGAGAGGGATGAAATTGGTGAGCTACAGATTGTGAATTCATCTACTGACTAGCTAAAGGTGGCTAGACCAGGAAAAGGAATGTGCGTACTTGATGAGGAAAATGATGTTGGAACTTCGAAAGACCATCCAGCTAAATCCTAACTATGGGTCGCCATTCGGACTGTGGTCAAGCCATCCCATTCGCCCTCCCTATCAGGGTGCCTTTTTAACGCCGGACAGCTTTCTCTTAAGTGAGGATCTGAAGGATCGAATGGCTGCGTGGCTGAAATTATGACGAGAAAACTATGCGAATGTTGTTGAAGAAGAGTCAAACCAATGGACACTAGGTTTCGATCAACATGCTTGGGCGGAAGAGGGGCACGTTATTGCCGACTTGATTGAGGAGGAAGCTCCTGGTTATGAAGTTGTGAGAGGCTTTCTTTCCTACTTATAGAAAAACACAGTTGCATCGAGTCCGAGGGTTTCGCACGCTTGATCTAAATTCTTGAGGGTTTTCCGGCCGTTGTTTGCGCTAAACGTAGGGGTCAAGCGTCGAAAAGCGCTTGCTTGCACGCTGTTTTGCTGCGGGCCGCAACGTGTCCACCCTGTGGCGTATCCTAGAATGCATGGCTTTTGCTGCTGAACATCCTGTCCTGTCCCACTCTGAGCACCGCCCGGTTGGTGAAATCGAGCGTAGCGATGACAAATTTGTTGTCGTTAGTGAATTTGAGCCTGCGGGTGACCAGCCTGCGGCTATTAAAGAGCTCGATGAGCGCTTGGATCGCGGTGAGCGGGACGTCGTTTTGATGGGTGCTACTGGTACGGGTAAGTCCGCGACGGCGGCGTGGTTGATCGAAAAGCAGCAGCGCCCCGCTTTGGTGATGGCGCCGAATAAAACGCTGGCTGCGCAGTTGGCTAATGAGTTGCGGCAGTTGTTGCCAAACAATGCGGTGGAGTATTTCGTGTCTTATTACGATTACTACCAGCCAGAAGCGTATATCGCGCAGACTGATACCTATATTGAAAAGGACTCCTCGATCAATGAGGACGTGGAGCGTCTGCGTCACTCGGCGACGTCGTCTTTGCTGAGTAGGCGAGACGTCGTGGTTGTTAGTTCGGTGTCGTGTATTTATGGCTTGGGCACTCCACAGTCTTATCTTGACCGTTCCGTTGTGTTGAACGTGGGGGAGGAGATCGACCGCGATCGCTTTTTGCGCCTACTGGTAGATATTCAATACGAACGCAATGATGTGGGCTTTACTCGTGGTGCTTTCCGCGTGAAGGGCGATACCGTGGACATCATCCCGGCCTATGAGGAATTGGCGGTGCGCATTGAGTTTTTCGGTGACGAAATTGATGCGTTGTACTACATCCATCCCCTGACTGGTGACACCATCCGGCAGGTGAATGAGATCCGTATTTTCCCAGCTACGCACTATGTTGCGGGACCTGAGCGGATGGAAAAGGCAGTCGCTGATATTAAGGCGGAGTTGGAAGTGCGCCTGGCTGATTTGGAGAACCGCGGCAAGTTATTGGAAGCACAGCGTCTTAGGATGCGTACTGAATATGACTTAGAAATGATCGAGCAGGTTGGTTTCTGTTCGGGCATTGAGAACTATTCTCGGCACATTGATGGACGTGGGGAGGGAACCGCGCCGGCCACGCTGATTGACTATTTCCCAGAGGATTTCCTCACCATCATCGATGAGTCTCACGTGACTGTCCCGCAGGTCGGCGGCATGTTTGAGGGCGATATGTCCCGAAAGCGTAACCTCGTAGAATTCGGTTTCCGCCTGCCATCTGCAATGGATAACCGCCCATTGACCTGGGAGGAGTTTGATGAACGCCGTGGCCAAACGGTGTTTATGTCTGCAACTCCAGGCAAGTTTGAGATCGCCGCTGCCGATGGTGAGTTTGTGGAGCAGGTCATTCGCCCAACAGGTCTGGTGGATCCAAAGGTCACCGTTAAGCCAACGAAGGGGCAGATCGATGATCTAATCCATGAGATTCGCCAACGCACCGATAAAGATGAGCGCGTTTTGGTCACCACGTTGACTAAGAAAATGGCTGAGGATCTTACTGACTACTTGCTGGAAAACGGCATCCGCGTGCGCTACCTGCACTCAGATATTGATACCTTGCAGCGTGTGGAATTGCTGCGTCAGCTTCGCCTGGGCGAATACGATGTGTTGGTAGGTATTAACCTGCTGCGTGAGGGCCTTGACCTGCCAGAAGTCTCTCTGGTTGCGATTCTCGACGCCGACAAAGAAGGCTTCCTGCGCTCCACCACCTCACTGATTCAGACCATTGGCCGCGCCGCCCGAAATGTGTCCGGCGAGGTCATCATGTACGCCGACAAGATCACTGATTCGATGCAGTATGCCATCGAGGAAACCGATCGACGCCGTGAAAAGCAGGTCGCTTATAACAAGGAACACGGCATCGATCCGCAGCCGCTTCGAAAGAAAATCGCGGACATCCTCGACCAGGTCTATGACAATTCCGCTGATGGAGCAGGACCTTCTGCCTCTGGCGATGCGGCAGTCGTGGCTAAACCTGACGTGTCTAGCATGCCCGCCAAAGAAGTGCAAAAGCTTATCGACGACCTCAGCGCTCAGATGGCTGCGGCCGCGCGGGAGCTCAAGTTCGAGCTGGCAGGGCGTCTGCGAGATGAGATCTTCGAGCTCAAGAAGGAACTGAGAGGTATCAAGGATGCCGGCATCTAAGTCAGCTTGCTCACTTAAAGCTTCGAAATAAGCCCTTAAACTCTCATTCTTTTGTTAGACTTGTTCACTAATTACAGACATCCAGGGGCTTAGATTTTTAACCCCTGTCATAAGTTTTTGGGAAGGTCACATGAGCGAGAATTACAGCAAGATTGTCGTTGGCACTGATGGATCTAAGTCGTCCCTTCTAGCAGTTGAACGAGCTGCCCGAATCGCCGCAGCTTTCGACGCCACTTTGATCATCGGATGTGCATACTACGAAAGCAAGGAAGACGCTTCAGAGACTTTGCGCCAGGATTCTGTAACAATCCTCGGCGATGATCCTGCTCGTGAAAACCTGGACAAGGCAGCAGATGCAGCACGCGCTGTCGGCGCAACCTCCATCGAGACTGAGGTTCATACTGGCACTCCAGTTGAGGCTTTGATGGCAATCGTTAATGATCACCAAGCTGACCTTCTTGTGGTTGGTAACCGTGGAATCAACTCTTTGACCGGCCGTTTGTTGGGTTCAGTTCCAGCTGATGTTGCACGCCAATCAGACTGCGATGTCATGATTGTTCACACCGTGAGCTAAAAAACCAAACCAAAACCGGTGTTTCCCTCCTTTTGCATTGAGGGGAACACCGGTTTTGTGTTTCTCGAGGAAAGTGCTCGGGAGTGTTAGTGCTGCTTATCGTAGATTTCTTGCGCCCTAACTACCTGATCCAATTCAGCTTCCACAGTGCTGACTAGCAGGACTAAAGCGTCCGCGAGCTTAGTGCCCAAAGGTGTCAGTGTGTAGTCCACGTGTGGGGGAATGGAGCTGTGGACTGTTCGATCAACCATGCCGTCACGTTCTAGTTGGGCCAATGTCTGCGACAGCATGCGATCACTAATGCCCTCAACTTTTCGGCGAATTTCAGCGAAACGCATCGGTTCATCACTGCGTTTGAGCGCCACCATTGTCAAAGACCCCCATCGACCAGTGACATGCTGCAACGCGCCACGTGAAGAACACATGGAGGAGAACACATTTGCCGGTTGCTGAATAGGGGATATATCCATGGCGATAATCCTATCCCTAAAAAGTTTCTAACAAAAGTATTGCACTTACTTTTTGATAGTGCTATCTTCAGTTGTGTCCTTGAAACACACACGAATGGAGCAAGAAATGCGTATTGCAGTAACTGGAGCAACGGGATCTTTGGGTGGACATGTTGTGGATAGTCTTCTAAACAAGGGCGTCGCAGTATCAGACATCGTTGCCATTGTTCGAAATGAAGAAAAGGCAGCAGACCTCAAAGCCCGTGGAATCGCTCTTGGTGTGGCTACTTTTGAAGACGAAGCGGCACTGACTGCAGCTCTTGAAGGTGTGGACCGCCTTGTGTTTATCTCTGGCAGCGAAGTGGGGCAGCGCGTTGCGCAGCACACCAATGTCATCAATGCCGCTAAAGCAGCTGGCGTGACTTTCATTGCGTACACCAGCTTGCTCAACCTTGATACCTCAAAGCTTGCACTTGCTCCAGAGCACATTGCAACGGAAAAGCTCCTGGCAGAAAGCGGCATTGACCACGCGCTGCTGCGCAATGGTTGGTACTGGGAGAACTACGAATCTTCAATTGGCGCAGCCAAGGCCACCGGAAAGGTATTCGGCGCAGCTGAAGGCGCACGCGTTTCCGCAGCCGCACGTAAGGACTACGCAGAGGCAGCTGCTGTTGTCATCACCAGCGACAACCAGGCAGGCAAGGTCTATGAGCTCGCAGGCGCACCAGCTTTGACCTACCCAGAGATCGCAGCTGGCATTGGTGAGGTCATTGGTTCTGAGGCAGAATACGTCAACCTCTCCGTGGAGGAGTACCAAAATGCGCTGGAGCAGGCTGGCGTTCCAGCTGAATTTGCAGCACTGCTCGCAGGCATGGATCCCATCATTGCAGAGGGCGCGCTGTACTCCGACAGCACCGACCTACAGGATCTCATCGGACGCCCAAGCGACTCAATCGTTGAGGCCCTGAGCTCATAACCTGCTACTCACCTAAAATGGTGAGGCTCTGCGTTGCACGAGTGACCGCAACGTAGAGGTCTTGCAATCCCTGGGGGGATTCTTCAACGATTCCCGCAGGATCCACCACGATGACGTGGTCAAACTCTAAGCCCTTGATGTCATCGACCAGGTAGAAATCGCTTTCGTGGTGGCGGCGCGAAGAAATCACCGCGATGGTGCGCTGTGAATCCTCCTCACGCAAACTATCCATCACTGCCGACAAATCGGCATCAAGCGGCAAGTTCACTACTTCTCGACCAGATTCGCGGATCGCCATTGCCGGCGCAATATCAGGATTGATCTGCGTCAACAGCTCATTGGCCACCGACATGATCTCGGCCGGGGTGCGGTAGTTAACGGTGAGCTCGTGGTGCCTGAAACGCTTTTCGACGAAGGGCCACAGTGATTCTGCCCAATCGTCAACGCCGGCAGGCGAACCAGTTTGAGCAATATCGCCCACAAGGGTCATCCATCGCGAAGGGCTACGGCGAAACACCATGCGCCATTCCATCGGACTGAGCTCCTGAGCTTCATCTACAATCACGTGACCATACGCCCACTTATGATCCGCCTGTGCACGTTCCGCAGTGGTGCGATTATCCGTGACAGTTTGGCGTTGTGCCAAAGTTTCCGCATCGATGACGTCGAAAGCGGAGAGAACTTCAGCTTCCGTGACATCATCAATATCCGATGACTGTGATGAACTAAGAACGTCCAGGACTTCCTGTGCGTCATCGATCTGCTCGCGCCATTTGGCCTCAGCCTTCTCCCGTGCCTCCTCTGGATCGGGAAGACCGATGAGCAGGGCTAACTCATCAAGCAATGCAGCGTCCGATGGTGCCCACGGATCGAGTTCACCACGCAGCAAAGCAGACTTAGTTTCCTCGTCATACCCCGCGGCAGCAACATTAATGCGCTCTTCGGAAATCAACAGATCATGCAGGACGTCCTGAGGCCGGAGCTCCGGCCAGAAATCGTCGATGACGGACTGGAGGGCCGCGTCGTCAAGCAAATCATCGTGAAGCTGATCGATGTCGGCGGCTGACAGCAGGTTTTTGCCGCCCAGTGGATCCGCGCCGATCGTTTGAGCCAATTGGTGCGCGAGTTGTTCGACTAAATGCTCGCGGAAAATTGGGCGTGCGGAATTGTGCGACTGCCTGGCACGACGAGCTCGGGTGCGGGATTTTGCCACCGTTTTCTCATCAATGGAAATCTCGATGCCATCAACAGAGACCACGATGGTCTTCTCTGGCAGCACTTGATACGCCTTGACTGCCTCGGCCAAAATGCTGGCCATTTCCTCGCTGCCCTTAATTTCCCTGGTCAAAGTGTCCTCGGAACCCGTTGGGACGATACCGGGGAACAGCTCACCGACGGTGGACAACACCACGCCAGTCTCGCCGAGTTCAGGCAAAACGTGAGAAATATACTCCAAAAATGTCTTGTTCGGGCCAATGATCAACACGCCAGACTTAGCCAGCTGATCGCGCCAGGTATAAAGCAGATAAGCCACACGGTGCAACGCGACCGCAGTTTTACCTGTTCCAGGGCCACCTTGAACAACCATGACACCGCGGGTGGTATCGCGGATGATCTCATCCTGCTCGCGCTGAATTGTTTCAACGATGTTGCGCATGTGGCCGCTGCGGGCCTGTTCCAACGCCTGGTGCAGCACAGATTCAGAGCCGACACCACCCTGCTCGATAACATCGGCCATCTCACCGGTCAATACCTCATCATCAACACCCGTGACAACGCGCCCACGGGTGCGAATGTGCCGGCGGATATGCACGCCCTCCGGTGAAACGGTGGTGGCCAGATAAAACGGGCGCGCCATGGGGGAGCGCCAATCCAACAGCAACGTGCGGTAATTATCTTCACGCACATCAAGACCCATGCGACCGATATAACGACGATCCAAATCAGGGTGGCCCGGGACTGGGTTCTCAGCGTCCTCAGCTTCAGACTCCACATCGATTCGACCGAAGACCAACCCGAGTTGAGCCAAATTAAGCCGGTCCAACTTCTCATTCAGGCCGTGATACTCAGTTTCACGACGAACAAGTGCTTCCGGATCAGGGTTTGAGGGGTCGACGTCTTTCATCACCTCAGAAAGACGCTGATTAGACCTGGCTACCTCATCATCGAGGCGACCGAAAAGTACATCAACATAAGCCTGTTCTTGGCTAATTGCTGTGGTGAGGGCGTTATGGACATCTGATTCTGAATCAGATTGCCGAATGGTGGTCACTCCGGGAGACCTCCTGTTTCCTGATGTGGAGCAGTGAGAAAAAGTGTTTGAACTGGAATAGATACAACACTTGGGAGCTATCAATCATTCCAGATAGCGGTTAAAGCGGGAACAATGGGTGAAAAACCGCCACGTTACCCCGGCAATTCCAGGGATAACGTGGCGGAAATTTTTTCTCAATCAGGAAGAAGTTACTTAAAGTTCGATGCCCTTCAGCTTCTTCTGTGCACGATCGATGGCCTTATCAGCCTGCTTCTGAAGCTTGTCGTAGCTCTTAGTTGCCTTCTTGTTGGCGCGACCAGAGGTTTCCTCTGCGACCTGAAGAGCAAAGTTAGCCTTTTCCTGAGCCTTGCCGGCAGCCTTCACTGCAGACTTACGAGCAGTCTTGGCGTTAGCCTGCGCAGCCTCAAGCCAGTCACCGCTGTTCTCCTCAAGGTAAGAGGTAGCCTTGTGAGCGTAATCGCTCACAGTATCAGCAACCTTGTGAGCAGTCTCGGTTGCGGACTTGATCCAGTCATCCTTGTTCTCACCGACAAAATCCTGAGCGGTGTACGCGTACTCGGTGACCTTGTCAGAAGTATCGTTGAACCAATCAGAGGCCTTCTCACCGAACTTTTCAGTCTCAGAGTTGGTTGGAAGTGCCTGCTGCAGCTGCTTCTTGCCACGCTTTGCAGCATTGGTTGCACGCCACTTCACGCCAGGCTTGCCCTCAGTATCAACAGAAGTGATAAACAGGCCACCAAGCAGGGCAATGTTGGTGAGGAAACCGTTGCGGCGGTTACGCTTTTCATCCGCATCCTGGGTTTCCCAGAACGCATTGCGAGCCAGGATGTTAGGGATAGTCAGGATTGCGAGGGTAGCTGCAGAGGTGCGTGGTGCACGACCAATAGCTAGCAAAGAACCCGCACCGACTTTGGTGCCGCCAATGACGCGGGTGACCAATTCTGGATCTCTGGAAATGCGCTTTGCGTACTTACGGGGCAGCACATAACGGATACGATCCAGAACTACCTGAGTGCCTTCAACGTGTGCGCTGGTGTTCAATACTGTTTCTGCGCCATCTGCGACGTAGACCGATGCAAGCATTGGTCGAGCAAGTTTGCGGATCATTATGGTGATGCTCCAATCAAAATACTGTTGTCCAGTTTTATAAGACGAGGTGGGCCACTGGATTGTTTTCAGATTTTTTCTCCTCGTACGATCGTACCTAGGTATTGGCGACGAGGTTGGCAGGTTTCCATCTTTTGCAGGAAATTCTCAGGAAAGCACGTTGTCGGTGCGCTGCTCGAACAGTGCCTGGTTGAGAAAAGCGCTTACCAGCGACGCTCCCACCAGATTTCCAGCTGTGGACGCTCGGCTCCAAGGGTGGTTTCCTTGCCGTGACCTGGCCACACGATGCTGTCATCGTCGTAGGTGTCAAAGATGCGCTCTTTGACATCGTTGAACAGTCGGACGAAGTCGCCTTCGCTGCTGGTTTTGCCCAAACCGCCGGGGAAGAGGCTGTCACCCACGAAAAGGTGAGTTTTACCGTCGATCTCAGCGGTGAGTACTGCACCGCCTGGGGTGTGGCCGCGCAGAATGCTGATAGGGAATACATGACCCTCAAATTCAATTGAATCACCATGATGCAGTTCCACATCAACAGCGGAGGGCAAAGCTGGCACCTCAAGGAAAGGCGCGTAGTGAGTTGCTCCGGTCTTCTGGAGAACCTCCGGCAATGCACGGACGTGGTCTGCGTGGCGGTGGGTGGTCAACACTTTGGTGATGGTCACACCGGCATCTTCGGCTAATTTAAGTAGTGCAGCTGCGTCATCTGCAGCATCAATGAGTAAACCGTTGTTATTTGCGGCCAAAAGGTAGCAATTGTTGTCCATTTGGGACACGGAAATATGGTGAAGAGTGAGCTCGTTAGTCATGTGGTTCAGACTAGCGGAAACACCTTGTTCGATGCTATGTTCGAAGGTGTATTTTTTGAAGCGACAAAAATCGATTTTGAAGGGCAGTTGAGCATTGGCTGATCGCCTCGTAGTGCGCGGAGCGCGTGAACACAACCTAAAAGGCGTGGATATTGATCTGCCACGCGACTCGATGGTGGTGTTCACCGGCCTGTCAGGTTCCGGTAAATCATCACTGGCCTTTGACACCATCTTTGCGGAAGGCCAGCGCCGTTACGTGGAGTCGTTGTCCAGTTACGCCCGCATGTTCTTGGGGCAGATGGACAAGCCGGACGTGGATTTGATTGATGGATTATCCCCAGCGGTCTCCATTGACCAAAAGTCCACCAACCGCAACCCTCGGTCCACCGTCGGTACCATCACGGAAGTCTATGACTACCTGCGTCTTCTGTATGCCCGCGCTGGTACCGCACACTGCCCAGTGTGTGATGCCCGCGTGGAGCGTCAAACCCCGCAGCAGATGGTGGACCAGATCCTTGGCATGGAGGAGGGACTGAAGTTCCAAATCCTTGCGCCTGTGGTGCGTACCCGTAAAGGTGAGTTCGTTGATCTTTTCGCAGATCTTGCATCCCAAGGTTATTCCCGCGTGCGGGTTGATGGGGAAGTGCACCAGCTCTCGGATCCTCCAAAGCTAGAAAAGCAGATCAAGCACGATATTGATGTTGTGGTTGACCGTCTGCAGGTAAAAGCCAGCCAAAAGCAGCGCCTGACAGACTCTATGGAAACCGCACTTCGCCTGGCCGATGGCGTGGCTGTGCTGGAGTTCGTTGGCCTGGAGGAAGATGATCCGAATAGGCTTCGTCGATTCTCTGAAAAGATGAGCTGCCCTAACGGTCACGCGTTGACGGTTGATGAGCTGGAGCCTCGTGCTTTTTCCTTCAACTCTCCTTATGGCGCGTGTCCTGCCTGTGATGGCTTGGGTGTGCGCACCGAAGTTGATATTGATCTGATCATCCCAGATCCAGATGCACCTGCAACTAAAGCGGTTCAGCCTTGGAACTCCAGCCCAAACCACTCTTACTTTGAAAAGCTCATTGAAGGCCTGGCGAAAGCCCTCGGGTTTGATCCGGAAACTCCGTACAGTGAGCTCACCGCAGCTCAAAAGAAGGCTCTGGTCTATGGATCGAAGGAAGAAGTAAGCGTTCGATACAAGAACCGCTACGGACGCGTGCGTTCTTGGACTGCGCCTTTTGAAGGTGTCATGGGCTACTTTGACCGCAAGTTGGAGCAGACTGATTCCGAAACCCAAAAAGACCGACTGTTGGGCTACACCCGTGAAGTGCCCTGCCCAACCTGTAAAGGCGCACGCCTCAAGCCGGAAATCTTGGCCGTTCGCCTAGACTCCGGAAGCCATGGAGCGTTGTCCATTGCTGGACTAACCGCGCTGTCGGTGCATGAAGCATTCGAGTTTTTGGATAACCTCACACTGGGCAAGCGCGAGGAAATGATCGCGGGAGCTGTGCTGAGGGAAATTCACGCCCGCCTGAAATTCTTGCTTGACGTGGGCCTTTCCTACCTCACCCTTGATCGCGCCGCAGGCACCCTGTCTGGTGGTGAAGCGCAGCGTATCCGCCTGGCTACTCAAATTGGTTCCGGTCTGGCTGGTGTGCTCTACGTCTTGGATGAGCCATCCATTGGTCTGCACCAACGTGACAACCAGCGCTTAATCACTACCCTTGAGCATCTCCGAGATATCGGAAACACACTCATTGTTGTGGAACACGATGAAGACACCATCAGGCGCGCAGATTGGCTCGTGGATATTGGTCCTCGAGCTGGTGAATTTGGTGGTGAAGTGGTCTACCAAGGTGAGCCGAAGGGCATTTTGGACTGCGAAGAATCCCTCACAGGTGCTTACTTGTCTGGTCGTCGAACCCTGGGTGTTCCTGATACTCGCCGTGAGATCGACAAAGAGCGACAGCTCAAGGTGGTTGGTGCTAGGGAAAACAACCTGCGGGGCATCGATGTGAAAATCCCACTGGGTGTGCTGTGCTGCATCACTGGTGTGTCGGGATCTGGTAAATCCACGCTGGTCAATCAGATTTTGGCCAAGGTTCTGGCCAACAAACTCAACCGCGCACGCCAAGTGCCTGGTCGCGCAAAGCGGGTGGAAGGCCTCGAGCACTTGGATAAGTTGGTCCAAGTGGATCAGTCGCCAATTGGTCGTACTCCACGTTCAAACCCAGCGACGTACACGGGTGTGTTTGATAAAGTCCGTAACCTTTTTGCCGAGACCACTGAAGCGAAGGTCCGCGGTTACAAGCCTGGCCGCTTCTCCTTCAATATTAAGGGTGGACGCTGCGAAGCATGTCAGGGCGATGGCACGCTGAAGATCGAAATGAACTTCCTGCCCGACGTGTATGTTCCGTGTGAAGTCTGTGATGGTCAGCGCTACAACCGCGAGACCCTCGAGGTGAAGTACAAGGGCAAAAACATCGCTGAAGTATTGGGCATGCCGATCTCTGAGGCTGCGGACTTCTTTGAGCCCATCACCTCAATTCACCGATACCTAGCAACGCTGGTTGATGTCGGCCTTGGCTATGTCCGTTTGGGCCAGGCAGCAACAACCTTGTCTGGTGGTGAAGCCCAGCGTGTGAAACTTGCCGCTGAGCTGCAGAAGCGTTCCAACGGTCGCACCGTTTACATCCTCGATGAGCCAACTACTGGTTTGCACTTTGAAGATATTCGCAAACTCATGATGGTGATCCAAGGCCTGGTGGACAAGGGTAACTCCGTGATCATCATCGAGCACAACCTCGACGTGATCAAGGCTGCCGACTGGATCGTGGACATGGGTCCAGAAGGCGGAAGCGGCGGTGGAACTGTGGTCGCTGAAGGAACCCCAGAGCAAGTTGCTGAAGTTGCGGGTTCCTACACCGGCCAATTCCTTAAAGAGTTGTTGTAGGAGAAGATGAGGGGCTTTCATGGGAAGGCTCCTCATTTTTATGGCTAGTCGCCCCATGTCTAGCCACCTGAGGTCTAGCTACGTCGGCCTTGTTTTCTGAGGTTCTCCGGCCCCTCATGGCAGCGATTGTCAGCAGTGCGATACCGGAGAGCAGGAAGGCAATTGCGCGGGGAACTCCGGACAGCGCGACCAGGTCAAAGAACACCAGCTTGAAGGTGCCCGCAACCGCCAAGCCAACGCCGGTCCACAGGGCGCCGGGCGCGTCGAGAAGCTTCCTATTAAGCATCAGTGCTGCGGCGATGACCATCCACAGGATAGAAACCGTGGCGTGGCCGATGAGGAATCCGAGCATCATGCCGGCATTTCCTGCGATGAGGCGACCGATGAAGGTTGTGATGGTCACGATGGAAATTGCGGACAGCGTGAGAAGCGTCAAGCCGACCAAAATTTGCAGCCACAGTTTGTGTCCGTAGAAGCTGCGGCGGACTTGGATTGTGGCGACAATGAACACCAAGATCAGCAATGCTTGGATGAGCGCTTGGGTATCGGTGAGCCACAGTGGAGAAATTGAAACGACATTGCGCAGTAGCACGCCGGTTATCGCCACGGCGGCAATCAGCCAAGCGACCCATGGGACGACACCTAATTGACGCTGCGTTGGAAGCATTCGCAACCACATAAATAGTGCAGCTCCGGCGATGAGGAACACCATGACGAGAAGCGGGTTGGTGGGGAGATCGCCGTAGAACAGCTGGACAAAAGTTTCAGCAATCAACGCAAGGCCAACAACAGCAATGAGGCGTGACATGCGTTGATTTTCAATGGACGCGGTGTCTGATGAGCGCAGCGCGAAAATTCCGAGAGCTGCCACCGCACACGCTGGTATCAGGGCAAGCCATGGCCAGTCGACTGCAATGAACATGCTGGTGGTGATGAACACGATGAGCACCGGAGAAACAGCACCCACCCACGTGGAAACAGGGTTGGTTTCAAAGCTGCGCCAGTATTCCTCCAACGCGATGTCGTGGCTGTCGGTGGCGGTGATCTTAAACGGATCCCACAGTGTCAAGGCTACGAGTAGGACTGCAGTAATGGTGCCGACGATTGTTGCTGGCCATTCCATGGTTTGCCAGGATGCCGACAAAACAAACTGCAGAATGACCGCGAATGCCGCCATGCTCGCCCGGATGATATTCGTGGAGATGCGGTACGACAGCAACAATGCCGCAACAACGGAGAAAATTGGCCACCAGGCATCGGCGGAGAGCGCGAAGAGTATCGCGGAGAATCCTGAAACGGCGATGGCTCCCACAAATACTGTGTTGCCTTCGGCCGCGGACTTCTCTGTTTTGGATAGGCTCCACAATCGACCAACGATTAAGAACCCAATATTGCCTATTAATGCCACCAGCGAGCCCAATCCAGGCGGCCACCATTCCAAAATGAAGATGATTGCACTCGTTGTGGCAAGAAACGCAATCTGGGAGGTAACTGTCAACGCAACGAGTGCTTCCACACGGGTTCCGCGCTTGCGCACATAATGTGCGGCGCCAAGAAGCAGCACCGCCAGCAGGTACGCACCAATCACACGACCCAGCGGACCAAGCCAACCGCGTTGAATCGCCACCGACACCAGCAAAATCACGCCGGCCACGGTGATCACACCACCGCCGATCGCCACGCCACGCATGATCTTTTCCTCCGACGTCATCGGCGGCTTTGCTGGACGAGCTGGCCGGACGGGGTGCGGGTACGCAGGAGCCTGCACTTTTTGCTTCTCGACGCCAAGTGGCCAGCCTTCGCTCGCTGGATCCAGGGCGCGATGCCGAACGGAACGTGGAATACGGTTGGTCCCGGAAAGATCCGCCAGTGCAGGTGCCGTTGAGGCGGTTGCATACACCAGTGGTTGGGGCTCAAGCTGAGCCTCGGGTGGGGCAGTGGGCGCTGGGGTGGGAGCCGGGTTTGCGTCGATAAGCGACATCTCTTGGGCATCAAGGCGTGCAACGAGATCTTTGATGTCATTGCTCGCTGACGCCATGGCGGTAGCCGATGCCGACAATTTCTCTAACGCGGTGCGTAGAGCCAATCGGTCAGAAGAGTTCATGTCCATTACATAAGATTATGTTGGTGTGAAGAACTAAACAGCCCGATTATTCTAGTGACGCTAATTCGTTATACTGTCGACCCCCGCGGAAGTCCCCTGAACAGTGATTTTGTGTTTAGCGGGGGAGAGTGTTAGAGTCTATACCACTACCGCCCGACATCAGGTTTTCCTGGTGTGGGTCGCAAGAGGAGATCTTCCCACCTAAGGCCGCCAAGTAAAATTGGTTGGATACAGGTAAAGCAAGTAGTGATGACACGGACTAGTGCCCGTGTATAACTCTTGAAAGTCAGATCTCCCGTTCATCCTAGATGATGAACGGGTTTTTGGTCTGCATAGGGGCAATCACCTCAAGTGGTTCGGTACGTCAAATTTTCCCGCACTGCTAACAGAGGAGTCCACATCAGCGCTGAAGCTCGCATTAATGAGCGCATCCGAGTTCCCGAAGTCCGCCTTGTCGGACCTAACGGTGAGCAAGTAGGCATCGTCCGTATCGAAGATGCCCGCAAGCTCGCATTCGACGCAGACCTAGACCTGGTCGAGGTCGCACCCAACGCCAAACCTCCAGTCTGCAAGATCATGGACTACGGAAAGTTCAAGTACGAAGCGGCCCAAAAGGCTCGTGAGTCACGCAAGAATCAGCAGCAGACCGTGGTCAAAGAGCAAAAGCTTCGTCCCAAGATCGATGATCATGATTACGAGACGAAGAAGAGCAATGTGATCCGGTTCCTTGAAAAGGGATCAAAGGTCAAAGTCACGATCATGTTCCGTGGTCGTGAGCAGGCTCGCCCAGAGCTTGGCTACAGGCTCCTCGAGCGCCTGGCAAACGATGTCGTAGATTTTGGCATCGTGGAAACCCGCGCAAAGCAGGACGGACGAAACATGACAATGGTTCTCGGTCCGGTGCGCAAGGGCAAGAAATAATCACGAATAGGGTTTAAGGACAACTTTCATGAAGAACAAGACCCACAAGGGCACCGCAAAGCGCGTTAAGGTGACTGGCTCCGGCAAGCTCGTTCGCGAGCAGGCAAACCGCCGCCACCTTCTCGAGGGCAAGTCATCTACCCGCACTCGTCGCCTGAAGGGCATCGTTGAGGTTGACAAGGCCGACACCAAGCGCATGAAGCGCCTGCTCGGCAAGGCTTAAGTTAAAACCTTCGCCTAAAACCCCTCCACCTTTCAAGACAAGATTTTAAGGAAGTACCACCGTGGCACGTGTCAAGCGGTCCGTTAACGCCAAGAAGAAGCGTCGCGAAATTCTGAAGTCCGCAAAGGGCTACCGCGGCCAGCGCTCACGCCTTTACCGTAAGGCTAAGGAGCAGTGGCTGCACTCCATGACTTACTCTTACCGCGATCGTCGCGCCCGTAAGAGCGAGTTCCGTAAGCTGTGGATCCAGCGTATCAACGCTGCTGCACGTATGAACGGCATCACCTACAACCGTCTCATCCAGGGCCTCCGCCTTGCTGAGATCGAGGTCGACCGCAAGATCCTCGCTGATCTCGCAGTCAACGACTTTGCAACCTTCTCCGCAATCTGCGAGGCTGCAAAGGCTGCACTTCCTGAGGACGTTAACGCTCCAAAGGCTGCTTAAGCTTACAAACGAATTGACCTGTGTCCTGTCACCTTCACGGTGGCGGGGGACAGGTCTTTTTCTATTTTCGGGTTGGCTTAAGTGGCTTAGGTGGCTCAAGTGGCTCAAGTGGCTCAAGTGTCGAAAGTACATGAGGACCCGTGGGGAGGTGCTGGAGCACGATCCTGCTGTCACATTCGCAACTATGTGCCAATGATGAATTCCGGTGTCCACCCCAGGCGATAGGGTTCCAGTTGCTGTTGCACGACCAACCCATGGGGAGGAATCATGACGAGAAACAGGGAATTTGGCTGGGAAGAAGTCGGCCCAAGCCAAGAAGGGGAACGATTAACTCTTAGTGATGAAGCAGTCAGGCACATGGTTGATATCAATGAGCGATTCAAGGCGCTTCAAGCTGAGCATCCTATAGTGCTTCAGGACTCGGAATATGACATGGAAAAGTACCAGCTGCTAAATGAGATCTACGAGCCATTATATTTGGAGGTCATCAATTTTTTGTCACTTTCCGGTTTGATGATTTCTTTTGACTGGATGGATTGGGAAGAAGGGAAGTACTGGCTTGAATCAGACAGGCCAAATAAGTGGGAATCAATGGACGTGGAAACGGCAAGGCAGATGATTACAGCGCTGGTTCGTGCCGACTATTTTGGCTACTCCACCCCGACCGGCTTTCTTGAAAGCGGCAATTTCTTGGCCGTTCTTGATCACTTAACCGGGATGATTACACGAGGGCAACGCTGAGCCTAGGGGAGCAGACGGCACTCATGCGCGCGATAATACATAGATCGGGAGCAGGCTTTCAAGGAAATGAAACTGAGAAACAGGTTAATTCACTTAAACGTCACCTTATTTATGCACCATGTTGGTTTCAGACTCAAACAATTCAATTAGAAAACACTAATCGGACATTTAGCTCACATAACATTTCCGCTCGTGTCCACATTAATTTCTGAACCCGAGGTGAATAAGCTACGTAAACGCGCCAAGAGATCAAGGCGGGCAGAATGGTGGCTTGCCGCCGCACTTCTTGCCCCAAACTTGCTTCTCTTGGCCATCTTTACGTATCGGCCACTGTTAGATAACTTCCGGTTGTCCTTTTTCAACTGGAACATTTCCTCGCCCACATCAACCTTCATTGGGTTTGATAACTACGTTGAGTTCTTCACTCGTAGTGACACTCTCCAAGTTGTTTTAAACACCGTCATCTTCACGGCATGTGCTGTGATCGGATCGATGGTGCTCGGTTTGCTCCTGGCCATGTTGTTGGATCAGAAGCTTTTCGGCCGTAACTTTGTGCGTTCCATGGTGTTTGCCCCGTTTGTGATTTCCGGTGCTGCCATTGGTGTTGCTTTCCAGTTCGTTTTTGACCCTAATTTTGGATTGGTTCAGGACTTGCTGGGACGCATCGGCGTTGATTCGCCACAGTTCTACCAAAACCCTAACTGGGCATTGTTCATGGTGACGTTCACTTTCGTGTGGAAGAACTTGGGCTACTCCTTTGTTATCTACCTGGCTGCATTGCAGGGGCTAAACAAGGATTTGTCTGAGGCCGCAGCGGTGGATGGCGCGAGCGCGTGGACACGTTTTTGGAAGGTTACTCTTCCGCAGCTTCGCCCAACCACGTTCTTCCTATCTATTACTGTCACGCTGAACTCGGTTCAGGTCTTTGACATCATTCACACCATGACTCGTGGTGGCCCCTTGGGTAACGGTACGACCACCTTGGTTTACCAGGTGTACACCGAGACTTTCACCAACTACCGCGCGGGATATGGTGCAACAATCGCAACGATTTTGTTCCTGTTGCTGCTGATTATCACTGTTATCCAGGTTCGATACATGGATAAGGAGAACAAGCAGAAATGATCTCGACTGATAAAAACGTTTTGGTCAAAATCATGGGCTATGTCGGCATGGTTCTTGCCATCTTGTTCATTGGCCTTCCGCTGGTATTTATTGTGCTGACTAGCTTCAAGCAGCAGTCAGAGATTTACACCCAGCCGGTCACGTGGTTCCCTTCGGAATTTAATTTCGATAACTATGCAAATGTTTTCGAGCGGGTTCCGTTCCTGAACTACTTCCGCAACTCGATCATCATCACGGTTATTTTGTGTCTGGTGAAGATTATCTTGGGTGTGATCTCTGCATATGCGTTGTCGATTTTGCGCTTCCCGGGTCGAAACCTTGTGTTCTTGCTGGTTATCTCCGCGCTGATGGTGCCTTCCGAAGTGACTGTTATTTCCAACTATGCGTTGGTCAGTCAGCTTGGTTGGCGCGATACCTACCAGGGCATCATCGTTCCGCTAGCGGGTATTGCTTTCGGAACGTTCCTCATGCGTAACCACTTCATGTCTATTCCTTCTGAGCTCATTGAAGCTGCGCGAATGGATCACTGTGGACACTTCAGGTTGCTCTGGAAGGTTTTGCTTCCAATCTCTATGCCTACGTTGGTGGCGTTCTCCATGATCACCGTGGTGAATGAATGGAACCAATACCTGTGGCCTTTCCTGATGGCAGAAACCGATAATTCAGCAACTCTGCCCATTGGTTTGACCATGCTTCAAAACAATGAGGGTGTCTCCAACTGGGGACCTGTCATGGCCGCAACGATCATGACCATGTTGCCTGTGCTTGTGATGTTCTTGGCACTGCAGCAGTACATGATCAAGGGACTTATCTCCGGCGCCGTCAAGGGCTAAAAACTTCTCGCTAAAGGCTTCTCCTAGAAGCTTCTCCATGGGTTAACACAACCCATATCCCTCCCACTACATATATAAGGACTGAAAATGGCTCAGATTTCTCGTCGTCACTTCCTGGCTGCAGCAACTGTTGCAGGCGCAGGTGCAACTTTGGCAGCATGTGCGGGTACCGGTGGAAGCACTTCTTCCTCCAGCGATTCTGGTTCAGAGGGTGACACCAACACCATCGTTTGGTGGTCTAACCACCCAGCGAACTCCAAGGACGTTGAGCTGGAGCTGATTTCCCGCTTCGAGGCTGAAAACCCAGATCTGAAGGTTCAGCTGGTTGATGCTGGAGCTAACTACGCTGAGGTTTCCCAGAAGTTCAATGCCGCTCTTTCTGGCGGCGACCTTCCTGACCTCGTGGTTCTTTCTGACACCGAGTGGTTCAACTTCGCCATCAACGGCGCAACCGTGAATATCGATGAGGTTGCAAAGCGCAACAACATCGACACCTCCACCTACGTTGACTCCCTGTTCAATGACTACTCACACGAGGGTGGCCACTATGGTTTACCTTTCGCTCGCTCCACTGTCCTCTTCTACTACAACAAGGATCTGTGGGCTAAGGCTGGCCTGGAAGATCGTGGCCCAGAGTCATGGGAAGAGTTCTCCGAGTGGGGTCCAAAGCTGCAGGAAGCAATGGACAGTGGTTTCGCACACGGTTGGGGAGATGCAACCAACTACCTTTCTTGGACTTTCGAAGGCCCAATGTGGTCCCTCGGCGGCAACTACTCTGAAGGTTGGGAGTCCCGTCTGACTACCCCAGAGACCATCCGTGCAGTTGAGTGGCTCAAGTCCACCGTTGATGAAGGTTTCGCAACCGTCTCCACCGACGTCACCAACGAGTTTGCAACCGGCCTGATCGGTTCATGCATCCAGTCCACCGGTGATCTGTCTTCGGTTGCCGGCGCTGCAAGCTTCGACTGGGGTGTAGCAGCACTTCCTAACCCAACCGGCGAGGGCGCTTGCCCAACCGGTGGCGCAGGCCTGGGAATCCCATCTGGCATCTCTGAGCAGCGTCAGGACAACGCCCTGAAGTTCATCGACTTCCTCACCAACGTCGCGAACACTGGCTACTGGTCCCGCGAGACCGGTTACGTTCCAGTTCGTAAGGATGCTGCATCTGATCCAGATCACGCAGCATTCCTCGAGGAGAACCCTGCATACAACGTTGCAGTGGAGCAGCTTCCTGATACCCGTTCCCAGGACAACTTCCGCGTGCTGCTGCCAAACGGTGACCGCACCATCGGTGACGCACTGGAGAAGATCTGCCTGACTGGTGCAGACATCGATGTCACCCTGGCTGAGGTTGAGACCCAGCTGAACACCATCTACACCCGCGACATCGAACCACTTATTTAATCCGAGCACTTCAGCTACACCTATTTAAGGAGGCTGTGACATGGCGTCAATCGTCTTTGAAAACGTCACACGCAAATACTCTCCGGGCGCACGCCCGGCCGTCGACAAGCTTAATTTGGAAATCGCCGACGGCGAGTTCCTAGTTCTTGTTGGACCCTCAGGCTGTGGAAAGTCCACTTCTTTGCGCATGCTGGCTGGTCTTGAGCCTATCGACGAGGGACGTCTACTCATTGATGGTAAAGACGCCACGGAACTGCGTCCGCAGGATCGTGACATCGCTATGGTCTTTCAGAGCTACGCGCTGTACCCAAATATGACTGTTCGGGACAACATGGGCTTTGCGCTGAAGAATCAGAAGGTGGCTAAGGCTGAGATCGAAAAGCGTGTTGCTGAAGCCTCACGCATTCTGCAGCTGGATCCGTATCTTGATCGAAAGCCTGCAGCTTTGTCTGGTGGTCAGCGCCAGCGCGTGGCCATGGGCCGTGCAATTGTGCGTGAGCCATCGGTGTTCTGCATGGATGAGCCACTGTCCAACCTAGATGCGAAGCTGCGTGTGTCTACGCGTGCGGAGATTTCCGGTTTGCAGCGTCGCATGGGCGTGACCACGGTGTATGTGACTCACGATCAGGTCGAGGCCATGACCATGGGTGATCGCGTCGCTGTGCTTTTGCTCGGTGTGCTGCAGCAAGTAGACACCCCGCAGAACCTGTACGACTACCCAGCAAATGCGTTCGTCGCCAGCTTCATTGGTTCCCCTTCCATGAACTTGATTGAGGGCACCATCCGTGGCGATAAGGTCACTTTGGGTACTGGAATTCAGATTTCAGTTCCTGATGAGGTGGCAGCAGAGGTTCGCAACAACCCGGATCACTTCGAGGGTCGTCCAGTCATTGTTGGTGCTCGCCCAGAGCACATGTATTTGACCACGGCGAATGAGAGTGGTGCTGTATTGGGCGAAGTCAGCCACATTGATGAGCTCGGCGCGGATTCAATGGTCTACGTATTGGCGTCTGGTGTGAAGAACCCGAATACTGATCTTTTGGGTGAGGGCATTCCAGAGGATATGCGCGTGACCGTTGTCGGTGCTGAAGAGACCGATAAGGCCCAGCTGGGTATTCGTGTTGAGCGCCATCACGGTCTGAAGGCCGGCGATAAGGTGCACGTTGTTGCTGCACCGAAGGATGTTCACCTCTTCGACGGTCTTGATGGTCGCCGAATCGGTGCAACGGTTCTAGTTCCAGCCCATACAGTCCAGGCTGGTCACTAGATTATTTACCAGTGCAACTCCCCAGCAGGGGAGGGCGCGAGGAAACGAGAGGGATCGCTAACAGTGGCGTAATCAACGCCAGCTTGTTGTGCGATCCCAAACGCATTTTCATCCCGAATTGTCCAGCAGCCAACCTTGATTCCCTTGGCATGTAGATCAGCAATTGACGCCACGTTTAGTGCTTTCCACGAGGGCAGGATCGCGCCCACATTTTTTAGCGGGATGTAATCAAGAATGCGCAGATCATCCATGGACGCATCGCGCAAGATTCCCACGCGAGCTTCTGGCAGTCGATCCACGATTTCCACCAGTGCTGCATCGATGAAACTGATGAACAGCAGGCGCTCCAGGTGCTCTGGGTATTTCTGCAATAATACTGCGGCTGCTGGAACTGCACCGGCAGATTTGATTTCCACTTGGATCGGCAGGCTCGTCTGGAGTAGAACTTCCTCCAGGGTTGGTACGGGGGATCCGTCGATAAGCGTTATCTCTTTGATTTGCGCGGCGCTTAAGCGCGCAACCGGGGTGTCGCGGTGCAGGGAATCTGGCGCGGCAACACGCGCTGCGGTGCGGTCGTGGATAACGATGACCTGATTGTCAGCGGTGGCGTGGATATCCAGCTCAAAAGCGTCAGCGGGCGCGGCAGCCTGGAAAGCGGCCATGGTGTTTTCGAGGTGCAGATCTTCCGCACCGCGATGGGCAACAATGTGCATATTCTTATACATCCTTTTCTGTGGGCTTTTTAAGGATAGGGAGCAAAGTTGACCGCACGGTTAACTGTTAGTGTTATGAGCATGGCATTGGACTTTAATGAGGCGTTTACCGAACGCACCCCGCGCATCGTCAACGCAGCTAAACTGCATCGCGCCGCGCAGCGCAAAAAAGATAAGCGTTTTCTAGTTGAAGGCGAAAATTCCGTTGAAGCAGCTGTCGCTACCGGCGCAGCAACTGACCTCTTTGTCACTGAATCCGCTGCGGAGCGCTTCGAGGAAATCGTCCGCACCGCCGGTTACATGAATGTCTACACCCACGCGATCACGGACAAGGCCGCGAAGCATCTTAGCGACACCGTCACCACCACGGGCATTTTTGCGCTTTGCGACGACGTCCTGTGGTCAGTCGGCAAGGCGATCACCGGCCAGCCACGTCTAGTGAGCGTGCCGGTTGAGACCCGCGAGCCCGGTAATGCCGGAACCTTGATTCGCGTATCCGACGCGGTCGGCGCCGACGCCGTCGTCTTCGCTGGTGAATCAGTAGATCCACTTGGCGCAAAAGCTGTGCGCTCCTCAGCGGGATCGCTGTTTCACATTCCAGTGGCACGCAACAACAACATCGCAGATGTCTTGGGGCAGCTTCGTTCCAAGGGTTTGCAGATCCTTGCGACCTCAGCAGATGGGGAAGTAGACCTCGATGACGCCGATGAGCTGCTAGCCAAGCCAACCGCATGGCTTTTTGGTAATGAAGCTCACGGACTTGATGAGAGCTTGCTTGCTCAGGCTGATCACCGCGTGCGTATTCCGATCCGCGGCCGCGCAGAATCACTCAATTTGGCCACAGCAGCGTCAATTTGTCTGTACGAATCCTCCAAGGCACTATTCGCCGGTGAGTAAACCCCAATTCATGCCCAGCGGGTATGATGGCGGGGTTAGTTGACTTAACAATAAACATGAGGGAAGGGCTGGACTACACGGTGTCCGAAATTCAGTTGACCGAAGCCAGTTTGAACGAGGCGGCCGACGCCGCGATCAAGGCTTTCGACGGTGCACAAAACCTAGATGAACTCGCAGCACTGCGCCGCGATCACTTGGGTGATGCCGCACCTATTCCGCAGGCACGACGCTCACTGGGAACTATTCCTAAAGATCAGCGCAAGGATGCGGGCCGCTTTGTCAACATGGCACTTGGTCGCGCAGAAAAGCACTTTGCTCAGGTCAAGGTTGTTTTGGAAGAAAAGCGCAACGCAGAAGTCCTAGAGCTTGAGCGCGTTGACGTCACCGTTCCAACCACCCGCGAGCAGGTTGGTGCGCTGCACCCCATCACGATCCTCAACGAGCAGATCGCAGACATCTTCGTGGGCATGGGCTGGGAAATCGCCGAGGGCCCAGAGGTGGAAGCAGAATACTTCAACTTCGACGCACTGAACTTCCTGCCTGATCACCCAGCTCGTACACTGCAGGACACCTTCCACATTGCGCCGGAAGGCTCCCGCCAGGTGCTGCGTACCCACACCTCACCAGTTCAGGTGCGCACCATGCTCAACCGTGAAGTTCCGATCTACATCGCATGCCCTGGCCGTGTGTTCCGTACCGACGAACTCGATGCAACACACACCCCTGTGTTCCACCAGATCGAAGGCCTTGCAGTTGATAAGGGTCTGACTATGGCTCACCTGCGCGGCACCTTGGATCACCTGGCCAAGGAACTCTTCGGCCCAGAGACCAAGACTCGTATGCGCTCCAACTACTTCCCATTCACCGAGCCTTCCGCTGAGGTTGATGTGTGGTTCCCTAACAAGAAGGGTGGTGCAGGCTGGATCGAGTGGGGTGGCTGTGGCATGGTCAACCCAAACGTGCTTCGTGCAGTGGGTGTTGACCCAGAGGAGTACACCGGATTCGCGTTCGGCATGGGCATTGAACGTACCCTGCAGTTCCGCAACGGCCTGAGCGATATGCGCGACATGGTTGAGGGCGATATTCGCTTCACCCTCCCATTCGGCATTCAGGCATAACTCATCCCGCACACGACTTATATATAGGAGCAAAATTCCACCATGTTGATTGCACAAAACTGGGTGACGGGACTGCTGGGCCACGCAAACGAAGGCTGGAAGGTGCCATCGTCTGATTTGGACTCAGGTTATGTCCGCGTCGGCTTTGAAACCGAAGGCTACTGGCCAATCCCTGAAACCACCGGACCACTCGTTTTCGGCCGCGTGGAAACCATCGAAGAGCTCACCGAGTTCAAGAAGCCCATCCGCCACTGCCACGTCAATGTTGGCGACGCCAACGGAACCGGCGAACTGCAGTCCATCGTTTGTGGCGCCCGCAACTTCAAGGAAGGCGACACCGTTGTCGTGTCCCTTCCTGGCGCTGTGCTGCCTGGCGATTTCGCGATCTCTGCTCGTGAAACTTACGGACGCATGTCTGCAGGCATGATCTGTTCTGCCTCTGAGCTGGGTCTTGCTGATAAGCAGAACTCCGGCATCATCACCCTGGATCCTTCTTACGGCGAGCCTGGCGAAGACGCACGTCAAGCACTGGGACTTGAAGATACCGTTTTCGATGTCAACGTCACCCCAGACCGCGGTTACGCACTGTCTGCTCGTGGCCTGACCCGCGAACTGGCATCGGCTTTCAGCCTGACCTTCACCGACCCTGCGATCGAGCCAGCTGTAGCAGGCATTGAGGTCAAGGTCCCAGCAGTTGAAGGTTCCTTGATTAACGTGGAGCTGCGTGAAGAGACCAAGGCAATCCGTTTCGGTCTGCGTAAAGTCTCTGGCATTGATCCAGCAGCAGAATCCCCATTCTGGATGCAGCGTGAACTCATGCTCTCTGGTCAGCGACCAGTCAACGCCGCCACCGACGTCACCAACTACGTCATGTTGCTGCTCGGCCAGCCGATGCATGCTTTCGACGCAGCCAAGGTTACTGGCGATCTTGTTGTCCGCAACGCAACTGCAGGCGAGAAGTTCGAAACCCTCGATCACGTCAAGCGTACCCTCAATGAGGAAGACGTTGTGATCACCGATGACAACGGCATTCAGTCTTTGGCTGGCGTTATGGGTGGTCTCACCTCCGAGATCTCTGACACCACCACCGATGTCTACTTCGAGGCCGCAACCTGGGACACCATCACCGTTGCGCGCACCTCACGTCGCCACAAGTTGAGCTCCGAAGCTTCTCGACGTTTCGAGCGTGGCGTTGACCCTGCGATCGTGGAAATCGCCCTCGATATCGCAGCAACCCTTCTCGTGGAGATCGCAGGCGGCACCGTCGATGCGGGTCGCACCCTCGTTGGTGATGTCCCTGCCATGCAGCCCATCACCATGAAGGTCACTCGACCTTCCGAGCTCGCAGGCGTGGATTATTCCGCAGAAACTGTGATCGCTCGTCTGGAAGAGGTCGGATGCACCGTCGCTGTTTCCGGCGACACCTTGGAAGTAACCCCTCCAACCTGGCGCGGTGACCTCACCATGTCCGCTGACCTCGTGGAAGAAGTACTCCGCCTCGAAGGTTTGGAAGCAATTCCAACCATCATCCCAACCGCACCAGCAGGCCGTGGACTAACCGATGCACAGAAGCGCCGCCGCGCCGTTGGCCACGCTTTGGCTTACGCTGGCTACGCCGAAATCATCCCAAGCCCATTCATGGACCCAGAGGTCTTCAATGTATGGGGACTCGCAGCAGACGACGAGCGCCGCAAGACCGTTTCCGTTCTCAACCCACTTGAGGCAGAACGCAACGTCCTGAGCACCTCCTTGCTGCCCTCCATGCTCGATGCTGTCAAGCGCAACGTTGCACGTGGACACAACGATTTCTCCCTGTTCGGCCTGCAGCAGGTCGCCTTCGAGCACGGATCCGGCGTTTCCCCAATGCCATCTGTTGCTTCACGCCCTGAAGAATCTGTCGTGGCAGAACTGGTGGATTCACTGCCAAACCAGCCACTGCATGTCGCAACCGTGGGCACCGGCAACATCGAGTTCGAAGGCCCATGGGGCAAGGGCCGCGCCTACACCTTCGCCGACGCGATTGAATCCGCGCGCACAGTCGCCCGCGCTGCTGGCGTCACCTTGGAGCTGGCCAACGCCGACGCACTTCCGTGGCACCCAGGTCGTTGCGCCGCATTGCTTATCGACGGTACCCCCGTCGGTTACGCTGGCGAACTTCACCCACAGGTCCTGGAAAAGGCCGGTCTACCAGCACGCACCTGTGCAATGGAACTGGATCTCAGCGCACTGCCACTGGTAGAAAACCTCCCAGCGCCAGTCCTGTCCTCCTTCCCAGCACTGCACCAAGACATCGCCCTAGTTGTGGATGAAACCATCCCGGCCGAAGATGTCCGCGCAGTTGTCGAAGCCGGCGCCGGCGAACTGATCGAAACGGTCGAGCTTTTCGACGTCTACCGCTCCGAACAGCTCGGCGAGAACAAGAAATCCCTCGCGTTCTCCCTGCGTTTCCGCGCAACCGACCGCACCCTCACCGATGAGGAAGCCAACGAAGCACGACTTCAGGCAGCAGAGCTAGCAAAGGAGAAATTCAACGCTGAAATGCGTGGCTAGTTTCACATAGGTTCTATAGGCGCCCTGGTGGTTAATCCCACCGGGGCGTCTTTTGCTGTGCTGTGAACTGCGACACCAACTTCACGTGGTCGACTTCAGTGTGATTTTCCGGCTTTTCCTCGTGAAGTCGTGGGATGTGAAGTCGCCCCTTAAGTTCGATACCTTGCGCTCAATTTCGCATACTCAATTTCTTAAGGGCAATTTCAATAGGTTTTTGATGATTTTCCTAGCAGTATTGTAGGTAAGAAATCGCTCCGAGAACCCGCCATGTGAAATTGCTGCCGTGAAATCGAAGTTTCGGGTTGTGGCGGTGGGGGAGCTGAGGAAACAGTTAGTTTTTGCTTAAACACCCAAAATACAGTGACTGGTGTTACTGTTGTGACTGAAGTTAATTGATTGGCAGGCAAATGCATTGAAATCGTGATCGCCTGTTATTGTTTTGTACGTCGAATAACAGTCCCACAACAGTTCCCCAAAAGGTGCGAGCGGGAAAAGGAGAAGCAAACATGGCTCAGCGAAAACTGGCCTCTGTGATCGGTGCAGCATTGGCAGCATCTGCTGTACTGGTTGGATTAATGACACCCGCAACAGCACAAAGTAGTGGCAGCTCATCAACAGACATCACTCGAGCACTTACCTCAAGTGGTGGTGTGGCTGATAGTCGTGCTCCAGAAGGTGGCGCAAAGGTCGTTGTTTTCGGTGACTCCCACACCTCTGGCACCAATGCTCCATTCCGTACCGATGAGCGTGGCTGCCTCAAGGGTGCAAACAACTGGGCAGACCAGCTGCAGTCTCAGCTAGGACTTGGCGCGGGGGACCTCATTGATGTCTCCTGCTCCGGTGCATCGATCAACTCTGATGGATTCCACTTCTCTGATGAAGTCCGCCATGCTGAAGCTCGTGGCGCAATTGGGCCAAACACCACCGATATTTTTGTTCAGTTGGGCAAGAATGATCAGTGGGGCCTTTCCAATGTGAACCTTCTGCAGTCTGTTCAGACCTGCTTGACTGATGTGTTCGCTGGTTGTGGCGATGCTGCGGTTGCTGCTGGCAAGATGCAGGATCCAAATGCAGTTACTGCTGAAAACTATGCAGAGCGCATGAAGCCAGTCATTGACTACTTGAAGTACTACGCACCAAACGCAGAGATCACCTTGGTTGGTTACCAGGAATACACCGCTCGCAGCGGAAGTCAGGTATGTGTTCGCCTTGGTGGAACTCCACTGGTGAAAAATGATGCACCTGCGCTGGTTTCGTTCATGAACAAGTTGGACATGGCGATTGATGGTGCTGCTGGAATCCTCGGCGTCAGCCACGTTGATCTGCGTAGCGCGACTGAAGGGCACGACAGCTGCTCCAACGATCCTTGGGTCAACGGTGTCTTTGATGCACGTGCAGAAATCGTCGGCGGTCCGTGGCACCCATCTGTTAAGGGAGACTCGGTTACTGCAGGGATCCTGCGAGATCGAGTAAACGCCTAAAGATGACGTCGAAAAGCATTAGCGGCAAGCGCCCGAATCTGCCGTCGCTCACTGGAGCGCGGTGGCTCGCGGCGCTCGCTGTTTATTTTTTGCATGCGTTGGTGTTTTTGTCGGTGTATCCGTTCCAGCAGTCGGAACTGTTTGCCACAATCCATAAATTTGTCCCCATGCAGTTGGGTTCGGCGGGTGTGACCTTCTTCTTCATCTTGTCTGGATTTTTGATCTATTGGTCAAATAGCCAGCTCAAGGGTTTTAAGAATGTGCTGTATTACTGCAAGCGTCGCATCACCAAGATTTATCCCATGCATCTGATTGCGTTGGCGATGTTTATTGTGGCGTCGGCGAAGTTCACCACCACGGGTATTACCTGGGTGCTGGATTTTGCGCGAGTAGAGCTGTGGCTGCCGAATGCGCTGCTCATCCACACGTGGAATCCTGATTGGGTGACGTTGGGTGGACTGAATGTGCCGTCCTGGTCGCTCGGCGCGGAGATGCTGTTCTATCTGACGTTCCCGCTGTTTATTCCGTTGGTGCGCAAAGTGAAGGGCGTGGGTAACTGGTGGGCATTTGGCATCACTTTTGCCGTCAGCTTGGCGCTGATTACAGTGATTCACTTTTATGCAGATGGACCAAAGGGCATTGAGAACTTCTTTGTTCCTCGCCTGTGGGATACCAATGTGTCACCGGTCGCGGAAGTGCACGCCGATCCAGTGTGGTTTATGCAGGAAGAAATTCCAGTGCTGGAATCTTACTGGCTGTCTTACTACTTCCCGCTGACCAGACTCATCGAGTTCTACCTCGGTGTGTTTGGCGCGAAGCTGGTTGCTGAAGGCATGTTCAAAAACACCAACATCACCATCCCGCTGATCGCACTGGCTGTTTCTTTTGTTGCTACTTGGTTTGTGCCACTGGCATTCAAGATGTCTGTCATCATGTCCCTGCCAATGGCTTTTGTTGTGGCAACGCTTGCGGTGAGAGACATCGAAGGCAAGAGTGGGGAGATCGCCTCGCCTCGCGCAGTTTTGTTGGGTAATATTTCCTTTGCCTTCTACATGGTGCAATTCCCCGTCATGGTGTTTGTGCAGCGCTATTTCATTGCTGGCAAAGAATACGGCTTCCTTGGCTGGGCATTCTATGCAGTGGTGTGTTTCATCGTGTCGGTCATTCTCGCGTGGGTGCTGTTTACCTTCGTTGATGATCCTTTGATGAAGGCCACGGCGCGCAAGAAGGGGAGTAGGCGCTTGAAGCAGTCCAATATTTTGGTCCGTGACCTGAAAGTTCTCTTCAGCAAAAGCCCCGAAAAGCCGTTAAAAGTTGAGACTCGCGCTGAGAATCTCACAGAAAACTCCGAAGCTCCCGCTAAGGTAGCTACCGGAATCAAATCTTAGGGAAGGAAAACATATGGCTATTTACCGTAAGCTTGCGGCTTCCGCTGCAGCACTGGCCCTGTCCGCATCACTGGTCGCTTGTGGCGACTCTGAGGACACCACCGAAGAAACCTCAACCACCTCTTCTTCGACCACTTCCAGCTCCTCCAGCAGCTCTAGCTCCAGCACCGCGGCTACTTCTGAGGAATCTTCCGCAGTTGAAGAGCCAGCAGTGGAAGCTCCTGTGGAAGAGGCTCCAGTCGAGGCACCTGTTGAGCAGGCACCTGTCGTGGAGCAAGCTCCAGTTGAGCAGGCTCCGGCACCGGTTCAGGAAGCACCTGCACCAGTTGAGCAGGCTCCAGCTCCAGTTCAGGAAGCACCTGCAGCTGACGCACCACCTGCACTTCCAGGTGGTGGCGGCGGACACGCTGGCTACTAAAAATTCATGCTTTTACCCACTTGCAGTTTTAGCTGTAGGTGGGTTTTTGCATGTCTAACCCGTCTTTTATGCACACCCTCGCAATGAATCAAAAAATTCTGCATGAATAATTTGCATGATAATGCATAACGTGTATGGTGTAACTATGACAATCAAGGTTGCAATCGCAGGAGCCAGTGGATATGCCGGCGGAGAAATCCTTCGTCTCCTTTTAGGCCATCCAGCTTATGCATCTGGTGAACTAGAAATCGGAGCACTCACCGCGGCATCAACCGCAGGCAGCACGCTCGGTGAATTGATGCCACACATTCCGCAGTTGGCGGATCGTGTTATTCAAGACACCACAGCTGAAACTCTAGCCGGTCATGATGTCGTATTTCTAGGACTTCCACACGGATTCTCTGCAGAAATTGCACTTCAGCTCGGACCAGATGTCACAGTGATTGACTGTGCAGCTGACTTTCGTCTGCAAAATGCTGCAGATTGGGAGAAGTTCTACGGCTCAGAGCACCAGGGAACATGGCCTTATGGCATTCCAGAAATACCAGGACACCGCGAGGCTCTTCGTGGTGCTAAGCGTGTAGCAGTGCCAGGATGTTTCCCAACCGGTGCAACCTTGGCTCTTCTTCCTGCGGTTCAAGCGGGACTTATCGAGCCAGATGTTTCCGTAGTGTCCATCACCGGCGTATCAGGTGCAGGTAAGAAAGCATCTGTTGCACTACTTGGCTCGGAAACCATGGGTTCACTCAAGGCGTACAACACCTCCGGAAAGCACCGCCACACCCCGGAAATTGCCCAGAACCTCGGCGAAGTCAGCGACAAGCCAGTCAAGGTGAGCTTCACCCCAGTGCTTGCACCGTTACCTCGCGGAATTCTCACCACTGCAACCGCACCTTTGAAAGAAGGCGTTACCGCAGAACAGGCTCGCGCAGTATATGAAGAGTTCTATGCACAGGAAACCTTCGTGCATGTTCTTCCAGAAGGTGCACAGCCACAAACCCAAGCAGTTCTTGGCTCCAACATGTGCCACGTGCAGGTAGAAATTGATGAGGAAGCAGGCAAAGTCCTTGTTACCTCCGCAATCGATAACCTCACCAAGGGAACTGCCGGCGCCGCTGTTCAGTGCATGAACTTAAGCGTTGGTTTTGATGAGGCAGCAGGCCTGCCACAGGTCGGCGTCGCACCTTAAAGTAGCGCCTTAAAGCGGCGCTTCAAACCAAGCGCCCTAACCAGCAAACACAACAAACACATCTAATTCAGTAGGAGTTCCACATGGCCGAAAAAGGCATTACCGCGCCGAAAGGCTTCGTTGCTTCTGCAACGACCGCGGGTATTAAAGCTTCTGGCAATCCTGACATGGCGTTGGTGGTTAACCAGGGTCCAGAGTTTTCCGCAGCGGCCGTGTTTACACGTAACCGAGTTTTCGCAGCGCCTGTGAAGGTGAGCCGGGAGAACGTTGCTGATGGCCAGATCAGGGCTGTTTTGTACAACGCTGGTAATGCTAATGCGTGTAATGGTCTGCAGGGTGAGAAGGATGCTCGTGAGTCTATTTCTCATCTAGCTCAAAATTTGGGCTTGGAGGATTCCGATATTGGTGTGTGTTCCACTGGTCTTATTGGTGAGTTGCTTCCGATGGATAAGCTCAATGCAGGTATTGATCAGCTGACCGCTGAGGGCGCTTTGGGTGACAACGGTGCAGCTGCTGCCAAGGCGATCATGACCACGGACACGGTGGATAAGGAAACCGTCGTGTTTGCTGATGGTTGGACTGTAGGCGGAATGGGTAAGGGCGTGGGCATGATGGCGCCGTCTCTTGCCACCATGCTGGTTTGCTTGACCACTGATGCATCCGTTACTCAGGAAATGGCCCAGATCGCGCTGGCTAATGCCACCGCCGTTACGTTTGACACCCTGGATATTGATGGATCAACCTCCACCAATGACACCGTGTTCCTGCTGGCATCTGGCGCTAGCGGAATCACCCCAACTCAGGACGAACTCAACGATGCGGTGTACGCAGCATGTTCTGACATCGCAGCGAAGCTTCAAGCTGATGCAGAGGGCGTGACCAAGCGCGTTGCTGTGACCGTGGTAGGAACCACCAACAATGAGCAGGCGATCAATGCGGCTCGCACGGTTGCTCGTGACAATTTGTTCAAGTGTGCAATGTTTGGATCTGATCCAAACTGGGGTCGCGTGTTGGCTGCAGTCGGCATGGCTGATGCTGATATGGAACCAGAGAAGATTTCTGTGTTCTTCAATGATCAAGCAGTATGCCTTGATTCCACTGGCGCTCCTGGTGCTCGTGAGGTGGATCTTTCCGGCGCTGACATTGATGTCCGAATTGATTTGGGCACCAGTGGGGAAGGCCAGGCAACAGTTCGAACCACTGACCTGAGCTTCTCCTACGTGGAGATCAACTCCGCGTACAGCACTTAAAAAGAAACAACACTCCAACTAACAAGCAGGGAAAAGGGCACAGGCATGAATGACTTGATCAAAGATTTAGGCTCTGAGGTGCGCGCAAATGTCCTCGCTGAGGCGTTGCCATGGTTGCAGCACTTCCGCGACAAGATTGTTGTCGTGAAATATGGCGGAAACGCCATGGTGGATGATGATCTCAAGGCTGCTTTTGCTGCCGACATGGTCTTCTTGCGCACCGTGGGCGCAAAACCAGTGGTGGTGCACGGTGGTGGACCTCAGATTTCTGAGATGCTAAACCGTGTGGGTCTCCAGGGCGAGTTCAAGGGTGGTTTCCGTGTGACCACTCCTGAGGTCATGGACATTGTGCGCATGGTGCTCTTTGGTCAGGTCGGTCGCGATTTAGTTGGTTTGATCAACTCTCATGGCCCTTACGCTGTGGGAACCTCCGGTGAGGATGCCGGCCTGTTTACCGCGCAGAAGCGCATGGTCAACATCGATGGCGTACCCACTGATATTGGTTTGGTCGGAGACATCATTAATGTCGATGCCTCTTCCTTGATGGATATCATCGAGGCCGGTCGCATTCCTGTGGTCTCTACGATTGCTCCAGGCGAAGACGGCCAGATTTACAACATCAACGCCGATACCGCAGCGGGTGCTTTGGCTGCAGCGATTGGTGCAGAACGCCTGCTGGTTCTCACCAATGTGGAAGGTCTGTACACCGATTGGCCTGATAAGAGCTCACTGGTGTCCAAGATCAAGGCCACCGAGCTGGAGGCCATTCTTCCGGGACTTGATTCCGGCATGATTCCAAAGATGGAGTCTTGCTTGAACGCGGTGCGTGGGGGAGTAAGCGCTGCTCATGTCATTGACGGCCGCATCGCGCACTCGGTGTTGCTGGAGCTTTTGACCATGGGTGGAATTGGCACGATGGTGCTGCCGGATGTTTTTGATCGGGAGAATTATCCTGAAGGCACCGTTTTTAGAAAAGACGACAAGGATGGGGAACTGTAAATGAGCACGCTGGAAACTTGGCCACAGGTCATTATTAATACGTACGGCACCCCACCAGTTGAGCTGGTGTCCGGCAAGGGCGCAACCGTCACCGATGACCAGGGCAATGTCTACATCGACTTGCTCGCGGGCATCGCAGTCAACGCGTTGGGCCACGCCCACCCGGCGATCATCGAGGCGGTCACCAACCAGATCGGCCAACTTGGTCACGTCTCAAACTTGTTCGCATCCAGGCCCGTCGTCGAGGTCGCCGAGGAGCTTATCAAGCGTTTTTCGCTTGACGACGCCACCCTCGCCGCGCAAACCCGGGTTTTCTTCTGCAACTCGGGCGCCGAAGCAAACGAGGCTGCTTTCAAGATTGCACGCTTGACTGGTCGTTCCCGGATTCTGGCTGCAGTTCATGGTTTCCACGGCCGCACCATGGGTTCCCTCGCGCTGACTGGCCAGCCAGACAAGCGTGAAGCGTTCCTGCCAATGCCAAGCGGTGTGGAGTTCTACCCTTACGGCGACACCGATTACTTGCGCAAAATGGTAGAAACCAACCCAACGGATGTGGCTGCTATCTTCCTCGAGCCAATCCAGGGTGAAACGGGCGTTGTTCCAGCACCTGAAGGATTCCTCAAGGCAGTGCGCGAGCTGTGCGATGAGTACGGCATCTTGATGATCACCGATGAAGTCCAGACTGGCGTTGGCCGTACCGGCGATTTCTTTGCACATCAGCACGATGGCGTTGTTCCCGATGTGGTGACCATGGCCAAGGGACTTGGCGGCGGTCTTCCCATCGGTGCTTGTTTGGCCACTGGCCGTGCAGCTGAATTGATGACCCCAGGCAAGCACGGCACCACTTTCGGTGGCAACCCAGTTGCTTGTGCAGCTGCCAAGGCAGTGCTGTCTGTTGTCGATGACGCTTTCTGCGCAGAAGTTACCCGCAAGGGCGAGCTGTTCAAGGTACTTCTTGCCAAGGTTGACGGCGTTGTAGACGTCCGTGGCAGGGGCTTGATGTTGGGCGTGGTGCTGGAGCGCGACGTCGCAAAGCAAGCTGTTCTTGATGGTTTTAAGCACGGCGTTATTTTGAATGCACCGGCGGACAACATTATCCGTTTGACCCCGCCGCTGGTGATCACCGACGAAGAAATCGCAGACGCAGTCAAGGCTATTGCCGAGACAATCGCATAAAGGACTTAAACTTATGACTTCACAACCACAGGTTCGCCATTTCCTGGCTGATGATGATCTCACCCCTGCAGAGCAGGCAGAGGTTTTGACCCTAGCCGCAAAGCTCAAGGCAGCGCCGTTTTCGGAGCGTCCACTCGAGGGACCAAAGTCCGTTGCAGTTCTTTTTGATAAGACTTCAACTCGTACTCGCTTCTCCTTCGACGCGGGCATCGCTCATTTGGGTGGACATGCCATCGTCGTGGATTCCGGCAGCTCACAGATGGGTAAGGGCGAGACCCTGCAGGACACCGCAGCTGTATTGTCCCGCTACGTGGAAGCAATTGTGTGGCGCACCTACGCACACAGCAATTTCCACGCCATGGCGGAGACGTCCACTGTGCCGCTGGTGAACTCCTTGTCCGATGATCTGCACCCATGCCAGATTCTGGCTGATCTGCAGACCATCGTGGAAAACCTCAGCCCTGAAGAAGGCCCAGCAGGCCTTAAGGGTAAGAAGGCTGTGTACCTGGGCGATGGCGACAACAACATGGCCAACTCCTACATGATTGGCTTTGCCACCGCGGGCATGGATATTTCCATCATCGCTCCTGAAGGGTTCCAGCCTCGTGCGGAATTCGTGGAGCGCGCGGAAAAGCGTGGCCAGGAAACCGGCGCGAAGGTTGTTGTCACCGACAGCCTCGACGAGGTTGCCGGCGCCGATGTTGTCATCACCGATACCTGGGTATCCATGGGTATGGAAAACGACGGCATCGATCGCACCACACCTTTCGTTCCTTACCAGGTCAACGATGAGGTCATGGCGAAAGCTAACGACGGCGCCATCTTCCTGCACTGCCTTCCTGCCTACCGCGGCAAAGAAGTGGCAGCCTCCGTGATTGATGGACCAGCGTCCAAAGTTTTCGATGAAGCAGAAAACCGCCTCCACGCTCAGAAAGCACTGCTGGTGTGGCTGCTGGCCAACCAGCCGAGGTAAGACATGTCTCTTGGCTCAACCCCGTCAACACCGGAAAACTTAAATCCCGTGACTCGCACTGCACGCCAAGCTCTCATTTTGCAGATTTTGGACAAACAAAAAGTCACCAGCCAGGTACAACTGTCTGAATTGCTGCTGGATGAAGGCATCGATATCACCCAGGCCACCTTGTCCCGGGATCTCGATGAACTCGGTGCACGCAAGGTTCGCCCCGATGGGGGACGCGCCTACTACGCGGTCGGCCCAGTAGATAGCATCGCCCGCGAAGATCTCCGGGGTCCGTCGGAGAAGCTGCGCCGCATGCTTGATGAACTGCTGGTTTCTACAGATCATTCCGGCAACATCGCGATGCTGCGCACCCCGCCGGGAGCTGCCCAGTACCTGGCAAGTTTCATCGATAGGGTGGGGCTGAAAGAAGTCGTTGGCACCATCGCTGGCGATGACACCGTTTTTGTTCTCGCCCGTGATCCGCTCACAGGTAAAGAACTAGGTGAATTACTCAGCGGGCGCACCACTTAAAGCGCCCCTAGTTCAAGGCTTGTTAATCGCTTGTTAATGCAGGCAGGTAAGGTATAACCCGAGTGTTTTTTCGAGGAATACCAACCCTTTCAACACAATAATTTTCTTTAAACATCCTTGCTGTCCACCACGGCTGGCAAGGAACTTAAAATGAAGGAGCACACCTCATGACTAACCGCATCGTTCTTGCATACTCCGGCGGTCTGGACACCACTGTGGCAATTCCATACCTGAAGAAGATGATTGATGGTGAAGTCATCGCAGTTTCTCTCGACCTGGGCCAGGGTGGAGAGAACATGGACAACGTTCGCCAGCGTGCATTGGATGCCGGTGCAGCTGAGTCCATCGTTGTTGATGCAAAGGATGAGTTCGCTGAGGAGTACTGCCTGCCAACCATCAAGGCAAACGGCATGTACATGAAGCAGTACCCACTGGTTTCTGCAATCTCCCGCCCACTGATCGTCAAGCACCTCGTTGAGGCTGGCAAGCAGTTCAACGGTACCCACGTTGCACACGGCTGCACTGGTAAGGGCAACGACCAGGTTCGTTTCGAGGTCGGCTTCATGGACACCGATCCAAACCTGGAGATCATTGCACCTGCTCGTGACTTCGCATGGACCCGCGACAAGGCTATCGCCTTCGCCGAGGAGAACAACGTTCCAATCGAGCAGTCCGTGAAGTCCCCATTCTCCATCGACCAGAACGTCTGGGGCCGCGCTATTGAGACCGGTTACCTGGAAGATCTGTGGAATGCTCCAACCAAGGACATCTACGCATACACCGAGGATCCAGCTCTGGGTAACGCTCCAGATGAGGTCATCATCTCCTTCGAGGGTGGCAAGCCAGTCTCCATCGATGGCCGTCCAGTCTCCGTACTGCAGGCTATTGAAGAGCTGAACCGTCGTGCAGGCGCACAGGGCGTTGGCCGCCTTGACATGGTTGAGGACCGTCTCGTGGGCATCAAGTCCCGCGAAATCTACGAAGCACCAGGCGCAATCGCACTGATTAAGGCTCACGAGGCTTTGGAAGATGTCACCATCGAGCGCGAACTGGCTCGCTACAAGCGTGGCGTTGACGCACGTTGGGCTGAGGAAGTATACGACGGCCTGTGGTTCGGACCTCTGAAGCGCTCCCTGGACGCGTTCATTGATTCCACCCAGGAGCACGTCACCGGCGATATCCGCATGGTTCTGCACGCAGGTTCCATCACCATCAATGGTCGTCGTTCCAGCCACTCCCTGTACGACTTCAACCTGGCTACCTACGACACCGGCGACACCTTCGACCAGACCCTGGCTAAGGGCTTTGTCCAGCTGCACGGTCTGTCCTCCAAGATCGCTAACAAGCGCGATCGCGAAGCTGGCAACAACTAAGCCACCTTTTCAAGCATCCAGACTAGAACTTCAAGTATTTAGAAAGTAGAAGAACACCACATGGAACAGCACGGAACCAATGAAGGTGCGCTGTGGGGCGGCCGCTTCTCCGGTGGACCCTCCGAGGCCATGTTCGCCTTGAGTGTCTCCACTCATTTCGACTGGGTTTTGGCCCCTTATGATGTGTTGGCCTCCAAGGCACACGCCAAGGTTTTGCACCAAGCAGAGCTACTTTCTGATGAAGATCTAGCCACCATGCTGGCTGGTCTTGATCAGCTGGGCAAGGATGTCGCCGACGGAACCTTCGGTCCGCTGCCTTCTGATGAGGATGTGCACGGCGCGATGGAACGCGGTCTGATTGACCGCGTTGGTCCTGAGGTGGGCGGCCGTCTGCGCGCTGGTCGTTCCCGCAACGACCAGGTGGCAACCCTGTTCCGCATGTGGGTCCGCGACGCAGTGCGCGACATCGCGCTGGGAACAACCGAGCTTGTCGATGCCCTCAGCGCCCAAGCTAAGGCACATGCAGACGCGATCATGCCAGGCAAGACCCACTTCCAGGCAGCTCAGCCGGTCCTTCTGGCACACCAGCTGCTGGCACACGCACAGCCTTTGCTGCGCGATATTGATCGTATCCGTGACCTGGACAAGCGTCTTGCGGTGTCTCCTTACGGTTCCGGCGCACTTGCTGGTTCCTCTTTGAAGCTCAACCCTGAAGCAATCGCTGAAGAACTCGGCTTTGATTCCGCAGCAGATAACTCCATTGATGCCACCAGCTCCCGCGATTTCGCATCTGAAACCGCCTTCGTGCTGGCGCAGCTTGCAGTGGATATGTCCCGCTTGGCTGAAGAAATCATCGCATGGTGCACCCCAGAATTTGGTTACATCACCTTGTCTGATTCCTGGTCCACAGGCAGCTCAATCATGCCGCAGAAGAAGAACCCTGACGTGGCAGAGCTGACCCGTGGCAAGTCTGGTCGCTTGATCGGTAACCTCACCGGTCTGCTGGCTACCCTGAAGGCACAGCCTTTGGCGTACAACCGCGATCTGCAGGAAGATAAGGAACCAATCGTAGATTCCGTGGCTCAGCTCAACCTGCTGCTCCCTGCAATGACTGGTTTGGTTTCCACCTTGACCTTCAACACCGAGCGCATGCGTGAACTTGCACCAGCAGGTTTCACCCTTGCCACCGACTTGGCTGAGTGGATGGTGCGCCAGGGCGTTCCATTCCGTGAGGCACACGAAGCATCCGGCGCTTGTGTGCGGATCGCGGAGTCCAGGGGAGTGGACCTTATCGATCTCACTGATGAAGAACTCAGTGGCGTTGATGCACGTCTGACCCCAGAGGTACGGGAAGTGCTCACCATTGATGGTGCAGTGGCTTCCCGTGCAACGCGCGGTGGAACCGCGGGCGTGCAGGTTGCGGAGCAACGCGCACGTGTCGATGCCGCAAGTACCGCTCACGCGGAGTGGGCACGTGCGGGGGTACGTCGATAAGCATTAGTTTATGGCCTGTGCTGCTTTCCGATTGCGGGAGTTGCACAGGCCATTTATTATCAATTCATGAATGGTTCCCCTGATTACTCAAGAAAATCTCGAGGCAGGGGATTTTCCGTATTTTTAGGCATCATCCTGCTGGTCATCGCGGTATTAGCGGTCTTGGTGGGCCGCGGAACCATCGCCATGCCAAAGCTCTTCGGATCAAGTAACTTGACCTAGGTCAGAGCAGTAATTGGCTCGGAAAAGAAGGAATTCTTCGAAGATCCAGAAGTCATTGAAGCCTTCGCCGACCACGGCTTTGAAGTTAACGTGGACACCGCAGGATCTCGTCGGATCGCCACTGATGTGGACTTGAGCCCGTACGATTTCGCGTTCCCATCCTCTGCACCAGCTGCGCAGAAGATCTCCGATGGCGTGGTCAGCGCCGATTACCCGCTCTCTACGATCACGGGCTCCGACCAGGGCGAGCAGGTAGCAGAGCTGGCCGGCTGGTTCGCTGAGCACCCCGACGCTTTAACAGATACTTTTCGACGTCCGACCACCGCGAACGCAACCCTCCCAGCGGAGCTTAGCTCGCAGACCATCATCGAAGCTCCCTTCCCAGGGAGCAAGACGGTCACCGACGCGCTTATCGACGCCTACACCAATCAATTCCGCGTCCCAGGCGAAACCACCTTTGTGCTCGACGTTTCCGGATCCATGCTGGGCCAGCGCATCACCTTGCTCAAAGACACCATGTCAGACCTGATCAGCGGCGGCGCGACCACTGACCTTGCCAACGTGTCCCTGCGCGACCGCGAAAAAGTATCGATCATTCCTTTCAGCTTCGGGCCACACGAAGTAATCAGCGAAACCCTCGGTGCCGTGGGCAGCCCAAGCCGCACCGATCTGCAGCAGCGCGTTGAAGCCTTGCAAGCAGACGGCGGAACCGGGATTTACGACGCAGTGCTCGCCGCCTACGCAGAGTCCGCTGGTGGCGACTACATCCCATCCATCGTGCTCATGACCGACGGCGAACTCACCGCAGGACGAACCTACGATCAATTCCTCATCGAATGGAACGCGCTTCCTAGCAATATCCGATCAATTCCAGTGTTTGTCATCCTTTACGGTGAAGCCAATGTTGCGGACATGGAACAATTAGCAGCAACAACCGGCGGTAAAACCTTTGACGCCATCAACGGTGACCTAGACGAAGCATTTAAGGAGATTCGTGCCTACCAATAATGGAGGATCCTTCTTTTTCTCCCGCAAGAATCTCGCGGGCATCGCTATTGCAACGCTGATTATCGCGCTGCACTTAGTGATCGGACTCGGAGCATTTTGGCCTGTTGTCGCCATCGCCGGATACGGCGCTGCGGTGGCACTTACACCTAAAAACCCTCCGAAGAAGGAACTCCCTCCGGTTCAGGCAACTCCCGAGTTAGATAGCCCGGGTCTGCTTGCAGCTAGGTCTCAAGAACTCGTGAGAACTATGTATAGCCACGGTGCTGCAGCACCAGCGATCGAAGCGATTAAGAGGCTAGACAGCTCACTGCAATTGGTCATTGGTAACTGGACAAGCCTGACCAATTTTCCCGAGCACCAAGTCACCATTCGCTCAATTATCAACCAGTACATCCCAGGCATTATCGACGCTTACCTGAAGATCCCCACCCGCAACGATCCTCGGGCGGTCGAAGACCTCATTGAATCCTTCGACCTCCTGAACTCCGAGACGATGAAGATCTTCAATGCGATCCAAGAACAAGGCCTTAATAACCTTGAAGATCACGGTCGCGCACTGCGCATGCAATTTGGTCAACTGCCAGAAGAATTCCGGGAATAGCCACTCAATGCAGTTAAGTTTTTCCTGCCCGGTAGGATGGTCCGTATGAGTCTTGATCCACAGCTTCTTGAAGTCCTGGCCTGCCCAAAGGACAAGGGCCCACTTCGATATCTGGAGAGCGAACAGCTCTTGGTCAACGAACGCCTCAACCTGGCCTATCGCATTGACGACGGAATTCCGGTGCTTCTCATCGACGAAGCCACCGAGTGGACCCCCAACAACTAGAAGTACATCAAGGACATTTTTAACACCATGAACATCATTGACGAACTCTCCTGGCGCGGACTCATCAACCAGTCCACCGACCTTGAGGCCCTTCGCGAGGAAGCTTCAACCCCCATCACCTTGTACTGCGGATTCGACCCAACCGGTCCATCCCTCCACGCAGGACACCTCGTTCCACTGCTCATGCTGCGCCGTTTCCAGCAAGCAGGACACAACCCAATCGTGCTCGCAGGTGGCGCAACCGGCATGATCGGCGACCCCCGCGATGTCGGCGAGCGCACCATGAACTCCGCAGACACCGTCTCTGATTGGGCGGAACGCATCTCCGGTCAGCTCAGCCGCTTCGTTGATTTCGACGGCGAGCATGCAGCCCGTCTGGTCAACAACGCCGAGTGGACTAACGAAATGTCCGTAGTGACCTTCCTCCGTGATGTAGGAAAGCACTTCTCCCTCAACACCATGCTCGCCCGCGACACCGTCAAGCGTCGCCTCGAGTCCGACGGCATTTCCTACACCGAGTTCTCCTACATGCTGCTGCAGGCCAACGACTACGTTGAACTGAACAAGCGCTTCGGCTGCACCCTGCAGGTAGGTGGCGGTGACCAGTGGGGCAACATCGTTTCTGGCGTTGACCTCAACCGTCGCGTCAACGGCACCTCCGTCCACGCAGTGACCGTACCTTTGGTCACCGACTCCGACGGCAAGAAGTTCGGCAAGTCCACCGGCGGCGGAAGCCTCTGGTTGGATCCGGAAATGACCAGCCCATACGCTTGGTACCAGTACTTCATCAACGCATCCGACGCTGACGTGATCCGTTACCTCCGCTGGTTCACCTTCCTCACCCAGGAAGAACTTGCAGAGTTGGAAGTTGAAGTTGCAGAGCGCCCATTCAAGCGCGAAGCACAGCGTCGTCTTGCACGCGAAATGACCAACTTGGTTCACGGAACCGAAGCAACCGAAGCAGTCGAGCTTGCTGCTCAAGCACTGTTCGGCCGCGCAGAACTCCGCGACCTAGACGAAAAAACTCTCGCTGCATCCGTTTCTGAAACTGCAGTTGCAGAAATCAAGGCAGGGGAGCCACGCACCATCATAGATCTGCTCGTAGCCAGCGGACTTGCTGATTCCAAGGGCGCAGCAAAGCGTGCAGTCAAGGAAGGCGGTGCGTACGTAAACAACGAACGCATCGAATCGGATGATTGGGAGCCTTCCGCTGAAGACCTTCTTCACGGTTCATGGCTAGTACTGCGCCGTGGCAAGAAGAACTTCGCAGGAGTTCAGATCCTCGGCTAATAATCGCTGAACTGATTGCGGTTTTTCATTTGTCTGACTTCTGGAAAACCAAAAGGAGGGGTGAGCACCAAATTCTGGTGCCCACCCCTCCTTTTAGCAATTAATCCCTCGTGGTGTTCACGATGTAGAGATCGCAGTTAGCTGCTGCCGCGACATTACGGGAGATGCTTCCGAGAATGCGTTGCAAGCCCTGGGCCTTCTTGTTCCCCACAACAATTGCATCAGCATTGAGGTGCTCCGCCTGCTGAACCAAAACTTCAGCAGGCTGTCCCTCAACAGCAATCGCCTTGACCTGGAGCGTTGGCCAAGAGTTGCGCAAAATAGCAGCCACAGATTCAGCGGCTTCCTGAGCAGCTGCAGCCTGACCATCGGCCAGACGCTGGTAAGCATCGGAAGTCTTAACTGCCATGTTTCCGCTCTTAGCGGTCTGCATCGCTACAACAGAGCTGATGCTGTACGCAGAAAATACGTAAAGTTCTGCGTCAAAGCTGACCGCGAGCTCGGCAGCCTTCTCTGCTGCGGTAAGCGCAGTCTGGCTTGAATCAACGCCAGTAATGATTGTCTTCATGGTGCGGTATCTACCTTCCAGGTTGAATAAGGATGGAAACTGAGTTTCAGCTCACATCTTACTATTGTCCGAATGTCTAGTCATAGTCTTCGGTTCAAAAATGCTCTCAGAAGAATACTTCTAGTTTTTCGAGCGTTTGACTGGAAGCCTCTTCTTGAGGGGATTGGCGACGCGTATATCCCAGTAATGATGTGACGGATTCCAATCTTGGTATTGATCATCCCATATCTTTTGAGCGCATATGGGCGATTGATATGATCATTTAAATGATTGCATCGGCATAGCGCTGTCGACGCCTGGATGAGTAGGATTCGAAATCTTTGAGGCATGTTCAATCTAGATTTGGCCGACTTTTGCTGTCTCATGATCATGTGCGTGCAGGGGTCTGCGTTGAAATCGTGTTTAACCTGCAGGTTTGTTCTTGCGCGAGGGGCTGTGTAGATTAATTCGAGTCGCCAGGACAGCGCAGGAACTTCTGCACGGAAGGGAAAGCACATCAAGGTGACACGGAGATTAATTCGAAGTTGACTTCAAATTTTGAATGAACTACGATGAATCTTCAGCTGCTAAAGAGATTAAGGTGCAAATATTACCTCGATTTCCTAGTGTGCGTATGTTGTTTGAGAACTCAATAGTGTGCCATTTATTATTTTTGTCACTACCACTTTTAACCCCTTGAGGGTTTTGGTGGTGGGTCATGCCGGGTGGTGGATCGCCAATATTTATCCATCACTGTAAACAATAATCTTATTGTTGGCATGATGTTGTGGGTCTGCTTGTTCCCCGTCAAGGGACTAGGCCCACATGAAAGACACGATGATCCTTAATTTGGGTTGTGGTGTTTTTTTAAATCATTATTTTTTGATAATGCCAGTAACACCCCATTCTCCAACTGTCACCTTGTGTGTGGTTGGTGGGGGTGTTGTTGTTTTTGTCAGGTGTTGGGCTTTTCACGGCCTAAACAATCTTTTTTATTGTTTTTTGTGGAGAGTTTGATCCTGGCTCAGGACGAACGCTGGCGGCGTGCTTAACACATGCAAGTCGAACGCTGAAACCAAATGCTTGCATTTGGTGGATGAGTGGCGAACGGGTGAGTAACACGTGGGTGATCTGCCCTACACTTTGGGATAAGCCTGGGAAACTGGGTCTAATACCGAATATTCACACCACCGTAGGGGTGGTGTGGAAAGCTTTATGCGGTGTGGGATGAGCCTGCGGCCTATCAGCTTGTTGGTGGGGTAATGGCCTACCAAGGCGTCGACGGGTAGCCGGCCTGAGAGGGTGTACGGCCACATTGGGACTGAGACACGGCCCAGACTCCTACGGGAGGCAGCAGTGGGGAATATTGCACAATGGGCGCAAGCCTGATGCAGCGACGCCGCGTGGGGGATGACGGCCTTCGGGTTGTAAACTCCTTTCGCTAGGGACGAAGCCTTATGGTGACGGTACCTGGAGAAGAAGCACCGGCTAACTACGTGCCAGCAGCCGCGGTAATACGTAGGGTGCGAGCGTTGTCCGGAATTACTGGGCGTAAAGAGCTCGTAGGTGGTTTGTCGCGTCGTCTGTGAAATCCCGGGGCTTAACTTCGGGCGTGCAGGCGATACGGGCATAACTTGAGTGCTGTAGGGGAGACTGGAATTCCTGGTGTAGCGGTGAAATGCGCAGATATCAGGAGGAACACCAATGGCGAAGGCAGGTCTCTGGGCAGTAACTGACGCTGAGGAGCGAAAGCATGGGTAGCGAACAGGATTAGATACCCTGGTAGTCCATGCCGTAAACGGTGGGCGCTAGGTGTAGGGGTCTTCCACGACTTCTGTGCCGCAGCTAACGCATTAAGCGCCCCGCCTGGGGAGTACGGCCGCAAGGCTAAAACTCAAAGGAATTGACGGGGGCCCGCACAAGCGGCGGAGCATGTGGATTAATTCGATGCAACGCGAAGAACCTTACCTGGGCTTGACATGGACCGGATCGGCGTAGAGATACGTTTTCCCTTGTGGTCGGTTCACAGGTGGTGCATGGTTGTCGTCAGCTCGTGTCGTGAGATGTTGGGTTAAGTCCCGCAACGAGCGCAACCCTTGTCTTATGTTGCCAGCACATTGTGGTGGGTACTCATGAGAGACTGCCGGGGTTAACTCGGAGGAAGGTGGGGATGACGTCAAATCATCATGCCCCTTATGTCCAGGGCTTCACACATGCTACAATGGTCGGTACAGCGAGTTGCCACACCGTGAGGTGGAGCTAATCTCTTAAAGCCGGCCTCAGTTCGGATTGGGGTCTGCAACTCGACCCCATGAAGTCGGAGTCGCTAGTAATCGCAGATCAGCAACGCTGCGGTGAATACGTTCCCGGGCCTTGTACACACCGCCCGTCACGTCATGAAAGTTGGTAACACCCGAAGCCAGTGGCCCAACCTTTTAGGGGGAGCTGTCGAAGGTGGGATCGGCGATTGGGACGAAGTCGTAACAAGGTAGCCGTACCGGAAGGTGCGGCTGGATCACCTCCTTTCTAAGGAGCTTTATTAACCCACATCAGGCTGTGTCTGGTTGGTGGGTTGTTGGTGTTGGAACCCGTATGTGGTTGCCATCAACATATTTTTAATCGGGTGGAGATGACCCCTTAGGGTGACAAAAACACAGTCAATACTGTGATTAATAGGTGGCATGCTGTTGGGTGTCTGGAATGACATCGCTTGCATCGCACTGTGTGTGGTGTGTGTGGGTTGTTTCTAACATCGAGCATCGTCAACACGGGTAGAGAATGTTTGTGTTCTTTGGTTGTGGTGTCGGTGGTGTGTTGTGTGAGAACTGTATAGTGGACGCGAGCATCTTTATTTTTTGTTTTTTGTTGTGTGATACCGAACGCGCCCAAACATTGGTGAGGCTTGTCCTTGTTGGTGGTTGGGTTATAGTTTTTTGTTTGTTGTTTTGTAGGGCACACGGTGGATGCCTTGGCATATCAAGCCGATGAAGGACGTGAGAGGCTGCGTTATGCCTCGGGGAGTTGCCAACTAAGCGTTGATCCGAGGATGTCCGAATGGGGAAACCCAGCCGCAGTGATGTGTGGTTACCTGCCAGTGAATGTATAGCTGGTGTGGAGGTTGACACGGGGAAGTGAAACATCTCAGTACCCGTAGGAGAAGAAAACAATTGTGATTCCGTTAGTAGTGGCGAGCGAACGTGGATGATGGCTAAAACTTATGTGTGTGATACCCGGCAGGGGTTGCATGTAGGTGGTTGTGGGGCAATGACGTTCATATTCTGCCGGATGTGGGCATGTGCTGCGTGGTTAGTGGAAGTGGTGTGGAAACACCTGCCGTAGAAGGTGAGAGTCCTGTACACGAAGATCATGGTGGTGTGTGTGGTTGTTGATACCCCGAGTAGCAGCGGGCTCGTGGAATCTGCTGTGAATTAGCCGGGACCACCCGGTAAGCCTGAATACTTGATATGACCGATAGCGGATTAGTACCGTGAGGGAATGGTGAAAAGTACCCCGGGAGGGGAGTGAAATAGTACCTGAAACCGTGTGCTGTCAATCCGTCAGAGCACCCGTTTGTGGTGTGATGGCGTGCCTTTTGAAGAATGAGCCTGCGAGTCAGCGGCATGTCGCGAGGTTAACCCGTGTGGGGTAGCCGTAGGGAAACCGAATCCTAACGAGGGTGATTTTGAGTGGCATGTCTTGGACCCGAAGCGGAGTGATCTACCCATGGCCAGTGTGAAGCAGCTGTAAGAGGTTGTGGAGGCGCGAACCCACTTAGGTTGAAAACTGAGGGGATGAGTTGTGGGTAGGGGTGAAAGGCCAATCAAACTCCGTGATAGCTGGTTCTCCCCGAAATGCATTTAGGTGCAGCGTCGTGTGTTTCTTGCCGGAGGTAGAGCTACTGGATGGTTTAGCGGGACCAACATCTTAGCGACATCAGCCAAACTCCGAATGCCGGTAAGTCAGAGCACGGCAGTGAGACTGCGGGGGATAAGCTTCGTAGTCGAGAGGGAAACAGCCCAGATCGCCGGCTAAGGCCCCTAAGGGTGTGCTAAGTGGAAAAGGAGGTGGGGTCGCGAAGACAGCCAGGAGGTTGGCTTAGAAGCAGCCATCCTTGAAAGAGTGCGTAATAGCTCACTGGTCGAGTGATTCCGCGCCGACAATGTAGTGGGGCTTAAGTACACCGCCGAAGCCGCGGCAATGATCTTTTTGGATTGTTGGGTAGGGGAGCGTCGTGCATGCGTTGAAGCTTTGGGGTGACCTTGGGTGGAGTGTGTGCGAGTGAGAATGCAGGCATGAGTAACGAATGATGCGTGAGAAACGTATCCGCCGGATGACTAAGGGTTCCTGGGTCAAGTTAATCTTCCCAGGGTGAGTCGGGGCCTAAGGCGAGGCCGACAGGCGTAGTCGATGGATAACGGGTTGATATTCCCGTACCCGAGTATGAGCGACCATGGTGAATCAGTGATACTAACCATCCATAAGCACCCGCGAGAAGGTTTTGCTTTTTTGTGGTGTGTGGTTGCGTGGGACCTGATCTGGTAGTAGCTAAGTGATGGGGTGACGCAGGGAGGTAGCTCAGCCACTTATTGGATTGTGGTGTAAGCGTGTGGCACGCAGTGTAGGTCAAATCCGCACTGTTTTTGTGTGAGGCGTGATGCGGAGCCCGTAAAAGGGTGAAGTGGGTGATCCTGTGCTGTCGAGAAAAGCCTCTAGCGATGTTGATATTCGGCCCGTACCCTAAACCGACACAGGTAGTCAGGTAGAGAATACTAAGGCGTTCGGGTGAACTGTGGTTAAGGAACTCGGCAAAATGCCCCCGTAACTTCGGGAGAAGGGGGCCACGGCGTGTGAACAACTTTTCGTTGGGAGCGTGTTGTGGTCGCAGAGAATAGAGGGAAGCGACTGTTTACTAAAAACACAGGTCCGTGCGAAGACGTTTAAGTTGATGTATACGGACTGACGCCTGCCCGGTGCTGGAAGGTTAAGAGGACCGGTTAGTGACCTTTTGGTTGCGAAGCTGAGAATTTAAGCCCCAGTAAACGGCGGTGGTAACTATAACCATCCTAAGGTAGCGAAATTCCTTGTCGGGTAAGTTCCGACCTGCACGAATGGCGTAACGACTTCCCTGCTGTCTCAACCACAGGCCCGGTGAAATTGCAGTACGAGTAAAGATGCTCGTTACGCGGCAGGACGAAAAGACCCCGGGACCTTCACTATAGCTTGGTATTGGTGTTTGATTCGGTTTGTGTAGGATAGGTGGGAGACTTTGATCATATGACGCTAGTTGTGTGTGAGTCGTTGGTGAAATACCACTCTGATCGGATTGGATGTCTTAACCTTGGCCCATGATCTGGGTTGGGGACAGTGCCTGGTGGGTAGTTTAACTGGGGCGGTTGCCTCCTAAAATGTAACGGAGGCGCCCAAAGGTTTCCTCAGCTTGGTTGGTAATCAGGTGGTGAGTGTAAGTGCACAAGGGAGCTTGACTGTGACACTGACAGGTGGAGCAGGGACGAAAGTCGGGACTAGTGATCCGGCACCTACTTGTGGTTGTGGTGTCGCTCAACGGATAAAAGGTACCCCGGGGATAACAGGCTGATCTTCCCCAAGAGTCCATATCGACGGGATGGTTTGGCACCTCGATGTCGGCTCGTCGCATCCTGGGGCTGGAGTAGGTCCCAAGGGTTGGGCTGTTCGCCCATTAAAGCGGCACGCGAGCTGGGTTTAGAACGTCGTGAGACAGTTCGGTCTCTATCCGCGCGCGTTGAAACTTGAAGGAAGGCTGTCCCTAGTACGAGAGGACCGGGACGGACGTACCTCTGGTGTGCCAGTTGTTCCGCCAGGAGCAGGGCTGGTTGGCTACGTACGGGAGGGATAACCGCTGAAAGCATCTAAGCGGGAAGCCTGTTTCGAGATGAGGTTTCTTTTGAGGTTCCCTAGAGATTATGGGGTTGATAGGCCAGATCTGGAAGCACTGTGAGGTGTGGAGGTGACTGGTACTAATTTACCGATAACAACAAACCAATACTGGTTTGGTGTTGCGCAACGTAACGAAAACAGAACAATATGTGTTCGCGTCCATTATGCAGTGTCTGACACAGCACAACCAACCTGTTGGTTGGTGTGGTGTGTGGTTGTGTCGGTGGTGATAGTAGCAGGGAAACGCCCGGTCCCTTTCCGAACCCGGAAGCTAAGCCTGGTTACGCTGATGGTACTGCACTCGGGAGGGTGTGGGAGAGTAGGTTACCGCCGACCAAAAACTTAAAAGTGAAATAGAAAGAGTGTGATTCAATGGTAGAGGTATTTCATTTCCTCCCATTGGATCACACTCTTTTTGTCGTTCTATAATAAAGTCTTTACCCGGTTCTCAACATCAAGGAACAACATGGCTGATAACTTCGACCGCTCTCGTGACAACGATCGCTCAAGCGACCGCACTCCTCGTGGAGACCGCGGCGATCGCGGTGGCTACCGAAACTCCCGCGGCAACGATGACCGCGGAAACTACCGTCAAAACCGAGATGGTGAATCACGAGATCGCGGCGGATACCGCGGTGACCGTCGCGACAACCGCTCAGGTGAATATCGTCAACGTGACGATAGGCGTGACGATCGTAGGGACAACCGAAGCGATGACCGCCGCGGTGGTTACCGCTCCGATCGCAACTTTGACGATCGCAACAGCAACAGGCGTGATGATCGTCGCGGCGGCGACCGTTCATACAGCCGTAATGATCGCTCCGATCGTGGCTATCGTAGCAATGACCGCTACGACCGTAATGATCGTCGCGATGACAACAGGGACACCAGGGGTGGCGATCGCGGAGACCGTCGCTACGACAGGCGCGATGACCGACGTGATGATCGTCGCGGCGGACAGGGCCAGGGACGTCCAGATGGAGATCGTCGACATGCGAACCGTGCAGGTGCAGGTCGCGATCAGCAGCGTGATTCGCTGCATCCACAGCGCGCTGGTTTCCGTGAAGAGCGCTTGAACACTCGTCTCAATGAGCCTGATTTGCCGGGCGATATTGATATCAAGGATTTGGATCCTTTGGTCCTGCAGGATTTGAAGGTTTTGTCTAAGGACAACGCAGATGCCGTCGCAAAGCATATGATCATGGCTGCGACCTGGCTGGCCGACGATCCTCAATTGGCACTGCGCCATGCCCGTGCTGCGAAGGATCGCGCGGGTCGCGTGTCCGTCGTGCGTGAGACGAACGGCATTGCTGCTTACCATGCTGGTGAGTGGAAGGAAGCTCTTTCGGAGCTTCGTGCTGCGCGCCGTATGTCGGGTGGTCCTGGTTTGATTGCTGTGATGGCTGACTGTGAGCGTGGCTTGGGTCGTCCTGAGAAGGCGATTGAGCTGGCTCGAGAAGAGGATTTGAGCTCTTTGGATCAGGATAACCTGATCGAGTTGGCGATTGTTGTTGCTGGAGCACGCCATGATTTGGGTCAGCATGACTCTGCGATTGTGGAATTGCAGAAGGTTAATCCAAGCTTGAAGAGCACCGGTTTCACCCATTCTCGTTTGTCTTACGCTTACGCCGATGCGCTTGTTTTGGCTGGTCGTGGCGATGAAGCACGTGAGTGGTTCCAGCACGCTGCCACCTTGGATGAGGACGGCTACCTCGATGCAGAGGAGCGTATCGAGCAGCTCGATAATGGCAACAACTAGACTATTGGTCTATGAGTGTAATCACGGAATATGACAGCCTTCTTCTTGATCTAGATGGAACCGTCTACGAGGGCGGCCGAGCCATTGAGCACGTAGTTTCTGCGCTCTCTGGCGCCGGCCTACCCGTCATATATGTCACCAATAATGCCTCCCGCGCTCCGGAGGTGGTGGCTGCGCAACTCCGTGAGATTGGCCTTGCCGACACCACTGCGGACAATGTGATGACATCTGCTCAAGCTGCCTGCAAGATGGCGGCGGAGAAGATTCCCGCTGGATCCAAGGTGTATGTTTTGGGTTCAGAATCCTTCCGCGAGCTAGCTACTGAAGCTGGTTTTGTGGTGGTTGATTCGGCTGATGATAAACCTGTGGCTGTGCTTCACGGCCACAACCCTGAGACCGGTTGGGCTCAGTTGAGCGAGGCTGCGCTGTCAATTAATGCTGGCGCGCAGTATTTTGCATCAAATTTGGATTCCACCCTTCCCATGGAACGTGGTCGTCACATTGGCAACGGTTCCATGGTGGCTGCCGTGGTCAACGCGACTGGCGTAAAGCCTCTTTCCGCAGGTAAGCCAGGCCCCGCGATGTTCTATGCGGGGGCTAAAACTCTTAATTCTTCAAAGCCTTTGGCTGTCGGCGATCGTCTCGATACTGATATTGCAGGCGGAAACGCTGCAGGCATGGACACATTCCAGGTCCTGACCGGCGTCAGCGGCTACTACGATTTGGTGCGCGCCATTCCAGAGCAGCGCCCCACCTATATCGCCACCTCGATGCAGGATCTCTACAGCGATCCGGGCGAGCTCAAGCCAGGTGCCCAGGGCGGTTTTTCAGCGCTTATCGACGGCGACACCCTGGTCATTTCCGGCGGCGATGCCGGCGCAACTCCGGTTGCAGCACTCCGCACTGCGTTGGATGTGGCCTGGGCGGCCACAGAGCCAGTCACCGAGGTACGTGCTGATTCAGAGGCAGCTGCTACTGCATTGCAGAGCTGGTGGTAAACGGTGAATTCACCAAAGCCTCATGATCCTCGCGCAGCTCATGTGACCAACCCGGAAGAAATTGCGGGAAAAGTCAATGAGGTTTTAAGCCGCGAAGCAGAGACACTGCGAGATGAAGCCCTCAACCTTGAGGAAGCCCACCGCATCCTCAACGACGCATTGTCTTAGACACTATTTTTTAACCACTCACGAAAGAAGAACACCTCCAGATGGTTGCACGCAGAAGACTGGACGCAGAACTTGTTCGTCGAAAGATCGCACGATCAAGGGAACACGCGGTTGAAATGATCCGCGGTCGGCGCGTCTTTGTTGCAGGAATGCTTGCCTTAAAGCCCGCAACAGTCGTGGAACCAGAGGTGTCTATTCGTGTGGAAGAAGATGCTAGTGAAGATTGGGCATCCCGCGGTGCGCACAAGCTTCTTGGTGCGCTGGAATCTTTTGAGCCCTTGGGGCTCAAGGTCAAGGGCCGTCGCGTGCTAGATGCCGGCGCTTCGACAGGCGGATTTACGGACGTGTTGCTACGTCGAGAAGCGTCTGAAGTAGTGGCAGTAGACGTGGGCTACGGACAGCTTATTTGGCGCCTGCAAAACGACGACCGCGTGCGCGTGGTGGACCGCACCAACATCAGATACATGACGCTGGAAGACACCGGCGGAGAATGCGACATGATGGTGGGCGATCTCTCATTTATCTCGCTTAAACTCACGTTGCCGGCGATCGCCAAGGTCCTAAGCGACGGCGCTGATCTATTACCCATGGTCAAGCCACAATTTGAAGTCGGAAAAGACCGATTGGGCAGTGGCGGCGTGGTGCGCTCACCAGAGTTGCGCGCAGAAGTTACCGCGGATGTCGCGAAATTTGCGGCCACTTTGGGCCTGAGCTTGAAGCATGTTGTTGCATCCCCGCTGCCCGGCCCGTCAGGCAACGTAGAATACTTCCTGTGGCTGGTTAAAGATGGTGGCGCTTCAATGCCGGATGACCAGCAATTGTCGGCAATGATTGACACGGCTGTAAAGGAAGGTCCGCAATAATGACTGCATCCACGAACGCTGGGGAACTCAGGCGAGTTTTGCTGGTTCCACACACCGGGCGTTCTTCCAATATTGAATCCGCCATCTTGGCAGCCAAGCTGCTCGATGATGCGGGAATCGATGTGAGGGTGCTGATCAATGATGCAGATGATCCAATTGCAGAGCACCCCGTTTTAGGCCGTTTCACCCATGTCAGGCACGCTGCCGACGCTGCTGACGGCGCAGAACTAGTTCTGGTGCTGGGTGGAGATGGCACCTTCCTCCGCGCAGCAGATATGGCCCACGCTGTTGATTTGCCTGTTCTGGGCATCAACCTAGGCCATGTGGGATTCTTGGCTGAATGGGAGTCTGACTCACTTGAAGAGGCACTCAAACGTGTGATCGACCGCGATTACCGTATTGAAGATCGCATGACCTTAAATGTCGTTGTCCTAGACGGCGGTGGAGAAGAAATCGGCCGAGGATGGGCTCTCAATGAGGTCAGCATCGAAAACTTAAACCGCAGGGGAGTGCTCGATGCAACCCTCGAGGTAGATGCACGACCAGTTGCTTCCTTTGGTTGCGATGGCGTGCTGATTTCCACCCCAACCGGCTCCACCGCTTATGCATTTTCCGCCGGTGGTCCTGTACTGTGGCCAGAACTCGATGCCATCTTGGTGGTTCCTAATAACGCCCACGCGCTGTTTACCAAACCGCTGGTTGTGAGCCCAAAATCCACCGTAGCTGTGGAATCCAATTCAGATACTTCAGCAGCGATGGCCGTCATGGATGGTTTCCGTCCCATTCCTATGCCTCCAGGATCCCGTGTTGAGGTCACCAGGGGTGAGCGTCCCGTGCGTTGGGTGAGGCTTGATTCTTCACCGTTTACCGACCGACTTGTGAGCAAATTAAGGCTCCCCGTTACCGGTTGGCGGGGTCCGCAAAAACAGGCGGAAAATAAAGATCCCAGGTCAGCGGGGTAATTCGAAAACCATTCGAACAATTTTCGGGGATTTAGAAAAAACGTTCGCATAAATTGTTAGAACTGATGTACACTTTGAGGCATGCTCGTAGACATTGCTATTGAGAACCTCGGAGTTATTCCAGCGGCCTCAGCTGAGTTTAGCTCAGGTTTAACAGTGCTCACCGGTGAGACCGGCGCCGGAAAGACCATGGTAGTGACAGGTTTACGCCTGTTATCCGGCGGTCGCGCCGACGCTTCACGCGTGCGCACAGGATCCCCTCAAGCTGTTGTGGAGGGGCGCTTTGTTACGCAAGGCGTGCCCTGCGACATTGTCGAACGTGCAACCGGAATCGTTTCGAACGCCGGAGGTGCCGCAGATGAAAATGGAGAGTTTTTAGCTGTCCGTTCCGTCGGCGCCAACGGCCGTTCAAAAGCTCATCTCGGTGGTCGCTCCGTACCTGCGGCAACGCTGTCCGAGTTCTCTGATGAGCTGTTGACCATCCACGGTCAAAATGACCAACTCCGGTTGCTCTCCCCAGAACGCCAACTAGATGCCCTTGATCGTTTTGATCCAGAGCTGGCCCAACTGCGCAAAAACTACAACGCCAAGTACCTCACTTGGAAGTCCTTGGATAAAGATCTGCAGAAGCGCCTGAATAGTAGGCGAGAGCTGGCTCAAGAAGTCGATCGTCTGCAATTCGCGATTAATGAGATCGAGGAAGTCTCGCCACAGCCAGGCGAAGACGCCGAACTGGTTGAGCAGATCCGCAGGCTCCAGGACGTGGACACCCTGCGGGAGCAAGCTGCAACAGCATTGGCTGCGATTGATGGTGCCGGCTCTCTCAGCGACGCCATGGGTGGTGCCGGCGGCTTTGATGAATCCCAGGAGTCAGCCTCTGACCAGCTCGGCCAGGCGGAGTCCGCGCTGGCAGGCAGTGATGACTCAAAGCTGAAAGATATTGCCGTTCAGCTTGCGGAAATCACCAGCCAGCTCAGCCAAGTGTCTATGGAATTGGGCGGGTTCCTCTCTGATCTCCCCGCAGACCCCCAAGCACTCGATGACATGCTCACCCGCCAACAGCAATTGAAACTGCTCACGCGTAAATACGCTGCAGATATTGACGGCGTGATTGAGTGGCAGCGGAAAGCCCAAATCCGCCTAGACAGCATTGACATTTCCTCCGAAGCGCTTGACAAGCTGAAAGAAGACTCGAAAAAGGCGCAGGCCTCCATGATGCGTGCCGCTAAGAAGCTTTCAGCTGTCCGTGCAAAGGCAGCAACCAAGTTGGGGACAACTGTCACCGAGGAGCTTCAGGGCCTGGCCATGCAAAAAGCCCGCTTTGAGGTTGCTTTGACCTCCATTGAGGCGTGCGCCAGCGGTATCGACCAGGTGGACTTCCAGCTCGCAGCAAATGCCTTTGCACAGCCTCGTCCACTTGCATCCTCCGCGTCTGGTGGTGAACTTTCCCGCGTCATGCTGGCGCTCGAGGTGATCTTGGCTGCTGGAACCACGGGCACCACCTTGGTGTTCGACGAGGTTGATGCAGGTGTGGGCGGACGCGCAGCGGTGGAAATCGGTCGCCGCCTGGCCCGCCTTGCCACCAAAAACCAAGTCATCGTGGTCACCCACCTCCCACAGGTCGCTGCTTACGCCGACACGCACCTGCACGTTGCCAAGAATGTAGGAGAAGCCTCCGTGACCTCAGGAGTGGAGTCACTGACCTTCGACCGACGCGTGGAAGAGCTCTCCCGCATGCTCGCTGGCCTCGACGACACCGCCACCGGCCGAGCCCACGCAACGGAGCTACTCGAGCGTGCACAGCGTGAAAAGGAAGATATTAACGAGGAGCGAGTAGAACCACTTCTCGCCGCCAGTGCATAAGAGTTTTCTCGGAATTTTTTAGGCGCGCCTCCACCAAAGGTTGAGACTTTGGTTCCACAATGGGCTGCATGAGTCTGTTCAACCGCAAAGCCGACCTGCCCGGCCTGCAAGGTGCCACCCGAATCTGCACCCCGCAGGGCAAAGGGCTAAAGCGCCTGTCCGAAGGCGATCTCGCAATCATTGATGCACCAGATCTATCCAGGACCTTCGCCCAACGATTGCTAGCAGCAAAACCCGCCGCAGTCCTCAACGTTTCCCGGTTCACCACCGGATCGGTGCCCAACTTTGGACCGCAAATGCTTATCGACGGCGGCATCCAGCTCGTGGAAGGCTTTGGCCAGGAGCTGCTCGACGGCACCAAAGACGGTAAGAAAGGTCGCCTGACAGAGGATGGACAGCTCTTCTACGGCGAACGACTGATCTCTAACGGCAGTGTCCTCAGTGGACCTGCGGCTGAAAGTGCATTTGCAGACGCCCAGCAATCACTGCTGGACCGCATGGAAGCCTATTTCGGCAACACCATTCAGTTCATTCACTCAGAAGCACCGCTCCTGATCGATGGCCTCGGCATTCCCGATACCGGAAATGCCATTGAAGGCCGCAAAGTTCTCATTGCCTCACCAGGGGATAACCACCGCAGCAGGCTCAAAGAACTCCGCAGCTTCATCCGCGAATACGATCCAGTACTCATCGGTGTCGATGGGGCAGCAGACACCTTGGTGGAATTAGGATACAAGCCCGCGCTGATCGTCGGCAATCCCACTGGTATCGGCGCAGATGCGCTGCGCAGTGGCGCCAACGTAATTTTGCCAGCTGATCCAGACGGCCACGCTGTTGGTCTGGAGCGCATCCAGGATCTTGGCATCGGTGCGATGACCTTCCCATCCTCAGTAAATTCCTCCACGGATCTGGCGCTCCTGCTTGCGGATTTTCACAACCCGCAGATGATCGTCAACGTCGGCGGTCCTGTCACGCTTGATGGTGTTTTTGAAAACCGCGAGGATTCCGATCCCGCAGCGTTGTTGACGCGCGCCAAGCTAGGCACCAAGCTTGTCGACGGATCCGTCATCGCAAGTCTTTACACTGTGCGCAGCTCCAGCAACCTTGGATGGATGTGGGCACTGTTAGCCATTTTGGTGGTTCTTGCAGTCGTGATTGTTATCGCTGGCACCGCAGGATCAGGCTCTTTTACCGACAACCTCATTGACACCTGGAACAGCTTCGCGCTGACAGTCCAGGGTTGGTTCAAATAGGAAGGCAACATGGCTAAACGACGTGGAAGAGGCGCCGCAACCTTCGCCGCACTGGGATTTGGTGCAGCAGCCGGCATTGCCTTTGGAACTTATGTGCTTGCACCCAACCTTCCTGAAAACATTGACCCAAATGCACCAACATCAGCTGAATTAGTCGAGGCAGAGACCTTGGCTGAGGTTAATGCGGTGCAGGCCGATCAAGCAGACAGCATCATTGACCACATCGTGGAAGACGTGGTGGCTGGTACACTGACCGATCGCCCCGTACTGGTGATGCGCACCGCTGACGCTGAAGAATCAGACGTTGCCGATGTGTCATGGCTGTTGCAGCAAGCAGGAGCTATTAATGCTGGATCCATTACACTTGAGGAGAATTTCTTCTCCCAAGACGGCGCGGACCAGCTGAAATCAATCGTGGCAAATACGTTGCCTGCAGGCGCTCAGCTTTCTGAAACCCAACTGGATCCAGGAACTCACGCTGGCGAGGCACTTGGTGCCGCTTTGCTGCTCAACCCTGAAACTGGTGAACCACTAGCCAGTACTGCAGAGCGCGGACTATTGCTCAACGTGCTGCGCGACAACGGTTACATCTCGTACGAAGACGGCACCATTTTGCCAGGCCAGGTCATCGTGATGATTACTGGCGATAGCGACGGCTCAGGTGATGGTGCCTTCGCTGCAGAAACACAATCGCTGTTTGCTCGCGCACTTGACGCCCAAGGATCAGGCGTGGTGGTTGCAGGACGTATTCACACTGCTGCTGATACTGGAGTTATTGGACGGCTTCGTGGCAACCCTGATGCTGCAGAAAACGTCTCTACAGTTGATTCCGTGAATCGTACTTGGGGCAAGATGGCTACCGTGCTATCAGTTCGTGAGGAACTAGCCGGTAGGTCTGGAGCGTTTGGTTCCGCTGCCTCCGCAGACGCGGCAAGTCCGTCTCTCGATGGAACTGCAGCAGCGCCAGCGCAGTAGGTTTTCCAAGCCTTTAAAACGGAGTGTCTAGGCAAATGGATGCTCCGTTTTCTTTTACCGCGAAAATAATCTGTTGATCTATAGATAGATACCAGAAAAAGGGTCTCTGAACTGGCATTATTTTTAACCCCAATTGCTGTGTTATGCTGGGGTTCCGTAGGTTTGAAAAGTCGGAAACTTCTCCGAGCTTTCCCTGCGGTTTTTTGTTTCCCCTTTAGGCGAATCCACGTCAGTTTTGGGCAGACAATTAAAGCGGAGAAAGCCACGGAGGGGACCGTGGCCACGTGCCGGCAATTTGAACACACCGAACGTTTAAGTTTTCCGCACCGCCTGACTCGAAAAGATCTTTTTAAGGAACTGTTCGATGTTTAGGTTCAACCAGGAAGGTCGTCTCAGACATCATGACCTCTAGTCGAAAAGTCCGTCCCACCAAACACATTTTCGTCACCGGTGGAGTTGTTTCCTCACTCGGCAAAGGCCTGACCGCAGCAAGCCTTGGTCAATTGCTGATTGCACGGGGACTGTCGGTGACCATGCAGAAGCTAGATCCATACCTCAATGTTGATCCGGGCACCATGAATCCTTTTGAACACGGTGAAGTCTTTGTCACCGAAGACGGCGCAGAAACAGACCTGGATTTGGGCCACTACGAGCGTTTCCTCGATCGCAACCTGGGGCTCAACGCCAATGTCACCACCGGCAAGGTGTATTCCACTGTGATCGCCAAGGAGCGCAGGGGAGAGTACCTGGGTAAAACTGTGCAGGTCATCCCACACATCACTGATGAGATCAAAGCTCGTATTTTGAGCATGGGCGAACCAGATGCTCATGGCAACGCCCCAGACGTGGTGATCTCTGAGGTCGGTGGCACCGTCGGTGACATTGAATCCCAGCCATTCCTTGAAGCAGCTCGCCAGGTACGCCATGAAATTGGTCGTGAAAACTGCTTCTTCATCCACTGTTCTTTGGTGCCATACTTGGCTACCTCAGGTGAGCTGAAGACCAAACCCACCCAGCATTCTGTCGCAGAGCTGCGCGGCATCGGTATTTTGCCGGATGCTCTCGTGCTTCGTTGCGATCGGGAGGTCCCTCAAGGTCTGAAAGATAAGATCGCGATGATGTGCGATGTTGATTATGAAGGCGTTGTATCTTGCCCTGATTCCAGTTCTATTTACAACATTCCAGATGTCCTCTACCGCGAGCACCTGGACACCTTCATTATTCGTCGCCTGGGCCTTCCGTTCCGTGATGTTGACTGGAGCACCTGGCACGATCTGCTGGAACGGGTGAACAACCCACGCCATGAGCTCACCGTCGGCATCGTGGGCAAGTACATTGATCTTCCCGATGCTTATCTCTCAGTGGTGGAAGCTGTTCGCGCTGCAGGCTACGCCAATTGGACGCGCACCAACATCAAGTGGATTACCTCAGATGATTGCGAAACCCCATCTGGCGCCATGAAAGCGCTCAGCGGTTTAGATGCCATCGTGGTTCCCGGAGGTTTCGGTATCCGAGGTATCGAAGGCAAAATCGGTGCGATTACGTTTGCACGTGAGCACAAGATCCCGCTTCTTGGCCTATGCCTTGGCCTGCAGTGCACCGTCATCGAGGCAGCACGCCAGGCAGGACTAGAGCAGGCATCATCCACTGAGTTTGACCCAGCTGCAACGCAGCCAGTGATCGCCACCATGGAAGAGCAGAAAGCTGCTGTGTCGGGTGAAGCTGATCTGGGTGGCACCATGCGTCTTGGCGCATATCCTGCAACCCTGGAGGAAGGCTCCTTAGTAGCGGAACTGTATGGCACAACGGAAGTCTCCGAGCGCCACCGTCACCGCTATGAGGTCAATAATGCCTACCGCGCCCAGATTGCTGAAGGTTCAGATTTGGTCTTCTCCGGAACCTCACCTGATGGACATTTGGTGGAGTTCGTGGAGTACCCCAAAGAGGTGCATCCTTATCTGGTGGCGACCCAGGCGCACCCTGAGTACAAATCCCGTCCAACCCATGCTCATCCACTGTTTTACGGCCTGGTGAAGACCGCTTTGGAGCTGCGTGTCCACCCTTAGATCTACAATGTGATCATGGTTTCGAAGATGCACATTCCCGGTACCCATGAGTTCACGGTGACAGATACTGAACTGTTGTTAGAGTCCCCAATTTTGGGCGTTCGTCGAGATTCGTTGATAATGCCGGGTGGTTCCACTGCCCGCCGTGAAGTGGTTGAACACTTTGGGGCGGTCGCAGTGGTTGCCTTTGATGGTGAAAACATTGCGATGGTCAAGCAGTACCGTCGCAGCGTGGGGGATTCCTTGTGGGAGCTGCCTGCAGGTTTGTTGGATATTGCTGATGAGGATGAACTCACGGGCGCGCAGCGCGAGCTCATGGAGGAGGCTGGTTTGGAGGCCAGTGAGTGGTCCGTGCTCACTGATTTGATTACCTCGCCTGGTTTCTGCGATGAAGCGGTGCGTGTCTTTCTAGCCCGAGGCCTCACAGAAGTTGAGCGTCCAGAGGTTACAGGCGATGAAGAAGCGGACATGATTAACCAGTGGGTTCCGCTCAGTGAGGCAGTGGGAATGGTGTTTAGTGGCCAGTTGGTTAACTCCATTGCCATTGCGGGTGTCATGGCTGCTGATGCTGTGATTGCGGGTCGTGCGTCTGCGCGTGCCGTCACCGCGCCGTTTACCTATCGCCCTACGGCGTTGGCGCAGCGTCGAAAAGCGCACGGCATTGTTCCTGACATGAAAAAACTATGAAGGCTCGCGTTTTAGCGAACACATGGCTGACACATTTGGCCGTGGAGCGTGGCTTGTCGGCAAATACGCTGAGTAATTATCGGCGCGATGTGGAACGCTATTGCGACTGGCTCGAGGCAGCTGGGCTGGATGATATTCAAGATATCACCACTGCGAATGTTGAGAGTTATGTCAAGGATCTGCGCCGCGGGATTGACGGGCAGCAGGCGTTGTCCGCGTCCTCGGCGGGGCGCGCGCTCATCGTGGCGCGCGGGTTGCACAAGTTTGCATTGATGGAGGGAGAGGTAGCTGCGGACGTTGCGGCTGATGTGTCGCCACCGGCCATGGGCCGGCATTTACCTGACACGCTCAGCATCAACGAGGTAGCCCTGCTTATCGACGCGATCCCACATTCAGATATCGCTACTCCCGTTGATCTCCGTGACCGAGCGCTGGTGGAATTACTTTATGGAACTGGCGCGCGTATCTCTGAGGCGATTGGGCTGGCAGTTGATGATGTGTCGGAGATGCCTGAAGTACTGCGCATCACGGGCAAAGGTTCCAAACAACGGATCGTGCCTTTTGGTTCGATGGCACAACAAGCGGTCCGGGAATATTTGGTCAGAGCCAGACCCGCGTTGAGTAAAGGTAAAAGCCACGCACTTTTTCTCAACCAACGCGGCGGTCCGCTATCTCGGCAATCTGCGTGGGCAGTGCTGAAGAAAACGGTTGAGCGCGCAGGTTTAGATAAAGATATTTCTCCCCACACCCTGCGGCACAGCTTTGCCACCCATCTCCTCGAAGGTGGCGCCGATGTCCGTGTGGTGCAGGAACTCCTGGGTCATTCTTCTGTGACGACCACTCAGATTTACACGCACATCACAGCCGATAGCTTGCGGGAAGTGTGGCGCGGGGCCCATCCTCGTGCGTGAAAGCCCTTGCGAATTCTTAAGATTTCAACTCGATGTGCCTCCAATGAGCCGTATCGCGGAGTAGCTGTCGATCATGCGTTACCATGATCACTGCAGCCGTGGTCTTGTCCAGCCACTCTGTAAGTGCGGAAACCAAGTGCATAGACAGATGGTTCGAAGGTTCATCGAGAAGCAACAGTTCAGGATTGCCAGCTAACGACATGGCCAAATCTAGTCTTCTGCGATGACCAATTGAGAATTCCTGTAGGGCAAATCGGCTCTCCTCAACACTTAAAAGTCCCCACTTAACTGCGTGATCTCGTGCTATTGATGGCACCTCGCCGACAAGTGATTCTTGGCCGAGAACCCCAGTTCGGGCATGGTTTGCAACCGAACCACTTGCCGGAGTCAAAGCCCCAGACAAGACTTCGATGAGCGTTGATTTGCCAGCGCCGTTGTCACCAGTGATCACTATTTTGTCACCTGATAACACTGAATGTGAGCCTGGCAGACGCAAGCGGTGGGGTACAAAAAGGTCCGAAAAGTCCACCATGGGTTTATCTGGTCGCACTTTCAAGGTAGGCAGAAGCAATGGGGCCGGAGCCGGGGGAACGTCCAACGCTTTGTTATCCAACGCATCCTGTGCTCGCTTTAAGGCCTGCACTACTCCGGCAGCCCGAGATGCGCGAGTGTGTTTTCCCGTTCCTTTTGGAGGTTTCCACGAAGAATTCACACGCTGGCGTGCGTGCTCTAGATCCTCTTGCAATTGCTGTTGCGCAGTTTGTGCAGCGGCATAATCCTGCCTCCAAGTTTCAAGAAGCGCACTCCTTTGGCGTCGATAAGAATCAAAACCCTCATGATAGATCCGTGGTAGGCCGTCTGGGGTTGAATCAATATCGATGATGAAATCCGCGACATCTTTGATCAGTGCTTGATCATGAGAAACAACAAGTACCACACCTTTGTGGGAGGTTATGGCTTCGGTGAGATAGTTAAGCGCGCCCCGGTCAAGATGATTCGTGGGTTCATCGAGAAGCAAAATATCAGCATCGCCACCGATGAGGCAGGCCAGCCGTACCCGATACCTTTGCCCGATCGATAGCTCACTGAGTGCACGGGATCTATCGGTGATCGCGCCAAAGCTGCGCAGAGCTTTTTCTAATCGATGTTCAGCGTTCCATGCGTCAAGCACTTCAGCGGCATCAAGGGCTTGTTGATATCCATCAAGTGCGTGCGCAGTGTTTGTCTCAAGTAGAGCTCCAGCTCTCTCAAGCTCTTCGAGAGCATTTTTTGAATCACGAATTGCCTCATCGCAGATCTCTCCGACGGACAGATCACCTGCAGGCATGTGTTGATGAGCAATTGCTACCGTGCCATGAGTGAGAATCTCACCTGCAGATGGCGGGAATTCTCGAGCCAGTGCTCGCAGAAGTGTGGTTTTACCTCGACCATTCTCACCAACAATCACTGCGCACTGTCCAGAAGAAACAGTGATATTGAGCTTCGTAATTAACGGGGTTGAGGTGTATGACAGGGAAAGGTCCTGTAACCGAATATGGGTTTTAGCCATTAAAAAATTCCTTTAAAAGTGCTAGAAAGTCGCCCTGCGACCAGTTGTGGCAGGGGAAAATCAACGTGCAGAGACGGCACTGGGAGGCATGTGGCCTGCAGTGCGAACTGTGCAGCAGCAACATTTAAAGGAAATACAAATGCATTCCGCTTACTTTAATAAAGTGGCAAAGATAAAGCAATGACGGTAGGCAACGCTCAATTTGCAGAGCTGGTCAAGTTAAAAAACTTGACTCACTATTAGAGTTTGCATGAAACGGCGTGTGGGGCAACAGAATGAGTTAGACATCTATATCCTGAATGTATTGTGGTCGCGGAGACTAATGACAGTGCGATAATTTCAGGACTGTTAGTCGAGAGCTGTAAAGTCAAGGCTATATACTTCTCAAGTCGCGCCGAAATTTGTTAAATGACTATAAAAGGCAGTCCTAGTCAAGGAAGAAGGTTTGACTGTGAGTGATGCAGGGAAGAAGGACTCTTCCAAGGTGGAGATCGGACTGACCGGTCGACCCCTGCGCGAGTTGCCTGAGCCATCTCCTTTGGAAAAACATGGCCCAGCAACGATCATTGCCATGGCGAATCAAAAAGGTGGCGTTGGTAAAACCACGTCCACCATCAACCTCGGAGCATGCCTTGCAGAGGCGGGACGTAAAGTCCTGCTCGTTGACTTGGATCCGCAAGGTGCGTTGACTGCTGGTTTGGGAATCCACTACGACGACGTGGATATCACCGTGTATGACCTCATGGTGGACAACAATTCCACTATTGATCAGGCGATCCACCACACTGGTGTTCCTGATCTGGATGTCGTTCCTGCAAATATTGACTTGTCCGCTGCAGAAATTCAGCTGGTCAATGAAGTTGGTCGTGAACAAACACTTGCAAGGGCGCTGCGTCCTGTCATGAAGGACTACGACTTCATCATCCTTGATTGTCAGCCATCGCTTGGACTTTTGACGGTGAACGCTTTGGCGTGCGCGCACGGGGTTATCATCCCGATGGAGTGCGAGTACTTCTCACTGCGTGGCCTCGCATTGCTCACTGACACGGTGGAAAAAGTTGCCGATCGGTTGAACTTCGATCTGGAAATCCTCGGCATTTTGGTCACTATGTTTGACCGACGCACCTCTCACGCCAGGGAAGTGATGTCACGAGTTGTTGAGGTTTTCGATGAGAAAGTGTTCGATACGGTGATCACCCGAACCGTCAGGTTCCCCGAAACCTCTGTTGCCGGTGAGCCGATCATCACATGGGCACCAACATCACAAGGTGCGGAGCAGTACCGTTCCTTGGCGCGTGAAGTGATCAGCCGCGTCAACGACTAGGTTGTTTTCTAAAAACCACGCCTCCTTGTGCGGGCCTGTCAGTAGCTGTTATTGCAGGTTCATGCGTTAAGGTGTGGAAGACCATGACAAAAGTAGCGGAGCTGGACCAAGAGTGGTCCGAAGTAGATGACGCGGAATTAGACGCGCAAAGCGCTGGCACTTCTGATAGTTCCAGCACAGACGACTTCGCTGATGCAGAAAACACTTCTGAAAATCTGGGACCCATCGGCCCAGAACCACTCCCTGAACCAGATGGGGATGTTCCGGCATCGGGATTCCAAGTGCAGCTCGATAATTTTGAAGGTCCTTTTGACCTTCTCCTGCAGCTGATTACCAAGAAGAAACTTGATGTCACTGAAGTTGCCTTGGCCCAGGTGACAGACGAGTTTATTGCTTACACCCGAAAACTGGGTGAAACCAGCGATTTGGATGAGACCACAGAGTTCTTAGTGGTGGCCGCAACGCTGTTGGATCTTAAAACAGCTCGCCTGCTCCCGCGTGGTGAAGTCGACGATGAAGATGATCTCGAATTGCTCGAAATAAAGGATCTCCTTTTCGCCAGGTTGTTGCAGTATCGCGCTTACAAGCAAGTTGCAGAAATGTTTGCGCAATGGCAGCGAGATGCTCGACGCAGGTACCCGCGCGCTGTCTCATTAGAAACTCAGTTTGCCAACCTCTTGCCGCCCGTTTCCTTGGGTCATTCCTTAAAAAGTTTCAGCGAGTTGGCTGCTGTGGTGTTTCGTCCGAAACCCCCAGAGACGGTGAAAACAGATCACGTGCACCAAGTTGCGGTGTCAGTTCCAGAGCAAGCGGGCAGGATTCTTAACACGTTGAAACTTGCCGGAATTGATCATTATTTGAGCTTTCAGCTGCTCACACGTGATTGTACCGCGTCAATGGAAGTGATTGGCCGCTTCCTTGCCTTGCTGGAATTGTATAAGGCACGCGCTATTGAAACCTTGCAAGAAGAGCCACTCGGCGAGCTTAAAGTTTCGTGGACTGGCATTGATGTCGATCCAGCGGTCGTCGCGGCGAGTGACTGGGAGTAATCAGTTTTTCTTAAGGAAACGTTGCTGATTTAGTTTTAGTGACCTAAGCTACAAGAGCTGGTTTGCTGAAAAATGGATGACCTCGCAGTTTAACTGCGTTGTGTCATCTACGGCATGGAAAGGCTCCCACAGCATCTGTTTTGGAGAGGGCGGATGGTGTGGGAGCTTTTTGTAGCATCTCACCCCATGAAGGGGTGAGATTTTCTGGTCTATGGTCGTTGCTTGAGCATTTCAAGAATTTCATCCGATAGCGGACGGTCAGAATAAATTCTTACATCAGGCTCGTTGGGGTCATCTTCCGTTCCGACTCGTCGGCCCTCCCATACGGGGGTGAGTCCCAATTTTTCCAAAATATGGAATGAGGCAGGGTGGTTGGTAGTCACCCTGGCCGTGAGTGGGAGGCTGTCGTCGATACGCTTGGTGGCCAGTGTTGCGGCGTTGGAGATTTCCGTGGCGTATCCATTGCCCCATAGGTCGGGGCGGAGGCGGTACTTGAGGTCCCATACTTTTCCGTCGATGAGTTCAACGCCACCAACGCCAACGAATTCCGATGGGCGGTCACGGAGGTAAACACCCCAGGGGCCAAGGTCTTTCTTGCCCCAGCTTTCATTGGTGCGCTTAATGATGTCGCGCGTGGCACGCACGTTGGTGTGACGCGCCTGGGGACGGTGTTCCCAGATTCGAGAATCAGAGTAAATCTGGTGGGCCTCGTCTTCGAGCTCAACAGTGAGCGGTACGAGGATCAGTCTGTCGGTGCGTGTAATCGTAGCCATGAAGAAATGTTAGATCATGAGATGTCTTATATGTGATGGTTCTCACGACTGAAATCATTTTGTGACCTAACTTGTATTTTTTTGACAGCTTGATTGACGGGCGATGCGTTAAAGTGCACAGGTTGAGCCCTATTGAGGGTGGGAGAGTGCTACTATCTGCGGTTTTGTGAATTAAATGCTGTGAACTACCGCGAACTCCTCCCATTCAAGTGGTGTTAAGCACTAAGATGGCAGGTTATGACTTCTCTTAAAGTAACTTCGTCCGCAGATGCAACCAATAACAATGATGCCCATTTTCCTGAAGGTCCAGTGGTAACCGTTGACTGGTTGTCACACAACCTTGACCGGGATGATGTCATCGTGTTGTGTGCCACGATGGAGGATGATGAAATTGCACGTCAAGCGGGAATTCCGGGGGCATTTCTCGCTGACTTGGAAGGAGATTTCTCAGATCCACATTCCGAGCTTCCACACACCGCGCCACCGAATTTGGTGGGTTTGCTAGAAAGCTACGGCATTAGCACCGATTCCACGGTGGTTGTTTATGATCTGCACGGCCTCATGGTTGCACCGCGGGTGTGGTGGCTTCTCCGTGTTGCTGGATTAAGCAGCATTGGCGTGCTTGATGGCGGATTGCCAGCCTGGGTTGATGCTGGTCTTCCGACGGAACCGTTGTCGCTACCTACAGGTGGTGGAAGGATCAGCGCAGAACCACAGCCAGATTTACTCGTTGGTGCCTCCGGCGTCGAACGGGCGATCGCGCGCTCAAGCAAGGCAGTGATTGATGCTCGCAATGCGAGCCGATTCGCTGGCGTTGAAGAAGAGCCCCGTCCAGGCCTTCGAAAAGGGTCGATCCCTGGAAGTGTGAACATTCCCTTCACTGATATTTCTGATGAGCATGGTTTTGTCCGGCCAGCAGAAGAGCTGAAGGAATTGATCTTCAGCCGCACAAATGGAGCGCAGTCGTTGGTCTTTAGCTGTGGCTCCGGAGTCACGGCATGTGTTGATGCCTACGCTGCAGTTATCGCAGGTTATGACGACGTTGTAGTGTATGAGGGCTCCTGGGCGGAATGGGGCAACCCGGCAAACCAAAAGCCGATTGCTTAACGCCAGCTATGATAACCACTCATGAATGATTTCGATCCAGCACTGATTTCCGCGATGAGCCTTATCCCTCAGACGAGGTCGAGGATGGAATCAATCTTGTTGGTGGTCGATACCCCAGTTTCAGCACGCACGCTGGCTGGGGTGTTGGGCATTGACGTGCCTGCAACAGAGGCAATTTTGAAGGAAATGGCCTTTGAGCTTTCTGAACGGGGCAGCGGCATTGATCTTCGGGAAACGGCAGAAGGATGGCGCTATTACACCCGCCCGGAGAATGCGGACATCGTCGAGCAATTCCTCCTCGATGGAAACCAAACCAGACTGTCCCGTGCAGCATTGGAAACACTCGCGGTGGTGGCATATCGGCAGCCGGTCACACGCTCCCAGATTTCAGCAGTGCGCGGAGTAAATGTCGACGGCGTCATGAGAACCTTGCAGCTTCGAGGCCTAGTCAAAGAAGTCGATGTGGACGAATCAACGGGCGCGCACCGCTATGGCACAACGGAATTGCTGCTTGAGCTGTTGGGTATTGATTCTTTGGATAAATTACCGGATCTAGCACCGCTTTTGCCGGATGTTGACTCCATTGATGAAGACTTCTAAAGCATCAGTTAAAGCCCCGACTATTAAAATCTCCTAAAATAGGCTAGAATTCACGGGATTCAATTTCATACGTTTTCTCTCAAGATTAAGGACACTTACGTGACCCCACCCGCTCGCCGAGATGGCACACCGGACAAGAAGCAGAGCAATCGCTCTGGCGGATACCGGTCTTCAGTTCGTGGCTACAAGCCAGGATCATCCCGCCCAAACACACGCCAGCAGCCTCAGAAGAAGGATGAGATTCTTCTCTCCAACGCTAAGCCTGCCAAGAAGCAAAACGTAAAATCCGACGACGATTGGTCGATGGGTTTCTTAAACCGCAATGACTCTGACGGAGTTCGCCTGCAGAAGGTGCTTGCCCAAGCAGGTGTGGCATCACGTCGACACGCAGAAATCCTGATTGATCAGGGCCGTGTGGAGGTCAACGATCGTATCGTGACCACCCAGGGCGTGCGCGTGGATCCAAACAACGATGTCATCCGTGTTGACGGCGTCCGCATCCACATCAACGAGGACCTCGAGTACTTCGTGCTCAACAAGCCTCGTGGCATGCACTCCACCATGAGCGATGAACTTGGTCGCCCATGCGTGGGTGATCTGGTCAGTGAGAAGACTGCATCTGGACAGCGTCTGTTTCACGTCGGTCGCCTCGACGCGGACACCGAAGGTTTGCTGCTGCTCACCAACGATGGTGAGTTGGCTAACCGCCTCATGCACCCTAAGTACGAAGTGTCCAAGACTTACCTTGCTACCGTTCGCGGTGAAGCAACCAATAAGCTAGTCAGCGCTCTTCGTGATGGCGTGGAGTTGGAAGATGGCCCTGCCAAGGCTGACTTTGCGCAGATTATCGACGTATTCCAGGGCAAGTCCTTGTTGCGCATCGAAATCCACGAAGGCCGCAAGCACATTGTGCGACGCCTCTTCGATGAGCTCGGTTTCCCAGTCGAGCGCCTCGTGCGCACCAAGCTACACACCGTTCAGCTTGGTGATCAGAAGCCAGGTTCCCTTCGTGCACTGAACTCCTCTGAGCTGACCAGCTTATACAAGGTGGTCCAACTGTGACGGAAATTTCCAACATGCCTGCCGGTGGCCTCATCGTAGCCATCGACGGGCCGTCTGGCACCGGAAAATCCACCACATCCCGCGCGCTCGCAACCCGTCTCTCGGCCAAGTACCTAGATACTGGTGCGATGTACCGCGTCGCAACGCTTCATGTGCTTAACCAGGGGATTGACCCCGCAGATAGCGCAGCCGTGATCGCTGCAACCGCTGTATTGCCGTTGTCGATTTCTGACGATCCCGCCTCCACTGAGGTGTTGCTCGCGGGCGTCGATGTGCAAAAGGACATCCGCGGACCAGAAGTCACCCAAAATGTCTCCGCAGTGTCCGCGATCCCTGAGGTTCGTGAGAACTTGGTGGCGTTGCAGCGCGCACTCGCCGCCAAAGCACATCGCTGCGTCGTCGAAGGCAGAGACATCGGAACGGCAGTGCTTGTCGACGCGCCCATCAAGGCGTTTCTCACCGCCTCAGCGGAAGTCCGCGCCCAGCGACGCTTTGACCAAGACACCGCAGCAGGTCGCGACGTAGATTTCGACGCTGTGCTGGCAGATGTTGTTCGCCGCGATGAACTAGATTCCACCCGTGCCGCCTCACCGCTGAAACCAGCAGATGATGCACACATCGTGGACACCTCTGATATGACCATGGATCAAGTACTTGATCACCTCATCCACCTAGTGGAAGCCTCCGCTGAAAGGAGCAACCAGTGACTGATAAACACACCATGCCTGGTGAAGAGGACGACACCGTATTCGTCTACCACACCCACAAAGGCGAAATGGACGTCGAAGGTGCGTTTGCTGACGAAGAAGAACTAGCACCACACGGCGGTTGGGCTTCCGCAGATTTCGACCCAGCAGAATTCGGCTACGAAGACTCTGACGATGACTTCGATGCAGAGGACTTTGACGAAACAGAGTTCTCCAACCCTGATTTCGGCGAAGACTACTCTGATGAAGACTGGGAAGAAATCGAGACCGCATTCGGATTCGACCCAAGCCACCTTGAAGAAGCTCTCTGCACGGTCGCTATCGTCGGACGCCCAAATGTTGGTAAATCAACCTTGGTGAACCGCTTTATTGGACGTCGAGAAGCAGTCGTGGAAGATTTCCCCGGCGTCACCCGTGACCGCATCTCCTACATCTCTGACTGGGGTGGACACCGTTTCTGGGTTCAGGACACAGGCGGATGGGATCCTAACGTCAAGGGCATCCACGCATCGATCGCACAGCAGGCAGAAGTTGCTATGAGCACTGCCGATGTCATCGTGTTCGTCGTGGACACCAAGGTGGGCATCACCGAAACTGACTCAGTGATGGCAGCAAAACTGTTGCGCTCGGAAGTGCCAGTGATCTTGGTTGCGAACAAATTCGACTCCGACAGCCAGTGGGCTGACATGGCTGAGTTCTACAGCCTCGGCCTTGGCGATCCATACCCAGTGTCAGCCCAGCATGGACGTGGTGGCGCTGACGTTTTGGACAAGATCCTTGAACTCTTCCCAGAAGAGCCTCGCTCCAAGTCCATCGTGGAAGGCCCTCGTCGTGTCGCCCTTGTGGGTAAGCCAAACGTAGGTAAGTCTTCACTGCTCAACAAGTTTGCTGGCGAGACCCGCTCTGTCGTGGACAATGTTGCAGGAACCACCGTTGACCCCGTTGACTCCCTGATTCAGCTGGATCAAAAACTGTGGAAATTCGTGGATACTGCTGGTCTTCGCAAAAAGGTCAAGACTGCATCTGGCCACGAGTACTACGCATCACTGCGTACCCACGGTGCCATCGATGCAGCTGAGCTGTGTGTTTTGCTTATCGATTCCTCCGAACCCATCACCGAGCAGGATCAGCGCGTGCTCGCAATGATCACCGATGCCGGTAAGGCACTGGTTATTGCGTTCAACAAGTGGGATCTCATGGATGAAGATCGCCGCATCGATTTGGATCGCGAACTTGATCTCCAGTTGGCACACGTGCCTTGGGCAAAGCGCATCAACATCTCCGCCAAAACCGGTCGTGCACTGCAGCGCCTCGAGCCAGCAATGTTGGAAGCGCTCGACAACTGGGATCGCCGTATCTCCACTGGTCAGCTGAACACCTGGCTGCGTGAAGCAATTGCTGCGAACCCACCACCAATGCGTGGCGGACGTTTGCCTCGAGTGCTGTTTGCCACCCAGGCATCTACTCAGCCACCAGTGATCGTACTGTTCACCACCGGCTTCCTCGAAGCAGGTTACCGACGATACCTGGAGCGCAAGTTCCGTGAGCGTTTCGGTTTCGAAGGCACTCCAGTGCGAATCGCTGTGCGTGTTCGCGAGCGCCGCGGCAAGGGCGGAAACAAGCAGTAAAGCTTGATTTTCCCTAAAAGCACTTATCCCCACGTTGAAAATGACGTGGGGATAAGTGCTTTTTGTTCAAAAGAGCGGATTTCTAATCGTTTACGGTAATTCCTAAATGCCGTGCAAATGCTCCCGACAGGTCAGCAGCCTGCAGGGATGAGATCACGGTTCCGGACATGGACTCCACGCCACTGATGCGCTCGATATCTAAACCGCGAAGATCCACATTGCTGAGCACGGCATGATCAAAGGTGAGCGAATGCACCGTGCAGTCTTTAAAAGCGATGCGTTCTGCTCTGGCTTGGCCAAGATCAAGCTCGTCGATGACACAGTTCTCAAAGAGCACATCCCGTAACGATGCACCCCGCAGATTGACAAACGACAGCTTAGAATCAGAGATTTTCAAAGCTTGGACGGTTGCTTCATACATTTCGACGGCACCAAAGCGGGAGTCGGAAATCGTTGCGTTGCGCCAGATGGAGCGGGCTGCCTTAAAAGATGGAGCATTGGCTCTTTCGATGCGTGTTTCCACGAATTGAGCCCGGCGTAGCTCGGTTTCGTGTGCTTCCAGCCCAAGGAATTCACATTCAATGAAACCAGCACCAGAAAGATCGCGTTCGGAAATCTCGGCCTCGTTAAAACGGCATGACTCTATCTGCTCATTCGATTCGATGTCTTGAGGGTCAGCGTTGTCAAGGCCTGTTAGGCGAAGTTCTTTGATGCGTGGTGCTGCAACCTGTGGGCGGCGCGGTGATGCCATGTTTTATAAGTTCCTTGAATCTGGAGTGCTGGTCTTCGACCACCATACTCAAGGAACTTGACCAGAAAGCTTCTCTACTTCAACAGGACGTATAGATCAGTTTGGAGTGTTGCGGGATCCATGTCGGTGGAAGGCTCGGTGACATAGACCTCCCAACAAGGCATATCGATCTCATGGCCTGCAGATTCAAGAGCTTCCACGAATGAACCCCACGCTTGGCTTAGTCCGTCGAATGAGCCGATGTGGCTGATTCGCGCAATTTTTCCGGCAGGGATCACTGAGTTTTTCAGCACGATGCCGTTGGCGGCTGAAACATCTCCCTCAAGTGGTTGGCTGACTGGGATGCCCACTTCAAAGCTGACGGTGTCAGTTGGTTCGGAGGTGTACAGAGCAAATCCGGGGCCAATTGGCGCGATGCCCTTGGCACCCAAGGTGGGGAAGAGCACTTGGTAGGTTTGATCGAATGCTGCGGGCATGTCGTTCATGGGGTGGTTGTCAAAGACAGCGACGACGGTCGGAATCTCGTTGACAGTGAGGATCTCGGGTTCAGTGACTGGTGGATTCAACAGGTACATGGCGAGGGCTCCTAAAGATTGGAAGATCTGCCTGCCAGGGTACCGGAACGTGAAAGTAAAAATGCATCACAGCGATAGGGAAGTTCCACTGGATTGTCGGGACTGAAACCCAAATGCTCGTAGAGATACCACCGAAGGTTCTGATCAACACGCTCTTTGATTTTCTCTGACGCGTTTAACCAGTAGGACCTCGTGTGAGCGAGCTGGATGATTTCTTCAGGGGTGAGGTGCTGATTCCACGTGGTGCGAATTTCTCGATCAATTATCCAGGGAGCTGCGGTTTCTGGGGTGAATCCCGGCTTGAGTACATCGCCGGCATGCATAATGCGACTAAGTCGGTGTACCCACGCGATGGAGGTGTCCAGGTTATTCCACACGAGCAGGACTGCACCCTCAGGTGCAATCACCCGATCAAATTCCGCTGAGGCAGCCGTCACGTCAACCCAATGCCACGTTTGTGCGCACGTAATCAGATCAACCGCGTTGTCACGTATTCCTGTGTGTTCTGCTGTCGCTTGCCAGCAGGGAACCGCCGGAAGCGCGGAGCGAAACACCCGCAACATGTCCATGCTTGGATCAAGGGCTAGGACCTGATCAGCTGTTAGCTCACTGGTTAGTTTTCCGGTACCTGCACCGACATCCAGGACTCGGCCAAACCCACGGGCTAACTCCACGGCCTCAGCCGGATATCCAGGTCGGACATCGTGATAAGTCGTGCTGCCTTGGGTAAAAGCGCTGGCGCTGGTTGCTCGATGTTGAAGATCGCTAAACGCCGGAGCGTCTCGTTTTGATACTGGTGGAATTGGGGGATGAGCTGGATCATTCATATCAGATGTTAATCCTAGCGGGCTACCACCACCTTCACTAGCGATATATCGCTTAACGTGCTCATGAGATACAGTATCTCCTTGTGCAACAAACGAAATCCACACCTTTAGATAGGTATAAAAACCTCCCCGGGCCCGGCGCGCGACCGTCCAAGACGCCGGCGTTGGATTCCAAATTATGGACTCTCAAAGTGGCGTTGTCGCAGCGGCCGTGGAGCTTTGTGGCGTCTGCTGGCATGGCGGCGTCTTTTATCTGCAATGGGTTAACGCCTGTGATTGTGGGTAAGGCGGTGGATGAGGCTATTGGCACGAGCGATCTGCAGCGATTGTGGTTCTGGATTGCCATGTTGGCGGTTCTTTTCTTAACGGCGATGACGGTGAACTGGATTGCTCGGTACATGTTGGTGCGGAGCCAGCAGTTGGTCAGTCATGATTTGCGGATGTTGGTGACTGATCGGATTCAAGATCCGCGTGGTTTTGCTGGAAAAGAGCGCACTGCGGGTGGGTTGTTGTCGATTGCGTCGTCGGATACGCAGCGGGTGGGCGATATTGTCATGATGACGGTGTTCCCGGTGGCGGAGTTGGCGTCGATTATTTATGGCGCCGTGGTGATGTACAGCATTAATCCGTGGTTGAGTGTGGCTGTGTTGATTGGTGGTCCGCTGCTGGTTGTGGTGGCTATTCAGGTGTCGAAGCCGTTGCAGAAGCGTTCGGGTGCTCGTCAGCAGGCGGTGGCGCAGGCTGCGGCTACTGCAACTGATGTGGTGCAGGGCTTGAGAATTTTGAAGGGTTTGGGTGCGATTGTCACGGTGCGCCGTCGGTACGAGGCGATTTCTGGTGAGGCTTATCGGAAGACGGTTCATGCGGATGCTGCGGAAGCTCGCTTGAATGGTGTCACCGATGCGGCGGGCGCCATCTTTGTGTCCGCGTTGGGTATTGGAGCAGGATTTTTGGCGCTGCATGGTCAGATGAGTATTGGTGATTTGATCACGGTTGTGGGACTCACACAGTTTTTGATCATGCCGATGACCATGCTTGGTCGAAATGTGGCATCGCGCTGGGCATCGGCGGAGGCGTCGGCAAGGCGTATTAGGGGAGTGCTCGGTGCTGATTTTGAGAGAGTGTCTGCGCATGATGCGGACAAGGCTGAGGAGATTATCCAACAATTTGCCAAAGGTTTGACGGTTATTCGAGGCACTGATGAGCAGCTCGTTGAGGTATTAGAGCAGTTGCCACGTACTCGAGTGATTGTGGCTCCTCATGCGGCGGATCTTTTTGATCAAAGTGTCAGCGACAATGTGTATCCCGTGGCAGAGGTCGCGGAGAAAGCCATTGAAGTTGCCTCCTGTGACGATATTCCAGGTGGTAGTTCCAAGATTGTGGGCGAGGGTGGACGGTTGCTCTCGGGTGGTCAGCGTCAGCGCGTTGCACTGGCTCGGGCTATTGCTTTTGATCCAGAGGTGTTGGTGCTTCAAGATCCCACAACGGCAGTGGATTCTGTGACGGAGCAAAGCATTGCTCAGCAAGTGGCAGCACACCGTGCAGGAAAAGTGACCATTGTGTTTAGTGAGGCACCCGCGTGGAGTGCGGTGGCTGATCAACACGTTGAGGCAGCTGCTTTGCGGGAGGTTATGAAATGAGTGGGGAGACGTCGAAAAGCATGCGCTTTCCGTTGGCCAGCCTGCCGCAGGTGCGGCGCGAGGTGGCCCGGCAGGTGGGTCGTATTCCGCGGGCTAAGTGGTGGTTTTTAGGCGCGCTGGTGTTGCTGAGTGCGGGTGCTTATGCGTCGGTGCTGGTGCCGCAGGTGCTGGGGCGGATTGTGGATCTGGTGTCCGATGGCGCGCAGGTGCGTGATTTTGTTGAGCTCAGTGTGATTCTCATTGCGGTGGCAATTGCCGGCGCGGTGCTCAGCGCGTGCGGGTTCTATGTGGTGTCGCGGATTTCTGAGAAGATTATCGCCAATTTGAGGGAAGACATGGTGGGCACCGCGCTTGGGTTGCCCACCCACCAGGTGGAAGATGCGGGCTCTGGCGATTTGGTGAGCCGCTCCACGGACGATGTCTCCGAGCTATCCGCAGCGGTGACAGAGACCGTCCCGATTTTAAGTTCCTCACTGTTTACCATTGCCGCGACGATCATTGCGCTGTTTTCTTTGGACTGGCAATTTGTGCTCATTCCTGTCGTGGTGGCGCCGGTGTACTACTTCGCGTCCAAGCACTATTTGAGCAAGGCGCCGGATCGGTATGCGGCAGAACGCGCGGCGATGGCGGAGCGTGCGCGAAAGGTACTTGAGGCTATTCGCGGGCGTGCAACTGTGCGGGCGTATTCCATGGAAGATGCCATGCATAATCAGATTGATCAGGCGTCGTGGTCTGTGGTGGTCAAGGGTATTCGTGCGCGCACCACCATGTTGATTTTGAACATGTGGATGCTGTTTGCGGAATTCCTCATGCTCGCGGTCGCGTTGGTGATCGGCTACAAGCTGGTCATTGATGATGCGCTGACGATCGGCGCGGTTACCGGTGCCGTGCTGATGATTATTCGTCTGCGTGGCCCGATGAATATGTTCATGCGCGTGCTCGACACCATTCAATCCGGCTATGCGTCGCTGGCGCGCATCGTGGGAGTTGTTGCGGATCCGCCGATTCCTGTGCCCGACAGCGGTGTGAAAGCACCTCAGGGCAAAGTGGAATTGCGCAACGTCAGCTTTAGTTATGGCGATTCCTGGGCGGTGAAAGACATCGACATCACGATCAATTCCGGCGAAACTGTCGCGCTCGTGGGCGCATCTGGCGCAGGTAAGACGACGGTCGCCGCCTTGCTGGCGGGCTTGCGGGTGCCAGATCAAGGGCAAGTGCTTGTCGACGACTTCCCCGTCTCTCACCTCTCTGACCGCGAGCGTATCGCCCGCTTGGCCATGGTCAGCCAGGAGGTTCATGTTTTCTCCGGCACGCTGCGCCAGGATCTCACCTTGGCTAAACCAGATGCCTCCGATGAGGAATTAGCGCATGCTCTTGGGCAAGTTAATGCCCTTGACTGGTTGGAGAGTCTTCCAGAAGGACTGGACACGGTCGTTGGTGCGCGAGGAATCCAGCTAGAACCAGTGGTGGCTCAGCAGTTGGCGTTGGCCCGGGTGTTGTTGCTCAATCCGGCGATCGTCATCATGGATGAAGCCACGGCAGAAGCAGGATCGGCGGGTGCCAGCGCACTGGAAGAGGCTGCAGATGCAGTGACCAAGAACCGTTCCGCATTGGTGGTGGCGCACCGGTTGGATCAGGCATCGCGGGCTGATCAGATTCTGGTGATGGATAAGGGGGAGGTTGTGGAATCCGGTACTCACCAGGAGTTATTGGATCACGGGGGTATTTATCAGCGTCTGTGGACTGCGTGGAGTGTCGGAAGATAGTTGACTGTTCAATGCTTTGAACATTAGTATTCAGCCCTATGGATACCTCGACTGTGTTGTTCGCATTTGGACTCACCTTATTTGCCGGTCTTGCCACCGGCATCGGCGGTCTCATCGCCGTATCGCGCAAAACCGTCACCGAAGGATTCCTCGCAGGATCACTCGGCTTCTCTGTCGGCGTGATGCTGTACGTATCCTTTGTGGAAATTCTACCCGGCGCCTTTGATGAATTAACCAGTGTTTGGGGAGAAAAAGGCGGAAGTTGGGCCGCTGTTATCGGCTTCTTCGGTGGCATCGCGCTGATCGCCATCATCGACCGCTTAGTCCCCACGGCGATTAACCCCCACGAGCCCTCCACCGTGGGAGGCGCCGTTGAAGGATTCGAGCGCCGCAACCGCATGATGAAAATGGGCGTGCTCACTGCGCTGGCCATCGCGATTCACAACTTTCCCGAAGGTTTCGCTACATTCTTGGCCGGATTGTCCGATCCAATGATCGCGATCCCTGTGGCCGTGGCAATTGCCATTCACAATATTCCAGAGGGCATTGCGGTGGCGGTGCCACTTAGGGAAGCTACAGGGTCACGTCGAAAAGCATTAGGCTGGGCGACCCTCTCCGGCCTTGCTGAGCCCGCCGGCGCCCTCATCGGATTCCTGCTGCTCATGCCCTTTATCGGGCCAGAAGCACTCGGCCTGTGCTTCGCCGCAGTCGCCGGCGTGATGGTGTTCATTAGCGTCGATGAACTACTGCCCACTGCCATCTCCAGCGGCAAACACCACACCGCCATCTACGGCCTCATCGCCGGCATGGCAGTCATGGCAATCAGCCTGCTGCTGTTTATCTAGCGTTCAGCCGCAACAAGCATCCGGTCAATGTTGGTCAACACCTCATCAACGTAAGCCGGATTAACGCCGCGCTCCCGACGCGCCTTCAACAGCTCCTCCTGGGCCGCTTTGATTGCCCCGACACGCGCATGATGCGCGCGCTGATGCAGCTTATCGACGTTCTCCTGCAGTTCATCAGCGTCAATTTCTTGCGAGAACCAATTCTTGATCGCCACCATCTGCTCCATCGGCAACTCCGTGGTATCCACCAAATACGTTGTTGCGGCCTTATGAGCCCTCTCTGTCAGCGCGGCGATACTCTCATCGCCCGCAGCATCGGGACCCTTATCCAAGCTGAGCTTCCGCATCAGCCACGGCAACGCCAAACCAGGGCCCACCATGGTGATTAAGAGAACGACCAGCGCAATGACCTGTAACTCGTGGTGATACGGGAAAATATCCTCCGGAATAGACAGCACCAGCGCCAACGTCACCAAACCGCGCATGCCCGCCCACGTCATCAGCAACGATTCCTGCAGTCGAAGAGGCGCCCGCAATGAACTATTGGTCGCACCCTTCTTATCGATCTTGAAACGATTGCGCTTATACGCCGCGAACATCCACACACCACGGACAACGATCGCCACCACCGAGAGCACAATGCCCACGACCACGGCATGCCACAGCTCAGATCCGACTTCATCAATCGCAGTGCGCACATTCAGGCCGATCAAACCAAAGGCCACGCCAGTAAACAGCACCTCAATGGTTCCCCAGAACGCAGAACCCGTTAGACGATCCTCCGCACCAATTGACGCCCTCGAATTCATCTCCACTGCAGCGATCACAATGGCGATAACGCCCGAACCGCCGATTTCTTCCGCCACCACATAAATGGCAAACGGCAGCACCCACGTAAACGCATTTCGAGCCTCAACGGAACTCACGTGATCGGTAAACCACGCAGCCGCCCGGCCAATAACCAAGCCCAAAATAACGGCAGCAAGACACGACCACAAGAATTCCAAAACACCCGTTGACCAGGACAAATTCTCACCAGCGACCAGGGCAGCTAAAGCCACATGGAACGCCATGATGCTGGCTGCATCATTAAACAGACCCTCCGTCTGCAAAGTAGTAGTGATGCGCTTCGGGATTCCCGCAGGTTCCGCCACTGCATCAACAGCAACAGGATCCGGTGGAGCAATAGCCGCAGCCAACATGATCGCACCAGCAAGGCCAATGCCAGGAAGCAACAGCATGGATGCACCCGTGAGTGCCGCGATGGTCACGAACACCAACAACACCGACATCGTGATGATGGTAGACATCTGCGACCTAATCACCGCCCACGATGACTTCCTCGCCAGCGCCCACAGCAGCGGCGGAATGAAAATAGGCAACATCAGATCGGCCGGGATAGTAAATTCCGGCAAAAATGGCAACAACGCTCCACCTGCGGCGACAATAGTCATCAAAGCAGGCCAGGGGAGTCCGGTTTTATCGCCGATGGCCACCACAATCACGGTGGCGAGCAGCAATGTAATGAGCATGAACAATATCGTCATGAATAAGGTCTCTTCGGGTCAGGTCTGTCAGGTTTGTCAGTTTTTTCAGTAAACAGTTCCTATTTTTCGCTGATTATGCTGCTGCATGGGGGAGCGCACACCAATTGAAAGCAACTTCACAGGAAGTGTTCAGTTGTGAGTTTTTGGGGTGTCGTGTGGCGCCCGTTTAAGGGGTCGAATTTCTGCAATGGGTTCGAGTGTGGGTGCGCTCTGTTCAGGCACTTGTAGGCGATTCTGGAGCGTCGATTTTTTCGGGTTCGGGGTGGCATTTTTAGACGAGTGGAGCCATGTGTCCGTTTGAGACCAAGGAACGAGTTTCGCCCTGTCTGTTTGGTTTAATACGCACGTTTTGACGCGCAAGAACTGCAGATCGAGACCAAAGAGAGGTAGATTTTTGAGGTCTTTGGTCTCGATCTGCAGTCTTTGATTTTGCCCTAGCCAGATCTACTTTTCAGCCGTGATCTTGATGGTTCCTACCTCTGCGTCATAGGTTGAGTTCATCAACGCATGTTCCGCCTCGGCCGAAAGATCCATTTGGGATAGCGCACCTGCCCAATATCTTAAAATCCGTCCCGCTTCACCGGCAGGATCATCCGCAATAGCATCAAGATCGATATCAATGGTGAGTTTCATGTTTTATCCAGCCTGACAAATAGAGAAAACCTAGGGGAGAAAATACATCCTCACCTAGGCTAATTGTCGGACTGACAGGATTTGAACCTGCGACCCCTACACCCCCAGTGTAGTGCGCTACCAAGCTGCGCCACAGTCCGCCGTTGTGTTTTTGCCCATGAGGGCTGAACCAACGTGAATAGGTTACATCAGTGTGATCTGGAAAGTGAAATCCGCTGGCCATAACCTATTGCACGTGTGGGGAAACTAGTCGACATCTCCTGTGGAATAGACCCACGCGCCGTTGACCTTGCGGAATGTGGAGTCTTCTTCTTGGACGCCGGAGGCGAGCCCCTTGTAGAAGGCTTGGAATTTTACGGTGCCGGTGGAATCGAAGGGTCCACCGCCGGTGGTCTCGAGGATGTCGAGGCGGTAGAAATCAATTCCCACATCGAGGCCAAGTTCGCTTGGCCGGGTTTCTGGATCCCAAGTGTCAAGAAGGTACTGGGAATTTCCAACAGCAAAGGCGGTGAACCGAGATCGCATGAGCGCTTCAGCGGTGGGGGCCACCCATTCGCCGGAGTGAAAGCGGTAGCAGCACTCACCGTAGGTAAGGCCAGTTCCGCAGGGGCAGCGTTTACCCAACTCAAAATCCACGCTAGTTCACCTCGTCGTCGATGACGATTCCCTGCGCGAGCAGTTGGGTAATCGAGCAGGAATTAGATGCGGCCCGAAGTGAAGCACTGTCTGCATCGCTGAGGTTGCCGATCAAAGAGATCTTTCGGCGGAGTTTGATCTGGCCGTGGTCGGCTGATTGTTCCTGGGAGATCGTCACTTTGACATCGTCAAGGCCTTTGATGCGGTTGTCGATGGCTGCTTGTTTGATCGTTTGAGAGTTTGCAGCAGCAAGCGCGGAAACCAGCAGGGAAGTAGGGGTGAAGCCGAGGTTTTTGCCACCCTGGGATTTGTCGCGGTCGGTGATGAAATTGTGACCACCGGTGCGGATGGCTGCGCCGTATTTGCTGGCTTTGATGGTTGAGGCTTCGGCGACAAACTCCGGAAGATCCTCACAGACGTTTTCTGGAACTAGGTAGGGCTCGACCCAGTTCGCGATGATCCGGGCTGCACGCTGTGCGGTGCCATCTTTGGTGAGCAGGTGATCTGCCTTGTCCAAAGTCATCAAGGATTTAGGGTAGCGAGTGACTCTGAAGATGAGCTGCGCGTTGTCCACGCCGACGGTTTGGTCGGTGGGGGAATGCAGTAAAAGCAGTGGTTTGCGGAGCCTGCGGAGGTGATCTTCGGGGTTGACCTCTGCAAGGTCTTCGAGGAATTCGCGGGAAATGGTGACATCCCGGCCTCCGAGCTGCAGAGTGACAGCACCTTGATCATCTACATCACATATGCGATCAGCAAAGTGCAGGACTGCGTGCGCAGGATCAAAAGGTGCGCCTATCGTTGCTACTGCTTTGAGGCAGGAGATTTTGGTGGCAGCTTTCAGTGATGCTGCACCACCCAAGGAGTGTCCAATGAGCAACTGTGGAGCGGAGTAGTGTTCCGTCAACCACTGCGAGGCCGCCACGATATCGTCCACATTGGAGTTGAAGGTGGTTTTGGAGAAGTCACCTTCTGATTGGCTCAGTCCTGGGAAATCGAAACGCAGGCAGGCGACGCCGGATTCTGCGAGTGTTTTACTGACTCGCGCGGCGGCTGGCGTGAACCGTGAGCCGGTGAAACAGTGGGCAAACATTGCATAGGCAATGGGATCTGTATCTGGAAGATCTAACGTCGCGGCCATCATCAACCCTTGTGATGATGGCACCTTCACGCTAACTGAATGCACCGGGAGCAAACCTTTCGACAAAGCTATTTCATCATCACTTTATGCATATCTTTCGCGCAGGTCACCATGCGTGCGGTATGTCGTTGCACAACTCTTACCCACCAGTGCAATGTAGGTCACGTCGTATCACGTCTGAGGGTGATTGAGTAGGGTTAAACAGATGAATTCATTTAGCTCACCGGAGGTATAACCGTGGCCGGTTTTGATTGGTTTTGGAAGGCCCTTGGCGGCAAATCGGGCAGAAACCAAAAACGTAGCGTGGCAATTGTCAATCAGGTAGAAAACCATGCAGCGGAATTAGACGCGCTGGATGATGTTGCATTGGCGCAGCGTGCCAAGGATCTAGCCAGTGGTGGACGCATTGACAATCATGCGGAATTCCTCGCCATTTTGGGTGTGGCATCGCAGCGGACATTGGGGCTGAAGCCGTATCCGGTGCAATCACAGGCGGTGTTGCGTCTCATTGAAGGCGATGTGGTGCACATGGCTACCGGTGAGGGCAAGACTTTGGTGGGCGCGATGGCGGCCACCGGTCTGGGGTTGATGGGCAAGCGAGTCCATTCGATTACCGTCAATGATTATTTGGCTGTGCGCGATGCCGAATGGATGCGGCCATTGGTCGAATTTTTCGGTCTGAGCGTGGCGAGCATCAGCGAGAAGATGGATGCAGGGGAGCGTCGACAAGCATATAAAGCCGCAATTGTCTACGGACCTGTCAATGAAATCGGCTTTGACGTGCTGCGTGATCAGCTAATTACCCGGCGCGAAGACGCCGTGCAGCATGGCGCCGACGTCGCGATTATCGATGAGGCCGATTCCGTGCTTGTCGACGAGGCCCTGGTGCCACTCGTCCTCGCCGGCAACCAGCCCGGCCATGCGCCGCGCGGCAAAATCACCGATGTGGTGCGCTCACTGAAAGAAAACGACGATTACACCATCGACGATGATCGTCGCAACGTCTTTCTCACCGACAAGGGTGCCGCCAAATTAGAGCAGCAGCTGGGCATCAGCAGCCTCTACGACGATGAGCACGTCGGCTCGACGCTCGTGCAGGTCAACCTCGCCCTCCACGCGCAGGCACTGCTCATCCGCGACATCCACTACATCGTCCGCGACAGCAAGGTCTTGCTTATCGACGCCTCCCGCGGCCGTGTCGCCGACCTGCAGCGCTGGCCCGACGGCCTGCAAGCAGCAGTGGAGGCCAAGGAAGGTCTCGCGGTTTCTGAAGGCGGCAAGATCCTTGACACCATCACACTTCAGGCGTTGATTGGTCGCTACCCAATGGCATGCGGCATGACAGGTACCGCCGTGGAGGCAACCGATCAGCTACGCACCTTCTATGACTTGCATGTTTCTGTCATTGAGCGCAATCATCCGCTGAAGCGCTTTGATGAAGCTGACCGTATCTACGCCACCATGGCGGAGAAAAACCGCGCCATCATCGATGAAATCGCACTCCTTCACAGCACGGGGCAGCCAGTCCTGGTGGGTACCCACGATGTGGCAGAGTCGGAAGAACTCGCCACTGCACTGCGTGAACTCAACATCGAAGTAAGCGTTCTCAACGCCAAGAATGATGCCGAAGAAGCCCAGATCATCGCAGAGGCTGGCGATATTGGACGAGTGACCGTTTCCACTCAGATGGCCGGCCGCGGTACCGATATTCGCCTCGGTGGCGCCGATGAAGCCGACTACGATGAAGTGGTGAAACTCGGTGGACTCGCCGTTATCGGCACCGCCCGCCACCGTTCTCAGCGCCTGGACAACCAGCTGCGCGGACGTGCGGGACGACAAGGAGATCCAGGCCTGAGCCTTTTCTTTGTTTCCCTCGATGATGATGTGGTGGTCTCAGGCGGGTCAGGGGAGAGCGTGAGCGCGCAACCCGATGCCACCGGGCTGATTGACTCAGATCGCATCCGCGATTGGGTCGGACACTGCCAGCGCGTCACCGAAGGACAGCTGGTGGAAATCCACTCCCAGAGCTGGAATTACAACAAGCTCCTTGCCGATCAACGCGTGATCATTGACGAGCGCCGCGAACGCCTCCTCGACACCGCCTTAGCGTGGGAGGAACTGGCACAGCATGCACCAGCGCGGGCTGCAGAGCTTGAAGACCTTGATCAGTCCGTGCGGGAACAGGCAGCACGAGACATCATGCTGTACCACCTCGATTACAACTGGTCAGAGCACCTCGCGTTGATGGATGATGTCCGCGAATCCATTCACCTGCGCGCCATCGCCAGAGAAACCCCCCTTGATGAATACCACCGCATCGCTGTGCGTGAATTCAAGGATTTGGCACAACGCGCTGTCGATGATGCGGTGTCCACGTTCAAGTCTGTGACCATCGATCACGAGGGGGCACATTTGGATGATGAGGGCTTGGCGCGTCCATCGGCAACGTGGACCTACATGGTCTCTGACAACCCACTCGCGGGTAGTGGCAACTCAGTGATCAGTGGCATAGGAAATATCTTTAGATAACTCGAAAACTGTGAAATTCCAGTTCACGGCGTTTTTTCAGGAAATTCTAGGATCTTACGGAGGGTAACTCCGCACTCAACATCTACACAAAGGCTATGATGAAAATCGTTAAGAATAATGTCGACACGGAGGAAGTTTAATGAGCGACAACAACGGCACCCCGGAGCCACAGGTCGAGACCACCTCAGTATTCCGCGCTGATCTACTGAAGGAAATGGAGTCGAGCACCGGTACTGCTCCAGCCTCCACAGGAGCTGAAAACCTTCCTGCAGGATCTGCTCTTCTTGTAGTCAAGCGTGGACCAAATGCAGGCGCTCGATTCCTTCTGGACCAGCCAACCACGACCGCTGGTCGTCACCCAGAAAGTGATATCTTCCTTGATGATGTCACCGTTTCACGTCGCCACGCAGAGTTCCGCATCAATGAAGGTGAATTTGAGGTCGTGGACGTAGGATCCCTCAACGGAACCTACGTTAACCGCGAGCCACGCAACGCTCAGGTCATGCAGACCGGTGATGAGATCCAGATCGGCAAGTTCCGCCTGGTTTTCCTCGCAGGCCCTGCTGAGTAAAAACACTTCCTAGGAAAGTTCTTTGCAGTGTTTCACTGCAAACAGTGCGGTTGCAGGATACATACCTATCTTGCAACCGTTTTGTGTATAGAATGCCTAAAATAGTGGTACAAGTCCCTGTCCGCCCATTTAATTCACAGCAGGTAGCAGCAACATCGTGAGTGCACTCCGTAAAACATCCCCAAACGGCTCCATCGGCGCATCCGCCACCAGAACCGTTCCGGTGAAACCAACCAAGACCATGTCAATTGGTGTGGTACTTGAACGTCTAAACGCAGAGTTCCCCGATGTCACTGTGTCCAAAATTCGCTTCCTCGAATCAGAGGGGCTGATTACCCCTGAGCGAACCGCATCTGGATACCGCCGTTTTACGGAATCAGATGTGGAACGCCTCCGCTACATCCTGGTCACCCAGCGTGACAACTACCTTCCGCTGAAGGTCATCAGGGAACAGCTGGAAGCCATGGACAACGGCTCTGTCACCGCCATCCTTGGTTCCTCCTCGGAGCCTTTGGTCAGCCCGGAGAAGTTTCAGGCACCTGCGATTACTCGCCTCACTGACTCTGATGTGGCCGAAAAGGCTGGCGTCAACGTCGAATTGGTTGTTGATTTAGTCAACGCCCGATTGATTAAGCCGGACGCCGCCGGATTTTTCACCAACGATGACGTGGCGATCGCCAGCACCGCAGCTAGCCTGAAAGCAATGGGCTTTGATCTCCGTCGACTGAAATCCCTGGGAAATGCTGCATCGCGCCAGGCAGATCTTATTTCCCAAGTGGCATCTCCGATTGCGCAGGGAAAAAGCGATGTTGCCCGCCAGCAAGCTGAAGAAATGGCACAACAAATGTGCTCCCTAGTTGTGTCAATGCACGCCTCCTTGGTGAAAAACGCAACTCGCGAGCAGCTTGGATACTGATAGAAAAAATGAGTTTTGTTGAACTTGAATTCCATGGCATTCACACCATGGAACCAGATGGCTTTACCTGCGCGCTGTTCCGATGGGATGAAGGGAACAAAATCCTTCCCATCTGGATCGACGTTGATGACGCCCTAAAAATCCAGGCATATCTCGCTGGATTCAACCCACGAAGGCCAACGGCACATGAATTGCTCGCGGAAGCATTCCAGCGCCTCACTCCGTGGGTAGCCAGCCTGCAGATCGTCTCCCACTTTGAAGGCGTTTACATGGCTACCATCACTACCTCTGAAGATGAGCAATTTGATGCCCGCCCAAGCGATGTGATCATGCTGTCACAGCTGCTCGAGGTGCCAATTTCTATCGATGAGGAAATTCTGCAGCAAACTGCCTTCTATATCAATGATGAGGATATGGAGTCTATCTTTGACATCGTCATTGATCGCAGCAAGGCATCCGGACATCCTGATGGGGAATCTGCTTCAGGCGACGCTCAAGCAGATGCTGATTTCCAACAGTTGATGCAGAGCCTCGGCGTTTTTGAAGATGATCTCTTCAGCGCACCGGATTCTCCAGGCGACGGACTTGATGGCGACTTCGGCGAGGAAGGCCCCTCATCGGAAGAAAAGCCAGAGAATTCCTAAAATGTGACTAATCACACCCTCAGATTTCAACTTGCTGGGGGTGTTTCTGGCGTGTTAGCAGATTTTAGCTTGACTCTGGTCTAGGGTAGAGACCAGACTTATAGCTAAGTTGCATGCTTAGAATTAACACGCATGTTGTTTTGAATAAAACATGGGTGCTGAATAATCGGAGAAACTAGTGTACGAAGACAAGAACTACCAGGGAGAAATCTTCAACGGTGTCCCTGTTCAGGAGACCTTATTTGAGGTCGGCCCTGACGAACAGGTCGGCTACCGCGTCCCAACAGCCTGCCAAGTTGCGGGGATCACCTACCGCCAGCTGGATTACTGGGCACGCACCAAACTTGTCGTGCCAACCATTCGTGGTGCACGCGGATCAGGCTCTCAGCGCCTGTACTCCTTCAAGGACATCCTTGTTCTGAAGATTGTTAAGCGGCTGCTGGACACCGGTATTTCTCTGCAGAACATTCGCCTCGCCGTGGATAAGCTCCGCGACATGGGCACCAACGACCTGGCAGAGATCACTCTGGTTTCTGACGGCACCACCGTCTACGAGTGCCGATCCAACGAAGAGGTCATCGACTTGCTCGGTGGTGGACAGGGTGTGTTCGGCATTGCAGTTCCAGGCATCATGAAGGAACTCACCGGCGATATTTCTTCCTTCCCATCTGAGCGCATCGATGAGGAATTTCAGGCAGAGACCATCAACTTTCAAGATGAGCTCGCAGCCCGCCGGAGCCGACGCACCTCCTAAAAACTCAGCGCAGTAAATCTTCAAGCCCGTGCACCGTAGGTCTCTCCGAACCTATGGCGCACGGGCTTGATAGCTTTTGTGGCTATTGTTCCAACTCGCGTCGACGTTGTGCCGCAATGCGTAGGCGTGCTTCGCGTTCGCTTTGTTCCTTGCTGTGGAGTTCCTCAAAGAGTTTTTCATCGGCGTCATCTACTTTGAGCAAGAATCGCGCACCCGCGGAGGCCGCTCCGCCAAGGATGAACACAACCCAGAAATATGGCACGTTGAAAACAAACAAGCCTAGGAAGAACGAGACCATCACGACAGCCCAAATGGCGGAGTCGATCTGCTTGAGCTTCTTTCCTCGCTGTAGGACCAGGTCTAGTTCTTTCTCGGTATCGTCTTGTACGGGTGTCACGGCGGTGCTTGCCTGTTGTTCGGGAAGATCTGTGAACAAGACATCTATTTCACCGGCTGTGCGTGCGATTGCTGCGGCGCCGGTTCGGGTATCGAATTCGTCGATGTCGAGGTATCCGTCTGCAAAATATGACCCAAGTCGGTCGAGGGCTTGGGCTCGCTCGATGTCGCCTATTCGTTGGTGAGCCCTGTCGTTCATAGTTCAAGTATAAACACGTTTTCGAGTGCTGCTGGTGGTGCGAAAATCCAAAACTCCCATTTTGACAAGTGTTCATTGTCCAAATGGGAGTTTTTCAGCGGTCGGCTTAGAATCCGAATGCCTCGCGGAGAGCTGCATCGATCTGCTCGGTGGTTGTTGCCTGCGTAGCGGTGCCGTTGTGGCTGGTGGCGAAATCACTGAGCACGGAATCCACTGGATCGTGGCCTACATGAACAACGTGGAGTGAGATGTTGTCTGCGAATGCGGCGCTGAGATCATTCAAGAATGCTTCGTCGGTGTATTCACCAGCTGAGCCTGAGGTCACGATGACAACGCGCATTGGCTGTCCATCGGGGGAGCCTTCCTTGGCGATCTGGGTGGCAGCAACGACAGAAGCGCGGGTCAGCGGAACGCCACCGGTGCCGAGGCGAACAACTGCGCCGGCAGAGTTTTCTCCACCGGAGGAATCAGGGAAGGAAACGTTTGCGCGCCATCCCTTGGTGACTCCTGGGTTGAGTGGGGAAGAGTAGTTGTTTAGTGCTACCTGGTTGCCCTGTGCACCAGTTTCGCGGGCGAGGTTGGCCAGAGTCCGGGAAGTAACCGTGTGGTAGGTTTCCTGGCTGCCGTCAACAACTCGATCCATGTTGGATGAGGTATCCAGGTTGATGATGGTATCGGATGGGGAAGCAGCGGCGGGTTCGACCGGGGTCTCGCTTGGTTGCGCCTCAGTAGTTTCTGCCGCGGATTCGCTTGAAGCTTGGGTGAGAACACTTTCAAGCGCGGAGTTATCGGCGTTGCCGGTGTCGAAGCTGAAGCTACTGAAATCAGAGGCGGCGCGGGCTTGGTCTTCAGAGATACCGTTTCCAGCGTTGGTGGCAACAGCCCACACAGGTACTTCTGCGCTGTCTACTGCTTCAAAGGTGTAGCCCTCTGGAAGTTCTGCTCCTTCAACGGTGGCAAACGCAGGGGAGTCGGCAGCTCCAGTTGCGGTGACATCGGCGTCACGGTTGAGCGCAGCAGCGGCAGCTTCTGGGGTTTCAGCCAGCGCCAGCGCTACGGCTGCGGATGCTCCGGAGTTAGTGGCAACGGGAAGAGCTACCTGGTCAAGGGTGATTGTTGAGGCGTCGGTGCCTGAAGCAACTGCGAGGCCTGCCTGTGCGGAGCCAACCTGGGGCCAAGAGCTTTCAGAGCTGCTTGCTACGGCACCGGTTTCAGCAAGTGCGGTGGCAGCATCAGAACGAGAACCAGCGAACAGGTACGTGGCAGCGGGGACGTTGCCGTCCACAGCTTCCGCCTCAACACAGAAATCACGGCTGACAGGTGATGAGTCATTAAATTTGTTCACTAATTCTTCGGCTGCGGTGGAATCGCCACCAACGGGCAGACTCAAGTTTCCAGAGATGCACTCTTGTGAGGAGGTCGTGGTGGAGCCAGAATCATCTGAACGGTTAAAAAGCCACACCACAAGTGCCACGATGAGAGCGACGATGGCAATCAACGCAATGGTTAGCGATTTAGATAACCTTAAGTTTGAATTCCCACTTGAATGGCGTGCCACGTTTCTCCCTCGCTGTATTCCCCGAAAATCCGGACCAGAAACCTACATTGACAAGTCTAATTTTCTAAATACTAGCCTGTAGAGCTTGTTTAGTAATGGAGACAAGCCGGTCACGGATGGGTTTTGCTCGTTCAGACAGCTCGCGTTGTCTACTGACATATTCGGCTTTGCCCTCGGCGGTCTCAATGGGGACGTAGCCAAAGCCGTATCCGCGGACGTCGTAAGGCGAAGCCTCCATGTCCAAGATGCGGGTGTCGCGGGCTAGTTCAAACGCTTCCAAGAAAAGATCACCTGGCACAAGAGGGCCAAGCTTTGCGGACCATTTGTATAGATCCATCGTGGCATGCAGACAACCGCATTGATCGTTGCGTGGCTGATCTTCGCGGGTTAACACCGTGAGGTTCAACGGGATGGCTGGTGTGGTGAAGAATCGGTAGGCATCAAAGTGGGTGCATTTGATGTTGTGGCTTTCCACCACACGGTCGGTTTCCGATGGGGTAAGGCGCAGGGGAAGATCATGGCGGAGATCGTTTGATTTGTACACCATTGCCCATTCGTGCAGACCAAAACAATCAAATTGGGCGTGGTTGTCACGGGTGGCGGACAACAGTTCGTGGATGTAGCGCACAGAGGACCCACGGCGTTGCATATAGGAGGCCAGGTCAAGCTGGACGCCAGCTGCGTGATGGAGGGAGGCGTCGACAAGCAAAAAATCGCGCATGGTGGCATGCGGCGGTGTGCCTTCTAGGAACACGCCGATGCCGGGGTGCCAGGTTTTTAGGTGCGCGACGCGCACGGGGTAGTACTCGAAGAGGAAGTCGAAGACGGGGTGCTTGATATGCGCTTGTCGACGCTTCAAGTGGTCTTTGGTGAATGAATCAGCCCGCGCGTGGTGGGCGCGGGCTAGTTCCATCCACTCATCCTCGCTCAATACGCTGAGGTGAAAAGTGTCCAACACAGTTACTATTTCTAGTCGTCGGAGCTTTCGTGAGTCCAATCGTTGACGGTGCCCACGTATTCTTCGATGAGATCCTCCAGCGTAATCACGCCGAGAAGCTCACCTTTGAGGCGAACCTGAGCCATGTGCGCGGAGCGGTGGTGCATAAAATCCAAGACGTCATCCATGAGGCCGTCGGCATCCACATTGCTCAAAGGGCGCAGTGCAGAACGCGGAATGGTCTCGGAGGGATCCATCTCAGGATCAGCCAGACGAGGCAAAATATCCTTGATGTGGATATAACCCAAGTAGGATCCATCGCGGCCGGTGACAGGGAAGCGGGAGAAACCGGTCTCGCGGACTGCTTCCTCCAACTGGTGCAAGGTCGGGCCAGATTTACCGAACGCCAGCGTGCGAACGTCCTCATCCTTAATCACCAGTTCCTTGATGGAACGCTGCTCAGAGCGCAGCGCCTTGGACAGGCGGGCGTGCTCTTCAGCATCAAGGAGGCCTTCGGAACGGGACTCGGAAATCATTGATGCCAGCTGCTCTGGGTCCACGGTGGAATCCAGCTCGTCTTTTTGCTCCACACCAAAGGCGCGAAGGGTCAGACGGGCGATCCAGTTCATGAACTCGATCAACGGGCGGGTAATCTTCACAAACGCAATGAGCACTGGAGCAAGCCACATGCCTAAGGTTTCAGGGCCAGCAATAGCGATGTTCTTTGGCACCATTTCACCAAAGAGAATGTGCAACCAGGTAATGATCGCCAGTGCGATGACGAAGGAAATTGGGTGGATCAAATCATTTGGAACACCCCAGGAGGTGAAAGGCACCTCAATGAAGTGGGCGATCGCAGGTTCTGCGACTTTACCCAGAATCAGAGAACAGACCGTAATACCGAACTGAGCGCCCGCCAACATGATGGAGAGGTGCTCGGTTGCGTAGAGAACCTTTTCAGCTCCCTTTTTACCCTGGGATACCAGGGAATCCAGGCGGTCCCGGCGCGAGGAGATCAGTGCGAACTCCGCGGCCACGAAGAAGGCGTTGGCGGAAAGAAGGACGATAATTAGAAGGACAGTTGCCCAAATACTCACTTTTCGTACTCCTTTGCTTCTTCATGGGTGATGGGGGTGAGAACGGCTTTGTCGATGCGTCGATCTTCCATGACCGTTACTCGTGCGATCCAGCGTCCTGAGAAGCCGGATTCGAATTCATCCATGGTTGGGGTATCGGTCAGTGGGAGTAGGGCGACGTCCCCAACGCGAGGAATGGCGCCGACTGCGTACATGATCAAGCCGCCGAGGGTTTCGTAGGGGCCGTCAGGGGAGACGTACCCGACGCGTTTTTCGAGTTCATCGATGCGGACCAGGCCGGAGACTTCCCAGCTGGCGCCGAATTGTTGGAAATCGCGTTCGGCGTCGGAGTCGTCGTGCTCATCGTGGATTTCGCCGAGGATTTCCTCCACGACGTCTTCGATGGTGACCATGCCTGCGGTTCCGCCGTATTCATCGGCAACCAAAATAACTTGGGAGCCGGCGGAGCGGACAGCGTTGAGGACAGAGTCGCCGTCAAGGCTGGCTGGTACCACAGGAATCTTTCGGGCTAGATCGCGCACCATGGTGGTGGCGCGTTCTGCCTGCACTACAGAAAACGCGTCCTTGATATGCACCATGCCGATGGTTTCATCCAAGTCGCCTTCGGTGACTGGGAAGCGGGAGTGGCCCGTTTCCAGGGCAAGCTCGATCAAATCATTGACGGTGTCTGTGGCACGCAATGATTCAATGGTGGAGCGAGGTGTCATGAATTCATCAGCGGTGGCGTCACCGAACTGCAGGGATCGGTTGATCACTGCTGCGGTGTTTTGATCCAGTCCGCCGCTTTCCGCGGAGCTGCGTACCAAGGCGGTGAGCTCTTGGGAGGAACGGGCAGAGGCAAGCTCTTCGGCTGGTTCAATACCAAGTTTGCGGACAATAAAGTTTGCAGACTTGTTCATGCCGTTAATAAACGGCTTGAGAACCATGTTGAACCAATTGACAGGGTGGACAACAAAACGTGCCACGCCCAACGGGTTGGTGATCGCCCAGTTTTTGGGAACCAACTCACCAAAAACCATGGAGAGGGTAGTTGCCACCAACAGTGCGATGATGAGGGCTACTGCGGAGCTTGCTGATTCATTTAATCCCACCAGCTCAAGTGCTGGGGTGAAGAATTTGGCCAAAACCGGCTCTGCGAGGAAGCCTGTGGCAAGTGTCGTGATCGTGATGCCCAGCTGGGCACCAGAGAGCACGAACGACAGATTTTGATGATCCCTCTGCACTGCGCGGGCGCTGCTGTCGCCTTTTTGCTTCACATGTGTTTCTACAGTGGATTTTTCTAAGCCGGTGAGTGCGAACTCAATGGCCACGAATAGTCCGGTGCTCGCGGTAAGAAGCACGAAGCCTAGCAGTGAGAGGATGCTTATGAGTATGTCCATTAGCGTGGTTTAAGCTGTTGTCCTTAGAAGCGGTGAAAGCCTGTTCAGCTTCGCGTGCCGTGGGGGAGTTTTAGCTCTTGGGACCGTCTTTCCTTGAAGTCTGACGCCTCGGGTTGGAGCGGCCCGTTGATCTGGATCCGCTTTGTCCGCGCCTGCGTGGATTCCGGCTGGAACCTCTGGAATCAGAACGATTGTGGGTATTTTTTTGTTCCCGCTTTGGCTGCTGCTGTCCAGGTGCTGGAAGAGCAACGCCTGACGGGCGTCGTGCACCAGTAATTTTAGCCAATTCCGGGGAGTTTTCGTTGACTTTTACCTCAGCGGCTTTCACGCCGGCTTTTTGGAAAAGTTCACGGACTTCCTTGATTTGTTCGTCCATTACTAGAGTCACAACTGTACCGGAAGTTCCGGCTCGTGCAGTACGACCAGCGCGGTGCAAATACGCTTTGTGTTCTGCTGGGGGATCAACGTGCACAACAAGCGAGACGTCATCCACGTCAATGCCGCGGGCGGCGATATCGGTGGCCACCAAGACGGGGATTGATCCATCGGCGAAACCAGCCAAAGCGTTGGTGCGGGTGGACTGGCCTTTATCGCCGTGAATACCCACTGCGTTGACACCCACGCGGCGCAGTTTCTTCACCTGTCGATCCACACCGTGCTTGGTGCGCATGAACATGATGGTTTTGCCTTCACGTGCAGCGATGCTCAAGACAACGGAATTGCGAGGATCGCGTCCGCCAACCAGAAGTCGGTAGTGCTCCATGGTGTCCACTGCTGCCTGAACAGGAGCGGTGGAGTGTGTGATGGGGTTGTGGAGGTAGCGATCGACCAATTTGCTCACATCGCCGTCCAACGTTGCCGAAAACAGCAGACGTTGACCATTTTTAGGGGTTAGGTCCATGAGCTTTTTTACCTGTGGCAAAAAGCCCATGTCGGCCATCTGATCGGCTTCATCCAACGCTGTCACGGAAACATCAGCGAGGGAGAGCTTCTTCTGGTTGATCAAATCTTGGGCGCGGCCAGGGGTGGCAACCAAAATATCCACTGGTGTGGCAAGTGCGGTGATGTTGCGGTTGATGTTGACGCCACCGACCACCTCGAGGACGCGCAGACCCATAACGCGGGCGGGATCGTCGAGACGTTCACGCACCTGAGCTGCTAGTTCACGGGTGGGAACCAGGACAAGCCCGCGGGGGCGACCTGGTTTGGAGGCGCCCGAGCGCGCGAGTCGGGTGATCATGGGAAGCCCAAAGGTGAAGGTTTTACCAGAGCCGGTGGGTCCACGGCCGAGGACATCTTTGCCAGCGAGCGCATCGGGGATGGCTGCTTCTTGGATGGGGAATGCCTCGGTGATTCCCTGACTGCGAAGTTCGCGCACAATCTCGTCGGGAAGCTTGAGTTCTAGAAAGGTAGTCATTGCCCACTAACTCTAGTCGGTGCTGGTTGAAAAGTGATCATGGGAACTTTTAATCGCTGAGCTAGTGCTTTTGCGACACACCTCTTGCGAATGTTGATTAGGTTAGGCAAGCCATATTTACAGGGTGTTGTGCAAGCATAAGGGAGCAAGGAAACATGGGCAAGGGATTTACCGGCGCTATTTTGACCGTCATGAGCGTGAAATCGCATATCGCCACCACCACGGGAGAAACTGTGATCAATGACCGCATGGTGACCATTCATTTTCATTCCGAGACGCTGCTCAACACGGAAGGTGAAGTCCCCGGCGATTGGCTGCGTCTGTGGTTCCCGCACGAGAGCCGACCTGGAAAGCTCTACCAACGCGCCTACACCTTGACCAACGTGGATGCCGATGCCGGCCGGTACCTTTGACCTGGCTTTTGTGCTGCACGAGCCGCTGGGGCCCGCCTCGGCGTGGGCGACGCGCTGCGAGGCCGGGGAAAGCCTGGAAGTCATGCGCTACCCAGGAATTCCGTTCGCCATCCCAGATCCAGCGCCGCGTAGCTTCCTTTTCCTAGGCGATCTCACCTCTTACCCAGCGATCTGCTCGATTCTGGAGACCTTGGACGGTGAAATCCCTGCGACCGCGTATCTTATCGCCCACGATCCACTTGATTACACCTTCGATTTTCCCCAGGGCGAGCACATCACCGCGCAGTGGATTTCCAACGAACAATCCTTCATTGATCACATCGCTGACACGGATTACACCGATTTTTATACCTGGATCGGCGCGGAATCCTCCGAAACCCGTGCGGCCAAGAAGCATCTGCAGACCCACGCCGGCATGCCCAAGACGCACATGAACGCGCAAGGTTATTGGAACAAGGGCAGAGCCATGGGTAGAAGCAATTAAAAGATTTTTGCTTATCGACGCCCACCTCCGGCGAATCCCTGGCAGCACGCGAAAAACCCCTCACAACCTAAGGTGACTGTGAGGGGTTTTGGCGTTGTGTTAAAAGGAGAGCCTTTAAGCTTCCACCTCGGAGCGGTCGCCGGACCACTCGGTGTGGAAGGAGCCATCCTTGTCGATGCGCTTGTAGGTGTGCGCACCGAAGAAGTCGCGCTGTCCCTGGATCAGGGCTGCTGGCAGACGCTCTGCACGCAGGCTGTCGTAGTAGGACAGGGAGGAAGCGAACACTGGGATTGGCAGGCCAAGCTGGGTGGCGGTGACAATCACGCGACGCCATGAATCGATGAGGTCGCCGAGCTCGCTCTTGAAGTAAGGATCGAGCAGCAGGGACTCAAGTTCAGCGTTTGCATCGTATGCTTCGACGATGCGGTTGAGGAACTTAGCGCGAATGATGCAGCCGCCGCGCCAGATGGTAGCGAGGTCGCGAGGGTCAACATCCCAGTTGTTCTCGTCGGAGCCAGCCTTGATCTCGTCGAAGCCCTGTGCGTAAGCAACAAGCTTGGATGCGTACAGTGCACGGCGAACGTCTTCGACGAACTGTGCCTTGTCCACGCCAAGTGCTTCCAGATCGGTGAGGACACCTGCAGGTAGGTTGCCCTGTGCTGCAGCGCGCTGGCTGGTTGCGCCGGAGAGTGCACGTGCGAAAACAGCTTCGCCGATGCCGGTGGTAGCAATACCCAGATCAAGAGCAGCCTTGACGGTCCAACGTCCGGTGCCCTTCTGGCCTGCAGCGTCAACGATGACGTCGATCAGTGGCTTGCCGGTTTCAGCATCCACCTGGGAGAGAACCTCTGCGGTGATTTCGATGAGGTAGGAATCCAGGTCGCCTGCGTTCCATTCCTTGAAAACCTCAGCGATTTCAGCTGGCTGCATGCCTGCTGCGTAGCGGAGAAGGTGGTATGCCTCGCCGATGACCTGCATGTCCGCGTACTCGATGCCGTTGTGGACCATCTTGACGAAGTGGCCGGCGCCGTCTGGGCCGATGTGGGTGACACATGGGGTGCCGTCAACGTTGGCAGCGATGGATTCAAGCAGTGGTCCGAGGGACTCGTAGGACTTTGCTGGGCCACCAGGCATGATGGATGGGCCGTTGAGTGCGCCTTCTTCGCCGCCGGAGATACCAGCACCGACGAAGTGGAGACCGCGTGCGGAGATTTCCTTCTCGCGACGAATGGTGTCGGTGTAGAGGGCGTTGCCGCCGTCGATGATGATGTCGCCTTCGTCCATGGCATCTGCTAGCTGGTTGATGACTGCGTCGGTGGCGTTACCAGCCTGAACCATGATGATGGCGCGGCGTGGCTTTTCCAGGGATGCTACGAACTCTTCGACGGTTGCGGAAGGGATGAAGTTGCCTTCGGAGCCGTGATCGGCGATGAGCTTGTCGGTTTTGTCAGTGCTGCGGTTGTAGACAGCGACAGTGTTGCCGTTGCGGGCGAAGTTGCGGGCGAGGTTTGAGCCCATTACTGCTAGGCCTACAACGCCGATCTGTGCGAGATTATCTCCATTAGTCATGTTATTGATCGTACTTGACGGCATAGCCCGGTGTCAGCAAAATCGGCCTAAAAGGTGTGACCATTTGGGGGTAGTGGCCATTTTGCCAGGTCACATCAGGTGAAAATCCAACCATTTTAGGCCGACTAGAGTAATAAATTATGACTTCCCGCGATGATCAACCCCAAGATCTGCTTTCGCTTGCAGAACTTGCCGCCACCAGAGCTTTAACAACTGACGAACTTGAAGCACTCAACAACGCCAATTACGGCCTCGACCGCAATCTTGGACTGCGCTACACCACCATCGAACCCGGTCACGTGGTCAGCGAATTTCACGTGGCATCCAAGCACCTGCAAGTGGTGGGCTTGGTCAACGGTGGTGTCTACGCCGCCATCGCCGAATCCACTGGATCAGTCGCCAGCATGATTTCCGCCCCTGGAAAAATGGTCGTCGGCATCAACAACAACACCGACTTCATCTCTGCTGTGAGCTCCGGTGTTATCGTGGCCGAAGCAACGCCGATTCAGCTAGGTGGCCGCACCCATCTGTGGCAGATCGAATGCACCCACCGCGGAGAAGTCGTCGCACGAACCACACTGCGCACCATGGTGCTGAACAAGTAGCCCTATACTCGGGCACCATGACTACATGGAAAGAGCTCACAGATAACAACCCAGCGCACTCAGAAAACTACGCGCAGCGCTGGCGAAACCTCGCCGCAGCAGGCAATGATATTTACGGCGAAGCCCGCCTCATTGATGCCATGGCACCCAGGGGAGCGAAAATCTTGGATGCTGGCTGCGGCCAGGGTCGCATCGGTGGCTACCTGTCCAAGCAGGGCCACGATGTTCTAGGCACAGACCTTGATCCCATCCTGATTGATTACGCCAAGCAGGACTTTCCAGAAGCTCGCTGGGTGGTGGGAGATCTCTCTGTTGATCAGATCTCAGAGACTGATTTTGATCTCATTGTCTCCGCCGGCAACGTCATGGGCTTTCTCGCTGAGGATGGTCGCGAACCTGCACTAGCCAACATTCACCGCGCACTGGGTGTCGATGGCCGCGCTGTCATCGGTTTCGGCGCAGGACGTGGATGGGTCTTTGGAGACTTCCTCGAAGTCGCAGAACGCGTGGGCCTCGAGTTGGAAAATGCTTTTGAGTCTTGGGATCTTAAGCCTTTTGTCCAAGGCTCTGAGTTCTTAGTGGCGGTATTTACCAAGAAGTAACACCTCTATCTTGCACCTGATCTGGCGTAGACTCATAAGTTATGAGCACCGTAACGGCAGTGCAGGTCAACGGCCTAAAAGTTTCCGTATCGTCCGGTTTTTCACGCAAGAAAACGAAAACGATCTTGCATGATCTCGATTTCACCGTAGAGACCGGAAAGATCACGGGATTGCTGGGGCCATCGGGCAGCGGCAAGACAACTTTGATGCGCGCGATTGTGGGAGTGCAAAACTTCGACGGCACCCTTGAGGTGTTTGATCAGCCCGCAGGTGCTGCCTCTCTGCGCGGGAAAATCGGCTATGTCACCCAAAACGCCAGCGTGTATCACGATCTGTCGGTGATAGATAACCTCAAGTATTTCGGGGCTCTGGCTAAAGGAACCTCCACTCCACGCACCCCGGAAAAGATTATGGAGGTCTTAGACATCGCAGATCTTGCCCAACGCCAAGTATCAACACTATCTGGTGGGCAGCGCGGCCGAGTCTCCCTTGGATGTGCGCTTATTGCCTCACCAGAACTCTTGGTGATGGATGAGCCAACCGTGGGTTTGGATCCCATTACCCGGCAAGCGCTGTGGGAAGAGTTCACCACCATCGCAAAAGCAGGTGCTGGAGTGGTTATCTCCAGTCACGTGTTGGAGGAAGCCGCGCGGTGCGACAACCTCATTTTGTTGCGTGATGGTCGGATCATCTGGAGGGGAACACCCACACGCCTTCTAGAAGATACAGGCAAAAGCTCATACGAAGATGCTTTCTTGGCTGCCATTGACGGGGTAAGGTCATGAACCCTCACTATCTGCTTGCCACGGTCAAACGAGTCCTGCTGCAGCTGAAAGCCGATAAACGTTCCATCGCGCTGATTCTTCTAGCACCCGTGGCGTTGATGTCGCTGTTTTATTACATGTATTCCTCCACACCGGCAGGCACCCAGCTGTTTAAGACCATTTCCACGGTCATGGTCGCAGTGTTCCCCTTGATGCTCATGTTTTTGATGACGTCGGTGACGATGCAAAGAGAACGCAACGCTGGAACGCTCGAGCGCTTGTGGACCACGAACATTCACCGCGTTGATTTGATCGGTGGCTACGGGGTGGCGTTCGGCATCATGGCGGTGGCGCAATCTTTGCTCATGGTGCTCACCCTTCGGTATCTCCTGGGTGTGGAAACCGAATCGGAGTGGTGGATTTCTACGCTCATTGCTGCGATCACCGGTCTTATCGGAGTGTCTCTTGGCCTGTTGAGCTCTGCGTTTGCCAGCACTGAGTTCCAAGCTATCCAAACGCTGCCGTTGCTTATTTTGCCCCAGTTCCTATTGTGCGGTTTGCTGATCCCACGGGATGATCTGCCGGATGTGTTGCGCTGGGTTTCTAATGTGTTGCCGCTGTCCTATGCAGTTGATGCAGCGCTTGAGGCCTCACGGACGGGAATCGGACAGCAAGTAGTGGTCAACATTGCCATCTGCGCCGCGTTTGCCGTGGGCTTCCTGCTGGTGGCGGCGCTATCGATGCCGAGAAAGACCCGCTAGATTACTCTTCCAGCGAGGTGCCAATCATCGACATCGATGTGGCCCTCGCCTGGGCGGCTTCCTGGCCACGGTGAGTGATGAGCAGCTCGATTAATTGCTCAGAGACCAACATCAGCGCGGCCCGTGACGTTCGGGTGAGCTCATCTTGGAATGAGGCTGTCATCGGGGGAACGATCAAGGACACATCAGCGGCCACATCGATGGCGGAATGCGCAAAACATGTCATCGCCATAATGGTTGCTCCACCTGCACGTGCTGCTTCGATGGTCGCAAGCGTTGCTTTGCTGGCACCTGAACCAGAAATCGCGAAGCAGACAGAACCTTCACCTAATTGACGAGCCACAATCTGCTCCGACATGGAATCAGAATGCACTTCAGCTGAACGACCCATCGAGTTCAAACGCTGCGAAAAATCCAAACCCAACGGCGCGGACAGCCCATGAGAGGCCACGAGTACCCGGCGCGCAGTATCCAGCCCCTCAATACAGCGCGTGAGATCATCTTCGGTCAACGCAGAGGCCACCGTGCTCAACGACGCTTGAAAATCAGAGATCCCCGCCTGCAGGTGACCAAGCAACGAGGAGCTTAACGCTCCTTCAACCATGCTTCTCGACGCGCCCTGCGCCAGTGCCAGTTCCTGCGCCAGGGCGACGCGCAGCTGCGGGAATCCGTCGTAGCCTAAGGACTGGGCGGTGCGGATGACGGTGGCACGCCCAACCCCCACGCGATCTGCAAGGCCCTGAGCGGTCAGTTCGACGATGCTGGGGGCGTCGACAAGCATGACTTCGGCGACTTTGCGCTGATTAGGCTGCAGCGATGGCGCAAGCGTGGTGATGCGGATGCTTGGTGGAGCGTCAGTTGCTTGGTGCCACGACACGGTCACTAGCCCCCTTCATGATGCGGCGGCGGATGGTGCCGGAGATGAGATCGACGATCATCGTTGCGACAACCATGACGATGAGCAGCATGCCCACGGTGTCCCACTGCCTGTAGTTGGTGTAATTGGCAAGCATACTACCGATACCACCTGCACCAACGATGCCCAATACTGCAGAGGTACGGATGTTGATCTCAAAGCGGTACAGGGCAAAAGATGCAATGGATGGCGCAACCTGTGGCCACAACGCCCACCGCAGAACCTCCGGCGTAGTTCCACCCGCTGCACGCACTGCCTCTGACGGGCCGGTGGGAGTGGACTCAATGGCTTCATAGGTCCACTTTGCCTGTTGTCCAATACCGGAGATACCCAATGCGAGCGCACCCGTAAAAGGAGTTAGGCCGGTGACAGTTAGCAAAATAATTGCGATAACCACTTCGGGGAACGCACGAATCACCGCGAACACGAAACGTAAAACGGTACGCAGCCAATAAGGTCCCACCCCGCGGGCAGCCAACATTCCCAGAGGGACAGAGACCACCACGCATAAAATGGCACCCAACCACGCCATGGCGATGGAACGCCACATCTCCTGGACGGCGCGGCCAAACTTCGACCAATCGGGATCGCTAAACATCAGCTCTAAGTAATGCCACACCTGCGCGGGCATCTGCGGAAGCTCATTCCACTCGATCTTGAGCGTGCCGGTAGCTATAAGGACAATTAGCGCAGCGACAATTGCAACGATATTGCGCGCCAGTTTGTTGGGGCGCGCCGGGGGAGAGCTGGGGGCCGGTACTGTGCGGTGAGAGGTTAAGGTGCTCATACCAGCCTCTTTCGAAGTGCGTTGGAGATTACTTCAATGACAATCACCACGATGAGGATTTCCAGAATGATCACGGAAACATCCGCGTAGGCATAGAAAGTTCGGCGTTCATCAAGCAGCCTGCCGATGCCCCCTGCGCCCACGATGCCGAGGATGGCGGAGATGCGTACATTGAGCTCTAGGGTGTAGAGCCATTGGTTGGCAAAGAGCGGCATGACTTCAGGAAGTGCGGAGACTCGGTTGATTTGGAATTGTGATCCACCTGCTGCGCGTCCTGCTTCCATATAGGGATGCTCAGTGGAATCAATTGCTTCAGAGACAAGCTTGACCACGATGCCCAGGTTGAACAGAAACAGCGTCAAAATGCCAGGTAATGCGCCGACACCAACCATGGCGACCAAGATGGTGGCATACACCAAGTCGGGGACAGAGCGCACCACGTTAATGATGGTGCGGACAATGCCACGACCAATCGCACTGGTGTTGGTTGCCTGCGCTGCCCACAACGTCAAAGGCACCGATACGGCAGCAGACAAGACAGCTCCAACAAGCGCCATCTGCAGGGTTTCCAACATGGGAAGCCACGTACGAGGCAAGAACGCAAAGTTGGGCTGCAGCATTTGCAGGAGTTTGTTGGCACCATTGCGCCAATTCGCAGCGATGGAAGCGAAATCAAGCTCAATGCCACCTAGAGCTGGGGTTGCTGTTGCCACGGTGAAGACAACGATGGCGCCGATGATGAGATAGGTCTTTACCCCAGCCCGAGGCTTTTGCGGGATAGGTGGAGAAGAAGGCGTGGTCATGCGCGATCACCTAGCAGGTCTTTAGCCTGGATGGGGCGACCATAGATAGCTTCAAAGTCTTTATCGGTGGCCTCAGAGATGGGACCGTCATAGACAAGCTTGCCGGCACGCAAACCCACAAGCCTTGTGGTGTATTGACGAGCCAAATCAATCAAGTGCAAGTTCACCAACACGGTGAGGCCTTCCACGTTGTTGATGTTTTCTAGATCGCGCATCACGGAATGCGCGGTTGGCGGATCAAGGCTTGCCACAGGCTCATCTGCCAGCATGACAGACGGATCTTGCGATAAGGCGCGCGCAATAGCAACGCGCTGTTTCTGTCCACCCGACAAAGCACCAGCTCGGGTCCACACTTTGTCCAAAATGCCCACGGACTCCAACGCGTGAAAAGCAATCTGCTTGTCGTGCTCCGTGGGAAGCCCGAGGAGGTTACGCCACCACGCTGTGTGCGCGAAGCGGCCCACCAAAACATTCTGGAACACACTGCTGCGTTCCGACAGGTTGAACCCCTGGAAAATCATGCCGATCTGCCCACGGGCATCACGCAGTGCTTTCCCCTTCAAGGTGTTGATCTGATGCGGCCCCACCGTCACGGTGCCTTCCGTAGCGCGGACAAGACCGTTGATCGTGCGAATCAGCGTGGATTTACCCGATCCTGACAGACCCACGATGGCAACCATCTCACCGGGATTGATGGTGAGGGAAATATCATCGAGGGCTTTCGTCCCATTGGGATACGTCACCGACACATGGTCGAAGTTGATAGCCCAGGAGTTGGTGGTAGCCGAAGCATCAGAATTCATATGCGCACACCTTGAGTATTGGAAACAGGGAAATTAGTTGGAAAACTTCTTCAGGATCTCGCCGTAACGAGTGATTTCATCCTGTGCGGTATCAGCAGTCCAGTCAGACAGACCAACCATGTCGAACATGACATCCTTGGCTTCCTCGGAGGAATCTGCGTAATCATCCATCAACTCGGTGAGCTTTTCCACCAGGTCGGATGGAAGGGACTTGGACGCTGCGACGCCACCGTTAGGGATCATCTCGGTGTAGGCAAACGCTACGACATCCTCAGCTGCGTTAGGAGCCTCAGACAGCACGGTGGAACGCGCATCCCAGAAACCGAAGGACACTTCCGCGTCACCGTTCAGGACAGACAGCACAGCGTTGTTGTTGCCCTCTACTGGAACCTGAACAAAAGCGGAATCGGTATCCATGCCCAGATCCTGCATAGCGACGATAGGGTACTGGTAACCCGCAGGAGAGGTTGCAGCCTGCAGCGCTACCTTGTCACCGGACTCGATCTTTTCCAGCGCATCAAGAGCTGCTGGGCCCTCACCGGTAGCAGCCTGGCCCTCAGTTTCAATACCGTTGCAGTAAAGCATGTCTACATCGGACGCAGCATAAGACGCAGCCACTGGTGCATCGGTGCAGTACTTATCAGGATTGTTGGTGTAAGCCACAGCAGAGTACGAGGTGGCACCGAAACGAACATCACGCAGAATCAGCTGCGCATCGTACTGCTCAATCGCGTTATACAGGGAACCCGCATCAGTGATGATCACCTGAGCCTGATCAGCACCCAAAGCCTCAACGGTTGCAGCGTAATCAGATGCCACCACACCATTGACCTCAATACCAAGGTTCTCAGACAGGTAATCAGTCAAAGGAGCCAACGCTTCAGCCAAATCCTCACCCTCCGTGGAAGGAACAAGAGACAAAGTAATGGACTCAGGCCACTGGCTTGCAGCATCCGAAGAAGAAGACGCAGATGATGAGGAAGAAGACTCATCGGAAGAGGAACAACCAACTAGAGCAAGGGTAGAGATCGCAAGCGTAGAAACAGCAACACGCATGGACTTGGATGGCTTAGAGAGTTTGAACATGAGATCTTTAAAAACCTTTCAGCGACATGAGACAAGAAAGTTAAGAAGAGGAGACCCGGGAAGAAACCCAGGCAAGGAGAGGGAGATCAGCGATAGAATCTCCACGCATGGAGACCTTCGCTTCAGAAATGGTTGCTGTAGCTCCAACCAGAGCCGTATCTGCACCTAACTGCGCTGCAGGACTCAGATCGAATTCATAAATATCGCCCACCGCAAGCACCGGACCATCAAGCTGCAAATCAGAAATGATCGAAATCAACCCTGCAGGCTTACCCACCACAAAATGCAACTGATCAAACAAATCAGCAACACCCCACTGACGCAGCAAATCATGCACGCCATTTTCCGGGGCATTGGTAGCTAAAACCAACCGAGCATGACCTTTCAACGAGGACAAAATATCCTTAATACCCCGCACATGCTCAACAGGCGCTAAATCCGAACCAAGCAACTTCCGGCTCTCGCCATAAGCGACAGACATCGTGCCATCATCAATCCCTAATTCCGACGCCAACTTAGCCACAATGTCATACCCATCACGGTAAATACTCTGACCATCGTCATAGCGCCGAAGCTCCCTGCGCACACGCTCCAGAAAGTCCTTGGAACCCTCCGGTGCAACACACAATGCATACGCAAGGACAGGGCCATGGCCAATGGCAAGCGTGCCATCGAAATCAAAAACAATACTGGGTGTCACAAAAAGATCCTTGAATCGGGAAGAAATGGACGATGCGTTCATCATAAAATTTCTTCATGAACACAACGTCCAACCTTGAGTGAACGATCAATGACACCTACATGAACACTTGCCCCCAGCCCAACCCCACAGCTGCAAAAGCGCGCCGGGTCACCTCCTAATTGACAGAGATGGCCCGGCGCGCAGTGAGATCAGGTTTAGCTAGATCCAACCATTGTCCAACCATGGCGAGTTGCCTGATCAAAGAACTCGCGTTCATGAACAGAGGCGCTCAAGAATGCTCGAGCAGCATCGACGCGTTGTTCAGCACCCGCATTTTCTAGAGCGTTTTCTAGACGTGCGATAGCCGCACGGGTTCCAGCGATGAATTCTTCACCGGAGTAAGTGTTGAGCCAGTCCTTGTAGGGGTGCTCGTCGTGGTTTTGTTCAGCCAGCATCAATCCGATCTCTGCGTAGAGCCAGTAGCACGGCAGTACGGCCGCCACACCGCAGACGTAGTCCTCAGTGTAGGTGCGTGCGATGAGGAAGTCGGTATAGGCCATCGTGATGTGTGATGGTGCGGAGACTTCTTTCCCTGCCATATAAGAGCGGTGCAGTTCGGCTTCCACGACCAGGCATTCTGCAGCGCTTTGAGCCCATTCGATTTGTGCGTGTGAATCAGGTGCGATCGAAGAGAGTCGTGCCAATGCTCGGGAATATTGGGCGAGGTATTGGGCGTCTTGGTCGATGTAGAAATCGAACTCTGGGCGCCGGAGGGTGCCGTCGCCAAGCATGGTGATGAAGTCAGAACTGTTGATGTCCGCGATGATATCGCCACTTGCCTCCCACAGCGCGCGCGTGAAAGGCCCGGCAGGTTCGATGCGTGGAGCTGGGCTTTTTACCGTGGAGGGTGTGGTGAAACTTGCCGCGGTGGCGCCGTCTAGGCGCGGAGTCCGAAGGTGTGCCCAGGGAGTGGTTTCCGCCGCGTGGGTCATGCGTCGTGCCAGGTGACCGTGGTCGACAGGGCCGTTTCCAGTACCTACAGCCAAGTGATCGGCGTGGCGGAGCGCTTCGTTGAGCCAACGCGTGGACCACTCGAGGGCTTTTTCCACGCTTTCGCCGGCGGCGATCCTGGTGGCAAGTGACGCAGAGAGCGAACAGCCTGTGCCATGGGAGTTGGTGGTGTTGACACGCAGGTTTTCCACCTGGAACACCGAGCCGTCGGGGCGCACGACAGCGTTATCAGCAAGCGTGCCAGTCAGATGTCCACCCTTGACAATGACGATGGTGTCATGAGTCCGCGCAAATCCCTGAGCCTGAGCAATGGCCTCATCCATGGTGATGGCAGGAGCACTGTCGCACAACACGGCAAGTTCGGGGATATTGGGGGTGACCACATCGACGTGCACGGCTAGGCGGCGCAGCGATTCTTCAGCGCTCGCATCCAGTAGGCGATCACCGCTGGTGGCGATCATGACGGGATCAAGCACCACGGGACCGTGCTCGTGGGAGCCAAGCCACGAAGCCACCAGATCGACGGTGTCGGCAGAGCCCAACATGCCGAGCTTGATGGCATCGACGGTGACGTCGGAAAAGACCGCTTCCAGCTGTTCTTCCAAAAAGGTCAAGGGTGGGGTGTGGATCGTGTTGACGCCGTGGGTGTTTTGCGCGACCAGCGAGGTCACAACGCACATGCCGTAGCCGCCACCTGCTGCAATGGACTTCAGATCAGCCTGAATACCTGCACCACCTGTGGGATCAGTGCCTGCAATAGACAACACACGTGGGGCAGAAGGCGAATTCACGAAGGCTCCTTGGAGTTCTGTTTGAGAGAGTTCAGTTTGAGTTTCAGGCAAGAAAGTAGGTTGAAAAGCAGTCCGCAGGCGAGTTGCCGCAGCTGCTGGATTGGCGGCGGTCATGATTTCAGAGACCACGCACAGACCGTCGATGGGCGTAGCAGCGAGTTCGGCCGCGTTGCGTAGACCAACGCCTCCAATAGCTACTGATGCGATGCCGTGGTCTTGAGCTACAGCGGCGATCTCAGCGATGCCTTCCACACCCAATGCGGGTGCCGCATCTGGTTTGGTCGCAGTAGAGGCCACCGGACCAATGCCAATCACATCGGGCAATGCCACACCAGTCTCGGCGCACTGCGCGATCACAGCATGCAATTGATCCAGGTTTTCAATGCTCAAACCCAATTCAAGATGAGCTGGAAGCAGCTCCCGTGCTTGCGTATAAGGTGTATCGCCTTGACCAATGTGCAGGTGAAGACCCAGCTCAACGGCGATATCTAAGTAATCGTTGACAACAAGCGCCACCCCGCGAGCATCGCAGAGTTCTTTCAGCTCCCTTGCTGCCGCACGAACATCTTCCACGCCTGAGTTCTTATCGCGCAGCTGCACCACAGAAACTCCGCCGGAAATTGCGCTGTCAACAATTCCAGCTACTTTTTCTGGCCCGCCACCCAAAACGGGATCGGTGACCAGATACAAAGAAAAATCAGTCACGTACTTTTCAGGCCTCTCGCACATCAACCAACGAGGCCACAGCCTGGGCATCCACGTCATAAAGCGCATCAATAAACGCCACCGCAAAGCTGCCTGGCGCCGATGCCTTCTGTGCTGCAATCTGGCCAGCAGCACCCACATGTGCATGCGCAGCCAACACAGCATCGTGCGCGGAAATATCTGAGTCAACCGTGGCACCTAGATAGGCAGCTGTCAGCGCGCCCAAAGAGCATCCAGTGCCAATCACCAGCTGCAACATCGGATCCCCCGAACGCAACCACGTCACCCGATCCGCAGACACAATCAAGTCCTCCGCACCAGAGACAGCCACGACGCCACCAGTGCGCTTGGCCAACAATTGCGCCGCCTCCAACGCCACTTCCACGGAATCGGTCGCGTCTACGCCGCGCCCACCGGCACCGAGCCCCGCAAGCGCCACGATCTCTGAGGCGTTTCCACGAATTGCGGCAGGCTGCTTATCGACGATTCCCTCCGCATACTTGGTCCTCTCCGACAACCCACCCACAGCAACTGGGTCTAACACCCATGGTGTGTCAGCTTTTCGTGCACCCTCAATGGCCTTGGTCATGCCTTGGTATTGCTCCGCAGAAGGAGTTCCCGCATTGATGAGCACTCCATTGGCCACAGCGGCGAATTCTGCCGATTCAGCTGGAGTATCCACCATCGCAGGGGTCGCACCAGCGGCAAGCAACACATTGGCTGTGAATTGCATGACCACAGAGTTGGTCAAACACTGAACAAGAGGAGTGTTTTGTCGAACAAGAGTTAAAGAATCCAAAAACGAGTTAGCCACGTTAAGGCCATCCCTTCGCTAGTACGAGCTAGAGCAGGTTCAACGGGTGTTTTCTCAGCCTCCGGAATTTTTCCATCCGGTTGGCACCCCGTGCCTAGTATTCAGCCTAGCAAAGCGGAATTCACCTGCCGTACATCACACATCCAAGAATGCGGGCAGAATCAAAAAAGCGTGACTCCCGAGAATGTGGGGAGTCACGCTTTTTAACTACGCAGCGTCGTAAGAAAATTACTTTCCGCTGAAACGCTGGTTGTCGCGCAGCTCGATTGGAAGATCAGAAGATGCTTCCTCAAGCTCGTGAGCGAACTTGGACAGCGTGGTGCGTGAGTGGAGCTGCTGGCGGGTGGTTGCCAGGTTCCAACGCTTGCGGGACAGTGCGTTCAGGCCCCAGCTGATTGCGGAGACGAAACGGTTGCGGAAGCCAACCAGGAACATGATGTGAACAGCCAACCACAGAACCCAACCGATGAAGCCGGTGACCTCAACCTTGCCCATCTTCACCACTGCGGAGAAGCGGGAGATGGTAGCCATGGAGCCCTTGTCGAAGTAATCGAAAGCTTCGCGCTCGGTGTTGGAGCGGCCTTCAACCTCAGCTTCGATCTGCTCAGCAACGTACTCACCACTCTGGATTGCTACCTGAGCAACACCAGGGAGGTTGTTGTAGTTCATCATGTCGCCAACAACGAAGACGTTCTTCTGATCGCCAACAGACAGGTCATCGTTAACCATGACGCGGCCTGCGCGGTCGGTCTCAACACCGGTCTGCTCTGCGACGAGCTTGCCCAGTGGGGATGCCGCAACACCAGCGGACCAAATCTTGCAGAAAGATTCGATGGTGTGCTCTTCGCCGTCCTTGGTCTTGTAGGTGACCGAGGTAGCGTCAACGTTGGTGACCATAGCGTTCAGGCGAACGTTGACACCCATCTTTTCCAGGGTGCGCTGTGCGTTGCGGCCTAGGCGCTTACCGAATGGAGGAAGAACCTGTGGAGCACCATCAAGCAGGATGATCTTTGCGGAGTTGGTGTTGAAGTTCTTGTACTCACCAGCAAGGGTGCGGTGAGCCATCTCAGCCAACTGGCCAGCAAGCTCAACACCGGTTGGGCCAGCGCCAACAACGACGAAGGTGAGCAGGCGTTCGCGCTCAGCTGGATCCTCGCAGATCTCAGCGCGCTCGAAAGCACCGATGATGCGTGCACGAATCTCCAGTGCATCGTCGATGGACTTCATGCCAGGTGCGAACTCAGCGAAGTGATCATTGCCGAAGTAGGACTGACCTGCGCCAGCACCAACGACCAAGGAATCGTACTCAAAAACGCGGGTGAACTCGCCCAGGGAGGCGGTCACAGTCTGGGACTCGACGTTGATGTCGGTGACTTCGCCCTTGATGACGTTGACGTTTTCCTGGGAGCCCAGGATCTGTCGAGTGGAAGGTGCGATTTCACCGGAGGAGAGGATACCGGTTGCCACTTGGTACAGCAGTGGCTGGAAGAGGTGGTGGTTGGTGCGGTCAATCAGAGTGACATCGACGTCTGCCTTGGCCAGGTTCTTGGCAGCAAAAAGGCCACCAAAACCAGAACCGATGACGACGACGTGGTGACGGCCGCCTTCGGGGCGGGTTGGGTTAACTGACATATTTGTCAAAGTCTCCTGATCGTGGATCTTAAAGCTTGTGCGGTCTGCCGTGTTACGCGTGCAGCCGTTTAAGCGTTGTCGTGTTGAGCACGTGTACGCGTTAAACAATAGTACTTCCTACGGAAACAAACAGGATCGGGTCATGCTTTTCTGTCCGTTCGGAGAAAATCTTGCGAAATTCGCGCCCACTTTGAATAAGTATGCACGTTGGTATGGCATATGTCACGTCAAATGTCAGAACTTTTTATCCGTGCTGGATTAAAGGCGAAATATCGCCGGATTAAACCCACTTCGACGCGCCTTCACTCCCGAATCGTCATGCGCACGTACACTACTTTTAGCAGTTAACCCGCCGAACTTTCTTGATTAAGTAATCATTGAGCGTTCTTGGCATAAATCCCACTGGAGGTGCATCAAACGTATGGCAGAGGCACGTTTGCGCCATCTTGAACCCATTGATGTGGAAGAGTGGCCTGGGGTGGCGTCAGTGCCCAACCTAGCGTTTGCTGGTGCACGCGCACGGCAAGCAGAATATCGATTTGCCAAGGCCTGCAGCAACGCAGGTTTAGTTCTGCTAGGAAATGACCCGGATCTCATTATTGATCATGAGGAATTATTCTCACGTTTGGCCGCATCGGGCTGGCTGGGGCTCGCTGAGAGCTACATGGCAGGTGAGTGGCGCAGCGAGAGGCTTGCCGACGTCTTGACCGCTTTGTTGGGAACTGGGTTTAAACCCCGCGGCAAACTATCTGGATCGTTCACCCTGCCAGGACAAGCCGTGGATGCCGGAGGCGCACTACCCAATGAGCTCATTCGTTTAAGTTCAGGTGATGGCATGAGCGCATTTGGTGGAGTTTTTGCCTCCGGTGTTCCAACCACTTTACGTACCGCAGTGAAAAGCCATGTGCCGGGAGCTGGTCGCAATAGGGAGCCCGCATCTCACTTTGTGGATATCACCAAGATCTCGGAGCCTGTGGCCGTGGAGCGTGAAGACCTCGGCGAGGCTCAGCGCCGAGCAGCGTCCTTTTTGCTTGACGGCGCCAAAGTTAAAGCCGGAAGCCATGTGTTGGAGTTTCCCAGCAGTGGTGGAGCTTTAGCTATTTTGGCTGCTCGACGCCAGGGAACTGTTGACGCTTTAACGGCTGATCCCGCGCAAGTTTCAAGCCTGGAGGAGACGTTTGTGCTCGCCGGTGTGGAGGAGGATATTCACATCGAGGTCATTCCCCAGGCGATTCCCTCGCCACGCGAATGGGGTGGCGCCTACGATTCGATAGTCGCCATGGAGAAGCTAGAAGTGGTGGGCAAGCACGGTTCCAAGCGGTTTATTAAAGCTATCGACAGAATGCTCACCACCGGCGGCAACGTAGCCATGCAATCCTTGGTAGCTACTGACCAATGGGGTCCTGTGTGTTCTGAAGCGATTTCTTTGCTCAAGGCCTATATTTGGCCTGCGCTGCATTACCCAACTGTTGATGAAGTTCATCAGCTTGTTGATAGGGATTCTTCTCTGCGCGTGGTGAAGGAAACACACTTTGCGGGCCATTACCTAAAAAGCGTGCAGTTGCAACGTGAAGTGTTTGAAGGCCAGATACGCGAAGCGGCGGCAGATGGCTTTGATGCCGTCTACCGCCGCATGTGGGTGTATCACTACGCGCTTATTGAAGCCCTGTTACGCCTGGGATGTCTCAATGCAGTGCAATTTGCGTTGACGACAAGAAACAGAAGGGGGCGTCGATAAGCAAAAATCTTTTAGACCTCTCGGAGGTCGTGGTTTTTGTTTTCCTTCATCGTCAGCACCGCAACAAAGGTAATTGCGGTGACGATGATGAGGTAATAGCCGACGTACGCCACTGAAAACTCAGACACCAGCCACGTTGCGATGAACGGTGCAATAGCTGCACCGAGGATCGAGGAGACATTGTAGGCGATTCCGGAGCCCGTGTAGCGGACGTTGGTGGGGAAGAGCTCCGGCAAAATTGCCGACATGGGTCCAAAGATCAGACCCATGATGCTCATGCCCACGAACAAGAAGATGAACACGGTGGTCTTGGTGGCGGTCTCTGGATCCAGCAGCAGATTAAACGTCAGACCAAAGCCGAGAAGCAGCACAGAAGCCAAGGTCAGGGTGTTTTTACGACCCCACACATCAGCCAACCATCCTGACACAGGGATCATGATGGCGAAGAACACGATGGTGGCCAGCTGCAACTGCAAGAACTCAAAGTACGGAATAGACAGGCCGTTTCCGGTGCTGCGATTACCGATGCCATACGACAGAATCCACGTGGTAACCAGGTAGAACAAGGTATAAGTGGACAGCATGATCAAAGTAGCCTGCACAACAGGGCCAGGGGAAGTCTTGAACAGCTCCTTGAGCGGAGACTTCACCTTCTTGCCCTGATCAACAGCCTGCTTGAACACTGGAGTTTCCTCCAGTGAGAAACGCACCCACAGGCCAACTGCGATCATGATCGCCGAAGACAGGAATGGCAGACGCCAACCCCAGGTCATGAACGCGCCGTGAAGATCGCCGTCCTGATGGGCAAGCACACCGACCAGAATGAGCATGAAACCATTGGCCAAGAAGAAACCAAACGGTGCACCCAGCTGTGGCCACATTGCAGCACGAGCGCGGTGAGTGTTTTCCGCGTTTTCACCAGCCAGCAACGCAGCGCCAGACCATTCACCGCCAAGGCCCAGGCCCTGGCAGAAACGCATGAGCGCCAACAGCGCAGGTGCAATGATTCCGACCTGACCATAAGTAGGCAGCAGGCCGATCAAGATGGTGGCAATGCCCATGGTCAGCAGTGAACCGATCAAGGTAGCTTTGCGTCCCACACGGTCACCGAAGTGCCCGAAAATGATTGAACCGAGTGGACGAGCAACGAACGCAAGACCAAAGGTGGCAAACGATGCCAACAGGTTCACGGTTGGGTTGTCATTGGCAGGGAAAAACAGACTTGGGAAAACAACGACAGCTGCCGCAGCGTACGCATAAAAATCGTAGAACTCGATGGTTGTGCCGATGGTGGAGGCTGCTGCAACCCGACGTTTAGTTTTCTTGTCAATCACTAGGGTTGCCGTCTGCCCATCTGGATCAGAAGGATTCAACTCCGTGGAGTGATCAGTTGTGGTCACGAGTTATCGCCTCACACAATAATAGATTCCAATAATTACCCTTGCGATGTTTCCACAGGAGATTATTAGAGTCAATCCCATACAATGAGATGTTAGGCGCTATGGTTTCATATATTGAGATTTTGGGAGGGGAGACTGTGATGGAGCTTGGAACAGTTTTCTTGGTTGGATGATCGCGGGAAAAGTATGGGTAGATCTTTGGAATTTTTGGTAGAAAATGGAAAAAGTGCTGCTCACAGGATTTGCGAGCAGCACTTTTACGGGTGAAAAATTACTTAGAAGGCTCCACTGGAGGCAGGGTAGACCATGGGAAGTTAATCCACTTATCAGTCTCACGCCACACATACTCCGGCTTAAACACACTGTTTGGCTTGTGATAGATCACTGCAGTGCGTACTTCGACAACTTGGTCACCCAGGAAGTCCCTGACCAACTCAAGAGTCTTTCCGGTATCCGCGACATCGTCAGCGACGAGCACACGCATTCCCGAGAGATCAACAGCTTTTGGAGTTGGAGGCAGCATCATTGGCTCCTCCAAGTGTTCTCCAATATCGGTGTAGAACTCCACATTGATCACCGATACATTCTTGATACCCAGCGCATAACCAAGTGCGCCACCGATTAGAAGACCACCACGCGCAATGGACAGCACGCAATCTGGCTGGTAGTCATCAATAATTTCTTGGGCCAGCTCCCGCATTGCTGTTCCGAACATCTCATAGGTCAGAATCTCGCGTTCCTCTGTCATGTCTACATATCCTAGTCAATGATGCTTCAACGTTCTGCAATGAGATGAATGCTCACTTGATTTCTAGGGAAGTATATATAGAATCGTTAACGCCCAAGCAACGAAAAACTTGGCGCAACCACTTCCATTTCGAAGGGGAGTAGTTCCACACAAAGGCGATCTGACTCGTTTTTGTTTGAGGTATGTTCGACATACTGGAGCAGGTTAACCTTGCACCCGGCATACCACCTGAACAAGGCCTTAAAAAGGGGCTTTATCGGTTCAGGCGAGCGAGACCTTCGGCGTTCACACTTCGCCGGGGTCTATTTTTTATGCCCAGGCACGGCTCATGGGAGAACCATGCCCTTTCTACAAATCTTTCTGCTTTCCATCGGTGTCGCCGCCGATGCGTTTGCTTGTTCCGTTGTCCGCGGCACCGCCATTCAAGTTAACCTTTTCAAACGCGCACTTGTCCTGGCGGGCATCTTTGGTGTCTTCCAAGCGGCAATGCCTTTAATCGGCTGGGTTATCGGCCGTTTCTTTGCTGGAATTACCTTCATCGCCGAAATTGATCACTGGATCGCTTTTGCACTATTGGGTGTTGTCGGCGCCAAAATGATCTGGGACGCCTTCCAACCTGAAGACGATGAAACCATTGTCGATGACGGCCGCGTTCAATTTAGGCCAGCAATTATCCTGGGGCTAGCCACCAGCATTGACGCATTAGCCGTTGGCATGGGCCTGGCATTCGTGGAAGTCTCCATCCTCAAAGTGGCACTGTCCATGGGCCTCATCACCTTCGCACTTTCGCTTGTTGGCGCCTGGATCGGACACCATGGTGGAGGAAAGTTTGGCAAGTGGGCTACGATTCTTGGCGGAATAATCTTGATCGGAATCGGCGCAAACATCGTCTACGAACACCTCAGCGCGTAACCCTCGGCGCATTATCCTCAGACAGCTTTTAGCGCAAACAAGGAGCATCATTGAAACGGGTCGTTGAAGCGTGGGATAGATTTCAAATCCCACTGTATATCACGGCTCTTATCGCCGGAGCACTGGTGGGTTTGCAGTGGCCAGGCTCTACAGGGGGTTTCGAAATCGCCATTAACCCAGCGTTAATGGCGCTGCTTTATGCCACTTTTCTCGGTATTCCGATCACTCGGATTGGTGCAGCGCTGAAAGATCTGAGATTTCTCACAGTGCTCATGTCCGTCAATTTTGTTGCAGTGCCTCTGGTGGCTTTTGCGTTGAGCAGATTCATTGCGGGTGATGAGGCGCTTCTAATCGGATTTTTACTGGTGATTCTCGCGCCGTGCATTGATTACGTCATTGTCTTTGCTGGTTTGGCCAGGGCCGCCCAAGACAAGCTCCTTGCCGCCACGCCAATATTAATGCTTGTCCAAATCCTGCTGATCCCCGTCTTCCTGGCTGTTTTTGTGGGTTCAGATGCCCTTAGCTCAATCTCTTTCGGCCCATTTGTAGAAGCATTTTTCCTCCTGATTCTCATTCCACTTGTTGCCGCTGCGGGAACTCAGCAAGTGGCAAGAAAGTGGCAGGTAGGACGTACAATTATGGCTGCTGCAGAAGCAATCATGGTGCCTTTAATGATGCTGACGTTGTTCGCTGTCATCGCATCGCAAGTGGAAGCTGTGAGTGGTCAATTCACCGATATCGCCACAGTAGTGCCACTATATGTCGCCTTTTTGATGGTGATGATTCCAATTGGTGGCGGGATGTCCAAACTCGGTGGCTTAGGTTTCAAAGAGCAACGAGCCATCGTTTTTAGCGGAGCAACCCGTAACTCTTTGGTCGTTTTACCTTTAGCGTTAGCACTTCCTGCAGGCCTGGAAATAGCGGCCGTCGTAGTTGTCACTCAAACCCTCGTGGAACTGATTGGCATGGTTGTCTACGTGCGCATCATTCCTTTAATTTTCCATGAAAAACAGACATACAGGAAACTTTCAGGCATAGGGGAGTCATGAAACAGAACGGCAAGCTAAGGTGACATAGTCACTTAAACTAAACAAGAAGGGTGGAGGACCCAAGCACGTGAGTCTTTCAAACAAAGCTAAAGGAATCGTTGCAGTAATCATCGTCGCCTGGATCGTCGCGATGGCTGGCATGGTCGCGTACGCATCAAGCAATAATGCTGATAAGACCTTTCCAACTGCAGGTGCGCTAGAACAAACCGTCGCAGCATTTGATAGGCAAGGCCTTCAGGTCTCTGCAGTCGCACTGGCAGACATCTACGGCGATGAATACGTCTCCGCGGCGATTCTGTGCGAAGGAACTCCAACCGCAACACTCGAGCAGTCACTGGGCGTAGACCTGTCTGAGCTGAACCTGGACGAGTCTGGTGTTCCTTCGGGCGTGTCCTACTTGGCTCTGTCCAATCAGGATGGGGAAGTTGTCTACGACAAGATTGATCGTGCCAACGTTGATCTCTGCGCAACGCCGCTCAATGGTGCTTTCAGCGCTTACTCATTGATGCCAGTCGCTAAGGTTGGCGAGAACTCCTGGGCGATCGCCGCTTAGGGTTTTAAGGGTCAATCCGCCACACATATAGCCCGAGACGATAATGAACGTTATCCGATCGGGCTTTTTGCTGCCTATTTACGGGGAGAGTTTTGTCAATGTGACGTTAATGAGATGAGTATGGATATGGGTTGAAAACAGGGAAAAACGGCTAAAAGTGCGAGAAATGGGCTATTCGAACAAAAACAGCGGTTTCACCAAGGTTTCGTCACATTCGCACATTCGTCACAAGGGCGGTTACGTCACGGAGGTCAATTTGTCACAGGATTCGATTCGTCACAGCCGTCTTTACGTCACTGGAGCCATTACGTCACACCGGGACCTCAAATTCGCTCAAACGATATTCCGCACCCGGCAACGGTCGGTCGGGTGGCGCCACAAGAGTTGCCTCGCGAAGAATCTAAAAAGCTCTGCCGCAAAATTTGGAAGCAACGATTCCTGCCGGAGGAAAAATCTCAAGCGGCGGACAAGGTGCAGAGCGCAATGATGCGTGGAAATTTTCCATGCAGAGGAAAGCCGATAATGGGGCAGAACCCCTTCCCGCCAAAATGACATAATGTACATTATCGGACAATTATCCATATCTGGCCATGTCGCAGGCCGCTGGTAAGTTTAAGCCCATGACTTCAACGCTCGCCGAATCAACACTTGCATCCCTTAAAGAACTTGAGGATCCAAAGATCCTTGCCGTCAATGAACGTCACGGCGATGATCACGCGGTGAACCTCACCAAGCTTCGCGCCGTTGCCAAAGAGCTGAAAAAGAACCAGCCGCTGGCTCGTGAGCTTTGGGCAACCAACGATACGGCCGCACGTTTGGTGGCGTTGCTTATTTGCCGGCCCAAGGAATTTGATCAGTCTGAACTCGACTCGATGATCCTTGAGGCTCGCACACCGAAGGTTCTCGATTGGTTGATCAATTATGTGGTCAAGAAGAATCCTCATTGGAACGATCTCCGTGTGCTCTGGCTTGAGGATGCCGCCGAGAATGTTGCGGCCGCCGGCTGGGCTCTCAACACTCATGCCGTTATCACAAAGCCGGAAGCATTGGACGATTCCGCAATCCTTGACACCATTGAAGCTCAGATGAAAACTGCCGAGCCTCGCGTACAGTGGTCAATGAATGAATGTTTGGCGCAAATCGGCATCCATCGTCCAGAGCTTCGTGATCGTGCCATTGCCATTGGTAAGCGCCTGGAAGTTCTCAAAGATTATCCGACCCCTCCAAATTGCACCTCGCCTTTTGCTCCGATTTGGATCGAAGAGATGGTTCGCAGGCAAAAATAACCGACCTGTTCCCTATCTTTATTTCGTCACTCTGACATTAAACCTGATAATTTGTGACCCACCAAAACACCAGCTACCCTTATGTTTTCCCCCGCCTAAGGACCGCCTTGTTCCAAGTCGCCTGAAAGGCGCCAGCAAAGCTTTCGCGCTTGGTGGCTAGGCGCGTCGACAAGCGCCTAAATTTTTCTAGACTACCCAGATTAAGTGAGATTCTTTCGTGTCTTCGACAACTTCGACAACTTCGGCCACCCGACAAGAGCCGCTGAGCCCGACGGGTGTGCTTGCCTCGTTTAGGTTCGCGTTTAGTAGCCCGCGGAGGTTTCGCACCGAGGTTTTAGCTGGCCTCGTGGTGGCGCTCGCGCTGATTCCGGAGTCGATTGCGTTTTCCGTATTAGCTGGCGTGGATCCTAAGATGGGCCTTTTTGCGTCGTGCACCATGGCAATGACCATTGCGCTTACAGGTGGACGCCCTGCGATGATTTCCGCGGCGACAGGCGCTGTGGCGCTGGTGATTGCACCGGTCGTTCGGGATCATGGCGTGGAATATTTCCTGGCCACGGTAATTTTGGCGGGCATTATTCAGATTGCGTTGTCGTTGCTGGGTGTAGCCAAGCTGATGCGGTTCATTCCGCGTTCCGTCATGCTCGGATTTGTTAATGCGCTGGCGTGCTTGGTGTTTTTTGCGCAGCTGCCGCACCTGATCGATGTTCCGTGGATGGTGTATCCGCTGTTCGCGCTGGGTATTGGCATCATGCTGTTTTGGCCGAAGCTGACCTCGGTGATTCCGGCTCCGCTGATTGTTATCGTGGCCTTGACTGCGATCGTGTGGGTTTTCGGAATCAACATTCCAAACGTCTCTGACCAGGGCGAACTCCCCTCTTCCCTACCAGAATTCCTCATTCCCAACGTTCCGCTTACTCTTGAGACTCTAAGAATTATTGGGCCGTATGCGCTTGGAATGTCGCTTGTTGGGTTGATGGAATCGCTGCTGACCGCCAAGCTGGTCGATGATATTACGGAGGTTCACTCCAATAAATCCCGCGAAGCTGCAGGTCAGGGCATCGCAAACATTATCACCGCGTTTTTGGGCGGCATGGGTGGCTGCGCGATGATCGGCCAGACCATGATCAACGTGAAAAACTCAGGAGCCCGCACTCGCCTATCCACCTTCTTGGCCGGCGGCTTCCTGCTGCTCCTGGTGGTTTTGCTGGGCGATGTCGTGGGCAAAATCCCCATGGCAGCACTCGTGGCAGTCATGATTATCGTCTCCATCGACACCGCGGACTGGCATTCGCTGAACCCGCGCACCCTCAAATTCATGCCGCTGAGTGAAACGATCGTCATGTTTATCACGATCATTGCCACCCTCGCCACCGGAAACCTGGCAATCGGTGTCATCCTCGGAGTGCTCACCGCCATGGTCATGTTTGCTCGCCGCGTGGCCCACCTCGTGTCTGTGGAGCGCACCACCGACAACAACATCAGCACCTATACCGTCAAGGGCCAGCTATTTTGGGCGTCCTCGAACGATATGGTGTACTCCTTCGACTACTCCGACGAGGCCGAGCAGATCATCATCGATCTCACCGCCGCAGAAATCTGGGACGCCTCCACGGTAGCCACGCTGGACAGCATCATCCACAAATACGCCGCGCGCGACAAGAGCGTGGAGATCATCGGGCTCGACGGCCCCAGCCGCGATAGGCTTGAGCGCCTATCAGGCAAGCTGGGCTAAAAATTTGCTTATCGACGCGCCCCTCCACCTGCGCAATCCTTAGTTGCAGGCGAACTGGTTCTTAGTTTGCAAGGAGACCACAATCATTTAGTTCTTTCAGGAACATATGCAGAATTTGCTCATTGCGTGCAACGATGTCTTTCTCGACAAAATCTTCCTTTGAGGCTGCAAGCTTTCGTAGTTCCGCATTAGCGGTCCCCTTTCGAGCCTGCTCTGACTTCGCCTCCCTTCCTAAATAATGGGACTTTTTATCAGCAAAGCGGTAGTCAGAGGCCCGAATATTGATCTTTTTCTCGAGGATCGCTTTATTTCCTAAAGACTCAATGTTTTCTTTTCGGATGAGGCCATCCTCAAACTGAGCGCGTCGTTTTGCATAGATGTGTTCCAGTTCAAGCTTTAGATCGCTATCCAATAGTTTTTGGTCAGCGTCTTGGAAAGCCCACCAAACCAGCATGGACTTAGAAATCTGGCGACCATTGGTGAACTGGTAATTTCGATATTGAGCATCGACAGCAGTTGCCTCGAAACGATGATTTTCGAAGTTCACCGGCGTATTTCTCGTAATGCCAATCATTTCGGGGAAGACGGGTGTGCGCAGCGCGTTTACACCGGGGCGAATAATTGAATATGCCCAAATAAAGGCTGTGATAACTCGAAGGAATTTCTCGAAAGATTTTGGTTCAAGGTTTCCGTCGGCGTCTCTGTTATGCAGGTAGTACACAGACGTCAAGTAGGTCCACATATTATTCGGTGCATGACCAAGAACATACAGCTTACGAAGGATCGGCTCATCGAACCCTTCTTGATTATTTACCCGGATCCAGAAATCTAGAAGGGACTCAAGGTTATCTAGAGTCTCATCTTGTTTTAGTAATGCGTAGCCATTTGCCTCATAAAAGTCCCGCAATGCAATCGTTGAGGTATCTCGGATTCCCTGCTTTGCGCGCTCGAAGTACATATAGCGCGTGAAAAGTTCGTCTAATGGATTGCGGGAACTGGTAAAAGTCTCTTGGCTAGTTTCTTCTAACTGCTTCCACCGTGTGATGAAATCATCTTTCTCGCCTTTATCTGAGTAATACTTGTACATCTGGGATTTGAAGATGTCAGCATCTGCAAGTGGCAGACCCCGATCATTTAATGTCGAAAAAATGCGAAGTGCCGTTTGCTGAGATTCTGCCTCAATCGGGAGCAGGATCAAGTTATTAAGGATACGAATGGCGAGACGCGCTGTATAGTCCGGGTACTTTTCAATAAAGTTCCCGATTTCATCCTTGAAGAATTTAAACGCCTGTGCGTAACGGCTATTATGCTCGTTTGAAACTTCACCAACTTTGAGAATCTCTAGAAACTCATGCTTATCGTTATCTGAAGCTACTTCGGAGTCGATCTTAAGTTGATCTTGACGAGGTTTTCCAAATTCATCGGTTTTCCAGATGCACTGTGCGATGCGTTCACGAGTTGTTTGGCTTCTTTCATCCTGCATGTGGATGAAGCGAGCATAGAAAGCACGTAACAAGAGAAGCAGGGTTGTGAGGCGTTGCTGACCATCGATGATTTCGAGCTGACCAGAGGCATTGCGAAATGTGACGATAGGCCCAAGAAAATACTCTTCACCCTCGTCAAAGCCGTGTTCATTGTCTTCCGGGATGGCAAAACTTACAATGTCATCCCACAAAGTTGCACATTGGTCTTGGCTCCAAGCGTAGGGACGCTGGTAGTCAGGTATCAAGAAGTCAGAACGTTTATCGCTAAAAAGACCAAATACGGTCTTTTGATCAATATTGAGCTTCGCCACAATTACTCCTTATTAATAAGCCTGGGACAAAACTCTACACGACCACAGCTTCAAGAAGTTCTTGATAGACGTATGCATTTATTTAGTCAGATCCGTTGCTACGCACAGTCATGTGTGAAACTTCAGACCGAAAACAAACTGACATGAGAGGCTCCACTCCCGCAAGGCAGAGACGCTTTTGCAAGGATCCCAGTAAGTTAGGAGCTTGACTTACTTTCTTCGTAACCAGTCGGGAGTGGCTGCCCCAGGTGAGATTCCCTTAAGCAGGTTCAACAGAAGCTGCGAACTGACCTGATCCATCATCAAGCCAGCTGATCACACCTGCAGTGAATTGCTGAGTCCAACCATTTGTTGTTGCCTCTTCAGGTCCGGTTGGAAGTCCCACTGCCGCGGATAGACCGCCTTCGCCGATCCAGGTTTCGCCGATCATACCGACGAGTGTCTGCGCACCACCTTCTGCTGAGTTAACAACGTAGCCTTCAGGGAACGTCACCAATGACTCACCATTCGGTCCTTCTTCTACGGATTCAGGGGTACTGAATCCTGCAGCATTTGCAGCGGTGACGACGGCAGTTGGGATGCTGATGGTGGCCCCATCGGCGCTTTCTACTTCAGTGGTGTCTCCTCCAGCCGAGTCAGACCCGGAGGCGGATCCAGAGGTTCCGGAAGGCTCTGTGGTGGATGCGCTGGAAGTGCCGGATGTTCCAGTGGCATCGTTGATTGCAGATCCTGCAGCTGCGGTCGCGGATGAAGCAGCTGAGCTCGCGGCGGAGGTTGCAGAGTTGGCAGCATCTGTTGCGCTATCCACAGCATCTTCTGCGTTTGAGCAAGACGCAACACCAAGTGACAGTGCGACGGCAGCGGTACCTGCGAAAATGCGAGTACGCAGTTTCTTGTTTGGAAGAGTGCTCACGTGCATTGGCCTTTCTCGAATTGGGTATCAACAAAGTCCATTGTGGGTAAATCACTTGAGGAAATTCCACCACTCGGTGTGATCTTTAATACATAGAAACAGATCTGTTACCCTAATGAAATATAAGAATCGCGCCACCTGTATAAACAAAAACTCCCCAATACCGCCTGACTAAGGCGATAATGGGGAGTTTGAAACTCACAGGTGTCTTAAGTGTTGCGTTGTTTTTCTACTTCATCGCGAGTTTTATACGCGGTCCACAGTTGCCAACCACTCACTGCAATGAGCAAGAGCCCAATGAGGACGAAGATCCACATGGATTCCCACAGTACAAAGCCGGTGAATCCGATGAGCACGATGAGTCTGAACCACAGAGCTGGGATCATCCGTGATGCCATCATGGTTTATTTCTCCAATACGATTCGGACGTTGATCTCGCCGGTCTCATTGATCTTTGCGGCGATGAACTCTGGGGTTTCTACACCGAAGTCGAGGCGGTTGATTTCGATATCGGAAGCCACGATAACTTGGTCACCAGTACGAAGCACATCGAAGGTAGGCTCCACAGCCTTGGTTTCACCGTGGATGGTCAACTCGCCTGGGATGACAACCTGAGCAATGGATCCGGTGTCTGGGAGCGCAGAAAGATCAACGGAATCGGTAACCTCAAAGGTTGCTTCTGGGTACTGATCGGTGTGGAAGAGCTTAGTGCGCACGTTGATGTCGCGCTTTTCCTGATCGGTGGTGATGTGAGTCATGTTGACGGTAATCAGACCAGAGATCAGGGAGTTATCCTCGATGACCACTTCGCCAGTGACACCAGTGGTTGAGCCGGAGGTGATCTTTTCTTCGCCTGGCAGGATCTCAGCGAAGGTGAATCCAGCTGAGGTGGTGTTTGGAATACTTCCTGGGGCAACATCCCAGGTGCCGTTCATGTCGGTGGACGCAGGTGCCGCGCCATCAGCCTGGATTCCTTCGGTTTTCACACCAGGTCCCATGATGAGCTGGTACACGACAGGTCCCACTGCAATAGATGCCAAACCAACGATCAAGATGACAAAGATGACGATAATCAATGTCCGGAACTTGATCAGTGGGCTCTCCGCACGACTCGCGCCGCTAGATTTCTTGGAATCGTTTCCCTGCATGTTGCTCATTACCTCAACTTCTCAATATTCCGAGCTAATTCCACCATCTCCTGGCACAGCTTCGCGATATCGCGAGCCACTTCCCCTTCATTAACAGCGGTTGCGATATCTTCGGCGGCGCACCGGAGCTCAAAGAGCGAATCTTTGAGTTCGCTTGCCCGATCTGGGGACATAATCACTGCTTCTGCGGGAATACTTGTGCCAGAGACATTGTTGCGTTGTTCGTAGGCTCGTTGCCTACAAGCTTGGCTGCAGTATTTCCTTGGACGTCCCCTGCCTGTTGAGGCGACGTCTTTACCGCACCAGGAGCACTTTGTAGTCTGCTGGTTTGGTCTTAATTTCTGCACCTTTAACACCTTAGTCGATTGCCTCCCATACAACGATTCGGGGGTTTTGGCTATACTTATAGGTCTGATCACATTTCAAGGGCAGCTGTTGTGACTGGCAGCGTGTCGTTTTATTTGCACACTAGCAGGTAAACTGTGTGAGACGAATTCTTTTGCGGCAACTTGGAGGCCGCATTCTAGTGGGCAAAGGACTGATACCTAGATGGCAGATCGCGTTCTTCGTGGCAGCCGCATGGGCGCCGTGAGCTATGAGACGGATAGGGACCACGATCTGGCTCCTCGCCAGCTCGTGAAGTACAAGACCGCAGACGGGGAAATCTATGAGGTTCCCTTCGCTGATGATGCGGAAATCCCCGAGGAGTGGATGTGCAAGAACGGTAAGCTAGGCATCCTCATGGAAGGTGAGGGAGTCGAGTCCAAGCCGGTCAAGCCTCCACGTACTCACTGGGATATGTTGCGTGAGCGTCGCTCGATTGAAGAGCTGGATGTGCTGCTGGAAGAGCGCATCGAGGCACTTCGTAAGCGTCGTCGCAATGCAGCGAAACTGCTGAAGGCTCAGCAAGAGGCTGAAGAAGCAGAAAAGGCAGCTGAAGAGGTTTAATCTTCCTGCCTAAGATAGAAAAACTCGGTGTGATTTTCACACCGAGTTTTTCTATTTGCACGTGAGGCATTTATTGCTCGTCTAAGGCCTCGAAAACCTCTTAGAAGCGCCTCTGCGGAGGTATGACTTTTGAGGTATGGAGCCAAAATCTAAGCCCGACCAAACCACACTGCCCACGGACCTCAATAATCGGTTCCGTGGGCAGCGTGGTTTGGTTTCACTAACCGGCAAGCAGTTTAGAGCCAGGTGTTGCGCTTTTTGAAGTGCTTCCACTCATAGTTCAGCAGGCCGACCATTTCCTTGGACAGTTCCTTGGCCTGGCCACCGCGGTGCTTGAGGCCCCACTTGGTTACCTCGAGCAGGGAATCCTTGACAAAGCTGCCGTCCAGCTTGGATTCGCCGATCTCACGCTCGGTGAAAGTGATGGGAACTTCACGAACATCGAATCCGGCCTCAACTGCACGGTAGGCAATCTCAACTTGGAAAATGTACCCAGCGTTGGAGAGCTCATCAAGCGGCAGTGCTTCTAGCACTTCACGTCGAAAAGCGCGGTACCCTGCGGTCATATCGGTCAAGCCGGCGCCGAGCGCGACGCTGATGTAGACGTTGCCGCCCTTGGACAAGAGCCAACGGTTCTTGGGCCAGTTGACTACGCGGCCGCCTGGCACGTAGCGCGAGCCGATGACCAGGTCAGCGCCATTGGTGATCTCAGCGAGCAGCAGGTGCAGCTGTTCTGGTGCGTGGGAGCCGTCGGCGTCCATTTCGCACAGGACCTGGTAGTCGCGCTCCAGGCCCCACTGGAAGCCAGCCATGTACGCTGCGCACAGGCCGCCTTTGCCTTCGCGGTGGAGGACAAAAATGTGGTCGTCGTCAGCAGCAAGCTTGTCTGCGCGCTCGCCGGTGCCGTCTGGGCTGTTGTCGTCCACGATGAGTACGTGAACGTCAGGGGTTGCGGTGCGCACGCGATCCACGATGAGTGGAAGGTTTTCCAGCTCGTTGTACGTTGGAATAATCACCAGCGTCGTAGCATCTACTGCCTCACTGCTCATGGTGTTGTCCTCCTCGTCCCTTCGGGACGTTTTTATTTTGCTTTTCGACGATTAGCTGCTGCCTTTTTCGCAGGCACCTTCTTAACCCGAACTTGTGCGGGCCGAGCGGAACCTTTCGCAGACTTTGAACGGCTATTCATTCGAATGGCGAATAGTCCAGCTAATACACCAATGATAACCAACAGTAATTCAACATAGAAACCAACCCGCGCTGCGATGGTGACAGTGTCCTTGAGTGGAATGGACTCCGTCAAGGTGGCGGCCTCAAAAATTCGGGTGTTTTGGGAAATGCTTCCATCAGGGTTGACGATAGCCGAAACACCCGATGTAGCTGCAACAACCACCGCCCTATCAAATTCGATGGCACGCATCCTGCTCATTGCTAATTGCTGATACGTCATGTCCGTGAATCCGAAGGTGGCGTTGTTGGTGGGCGTGGTCAAAAATTCAGCCCCATTGGCGATGGCGTCGCGGCCAGCCCGGTCGAAGATGACCTCGTAACACGTCATCACGCCCACTGTCACAGCGCGGCCTAAGTTCGCAGCATTCATCTCCACTACGCCGGTGCCATCACCGGGCTGGAAGTTTCCAGCGGAATCAACGTAGGGCGAGAAAATTCTCAGGAATTCGCGAAACGGCATGTATTCACCAAACGGCTGCAAGAACTTCTTATTGTGGTACTCCGCGGCACCTTCAACAGGATCAAATACCTGCATGGTATTGCGTGGACCAACCTCATCGACGGTGATCGTGCCCACCAAAATAGGTGCCTGAACATGTTCCACTGCTCCATCGATAATGGCTCTTGCTTGTGCATCGGAAAATGGGTTGACGTCTGAGGAATTCTCCGGCCAGATCACCAAATCCACTTGTTCATCCAGCTTGAGGGTTTCCCGTGCGTGATTCGCCAGCACCGCGCGGCGCTGCGCATTGAAGTCCAATCCCATCCGAGGCACATTGCCCTGAATTGCGGCTACTTCGATGCTTTCATCGCTCGTGCCATTGCGGTCAACGTACAGGGATGACACCGCGCCGATAGCAATCACACTCGCGGTGATGATTGCGCCGGCCAGCCGCTTCTTAGAAATAATCACCATGGCCACACCCACGGCAGCCAGCACCGTGGAAAAAGTGACAAACGCTACCCCACCAAGCGCTGCGAGATTAGCCAACGGACCGTTAATTTGACCCCATGCCAGGCGAACCCACGCGAATCCATCAAATGGCCACGAGCTTCTTAGATACTCCACAGCCACATACATCGCCGGAAACAGGAGAACCTTCCAGTCCCTCCAACGCGCAATGAGCACGCCGAAAGCACCAAGAGCAATGGAATAAAGCGCCTCCACAACTGACAACGCGACATAAGGCAGTGAGCCAACAAACTCACCGATCCACGGCAACAGCAGCAAATATGTCACCAGGCCATGGACAAAACCTAAAAGCATGCCCTGCACAACAGTTGGGCTCGTGGACATCTGTTGCAAAAATGGGACTGGCTCATTCTTCTTCCGCCGCTTTTGGGGAACTCCCAGATCCCACGGCGCAAGGGAGATAAAAAATAATGCAGTGCCAACAATTCCCGCGACAAACCAGCCGATCGGTTCATTGGAAGCAAAGACAAAAAGCCCGCTCACAGCAGCAAGGGCGAGCCGAACAAACAGTGTCATTTATTTCTCACCGTCGGATTCATCTTTACCTTTGGTGAAATCTTCAGGCTTGAGATCAGAAGTCCAGGCTTGGATCTCGTCTTCATCAATCACGATCGGCTCATTTGATGGTTGTTGCGCACCACCATTGAATGCCGCTCCGAAGTTTCCGTAGGATGCCTGGGTGCGGTAACCATTAACGGCTTCAAAACCACGCACACCTAGGTTCTCGATGGCACTGCGCATGCGCTTGGCCAAAACCTTGCGGAACAGCGCCCTGGTTGGTGCAAAAATGAACAACAAACCGATAATCGAAGACACAAACCCCGGCATGGCCACCAAAATGGCACCAGCTGCGGTCAGTCCGATGTTTCCGGCGATCGCTCCCGCACTTCCCTGGCCCGAAGCCTGATGAATGGCGGCACTCTTACTAATGCGACGAAGCTCCACGCCGGCTAGAAGAAGTCCACCGACGAAGAACAATACGAGGAGACCCAAAGCCCAGCCGAAACCGAGCCACATGACGACACCAATGAAGGCGAGGATCTCAATAATGAAATATGGGATTGCTATTGCTGCAGGCACATGCCCCACCATACCTTTCGACAAGGACCAAATGGCTAATGGATCCCTGTGACCTAGAAAACTGTTGGGTGGAGACTTCCTGGCAGCTGCAGATGTGCAATGTGGGTGGTCTAGTTTCCTCAAACGTGCATTTGAGACCAAACGCAATACTCGATGAGAGCTGCTTGGTCTGAAACGCACGTTTCTGGGGTCAGTTCTCTCAGTGTCAGGTCAGTGGTGAACCACCATCCTTAGCAAGGAGTTCATCATGTCCATCCCCTTCTCAGTCCTTCAGGACTACCTGGATCTGATCAGTCCCGAAGCCTTACCCCAGATCCCACAGCCCCCGGCCCCTGCCCCCACAGCACCCCAGCTACCACCGGCGCCGGACCCACACAGCATCGAGTGGCCGATCTTCCCACCAGATCGAATCTCCGCCAACGGGCGACGCTACTACGAGCCACAAACACGACTCGAGTTCATGCGGATCTACACCACCCTGCCGCACGGCTACCGCCAGCCCTTCCTCACAGCCAACAACATCGGCCACTGCACCGTTCGAACCTGGCTAGCAGCAATAAGCACCTTCAGCCGGCTTCCCCATGCTTTTGATGATGCCCACCGCTTCGGGATCGAACGCACCACCCCAGTCGACGATGTCACCACACTAACGGCTGATGACAAACGTGACCTGGTCATAGGATACTTAGCTCAACCACACGGTCAGGGCCAGCAATTCCTCACGTTTTACCAACTCCGTAAGCACACCATCATGGCCTGGTGCGCCGCTATGACCGACGGGGACTTAGACGCTGATATCTCACCCCGCAAGATCGGGTTGATGACCACCCGAACCGTGGTCGAAATCGTTCGACTACGCCACATGATTGCCCAACAACTAGAAAGAGCCACGATCATGGAAAACGAGTACCTCAAAGAAATCGCAGCGCTGAAGAAAGAACTCGCGCACTACAAGCAAAAAGACCATCAGAATCAAATGGTGATCGATATCTTGGGAAAAGCTATTGGGACCAGGCCCAATCCTGGCGAGGGCTTAGACGAGGAGGACGCCACCTAAACGTGGATGAGCAACGCGCCTTTGATCAAGGACTCAAGGAAGAAAACACCTTGATCACAGATCTCACCACCTGTGCCAGGCTGAGCCATAACAAGGCATTACGGCTGATCAAGCTGTCGAAATCAACGGCGTATTACCGCAACAAGCGCGTCCCTGTCCTGCACCGAAACCTGTCCTGCAGGCCGTGCCAGCACCAACAGCACCTGGTGTGGAACTAGCAGCACCTGGTGTGGAACTAGCAGCACCTGGTGTGGAACCCACACCAGAGCCTTGGCAGGGGAAGGAGCCAGCAGTGTCGTCGGTGCGTCAAGCGTTGGCAGAACACGAACGCCAGTTCATTGTTGATGCGATCACCGCGTACCCACAACTGAGCGTTAGAGGGGTTGCCCGCAAGTGGTGGACACATAATTAAGCTACTTGTTGGTTTCCTACAGATCGAACAGGACAAGCATGATCCTGCTCAAACTGAACAGGAGGGATAAACCCGAGCGCGGAATGCCTACGCTGACGGTTATAAAACACCTCAATCCATCGAGCGACCTCACCACACACCTCATCACAAGTCACCCACCGACGGCGATCATAAAACTCATTCTTTAACGTTGACCAAAAAGACTTAAGCCATCGAATTATCAAAACACACCCCAGTCCGGCCCATCGACTGAGCGATCCCTAATTCCTGACACACCCGATACAACTGATCCGATGTGAACTGCGTGCCCCGATCAGCGTGAAAAACTTACACCTGGCACACCATGCCGCAACGTATGAGCCATCCGCAACGCACACTCAACAAGCCGTGTCGTTTGAGTATCATCCATAGCCCATCCCAGCACACGCCGTGAGCAACCATCACGCACGACACAGAGGTACAGCCAGCCCTGATCCGTTTTCAGATACGTGATATCGGAAATCCATACCCGGTTAAGTGCACCGGTATCAAAATCACGTTTCACCCAGTCAGGGATGTTATGTGACAACGTTCCAGGAATCGTTGTGACCGGCACCCAGGAACGCGGTGAGATCCCTTCAATACCTTGCCGGCGCATTGATTTCGCTACTGTTTTCCGATCCACATCAATTCCTTCATCGTGCAAGTCAGCGGTGATACGTGGCGCCCCATAGGTTTTATGGGACTTAGGTCCAGTACTGCAGAACACGTTCATCCAGGAAGCTCTGGAAATCTTGCCTGGGTTGGGGTTGTTTGTTTTTATTGGACCATTTATAAAACCCTGATCGTGATACTTTGAGCACTCGGGCCATGCGTACAATGCTGTAATTTGCCTTCTGAAACCTCCATGAGCTGGTAGCACTCTATTTTTGTCGCTTCGATGCAAGCAAGGCTGCTGCTTTTCTTAAAGCAACTCGTTACCGAGTTTGAGTTCAGCGACTTCTTTGCGGAGTCGGAGAAGTTCTTGGGCGTTCATTCGCGCTGATCTCTCCTGAAGGATCGACACCTTCGCCTGTGCGTTCGCGTTCTGCTTTGACCCATCGACCCAGCAGGCCGGCTGAAACGCCGAGTTCTTCTGCCACAGCTGAGATGGTGCGGTCTGTGTCAAGGACCAGGCGTGCGGCTTCTTGACGGTACTCGGGTGTGAATTTTCTTCGTGTATTCATGTTGAACATCCTTGCCTATCGGGGCGTGTCGCCCGACTAGATTGGGTCCACTATCCAGGGGCGAGGCCGAATAATATAGGTAGGTTGCTAAACTAGGTCTGTTGCAGCGCGGGGGAGAATTTCTCCCGAGCATGTTGATGTTGAGTGAGGTGTGACGCCTGGCGGCGCCACGGCAGTCAGGGTTACGTTGCTGCCGTGCTGGGTATAACCGCTGACCTGATTGCACTAGAATATCAAGCAATCCCAATTGCGTAATAAGATTACTTAGGGTTGGGCTCAATGATGCGGATCAATCCGATCACCAGCAGGGCTGTGGCCGCGTAACTGAACATAGTCGGGATGGCTCCCATGTCAGCGGTAAAGATCTGCAGCACGATGATGGCGATGAATGCAAGCGCTAAGACTCCCAGTGACATGCCGCCGCTAAATTTCTTAAACATTACGTCCACTCCTTATGTCGTGGTAGGAAAACTAAACAGGTGGGGTGGGTGTGCGAAGTTAGAGCACATATTCGGCAAAGATCCCGCCGCCGCAGCTCAGCAAGGCAATAGCTCCGACGCGACGCAGCACGAACTTAGCGGCCTTGTCCCACGAATTTACCTGGCTCTCAATCGCCTCCCATGCTGTGGTTGCGGCAAAGAAATCGATTCCCAAACAGGCGCCCACCACCCGTTTAATTTCATCTGTAACTGCATTCATCGGTTGCAGGGTTGGGAGGGCGACGTGGTCATAATCGATACGATTTCCCGCAGCGTCTAGAATAATGATCTTTTCTTCGGTGACATCCAACGCTACTGCCTCTTGTGGAAGTGGGGCAAGCCCCTGAGCTGTAAGGTTCGCATCAATATCAACCCGGTCCTGGGGCGTTAAGGTCACCGCGGTGGGGTTATCAGCTTGTACTGCGGTGGGGACTGCCTGTGCTTGGGCTACGGTGTTTGTTCCTAGTGCTACAGGAAGTGCTAGAGCGCAAACCATGACGATTCGCAGGGTTTTCTTCTGTGAAAACGTAAGGGACATAAATAAACCTTTCGGTACTTTCCGGGGGCATCTCGAACCCTATTAAAAGTATTAACCCTTTTCAACCCATGGAGATAACATATATATAAAGACCGAAAGGGGCGCATAACGGAAAAATTGCAGCTTTATTAACAGAAGGTTAACGCGTGGGATGGGTGGCAACGAGGTTGACGCTGAGTTGGTGGGAATGTCGTTGTGATGGGATGACGCACGAGTGGGGGTCGGGCCCGTTTCTGTATGTCGCGCGAACCGTGGCGAGTTTTTAGTTCGTGATGGTCCTTGAGGTCATTGCGTTGCTTGTTTTATCGAAAGCACAGATGCACCACTCCAGCGGACTTGAGCAAGCTTCGCGCCAGCGTCAACAGGTGAAGCACTAGTAGTGCTTCGTTAGCTCTTGTGAGACGGTTCGGGTAGTCGTAATGTCAGATTAAACCGGCCTGGGTGGGTGAGAGGGCATGAACAGGTGGCTCTCATAGATGCGAATATTCACAACCACACCTCAGGCAGGGTCCCGTCCGGATTCTTTGGGAGATTCCGGTTGGCTGGGCGCACCCGCACCGCAGCACACCTACTGGTCAACGTATTTTTGCTGCCCTGTCGCCACGACACGGGGCGGTACTGTGTGACCGGTAGTGATTGGGCCAGTTCCTGGGCCTGGATGGGCGGGGTCCGGTACCCAGGTTTCTTTGGCCGGCCGAACCCTGAATACTCGGGCGTGTCAAAGACCACGTCGCCAGGGTGCACGCTGGTTAATCCTTTGACCTGCACAACATAATCCAGCCTGCGGGTGGTCAACGCAGTACGAAACGCTCCATTGTCGCCGTATCCAGCGTCAGCGTCCACTTTTCAAGGGTAACCTCAGGAGGGCGGCTCATAGGTTGCGTGTGCAGGCGTTGGATGCCCATTACCGGCAGTTCCCGCAGCGGTATGTGGGACAGCCGGTGGTTCAGGAAGTTGCTGGTGTGGTGCGTCTTAATGGTGCGCGTGATGATGGGTCTGTACAGGAGAGGGTTGGTAGCGAGTTCGTGCATTATTAGGCCAAACGGAGCTGCAGTTTTGAGGTTCTTGGTCTGGAAATCACCTAGCGCCGAAACTTAGCTCCCGGACCCAAAATCCGAACCCCTCTAGAATCGCTTCTCCAGGCTTAAAAGCGCGCACCCCACACCAGTGGACATCGAGAGAATCCGAGCCTTTAAAACGGCACTCAGACAAGATGATCTATGAGCCATCCCGAGTACTTTTCCAGGTTTCTAAAATAGGGCCCGAAATGGTTGAGACCTGTGCGTCCTGGCACACGCGGCGCTTGGGATTCATGCCAGGTCAATGGCGTACCCTTGTCCGCCCACCTATCACGCAATTCCCTAATGGGATCAATGGGAATGACATCATCATTTTTAGAACCCCACAACAGCACTGGGATTTCTGGCGCCACACGACCCAGCTTTTGCTTCCCAAACTCAGCGACAACAAGTGGCAGATCGTCCAGAATGTCTGCCAGCGGCGTGCCCTGATGTGTCCACCCGCGGGAAGACGAGTAGCCACTGGCCAACAAGGAACCACCCGCGCAGCTGGTGATATTTTTCAGCACATCACTGACTCCGCGTTCATTTAACACCGACATGATTTCCTCAAACATCTCTGAAGAGTTCACTGCAAGTCCCGCGATGGCGTAGGCAATCACTCCGGTGAGCAATCCGCCGTCGACAGTGTCCAAGACGCGGAAGAGATCCACTGGTGGAGCGCCCACGACCGCTGCCTTTGGGCGGACATCAGGTGCGTAATCCTGCAATTGTGCAGCCCAGCCAGTGGCGCCGCCTCCTTGGGAGAATCCCCACAGGCCAAGCGGTGCCTCCGGTGAAAGGCCGAGTTGCCTTGAGGCGAGGACGGCGTCGAGAAGCGATTTAGCTGCGGCAATGGAATCGCAATAGTATTGGACGCCGGTTGTGGGGTCGCGGGGATAATCGATGAACACAACGTCAAGTCCGTGAGATAGAAACCAGAGGATGACGGGGAGTTCGTAAGCAATGATTGCATCGAAGGGTTTGTCATAGAATGCGTTGAGTCCGATGGCGCAGGTGTGGGAGGGATCGCAGTGCTGGGCGACGCCTTGGGTGGATGGAGCCATGGCGATCGCGGGGCGCGGGCCGATTGTCCAGGGGCGTGCGGAAAACAGGACAGCGCCGGTCGCAGTGATGGCTCGACCTGCGGAATCGCCGGTGATGTATTCAAAACGGTACGAACTCGCGGGGTTGGGCTCGCCGCGTGCGCCCAAAACTTTCAAGGGTGCAGCATTGACCAACGTGCCGTGTTTTAGACCGGGAACTCGAACAGCTGCGCCGAAATGTGGGACATCGTCAAAGCCGGGTTTCCGATCAGGACGCCGCGAGAGACCCATGATGCGCCGAAAGACTGCCTCACTTCCCTGCTGCACTAGCGGAGACATCGTGCGCCACCAGGCATCACATGACCCGGCGCGCAAGACCCGTGTGTCGTTGAGGTTGGTGTAGCCCATATCGGCCACATTAGTGTGCGCGGGTTAGGATTACGCGCATGTCGAGCGATGTTGTTTTTCAGTCTGTTTCTGTTGATTCTGGTGTGTCTGTGGGTACGGTTTCTTTTCCTGCGGGGCGTGTGGGGGCGTCTGAGTGGGAGATGTTGGCGGATGTTGCGGAGTCGCAGGGGGATGGTGCGATTTATGTGACGTCGTTGGCGCAGTGTCAGGTGCGTGGGGGTTCGTATTCTCATGCGGAGCCGTGTGCGACGGTGGTGGCGACTCCGGGGCATTTTGTTGCGCTCGCGCGGGAGATTGCGGGCGCGGTGCGCCGCGAGTTGACGGTGGGGTTGGATGCTGGTGACGGTGCGATTTTAAGGCAGAGCTTTGATGTTGGTTTTTTGCTTGTCGACGCCTCCTTCCACATTCATATCAATGGCGTGTCTACTGGGCAGTCGGTTGCGCCGGATGATGTAGTTGAGGTGGTGCGTGGTTTGGCTGATGCTTCGGAGTTGTCTGAGTTATCGGTGGAGGCTGTGTCGAAGTTGTGTACGCCTGTTGCACCGATAGCGTTGTCTGCTCCCAAGGGAAATCCAGCGCCTATTGGGTGGTTGGAGCATGATGGCGTGGTGTCGTTGGGTGCGGGTATTCCAGGGGGTCGCGTGGAGGCTCGTTTAGCGCGTTTTATTGCGGTGATTGAGGCGGAGACCACTATTACCCCATGGAATTCGTTGATCATTCATGATTTGCATGAGGGTGTTGCAGAACAGGTGGTGAAGGTTCTGGCTCCCATGGGGTTGGTTTTTGATGCTAATTCACCGCTTCTGGAGTCACCGGCTTTGTAACTCGCCATTGGTGCACGTCTGTGTCGTCGATGCGGATGTGTTTGATGATTCCGCCGTGTTGTTCTTGGAGTGTGTGAAGCTTTGCGATGTTGTCTTCCGTGGAGGCTTGCGCAATGAGCTTTCCTCCGGGCCGCAGCATCATCCATGCGGTTTCCGGAACTAGATCGATGCCTAGGCCTTTGTTCATGAAGATCGCATGTGGGCTTGCTGATTCTGGTCCCTGCACATAGCGGATATCTTTGAGTGTCTTGGGTGACAGAGGCTCTCTCACACTTAGGGTGGATACTCCCACTTTGCGAGCATTCCTTTGGCTTTGCTCGACCATGGAGGCAAAACTAATGGCATGCGCCTTGTTGCCGGCTGCGCGTAGCCAATCGCAGGCAAGTGCTGCTCCAATATCCCCGAAGGTCCACAGCATTTGTCCCTGGGTGGGTTCTAGAGCTGCCACGGTCAGTGCCCGAAGGTCTTCGTTTGATACGTCGCCTTCAAAGTGGGGTTTTGGCATTGCGGTGCGAGCTCCCACGGCAATCACATTGAGAACAGACACTGCAGCTGGTGGATGTGCGGCTGTACCTTGGGCAATTTCCTCATCAGTACTGCCCAAATCGCTGAGCACAGTCAGTGGAGTCTCCCCCAGTCCGAGTTCATTCAACAACGTGGCAACTTGAGCTGTACTGAATTCATCTTTACCCAAGACGAGGAATTGAGCGCCTGATTCAATAATCGGGATGAGTGTCTCAATGGGTTCTTGTCCTAGGTACACCACCCGTGTGCGGTTGACTGTCCAACCCAAGCGGGCGCAAGCAAGCGACGCGGATGATGGTCCCGGAATAACCGTGAGTCTATCCATCCCCAGCACATGGACCATTGCGGTGCCCACGCCGTAAAACAGTGGATCGCCAGAGGCCAGAACAGCTACATGCCGACCGAGGAACTCTTTAAACAAGGCATCTAAATCAGGATGCTTGGTATTACCCGGCCATGGGCGACGCTCTGCCTTAATGGCATCAGGTACGAGATTGAGCTGGCGCCATGATCCAATCACCACAGAGGCACGTTGTAATGCTTGCTGTGCCTTGAGGCCGAGCCCCTCAAACCCATCGGTACCAATACCAATCAAAGTAATTGATTCTGCTGGCGCTCTTGAAGCTGTTGCCTGTGCTGGATCCTGGGAGTCACCGACTACCGCAAAATGGGTGCGTTCATGACCGCGCTCTGTTCCTGGAGCGGAGTCGGGTGCTGACATCGGTTGGCTCATAACCACTAATTGTAGACAAATCCCCACGATATACATGGTGAATCCTGCATAGAATAAGTGACTGTGAAACCCCGACAACCACTGACTCTTATAGATCTCTGCGATGTCATCTATTCAGCAGGGCACGTATTCGATGATTTACAGTGCACGCGGGAAGACACCGCTGAGTTTCTTAAAGTCGGTTCGGCAAACGCCATTAGACATAACGCCATTGGGCATAGCGGCGATGTGGCCTTGCTGCAGGACCTTCGTGATGTAGCAGCGTTTTTTATCAACCAGCCGTGCGCGGAGTTAGACGCAGCATACCTCTGTGCTCTTAACTCCACGATCACCCGTAGTGGGCCGCTACATCCAGGGCGTTTACGCTCACCACACCAACACATTGGAGTGAGCACCAACTACGGGCGCCATGAACCCCCGGCGTTGAACACCAGGCAACTAGATGCAGTGTGTAGACGGCGCGCTCTTCCCGGTAATACGGTGGAAAACCGTGCCATCTCACTATTTATCGACTTAGCCCGAGCACAGCCGTTTGAAGACGGTAACAAGTGAACCGCGCTCTTTGCCGCCAACTCCATGCTGATTGCTTCCGCCTCGCCGTATCTACTTATTGCGCCAGTAGATGAGAAGGATTCATCGATAGCCAGAAGCTTCAATGATCATCTTGCACAGGCTTATCTTTCTGGAGAAGACGCGCCTGTCGCAACCGAACTCAGAGAGCATGGGCTTGTGAGGGCTGAACGGGTATCTAGCGTGGCATCTTCCGCCACACCGGACGAGGAACCATCCGCATAATCCAGGCGAGAACCCGCAGACGTCCCGGAATCCACAAGGTCGTGCTCCTCTTCTTAGAGGTATAAGCACTAACAACAGCTGCGGCAACATCTCGTGGATACACCGACATCGGAGCAGGCTTCATCCCCGTGGTCATAGAACCAATAACAAAGCCAGGACGCGCAATAATCAATCGCACGTGTGTCCCATGCAGGCTATCTGCAAGCCCTTGGCAAAATGCATCGAGACCAGCCTTGGTGGATCCATAGACATAGTTGGCCCGGCGCGCCCGCCACCCAGCAATCGAGGAAAACGCCACGATTGCCGCAGGTGCGGTTTGTGAGCGGAGCTCATCAGCAAGCACAGTGAGCATGGAGACCTGAGCGGTGTAATCCACGGTAGCGATCTCTACCGCATGGGTCTCATCGGTTTCCGCGCGTTCTTGGTCTCCCAAGATGCCAAAAGCAACCACGGCAAGGGAAATCTCGCCAGCTAGCTCTTGTGTTTTCTTCACAAGTTCTCGGTGCGTGTCTAGTACTTGGGCGTCAAAGCTTAAAACATGAACAGATGTGGCACCGCGCTGTCGAAGATCTTCCGCTAAGCCCTGTGCAGCCTCTGGTCGACGAGCAGCCAAAACAACGTCTTCGCCGTGACACGTCAACGTGGCAATCTCACCGGCAATGTCAGAGGTTCCGCCTAGGAGAAGAATGCTCAACGCAGTTCCTTGGGCTGGTTGTTGAGGGTTTCACAACCGTCTTCATTCACCACAACGATGTCTTCGATGCGCGCTCCGTGGATTCCTTCAATGTAGATGCCAGGCTCAATGGAAAAGGCCATTCCGGCTTCCAACACGAGTGAGTTACCCGCCATGATGAATGGCTCCTCATGGGTGGATAGACCAATGCCGTGTCCCGTGCGGTGAATGAAGTATTCGCCGTATCCAGCCGCAGCAATGTGATCGCGAGCAACAGCGTCCACTGATTCTGCAGTAACGCCAGGGCGAACATGCGCAACGGCTGCGAGCTGTGCTTCGTAGAGCACTTGGTAGAACTTAGCGAACTCTGGATCCGCATCGTCAGGGTTTCCGCCCACAATGTAGGTACGTGTGCAGTCAGAGTGGTAACCAGGACCGAAGGTGCCTCCGATATCAACCACCACGATGTCGCCATTGCGGAGGACTCGGTCAGAGAAACCATGGTGAGGGTTCGCACCGTTTTCAGCGGATCCCACAATCACGAAGTCCACCTCAGAGTGCTCTTCCAAGATGAGATCGTTGAGCTGTGCTGCAACCTCTGCTTCAGTGCATCCGTCTTGAAGAAGCTCCGGGACTTTGGCGTGGACGCGGTCAATGGCTGCACCTGCGCCACGGAGCTGCTCGATCTCTGCCTCGTCTTTAGAGACAAACAATTCTTTCAGCACCTGAACTGCCAACTCCATGCGGCAGGTGGAGCCCACCAGATTCTGGATAGGAATCAGGTGATCTGCCGTGATGGAGGAACCAATACCCAATGCTTCGAACTCTGAAACACCGAGAGCATCTACGGCCAACTCATGGGCATTATCGCCATCAACCCATCCGGCCACATTGATGTCTAGTCCTGGAATAGCAGACAGTGCTAAGTCTCCGCGGTCTACAGCGGGAAGAACAATGGTTGCGGTTCCTTCGCTGGGGATCACCAAAGCAGTTAGACGCTCATGGGTGGAGATCCAGCTGCCGGTTAGATACGCAAGTTCTGCGCCTGTACCGATGATCAAACCGTTCAAGCCAGCCTTGCGTGCGCCTTCTTGTGCATCCGCAAGACGCTGTGCATATACCGATGTGGGGAAATTGTTTGTTGAAGGATCACTCATAGTCTCCAACCCTAGTAGCCTAGGCAGGTGTGCGATCAAACCACACTGTCAGAATCAAATCTGCTGGACGCTATGCCAGCGGATTGTTGATCACGAAAAAGCATGTCACAGACACCTTTGTGCCTTCTGTAGCATCCATCTCAGAGCGCGCCACGTTTATTCTCACCGCCGATCACTTTTTGCGCAGCTGCTCGAAAGTAATTTATGTCCGGGGCGAAAATTTCACCGCAACAGCAACCACCAGCCTGTCTGTATTTGGCACAGATCTGGGTTTGATCAAATTAGACGGCAAAGCCCCCACCATGCCACTTCCACTTTTCGCAGATAAGCCACTTCGCGTAGGCATGAAAACCACCACGTTCGGATTCGGCGGTCTGCCATCAGCCACCGTTGCTAAAGAAATCCACGGGCGCGTTATCTCTGCCATCCCCCATGGCGTATCAAGAAACCGCATCACCCGAGTCCATCACGGTGCCTTGATCTTTAACTCCCCAGAAAAGGCAGTAAAGGGAGACTCCGGCGGACCTGTGCTGGTTAATGGACGCGTAGCAGGAATCCAATCAATGATCTCTGACCCCGGTGGATTTAACACCGGGGTCGCCACTGCCGCATCCCTTATCCAGCACATGCCTGCCTTAGCTCAAGCGCTTGAACTGCTCGAACATAGCTAGCTCGCTAGGAACCGATCGCCACAACTCCACGCCTAATCGCATCAATCGCCTGACGAGCATTCCGTGTGGTCTCATCAAGGTAGGCAGTCTTAGCAACCTGCTCTAGAAGATCGATGACTTGACGGCACCAGCGCACGAAGTCACCAGGGGTCAACTCCGCGCCGTTTTCCGCTGCCGCAGCCATGCAATATCCCAGCGGAGCACCTGAAGCCCACTGGTGGATCGCGGTGGCAAAACCTGCTTCCGGCTGGCGAGTAATTGGCAGACGGTGACGGCGCTCATCTTCAACCAGCTCACCCCAAATACGTTCCACGCTATTCATGGAATCAGCCATGGCCTCTGTGACAGCTTGAGCCTCACCACCGGTTTCGCGACGATTTTCAAACGTGCACATACTCACCACACCGGCGAGCTCTGCGGGATCAAGGTTGTCCCAAATACCACGCTTGAGGCACTGAGCAACCAACAGGTCTGCCTCACTGTGGATTTTCGCCAAACGCTCACCTTCATCAGTGATCACTGGATTATCTGGATTAGAGTAATCCACATAGTCCATTTCACTGAGCAGCGACAAAATGCGCTCAAACGTCCTACCGAGGGTTTCCCTGGCTTTATCCACATTGCCGGTTAACTTAGCCAGATCACGTTCTTTACGGATCATACGCTCCGCGGTGCGAGCCAAATGCTCCCGATCAGGCCAATGATGCGCCTCATGATCCCGAATAGCATTACGCAGTTTGGTCACTGCCTCATTGGGACGAACCCGAGCAAACTCCCGCATCTTGTTGGGTCGCTTGAAGTGCTCACGCCTAAACAGTTCCTGGACGCGCCGGGCATTGCGGCGAGGCTCTTCAATAGCTTGGCGAGGCAGACGCATATGCCCAATGGTGATCGGCGGATTAGTAAAGGATTCCGCATCCACACGACCTGACCAACCAGATTCAGTGGTCACCCATGGGCGGGGATCTCTGCTCTGATTAGCAGGCGTCATCACTACTGCGAGAACTGGCCGTTTTCTACCAGGCATGGCAATGACATCACCGATCTGCAGCTTGGACAGCACACGGACCGTTTCTACGTTGCGATCTTCGATGCTTTGCTTGCGATTGAGTTTTTCTTCCTCATTGAGCTCACGGCGAAGCTCCATGTAGTCGATAAACACCTCCACTGCGTCTTGATCTTCACGCACCGCAGGGTTGGTGGCAGCAATCTCTTTGTTCAGCTGGGCACGCAATTCTGCCACCTTGGCTTCTGCACGTTCAATTTCACGCACATCGCCCACGACGGAACCATCGGCTTGGAACTGTGCAAAAGATTTTTCCAAAAGGCGCAGCGAAGGCTCATAACCAATGGTTTTCAGCAAGTTAACCGACATGTTGTAACCCGGCTGGAACGTAGAGATCAGCGGGTAGGTACGCGTAGAGGCAAGACCTGCCACCCATCGTGGATCAAGTGCTGGTGACCACTGCACCACAGCATTACCCAACACATCGATGCCACGTCGACCAGCACGACCGGTCAACTGCGTGTACTGGCCAGGGGTGAGATCAACGTGGCCTTCGCCGTCAAATTTGACCATCTTTTCCAACACCACGGTGCGCGCTGGCATGTTGATTCCCAATGCCAGGGTTTCCGTGGCAAACACCGCGCGGACAAGACCTTTAACAAAGAGCTCTTCCACAATGTGCCTAAACGCTGGAAGCATACCGGCGTGGTGAGCTGCGAAACCGCGCATCAGTGCAGCACGCCACTGCTTAAAGTTCAGTACTTGAAGGTCTTCCTCGGGGATTCCCACCACGCCGGCGTCGACAATGCGTGCAATCTCTTCTGATTCTGCTTGATCCGTCAAGACCAACTTAGAGCGCAAACATTGGTACAGTGCGCCATCGCAGCCCGCACGGGAGAAGATAAACGTAATCGCTGGCAGCATGTTGATGCCCTTGAGGATGCTGAGCACTTCAGGCCGTCCCAGTGGCCTGTGGCGGTCTTGTTCCCGTGGCTTACCAGTGCGAGAATCCTGCTTATCGCCTTTGCTGCGTGCACGGAAGCCTTCACCAGAGCGGTATGCCGCGCGGCCTTGTTCGCTTTGCTTGCTGTTGAGGCGATCAATCGTTGCCTCTAACTCCTTGTTCACGCGTCCATCGGTGCCAGGCTCAAACAGTGGCATCACTTTGCGCTGCACCATCATGTACTGATCAAGTGGAACGGGGCGGTGATCAGTAACAATCACACGGGTATCGCCGCGAACAGTGGTCAGCCACTCACCAAACTCCTCTGAGTTGGACACCGTGGCAGATAGACCGATGATGTTGACGGAATCATCCAAGTTGAGGATCACTTCTTCCCACACCGCGCCACGGGAGGCATCAGCAAGGAAGTGGATCTCATCCATGACCACGTGGCTTAAGCGCTCAAGCGCAAAAGAGCCCGCGTAAATCATGTTGCGCAGCACTTCGGTGGTCATGACCACGATGTCAGCATCATGGTTAATGGAAACATCACCGGTGAGCAGACCAACGGCATCGGAGCCGTGTTTAGCCACCAAATCGTGGTACTTCTGGTTGCTCAGCGCTTTGATTGGGGTGGTGTAGAAACACTTTGTCCCCCGCGATAATGCGAGGGACACTGCGAATTCACCAACAATTGTTTTGCCCGCGCCGGTGGGCGCACATACTAAAACACCGTGGTCTTCTTCCACAGCCTGGCAGCCTTTGATTTGGAACTCGTCCAGATCAAAGCCCAGGTCTGCTATGAACTCTGAAAGGTGGGTGCCCTTTTCGGCAGAAAAACTCATGCCTTTAAGGGTACCTGGCTAGGCCCTAGAGCACGTCACCGAAGTCGGCGCGCCCGGGTTTATAGCTTATCGACGCCTCCCCACTTGGGTTCAGCATCCGCGAAGGCTCCACCGCCTCTGGGGTTTCGACTGGGCTTGGAGCATCTTCTCCACCAGTAGAAGTATCCAGTGGTGATGCAGAGAGGTCATCGCCATCAAGCCATTCTGGGCGCTTCTTGTCCCGGCGTTTGTCGTTGAAACGACAGAACTGCAGGGCAAGCTCTACCAGAACGGTGAGTGAAAGCGCCAACACCAACATGGTGAAAGGATCCTGGCCGGGTGTCATGAAAGCAGCGAACACGAACAAAATCATGATGATCATGCGTCGCTTATCTTTAATGGCATCGTAAGGCAAGATACCCACAATGTTGAGCATGCCGATCACCAGTGGAACTTCGAAGCTCACGCCGAAAATCGCCAACAACGCGAGCAAGAATCCGAAGTACTTATCACCAGTCAGGGCCGCTGCCTGGGTGTCTCCACCAATGGTAAGGAGGAACTCCAAACCATATGCAACGACGAAGTACGCAAGAACAGCACCGCCGACAAACAGCACAACAGCAATCGTGACGAAGATTGCGGTGTAACGGCGCTCATTCTTCATCAAACCTGGGGTGATAAAGCCCCACAGCTGGCTCAGCCACACGGGTGAGCCAAGAACCATACCCACCAACGCCGCTACTTTAAGGCGAAGCATGAATGGATCAAACGGGCCGGTTGCGAGCAGTCGACATTCCTCTGAGTCGCTCATGGCCCAGCGGGATTCAGCAGGCAAAGAACAGTACGGATCCCTCAGCAGCTCGCCCAAAGTGGGGATCTGCCAAAATGAGAAATCGTACCAAATAAAGCCGATAATGGTGCCCACGAGGATGCCCGCCAGAGCGATGAGAAGTCGGCGTCGAAACTCTTTGATGTGCTCAACAATGGACATCTCTCCCGTAGGAGACTTCTTCTTCTTTTTTGAGATAACTCGCCGAGGGCGCTTAACCACCTTGGCGCTTGTTGATTCAGCCAATTCCTTGAACGTCCTACCTGCGTTTTTATGTACAGACTACGACGCACCGCAACAAAAGGTAGCTGTTACGGTGCGATGACTTTATTTTTTAGATGCAAACCGCCCAACTTTAGGAGGTGCGGTTTGGATCCTCGTAGTTCTGACGGTAGTCAGGGGTCTGAGGGTTCTGAGGCTGCTGAACCTGCTGTCCCTGGTAGTGCTGCTCAAAGTTTGGCTGTTGCGCTGGCTGCTGAACTGGCTGAGGAGCCTCGATCTGGTTGGGCGCAATCTGCTGCTGCTGAGGCCGCTGCTGTTGTTCTGGGGTATCGCCGTCCTTGTTCATTTCTTTGACTTCAGACTTGAAGATGCGCATGGAACGGCCGATGGAACGAGCTGCATCAGGCAGCTTCTTCGCGCCGAACAGCAGAATGATCAGCAGGACAATGATCGCGATTTCCCATGGTCCGAGAGTGGGCATGTGGTCTACTCCAAATTCACATTAAACAAGCTTGTTCATTACTGGTAAATGTGGGGTGACCACGATTTCCAGAAATGAAACCCTTGCACATTGATTGATGTTGCGTCTTACTCTTGGGTGTTACTCTACGTGATGATCATACGCTGACAAACCACTAAGAGCCTTTTGCTTTATGCATTTCCGAAGATCTTCGGGACTAGTTACTTTCAAATGCTCAGCATGGCCAATCGCGAATCGGACGAACCAATCCCTAGAAAGCAGCGGAAAGTGGACTGTGTGCCAGCTGAATCCGTCGCTATCGCGAATCGGTTCCACCGTTTCATCCACCTCCATGGCCATGTAATTGCCTAACCACATTGCGTCCTCACGCAGCAATAACGTGGCAATATCGGAAGATTTTGCGAACTCAAAAGGATCGTCCGTGGATACTGAAACCCCTCGCGCCGGGTGCACTGCTTTGCTATCAAGAAGCACAATGCTTCGGATGCGATCAAGCCTAAACGTCCGCCATTGGTTCACAGCTTCTTCCCAGGCTTTGATGTAGGTTTCGCCTTCATGGGTGAAGATATGAGCAGGGCTGACTTGCCTCAGGCTGGTGTTGTCTGATCTGTGCGAGTGGTATTGGAAACTGACCTGCTGGTGTAAATCCATGGCGTCGCGGATGATCTCTAGAACTTCAGCGTCGAGGTCTTCTCCAGTGGAGTCGAAAACAGTCGAGGAATACTCCCCCATGATGGCGCGTAGCTTGTTCGCAGCAGATACGACCGCTTCCTGTTTTGCAATACCGGGGAGGGATTCCAGGGATTCAAGTGTCAGCAGCAAAACACCGGCTTCAGTTGGTGTGAGCCGCAAGGGTTTATCCATGCCTTGAGCATTGTGGATTTTTACTTCCTTGAAGGAATGATCAAGCTCCACCAAGTCACCTGGAAGAAGTCCTGGCAGACCACACATCCATAATCTGTTGAGGTCTTCCATGATTTGGGAGGAGGGTTGGCCAAGATCGCGCGCTGCTTCCATGACGGTACGGCCTTTATGCCTGGTGAAATACGGCAACAGATTAAGCTGGCGGGCAAGGTCGCTGATTTTGTTGGATGATTTCGGCATGTCTACACCACCTCGTTTTCGACTTTGCGCAGCAAGGCTATGACATCGTCGATGACGTCCTTGGGTTCTATAACGAGAGCTTCTGGCGCATGGGCTGCTGCGGTGCGCACCAGCCAATCTCGGTCAACGTCTTCTAAAAACCATGCCCCATCGGAGGTTTCTACCCCTGCGGCGCGCAGTTCCACTGCGCGGCCGGGTGTGATGCGCAGGGTGGCGTCGATAAGCACACTCTTTCTGCGTAGTTGGGCGCGCACCATGTCTTGGAGGTTGGTGCCTGCGGGCATGGGGTGGGTGGCGTCGGCGCCGAGGTTGATGTTGCGGACGCGGGTGATGCGGAAGGTGCGTGGCTCTTGGCGGTCGAGGTCGAATCCGACCAGGTAGATGCGGTCGCGCTCAGGGACTAGCCCCCAAGGATCCATGTGTCGAAGCGAAGGGGCGTCCTTAGGCGCGCGCCGGTATTCGAAGGTGATTTGTTTGCCCATTTGGCGGGCTTTGATGATCGCATCGAGGGTTTTTGCAGACAAGGAACCTAAATCGCCCGCATTGGTCAAGGCTGTGGACGTGGACAGATCACGCTGCGCGCCGCCGGCCGCCAATTTGGTCCACCCCGAACGCGCGAAGGCGCCGAGCTCCTGATTTTGGCCCATCTCCCCTGCCATGCCCAGCACGGCGGCCTCATCTGGGGTGAATTCGACCTCGGGGAGCTTATAAGAATCCTGGGCCAGACGGTACGCCTGCTGGCCTTCAGCTATGCCTGAGGTGACCGTGAACTGCTCAATCGGAACGCCAACTCTGCGCAGGTAAGCAAGATCGCGCTGCAGCTTCTTACGGAACGCCGTATCGGTAAGGCCTTTATAATCGCCGACATTGTCTCGAATCCACACCTGGGTCAAAAACTTCCGGGAATAGGAATTGGCGCTTAAAAACGCGAAAGTCAGATTAATCTGACGCTCGAGATCTTCCTTCCGATCCGACATCAAGGCCTCCGAAGTGCGAGCGGACTAACTGCGATAGCTCTCCGCATGAACGGTCATATACTCAATCAACTGATCAACCTCGGAATTCACTGCAGAAAAAGGATCCCCCAATTCCACCGATTGTGGCTCCGGTCGGTTGACCTTGTGACGCATCCAATCGACAGTCACAGGTACTCCCACAGTATCCGCCGCTTTAAGGATTCGCCCGCGCAAATGAGCACGTGTTGTATCAGGAGCGGTATCCACCGCAGCTAAAATCGCCTCATCAGTAGTCCACCGCTTGATCATGCCGCGGCTTTGCAGCACGCTAAATAGGCCTCTACCTGGCCTAATATCGTGATAAGTCAAGTCCACTTGGGCAAGTTTTGGATCATCCAACCCAAGGTTGCCGCGCTGAATGAAACGATCAATGAGCTTCTTCTTAATCACCCAGTCAATTTCTGTATCCACTTCGCTGAAATCACCGGACTCAATCGCTTTCAACATGCGACCCCACAGATCCAGCACGCGGGCCATCTCTGTGTTGGAGGTGCCAGAAAATTCTGGTTCGGGGCGCTGCTCCAACCACTTCGAGGCATGCTCAAAGACCACCTGCTGGATCTGCAAGGCAGTCATGGTGGTGCCATCTTTCAGGGACAACAGTGTGGATCCTGTTGCATCGCGGGAGATTTCCCTAATTGAGGCAATATCATTGGCAAGCTCTAAGCTGGGCAAACCGAAATCTGCCTCAATCATTTCCAGAACCAGCAACGTGGAGCCGACCTTCAACGCGATGCTGGGTTCTGCCATGTTGGCATCACCAACAATCACGTGCAGTCTGCGGTAAGAATGAGAATCTGCATGTGGCTCATCACGGGTGTTGATAATGGGGCGTGATCTAGTGGTGGCACTTGATACGCCCTCCCACACGTGGTCAGAGCGCTGGGATATGCAGTAGCCCAAGGGGAAGGATTCGCCTTTATCCAAAGGATTGGGGTGATGGATCCTGCCGGCGCCGCAGATGAGCTGGCGGGTAATCAGAAACGGCATCAGCCTTTTACCCAACGCCTTCAACGGCATGGAGCGACCCACAAGATAGTTTTCGTGGCAGCCATAAGAATTGCCCACGGAATCGACATTGTTTTTAAACAGGTACACCTGCCCAGCAATGTCTTCTTTCGCCAGCGACTCTTCGGCATCTACAGCCATGCGATCTGCAATAACATCGCCAGCTTTTTCAAAATTGATCAGCTGGGTCAAATTATCGCACTCGGCGGTGGCGTACTCCGGGTGGGAACCCACATCAAGATACAACCGGGAACCATTGGGGATGAAGATATTAGAGCTGGAATATTTCTCCACGATGGGACGAAACATCCTTCGAGCTATCTCATCTGGGCGAAGTTTTTTGGAATCACCATCAACAAAGGTGAGGCCATACTCCGTTTCAATGCCCATGATCCTGCGGGTCAATGCGGATTCCACGGTACTCACAGTGACTATTCGCCACCCTTTTGTACATAGGAACGGACGAATTCCTCGGCGTTGTTTTCCAACAGTCCGTCGATTTCATCCAGCAAGCTGTCCACACCTTCGGTGTTGATCTGAACCTGTCCAGATGCCTGTGCGGAATCCTCGGCGTTGTCCTCGTCACGTCCGCCGCCACCCATAATTTGGGTTTGCTTTGCGTTCACTACACTCACTCTCCTGCCGTAAATCGGTATTTCTTAGTTCTTCAGCCCACGTATTTAGACCTGGCCATTTAAGCCTGGTTGTTTAGGCCCAGTTTTTTTAGGCGTGCGCCTTAAAACCTAAGCTGAGAACCATCCACACTATGTAACAAACTTATTGTTAACGTTAATCCATCACACGTTAGCGCCGTCACATGGGTTAGTTGAAGGGGTTTGGCTCACCCCTGAGGTGATTCTAGGGACATCCCCTAACCACCTATTCAGGGTACCCTAAATAGCTTGGATGGCCGTGAGCGGGGTCAAGTTTTCCTTTTCAAGCCCCTCAATTAACTCATCAATCGAGGCGGATTTCTCCACCAACTCCCCTGCTTCCCCTCGGGTCAAGGTATCTAAACCGCTGGTGTGCACGCGGTATTCCTTAGCGCTGGAGGTAGCAACAATCAGCGATTCCCAGTTGGCTGCGAGCACTGATTCGCCAAATTTATCCATCACACGCCCGCGGAAGTATGCCCGCGAGTCCTGCGGTGGAGTGGCCGCTGCATCAGCAATGTCCTGCGCACTGCACATTGTTTTCATCCGCCCCTTGGATACCAGGGCGTGATACAGACTCTTCTGCGGATCAATATCGCTGTACTGCAGGTCAATGAGGAACATCTTGGGATCGTTAATGGACAGCCCACGCGCCTCAAAAGACTTGATCAAGGCAAGTTTTGCAGTCCAATCAAGGAGATGGCTGGTGGAGAGCGGATCATTCTCCAGGAGCCCCAGCACCTCACCCCACAGCGCAGTGACACGCTGTTCCACTGGGGTTTCTGCGAACGGCTGCACCTTGTCCAAATAGCGGCGCAGAATATCAATAGCGGTGAGCTCTGAACCATCCGCCAATCGCAGCTGGTGGGTAAGGGAAAGATCATGGGAGACCTTTGCTACTTCACTCACCGCGTTCTTCAGCTTGAGTTCAGAGAAATCCACCCCAGCCTCAATGGCATCCAGCACCAGGGAGGTCATGCCGAATTTGAGGAAATTCGCAGTCTGCGACATGTTGGCATCGCCGATGATCACGTGCAGGCGACCCCAGTGATCAGCGTCGGTGTGTGGTTCATCGCGGGTGTTGATAATGCCGCGGTTGAGTGTGGTTTCCAGTGAAATTTCTTGCTCAATGTAGTCAGCTCGCTGGCTGATCTGGAATCCGGGCTTATCGCCCTGAGGACCCAATCCCACGCGTCCGGCACCGATGATGACCTGGCGGCACACAAAAAATGGGATCAATGCCTGAGCCAGCACATCAAAATCCGTCTCACGTGAGTAGAGGTAATTCTCGTGGGAGCCGTAGCTAGCACCCTTGCCGTCGACATTGTTTTTGTAGATTTTCAAAGCTGGACACGGATCATGGCCGTCCAACACAGACCTATTCTGGCTGGTGAAACTCGCAACATCAGAGACGGCCTGCATGAGGATGTGATCACCGGCGGCATCGTAAACCATGGCATCCCACGCATTGGTGACCTCTGGGGAGGAGTATTCCGGGTGCGCGTGATCGACATAAAACCTGGCACCATTGGGCACAAACACGTTGGCCACACCAATGGCGTGCGGATCCACCACAGGGGCCTGGTGGTATCGACGCAGATCAAAGCCACGAGTATCGCGCAGTGGGGACTCTTGCGCATAGTCCCAACGCACCCGGTGCTCACCAAATCCACGCGCGGTGGAATACGCCACCACCGCGTGCGTGGAAGTAACGATCGGGCTTAAAAACGGTGCAGACGGTGTGGAAATGCCGTATTCGGTTTCCGATCCCATAAAACGCGCCATTTAGATAACCACCTCTGCGTGAGTAACCTGCTTGCCCTGGCGTCCAGTGATCCTGGACCATTCATCCGGGTTGGAGGTGTTTGGCAGATCTTCGCTCTGCTGGTTTTCATCATCAATCGCCTGGATGAGCTGCTCGGCGGTAAGGCCAACGCCGGTGCCGTCGATATGCGCCTTAATAGCCGATTTTTTAGCACGGTCAACAATGTTGGCGATCATCGCACCAGAGACAAAGTCGTGGTAGTTCAGTGTTTCCACCGAACCATCGATCAGCGTCAAACGCACATAAGGGCGCGGGGTGTACAGGTGATCCACGGCGCGATCAATGAGATCCTCGGCAGGTTCGGCCAGCGGAATCGAATCATTGATGTAGCGGGTGAAAATGTCATGTGCGCCCTGCTTGTTGGGGCGGTTGATGCGAATCTTGATGTCCAGGCGACCCGGGCGCAAAATGGCCGGGTCGATCAGCTCTTCACGGTTGGTAGCGCCCACCACGATGACATTGGACAGATCCTCCACACCGTCAAGCTCTGCCAAAAGCTGTGGCACCACGGTGGTTTCCATATCAGAACTCACACCTGAACCACGGGTACGGAAAATCGATTCCATTTCATCAAAGAAAATGATCACGGGGCGGCCATCGCCGGCAAGCTCACGGGCGCGCTCAAAAATCACTCGGATCTGTCGCTCTGTCTCACCGACGTACTTGTTCAGCAGCTCTGGGCCCTTGACGTTGATGAAGTACGAGGTGCCAGTCTCACCGATGCGGTTGGCCAAAGAATTAGCCACAGCCTTAGCAATCAGCGTCTTTCCACAGCCGGGAGGGCCGTACAGCAGCACGCCCTTTGGTGGATGCAGGTTGTAGGCGCGGTACATCTCTGGGTGCAAAAATGGCAGTTCAACGGCATCTTGAATCAATTCAATCTGATCATCCAAGCCACCAATATCTTGATAAGATACATCTGGCGCCTCTTCCAGCGCAAGCCTCGAAATTTCCGTCTTGGCAATCGCCTCAAAAGCGTAGCCTGCTTTGCGGTCAACAAGCAGGGTGTCACCGGGGCGCGGCAGCTTTGCGGTGCGATCCATCAACGGACCAGCAAGCTTGACGACGCGCTCCTCCCCCGAGCGATCTGAAACCAAAGCACGATCCCGGCCAATCATTTCCATCAACGTGGCTAATTCACCGGTTTGTTCAAAATCACAGGCCTCAAGAACTTGATTGCCTTCACCCAAACGAACCTGCACACCCGGCATCAAATCCGCGGCACACAGCATGGGAGAAACAGCCACACGCATGCGACGTCCACCAGCAAAGATCTCCGCATTAGAACCGTCTTTCGCGGTTTCCAAGAAAGTGCCATACACCGATGGTGGCTGAGCCATATCCTCCAACTGAGAAAACAACACAGACAATTTATCCCGAGACGACTTCAGCATCTCCGCGAGCTTGGCATTACGTGCCCCAAGATCAGAGTTGGTGCGCTTGAGCTGGCGCACCTCATCAGATAACCGGGACTGTTCCTCCCGGTTGAAGTCGCTAAAAGAATTAGAGGGCGAAGAATCAGTTGGTGAACTCATGGTCACCACTCTAACCCTTTACGCCCTCCAACTAGGTCTTTTTATCGACGTGCCTTACGCTGCGGACGAGGAGGCTCCACGCCATCAGCCAAACGCCTGGTCAACACCAAGAACGCGGTGTGGGCATTCATGCGGTGCTCAGGGCGTGTTGCCAAGCCCTCCACCTTCCAATCACGAACCAAAGATTCCCACGCGCGTGGCTCCGTGAAGCATTTTTGCTCGCGGATGCCTTCCATGACCTTCATCAGCTGTGGCACGGTCGCCACATACGTCATAAACACACCACCAGGGATGAGAAGATCCTTGCAGGTCTCCAGCATTTCCCACGGCTCAAGCATATCCAAGATGATGCGGTCAACAGGTCCGCCGAGATCCTCAACGGTGACTTCTTTCAGGTCACCAAGACGTGGATCCCAGGTTGCTGGACGCTCACCGAAGTACTCCTCCACGTTGGAGACTGCGTACTCCAGGTGATCCTCACGGATTTCGTAGGAGATGACATTGCCCTTTTCACCCACTGCACGAAGCAGCGCCATGGACAGTGCACCGGAACCAGCGCCAGCTTCCAGAACTCGGGCGCCAGGGAAAATATCGCCCTCGACCAGAATCTGTGCAGAGTCCTTTGGATAAATAACTGCAGCGCCACGAGGCATGCTCAGCACGTGATCAACCATGAGGTGACGGAAGCACAAGTAATCAGAGCCCATGGTGGAGTGGACAACAGTGCCCTCATCGGCGCCGATGATGTCATCGTGTGCGATTTGTCCACGGTGGGTGTGGTAGGTGGTTCCTGGTTCCAAAATGATGGTGAAATGGCGGCGTTTAGCGTCGGTGAGCTGAACGCGGTCGCCTGCTTGGAACGGACCTGAGTAGGGCATGAGCCCTCACTTTCTTCTGTGTGCTTGTCTTGATTGAACTCGGCGTTAATTTACCAGATAGGCTTCCAGGGCTTGTTCAAACCACATCAGATCCTTCACTCCGGCCATTTCGCGTGCGGAGTGCATGGACAGCAATGGAATACCGACATCGACAGAATCGATACCCAGGCGAGTCGCACTGATCGGGCCGATGGTGGAACCACACGGCACATCGTTGTTGCCGGCAAACACCTGGTGTGGCACACCGGCAATCTGACATGCCCTGATCCACATGCCTGAAGTGACTGCATCGGAGGTGTAGCGCTGGTTGGCGTTGACCTTCAATACAGGACCTTTACCAATGATGGGGTAATTAGCTTGATCATGCTTCTCGGGGAAGTTGGGGTGAATGGAGTGTGCCGCGTCAGCTGAGACCATGGTGGAACGGTTAAACATCCGGCGTCGCTCATCTTCATCTGCACCCAACGCGCGAGCAGTACGGTTGAGTACATCCTCCAACAGGGGGCCGCCGGCACCCGAGGTGGAATTACTTCCCACTTCTTCATGATCGAATGCAGCAAGAACCAAAATATCCGAACCAGTATCGTCAGATTGCGAAGCCGCAATCAATGCAGTCATGGATGGATGCACGCTGCTCAGGTTATCCAGGCGACCAGACGCCAAGAAATCCCCATGTGCGCCAAATACTTCAGCATCTTGGGTAGCCACCGTGATCAGATCATGGCTGACAATATCTGCAGGATCCACTACCGCAGCACCAGCAATGACATCCAGAATTGATACGTCGGGCTCACCAACAGCAAACACAGGCTGCAGGTGACGCTGTGGATTAAGGGTGAGTTGGGAATTAACAGTACGGTCCAAATGAATAGCCACGTGCGGGATGCGCAGAATCGGGCCGGTGTTGACAAGCTTGACGGACCCGTCGGCAAGCACAATGCGGCCTGCTAAGGCCAGCTCGCGATCCAGCCAGCTTGGCAGGATCGGTCCGCCGTAAACCTCGACGCCGGCCTGCTGCCAACCGTGTGAGGAAAGATCCCCACGGGGCTTTAACTTGAAACCCGGTGAATCAGTATGTGACCCAATGATGCGGAACCCGGAATCTGGCGAAGCATCCTCAGGCACCCACCACGCCACTACTGCTCCCCCACGCACCGTCACATGCCCACCAGGGCGGGCATCCCATTCATCGGTATCTTCCTGACGAATGAACCCCTCATGGAGCAACCTGCGCTCCACCGCCGCAGCCGCGTGATAGGAACTTGGGCTTAGGGCAATAAAACTTAAGAAATCGTCAGTTACATGCATAGAACAAGGGTAGCCAAATTCTTGGAAACAGCGCGGGCCCCCGAATCCACAATGCGAATCCACAATGTCACCTGAAGCCGTTAAAGTAGGTGATCATTATGACCAGCCCAGTTGAAAACGTTAAGAAAAAGCCACGCCCATTGGCGCTGTCACCGTCGCGCGCCGGGGATTACCAGCAGTGTCCCCTGTTGTATCGCTTCCGCGCGATTGATCGCCTGCCAGAGCCTAAGACCGTCGCCCAGGTCAAAGGCACGTTGGTGCACGCTGTGTTGGAATATATGCACAAGTTGCCGCGTGAAGAACGCGAATATCCAGCCATGGTGAAGCAACTCAAGCCCACCTGGGCGCAGATGTGTGAAGAAGACGCAGAGCTCAAAGAGCTTGTTCCAGAAGATGAGCTTTATGATTTCCTCGTGGATTCCCGCACCCTGCTGCGTGGCTACTTTGAAATGGAAAATCCTCAAGGTTTCGACGCCACCGAATGCGAAATGTACGTGGACACTGTGCTGCCCAACGGCGTTCCTGTTCGTGGTTTTATCGACCGTGTGGATACCGCCCCCACCGGCCAAGTCCGAGTTATCGACTACAAGACTGGCAAGAAACCAAAGCCACAGTGGAGCCAGCAAGCGCAGTTCCAGATGCTGTTCTATGCACTGGTCTACTGGCGCATGTTCAATGAAATCCCAGCTCAGCTTCGTTTAATGTACCTCAAAGTCAACGATTCAATGTTCCTCAACCCATCACGGGAGCAGCTGGAATTCTTCGAACGCGATCTGGGTGATCTGTGGGCAAAGATTGAAATGGACGGCAAAGCAGGCCATTTTCGAACGAAGACCTCCAAGCTGTGTGGCTGGTGCCCACACCAATCACTGTGTCCGGAGTATGGTGGGGTTCCACCCGAGTACCCCGGTTGGCCTGGCAGTACAGCAGACTAGCCTAGTCGTGAGTCAGTCTAAAGTTTGATATTTTGATGGTTAACAAAACGACTAGGGAAAATGTAGGTTAGGGACGCTTTACCTGTGTTGCGCGGGATTCAAACATGGATATCATTTTTAACAAGAACCTTTTTCAAACATTCTTTTTATAAGTTTTTTCCATATTGGTTGATCCCCCACCATCGGGATCCCTGATCCACGAAAGGAGTGTTCGTGGTAGCTCCGCAGCCCCGGAAACCGCAGCACCCTGGTGAGATTTTGAGTGAACGTTTCCTCGAACCCCGAGGAATCAGCCACTACGACCTCGCCAAAACCCTCCACATCACCGAAGCAACCATCACCAATTTCGTTGAAGGTCGCACCGACCTCACCATCGGACTTGCAGTACGCCTCTCCCGCTCATTTGATTTGAGCACACAGGAATGGATCGCACTGCAGCGCACCTTTGATCAGGCTCATCGTCGATCTGCTTAAAAGTTTTTAGCTTCATCGAAACACCCGCACTTGCCGGCTATAACGCCAGGAAGTGCGGGTGTTTTGCTCTTGATGAATTTCATAAAACGACAAAGCACCTCCATCCTCCGAGTTCGCCTTGGGGATGCAGGTGCTCAATAAAATGCTCTAACTTAGTGGCTAGCTTTCCTACCCAAAGCAACCAGGTAGAGCACGCCCGCCACAACAATCACTGCGGCCAAAGCTGCGTACATGACGTTGTATCCGGTCGCTGCAACCAATCCACCCAGCAGGATTGGGCCTAAGCCAATGCCGATGTCGGTGAACAGGAAAAGCGTGGAAATACCGGAACCAACCTGAGTGCTTGGAACTGAATCGACAGCAATGGCTTGTGCGGCCGGCATGATGGTGCCATAGCCCAAGCCGGTGAGTGCGCCAGCGAGAACAATGTGCCAGTCTTCAGTCGCCAAAGCCATAAGCCCCAGCGCGAGGGCGAAGCTGATCAAACCGAAGTAAATAACCGGGTTGTCACCATGCTTGTCCTGAATGCGTCCAAGGAAGAAACGCATGACCAGCATCGCAACCGCATAAGCGATAAAGAAAAGACCCGCTCCGGCGGTGAGGCCAGTGTCTTGCGCGAAGCCGTTGAGGAAGGTGATCACGCCTGCATAAGCCAGTCCGACAGCGAGCATGAAGAAACCAATGAGCATGACCGATGGGTGCACAACAGTCTTGATAGACCAGACTGGCTTTACTCTGTCGTGTTCCGCATTCTTAATGAACTCCGGCTTGCGGATCAAAACGGTGAGGATCAGGCCGAAAACACTGGTCGCAGTGGTAATCCAGAACAGGGTGTTGTAGTTGAAGTCATCGATAACAAACAGCGCAATTGCTGGGCCGAAAGCTGTAGCCAGTGTGGATCCGAGCGCGAAGTAGCCGGTGCCCTCTGCCCTACGGCTTGCAGGAATCACGGACTGCACAAGTGCCATCACGGCGGTGGAAGCAAGAGAATAAGAAAAACCGTGAACAAAACGCACAGCAACCAGCGCTGGTAGTGAGGCAGCTGGAATATAAAACAGTGATGCTACCGTTCCCAAGCCGACAAAGATGAGCAGGATCTGCTTCTTACCAAAACGGTCGGCCGCCCATCCCGCGAACACACGAGCCACGGTTGCGCCGATAACAAAGGAGCTGGCCGCAAATCCGCCAGCGGTCTCTGAAACGGCGAAGCTTTCCATCGCATACAGCGCCATGACTGTGATCAGGAAGTAGAAACTTAGGTACTGGGTCAAGTTGACGAGCCAGCCCAAAATAAACACTGGAGTGAACAGTGCCGTTGGTTGCGATGGGTGTGGTTTTATGTCCGTTCTTGCGGTGACCGCCACGCAGTCCTCCTATGTTGTTGATTGGCCAAATTGCAAAAATTCAATAGATACTTTAAGTATTATCATATTGCATTGTACAAAAGTGCAGGTGAAAAGGTCATCCAATGTCTTGAGAAACCTAATCGCATTCAAAATAGATTCATGTCACAAAATGCTTTTTGCTTTTCGACGGCTGCGCCCGATCAAAACAACCTCAACGTGTTGCCCCACCCCCTTCGCACCGTCCCATATGACCGAAAATCGATTTACTGGGAAGTTTCGGCCATATAGTCTGCTCCGCGTGTAGTCGCGTAAAAAATCTCGCCGACTCATCCAGCGATATCAATCTCTTAAACAGGCGCCTGCTGAATTCACCCACGAAAAAACCTGGGCAACCAGGTGAGATGAACTCTCAACCTAATTGCCCAGGTATCAGACGAGATCTTGGATTAGTTCTCCAAGTAGAGCCTTCCGCGGAACATTGGGTGCATGAGGTTCTCCTTGGATAGGACTGCCTCGAGCGTCTTTTCATCCATGAGCTTCTTTTCCAGGATGAGTTCACGCACTGGTCGACCAGTTTCGGCTGCTTCCTTACCGATCTGATCTCCAATGTCGTGGCCCAGGAATGGGTTCAGGTAAGTGATAATTCCGATGGAGTTATCAACGTAAGCACGGCAAACATCAGCGTTGGCGGTGATTCCTACGACGCACTTCTCACGCAAAGTCTTGGCTGCATTGCCCAGGATGCGCAGTGACTGGAAGAGGGATTCGCCAATGACTGGCTCCATGACGTTGAGCTGCAACTGGCCAGCTTCCGCAGCCATGGTGACGGTGAGATCGTTACCGAAGACCTTGAAGCAGACCTGGTTGACCACTTCTGGGATCACTGGGTTGACCTTGGCTGGCATGATGGAGGAACCAGCCTGGCGTGGTGGTAGGTTGATTTCGTTCAAACCAGCACGAGGACCAGAAGACAGCAGACGTAGATCGTTACAGATCTTGGACAGTTTCATGGCTGCACGCTTGATTGCGGAGTGCGCATGAACATATGCACCGGTGTCAGAGGTAGCCTCAATGAGATCACGTGCGGACTTTAGTTCCAGTCCGGTGACCTCAGACAGAGCAGCGACAACCTGGTGGCGGTAGCCTGCTGGAGTGTTCACACCAGTACCGATTGCGGTTGCACCAAGGTTGACCTCGAGGAGACGGTTGGCAGCTTCACGCAGCACGGTCTGCTCTTCTGCGAGGTTGTGCGCGAATGCTCGGAACTCTTCGCCCAAGCTCATGGGAACAGCATCCTGCAACTGGGTGCGGCCCATCTTGATGATGTCGACAAACTCATTGCCCTTGTGGCGGAACGCAACCTGAAGCTCATCAATTTCAGCGATGAGGGTCTGCAGTCCAGCGTAAATGCCCAGGCGGAAACCAGTTGGGTAGGAATCGTTGGTGGACTGGGACATGTTCACATCATCCATGGGGTGCAGGATGTGATACTCGCCCTTTTCATGGCCTAAGAACTCAAGTGCAAGGTTGGCAACAACCTCGTTGGTGTTCATGTTCAGTGAGGTACCTGCGCCACCCTGGAACACATCGATGGGGAACTGATCCATACAGCGTCCCTCAATGAGGATCTGATCACAAGCCCAGACAATTGCTTCTGCTTTTTGTGCTGGAAGTGTGTGCAGTCGGCGGTTTGCTAAAGCTGCGGCCTTTTTCACCTGGACCATGCCGCGAATGAAATCTGGGACGTGGTTGATGGTGGTTCGTGAGATTTGGAAGTTGTCCACCGCACGAAGGGTGTGCACCCCGTAATATGCGTGGGATGGGATCTGAAGTTCACCAAGCAGATCCGATTCGATTCGGAACTTTTTCTGAACCGTGGTTTTTGGTTCGACGACACGTTCCGAAACTGCAGCGCTGTCTGAAGACTGCGACTCATTCGTGGCGATTTGGTTCTCGCCGTTCACAATGTCTTCGGCTTTTGCGTCATTCTTTGAGTCTGCTGAAGACTTGTTGCTCGTCTTAGACATGTACTGCCTCTCACAAGTTGAAGGAAATCACGATGGTGCTGTGGATTATCCTACGTACTTGTAAGAGGCAGTGTGGGACTACCCCACTACATTTTCGGGGGTAGTTAAAACTAGATGCGGGCGATGCGGATTTCAGAAGCCAGGATGGCTTCAGCGCCGAGTCCAGCAAGCTTATCCATGATGGCGTTAGCTGACCTGCGTGGCACCATGGCGCGTACAGCAACCCAGTTGTCGCGTGCCAGTGGGGATACCGTTGGGCCGGATAGGCCTGGGGTTACTGCAGTGGCAGCGTCCAGGTTGTCGCGGTCGACGTTGTAATCCAGCATGAGGAAGTTCTGCGCGTGCAAAATTCCCTGGATGCGGCGAAGCAGGATCTGCTGCTCTGGGGTGACCTTTTCATCCTTGCGGCCAACAATGACAGCCTCAGAGGTACACAGAACCTCGCCGAAAGGTGCAAGACCTTGCTGACGCAGCGTGCGGCCGGTGGATACAACATCGGCGATGGCATCTGCGACACCAAGCTTGATGGATACCTCTACTGCACCGTCGAGGCGGAGCACCTCAGCGGAAAGCCCACGTGCTGCGAGGTCATCGCGAACAAGGTTGGGGTAAGAGGTAGCGATGCGCTTGCCGTCGAGCTTTTCGATGCTCCACTCTTCATCAGCTGGTGCTGCGTAACGGAAAGTGGAGGAACCGAAGCCGAGGGAAAGAACTTCGTGGACATCAGCCTGGGAATCGCGAGCAAGGTCGCGGCCGGTGATACCCAAATCGAGCTGGCCACCAGCAACGTAGATGGCGATATCTTTAGGGCGAAGGAAGAAGAATTCAACGTTGTTTGCTTCATCAAAAACGTTGAGGGATTTGGAATCTCCACGGCCTGCGTAGCCTGCTTCGGTGAGGATTTCCATGGCGCGCTCGGACAGCGAGCCCTTGTTTGGGACAGCGATTTTCAACATGATTGCTTTAAAACTCCTACAGGTTCTTGTAGATATCTTCTGGCTTCAGGCCGCGAGCAACCATGATGACCTGGGTCCAATAAATGAGCTGGGAGATTTCTCCGGCTAGCTCTTCATCGGTCTCATACTCGGCTGCAATCCAGACCTCTCCGGCTTCTTCGATGACCTTCTTACCTAGATGATGGATGCCTTTATCCAAGGCGGCCACGGTTCCAGACCCTTCAGGGCGGGTCTGAGCACGGTTAAGAAGTTCTTCGTACAGCGAGTCAAATGTCTTCACTCGGTACATTCTTCCACACAACAGTTATCAATGTGTGTTTGGGGGAGGATATTAGTCGAATAATTTCACTCCCCCACCTGGTTTTATTTTGCGACACCTGCCGGCTCGATCTGGTGGTACCAGGAAGTGACCATTTCGGCGGTGACACCTTCGAAGGAGTTTTTGCGGTGGAGGGAACGCAAAGGCACTACACCTTCTGGCGCTTGGACTTCTTCTGGGTGCAGACCAATGACGCGGCAACCTGCAGTAACAGCGCCCAGCATGCCGTTGTAGGAATCTTCGAACACAAGGCACTCTGATGGGTCAAAGCCCACACGTCGTGCTGCTTCGAGGTACATGTCGGGGGCTGGCTTTGCTGTTGGGACTTCATCACCAGCGATAGAACCGATAAAGAACTCATTTCCCACGGCTGCGACTGAACGGGTCGCGAGATCGCGCTCTGTGTTGGTGGTGACCAACATGGGGATCTCGAGGGCCTTCAATTCTGTCAAGAGTTCGGTGACGCCTAGATTTGGGACGAGGGATTCGTCGAAAAGCTCATGGACCCGGGCGAACATGCCAGCCCGGTAGCGCTCGTAGTCCGCGTCGCTCAATGTAATGCCTGCGTGCTCTGCGCATAAGCGCATGGTGCGCGGCAGGCTCGAGCCGACGGTGAGTTCCCGGAGCTCCGGGGTGAGGCGGCGGCCCATGGCTTCGCTGAGCTCGTAGGTAGCAATGCCCCACTGTGGCTCAGAGTCCACCATCGTGCCGTCCATGTCCCAGAAAATCGCCTTAATCATGCCGTCAACCTTAGTTAAAGTGGCACGATCTGCAATGTGCGGGAGAGTTTTCCCTCTCAAAGGTGTTAGACGTTAAAGTACTTTGCCTCTGGGTGGTAGAGCACAAACGCATCTGTGGACTGCTCTGGGTGCAGCTGGAGTTCCTCGGACAACTCCACGCCAATACGGCCTGGCTCGAGCAATTCCACCAGCTTTGCGCGGTCTTCCAGATCAGGGCAAGAACCGTAACCAAAGGAGAAGCGGGCGCCGCGGTAATCCAGGTCGAAGAACTTGGTCTTGTCCTCTGGATCAAAATCAGCGACAGATCCACCGTCGTTCAGCTTGAGTTCGCTGCGCACTCGGGAGTGCCAGTACTCGGCCAATGCTTCGGTGAGCTGCACGCCGATGCCGTGAACTTCCAAGTACTCGCGGTATTCATTGGCTGCGAACAACTCGTTGGCGAAATCAGCAATAGGATTACCCATGGTGACCAGCTGGAATGGCATGACGTCCACTTGGCCGTCCTTGACAGCTTGCTCGCGTGGGCGAATGAAATCCGCGATGCACAAGAACCTGCCGCGCTGCTGGCGTGGGAAGCTAAAGCGCATGCGTTCGGCTGCGTGTGGATCCGGGGATTCCAAGATCACCACGTCATCGCCTTCCGCGACCGCTGGGAAGTAGCCATACACCAAGGCCACGTGGTCCAAAATGCCCTCAGACTTCAGGCGATCCAGCCAGTAGCGCAGGCGTGGTCGGCCTTCAGTTTCCACCAAATCCTCATAGCTTGGACCCTCGTTGCCGCGGGTGGATTTCAGACCCCACTGCCCCATGAACAAGGCGCGCTCATCAAGGTTGCCCAAGAACTCCGCCAAGGGCAGACCCTTGACAATGCGGGTTCCCCAGAACGGTGGTGCCGCGGTTGGAGTATCGGTGGAGACATCAGAGCGCTCCGGAACAATCACGGGAGCCGCATTAGCTTTACGCTCCGCGGCAATCTTGCGGGAACGCTCATTACGAGCCTTACGTTCCGCCTTCTTCTTCGCCTGCTCAATAGCTTCTGGTGAGTTTGGATCAATTCCTTCACCACGCTTTTCTGCCATCACCTCATCCATCAGGCGCAGGCCCTCGAAAGCATCACGGGCGTAGTACACCTCACCGGTGTAGACCTCGTTGAGATCGTTTTCCACGTAGGTACGCGTCAGCGCAGCGCCACCCAAAATGACTGGGTAATTGGATGCGCCGGCGTTGTTCATCTCCTCAAGGTTTTCCTTCATCACCACGGTGGACTTCACAAGAAGTCCCGACATGCCGATGACGTCTGCTTTGTGTTCTTCCGCTGCTTCCAACATGGCGGACAGTGGCTGCTTGATGCCCAAGTTCACCACTTCGTAACCGTTGTTGGACAAAATGATGTCCACCAAGTTCTTGCCGATATCGTGCACGTCACCCTTGACGGTGGCCACGACGATTTTGCCCTTGCCCTCTGCCTGCGCAGATCCGGTAGCTTCTGCTTTCTCTTCCATGAACGGTTCCAAATAGGCCACCGCAGTTTTCATGGTTTCTGCCGATTGCAGCACGAATGGCAGCTGCATCTGTCCGGAACCAAACAGCTCACCCACGGTCTTCATGCCGTTGAGAAGGTCCTCGTTGATGATCGCAATAGGAGACTTCTCCTTCATGCCTGCTTCCAGATCATCCTCAAGGCCATTCTTATCGCCGTCGATGATGCGCTGTGCCAAACGCTCAAACAAAGGCATGGCAGCCAGCTGTTCAGCGCGAGCATCCTTGGCATCGGCAGCAGAAACGCCCTCAAACAGCTGCATGAATTCCTGCAGCGGATCGTAATCCTCGGTGCGGCGATCATAGACCATATCCAACGCCACTTCGCGCTGGCGATCATCAATGCGGTTCATCGGCAAAATCTTGGAGCTGTGCGCAATCGCAGAGTCCAGACCAGCCTCAATGCACTCATTGAGGAACACAGAGTTAAGAACCTGGCGTGCAGCAGGGTTCAGGCCGAAGGAAATATTGGACAGACCCAGGGTGGTGTGGATTTCTGGGTAGAGCTTCTTCAGCTCGCGGATGGCTTCGATGGTTTCAATGCCATCTCGCCTGGTTTCTTCCTGGCCAGTAGAGATCGGGAAGGTCAGGCAGTCCACAACGATGTCTTTGATATCCAGGCCGTAGCTGCCGGTGATATCGTCAATCAGTCGTTTAGCAATGCGCACCTTGTGCTCAGCGGTACGTGCCTGGCCTTCCTCATCAATGGTCAGCGCAACCACTGCGGCACCGTGTTGCTTCACCAGTTTCATGATGCGCTGGTAGCGGGAATCAGGGCCATCGCCGTCTTCAAAGTTGACAGAGTTAACGATGCTTCGTCCACCCAAGTGCTCAAGGCCTGTGCGAATAACCTCAGGCTCGGTGGAGTCAATCATGATTGGCAAGGTGGAGCTGGTAGCAAGAAGCGCTGCGAGGGTCGCCATATCGGCGGTGCCATCTCGTCCCACGTAATCCACACAAAGATCCAGCATGTGTGCACCATCGCGGGTTTGCTGCTTGGCAATATCCACACACTTTTCCCAATCGCCAGACAGCATTGCCTCACGGAATGCCTTGGAGCCATTTGAATTGGTGCGCTCACCGATCATGGAAATACCAGTTTCCTGGGACAATGGCACCGAGGTGTACAGCGATGCGACAGAGTCCTCTTCCTCCACCTCGCGGGAAGCCTGCTCAACAGGGCCTGCAGGGATCTTGGTTAGCGTGGAGGTTTCCTGCTCTGGAACACCCACCACCGCGTCGCGGACCGCACGGATGTGCTCAGGTGTGGTGCCACAACAACCACCCACCATGGACAGGCCATACTCAGAGACGAATCCAGCCAGCGCCTGCGCCAAATCCTCAGCCTCCAGTGGGTATTCCGCACCGTTTTTACCCAGCACGGGAAGACCCGCGTTAGGCATCACAGACACAGGAATATCGGCGTGCTTGGACAGGTAACGCAGGTGCTCGCTCATCTCATCTGGGCCGGTGGCGCAGTTCAGACCAATCATGTCGATACCCAAGGGCTGCAGCGCTGTCAACGCGGCACCGATCTCTGAACCCATGAGCATGGTGCCGGTGGTCTCTACGGTGACGTGGCAAATAATGGGCAAGAATGTATCAAGTTCAGCCATGGCATCTTGAACGCCGTGAACCGCAGCCTTGACCTGAAGCAAGTCCTGAGCAGTCTCAATCAAAAAGGCATCGCCACCACCGTCGATGATGCCAAGTGCTGCTTCCTTGTAGTGCCCACGCAAATCTGCATACGGTGCATGGCCCAACGATGGAAGCTTCGTTCCAGGTCCCAGGGAACCAACCACGAAACGCCGCATGCCGTTTCGGCCCGGCCCCATCTCATCAGCCACTTCCCTAGCCACTGCAGTGCCCTTGTAGGCAAGCTCACGGCAACGATCAGCGATGTCATAATCCGCCAAGTTCGGCAGGTTGCAACCAAAAGTATTGGTCTCAACCAAGTCAGCTCCCGCCTCAAAGTAGGCGCGGTGAATCTGCCTCAACACATCAGGGCGGGTGTCGTTGAGAATCTCATTACACCCCTCCAGATCAAGGAAATCCTTTTCCACGTCCAGGTCAAAGCCTTGGAGTTGGGTGCCCATGGCGCCGTCGCCGATCAACACATGGTTTGCCAACGCATCCAAAAATTCGGAGGAATGTGCGTTGTTGTGGGCTGGTGAAGTAACTGAAGTAGACATTGTGTAGACAGCTTAGTACGGATTAGGCAATTCCCGAACTTTTCATTCGCAATTCATTTTCAACACCGCCTAAGCAACACAGGCAAAGCGCCACTAGTCTCGGTCGCATGACTGACTTCACTCCGCAAGGCTCAACACCAGGCATGTCCCCTGAAGCTATCCTCAACGGCACCGGAAAGCCGTGGGAAGAGTGGCTAAAATTGCTTGACGACGTAAAAGCCACCTCTTGGACTCACACCCACATCGCAAAGCACATCGTGGACAACTTTGAGGTCAGCGGCTGGTGGGCTCAAGGCATCGCGATTGGTTATGAATACGAACGTGGCATGCGCAAACCCGGGATGACTAGCGATGGGTTCGCGGCCAATGCCTCCAAAACTCTCAACCTGCCGGTAGAAAAAGTGTGGAAACTCTTTGGTGACGATGGCCTGAGGGCACAGTGGCTTGACCCCACCTTGATTGAGAAAACCTCCGCCACCGAACCTAAAACGTTCAATGCCAAATGGTTGGCCGATGATTCTCGAGTGAGCGTCAACTTCACCTCCAAAGGCGACAATAAATCCAGCTTCGGCATCCAACACCGACGTCTGCCTGATCAAAACAGCATCCCAGTCATGAAAGCATTCTGGAAAGAACGCATCGCTGCATTAGTTGAGGTGTCAAAACAATTTTCGCTTTAACATTAAGTTCTTAGCCTTCAGACTATTTAACGACTTTGCCGACTGACGCGGCAATCTCTTTGGCTGCTCGCTTGGCATAAAGCCCGACCCCTGTGATAGTCGCAGACCCAGGTCCCGTCCAATCTCCGTAGCCTACTAAATAAAGACCAGGAACCTTTGGTTGTCCGTGTTTGAGAAGTTGACGAACTGGCCTAATCGCCGGCCGAAACCCTGTGCACCAAATTAGGTGATCAGCACGTATCTCGTCGAGTGACCCAAACATCGGAGTGGCAAATAGCTTTCCGGAGTCTCGAGCCCTGCGCACCTCCGGAAGCATGACAATGTCGCCGAGCTCGGAATCTGGCCCTGGGTCACGTTCACCTCGTTGAATAGCAAGAGCCCTCAAACGGTTACGCCTAAACAATTCCCTACCATCAACGTCATCTGGCATCCACCGTGGTTTATCGCGGGTGAACCATGTCACCTCACTCACTTCACTCAGCTCTGCTGCAATTTGAGCTCCGGAATTTGCACCTCCAACGATTGCAATGCGTTGACCTACGAAGGGGTGAACGCCCGGATAATTTGACGAGTGCCAATGAGTTCCAGAGAATTTTCCCGGAAAAGCTGGGACAAATGGCGCCGACCAAGTACCGGTAGCGGAAACCACGTTTTTAGCTATCCAGGATCGAGTTCCAGATTGTAAATGAAAGGCACCATTTACAAAATCAACCTTATCTACAGAAACTGATCGACTAACTGGAATTTCATAACGCCGTTCATATTCCGTCAGATAATCTACGACATGAGATGATGTTGGAAACCCGTCAAATTTGGGCATCGGCCAACCTGGAAGATTAGAAAAATCTGAAGTCGAAAACAGATGTAGCGAAGGCCACACATGCAGCCATGCACCTCCGGAGGCAGGTTGGTCATCCAAAATCAGAGTCTGCACTCCTGCGCGCATGAGATAATAAGCGGTAGCCAGGCCAGCTTGGCCTCCACCAATTATTACAGCTTCGTAATGGTCATGATCGTTTCCGGCGCCTTCAGTTTGCAAATGACTCATCATAATTCCATTCAGCCGATCTGCAATACCGTTCGCAATTCCGTAAATAGTTCCGGCCGTACTCGATGCAACACCACACGACCTTCAGGCACTCGTTCCAAAAATCCTGCCTCAGTCATCTTTTTAAGATGATGTGAGATTGTTGGTTGGCTAAGACCCATTAAGTCCGTGAGTTCATTAACACTTACAGGCCCGCACCCTCCCGCAGCCAGCTGAGACAGAATCCGTAGACGGACTGGGTCGCCCAACACCTTAAACAGATCGGCATAGTGTTCAGATTCATCACTGGACAGGGGTCCCGTAGCAAGGGTGCAACACTCGGTTGGATTGGCTAATTGAATTGTGTGGAGAGTGGTCATAAATCCACTATATATTGACGAATGTCGATATTGAAAGTATTTTGAATATCGACAGGTATCAATATACCGAAAGGTGTCGCATGACAAACTCAACTCAGACGCGGGCCAAGCCAGCCCGAATCTCATTTCTTGATAAATACATTCCACTTTGGATTATTTTGGCGATGGCGTTTGGGCTATTTTTAGGCCGGAGCGTTTCGGGACTCTCAGGCTTTCTAGGCGCAATGGAAGTCGGAGGGATCTCCTTGCCAATCGCTTTAGGCCTCCTTGTAATGATGTACCCACCGTTGGCCAAAGTTCGGTATGACAAAACTAAACAAATTGCCACTGATAAGCATTTGATGGGCGTGTCACTCATTCTCAATTGGGTGGTGGGTCCTGCCTTAATGTTCGCGTTAGCTTGGTTGTTCCTCCCAGACCAACCGGAATTACGAACCGGCCTGATTATTGTAGGACTCGCACGATGTATTGCGATGGTCTTGGTTTGGTCTGATATGTCCTGTGGAGACCGCGAGGCTACAGCAGTTCTCGTAGCCATTAATTCAGTTTTTCAAGTCGCAATGTTTGGTGCACTTGGCTGGTTCTATCTGCAAGTTTTACCATCCTGGCTAGGATTACCAACTACCACCGCTCAATTCTCTTTCTGGTCAATTGTGACTTCGGTTTTGGTGTTCCTCGGAATACCTCTACTTGCTGGAGTTTTCTCGCGAATTATTGGCGAAAAGATCAAGGGACGTGAGTGGTATGAACAAAAGTTCCTTCCGGCAATCTCTCCATTTGCACTAATCGGTCTGCTTTATACGATCGTCTTGTTGTTTTCATTGCAAGGGGATCAGATCGTCTCTCAACCATGGGCGGTAGTTCGTCTCGCGATACCATTGGTTATCTATTTCGTTGGAATGTTTTTCATTTCACTCATTGCGTCAAAACTATCTGGCATGAACTATGCAAAGTCTGCATCCGTCTCTTTCACTGCAGCTGGCAACAATTTTGAACTTGCGATTGCGGTGTCGATCGGAACGTTTGGCGCAACTTCTGCACAGGCTATGGCAGGAACTATCGGTCCCTTAATTGAAATTCCTGTGCTTGTCGCCTTGGTCTACACCATGCTGTGGCTGGGCCCCAAACTATTCCCGAATGACCCCACGCTGCCATCATCAGCTCGTTCTACCAGCCAAATCATCAACTCATAGCGAAGGAATCAACTTCATGAATAATCAACCTTCCGTCCTCTTCGTTTGCGTCGGCAACGGAGGAAAATCTCAAATGGCCGCAGCGCTAGCCAAAAAACATGCCGGAGATGCTCTTGAAATTCATTCAGCGGGCACCAAACCAGGTACGAAGCTAAATCAACAGTCCCTTGAGTCCATTGCTGAAGTTGGCGCAGATATGTCTCAAGGATTTCCTAAGGGTATTGACCAGGAGTTAATTAAGCGAGTAGACCGCGTGGTCATTCTTGGTGCCGAAGCTCAACTAGAAATGCCTATCGATGCAAACGGCACATTACAGCGCTGGGTAACTGACGAACCCTCTGAACGTGGAATTGAAGGTATGGAGCGCATGCGACTGGTCCGAGATGATATTGATGCTCGAGTTCAAAACCTCATTGCTGAACTAACTCAAAACGCGTAGTTGCTTTCTAATCTCTCCCATCTCCGACACCGCTAGATCTATTGGTTTCTCCGCAAAATCTTCGAAAGGAAGATCATGACCGAGCAGGCTGCCCCAAACTTGCACACCAATATTTTGAACCGTATCGCAAATGAACTGGCGCTGACGTATCAAGGAGTTTTCTCTTCAGAAACTATCAACCGCTATGTTTTTGAATCGTATGTGTCCTTAGCACGGACAGCAAAAATTCGTACCCACCTGCCAATTCTGGCCGAGCGATTTGCTAAAGACCGGCTACACGCGCTTGCGGTAGCTGAAGGAAAGGTCATTTCACTTGTGCCTCAGGTGCTATTCGTTTGCGTTCACAATGCAGGTCGTTCACAGATTGCTTCAGCTTTGTTGTCTCACTACGCCGGAAGTTCTGTGGAGGTACGTTCTGCCGGTTCTTTACCTACTTCTGAGGTTCACCCACTGGTGTTGAAAATCTTGTCAGAGCGAGGCGTAAACATTTCTGATGCTTTTCCGAAGCCACTAACCGATGATGTTGTTCGCGCGTCTGACTATGTCATCACAATGGGCTGTGGAGATGTGTGTCCGATATATCCAGGAAAACACTATTTCGATTGGGAACTCACTGATCCGTCTGATGAAGGTAGAGAAAAGATACAGGAAATAATTGAAGAAATTGATGGTCGAATCCGCGAGCTTTGGAAGAGTATCCAAGCAACGCAAAATTAAGAAATCAGGAGCCTGATAAGTTTCACTGCTCTACTTAAACCGTTATCGAGCCTCACATAGGGGAACTATGCGAGGCTCGATTGCTAGTTGGTTAAGCAGAAAGTGAATTCTCCAACAAAAGCGCCACCCCAGCCTCGACCGGAATGGCGCTTAAAAACTCCATTGAGCTTTACTCAAACTCAGGGAACGCTTCTGCAGAAAGATCTTCTGCACCAGTCTGCTTTGCAGCATCAAACATCAATTTAGTGATCTCTTCTTTTTCTTCAGGTTCAACAACAGCACCGTGGTGCTTGGTGTTGAACTTCTCCAGCTCATCAAGGGTGGACTGGGCGGAAGCGTTAACAGCATCAAGGTCTGGTGCTTCACCGAGCTTATCTAGGGAATCAAGGTAGTTTTCCAAGATGAAACGAAGATCTGGAAGTGCCTTGACATCGAAAGGTTCGTCCCAGAATTCCTTTTCGTCCTCTTTAAGGTATGAACCTGTTGCAAACTCTTCGAGAGTGGAGATGAATTCATCTACGGAAGGCTGGAAAGTGGCGCGAATGGTCATGAGATGTATTGTTCCTGAAATTTCCTAGAGCTGCACGCCCAGGAGGGCATCAATGGCTGCGACCACGATGTTTCCGACCTCGGTGAACTCTTTTGAACCTGCCGTGGTGTCGATACCCGCTGCCCAATTATCTACCGCTGCGAGCGCGCCCGGGGTATCAAGGTCAGCAGATAGGTGCGCACGGAGCTGCTCCACAACTGCAATGGCGTCTTCCCTATTGGTTGCAGCTCGTGCTGCCTCACGCCAGGTTGCCAGGCGCTGTTCTGCAGTAGCGAGGCTTTCTGCGTTCCAATCGCGGTTGCCACGGTAGTGGTTTGCAAAAACACCAAGGCGGATCGCGCCGGGCTCATGGCCTGCAGCGGTGAGTCGGGAAACAAATTCCAGGTTGCCCAAAGACTTGGACATTTTCACGCCGTCTTGGGATATCATGCCAGCGTGGACGTAGTGCTTAGCCATGCGCTCGACACCGTGAGCTGCTTCGGCGTGCGCTGCGGAGAACTCATGGTGAGGGAAGATCAGGTCAGAGCCGCCACCTTGGATATCAAAGCTGTGGCCTAGTCGGTTGGTAGCGATTGCTGAACACTCGATGTGCCAGCCAGGACGACCTGCGCCGAATGGGGATTCCCAGCATGGTTCACCTTCGCGGGCTGCGCGCCACAGGAGGGCGTCCATAGGGTTTTTCTTGCCGGGACGCTCTGGGTCACCGCCGCGTTCTGCGAAGAACTCTGCCATGGTCGCTGCGTCGTAATTGGACTCGTAGCCGAATTTGTCTGTGGCGTTGATTGATGCGTAGACATCTGGATATTCGGCGTCCTCGACGATGTATGCGGCGCCTTCGTCGAGAAGCGTCTTGACCATCTCAATGACCTCGTCGATGGACTCAATCGCACCGATGTAGTCCTTCGGCGGAATGATGCTCAGGGCTTCCATATCGCTGCGGAAGAGATTGATTTGGCTGGTGCCGAGGTCGCGCCAGTCGACGCCGTCGCGGGCTGCGCGTTCAAACAGAGGGTCATCGACATCGGTGATGTTTTGGACGTAGTGGACATCGTGATCATTGTCCAGCAGGATGCGGTAGATCAGATCGAAAGCGAGGTATGTCGCCGCGTGCCCCAAGTGTGTGGAGTCGTAGGGAGTGATGCCACAGACGTACATGCCAACCGGTGTGTCGGATCCGGCAGGTGGGGTTTCAACCAGGCGTACTTCCTGATCTGCAGTGTCGAACAATTCCAAAGGCACAGGCGTGCCAGCGAGAGCAGGTACTTCAGGTGTAGGCCAAGATTGCATGGGTTTTACTCTATCTTCTTTCCGTAATTATTTCCGCGACAAGCTATTTGCATGCGTTCAGCGCGGAGACACGTCCTAGAAACTTATGAAATTATGTTCGATACCGAAATGTCACCTAAAATTTCAACCAAGCCGCCAGTGCACCTATTCCACAAACCAAAAAATCCGCCAACACGAATGCGGCGGATTTTTAAGATGTACAGAAATTTTATGGGTTGAGCATGCCCAGTGCGAGCAGCAGCATCACGAGCAGACCTGCAGGAATACGGTATGCAGCAAACCAGCTGAAGGAGTGGTTTGCCACGAACTTCATCAGCCACGCAATGGAAATGTAGCCAACTACGAAGGCAACCAGGGTACCCACGGTGAGCTGTAGGCCGGAGGCAGCTTGTCCGGAGCTTGGCGCAAAAGCGTCAGGCAGGGAGTACAAACCGGAGCCAAGCACTGCAGGGATTGCCAGCAGGAAGGAGAACTTGGTGGCTACTTCACGCTTGAGACCAAGGAACAAACCAGCAGAGATGGTGCCGCCGGAGCGAGACACGCCAGGGATCAGCGCAAGACACTGTGCAAGACCCATGATGATGGCATCTTTCATGGTCAGCTTGTCGTAGTCGCGTTCCTTCTTGCCCATCTTCTCGGCCAAAATGAACACCAGGGAGAACAGGATCAGCACGGATGCAGTGATCCACATATTTCGCAGCGCCTCACGGATCAGGTCCTTGCCCAACACACCCAAGATCACGACGGGAATGGTGGCAACAATGATCATCCAGCCCATGCGGTATTCAAATCCGCGGCGTTCCTTATTGAATACGCCAGCGAACCAACCTGTGATGATTTGCCAGATCTCCTTGGCAAAAAACACCAGCACTGCGGCTTCGGTACCAAGCTGAACCACGGCGGTAAAGGACGCGCCGGCATCGGCACCCCAGAACAGCTCAGAGATGATTCGGAGGTGTCCGCTGGAGCTGATCGGAAGGAACTCGGTGAGGCCTTGAACGATGGAGAGCACAATGGTTTGTACCCAGCCAATATTTTCAGTTGCGGCAGGATCTGCTGCTGCGGCTAGGAGGGTTATCTCTTCATTCACCCGATCTACCGTACTACTTTGCATCCTCAGTAGTGTGGTGGGCGTGAAACAGCGAATGGTCGGTTCAAGTGGTTTGCGGGTATCCAGGCTCGGTTTGGGCACCTCAACATGGGGCTCGGGCACCGAGCTGGCTGAGGCAGGCGATATTTTTAAGGCGTTCATCAATTCTGGTGGCACGCTTATCGACGTCTCCCCCAACTACACCACCGGCGTCGCCGAAGAAATGCTCGGCACGATGTTGGATGCGGAAGTCTCTCGTTCGTCTGTCGTCATTTCCTCCAGCGCAGGTGTCAACCCAGCTCTGCCACTTGGCCGTCGTGTGGATTGCTCCCGCCGCAATTTGATTGCCCAATTAGATGTCACCCTGCGGGCATTAAACACTGACTATTTGGATTTGTGGTCTGTGGGCTATTGGGATGAGGGCACCCCACCGCATGAGGTGGCCGATACTTTGGATTACGCCGTGCGCACCGGCCGAGTCCGATATGCCGGTGTCCGAGGATATTCCGGTTGGCAGTTAGCGGTCACCCACGCTGCATCCAATCATGCAGCTGCCTCCGCCCGCCCCGTGGTCGTTGCACAAAATGAATACAGCCTGCTGGAACGCCGCGCAGAACAAGAACTCCTTCCTGCCACCCAACACCTAGGTGTCGGATTCTTTGCTGGCGCTCCTCTAGGGCAAGGCGTATTGACTGCTAAATATCGCTCCGAAATCCCCCATGATTCCAGAGCTGCATCCACAGGACGCGACGCAGAAGTCCAAAGCTACCTAGATAATCGAGGCCGCATCATTGTCGATGCTCTTGATACTGCAGCCAAAGGATTAGGCATTAGCCCCGCTGTCACAGCCACCACCTGGGTGCGGGATCGTCCCGGAGTGACAGCTGTCATCGTGGGCGCTCGCACACATGAACAGCTGTCACATCTTCTCAAGGCGGAATCGGTGACTTTGCCAACACCAATCACACAAGCCCTTGATGATGTCTCCCTGTGACTTGGTCCAATTACATTCACTGGTAATCTGAAACCTTGTGAATATGCGCCGTCGATCCCGTGTGTCCCGTTTGCTTCCCGCCACAGCTTTGCTGGCCTCAACTGCACTTCTTTTAAGTGCATGTACGCAAGGGGTAACGGACTCCCCGGATATGGGCAAGGCAACTCCCGCTGTCTCCCCCGCGGCAAGCAACCCGGATGGCCAAGTAATTGAGTTCGGCAACATCACTGACATGGAAGTCGCTGATGGTGACATCCTCGGTGTGCGCACCGAAGACGCACTCGCTATTGGTACAGTCTCCGACTTCGAAGCGGGTAGCCAGGTGGAACTGGACGTCGATAAGCAATGCGGAGATCTGACCGCAACCGGCGGCACTTTCGTGCTCCCCTGCGCCGATGGCGTTTATTTGATTGATGCCAAGGACCCGGATCTGGATGAGTTGCGTGCAACTGACAAGCCAGTCACGGTGGCAGCCTTGACCAGCGATGATCAGCTTCTGGTGGGCAATGGTGAAGATGAAGAACTCACCATCTACCGCGAGGGCGAAGAGCCAGAAACCTTCACCGTCGCGGGTCCCAATACCCAGCTCATCGCCGTTCCTGTCATTGATCGCCACGACGCCGTTGTGCGCACCTGGAACGAAAACACCACGATTCAAGATGTGGACTACCCCAACGACCGTGAAGGCGCGACCCTTCGCGTGGGACTCGGCGTTGGTCAAATGGCTGGTGGCGAAGACGGCCTGCTGGTGGTCTCTGATGAAATGGGTGGCCAAATTGCCATCTACAACGCTGATGATGTCATCCGACTTCAAATGACCGCCCCCACCGACGAGAACCCATGGGCCGTTGCCTGGGATTCTTCCAACGCGCTCGCCTGGATCACCTCACTGACCGAAAACACCCTGGTCGGATACAAAATCTCTGAAGGCGTGCCTGAGGAAGAACAGCGCTTAAACACCATCGCAGACGCGCAAAACCTCGTGGTATTAAGCGATTCCACCCTCGTCGTAGCATCCGCAACCGGCGACGGCATCCAAATCATCGACAACCCAGCATCTTAAAAAGGACACCCATGAGCAAGCAATCCCCCACCCGCAAGCTGCGTCAAACCGTCTACGATGCCAGCCTCAAAGTGATGTTCACCTTGCGCCCCGAACGCATCCACGGACTGATGAACAAAGCACTCGGAGTTGTCGACGGCGTCGCACCGCTAAACCGCACCATGGAAAAAATCATCGCAGTGCACGATGATTCCCTCTCCCAGGAAGTCTTCGCCGTCACCTTCCCACGACCACTAGGCCTCGCCGCAGGTTTCGACAAAAACGCATCAATGGCTGATGCCTGGGGTGCCGTTGGATTCGGATACGCCGAACTTGGCACCGTCACCGCCTCCCCACAGCCAGGAAACCCCACCCCGCGCCTTTTCCGTCTGCCTGCCGACAAAGCAATCTTGAACCGCATGGGATTCAACAACCTCGGCGCAGCAGAAGTCGCAACAAACCTGCGCAACCGGAAATCCACCGATGTCATCGGCATCAACATCGGTAAAACCAAAGTGGTTCCCGCTGAACACGCAGTAGATGACTACCGCCGTTCTGCATCTTTGTTAGGTGATCTTGCTGATTACCTGGTTGTCAACGTTTCCTCCCCCAACACTCCGGGTCTCCGCGATCTGCAGGCTGTGGAATCTTTGCGACCAATCCTCGCCGCAGTGCAGGAATCCACCACCGTCCCAGTCTTGGTGAAAATCGCACCAGACCTCTCCGACGAAGACATCGACGCCGTAGCTGACCTGGCAGTTGAGCTCAAACTCGCCGGAATCGTAGCCACCAATACCACCATTTCCCGCGAAGGCCTCAACACTCCTGCCGGTGAAGTCGAAGCCATGGGAGCTGGCGGAATCTCCGGAGCTCCAGTAGCAGCCCGATCTTTGGAGGTACTCAAGCGCCTCTACGCACGTGTCGGACAAGAGATGGTGTTGATCTCTGTCGGTGGAATCAGCACCCCTGAGCAAGCCTGGGAACGCATCACCTCCGGCGCAACCCTTCTGCAGGGATACACCCCATTCATCTACGGTGGCCCCGATTGGATCAGAGATATCCACCTCGGCATTGCCAAGCAGCTGAAAGCCCACGGTCTGCGCAACATCGCTGACGCTGTGGGCAGCGAATTGGAGTGGAAGAACTAAACAGACCAAACACACGTGCCAGGATCTTGCTGAAACAGCGGATCTTGGCATGTGTGTCTGTCTTTTGTCTGTTCTGGTGCCTCACATGCCGCTTTGGACTTACAACTTCAAAGACGTACTTTATTGCACAAAACGAACATTGAGTCCATAAAATCTCCATTTCGAGAACACCGCAAAATCAGGCAATTCTGCACGGAGCGCGCTTTCAATAATGTCACCTTGCGCTACCCACGACTCAACATCAGATCCAGCTTTCCACTGCGGACGCCCTTTGGGAGCATCTTCGGCATCAACAAAATTTGCTAACCAGTAGCGAGTCCACAGCTGGATTTTTCACTCAACTCGTTCGATAAACCTAATTCATCAGGATACGTCACAAACCGTACCCCTTTCCTCGGAAATGGCACCTTGTCCGCCCACAGCAAGTTTCGGTTTCCATATTCGAGATTTAAATATAGAGTTGGCTTCTTCATTGTGAATCATCCCCTAAGCGTGAACGACAGGCATTCCAGTCACCTGATTCTGGCTCATCACCAGCTCACGCAGTAACAACAGTATTCATCGACGAAACCACCTCAACGCTACTAGTCGATCAAAGGCTTTCTAACGGGTCGAGATTCTGGGTTAGGTGTTTGTATGGCGTTGTGGGTTTGAGGCCCTCAGAGACGATTCTGGAAGGCCACTTTCTTTTGATCCTGGCGGCGATTTTTCAGTGCTTGGTAGCGGAATGTCAATCGAGACCAAGCGTCCCCCGGCGGGTCCATTTTTTGGTCTGGAATGACAGTTTCGCTCTCTGGAAACTCTCAGTGTCAGGTCAGTGGTGAACCACCATCCTTAGCAAGGAGTTCATCATGTCCATCCCCTTCTCAGTCCTTCAGGACTACCTGGATCTGATCAGTCCCGAAGCCTTACCCCAGATCCCACAGCCCCCGGCCCCTGCCCCCACAGCACCCCAGCTACCACCGGCGCCGGACCCACACAGCATCGAGTGGCCGATCTTCCCACCAGATCGAATCTCCGCCAACGGGCGACGCTACTACGAGCCACAAACACGACTCGAGTTCATGCGGATCTACACCACCCTGCCGCACGGCTACCGCCAGCCCTTCCTCACAGCCAACAACATCGGCCACTGCACCGTTCGAACCTGGCTAGCAGCAATAAGCACCTTCAGCCGGCTTCCCCATGCTTTTGATGATGCCCACCGCTTCGGGATCGAACGCACCACCCCAGTCGACGATGTCACCACACTAACGGCTGATGACAAACGTGACCTGGTCATAGGATACTTAGCTCAACCACACGGTCAGGGCCAGCAATTCCTCACGTTTTACCAACTCCGTAAGCACACCATCATGGCCTGGTGCGCCGCTATGACCGACGGGGACTTAGACGCTGATATCTCACCCCGCAAGATCGGGTTGATGACCACCCGAACCGTGGTCGAAATCGTTCGACTACGCCACATGATTGCCCAACAACTAGAAAGAGCCACGATCATGGAAAACGAGTACCTCAAAGAAATCGCAGCGCTGAAGAAAGAACTCGCGCACTACAAGCAAAAAGACCATCAGAATCAAATGGTGATCGATATCTTGGGAAAAGCTATTGGGACCAGGCCCAATCCTGGCGAGGGCTTAGACGAGGAGGACGCCACCTAAACGTGGATGAGCAACGCGCCTTTGATCAAGGACTCAAGGAAGAAAACACCTTGATCACAGATCTCACCACCTGTGCCAGGCTGAGCCATAACAAGGCATTACGGCTGATCAAGCTGTCGAAATCAACGGCGTATTACCGCAACAAGCCGTCCCTGTCCTGCACCGAAACCTGTCCTGCAGGCCGTGCCAGCACCAACAGCACCTGGTGTGGAACTAGCAGCACCTGGTGTGGAACCCACACCAGAGCCTTGGCAGGGGAAGGAGCCAGCAGTGTCGTCGGTGCGTCAAGCGTTGGCAGAACACGAACGCCAGTTCATTGTTGATGCGATCACCGCGTACCCACAACTGAGCGTTAGTGGGGTGTTTAACATGTTGTTTAACAAAGGCATCTACCGCGCATCACTACGTACATGGTGGCGTGTTGCCAAGCAGCACAAGTTGTTACACAAAGACCGAGTCAGTGCCCTGTCCCCGGTGAAACGATCACCAACGCCACGGGTTAAGCCGAGGTTGGAAGCAACACAGCCTGGTCAGGTGGTGTGTTGGGATGTGACGTTCTTGCCGTCGCTGGTACGTGGTAAGACCTATGCGTTGCATCTGGCGATTGATTTGTTTTCCCGCAAGATTGTTGGGGCGAAGGTCGCGCCGACGGAAAATACCTCCACCGCGGTGGAGTTGTTAACGCAGGTGTTAGCGGATAATCCGGGTGTGGTGACGGTGCATTCGGATAATGGGTCGGCGATGACATCGACGAGGGTGCATGGTTGTTAGCGGATCATGGTGTGGCGTTGTCGTTGATTCGGCCGCGGGTGAGTGATGATAATGCGTTTGTGGAGTCGGTGTTTCATACGTTGAAGTATCGGCCGTTTTATCCGAAGGTGTTTGCATCGATGGATCAGGCCCGGGTGTGGGTGGAGGAGTTTGTGGTGTATTACAACACGGTTCATCCGCATTCTGGTGTGGCTGGGCATACTCCACAGTCGGTGTTTGATGGTAGTTGGAGGGCGGTGCATCGGTTGCGTGTGCAGGCGTTGGATGCCCATTACCGGCAGTTCCCGCAGCGGTATGTGGGACAGCCGGTGGTTCAGGAAGTTGCTGGTGTGGTGCGTCTTAATGGTGCGCGTGATGATGGGTCTGTACAGGAGAGGGTTGGTGGTGTAGCGTCGCTGTTAAGTGCTTGAGTTAGCACGTGTTCTTATCGCCCCCTGGTTCACAAACCCCTGGCAGCGAGCGGAAAAGTGCATTTTTAAGCCAAGGGCCCTCGGATCTTCGAGTGCTTTGGTCTCTTTTGCACAGCTGACCCAACCAGATCACCTAGAAACGCCAAAGGCCCCGCAAGTATCAAACCTGCGGGGCCTTTGAGGTACCTGTTTCCTATTTTGTTGACTTAGGAAGCTGCGCACGGCGGATAACCAAACCGCACAGCAAGGCAGCCACTCCCCACGCGGTGAGCCAGAACTGCTCCACGACATAAACCTGAATAGTTGGAAGCAAACGACTTACGATCACCAGGGCTACAGCGATGCTCAAAGAAATGATCTGTGTCTTTGAGCTTGGCTCGTACTTGCTGGTGGTAGCGAATGCGCCGAGAATGATCGAGGCAACGAGGATCAGAAGGAATCCTGGAGTGATCACAAACGGGCTCAGCATGCCGGCGGTAAACAGCTCAATTGCTGCAAACACCAACAAAACCAGACCTAAGGCTACGAAAGCTCCACCGATGCGGATTGCTGCCGGTACTTTACGCCAGCTGGCACGGCCTTCGAGGCTGGTGAGCTTTTTTAATGATCTTCCCGATGCTGAACTCATAATGTGACATACCCTACTAGTTCTCGTACCATCCCCACACAATTGACCTGCCAAGAGTGTGGAAATACAGGTTGAAGCCTAGAACAGTGGGGGTAGCGTCGGGGGCGATGTCGAGTTTTTCCACATCAAGTGCATGAACTGCGAAGAGGTAACGGTGCGGTGCGTGGCCAGCTGGAGGTTGCGCTCCGTAGAAGCCACGCTTGCCGGAATCACCCTTGAGGGAAACTACGCCTTCGATGCCGCCGAGGGTTTCATCGCCAGCACCGGTGGGAATCTCCGTGACAGTTGTGGGGATGTTAAATACTGCCCAGTGCCAGAAACCAGCGCCGGTTGGGGCATCTGGGTCGAGGCAGGTGATCGCGAGGGATTTGGTGCCTTCTGGAAGATCTGACCAGGACAGCTGTGGGGAAATATCGGTGCCACCGAGTTGGGCTTCGGCCAGCTTTGCACCGTTTTCCAAGTCGGTGGAGGTGAGGGTAAAGCTTGGCTTTTCACCAAGCGGTGCGTAAGGGTCTGGGCCTGGGAAACGATCGTCTTGGTAGGTGCTCATGTCTTCGTTTCTACCCCAAATCTCTAGAGTTTGTGGCGGATTCGAACTATTGAGCACTCCATCGTTGATACAGCTGCGCGTAGCGGCCATCAAGAGCAAGTAATTCCTGGTGAGTGCCGTCTTCGGTGATTGCGCCTTGTTCCATCACGATGATGCGATCGGCGACAACTGCTTGGTCAAGGCGGTGCGCAACAACCAAGGTGGTGCGGTTTCGTGCGATTTCTGTGGCGGCTCCAACATGCGGGCGTCATCGCTGCCGGCTTCACTGGTGGCTTCATCCATGATCAACACAGGTGGATTGCGGAGCACGATGCGGGCAAGAGAGATTTGCTGTTGGATTTCAGGGGTGAGTTCTTCGGCGCCGGCGCCAATTTTGGTGTCTAATCCGGATGGAAAGAAACGTCGAAAAGCAGTTGTCATTTGCCCGAGCCCGACCGACTCGAGCGCTGCGTGGAGCTGCGCGTCGGTGGCGTGCGCATTGGCCATGCGAAGATCCTCAGCCAGAGTGCCTGCGAAAAGGTGGACTTCCTGGCTGATCAGCGCAACCTGGCGGGTAGTCCACGTGTCGGAGACGGTGGCGGTGTTGATGTCCCCGACCAAAACGGCGCCGGAATCAGGGCGCTGCAGCCCCGCAATGACGCCCGCGAGCGTGGATTTTCCCGCACCAGAAGTACCGACCAGCGCTGTGGTTGTTCCAGCTTCCAAGACCAGATTGAAATCCTCCAAAATGGCCACATGCCGGGATATTTAAACGTCACGTCCTGCACAGTCACGGAGGGTGGTTCTGTGCAATCGGCAGGCTCAGACAGCTGTTCGGTGCGACGAGCCATCTGGGCAAGGGACACCGCGCGACCAAGAGAAGTAGACGCACTCTGAATTTCCGATGCGAAGAACAGCACGTTGAACACGTGAATTTCCATGCGCACAACCACGAAAACTGCTGCCGTTGCCGCTCCAATGCTCATCGCATCCTGGGCAACCCAAAACGCACTGAGCCCAAACACGCCAATTAGCAGCAGGCCATAAGCAATCGAACCAAGGGCGAGCAGACGAGTGAAAATCGGCGCGCGATCAGCTGTTGCTTGCACCGCAGTCCACGACGCTTGGCGCATCCGCTGCACACCCCACGCGCCGAGCTTGAGCACACGCAGTGTTTCAATGCCACGGATCGTATCGAGGAGCAGATTGTTTCGACGCGCCTCCGTACTGGACACAATATTTGTTGCCGAAGGAATAGCTCGCACGGCTTTCCGACCGCTGGGAATCAGCACCACAATCACTGCGATGAACAGGATCACAAAGGTCCAGTGAATGGTCATCAACGCGAACAAGGAGCTGGGCAGAATTAAAATCGTGATCACCAAACGCACACCTACCATGCCGACGATGCGCACAGTGTTATCGATGTCTTGCGTCAGGCGGCTAATCACGTTTCCCGTGCCCAATTCCATGACATCAGGAACCGGTGCACGCAACGCCGAAGACAGCGCAGCTTTCCGCAGATCCACCGACAGGCGACGTGCCAAGGTGTTGATCACCAATTGCAGCAGCGCGCGACCGGCAGTTTCTGCCAAAATTCCAGCGCCCACCAAACCAAGCAACCAGATCATTGCGGTCGATCCTGAACCGATCAGCGGCAACGACTGCCCATTGATCAGATCAACGGAATAGCCCAGTAGATTCGACGTGCCGACCATCGCCATGACCGTGACCACGCTAATAACCACGAAACTCACATACCACCAGGCCTTGGTAGCAAGGCATCGTTTTCAGCTCACGCCACGACTCCGCTAACGACGCCGGCTGCAGCGCATCCGCAACACGTGCATGCTGCGCCATCTACTTCACCCCTTCCGAAAAATCAGATTGCATCTGCTTTGCGACGCCGTGCCACGTCGGATTCGACGTAATGACGACGGTTTTCCGGCCTCGACGAAGCTTTTCGACGCGATGTGCCACTTCATCCAGGGTCACCGCATCCAACCCCGTGGTCGGTTCATCCAAAATGAGCACTTCAGGATCAGCAGCCAAGAATCGTGCCAAAGCAATCCTCTGGCGTTGGCCACCGGACAAGTTCAATCCGGCCTCGCCGATCAAGGTATCTGGAAGCTCAAACTTCCCCGGCATGTTCAGATCAGCACCCAACCGACTCAAAATGTGCTGCGAACAACTCGTTGGCGAAATCAGCAATAGGATTACCCATGGTGACCAGCTGGAATGGCATGACGTCCACTTGGCCGTCCTTGACAGCTTGCTCGCGTGGGCGAATGAAATCCGCGATGCACAAGAACCTGCGCTGCTGGCGTGGGAAGCTAAAGCGCATGCGTTCGGCTGCGTGTGGATCCGGGGATTCCAAGATCACCACGTCATCGCCTTCCGCGACCGCTGGGAAGTAGCCATACACCAAGGCCACGTGGTCCAAAATGCCCTCAGACTTCAGGCGATCCAGCCAGTAGCGCAGGCGTGGTCGGCCTTCAGTTTCCACCAAATCCTCATAGCTTGGACCCTCGTTGCGGGTGGATTTCAGACCCCACTGCCCCATGAACAAGGCGCGCTCATCAAGGTTGCCCAAGAACTCCGCCAAGGGCAGACCCTTGACAATGCGGGTTCCCCAGAACGGTGGTGCCGCGGTTGGAGTATCGGTGGAGACATCAGAGCGCTCCGGAACAATCACGGGAGCCGCATTAGCTTTACGCTCCGGCAATCTTGCGGGAACGCTCATTACGAGCCTTACGTTCCGCCTTCTTCTTCGCCTGCTCAATAGCTTCTGGTGAGTTTGGATCAATTCCTTCACCACGCTTTTCTGCCATCACCTCATCCATCAGGCGCAGGCCCTCGAAAGCATCACGGGCGTAGTACACCTCACCGGTGTAGACCTCGTTGAGATCGTTTTCCACGTAGGTACGCGTCAGCGCAGCGCCACCCAAAATGACTGGGTAATTGGATGCGCCGGCGTTGTTCATCTCCTCAAGGTTTTCCTTCATCACCACGGTGGACTTCACAAGAAGTCCCGACATGCCGATGACGTCTGCTTTGTGTTCTTCCGCTGCTTCCAACATGGCGGACAGTGGCTGCTTGATGCCCAAGTTCACCACTTCGTAACCGTTGTTGGACAAAATGATGTCCACCAAGTTCTTGCCGATATCGTGCACGTCACCCTTGACGGTGGCCACGACGATTTTGCCCTTGCCCTCTGCCTGCGCAGATCCGGTAGCTTCTGCTTTCTCTTCCATGAACGGTTCCAAATAGGCCACCGCAGTTTTCATGGTTTCTGCCGATTGCAGCACGAATGGCAGCTGCATCTGTCCGGAACCAAACAGCTCACCCACGGTCTTCATGCCGTTGAGAAGGTCCTCGTTGATGATCGCAATAGGAGACTTCTCCTTCATGCCTGCTTCCAGATCATCCTCAAGGCCATTCTTATCGCCGTCGATGATGCGCTGTGCCAAACGCTCAAACAAAGGCATGGCAGCCAGCTGTTCAGCGCGAGCATCCTTGGCATCGGCAGCAGAAACGCCCTCAAACAGCTGCATGAATTCCTGCAGCGGATCGTAATCCTCGGTGCGGCGATCATAGACCATATCCAACGCCACTTCGCGCTGGCGATCATCAATGCGGTTCATCGGCAAAATCTTGGAGCTGTGCGCAATCGCAGAGTCCAGACCAGCCTCAATGCACTCATTGAGGAACACAGAGTTAAGAACCTGGCGTGCAGCAGGGTTCAGGCCGAAGGAAATATTGGACAGACCCAGGGTGGTGTGGATTTCTGGGTAGAGCTTCTTCAGCTCGCGGATGGCTTCGATGGTTTCAATGCCATCTCGCCTGGTTTCTTCCTGGCCAGTAGAGATCGGGAAGGTCAGGCAGTCCACAACGATGTCTTTGATATCCAGGCCGTAGCTGCCGGTGATATCGTCAATCAGTCGTTTAGCAATGCGCACCTTGTGCTCAGCGGTACGTGCCTGGCCTTCCTCATCAATGGTCAGCGCAACCACTGCGGCACCGTGTTGCTTCACCAGTTTCATGATGCGCTGGTAGCGGGAATCAGGGCCATCGCCGTCTTCAAAGTTGACAGAGTTAACGATGCTTCGTCCACCCAAGTGCTCAAGGCCTGTGCGAATAACCTCAGGCTCGGTGGAGTCAATCATGATTGGCAAGGTGGAGCTGGTAGCAAGAAGCGCTGCGAGGGTCGCCATATCGGCGGTGCCATCTCGTCCCACGTAATCCACACAAAGATCCAGCATGTGTGCACCATCGCGGGTTTGCTGCTTGGCAATATCCACACACTTTTCCCAATCGCCAGACAGCATTGCCTCACGGAATGCCTTGGAGCCATTTGAATTGGTGCGCTCACCGATCATGGAAATACCAGTTTCCTGGGACAATGGCACCGAGGTGTACAGCGATGCGACAGAGTCCTCTTCCTCCACCTCGCGGGAAGCCTGCTCAACAGGGCCTGCAGGGATCTTGGTTAGCGTGGAGGTTTCCTGCTCTGGAACACCCACCACCGCGTCGCGGACCGCACGGATGTGCTCAGGTGTGGTGCCACAACAACCACCCACCATGGACAGGCCATACTCAGAGACGAATCCAGCCAGCGCCTGCGCCAAATCCTCAGCCTCCAGTGGGTATTCCGCACCGTTTTTACCCAGCACGGGAAGACCCGCGTTAGGCATCACAGACACAGGAATATCGGCGTGCTTGGACAGGTAACGCAGGTGCTCGCTCATCTCATCTGGGCCGGTGGCGCAGTTCAGACCAATCATGTCGATACCCAAGGGCTGCAGCGCTGTCAACGCGGCACCGATCTCTGAACCCATGAGCATGGTGCCGGTGGTCTCTACGGTGACGTGGCAAATAATGGGCAAGAATGTATCAAGTTCAGCCATGGCATCTTGAACGCCGTGAACCGCAGCCTTGACCTGAAGCAAGTCCTGAGCAGTCTCAATCAAAAAGGCATCGCCACCACCGTCGATGATGCCAAGTGCTGCTTCCTTGTAGTGCCCACGCAAATCTGCATACGGTGCATGGCCCAACGATGGAAGCTTCGTTCCAGGTCCCAGGGAACCAACCACGAAACGCCGCATGCCGTTTCGGCCCGGCCCCATCTCATCAGCCACTTCCCTAGCCACTGCAGTGCCCTTGTAGGCAAGCTCACGGCAACGATCAGCGATGTCATAATCCGCCAAGTTCGGCAGGTTGCAACCAAAAGTATTGGTCTCAACCAAGTCAGCTCCCGCCTCAAAGTAGGCGCGGTGAATCTGCCTCAACACATCAGGGCGGGTGTCGTTGAGAATCTCATTACACCCTCCAGATCAAGGAAATCCTTTTCCACGTCCAGGTCAAAGCCTTGGAGTTGGGTGCCCATGGCGCCGTCGCCGATCAACACATGGTTTGCCAACGCATCCAAAAATTCGGAGGAATGTGCGTTGTTGTGGGCTGGTGAAGTAACTGAAGTAGACATTGTGTAGACAGCTTAGTACGGATTAGGCAATTCCCGAACTTTTCATTCGCAATTCATTTTCAACACCGCCTAAGCAACACAGGCAAAGCGCCACTAGTCTCGGTCGCATGACTGACTTCACTCCGCAAGGCTCAACACCAGGCATGTCCCCTGAAGCTATCCTCAACGGCACCGGAAAGCCGTGGGAAGAGTGGCTAAAATTGCTTGACGACGTAAAAGCCACCTCTTGGACTCACACCCACATCGCAAAGCACATCGTGGACAACTTTGAGGTCAGCGGCTGGTGGGCTCAAGGCATCGCGATTGGTTATGAATACGAACGTGGCATGCGCAAACCCGGGATGACTAGCGATGGGTTCGCGGCCAATGCCTCCAAAACTCTCAACCTGCCGGTAGAAAAAGTGTGGAAACTCTTTGGTGACGATGGCCTGAGGGCACAGTGGCTTGACCCCACCTTGATTGAGAAAACCTCCGCCACCGAACCTAAAACGTTCAATGCCAAATGGTTGGCCGATGATTCTCGAGTGAGCGTCAACTTCACCTCCAAAGGCGACAATAAATCCAGCTTCGGCATCCAACACCGACGTCTGCCTGATCAAAACAGCATCCCAGTCATGAAAGCATTCTGGAAAGAACGCATCGCTGCATTAGTTGAGGTGTCAAAACAATTTTCGCTTTAACATTAAGTTCTTAGCCTTCAGACTATTTAACGACTTTGCCGACTGACGGCAATCTCTTTGGCTGCTCGCTTGGCATAAAGCCCGACCCCTGTGATAGTCGCAGACCCAGGTCCCGTCCAATCTCCGTAGCCTACTAAATAAAGACCAGGAACCTTTGGTTGTCCGTGTTTGAGAAGTTGACGAACTGGCCTAATCGCCGGCCGAAACCCTGTGCACCAAATTAGGTGATCAGCACGTATCTCGTCGAGTGACCCAAACATCGGAGTGGCAAATAGCTTTCCGGAGTCTCGAGCCCTGCGCACCTCCGGAAGCATGACAATGTCGCCGAGCTCGGAATCTGGCCCTGGGTCACGTTCACCTCGTTGAATAGCAAGAGCCCTCAAACGGTTACGCCTAAACAATTCCCTACCATCAACGTCATCTGGCATCCACCGTGGTTTATCGCGGGTGAACCATGTCACCTCACTCACTTCACTCAGCTCTGCTGCAATTTGAGCTCCGGAATTTGCACCTCCAACGATTGCAATGCGTTGACCTACGAAGGGTGAACGCCCGGATAATTTGACGAGTGCCAATGAGTTCCAGAGAATTTTCCCGGAAAAGCTGGGACAAATGGCGCCGACCAAGTACCGGTAGCGGAAACCACGTTTTTAGCTATCCAGGATCGAGTTCCAGATTGTAAATGAAAGGCACCATTTACAAAATCAACCTTATCTACAGAAACTGATCGACTAACTGGAATTTCATAACGCCGTTCATATTCCGTCAGATAATCTACGACATGAGATGATGTTGGAAACCCGTCAAATTTGGGCATCGGCCAACCTGGAAGATTAGAAAAATCTGAAGTCGAAAACAGATGTAGCGAAGGCCACACATGCAGCCATGCACCTCCGGAGGCAGGTTGGTCATCCAAAATCAGAGTCTGCACTCCTGCGCGCATGAGATAATAAGCGGTAGCCAGGCCAGCTTGGCCTCCACCAATTATTACAGCTTCGTAATGGTCATGATCGTTTCCGGCGCCTTCAGTTTGCAAATGACTCATCATAATTCCATTCAGCCGATCTGCAATACCGTTCGCAATTCCGTAAATAGTTCCGGCCGTACTCGATGCAACACCACACGACCTTCAGGCACTCGTTCCAAAAATCCTGCCTCAGTCATCTTTTTAAGATGATGTGAGATTGTTGGTTGGCTAAGACCCATTAAGTCCGTGAGTTCATTAACACTTACAGGCCCGCACCCTCCCGCAGCCAGCTGAGACAGAATCCGTAGACGGACTGGGTCGCCCAACACCTTAAACAGATCGGCATAGTGTTCAGATTCATCACTGGACAGGGGTCCCGTAGCAAGGGTGCAACACTCGGTTGGATTGGCTAATTGAATTGTGTGGAGAGTGGTCATAAATCCACTATATATTGACGAATGTCGATATTGAAAGTATTTTGAATATCGACAGGTATCAATATACCGAAAGGTGTCGCATGACAAACTCAACTCAGACGCGGGCCAAGCCAGCCCGAATCTCATTTCTTGATAAATACATTCCACTTTGGATTATTTTGGCGATGGCGTTTGGGCTATTTTTAGGCCGGAGCGTTTCGGGACTCTCAGGCTTTCTAGGCGCAATGGAAGTCGGAGGGATCTCCTTGCCAATCGCTTTAGGCCTCCTTGTAATGATGTACCCACCGTTGGCCAAAGTTCGGTATGACAAAACTAAACAAATTGCCACTGATAAGCATTTGATGGGCGTGTCACTCATTCTCAATTGGGTGGTGGGTCCTGCCTTAATGTTCGCGTTAGCTTGGTTGTTCCTCCCAGACCAACCGGAATTACGAACCGGCCTGATTATTGTAGGACTCGCACGATGTATTGCGATGGTCTTGGTTTGGTCTGATATGTCCTGTGGAGACCGCGAGGCTACAGCAGTTCTCGTAGCCATTAATTCAGTTTTTCAAGTCGCAATGTTTGGTGCACTTGGCTGGTTCTATCTGCAAGTTTTACCATCCTGGCTAGGATTACCAACTACCACCGCTCAATTCTCTTTCTGGTCAATTGTGACTTCGGTTTTGGTGTTCCTCGGAATACCTCTACTTGCTGGAGTTTTCTCGCGAATTATTGGCGAAAAGATCAAGGGACGTGAGTGGTATGAACAAAAGTTCCTTCCGGCAATCTCTCCATTTGCACTAATCGGTCTGCTTTATACGATCGTCTTGTTGTTTTCATTGCAAGGGGATCAGATCGTCTCTCAACCATGGGCGGTAGTTCGTCTCGCGATACCATTGGTTATCTATTTCGTTGGAATGTTTTTCATTTCACTCATTGCGTCAAAACTATCTGGCATGAACTATGCAAAGTCTGCATCCGTCTCTTTCACTGCAGCTGGCAACAATTTTGAACTTGCGATTGCGGTGTCGATCGGAACGTTTGGCGCAACTTCTGCACAGGCTATGGCAGGAACTATCGGTCCCTTAATTGAAATTCCTGTGCTTGTCGCCTTGGTCTACACCATGCTGTGGCTGGGCCCCAAACTATTCCCGAATGACCCCACGCTGCCATCATCAGCTCGTTCTACCAGCCAAATCATCAACTCATAGCGAAGGAATCAACTTCATGAATAATCAACCTTCCGTCCTCTTCGTTTGCGTCGGCAACGGAGGAAAATCTCAAATGGCAGCGCTAGCCAAAAAACATGCCGGAGATGCTCTTGAAATTCATTCAGCGGGCACCAAACCAGGTACGAAGCTAAATCAACAGTCCCTTGAGTCCATTGCTGAAGTTGGCGCAGATATGTCTCAAGGATTTCCTAAGGGTATTGACCAGGAGTTAATTAAGCGAGTAGACCGCGTGGTCATTCTTGGTGCCGAAGCTCAACTAGAAATGCCTATCGATGCAAACGGCACATTACAGCGCTGGGTAACTGACGAACCCTCTGAACGTGGAATTGAAGGTATGGAGCGCATGCGACTGGTCCGAGATGATATTGATGCTCGAGTTCAAAACCTCATTGCTGAACTAACTCAAAACGCGTAGTTGCTTTCTAATCTCTCCCATCTCCGACACCGCTAGATCTATTGGTTTCTCCGCAAAATCTTCGAAAGGAAGATCATGACCGAGCAGGCTGCCCCAAACTTGCACACCAATATTTTGAACCGTATCGCAAATGAACTGGCGCTGACGTATCAAGGAGTTTTCTCTTCAGAAACTATCAACCGCTATGTTTTTGAATCGTATGTGTCCTTAGCACGGACAGCAAAAATTCGTACCCACCTGCCAATTCTGGCCGAGCGATTTGCTAAAGACCGGCTACACGCGCTTGCGGTAGCTGAAGGAAAGGTCATTTCACTTGTGCCTCAGGTGCTATTCGTTTGCGTTCACAATGCAGGTCGTTCACAGATTGCTTCAGCTTTGTTGTCTCACTACGCCGGAAGTTCTGTGGAGGTACGTTCTGCCGGTTCTTTACCTACTTCTGAGGTTCACCCACTGGTGTTGAAAATCTTGTCAGAGCGAGGCGTAAACATTTCTGATGCTTTTCCGAAGCCACTAACCGATGATGTTGTTCGCGCGTCTGACTATGTCATCACAATGGGCTGTGGAGATGTGTGTCCGATATATCCAGGAAAACACTATTTCGATTGGGAACTCACTGATCCGTCTGATGAAGGTAGAGAAAAGATACAGGAAATAATTGAAGAAATTGATGGTCGAATCCGCGAGCTTTGGAAGAGTATCCAAGCAACGCAAAATTAAGAAATCAGGAGCCTGATAAGTTTCACTGCTCTACTTAAACCGTTATCGAGCCTCACATAGGGGAACTATGCGAGGCTCGATTGCTAGTTGGTTAAGCAGAAAGTGAATTCTCCAACAAAAGCGCCACCCCAGCCTCGACCGGAATGGCGCTTAAAAACTCCATTGAGCTTTACTCAAACTCAGGGAACGCTTCTGCAGAAAGATCTTCTGCACCAGTCTGCTTTGCAGCATCAAACATCAATTTAGTGATCTCTTCTTTTTCTTCAGGTTCAACAACAGCACCGTGGTGCTTGGTGTTGAACTTCTCCAGCTCATCAAGGGTGGACTGGGCGGAAGCGTTAACAGCATCAAGGTCTGGTGCTTCACCGAGCTTATCTAGGGAATCAAGGTAGTTTTCCAAGATGAAACGAAGATCTGGAAGTGCCTTGACATCGAAAGGTTCGTCCCAGAATTCCTTTTCGTCCTCTTTAAGGTATGAACCTGTTGCAAACTCTTCGAGAGTGGAGATGAATTCATCTACGGAAGGCTGGAAAGTGGCGCGAATGGTCATGAGATGTATTGTTCCTGAAATTTCCTAGAGCTGCACGCCCAGGAGGGCATCAATGGCTGCGACCACGATGTTTCCGACCTCGGTGAACTCTTTTGAACCTGCCGTGGTGTCGATACCCGCTGCCCAATTATCTACCGCTGCGAGCGCGCCCGGGGTATCAAGGTCAGCAGATAGGTGCGCACGGAGCTGCTCCACAACTGCAATGGCGTCTTCCCTATTGGTTGCAGCTCGTGCTGCCTCACGCCAGGTTGCCAGGCGCTGTTCTGCAGTAGCGAGGCTTTCTGCGTTCCAATCGCGGTTGCCACGGTAGTGGTTTGCAAAAACACCAAGGCGGATCGCGCCGGGCTCATGGCCTGCAGCGGTGAGTCGGGAAACAAATTCCAGGTTGCCCAAAGACTTGGACATTTTCACGCCGTCTTGGGATATCATGCCAGCGTGGACGTAGTGCTTAGCCATGCGCTCGACACCGTGAGCTGCTTCGGCGTGCGCTGCGGAGAACTCATGGTGAGGGAAGATCAGGTCAGAGCCGCCACCTTGGATATCAAAGCTGTGGCCTAGTCGGTTGGTAGCGATTGCTGAACACTCGATGTGCCAGCCAGGACGACCTGCGCCGAATGGGGATTCCCAGCATGGTTCACCTTCGCGGGCTGCGCGCCACAGGAGGGCGTCCATAGGGTTTTTCTTGCCGGGACGCTCTGGGTCACCATGCGTTCTGCGAAGAACTCTGCCATGGTCGCTGCGTCGTAATTGGACTCGTAGCCGAATTTGTCTGTGGCGTTGATTGATGCGTAGACATCTGGATATTCGGCGTCCTCGACGATGTATGCGGCCTTCGTCGAGAAGCGTCTTGACCATCTCAATGACCTCGTCGATGGACTCAATCGCACCGATGTAGTCCTTCGGCGGAATGATGCTCAGGGCTTCCATATCGCTGCGGAAGAGATTGATTTGGCTGGTGCCGAGGTCGCGCCAGTCGACGCCGTCGCGGGCTGCGCGTTCAAACAGAGGGTCATCGACATCGGTGATGTTTTGGACGTAGTGGACATCGTGATCATTGTCCAGCAGGATGCGGTAGATCAGATCGAAAGCGAGGTATGTCATGCGTGCCCCAAGTGTGTGGAGTCGTAGGGAGTGATGCCACAGACGTACATGCCAACCGGTGTGTCGGATCCGGCAGGTGGGGTTTCAACCAGGCGTACTTCCTGATCTGCAGTGTCGAACAATTCCAAAGGCACAGGCGTGCCAGCGAGAGCAGGTACTTCAGGTGTAGGCCAAGATTGCATGGGTTTTACTCTATCTTCTTTCCGTAATTATTTCCGCGACAAGCTATTTGCATGCGTTCAGCGCGGAGACACGTCCTAGAAACTTATGAAATTATGTTCGATACCGAAATGTCACCTAAAATTTCAACCAAGCCGCCAGTGCACCTATTCCACAAACCAAAAAATCCGCCAACACGAATGCGGCGGATTTTTAAGATGTACAGAAATTTTATGGGTTGAGCATGCCCAGTGCGAGCAGCAGCATCACGAGCAGACCTGCAGGAATACGGTATGCAGCAAACCAGCTGAAGGAGTGGTTTGCCACGAACTTCATCAGCCACGCAATGGAAATGTAGCCAACTACGAAGGCAACCAGGGTACCCACGGTGAGCTGTAGGCCGGAGGCAGCTTGTCCGGAGCTTGGCGCAAAAGCGTCAGGCAGGGAGTACAAACCGGAGCCAAGCACTGCAGGGATTGCCAGCAGGAAGGAGAACTTGGTGGCTACTTCACGCTTGAGACCAAGGAACAAACCAGCAGAGATGGTGCCGCCGGAGCGAGACACGCCAGGGATCAGCGCAAGACACTGTGCAAGACCCATGATGATGGCATCTTTCATGGTCAGCTTGTCGTAGTCGCGTTCCTTCTTGCCCATCTTCTCGGCCAAAATGAACACCAGGGAGAACAGGATCAGCACGGATGCAGTGATCCACATATTTCGCAGCGCCTCACGGATCAGGTCCTTGCCCAACACACCCAAGATCACGACGGGAATGGTGGCAACAATGATCATCCAGCCCATGCGGTATTCAAATCCGCGGCGTTCCTTATTGAATACGCCAGCGAACCAACCTGTGATGATTTGCCAGATCTCCTTGGCAAAAAACACCAGCACTGCGGCTTCGGTACCAAGCTGAACCACGGCGGTAAAGGACGCGCCGGCATCGGCACCCCAGAACAGCTCAGAGATGATTCGGAGGTGTCCGCTGGAGCTGATCGGAAGGAACTCGGTGAGGCCTTGAACGATGGAGAGCACAATGGTTTGTACCCAGCCAATATTTTCAGTTGCGGCAGGATCTGCTGCTGCGGCTAGAGGGTTATCTCTTCATTCACCCGATCTACCGTACTACTTTGCATCCTCAGTAGTGTGGTGGGCGTGAAACAGCGAATGGTCGGTTCAAGTGGTTTGCGGGTATCCAGGCTCGGTTTGGGCACCTCAACATGGGGCTCGGGCACCGAGCTGGCTGAGGCAGGCGATATTTTTAAGGCGTTCATCAATTCTGGTGGCACGCTTATCGACGTCTCCCCCAACTACACCACCGGCGTCGCCGAAGAAATGCTCGGCACGATGTTGGATGCGGAAGTCTCTCGTTCGTCTGTCGTCATTTCCTCCAGCGCAGGTGTCAACCCAGCTCTGCCACTTGGCCGTCGTGTGGATTGCTCCCGCCGCAATTTGATTGCCCAATTAGATGTCACCCTGCGGGCATTAAACACTGACTATTTGGATTTGTGGTCTGTGGGCTATTGGGATGAGGGCACCCCACCGCATGAGGTGGCCGATACTTTGGATTACGCCGTGCGCACCGGCCGAGTCCGATATGCCGGTGTCCGAGGATATTCCGGTTGGCAGTTAGCGGTCACCCACGCTGCATCCAATCATGCAGCTGCCTCCGCCCGCCCCGTGGTCGTTGCACAAAATGAATACAGCCTGCTGGAACGCCGCAGAACAAGAACTCCTTCCTGCCACCCAACACCTAGGTGTCGGATTCTTTGCTGGCGCTCCTCTAGGGCAAGGCGTATTGACTGCTAAATATCGCTCCGAAATCCCCCATGATTCCAGAGCTGCATCCACAGGACGCGACGCAGAAGTCCAAAGCTACCTAGATAATCGAGGCCGCATCATTGTCGATGCTCTTGATACTGCAGCCAAAGGATTAGGCATTAGCCCCGCTGTCACAGCCACCACCTGGGTGCGGGATCGTCCCGGAGTGACAGCTGTCATCGTGGGCGCTCGCACACATGAACAGCTGTCACATCTTCTCAAGGCGGAATCGGTGACTTTGCCAACACCAATCACACAAGCCCTTGATGATGTCTCCCTGTGACTTGGTCCAATTACATTCACTGGTAATCTGAAACCTTGTGAATATGCGCCGTCGATCCCGTGTGTCCCGTTTGCTTCCCGCCACAGCTTTGCTGGCCTCAACTGCACTTCTTTTAAGTGCATGTACGCAAGGGGTAACGGACTCCCCGGATATGGGCAAGGCAACTCCCGCTGTCTCCCCCGCAAGCAACCCGGATGGCCAAGTAATTGAGTTCGGCAACATCACTGACATGGAAGTCGCTGATGGTGACATCCTCGGTGTGCGCACCGAAGACGCACTCGCTATTGGTACAGTCTCCGACTTCGAAGCGGGTAGCCAGGTGGAACTGGACGTCGATAAGCAATGCGGAGATCTGACCGCAACCGGCGGCACTTTCGTGCTCCCCTGCGCCGATGGCGTTTATTTGATTGATGCCAAGGACCCGGATCTGGATGAGTTGCGTGCAACTGACAAGCCAGTCACGGTGGCAGCCTTGACCAGCGATGATCAGCTTCTGGTGGGCAATGGTGAAGATGAAGAACTCACCATCTACCGCGAGGGCGAAGAGCCAGAAACCTTCACCGTCGCGGGTCCCAATACCCAGCTCATCGCCGTTCCTGTCATTGATCGCCACGACGCCGTTGTGCGCACCTGGAACGAAAACACCACGATTCAAGATGTGGACTACCCCAACGACCGTGAAGGCGCGACCCTTCGCGTGGGACTCGGCGTTGGTCAAATGGCTGGTGGCGAAGACGGCCTGCTGGTGGTCTCTGATGAAATGGGTGGCCAAATTGCCATCTACAACGCTGATGATGTCATCCGACTTCAAATGACCGCCCCCACCGACGAGAACCCATGGGCCGTTGCCTGGGATTCTTCCAACGCGCTCGCCTGGATCACCTCACTGACCGAAAACACCCTGGTCGGATACAAAATCTCTGAAGGCGTGCCTGAGGAAGAACAGCGCTTAAACACCATCGCAGACGCGCAAAACCTCGTGGTATTAAGCGATTCCACCCTCGTCGTAGCATCCGCAACCGGCGACGGCATCCAAATCATCGACAACCCAGCATCTTAAAAAGGACACCCATGAGCAAGCAATCCCCCACCCGCAAGCTGCGTCAAACCGTCTACGATGCCAGCCTCAAAGTGATGTTCACCTTGCGCCCCGAACGCATCCACGGACTGATGAACAAAGCACTCGGAGTTGTCGACGGCGTCGCACCGCTAAACCGCACCATGGAAAAAATCATCGCAGTGCACGATGATTCCCTCTCCCAGGAAGTCTTCGCCGTCACCTTCCCACGACCACTAGGCCTCGCCGCAGGTTTCGACAAAAACGCATCAATGGCTGATGCCTGGGGTGCCGTTGGATTCGGATACGCCGAACTTGGCACCGTCACCGCCTCCCCACAGCCAGGAAACCCCACCCCGCGCCTTTTCCGTCTGCCTGCCGACAAAGCAATCTTGAACCGCATGGGATTCAACAACCTCGGCGCAGCAGAAGTCGCAACAAACCTGCGCAACCGGAAATCCACCGATGTCATCGGCATCAACATCGGTAAAACCAAAGTGGTTCCCGCTGAACACGCAGTAGATGACTACCGCCGTTCTGCATCTTTGTTAGGTGATCTTGCTGATTACCTGGTTGTCAACGTTTCCTCCCCCAACACTCCGGGTCTCCGCGATCTGCAGGCTGTGGAATCTTTGCGACCAATCCTCGCCGCAGTGCAGGAATCCACCACCGTCCCAGTCTTGGTGAAAATCGCACCAGACCTCTCCGACGAAGACATCGACGCCGTAGCTGACCTGGCAGTTGAGCTCAAACTCGCCGGAATCGTAGCCACCAATACCACCATTTCCCGCGAAGGCCTCAACACTCCTGCCGGTGAAGTCGAAGCCATGGGAGCTGGCGGAATCTCCGGAGCTCCAGTAGCAGCCCGATCTTTGGAGGTACTCAAGCGCCTCTACGCACGTGTCGGACAAGAGATGGTGTTGATCTCTGTCGGTGGAATCAGCACCCCTGAGCAAGCCTGGGAACGCATCACCTCCGGCGCAACCCTTCTGCAGGGATACACCCCATTCATCTACGGTGGCCCCGATTGGATCAGAGATATCCACCTCGGCATTGCCAAGCAGCTGAAAGCCCACGGTCTGCGCAACATCGCTGACGCTGTGGGCAGCGAATTGGAGTGGAAGAACTAAACAGACCAAACACACGTGCCAGGATCTTGCTGAAACAGCGGATCTTGGCATGTGTGTCTGTCTTTTGTCTGTTCTGGTGCCTCACATGCCGCTTTGGACTTACAACTTCAAAGACGTACTTTATTGCACAAAACGAACATTGAGTCCATAAAATCTCCATTTCGAGAACACCGCAAAATCAGGCAATTCTGCACGGAGCGCGCTTTCAATAATGTCACCTTGCGCTACCCACGACTCAACATCAGATCCAGCTTTCCACTGCGGACGCCCTTTGGGAGCATCTTCGGCATCAACAAAATTTGCTAACCAGTAGCGAGTCCACAGCTGGATTTTTCACTCAACTCGTTCGATAAACCTAATTCATCAGGATACGTCACAAACCGTACCCCTTTCCTCGGAAATGGCACCTTGTCCGCCCACAGCAAGTTTCGGTTTCCATATTCGAGATTTAAATATAGAGTTGGCTTCTTCATTGTGAATCATCCCCTAAGCGTGAACGACAGGCATTCCAGTCACCTGATTCTGGCTCATCACCAGCTCACGCAGTAACAACAGTATTCATCGACGAAACCACCTCAACGCTACTAGTCGATCAAAGGCTTTCTAACGGGTCGAGATTCTGGGTTAGGTGTTTGTATGGCGTTGTGGGTTTGAGGCCCTCAGAGACGATTCTGGAAGGCCACTTTCTTTTGATCCTGGCGGCGATTTTTCAGTGCTTGGTAGCGGAATGTCAATCGAGACCAAGCGTCCCCCGGCGGGTCCATTTTTGGTCTGGAATGACAGTTTCGCTCTCTGGAAACTCTCAGTGTCAGGTCAGTGGTGAACCACCATCCTTAGCAAGGAGTTCATCATGTCCATCCCCTTCTCAGTCCTTCAGGACTACCTGGATCTGATCAGTCCCGAAGCCTTACCCCAGATCCCACAGCCCCCGGCCCCTGCCCCCACAGCACCCCAGCTACCACCGGCGCCGGACCCACACAGCATCGAGTGGCCGATCTTCCCACCAGATCGAATCTCCGCCAACGGGCGACGCTACTACGAGCCACAAACACGACTCGAGTTCATGCGGATCTACACCACCCTGCCGCACGGCTACCGCCAGCCCTTCCTCACAGCCAACAACATCGGCCACTGCACCGTTCGAACCTGGCTAGCAGCAATAAGCACCTTCAGCCGGCTTCCCCATGCTTTTGATGATGCCCACCGCTTCGGGATCGAACGCACCACCCCAGTCGACGATGTCACCACACTAACGGCTGATGACAAACGTGACCTGGTCATAGGATACTTAGCTCAACCACACGGTCAGGGCCAGCAATTCCTCACGTTTTACCAACTCCGTAAGCACACCATCATGGCCTGGTGCGCCGCTATGACCGACGGGGACTTAGACGCTGATATCTCACCCCGCAAGATCGGGTTGATGACCACCCGAACCGTGGTCGAAATCGTTCGACTACGCCACATGATTGCCCAACAACTAGAAAGAGCCACGATCATGGAAAACGAGTACCTCAAAGAAATCGCAGCGCTGAAGAAAGAACTCGCGCACTACAAGCAAAAAGACCATCAGAATCAAATGGTGATCGATATCTTGGGAAAAGCTATTGGGACCAGGCCCAATCCTGGCGAGGGCTTAGACGAGGAGGACGCCACCTAAACGTGGATGAGCAACGCGCCTTTGATCAAGGACTCAAGGAAGAAAACACCTTGATCACAGATCTCACCACCTGTGCCAGGCTGAGCCATAACAAGGCATTACGGCTGATCAAGCTGTCGAAATCAACGGCGTATTACCGCAACAAGCGCGTCCCTGTCCTGCACCGAAACCTGTCCTGCAGGCCGTGCCAGCACCAACAGCACCTGGTGTGGAACTAGCAGCACCTGGTGTGGAACCCACACCAGAGCCTTGGCAGGGGAAGGAGCCAGCAGTGTCGTCGGTGCGTCAAGCGTTGGCAGAACACGAACGCCAGTTCATTGTTGATGCGATCACCGCGTACCCACAACTGAGCGTTAGTGGGGTGTTTAACATGTTGTTTAACAAAGGCATCTACCGCGCATCACTACGTACATGGTGGCGTGTTGCCAAGCAGCACAAGTTGTTACACAAAGACCGAGTCAGTGCCCTGTCCCCGGTGAAACGATCACCAACGCCACGGGTTAAGCCGAGGTTGGAAGCAACACAGCCTGGTCAGGTGGTGTGTTGGGATGTGACGTTCTTGCCGTCGCTGGTACGTGGTAAGACCTATGCGTTGCATCTGGCGATTGATTTGTTTTCCCGCAAGATTGTTGGGGCGAAGGTCGCGCCGACGGAAAATACCTCCACCGCGGTGGAGTTGTTAACGCAGGTGTTAGCGGATAATCCGGGTGTGGTGACGGTGCATTCGGATAATGGGTCGGCGATGACATCGACGAGGGTGCGGCGGTTGTTAGCGGATCATGGTGTGGCGTTGTCGTTGATTCGGCCGCGGGTGAGTGATGATAATGCGTTTGTGGAGTCGGTGTTTCATACGTTGAAGTATCGGCCGTTTTATCCGAAGGTGTTTGCATCGATGGATCAGGCCCGGGTGTGGGTGGAGGAGTTTGTGGTGTATTACAACACGGTTCATCCGCATTCTGGTGTGGCTGGGCATACTCCACAGTCGGTGTTTGATGGTAGTTGGAGGGCGGTGCATCGGTTGCGTGTGCAGGCGTTGGATGCCCATTACCGGCAGTTCCCGCAGCGGTATGTGGGACAGCCGGTGGTTCAGGAAGTTGCTGGTGTGGTGCGTCTTAATGGTGCGCGTGATGATGGGTCTGTACAGGAGAGGGTTGGTGGTGTAGCGTCGCTGTTAAGTGCTTGAGTTAGCACGTGTTCTTATCGCCCCCTGGTTCACAAACCCCTGGCAGCGAGCGGAAAAGTGCATTTTTAAGCCAAGGGCCCTCGGATCTTCGAGTGCTTTGGTCGAGTTAGCACGTGTTCTTATCGCCCCCCTGGTTCACAAACCCCTGGCAGCGAGCGGAAAAGTGCATTTTTAAGCCAAGGGCCCTCGGATCTTCGAGTGCTTTGGTCTCTTTTGCACAGCTGACCCAACCAGATCACCTAGAAACGCCAAAGGCCCCGCAAGTATCAAACCTGCGGGGCCTTTGAGGTACCTGTTTCCTATTTTGTTGACTTAGGAAGCTGCGCACGGCGGATAACCAAACCGCACAGCAAGGCAGCCACTCCCCACGCGGTGAGCCAGAACTGCTCCACGACATAAACCTGAATAGTTGGAAGCAAACGACTTACGATCACCAGGGCTACAGCGATGCTCAAAGAAATGATCTGTGTCTTTGAGCTTGGCTCGTACTTGCTGGTGGTAGCGAATGCGCCGAGAATGATCGAGGCAACGAGGATCAGAAGGAATCCTGGAGTGATCACAAACGGGCTCAGCATGCCGGCGGTAAACAGCTCAATTGCTGCAAACACCAACAAAACCAGACCTAAGGCTACGAAAGCTCCACCGATGCGGATTGCTGCCGGTACTTTACGCCAGCTGGCACGGCCTTCGAGGCTGGTGAGCTTTTTTAATGATCTTCCCGATGCTGAACTCATAATGTGACATACCCTACTAGTTCTCGTACCATCCCCACACAATTGACCTGCCAAGAGTGTGGAAATACAGGTTGAAGCCTAGAACAGTGGGGGTAGCGTCGGGGGCGATGTCGAGTTTTTCCACATCAAGTGCATGAACTGCGAAGAGGTAACGGTGCGGTGCGTGGCCAGCTGGAGGTTGCGCTCCGTAGAAGCCACGCTTGCCGGAATCACCCTTGAGGGAAACTACGCCTTCGATGCCGCCGAGGGTTTCATCGCCAGCACCGGTGGGAATCTCCGTGACAGTTGTGGGGATGTTAAATACTGCCCAGTGCCAGAAACCAGCGCCGGTTGGGGCATCTGGGTCGAGGCAGGTGATCGCGAGGGATTTGGTGCCTTCTGGAAGATCTGACCAGGACAGCTGTGGGGAAATATCGGTGCCACCGAGTTGGGCTTCGGCCAGCTTTGCACCGTTTTCCAAGTCGGTGGAGGTGAGGGTAAAGCTTGGCTTTTCACCAAGCGGTGCGTAAGGGTCTGGGCCTGGGAAACGATCGTCTTGGTAGGTGCTCATGTCTTCGTTTCTACCCCAAATCTCTAGAGTTTGTGGCGGATTCGAACTATTGAGCACTCCATCGTTGATACAGCTGCGCGTAGCGGCCATCAAGAGCAAGTAATTCCTGGTGAGTGCCGTCTTCGGTGATTGCGCCTTGTTCCATCACGATGATGCGATCGGCGACAACTGCTTGGTCAAGGCGGTGCGCAACAACCAAGGTGGTGCGGTTTCGTGCGATTTCTGTGGCGGCTTTTTCCAACATGCGGGCGTCATCGCTGCCGGCTTCACTGGTGGCTTCATCCATGATCAACACAGGTGGATTGCGGAGCACGATGCGGGCAAGAGAGATTTGCTGTTGGATTTCAGGGGTGAGTTCTTCGGCGCCGGCGCCAATTTTGGTGTCTAATCCGGATGGAAAGAAACGTCGAAAAGCAGTTGTCATTTGCCCGAGCCCGACCGACTCGAGCGCTGCGTGGAGCTGCGCGTCGGTGGCGTGCGCATTGGCCATGCGAAGATCCTCAGCCAGAGTGCCTGCGAAAAGGTGGACTTCCTGGCTGATCAGCGCAACCTGGCGGGTAGTCCACGTGTCGGAGACGGTGGCGGTGTTGATGTCCCCGACCAAAACGGCGCCGGAATCAGGGCGCTGCAGCCCCGCAATGACGCCCGCGAGCGTGGATTTTCCCGCACCAGAAGTACCGACCAGCGCTGTGGTTGTTCCAGCTTCCAAGACCAGATTGAAATCCTCCAAAATGGCCACGCCGCCGGGATATTTAAACGTCACGTCCTGCACAGTCACGGAGGGTGGTTCTGTGCAATCGGCAGGCTCAGACAGCTGTTCGGTGCGACGAGCCATCTGGGCAAGGGACACCGCGCGACCAAGAGAAGTAGACGCACTCTGAATTTCCGATGCGAAGAACAGCACGTTGAACACGTGAATTTCCATGCGCACAACCACGAAAACTGCTGCCGTTGCCGCTCCAATGCTCATCGCATCCTGGGCAACCCAAAACGCACTGAGCCCAAACACGCCAATTAGCAGCAGGCCATAAGCAATCGAACCAAGGGCGAGCAGACGAGTGAAAATCGGCGCGCGATCAGCTGTTGCTTGCACCGCAGTCCACGACGCTTGGCGCATCCGCTGCACACCCCACGCGCCGAGCTTGAGCACACGCAGTGTTTCAATGCCACGGATCGTATCGAGGAGCAGATTGTTTCGACGCGCCTCCGTACTGGACACAATATTTGTTGCCGAAGGAATAGCTCGCACGGCTTTCCGACCGCTGGGAATCAGCACCACAATCACTGCGATGAACAGGATCACAAAGGTCCAGTGAATGGTCATCAACGCGAACAAGGAGCTGGGCAGAATTAAAATCGTGATCACCAAACGCACACCTACCATGCCGACGATGCGCACAGTGTTATCGATGTCTTGCGTCAGGCGGCTAATCACGTTTCCCGTGCCCAATTCCATGACATCAGGAACCGGTGCACGCAACGCCGAAGACAGCGCAGCTTTCCGCAGATCCACCGACAGGCGACGTGCCAAGGTGTTGATCACCAATTGCAGCAGCGCGCGACCGGCAGTTTCTGCCAAAATTCCAGCGCCCACCAAACCAAGCAACCAGATCATTGCGGTCGATCCTGAACCGATCAGCGGCAACGACTGCCCATTGATCAGATCAACGGAATAGCCCAGTAGATTCGACGTGCCGACCATCGCCATGACCGTGACCACGCTAATAACCACGAAACTCACATACCACCAGGCCTTGGGCCGCGAAGGCATCGTTTTCAGCTCACGCCACGACTCCGCTAACGACGCCGGCTGCAGCGCATCCGCAACACGTGCATGCTGCGCCATCTACTTCACCCCTTCCGAAAAATCAGATTGCATCTGCTTTGCGACGCCGTGCCACGTCGGATTCGACGTAATGACGACGGTTTTCCGGCCTCGACGAAGCTTTTCGACGCGATGTGCCACTTCATCCAGGGTCACCGCATCCAACCCCGTGGTCGGTTCATCCAAAATGAGCACTTCAGGATCAGCAGCCAAGAATCGTGCCAAAGCAATCCTCTGGCGTTGGCCACCGGACAAGTTCAATCCGGCCTCGCCGATCAAGGTATCTGGAAGCTCAAACTTCCCCGGCATGTTCAGATCAGCACCCAACCGACTCAAAATGTCCTCGCAACTTGCAGCATGAAGAGCAGCCCTCAGGATCTCCGGCGCGATAGTGCCCATCGGATTCAAATTATCCTTCAGCACACCTTCAAACACGCTGACGCGGTGAGGAGCCACAATGACATCTTCACGAACCTGAAGCGCCTCCAACTCCCGATCAATCACATCGCGTGCCTCAGGTGTCGAAGGATCCCACACCGTGATCCCCTCTTCAAATTCAAAGGTGGCAGGCTGAGGTCGTGGCTTAGCGGCCGCCTTATCCAGTTCAGTGACTAAGTTTTGGACCCTTTTTGTCGATGCCTGTCCCCTAGCCCAAATCTCTGTCATCATGCCAAGCGACACACCCAACACAGTCAACGAAGGTGGCACCAGCAACGTCACCGAGATCATCTCACCACCAGTGATATCCCCGTCAAAAGCCAACAGTGACGCATAAGCCAAAAGACCCACAGAAAACACCGCTGGGACAAGTTGGCGCACAAAAGTCAGCAACGACTGCAGACGAACTTCCTTCAACATGATTGCCAAGGCTTCATCAGCCGCTGCGCCAAAGCGCTCCTCAGTTTGAGAAACAGCGCCCAAACCTTTCACCACCCTGGACCCCTGCGCCACATCGGTAGCCAAAGACACCGATTTCGACTCTGCCTCACGGCGTTTCGCGGAAATCTTAGTCAACGGAGTTGCCGTGAAATAGGAAGCCAACGCGGTAAACACTCCACCCACCACGAGTAACACCGCAATCAGCGGAGAAATCGGCGCAATAGAAATAGTCGAACCCAACAAATAGCCCACCATCATGATGGGAAAATTCAGCACCTGCTTCAACCCACCAATTTGAACCGAATCCTGATCGACCGTATTCAACACCTCACCAGGCGTCAGCGAATTACGTGGCGTAGTCACCAACTTGCCCGAAAGCTCCAGGCGCAAATTATGCACCACCCTGGCACTCGCCAAATCGGTCAACGCGTCAGCCGAGCCCTCCAGGATGTATATCACCCACAACAGCACAGCCAGCGCCACCGACACCACCAGCACCGGCATCAACTCACCTGAGCCAAACGCCCATTCCGAGCCACGACCAACCACCAGCGACACCACAGCACCAAACATGCTGGACACCAACATGCCGAACACCAACAGCCACGTAGCAGCAGGAAACGCCCACAGTAACGCCCAAGCACTTTTAACTGGCGTGGAGTTCTCCAACTTGGGAAGCAGGGGTGTGCCCTCTTGTGGAGACTCCGGAACAAACCAGGACCATGTGCGCATCCTGGGGAATTCATTTGTCATGGCGAAAACACTACCGCAGCTTTATACGGACAGTACTTACAAAGCTGTAAGTACAACTTTGTCTTTTTAGCTAATGACCTGCAGATTTGTGTTCAAGGAAAGATTCGGGCTATTGTTTATCTCGTGCCAAGGGCAATAAGCCCTAAACACCCAGCCCGGGTGGCGGAATGGCAGACGCGCTAGCTTGAGGTGCTAGTGTCCTATTAACGGACGTGGGGGTTCAAGTCCCCCCCCGGGCACAAATTAGTTAAATCACCCTGTACAAGATTACTTCTTGTACAGGGTGATTTTCTGTTTCTCCTACGGCTGCTTAAAAATAGACTGAATATTGCGACCAGCGCCGACCAATTTGTGTGCTAACAATGGGGGTTCAGATCGAAATTAATCTGCCCAGGTTTCACCGAGCAATAACTACCCTCCGCAACGGACACTGGTGAACAAATCGAGACGAGGCGATACAGATTGTGGTCTATTAAGACATTCTCATATTGGATTTCATCGCAAGTGCTGGTTTGGGCATTCTATTTCTTGGTACTCAGAGTATTCCTCGAAGATCAGTTTCCTGCTCCGGGTGAAAGCTATTTTTGGTTGTCGGTGCTCGTCAATTGTTTGTTCCCGTTGTTTTTAATAATCAGGTGGCAAAAACAATAATTGCCCATCAGGTTTTGATGCTTCTACCTAGCTCAAGACTTATGGCTTCTAGGAGCAGCTCCTGGAACCAAAAAGTGCCTCTTACTTCCCCTTGGGCTGTGATGACAGGACTTTGGCGCGGGGTTGCCTCTGACATCGTTTGAGCTCTCCATCCTTTTCATTTCGCTATTCTGGTATCCATGAGTCCCACCGTTTTGCCTGCTACACAAGCTGACTTCCCTAAGATCGTCGATGTTCTGGTTGAAGCATTCGCCAACGATCCAGCATTTTTACGATGGATCCCGCAGCCGGACCCCGGTTCAGCAAAGCTTCGAGCACTTTTCGAACTGCAGATTGAGAAGCAGTATGCAGTGGCGGGAAATATTGATGTCGCGCGTGATTCTGAGGGAGAAATCGTCGGCGTCGCGTTATGGGATCGGCCAGATGGTAATCACAGTGCCAAAGATCAAGCAGCGATGCTCCCCCGGCTCGTCTCCATTTTCGGGATCAAGGCTGCGCAGGTGGCGTGGACGGATTTGAGTTCGGCTCGTTTCCACCCCAAATTCCCCCATTGGTACCTCTACACCGTGGCAACATCTAGTTCTGCCCGTGGAACGGGTGTTGGCAGTGCGCTTCTTAATCACGGAATCGCTCGCGCGGGTGATGAAGCTATCTATTTGGAGGCGACGTCGACTCGTGCGGCTCAACTATATAACCGTCTGGGATTTGTGCCCTTGGGTTATATCCCCTCAGATGATGATGGCACTCCTGAACTGGCGATGTGGAAACCGCCAGCGATGCCAACTGTTTAACCCTGAAGGCGATTTAAGGGGTCGAGGATCTCAGAGTAGGCCACGGTGTGGGTGAGGCCTTTTCAAGGTCGCAGAAGCGATTCTGGACGGTCTCAATTTTGGGACTCATGGGTCAGATGTGATTCCTGCCAATTTGCTGATCAAGAACTCACCACAAACAGGCTCCAGGATCTGAAATCGAACGGATTTTTGCATAATAGCGACTCGGAACCGAAAAAATCCACCACAGACCGCAGGTTTTCTGAATTCTGTGGTGGATTTTCGCATATTTGTTCGCCCACCATCCAAACGGTGCCTTATTAGGCTTTGTCGAACGCCGCCAGGATGTTTTGGGCCGCCAACGTCGGGGTGGTGGAACCTTTGCGGAGGGCTCGTTCCATGTCTTGGCTCACTGCTTGAACACCGGGATCGTTTTCGAGACGCATGCGAATAGTTTCGTGGACCATCGACCAAGTCCATCCCACTTGTTGGTCACGACGTCGTTTTTCAAACTCCCCTGCCTCCACCATGGTTTTGTGATGGTCTTGGACATGTTGCCAAAAGGTGTCCACGCCGGTGCCTTCGACAGCTGACATGGTGATTGTTGGTGGATGCCAGAGTTCGTCGGGGCTGCGGACCATACGGAGTGCAGACGCGAGGTCGCGGGCTGCACGTTTTGCTGGTTTTTCGTTGGGGCCGTCGGCTTTGTTGATGGCCACCAATTCTGCCATTTCTAGGACACCTTTTTTGATGCCTTGGAGCTGGTCGCCAGCGCCGGACAGCGCCAGGAAGGTGAAGATATCCACCATGTGCGATACGGCGACTTCGCTTTGGCCGACGCCGACGGTTTCGACGATGATGATGTCGTAACCTGCAGCTTCGAAAACCACCATGGCTTCACGCGTTGCTTTGGCCACACCGCCAAGTGTTCCGGCAGAAGGTGACGGCCTGATGAAGGCGTTTTCTGCGTTGGAAAGCTTGGACATGCGGGTTTTATCGCCAAGGATCGAGCCGCGAGTTTTGGTCGAGGACGGGTCGATCGCTACGACTGCCACCTTGTGTCCCTGTTCAATCAGGTGCAGGCCGAAGGCTTCGATGAAGGTTGATTTACCAACACCGGGGACTCCTGTGATGCCGATGCGCAGGGCGTTTCCGGAATGCGGCAGCAGCTTGACCAGGAGTTCTTGGGCCAAGGCGCGATGGGCTGGCGCAGTGGATTCCAACAGGGTTATGGCACGCGCCATGAGGGTGCGGTCGTGTTGGAGGACGGCGTCGTAAAGCAATTGGACGTCGATGCGCTGCCTGGCGCGCTTGAGCGCCTCCGGAGCCACTGCGGTGCTGCGCCCTAAATCAGTGCCTCCGGTGGTGGTGAGGGTGCCTAGGTTGTCTTCTAGGAAACCGTGATCACTCATTCACATCCACATCCAGGTCAAAGCCCAGGTGTGCGGCGAGTCGGGTGATCAGATCGATCGCCGACTCCGCGATGACGGTTCCTGGAGGGTAAATCGCGGCGGCGCCCATATCGTAGAGATCCTGGAAATCGCCCGGCGGAATGACGCCGCCCACGGTGACCAGAATGTCATCGCGGCCAAGAGCTGCAAGTTCTTTCTTCAGCTCGGGCAGCAAGGTGAGGTGGCCTGCTGCCAGCGAAGACATACCCACCACGTGAACATCGGCGTCCACGGCGGCGCGGGCAGCTTCGGCTGGAGTTTGAAACAGCGGTCCAACATCCACGTCCATGCCCAGGTCAGCATAGGCAGACGCGACAACCTTCTGTCCACGGTCATGTCCATCCTGGCCCATCTTGGCAATAAAGATACGTGGGCGGCGGCCTTCCTCAGCCTCAAAGGCGTCAGCCAGGGCGATCGCGCGTTCGACGTTGCTCACTGTGCCTTCCTTTCCAACCTCATCTTTGTACACGCCAGACAGCGTCCTGATTTCTGCTTCGTGGCGGCCAAAGACAACTTCCAAAGCATCCGAGATCTCTCCAATGGTAGCTTTTGCGCGCGCAGCATCGACGGCAAGTTTGAGCAGGTTCTGATCCAAATCCCCTGGCTCTTTATGCTCGTTGCGGGCAGCAGCTGTCAACGCATCCAGCGCAGCCTTGACTTCTGCATCGTTGCGCTCTGCTTTCAGTTGCGCGAGTTTAGCCAACTGTTCTGCGCGAACCTTGGTGTTGTCAACCTTGAGGACTTCAATTTCCTCATCTTCTTCCACCACGTAGCGATTCACGCCGATCAGCGCCTGGCGGCCGGAATCAATGCGAGCCTGGGTGCGTGCCGCTGATTCCTCAATGCGCAGCTTAGGAATTCCCTGCGCGGTGGCCTGCGCCATTCCGCCGGCTTCCTCCACCTCATCGATGTGCTTGCGCGCGCGGTTAGCCAGCTCATTGGTCAACCACTCCACGTAATAGGAGCCCGCCCATGGATCAACTGGACGCACCGTGCCAGATTCCTGCTGCAGCAACAGCTGGGTGTTTCGGGCGATACGAGCAGAGAAATCGGTGGGCAGCGCCAACGCCTCATCAAGTGCATTGGTGTGCAGCGACTGGGTGTGGCCCTGGGTTGCAGCCATCGCCTCAATCGCGGTGCGGGCGACGTTGTTGTACACATCCTGCGCGGTCAACGACCAACCAGAGGTCTGCGAGTGCGTGCGCAGCGACTGCGACTTGGCGTTTTTCGGATCGAATTTTGCCACCAACTCGCTCCACAGCAGTCGTCCCGCACGCAGCTTTGCGATCTCCATGAAGGTGTACATAGAAATACCCCAGAAGAAGGACAGACGAGGCGCAAACTTATCCACGTCGAGGCCTACCTCTTTACCCGCACGGATGTATTCAATGCCATCGGCCAGGGTGTAGGCCAGCTCCAAATCGGCAGTCGCTCCCGCTTCCTGGATGTGATAGCCAGAAATCGAAATGGAGTTAAAACGTGGCATCTTCAAGGAGGTGTACTCAAAGATGTTGGAAATGATGCGCATCGACGGCTTCGGCGGATAAATATAGGTGTTGCGCACCATAAATTCTTTCAAGATGTCATTCTGGATCGTGCCCGCAAGCTGCTCCGGACCCACACCTTGTTCCTCAGCCGCCACGATATAGAACGCAAGAATCGGCAGCACAGCGCCATTCATGGTCATCGACACCGACACGCTGGACAAATCAATGCCATCAAACAGCTGACGCATATCCAAAATCGAATCAATCGCCACGCCGGCCATACCCACATCGCCGACCACGCGCTCATTATCCGAGTCATAACCGCGGTGGGTCGCTAGATCGAACGCAACCGACAAACCTTTTTGACCCGCAGCAAGGTTCCTCCGATAAAACGCATTGGATTCCGCGGCGGTTGAAAAGCCTGCGTACTGGCGAATCGTCCACGGCTGATTGGTGTACATAGTTGGGTACGGCCCGCGCATAAATGGCTTTTGACCTGGCAAAGAATCCACCGGATGTCCCGCCGCTTGCGCCTCGTCGCGGTCAGCCTGCGTGAATACGCGCTTGACATCAATGCCTTCGGGAGTGTTCCACACCTTGCCGGCGTCAACGTTGTGTGACTCCGATGCATGTGTCTCAGCAGTCAATGGGATATCTGAAAAATTAGGGATCGACGTCATGATTTAAGCTCCCAAAGCATCTAGCAGGTCAGCCAGCGTCGCCGCGGCATCAATTGTCATGTTCAAATAACCATCGGGCGCATGCGCGCTGCCCTCAAAGCTCTTCGGCGCGCCAGCAAGCAGGATGCGCTCAACGCCCGCTTCGCGGAGCTTTTCGACGGCTCCCTCCCCCGTTTCGGCATACTCTTGGTCCGTTCCACACACCACTACAATGCCTGCGGCCTGTGCAGCTTCTGCAAAAGCATCAGTGCCGGGAACAAGTTGACCCGGGTTGATTGCTTCAATGCCACCGGAAGCCAACAGGTTGGAAGTAAAACCAGTGCGAATATTGTGCTTGGACAACGGTCCCAGAGGAATCATCGTGATCTGTGGCCTCGCGCCGTTCTTTTCCAAGAAAGCATCCGAACGATTGCGCAGCGCTTCAAAATCCGCTGCCCATCGACGCACACCTGCAGGTTCTACCCGACGATCAGCTGGCAGCGGAGACTCCGCCAAGTTCGGGAACTCATTAATTCCAGTGAGCTTCTTCTTTCTCGACGCCACATCAGCGCGAGTCTGCTCCCACGTCTGATCAAGCATGGCAGTCACCGTGCCGGATGCACAAGCTGCACTGTATCCGCCCTCAGCTTCGATGCCACTGAACACAGCCCACGCCTTCTCCGCTAGATCATCGGTGAAGCTCTCCACGAAATATGATCCACCAGCAGGATCAACCACGTGACCAAGATGTGACTCTTCTAGCAACAACAAATTAGTATTGCGCGCGATGCGGTGAGCGAAATTCCTCGACACTCCAGGAACTCCATCTGGGATCGCATCATCAAAAGTACGAACCTCCACATCGGTTGCTCCACCGACGCCTGCAGCGAAAGCTGCAACAGTACTGCGCAGCATATTCACCCACGGATCACGCTGGCTAAACATCGCTCGTGCAGTCACCGCATGTTGTGGTGCTACGGCCAGCTCTGGAAAACCAAGCACCTCACACACCCTGGCCCACAGACGTCGAGCCACACGCAGCTTAGAAATCTGCGCGAACTGCTCATCGGTGACCGCAAAACGGAACGCCACCTGCTTAAGTGCAGCTTCCGTGGAAAGGCCTGCATCGACCAAGCGCCGGACATAATCCACACCGGCGGCGATACTTAGACCAATTTCTTGAGCATCCGACGCGCCCTGGTTGGAAAAACTGGAACCATCCACCAAGATAGCGCGCACATTCGCACGCTTGGAAGCATTCACTGCCAACTGAACTGCTTCTTCAATGGTGTCACTGTGCGAACCATCAACCTGCGCCGTCAAAGGACGAGAACCCAAGGTCAACGCAGCAAAAGGCGTTCCGGCTTCCTCCGCCAACGCATACAACGCCGCTGCAACCTCTGACGTGGATCCACCCGCATGAATCAGCAACGGAGCCATGTTGAGATACACGCCTTCGAGAGCAACTTTAAGATCAGCTGCCGTGAATTCCTCAGAGAACTCAAAACCCAATGTGGTGGTGCCAGAATTCAGAGCATTCAGCACCGCAGCGTTGATATTCTTCGGGCTGTCATGTCCGAAAGTCTCAGTAACACCCCAACCAACGCGTTCACCATCAACAGTGGTTCCCCTAGTGAAGGGAAACTCACCAGGAACCTCAGTGAATTTCCTCTGGGACTCATCTGCTCTGGTGTACAGCGGATTGATATCAACACCATCCGGTGTAGTGACGATGAGTTTCTTCCACACATCTACGGCAATGTCGCCGATGTCTTTCTTCTGTGTGCGCGCGAAAACACCGGCCACAGCCTTGTACCAAGTTTCGAGGTTCTCTGAAAGTTCCTCGGGCACCGCAGTCTTTGTGAGATCAGTCAACGTAGACTTACTTTCTCTTGCTTATGGATAGCTATTGGATTGCTTTTGTGTAGGGAGTTCACAAGCTTGTAAAGCCTTCACCTGTGTTTACCTACGAAAATTGCCGAACTTAATACCCTTCTGCGAACAGCTGAGCAGGGATCGGCACTAGCTTCTACTACGATAACGAGAACTTTGTTTCAATACATTCAAAATGGCGGAATATTTTGATCACGGGGGTGCAACTGTATGGTGTTTTCTATGCATGACAAAGGTGAGACCCAGGAGAATCCTGCGGACACGTCAGGACGCCTAAACACACCAATTTCCACGGTCTTCCACTTCTTTAGCTCACTTTTCCATGACGCTCTGCGCAGTGTTGCCCAGTGGAGTGCGTGGAAGAAAATCGCTGTATCGGTTGTCATCGTCGCAATTATTTCCGTAACTTTTCTTGTCGATGTCCCCCCGATTTCGGTTTATCGTGACTGGGCAAACAACGCCGGCGACGCTTTTGTCTTAGTTTTTTGCGCCTTTTATATCCTCATTACTCAGTTCCCTATCCCCCGCACAGTTCTCACACTGGCCTCCGGCGTGCTGTTCGGGCCGGTTCTTGGATCATTCGTGGCGCTGGGTTCCACCACAGTGTCAGCGGTAATCTCGCTCCTCATTGTTCGGGGTCTACTTGGCGATTGGATGGCGCCACGTTTAACGCACCCCGCAGTCTCACGCATCAATACCCGACTTGAGCAACGTGGATGGCTGGCGATTACCTCTTTAAGAATGATCGCCGCTATCCCCTTTTCCATCCTCAACTATGTTGCAGCCTTGACTAGCGTTCCTGTTTTTTCTTTTGCCATCGCTACCTTGATCGGATCTGCACCAGGAACCATCATCACCGTCGTTTTGGGAGATGCAGTCACAGGTTCTGGAAACTGGACCGCCGTTGCATTCACGGTATTTTTAGCGATTTTGGGTGTTTTAGGTATCTTTTTAGATCAAAAGATGCCAGTCAAGCCTGGAAAGTAGACAATATGAGGTAGGGTTGGAGAAGATTCTTTACTTCTTCACTCATTCGCCCTGACGGCGAATCCACTACAATAAACAAAGGGGGCAGCCACCCATGTGGGCACTGCATGCCAGATACCGCGGCCGAGACACACGACGAGCCGAATTGGTTAAAAGATTTGCAGAAGCTTTGTCCACCCTCGAAGGTGCTGGCCAGTTTGAAGTCATTGGTGTCGAAGACATCCGAGCACACATCACCTCACCGGTAACCACATGTGATGTTGTCATGGCGCTACTCGCAGCTGGCGATTGGGCAATCGGAATTGGTGTTATCCCCACCGTTGACGGAACAGTCGATGAATCCGATGAGGCCATCATCGAACAGGTAAAGAAAATTTCCTCTGATGCTCTGCGCCCCACCGCCAAGGCGGGAACGGTCAAGGTGAGGATCGCCGGAACCAAACGGGACAATACTCAAGCCTTCAACATCTCCGCTGCATTCACGTTGATTGGGCAAGTTCTGTCAAAGCGCACCATCGAAGGACGCGAAGCCACCGCACTCGTCCGTTCTGGACTGAATCAAAATGAGGCAGCCCAAGAGCTCGGTATTTCCAAGCAGGCAATGTCGCAGCGTTTGCAGGCGGCAGGTTGGCAGGCGGAATCTGCTGGTTGGCAATTGGCCGTAAACCTCATCGAGCAGGCTGGCAAGCGCTAGCGGGCGATTTAAGAGCCTGAGTTTGTGAGATAAGCATGAGAGTATGGGTCGACTCATTTCAGGCGCTGAGAAGCGAATCTGAGAGGTTGAAATTCCCAAGCTCTGTGGCGGTTTTTCTCACGCCATGTGGTAGACCTCACCAGGTCGATCGACTGGCCAGTCTTCGGTCATATAGGACGGTTTTTAGAAACTACACCAGCCAGATCGGCTCGAACGAGCGGGATTTTAGGCCTGTTCTTCATCAACATAGTTGTTTAGACACAAATAAGGCGGGAAACATCTAGTGTTTCCCGCCTTTTCTTATGCCTGATTAGTTTCCGTAAGGATTCTCTCGGTGTTGGCCGGAGTAATCTTCAGGGTTTGCCTGTGGTGCAGGGAATTCTTGGGCGAAGTTTGCGGTAGGAGGTGCTGCCTCAACCTCAGGTTGTGCAGTGGTTCCGTTTTGCAAAGCCTCCAATACTGCTTCAGGTTCAACGCGTCGTGCGGTCTTCTTGGAAAGGATCTCACCGGGTTCTGGATCGACTGGCTTGTTGGCCACGGCGTTTGCTGCGGCGACTGCTGCTGCGATTTCAGGGTCTGATTCGGTGGAGAACCAGTCTTCCACGTTGTCGGCGTTTGCGATGTCGCGGGTTTCTTCATCCACGGTGTTTGGTTCGTAGCGGAAGACACCTTCTGCATCCTTTGCGCCGAACTGCTTCGCAAAACCTTCCAAAGAATCGGAGAACTGGCTTGGGATGACCCACATCTTGGAGGCGTTGCCCTCTGCGATCTTAGGAAGCTTTTCAAGGTATTGATAAGCAAGAACCTCTGGGGTCAACTTGGCAGACTTGATTGCAGCGTTGACCTTTTGGATTGCTCGGGCTTCACCCTGCGCCTGGAGGTAGCGTGCCGCGCGTTCACCTTCGGCGCGCAGGATCATCGCTTGGCGTTCTGCTTCTGCGTTCAGGATGGATGCGTGCTTTTCACCCTCAGCTTGGAGGATCTTGGCTTGCTTTTCACCTTCGGCAGTTTTGATGTCGGCTTCGCGCTGACCTTCTGCGGTCAAAATGGTGGCGCGCTTTTCACGGTCTGCCTTCATCTGCTTTTCCATCGATTGCTGGATGGATGGTGGCGGATCAATTGCCTTTAGTTCCACACGGCTGATGCGCAGGCCCCATTTGGTGGTTGCTGCATCGAGCTCGCCGCGGAGGCGGCGGTTGATCACGTCACGTGAAGTGAGGGTTTCTTCCAGGGTCATGCCACCGACAACGTCTCGAAGTGTTGCTACAGAAATCTGCTCCACACCGACGATGTAGTTGTCCACGCCGTAGATGGCGCGCTCTGGTTCGTTGATTTGGAAGGTCACCACGATATCGATGGCCACGGTCAGGTTGTCTTGGGTAATAACAGCCTGCGGTGGGAATGAGACCACGCGCTCACGGGTGTCGATCCTTGCGCGTACTCGGTCCACGAATGGAACCAGCAGGGTCAGGCCACCTGAAACGGTGCGGGTGTAGCTACCAAGGCGTTCAATGACGGCGGCTTCACCCTGGGGAATCAGGGCTATGGACTTGATCACCACGACGGCGACAAAGACCAGGAAAACTATGGCGAGGATTAGTCCTGTCATCGTTACTCCAGTTTTAGTTGGGAATGGCCAGTACTATTTGATTGTTAAAAAATTTAGGCTTCTTTCCATACAATCGCGGTTGTGCCTTGGATATCAATGACACTGACAATTTCACCTTCCGCGAAGGTGTGTGTGGGATCCATGCTGCGGGCGGACCAAATTGAACCATCCAGGCGGACCTGCCCGCTGGTCGCTCCGACATCTTCGAGCACTTCAGCACGGTGGCCAACAAGTGCTCGTGGTGAAGAGTCCAGAACCTTTGGCTTCAGCAGACGCTTTCTAATGGCCGGCCTAATGAACATCAGTAGAGCAGCTGAGGCCACCGCGAAGGTGACAAATTCAGCCCATACTGGGACGCCAATGAGTGCCACACCAGCGGTTGCCAAAGCAGCTCCGCCAAGCATCAATAAGGTGAACTCTCCTACTGCCAATTCCAAGCCAGCAAGAACCAATGCTCCGATAAACCAAATTATTGCTCCCACGCAGGCCACCCTACATAATTTGGAAGGGCCAGGCAGGGCTCGCCACGCAAAAACACACCCGAAAAATCAGGCAAGGACGTCCTCTTTGCTCAAATCGTGGTTGGTCACAAAGTCCACCAAGCGTTCCACTGCCCCGATGAGGGTGTGGTCCAGATCGCGGAAGGAATTCACGGCGTTATACACACGGTGCCAGCCTTCTTTGGGGTCTGACCAGCCAACTCGTTTGCAGATGCCGGTTTTCCAATCCTCCCCGTATGGCACCTCAGGCCACGCCTTAAGCCCCAAACGCTCTGGTTTCACAGCAGCCCAAATATCGATGTAGGGGTGGCCGGTGACAGCGACATCCGCGGGTAGTGATTTAGTCATCCGAGTTTCTTTAGATCCCTCAACGAGGTGATCGGCGAGCACTCCGATGCGTCGTCCTGGCCCAGGCTGAAATTCCGCGAGACGTTCCTCGAGGTTGTCTAGACCTTCCAGGTACTCCACCACGACGCCCTCAACGCGAAGGTCGTGTCCCCACACTTTCTCCACGATGGCGGCGTCATGGATGCCTTCTACCCAGATGCGTGACGGCGCCGCGACCTTTGCTTGCGCGTTTTCTACACGCCTGGAACCAGAATTAGATTTCCGCGGCGCCTGCTTTTCCACAAAACGGGTGAGATTAACGATCTGCCCATCAATCATGAACGCACCCTTGCGCAGCTTGTACAGCGCATCGCGTCCGCGGCGGTCCTCGAGACGCACAAAATCACCATCGTAGGTGCGTTCAAAACCGGTCACAGCGCCGACGAAGCCATCTCCACGAACTTCCACCACAAGGCCTGGTTTTGCGGGCACATCGGGATACTCCGGCTGCTTGTTGCGGGAGTGTCCACCAAAAATATTGCCTGCATAGGGGTCTGAAAAACTCATAGCTCACCACCCTAGTCAAAGCACTGCACTACACTTCCCTAACACTATGGAAATTCGAGCAAACGTTTATTCACCGCTTCAAAATACTGCCGTCTGGCTAGGTGCGTGGCTCTATGAATTAGTGCCCACCGAAGATGTCATCGATGCGTTCGTCGATCTCGGCGGCCCGCACACCTTCGGCGACGGCGGGCTGCTCGATATGATGCGAACTTTAAAAGAATTAACAAGCACGCTTATCGACGCCCCCTTCCACGGTCCGATTTTAACTCTCGCACTCAGCGGTCCAGGCCAAGTGCCGGCGTTGCCGGCAGGTTCACGCGCTGCGGTCTTGGCCTCCGCCTCGAAGGAGGGGGCGTTGGTGCTGGGCGGCGTCGATAAGCAGCATTCTTGGGCGCTTGTTCCTACGCGCGGTAAGGATGCCACTGAGTGGAATTTGGTGGAGGTGGAGGGCTTTTTGCCGGCGATTGCGACTGCCTCGCCCGGTGAGGCGGATCAGCTGCTCCGTCAGGCGACAGATCAGGCGGCAAATATCATTGAGTCAAGTGGCTACGCTTCACTTGCGCCGAAATCTTTGAAGAATCCGCGACTAACCGTGGGCATGCTGTCAGATTTTTACGACACCCCGGGGCTTCCCTATGCAGTCCCAGAGAGGTCGGCGAAGCTTTTTGCGCGCGCAGATCGCGTGGCTGCCATCGCAGAGACCGTGCAGGAAACCATCGGCGATCACAGCCTGGATCCACAGTTGATTTCCCTGTGGAGCCATATTCGGACCGCGCGCATGGCTGGGGTGAGTTATGCCCTCGCAGAGTTTGCGAGGGACTATCACTCCTAGTTGGCAGCTGGCGCCGCTGAGCGAGCGTTGGGGTTCACCCGCGCGGTTTTATGCTTGGCGGTACCACAGCAGCCGTCGCCACACGGTGCGCCGTTGACGGAACTTCCGCGTGCTGGCAGCTTTCCAAGGCGCTCGATAACGCGCTTGAGCTCTGCCTCCTCGATGAGATCAACCACAAGGGCTGCGAATTCATCGGTGGGGCCAACGGTGTCGACGCGCTCGACCACCATGTTGCGCTTCTCGGCTTCTTCCATCAGCTCGGAATCAAGATCCCAAATGACTTCCATATGATCAGAAATAAAGCCTACAGGGCAGACAACGAGCGCTTTCTGACCCTTTTCGTTGAGCTCCACTGCGTGATCCACGATGTCAGGCTCCAGCCACGGAGTGTGCGGGCTACCCGAGCGGGACTGCCACACCACATCAAAATCTGACACACCAACAGCCTCAGCAATCAGTGCTGACGCTTCCTTGACCTGTGTGGAATACAAGGAACCATCCTCAGGGGTTCCCGCAGCATTGTCCGCAGTCAGTGGAATGGAGTGCGCGGTGAAGACCAGACGCGCCTCATCGCGCAGCTCATCGGGAAGCTTCGCGTAGGAATCCTGAACCAATTGAGCCATGGTGGAGACAAAACGAGGGTGATCGTAGAACTGACGCAGCTTGGTGAACGTGATCGACTGCCCCTGAGACTCCAGGTGCTTGATCATGCCCTTAATATCTTCCTGGTACTGCTGACAACCGGAGTAGCCACCCCAAGCGGAAGTTGCCAACACCAGCGCGTTTTTCACGCCGTCATCAGCCATTTGTTCAGCGGCCTCATTATCAAACGGCTTCCAGTTGCGGTTACCAAAATAAACAGGCAGCTTGTGATCGCGAGACGCCAATTCTTTTTCCACATTGGCGATAATTTCCCTGTTCAGCGCATTGATGGGGCTGATACCACCGAAGTGGTGGTAATGAACCGCCACATCATCTAGACGTTCCGGCGGAATCCCCCTTCCGCGAGTGACATTCTCCAAAAACGGACGAACCTCCTCGTGCCCTTCGGGACCACCGAAGGAGAGCACAAGGAGGGCGTCAAATGCATCCGATGTGCGTTCATTCATACGAGGATCGTACCAACTTTTGGTTGATATTGCATAAAAACGCATGAACCACATCAATATTCATAGGAGGAAACTAAATGAGGCGTACCACGCTCTCGGTCATTCCGCTCCAGCGAACAGGAGAAATCTTCACGACAGAACCCGAATTCGGAGCCTCAATCATCTGACCATCACCGAGGTAAATTGCCACGTGCTGAGACGCTCCCGGACCATAGAAGATCAGATCGCCACGTTGCATCTCAGAAGGCGACACCTTGGTGCCGTGCTGGTACTGGTAGCCCGTGTAGTGAGGAAGTGAAATTCCCACACCCGCAAACGCATACAAGGTCAGTCCAGAACAGTCGAAGCCAACCTTGTTGTAATCGCCGTAAGAGTCCGCCACGCCACCGTCACGGATACCCAGAGTTGGGCCATTAGCGTTACCGCCACCCCATGCGTACTGCACACCCAACTGGCTCATGGCGCGCGCAATCACAGTCTCAATCTGAGCGGAACGATCGCCGGAAATAACCTCTGAAGAATCATTGCCGGAGGAATCTGAATCTGAAGAATCAGAGCCTGTGGAATCGTTGCCTGTGGAATCATTGTCGCTGGAGTCGTTCTGGGAATCTCCAGACTCACCCGTACCTGGCTGCGTTGGGCCTTGGATGTCCGCAATGTCGGTTGGATCCGCGTCTTCATCAGTTGGGTAAGGATTTTGAGTAGTGGCATGGCTGGACTGGCTCGCCGCAATTAGAGCAGCCGCAGCGATGGAGGCTGCGGTGAGCGCCTGTTCACGCAGTGCCTGAGCTTGGGCATCGTTGGCCGCCTGAGCGTCAGCCTCACGTTGCGCCTGTTCCGCTGCTGCTTGAGCCTCTGCAGCACGCTGTTGCGCGGCGTCACGATCATTCGCTTCTGCCTGAGCAGCTTGCGCTGCCTGAGCTTGCGCGGCTTGTGCAGCTTGGGTTTCCGCAGCTTGCGCGGCTTGTGCAGCTTGGGTTTCTGCAGCTTGAGTTGCTTGTGCCTGTGCTGCCTCAGCTGCTTGCGCAGCTTGGGCTTCCTCCGCTGCCTGAGCTTGCTGGGCAGCCTCTTGAGCTTCAGCGGCTGCCTGTGCAGCAGCCTCATCGGCACGACGCTTCTCCTCCGCAGCAGCCTGAGCTTCCGCTTCCGCCTGGATGCGAGCCTGCTCTGCCTGCTGGAATTCCTCGTACTCAGCACGCTGACCTTGCAGATTATCCGCCTGCGCACGAGCGATGGCCAAGTTGCGCTCAGCCTCATCACGCTGGGCAACCAAGGTAGTGCGGTTGTTAGTCAAGACATTGAGCTGCTCGCTGTTTGCGGCAATTGCAGCCTCGGTCTGGACTTGCTTTTCGACGGCTTCCGCCTCACGCTGCTCAGCAACGATGCGGGCCTGGCGCAACACCGATTCCTTGTTGGCGTTTTCCGTACGGAGGCGATCAAGCTCTTCAACAGCTGCCTGCTGCTTTTCCGCACTGGTTCGCAGGTAAGTCTGACGATCTAGCGCATCTTCAGAATTTCCATTGCCCGAGATGCCGGAAAGCCCCTTGGAGGTTCCGTTTTGGCGATACGCTGCACGTGAAATCTCATCAAGGCGCTCTTGGGCTGCTTCGATCTGCGCTTGAGAATCATCGAGATCCTTCTTGGCTGCAAGAGCATCTTGGCGGGCCTGCTCGGCGATTGCCTGCGCATCATGCAAATCCACAAGGGACTTGTTCACTTCTTCACGCAGAGCACCCATTTCCAGCTCGACGCGGTTAATTTCCGCGTCAGTGCTGGACAAAGATCCTGCCAGGCGGGCGACTTCCCCATCGCCCGCCGAAACATTTTCCTCTGCCTGTGCAATGGCTGCGTCATCCGGATTCTGTGGCTGCGCCACCGCCGGAGTCATGGAACTAAGCAAAGCTCCGCTTACTGCAAGCGCAATCAATGCCCTGGTCAACGCGACACCTTTTACCTGGGTATGGGTACGTCGAAGAGCTGCCCGCACCCCAGGGCGAACTGAATCTAGATTGGCCACATGTTCTCCTGTTCAATCCGAATCCCTTCACATATCAAGTCTTGACGCTAGATACTTGCCAAGAATTGAAACGTAAAGACTCCGCGTTCCGTAGCGGAAACTATGGGCCACTCTCCTCTTCATTGCACCAACCATTCACCGATTTATTGCATCTCCAGCAAGCTTCCCCGTTTGCCCAAATGCTCATCAGTAAAAAGAGTGGAAGTTTCAAGGTTTAACGCTTGATAACTACTGTTACTCAAATTGATTCAAGTTTTGGAAAACAACCCATGAGTCGATATCTGAACATTAAGTCACCTTGGTAACTTTTGATACATCTTTCACAACAGTTACATAACAAAAGGCCAGAGCGTGCAAGGTTTTGCATGTTCTGGCCTGCATGAATGGCTGAGTTATGAAATTTTGTGATGTTTATCACTTTGTGGCACAAAGTATGTGAATTTTCCGCAATTTGGGAATTTTCTCGACACCTACCGAAAGTGCTATAAGTAAAGCTTTAGAACTTTACTTATAAAGATATTGCTTTTCGACGCACAGACACACCCGCAACAACCACGGCAATTGCCAAAGCAACCAACCCCCAAATCAGCAATTGACCCCAATCAATATTCCCCACCGTCGATTCCGTTACATCCTGCACCAAAAGCTCCGTTCCCAGCACGTAATCAGTGGTCCCAAGCAAATCATGCTGCCCTGACTCAAGCGCCGCCCTCGAATGAACATCACTCACCACCGCAGCCGACATTGGAGCCCGCACCACAACGGTGTCCAGATCCGTTTGAATCAACAGCTCCTGCGCAATATCCCTCAGGTCGGAAGTCATCACTGGAGTTTCATCAAGAATCACGACCCCTAAAGATCCAAAATCTGATTCCTTTGCATCTGTCACAACATTAATAAGGTCTTTTTCCAAAGTCGGAAACTGGTCGCCTGTGTGCTCCCCCATTGCCACGGCATCATCACCAAGCTCCGAAGCGAGCTGCTTGAGATCAATATTTTCTGGAATCATCTAAAAACCTTCATTAGTGTCGGGCTCACGAAAGAGCGGGAACCGACTTCACTCAATAAACAATGGGGGTGAGTAAGGGGGTGATAGAAAGTCACATCACGCACGTACCCATTTCGAGCAAATCCGACAAAACCGCTGCCTAGGGACATTAGACACGCTAGCAGGCCAAAATTCCATGACGTTATTGACGCGCCAAGAACCCCAACTTTCCCGCCAGAACGCTTGTACTGTTAGGATAATGAAGACGTAGGGTCCTTTTCCACAGTTCTGTGGAATGAGAATCCGATGTTTTTCTCACGCCGGCTCAGCCGAAGCAGACGCCGTCGCGAAATCTCACCCTAAAAAAGTTAGAATTGGAGCTCACTGTGACTGAAAGCAAGAACTCCTTCAATGCTAAGAGCACCCTTGAAGTTGGCGACAAGTCCTATGACTACTTCGCCCTCTCTGCAGTGCCTGGCATGGAGAAGCTGCCGTACTCCCTCAAGGTTCTCGGAGAGAACCTTCTTCGTACCGAAGACGGCGCAAACATCACCAACGAGCACATTGAGGCTATCGCCAACTGGGATGCATCTTCTGATCCAAGCATCGAAATCCAGTTCACCCCAGCCCGTGTTCTCATGCAGGACTTCACCGGTGTCCCTTGTGTAGTTGACCTCGCAACCATGCGTGAGGCAGTTGCTGCACTCGGTGGCGACCCTAACGACGTCAACCCACTGAACCCAGCAGAGATGGTCATTGACCACTCCGTCATCGTGGAGGCTTTCGGCCGCCCAGACGCACTGGCTAAGAACGTGGAGATCGAGTACGAGCGCAACGAGGAGCGTTACCAGTTCCTGCGTTGGGGTTCCGAGTCCTTCTCCAACTTCCGCGTTGTTCCTCCAGGAACCGGTATCGTCCACCAGGTCAACATTGAGTACTTGGCTCGCGTCGTCTTCGACAACGAGGGCCTTGCATACCCAGATACCTGCATCGGTACCGACTCCCACACCACCATGGAAAACGGCCTGGGCATCCTGGGCTGGGGCGTTGGTGGCATTGAGGCTGAGGCAGCAATGCTCGGCCAGCCAGTGTCCATGCTGATCCCTCGCGTTGTTGGCTTCAAGTTGACCGGCGAGATCCCAGTAGGCGTTACCGCAACTGACGTTGTGCTGACCATCACCGAAATGCTGCGCGACCACGGCGTCGTCCAGAAGTTCGTTGAGTTCTACGGCTCCGGTGTTAAGGCTGTTCCACTGGCTAACCGTGCAACCATCGGCAACATGTCCCCAGAGTTCGGCTCCACCTGTGCGATGTTCCCAATCGACGAGGAGACCACCAAGTACCTGCGCCTCACCGGCCGCCCAGAAGAGCAGGTTGCACTGGTCGAGGCTTACGCCAAGGCGCAGGGCATGTGGCTCGACGAGGACACCGTTGAAGCTGAGTACTCCGAGTACCTCGAGCTGGACCTGTCCACCGTTGTTCCTTCCATCGCTGGCCCTAAGCGCCCACAGGACCGCATCCTTCTCTCCGAGGCAAAGGAGCAGTTCCGTAAGGATCTGCCAACCTACACCGACGACGCTGTTTCCGTAGACACCTCCATCCCTGCAACCCGCATGGTTAACGAAGGTGGCGGACAGCCTGAAGGCGGCGTCGAAGCTGACAACTACAACGCTTCCTGGGCTGGCTCCGGCGAGTCCTTGGCTACTGGCGCAGAAGGACGTCCTTCCAAGCCAGTCACCGTTGCATCCCCACAGGGTGGCGAGTACACCATCGACCACGGCATGGTTGCAATTGCATCCATCACCTCTTGCACCAACACCTCTAACCCATCCGTGATGATCGGCGCTGGCCTGATCGCACGTAAGGCAGCAGAAAAGGGCCTCAAGTCCAAGCCTTGGGTTAAGACCATCTGTGCACCAGGTTCCCAGGTTGTCGACGGCTACTACCAGCGCGCAGACCTCTGGAAGGACCTTGAGGCCATGGGCTTCTACCTCTCCGGCTTCGGCTGCACCACCTGTATTGGTAACTCCGGCCCACTGCCAGAGGAAATCTCCGCTGCGATCAACGAGCACGACCTGACCGCAACCGCAGTTTTGTCCGGTAACCGTAACTTCGAGGGACGTATCTCCCCTGACGTTAAGATGAACTACCTGGCATCCCCAATCATGGTCATTGCTTACGCAATCGCTGGCACCATGGACTTCGACTTCGAGAACGAAGCTCTTGGACAGGACCAGGACGGCAACGACGTCTTCCTGAAGGATATCTGGCCTTCCACCGAGGAAATCGAAGACACAATCCAGCAGGCAATCTCCCGTGAGCTTTACGAAGCTGACTATGCAGATGTCTTCAAGGGTGACAAGCAGTGGCAGGAACTCGATGTTCCTACCGGTGACACCTTCGAGTGGGATGAGAACTCCACCTACATCCGCAAGGCACCTTACTTCGACGGCATGCCTGTCGAGCCAGTGGCAGTCACCGACATCCAGGGCGCACGCGTTCTGGCTAAGCTCGGCGACTCTGTCACCACCGACCACATCTCCCCTGCTTCCTCCATTAAGCCAGGTACCCCTGCAGCTCAGTACTTGGATGAGCACGGTGTGGAACGCCACGACTACAACTCCCTGGGTTCCAGGCGTGGTAACCACGAGGTCATGATGCGCGGCACCTTCGCCAACATCCGCCTCCAGAACCAGCTGGTTGACATCGCAGGTGGCTACACCCGCGACTTCACCCAGGAGGGTGCTCCACAGGCGTTCATCTACGACGCTTCCGTCAACTACAAGGCTGCTGGCATTCCGCTGGTCGTCTTGGGCGGCAAGGAGTACGGCACCGGTTCTTCCCGTGACTGGGCAGCTAAGGGCACCAACCTGCTCGGAATTCGCGCAGTTATCACCGAGTCATTCGAGCGTATTCACCGCTCCAACCTCATCGGTATGGGCGTTGTCCCACTGCAGTTCCCTGCAGGCGAATCCCACGAGTCCCTGGGCCTTGACGGCACCGAGACCTTCGACATCACCGGACTGACCGCACTCAACGAGGGCGAGACTCCCAAGACTGTCAAGGTCACCGCAACCAAGGAGAACGGCGACGTCGTCGAGTTCGACGCAGTTGTCCGCATCGACACCCCAGGTGAGGCTGACTACTACCGCCACGGCGGCATCCTGCAGTACGTGCTGCGTCAGATGGCTGCTTCTTCTAAGTAATTAGAAGACTTTTGATGTGGAGTTTCCTCCACATCAAAAAACGTAGGTAGCGAAGGGCCCCATCAACTAATTGGCCATGAATAACCTTTCATGGCCAATGTGGTGGGGTCCTTTCTAATACGCCAAATTTTTCAAACCCATCCTCTTCCATGCGTGTTTTCACCGCTATTTTCCATAGGAGTACATTGTGTCCGTAGCGGCAGGCGACAAACCAACAAATAGCCGTCAAGAAATCCTCGAAGGTGCCCGACGGTGCTTCGCTGAGCACGGCTATGAAGGCGCAACCGTACGCCGACTGGAAGAAGCAACAGGTAAATCACGCGGAGCGATCTTTCATCACTTCGGTGACAAAGAAAACCTGTTCCTAGCCCTCGCGCGGGAAGATGCAGCCCGCATGGCGGAGGTGGTGTCTGAAAATGGCCTCGTTGAAGTGATGCGAGGAATGCTGGAAGATCCTGAACGATATGACTGGATGTCAGTACGCCTGGAGATCTCCAAGCAGCTGCGCACCGACCCGGTATTCCGCGCAAAATGGATTGATCACCAAAGTGTTCTAGACGAAGCTGTCCGCGTGCGTTTGTCCCGCAACGTGGATAAGGGACAAATGCGCACTGACGTCCCGATCGAAGTGCTGCACACCTTCTTAGAGACTGTTCTCGACGGTTTCATCTCCCGTCTTGCCACCGGCGCATCCACAGAAGGACTGTCCGAAGTATTGGATCTGGTCGAGGGAACTGTCCGTAAACGCGACTAAACGACCCCTGATTCACACTTTCAGACTACAAGAACTAGACTAAGCGGTATGGTTTCAGTTCTTTTAGTTCAGCCCCGTCAGGGAGAAGCAGTCGCCGCAGCTGAGCGACGTGACTTTTTGCAGGCCACCGGCCTTAAGCCTCAAGGACTGACCTCCCGAATGTTGGATACCACCACTTCTCGAATTGGCAGTCTGGAAGGTTTCGACGGCGTGATTGTGGGCGGAAGCCCACTGAATGCCACCAACTTTGAGTACAGCGATTGGCAACGCCACGTCCACCGCGAATTGTCCTTGCTGATCAATCACCCACTGCCAACAATCTTTGTCTGCTACGGCAATACCTTTTTGACCTTCTTCTCTGGCGGACAGATTGGTCGCACACACCCCGAAGATTCCGGCGCCACCACAGTGTTGCTAACTGACGCCGGCAAACGAGACGTACTCACTCAAGACCTACCGGATAGCTTTACGTCCTTTACTGGTCACACGGAAAACTCCGTAGCGCCCGCCCCTGGACATGTGGTGTTGGCAACGGGACCAACCTGCCCCATCCAGATGCTGCGCGCCAACAAGAACACCTGGTCAGTTCAATTCCATGCAGATATGGATGCCGTAGGCATGAAAAACCGCATGGATTTTTACTCCAACTACGGCTACTTCTCCCCAGAAGATTATGACCGCATCATTGCAGAGCTACCCTCTGTTGACTCCATTTATGCCAACAGGGTGCTCCGCAACTTCGTGGAGGTCTGCGAAGGAATTCGTGTTGCTGATGGTGCTGAGCACCAACTCCCAGAGCTTAACTAATCGAGGAGACTGGTGATTCGCCATCCACGAAAGGCAGCACACGGGTTTGTGGGAAGTCGCGAACCACGAACTCGGTGATAACTTCCGCAACGAGGACTCTTGATGTGGTGCGGCCTGCGGCTGCTTCGTTGGTATCGGCGATCACCTCAACGCCATTGACTTCATCCAGAGTTAAGGCTGCTGGTGCGAGGATAAGGTAATCCAGGTTGGTGGAGCTTAGGTGCTCATCAGCGGCCTTTTTGGATTCTGCATATGGGTAGAAGGATGCTGAAGGATCAATGGTGTGCGTGGTGGATCCAATGTAGCTCACCATGATGTAGCGAGGTGCCTTCTCCCCTAGGCTAGCTGCACCATCAATGGATGCGATCGCGGCATCACGATCAATGGCATAAGTTGCATCCGCGCCGTTCTTGCCACCGTTTCCGGCGCTCCACACCACTACGTCGAAGTCCTTGAGCAGATCTGCCCAATCCTCCACGCTGAGTGTGGTGACGTCACGCTCTAAAGTTGTGGCGCCTAGCGCCTCAATTTCGGACCTGTGGTCCGGATTGCGGTACATGGAAGTGACCTGCACCGAGGCGTCGATAAGCATGGGGGTTGCTAGGAGGGCCACCTTGCCGTGGCCACCAATGAGTAGAGCTCGTGTTTTATTAGTCATGAGCGCCACCCTAACAACTCTTAGTTTTTCCTGCCGAAAGCCCAGTAGGCAGCGGGGCCAACACCATTGACGATGGTCAAAAGCGCCCATACCCATTTGGGGCCGCGGACTTTTTCAGGTGCGCGCCGACTCAGCGACACCCACACGGACACTTTGGTGGCAAATTCTGCGATCGCGACAGCAATGACTGGAAAACGCAGTTCAGTGGGCAAATCCAACCAATCAGCGCGCAATGATTTATATGTCTTGGACGAGCGATTAAATAGAGTTGGCATACCCCAAATGATAGACCCAAAGTGTCGTGTCCACCGCTCGTTGTAGCATGAACCCATGTTTGCAATCATGACTGTCACAGGGCAGGATCACACCGGAATTATCGCCGCAGTTTCCACCGCGTTGGCTGAGCTAGATGTCAATATTCACAACGTTTCCCAAACCATCATGGATCAATGGTTCACCATGATCTTGCACGTTGGTTTCGATGAATCGCTCTTGGATATCGCCACAGTTCAGGAACGCATGAAGCCAGTGGAAAAGGAACAGGGCTTGGTTATTCGTATCCAGTCTGAAGCCTTGTTCAACGCGGTTAATGAGATCTAGGGAGGCGCACATGGATGATTTTTCTGCATCGCTAGGTTTTACTGACCGTTCCTCGAGGGGAATTCTGGACACCATCGAGATGATTGAGAAGTATCGTCTTGATATTCGCACCGTGACCATGGGAATCAGCCTGTTGGAATGCGCGCGTGGCTCGATGGAAGAGACCGCGACGGCTGTTTATGATCGCGTGACGTCACAGGCTGCACGTCTGGTTGAGGTTTGTGAAGGCATTGAGCGTGAATTGGGCATTCCCATTGTGAATAAGCGCATCTCGGTGACTCCAATTGCCCTGGTGACTGCTGGTTGCAGTGGCGATCCCGTTGACGTTGCTCGAGCCTTAGATAAGGCAGCAAAAGATGTCGGAGTGAACTTCATCGGCGGGTATTCAGCACTGGTTGAAAAAGGTGGAACCACCTCCGATATTCGGCTGATCCGCTCCATTCCCGAGGCATTGAGCACAACCGATGTGGTGTGTGGATCCGTCAATGTGGCGTCGTCTCGCGCGGGTATCAACATGAACGCAGTCAATGAGATGGGCAAGGTGGTCAAGCAAGCAGCTGAATTGACCAAAGATCGCTCCGCCATCGCGTGTGCAAAGCTAGTGGTCTTTGCCAATTCTGTGGGCGATAATCCATTCATGGCTGGCGCTTTCCACGGCATTGAGGAGCCGGATTGTGTGGTCAGCGTTGGTGTCTCAGGACCAGGCGTGGTTAGTCGCGCGCTGGGCAATCTTCAAGGTGCCACCCTTGATCAAGTCGCAGAAGAGATCAAGAAAGCGGCCTTCAAGATCACTCGTACTGGACAACTGGTTGGTGCGATGGCCTCAGAACGCCTAGGAGTTCCTTTCGGCATCGTTGATCTTTCGCTCGCTCCCACTGCTGAAGTGGGCGATTCCGTGGCAAATATCCTTGAGGTCATGGGTCTTGACCAGGTGGGCACACATGGCACCACCGCGGCACTCGCACTGCTCAACGACGCGGTGAAAAAGGGTGGCATGATGGCCTGCTCACGTGTCGGCGGCTTGTCCGGATCCTTCATTCCAGTTTCTGAAGATAAAGGCATGATCGATGCGGTTCGCACAGGAGCAATTTCTATTGACAAGCTCGAAGCGATGACCGCGATCTGCTCAGTTGGTTTGGATATGATTGCGATCCCTGGCAACACCCCGGCGGAAACTATTTCGGGCATGATCGCGGACGAAGCAGCCATCGGTGTGATGAATCATAAGACTACAGCTGTGCGTGTTATTCCTGTTCCAGGAACTGTCCCTGGCGACGAGGTAGATTTCGGTGGCTTGCTGGGTTACGCGCCGGTCATTCCAGTAAATACCGTGGGAAATAGTGAGTTTATTCACCGCGGCGGCTTCATTCCAGCACCCGTTCACGGGTTTAGAAACTAGGAGATCCGGGGCCTTACCTGCCATTTTCCAAATTCAAAGGTTAAAGAGCTGTTCACCTCATCGTGGGGTGAGCAGATCTGCTGAGGCGTATCATGGACTTATAAAAGTTGAAGCATCTCCTCCGCGTTGAAGGTGGAGGGCTTTCGCCGCGGAATGGTCCCTCGTCCAGGTCTTTAATTGATGTCTTGACGTGATCTGGGCGGGCACGCGGCCAATCATGTGAAAGGTCTGTTTTAGGTGTCGTCCCCTCTCCCCGCTGCCGTCACATCAAAACCCGCCCACGCGCTTTCCTCTGATGAGGTGCTAGAAAATCTCGGGGTCCAGGACACCGGATTGACCTCCGCGGAGGCAACACAGCGTTTGGAAGCAAACGGGCCAAACGAGCTTCCTCAAACTCCACCTGAAACAGTCTGGCAACGGCTATTCCGCCAGGTCAACGATCCAATGATCTACGTTCTCATTGCCGCCGCGGTACTCACTGCGTTTCTTGGGCATTGGACAGACACCATCGTGATTGGCGCCGTTGTCATCATCAACATGATGGTTGGGTTCATCCAAGAGGGCAAAGCTGCGGATGCGTTGGCATCGATCCGCAACATGCTCTCCCCGGAATCCGCGGCGTTGCGCGATGGGGTCTTCCACAAAATTGATGCGGCAGAGCTGGTGGTCGGCGACGTTGTGAAACTATCCGCCGGCGATAAAGTGCCCGCTGACCTGCGCATGCTCGCCGCCACCAACCTGCACATTGAGGAATCCGCGCTCACCGGCGAGGCGGAAGCAGTGGTCAAAGGTACTGATCCAGTTGAAGCCGACGCCGGAATCGGCGACCGCACATCCATGGCGTTTTCAGGAACGCTGGTGCTCACAGGCAGCGGCACCGGCGTGGTCATCGCCACCGGTGCAGGCACAGAAATCGGGCACATCACTACCATGCTTGCCGACGTCGACTCCGTGGATACCCCACTGACTCGGTCGATGAAAAAGTTCTCATCTGCGTTAGCAATCGTGTGTGTATTTCTAGCCATCGTCATGTTGGTGGTGGCCGGTCTGGTTCACCACACACCTTTGGAAGAGCTCATTCTTTCCGCCATCGGCTTTGCGGTGGCTGCCATTCCGGAGGGTCTACCTGCGGTTATCGCCATCACGCTGGCATTGGGTGTGCAAAAGATGGCAGCTCGAAATGCGATTACGCGTCGGTTAAATTCTGTGGAAACACTTGGTTCTGTCACCACCATCTGCACGGATAAAACCGGCACACTCACCCGCAATGAGATGACAGTCCGCGCAATCGCCACCGGTACGAGTCTTTATGACGTCAGTGGAGCAGGCTACGAGCCTCTCGGGGAAATCCGCTTAAAAGACGGCGAGCAAGTATCCAAGCAGGATTTCCCAGATCTTTACGCCATGGCGTTGGTGGCAGCGAACGTCAATGATGCAGAAATTTACCAAGAAGACGGCTTGTGGAAGCTCTCCGGCGAACCCACAGACGGCGGCATTCGAGCCTTTGCGATGAAAACCAACGCTGAAATCTTGACCCGAACAGCCGAAGTCCCCTTCGATTCCGCATACAAATACATGGCGACGCTTCACACCATCGATGGAGCAAACACCATGCTGGTCAAGGGCGCTCCCGATCGTTTGCTCGATAGAAGTGTACAGCAGCGCAACGGTGAACCACTTGACCGGCCGTATTGGGAACAGCTCATCGAGGACCTCGCGTCCCAAGGCCTCCGCGTGCTGGCTGCGGCATATAAAGAGCTTCCCCACGGCACGTCAACAATTACTCCAGAAGATGTTGACCAGGGCGAACTCACCTTCCTCGGGCTCTACGGCATCATGGATCCGCCACGCGAAGAAGTCATCGAAGCCATGAAAGTGGTGCAATCGGCAGGCGTTCGCGTCCGCATGATCACCGGCGATCACTCCTCCACGGCCCGCGCAATCGCCCGCGAAGTGGGAATCCGTGGCCAGAACGTGCTCACCGGTGCGGAAATTACTGCGGCTACGGATGAAGAGCTGCAGGGACTCGTCGACAATGCTGATCTTTTTGTGCGCACCAGCCCCGAGCACAAGCTGCGCGTCGTGCGCGCACTGCAAGCTAACGGTGAAGTCGCGTCCATGACCGGCGACGGCGTCAACGATGCGCCAGCGCTAAAGCAGGCCGACGTCGGCGTCGCCATGGGTATTAAGGGCACCGAAGCCACCAAAGATGCGGCCGACATCGTGCTTGCCGACGACAATTTCGCCACAATCGCCGGCGCCGTGGAAATGGGCCGCACCATCTACGACAACCTGCGCAAAGCCGTCGTCTTCATGCTCCCCACCAACGGCGCCCAAGGCCTCGTCATTTTCATCGCGATGCTGCTCGGCTGGGAACTGCCCATCACCGCACTTCAAGTGCTGTGGATCAACCTCATCACCGCCATCACACTGTCCCTGGCGCTGTCCTTCGAGCCGGCCGAGCCCGGCATCATGAACAGAAAACCCAGAAACCCCAAGAGCGGGCTTATCGACGCCCCCTCCGTGCTTCGCATCGTCTATGTCTCCCTGCTGCTCGGCGGAGCAACGTTCTGGGCTTTCCTTGGTGCTCGCGACGCAGGTATTGACATCGACACCGCCCGCACCATCGCGGTCACCACCCTCGCGGTCAGCCAAGTGTTCTACCTTTTAAGCTCTCGGTACTTCGAAGTATCCGCGCTGCGAAAAGAACTCTTCACCACCAACCCGATCTCCTGGCTGTGCATCGCACTCATGCTGATCCTGCAACTGGCCTTCGTCTACCTACCGTTTATGCAAAGCACCTTCGACACCGCCGCACTGGCGCTTAGAGATTGGGTCATGCCACTGGTGTTTGGTGTTGTTGTCTTTGCGATCGTCGAAACCGAGAAGCTCATCAGGCGCCTCAAAGAGACTTAAGATTTCAGCCCCTCAAGATACTTGTCGGTGATCCTCAGCTGCACCCACCTCACCACGGGATTAGCCAGTTTCGCCCACCACTTCGCCGGCTTTGAGAACGCCACGATATGTGCAGTGACCTGGTCATTGTCAGCCATCGTGATCTCGAAAGCCTCTTCCCCACGCTCCACATGCTTCTCGAGCGTGCCGTAAATAAGGATAGCCCGGCGCGATCCTTGATGGGACTTGAGGACTCTGCAATACGAGCGAATACTCCAGAACTTGAGCTCCACGGTTGTATTGGTTTGAGTTACTGTGATCCCCGCGTATTGATGAGCCTTCCAAGAGAACAACTGTTGGACGGCGATTTGAAAGCACTCTTCCCCGTAACCAAGCACTAGTTTGCGATCAGTGATCTGCCAACCTTTTGATGCTTTAGCGTTTCCGATTAAAAGGTCTTCGGATGTACCGTGCAGGGACTCGGGGTAGCTCAAAGGGGATGTTTTCACTTTTCAAGGGTGCCATATTCAAGTGAGATCTATGAGGGTTTACCAGCCCAATATACGGCGATGGTTTTAGAGGCAATCATCACAAATCCTTATAAATTCCCCCAACTATCATAAATGATACTTCACCGTCCATTAGACTAATTTTGGCCTGTAAAGAGATCAACGTTCCACGATCACTCTTTTGAGTAGTCGCGGACTAGGAGCTGTTTGATGTTGTAGCTACATCACTAAAAAATCGACAGACCAAATTCAATGATATTTGCTCTGATTTTTGGTTCTCGTCTAATTTCATTATTTTGTCACGCCAGCCATCACGACTTCATACCCACCAATTGAAAGTAAAGTCCAATGTTTACCGCATCCATTCCTACTTATGAATTAGGGTCTTTCAGCAAGGGCTCCTACGTTGAGATCAAAGGAACTTACTTCTACCCTGACACGCTAAATACTTTATTTAGAAATTCTGGGGCAAAAGACAACGAAGAGTTCTTTGTAGACGTAACTCTTGTTCCAGAACCAGATAATCCGCATAGCACTCGAGGCCATGCCATTTCAGTCCGCTGGAATGATCTCGTAATAGGACATATTGCCTCGGATATGACTGAAAAATTCCAACAAGTGCGACGAGTTGCAGCTAGTGGCTACGATGCTCGAGTCTCTGCTCGGATTTGGACGAATACAAACTATAAGAATGAACGAGATTTTTGGGTATCTGTTAAGCTCCCCGACCCAGATTTCCTTGTTCCTCTTAATGATCCTCCCCATGACGGGTTTACCCTCCTCCCTTATGGAACAGCAATCCAAGTCACCAAGGAATCTGATCACATGGACGTGCTCTCAGAATTCGTGCCTCCATCTGGACAAGGTCAGATTCTCGTATCGCTACACATCATTAACGCAGGCGTGAGAAAAGAATGGGATGGCATTGAAGTTCGGCTCGATAATCAACGGATCGGAGAGCTTACAAAGGCCAGTTCAGAAAAATTCGCACCCGTAGTGCGACATTTCGATGACCTAGGACTTAGTACACTATGTCGTGCGCTCATCAAGGGGTCATCACTAGCTGCTGAAGTAACTCTATATGGAGCTCGTGCACATGAGCTTTCCGAAGAAGACTTAGAACCTAAAAGCTCTTCCCCATTGCCCAGGTTGGTTGAATACCAGTCAAATCCGTTTAATTATCAAGTCCCCAACAGGTGGCCCGGCGAGCAGAATCAACGTGCTCCTAAGTCGCAAAAGTCTTCTTCATCACCTTTCGCAGCGTATCGCGGGCCATCGCAACCTAGTAAATCACTCACACCGTTTGTAGCGCAGACACCTGCGCCTCAGCCTAGTGATCGATTTATTGATTGGGATTCATTGCTTCAACCGGACGGAACTCCAAGAGCTACGCCATTCCAAAGAGGAGTAACCCGCGGGTTAATTGGCAAGCATTTTTCGAATCAAAAATCTCCAAGAATTGACTTTGCAACGGTGGGGCAATGTGATGCAATTCTCCGAACTTTCGGAGAGCCGACCGACAAGCTTTATAAAGACGGCAGGACTTCTTGGCCTTTGTGGTGGGCGCTCATGGCGATAGTCACCCTTCTCGTCATGTTGCTGAACTTTATTCCAGGAATTGGTCCGATCTTCCCACTTATCGGATTGATCGTACTTGGTCATCACTTTTGGACTCGCCGAAAACTTAACCCACCATTCGGTAGATCAAAATAGATATTCTCATCAAATATCGCTGATGCAGCAAAACACCTGGGCACCAAAAGATCAAGCCTGATGGCGGCAAATCACTATCAAAGGCGGGATAGTCAAATGCGAGAATTCTGAAGGTTTTCCATTGCCACCACAGATCAATACTGGATAAAACAGCCTTGATCTGTGGAACCATCCTTAGAACCGAAGCTAGCGCCACAATTTTCATAACGCCATTTACATCGTTGGATTTCTTCCCAGGGTGGTTGACCACTCAAGCATGCAAGCGTCACAAATATTCCGGACATTCTGACTAATTTCCCTAGAGCTGTAGACAGCAGTCCTGATGAATCAAATGAAACGCCTTATCTCTGTCGTTGGGACTACATTTATCTTTGCAACTGGCTGCTCAGCAACCGATTCCGAGGTTGATTCGCCAGCTCCGACAAGTGAAGTTACAGTCTCTTCAATTATCAGATCTTTTGAACCCAATAGAAAAGAAGAACTCCTTAACAAGCTCGTAAGGTTGGCTCCTGTAAACCAAGTCAATCCACGCAGAGCTTCCCGTATCAGGAAATTACGATTTCCCAACTCCAGTCGACCTAGGTGAGCCAGATTCCGCTGAGATCTACACAGATAGCGGATCCTTCCAATTTGAAATATCCCCTGAAGTATTGAAAGACGCTGCATACTTCTGCACTGTGTACACAAAGAACGGCACCATCACTGATTCTTTTGCCGTTGTGAACTGGTAGGAAGCCTCACGGGGGCACCCGTTGCAAGATTCGAGCGGATTAATAGTATTCACAGACTTCAATCAGCGAAGATGAAGGTAGAGTCTCTGCGACTCCACATGGCTCATGTATGGGGAACACACCCGACATTCTCAAAAATCTAACGTGTCCTACATACCAGCCCCCTGACCTGATACTCGGAGTTCTTATATGAATTATCTATCCCTTAAACCTCTGCATCCGTTTGCGCTCATGATTCTGACTGCTGCCACTCTCACTGCTTGCAGCACTAGTGGTGAAACGATGTCTACGGAAACAGAGACCACCCAATCCACTAAGTCGAGTTCCATGATCGCTCAGCCTATGTAACCGGATGAGTGGGAATCATTAGACGATATTGGCAAATCAATAAATCAAATCAATGCGGGATGTGCCTTTGTCCTCGAAGAAGGCAGCGTTGGTGCCTGTGGCAGCCCTAATTATGGCTATTACAGCTTTTCTATGAATACCGCTGAGAATCCAAGTGCATCCGCTGAACATCGTCTGTCTACAGCGTTTGGAGAACGCGAAAAAGATGAGGCAGTATTTTTTGGCTCGACTTGGTCGATTCACTGCTTTGGAGATGAAGCAGTACAAGATTGCAAAAACCTTGAAAAAGTGTATGGCAGCGATGGTTGGGTCGACCTCCCCCCAGGAGACGTTCATACTCTCCTAGACGATATCGGAGCAGAGGAATCTGAAGCAGATGAAGTTCCAATTGAATGGCAAAACGCCCTGACTAAGGCAGACAGGTATGCAAACCGGCAACACATGTCTCAGGCACGACTCTATCGCCAATTAACCAGTGATGTTGGAGAGGGCTTCACTGAAGAAGCTGCCCAATACGCAATCGAAAATGTGAACGCAGACTGGAACGCTAACGCCCTAGTAAAAGCAAGAAATTACCAGGAGCGCCAAGCAATGTCAGTAGACCGCATTTACAGGCAACTTACTAGTGAACACAGTGAAGGGTTTACCCCAGAGCAGGCACAATACGCGATCGACAACCTATAAGGCATAAAGATCCCCTCCCCACCCAACAGTTTGGCGACCATGGGTGGAGAGGGGGAAAGAGTATCCAAAAAATAAGTTCCCTAGACACATGAAAAGTGTATCGACAATCGTCGACAGTCCCAGGAAAATTACGAAAAATGGTTGAAAAGTATTGTGCAAAGCATGCTTGCGAGACCCCGGAGGTAGACAACTATCCAGAACCGTTCGATTCAAAAAGAAGCAGCCACCTTCCTCCAGGAAGAAACCCGAAGTACCCATCGCGGAGAATACCTCAACGCCCAAGATAATCCAGTCAAATATCTCAAAACTGCCAATCTGCATCAGGTCAAACGGTCTGACATTACCGATACTGAAACACTGTAAAAGTAGGGTCCACATAACAAACGGGTGATGCACACTTCATCTCCGATGAACGAGTTGCAGGCCGCCGGAGAAAGGACGCCACCCGAAACTGCAACATCTGTGCGAACTATCCCTATTGCCGATGACCTCATCACGGTGCTTGACCACAGAGTTGCGGCGTCCATTCAGGGCGGGATCTTTGAAACCGCTCGCGGTGCTCCATACCGAATTGCTTCTGCCGACGGTGAATTAAGGAAGACAGTGACGCGCCTTCGTGAGTGCGTGACGTTCCACAGTTTCCGCCACCTGTATGCGTCGAGGTAGATCTCAGCCGGGTGTCTCGGTGAAGCAGGTTCAGAGAGATTTGGGGCATACGACGGTATCGACAACCTTGGACACTTATGTCCCCTTCTTCCCTGGCCTCAACAATCAGCCAGCAGCTGAAATAGCCCGCATGATGAAATTCATGCGGGCAACTTGCGGGCGGCTAAGTGCAGGAGTTTAAAACGAAATAGCCTTGAACAGCAGAAACAGGCCTAAATACTAGGCTAATTCTACGATCTCCATGTACTGATCATTCCAAAGATCCTCAGTGCCGTCGGGAAGCACGATGACGCGTTCTGGCTCAAGGGCCTTGACTGCACCCGGGTCGTGGGTAACCAGGACGACAGCGCCGGTGTAGGTGCGCAGTGCGTCGAGGACCTGTTCGCGGGAGATCGGGTCAAGGTTGTTGGTGGGCTCGTCGAGAAGCAGGACGTTCGCGCGGGAGGACACCAGGGTGGCCAGTGCGAGGCGGGTCTTTTCACCGCCGGAGAGTGTTCCTGCTGGTTGGTCGAGTTGTTCGCCGGAGAACATGAAGGAGCCAAGGAGGCTGCGGAGGCTTTGTTGGTCGGCGTCGGCGCAGGCCTCGATGGTGTTTTGCCAGACGGATTTGTCGGGGTCGATGGTGTCGTGTTCCTGGGCGAAGTAGCCGATTTTGAGGCCGTATCCGGTGACGATGCCGCCTTCGCCGTCGGTGCGTTCAACGCCGGCGAGGAGTTTGAGCAGGGTGGTTTTACCTGCACCGTTGAATCCGAGGACGACTACGCGGGAGCCTTTGTCGATGGCTAGGTCGACGCCGGCGAAGACTTCGAGGGAGCCGTACATCTTGGTCAGGCCCTTGGCGTTGAGTGGGGTTTTTCCACAGGCTGCTGGTTCTGGGAAAACGATGTTGGCCGCGCGGTCAGCTACGCGGATTTCGTCGAGGTTGTCGATCATTCGTTCCGCACGGGCGATCATCTGCTTAGCTGCGGCAGCCTTGGTTGCTTTCGCGCCGAGGCGTGCAGCCTGGTCCTTGAGGGCTCCGGCCTTCTTTTCGGCGTTTGCGCGCTCACGGCGTCGGCGTGCTTCATCGAGTGCACGTGCATCGACGTATTTGCTAAAGCCCATGTTGTAGACATCGGCTTCGCCGCGTACTGCGTCGAGGTACCAAATCTTGTTACATACGGCGCCAAGCAGTTCGACGTCGTGCGAAATCATGATCAGTCCACCTTCGTGCTTCGCCAGGAAGTCACGGAGCCAGGTGATCGAGTCTGCGTCCAAGTGGTTGGTGGGCTCGTCGAGAAGCAATGTGGTTTTTGATTTGCCGGAGCCGTTGGTGGCGGCGAAGAGGATCTGCGCCAGCTCGACGCGACGGCGCTGGCCGCCGGACAGGGTTTTAAGCTGCTGGTCGAGGATGCGTGCCTCGAGGCCGAGGTTGTCGCAGATCTGGGCTGCTTCGGCGTCAGCTTCGTAGCCGCCGAGCGACTGGAATTGTTCCTCGAGCCTGGAGTACTTGCGGATCGCGGCGTCGAGCTTGCCGGGGTCGGTCGCGGTTTCCATGATCTCCTGCTGGCGTTCCATGGAGGATCGCAGCTGGTCAAGACCACGGGCGGAGAGGACTCGGTCGCGGGCGGTTTGTTCGATGTTGCCTTCGCGGGAGTCCTGGGGCAGGTAACCGATTTCACCAGATGTGGTTACGGATCCTCCGTAGGGCTTGGTTTCGCCCGAGAGGATTCGCATGGTGGTGGTTTTGCCCGCACCATTTCTACCAACCAGACCGATACGGTCGCCTGGCTGTACCCGAAGGAGCTGACCTGGGGCATCGAGAAGGGTACGTGCGCCAACGCGCACCTCTAAATCATTGGTGACAATCACAACCGAACAGTCTATCAATTGAAGTTGCCAGGTCAATAAAGCTGCTTTTCGACGCCCCCAGCCACCTACAACTTAAGTAATCCGAGGACTGCACCGACGATGCCACCAAGCGCTGCCAGCAGCGCTAAAAGCGCGACAAAACTACCACCGCTAGAGCTTCCAGCAACACCAGTCGGTTCCTCTTCCTCACCAGCAAGTACTTTGAACGTGGTCTGAGCAGTCAATTCATCCAGCTCGGCTTCAACTGTTACTTCATATTCCTCGTCTTCAGTATTTACTGGCTTGAGGTCTAGCTGAAGCTTTGCGGTTCCTTGCGCGTTAGTTGGAACCACGTCCCGCTCAATACCGTTGACGCGAAATGTAATGAGAGTACCGATAGCCACCGGCGATCCATCGTGTGCTGTCGCCTTCGCTGCGATGACAATAGTCTTTGTTTGTCCATCAGAAACCACATCTGGATGATTCATGATCACCAAGGAGTTCTGCTGCACTTGTTCAGGCAGGACTGTAAAACGTGCCAAGGCATCACGCGCGATTGATCGTGGTGCATCTTCTGGAACGACGAGTCGGGCGCGAACCTCAAATGTGCGTTCAGGCTGCTCGCTTGCGATGTTGTCCACATCAATCGAGATGCTGGCATGCCCTTCCGCATCAACAGCTGCGGTATCAATGGGCGATGAATCTAGATAAAAGGCCACCTTAGATCCAGCTGGCAGATCTCCCTCTGAGGTGACATTAGCCTGGACCTCAACAGTTTGGCTCTGGCCGTTGGAATGAACTGGGTTGATGGGATCAACCGTTACGATTGCATCAGAGACAGCATCCTGTGTTCTATTGAGTTCAATTCGAGGCACATCAACGTTTTTGGACCATACCGTTTCGCCTGCGGAGTTAGTAAACGTCCATACCGTTGGAATATCCACGTATCCGCGTTCTACATCCAAATCGCTGACTTCATAGGTAGTCGTGGTGCAGTCATAGCTCTTATTCGCGCCTAAATTCTTGTAACGACAGTTGGGAGTACCCTGCTCTGGATCAAATCCGCGTAGGTTTGCAGGCATCCAGTTCTCGCCTTCCCCCCAGGCTTGGCACCGAATTAACCGTAACGTCAAACGGGTTGTTGATCGCAAAGTTAATGCTGATCTTCTCCCCTGCTACATAAGTGTCCTTGAGATTTGGAATGCTCACCTTCACTGAAGTTGGTGCAGGTTCTTGCCCACCCTGAACAGTGAGATTGAGACGACCCGTGTAGCGGTCTGCTCCATCAAGAATGGAGACCTCCACTGGAAGTTCACCGTTGTCGGCTACCAGCGGTGCTGTGACCTGAACTGGGATTGTGACAGATTCTCCAGATGGGATCGATACACGAACATCCTCAGCTTGCCATCCTTCGGGAAGTTCAAGGGAGACTGCTCGGTCAAAAAATGCGTTGTCGAAAGGATTGGTCAACGTGACATTCATAGTGGTGGTTTCACCTGCAGTCACGGGCGTTTCATCGGCGTCGACACCAATGCAGCCGGCCTCCAGCCACGACAGGTTGAACTGTGAGTAGAAGATGTCGATATTTGAGCCACTGTTTTCTCACAGCATGCCGATGTCACCGTTGAGAAGTGTTGCCATCGAGGTATATTGGATTGCTCCTGGTTCAAACACCTTGGACACCGGCCAGGTCTGACCATCATCACACGACATGCGGACGGTGCCATTGGTGCGGCCACTCGTGGTGGCAGTGTTGGAGAACAGCAGAACCTCTGCCTGCGCACTTCCCTCAGGTGCTGTCGGGAATACTCGAATCAGGGAAGCATTGTTGCGAGGATCCGGCACCTGGGTATCAAGAGTTGGCTCAGCCCAAGTGACGCCGCCGTCGGTGGAATAAGACACCTTGCGGTAAGTATCGGCTCCTGATGAACGACTGTTGTTCATCAGGGTTCCATCGCTGAGTTCCACGATTTTGTTTTCATCCATGGAGTTTCCCCAAGGAGCACTGGGGTACCACGTGGCGCCGTGATCATCACTCAGCATGGCAACTGCTGCGACTCGACCATTGGTCATGCGAGTTACCGATGGCTGGACCAATCGTCCCTTGTACGCGCCGTATTGCAGTTGGATGCCGTTTCCGGATGTGGCAAATCGGCTGTCCCAGGTGTCATCAGCAACCACTTGATCAGTAATGACGGTGTCTGCAACCCAGGTTGAGCCGTTATCTGATGATTTGGCGTAGGCAACATGGGCAACGTTGCGATCATCCGGGTCCGTGCCTGGTTGGGAGGTGAAGTATCCTGCATCGAATGACTTCACGTGGAAGTTAAAGACATCGCCCCTCTCCCAGTCCACAACGATGCTGGGATCGGAATAGCCAGTTTTGGGTTCGGCGGTGATACCTGCGGAAATGTCGTGCTGTTCGCCCCAGGTTGCTCCGTTGTCGGTCGATACCTTGCCCACGATGGAGTTGGGTTGTGGAGCATCTGAACAGTTGTTTGGGCGACCATCCCACGATGCGAGGACGTTGCCATTGGGTGCGACGCCAAGCGATGGGATGCGGTAGCAATCAAATCCGAGAGTTCCGCCGTCAGCGAGTTGTTGTGTTGAAAACTCTGGTTCTTCGCTGATGCTTGCTGTTGCATCGAATCCGTAGCCCGTGGGTGTTTGAGCTTGGGCCATTGGGATGGTGGGTAGTGCTGCGCCGATGAGTGCGGCTGCACCAAGCGCTGAGAATACTGCTTTATGCCGAGACAAAGGACCTGCTTTCTTGAATGGAAGACCCATCCAGATTAGAAGAATGATGTCAGATGTCTAATTGGGGGCATAGACATGCCTCCCCCACTTCACCCACCAGGACGGGTTGTGTGCGGGATTTTCTTATCCTACAAAACTAATGACACATTGTTGTGTGAATCACAAAGTTTTTTAAACTTCGAAAAACCACACGCTTGTGCGGGAAACTTCTCGCATAACTAGGGTGAGGGTATGACCTCCAAAGGCCAGGAATCTAGTTCAGACTCCACAGCAGGAATGGATTACATCATCCGATACTCGCTCAACGAGTTTCAGCGCGGAAGTATCGTGACGCGTTTTGAAACTCCCCCTGATAAACAGGAGGTGTTTGGGGTCTTAGAAAGATACGGCATTTCTTCCACTCAGGTAAGTGAATATTCCGTTTCCCCTGCACGCGGAGTTCAACAGGCTCTGACGCCGGTCCACCAGGACATTGTGGAGGCGCAACCTTCGGAGGATACTTCCCCACCGCCTCTAGACAGGCGGAAAAGGAAAAGTGGTTGCGGGTGGGTAGCTGTAGCTATCGTTGTCATTGCCTTTGTGACTCCAGCAGTGACGGCCGAGCGTTCTTACACCACTGGTCAAAGTCTCGCGCCGTCTGCCTCTAGAAACTTAAGTTTTGGAGAGCGATACGATTTTTGTGACGCCCAGTTGAGATATATCGCGGTATCTGATGAGAACTACTGGGATGAGGCGCCTGGGTTCTTTGAAGACCGCGTCTCCAATAATCCTATCCACCCCGCCAATCTTTCTTTCCTCGTTGGATGCATGTCTGACTGACGCCGAATATGCAACAACCCCGTGCCGCACAGGAAACCTGTGTGGCACGGGGTTGCGTCGATAAGCAGCCTTTTAAACCGCGAATCCTAGGGCCTGCAGCTGAGCGCGGCCCTCTTCGGTGATCATGTGTGGACCCCAAGGCGGCATCCATACCCAGTTCAGGGACATCTTCTCTGCAATGCCGTTGCCGACGATTGCGGTGCGTGCCTGATCTTCGATGACGTCAGTTAGCGGGCAAGCTGGTGAAGTCAGAGTCATATCGATGTGAGCTTCGTTGCCGTTGATGATGTAAATATCGTAGACAAGGCCCAGGTCAACAACGTTAATGCCCAGTTCAGGGTCAATAACGTCGCGCATGTACTCCTCAACATCGCTGGCCTTAGCCAGGTCTGCCTCGGACTGCTCTGGGCGCTCAGAGCTTTGTGCTTCAAAGGTGGAAGCGTTCTGGTCTTCAACCTCTGTCGTGTTCTCGGTGTGCTCGCTCATGGTTTCCTCCAATTAATACAGCGGGCTAATGTGCGTGCGCAACAGCGTCAGCGGTTGCCGCCTGGAAAGCCTTCCACCCAAGCAGCGCGCACTTCACGCGTGCCGGGTACTTGGCGACGCCGGAGAAAGCAACGCCATCTCCGATGAGATCTTCATCGCCAACAAACTGACCGCGGGAAACGATCATCTTCTCAAATTCTGTGAGCTTTTCCAGCGCCTTGTCGACGGGTTGGCCCACGATCTCCTCCGCCATGACAGACGTAGAGGCCTGGCTGATTGAGCAACCAACTGCTTCGTAGGAGACGTCCTCCACGGTGGAGCCGTCCTCAGACAGCTTCACGCGCAGAGTCAATTCGTCGCCACAAGAAGGGTTGACGTGGTGAACCTCAGCATCGAAAGGATCCCGAAGGCCCTTGTGCTGTGGGTTTTTGTAGTGGTCCAGGATCACCTCCTGGTACATCTGCTCAAGGTTCATTACTCAACTCCAAAGAATTGCTTGGCCTTCTCAATCGCTGCCGCGAGGCGGTCGATTTCTTCGAAGGTGTTATAGAGATAGAAAGATGCTCTTGCTGTCGATTGTACGTTCATGCTGCGGTGCACGGGCCACGCGCAGTGGTGGCCGACGCGGATATTCACGCCCTGATCGTCAAGCACTTGGCCTAGATCGTGTGGGTGAATGCCCTCGACACCGAAGCTGATTGCACCGCCGCGCTGCTCTGCAGTCAAAGGACCAGCAATGGTTAGTCCCTTAATTGCCGTGAGCTTTTCCAACGCGTAAGCAGTCAATGCGTGCTCATGCGCTGCGATTGCTTCCATACCGATTTCATTTAGCATGTCCACGGCAGCACCCAAGCCCACAACCTGGCTGGTCATCTGCGTGCCGGCCTCAAAACGTTGAGGTGCGGCAGCGTAGGTGGAACCCTCCATGGTGACAACTTCAATCATGGAACCACCAGTCAAAAATGGTGGCAGTTCATCCAAGATTGGGGACTTTGCATACACAACGCCCACGCCTGCAGGTCCCAGCATCTTATGGCCAGAGAATGCAGAGAAATCTACATCCAGCTCGTGGAAATTCACTGGCATATGAGGAACAGACTGGCACGCATCAAGCACCGTGAGAGCACCGACAGCCTTGGCACGACGAACCAACTCTGGAACATCAGCCACAGCACCGGTCACATTGGACTGGTGAGTGAAGGCAACGACCTTGACAGTTTCATCAAGCTCGAGTGAATCGAGATCAATGCGACCATCTTCAGTCACCTTGTACCACTTCAATGTCGCACCGGTTCGACGGCACAGCTCCTGCCATGGCACCAAGTTTGCGTGGTGCTCTAGCTCCGTGATGACCACGGTATCGCCGGCCTGGACACGATACTTACCGGAACGGTCATCACCCAAGGTGTACGCAACAAGATTGAGTGCTTCAGTTGCATTCTTAGTGAACGCAATTTCATGCTGCTCGGCACCAACAAAGGCAGCGATCTTCTCGCGGGCACCTTCATAAGCATCCGTTGCTTCCTCAGCCAGTTGGTAGGCACCGCGGTGCACGGGGGCGTTGGTGTGCAGCACAAAGTGCTCCTCTGCACGCCACACCCGCTCGGGTCGCTGCGATGTCGCACCTGAGTCCAGGTAAGCAAGCGGTTTCCCATCCCTAACAGTGCGCTTCAGGATTGGGAATTCATCCCGCACCTTATCCACATTGAGGGATCCATCTGCATTGAGGAAATCGGACATGTTACTTGATGAACTGGTCGTAGCCGTCAGCCTCGAGCTTGTCAGCAAGCTCAGCGCCACCGGTGGTCGCAATCTGACCATTCGCGAAAACGTGAATGAAGTCAGGCTTAACGTAGTTGAGGATGCGCTTGTAGTGGGTGATCATCAAGATGCCACCTTCGGTCTCCTGCTTGTAGGAGTTGATGCCCTCGGAAACAATGCGCAGTGCATCCACGTCAAGGCCGGAGTCGGTCTCATCCATGATCGCGAACTTTGGCTTCAGCAGATCAAGCTGCAGAACCTCGTGGCGCTTCTTCTCGCCACCGGAGAAGCCTTCGTTGACGGAGCGGTTGGAGAACTCAGGGTCAATTGCCAGAGCTTCCTGAGCGGTGCGGACTTCCTTAACCCACTCGCGAAGCTTAGGAGCCTCGCCGCGGATTGCGGTCGCTGCGGAACGCAGGAAGTTAGCAACGGAAACGCCAGGGATTTCAGTTGGATACTGCATAGCCAGGAAGAGACCAGCGCGTGCACGCTCATCAACTTCCATCTCCAGGATGTTCTCGCCGTCGAGGAGGACCTCGCCTGCGGTTACCTCGTAGCGTGGGTGTCCACCAAGGGTGTAAGCAAGAGTGGACTTGCCGGAACCGTTAGGGCCCATGATGGCGTGGATCTCACCGGAGTTGATGGTGAGGTTGACGCCCTTGAGGATTTCCTTAGGCTCAGCGGACTCATCGGACGGCAGGACCTGTGCGTGCAGGTTACGGATTTCAAGAGTGCTCATCTGTCACAATCTTTCAGGGTTGAAGCGAATTTTAAACTGAAGTATTAGCTGGGCCGGTTTTTCTACCGCCCAGCTTGGCCAAGTAACTGTGCTTAGCCACTTGGCTTAGTCACTTTGGCTTAATTACATGCCAAGAACTGCGAGTTCCGAGCTGACTCGGCTGTCCAATTCCTCGCGGATGGATTCAACTGGGACCTTGTTGATCACTTCGTTGAAGAAACCGCGGACGATGAGGCGGCGTGCTTCCTCTGCAGGAATACCACGGGCCTGGAGGTAAAACACGTGCTCGTCGTCGAAACGACCGACGGTTGCTGCGTGTCCTGCGCCAACGATCTGGCCGGTTTCAATCTCGAGGTTTGGAATAGCGTCTGCGCGTGCACCCTCGGTGAGGACGAGTGAGCGGTTAGCTTCGTAGGTGTCAGTGCCGTGGGCGTTTGAGCGGATGAGCACATCGCCAACCCAGCAGGTACGGGCATCTGGCTTGTCAGAGTTCTTGTCACCCTGAAGTGCGCCCTTGTACAAGACGTTGGAGCGACAGTTTGGTACAGCGTGGTCAACCAGCAGGCGCTGCTCGAAGTACTGTCCATCATCTGCGAAGTAGACGCCGAGCATTTCTGCGTCGCCACCTGGTGCGGTGAAACGCACGCGTGGGACGATGCGGACTACTTCTCCACCGAAGGTTGCCACGGTGTGGCGCAGGGTTGCGTCGCGTCCCAGCTGTGCTAGCTGGTTGCTCAGGTGAACTGCGTCGTCGTTCCAGTGGGTGTCGGTGATGACGGTCAGGCGTGCGTTGTCACCAACGATGAATTCGACGTTGTCAGCGTGGGTGCCGGATCCCACGTACCGCAGTGCGACGATAGCGTCTGCGCCCGCTTCAACCTCGATGGAGATTGCGCCGAAAGAGGTAACGCCTTCACCCTTGCCAGTAACCGTGATGGTTACTGGGGTTGGGTTGTGGGAGTTTTTGGCAAAGGTGACAACATTGCCCTGTTCCTTGGAGGTCCAGGCCTGAGCTGCGACGCGGTCTACTGGTGCGCCTGCGCGACCCAGTCGAGCATCGTCCTTTGCGACAACTTCGTGGCTTGCACCTTCTGCATCTGCAGGGATCTCGACGGTGACGTCAGAGGTGGTTGCAGGTGCGAACTCGCCGTTGTGGAGTCCGCGAAGACGGCGTAGGGAAATGAAACGCCATTCTTCGTCGCGTCCGCGTGGGATCTCAAAGTCCTCAACATTAAATGAGGAGAAGAGGTCGCCCTTGGTGTTGTGCGGGGTTGCGGCCTTTACGGTTGCTACTTCAGTCATTGGGCTTAGCCCACCGATCCTTCCATCTGCAGTTCGATCAGTCGGTTGAGCTCAAGGGCGTACTCCATTGGGAGTTCCTTAGCGATTGGCTCAACGAAGCCACGAACGATCATTGCCATTGCTTCTTCTTCCGCAAGTCCGCGGCTCATGAGGTAGAACAGCTGCTCTTCAGAAACCTGGGAAACAGTTGCCTCGTGGCCGAGTGACACGTGATCGTTACGGATGTCGTTGTATGGGTAGGTGTCAGAACGGGAGATGTCATCCACCAGCAGTGCGTCACACTCAACGTTGGAGGTTGAGTGGTGAGCGTTTGCGTTGATCTGAACCAGACCACGGTAAGCCGCACGTCCACCGCCACGTGCCACAGACTTGGACACGATGTTGGAGGAAGTGTAAGGAGCCATGTGGGTCATCTTGGCGCCGGTGTCCTGGAACTGTCCCTCACCTGCGAAAGCGACGGAGAGAACTTCGCCCTTTGCGTGTGGGCCAGTCATCCAGACAGCTGGGTACTTCATGGTGACCTTGGAGCCGATGTTGCCATCGACCCATTCCATGGTGCCGCCCTCTTCAACCTTGGTGCGCTTGGTCACCAGGTTGTAGACGTTGTTGGACCAGTTCTGAATGGTGGTGTAGCGGCAGCGTCCACCCTTCTTCACGATGATCTCAACGACTGCGGAGTGCAGGGAGTCGGACTTGTAAATAGGTGCGGTACAGCCCTCAACGTAGTGAACGTAGGCATCCTCATCAACGATGATCAGGGTGCGTTCGAACTGACCCATGTTCTCGGTGTTGATGCGGAAGTAAGCCTGCAGAGGAATGTCCACGTGGACACCCTTTGGCACGTAGATGAAAGATCCACCGGACCAGACAGCGGAGTTCAGAGCGGAGAACTTGTTGTCGCCTGCTGGAATGACGGTGCCGAAGTACTCCTGGAAGATCTCAGGGTGCTCCTTCAGTGCGGTATCGGTGTCAAGGAAGATAACTCCCTTTTCCTCCAGGTCCTCGCGGATCTGGTGGTAGACAACCTCAGACTCGTACTGAGCTGCAACACCTGCAACGAGGCGCTGCTTCTCGGCCTCAGGAATACCCAGCTTGTCGTAGGTATTCTTGATGTCTTCTGGGAGATCCTCCCAGGACTGTGCCTGCTTCTCGGTGGAGCGGACGAAGTATTTAATGTTGTCGAAGTCAATGCCTGAAAGGTCTGCACCCCAGGTTGGAACTGGCTTCTTATCAAAAATGCTCAGGGCCTTGAGGCGCTGCTGAAGCATCCATTCTGGCTCGCTCTTCTTCGCAGAGATGTCGCGTACGACATCCTCGCTGAGACCACGCTGTGCGGATGCACCAGCGTCGTCGGAGTCGTGCCAACCATAGTTGTACGGACCGATGGATTCAATGATCTGGTCATCGGTCAAGGGCTCGTTAACCCCTGGGTTCGTCGTTGCCGAAGTCATGATCCGCTCCTTTCATCAGGAGTGTTTGATGGGTGTCAATGGAATATTTGTTGTGCAGATGCCGTGGCCGTCCGCGATTGTTGCCAATGGTTGCGTGTGCTGCCCCAAAAGTTCTGAGACTGCTTGATGCTCTGCCTCACACAGTTCCGGAAATTCCGTGGCGACTGTAGATATTGGACAGTGATGCTGGCAGAGTTGCAATCCGTTTCGAGTGGCATCGACAGTTGCTGCATAACCATGCCGACTAAAAGCTTCAACTAAAGATTTGGCTGTATCTTCGATTGATTGATCTGTGACATCTGCCGGGGTAATACCCTCAACAATTGTTTCGATCCGCTTTCTAGCAAATTGCCTTACTGCATCATCTCCGCCGACCTCTCGAAGAGTGGCTAGAGCTGCCGCAGCAAGGGAATCATATTCATGGCCGAAGATTGAGCGACCTTTATCAGTAAGCCGATAAGTTTTTGCTGGCCTACCGCGCATTTTGGGCTCATATGGGTTCTGGCGCGGATTTGCCGCCTCCGCCAGATTTTCTTCAACCAAGTTGTCTAGGTGCCTGCGCACTCCCACAGTTGAAAGCTGAAGCTGTTCAGCAATATCTGAAGCGATCACCGGTGCACGTTCCAACAGGATGAGAAGAATTTTTCGGCGCGTATCACCGTCTCCGGTGTGCGCGTCGTTGCCTTTTACAACATCTCCCACTGGTGTCACCTCCTGCTTGATTTAGCTTTCACCTTTAGACAACACAAGTGTTCCCTAATTCTATTCCTGTGTCCAATCCCTTCCCCCCTACCAGCGCAAATAGACGTAGAAAAATCATCAATAAATAAAAACTAAGCGAACCCTAAGTCAACCAAAGGTAACCTTATTTATGCTGGCCACAGGTGGTGTGTTTTAAAACTTCATTCCAATTGCCGAAAATGAATATAATTTGAGATTTAGCTCACACTATCCCCCTTCGGGTCACCACCAGACTCTGATGCGAGGTAAATGTTCTCCGCTCCCTTGCGTAGAATGATGCGAGTGACGAAGGACGAGCAGATTCAACTCAATTCGAACGCCCCTGAAAACAGAAAATGGTTTCCTCGGGCACCTCGTCCCCTACGCCAATTTCTCGACACTTTGCCGCGCATCGGCACCGCTGGTTCCAGATCAGCAACCCTCCACGTGGAAGACGAGCAGACCCCTTTAGGGGCAACGCTTTTCGACGTCGCGACCGGCGCGAGCTCCATCAACGACCGCGATACCGACGCCTCAGGGCTTGAGCCTGAAAAGATTCGCCGGTTTGCATGGCTGCGCCTGATCGGCACCATGGGTGCGTTAATGATCGCGTTTGGTGCGCTGGGCGCGGGTGCACTTCCGGTGGTGAATAATCCGTATGTGGATTTCCCTGGCGGAAACTTCATGAGCCGAATGCTGCAGACCTCTTCCATGATCGTGCTCATCGGCGTGGGATTTTTGGTGCTGGCGTGGGTGTTAATGGCACCGCTGGTGGGTATTCCTTTTAAACGCAGCGGAAACAGAACAGCCAGCGTGAGTTTGTCCATGCTGCGCCGCACATTTGGCGCCTGGGTAGCGCCCATCATGCTCACCGCCCCACTGTTTACTCAAGACATTTATTCTTATCTGGCACAAGGCTCTGTGACCGCGCAGGGAATGGATGCCTACGCCGGTGGACCGCTTGAACTATTGGGGCCCGATAATCATCTGGCACGGTCCGTGCCCTTTATTTGGGCCCAGTCGCCCTCGCCCTACGGCCCTGTTGCGCTGAGCATCGCGGCGTCGATAAGCGTTATTACTAATGACAGCATCGTTGGAGGCGTGCTGGCGCACCGTATTGCGTCACTGCTGGGTGTTATTGCTGCAGGCTGGGCGATCACCATGCTGGCCAGGCGCTGTCGGGTATCTGAAGAAGCGTCCTTTTACCTGGGCGTACTTAATCCGCTGCTGATTCTGCACCTGATCGGCGGTATTCACAACGAATCCATCCTGTTAGGATTCTTGCTTGTGGGCCTGGAGCTCGGACTGCGTGGCACCGACCGGATTCAAACAGGGCTGTGGGGGCCTGCGTGGACATATATTGCACTGAGTGGCGTATTGATTTCTTGCGCAGGCCTGGTCAAGGTGACCGGCTTTATTGGGCTCGGTTTTGTGGGCATGGCCTTGGCCAGGGCGTTTCATGCACGTGGACATCGACACGTCGTTGCGATCGGCGTTGCAGGCCTCGTTCAAGTAGCAGCCCTGGTGATCACCGTGGTTGTTCTCAGTGTGATTACCGGAATCAGTTTGGGGTGGATCACAGGTCAAGGTGGCGCTGCGACGATCCGAAGCTGGATGTCTATGACCACCAACATTGGCGTTATTTCTGGATTCATCGGAATGAATTTGGGGCTAGGCGACCACACCGCAGCCATGCTCGTTGTGACCCGCGCAGCCGGAATCGCGGTAGCTGCCGCCTTCATGGTTCGTATGTTGTTTGCCACATATAGAGGTCACATTCACGCTGTGGGCGGACTGGGCGTGGCGACTTTCGTCCTCGTTATCCTCTTCCCCGTGGTGCATCCGTGGTACATGCTGTGGGCTATCGTGCCGCTAGCTTCCTGGGCAAACAGACTGTTCTTCCAGCTCGGAGTGATTGCCTACTCCACTGCCTTCAGTTTCTTTGTGCTGCCTCGCGGGCTTGCACTTCCAGCCGGAACTGTCTTTTCCATCTACTTTGGCGCAGCGCTCGGATTCAGCATTCTCCTATTAGTTGGATGGTGGAGTTTGAGGCGGAATCCAACCTTTGGTTTACACTGATCAACTGTGACTACTGATTTTTCGGCCTCTAGCTCTAATTTTGGAGCCGCAGAAGGCGCACTTGATGCCATACACCCCGTCCCACCAAACGATCCAGCAATCGTGGTGAACAACGTGGTAAAAAGATTTGGCACCAAGGAAGCAGTAGCCGGAATCTCCTTCGAAGTCCCCCGCGGTCAAGTTTTGGCCCTCCTGGGACCTAATGGCGCAGGCAAAACCACCACCATTGAAATGTGCGAAGGTTTTACCGCCCCCACCTCTGGCAGCATCCGAGTCTTGGGCATCGATCCAGCCACAGAACCAGACCAGGTGCGCCGACGCATCGGCATCATGCTTCAAGGTGGCGGTTCCTACAGCGGAATCCGCGTGTTTGAAATGCTCAAGCTTGCGGCGTCCTACAACGACAACCCACACGATCCTGAATGGCTGCTTGATCTTGTAGGACTGCGTGAACAACGCAAAACCACCTACCGACGTCTGTCAGGTGGCCAACAGCAACGCCTTTCTTTGGCCTTAGCATTAATTGGTCGCCCTGAGATTATCTTCCTCGACGAACCCACCGCTGGCATGGATGCGCAATCACGCAACATGGTGTGGGAGCTTGTCAACGATCTCCGCCGCGACGGCGTCACCATCGTGCTCACCACCCACCTGATGGATGAGGCCGAAGCACTAGCTGACCACGTGATCATCGTTGCCAACGGTCAAATCCTTGCCAGTGGCACACCTGATGAACTCACTGCGCAACGCGATCATCTTGAAATTAATGTCTCCGTAGAGACCACGAGCCCGCTTGATCTTGATCGCTTGGTGGATGATCTCAGCAGCTTAAACATCGGTGATGTGAAAGCACGAGCCAACCGGCCACTGCATTATTCACTTCGGACGCAACAAGCTACCCCGGATTCCTTGGCGCACATCGTCCAGGCTGTCGCCCGCCAAAACGTCATGATTCGCTCTTTGGATACGGGACACCGCTCATTGGAAGATGTCTTCCTGGACATCACCGGAAAAGAACTGAGGAGTTAACGCATACCATGTCTAAACCTTTTGAAAACTCTGCGCTCCACGGTTCTTCTCGATTCCCAGCTGGAACGTTCACCCCTGCTCCCAAACGAGCCACCCCGGCAAAAATGTTGGCTGCTCAGGGCAAGATGGAATCCCTGCTGTTTCTTCGCCACGGCGAACAGCAACTGCTCAGCATCATCATTCCCTTGGTCGCGCTCATCGTACTAGCGAATTTTGATTTCATCCCTGGTGAGAACTCCCTCGACAAGACTTTCCCCTTCGCGCTGGCCACAGCAGCCATGAGCGCTGGTTTTACAGGTCAAGCCATCAGCCTAGCTTTTGACCGCCGCTATGGTGCCCTCAAGCGCACCGGCGCCAGCGGTGTTCCCGCCTGGACGATTATTTTTGGCAAAGTCATCGCAGTCATTGCAGTCACCATTGTGCAGATCATCATTCTCGGTGTGACTGCACTGCTGTTAGGCTGGTCCGCACCTGTCGGTGGTGTGCTCTTTGGCATCGTGACCCTATTTGTGGGTGTTTCCAGCTTCACCGCGCTCGGCATGCTGATGGGCGGAACGTTGTCCTCCGAATTGGTATTGGCACTGGCTAACTTGATTTGGATTGTACTGTCCGGCCTTGCAGCATGGGCGGTCTTTTCCCCTTCCGTCAACGCTGAAGGAGTGCTGTCCATCATCCCATCCGTTGCGCTGTCCCAAGGTATGGTTGACGCATTCAACGGCGAACTTCCGTGGCTCCAGCTAGGAATTTTGGTGGGCTGGCTAATTATCACCGGCGTGGCCGCAAACAAGCTATTTAACTTCTCTGCGAGCCGCTAGATATACCCTTAGTCGGAAAATATCCTTAAAAGTTCCCGGGAGTTTCAGTGGCGAATACCACCACTTCCATACCGGGAACAATTGTATAAAACTAGCCATGACCTGCTAGGATCAGCGACGTGTCTACTTCAGTTGCTCCCTCAAATAATCCAGTTGAGTTGAAGCCCATTACTTTCTGGGCACCGACCATCAAAGTGCAGCGCATTCTCGCGCTCCTACTGTTGATTTTCCAGGGAGGCATCACCGTTACGGGCTCTATCGTCCGTGTCACAGGCTCCGGCCTCGGTTGTGATACCTGGCCACTATGCCACGAAGGTTCACTAGTCCCAGTCGCAGGCGCAGCACCATGGATCCACCAGGCAGTGGAATTTGGTAACCGCATGCTCACTTTCGTGCTTGCTGCCGCAGCGCTTGCGTTGTTCATCGCAGTTCTTGGCGCAAAACGCCGCCGCGAGATCCTGGTCCATTCCTTCATCCAGGGTCTGGGCATCATCTTGCAGGCTGTCATCGGTGGCATTACCGTGCTTGTTGATCTGCACTGGTACGCCGTTGCCTTGCACTTCCTGCCATCTATGATCCTTGTTTTCATGGCCGCGATTTTGTACACCCGCATCGGCGAGCCCGATGACGGCGAGATTACCACCACATTCCCCACGTGGATCCGCAATGTAGCTGTCATTGGTGCAGTAGCGCTCTCCGTGGTGTTGATCACCGGCACCATGACCACCGGTGCTGGCGTTCACTCTGGCGATGCATCAATCACCATGGATGATCGCCTCGATGTCAGCATCGACTTGATGGCCCATATCCACGGCTACAGCATGTACATCTACCTCTTCTTCACCCTCATCGTGGTCGCCGGTCTGTACAAGGCAAAAACCACCAAGCACAACAAGCAGCTTGGCCTCATGCTGATTCTGTTCATTGTGCTTCAGGCAGGTATCGGCATCTTGCAGTACCGCATGGGTGTGCCTCGCTGGAGCATCCCATTCCACATCGCAATGTCTTCTGTCGTTGTTGCCTTCACTTCCCTTCTGTGGGCGCAGGGTCGCATACGCGTCGGCGGTAAAGCCACCGTTACTGGTTCTGTTGATGGCGATATTAAGAACGACGAACTGGCGAAATCAAAGCAGCCTGTTAAGTAACACGCAGCTGTATCGGTAAAAGCCCAATCAAGGATTCTTGGTTGGGCTTTTCCATGCTTTCCATGCTTTTCATGCTTCGAACAGTCCAGAATAGCCCTGACCTAGACTTAGAGCTATGTCCGAACAAAGACTCGATCAGCTTGAGCGACGGCTTTCTGAACTGGAACGGGAGATCGCCGCGATTCGTCAGGAGATCCGCCAGGAACGCCTAGTGCTTCCGGAACCGGAACCTGTGAAAGTTGATACAGTCATCGCCACCGAAGCGACCGGAGTCAATGCATCGTCGGGTCCGGAGGCGAAGATCGCTTTGTTCATGGAGAGGTTTAGTGGTCGCCACGATGTGTATGCGCGGCGCTGGACCAGCAGAAAAACGGGCAAAAGTGGATGGTCGCCGGCTACTCGCCAGGGGTTTTACTCAAAAGACACCACACCGAAGGACTATCTCCCCTTCACCGTTGACACCGTCAATGCACATCTGCGCCGGGGCGGCGACCATATCGGTCTCTATGTGATGCTCCCCAACGACACGTGCAAACTTCTCGCCTGCGATTTCGACGATGGCACCTGGAAGCAAGATGCGGCCGCTTTCGTGTCAGCCTGCACCGACCACGGAATCGATGCGTTGGCTGAAATTTCTCGATCCGGCGACGGCGCCCACGTGTGGATATTTTTCGATACCCCAATCTCCGCGATGCTGGCTCGGCGCCTAGGTTTTGCCATGCTCCGCCAAGCCATGAACTCCCGCCCTGACATGGATATGTCTTCTTATGATCGCTTCTTCCCTGCTCAAGACACCATCGCAACGCGCGCAAACGGAAGCGCACGGCTGGGAAATTTGATCGCGCTACCCCTCAATGGCGACTGTAGAGCCCGCAACACCGCTGTCTTCGCAGATCCAGAAACGTGGGTCCCTTTTGAAGATCCTTTCGCAGCACTCGCCTCCACCGCACCACTAGCCACCGAAAAAATCGACCAGATCCTTGCCACCACGCAGGAAAAATTTGGCCCCGAACCCGAACACATCAAACGCCCCACCCGCGCCGAACTCAAACAGGTTAAAGCCAACGGCGAAACCATCAAACTCACCATCACCAACGAACTGTCCGTCCCCACCGAAGGGTTGCCCGCGGCCGTCATCGCGGAGATTAAACACCGGGCGGTAATCCCAAACCCTGAGTTTTATCGTCGACAAGCGCAAAGATTTTCGACCTTCGGCGTGCCGCGCATCGTCATCCGCTTCGCCCAGGCCGAGCAGCGCTTGCTGCTCCCACGCGGGCTTGTCGACGACACCCTCCGGATCCTCACCCTCGCCGGGTACAAAGTCAGCGTCATCTGGCCTCGGCAAACGCGGAAAACCATCGACGTGTCTTTCGAGGGCGAATTGCGGCCCATGCAACAAGAGGGAATCGACTCGCTCAAAGGCCAACGCACCGGCGTATTGGTAGCACCGCCGGGCGCTGGAAAAACAGTGATGGCCTGTGCACTCATCGCGAACAGAAAAATCCCCACCGCAGTGATAGTCAACCGTGCAGAATTGATTTCCCAATGGCGGGATCGTCTAGCGCAATACCTGAGCATCGACGCAGACTCCATCGGACAGATCGGCGCGGGCCGACGCAAAACCACCGGAATCATCGATCTCATCACCGTGCAATCCTTGAGCCGTAAAGATTCCGATCCGAAAATTTTGGAACAATACGGCCAAATCATCGTCGACGAGTGCCACAACATCGCAGCCCCAGGCTCCGAAGCCGCATTGAACCAGGTCAAGGCCCCCTACTGGCTGGGTCTAACCGCCACGCCGTTTCGTTCAGACCACATGGATGAAATCATCACCATGCAGTGCGGTCCTGTGCGCCACCGCATGGAAGTGGCAACAGACAATGAACAGCGCTTGATTCGCATCCACGAAACCGAATTCGACTCTGAGGAAACCACCGAAATCCAGGATCTCTACAACGAGCTCGCGGTCGATTCTGCCCGAAATGCGCAAATCACTGCCGAAGTGCACAAAGCGCTTGAAGCTGGCGACCGATGTCTAGTTTTGGTCAACCGAATTGCAGCCCTTGACGCTTTGACCAGCAGCATCACCGAATCTGGCGATCACACTGTCTTAGTGATGCATGGCCGCCAAACCCAAGAAGAGCGAGTTCATCTTCGTGCACAACTTGCCTCATTGAGTGAAAAGCAGGATCCGTTTGTGCTGGTTGCGATGAATAAAGTTGCCGGCGAAGGCCTTGACATCCCCAGCCTCAACACGCTGTTTTTAGCAGCACCGGTGTCCTTCAAGGGGCTGGTGATTCAGCAAATCGGCCGAGTTACTCGTGCAACCGGTGATCAAAACGCTCCTCCGGTGACTGCCACGGTCCATGATTTTGTTGATTCCAAGATACCGACGCTCAAACGCATGCATGGTCGCCGATTGCGGGCTATGCAAAAGGAAGGATTCGCTATTTCGGAGCCTTGAGAAGGACCAGAGCAAACCAGCGTGCCCACGGTTGGCCATTTCAGGATCCGTGGGCACGCTGGTTTGGTTTATCAACCTCGAAACCGGCCACAGCTGCCCACGAAACTCGATTTCGCGATCCGTGGGCACTCTCGTTTGGTTTCCTCGGAAAGCTACCCTCGGACGGTCAGAAAATGCCCTCTCAGAATCGCGTTTAAGAGCCTCTCACCCACTAATCCGCACAAATACCCGTTCCGCGATCCCAACCCCTTAAACGGGCGTATATTGACTTCCCTGCAATACAGCCCAAATCGACCAAACTAGTTGACCGAAAACTAGCCAGCCGAAAGATTTTCGGCCACATGGGACGGTTTTCAACCTCCGAAACCGTCCCACATGACCGATCACCTCAATGGCAGGCCCAAACTGGTCACCTGGTTTGGTCTGCACTCTAACTCCCCTCAAAAGGGCACAATTTGGTCAATTTCCCAACCTTGTCTTTCAGTCATGGTTAGTGTGGGAACCATGAAGGCAATCTTAGTTTCCCGCACCGGCGGACCCGAGGTGTTGGAGTTCACCGACACTGACGCCCCAAAGCCCACTGATGATCAGGTTTTAGTTGAAGTCGATATGGCTGGCGTCAACTTTATTGATACTTACTATCGCCAGGGTGAATATCACGCTCGCCTGCCGTTTATCCCAGGTTTTGAAGGCACTGGTCGGGTATTGGAGGATCCGCAGGGTTTGATTGTGGCGGGTACCAAGGTGGCGTGGTGTGATGCCATGGGTTCGTATGCTCAGCAGGTGTGTGTACCGCGGGATCGCTTGGTGGCGGTTCCCGAGGGCGTGAGTTCAGAAGTGGCTGCGTCGATGTTGATGCAGGGAATCACTGCGCATTATCTAACCAATGGTGTGTATGAGCTTCAAGAGGGCGATTCTTGCCTCATCACTGCTGGCGCGGGTGGTGTTGGATTGTTGGCTACGCAGATGGCGGCAGCCAAGGGAGTTCGTGTGTACAGCGTGGTGTCCACGGATGAGAAAGCTGAGCTTGCTTTGGATGCCGGTGCTTATGAGGTGTTTCGTTATTCCGATAATTTGGCGGAGCAGGTTCGTCGGCACAACGGGGGTCGCGGAGTTGATGTGGTGTATGACGGTGTCGGCCAGTCCACGTTTAATGAGTCGCTAGAGGCTGTTCGTCCGCGCGGCACTGTGTGTTTGTTTGGTGCGGCGTCGGGTCCTGTGGAGCCTTTTGATCCGCAGCTGTTGAACACTCACGGTTCGATCTTCTTGACCCGCCCAAGCATTGGCGCGTGGACGTCTGAGGAGGGCGAATTTGCCAAGCGTGCACAGGCGGTCACGCAGGCCATCGTCGAAGGCACCTTGCGGGTTCGCGTTACTGGCACATATTCGCTTGCCGACGCCTCCCTCGCCCACCGCGACCTTCAGGCGCGTAGCACGAGCGGTTCTTTGGTCTTGGAAATCCCGAAGGACTAAACACGCATAAAAAGATCCTGGTTAGCCTCGCGGTGAGGTTAGCCAGGATCTTTTCGTCGAAAAGCAAGCTTTAGAAGAAGGTGGTGGTCCAGCCGAGCATCTCGCCGATGGTCTCAAGGCCGAGGATCGCGTCGACGGACAATGCCACGAAGAGGACTGCCAAGTAGTTGTTGGACAAAATAAACAGCTTCAGAGGCTTGACCTTGCCGCCGTTTTTGATGCCGAGGTGCAGCTTGATGGCCATGAACAAGAAGGTGACGCCGGAAATGACGGCGATCGCTGCGTAGATCCAACCAGTTGCTGGGATGAGCAAGAAGGTGGTCAGCACAGTTGCCACGGAGTACCACACGATTTGTGCGGTGACCTGGACTGGGGTGCGCACGACAGGAAGCATTGGGACGCCAGCCGCCTTGTAGTCTTCGCGGTACTTCATGGCCAGAGCCCAGGTGTGAGGTGGGGTCCAGAAGAAAATCACCATGAACAGGACAATTGCCTGCCACCACTGCTGTGGAACGCCTGACTCAAACTGATCAACGATCACTGCCCAGCCGACGAGCACTGGCATACAACCTGCGGCTCCGCCCCACACGATATTCATGTGCGTGCGGCGCTTCAGCCACTTGGTGTAGACAAAAATGTAGAAGAAAATCGTGATCAACACGAAGATGCCGGCGAGCATCGAATCGCACAGCAGCCACAGCCACAAGAAGCTGGCCACTGTCAGGACCCACGCAAAAATGGAGGCGTCGCGGTTGCTCACGGTGTGGCGCACCAAAGGGCGAGCCCTAGTGCGTCCCATGCGCTGATCAATATCGGAGTCTGCCACCATGTTGAAGGTGTTGGCGGCGGCCGCACCCATCCATCCACCGAACACAGTCAGCAAGATGAGCACAATGTTGTTCTCACCGCGTTCAGCCTGAAGCATTGTGGGGATTGTGGCGACAAGGAGGAGTTCAATAACCCTGGGCTTCGTTAGCGCAATATAGGCCTTGATCGTGTCCAAGGGTTCTCCTCCAGAACGTTGCATTTTCAAATCACTCATATATTTAAGTTGTGAGTCCTTATTATTTAAATATCCCTGCGGTGAGTGTGCACCTTGCGTTGAAGGCCCAGACTCTGACAGAAGCGTCAGAGTGTTTACTCAAGACATTTTCTAAGACACACGGCAAATTAGTCGGATGAAGTTAATTAAAAGTTCCCGAATCAATCTTTTTAATGTTTTCAAACCATTTCAAGGTGTGCTGACCCAGGTGGACGCCAACCTTTAAAAAGCTTCAGACTTTTATTTCCACTTCATAAAAACTGCCTGTGACGATTCCGTTAAAGATTGTGCCAAATCACTGCGCAAAACTCGCGCGGAACCAGACCTTGCCATGCTATCGCCTATTCACACTATTTGAGTAATCGGAAATAGATGGGTGTAGACGCTTGATTGGCGGACGGTTCACAGCGGACGATTTCAGGCCCTCGTAGCTCGAGAGTTTGAAGGGGTCCGATTCGTTCCGTTCGTGACGCTTTGTGAGGTTTTTTGACGTTGCACCGTATTGCTTGCCGAACATTTTTCTTTTCCTTTCGGTTTTTCGAGAATTTTCACCTACAAAAGCCCACGTCACAGCTCCCAGACTTAAGATTGATCACACCTTTGGCACATTTGGACCACAGTTGGTTATAAAATGGGTTCAACATCACTATGGTTAGAGGTGTTGACGGGTCAGATTAAGCAAAGACTACTTTCGGGGTAGATCACCTTTGCCAAATTTGAACCAATTAACCTAAGTCGTAGATCTGATCATCGGATCTAACGAAAACGAACCAAAACTTTGGTCCCGGTTTAACCCAGGAAGGATTGACCACCTTGACGCTGTCACCTGAACTTCAGGCGCTCACTGTACGCAATTACCCCTCTGATTGGTCCGATGTGGACACCAAGGCTGTAGACACTGTTCGTGTCCTCGCTGCAGACGCTGTAGAAAACTGTGGCTCCGGCCACCCAGGCACCGCAATGAGCCTGGCTCCCCTTGCATACACCTTGTACCAGCGGGTTATGAACGTAGATCCACAGGACACCAACTGGGCAGGCCGTGACCGCTTCGTTCTTTCTTGTGGCCACTCCTCTTTGACCCAGTACATCCAGCTTTACTTGGGTGGATTCGGCCTTGAGATGGATGACCTGAAGGCTCTGCGCACCTGGGATTCCTTGACCCCAGGACACCCTGAGTACCGCCACACCAAGGGCGTTGAGATCACCACTGGCCCTCTTGGCCAGGGTCTTGCATCTGCAGTTGGTATGGCCATGGCTGCTCGTCGTGAGCGTGGCCTATTCGACCCAACCGCTGCTGAGGGCGAATCCCCATTCGACCACCACATCTACGTCATTGCTTCTGATGGTGACCTGCAGGAAGGTGTCACCTCTGAGGCATCCTCCATCGCTGGCACCCAGCAGCTGGGCAACCTCATCGTGTTCTGGGATGACAACCGCATCTCCATCGAAGACAACACTGAGATCGCTTTCAACGAGGACGTTGTTGCTCGTTACAAGGCTTACGGCTGGCAGACCATTGAGGTTGAGGCTGGCGAGGACGTTGCAGCAATCGAAGCTGCAGTGGCTGAGGCTAAGAAGGACACCAAGCGACCTACCTTCATCCGCGTTCGCACCATCATCGGCTTCCCAGCTCCAACCATGATGAACACCGGTGCTGTGCACGGTGCTGCTCTTGGCGCAGCTGAGGTTGCAGCAACCAAGACTGAGCTTGGATTCGATCCTGAGGCTCACTTCGCGATCGACGATGAGGTCATCGCTCACACCCGCTCCCTCGCAGAGCGCGCTGCAGAGAAGAAGGCTGCATGGCAGGTCAAGTTCGATGAGTGGGCAGCTGCCAACCCTGAGAACAAGGCTCTGTTCGATCGCCTGAACTCCCGTGAGCTTCCAGCGGGCTACGCTGACGAGCTCCCAACATGGGATGCAGATGAGAAGGGCGTCGCAACTCGTAAGGCTTCCGAGGCTGCACTTCAGGCACTGGGCAAGACCCTTCCTGAGCTGTGGGGCGGTTCCGCTGACCTCGCAGGTTCCAACAACACCGTGATCAAGGGCTCCCCTTCCTTCGGCCCTGAGTCCATCTCTACCGAGACCTGGTCTGCTGAGCCTTACGGCCGTAACCTGCACTTCGGTATCCGTGAGCACGCTATGGGATCCATCCTCAACGGCATTTCCCTCCACGGTGGCACCCGCCCATACGGCGGAACCTTCCTCATCTTCTCCGACTACATGCGTCCTGCAGTTCGTCTTGCAGCTCTCATGGAGACCGACGCTTACTACGTCTGGACCCACGACTCCATCGGTCTGGGCGAAGATGGCCCAACCCACCAGCCTGTTGAAACCTTGGCTGCACTGCGCGCCATCCCAGGTCTGTCCGTCCTGCGTCCTGCAGATGCGAATGAGACCGCCCAGGCTTGGGCTGCAGCACTTGAGTACAAGGAAGGCCCTAAGGGCCTTGCATTGACCCGCCAGAACATTCCTGTTCTGGAAGGCACCAAGGAGAAGGCTGCTGAAGGCGTTCGCCGCGGTGGCTACGTCCTGGTTGAGGGTTCCAAGGAAACCCCAGATGTGATCCTCATGGGCTCCGGCTCCGAGGTTCAGCTTGCAGTTAACGCTGCGAAGGCTCTGGAAGCTGAGGGCGTTGCAGCTCGCGTTGTTTCCGTTCCTTGCATGGATTGGTTCCAGGAGCAGGACGCAGAGTACATCGAGTCCGTTCTGCCTGCAGCTGTGACCGCTCGTGTGTCTGTTGAAGCTGGCATCGCAATGCCTTGGTACCGCTTCTTGGGCACCCAGGGCCGTGCTGTCTCCCTTGAGCACTTCGGTGCTTCTGCGAATTACCAGACCCTGTTTGAGAAGTTCGGCATCACCACCGATGCAGTCGTGGCAGCGGCCAAGGACTCCATTAACGGTTAATTGCCCTGCTGTTTTTAGCTTCAACCCGGGGCAATATGATTCTCCGGAATTTTATTGCCCCGGGTTGTTGTTGTTAATCGGTATAAAGGGTCTTAAGCACATCCCTTACTTGCCTGCTCTCCTTGAGCGCAGTTCAAGAACAATTCTTTTAAGGAAAATTTAGTTTCATGTCTCACATTGATGATCTGGCACAGCTCGGCACTTCCACTTGGCTCGACGACCTCTCCCGCGAGCGCATTACTTCCGGCAATCTCAGCCAGGTTATTGAGGAAAAGTCTGTAGTCGGTGTCACCACCAACCCAGCTATTTTCGCAGCAGCAATGTCCAAGGGCGATTCCTACGACGCTCAGATCGCAGAGCTCAAGGCCGCTGGCGCATCTGTTGACCAGGCTGTTTACGCCATGAGCATCGACGACGTTCGCAATGCTTGTGATCTGTTTACCGGCATCTTCGAGTCCTCCAACGGCTACGACGGCCGCGTGTCCATCGAGGTTGACCCACGTATCTCTGCTGACCGCGACGCAACCCTGGCTCAGGCCAAGGAGCTGTGGGCAAAGGTTGATCGTCCAAACGTCATGATCAAGATCCCTGCAACCCCAGGTTCTTTGCCAGCAATTACCGACGCTTTGGCTGAGGGCATCAGCGTTAACGTCACCTTGATCTTCTCCGTTGCTCGCTACCGCGAGGTCATCGCTGCGTTCATCGAGGGCATCAAGCAGGCAGCTGCAAACGGCCACGACGTTTCCAAGATCCACTCTGTGGCTTCCTTCTTCGTCTCTCGCGTCGACGTTGAGATCGACAAGCGCCTCGAGGCAATCGGATCCGATGAGGCTTTGGCTCTGCGCGGCAAGGCAGGCGTTGCCAACGCTCAGCGCGCTTACGCTGTGTACAAGGAGCTTTTCGACGCCGCCGAGCTGCCTGAAGGTGCCAACACTCAGCGCCCACTGTGGGCATCCACCGGCGTGAAGAACCCTGCGTACGCTGCAACTCTTTACGTTTCCGAGCTGGCTGGTCCAAACACCGTCAACACCATGCCAGAAGGCACCATCGACGCTGTTCTGGAGCAGGGCAACCTGCACGGCGACACCCTGTCCAACTCCGCGGCAGAAGCTGACGCTGTGTTCTCCCAGCTTGAGGCTCTGGGCGTTGACTTGGCAGATGTCTTCCAGGTCCTGGAGACCGAGGGCGTGGACAAGTTCGTTGCTTCTTGGAGCGAACTACTTGAGTCCATGGAAGCTCGCCTGAAGTAGAATCAGCACGCTGCATCAGTAACGGCGACATAAAATCGAATTAGTTCGATCTTATGTGGCCGTTACACATCTTTCATTAAAGAAAGGATCGTGACGCTACCATCGTGAGCACAAACACGACCCCCTCCAGCTGGACAAACCCACTGCGCGACCCGCAGGATAAACGACTCCCCCGCATCGCTGGCCCTTCCGGCATGGTGATCTTCGGTGTCACTGGCGACTTGGCTCGAAAGAAGCTGCTCCCCGCCATTTATGATCTAGCAAACCGCGGATTGCTGCCCCCAGGATTCTCGTTGGTAGGTTACGGCCGCCGCGAATGGTCCAAAGAAGACTTTGAAAAATACGTACGCGATGCCGCAAGTGCTGGTGCTCGTACGGAATTCCGTGAAAATGTTTGGGAGCGCCTCGCCGAGGGTATGGAATTTGTTCGCGGCAACTTTGATGATGATGCAGCTTTCGACAACCTCGCTGCAACACTCAAGCGCATCGACAAAACCCGCGGCACCGCCGGCAACTGGGCTTACTACCTGTCCATTCCACCAGATTCCTTCACAGCGGTCTGCCACCAGCTGGAGCGTTCCGGCATGGCTGAATCCACCGAAGAAGCATGGCGCCGCGTGATCATCGAGAAGCCTTTCGGCCACAACCTCGAATCCGCACACGAGCTCAACCAGCTGGTCAACGCAGTCTTCCCAGAATCTTCTGTGTTCCGCATCGACCACTATTTGGGCAAGGAAACAGTTCAAAACATCCTGGCTCTGCGTTTTGCTAACCAGCTGTTTGAGCCACTGTGGAACTCCAACTACGTTGACCACGTCCAGATCACCATGGCTGAAGATATTGGCTTGGGTGGACGTGCTGGTTACTACGACGGCATCGGCGCAGCCCGCGACGTCATCCAGAACCACCTGATCCAGCTCTTGGCTCTGGTTGCCATGGAAGAACCAATTTCTTTCGTGCCAGCGCAGCTGCAGGCAGAAAAGATCAAGGTGCTCTCTGCGACAAAGCCGTGCTACCCATTGGATAAAACCTCCGCTCGTGGTCAGTACGCTGCCGGTTGGCAGGGCTCTGAGTTAGTCAAGGGACTTCGCGAAGAAGATGGCTTCAACCCTGAGTCCACCACTGAGACTTTTGCGGCTTGTACCTTAGAGATCACGTCTCGTCGCTGGGCTGGTGTGCCGTTCTACCTGCGCACCGGTAAGCGTCTTGGTCGCCGTGTTACTGAGATTGCCGTGGTGTTTAAAGACGCACCACACCAGCCTTTCGACGGCGACATGACTGTATCCCTTGGCCAAAACGCCATCGTGATTCGCGTGCAGCCTGATGAAGGTGTGCTCATCCGCTTCGGTTCCAAGGTTCCAGGTTCTGCCATGGAAGTCCGTGACGTCAACATGGACTTCTCCTACTCAGAATCCTTCACTGAAGAATCACCTGAAGCATACGAGCGCCTCATTTTGGATGCGCTGTTGGATGAATCCAGCCTCTTCCCTACCAACGAGGAAGTGGAACTGAGCTGGAAGATTCTGGATCCAATTCTTGAAGCATGGGATTCCGATGGAGAACCTGAGGATTACCCAGCAGGTACGTGGGGTCCAAAGAGCGCTGATGAAATGCTTTCCCGCAACGGTCACACCTGGCGCAGGCCATAATTTAGGGGCAAAAAATGATCTTTGAACTTCCGGATACCACCACCCAGCAAATTTCCAAGACCCTAACTCGACTGCGTGAATCGGGCACCCAGGTCACCACCGGCCGAGTGCTCACCCTCATCGTGGTCACTGACTCCGAAAGCGATGTCGCTGCAGTTACCGAGTCCACCAATGAAGCCTCGCGCGAGCACCCATCTCGCGTGATCATTTTGGTGGTTGGCGATAAAACTGCAGAAAACAAAGTTGACGCAGAAGTCCGTATCGGTGGCGACGCTGGTGCTTCCGAGATGATCATCATGCATCTCAACGGACCTGTCGCTGACAAGCTCCAGCATGTCGTCACACCACTGTTGCTTCCTGACACCCCCATCGTTGCTTGGTGGCCAGGTGAATCACCAAAGAATCCTTCCCAGGACCCAATTGGACGCATCGCACAACGACGCATCACTGATGCTTTGTACGACCGTGACGACGCACTAGAAGATCGTGTTGAGAACTATCACCCAGGTGATACCGACATGACGTGGGCGCGCCTTACCCAGTGGCGGGGACTTGTTGCCTCATCATTGGATCACCCACCACACAGCGAAATCACTTCCGTGAGGCTGACCGGTGCAAGCGGCAGTACCTCGGTGGATTTGGCTGCAGGCTGGTTGGCGCGGAGGCTGAACGTGCCTGTGATCCGCGAGGTGACAGATGCTCCTACCGTGCCAACCGATGAGTTTGGTACTCCACTGCTGGCTATCCAGCGCCTGGAGATCGTTCGCACCACCGGCTCGATCATCATCACCATCTATGACGCTCATACCCTTCAGGTAGAGATGCCGGAATCCGGCAATGCCCCATCGCTGGTGGCTATTGGCCGTCGAAGTGAGTCCGACTGCTTGTCTGAGGAGCTTCGCCACATGGATCCAGATTTGGGCTACCAGCACGCACTATCCGGCTTGTCCAGCGTCAAGCTGGAAACCGTCTAAGGAGAAATACAACACTATGGTTGATGTAGTACGCGCACGCGATACTGAAGATTTGGTTGCACAGGCTGCCTCCAAATTCATTGAGGTTGTTGAAGCAGCAACTGCCAATAATGGCACCGCACAGGTAGTGCTCACCGGTGGTGGCGCCGGCATCAAGTTGCTGGAAAAGCTCAGCGTTGATGCGGCTGACCTTGCCTGGGATCGCATTCATGTGTTCTTCGGCGATGAGCGCAATGTCCCTGTCAGTGATTCTGAGTCCAATGAGGGACAGGCTCGTGAGGCACTGTTGTCCAAGGTTTCTATCCCTGAAGCCAACATTCACGGATATGGTCTCGGCGACGTAGATCTTGCAGAGGCAGCCCGCGCTTACGAAGCTGTGTTGGATGAATTCGCACCAAACGGCTTTGATCTTCACCTGCTCGGCATGGGTGGCGAAGGCCATATCAACTCCCTGTTCCCTCACACCGATGCAGTCAAGGAATCCTCCGCAAAGGTCATCGCGGTGTTTGATTCCCCTAAGCCTCCTTCAGAGCGTGCAACTCTAACCCTTCCTGCGGTTCACTCCGCAAAGCGCGTGTGGTTGCTGGTTTCTGGTGCGGAGAAGGCTGAGGCAGCTGCGGCGATCGTCAACGGTGAGCCTGCTGTTGAGTGGCCTGCTGCTGGAGCTACCGGATCTGAGGAAACGGTATTGTTCTTGGCTGATGATGCTGCAGGAAATCTCTAAGCAGCGCCAGCTCTAACAAGAAGCTTTAACAAGAAGCTTTAACAAGAAGCTTTAACAAGAAGCTTTAACAAGAAGCTCTAACGAAAAGCACTAACAAACTAATCCGGGTGCGAACCTTCATCTGAATCGATGGAGGTTCGCACCCGGATTTTTGGCTCAGCGTTAGATTCTCACCCTAAAACCGCGCACTTAAAAAAGTTAGCTTTCTATACGTGCACCGCCTCTTTGATTGGTTCATGCGAGGCGATCCGAAAGTCTTCGCTGTACAGCGGCGAGGTGTTTCCGACCGCTAGTTGTGCTGCGAGTTCGCCATAAGCTGGAGAGAGCTTGAAGGCGTGTCCGGATCCTCCGGTGAGCACAATGACATTGTCAACCGCGTCGATAATTGGAGATTTGTCTGCAGTGTAGGTGTCATAGTGGACGCTGAAACGGTTGGGCTCTGGGTTGACCCCTGGGAAGAGTTCGTGGGTTTTCCGACCAAATTCAGAGACTGCGTCCCGGTCGAGGCGGAGATCTTCATCTTCTACATGAGCGCTTAATGGAACGCCCCACTCATCCAATCCGGCAATTTTGATGCTGTACCCATCGACGCATGGTGCTCCAAATACGTGGAAGCCATCACGGTCACGGATGAAGCATGGCAGGTTTTCCGGCTGGAAGTCCACTGGGTTGTTGGGCAGGAACCAGGTGAGCACTAGGCGTCGCACTTCAAGCAGTGGCGCGATGGAGGGCACGAGCTCGCTTGTCCAACTGCCGGTGGTGACGATAACGCGGTCCACGATTGTGGTTTCTTCGCCTGCTTGGATGACTACGTGATCGCCGTTGTCTTCGATGCTGGTGATTTTTTGGTGATCGCGTACTTGGGCACCATTTGCCTTGGCTGTTTCGATTGCACTGAACACTGCTAGTTCGGGGCGCAGGGCTCCACCTTGAAGATCAACAATTCCAGCTTCATCATCGCGGAAGTCTAGACCTGGGTAACGCTTGCGCATCTGCGCGGCGGTAAGTCGTTCATGTGGCAGCTCATAACGTTCCACTGATTCCACCAGGCGTTGGAAGGGTGCTTCGTCTTCCTTGCCGGTGCTTAAGACACCGAAGTTGTGGAAGAGTTCGCGTCCGGAAATCTCGCTCAGTGATGACCATAGTGCTCGTGCGCGTTTGAGCAACGGAACGTAGGTGCTGCCTTCGTGGTAGGCCATGCGAAACAGTCGGGACTCCCCTGTGAATGCGCCGTAGCCATGGGAGATGCCGAATTGTTCAAAGCCGATGGCCTCTACACCTGGGATGTTACTTAAGTGCCACAGTGCCATGGAGCCGGTTGATCCAAGGCCGATTACCGCAATTTTCATTGTTGTTTCTTCTCTCAAGCCAGTGCGGGTGATTCCCACAGGTTCAATGTGGTGCCGATGCCTTTTTCCAGGGCGTTTTCATACACTTGGGTTGCCCAGGCGACGTCTTCTACTGGCATGCCGCCGACGGAATAGAGGATGATTTCCTCATCGTTGGTGCGTCCGGGTAGCTTGCCGGAGCAGATATCGCCAATCTGGGAAATCTTTGCAAGGTCGAGTTTCCCTTGCAGCGCCAGGTCGTACCAGTGGGTTCCTGGAATGCCGAGGAGTTGGTAGGCCTGTGGGCCGTATTCTTCTGCCCAGGCTTCGTAGAGCCCCATGTAGTCAACAACGAGGCGGGCGTCGTCAAGCAAATAAGCGTCGTCGAAGCGACCGGCGGCTGGAAGCAGCAGCAATGCGCCCGGCTTGAGCCATTCTTTTTTGAAGTATGGGAAGGCTGAGGATCCGGCGGCGTCCGTGGTGGTGGCGGCGATGACGATGTCGGCGTCTTTGACCACGTCTTCTTCAGATCCGACGGCGACCACTTCGATCTCGGGGAATTTTTCCAACGCCCATGTTGCAAAGGCGTTGATGCCGCGTTCGCTGCGTCCCTTGATCTTGATGGTGGTGATTCCTGGGCGCTCTGCGATGCACGCTTCGGTGATGGTTTTCGCCATGACACCAGGTCCGACGACGGCCAAGGTTGTCGCGTCGGCGACCGCTAAGTGCTTCACGCCCACGCCGGGAACCGCGCCGGTGCGGTAGGCGGACAGCAGGTTCGCGGACATGATGGCCTTCGGTGCACCGGTGACCGTGTCGTTGAGGACGAAGGTGTGGATCGAGCGAGGCAAGCCTGAGGCCTTGTTTTCCGCGTTGGATCCGTACCACTTCACGCCGGTGTTTTTGAATCGCCCGCCGAGGTATGCGGGCATCGCCATGAATCGGCGGTCGGGGCCGTCCTTGGGCATGCCTTCAAATTCTGGGTTTTCCGGGAAGGTGATCATCGCGCCATGCGAGTTGGAGTTCAAACCGGCCATTTTGTAGTCGCCCTGCGCCAAGAGCACAAGCGTTTCCTCCATGACATCGACGCATTGTGCGACGTCTTTGACTCCGGCCGCGATCATGTCCGGTTCGCTCAAGAACAAGAAATTGATGGCGGTTTCAGTGGTGTAGGTTGCGGTCATTTTGAGGCCTTTCGAGTATCAGCGATTTTTTGCTTATCGACGCCCACCTGCACGGCGTCGGGCACGGTTTCCTCGGGGATTTCAGGTCCGAAATTGGTGCGGGTTGCCATCCCAATTCCGTTGGAATTGAGGTGGTAGGCAGATTCCGCGTGTTCTGCGCGGTCAATGCCTTCATATTCGGCTTCGGAGGTGATGCGCAGAGTCATGAACTTGTTCAAGATCGTGGCAATCAACCAGGTGACGCCGAATGCGTATGCAAGGGTCACGATGATGGCCAGTGGTTCCCTCCACAGCAGGGAGAGTTCGCCACCGAAGAAGACTCCGGAAACTCCCGCTGGTGCTAGTGGATCGCCAAAGAGCATGACAAACAGTGCACCTGCAATGCCAGCCATTCCGTGGACTGCGAACACATCGAAGGAATCATCGACTCGGTGTCCCTTCTTCCAGCTAATTGCCCAGAAGGAGACAACTGCGCCGAGCACTCCGACGGCGAATGCTCCGAGCGGGCTCACTGCATCCGCGGCCGGGGTGATAGCCACAAGGCCTGCGATTGTGCCGGTTGCCGAGCCAAAGAAAGTGGGTTTTCCGCTGAACACACGTTCAACGAGCATGAAGCCCATCATTCCGCCAGCTGCAGCAATGAGAGAGGTAACGACCACGTAGCTTGCGAGGAAGTTGGCACCACCTGCGGTACCACCATTGAATCCGAACCAGCCCGCAATGATCAGTCCTGCACCAATCAAAATCAGTGGAAGGTTGTGTGGACGCACAGCCATGGAGTGGCGGCGTCCCAGCACCATTGCCAGCGCGAGTCCAGACGCACCCGCATTCATGTGCACTGCCGTTCCACCAGCAAAGTCGTGGAACTCAAGCACATTTTTCATCCAGCCACCCACGTAGCCGGACTCAGGATCATCGATAGCGAAAACCCAGTGTGCCAGTGGCGCGTACACAAAGGTGAACCACAGGATACCGAAGACCAGCCACGCTCCAAAGCGCATGCGCCCCGCTGCACCAGATGAAACAAGTGCGAGTGAGATTGCAGCGAACAGAATGTAGAAGCCGGCCCACATGAGGTCTCCGGTGCCGTCATCTTCCATGATGTTGCGGAAGCCGAAGTATTCAAGTGGATTTCCGATAATTCCCCACCCACCGATGGAGTTTCCTAAGACAAGTCCGTGTCCATAAATGATGTACACAAGGCTGATGATTCCAAGTGAGCTCATAACCATCATGAACGTGTTAAGAACGTGTTGCCCACCCAGCATGCCGCCGTAGAGCAGGGACAATCCGGGGAACATCAGGCTTACCAACGCAAAAGCTGCGAGAATCCAGGCTAGATCTGAGGGGTCCATGTTAAAGGCCTTTCAGCTAAGTGATGCTGTCGAGCGGAGTATTTTCTATTCCGCTATAGATAAACCTAGTCCAGTTTCTACCTATCATTCTATAGATTTCTGTTTTTATAACGAAGGTCACGTTTTTAGCCCGCACTTACACCACGTCTCCCCTGCTGAAAAATCCCCCATGGCAGCGTTTTAACCTGCGGTTTTATAGACTCCACGTTCCGTCGGGAAACAGTTCCCCTTTAAAGATGTCCTTAGGGAAAATTGGAATGTATGTGAATTAGGCATCAAGATTTTCCAATTTTGACCACCACTTTGCCGAAATCTTGGTGTCGAAAGTACACACCGAGCAACAGTGGGGAGACAGCAGGTCGACAAAACCCAAAAAAAGCGGCTCCCCTATGAAAAGGGAACCGCTCTTTTTAAGCTCGTGTCTTATGAATAAGCCTGGATGAGGTTGAGTGCGACAATGCACACAATCCAGATAACGGCAACCAAAATGGTGACGCGATCCAGGTTCTTTTCAACAACAGTGGAGCCCGAAAGATTGGACTGCACACCGCCACCGAAGAGGCTGGAGAGTCCGCCGCCTTTGCCCTTGTGCAGCAAGACGAAAACCGTCATGAGCAGGCTGGCGACGACGAGGATGATTTGAAGCGTCAATGCCATGTGGAAAATGTTCCTTTGCCGTTTGAGAACCCAGGTGAACCTTATTCCCACCTGATTTCGAATAACTTTAGACAGTATACACGAGTACTACCTACCCAGCAGGACTAGCCAGAGTTGCGCAGTGCAGTGGAAAGACCGTTCATGGTCAGCTGGATGTTGCGGGATACTTGCTCGCTTTGGTCGCCTTTTCGGTAGCGTCGCATCATCTCTACCTGGATCACGTTGAGTGGAAGCAGGTAGGGGTATCGGCGCTGGACGGATCGTGCGAGAAGCGGGTTGTCATCAAGCAGATCATCAGAACCGGTGATTACGCAGAACATCTTCTTGGTCAGGAAGTATTCCTCGCGGATGACGGCATAAACGCGCTCAGCTACTTCCCTATCTGGGATCAGGTCTGCGTAGAGCTTTGCCAAACGCAGCTCTGCCTTGGACATCACCTGAGCCATGTTATCCAACACTGAGGTGAAAAATGGCCAGGACTCGTTGAGTGTTTGTAGCTCGGCAATGCGCTGGGTGGCCTGCTCCCCTTCGCCAATCCATTGCTCAAGTGCGGTGCCGACACCAAACCAGCCCGGCAGCATGACACGAGACTGGGACCAACTGAGCACCCACGGGATTGCTCGCAAATCTTCCACCGAGGAGGTCTGCTTGCGTGAGGAAGGCCTGGATCCGATGTTGAGGGATCCAATCTCCTGCAGCGGCGTGGACTGGGTGAAGTAATCGATGAAGCCTTGATCCTCGTGCACCAAGGAGGCGTACTTCTTCAAGCTGAGCTCAGAGATCTCACTCATGATGTCGTACGCGCGTTGGTGATCGGTGAGTTCGGAGACGTCGAGAAGCGATGCCTCAAGCGTTGCTGAGACCAGAGCTTCGAGGTTTCGGCGCGCGGTTTCGGGGTTGCCGTACTTAGCGGAGATGATCTCGCCCTGCTCGGTGATGCGCACGGAACCTTGGACAGCCCCCCTGGGCTGGGCAAGAATCGCGTCGTAGGAAGGTCCGCCACCGCGGCCGACGGTGCCACCACGGCCGTGGAACAGGCGAAGCTTGACCCCGGCTGATCGGCATAGTTCGACGAGCTGCAGTTCCGCGTCGTAAAGCGCCCAGTTTGCGGAGAAATATCCGCCATCCTTGTTGGAATCGGAGTAACCGAGCATGACTTCCTGGACGTTGTCGCGCTGCAGGAGGTAGTTGCGGTAAAGATCAATTTTCCACAGTTCGTCGAGGATTCCGGCGCCGGCCTGGAGATCTTCGATGGTTTCGAACAGTGGGATGACATCGACGGTGCCGCGTGGGTTGTCGCCGTTGGCTGCAATGAGGCCGAATTCCTTGAGCAATACCATCGGCTCGAGCACATCGGTGACCGATGATGCCATGGAGATGATGCAGTGAGGCACCATCCGTGGCCCGAATTTCTTAACAGCCTCCGACGCGGTGCGGAAGATGCCGAGCTCGCGGTCGGTGACCTCGCTGTATTCATCTGAACCGTGCGGGATCAGCGGACGAGGGCTGCGCAGTTCCTTCAGCAGCACCTCAAGCTTCTCTGCTTCAGACAGCTCGCGGTAGTTTGCGGTGACTTGGGCGCGTTCGAAAAGCTCGGTGAGGACGTCCTCGTAGCTTTCGGAGTTTTGGCGCAGATCCAGTGCGTAAAGGTTGAATCCAAAGCTCTCGATGGCAGAAATCAGCACAGACAAACGATCATCGGCAATGAGAACGTCATTGGATTCACGCAGAGAATGATCAATGGTCAACGCATCGTTTAAGAATTCTTCCGGAGATGCGTATGGAGTAAAGACCTTGAACCACACGCCCTCAACGGCGTCCTCGCCGATCAGCTCGGCCGTCGTCGCGAGGATACGTCCGCGAACGCCATGGACGGCGCGTCGATAAGGCTCATCCACGCGGCTTGGCACGTCGTTGTGCCCGGCATCTGCCAGCGCAAGCAGCTGCGGGGTGACCTTATTCATGCGGTCCGACAGGCTGAGCTCATGCTCGAGGGAATGCAGCTGGCGTGCATAGTACTTGAGCACGGTTTCCGCAGCGCGGTGAGTGGAATACTCAACTGTTTCCGCGGTGACATAAGGGTTACCGTCGTGGTCTCCACCAATCCAGGAACCTGGCTTGACCACGGGCTTCAAAGGAACATCCTCGCCGAAACGCTCACGAAGCTCAACAGCCACATCACGGTTGATACGTGGAATCTCTTCCAAAAGGCTCAGCTTGTAGTAGCGCAGCCCTACTTCGATCTCGTCCTCGATACGTGGGCGGGCCACACGAATCAACGCGGTCTGCCACAAAATGGTGATGCGACGGCGGATGTTCTTCTCGATCTCATCCAACTTGCTTTGCGTACGAGCGGTAGGCTCCGCAGACTGCAAAGCGTGGCGTTCACGCATGTGGGTGGTGATCCACTTTTGCGCATCAAAAACAGTGCGGCGGCGAGTCTCAGTTGGGTGCGCAGTCAGAACCGGCGCCACCTCAGCATTGCGCAGCACATCGGCCACAGCTTCTGCGCCAACATTGCCCTCATTGAGTTTCAGCCAGGTGGCATCAAGAGTGCTGTCCGGAGGGGTGTCGCCTGCATCGAGAGCCTGTTCACGAAGCTCTTCATCGTAGAGGTCTTCCGCCAGGTTAGCCAGCAGAGCGAAGTGGGAAAATGCGCGAGCAATCGGTGTTGCCTTGGCTGGAGTAATGCCGTCGAAAACCTGAACCAGGCTATCCATTTCGGCGTTGCCCTTGGCGATATCAAAAGAAGTCAGGCGCGCTTGTTCGACCAGTTCATAAACCTCCTGGCCTTCTTGTTCCGCAATTACCTCACCGAGGATTTGACCGAGGAACCTGATGTCATCGCGTAAAAAATCAGTCATAACTACTTTAAACACTCTTTCACATTGAGGGTGTTGGCGTGCATGAGATAAAAAATCACCCAGCAAAACAGGTGTTTAGCTGGGCGATTGATTTCGATGGCTTTCATGGGCTCATCAAAACCGCACTTCTACAGTGCTTGTGCTTTAAGGCTGTGCTTTAAGGCTGTGCTTTAAAGCTCTGTACTTTAAGCAACGCTCGCAGCGTTGGCAGCCAGCTTGGCGAATGCTTCACCGTCGAGGGAAGCGCCACCGACAAGTCCGCCGTCGACGTCAGGCTGACCGACGATCTCAGCGACGGTTTCTGCCTTAACAGAACCACCGTAGAGAATACGCAGGCCCTCAGCGACCTCGTCGCCTGCAAGCTCCACGATCAGACCGCGGATAGCCTTGCACACTTCCTGAGCGTCAGCTGCGGAAGCAACCTTACCGGTGCCGATAGCCCACACTGGCTCATACGCGATAACGGTGTTGGCCAGTTCAGCAGCGTCCAGGCCAGCAAGGGACTTGCGGGTCTGCTCGACGACATACTCAACGTGGGTGCCAGCTTCACGGATTTCCAGTGGCTCACCAACGCAGACGATCGGGCTGATGCCGTTGGACAGAGCTGCCTTTGCCTTCGCAGCAACCAACTCATCAGACTCGTTGTGGTACTCGCGGCGCTCGGAGTGTCCAACGACAACCCAAGAGCAGTTCAACTTTGCCAGCATGCTTGCAGAAACTTCACCGGTGTACGCACCGGACTCGTGCGGGGAGACGTCCTGAGCACCGAAAGTGACCTCAAGCTTGTCGCCCTCAACGAGAGTCTGGACGGAGCGGATGTCAGTGAAAGGAACGGTGACTGCAACGTCAACCTTCTCGAAGTATTCCTTTGGAAGGGCGAATGCAAGCTTCTGAACAGTGCCGATTGCCTGCTGGTGATCCAGGTTCATCTTCCAGTTACCAGCGATAAGTGGCTTACGTGCCATGGGTGAAACACACCTTTCTTAAAAGTTTCCCGGTGGCCCTTTTGTTGTGTTGTCTAAAAAAGGGCCGTGTCGGATTTACTGAGCGAGAATTGCAACGCCTGGGAGTTCCTTGCCTTCAAGGTACTCGAGGGATGCGCCACCACCGGTGGAGATGTGGGAGAAGCCGTCTTCGTTCAGGCCGAGCACGCGAACGGATGCTGCGGAGTCGCCACCGCCAACAACGGAGAATGCGTCGTTGCCTGCAGTTGCATCGATGATGGCCTGTGCGATGCCGCGGGTGCCTTCAGAGAATGCTGCGAACTCGAACACGCCCATTGGGCCGTTCCAGAAGATGGTCTTAGCGGTGCTGAGAACCTCACCGAAGTTCTTGACGGACTCTGGTCCGATATCAAGAGACATCCAGCCTTCTGGGATGGAGTCCAGGTCAACGATCTGCTTCTCTGCGTCCTTGTTAAATTCGGATGCTGCAACCAGGTCAACTGGGAGAACGATCTTGTCACCGAAGCGTGCGAGCAGGTCGGTGCAGGTAGCCTTCATTTCTTCCTGCAGGAGGGACTGCTGAACATTGTGTCCCTGAGCTGCGAGGAAGGTGTAGCACATGCCGCCACCGACGATGATCTTGTCAGCCTTGGCAGCCAGCGCCTCAATAACACCGATCTTGTCAGAGACCTTGGATCCACCGAGAACCACAACATAAGGTGCCTCTGGTGATTCTGCGATCTTTTCCAGAACGGAAATCTCGGTCTCTACCAGTCCGCCAGCGTAGTGTGGCAGCAACTTTGCGATGTCGTAGACGGAGGTCTGCGCGCGGTGGACAACACCAAAGCCGTCAGAGACGAATGCGCCGTTGTCTGCTGCAAGAGCTGCGAGCTCCTGAGCGAAAGCGGTGCGCTCTGCCTCGTCCTTGGAGGTTTCGCGTGGGTCGAAGCGCACGTTCTCCAGGAGCAGGATGTCGCCCTCGGTCAGGCCGTTTGCGCGCTCGTGTGCGTCTTCGCCAACAACGTCTGCGGCAAGTGCAACGTACTGGCCAAGTTCATCGGAGAGTGCCTCAGCGACAGGTGCGAGGGAGTACTTCTCGTTGACTTCGCCCTTTGGGCGGCCAAGGTGAGCCATGACGATGACCTTTGCGCCACCTTCGCTCAGTGCTTTAAGGGTTGGTAGGGAGGCAATGATTCGGCCCTTATCGGTGATCTCGCGGTCATCGTTGAGGGGAACATTGAAGTCAGATCGAACGATGACGTGGCGTCCGTCTACGCCTTCGTCGAGCAAGTCCTTGAGGGTCTTAACAGCCATGCCGTACTCCTTGGAGATTTGATTGTTTAAAAAATTCTTCTGGTGCAATGTGATGCACTGTCCCAGATTGCCACACATTGTGTGGCGCTGGCACCGGTATTCAATTGTATTGATTAAAGACACAAAATAGCCCGGGGTGCGCCGAGGCACACCCCGGGCCATTGGGATGACACATCACCGTGAGCATCGATCGCCCACGTTAGCGATGTGAACTAATTAGAGCTTGGAAGCTACGAGCTCGGTCAGACGCAGGAGCTGGCAGGTGTAGCCCCACTCGTTGTCGTACCAGGAAACAACCTTGACGGTGTTGCCGGAGACCTTGGTCAGGCCAGCGTCGAAGATGGAGCCGTGGGAATCGTGGACGATGTCGGTGGAAACCAGTGGCTCTTCGGAGTAAGCCAGGGTCTCGCCGAACTCGCCGACTGCAGCTTCCTTGATTGCAGCGTTGATGGACTCAACGGTGACCTCAGACTTGGTGTTGAAGGTCAGGTCGGTTGCGGAACCGGTGATAACTGGAACGCGAAGTGCGTAGCCGTCAAGCTTGCCCTTGAGCTCTGGGAGAACCAGAGCAACAGCCTTAGCTGCACCGGTGGAGGTAGGAACGATGTTGACTGCTGCTGCACGTGCACGACGCAGGTCGCGGTGAGGTGCATCGTGCAGGCGCTGGTCGCCGGTGTATGCGTGAACGGTGGTCATGAGGCCGTTCTCGATGCCGAACTTGTCGTTCAGGACCTTTGCCATTGGTGCGAGGCAGTTGGTGGTGCAAGATGCGCCGGAGATCACGTTGTGGTTCTCAGGATCGTAGGACTCGTGGTTCACACCGTAAACGAAGGTTGCGTCTTCGTTGCTTGCTGGTGCGGAGATGATGACCTTCTTGGCACCTGCTTCGATGTGAGCCTTAGCCGCGTTTGCATCGGTGAAGAAGCCGGTGGACTCGATCACGATGTCAACGTTGTGTGCAGCCCAGTCCAGGTTCTTTGGATCGCGCTCTGCGTAAACAGCGATGCGCTTGCCACCAACGGTGATGGAGTCATCGTCGTATTCAACTTCCTGGCCAAGGCGGCCCATGATGGAGTCGAACTTGAGAAGGGTGGAAAGGGTCTTGTTGTCGGTGAGGTCGTTGACTGCAACTACCTCGAGATCGTCGCTGCGCTCTAGAACTGCGCGGAAGAAGTTACGTCCGATACGGCCAAATCCGTTAATACCAACACGAATGGTCATGTTGTGTCTCCTCTAAAGATTGTAGGAAATGCAATGTGTCAAGCAGTTAGGTCAATCAGAGCATCGGTCACTCAAGAATTCTTGAGCTGACAGAACCCAAGGGCGAGTATGGTGAATTTTTCCAACTCACGCACCAAACCTACTCACATTGGATAATTCGTCGAGTCAACTCCGTGTCAACCTGTCCTCAACTTTAGCGGGGAAACAAAGATTTCGCAGCGGATGCAAAATCATACAGACACATTCAAAAATGGACATTGACCCCAAACGGGGGTATTTCCAACACTTGCGCTAAATAGTTTTTGCAGGGAACGAACCTGAAATCGTTCGCACCGCGATCCGCTCCCCCGAATGGGGTTAATTATGAATTAGACTACACCCCCGTGAATCCACAAATTAAAGTCTCAGATTTGAAGCCAATGTGATGCAACTCACACTGGCTTCAATGGTAATCCCAATAGGCTCGGTCGTTTTTATGAGGCGAGCGACTAGATTTCTTCCAACAAATCTTCCGTCACAACAGAATTTGTATCAGGAATCTTCAGATCTTCGGCGCGCTTATCTGCCATCGTCAAAAGACGACGAATACGACCGGCCACAGCATCCTTGGTCATTTGAGGATCAGCCAACCGGCCCAACTCCTCCAACGATGCCTGACGGTGCTGCACACGCAGCTGTCCAGCCTCAGCCAAATGCTCAGGAACATCATCACCAAGAATCTTCATGGCGCGTTCTACCCTCGCTGCAGCGGCAACTGCTGCTCGGGCTGACCTGCGCAGATTGGCATCGTCGAAGTTGGCCAACCGGTTTGCCGGAGTTCGACTTTCCCGCTTGATGCGTTTTTCTTCCCACAACATGCGAGTTTTCTGTGCACCCATTCGAGTGAGCAGTGCCCCAATTGCTTCCGCATCACGAACATTGACGCGATCAAATCCTCGAGAATCTTTCGTTTTCGCCGCGATCCCAATTCTTCGAGCACATCCAACCAGTGCCAATGCTGATTCTTGACCAGGACACAACACCTCCAACGAAGAGGAACGACCTGGATCACTTAAAGATCCATTGGCTAGAAACGCACCGCGCCATGCAGCTTCAGCGTCACTGATTGTTCCGCTGACCACAGAAGGCGCTAGACCTTTAACCACATGTCCAGACCTGGTGACCAGTCCGGTGCGTCGCGCAATTTCATCGGCATTGTCAATGATGCGCACCAAATACCGTGGCGTTTTCCTGCTCACAGTCGGGTTCACGGTGTGCACATCGACTCGAGAGTTGTACAAACCTTGGATAAACTCCTGAAGCCTCATACCGACTTGCATGCTGTCCAAATTTGCTTCGATCACCAGCTTGCCGCCGACAGCTTGCATCTCACCAGCAAACCTTAAAATTGCAGACACTTCCGCAGCACGAACACTGTTTTTGGCCACATGGACCTGCGCCAATTCTTGTTTGATATCACTCGTCAGTGACACGCCTACTCCTTAACGCTTTCGTTCTCCAGCAAAACTTGCCAGCAACGCTGCACACAGCTTTGCTGGATCGTGAATACTGGTGAATCGACCACGGCCATCTTCAGCCTGGACATCATGGAAGGAGACTTCTGCACCAAGGGTGCGAGCAGCTCGTTCTACATGATTGCGTTCGGTTTGTGAGGACAGTGTCTTGGCATCGACAATGACTTGGTCAACCTGAAGGTTTCGAGCATGCTGGCGGAGCACATGGATGTGTCGTTCTGCAGAGAATCCCGCGGTCTCCCCTGGCTCGGACGTCAGGTTTAACACCACGGTTTTGGTTGCTTTTGTCTGCGCCAAGGCATCAACGATCTCTGGGACCAAAATGTGTGGAATCACAGAGGAGAACCAGGAACCTGGGCCAAGGGTGACCAAATCTGCATCGAGAATGGCCTCGATGGCAGCGGGGTTCGGTTCTGGATTGTCCGGAATGATTCGAACGCGGCGTACTTGCCCTGGGGTGGCAGCTACTGCCACTTGACCACGAACTTGGCGCATGACTCGAGCATCAGAGTCTAGACCTGATACTTCCGCTTCAAGATCCAAAGGTTCAGCACATACCGGGATGATGCGTCCTTTGGCTCCAGCGAGTTGAGCGATTTGATCAAGCGCATGCTGGGAGGTGCCCAAAATGTCGGTCAACGCCACGATCACGAGGTTTCCCAAGGCGTGACCAGCTAGCGCACCATGTCCACCGAAGCGGTGCTGCAGGAGGTTTTCCCACAATCCGCCTTCTTCGGCATCGGCGATCAAAGCTGCCAACGCCATGCGCAGATCTCCTGGAGGGATCTGCCCCAGCTCATGGCGAATACGGCCTGATGAGCCACCATCATCAGCAACTGTCACCACAGCGTTGATGGTTGTCGGTGAGCAGATTTGAGCTGCTCGAAGGGTCTGAAAAAGACCATGTCCACCGCCCAAGCTGGTGATTACACGTGGTCGCTCAAGTGGAGCTTCTTCTGGTGTGTCATTTGGGGCATCGAAGAAGGTTGTCAATTAGTTGGCCCCTTTCCTAGTGGCGGTTAATATCGCGGTGTACTACAGACACGTCGAGCGTGGTCTGATCTGCGATTCTTTTGGCTAGTTCTTCAGACACCGCAACTGATCTGTGGTGTCCACCGGTGCAGCCGACACCGATTGTGATGAAGTTTTTTCCTTCGTGGCGGTATCCCGGAAGCATGTCTTTGAGCATGTCCACAAAGTTGTTCAAAAATTCTTCTGCGCCTTTTTGGGAGAGCACATAGTCAGATACTGGCTTGTCCACTCCCCTAAATGGGCGCAGCTCTGGAACCCAGAATGGGTTCGGCAAGAAGCGCACGTCCACAACAAAGTCGGCGTCGCGTGGTGAGCCGTGTTTGAAACCGAATGATTCAATGGTGACGTGCTGGGTGCGCGTGGCGATTGTCCTAAACGAGGATTCGATGGCGCGGCGCAAATCATGCACGGACAGATCCGAGGTATCGATGACCACTGAAGCGTCTTCCTTCACAGGAGACAGCACGGTTCGTTCACGTTCAATACCCACCTGAAGGGTTTGGCTGCCCTGCAAAGGATGGGTGCGGCGCACATTATCGAATCGCTTGATCAGCACCTCATCGCGTGCTTCCAGAAATAACACCGTGGGATCGAGCTGCTTATCACGCAGCTCTGAAACAACCTGGGTGAGGCTTCCGCGGAATTCACGGGAGCGCACATCGCACACGACTGCAACTTTGTCGACGGGAGAATCTTCCCGAGCGCACATATCAATTAACTCCAGGATGATCTGTGGTGGAATATTGTGCGCCACATACCAACCCAAGTCTTCGAGGACTCGGGCTGCTGTGCTCAGACCTGCGCCTGACATACCGGTGATGATGACAGGTGTGAAATTGTCCCTGTACTTCACAGGATTTTCTTGTGCAGACTTATCAGTGTGCGTGACCCCAGTGGATTGAATCATGGTTACATCCTAGCGATCTACTTATTTTGACGCGTGAAGACCTTCATAGACAGCCTCCGCAAGTTTCGGGCCAAAGCCTTTCACTTGGGAAATGTCTTCAACGCTTGCCTCTTTCAGTTTTGCCACGGATCCAAAGTGCTTGACTAGTTCAGTGCGACGGCTCTGGCCAAGGCCCTTGATGCTGTCTAGCTCGGAAACACGCATGCGCTTGGATCGTTGCTGGCGGTGGTAGGTGATGGCAAAGCGGTGGGCTTCGTCACGGATTTGCTGGAGCAAAAACAGTGCTTGGGAGTTTCTCGGCAAGATGACGGGATCGGGGTCGCCGGGCAGCCAGATTTCTTCCAAGCGCTTGGCTAGGCCAATGAGCACCACGTCAACGATGCCTAATTCATCAAAGACTTCTTGGGCTGCAGCTACCTGCGGGGCACCACCATCGACGATGAAAATCTGAGGAGGGTATGCAAAACGCCTGGCGTCGGTGCTCATTTCCTCGACTTTTTCATCGCTGAAGGTCGAGCCGTCAAACTCTTCGACTTCGGGAACAGCAAGTTTGTCTTGGTTGTGGCGCAGGAAGCGGCGCCTGGTGATTTCCGCAATGGATGCCACATCGTTGGAATGTCCATCGCCTGCGGCTTCTTTGACTCGGTAGCGTCGGTAGTCCGATTTTCGAGGCAAACCATCTTCAAAAACCACGAGGGATGCCACCACATCGGTGCCCTGAATATGCGAAATATCGGTACATTCAATGCGCAGCGGAGCCTGTTCCATGTCCAGCGCTTCCTGCAATTCCTGCAGAGCCGCTGAACGCGCGGTGAGATCACCAACACGCTTGAGCTTGTGCTGTTTCAGCAGCTCTTTGGCGTTGCGCTCCACAGTTTCCATGAGCGCTCGCTTGTCACCGCGCTGCGGCACGCGCGCATCAACGCCAGCACCGCGCAATTCCTCCAGCACTTTCAGGGTTTGCTCAGCTTCATTGGGCGCAACTTGCACGAGGATTTCACGGGGCACGACCGAAGCGCGCGTCACCGGGGCTGCCTCTTCAAAAGAATGCTTATCGACGCCACGTCGCTCGATCACCGCAGCATCTTCCTTAGCCTCAGTTTCAGCACGCTCGACAGCATCGCCATAAAACTGCACGAGGAAATCTTGCATCAAAAATGGCAGTGCGGGATCTGTTTCCGGGGCATCGCCCTCAGGTTGGGTCGTAGCGTCGACAAGCAATCCGGCGTAGTCGCCGGGCTTTTCCACAACCCAGCCGCGCTGGCCGCGGATTCGGCCGCCTCGGATGTTGAAGACTTGCACGGCGGCTTCTAGCTGATCGGTGGCGAATGCGATGATGTCGGCGTCGGTGCCATCGCCAAGGACGACGGCCTGTTTTTCCATGACCTTGTCAATGGCTTCCAGATCATCGCGCAGGCGGGCCGCGCGCTCGAAATCGAGTTCCTCGGCCGCAGCCATCATGTCGGCGTTGAGTTTGCGAGTGACTTTGTCGGTGTGACCAGCCATGAAAGAGGTGAAACCGTCAACGATTTCGCGGTGTTCCTCTTCGCTCACGCGGCCCACGCACGGGGCCGCACATTTATCGATATAGCCCAACAAACACGGCCGGCCGAGGCTTTCGTGGCGGTTAAACACACCCTTTGAACAGGTGCGCATGGGGAAAACGCGGATGAGAAGATCAAGGGTTTCCCGCACTGCCCACGCGTGGGAATACGGTCCAAAATAGCGCACACCTTTGCGGCGCGGACCTCGGAAGAAGAACGCGCGCGGGAACCTCTCCCCTGTGGATACTGCCAGCATGGGATAGGTTTTATCGTCGCGGTATTTTACGTTGAACCGCGGATCAAAGCGTTTAATCCAGGTGTATTCCAGCTGCAGCGCCTCGACTTCGCTGGACACCACGGTCCACTCCACAGACGACGCTGCGAACACCATTTGGCGGGTGCGCGGATGCAGTTGGGTGACATCCTGGAAATAGTTCGACAACCGCGAACGCAAGTTTTTGGCCTTGCCCACGTAGATCACGCGGCGGTTTTCGTCCCTGAATTTATAAACACCCGGCTCCGTTGGAATTGTTCCTGGAGCCGGGCGATAAGTTGTTGGATCAGCCACAGCTTAATTAGTCCTCTGGCATGTACTTGTTTTCGAGGTCGCGGAAGGTCGCAACCGCGCGCACCGCATCTTCGCCATCGCGGGACTGGAAAGCCCACATGGGAACGAATTCAAAGTCTGGAAGCTCCAAACGTGCCACGCTGCTGCCCTTGGGGAAAGACATGCCGTAGATGACAACCCATGGGTAGAAACGAGTTCCGATGAAGTTACGCACCTCAACGCCGTCTTCGTTGGCACGCACGCGAGGGCGAGTCAGTCCCAAGAACACAAGAACGGAGAAGATGATGCCCAACGCTGGGAATGCCAGAGTGTCAACAAAGGTGACCGCTGCACCGGTGAAATCGACGTCCACCACGGCACCCATGAAGATGTGAAGGGCCATGATGACAACCACGGCTACCCACGCGATCTTTTTCAGAAACCTTGTGGTCACCTCCAGCTCCCATGGCTTGGTTGTGGTGGTGCCAGCGAAAGCTGCGGTGTATTCCTGAATTTCCGCATCGCTGAGCTGTACCTTTGGCTTCCCGACAGCGCCCGAATGTGCGTTGTTGATGTTGTTCGTTGCTCCGTCGGGGGCGTTGGTTGTCACGATTTCACAAATCCTTAGAACTAATTAGCGGTGGTGCGCATCCTGCTAGGCATTAAACCGAGGCGTCAAACCTTTTAAAGAACAGTCTAACCCTCAGTTGCACGAATTTGAGAAAGCACGAGGGCAGTATCGAGTGCAGCGACCATTGCCTCTGCGCCTTTGTCCTCTACAGAGCCTTCTCCACCGGAGCGTTCCACGGCTTGCTCTTCGGTGTTGGTAGTCAACACACCGTTGCCGATTGGGGTGGAAGTATCAAGAGCAATGCGGGTGAGGCCTTCGGTGACAGAGTCGCACACGTAATCAAAGTGTGGGGTGCCGCCACGAACGACACAGCCCAAGGCAACTACTGCGTCATGGGTGCGTGCCAGTTCTTGCACTACGACTGGAAGTTCCAGGGCGCCGATGACGCGGTATTCGCTCACCGTTGCTCCTGCTGCACGTCCCGCATCTACTGCGTGCTTGTGCAGGCGGTCGCAGATTTCTGCGTTCCACCGTGCGGTGACTACGGCGACTTTTAATCCGCTGGCGTCGGGGAGTTCGACTGCCGGCAATCCTTCTTTAGCCATTGTTGTGCTCCTTAGTTTTCTGGGTGCTCTTGTTCCCACAGTGCGACATCTGGGAGGTCATGTCCCATGCGGTCACGCTTGGTTTTCAGGTATCGAACATTGTCTTCATGAACAGCAACAGGGATGGGGGTTCGGCTGGCAATGGAAATGCCGTGGCCTTCAAGTCCCACCTTCTTGGCTGGGTTGTTGCTGATCAAGTTGAGCGAGCGCACACCCAAGTCGTAGAGAATCTGGGCGCTGGTGCCAAATTCGCGGGCATCGGCTGGAAGACCAAGTGCGAGGTTGGCATCGACGGTGTCGGCACCTTCATCCTGGAGTTGGTAGGCGCGTAGCTTGGCGAGCAGACCAATGCCTCGTCCCTCATGTCCACGCATGTACACCACTACTCCCCGACCAGCTTCCTGGATCAGGCGCAAAGACTCGTGCAGCTGCTGTCCACAGTCGCAGCGCCGGGATCCAAAAACATCACCAGTCAAGCACTCAGAGTGGACTCGAACCAGGACGTTTTCGCCACCGTCGGATGCCACGTCGCCGGCAACAATGGCAACAAGCTCGGTGCCATCGATGATGGAACGGTAACCAACAGCCTTGAACGTGCCGAAATCGGTAGGCAGCACAGTTTCCACCTGGCGCTCCACCAAAATTTCATTCTTGCGACGCCACTCAATGAGCTGCTCAATAGAGATCAGCTTCAGATTGTGCTCATCGCAGAAGCGGCGCAGCTCAGGAACCCGAGCCATGCCGGTGGGGTCCTCTTCACTGACCACTTCGCAGATAACACCTGCTGGGTGCAGGCCTGCAGCGCGAGCCAAATCGACAGCTGCTTCGGTGTGTCCAGCGCGCACCAAGACGCCACCTTCACGAGCACGCAGTGGCACCACGTGTCCGGGACGGGTGAAATCCGTGCGGTCGGCTTCTGGATCAGCAAGCAAGCGCAAAGTGTGGGCGCGGTCTGTTGCAGAAATGCCTGTGGTGCCGGTGTTGGCATCAACGGTCACGGTGTAAGCGGTGCCGCGGGCATCCTGGTTGTGCGCGGTCATCGGAGGCAGATTAAGACGATCTGCATCCTCTGCGGTTAATGGCGCACAGATGTATCCCGAGGAATAACGCACCATGAAAGCGACTAATTCTGGAGTGGCTAATTCGGCGGCAAAGATGATGTCGCCTTCATTTTCACGATCTTCATCATCTACCACCACGACGGCTTTACCCGCAGCGATGTCAGCGATGGCCTCTTCAACAGAATCTAATTGGCTGTGTGCCTGCTCATGTTCACTCACGTTGTCTAACCTAGTCTCTCGTCAAATCGGTGTAGCCATTGGGAGTGTTTCCAGCCACGCCGCGCGTCATCATGCGTTCGACGTACTTAGCGATCACATCAACCTCAATGTTTACGATATCCCCTACCGCCAGTCCGCCGTGGGTGGTGTCGCGCAAGGTGGTGGGAATCAGGGAAACCTCAAACCAATCATCGCCCAAAGACGATACAGTCAAGGATGTGCCATTGAGTGCGATGGAGCCTTTTTCCACCACATAGCGAGCCAAATCAGCTGGCAGCTCAAAACGCAGAACATCCCAGTTCTCTGAGCTGGTGCGCTTGATCAGCGTGGTGGTGGCATCAACATGGCCTTGCATGATGTGTCCACCCAGACGGCCATCGGCTGCCATGGCGCGCTCAAGGTTGACTTTGCTACCGGTGGATAATGCGCCCAGGGAGCTGCGATCTAAGGTTTCCTGCATGAGGTCTGCAGTGAAATGTCCCTCGTCAAAGGACGCCACTGTCAAGCACACACCATTGACAGAAATGGAATCTCCCAAATGCACACCCTCTAAAACGGTGGACGCGGAAATCTGCATCCGGATGGAATCTCCCAGATGTTCCACGCCTGCAACGGAGCCAAGCTCCTCGACAATACCTGTGAACATTTAGCGTTCCTTTCTCATCATTTCTATCAATACATCTGAACCCAACTGTCTCACGGACGTGGTGTCAAAACGCATAATCTGATCCATCGTGGTTTCTTGTGGCCAGTTAATCACTGATCGTCCAGCACCCAATAAAGCGGGGGCAACATAGGCCTGCACCTGATCAACAATGCCTAAGCGCAGCGCTGCCCCAGCTAACGTTGGGCCACCTTCGATCAAAAGGTCTCGGCACCCTTTATCCCACAGCGCTGATAAGGCCTCCGGTATTCCCGCGTACTGCTCATATCCCAAGCGGGCCAAGTTGGAATCTGCTGGAACCTCGCGGGAGCCAATAACAACGCGCCTGGGTTGATTTTCATAAAGACCATCTTCCGCACGCGCCGTCAAGGAGGGATTATCAGTCAAAGCAGTACCGGTGCCCACGATGATCGCATCTCTTTTACTTCGATCTTCGTGCACAAACGCCCGCGCATCCGGCCCGGTAATCCACTGGCTGGTGCCATCGGTGGCACCGGCAAAACCGTCCACGGTGGACGCAAACTTCAACGTGACATGGGGCCTGCCCAGACGCGTCGCAACCAGCCAGGGCTCCAGTGCCCTGATCCGCTCATCTAAAAAATGCGTATCGACGCCCGCCTCCGCCAAAAAGGCACCGCCCCCAGCGGCTGACGGGAAGGGATCCGCATTGGCGTAAAACACGTGTGCGATCCCGGCGTCGAGAAGCGCCTTGGAACATGGACCCGTGCGGCCGTAATGGTTGCACGGCTCGAGGGTGACCACCGCCGTGCCCCCGTTGGCACGCGCTCCGGCAGCTGCAAGCGCCACCACTTCGGCGTGCGGGCCACCAGGAGGTGCCGTGGCGCCAACGCCAACGACCTCGCCGTCGGCGTCCAAAATGACAGCGCCGACTGGCGGATTAGGGCTGGTGGTGCCTCGGACTTGATCTGACGCGTGGTGGGCCAGATCTAACGCGTGCGCAATATCCATTTAGTGCGCGAGTGCTCGCAACTCCTGGATCGCCTTGTTGGGATCCTCAGCGCCGTACACAGCGGAACCTGCAACGAAGGCATCCACGCCAGCGTCGGCAGCCTGCTTGATGGTCTTGGAGCTGATGCCGCCGTCGATCTCGATGACGGTGTTCAGACCGCGCTCATCGATGACCTTGCGCAGGGTACGAACCTTTTCCAGTTGTTCAGGCATGAAGCTTTGGCCGCCGAATCCAGGCTCGACGCTCATGACGATGACTTCATCGAAGTGCTCGAGGTCATCCAAGTAATCCTCGATGGGAGTTCCAGGGCGCAGGGAGAAACCTGCACGCACACCCTTGGAACGGATGTACTTAGCCAACTCAACGTGACCTTCGGTGGCTTCAACGTGGAAAACAATGCAGTCCGCGCCAGCGTCGATGTAGTTGTCCACCCACTTCTCTGGGTTTTCGATCATCAGGTGGACGTCTAGTTCTTTGTCCGTAACGCGGTTGACCGCAGCTGTGATATCCGCGCCAAAGCTCAAGTTTGGAACGAAGTGTCCGTCCATGATGTCGACGTGAATCCAGTCAGCATCAGGAACAGCTACCACCTGCTCCCCCAAGCGGGAGAAATCAGCAGCAAGAATGGATGGGGCGATTAGTGGAGTACGTTGTGCCATGCCCTAAATCATAGCCCTCTTGTCTACCCCACTTAGCTCACAGGTCTACTTCTTTCGCAGCACTGCCACAAACATCGCATCGGTGCCGTGGCGGTGTGGCCACATCTGCACTGATTTCTCATCACCGGTATCGGTCATGCCTGGCATGAACTCCGCAGCCTCAAGCTCTTCGATCTCCAGAGCCCCCAGTGCCTTGTCCACGATTCCGCGGGTTTCACGCAGATCAGGTGAACATGTGGAGTACACAATCACGCCACCGGAACGCACCTTGTTCACAGCGGATTCAAGCAGCTCGTACTGCAGGGTGTTGAGCTCAACAATGTCGCTTTCCTGCTTGCGCCAACGCGCCTCAGGGCGACGACGCAGTGCACCCAAACCAGAACACGGCGCATCGACCAGCGCGCGATCGTAACCACCGGTCAAGTTGATGGTGCGGCCATCGCCCACATGAACCTTGACGGGCAAACCACGCACGGACTTTTCAATCAGTCGGGCACGGTGATCAGAGACCTCCACGGCATCAACGGTGGCACGATCCATGCGAGCCAACGCACCAATGAGCGCCGCTTTACCGCCAGGACCTGCACACATATCCAGCCAACGGCCGGCATCGGTGCCCTCCACTGGAATTTCCACCAATGCGCGAGCAATCAGCTGAGAACCCTCATCTTGCACTGCTGCAAGACCATCCTTCACTGGCTCAATATCACCTGGGTCGCCACCCTCGAGGTACACCGCGTATGGGGAATACTTGCCCTCGTCACCACCGGTGATCAGCGCCAATTCCTCCGCACTGATCTCACCTGGGCGAGCCACCAAGTGCACCACTGGGCGCTCAGAGTCCGCAGCAAGCGCTGCTTCCAACTCATCTGCCGGGAGCACCTGTGAGAAACTCTGCGCAATCCAGCGTGGGTGCGCAGTACGGAACGCAACGCGAGCCAACTCTTCCGCGGGCTCCAATTCCTTCAACCACTGCTCTGGTTCCTTGCGCGTGATGTTGCGCAAAATTGCATTGGCAAAACCAGTGGCCTGGAATTTCTTCAGCCCACCGACCATCTTTACTGAAGTATCGACCGCAGCGTGATCCTCCACGCGGGTAAACATCACCTGGTACGCGCCCAAACGCAGCACGTCCAAAACCTCTGGATCAATATCAGACAGTTCACGCCCAGATGCGGCCTTTATGACCTCATCCAGCAAGCCGACATTACGCAAGGTGCCGTAGGTAATTTCCGTAGCAAAGGCCGCGTCACGGCCAGAAAGATTGTGCTTGCTCAGCAGTCGTGGCAACACCAAGTTGGCATACGCCTCACCGGTACGCACACGATCAAGCACCTCAAACGCAATTTCTCTCGGCTTATCGACGCCCAGAGCCCTCACTTCCCTGGCCTGCGCAGGGGGCTTGCGGTTTCCGCCGCCTTTGCCACTGCTTTGGCCCTGGCGCTGCCCCTGCCCCCGAGCCGGGGCCTTCTTTGACGGAGATTTACGCGCCTGCGGCTTCTGCTTAGCAGGTTCCTGCTGTGCTTTTGGAGTCCTGGAGCGGAATCCGCCGGATTTTTCTAGGCTCATTGGAATTTCGCTTCCTGATCAAGTTGGACACCACGCGCCCAGTCTGCTGCATTCATCATTTTCTTTCCCGGGGGTTGGATATTGCCCAGAACAATTGGTGTGGTGCCCGTTCCGACCACCACGGAGTTCTTTTGCGCCAGGATGGCGCCAGGCGCCAAGTCCGCTGCTACTTCGACCTCGCCTGAGTGGCTGATGGGCCCGACCTTGAGGCGGGCGTCGACAAGCGTGGTCCATGCGCCAGGTCCTGGGGTATGTGCCCTGATGTGGCGGTCGATGACCTCGGCGGGCTTCGACCAATCAATCTGCGCGTCCTGGGTGGTGATTTTTGAGGCGTACGTGGCCTCGCCTTCCTGGGCGCGCGGGGTGATTGTGCCCTGCTCCAGGCCAGTCATGGTCTCAACCAGCAGGTCACCGCCTGAATACGCCAGACGAGTAAGAAGATCATCCGCAGTATCGGTGGGCTGAATGGTGTCCTCGATGGTGGACAAAATCACGCCGGTATCCAGGCCCTCATCAATGCGGAAGGTCGTGGCACCAGTGATCTGATCGCCTTCGCGGATCGACGCCTGAACCGGCGCCGCCCCACGCCATGCAGGAAGCAAAGAAAAGTGCAGATTCACCCAACCGTGTGGCGCAACATCCAGCAAATCCTTGGTGATCAGCTGTCCGTATGCCACTACCGGCAAGCAATCGGGGGCAAGCTCAGCCAAGCGCTGACGGATTGCTTGGCCATCTTCCGTATCAGCCTTCAGGGAGGTGGGCTTTAACACCTCAATACCGTGCTGCTGTGCAAGCTCCGCGACAGCTGAAGGATGCAGCGTACGACCACGGCCGCGACGTGCATCTGGTTGCGTCAACACAGCGACGACCTCATGATCGGAATCAATGAGCTTTTGCAGTGCCACCACTGCAGGTTCCGGAGTTCCGGCAAAAACTAGGCGCATGAAGTGCCCTTTCCACTCATTATTTGTTAAACCATGCAGACGCGCGAATAACGCCCATGGCTGCTTTACGTTCAGCTGGATCAAGGCGCTTCAAAAACAGCACGCCATCAAGGTGATCAGTTTCGTGTTGGATGCACCTGGCCAACAGTCCATTGGCCACAAACCCCACCGGATTGCCGTCGCGGTCCTGGCCAGACAGCCGAACCGTTTCATAGCGGGTGGTCTCAGCCGAGACATCAGGGATGGACAAACAGCCCTCTTTGCCAGTCTGGGTGTCCTCAGTGAGAGGCTCCCACACCGGGTTGATCACATGTCCGCGCAATCCGCCCTCCTGGTGGGAGGTATCAAACACGAACACGCGCCTTAAAACACCCACCTGGTTTGCTGCTAGACCAACGCCACCGGCATCTTCCATGGTGTCAAACATGTCATCGATCAGGGTGGACAGTGATTCATCGAAGTCCACGACCTCATCTGCCCGACTCACAAGTACGGGATCTCCAAATAATCTGACTTCACGAACTGCCATGGTTGTGGGAAGGCTCCTTCAACGATAATTCCTACGGGTGGATGATCTTGTCTCCCCATCTTATATCCCACGTGGGACACAACCCCATTAGGCCTTTCACCAGCAGTTTTATCCGATGTGAATCGGATCCATCTGAATACGCAACGGCAAATCATTCTTCCTCACCGCACGCGCCACCTGGGCTGAGCGCAGCGCTCTACCCAACTCAGACCGCGGTCCCAATGGAGTTCTGATGAGAAGCCGCTGCGGCGGACCAAAGCGCTGCTCATCATATTCACCAGGCAAACTCACACCCGGTGGCAGATCAACAGGGCCGAGGACTTCAGCATGATCGGGAAGCTCCGCCAAATCCAAGAAACTTTCCAATGCAGCGGTAGCCCCATCGATTGCTGCCATGTGTACAGAAGGCGGGAACATAACCTCGCGTCGGCTAGCCAACTCTTGCGCTGCAGCACCTGCCATATCCCACCGAATCAACGATTGCACAGCAGGAAACGATGGATCTGCAACCACGATGACTTGACCCTGGTGCAGATGAGAATGCACCAGCGTGGCCGCCGCTGCCCACTTGTGCAGCGCGTCCTCCATGGCGCGCAGATCTTGCCGACCCATCAACGCCCAGGTATCCAGCAATAACAAGGCACCGTAAGCGCCCTTGTGCTCTGGTTTCTCCGATTTCTCTGGTCTCTCCGGCGAGTTGGCCACATAAGGTTCTGCACCTGGCGTGGACACCACAATGCTGGCTCGGTTTTCCACCGAATCCACCACCTTGTTGCCGCCAGAGGTAATTACCCGCACAGACGGGAACGCGCGGCCCAGTTCTTCTGCTGTGCGTTCCGTTCCCAGCACCACAGCACGCAGTTTTGGAGAGCCGCAGTTTTGGCACTTAAACCGCGAATCAGGGCGTCCGCACCATCGGCAAGTGGGCACTCCCGCTAGATCAGAGCTTCCCTGGGGAAGTCCCACAGGCCCATTGCAGTGCCGGCACCGCGCTGGGGTGCGGCAGTTTCCACACGCCAAGGTTGGCACGTAGCCTTTCCTTGGTACCTGGATAAGTGCTGGTTGATCACGTTCTAAGGCGCTGCGCACCGCATGAAACGCAATGCCAGGCAGCCGCGCTGATCGGGCCATTGGATCGCGTTCCATCTGGAAATCGGAATCGCCCACTGCCTGAATACGCGGCATCCTAGTGCGAATGGTATCCCTCGGTGCGATGAGATTGTGCATCCATCCCGATTCCACCAGCAATTGGGTTTCCGCGGTCCGCGCATGTCCCGCAATAATCAAGGAGCTTGCTTCCAAACTGGAACGCGTGGTCAGCACTTCCCTGGCGTGGGCATAGGGCGCTCTAGGATCAACGAGGTTGTCGTCGCCATCATTTAAAATGACGGCCAGTTTCAGATCCTTCACGGGTGCAAAAGCGGCACTTCTGGTTCCAATAATCAGTCGTCCCTGCCCACTGAGTACCGATAGGAAACGCCGATATCGTGCCTGCGGGCCAAGACCTGAATTAAGCACAGTGATTTGTTTCGCCGCAACCAATCCTCGAAGCGCAGCTTCCAAGCGGTCGAGATCGCGCTGATCAGGCACTACGAGAAGCGCTCCGCCGCCGTCTTTGACAACCTTGACCGCCAAAGAAGCCAAAGCCAGCGCCCAATCATCTCCGGGAGCAATCTGCCATGACGCCCGCGCAGTTGTTCCCGCCAAGACGGCGTCAACAAATGATTGACCATGCTGATACGCAGACCACGACGATAAATCGGGTTCTTTAACCTCGCCCAATGACTCCCACGACGTGGAGGTATCTGCCTCTTCCGCCCCAGCATGCCGCGCCGGTAGCGCCGAACGGATGAGATCCGAACGTACCCCGCCATAGCGATCACTGAGTTGCTCAATTAGCTTTGCTGTTTGAGGTGGATACACCACGATCGGCGAAATCACCCGATCCAGCCACATCAGCTTTCCCTCATGCGAGGTTTGCGCGGTGCGTGACATCACGATGGCATCAACTAAACGTCCACCAAAACGCACGCGCACCCGCACGCCAGGTTGCACATCATCGTGTTGGTCTTCGCTGATGCGGTAATCAAACAGTCGATCCAGGTGAGGTAACCCCAAAAGAGGTAAAACCCGCGCCACCGACTTTTCAGGAGCGGGGACGCGGGTTTTTGCCATGAATCCGAAGATACTACATCAGATTTTTAGGCCAACTTGAGGGCTGCGCGAAGTTCATCAACGCGGTCGATAGCCTCCCAAGGAAGGTCCAAATCAGTGCGACCAAAGTGACCGTAGGCAGCAGTGTCAGCGTAGATCGGACGAAGCAGATCAAGCTCACGGATAATTGCTGCTGGACGCAGGTCAAAGACCTCCAACACGGCAGCCTGAATCTGCTCGTCGCTCAGGCCTTCCTTGTTGGTGTCAAAGGTTTCAACGTAAAGTCCGACTGGCTTTGCGCGTCCAATGGCGTATGCAACCTGAACTTCAGCGCGATCAGCAAGGCCTGCTGCCACGATGTTCTTTGCTACCCAACGCATGGCGTATGCAGCAGAGCGGTCCACCTTGCTTGGATCCTTACCGGAGAATGCTCCACCACCATGGCGAGCCATGCCACCGTAGGTATCCACGATGATCTTGCGGCCGGTCAGACCCGCATCACCCATGGGGCCACCCAGAATGAAGGAACCTGAAGGGTTGATCAACACGGTGATCTCACCGGTTGCCAGATCCTCAATGCCTGCGTCTTTGATTACCCAATCAATGACGTGTTCGCGCAGCTGGGTTTCCAACCATGCACGGTCAACTTCTGGGTCGTGCTGGGTGGAGATGACAACGGTATCTAGGTGGCTTGGGCGGTCTTGCGCATCGTATGCGAAGGTGACCTGGGTTTTTCCGTCTGGACGCAGGTGAGAAACGATGCCCTCTTTACGAACCTGGGTCAGACGACGTGACAGTCGGTGCGCCAACGCGATAGGAAGAGGCATGTACTCTTCGGTTTCGTTGGTGGCGTAGCCGAACATCAGGCCCTGGTCGCCGGCACCTGCGCGGTCGTCTTCTTCAACGTCGCCGTTGGTGCGGGCTTCGTCGGAGTTATCCACGCCGTCAGCGATTTCCTGGGACTGCTCACCGATGGATACTGAGACGCCACAGGTGCGTCCGTCGAATCCAACCTCAGAGGAGTTGAATCCGATTTCGATGAGCTTGTTGCGGACTAATTGAGGGATCTCTACGTAAGCGCTGGTACGGACCTCGCCAACAACATGGACGATTCCGGTGGTGACCACAGTTTCCACTGCGACGCGCGACTGCGGATCTTTTTCGAGCAGCGCGTCCAAAATGGTATCGGAAATAGCATCACATATTTTGTCTGGATGTCCCTCAGTTACAGATTCACTGGTGAACAAACGGACGGCGGTTGGCTGAGCCACAAATACCCTTCTTTCGAAGAAGTTGAGAATAAATAGTCTTAAATACAAAAAACCAATATAGACCAAGCTGTCTAAAACTGCAATGTCAGTGGTCTAGCTGGATTTTTCTAGACTTCGCGATACGCCAGTGCCGCGTCCCAAATTTGCGCAGCAACCTCGATTTTGCTGCCGTGCTCCACATCGACTACCCCACCGTGAGCATCCAAAATCCAGCCCTCATTGTGCTTTTGTCCAAACACTTTGCCCATGCCCACCTCATTACACATGAGGAGGTCGCAGCCCTTCTTCTGCAGTTTCTTGCGCGCATACTCCAAGGCGGTGGTGTGCTCGTCGCCAGTTTCCGCAGCAAAACCCACGATGACAGGATTACTGTCCAGCTCTCCTGCTTCACGACGCTTCACCGTGGTAGCCAAAATATCCGGGTTTTCCACCAACGAGATGGTGCTCAATGCGTCTTCATCAGAATCTGAGCCCTTCTTCAACTTCGATGTCGCCTGCGATGCGGGCGTGAAATCAGCTACCGCTGCCGCCATGACGATGAAATCAGATTCGCCAGCTCGTTCCTGGACTGCATCAAACATGTCTTGTGTGGACACCACCGGCACGGTCTCTGCACCTGCTGGAGTGGACAGCTCCGCAGTATTTCCCGCCACGATGGTGACATGTGCGCCTCGTTGCGCTGCGATTTCACCCAATGCAAAACCTTGACGGCCCGAGGAACTATTGCCAATAAAGCGCACAGGATCAATATGCTCATGCGTGCCACCAGCAGTGATCAGCACTTTCTTGCCCGCCAAATCCTGAGGCAACCGCGCCCCGGCGTGCACTGCATTGGCTAAATCAACAATCTGCTCTGGATCCGGCAGCCGGCCAGGGCCTGTATCTTTACCGGTGAGTCGACCATGCGCAGGCTCAATCACGGTAATCCCCCGCTGCCTCAGCGTTGCCACATTGGCTACGGTAGCCGGATTAAACCACATCTCCGTATGCATGGCCGGCGCAATAACCACGGGGCACGTTGCCACCAGCAGCGTCGCCGCCAACAGATCGTCACCGCGACCTGCCACCACACGCGCCATCAAATCGGCTGTCGCCGGCGCAATCACGATCAAATCAGCCTCCTGGCCAACTTTCACATGCTGCACCGAATCCACCGCATCAAACACCGTTGTAGACACCGGATTGCCAGACAACGCTTCAAACGTCGCCTTCCCCACAAACTTCAACGCGGATTCCGTAGGAACCACCCGCACATTATCGCCCGCTTCTTTAAACGCGCGCACGATGTGACACGCCTTGTACGCTGCGATTCCGCCGGCAACACCAACAACCACGTTGCGGGGTGCGGAGGGGCTTGAAACATGGGTCATGGGCACAACAATCCTTCAAAGTAAGAGGCTGGCTGGGTTCCCACACACTCTACAAGATGCTTTTCGACGCCACCCCACGCTCTCCCTCGACCTCCGCTGTGCATAGGGCAAACCTGCCGCCAAAAATGCAAAACACCCACCGCAAGTGATAACTCGCGGTAGGTGATTTTTACAACTGTGTGAAGTTATAAGGTCTTTTAACCTTCCTCGTGGTCCAACAGACCTGCATTGATCTCACGCAGAGCAATAGAAAGTGGCTTTTCGCCTGGCTGCGGAGTAACCAATGGTCCGATGAACTCGAATACTCCCTCATCTGCCTGATGGTAGAAGCTGTTGATCTGGCGCGCACGCTTGGCTGCGAAGATCACGAGGGCGTACTTGGAAGTGACCTTATCCAGCAGTTCATCGATCGGAGGAGCGGTAATGCCCACTGGCGGATCGAAGACGGCCTTGGTGGCGTTGGTCTCGTTGCTCACGTTGGTCACTGACACCTTTTCAAAAGTATATGGACAGTAGTGTTAAGAGCGGGAAAGGTTGCTCAATCGGAAAAGCATACCCTACCGCTCTATGTTTTGGCTAAGCGCCGAGGAGAACATCCTCAATAGCCTTGACGGCTGTATCCACATCATCATTGATAATGACGTGCTTAAATTCGCTCTGAGCAGCCAATTCTTCGCGTGCGGTCTCGAGCCTGCGAGCAATAACGTCTTCGCTTTCGGTGCCACGTCCAGTGAGGCGTTCAACCAAAACTTCCCATGAAGGTGGAGCAAGGAAGATGGTTTCTGCATCTGGAATTAAGCTAGCGATGTTTCGGGCTCCTGCAAGATCAACCTCAACCAATACTGGCCGACCATTTTGGCGAGCCTCATTGACGGGACCTGCTGGAGTGCCTGAACGCTGCAAACCGCCGTGGATATCTGCCCATTCAAGCATCTCTCCACAGTCGATTTTGTCCTGAAATTCCTGTGCAGTGACATAGAAGTAGTCACGTCCATCGACTTCACCAGGACGAGGTGCCCTGGTGGTCATCGACACACTGAAATACAGGTTTGGAACGTCATTGCGGAGGCGATCAACCACAGTCGATTTACCGACCGCTGAGGGGCCCGCAAGAATTACGAGCCGTCCTAGTTGGTTATCGCCCGACACTGAAGAATTAATCCTCGAAGCCGAAACGCTCGAGAAGTGCGCGACGCTGACGGTCACCCAGTCCACGAAGACGACGGGTCTGAGCAATGCCCAGCTCGTCCATAATCTCCTTTGCCTTGACCTTGCCAACCTTAGGGAGAGCTTCGAGGAGAGCGGAGACCTTGGTCTTGCCGATGATCTCGTCAGACTCAGCCTTGTCCAGAACTTCCCTGAGGTTAGTGTTGCCGCGCTTCAGGTTCTCTTTGAGCTCTGCGCGTGCCTTGCGTGCCTCTGCTGCCTTAGCAAGAGCTGCCTTGCGCTGCTCATCAGTCAACTGTGGAAGGGCCACGGGGTTCCTCCGTTATCGTGTGGTTTTTAGTGACAAAAGGAATACCAAAGTATCCAGAAATCGAGGGTACACCTGGTTAATACCAAGGATGTCAGCCTGCGATTTTCGAATAGTCTAGCACTACTTTCACAAACACAAAGGTGGCAGAACCCCTAAAAGCTAAACCTGCAGGTCACAGGCTTGCAATTAAGGGCCGTTTCCGCGACTATGACCTGGGGAAACCAGGAAAGTCTGCAGCAGTTTTTGCCACAGAATTCTTCATTTCAGCGATATCTGGGCCTGTCGCCAAAATACTTCTAGAGACATTTGGGAACGCAAGATGAGCCATGTCTCCCGCAATCTCATCAACGTCGCTTGCCGTGCCGCCCTGGGCGCCGACGCCGGGCATCAAAATGGCGCCCCCGAGCGTCGATAAGCGTGGTGGTTTGGACAAGGTGGCGCCGATGACGACGCCAATGTTGCCAGCCTTGCCCTGGGCCATATAGGGCGCGTTAAGCGCCGCCGCCTGATCCACGATCTGCTGGGAAATGCTCACGCCGTCAGCGTTTTGCTGGTCCTGGAGTTCGCGGGCCTCAGGGTTTGAGGTCGCGGCCAAGACAAACACTCCCCTGCCGTGTTGCTCGGCAAGTTCGAACACTGGGTCCAAGGAATGAAAACCAAGGTAGGGAGAGACCGTCACCGCGTCGCTAGACAGCGGTGACGCTGGATCTAACCACGCTGAGGCATAGCCAGCCATGGTGGAGCCAATATCGCCGCGTTTGGCGTCAGAGACCACCAAACAGCCACGCTCACGCAGCGTCTGAATGGTTTCTTCCAAGATGGCAAAGCCAGCGGAACCGAAACGCTCATAGAACGCCACCTGAGGCTTCACCAATGCCACGGTGTCGGCGAAAGCCTCCACGCAGGCGCGGGAGAACTCCGCAAGTCCGTCTACGTTTACCGGCAGCCCCCAGGACGTCAGCAGGCTTTCGTGGGGATCAATGCCCACGCATAGCCTGCCACGGGTGGAGGCGGCGTTCAGAAGCTTCTCGCCGAATGTCATAGGGCTTAAGCCTTGACTGCGTGGTCGAGTTCCTGCAGCGCGCGGACGCTGACAACGCCCTCACGCAGGGCCTCAATGCCCTGGACAGCTGCGGTGACACCCTGAACAGTGGTGATCAGTGGAACACCCACGGTCACTGCTGCTGCGCGGATATCGTAGCCATCGTGGCGAGCGCCAGCAGAACCAGCTGGGGTGTTGAGGATGAGGTCAACTTCGCCTTCGCGGATACGATCCACGATGGACTTGCCCTCTACACCTTCGCGGATGTCGGAAGCCTTGAGCACAACTTCACACTCAATGCCGTTGCGGCGCAGCATGCCTGCGGTGCCTTCGGTGGCGAGGATCTTGTAGCCCATCAACGCCAGGCGCTGGATTGGCAGGATCAGGGTGCGCTTGTCGCGGTTAGCCACGGTCACGAAGACGGTGCCTTCGGTTGGCAATGCACCAAACGCGCCAGCTTCAGCCTTTGCATATGCAGCGCCGAAGTTGTTGGCCAAGCCCATGACCTCGCCAGTGGACTTCATCTCTGGGGAAAGCAGGGTGTCCAGGGTCTTTCCATCTGGGCGACGGAAGCGGTTGAACGGCAACACTGCTTCCTTCACAGCGATTGGAGCGTCCAGTGGCAAGGAGCCGCCGTCGTACTCGGTAGGAATCATGCCCTCATCTTGGAGATCCTTGATGGTGGCGCCCACTGCGATACGGGATGCTGCCTTGGCCAGGTTGACGCCCGTTGCCTTGGAGACGAACGGCACGGTGCGGGATGCACGTGGGTTTGCCTCGATGACGTAGAGGATGTCGTCCTTGAGTGCGTACTGGACGTTCATCAGGCCCTGTACGCCGATGCCCAGAGCCAGCTTCTTGGTTGCTTCGCGGACCTTCTCGATGTCCTGTGCGCCCAAAGTCATTGGAGGAAGTGCACATGCGGAGTCACCGGAGTGAATGCCGGCTTCCTCGATGTGCTCCATGACGCCTGCCAGGTAGACCTCGTCGCCGTCGCACAGTGCGTCGACGTCGATCTCAATAGCGTTGTCCAGGAAGCGGTCAACCAGCACTGGGTGGTCAGAAGACAACTCAGTTGCGCGGTTGATGTAATCCTCGAGGGAAGCCTCATCGTAGACAATCTCCATGCCACGGCCACCCAAGACGTAGGAAGGGCGAACCAGCACTGGGTAGCTGATCTCATCGGCTACTGTGCGAGCCTCTTCGAAAGAGGTTGCGGTGCCGAATGCTGGAGCAGGAAGCTGCTCGCGGTTCAGCAGTGCACCGAACTCGCCACGGTCCTCAGCCATGTCGATTGCCTCTGGGGAGGTACCAATGACAGGGACGCCAGCCTTCTTCAAACGATCTGCCAAGCCCAGAGGAGTCTGGCCACCAAGCTGGACGATAACACCTGCGACGGTGCCGGACTGCGCCTCAGCGTGGTAGACCTCCATGACGTCTTCGAAGGTCAGTGGCTCGAAGTACAGGCGGTCAGCGGTGTCGTAGTCCGTGGACACGGTCTCTGGGTTGCAGTTGACCATGACAGTTTCGTAGCCGACGCGGGAGAGCTCAAGAGCTGCGTGAACACAGGAGTAGTCGAACTCGATGCCCTGGCCGATGCGGTTTGGACCGGAGCCCAAGATCAGGACCTTTTCACGCTCAGTCTGTGGTGCGACCTCAGACTCAGCTGCTGGATCCAGCTCGTATGCGGAGTAGTGGTACGGAGTCTTAGCTTCAAACTCTGCTGCACAGGTATCCACAGTCTTGAATACTGGGCGGATGCCTAGGGACAGACGCAAGGTGCGTACGCCGTCTTCGCCAGCGAACTCTGGGCGAAGGGCTGCGATCTGCAGGTCGGACAGACCCATGAACTTTGCTTCGCGCAGGAGATCTTCGTTGAGGAATGGTGCGTCAACGAGCTTCTGGCGGAACTGCACGAGAGCTTCAAGCTCGGCGAGGAACCAAGGATCAATAGAAGATGCTTCGTAGAGTTCTTCCACGCTTGCGCCAAGGCGCATTGCCAGCTCAACGTCGTAGAGGCGGCCTTCGGTTGGGCGCTTGAGATCTTCCAGAACAGCTGCCTTATCGGTAGCGCGCTCCCCTGCGAAGAACTCATCAGGCTTGGTCCAGAAACCCTGCTGCTTGGTTTCCAGGGAACGCAGTGCCTTGTTCAGTGCTGCAATGTAGTTACGGCCCAGGGACATGACCTCACCGACGGACTTCATGGTGGTGGTCAAAGTGTCATCAGCGCCGACAAACTTCTCAAAAGCAAAGCGTGGGGCCTTGACCACGACGTAGTCGATGGTGGGCTCAAACGCAGCTGGGGTTTCACCAGTGATGTCGTTGGTGATCTCATCCAGGGTGTATCCGATAGCCAGCTTGGCAGCCATCTTGGCAATTGGGAAGCCCGTTGCCTTGGATGCCAGCGCGGAGGAACGAGACACACGTGGGTTCATCTCAATGGTGATGATGCGGCCATCAACTGGGTTGATGGCGAACTGGATGTTACATCCACCGGTGTCCACGCCGACCTCGCGGATGATGGCGATACCCTGATCGCGCATCTTCTGGAATTCACGGTCAGTCAGGGTCAGGGCAGGTGCCACGGTGACAGAGTCGCCGGTGTGCACGCCCAGTGCGTCGACGTTTTCAATGGAGCAGATAACCACAACGTTGTCTGCGGTATCGCGCATGAGCTCGAGCTCGAATTCCTTCCAACCAAGGATGGATTCTTCGATCAAGACGTTTGCTTCAGGAGATGCAGCAAGTCCGCCACCTGCGATGCGCTCAAGGTCTTCGGTGTTGTATGCAAGACCGGAGCCCAGGCCACCCATGGTGAAGGATGGACGCACGACTACTGGAAGGCCGAGTTCCGCGACAGTCTCATGGACTTCTTCCATGTTGTGGCAGACGCGGGAACGCGCGGATTCGCCACCGATGGTGGTGACAATATCCTTGAACTTCTGGCGATCTTCGCCACGCTCAATGGCATCGATGTCTGCACCGATGAGTTCAACGCCGTACTTTTCCAGGATGCCGAGGCGATCCAGCTGGATAGCTGCGTTAAGTGCAGTCTGGCCACCAAGGGTTGCCAGGACGGCGTCGATTGGGTGGCCCTGCTCGATTTCCTTAGCGAAAATCTTGTCGATGTATTCCGGCTCGATTGGCTCCACGTAGGTGTGGTCAGCCATTTCTGGGTCGGTCATGATCGTTGCTGGGTTGGAGTTGATGAGGGTGACGCGCAGTCCCTCTTCCTTCAGCACGCGGCAAGCCTGGGTGCCGGAGTAGTCGAATTCACATGCCTGGCCAATGACGATGGGGCCGGAACCGATGACGAGGACGTGGTTAATATCTGAACGCTTTGGCATGTTATTTATGCGCCTTTCTTCTGAGCGTCTGCATCCATCAGCTCAACAAACTGGTCAAACAGGGGGCTTGCATCATTTGGGCCGGCAGCGGCCTCTGGGTGGTACTGAACGGAGTATGCGCGTCCGGACTTCAGCGCAACACCTTCAACGACGCCGTCGTTGAGGCAGGTGTGGGTGACAATTGCAGTGCCGAAATCGGTCTCGAATTCCTGGCCTGCTTCACCCTTGAGTGCGAAGCCGTGGTTCTGGGCGGTGATGTCGATCTTGCCGGTGATGTGGTTCTTCACTGGAACGTTGATGCCGCGGTGGCCGAACTTCAGCTTGTAGGTCTCCATGCCGAATGCGCGGCCGAGGATCTGGTTGCCGAAGCAGATGCCGAAGAATGGAATGTCGGCTTCAAGAACTTCGCGGACGATATCAACCATGACGTCTGCTGCTGCAGGGTCGCCAGGGCCGTTGGAGATGAACACGCCTGATGGGTTGTACTGCTTGATATCCTCGAATGGGGTTTCAGCAGGCACGATGACGGTGCGGACACCGCGTGCAGAAAAGCGACGTGGGGTGTTTTGCTTAATGCCCAGGTCGTAGGCCACGACGGTGTGGCGCTCTTCGCCTTCAGCTTCGATGACGTAGGTTTCATCAGCGGAGACCTCAACGGAGAGGTTTGCGCCGGCCATTGCTGGCTGGTTCTTGACGATCTCTACGAGTTCTTCAACTGGGCGCTGTGCGTCAGCGCCGGAGAAGATGCCCGCTGCAATGGAACCTTCATTGCGCAGGTGGCGAACCAGTGCGCGGGTGTCGATTCCGCCGATGCCGACGATGCCCTGGTCTGCCATTTCCTGCTGCAAGGAGGTGGTGGCGCGCCAGTTGGACACACGTGCTGCGAGGTCGCGGATAACAAGGCCTGCAACCCAAATCTTGCCGTCGCGGGACTCGTTGTCCTCATCGTTCCAGCCGGTGTTGCCGATCTGTGGTGCGGTAGCCACAACAATCTGGCGGTGGTAGGAAGGATCGGTCATGGTTTCTTGGTAACCGGTCATGGCGGTGGTGAACACTGCCTCACCAAGGGTGGTGCCGATAGCTCCAAAGCCAAATCCGGTGAAGGTACGTCCGTCTGCAAGAACCAGGTATGCCGGAACGGATCCGATCTCGGTGACTCCCTGGTAGGTGGTGGTGTCTTTACTCACGGTGACTGTTGTCGCCTTTCGTGTGTCTGCCTTTTTAAAAGAAATTGGCTGGTTGATAACCCTGAATGTAGTTTATTCAATTCATTGCATTATATGCAATGTGGCGCGTGCATACTATGCACCCACCCGTTAAGCGTTTTGTGCAACTCCGTCTGCACAAGTCACCTTGCCACGAAGCACGGTGTGTGTGACCTTGGCACTGAATTCTTGGCCCTCAAATGGGGTATTTTCAGCCTTGGACGCAAAGTCTGCACCGGATGCTGTCCAGGTTTTTCCTTGATCAACAATCGCGAGGTTTGCTGGCTCACCTTCTGCGATTGGGCGACCCTGGCCTGGTAGACGGGTGATTTCTGCTGGGCGTTCACTCATCACGCGCGCAACAAAGCGCCAGTCTGCAAGTCCGGTGGCAACGAAGGTGTCCACGATGATGGACAGTGAGGTTTCCAATCCGAGCATGCCTGGCTTGGCGTTTTCGAATTCACAGCACTTATCTTCGGAACCGTGAGGAGCGTGGTCGGTTGCAACAACATCGATGGTGCCGTCGAGAAGCGCCTTCTTGAGCGCTTCGGCATCGCGGCTTTCGCGCAGTGGCGGATTGACTTTGTTGACCGCGTCGTAGGTTTCCAGGCGCTCATCGGTCAAGGTGAGGTGGTGCGGGGTGGCTTCCGCGGTGATTGGAATGCCCTGGGACTTAGCCCAACGAAGCAGCTCCACGGTGCCTTCGGTGGATGCGTGGCAGATGTGCACGCGGTTGCCGTAGTCACGAGCCATGATGGCATCGCGCACCACGATGGATTCCTCAGCCACACGTGGCCATCCGCGCAGACCCAGACGAGCTGCGTTTTCACCCTCGTGTGCTGAAGCGCCCTCAGTCAGGCGGTGATCTTCAGCGTGCTGGGCGATCAAAACGTCCATGCCCTTGGCGTATTCCAGCGCGCGGCGCATGACCTGAGGATCATCGACGCACTTGCCATCATCAGAGAACATGCGCACCTTGGCTTCAGAGCGAGCCATCATGCCGAACTCAGTAAGCTCCTTGCCCTCAAGACCCTTGGTGATGGATCCAACTGGGTGCACATCGCACAGGCCAATGTTTTGGCCCTTGAACCATACGGATTCCGCGATAACCGGCTGATCCATCACTGGAGTGGTGTTCGCCATGGTGAATACTGCGGTGAATCCGCCCTTGGCTGCGGCGGCAGAACCAGTGGCAATGGTTTCAGTGTCTTCGCGGCCTGGCTCACGCAGGTGAACGTGCATGTCCACGAAACCTGGAAGGAGAACTCCCCCATTGCCGTCGATGGTGCGGTCAGCCTCATGAGTGCCGCCGATAGCTGCGATCACACCATCTTTAACAAACACATTCGTTGGCTCGCCTTCGCCGTAGACCAAAACGTTGCTGATTAGGAGTGAGTCTGCAGGAGCCGGTGCCAGTGCGCCGGTTTCTGGATATTGGGTGTTGCTGTCAACCACTTCTTTAATCCCTCGTTACCTTTTCTAGAATTTCGCGATCAGATGGTCGCGATTAGATAGTCGCGTCAGAGCCTGCGACCAGGGCGAACAAAATGGCCATGCGCATGTGCACACCGTTGCTTACCTGCTGCAGTACCGCGGTGCGTGGTGCGTCTGCCACCTGGAAGTTGATTTCCATGCCACGAAGCATGGGGCCGGGGTGCATGATGATGGCGGAGTCCTTGAGGCGAGCTTCGCGCTCTTTGGACATGCCGTACAGCGTTGCGTACTCACGGTGTGAGGGGAAGAAACCACCCTGCATGCGTTCTTGCTGAACGCGCAGCATCATCACTACGTCGGCGTCGGCAATTTCTGCGTCCATGTCGTAGGAGAATCGGACTGGCCAGTTCTCCACACCAATAGGAAGCAGTGTCGGAGGAGCAACCAGCACTACCTCTGCGCCCAAAGTGGACAGCAGATCCACATTGGAGCGCACCACGCGGGAGTGCAAACAGTCGCCCACGATGACAACTTTGAGTCCCTCAATGCGGCCGGTGCGCTGCCGGATGGTTAAAGCGTCGAGAAGCGCCTGGGTGGGGTGCTGGTGCGAACCGTCACCCGCGTTGATCACGCTGGGGCCGTTGCCGCCTGGTGCGACGAACTGCGCAAGCTGCTGCGCGGCGCCTGAGGCTGGGTGGCGCATAATGATCGCATCCGCGCCGATTGCCGACAAAGTCAAGCCGGTATCTTTCAGCGACTCGCCCTTCTTCACGCTGGATGATGAGGCCGAAATGTTAATCACATCGGCGCTCATCCACTTTCCTGCGGTTTCAAAGGACGAACGGGTGCGCGTGGAGTTCTCATAGAACAAGGTAAAAATGGTGCGACCACGCAGCGTGGGCAGCTTCTTTACTTCACGTCCTTCGAGCACCTCCTTAAAGCGATCCGCTTCATCCAGCAATCCAACAATCTCATCTTTGGAAAGATCGCTAATGGATAGGAGGTGCTTCATCTAGGAATCCCCTTCAGAGTCTTCTCGGGTGAGCGTGACTGCATCGCGGCCGTCGATTTCTGTAAGCATGACGGAAACGTCTTCCGCGCGTGCGGTGGGGAGATTTTTGCCTACATAGTCAGCGCGAATGGGCAGCTGGCGATGACCGCGGTCAACCAACACAGCTAATTGGATATAGTTTGGGCGTCCAACGTCGCGCAAAGCATCAAGTGCAGCGCGGATGGTACGACCGGAAAACAGCACATCATCCACCAAAATCACGGTGGTGTTATCGATACCACCTGCTGGAATTGAGGTGGGCTGCAGTGCGCGGTGTGGTTTGTTTCGAAGATCATCCCTGTACAAGGTGATATCAACAGCGCCGGTATCTACCGAAACGCCGGAAAATTCTTCGATCTTTTCAGCGAGCCTACGGGCCAATGGGACTCCACCTGAGGGAATACCTAACAACATGACCCGATCCGCGTCTTTGGAATCAAGCGCGGTTTTCTCAATAATCTGGTGCGCGATGCGTGCGATGGTACGGCTGACGTCGTCCTCATTGAGGAGTTCTAGTACAGCACTATTACGTTCGCTCATCGTGACCTCCTTCCCCGCCTCTCTGTGCGGTCCGTTAAAGGATGTCCAATTTTGCAAAAACTCTGCAACGACCAGTTTCCTGGTTGTTGTCTGACACTATAGCGTACCGTGTCACATTCACCCCAAGATGCTGACTATGATCTTAAGGTAGTGCTCCACGGTGAAACACTGTTAACAACAGTGAAACACCAAAATGCTTAAAGCAGATGGTACAGCATGCCAGTCGAATCTGTGACAATTGATCGTTGTAGGACACCCGGTGTGTACCCACTGGGACCTCATAAATCCACTGACTTGGAGAAGCCCCTGTGAGTCTGACCACAAGCCATTTTATTCCTTTTCCCCGAGAAATGGTCTGGGATTGGCATACCCGTAAGGGCGCTGTCACACGTCTGACTCCGCCATTCGTCCCCCTTAACCCCATTGCGCAGGCAGAACGCCTCTCCGATGGCACCACCATTTTCAGCCTTCCTGCGGGACTTAAATGGGTGGCGCGCCATGATTTATCGGGATTTTTGAATGGTTCACGCTTCACCGACGTCTGTCTGACCGCCCCCGTAAAGGCCCTCGCAAACTGGCGTCACGTGCACAATTTCATCGACCAAGACGGCGGCACACTCATCACAGATTCCGTGAGCACCCGCCTACCGGCATCTACCCTCACAGGCATGTTTGCCTACCGCCAAAACCAGCTCATCGAAGACCTAAAATTCTTAAGTAGAACAAGCCCGCTTTTCGACGGCTCCCCCCTCACCGTAGCCATCACCGGCTCCAGGGGACTCGTCGGTCGCGCTCTGACAGCGCAGCTGCAAACCGGCGGCCACGAAGTCATCCAACTCGTGCGCAAAGAACCCAAACTTGGCCAACGTTTCTGGGATCCCCTCAACCCCGCACCTGACCTCCTCGACGGCGTGGATGTTTTGGTTCACCTTGCCGGCGAACCAATCTTCGGACGATTCAACGACTCCCACAAGGAAGCCATCCGCGAGTCCCGTGTACTCCCCACCAAATTCCTTGCAGAATTAGTCGCTGAATCGACACAATGCACCGCCATGATTTCCGCATCTGCTGTGGGATTTTATGGACACGACCGTGGCGACGAGATCCTCACCGAAGAATCTGAATCCGGCGATGATTTTCTGGCCGAAGTTTGCAGGGATTGGGAACATGCCACTGCTCCTGCCTCAGATGCAGGAAAGCGCGTAGCCTTCATTCGCACCGGCGTAGCCCTCAGTGGACGCGGTGGCATGCTTCCCGTACTGAAAACCCTCTTTTCCACCGGACTAGGCGGAAAATTCGGCGATGGCAGTTCCTGGTTCAGCTGGATCGCCATCGATGACCTTACCGATATCTACTACCGTGCCATTGTGGACGCCCAGATCTCCGGCCCCATCAACGGGGTAGCCCCCAATCCAGTCTCCAATGCGGACATGACCAAGATTCTGGCCACCAGCATGCACCGCCCCGCATTCCTCCAAATTCCTTCCTTTGGCCCCAAAATTTTGCTCGGAAGCCAAGGAGCCGAAGAGTTAGCCTTAGCATCCCAACGCACCGCACCAGCAGCACTGGAAAAGCTCGGCCACGTCTTCCGCTACACCGACATCGGCGCCGCCATCGCCCACGAACTTGGCTACGAACAACTCGCCGATTTCGCCCAACAGCAAAAAATCGAAGCCGAACGCAAACAAGAACGAGCCGAACTCAAAGCCGCCAAGAAGATCGCCAAAAAGGCCCCCGCTTTAGAGAAATCCCCCACCAACCTGGAAGATCCCGAAGAAGTAGAGCAAAGTATCCTCTCATCAATCCTCAATTTCCGCCGTAAGCGCAACGACTAAAACGACCATCTGTAGTGTGGTGGAAAAGTTACTTTTAAAAGGATTTTGGAAGGACTGAAACTCCCCAGTGCCTCACACACCCCCAGCACACGACCCCAACGACATCCAGGATTTTAGCCTCGATGCCGTTGCCGGGATTCTCCAGGACGAAAAACTGGACTACCGTATCGATGAACATGACGGTGAAAAAGTAATCCGCACCGGATTCATCAACGCCGCCATCAGCTTCATTCTCTTAGACGGCAGCTTAACCATGGAAGCTATGTGGCGAGGAGCCCCCTCCACCGACGCAGCCGCCCAAGTATTAGCGGCAACCAACGAGTGGAACCTCACCCAGTTCGCCCCCACCATTCGATTCTTCGAACTCAACGAAGGCACCCTCGCTATCAACGCGCTGCGCCACGTCGTTGTTTCCGCAGGTATGAGCCACAACCAGGTCGGCTCCTACGTTATGAGCTCCATCGAATCCGCTGTTCAATGCTTCGAATGGCTAGAACAACAATTCCCAGATCTAGTCACCTGGAAGGACGAACACAATGACCACTGATTCCACTTCTGCGACAACCCCAACCCCAAAGCCGATTCCAGTGACCATCGACCGAATCTCCCTCATCATGAAAGAATTCGGCATTGACCTAGCCATCGCCGATGAACAAGGCACCGGATCCCAAGTAGCCAGCGCCAACCTCAACGGCCATCACGTCATGTTCGCTGTCATCGGTTCAGTCCTGATCGTTCGTGCCGACCGCGCCACCGAAATGCCAGTCTCCGACGGCAACCCCGTATGGCATCTCGCCTGCAACCAAGTCAACTGTTTCAACTTCGCTGCCAAGGCTGTCGTAGTTGATCGCACCGACAACATCGTGATCCGCGCCGAGAAGGATGTCCCCATCGCCGCTGGGCTCAACGATATTCAGCTTTCCGCAATGCTGAAAAACGCCATCGATCACGTCCTCGCGATTCAAGATGCCGTAGCCAATGCAGGCAAGGAAATCGGCTAACATGTCGGACGAGTCCATCGAAGAGCAGGAAAAAGAACTCGCGACACTGATGGCTCAAATTGATGAACTGGAAAAGAAAGACAAGCAGAACAAGCTAATCATCGAGATTTTGTCCAAGGCCGTCGAAAAGAATGTGGCAGAGGCAGAAGCGAAAAGAGCCCGAAAATATCCACCCAATCCCCTGTGGTGAATTCTAAGGCGTCGAACTTTCCGAATGAATGTTTGGTATACCTCCATTGGTACTAAGCCGTTAGAGGCGATTCTGTTGAGTCGACTTCTTTGGGGTCAGGCACCAGAAATTGGGTGAGACCAGACCACACTGCCCACGAACCTCAAAAGTGAGGTTCGTGGGCATCTGTGTCTGGTTATGAGGGGGTCAAACCAGACACAGATGCCCACGTTCTAGAAACTCGCGACTGGTGGGCAGTGTGGTTTGGTCTCGGCTAGCCAATACCGAACCGGACCGGACAGGCGTGACAAGATTGACGAAAAAGTCGATCCTTTGGCACGTGTGTCCGGTTTTAAAGGCGATAAACCAAACGCACGTGCCAAAACTCCTGGAAATCGAAGAATCTTGTCACACCTGTCTGGTCCCCTCTCACAACGAAGCGCCACCCACCCCTAAATTTCTCCAGGGTGGGTGGCACATGGTGTTAGCCAGAAAAGATTTAGCTCTCGTCAGCCTTTTCTTCTGAAACCTTTGAAACTTCAGAGTCTTCTGCGACTTCGGAAACCTCTACAGTCTCTTCAGCCTCAAAATCTTCATCCGAGTCATCCAAAGCATCCGAGTCATCCCACGGCGCGACCGGAGCATCATCGAGAGATTCGGAAGCTTCCGCCAGAACTGCTTCTGGGTTGGCGGCGCGCTCGCGGAGGGTCTCCACCTTTGATGCCATGGCGTCAAGTGTCGCGTTGATGTAGGCACTGGATTTGTCTCCGGAGTATTCGGAGGCAATTTCCACGGCTTCAACGATTGCGGTGGTGACAGGAACGTCGGTGTTGTAGATCATTTCCCAGGAGGCGACGCGCAGGATTGCGCGGTCGACAGATGGGAGCCGTCCGAGAGTCCAGGTTTCTGCGATGTGTTCCGCGAGGAAGACATCGAGGGTATCGAGTTCAACGGCAACGCCATTGATGATGGTTTCGGTGTATTCCGCTACCGGTGCAACGATGGGGTTGGTATCGCGCGCCAACTTGTGGCGGTCATCGATGATGGCCACGGGATCAACATCGCGGGATTCCGCTTCAAATAGGATGTCTACGGCACGCATGCGCGCCTTGTAGCGGGATCCGTGTCGCTTGTAATCTTGTCGACGCTCGCTCACGTTTTGTTCTCTTTGTTCCTGTTCAATCAAAATGTTTCTGGCTGATTCTTAAAAGTTTTAAGAATCTTAGTTGTTAACGCGGGAGAGGTAGGAACCGTCGCGGGTGTCTACCTTGAGTACGTTTCCGGTCTCGATGAACAGTGGGACCTGGATTTCAGCGCCGGTCTCGAGGGTTGCTGGCTTGGTGCCGCCGGTGGAGCGGTCGCCCTGCAGGCCTGGATCGGTGTGCTCGACGCGGAGGTCGACAGATACTGGGAGTTCGCCGAAGAGTGCCTCACCTTCGTGGAAGGAGACCTGAACGCGCATGTTTTCAAGTAGGAAGCGACCAGCGTCGCCGAATGCGTCTGGGGACAGCTCGTACTGCTCGAAAGTCTTGTCATCCATGACGATGAAGGAAGTGCCGTCGTTGTACAAGTAGGTGACATCGCGGCGGTCGACGGTTGCGGTTTCAACCTTGACGCCTGCGTTCCAGGTCTTGTCGATGGTCTTGCCGGTCACGACGTCCTTGAGTTTGGTTCGCACGAATGCTGGGCCCTTGCCTGGCTTGACGTGCTGGAACTCGATGATCTGCTGCAGCTTGCCTTCGTTCTTGAGAACTAGACCGTTCTTGAAATCAGCGGTAGTTGCCACGGATGTGATCTCCCTCGTGGATTACGTGGATGGGGGTCTGCGCAAAGTGCTTGAAAAACGCGCAGACCGATTAGCTCACCTAGATTACACCACGATGAGGTCCTTACTCACCTTGGTGATGATTTCCGGTGCTCCTGAGGTAATAATCAGGGTGTCTTCGATGCGTACGCCGCCCTTTCCGGGGACGTAAATTCCGGGTTCGATGGTCAGTGTGGAGCCGGTTTCTAGGACTCCTTGTGAGGTTTTGGATGCGCTTGGGGCTTCGTGGACTTCAAGTCCGATGCCGTGGCCGGTGGAGTGCACGAAGTATTCGCCGTAGCCTGCGTCTTCGATGACTTTGCGGCACGCTGCGTCGATGTCGAAGAGGTTGGCGCCAGAGTAGGCTGCTTCAACACCAGCGAGTTGGGAGCGCAGGACGATGTCGTAGATTTCTGCTTCGAACTCCCCTACTTCGCCCATGACGAGGGTGCGGGTCATATCGGAGTTGAATCCGCGCGCGTGTGCGCCGAAGTCGATGGTGACTAAGTCGCCACGCTGGAGGATGCGATCGCCTGCGCCGTGGTGTGGTTTCGCGGAGTTAGGTCCAGAGGCCACGATGGTGTCGAAGCTGGGGCGTTCTGCTCCCAACATGCGCATGCGGTATTCCAGATCTGCCGCAACTTGGCGCTCTGATCGGCCTTCGGCGAGTTCTCCTGCTGCAAGTAAGTCTTCGAATGCTTGGGAGGCCAGTGCTGCGACATCGCGGAGGCGGTCTAATTCGAAGCTGTCTTTGGTCAGGCGAATGGATTCCACAACACCTGACACGGGGATCAGCTCGACGTCTTCCTGGGTTGCTTCACGCAGGCTGTCTAGCTGGTCCAGGGTGGTTTGTGCGGCTTCGATTGCTATACGACGCGGCCCTTCGACCTGCGCTAGCAGCGCCGTTGCCGAGGCACGCTCAATCAGCGCCTCGATGTCCGGGACTTCTTCTGCGATCTGGGTGGTGTAGCGACTGTCGGTGCAGATCTGCGCGGACAGATCTTTGTTCACGATCAGTGCGCCGTTGGAGCCGGTGAATCCGCTGAGATAGCGAACATGGATGGGGCTTGTCACCAAAATTGAGTCGATCCGTTGAGCTGCCAGTTTTGCGGCAAGTGCGCGACGACGAGTGGCAAAGCGGGTATCAGCCAAAGCCATGTTCTCTCCTTAAAAATTCACTGAAAGTGGGTAACTTCTAGTCCAAACTAGTAGATTACTCAACACTTAGTGGCTGATTGCCTCATAAGCACTCTGTAAATCTTGTTTTGAGGGCCCCTCAATGCGGGTAACCTCGCCCACGGCGGTCAGTGCGACGAAGCGGATGTTGCCGTCGCGGTTTTTCTTGTCGCGGGTCATGCCGTCGTAAAGCTCGTCGAAGGCTCCGCCTTCGTAGGAAGTGGGCAGACCGATGGCCGCCAGGATTGAGCGGTGGCGCTCGAGGAGGGGCGCGTCGATAAGCCCGAGCTTGTGGGAGAGGTTGGCGATGAACATCATGCCCACTGCAACGGCATTGCCGTGGCGCCAGCGGAAGTTTTCGCGGAGTTCGACGGCGTGGGCAAAGGTGTGTCCGTAGTTGAGGATTTCGCGCAGGCTAGATTCTTTGAGGTCTTGGCCGACCACGGAGCCCTTGACGGTGACGGAGCGCCAAATCAGTTCAGGCAGGTGGGAGCCTTCGACTTCTTTCTTCAGGCAGGCTGCGGGATCAGTTTCGTAAAGGCGCAGGATTTCTGGGTCGGCGATGAAACCAGTTTTGATGATTTCGGCGGATCCCGCGATGATTTCCGCGTCAGGCAGGGTGGCTAGGCGATCGGTGTCAATGAATACTGCGTCAGGCTCGTGGAACGCGCCCACAAGGTTCTTGCCTGCGGCGGTATTGATGCCAGTCTTGCCGCCCACCGCAGCGTCCACCATGGCCAACAAGGTGGTTGGAACCTGAATGACGCGCACGCCACGCATCCACGCAGCAGCAACGAATCCCGCGAGATCTGTGGCAGCACCGCCACCAAGTCCGATGACGATATCGCGGCGACCGAATGCTGCGCCACCCAATTCATCCCAGCACTGCCCCGCTACTTCCAAGGACTTGCCGTTTTCCGCATCGGGAACATTAAGGTGCAGGACCTTCAAACCAGCAGCGACTAGTGCTGCATCCAACTCGGATGCAATGTCATCCATGCTGGGCTGGTGCAAAATCGCTACCTGCTCCGCGCCTGATTCCGCTGCGCGCTGAACAATGAGCTCGTTGAGGCCGGAACCAATGTGGACATCATAGGGGGAAGATCCATTGACGTGGACGGTGTTGAAAATCTGCGCTGCGCTCATGGGGCACGTTGCCTTTCGCTTGTAATAGGAAGAAACCGGGCAGCCCAATGTTAATCAGGTGCCCGGTTTAATTAATCGATTTCTAGATGATGCAACACTGCTGCCACCACTTGCTGGGGGCTGCGGTTGTTGGTGCGAAGTCGGTAGGTTGCCACCTCTTCGTACAACGGGGTGCGCACTTTCACCAGGTTGCGGTAGTGCTCGGCGGGGTCGGCGGCTTGCAGCACGGGGCGGGAACGCTCGTTTGCGGTGCGCCTGATGCCTTCTTCTACTGGCACGTCGATCCAGACCACGTCGTGACCTTTGAGCAGTTCACGGGTGGATTCTGTCAGCACAGATCCGCCTCCCAAGCTCACCACTCCGGAGGATTTCAGTGCTTCGGCTACGTGGATGGCCTCGAGCTCGCGGAAGGCTGGCTCGCCGAGCTCGCTGAACACGGCGCCACAGGCTTTTCCGGTGGCGCGCTCAATCAGTTCGTCGGAGTCGACGAGTTCAGTGTTTAAGGCGCGCGCCAATCGACGTCCAATGGTGGATTTTCCAGCTCCTGGCAAACCCACAAGAACCACGATCGGGCAGGAGCATTCAGAGGTGTCATCTGATTGATGATCTAAGTGAATTTGATCATTCACTTCATTACGCTCCATCCTCTAAACCTTCGAATTTCATTCGTTCCTCAATGTTTTTGAGGTAGGTGTCAATGTTGCTCTTGGTTTCGCTCAGGGAGTCACCGCCGAATTTCTGCAGGACTGCGCGAGCAAGAACCAAGGTGACCATTGCTTCTGCAACGACACCGGCGGCTGGAACAGCGCACACGTCGGAACGCTGGTGGATTCCGGTTGCTGCCTTGCCGTTTTCCATATCAATGGTTTTCAGGGCGCGAGGCACAGTAGAAATTGGCTTCATGCCAGCACGAACGCGCAGGGTTTCACCGTTGGTCATGCCGCCTTCGAGGCCACCTGCACGGTTGGTGTTGCGGTATACGCCTTTGTCATCCAGGAACACTTCATCGTGGGCTTCGGAGCCACGTCGACGAGCTTCTTCGAAACCGTCACCGATTTCCACGCCCTTGATGGCCTGAATGCCCATGAGTGCAGCTGCGATCTGCGCATCGAGGCGATCTTCGCCAGAAATGTGTGAGCCCAAACCGATGGGCAGGCCTTCAACAATCACTTCCACGATGCCACCGAGGGTATCGCCGGCTTTCTTTGCGGCCTCGATTTCCGCGATCATGGACGCTTCGGCGTCTTTACCGAATGCACGAACCGGGGAATCATCGATCGCCTGAATATCTGCAAAGGTTGGCTCCGCGCCAGTGTAAGGCTCGGACGCACCAATGGAAATTACGTGGGAGAGCACCTCCACGCCCAAGGTTTCACGGAGGAAGGAACGAGCAACGGTCGCTGCTGCCACGCGAGCTGCAGTCTCACGGGCTGAAGAACGCTCCAGCACGTTGCGGGCATCATCGAATCCGTACTTGAGCATGCCTGCGTAATCAGCGTGGCCTGGACGAGGACGAGTCAGCTTTGCACCGCGACCCGAAGACATCGCCGCAATGTTGTCTGGGTCTTCCATGTCCAAAGCGTCAGAGGACATGATGGTGGTCCACTTATCCCACTCAGTGTTGCCGATCATGATTGAGATGGGGCTACCCAAAGTGAGGCCGTGGCGGATGCCGGTGAGGAAGGTCAACGCGTCTTGCTCAAACTTCATGCGAGCGCCGCGACCATATCCAAGGCGTCGGCGCGCCAATTGATACGAGACCTCATCTTTAGTCACGGGCACGCCTGCTGGCATGTGTTCAACCGTGGCGATAAGCGCCTGGCCGTGGGATTCACCTGCTGTAGTCCATCGAAGCATGCCTAGCATTATCGCACGAAAGGCCGCAGAAGACGTATCCAGCCCACCCCAAGGGCTTTTTAAAATTGCTTTTCGACGTCAAAAAGCGACATAACTGCAGGCACTAGCGATAACCATACTTGGACCATGGGGAATAAATTTGGGCCTTTTCACCCCTTTAACAGCCGCAAAAATTCCACCCAGTAAGACAGAAATTAACGATGATCCCACAATTGCCACCATGAGCGCCTGCATTCCCAAGGCTGCTACGGCTGTCCCCAAACCGAGAGCCAACTTGATATCTCCCCCACCAATTCCTCCCACCAGCACTGCCGTGAGGAAATAAATCCCCGCCCAAAAAAGCCCGCCGAGCATCCACTGCGGATGAGTAGTCAATGCCCATAAATTAATTAACAGTGCACCAGGAAGGGTGAGCACATCGGGCAGGCGCCGGCATTTTATATCGATGACAGCCAAGACTGCGCACCACAACCCAACTAGAAAAATTCCCATATCTTGGTTGGACTGCAGCGAGCGCTATTTGGTTCCCTTTAATGTCGGTGGGTGCCCCCGAGATGGTGAAGCAAGGTGTGGGTCGTGGCGTCGACAAGCTTATATCTTGTCACCCTCCCCTCCTTGAAGGACTCGACCACTCCGTTATCTGCGAGCAGTTGGAGCGCGGCGGAGGCCGTGGGCAGGGTGACGCCGACGATGTCCGCGAGCTCTGAGACGGTGGCTTCGCCGGGGCCGTGATAATGCAGCGCGATGAGGAGGCGGAGGCGCGTGCGATCGCCGAGCATTTTGAATGTTGGCGCCCACTCATCGGCGAGCTGTAGGAGATGAGGTTGATGCTCCATTGGTAATTTCTTTCGCTAATAGTCAAATGATCATTTGAGTGTTAGTGTTTTCTCATGCTTCTTTCCGCCCGCACACACACGAGTTTCCAAGAACTTGGACTCAATGCTAGTCGGTGCAAAGCAATCAACTGGACACTGGCACTGACTGTGGTGCTAATTGCCTCCATGTTTGTTGGCGTGCTCATCGGTGCATCCGGGACCTCAGTGTTTTCCACGTGGACCGTAATTAGCCACCATCTTTTTGGCACTGAGCTCGGTGGCTCCGACACTGCCGACGCCATCATTTGGGACATCCGCACCCCACGCGTCTTGCTCGCTGCCATTGTGGGCGCAGGCCTTGCCCTGGCAGGTGCCATCATGCAAGTACTGGTCCGAAACATGCTGGCAGACCCCTATATCCTCGGGGTGAACTCAGGTGCCAGTTGCGGAGCGGCTGCTGCCCTCTTGTTCGGTGTGGGAGCTGGATTTGGCGATTACGCCCTCCAAGGCAGCGCATTTTTCGGCGCAATGGCAGCTTCCGGATTGATCTTCTTCGTGGCTCGCGCAGCGGGGCGCATCTCCTCGACCCGCTTGTTGATGTCCGGCGTAGCGATCGGATACATGCTTTCTGCGGCAACAAGCTTTCTCATCTTCTCCTCCGACTCCGCCGAAGGCAGCCGCTCCGTGATGTTCTGGCTGCTTGGATCCTTAGGACTTGCCGCATGGAATGGGCCGATGGCGATCATCTTCCTCATCGTGGGCATTGCCCTGGCGTTGCTCATGGTGTTGGGTCCGCAATTGGATGCCTTAAACTCCGGCGATGAAACCGCACTAACCTTGGGAGTATCCCCTGATCGCCTCCGCATTCTCCTCCTGGTGATCACCTGCCTGCTGGTGGGATCCATGGTTGCCATGGCTGGCAGCATCGGATTCATCGGCCTTGTTATCCCCCACTTGGCCAGGCGTTTTGTCGGTGGCACACACCGCCTGATGCTCCCTGTTTCCGCGTTAATGGGCGCAATTTTGCTCATCTGGGCAGATATCGCCGCCCGAACCCTGCTTGCACCCCAAGAAATTCCCATCGGCATCATCACCGCACTCATCGGAGCACCCTTCCTCCTGATTCTGGTTCGCCGGATGCACACCTACTGATTTTTAAGGAATTATGCGTAAATTAGCCCTTCCCCTGGTTGCCTTCCTGACAGGAGGTTTAGCTGCATGCTCCTCAAGTGATGTGGTGGAAAGTCAAGGGATAACCGTTGAAAACTGTGGCTCGGTGGTGAATTTTGATAGTCCACCATCACAGATCGCCTTGATGAAAAGCGCCGCCGTACCCACGCTTGATGCTTTAGGTGTTTTGGATCGCGTGGTGGCCAAAGCTGGTGCCTTCCCAGCTGGGTATTACGACGCCGATTTATCGGAACGAGTCACGGACATCCCAACGCTGTCCAACAAGATCGACGCCAGCGGACACGTGTTGATCTCGAAAGAAGTCGTTGTTGCCGCCAACCCAGACATTGTTTTCGGCGAAACTGACACCATCAACCGCGCATCCATGGCATCCTCGAACATCCCGGTCGTGGAGGAACCAGCATTCTGTGGCAGCATCGACGGCGAGGTGAGTTTTGATGATGTCTGGTCACAAATCTCCACCTATGGCACCATTTTTGATCGCTCGACAGAAGCAGACGCATACATTGCAACGTTGAAGGAACGTGTTTCTGAAGTATCCTCGCGGGTTACTGACTCCGGAAAAACTGTGGCGGTGCTCTACCCCACCATCGGCGGCGGAGTCACCTACGCATACGGCCGCGGATCCATGGCCAACCCACTTGTTGCCGAAGCAGGCCTGACCAACGTTTTCGCAGACCAATCCGAACGCGTCTTTGAGGTCACGGCAGAAGAACTGATCTCCCGAAACCCCGACTACATCATCGTTTTACACAGCGACGGTTCCCCTTCAGACATCCTCGCAGAGGTGGGCAATCTCCAAGGGTCCAGCGCACTCACTGCTCTGAGTGAGAACAAAGTGCTGCCCATACTCATGAACTTTGCCGAACCCCCAACCCCGCTGGCCGTCGATGGCCTAGAAAAAATCATCGACTTTGTGGAAACCCACCCATGATCGAGGCCACACACCTACGCCACAGTTTTGGCGACAACATCGTCATCGATGACGTCACCCTCCATCTACCTGCACACGGCACCGTCAGCTTGGTCGGCCCCAACGGCAGTGGCAAAACCACCCTGCTGCGTGCACTATACGGAGCACTGCAACCAAATGAAGGGCACATCCACGTAGATGGCGTTCCACTAATAAGCTTGCACCGCAAGGACATCGCAAAAACCATGGCCGTAGTCATCCAAGAACATGACTCCGACCTCCCCATGACCGTCGCTGACCTGGTCTTACTAGGCAGACTCCCCCACCAAAAGATGTTTGCCGGCAACTCTCAAGCTGATCAGTTACTCGTTAAGGAAGCACTCACCCGAGTCGGCGCCATTCACCTGGCCGACCGACAATTCGGCGCACTTTCAGGCGGTGAACGCCAACGCGTCCTCATCGCACGAGCACTCGTACAAAACGCCACACACATCCTGCTCGACGAACCCACCAACCACCTCGACATCCGCTACCAGCACGAAGTCCTCCACCTCGTCCGCGAACTCAGCTCAAGTTCCATCATCGTCCTCCACGACCTCAACCTCGCAGCTGCCTACAGCGACCACATCATCCTCCTTGACCAAGGACGTGTGGTTACTCAAGGAACGCCCTCAGAGGTATTGACCCCAGAGTATTTGGAACCTGTGTATTGCGTTCGTGTTGAGCGCTTTGACCTAGGCGATGAAGTCCACCTTCGGTTCAAGCGTCACTAGGAGTTTTGTTGAGGAGGTGGCGGGGACTTAGTGTTCTTCTGAGATGCCTAAAGACTCTTCCAAAGCTTCACGCATGGCATCGCGGGGTGCATCCATTCCGGTGAATTGTTCAAACTGTCCGTAGGACTGGTGTGCCAGCATGACGTGGCCTCCGACAGCTTTGAGGCCTTTGGCTCGTGTGACTTCTACGAGTGGTGTTGGCCAGGGGTCGTAGATGACGTCGAGGACTGGGGCGATCGCAAGGGTGTCTTCGAGGCCTGCGATTGCTGCGGAGGGCACTGTAGAGACTACGACGTCGGCTTCGATGTGGAGATGCTCGAGCGGGGCGTAGGCCAAGGTGGTGGGGGTTTCGTCGAAAAGCGTTTGCAGTTCGGCGGTGCGATCGGAGCGGTTGAGCACCGTGATGCGGGCGACCCCGGCTTCGATGAGTGCCCAGATGGCGGGACGTGCGGTGCCGCCGGAGCCGATGACGATGGCGTGTTTGCCGGACAGTGATGCGCCGCCGAGGAGTTCACCGAGGGCTCCCCTGATGCCGTCGACGTCGGTGTTGTCTGCGCGCCATCCGGTTTCGGTGCGCAGAAGTGTGTTTGCGGAGCCGATGGCGCGGGCGCGTTCGGTTACTTCGTCGGCGAATTCGAGGGCTGCGAATTTGGACGGCATGGTGACGGAGAATCCGCGGTAGGTTTCATCAGCGCCGGAGACGATTCCGGGGAGCATGTCGCCGGTGCACTCAAAGCGGTCGTATTCCCATTGGTCCAGTCCGAGGGCTTTATAGCCGGTGTTGTGGAGGACTGGGGATTTGGAATGCTCGATGGGTGAGCCGAGTACGGCCGCCCGGTGAGTGATGTGAGAACCCAATTTTATTCGTTGATCCTTATCGGTTGCTGTCTAGAACGCCACTGTTCAAAGCTTGCTCAATGTCGGCTTCGTGCTCTTCGAAGGTGTCGTTGAACACGGTGGTTCCATCGGTGTCGATGGTGACAAAGTACAGCCAGGTTCCTTCTGCAGGGTTTTCCATGGCTTGGAGTGCTTCGGTGGATACTGCGGCGATGGGGGTTTGTGGCAGGCCGTCCATGGCGTAAGTGTTCCATGGGGTGACGGTCTGACGGTCTTCGTCGGTGGTTGCTACTTCTTGTTCAGACAGACCGTAGTTGACGGTGGAGTCGAATTGCAGCTGCATTGGCTCGGCGAGACGGTTCAAGATGACGCGGGCGACCTTATCAAAATCTCCTGCTGGTGCTTCGCGCTCGATCAGGGATGCTGCGGTGAGCAGCTCATATGGAGTAAGTCCAATGGCATCTGCACGGCCCGTGATGTCGGTTTCTTGGAAATGGTTTGCTGATCGCGTGATCAGATCGGTGAGGATTCCCTGGGCGTCGTTGGATGGATCCACCACGTATTGGCCAGGCATTATCAGACCTTCGAGGCGCTTTGGATCAGTTCCGCGAGCTTCCACAGCAGCGATTGCCCAATCTGGGACACCCAATTCTGCAGGCGACACGGTGGAGGCAACCTGCTGCAAATCCTCAGCGGTGATGCAGTTGGCGGAGCCTTCGGTGCAGGTCACGGCTGCGATCTGGGAGTAGATTCCCGCGCGGGTGTTTCCACCAACAACAGTGACGTCCATCAAGGTGGCGCCGCCGTGAATGTCGAGGAGATCAACCTGGTTGTCTGGATCAAGCAAAGCCGACACTGCAGCTGCTGCATTCATTTGTTCCTGCAGGCGGTAAAAACCTGGCTGCACACTACCCGCATTGGGGTTGTTGCTGGCCGCTGTTTGGAACGCTGAGTTGGTGGCCACGATATCGCGCTCTTCCAACTCTGGGCCGAGCTCTGATATGGAGGAACCTTCAGGGATTTCGACCAGCTGAACCACACCGTTTCCGGAGCCTTCATAGTCATGTGGCGTCCGGTTTGAGGTGGCTACACCGATATAGATAATGGCACCGATAATGAGGATGAGTGAAGCGATCGTCACGGCAATAAACCGTTGGCGTCGCTTTACGTAGACTGGCTCCATCCGGCGGTTTCGGATTTGGTTCATCCTGGGAAATTTCCCTTCTCGTCGAAATCTTGGGTGTCTGTGGATTGTGGTTCAAGGGCTCGGGTGCGAGCATCCAACCAGGTTTGAAGGATTTCTACTGCGGCAGCTTGATCAATAACTTTACGTCCCGCTTTTTCGCTGACGCCTGAAGCCCGCAAGGCTTGGGTGGCAACGACGGTGGTGAGGCGTTCGTCGCCAAGCCGTACCGGAATGTTCTTTCCAGCATTGGTGAGGCGCCGACGGACGCGGAAAGCAATTTCCTTTGCATGCTTCACACTGGCGGAGCCATTTCCCTGCAGATCTGTGGGTAGACCAACAATGACTTCCACGGCGTTATATTCCTCAACGATGGCGACCAACCGATCAATATCGGCCAGGTCTGGCCCTTTGAATCCAGTTTCCCGCGGAACGGTTTCCACAGGCATGGCAAGCTTGGCATCGCGGTCAGAGGCTGCCACTCCGATGCGCACGGTGCCGACATCTAAGCCAAGGCGCCGGCCTGGGCCTGGATCATCGTGACCGGGTGAATCGGCGGAAACCTTCATAGAAAAACCCGCTTACCTTTCCATTGTTTAGTGTTAAGAAATTAATGTGTTGCAAGGCACAAAGACAAATTTAGCTTTTAAGCATAGCCGTACGGAAGAAGACCCGTCTGATCTGTCCCCAAAATAGGACCCAAACCCTTCTAAAACATGCAATGCCGGGGTTCTCGTCGTGAGAACCCCGGCAATATTCTTTAGGGCCTAGACCTAAGGCTTAGAGTGCCTCGATCTCAGCGCGGACTGCGCCGAATGCGGATTCCAGGCCAGCAATGTTGGCGCCGGATCCTTGTGCGAGGTCAGCCTTGCCGCCACCGCGACCGTCGATGTAGGAACCAACGAGCTTAACCAGGTTGCCGGAGTGAGCTCCGCGAGCCACAGCGGCCTTGTTTGCAGCTACAACGAATGGAACCTTGCCGGCGTTGTCGGAGGCAATAACCAAGACGCCTTCGCGGTCGCCGAGCTTGTCCTTCAGGGTGGTTGCGATGGTGCGCAGGTCACCGGCGTTGGTGTTGTCCTTGACGCGCAGCAGCAAGGTGGTGACGCCACCGATCTCTTGAGCGTTGTTCAACAGGTCTGCGGTTTGTGCCATGAGCTGCTGACGGTGCAGGGCTTCGATTTCCTTCTCTGCTGCCTTCAGCTTGTCTACCAGCTGTGCGACGCGTTCTGGAAGTTCCTCGGATGGAGCCTTCAGGGAGCTTGCCAAACCTTCGGCGAGTGCGCGTTCCTTGGACAGGTAGTTGAAGGAGTTCAGGCCGGAGTAGGCCTCGATGCGGCGCACGCCGGAGCCGATGGATGATTCACCCAACAGTGCCACTGGGCCGATCTGTGAGGAGTGCGCAACGTGCGTACCGCCACAGAGTTCCATGGAGAAAGGTCCGCCGATTTCCACGACGCGCACGGTGCTTCCGTAGTTTTCGCCGAAGAGCGCCATCGCCCCCATTGCCTTGGCTTCCTCGAGTGAGGTTTCCACGGTGTTGACAGCCCAGTCGGTGTCCACGGCTTCGTTGGTGATCGCCTGGATTTGCTCGACTTGTGCTGGGGTGAGCTGCTCGGTGTAGTTGAAGTCGAAGCGCAGGTAGCCTGGCTTGTTCATGGATCCTGCCTGGACGGCAGTTGGTCCAAGAACCTGCCGCAGAGCGGCATGAATCAGGTGGGTTGCGGTGTGTGCCTGGCGTGCAGCATGGCGCCATTGCTTATCGACGCTTGCCACCACTTCATCACCTACCGCAAGTCCACCGTTTGCCACGAGTGCCTTGTGAACCCACAGTTTCTTACCGATCTTCTGCACGTCATGGACATCAAGCACGGTGTCTCCGAGCAGGATTTGACCACGATCGCCGAGCTGTCCACCTGATTCTGCGTACAGAGGTGACTGGTCGAGGATGACCTCAACTTCTTGACCTTCTGTGGCTTCAGAAATCTTGGCACCATCGGAAAGTAGTCCGAGGACCTTGGACTGGGAATCCAGTTCCTCAAAGCCGGTGAATACGGTTGGGTTGTTGTCGACCCATTCGCGGTAGATGCTCAAGTCGGTGTGGCCGTGCTTCTTTGCCTGGCTGTCAGCCTTTGCGCGGGAGCGCTGCTCTGCCATGAGGGAATCAAAGCCTTCAACGTCAACCTCAAGGCCTGCTTCTGCAGCCATTTCGAGGGTGAGGTCGATGGGGAAACCGTAGGTGTCGTGCAGTGCGAATGCCTGAGCACCGGCAACCTTGGTGGATCCTGCTGCCTTGATGGAGGTTGCAGCCTCTTCGAAGAGGTGGGTTCCAGAGACCAGAGTCTTCAAGAAAGCGCGCTCTTCGGTGACAGCCACACGCATGATGCGCTCACGGTTGTCGGCGATTTCTGGGTAGGACGGGGTCATGGTGTCCATGATGGTGTTCATGAACTGCTCCATGGTCTCACCAGTAGCACCGAGCAGACGTGCGGAACGGATAATGCGGCGAAGCAGGCGGCGCAGGATGTATCCACGGCCTTCGTTGCCTGGGGTAACACCATCGAGGATGAGCATCATGCCGGTACGAGAGTGGTCGGCGATAACGCGGAAGCGAATGTCAGAGGTGTTGTCAGAACCGTACTTGGTTCCGGTCAGGGTCTCTGCAACGTCGATGACTGGGCGCAGCAGGTCGGTTTCGTAGACGTTTTCAACATCCTGGAGGATGCAGGCAACGCGCTCGACGCCCATGCCGGTATCGATGTTCTTCTTTGGAAGATCGCCAAGGATTTCGAAGTTGTCCTTGCCAATACCCTGTCCGCGTTCCTTCTCCATGAAGACCAGGTTCCAGATCTCCATGTAGCGGTTATCGTCAGCGACAGGGCCGCCTTCCTTGCCGTACTTCTCGCCGCGGTCGTAGTAGATCTCGGAGCAAGGGCCACAAGGTCCTGGTACACCCATGGACCAGTAGTTGTCAGCCATACCCAGGCGCTGGATGCGCTCTGCTGGGACGCCGATCTTCTTTTCCCAGATCTCTGCAGCCTCGTCATCATCGAGGTACACAGTGACCCAGAGGCGCTCTGGATCAAGGCCAAAGCCGCCGTCTGCTACGGAACCAGTCAGAAGGCCCCATGCGTGGGTAATTGCGCCTTCTTTGAAGTACTGGCCGAAGGAGAAGTTACCTGCCATCTGGAAGAAGGTGTTGTGGCGAGTGGTGATACCCACTTCTTCAATATCCAGGGTACGAACACACTTCTGAATGGAAGTCGCAATGCCGTTTTCAAAAGGTGGGGTCTGCTGGCCCAGGAAGTACGGCTTGAATGGAACCATGCCTGCGTTAACGAACAGCAGGTTAGGGTCGTCGAGAATCAGTGACGCGCTAGGTACTGCCTGGTGACCGGCATTGACGAAGTGATTGGTAAAACGCTCCCTGATCTCATGGGTCTGCACAGCGGTATCCTGCCTTAGAACTTCTCGAAATGTTTTAGCGCATGCAAAAACACACGCCTAAAAATGGACTGGTGGTAACTTTACCCGTCTCCACTAGGTGTTGAGCAACCCGGGCTACTTGGTTCCGCGGATTATACGACGAAGCCTGCCAATGTACTCGGCAATCCGCTTCTCTCCACCGTGTGTGGTGGGCTCGTAATAGACCCGATCGCGCAGGTTCTCCGGTAAATATTCTTGCCGGACCACTCCCCTGGGATCATCGTGAGGATAGGAATATCCCACTGCATTTCCGAGCTTTTTGGCGCCTTCATAGTGACCATCGCGAAGGTGCGCGGGAACGGTACCGATGTGGCCTTGCTGAACATCAGTCAAGGCAGCATCCATGGCCATGATGACAGCATTGGATTTGGGGGCTAGTGCCAAATGAATGGTTGCTTGCGCCAAATTGATCCGCGCTTCTGGCATACCGATTAGTTGCACAGCTTGAGCTGCAGCAATGGCCACTTGCATGGCCGAAGGATCAGCCATACCGATGTCTTCACTTGAGTGAACCACCAACCGGCGGGCAATAAACCGTGGGTCTTCACCGGCATCAATCATGCGCGCCAAATAGTGCAAGGCTGCGTCTACATCGGAGCCTCTAATTGATTTGATCCAGGCACTGACCACGTCATAGTGCTGATCGCCATCGCGGTCATAGCGGACCACTGCGCGGTTAACGTTGGCCATGACGGTGTCAATATCTAAAACGCCGCCATCTTCTACCGCTTCTGCAGCAGCTTCAATGTAGGTCAGGCCTCGGCGGGCATCGCCACCGGCAAGAAGAACCAACTGGTCAACGGCCTCATCGGTGGCGGTGATTCGACCGGCAAGACCACGTTCATCCTCAAGCGCTTTGTTAAGGACAGTTTTAATATCCTCATCGCTTAAAGATTCCAACTGGAGCAGCAAGGACCTGGACAGCAGTGGAGACACCACTGAAAAGGAGGGGTTCTCAGTTGTCGCTGCAACAAGCAGCACGGTGCGGTTTTCCACTGCAGAGAGCAACGCGTCCTGCTGAGTTTTGGAAAACCTATGAACCTCATCAATAAACAGCACGGTGCGCTGCCCTAATTGCAGATCCATCCTCGCACGTTCAATAACGGCGCGGACTTCTTTCACACCTGAGGACAGCGCCGACATCGCCACAAAGCGATCGCCTGCAGCTGCAGAAATCAATGAGGCAATGGTTGTTTTTCCAGTGCCAGGAGGCCCATACAAAATGACGGAGGCATCCCCTGAACCTTCAATGAGCCGGCGAAGTGGCCTGCCCTCCCCCAGCAAATGCTGTTGGCCAACCACTTCATCAAGCGTCCTTGGCCTCATGCGGGCAGCAAGGGGTGCGTGTCCGCCTGGGTGAAAATACTTCGAGGCGGCTTTGGAATTGCTCACGCTGCTTGTGTTGCCTGCGGATCCCGGTGTTTCGGGCGTTTCAAAAAGTGAATCCTGGGCCATAGTGCACAGGTTAGTCGCTTGGCTGAAACAACCAAGCAACCAGTGCTCTTCAGCTAGTCATTTTTGAGGAACAAACGCACCACGTCGTCTGCGAATCGTGCCACCTCAGGGAACCTGGAATCCAGCCCGCGCGCTGCAAATCGCTGAAGCGCGGAGAACGTGTCGTGGAGGTCTTGCTGGACCAGCTCGTCATCTTCGGCAGATCGTGGAATCAACAGTTCATCAAGGTTGGAGACATCCAAAGTGGTGTTTCCATCTTCGGTGACGTGCAGCAGGTTAAGCATGCCGCTGATGGAGCCGAGCTTCATGAAGGCAACACTCGATAGTGCCCAGCCGATGAGAGCGGTCACGATACGTGCTTGGAGGCGCTCTTCATTGTTCACATTGGGCCAGATTCCACGGACTTCTTGGACCCAGGATTCAATGAGTTCGTCTACCTCATCATCAGAGATGGGACGGCTGAACACGAATTGTGGGAAACCTGCGATCACACAAGCAACATCAAAGGTGGCATCCCTGAAACCGGCAACTTCGTAGTCCAGGAAGTGGGTGCGTTCAGCCACGATGATGTTGTCGGGTGACAAATCAAAAGGTGTGAAGGCACGGTGGCGTCCGGAAATCAGGCGTCGCCGAGCTACGCGGGCAAACTCCTCGACGACTTCTGGAACGGTGACCCCGGCGTCGACAAGTATCTTTTTACCCACCTCAATTGCTGCGGGCAGCAACCTATCGCGGTTTTTCTGCATCTCAGCTGTGGCTGGGTATTTGGCCAGCATACGGTTGAGCAGAATGTTGAAGTCTTCTTCGCGGTCTGCGGTGGCGGCGTGCAGGCTGCCCAGCGATTGGCCGAGGTTGCGAAGGATCTGCATGCGTTGATCACCGGTACGCTGATCGATCAGATCCGCAAAGGTGTCGCCGTTGCCGGAATCTGAAATGACCAGGATGCGCTTGTCAATGTCATAGGCCAAAATGACTGGCCCTGGGCGGACATCTTCCGACAAGGAGGTGGTGAACTGGTAGGAGACGATTTCACGCACCAGCGCAGAATCATCAAAGACGTCTCCGGTGCTGGGCACGTACTTCAACACCACGGAGCGCTGTTGGAAGAATGGGGAGTTAGCCACCCTGGCACGCAGCACCGCGGAGGTGCCGGAACCGTTGAGCTGCTCCACGTCAGAAAGAGTTTGTACACCGCCGTAGCGTTTAGACAGCAAATCTTCTGCGATCGCAACAATTTCTTCGTGGCTCAGCATGGGCATTCTCCTTAATACATCCGCCAACAGGCACTGAACAGGTCCCCTAGCTTTACCTGTTCAAAAAAACTTCCGATTAACAATCAATGAATTTGATCGGCGCGGAAGCGCGTATTTCCTCATTCTATGGTACAGAGCACCATAGAAAATGGGGGTGAGTTAGATAACTTCACCCCCATTTCATTCTTAATTACTTCTCAGCAGACTCTTCAGCCTGTGCTTCCGCCTTAGGCTTTGGCTTGGCATCGATGCCAGCTTCCTTACGCTGCTGCGGGGTGATTGCTGCAGGAGCATCAGTCAGTGGGTCGATTCCGCCACCGGACTTAGGGAACGCGATGACGTCGCGGATGGAGTCAAAGCCGCCCAGCAAGGACACGATGCGGTCCCAGCCGAATGCGATTCCGCCGTGTGGAGGTGCGCCGAATGCGAAGGCGTCAAGCAGGAAGCCGAACTTCTCGCGTGCTTCTTCACCGGTGATGCCCATAACCTCGAAAACGCGTTCCTGAACGTCGCGCTGGTGGATACGGATGGAACCGCCACCGATTTCGTTGCCGTTGCACACGATGTCGTATGCGTAAGCAAGTGCGTCACCTGGGTTGGTGTCAAAGTTGTCCAGGAACTCTGGCTTAGGTGAGGTGAAGGCGTGGTGGACTGCGGTCCACTTGGAGTTACCCAGTGCAACGTCACCGGATGCGGTGGCGTCTGCTGCTGGCTCGAACATTGGAGCGTCAACGATCCAGGTGAATGCCCAGTCGCCTTCCTTGATCAGGTCGAGCTTCTTAGCGATCTCGCCACGAGCTGCACCGAGCAGTGCGCGGGAAGACTTGGTGTCTCCCGCTGCGAAGAAGATGCAGTCGCCTGGCTGTGCGCCAACGTGAGCTGCGATTCCTGCGCGCTCAGCGTCGGTGATGTTCTTAGCCACAGGTCCGGACAGCTCGCCGTCTTCACCAACGAGGATGTAAGCAAGTCCCTTAGCACCGCGCTGCTTGGCCCATTCCTGCCATGCGTCGAGCTGACGGCGAGGCTGGGAAGCACCACCGGTCATGACAACTGCGCCGACATATTCGTTCTTGAACACACGGAATGTGGTGTCTTGGAAGAACTCGGTGCACTCGGTGATTTCAATGTCGAAGCGCAGGTCTGGCTTGTCGGAGCCGTAGCGACGCATTGCATCGGCATAGGTCATGCGTGGGATTGGAGTCTTGATCTCATATCCGATCAACTTCCACACCTCAGAGATGATCTCCTCGCCCAGTGCGATGACATCATCCTGGTCCACGAAGGACATTTCAACGTCCAGCTGGGTGAACTCTGGCTGGCGGTCTGCACGGAAATCCTCATCGCGGTAGCAACGAGCGATCTGGTAGTAGCGCTCCATGCCAGCAACTTGCAGCAGCTGCTTGAACAGCTGTGGGGACTGTGGCAATGCGTAGAAGGTGCCTGGGCGCAGACGAGCTGGAACCAGGAAGTCACGTGCGCCTTCTGGGGTGGAACGAGTCAAGGTTGGGGTCTCGATCTCGGTGAAATCGTGGCTGTCCAACACGGTGCGTGCAGCCTTGTTGGCAGCAGAGCGCAGACGCAGGGCGTTCGCCTGAACTGGGCGACGCAGGTCCAGGTAGCGGTACTTCAGACGGGTCTCTTCGCCAACCTCACCAGCAGAGGAGGAATCCTCGATCTGGAAAGGAAGTGGAGCGGACTCGTTGAGTACCTCAAATTCGGTAACGCTGACTTCAATGTCGCCGGATGCAAGGTTAGGGTTTTGAGAGCCTTCTGGGCGCTCTTCGACGACGCCGGTGACGCGTAGGACGAATTCGCTGCGCAGCGCGTGTGCACGCTCAGCAACGTCCTCATTGCGGAAAACAACCTGGGCAATGCCAGTACGGTCGCGAAGATCGATGAAGATCACGCCACCGTGGTCACGGCGACGATTGACCCAGCCGGTCAGAGTAACTGACTGGCCTGCGTTTTCTTTACGAAGCTCGCCTGAGAGATGAGTGCGCAGCACGTTGGTGGAAGTCCTTCCGCTTGGTTTTGATCAGTCGATGGTTTCTGGAGCCTTAAACAATAAGCTCAACCACCCAAAAAGGGCGGGCATGCAGCCCAGAAACAGGCAACACACGCATTGTACCCGCCATCTGGTTTGCCTTGAACCTTGAGTGGTTTATTAGGTGCAGTCAGTTTTCGATTGCGTCCATTTTGTTACACCCGAACCTGTCGGTTTCCCTATGTAATGTGCCATGATTTCTTTCATGACCTTTCGTGATGATGTAACTCGATCAGGTGGAAATGCCCGCAAAAGTGGCGGCGGTGGCCGAGGGATGGCCGTTGGTGGCGGCATCGGTAGCCTGCTCCTAGTCGGGCTCTTCTTGCTCCTTGGCGGTAACCCTGCCGAGATCGACCAGGTTTTAGGTGGCGATCAAACCCAGATCGAGTCTGGAGAGTCCACCGGAGCCGGCGACTTTGATCACTGCCAAACCGGCGCAGATGCCAACGCCAGTGATGATTGTCGCCTTTACTACACCTCATTCTCCGTCAATGAAATGTGGCAGACTTTGCTTCCAGCTCAGGCTGGTATCGAATACACCGAGCCGACATTGACTCTTTTCGAAAACTCCACCCAAACCGGCTGCGGTTTCGCTTCTGCGTCCACTGGGCCGTTTTACTGTCCGTCAGACCAAGACGCTTATTTTGACCTGACTTTCTTCGATCAGATGCGTCAGTTCGGTGCAGAAAACGCCCCGCTTGCCCAGATGTACATCGTGGCGCACGAGTACGGCCACCACATCCAAAACCTCGAGGGCACACTTGGACTGTCCAATTACAACGATCCGGGCGCTGATTCCAACGCCGTCAAGATCGAGTTGCAGGCCGATTGCTACGCAGGCATTTGGGCTAATCACTCCAGCGAAGGCCCGGATCCGCTACTCCAACCCATCACCGAATCTGAGCTAGATTCCGCTCTCCTTGCTGCAAGCGCCGTGGGCGACGACAATATCCAGCAACGATCCGGTGGCGATGTCAATCCTGAAAGCTGGACTCACGGCTCATCGCAGCAGCGCAAAGACGCGTTCCTCGCCGGCTACAACACCGGCCAGATGAGCGCCTGCGACTTCCTCGGCCGGGGCGTCTACAACGACGCTTAAAGCATTACTTTTCGACGTCTCCCCACACCGATTAATTCCGGCCTTAGGCAACTAGCTTAAGGCCGTTTCTTCATCTTTAGGGCCAGTGGATTCAGTAAGCCCTAACCGTGCACGCTCCTCATCAATAACCCGTGCTGCCAGCTGTGATTCAGTGATATCCACAGCATCTGGAATCTCTGCGGTTTCAGATAGCCGGGCGTAGACGTCGAAGACGTGAGTTTTGCCTGCCAGGATTTCTAGCATGCGTTCGTCTGCGGTTTCGTCGCCGATGAGTCGGTGGACTTGGACGGTGGCGGTTTGGCCCATGCGGTGGACTCGGGCGACGGCCTGCTGTTCGATGGTTGGCTTTACTTGAGGTTCACAAATAATGCAGAGGCTCGCGGATTGGATGTTTAGGCCTACTCCCCCGGCGGTGATTTGGGCAATGAGGGCGGATCCGGGTTTGGAGTGGGACAGGGCGTCGACAAGCAATTGGCGCTTGGTGGCTGGCACGTCGCCGGAAATGCGGCCGATGACGCGCTCGCCTAGATGCTTTTCCAGTTCGTCGAGGACGTCGAGGAAGTAGGTGAAGATGAGGGCTTTGCGGCCGTGTTCTTCTGCTTCTTCGAGGAGTTCTAGGATGCGTTGCATTTTTGCGGAAGTTAGGCGTGGTGTTGGTGAGAGCATGGCGGAGCGGCGCATGCCCATCCAGCTGCCTTGGCGGACTTGGTCGTCGTAGGCGCTGCGGTCTTCTGGGGTGAGGTCGATCCAGTCGATGGAGTCGGTGCGCTCTGGGAGTTCGTCAAGCACATCAGCTTGATTTCTGCGCAGATAGGCTGGTGCGATGCGCTCGCGGAAATTCTCGGCCTGCATTTTGGACATGCCACGGGTGATCAGCTCCGGTTGGATGTAGCGCACGAGATTTACAAACTCTTCCACTTTGTTTTCTAGTGGTGTGCCGGTCATCAGAAGGGTGTATGGGGCGGCGTCGATAAGTTTGCGCAGTGCTTGGGTGCGTTTGGTGGAGGGGTTTTTGATCAGGTGGGCTTCATCGGCAATGACCAGACCCGGCGCAGGGATGTCCATGGTGCGGACGCCGTCGTAGGTGCAGATTGCGATTCCGTTGGTGTTAGACCAGGCGTTGATGGCGTCTTGTTTGTTGTCTCCGTGGGCGATGAATACGGGGAGGTTGAGGAAGCGTTTGCATTCGCGGGTCCAGTTAACAATGACGGATGCGGGTACGACGACGAGGGTGCGGAAGTCTTTTTCGGTGGCGGCAAGGTGTGCAGCTGCGGAGAGGGCTTGGACTGTTTTGCCGAGTCCCATGTCGTCGCCGAGGAGGGTTTTCTTTTGGATGATGGCGAAGCGGGCGCCGAATGATTGGTATCCGCGGAGGTGGAGGTCGGTGAGATGAGTTTTGTCGAGGGTGAGGTCTCTGATTTTTTGGAGGGTGGTGGCGTCGAGGAGTTCGTCTGCGCCTTCGATGTCGCGGCCGAGCAGCGTGGCTAGCAGGCCTTGGTAGTGAGCGGGACGGGAGATGTAGTCGTCCCAGATGTCGGCGGGTGGGGTGGTGATTGTTTGTGGGTGGAAGAGGTTGGGGTTTGCGTCGATCCAGCGGAGGTCGTCGGTGAAGTTGTTGAACTCAGGCGTTGCTGGGTTGATGACGATGTAGGGGTCGAGGCTTGGGGGTATGTGTTCTACGTAGTCGATGACGCGGGTGCGGCGGGCGCGTTCTTCGGGCGTGATGGTTTCGGTTTGGTCGAAGCGAGCCAGCACGTTGATTAGACGCATGGCGGGTTGGGTAGGTTCGTCGCCGATGGAGGTGTTTTGGCGGCGTAGTGCTTCTTGTTTGAGTGTTTCTGCTGCGGCTTTCATCCGCCCCGCGGTTTGGGCGCCGATACCTTGCACGGTGGTGAGGATGGAGGTGTGTGTTTTTAGGACGTCGGCGACGGTTGCGACGTGGATGGAATCGAGGGATCCAAAGCGCAGGCGGTGATCGGTGGCGGTGCGGAGAGCATCGACGGGGAGTTGTTCGAGGAGTATCTGTACGTGGAGCTCGTTGATGGATGTGAGGTGTTTCTCGGCTTCGCTTTTCAGCCGGTATTCGGAGTTAGGATCTTGGGCGTAGCGTTGAACTACCCGGCGCGCTTGGGCAAGGGTATGTCCGTCCCAGGGTTCGGCACTGAATCCAGCGATACCGAGGGCTGAGGCGAGTACCTGTTGTGCGCGTTCGATGTAGCGCTCTCCCACTCCATGAATACCTGGGAAAAGTGCAACGCCTTGTTGTTGGCGGGTGCGGGCAGCGTGGACGCCCTCGAGCATGCGGGAGACTTCGTGGGTGGTAGATGAAATCTCGTCGAGTTTGACCATGAGGTCGAAGACAGCTTGGTCGCCGGCTTGGACCTTGGTGGGGTTGAATAGTCTGCGGAACATGCCGCCTTGGCCCTCGTTGATGATCTGGCATAGGCGTGGGATCGAAGCGACTGATGCGACGTAATCGGTAAGGGTGGCTTCTGCATTCATGCCGTCTAGAAAGACGTTGACATACAGGTTGTCAGGCCAGGTGATGTTGCGGGATGGGATCAGATAGGTATCGGTGCCGAGTGTCCCTTTGTCCCCTACTGTGGCCGTTCCGGGTGTTTTCAACAGTCGGAGCACGTTGTTTGCTTGTTCGGCAAGGTTGATTGTGTGCTGTGCTCTATCTAGCAGTGCAGAGATTTGTGCCCGGTCCATAGCGTTTGATTCTGCCATTAACGCTATTGAACCGGGCGGGAAAAGCTTCTAGACCTTCAGTTCTGGGTGGTAATCCTTCATGCGAAGGACCTTGTTTGTTCTATTCGCCAGGGTGGAGATGGCAAGCATCAGTGCCCAGATGAAGAGCAGTACCCAGATTGCTTGCATGAAGCGTGGGTCATTGGATGGGGTTTCGTTGAAGATCATTTGACGCATGAGGTTGACTGCGTAGGTGATCGGGTCGTAGGTGTGGAACCAGTGGAAGAATGCTGGCTGGGTTTCTGGTGGGTATAGGCCACCGGAGGAGACTAGCTGGAAGGACATCATCACGATGGACAGCACACGGCCTGCGGAGGGTCCTGCCACGTTGTTGAACATATGGGTAATGGAGATGAATACCCATGAGATGGCGACCATCGCCATCCACAGTCCAGCTGGGTGAGCTGGATTGAGGTCGAGCAGGAAGTACAGTACTGCCCACATGATGGTTGCTTGGCCAAGGCCTAAGACTGTTGCTGGAAGGTAGCTTGCCAGGGTGCCTCGGAAGCCTCCCATGCGGGAGTCAAGTGCGCGGCGACTGATTGGGTGCAGGATCATCCAGGCAACGGTTGCTCCCATGAACAGGCCGACAGCCATGAAGAATGGTGCGAGACCAATACCGAAGAGCGGTGTGGTGTCTCCTGCTTGTTCTGTTTCAACTGGGGTTGCGATGGTGGTGTCTGCGCCGTCAGCGAAGGTTGGTACTTGGCTTGCGCCGTCGGTGAGTTTGAGGGCGAGTTCGCTGGAGCCTTCATCAAGCTGGACGGTGCCGTCGCGCAGTGCTTGTGCGCCAACAACTAGCTGTTCTGAACCTGCGGCCAATTGGCTGATGCCATCAGCGAGGGTGCGTGCACCGATGCTGAGTTGGCTGGATCCGTCTTTCAGGGTTTGCAGGCCGGCTGCTAGTTGCTGGGATGCGCTCACAGCGGAGTCCACGCCGGAGCGGTAGGTGCTGGAGGGGTCAGATAGTTCAGAGGCAATGGTGGCTGCGCCGTCGCGCAGGGTGATCAGCTGGGAGTTGATGTCTGGAACATAGGCGGTCAGTGGTGCTACTTGGTCGACAAGTTGGCCCACGCCATCTGAAACCTGGGTTGCGCCTTGGCCTAGTTGGGCGGTGCCCGCAGACAGGCTGGATAGACCGTCGGCGAGCGTTTGGCTGCCTGTAGCCGCGGAGCCGAGGCCGGTGTCGAGCTGGCTGGCGCCGTCGGCAAGCGATTGCGCACCTTCATTGGCACTTGCGATGCCGTCGCGCAGGGTGACCGCGCCGTCGGCAAGCTGAACGGCGCCGTCGTTGGCGGAACCGACGCCATCGCTGAGCGTAGTGGCACCTTCGGCGGCTTGGTTCATGCCGTCGCCCAAGGTGGAGAAACCGACGAGCATGTTATCCACAATGCGGACGCCGAATTCCGTGTCCATGGTCTCCACAACAGTGTTGACCACCTGGTTGCCCAGCATGGAGGCAATGAAGCCGTTGCTGTTGTTGAATACCGCGTTGACGGTTGCTGGCGCGGGTGAATCGCTGGTCACGCTGGCAATAGAATCGCTGAAGTTCTTCGGAATTTCAATGCCGAAATAATAGGTACCGTCGTTGATTCCCTCGCGGGCTTCCTCGGCGCTGACTTCAATGAATTTGATGTTGTCTTGCTCCAGGAGGTTCTCCACCACCTGGGCGCCGGCATCGAGTTCACCTTCGTCCTGATTGACCACGGCCACGGGAAGCTTGGACAAGCCACCGATGGGGTCATAGTAGGCAGAAACAAAGACGCCGCCGAAAAGCAACGGCAGCAACATGACCACAACAAACCCCAATGGTGGGAGTTTTCCGCGGCCAAATCGTTTCAGTTCTGAGCCAAAGTGTAAAAATGCCATTAGTTTCCAGCCCCCGTAATGGTCAAAGCGGTATCGGCCAAGGAATCAAAGTCTGGGTTGGTTGATACGACGACCACAGGGAGATCCTCTGCAACACCTTTCAATGCGTGCAACACTTCCGCACGCAATTCCATGCTGCGCACTTGATCGGGATCATCCACGACCAACAGTTGCGCCTCTGGCCGCGCCAGCAGCGCCAGCGCGATGCGCAGCTTAAAACGCTCGAGCACGCTGAGGTCGCCGATTAAGGTTTTAGGGTTCAGGTTCAGGCCAAGATGCTTTTCGACGTCAACCCACTGTCCCGAATCACTAATATCCCTGGGCACCATCAGGTACCAAGGGCTTGACCAGGCGAGTTGTTCACGGACAACGGTGCGCACAGTGACAAGTCGCTCGAGTGAATCGATTTCAGGGATGCCCGCCAAAGCCACATGCTTGGCCAGTTTGGTTGCCTTGATGGGTTCGCCGTTTAATTCGATGGTTCCGGTGGAGGCGCGCATGCGGCCGGAAAGTACCAAAGAAAAGGAACTGGATTGGGATTCGCGCCCGGTGCTCAGCAAGGTGAGCCCGCTGTCTGGAGCTATCTCAACATCGGCGAAGGGTGTGTCGCGGATGGAGAGCCCAGAGCTTCTCAAAAGAGGAGTATTCATGTATCTTCTTCCGTAAGTGGAGGAAACACTATCAGTTAACGTAGGCTATTTTAGAACCACCACCACCCCCGCTGTCAACTGGAGAACAAAAACATGAGAGCAGACGCACTAAAACGCCGCGAACACATCATCACCACAACCTGCAATCTCTACCGCACTCACCATCATGATTCGCTCACCATGGACAACATTGCAGAACAGGCAGGAGTGGGTGTTGCAACTTTATACCGAAACTTCCCCGATCGCTTCACACTGGACATGGCATGCGCCCAATACCTTTTCAACGTGGTCATCTCCCTCCAACTCCAAGCCATCAGCACCTTCCCCACCGACCCAGAAGGCGTGTGGACCTCCTTCAACCAACTACTTTTCGACCGCGGCCTAGGCTCCCTCGTCCCAGCACTTGCCCCAGAATCCTTAGACGACCTCCCCGACGAGGTCTCCGCCCTGCGTCGCACCACAGAGAAAAACACCACAACACTCATCAACCTGGCCAAGCAGCACGGACTCGTACACCACGACATCGCGCCGGGCACCTACATCGTCGGTTTGATTACCATTTCCCGTCCACCCATCACCGCACTGGCGACAATTTCAGAAAACTCCCACAAAGCACTCCTTGGCCTTTATTTGTCCGGTCTTAAACACGGCGCGATGGCTAACATCGAAAAACATGACGGAAAGCCCTGATCTAGCAGTCTCCTTTTTATCCGCCTTCAATGACATCGAAGCCCACCTTCGAACCCAGCTGCGCGCCAAACGCTCCGACAGTTTCAGGTGGATGGTACGTATCGCCGAGAAACAGCACCTGACCTCTAAAGAACAAGCAGAAACACTCGATGCTTTTGCAGAGCTTCGCAACGCAATTAGCCACGGCCAATACAACGATCTACGCCCCATTGCAGATCCCCGCCCCGACACCGTAGACACCATTGAGAAAATTCGATCTCTTTTACTCAACCCACCCATCGCCTTAGATGTGCTTCCCGCGCAAAAAGTTCGCTCCTACTCACTTGAAGATCCAGTGAGTAAAGCCTTAGAAGTTGTGCGAACCACAGAGATCTCCCAATTCCCCATATATAGCGGAACGGAATACGTGGCACTGCTAACTACCAACACGATCGCTCGTTGGGTCGCCTCCGATTTACATGACAACGCCCAGCTGGATGCACGCTCCATTAATGATGTGCTGGATTATGCAGAATCTTCCGACACAGCAGTCTTTTTGCCCCGCTCCTCAACGGCCCAAGAAATCATCGACATCATGACCGGCCCCAAACTCCCCTGGTCCGTCATCTTGACCGAGCACGGTAAACCCCACCAAAAGCCCCTGCGTGTTGTCACTGGTCGAGACATGCGAACACTGATGGACATGCTCAAAATCTATTAGTCATACCTATTTAGAATTTTTGTTGACGCGTCCATTAAAAACTGCTAGTTTGGTGACATATCAACAAACTTGGTTGGAAGGAAAAATTACCATGCAATTCGGCATCTTCACCATTGGCGACGTCACCGTAGACCCCACCACCGGCAAAGCTCCCACCGAAGGCGAACGCATCCACGCGATGACCCAAATCGCACTCAAGGCTGAAGAAGTAGGCCTCGATGTCTTTGCCACCGGCGAGCACCACAACCCACCATTTGTACCCTCCTCCCCAACCACACACTTAGCCTATATCGCAGCGAAAACCAAGAAGCTCCTGCTCTCTACCTCTACCACGCTGATCACCACCAACGACCCGGTAAAAATCGCCGAAGATTACGCCTTCCTCCAGCACCTCTCCGGCGGCCGTGTTGACCTCATGATGGGCCGTGGCAACACCGGACCCGTTTACCCATGGTTTGGCAAAGACATCCGCCAAGGCATCCCACTAGCGATTGAAAACTACCACCTCCTGCGCCGCCTCTGGCGCGAAGACGTAGTCAACTGGCAGGGCAAATTCCGCACACCGTTGCAGGGATACACCTCTACCCCAGCACCATTAGACGGCGTTGCACCATTCGTCTGGCACGGCTCCATCCGCTCCACCGAAATCGCAGAGCAAGCAGCCTTCTATGGCGACGGCTTCTTCCACAACAACATCTTCTGGAACAAAGAGCACACCGCCCAAATGGTCAACCTCTACCGCCAGCGTTTCGAACACTACGGACACGGCCAAGCAGACCAGGCCATCGTGGGACTCGGTGGCCAAGTCTTCATCGGCGATTCTGAAGAAGAAGCAAAGAAGACCTTCCGCCCCTACTTCGACAACGCCCCTGTCTACGGACACGGACCATCACTTGAAGATTTCTCCCGCCTGACCCCACTAACCGTCGGTACCGCTGAGCAAGTTATCGAACGCACCATGGAATTCGCCGACTGGGTAGGCGATTACCAGCGCCAGCTCTTCCTCATCGACCACGCCGGCCTGCCACTAGAAATGGTCCTTGATCAGATCGAACGCCTCGGCCACGATGTCGTCCCAGAGGTACGCCGCCGCATGGAGGAGCGTCGCCCAGACCACGTTCCATCCAACCCACCAACCCACCAGAGCCTGAAGGCCAACCGAAACAGCCCTCACTTCCAGATCAACCCTGGTCAGCCAACTGAGTAGTTTTTCTGAAACTAAGGAGACACATTATGCGAAAGCTCACTGTTGTTACCGCAGGCCTTTCTAACCCGTCCACCACTCGTTCCGTGGCGGATCAAATCACCAAGGCAGTCCAAACCGCTGTTTCTGCTCGTGGCGAATCCCTGGATATTGAAGTAATTGAAATCCGAGACCTGATCTTTGATCTCGCTACCTCATTCACAAGCGCCGGTATGAGCTCACCAGCACTTGACGCTGCAAAACAGCGCCTTGCTGAATCCGATGGCCTGATCGCTGTTACCCCAGTATTTACCGCGAGCTACTCCGGCATCTTCAAGATGTTCTTTGATGTCCTGGACCCCAAGACCATTGTGGGTCTGCCCACCATCATTGCGGCATCTGCTGGAACGGCACGCCACTCACTGGTTCTCGACCACGCCATCCGACCACTGTTTACCTACTTGCGAGCAGTTGTCGTACCCACCGGCGTGTTCGCAGCCACGGAAGATTTCGGCACTGAAGCTGGCGCCGACTTTGAACGTCGCGTGAACCGCGCAGCTGGCGAATTAGCGACACTCATGTTGCAGGATTACTCCAGTGTGGAAGGCCTTGGGGGCGCAACCGCGAACCAAGACGCTGACCTTTCCTTCCGTCGCACCACTGGCGTGACCCCGGGAGAGAACTTCAGCAGCTTTGCCGATCTTCTCAAAGGACACGACGGAAACGGCTAAATTCGCGGATCTCCGTTTAAGGCATTGAAGCATTTGGAGACCCCAAGACATGACCCAGACCCTGTAAAGCGCTTAAACGGCGTTTTAGAGGGTCATAGTTTTGGGACAAGTGTGACAAGTGTGAATCCTGAAAGCTTCCAGGGCAAGGATCCACCACAAACCGGCCATCGCCCTTTGGAATCGGTCCGAAAATTGCAGGTACAGAGCCTTTCACCGAGAAAATCCACCACAGATTGCTGAAATTTCATGATCTGTGGTGGATTCGTGCAACTTCAGACTCTCACGGAGGCGATGGACCAAAAACAACTACAATCAAGCAGATCACCTTGTACACCACCAGAGAAAAGGCCCACCCTCAGCCATGGCTATCAGTGTTGTTGATCTATTTAGCATCGGTATCGGACCATCATCCTCACATACCGTCGGCCCCATGAGAGCCGCCCTCACGTATATCTCTGAATTTCCCAGCTCGCATGTCGATATCACGTTGCACGGATCCCTTGCCGCCACCGGTAAAGGCCACTGCACTGACCGGGCGGTATTACTGGGTCTGGTGGGATGGGAACCAACGATAGTTCCCATTGATGCTGCACCCTCACCCGGCGCGCCGATTCCTGCGAAAGGTTCTGTGAACGGGCCAAAGGGAACGGTGTCGTATTCCCTGACGTTTGATCCTCATCCTCTTCCAGAACACCCCAATGCCGTTACCTTTAAAGGATCAACCACAAGGACTTATTTGTCGGTGGGTGGTGGGTTCATTATGACGTTGGAGGATTTCCGGAAGCTGGACGATATCGGATCAGGTGTGTCAACCATTCATCCAGAGGCAGAGGTGCCTTGTCCTTTTCAGAAGAGTTCCCAATTACTCGCATATGGGCGCGATTTTGCGGAGGTCATGAAGGATAATGAGCGCTTAATCCACGGGGATCTTGGCACAGTGGATGCCCATTTGGATCGAGTGTGGCAGATTATGCAGGAGTGCGTGGCACAAGGCATCGCAACGCCTGGGATTTTACCGGGTGGGTTGAATGTGCAACGTCGGGCGCCGCAGGTACACGCGCTGATTAGCAACGGGGATACGTGTGAGCTGGGTGCTGATCTTGATGCTGTGGAGTGGGTGAATCTGTACGCCTTGGCGGTGAATGAAGAAAACGCCGCTGGTGGTCGTGTGGTTACTGCTCCGACTAATGGTGCTGCGGGGATTATTCCGGCGGTGATACACTATGCGCGGGATTTTTTGACAGGTTTTGGGGCGGAGCAGGCGCGGACGTTTTTGTATACCGCGGGTGCGGTGGGCATCATCATTAAGGAAAATGCCTCGATCTCTGGCGCGGAGGTGGGGTGTCAGGGTGAGGTTGGTTCAGCGTCCGCGATGGCGGCTGCCGGGTTGTGTGCAGTCTTAGGTGGTTCTCCGCAACAGGTGGAAAACGCCGCGGAGATTGCGTTGGAGCACAATTTGGGATTGACGTGCGATCCGGTGGGCGGGTTAGTGCAGATTCCGTGTATTGAACGCAACGCTATTGCTGCCATGAAGTCCATCAATGCGGCAAGGCTTGCCCGGATTGGTGATGGCAACAATCGCGTGAGTTTGGATGATGTGGTGGTCACGATGGCTGCCACCGGTCGGGACATGTTGACCAAATACAAGGAAACGTCCCTTGGTGGTTTGGCAACCACCTTGGGCTTCCCGGTGTCGATGACGGAGTGTTAGCGGTACGGCTTTAACACGGCTTGGATTTTGTCTTGCTTGGCGAGGTAGGACTGGCACTGGGCGTCGATAAGCTCAGCTGACCACCCGGTGACCTGCGCCATTGCTTCGGCCGTCGCACGCACGGCAGCCGGTTGCACATAACCCAGCGTGCCGAGCACAATGCGACGATCCAGCACGTCCGCCAGGTCGACGGCCGCCTCCTCGGCGACAGCAAAAACGGCCTGCGCCGCGATATCAAGGTTGTCTGGGTCAAGTCGGCGCCCCAGGTCGGGTTGCTTTGCGACGAGATCCAGCACTTTTTCATGCTCAGTTCCATACAGTCTGGCCAGATGCACGCGGATTTCATCATCCACATCCAGCTCGGGGTGGCTGCGAAGCGCTGACTCAAAGGAATCACCCACGGACTCATACGCGCCAAAAGAAGTACTCAACGGCATCTGCCTGGAGTCAAAGTGGCGCAGCGGAGGTAACACCGCAGCTTGGTGCTCCACCACATGCTCAATCACCTTGTACCCCATCACGCGCGAAGTGGTCCACTTGCCGCCAGAGACAGACACCAAACCATCAATGCCCACGTTGGCGTGATCAGAAATATCGAAACGGCGAGAGGACGTGTAGGTGTCGGTGCCGTCATCAACAAGCGGGCGCACACCCACCAGCGTGGAGATGATCTCTTTGCGATCAAGCGGTGTAGCGCGTACCGAATCGATGGTCTCAAGCAGCAAATCGATATCGCTTTCATCTGCAGCCGCATCATCAGCGTCACCGTCAATCATGGTGTCGGTTGGACCAATAAGGGTGCGCCCCATCCACGGATTCACGATCACATGCTTGCCGTTTTTACCACGCACAAACACGCCACTCTGACTGCCCAAATCACCAGTGAGCAAATGCACTCCCTTGGATTGGCGCACCTTCAACTTGGTTACCTCCGCCAAATCACCCAACGCCTGCGCAACCCACGGACCCGCAGCGTTGATCACCACAGGGGCATACACCTCATGCGTGGTGTTGGTGACCTGATCAGTCACTTCTACACCCTTGACGCGGCCTTCTTCCACGTTCCGGAGAATGCGAGTGACTTTGGCGTGGTTAATCGCCGTTCCGCCATCTGCCGCAAAAGCTTTAATCACCGCGAGGAGGAGTCGTTCTGCATGGAGATTCAACGTATCATCGTGGCGCCACGCTCCCTTCAAGCCCTCCGGGTCAAGCCACGGGACTTCCTTGAGCAGTGCATTTTTAGGAATCCACCGGAAACGCGGCGAGTGGTTTTCCTTCGATTGCCCCTGGTTACGCTGCCACGCCATCGTTTCATACAACGCCACACCAGCACCCAACACAGGGGCTTTCGGCTCTGACCAATCAAACGCCGTGAGCATGAAACTGCGTGGAGCCACCAAATGCGGAGCGGCGATACCTAGGTACCGGCGTTCCTTCACGGCTTCCTGGACCACGCCGAAATCGTACTGCTCCAAATAGCGCAAACCACCATGAATCATCTTGGAGGTTGTCGATGATGTTCCAGAAGAATAATCTCTGGCCTCAAACATCACAGTGCGTAAACCGCGGCCTTGAGCATGTCGCGCAATCTGTACACCTGAGATTCCACCGCCAATCACAATGACGTCATAATTATCGCGAAGCGGAGTGCCAATCCGGCGGGATTCAAAGTGTGCGCTCGTCATAAAAGTGAGCCTAATAGGAAAACCGCCAACCCACATCGTGAATTGACGGTTTTTTACTTATGAATTATTTAAACAAGTTTCTCCTGCAAAAAGGCCACAACCTCGTCCAATGCGACATCGTGCTGCTCATGCGCACGCATATCCTTCACCGCGATGGTGTTGTTCTCCAGCTCCTGCTCGCCCAGCACCAAGGTGTACAACGCGTTGGAGCGGTCAGCGCCCTTCATGGCACCCTTCAGGCCACGGTCGCCGTAAGACATATCGGTGGAAATGCCCGCAGCGCGCAGCTTGTTCACGATTCCAGCAAGCGCCTTCTTGGCATCCTTGCCCAGTGGAACGCCGTACACATCAACGCGACGCTCAGCACCGACGGTCACGCCTTCAGCTTCCAGAGCCAACATGGTGCGATCCACACCCAGGCCATAGCCGATGCCAGACAGATCCTGTCCGCCAAGCTGTGCCATCAGACCGTCGTAGCGTCCGCCGCCACCAATACCAGACTGTGCGCCCAGGCCATCGTGAACGAACTCAAAACAAGTCTTGGTGTAGTAATCCAAACCACGAACCATGCGTGGGTTAATCACATATGGAACACCCATGTCATCGAGCAAACCAGTCACTGTTTCAAAGTGCTCACGGCACTCTGCATCAAGGTGATCCAGCATCAATGGTGCATCCGCAGTCATCTCTTGGACTTCAGGACGCTTATCATCCAACACCCGAAGTGGGTTGATCTCTGCGCGCTTGCGGGTTTCCTCATCCAAAGGAAGTGCAAACAAGAAATCCTGCAGCTTCTGACGATACTCGGGACGGCAGTGACGATCACCCAAGCTGGTGAGCTCCAGACGGAAATCCTTCAGCCCCAAGCTGCGGTACGAACGATCCGCCAACGCAATGATCTCCGCATCAAGCGCTGGATCATCCACACCAATGGCCTCCACGCCGACCTGCTGAAGCTGACGGTAGCGACCCGCCTGTGGACGCTCATAACGGAAGAATGGTCCCGCATAGTTCAACTTCACGGGAAGTTGACCGCGATCCAAGCTGTGTTCAATAACCGCACGCATCACGCCTGCAGTGCCTTCTGGGCGCAGCGTGACAGAGCGCTCGCCACGATCAGCGAAGGTGTACATTTCCTTGCTCACTACGTCAGTGGACTCACCAACACCACGCGCAAACAAGCCGGTGTCTTCAAAGATCGGCAGCTCAATATGCTCAAACCCGGCCTTATGTGCTTGATTAACAAAGGCATCACGGACTGCTAAAAACGCTGCAGATTTTGGTGGGGCGTAATCAGGAACACCCTTGGGTGCAGCAAATGACTGAAGCTTTTCAGACTTGGACTTGTTTTGACTCACGATTATTAACGATACCTATTCGAAGAAGTAGTACGGAACTTAGCCCTACAGTGCCAGCAAGAAAGGGTTACCAGTGCGTTCTGCACGCATGGTTGTGGTTGGGCCATGCCCAGGAAGAATCTGCAATGCATCATCAAGTGGGAGCACTGCCGTGCGTAGTGACTCATTCATGGCATCTGCATCAGACCACTCAAAATCAGTGCGACCAATAGAGCCCTTGAACAACACATCACCGCTAAAGCAGTATTCCTTGCCGACGATCAGCGTACAACCAGGTGAATGCCCTGGTGCATGCTTCAATGTGAATTCTTCGCCAGCCAAAGTAATTGTCTCACCGTCAACCAAATCACGCAGTGACTCAGGATCAGGCGACACCATGTTGTCGGCGTCGAAAAGCATGGCCGTCTTTGTTCCAGATCCCTTGTAGACCTCAAGAAAAAACGCATCATCAGGATGGATGTAGACCGGCGCATTGAAACGCTTTGCCACAACACCAGCATCACGGGTGTGATCAATGTGTCCGTGGGTGAGCACAATCTTGTCCACGCTCAAATTATTCGTGGTGATGTATTCCACCAAATCATCGTGGGCATGCATGCCAGGATCAATGATCGCGACCTCATTCTCCCCGCGCACCACATAGCAATTTGTTTTATACGGACCAGCCGCGAATCCGAGAATCTCCATGGATAAACAGTGTAGTGCGCAAGGGGCGCTCCCCCATCATTCCCTCAAGGTGTGAAGATACAGTTAGGATAGAAAAGAATTTTTTTGACGTTGGACATTCTCAAAATCAAGTAGCAAGGGATCAAACTCTGTGAGCACTAATAAGGAACGACGCCAACAGGCGCTTTCCCAGCTGGAGAAAGAAATCAAAAGCCGGGACCGCAAAGAAAAGACCAAGCCACTAACCGTGGTCTTTGCTTCCCTGGCTGTCATCCTGGTTGTCGTTGGCGGTATCTGGTACGCAGCTACCCGCAGCACCGAAGACGAAGTCATCACCGCTGATGAAACATCCACCACCGCAGAGACCCCTGACTATCAGCCACTGGCGCTGACCCGCACCACTGCGCTCGGCGACTCCGTGACCTGTGAGTACCCAGATGCTGGCGAGGCTTCCAAGGATGTCTCCAAGCCTGCTACTGAAAACGTGCCAGCAACCGGCACCGTGACCGTCAACCTGACCACTGCACAGGGCAACATCGGCATGGAACTTGATCGCTCCGTATCCCCTTGTACCGTCAACGCTGTTGAGCACATGGCTTCCGAGGGCTACTACAACGACACTGTCTGCCACCGCATCACCACCTCTGGCATTTACGTTCTACAGTGCGGCGATCCAAGTGGCACCGGCGCAGGTGGCCCAGGCTTCAGCTTTGCCAACGAATACCCCACCGATGAAGCAACTGACCTGACCACCCCAGTCATCTACGAGCGCGGCACCATCGCCATGGCCAACGCTGGCGCTGACACCAACGGCTCCCAGTTCTTCCTCAACTACGAGGATTCCCCACTGGCACCGAACTACACCTACTTCGGCCAGATCACCGAAGAAGGCCTTGCAACCCTCGATGCCATCGCAGAAGTTGGCGCTGAAGGTGGAACCGGCGACGGAGCACCAGCTCAAGAGGTTCGCATTGAATCCGCAACTGTTGCGTAAGTTCTAAGCCCCTCTTCTTTCAACACCGTGTTTCTTGGCCAGCTGCCAAGAGGCACGGTGTTTTTGCTGTCTTTGACTACTATTTCTGCCGCTGGATCACAGATTGCTTTTACTGGATGCCTCTTCTGGATGCATCGCAGGACAGTTCACTGGGCATTTCCAGGCCAGATCCCCAATCGTTTGCATCCTGTTAAATCCATGTTAACCGGACTTTTATCTTTATTTTGATCCGTTTTTGCCCCTAAACACTCTCAGGTTTCTCAGTGAAAATTGAGAATTGGTGTCGCATGACGCCCCATTTGCGCAGGCAGTAGGTAGTAAATGGTTAGATACTTTTAAAAAGGAGCCTGCCACCCCAAATAGGGGTAAAGGACTGGCATGTATTTTACAGGCGCCTGCAAGGAATAGTCCCAAGAAGTCGAAAACTAGTCACATTAGTCACAAAAATCACTTAAATAACATCTTGCTTGAATTTTCATCACAAAAGGCTTGCACGACTATAAAGCCCCGGTTAAGGTGATCAGAGAAATTCAACCTCTCTGAAATGAAGGATCCAGGAAATGAAGCTTTTCTCCCGCACCTCACTGGTTGCACTTGGTACCGCTGCAGCTATCACTCTCTCCGGCGTAACCGCTCCTGCATTCGCTGATGAGGTCCCCAACGCAGCTGTAAGTGCTCTTAAGACCGCTGAAGATAATGCCCCTGAGGCGCCAGGGGCTTCTGCTCCCCTGAAGCTTGAGCAGCCTGGCACCATCACCGGCGTCCCTGGCAAGGCGATCACCCCGGTCACTGTTCAGGTCATCGCAGGCGAAGCAGTATCCTTCACCTCAGGCAACCTTCCTTCTGGTCTCCTTATCGACAACACCGGAAAGATCACCGGTACTCCAAAGAAGGAATTCACTGGTCCCGCAAAGATCATTGCCAAGAACGAAGCAGGCGTTGAAGCAGAAGTTTACGTTAACTTTGATTTCAACGAAGAGCCTTCCAGCGGTTCCTCCGACACTGACAACATCAACGACTGGATCAAGATCATCACCGCAATTATCGGTGCACTAACCACCATCCTAACCTTCAGCACCAAGCTGGATTCTTTTCTGAAGTAATTCAAGACTTAACCGACTAATCCTTTGTGAACTAATTTTCACAAAGGATTTTTTGTCACTTCGGGCTTCTCCACCCCGAATTTCCTTGCGGTATTCTAAGCAAAATCTTAGCTTTGACCTGCACAAATAGTTGCAAATTGTCCCACGTATACATAAAGTAGCTTGCGTATTTAAAATTATGAACCTAAGGGGTTTAGCAATGAAGCTGTTTTCTCGTACTTCCCTCGTCGCCCTCGGCACTGCTGCTGCAATGACAGCAACCACTCTCTCTGCACCAGTTCAGGCTGAAGAAGTAACACCGGCCCAGGTTGTTTACGTGGCTGACGCAGCAGAGGAAGAAAACGGCAGCTCAAACGGCTCCTCTGACATTGATGTGGACCAGATTTCTGATTACATCCTCATCGTTACTGGCGTTATTGGTATTCTCAGCGCTGGCCTGACCTTCGCTACCGCTTTCGAACGCTCCATGCGATAGGTCCTAGCGCCACCGGAACGCTAAAAGCCTTGGGCTTCAACCACACGGTGGTTGAAGCCCAAGGCTTTTTCACAATCTAAAGGGGCTCTTCCTGTTTTAGAGTGCATTGATCTTATGGACCAACTGCCCTGAATGGATAAGGCACCGCAGAATGTAGTGGTTCAAATTACGGAAACCTAGAGCAATCCCACGCAAATGCTCCAACCGTCCGTTGATCGCTTCGACCGGACCGTTGGAGACACCAACATCGAAATACGCCAACACATCACCAAGTCGTTTAAACAAACTACGACCCAACTGCGCGAGTTCCTTATTCGGCCCCTTCAACACCCGAAGCTGATCAATAATGGTCCGCATTTTCTTCTTCGCTTCACGCTTATTACCCATCTGATAACAATCAATAATCGCCTGATACGCAAGCCACGCAAGCTTTAACACCCCGTAGTCTTTGTCATACGCCCACAACTGCTCCAAGCTTTCTTGCTGACGAGGACTCAACCACTTGTGCGTGGTCAACAAGGTCTTCCGGTTTTTATACAACGGATCCTGGCTTAAACCACGACGCTGGTATTTCTCCCGCTGGAGGCGTTGCCGGCAGGCGGTGAGCTTGTCACCAGCAAGTCGCACAACATGGAATGGATCCATCACGCGACGAGCAGAAGGAATGAGTTCTTTACTTGCTGTGGCGTAGCCTTGGAATCCATCCATGGACACGATCCGTATCTGATTGCGGAACTGTTCACCGCGGGAGCCAAGCCAGGACCGTAAAGCATCAGCACTACGACCTGGGACGACATCTAATAACCGGGCAGGACACCGTGAGTCATACCGATGCCCGGTCATATCGACAATCACGGTGACAAACCCATCACCATGCTTAGCCCTATTATGTGACCACTTATGCTCATCCACCCCAATGACATACACTCCATCAAGATGGTGAGGATCGTTATAGACCAGCTCACGGCACATATCGAGGGCTAGTTGGCAGGTTAAATCCCACCCTAGCCCAAGTGCTTTCGCGGTTGCGTGAACACTCATCCGGTCAATAGCAAGGCGTTGTAAAATCCAGCGGGTGACCCGGTGGGTGACCTTTACCGTGGTCAGCGCAGCTTAGTTCTGCTTGGAAATACTTTTGCTTACATGTGGGGTTGGTGCAGCGGTAGCGAGGTAGACGGATAAACAGTTTGGTGGGAAACCCGACGATGGGTAAATCAATGAGCATCCGGTGGGTGTGATGACGAAACACCCCAGGTTGGGAGCATTCTGGGCAGGTGGAGGTGTAGTCGAGTGCGTCTGCTTCGATCAGGGTGTAATCACCTGCATCGGAAGCGCCGGTGATGGTGAGTCCTAGTTCCGCAGTGCGGCAGATGGTGTCAGCGATGATGTTGCCGGTAGACTTCATGGGTAGAGCCTTTTGTTGGTGTTTGGTTAGCTTAGATACCTAAACCTTAACCCTGACAAAAGGCTCGTTTATTTTCGGGTCTACACCGCTCGCCCGGGTTCTGTGATGTACCCCAAAACCGGAAGGGCCTCTAAAGGCCTCTAGCCACCCGAGGTCACTCGGTAGACATCAAACACTCCTTCGGCATTGCGCAGCTGTGTCATCAGGGATCCCAACTGCTTGGTGTCAGAGACCGCAAAGGTAAAGCGCACGGTGGCTACGCGGTCTTCTGAGCAATGGGAGTTCATTGCGGTAACAGAGACTTTTTGTTCGTTGATTACGCGGGTAAGCTCAAAGAGCAGGCCTGCGCGATCAAGTGCTTCAAGCTGCAGTGTCGCTGAGAAGACTGAACCTTGGCCTTCCGAAGCCCAAGAGACGGAGACAATGCGTTCTGGCTCTTCTTTGAGCTTCTCCACGTTGGTGCAGTCTGTTCGGTGCACGGAGACGCCTCCACCACGGGTGACGAATCCAAAGATTTCATCTCCTGGCACTGGCATACAGCATTTAGCGAGCTTAGCCATGACATCTGGGCTGCCTTCGACCAGGATGCCGGTGCTGCTTTCCGTGGTGGCACGGGAGTTGACCAGCTCGCTGAATGGGGTGCGTGCAACCAATGCGTCTTCGGCATCTTCTTCGTCACCAAAGATAGCCATGAGGCGGTTGACTACGTGTTGCGCAGATACAGAACCGGAGCCGATGGCTGTGTAGAGCGCATCTACATCTGGGTAGTGCAGCTCTGTTGCCACCGTCTTCATGGAGGACGCGGTGAACAAGCGGTGCATTGGCAGGCCGCCACGCTGAATAACTGCTGCCAGCGCATCGCGTCCGGCTTCTAGGTATTCTTCGCGTCGTTCCTTGGCAAACCACTGGCGAATCTTGGCCTTTGCACGAGGTGAGACAACAAATTCTTGCCATCCCCTACTAGGTCCTGCGTTTTGGTCCTTGGAGGTAAAGACTTCAACACGATCGCCGGATTTGAGTTTCGTTTCCAAAGCGACCAGTTTGCCGTTGATTTTGGCGCCGATGCAGCGGTGCCCCACTTCGGTGTGCACCGCGTAGGCGAAGTCCACCGGGGTGGAGTTCACCGGCAGGTTGACCACATCACCTTTGGGTGTGAACACGAAGATCTGCTTGGAAGTCAGATCATAGCGCAGGCTGTCCAGGAACTCGTTGGGGTCGGCTGCTTCTTTTTGCCAGTCCAGAAGTTGGCGCATCCACGCCATTTGATCCACTTCGGCTTGCTCGCCACTGTGGCTGCCTTTGGTTTCTTTGTATCGCCAGTGCGCTGCAATGCCGAATTCGGCGTTGTAGTGCATGTCGTGGGTACGTGCCTGAACCTCCAGAGGCTTACCGCCAGGTCCCATCACGGTGGTGTGCAGGGATTGGTAGACACCGAAGCGCGGGGCTGAAATATAGTCTTTGAATCGGCCAGGCAGAGCATTGAACAGGGAGTGCACGACACCGATGGCGGCGTAACAGTTGTTCACGTTGTCTACCAGGATGCGGATGCCAACAAGATCAAAAATATCGTCAAAATCACGACCGCGAACGATCATCTTTTGATAGATAGACCAGTAGTGCTTTGGTCGACCAAGCACTTCTGCCGCGATGTTGTTTTCGCGCAAGCCACCGGTGACTTGATCAATAATTTCTTTGAGGTACCGGTCTCTAGAGGGCGCGCGGTCGGCAACAAGACGCACGATCTCTTCGTACTTCTTGGGGTACAAAATGGCAAAGGATAGATCTTCCAATTCCCATTTCACGCTGGCCATGCCCAGGCGGTGTGCCAAAGGAGCAATGACTTCAAGGGTTTGGCGTGCTTTTTTAGCTTGCTTTTCCGGCGGCAGGAACCGCATGGTGCGCATATTGTGCAAACGGTCGGCCACTTTAATCACCAGCACGCGGGGGTCCTGGCTCATGGCGACGATCATTTTGCGAATCGTTTCGGCCTCCGCCGCAGCACCTAGTGCGACTTTGTCGAGCTTGGTGACACCGTCGACAAGCCTGGCAACTTCTTCTCCGAAATCTCGGGTGAGATCGTCCAAAGAGTAGTCGGTGTCTTCCACCGTGTCATGCAACAAGGCTGCGACGAGCGTGGTGGTGTCCATGCCGATTTCCGCGGCGATGGTGGCGACAGCCAACGGGTGGGTAATATACGGATCGCCCGATTTTCGAATCACACCATCATGAAGACGTTCCGCGGTGTCATATGCACGTTCCAACACTTGTACGTCGGCGCGTGGGTGAAATTGCCGGTGGATGCTCAGCAGCGGATCCAGCACAGGGTTGGTGCGAACGCGGTTTCCTGTGAGGCTGCGGGCAAGCCTGGCTGACATGCTTCGCACACCCATGGAAGATTTTTGCGTGTTGCGCTCCAGACTCATTTTCCTGCCGCCTTTCTTTCGATCCTTCTACTGAGGATCTCTGACCACAATGACGGGCCTATCACCAAGATTATCCCTACCGCCGAGGCCTGGGACCTCAATGGCAAGAACATATCCGGAAACATGTCCGTCACACGATTCAATTAGTTTACGTGCAGCGCCCAAGGTGCCGCCGGTTGCCAGCACATCGTCGATCAAAACGATGTTTTTACCAGCAATGTCGATTCCTTCACTGGGCAGCTCGAGTGCTGCAGTGCCGTATTCAAGTTCATACTCCTGGGTCACCACAGGTGGGGGGAGCTTTCCCTTCTTGCGGATCGCCAGCACACCCAGACCGAGTTTGTAGGCAACAGCGGATCCGAGGAGGAATCCGCGCGCATCTAAGCCACCGATGATTTCTGCATTCAGTTTTTCTGCAGCTTCAGCCATGGCATCTACAACAGCTGCAAAAGATTCCGCGTCTCCCAGAACTGGAGTGAGATCTTCAAAAAGCACACCCTTTTCTGGGAAATCCTGCACATATCGGGTTTTCTTGTCCAGGGCCTCACGTGCCCTGTCGAAGGTGCTTAGAGCCTGTTCGCTCACTACTTAATCCTCACTTCTGGACCAACGGTCCATGTTCCAACCGATACCGGCTAGGTCTGTATTAACAACAACGTTACCGACTGTGCGATCTATCACAAACACTCGGGGTTGCGCTGCTAGTGGAATTGATGGGACTTCAGCCCACAATTGTTCTTCAGTGCGCCTCGTCGACTCCGCATCAGTTCCAATGGTATTGGCATTTTCATACTCCCGATGTGGATCCACTGTACGCAGAACAGCGTCAAGTGTCCCTTCGAAGTACTGCTCATAGCCCCATTCACTGACTTCGGTTCGACTGAGATCATTAAGACTAACAGCCTCCTGCGACGCATCGATAACGGTGATACCGGCAGGCTCACAACTTTGGCGAATCGCCTCCACCATTGCAGCCTTGCGCTCATCGGGTCCGTCGTAGCCAATACGGATGGATTGACCCGCCAACGCTGAGGCGGCATTAATATCCACCGCCATGTGCTGTGCTGGCAGATCACCGATTTGGTGCACGACCGGATTTTGGTGACGCACCGAGTGCACACCTACGGCAGGCACATCGATTCCAGAGATGCTTGACGACGCCGCAGCCACCGCTTCCTGGTCAACGCAGGCCGCAAATGCCTGCCGGGCCTCCGTAGCGTAAAACACGCCGGCACTGGCCAAGGTGAGCTGCTCAGTCAAAACACCGACCTCTTCCTTAATATCATAAGGATTCAATGGGTCATCGCGATTTACCCACGGCTCGCTCTCCCACGCCACAACATCTGCGATCTGAAGGTTTCCATTATCCGCAATGGCGCTGAGATCCGAGCCTTTAGGCCACATCGTGATTTCTGCTTCAACCGCCTGGTCGCCACTGTAAAACTCATTGCGTACCAGCTTGACTTCGCCGAATTCACCCACAGAATCCACCTTGTACGGGCCAAAAGCCGTCTGCAGCTCTGGATCAAACTGGGACAGCTGGAAACCTTCGCTCCACACACGAGCAGGTTCAGTCAACGCTTCAGGATCCTTATCCTTTAACGCCTGATTAAGCTCCTCCAAGGTCATACCTGCTTTGGAAGCAACGGCATGGGCTGGCAACAAATCGCCCTGCTCAAAAAGATAACGCCAACGCTCACCGAGGTCTTCCTTGAACACCACGGTGGCTACTTTAGAACCAGATACACAGTCCACTCGCTCAATCTGCGAGGTCAATGGCACATGGGACTGGAACAGTTCCGGCATCTGCCCAGCTGTCGCAGAGAGCAGAAAATCATCACACACCACAGGCTGACCATCTGAGTAGGTGGCATCTTCATTGATAGTGTAAATCACCTGGCGGTTAATACCCGGCAATACCTGCGTGGAAGCAAGATCAGTGTTGGGAATCATCTGCCCAGAAGGACCCTGAACATACACACCCGGATACACTCTGGCAGCCAAAAGACCAGCATCATTAGCCACTCCCAACAGCGACGCCGCGTTGGTTGTAGCCAGCGAAGAGTTAACTGCGTAGCCGAAAAGGCTTGTTTGGTGGCTGGTTGGTTCCGGTTCCCCATCACCACAGCTTGTCATCACTAACGCTGCAACCAACATGATTACCGCGCTGCGTGACTTCCGAAACAACATGTGTGAAGTACCCAGCCTTTCCCCGAATCGTAATAGGACTGTAATTATACGGTTTTTGCCCCAGCGACAACCAAATCTGGCAATACCTATATAACGACGTCCCGTAGCCGAATGTCTCCCCCCGTTACTTAAGTTCGAGATCACATGTTCAATTTCTCGGGCTCAATACCTTGCGCTCAATTTCCCAAGCTCAATTTCAGTCGGCGATGTCAGGCGGTGGATGCGACACCCTCTTCCTAAAGGAGTGTCCATCCATGACCAGCAAAGAACACCCCCTCACCCAGGAGGCCACCCGCCGGGTGGCCGGCGGTGAACGAGTAATCGATGTAGCAGAAAAACTCGGGATCCACCCATCCACAATCTACCTAGCGCTCAAACGCCGTGGCCTACCAGTCGGGGCCGGCGCACCTCACCGTGTTCTGAACCCACAAAAAATCCCGCAGAACGCGAGTCTGCGGGATTTTTCTTAGTTCACCAATTGGGTTTAGCTTCTGCCTGGTCGCCAGGTTCCACTTGATCGGTGATCATCCACAATGGGTTTGCTTACTGTACGTTTTGCAGGTGCTTCGGGGGTCACACCGTCAGTGTCGCTTTCGGTGCCGTGCGCGGAGGCGTCGGCGTTGGGCTGTGGGGTGGCGTCGATAAGCGTGATTTGTCCGTCGCGCAACTTCATAACGGAAGCGGTGTGCGCTTTGGTTTTGCTGAGGCGGTTTTTCAGGCTGACCAGCAGTGGGGTTGCCAGGAAGACGGAGGAGAAGGTGCCTTCGATGACGCCGATCAGCTGGATTAGTGCGAGGTCTTTGAGGGTGCCAACACCCATCATCCAGACGGCGACAACCATCAAAGCGATGATCGGAAGTGCAGAGATGATTGTCGTGGAGATCGAACGCATGAAGGTCTGGTTGACCGCCAGGTTGGCTTGTTCGGCGTAGGTTCGTCTGCGGCTGCCTTCGAAGCCTTCGGTGTTTTCTCTGACCTTGTCAAAGACCACGACGGTGTCGTAGATGGAGAAGGTCAGCACGGTGAGCAGACCGATGACGGTTGCTGGGGATACTTCGAGGCCGATGACGGCGTAGATGCCGGCGATGACGATGCCGTCAACAACAAGTGCTGCCATGGCGGCGATGGCCATTTCACGCTCGAGGCGGAAAGCAATGTAGATCGCTGCGATAACCAGGAAGGCAATCAGAGCCAACACCATGCGTTGGGTGATGGTGGAGCCCCATGATTCCGACACCGTGGAATTACCGATGGCATCTGGGCTTGGCTGGCCCTCAGAGTTTAGGGGTTGGTATTCCTCGTAGATCGCCAGGCGGGCTTTTTCTATATCCTCATCGCTGAGTCGCTCGGAGTGGATCTCTAGGGTTCGGGCGTCGCCGGAACCGACGATCTGCACGATTTCCGGAGTAATGCCGGTGGCTTCAGTAAAGGTTTCCTCCACCTGTTCGGTGGAGTAATCCGATGCTGGCATGCTCATCTTGGTACCGCCCTGGAAATCGATGCTCAGGGAGAAGCCACGGATGGCGATGAACAGGATCGAGATAACCAGCAAAATGCCGGTGATCCAGTACCACAGTTTGGTTTTGGCGATGAAGTCAATGCCGCCGTCACCGGTGTAGAGGCTGTTGAACCAACTGCGTTTTTTGGCTGGTTTTACGCTCTGAGTTGACAGTGATTCAGTCTGGGAATCAGTCATGGCTACTTCTCCTCCTCTTGGTTCGTATCGGTGCCAGGTGCTTCAGAATTGTCAGTGGAAGACTTGTCAGTGGAAGCCTTATCAGCTGCCGCATTCTTGGCATGGATCTTTTTCAGGTACTCAGGCTCATCCAATTCACCGTTGGCGCGGCGTTCTTCAACGAGCTTCATCACTCGTCCCATGCCGTTGACCGATGACTTGGCAAAGAATGGGTTGCGTGATGCCAGGATAACCAGTGGTGCCGTGATCAGGAAGGTGACAACGAGATCGAATACGGTGGTCAGGCCAAGGGTAAAGGCAAAGCCCTTGACTTCGCCGACCGCGAGCAAGTAAATCACGATTGCGCCGAGCAAGGTGACCATGTTGCCTGTGACGATGGTGCGCTTGGCGCTTTCCCATGCACGAGGTACTGCAGATCTAAAGGATCTTCCTTCACGGATCTCATCCTTGATGCGCTCATAGAACACCACGAAGGAGTCGGCGGTGGTACCGATACCGATGATCAAACCGGCGATACCAGCAAGGTCTAGGGAATATCCGATCCAACGTCCCAGCAGTACCAGAAGGCCGTAGACCAACACGCCTGCTGCAAACAGGGTGAACAGGGAAACGAATCCGAAGACGCGGTAGTAGGCGAACACGAAGATGGCGACCAGCGCGATGCCGACGATGCCTGCGATCAGTCCGGCCTTCAAGGATGCTGCGCCTAGTGATGGCGGAACGGTGGTGGTAGTTCCGCCGCGCTCGCCGTTTTCACCTGCGAAGCTCAGGGGCAGTGCACCGTAGCGCAGGTTGTTCGCCAGATCTTGGGCTTCAGTTTGAGTGAAGTCACCGGTGATGGATGTTGCAGAACCCACAGGGGTTGCTGACTGAATCACGGGTGCAGAAATCACCTGAGAGTCCAGGGTGATGGCAATCTGCTGCTGCAGGTACTGGCTGGTCAGAGAGGACCAAGTTGCAGAGCCTTCTTCCCCATCGCCGGATTTGAAGGCAAAGCTGATTTCCATCTGGCCGGTCTGGGCGTTGAATCCACCGGTGATGGGACGGTTGGTATCGATCTCATTACCGGTTAGGCGCGCACCATTTTCCTCATCGGTTTCGCCGTTGAGCAAAGGTGCAGGATCAAGTACATACACGCCACCTACAGCTGGATCACATGCCACCAATGGCAGGCGTGGATCATCGGTGCCGGCCAAAGGATCCATCTCATCAGTGGTGCACTGCATCAAAGAACTTGCAGCGATCTGGACAGTGGGATCGGTGGACTGGCGGTCGGTGCGCAGCATGTCCGTGATTTCCTGGCGTCGCTGTGTTGCCTCAATGGAGTTGGCTGGCTCATCCATAGGGGTCGCCGACACGGTGACGGGTTCTGGCTCAGTTGCTTCTTCGCCTTCCACCGCAGTGGTCGATGCAACAGCGGTGTTCATTTCCTCCAAGGAGGCATTTGCCTGCTCTTCGGTGATGACGCCGTATTCAACCCACCTGTTGGCCATCTCTTCCAGCTCTGGCATCAACGTGGTCATATCGGGCATTCCTGCCTGACCAACGGGACGGAACAGCAGCTGGGAGGTCTGTCCTAGGGATTGCGCCTGTGCGGTATTTTCCCCAGGAACAGTGATCACCAGGGTGTTACCGTCAGCGACCACGCTTGCACCTGAAACGCCCATGCCGTTCACACGGTTTTCCAGAATGGTGCGTGCCTGATTCAGCTGGTCCTGAGTTGGATCCTGCCCCTGCGGCACGAGGGTCACTCGGGTTCCGCCTTGCAGATCAATACCCAATTTTGGTGTGGCAGAACGATCGCCTGTCAACAGCACCAACGCATAAACACCAACGACGATGAGAACAAACAACGCTATTGCGCGTTTTGGCCATCGTTCCCAGGCGCTAGCGGCACTCTTTTTTTGCCGAGCCAAGAAAGTCTCCTTCAATTCCAATCAACCAGACAGCCACGCTTGTCGACGCCCACCCACTCCATGCACCACTCACCCACGCGAGGTGGCTTGGGTGAGTGCGACACGAGCGAGAAAGGCAAAGTAACGGTGCCTTCGGGATAGTGTTTAACCCAAAACATGCTACGCCATCTGCGTAGTTTTGCCTTCCCATACCCCTGTGAGTCTGGCTACCAATATGAGTAGATATATAAACAGCACCCTTGCCCACAGAAAGTAATGAGCAAAAGGGTGCTGAATTATTATTAATTTCTAACGATTCTCAGGATGTCCGTCAGTGCGTCCATCGAAACCATCGTTCGGCTGATCGTCTTCTGGCTGATCAAACAGCGTCGGCTCATCCAACACCTGAGGTTCATTGGCCTTGGACAGCACACGCACGATAGCAAGCTTTTCAAACGTGCTGATCATACCCGGCGCGATCTCTAGATCAACGGTTTCTGCAGTGGTGGAAATGACAGTTGCGTGCTGGCCCGCAGTGGTGACAATGCGGTCGCCTGGGACGACAGAGTCCTGCAGCTTTTGGATTTCAGTCATCCGTGCGCGCTGGCGACGGCTCATGAGGAAGGTGGGAACGATAAAAATGGCTAGAAGAACTATGAGGAAAAGGATGTCCATGGTTAGCTAGTTTGCCAGACCATGGAACATCCTGGCCACCTAAGGTGGCTAATAATCGCCGATGGTGCCTTCTGGTGGTTCCAGCCCCAGGTGTCTCCATGCAGCTGCGGTTGCCACGCGTCCCCGTCCGGTTCGTGCAATCATGCCGGCACGCACCAAATAGGGCTCGCATACTTCTTCCACTGTGCCGGGTTCTTCACCAACTGCAACCGCGAGTGTGTTCACGCCAACAGGGCCTCCGCCATGTCCGCGGATCAAGGCATCAAGCACTGCCCTATCCAGGCGATCGAGTCCGACTTCATCGACATCGAATACAATCAGCGCAGCATTGGCAGCACCCATCGTGATGTGACCATCCGCATGAACTTCAGCGAAGTCACGGACTCGACGAAGCAGTCGGTTAGCAATACGAGGAGTACCACGAGACCGCGAGGCGATTTCCACGGCGGCATCGTTGTCGATTCCGACATCGAGGATCTTAGCTGTTCGTTTCACCACTTTGGTCAGATCAGGCACATCGTAGAATTCCATCTGCGCGGTAAAACCGAAACGGTCACGCAGTGGGCCGGTGAGCATGCCCGACCTGGTGGTTGCACCAACGAGGGTAAAGGGTGGGATCTCCAGCGGGATTGAGGTAGCGCCAGGCCCCTTACCGACGATGACATCGATCCGGAAATCTTCCATCGCCATGTACAGCATTTCCTCGGCAGGACGTGCGATGCGGTGAATCTCATCGATGAACAGCACGTCCCCTTCCATGAGGTTGGACAGCATGGCAGCCAGATCGCCTGCGCGTTCCAAGGCTGGGCCTGAGGTCATACGCAAACTGGTGCCCAACTCCTGGGCGATAATCATCGCCATGGTGGTCTTACCCAGGCCAGGAGGGCCAGACAACAACACGTGATCGGGAACCACACCACGGTTTTTCGCGCCGGTAAGCACCAAACTCAGCTGATCGCGCACCTTCGGTTGGCCGATAAACTCGGTCAAAGACTTCGGACGAAGTGTTACTTCCGCATCGTATTCATCAGGCTTCAGGTTCGCATCTACGTTGGTATCAGCTGCACGGCCTTGACCACCGTTTCGACGAGGTGGAATTCCTCCCGGAATTTCAAACTCTGTTCTTTCCACATCGGACATGAGGGTCTACTTTCCGCTGAGTTTTGCCAATGCGGCACGAAGCGCGCCACTGGTGTCCAAGGATGGATCCGCCGCCAGCACAAAGCTCACTGCATCATCTGATTGCTTCTCGCTAAAGCCCAACCCCACCAGCGCTTGAGAAACCTGCTCCACAACCACCTCAGAAGCAATGTTCGCGTTAGGCAAGGAAATTTGCTCCCCTCCCTCATCCACGACACCGGCAGCAAAAGCTGCGACCTTGCCTTTAAGCTCCACGATGAGACGATCTGCCATGCGCTTTCCCACACCCGGAACCCGCTGCAAAGTTTTGGCATCGGCATTGGTGATCGCCTGAGAAATCTCCAGTGGGCTCAACACCGATTCACATGCCAAGGCCAGGCGTGGACCCAATCCAGATACTGTTTGCAACACGGAAAACATCTCACGTGATTCATTGTCAATAAACCCATAGAGTTTCATCGCGTCTTCGCGGACCACCATGGTGGTCAACACCAGTGCTTCCTCACCGCGGACCAACTGTGACAAGGTGTTCGGTGTGGTGACAACCTCATAGCCCACGCCATTGCATTCAATGACAGCAGAGCTCAGACCAATGTTGATAACAGTGCCACGAAGTGAGGCAATCATGAAGACACTCCTGAAAAATGTACTAGAACTTTTTAAAAACTAATTGGTGTCAGTTCGTTGAAACTGACTGGGATGAGCGGCTTTAGCAGGATCGGATGCATGGGATTGAGCTTGTTCCGCATTGTAAGTTGATTTCGCTTTACCCAATTTTCCTTGCTGCACACGCCGTCGCTTTTCCAACTCTTGCTCGGAGTACTGTGATTGCGCCCGCATAAGCATTGGCGCCCGCCAGCAGTGACACACCGCCAACGATAAAGCATCAGCGGCGTCAGCAGGTTTGGGTGGCTCACCAAGGCCCAGAATTCGAGTGATCATGACCGTCATCTGTTTCTTATCAGCGCGACCATTACCGGAGATAGCCTTTTTCACCTCACTGGGGGTGTACATGTGAACTGGCAATCCGCGTTCAGCAGCAGCCAAGATCAACACACCCACCGCATGCGCAGTGTTCATCACGGTGGAAACATTTCCGCGCTCAAAGACACGCTCAATAGCAATGACATCTGGGGTGTACTCATCCATCCACTCACCCACTGCTTTGCTGAGCCGAAGCAACCGCTCCGCCAACTCCGCATCTGGTGGGGTGCGCACCACACCTACCGACACTGGATACACGGTACGACCACGACCTGCTTGAACCACAGATAAGCCACAACGGGTAAGACCTGGGTCAATGCCCATTACCCGAAGCCCTTCGTGGTTCATATTCGTGTCCTCACTGATTCGTCGCTGATTCGTCGCTGTGCAGTTGCTATTCCATACTCATTTTTAGCACAAAATTGCGATCACCCCGCTATCCTCTGCGTTTTAGCTGCAGGGATAGCGGGGTGAACGGAGTGCGGAAAATACGAACTAGTCGTTTTCCAGCTCTGCCAAAACCTCATCGCTCAAGTCGATGTTGGTGTAGACGTTTTGCACATCGTCGGAATCTTCCAACGCGTCAACAAGCTTGAAGATCTTGCGTGCACCGTCAGCGTCCAGGGGGACCTGAACAGATGCCCGGAAGTCTGATTCAGAATCTTCTACTTCAATGCCAGCTTCCACGAGTGCGTCGCGAACAGCCTGAATGTCAGTTGGTGCGCAGGTGATCTCGAACAGATCGCCGTTGTCGTTGACTTCTTCAGCACCAGCTTCAAGAACAGCCATGAGCACGTCATCTTCACTAAGATCGCCCTTTTGCACGGTGACGACACCGGTGCGGGTGAACATGTAGGACACGGAACCGGACTCGCCCAAGTTGCCACCGTTTTTGGTCATTGCGGTGCGAACTTCGGTAGCTGCGCGGTTACGGTTGTCGGTCAGGCACTCGATAAGCATGGCAACGCCGTTGGGGCCGTATCCCTCGTACATGATGTTCATCCAGTCAGCGCCACCAGCTTCTTCGCCGGAGCCACGCTTGCGTGCACGTTCGATGTTATCGTTCGGCACAGAAGCCTTCTTGGCTTTCTTGATCATGTCATCAAGCGTTGGGTTCGCAGACGGATCTCCACCGCCTGTACGTGCCGCAACTTCGATGTTCTTGATCAGCTTGGCAAATTCCTTGCCTCGCTTGGCGTCGTTAGCAGCCTTCTTGTGCTTGGTAGTCGCCCATTTTGAGTGGCCAGACATATGCTCCCTTTCGTCGTCTAGCTTCCATCATCCACCGGAAAATGGTTTCTCACGCAGCCCAGAGATAGCTCAATACACCACCGAATGTGTGGTGCGCCGTGTGAAAATTTTAGACTCATGTTGCGGTGGCGAAAGCCGGGTAGCTTCCATGGAAACGGAGTTGGTAGTTGGAACTGATGAAACAGTATACGCCAAGGTCAAATGATGAAACTTAAAGGGCACCAATTTCTGTCGCGTTACCGGATTCAGATCTTCAAGTTCGCTGCATTTTAGTCTTTGCGCATCGGAATTGATTGCGCACCCTCGTGAAGTGTGCGGGTCATTCCCTCTTGATTGACAATAGCGACCAAATCTCCCTGCTGGTTGAAAAGCCGCCCGTGAGTCAAGGCTCGCCCACTTGAGGCCGATGGAGAACGCTGATCATAAAGCAACCATTCATCGACGCGGAAGGGACGCAGGAACCACACTGCGTGATCAAGTGAGGCCATCTGCATTTTCTCACCTGGGTGTGGCACCAGGGCACTATGCAGCAAAGTCATATCGGACAGATAAGTCAGAGAACACTGGTGGAAGGTGGGATTATCCGGAAGATCAGCGGTGCACCGAATCCACACGGCTTGCTCAGTAGCGGTGAAATCGCTGAGTTCTAATTGATCCTGCGGGATAATGCGGATATCCCATTCCGCCCATTCATCAAGCACTCGCCTACTTGAAATCGGCATGCGCTCCACGGTTCCCTTGATCTCATCAGGAGCTGGAACTTTACGCATCTTGTCCATGTGCTCAATGCCTTCATCCCCACGATGAAAGCTGGCCTGCATGCTGAAGATTACTTCGCCGTCTTGGATGCCACGCACCGAGCGGGTGACGTAGCTTTTTCCGTCGCGAACTCGATCCACTAAATAAATTGCAGGTGCTGTTGGATCACCAGGAGCTATAAAGTAGCCATGCAAAGAATGCACAGTAAAGGCTTTATCAACAGTATGCGTCGCTGCTACTAAAGCTTGGGCAGCGACCTGGCCGCCGAAAGTCCTGGCTAAATAAGATTCGATAACGGGACCACGGTAAATATCACGGTCGATTTCTTCCAAGGTCAAAATATCTTCAATAGTCTTCACTGATCACTCCCAATTAATCTATGCACTTCGGTGAGGTTACTCACAAAGACTAGCGCGCAAAGCCCAGCAATAAGGTGATGTTTCAACGATTAGGTTACGGTAGGGGCCATGACGCCACAGAAACTTCACCGTTTTGCAGCCCTATTAGAAATGGGTACCTGGACCCTGCTGATCATCGGCATGATCTTAAAATACAGTGGAGTAACAGACGCCGTAACCCCTATTGCCGGCGGTATCCACGGCTTTGGCTTCCTCTGTTTTGCAGCCATCACCATCACCGTGTGGATCAACAATAAGTGGACATTCCCGCAGGGTATCGCAGGTTTGATCGTCTCTGTCATCCCGTGGGCCGCATTGCCATTTGCATTGTGGGCAGACAAGAAGGGCCTGGTTGCCGGTGGATGGCGCTTTTCAGATCCTTCCGAAAAGCCACACACTTTCTTGGACAAGATCTTGGCCCAATTGGTCAGACACCCAGTCCGATCCGTTCTGATTCTGCTGGTGATCATCGCCATCGTCTTCTCTATTTTGCTGGCGATGGGACCACCTTATGATCCAGATGCCATCGCAAACTCTGTAGATTAAACAACAGCCTCCTTCACATGAAGGAGGCTGTTTCACATTTAAGTCAGCAGATCTGTATCGAGTAGTTCGAAGTACTCCGGCAAGGGTGCGGTGCCGCCGAGTCGGAAGGATCTGACCATCAATCGGGTTCGAAGATCGCGGGTGTCACTGACGGCTTCGTTGTAGAAGCGGTGGGCTAATTCCACGCGGGTGGCAGCGTCCACGATGGAATCTGGAAGGGTCTTCCCCTGTTTCAAGATGAGTTCAGAGATTTCTCGTTCGGCGCGGGCGCGTTGGGAGAAGCGGGAGTATTCCAGGGGAATTGCTTCAGCGCGTTTTGAGGCTTCTGCTGCATCGGGCAACAACGCACCTACTAGTGCTGCTCGGCGATCCAGTGCTGCTTGCAGGGCTTGTCTTGCTGAGTCGGTGCGGATGTGGAGCCGGTTGAGGCGTTGTGCTGTGAAATATGCCCACAGAACGGTTGCGGTGACAACGACAGCGATGAGGAGGTAAACAAGGGTCATCCAAGCCTCACTTTGTCGATCGCAATGGTTTCATAGACTGCCATGACCTGGGTGGATACTGTCGACCAGTCGTAGGCGTTTGCGCGCTTTAGCCCCGCGGCGATAAGCGTGGAACGGGAGGAGGGGTCGTCGATAAGCGCTTGAAGTTTTTTGGCTAAGTCGGCGTCTGAGCCGGTTTTAAATAGCACGCCCGCTGGCTGTGCGGCTTCAGAATCGGTGACCAGGGAGAACGCTTCTAGGTCGCTGGCGACGACAGCGCATCCCGCGGCCATCGCTTCCACTAGCACGATGCCGAAGCTTTCGCCGCCGGTGTTGGGTGCGACATAGATATCTGCGCGACCTAAGATTGCTGCCTTTTCCTCATCGCTGACGCGGCCCACAAAGTTGATGCCGGCGACTTCTCGCGGGGTGCCGCCGCCAATGACGGTGCAGGTAAACGGGCGATCCAGCCTGGTCAGAGCGCGCAGGAGGATGTCGAGGCCTTTGCGGGACTCATCGAGGCGACCCAAAAAGACGATCTCTACAGGATCATTCGGTTCGATTTGGCGCGCGGCCTTGAACATGGAGGTCTCTACCCCGTTAGGGATCAGTACAGGATCGCCACCGACTTGCTCCACCTGCCAGCGCCTCGCCATTTCAGACACGGCGATGCCTGCCCGCACTTTCTCCAGCATGGGCGAAAGCACTGGTAAGAAAGCCTTGAGCAGCTTCGATCCGCTACTGGAGGCGTGGTAAGTAGCAACGATGGGGCCTTCCGCAAAGCGTAGCGCCGCCATGGAAAAACTTGGTGAATTCGGTTCATGGATATGCAGCACATCGAAGTTGCCTTCGCGGAGAAACGTGCGCACGGCCTTGAACATTTTCGGCCCAAAACTCAAGCGGGCAACCGAGCCATTGTACGGAATCGGGATGCTGCCACCACCGCGCACCACGAAATCGGGCACCTGCGTATCCGCGCTACACGGACCAAGCACCTGAACCTCATGGCCTTGGGCAATGAAGGTTCGCGCTAAGTCAAGGATATGCGCTTGAACACCGCCCGGCTCATCAAAAGAGTACGGGCAGACCATTCCAATTCGCACCTAATTGTCCTCCTGTGATCTCACCGGCTCTGGAAAATCTGTCTGCGACCGCGAGCGCTTAAGACGCTCCGGATCCAAATCACCAAACCACAGGGGTTGGAGCATATGCCAATCGGCAGGGTGCGCCGTAATATTTGCGGCAAAAAGATGCGCGATCCGCTGCACCGTGTCAGATAAATTATCCACGGTCACAGCATCGGATACGCTGAGACCCCAGCCGTCGCCATCGAACCATGGATGCACCACGTGCAGCGCCGCACCTGTTTCAATTGCTAACTGTGCAGGTCCTGCTGGCATGGAGGTCTTCTCACCAAAAAACGTGGTTTCCACGCCGGAATGCCTCAGGTCACGCTCCCCGAGAAGGCACACGATACCTCCAGATGTCAGGCGCTCTTTCAGCTTTTCAAACGGCGGACGCTCGCCACCGGTGAGAGGCAGCACCTCAAATCCAAGGCTTTCTCGAAACTCCACGAACGCTTCAAACAAGCGTTCCGGCTTGACCCTTTCTGCAACGGTGGTGAATTGGCCATGATGGCTAATCAGAAAAGCGCCAGCCATATCCCAGTTGCCGCTGTGTGGAAGCGTCAAAACTACGCCCTTGCCGGCAGCCAAAGATTCATCCAACAAATCCAGGCCAACAGTTCCCTTACGCAGCCGCGCAATCAGCTCAGGATCTCGCGCAATTGCCGGAAGCCGGAATGCCTCCAGCCAATACCGCGCATAGCTGCGCGTTGCTTGCTTCACCAGCGCCTGCGTAACGTTTTCCGCACCGACCACCCGCGCCAGATTAGCGCGTAGCTGCCCCATGCCTTTTCCGCTTTTCGACGCCAGATCCGCCCCAAGGTCAAACACTCGGCGAGCAATAGGCAAAGGGAGCATCCGGACAAAACGCCAACCAGCCAGATAGCCTATAGCGCTTAAATTCTCCGCCCAATTTTCCGCTGTGCAGACATCCTTCGGCTTCATGCGATGCTCCCTCGGCTAATTTTTATTTGGTGTTGCTGTAATCTGCCTTCGCACCTGCTGGCGCCTTGGTAAATTCCTTAGCCAATGGGGACTTTCCAGCCATGACCAAGCGCTGCACAACAGTGTAAATACTGCCAGCTGCAAGGGCCCACAGTGCCACATCGATGGCATATGGAACGCCCATTCCGGTCAGCCCCAAACCAACAAGGCTGACAATCAGACGCTCAGGGCGTTCCACTAGACCGCCGTCCATGGTGAATCCGGAGGCCTCTCCCCTGGCTTTCACGTAAGAGATCACCTGGGAGGCAACCAAACAAACCAAGGAGGCAGCGACCAATGCCTGTGGTGCATCGTAGGAATACACCAGCCACCAGGTAATCGCACCAAATAGTGCACCATCAGTGATGCGGTCACACGTGGCATCCAAGGTGGCACCAAATTTGGTGCCACCACCTTGCATGCGAGCAACCGTGCCATCAATCATGTCGAAAGCCGCAAACAGGCCCGTCAAAACTGCCGCCCAAATCAAATGCCCCGTAGGAATCAGCAGCAAAGCCACCCCAACGGTGAGGCCAGCGCTGACTAAGGTGAGCTGATTAGGCGTCACCTTCAACTTGATCATCAATTTGGCAACAGGCTCAACAATAACCTGCGCAGGCTTACGTCCATGAAGTCCCAGCATCAGTGCTCCTTCGGTGCTGCGGTACGGATCGCTGAAGTCAGCGTTGGGTCGACAGTGCCTGGTGCCCCATCAATGGTGCCCCATGCTTGCGCAAGCATGGCCCTGGTTTGACGCAGGGTCTGCGGTAGCACTTTGACGCCGTCAATCACAGTCATGAAATTAGCATCACCCGACCACCTAGGCACCACATGGACATGAAGGTGATCTCCCACTGAGCCACCCGATGCTTTGCCAAGGTTTAAACCAACATTGACAGCATCAGGGTTTGACACCTGCTTCAGCGCCTTGATGGCCGTTTGGGTAAAGAGCATCAACTCCGCAGATTCTGCCAAGCTCAGATCCTCTAGATTCTTTTCCTTACGGAATGGGATCACCATCATGTGTCCAGCGTTGTAGGGATACAAGTTGAGCACGCAATATACCAACTCGCCCCGCGCAACGATCAGGCCGTCCTCATCACTCATTTTGGGAACCTCAATGAAGGGGTCCCGCTTGGCGGTAGTTGATTGCTTACCGCCAGATCGAGTGTTGATGTAGCTCATCCGGTAGGGCGCCCACAGACGTTCCAGTCTGTCGGGCTCCCCTAGACCTTGATCAACATATACATCCTGACCAACGTGGCTGTCAGATGAGTCCATCTCAGGGCTACCTGCGAGCTGCAATGGAGTCCTCGCTCGGCTGATCATTGATGCGGTCACCAATCCAGGAAGAAATCACAGCGATTGCCTCATCGACGGGCACGCCGTTGACCTGGGTGCCGTCCAAGAAACGGAAGCTCACTGCGTTTGCTTCCACATCGCGGGCACCGGCAAGCAGCATGAATGGAACCTTGCCGGTGGTGTGGTTGCGGATCTTCTTCTGCATGCGATCATCGGAGGTGTCCACGTCTGCGCGGATACCCTTTTCACGCAGCTGAGCGGTGATTGTCTCCAGGTGTGGAATGCAATCATCAGCAACTGGAATACCCATGACCTGGTGAGGTGCCAGCCATGCTGGGAAAGCACCAGCGTAGTGCTCCAACAACACGCCGAAGAAACGCTCGATGGAACCAAACAGTGCGCGGTGGATCATGATGGGCTGCTGCTTGGAACCATCAGATGAGGTGTATTCCAAGTTGAAGCGCTCAGGCATGTTGAAGTCCAGCTGCACGGTGGACATCTGCCAGGTACGGCCAATCGCGTCGCGTGCCTGAACAGAAATCTTAGGTCCGTAGAATGCGGCACCTTCTGGGTCTGGAACAAGTTCCAGGCCAGAATTGGTGGCCACACGGTTCAAGATTTCAGTGGAACGCTCCCAGATCTCATCAGAACCGACTGACTTCTTAGGATCGCGGGTGGAGAGCTCCAGGTAGAAATCATCCAAACCGTAGTCACGCAGCAGCGACAGGATGAAGTCCAGGACAGAGGTGAGCTCTGCTTCCAGCTGATCCTCGGTGCAGTAGATGTGAGCATCGTCCTGGGTGAAGCCACGGGCACGGGTCAGGCCGTGGATCACACCGGACTTTTCGTAGCGGTAGACGTTACCGAACTCAAAAAGACGCAGTGGAAGCTCACGGTAAGAACGTCCACGAGAATCGAAGATGAGGTTGTGCATTGGGCAGTTCATGGGCTTGAGGTAGTACTCTTGGCCCGGCTTGGTCACATTGCCGTCTTCGTCGAATTCCGCATCCACCTGCATTGGAGGGAACATGCCATCCTTGTAGAAACCAAGGTGACCGGAACGCTCAAAGAGATCCTGCTTGGTGATGTGCGGGGTGTTCACAAAGGAGTAGCCGGCTGCGATGTGGCGGCGACGAGAGTGATCTTCCATCTCATTGCGCACGATGCCACCGTTGGGATGGAATACTGGCAGACCAGAGCCCAGATCATCTGGGAAGGAGAACAAATCAAGTTCGGTGCCTAGACGGCGGTGATCGCGCTTTTCTGCCTCAGCGAGCATGGTCTGGTAGGCATCTAGGGATTCCTTATCCTCCCACGCGGTACCATAGATGCGCTGCAGGCCAGCGTTGTCTTGATCGCCTCGCCAGTACGCAGCAGACGAACGAGTCAACGCGAATGCTGGAATGTAGCGGGTGGTTGGAATGTGTGGTCCACGGCAAAGATCAGACCACTCCACCTCACTGGTGCGAGGGTTGACGTTGTCATACGCGGTCAGTTCGCCTGCGCCCACTTCGGTGGCTTCATCAGAGTTAGGATCAACGTTGCCCTTGTCCTGGATAAGTTCCAGCTTGTAAGGCTCGTTCTTCAACTCTTCCGCTGCAGCTTCAGCGGATTCATAGACGCGGCGCTCAAACTTCTGGCCGGTCTTGATGATCTTCTTCATCCGCTTTTCAATGGTCTTGAGATCTTCCGGAGTGAAAGGCTCAGCCACATCAAAGTCGTAGTAGAAACCATTTTCAATGGCTGGGCCGATGCCCAACTTGGTTCCTGGGAATTCTGCCTGGACAGCCTGTGCCAGCACGTGAGCGCACGAGTGGCGGATTACTGCGCGGCCGTCATCAGTATTTGCAGGTACAGCGGTGAACGTAGCAGTGGTTTCTGGGACGTGTGAAAGATCCTTTAGTTGGCCTTCAGCGTCTTTTGCACAAACGATAGCCTCTGGACCCTTGTTGGGCAGATCTAGTTCGCGCATTGCTGCACCAATTGCGGTGCCTGCAGGGACCTCAAAAACAACAAGGTTTGCTACTGCGGTATCTGTGGTGTTCACGAAAATTGCGCTCCTTCGTGCGCTCACGTGGGCAAACGGCATACCTGGCCGCCCCCACTAGTTCAAGGTGCGCAGCTGACCTGGCGCTCCCGATACGTCCAAAAGAGGGAAATATCGGGATTCACCGCAGATATATTAGGCAATATCTGATGTGGTGCGTGAGCTTCTTTGGCTTTGTCTACTTCAGTCGTCCTACTGATGACGCATTAGCAGTTAAAGAAACTCACAGCCGGTGGCCAACTGTCGTTCCACATCCTACCGCGTGGCGGGTTATAGAAGGAGTCCGGCACCCCAAAAATCATCCCGAGATGAATCATTCGGGTCGGTGCCTGGCGGGATGAAGAATACTGCGGAGCCAATGTGGGTAATCCACTGGTTCAGGCGGTCTTGCTCATCCAGCCGTTGTTGAATGGGAGTGAACTGCAGATCGGGGTTTTTCTGGAAGCAGATAAACACCAAACCAGCATTGGAGAGTTCCTCTGAAGTGGGATCTGGTGGCAGGTCATAGTTGAACACTCGTCGAAGAATCACCTGCTCCGGATTGCTTTCCGGTGCACGCGATCTAGCCATGTGGCTTGCCGGATCGATAAGCGGCAGACCATAGGAATCGCGGGCGGAGTAATCAGCCTCAGAAAACTCATCGCCACCACTAAGTGGCGCGCCGGTATCCAAGGTGCGTCCCACAGAAACTTCACGGGACGGGCGATCCAGAATTTCCCATTCATCCAAATTCATAGCAATACGACGCACAACCATGCAGCTGCCATCAATCGCCCAGTCCGGACCCTCAGAAATCCAGGCAGTTTGCTGGATTTCATCATCGGTACGGGGATTCACAGTGCCATCTTTTTGGCCAAAGAGATTCCGCGGAGTCTCATCCGTCTCATTCACACCATGGGCATTCATGAAACCCTGCTGCACCCACCGCGTAGCCGCATAATCCACACCAGAGCGAATCATATGCCTAGTCGCATGACTCAACGTCACCGGATCATCACTACAAATCTGCAGCACAAGATCCGCCTCGCCCCATTCCGGACGCAACTGATCCCGCTCAAATTCAGGAATCGGCTTCAACCACTCGGGACGAAGATCAACCTGCTGGGTCACGTCGAAAAGCGAAGCACCGAAACCACATGTAATGGTGAGGTTTGCCGGCGACGTCACCATCTCCGGCTCCAGGCTGCCCAGCGGCGTCTCTCCAGCGCACAGCGCGCGGGCATCTTCGGTCCACACGCGCATCAACCGCGTCACGCCAGCGCGATCCACGCCCGCACGCAGCGTAAACGCAACCAGATTCAAATTCGCCTGATGCGGCGTCGCAATGCCGGCCTGATGGCGGCCATCAAACTCCACCACCTGGCCTTTTAAGCTTATCGACGCACCGTCCGGCTCATTTTCCCCCGCACTGCACCCCGCCAACGCGGACGCACCAGCAATCAAGCCGGCACCCCCTAGGAAACCCCTACGAGAAACCATGTCTCTCCTTATATATAGTGGCCGGCTTAGTCGCCCTCGTGGCCTTCAGTTCCCAGATCGCCATAATCCTCATCACCAGCAGCAATGGTGCGCGCCGGGATCGGATCAAGCTTAACTTCAGAACCATCAGCCAATTCAAGAGTGACCGTCACTTCATCGCCAGCCTCGATTGGGTTCGCAAGCCCCATGATCATCAAATGATCGCCACCTGGTGCCAGCTCGATGCTCTCCCCTGCAGGGATCACAAAACCACCTGGCTTTTCCTGCATGACGCCATCAACAACCTCATGGACCTCAAAGCTGGCAGCATCAACATTCGCAGTAAAGCCAGTGACATTGACTTCAGCATCAGAATTGTTCACCAACGTAGCGAACACTGCCGTCATGTCACTGTCTTCCACAGACGCACGAACAACAGCGTTTTCCGTGGTGATCACAGCATCGCTTACCTGCGTGCTGCTGGAGGAAGTAGTCTCCACGCTCGTGGAGGTGGAATCACTTTGATTAGCAGGCGAACACGCCGCCATAACCAACGCACTGCTCAGTACAGCACCTGCGACAAAAAACTTCTTCATGGTGAATAAACCCTCTTATTTCTGGTTACGATTCTTTGCAATCATCATGACGATGGCACTTGCAACAACAAGCACCGCCACGATGCTCAAAACCCAATTCCACGGCGCAGGAATTCCAGAAGTTTCATCAGCAGTTTCAGTTGTCTCTGCTTCGGTGGTCTCTGAGGTGTCAGTGGTTGCTGCTGACTCAGTTGTCGTTTCAGCAGAGCCTGTCACCTCAAAAGAGATTGAACCTTTAGTAGCGTGACCATCAGAAGACGTGATCTGGAAACCCAAAATGTAGTTACCAGCTCCCGTCTGCACATCAGATGGCACTTCATAGCTCAAGTGCTGCCCATCAAGCTGAGGAGTTCCAGAAGTTAACACCTCTCCGGAATCCGCATTGCTCAATGCAACTGTTGTGAACAGATCCTGAGGAATACCGGAAAAATCCAACTCAATGGCCTCCGGGAACTCATCAACGACACTGCCATTTTCAGGATTAGAATCCACCACCACATCATGGGCAGCAGCCTGCGGAGCGACGAGCATCGACATCGCGCCAACGCCCAACACCCCAGCAGCTGCCACCAAGGTACGCAATTTTAGATTCTTCTCTGAAGCCACATTCAACCTCTCATAGATGGGCGAAACTTCCTTTTCGCCGTGGTCGGACGCATTAGTTTCATCTTTGCGCCCGGTTAGTTGTCGAAATCTTCCCCCACTTAGTTCCCCAGAGGGATATATCAAGCGGAGGTTACCAGTAGGTAAATAGAGTCTATCCAGCTTGGAGCCACTTTTCGAAGTCGTGTGATCTAGACTACGTTCCCATTCTGGGGGTGCCTTGAGCAGGTTCCGGGGTAGAACTCAAGGGCGGGAAGGCATTACCACATGCACCCATACACGAATAGAAAAAATGTGCGAATATTCACCACAAAAAGCGGATTTCCTGCTGGCTCGCGGCCTGTCAAGTAAATGTGAAGAATGACGTAGGATTTCTCAGATACTGATCACTCAATCAACAGATACTCATCACCGACCCGACTCGCATTAATACTCACCTTCCGCGCCGGCACCTTCACCCTCGGTGGACGATGAAACCTCTCCGGATGAGCCGCATAATAACGCCGCAACACACCCCGACGCTGCTGCGCGGTAGACACCCAACTGCCATCAAAGACCTGCTCCGGAATGAAATTCGCAATCCCGCTGTGATAATCCGTGGTGTTATACGCCGAAATCACCAACCCCAAACTCTCATCTGCATCAGTGATCGAATCATAAACCTCCAACCCCAAACGATGATGCTTAATCGTATGATTCACCGACTCACAATGCGGATTATCATTGCTAACCCCAGGCCGAATCAACGACTGCTCCACCCCATAACGCTCAAGCATCCTAGCCATATCCTTGCTCGTCATAATTGAACCGTTATCGGAATGCACCACCTCAACACGACCTAAACCTTCCTGCTTGATCGTCTCCTCGATCAACATGACAGCCACATTTTTGTCTTCACGTGACTGCAACGTCCACCCCACAATCTTGCGGGAAAACAAATCCATCACCACATGCAAGGCATACAACACCCGCGTATGTGATCCCTTCACCCACGTCACATCCCACACAAACACCTGACCAGGACCTGTCGCTGTCACCGTCGGCACAGTTGCTGGTTCACGAGTACGTCGCGCAGGTTTAACCACCGGATCACGCAAGGTCTGCGCAATCCGGTAAAACATCCGCTCACCAGCTAAAAGCCGCTCGCCACTATCAAGATGCTGGTAATAGATTTGTCGCACACTCAACCCCTGCTCAAACCCGGCAGACAGCAGCACGGCGATCTGGGCGCGGTCAGCATCACTGATGCGTTTAGACCCACTGCGCTTAGTATGCGGGATCGGGTTTTTCACCCGCGACCTGGGATGGTGTCGGTAGTAGTAACTAGATTCCGATAGCCCTAGAACAGCAAGTGCATTCTTTTTGGAATACCCGCTTCGGCGTAGACAGCTAATCAGGTGCTCTTCAAGATCAAGGTTGTTCTGATACATGCTGCGCTGTGATGTGGATAGTGTTGCGCCTCCTCGTCTTATTCCGCGCCATCCTTGTGCATTATCGCGATAGCTTTTCCCAACGCATCAATTGCGGTGTGGAGCTCCTCATTGTTTTTCTTCAGTTTCGCAATCGTTGTGTCGGAAGAATTATTCCGTGCCTCAGAGGCGTCGAGCTTGGCTTGCATTTCTTCGAGCTGGGCGCGCAGTGCGATGTTTTCGCGGACTTCCTTGAAGGTCATGCGTCCAGTCTGGCGTGGAATCAGCCCACGTTCAAGATCACCATCGGCCAGGCCCCTGCGCCATGTCGCAATCGTTGATGCTGACAGGTTGTGCTGGGCGAGGTATCTACCTTTCGTGCCGTGGGGGCGGGAGAGGTAGGCGATGACGTGGTCTCGTTTTTGCTCCGGGGTGAGCTCTGCTGTGTCGACGGTGGGAATGTTTACGGTCATGATGGATTGTCTCCTTAGCTGGTTTTGACTGCTTCACATTCAGCTAAACAGAAAGGGGCTGTGGTGGATATTTCCGCTTTATCTGCCTGCGTGTGCAACTTTAGGACCGATTTCTAGAGTCCAGCCTGGTTTGTGGTGGATCCTTGCCCTGGAAGCTTTCAGGATTCACAACTGCCCCACCGGCCCCAAAAGTGAGGGCCCCTAAAATCGCACCCAGCCGCCTGAATGACCTCAATCCATATATCGACCCATCTTGAGCACTTCGACCCCTTAAAACGCTTTTTAGGAAGCACGCAAAAACACCTATGAGCGTTAACCCATAGGTGTTTTAAATTGAGCGGATGACGAGACTCGAACTCGCGACCCTCACCTTGGCAAGGTGATGCGCTACCAACTGCGCTACATCCGCATGAACATTGATTAAAGAGGTTGTTCGTCCTCTTGGTGCGCGATACTGGGATTGAACCAGTGACCTCTTCCGTGTCAGGGAAGCGCTCTCCCGCTGAGCTAAACGCGCCAGAACTGCGAGGTGGAAACGGGAATCGAACCCGTGTGCACGGTTTTGCAGACCGTTGCCTCACCACTCGGCCATTCCACCGTGGCATAAATTTGCCTTTAGGTACGTGGTAAACATACCAGAGCGGATGACGAGACTCGAACTCGCGACCCTCACCTTGGCAAGGTGATGCGCTACCAACTGCGCTACATCCGCATGAACATTGATTAAAGAGGTTGTTCGTCCTCTTGGTGCGCGATACTGGGATTGAACCAGTGACCTCTTCCGTGTCAGGGAAGCGCTCTCCCGCTGAGCTAAACGCGCGGGACATTTCATCGATTGGCCCGGTGAAATGAGAGCGGATGACGAGACTCGAACTCGCGACCCTCACCTTGGCAAGGTGATGCGCTACCAACTGCGCTACATCCGCATGCACTACTTAGAACTTGTTCCTGTTTGTTCCGTTCTGTGCGGTGCTGGAATAACTTTAGACCGAACGCTCCCTCGAACACAAATCCCCAAGTCAATGCCACAAAAGCACAGGTAAAACCCCTAGTGAAAACCCACTTTCCAAATCACACGGATGTTATTTCGCAGGACAGCAAAGAAAACCTCGAATATTTGACCAATGCTCATCGCTCCAGATTCAGAAACGTGGTGACATCCGATTTCCATCTATTAGGTACAAGAATTTCTCTTCCATATAGAAGCTGGGTAAAAAATTGAACCGATTATGAATATTCAAAACTTCCGTGTTAACTTCTAAGCACACCGCAAGGTCCTATGGCTCAGTGGAAGAGCGTTCCGTTCACACCGGAAAGGTCGCTGGTTCGATCCCAGCTAGGACCACAACTAAACCCCCTGTAAACAGGGGGTTTTCGTCGTTTCATGACTATCTATAGCTTCTTCAGCTTTTCAAGGGATGAAGGTTCCAGCTCCTCGATTAACGTCAGCCAATTCCAACCATGGTTGCCACAGTTGGGAGGAAAAATACGATGAGAGCTCCCCCGATGATGTCAAAGCTAATTCCAGTGCGGATCATTCGAGCAATGGATACGCAGCCCGAACCGTAGACGATGGCGTTCTGCGGTGTGGAAATCGGAAGCATGAACCCAAATGAAGCACCGAATGTAGCCGCCATAGCCGGGATAACTGGATCAATACCGGCCGCTATGGCAAGTGGAACCACGATGGGAACGGTAACTGCTGCCGCTGCGGTATTACTCGTAGTTTCAGAAATTAGGTGTCGATGCAGCAATACGGAACTTTGCCAATGTGTTTGAACAAGCTCTCGGGCTCACCACCCTTGCACAAACAGCTGGAGCGGGCGCAGCGGGGGGGGCTTGGGTTTCATGGCAATGGCGTTGTTGTCTGCAGAGATGCGCTCCGGCGTGGACATGATTCTTAATGAAACCGGGGGTGAAAAGATGCTTGCACAGGCAGATTTAGTCATCACTGGAGAAGGACGCATTGATGCACAGACCCTCAGCGGAAAAGCTCCTACTGGAATCGCCAAACGGGCACGTGCGAAAGGAATTCCAGTACTGGCGGTTTGTGGGCAGAGCCTATTGGATCCAGCAATCTCAAATGAGCTATTTGAAGACATCTACAGCCTTACCGATTTCGAATCTGACATCAATGAATGCATTCGAAACCCGCTCCCAATTTTGGAAGGTATCGGTTTTAACATCGCCAAACATCATCTGAGTTAGCGATATTTCAGCAAACCGATGCTATTCGATGAGCCAGACAGCGCTCTGATCTTTCATCCGAGAGATCAGAGCGCTGTCTTATTCCTAAGAAATGGCCTGCAGCGGGGAGCACTCCCCGCTTTTGCGGTACTTCCATTTTGCCTGCTTTACGGTGAAGTTCATCAGCTACAAAGCACATGCCAGATAGCTGAAAAGGAAACCACTCCCCTCCTCGGAAAGCAGGAACCATTTTCTCATTCACACATCCTCTCACTATCACTGCAGTAACCATTGCAATGGCTTCCACTGCGGTGCTGGCTGCGGCATCACCAGCATCTGCAAAATGCGTGGATCCTAATAGACAGCAGGTCGGCCCACTTCTTGTTCAGGCTTCAAGTGAAAACACCAGCAGGGTTGATGTATGCAGCCAGATCGATCTCGGTACTTACTGGGAAGGAATCGACGGTCACACAGGAAAGTTCGGCATTCTCAACTTCAAGTACGCGGACAATAAGTTCTTTGTCCTGCACATTGAAGATGTCACGGGTCTTGGCCTAGGTTCCTCCAATCAGAACCCCACTGGTACCTTTGGATAACACCATTCCGTGTGAACAAGCTGGCCTAGACTTGAAACATGGTCGATATCTTGGAACTCATCGGTCCCCTACCTTCTGTGTCTACGCCAGAGTTAAGGGCAATCGTCGTGACTGCTATTAATGGCTCTACCACTATTAATGGCACGTCTGGTCAGCTTGGAAATTCCACGGATACGGAACTTCTGTTGGCGCTTCGCAGGTGGTCGGACGTGGTGTTGGTTGGGTCGAGCACGGTGAAGGCTGAAAATTATGGTGGCGTGGAGGTTTCGCCTGAAATCCAGAAGCAACGCCAGGAGTTGGGTCAGGAAGCGATTCCGCCGATTGCGGTGATGTCAGGGTCGTTGAATTTTGATGTGGATACCCGCTTTTTCCATGAGGCGGAGGTGCCGCCGATCATCATCACGGATAATTCCGATCAAACAAAGCAGCAGAGGTTGGTGGATGCTGGGGCTCAGGTTATTGAGGTGGAGACATTGACGGCGGAGGTTGGCGTCGAAAAGCTTAGGTCTTTGGGTTACGCCCGCATTGATTGTGAGGGCGGTGCAACGTTGTATGGGCAGATGTTGGCCGCCGATCTTGTTGATGTGTGGCATCACACGATTGATCCGACGTTGTCGGGCAGCGTGGAGCGCCCCACGGTGAAGGGCGGCGATGATGCGCCGCGCCGATTCACGTTGGAGCACGTCTTTGTCGATGATGACAGCACCCTATTCTTGCGGTATAAGCGCGCCAAGTGAGTGTTGGACTCTCCGGATCTGCTGGGGATTCGCTAGATTAGTCTCGTGAGTTTCTCCCCGGTAGCACCTTCTATATCAGCCCCCACGCCGCGTCGGAGCAGGTGGGATAGCATCGGCAACGCAGTCGCCTGGCCGTTGGCCATTTTATTAATGGCGCACCGCTTCTTCGTGCTTGCGATTAACGGCGCGGTCACCGACGATTTCACGACGGTTTATAGTGCTTTACGACGTTTCGTTGAAGGTATTCCGGTCTACAACGAGGTCTACCACTTCGTCGATCCGCACTACCTCTATAACCCGGGCGCCACACTCCTATTGGCACCATTGGGATATATCACCCATTTCACGTTGGCTCGGTGGATGTTCATCGCGGTGAACCTCCTTGCCATTGTTTTAGCGTTCGGGCTGCTGACCAGACTCTCCGGTTGGGCGCTGCGCAGCATGGTGTGGCCGATTGCGATCGCCTTGGCGATGCTGACAGAAACCGTGCAAAACACCCTCATTTTCTCCAACATCAACGGCATCCTGCTGCTCATGTTGGCGATTTTCCTGTGGTGCGTGGTGCACAAAAAATCCTGGTTGGGCGGACTAGTCATTGGTTTGGCCATTTTGATCAAACCCATGTTCCTGCCACTTCTCTTCCTACCTTTGGTGAAAAAGCAATGGGGATCGCTCATCCTCGGCATTTTAACCCCAGTGATTTTCAATGCAGTGGCCTGGTTCTTAGTTCCGGGAGCATCTGAATACGTCACCCGCACGATGCCCTACCTTGGTGAAACTCGAGATTTTGCCAACAGCTCACTCCCAGGCTTGGCCATCTATTTCGGAATGCCCACCTGGATGGAAATCACCTGGTTCCTCATCTTCGGCGCAATGGTCGGCCTCGCAGTGCTGGCACTCCTGAGATTCCGTAACACCGAGCCATACTTCTGGGCAGCAACCACCACCGGTGTACTCCTGACTGGCGTATTCTTCCTGTCCTCACTGGGACAGATGTACTACTCCATGATGATCTTCCCTATGATCTTCACCCTGCTCGGAAGCCGATCCGTATTCCACAACTGGGTTGCCTGGGTCGCCGCCTACTTCTTCCTCTCCCCTGACACTTTCACCTCCCAGCGACTACCCGATGTAGCCCGCTGGATGGAATTTTTCAGCGCCACCATTGGTTGGGGACTATTGATAGTGGTTACATTTGTCTCGGCGCTAATCTGGTTTATTGGTGATATCCGAGCCAAGGGAACTCCGAGCTCACCCATCACCACTGATCCACAGCACGACCATCTTGAGAGGACAGCATGACAGACTTCAAACTCATCAGCGATACCGAGTGGCGCGAACGCCTCACCCCGCAGGAATTCCATGTCCTCCGCGAAGCCGGCACCGAACCACCTCACGTCGGTGAATACACCAACACCACCACCGAAGGTGTGTACTCCTGTCGCGCCTGTGGCGAAGAGTTATTCCGCTCCACCGAGAAGTTTGAGTCCCACTGCGGTTGGCCTTCCTTCTTCTCCCCACTTGCTGGCGACAAAATCATTGAGAAGGAAGATCTTTCCCTCGGTATGCGCCGCGTTGAGATTCTGTGCGCGAACTGCGGCTCCCACATGGGTCACGTCTTCGAAGGCGAAGGCTACGACACCCCCACCGATCTTCGTTACTGCATTAACTCCATCAGCTTGAAGCTGGAAGAAAAGCCAGTTTCCTAAGCTTCCGAGCACGAAACGAGCCTTGGCCTTATGGCTGAGGCTTTTTCTCATTCTGGCGCTATTTAAGAGGCCCAATTTTTGGGATGGGTTCTTGTATGGATTCAGTGCGTTCAGGCGCTTAGACGCGATTCTGAGAGGGCACTTTTCATGGGCACCGGGGCAGGATTTGGGGCGGACCAAACGAGAGTGCCCACGGAACTGCTTTTTGGCGATCGTGGGCAGATGTGACCGGTTTTTACGACCTCAAACCAAACAGGAATGCCCACCAACTTCATTTCTAGGATTCGTGGGCATTGTGGTTTGGTCTGGGCCGATGAGGGGCCACTTTCTTCGGGTTCAAACGCCGTTTCTGTGCCGCCCAAGGCTGGCCTAGTGAAGGAAACCAAAACTCTCCCTGCCGAATCGGTCCTTGGTCTAAAACGACACTAATCCTCTCAGTGTCAGGTCAGTGGTGAACCACCATCCTTAGCAAGGAGTTCATCATGTCCATCCCCTTCTCAGTCCTTCAGGACTACCTGGATCTGATCAGTCCCGAAGCCTTACCCCAGATCCCACAGCCCCCGGCCCCTGCCCCCACAGCACCCCAGCTACCACCGGCGCCGGACCCACACAGCATCGAGTGGCCGATCTTCCCACCAGATCGAATCTCCGCCAACGGGCGACGCTACTACGAGCCACAAACACGACTCGAGTTCATGCGGATCTACACCACCCTGCCGCACGGCTACCGCCAGCCCTTCCTCACAGCCAACAACATCGGCCACTGCACCGTTCGAACCTGGCTAGCAGCAATAAGCACCTTCAGCCGGCTTCCCCATGCTTTTGATGATGCCCACCGCTTCGGGATCGAACGCACCACCCCAGTCGACGATGTCACCACACTAACGGCTGATGACAAACGTGACCTGGTCATAGGATACTTAGCTCAACCACACGGTCAGGGCCAGCAATTCCTCACGTTTTACCAACTCCGTAAGCACACCATCATGGCCTGGTGCGCCGCTATGACCGACGGGGACTTAGACGCTGATATCTCACCCCGCAAGATCGGGTTGATGACCACCCGAACCGTGGTCGAAATCGTTCGACTACGCCACATGATTGCCCAACAACTAGAAAGAGCCACGATCATGGAAAACGAGTACCTCAAAGAAATCGCAGCGCTGAAGAAAGAACTCGCGCACTACAAGCAAAAAGACCATCAGAATCAAATGGTGATCGATATCTTGGGAAAAGCTATTGGGACCAGGCCCAATCCTGGCGAGGGCTTAGACGAGGAGGACGCCACCTAAACGTGGATGAGCAACGCGCCTTTGATCAAGGACTCAAGGAAGAAAACACCTTGATCACAGATCTCACCACCTGTGCCAGGCTGAGCCATAACAAGGCATTACGGCTGATCAAGCTGTCGAAATCAACGGCGTATTACCGCAACAAGCGCGTCCCTGTCCTGCACCGAAACCTGTCCTGCAGGCCGTGCCAGCACCAACAGCACCTGGTGTGGAACTAGCAGCACCTGGTGTGGAACCCACACCAGAGCCTTGGCAGGGAAAGGAGCCAGCAGTGTCGTCGGTGCGTCAAGCGTTGGCAGAACACGAACGCCAGTTCATTGTTGATGCGATCACCGCGTACCCACAACTGAGCGTTAGTGGGGTGTTTAACATGTTGTTTAACAAAGGCATCTACCGCGCATCACTACGTACATGGTGGCGTGTTGCCAAGCAGCACAAGTTGTTACACAAAGACCGAGTCAATGCCCTGTCCCCGGTGAAACGATCACCAACGCCACGGGTTAAGCCGAGGTTGGAAGCAACACAGCCTGGTCAGGTGGTGTGTTGGGATGTGACGTTCTTGCCGTCGCTGGTACGTGGTAAGACCTATGCGTTGCATCTGGCGATTGATTTGTTTTCCCGCAAGATTGTTGGGGCGAAGGTCGCGCCGACGGAAAATACCTCCACCGCGGTGGAGTTGTTAACGCAGGTGTTAGCGGATAATCCGGGTGTGGTGACGGTGCATTCGGATAATGGGTCGGCGATGACATCGACGAGGGTGCGGTTGTTAGCGGATCATGGTGTGGCGTTGTCGTTGATTCGGCGCGGGTGAGTGATGATAATGCGTTTGTGGAGTCGGTGTTTCATACGTTGAAGTATCGGCCGTTTTATCCGAAGGTGTTTGCATCGATGGATCAGGCCCGGGTGTGGGTGGAGGAGTTTGTGGTGTATTACAACACGGTTCATCCGCATTCTGGTGTGGCTGGGCATACTCCACAGTCGGTGTTTGATGGTAGTTGGAGGGCGGTGCATCGGTTGCGTGTGCAGGCGTTGGATGCCCATTACCGGCAGTTCCCGCAGCGGTATGTGGGGCGGCCGGTGGTTCAGGAAGTTGCTGGTGTGGTGCGTCTTAATGGTGCGCGTGATGATGGGTCTGTACAGGAGAGGGTTGGTGGTGTAGCGTCGCTGTTAAGTGCTTGAGTTAGCACGTGTTCTTATCGCCCCCCTGGTTCACAAACCCCTGGCAGCGAGCGAATCAGGCCTTGAACCTTGCATTTCAGACCAAACCTCCCCCCAGAAACTGGCTTCCTTGGTCTCAACTGCAACTCTCCCCAACAAGAGAAGAGCCCTGGACCATTAGTCCAAGGCTCAATCGTTTAGAAAAGCAGCTTTTAAGGAAGAACCTTAATCAGATCTGCAATGTCGACGCGCTGTCCAGAAATAAATGGCAGCTCCTCACGGACGTGGAGGCGAGCCTCGGTGTAACGCATCTTGTGCATCAAATCGACAATGCGGTGCAACTCATCAGCCTCGAAAGCCAGCACCCATTCGTAGTCACCCAGTGCGAAAGCCGGCACAGTGTTGGCACGAACATCTGGGAATTCCACAGCAGCCTGTCCGTGCTCGCGGAGAATGCGGGAACGCTTCAAGGGCTCCATGATGTACCAGTCGTAGCTGCGCACGAACGGGTAAACAGTGATCCAATCCTTTGCTTCTTCACCCATGATGAATGAAGGCAAGTGAGCCTTGTTGAACTCAGATGGACGGTGGAGAGCGTTTCCGATCCAGAAGACCTCAGAAACCTGACCCAAAATGGTGGTGCGGCGGAAATCAGCGAAGGCCTTCTGAATGTCTTCGAATTCTTCTGCGTGCCACCAGATCATGTAGTCAGCGTCTGCGCGCAGGCCGGAGGCGTTGTAAATGCCACGGACAGTGACTTTGCCTTCTGCTTCAAGGTCGGCGAAGAACTTGGCTGCTTGCTCAGTGACTTCTCTGCGATCATCATCGAGCGCTCCAGGAATAGCACGGAACACCGCCCACTGAGAGTAGCGCTGCAGTTTGTTGAGCTGTTTAATATCGAGCTCGCTCACAGGGTAACTTCCTTTCGTGGATCTTTGCCAGTGTCAGTGGCCAGACCCTTTAGCGAATGAATCGTAGTGTCGGCTCTGCCGGCATGTTCCAACAACATGTTCCAACAAAACGCGCACCCAGTTATCCATCATAAGTTTGATTGCAAAGTTTTGGGTAAACACCCCTCGTTAAGTCCCCCTGAATTGGATAATTAGCAGGAGTGAAGTTGCATCAAAGGACAAACATAAAATAAACGGCGCGCCTCCCCAGAGTTACCCCAATAATTAGTAAATTGCAGATTGTGATCGATTCCGAAGCGACCTCTCAGCACAAGACCTCAGCTACCCCGGCAGAGAGCACTCCCGCGGAGTTTTCCGAAGCGGTTGAGTCTATGCACAGAGCGCGCCTGCGCCCAGAACTTACTTTGGGCACGATTAGGCCGCCTCAGCGCCTGGCGCCGTTTTCGCACGCCATTGGACTCGAAGTCGGAAATCAAGAAGAGTCAGACGATGTCTCCACCAACAGCGAAGGTGATTCCTTCGGTCGTTTGATTCTGCTCCATGATCCGGGTGCCGAAGAAACCTGGGAAGGAGCAATGCGCCTTGTCGCCTATATTCAAGCTGACATGGATCACGCTGTTGCTTCCGACCCGCTATTGCCGGAAGTAGCGTGGCAATGGCTTAACGAAGGTTTGGAACAAGCCGGCGCAGGATTTACCAACCTAGGCGGAACCGTAACCTCCACAACCTCGGTGCGCTTTGGTGAAATCGGTGGACCGCCAAGTGCCTACCAAGTGGAAATGCGTGCGTCCTGGACCGCGACTGGCACCGACCTCACCGCGCATGTTGAAGCGTTCGCAGCAGTGCTTGCCTCTGTTGCTGGACTTCCCCCAGAGGGCGTCACCGAACTACGAAGGTAGATTGGACACCATGGTTTCCGATCTTCTTCAACCCCGCGACGGCATTCCGCCTTTGCTATCTACCCCTGGTGAGTTCACTGCTGCAGCAGATCTCTTGGCTAGCGGAACTGGGCCCTTCGCCATTGATACGGAACGCGCGTCCGGTTTTAGATACGATGACCGCGCATTTTTGATTCAGATCCGGCGCCGTGGCAGCGGAACTCTCCTCTTCGACCCGGAGCAGGTCCGTCCTGAATTAACTCAGGCGTTAAAGCCGGTGCTCAATGGTCAAGAGTGGATTATTCACGCAGCAAGCACCGATTTGCCGAGCCTTGCGTGGCTTGATCTTCACCCCGGATTACTCTTTGATACAGAACTTGCAGGCCGCCTAGCCGGATTTGATCACGTTAATCTCGCTGCCATGGTGGAGCAAATTTTTGATCTCCACTTGCTCAAAGGCCACGGTTCGGAAGATTGGTCCAAGCGTCCTCTGCCGGAATCTTGGCTCAACTACGCAGCACTCGATGTGGAGATGCTGCTGGAGCTTGCCGATGTCATGGCTGAAATCCTGGATCAGCAGGGAAAACTCCCCTGGGCTGAACAGGAATTTGTCCATATTGTGGATCAATTCGCCACGATGACCGAGCCTGCAGAAACGTCCTGGCAGGACCTTAAAGGGCTGTCCACTCTCAAACGACCAGACCAATTGGTTGTGGCCCGTGAAATGTGGTTGGAACGCGACTCTTTCGCAGCCTCCCGCGACCTGGCGCCCGGTAAAGTGCTGTCCAACAAAGTCATCGTGGAAGTCGCCCGTGTTCTCCCCCGCACCCCGGCAGAATTGGCACAGGTCAAGGGCTTCCCCGGACGATCCCAGGGTGCCACCAAACGCTGGCTCCGCATCATCACCCGGGCGCTCAAATCCCCTCGCAGGAACTGGCCAAAGCCTCAGCAACGCAAGGACGGCATCCCAGATCGTCGCACGTGGGCGTCCTACTACCCAGAAGAGCACGAAGTGCTCCAAGAGATTAGAGCGCTTATCGACGACCTCGCCGCCGACATCAACGTTCCCGGCGAGAATATCCTTCAGCCTTCAACTCTGCGGGTAGCTGTGTGGATGGCTAAACACACCGGCGAGATCCATAATGCTGAAACACTCAACGCTGTACTTCGCGATTATGGTGCCCGCCAGTGGCAAATTGACCAGACTTTTCCGATTCTGTCTGCCAACTTGCTGAAGCTCTAAACCTAAAGCCCGCGGCTCAGGCTGCGGGCTTCGGTGCAGGGCGGCGTCGATAAGCAGGATTTTATTCCCCAAACAGGGAATCCAGCCATCCAACAACAGTGGTTTCAATGCCGTCGGCGTCGAGGCCATAATCGGCGAACACTTCACTGCGGGACGCGTGATCCAGGTACTTCTGGGGCACCGCGATTTGTCGGCGAGGGGTATCCACCTCAGAAGCGTTAAGCGCATCAGAGAGCAAGGATCCCACGCCGCCGTGGATGACGCCGTCTTCGATGGTGATCACGAGGTCATGATCATCAGACAGCGCGACCAAGGACTGCGGGATGGGGACAATCCAGCGGGGGTCAACAACCGTGACGTTCACGCCGTGCTGTTTAATCCTGGAAGCAACCTCTAGTGCGACAGTTGCGCGCTCGCCCACTGCAACAATCAAGACTGAGGGCGCATCGTCTTCAGTGGCATCTTCATATGCGAGGACATCCACGCCGTCTTCCAAGGTGTCGATAGCAACAATTGGAGTTGGCAAGTCGCCCTTGGGGAAACGCACAACTGTGGGGCCATCATCGATGGAAATAGCCTCATTGAGCAGCTCACGCAAGGAATCCTCATCACGTGGTGCCGCCACCTGCACGCCTGGAACGATCGAGGTCAGCGCCATATCCCAGACGCCATTGTGGCTCGCTCCATCCGAACCCGTGACACCTGAGCGATCAAGCACCAAAGTAACAGGCTGGTTGAGCATGCCCACATCCATGAGCAGCTGATCAAAAGCGCGGTTCAAGAACGTGGAGTAAATAGCCACCACAGGGTGTTTTCCACCCAATGCGAGGCCTGCGGCAGAAGTTACCGCGTGCTGCTCAGCAATGCCGACATCAAAGAATCGGTTGGGGAAATTGGCTTCGAACTTGGACAGACCGGTAGGACCTGCCATCGCGGCGGTGATGGCAACAACGTTTTCATTCTGCGCACCAATCTTGACCAGCTCATCGCTGAACACAGAGGTCCAACCGGGCTTTGATGCAGATTTAGGAGCTCCTGTGAGCGGATCGATGACGCCCGTGGAGTGCATCAATTCGTCCAAATCCTGCTCAGCAGGCGCGTAACCACGACCCTTTTCGGTGACCATGTGCACGATGATGGGGCCATCATAATCATGAGCGTATTTCAGCGCATTGTCGACAGCTTTTTGGTTATGTCCATCAACCGGACCCACGTATTTCATGCCCAGTTCAGGGAACATTTCGGTGGGAATGACGGTGCTCTTCACACCTTCTTTAAATGCATGGAGCGCTTCAAAAGTACGCTCCCCTACCCATCCCATGGATTTCAGGGATGTCTTGCCTTTTTCCATGAAGCGATCATAGAAAGGCTGCATGCGAAGGCCCGCAAGGTTTTCTGCGAACCCGCCGATGGTTGGAGAATAACTCCGGCCATTGTCATTGACAACGACAACAACTTTGCGGTCTTTAGCAGCAGCAATATTGTTCAGTGCTTCCCAACACATGCCGCCAGTTAGAGCGCCATCACCAACGACAGCAACGACACTATGCGTGGTGTCGCCATCCAACTGCTTGGCTTTAGACAAACCATCCGCATAAGACAAGGCCGCCGAAGCATGCGAAGACTCAGTCCAATCGTGCTCACTTTCAGCACGGCAGGTGTAACCAGAAAGGCCATCTTTTTGACGCAAAGAATCAAAATCTTTAGCGCGACCCGTCAGGATCTTATGCACATAGGACTGGTGAGAAGTATCAAAGATGATCGGGTCTTGAGGCGAATCGAAAACTCGATGAAGACCGATGGTTAATTCCACTACGCCCAAATTTGGACCTAAGTGGCCACCAGTTGCTGCGACTTTATCGACCAGGAAAGTTCGGATTTCTTTGGCAAGAGCGTCCAAATCCTCATCATTAAGGGCCTTTAAGTCAGCAGGTGTTGAAATACTGTTCAGAATTCCCATTGGCGCGAGTCAGACACCTTTGCTTCTCGGATGCGGACGGTTGTACAAGTATCGGGCTGGCGACACTTTTGTGCAGGTGACAAAACAAATGTGCACCTGCGGTGTTGGAGCTATATTACTCTGTCTCGATAGCCAAGGCTTAATCCGCCTTAGGAAACGCGGACAAATACACCAATAGTCTCAAAGTGGTGAGTTCCAGGGAACGCGTTAAAAACAGCCAATTGATCCATTTCGTAGCCGTTGAGCTTCCAATCGGCAACGTCGCGAGCGAAAGTCGCCGGGTCACAACCAATGTGGATAACCAGCTGAGGCTTAGCCTCCGCGATGCTCTTCAACACGTCACTGCCTGCACCGGTGCGAGGAGGATCCAAAACAACCACGTTTGGCGAAGGTAGTTGGGACGCCATGCCCTCTACCCGACCAGTGTGGAAAGTGACAGGCAAACCAGCCAACGCCTCTTCGCCAGCCTCCGCTGAACCTGGGGACAGCTCCACAGAGTGGACAGCTGCCTGCAGCTTGCTGGTGATAATCGGCGCGAACAGGCCGACGCCGCCATAAAGGTCCCACGCAACAGGGCCACGCTTATCGACGTCAACCAGTTCCAATCCGGTTAACGCTTCGGCGATGAACTCTGAATACGCCGCAGGGGCCTTGGTATGCGCCTGCCAGAAGGAAGAAACTGGGAACTTCCAGGTGTAATCGCCTACCTTCTGCTCCACCTCGCCAGTGCCTTCCAGCACCTTCAACACAGTTTCAGTACGACGACCACGAGGAGCCTTACGGGATTCCACAACGTGGCGCTGACCCGCATCATCAATAGCTGCAATGATCTCCACGCCAGGGGTGAAACGACGAGCACCCTCACCCACAAGGCCCTCAAGAAGCTCTGGCACAACCTGAGAACACGCAACCTCAGTAACCAACTCATTGGACTTCAGCTTGCGGAACCCGGCGCGACCAGACGCATCAACGCCAAGGCGGACGCGGGTACGCCAACCAGCTGTTGGCTCCAGATCATGAAGCTCAAATTCAGGAAGCTCATCGATTCCACCGATGCGCTCCAACTGATCACGAAGCACGCGGGACTTGATCTCAAGCTCCACAGTTGGGTTGAGTTCTGCATAGTCACAGCAACCAGCACCTGCTGCCGCTGCTGGGCAACGAGAATCGACACGATCAGCAGACGCGGTGGTTACCTTAACCACTTCACCGCGTGCCCACTTCTTCTTCAACTGTGCGATTTCTACATCCACGACATCGCCGGGAATGCCACCTTTCACGAAGATGACGCGGCCATCGTGGTGTCCGATGCCTTCGCCGCCGTGAGCCGGCCTGAGCACCTCAACGGAGATGATGTCGCCTTTGGCGAGTTCGACGGTGTCAGTCATGTGAGTGTAGTCCTCGTTTCACTTGAAAAAGTTTCTGTCCCGTTACTTGGAGCGGGACAGCGCAAAGAGTTTAACCCTACTCTGCGTTGGGGGTATTTCCCTGATCGGGGTTCTGATCTGGGGTTCCGTCACCTGCTGCAGGTTGCTGTGTTGCGTTTTGTTGAGCCGCGTTTTGCTGCGCTGCTCGCTGAGCCATGGCCTGCTGAACCTGCTCCGCCAGCTGCTTTGGAAGTGCCACTGGAAGTGGGCTGCCAGCCAGGATTGGGGCGTCGCCACGGTTCACAAAGGTACGAGCAATAACTTCCCGACCAAGATCGCGCATATCGTCGGCGCGATCGGATGGGCTGATCATGGTCATGCGCAGCATCCATCGTGGCCCATCTACACCTGCGATGCGGATCTTGCGGTCGTTCGCCTCACCGACGACTTCCCTGCCCCATGGGCCTTTTTCCACATGCACGGTCAGGCCGTCGCGACGCATGCCTTCAGCAATCTCCTTGGTGGCTTCGCGCCACTGTCCTGCGGAAGTTGGTGCTGCGAAAGCCACTGGGGTGATGCGACCAAATTGGGTGACCACGTGGAGCATGCGGGGGCCTTGCTCGCCCATTTCCACTTGTACTTCAGAGTTTTGTGGAAGTGGAACCTGAATGGAACCAAGATCTAGGACGCCTTTGGAAAAGTCCGAGAAATCAAAATCTTGGATGTTGACGGAACCAGCATCAAAAGGTCCCATATCGCCGTTGATGGCGTCATGTACTGGATCGGGTTCACCTGCTGATGGATCTTCATCCAAGACAGGCTGCTCGCCCAGGGAGCGCAGAGCTTCAGGCACGGACGCCTCAGCGCTGTCTGCTTCTACCGGAGCCTCAGGAGCGGCAGGTACCTCAGATACCTCAGGCGCTGCCGGGGTCTCGTCGACTACTTCTTTTTTCTTACCAAAAGGCCACAGAGCCATGAGATTCTTTTCCGTCCTTTGCTTTCGCGTTTCTAATCCGTTCCAGTGTAGGAGGATTGTGTATTCCTGCCACCCGATTTAAGCAGTTAGGGTGGATTTAGGCTGTTTTTCCGGTGGAACCGTATCCCTGGTCACCGCGCACGGTGTCGTCTAATTCTTCGACTTCTTCGAAATCCACAAGTTCCACCTTTTGGATCACAAGCTGCGCGATGCGGTCGCCACGAGTAATCATGATGGGCTTTTCTGGATCAAGATTGATCAGGCAGACCTTGATCTCTCCGCGGTAATCAGCATCAATGGTTCCCGGCGCGTTGACAATGCTGAGGCCTTCGCGTGCAGCAAGACCCGAACGGGGGTGAACCAATCCGACGGTTCCCAAGGGCAAAGCAATTGCAATGCCAGTGCCGACGATTTCGCGATGTCCCGGAGCAATCACAGCATCTGTGGTGGCATGAAGATCAACGCCAGCATCGCCACGGTGAACGCGCTTAGGCAGTGGAAGTTCTTTATCGAGTCGGACAATTTTAATAGCTGCTAAATCAGTCACAGTTTTTAGCGTACCTACCCTGCGGGAAATGACCTTAAATGACCCGTGGGATAGGATTGTCTATTGTGACTGATTCCCGACAATCTGATTCTGCATCTTCTGCTCCCTCCAGCAATAGCGCTGATGGAGTAACCACAATTTACAGGGAACGGCAGTGGGTGCCTTGGTACTGGTGGCTAGCTATGGCGTTTGTGGTCGCCCTGCTCACCGCCCAATTTGGTCTCAACCGAAACGAATATTGGATCTATATTCCAGCTGTGTTGTTGTCCATTGTTGGCGTGTGGGTGCTGGTCTCAATGTCCAATACGGTGATCACCGTCGAGCAAGACGCCGATGGCACCAGGTGGCTGATCGCAGGCCAAGCAAACTTACCGTCCGATGTGGTGTCACGCTCTCTAGCGGTGCCTGCAACGGCAAAGCGTAACGCGATGGGTCGACAGCTTGACCCGGCAGCCTTTGTGGTTTCCCACGGTTGGGTGCCAGAAATGGTGATGTTAGTACTTGACGATCCTGAGGATTCCACACCTTATTGGCTCATCGGTTGCAAGGACCCAGAAGCGCTGTTGCGTGCTTTTGTTCCTGAACAAGCCGATGCTGCGCTAGCGGATTTCCGCTAGTCGCTCTTCTTCATCTCGCGGTTGCCCTTAAATCGGCGATCGCGAGTTTTTTCTTTGTTGAGCAGTTCTGATTAGAGGTTTCTTCCAACCGAAGTCGGAATCTGCTCCCCTGTCTGCTTCATATCGTCGAGTACTTCAGCGACTAAGTTCCGCAGACCAGCCTCAGCTTCCTGCTGATCAGAAAACAGCCAAGACAGTGAAGGAAATTCGGCCACCGTAGCGAGAAACTCCTGATCGTCTTCAGACCAGGACACTTGGTAGGTGTGGTTGGTGATGTTCATGAAGGCCAGACCATTTCTCTCACTCGGATTTTCGGGTCACCTGGACTTAACCCGACTATAGCGACCTAACTACCGCCTCTGGTTGCTTTCAATGAAGTCTTACATCAGAACCCAAGCTCTCGAACAAGAAACCCCGTTTACCTCAACTGGTAGACGGGGTTAGTTAATTTCCAAAGCCACATACGTGGCCGGAATTATGCACAGTCAAGGCAGATGATGGATCCATCTGGCTCGACGTGTGACTTGCGGTTGTTGCGCTGTACAAGGAAGCAGCTTGCACAGGTGAATTCATCCGCGCGGCGTGGAACAACGTCTACGTTGAGTTCTTCGCCGGAGAGATCAACGTTGGGGATCTCAAAGGACTCGACGATTTCGCCATCGTCGTCCATGTCGCTGTTCGCGTTTTCTACTGCCTTCAAACCTTCGAGAGAGTCAGTCTCTAGTTCGTCTTCTACACGTCGACGGGGTGCGTCGTAATCGGTAGCCATCTTTTGTTCCTCCCGAGTGGGTGTCGTTCACTAGCCGTGCACGAACGCTTTTGCGTTGTGCAGCTTCATGCGCGCATAGTAAAGGAGTTTTTCCCTCTTGTCATACTGCCAGGTCAGAGGGGCAAAATTCGGGGTTAGTTTGAAGATGGTTTAACGGTCTAAAGCCTTAAATGCGCCGACTACATCAAAATGGGCGTTGGCGTCGTCGAAAACTCCGGGGGCAGCGCCGAAGCAAATCTCTCCAGAGGAGCCTGGAATGGAGAGCCCTGGGGCCCGCACAAAGGCGCCCGCTTCAGCGGCGATAAGGCTGCCAGCTGCGAAGTCCCAGCAGTTCAGGCCATGTTCGTAGTAAATATCTACTTGTCCATCAGCGAGGTGGCACAGGTCCAAAGCGGCGCTTCCCATGCGGCGAATGTCGCGCACAGTAGGCAAGATTTTTGTTAATAAATCGGCTTGGAGGGAGCGTCGTAAAGCGGAATAGCTGAACCCCGTAGCAACCAGCGACTCACTGACCACGGTGGCTGCTGAGGCCTTGAGCGGCACGATTTCATCGCGCTCGGGCAGATATTTGGTGGCACCTTCGTGGCGCGCGGCGGTGTACAGCACCCCGGTGACCACATTGATCACAGCACCTGCCACGACCTCGCCGTCGATCGCCGCAGCGATCGAGACGGCGTATTGGGGCAGGTCATAAAGGAAGTTGACGGTGCCGTCAATGGGGTCGACGATCCAGGTAACTCCGCTTATCGACGCCGTCCCCGTCCCTTCCTCGCCTATCAACCCGTCTTTAGGCCGAAGTTCCTGCAACCTATTGGCGATAAAATCTTCAGCCAAAGTATCTACTATCGTCACCGGATCGACTGTCGAACTTTTGGTGTTGGTGTATTCCCACAAATTGGTGAGTTCAGCACGCTTATCCCTGATACGTGCAGCGGTAAGCGTGGCAGTTTCCGCGGCGATGGCACGCAACTCATTAAACGATTGTTGTTCCATAAGACCATCATCGTTGTTTTTTTAGAAAATTGCCTGCCAAAAGCCGAAGTAATTTGTACACTTGGGCGCATGACTGAGACTGGATTTGGAATTGATATCGGTGGCTCCGGCATCAAAGGCGCCCGCGTTAACCTTAAGACCGGTGAGTTTATTGATGAACGCATAAAAATCGCCACCCCGAAGCCAGCAACCCCAGAGGCTGTCGCCGAAGTAGTCGCAGAGATTATTTCTCAAGCCGAATGGGAGGGTCCGGTCGGAATTACCCTGCCGTCTGTCGTTCGCGGGCAGATCGCGCTATCCGCAGCCAACATTGACAAGTCCTGGATCGGCACCGATGTGCACGAACTTTTTGACCGCCACCTAAATGGCCGAGAGATCACCGTTCTCAATGACGCGGACGCCGCCGGCATCGCCGAAGCAACCTTTGGCAACCCTGCCGCACGCGAAGGCGCAGTCATCCTGCTGACCCTTGGTACAGGTATTGGATCCGCATTCCTTGTGGATGGCCAACTGTTCCCCAACACAGAACTCGGTCACATGATCGTTGACGGCGAGGAAGCAGAACACCTTGCAGCAGCAGCCGTCAAAGAAAACGAAGATCTGTCATGGAAGAAATGGGCGAAGCACCTGAACAAGGTGCTGAGCGAATACGAGAAACTTTTCTCCCCATCCGTCTTCATCATCGGTGGCGGAATTTCCAGAAAGCACGAAAAGTGGCTTCCATTGCTGGAGCTAGACACTGACATTGTCCCAGCTGAGCTGCGCAATCGAGCCGGAATCGTAGGAGCTGCCATGGCAGTAAACCAACACCTCACCCCATAAGTTATCGAAAGGTGATTTTTGCCCAGGGTCTTGATTCACAACGCGCCTTGCTGTAGGAAAAACAGGCCCCTTTGTGACATCGGCGCAGTTGTTCAACTATAATGGAACGCTGATCGTGGACAAGAGTTAACCATGAGATTGATTCACCCCTTTAAGCCTCCAAAGAAGTAGTTGACTCAACGCATTTCGGCATTTAAAAAAGCCGAGAGCAAATGAGACTTTCCAGGAGAAGGCACCAGGGACATGAACAATTGATCGGCTGACCAACTCTATAAGAGATGCACCTCAAGTTTGGGGATACTTATTCGGCGTTTCTGGGGAACAAATACGTTTCCCTATTGTTGTATATAGGTATTCGCACTTAAGAAACATCTCTCATGGAAAGAAGCTAGGCGGAAAGGGCGTTAAGTACTTGCCATTTAATCCTCAGCATCACTCGGATCAGTCGGAGATGTCGATGAAAATGCACCAGGAGCCGTGGAGAGCAGCATGGTAGAAAACAACGTAGCAAAAAAGACGGTCGCTAAAAAGACCGCACGCAAGACCGCACGCAAAGCAGCCCCGCGCGTGGCAACCCCATTGGGAGTCGCATCTGAGTCTCCCATTTCAGCCACCCCTGCGCGCAGCATCGATGGAACCTCAACCCCTGTTGAAGCTGCTGACACCATAGAGACCACCGCCCCTGCAGCGAAGGCTCCTGCGGCCAAGGCTCCCGCTAAAAAGGTTGCCAAGAAGACAGCTCGCAAGGCACCTGCGAAAAAGACTGTCGCCAAGAAGGCCACAACCGCCAAGGCTGCACCTGCAACTGCCAAGGACGAAAACGCACCTGTTGATGACGACGAGGAGAACCTCGCTCAGGATGAACAGGACTTCGACGGCGATGACTTCGTAGACGGCATCGAAGACGAAGAAGATGAAGACGGCGTCGAAGCCCTCGGTGAAGAAAGCGAAGACGACGAAGAGGACGGCTCATCCGTTTGGGATGAAGACGAATCCGCAACCCTGCGTCAGGCACGTAAAGATGCCGAGCTCACCGCTTCCGCCGACTCTGTTCGCGCTTACCTGAAGCAAATCGGTAAAGTTGCCCTGCTGAACGCTGAACAGGAAGTCTCCCTGGCAAAGCGCATCGAAGCAGGCCTTTACGCCACCCACCGCATGGAGGAAATGGAAGAAGCTTTCGCAGCCGGTGACAAGGACGCGAAACTCACCCCAGCCGTCAGGCGTGACCTCCGCGCCATCGCTCGTGACGGCCGCAAGGCGAAAAACCACCTCCTGGAAGCCAACCTTCGTCTGGTTGTCTCCCTGGCAAAGCGCTACACCGGCCGTGGTATGGCATTCCTGGACCTCATCCAGGAAGGCAACCTCGGTCTGATTCGTGCCGTAGAGAAGTTCGACTACTCCAAGGGCTACAAGTTCTCCACCTACGCAACCTGGTGGATCCGTCAGGCAATCACCCGCGCCATGGCCGACCAAGCACGAACCATCCGTATCCCAGTCCACATGGTTGAAGTGATCAACAAACTTGGTCGCATCCAACGTGAACTCCTTCAGGAACTCGGCCGCGAACCAACCCCACAGGAACTGTCCAAAGAAATGGACATCTCCGAGGAAAAGGTACTGGAAATCCAGCAGTACGCCCGCGAACCAATCTCCCTGGACCAAACCATCGGCGACGAAGGCGACAGCCAGCTCGGGGACTTCATCGAAGACTCCGAAGCCGTCGTCGCAGTCGACGCCGTCTCCTTCACCCTGCTGCAAGACCAGCTACAGGACGTCCTAGAGACCCTCTCGGAACGTGAAGCCGGCGTGGTTAAACTCCGCTTCGGACTCACCGACGGAATGCCACGCACTTTAGACGAAATCGGCCAAGTTTACGGTGTCACCCGTGAGCGCATCCGCCAGATTGAGTCCAAGACCATGTCTAAGCTGCGCCACCCATCACGCTCCCAGGTCCTTCGCGACTACCTGGACTAAAACCCCAGTCGAGCTCAAGACCGGGCCACCACTGTTTTCCTCTGCGGGGAACGGTGGTGGCCCGGTTTTTCTGTTGCTTTGGTTCGGCTGGTCACAGTTCGGCTGGTCACAGTTCGGCTGGTCACAGTTCGGCTGGGGTGTTTTAAGTTTGATTTCACATTGCCGATTTCTTAACGCCGAGTTCTCGGATTCGAGACCTTACCTGCAATTTCACGGTTACAATTTCTCGTTATCACTTTCGCGTACTCAATTTCTTATGTTCAATTTCGGTCGGAAAAGTGCCATTTTCCGACATCACCTTGAGAAATTGAATACAAGAAATTGAGCGCAAGGTATCGAACTTGAGAAATTGAGCTTTAGCACTCACTCCCCTGTTTGATGAAGTCAGCAAAGCCAAAAGACGACTTCACATCTCCGACTTCTTAACAGCGACTTCTCGTGGCTGACTTCGCTACCTAAACCTGAGTTTCCTTAGCGAAGTCGTGTGATGAGAAGTTGAGTATGAGAAGTCAGCACACGTGAAGTCGCCTTTTCTCCCCGGCGCGCTCGGAGTAGCGTGAAAGGTGGAATGGAGCGAGGTGGGACGGCGCATCCCTTGGACTTTTCCCTCACTCATCTGGAGGCGCTGATGTGGAAAGGAGAAGGCTAGCCATGTTTATCAAGGTCATGCCGGAACCAGGCCTTGGTGGACTTATCCAGCGATTCATGCAGTGGATTAGTTGCATGAGTTTCGGCGAGTGCATGGTCATCCAGTAGCTAGAAAAGGCGCTCACCTCCAAAGCTTTGGAGGTGAGCGCTTTCTTGTTCGACTCGGCTAGTTGCCTTGAGTGTATTTGTCGGAGGCTTTGTCTAGTGGAGTTGTGCCAGGAATCTGTGGATTTGCAGCTGGGGTTGGGAGTTGTTTAGGTACGTAGGGATCTTGGAGTCCTTTTTTGCCGTAGGCGATGTAGCGGTGCATTGATTCGAATGGGCCTCGTTTGCCAGCTAGTTCGAGACCGTATGCTCCGATGAGGGTGAGAAGCCATACGCAGGTGGCTACGCCGGCTTCGGCAAGTATTCCTCCACCTTGGCCGAGTCCTAAGGTGTAGGTTTGCGTGAGGATCAGGAACAGGATGGATTGTCCGACGTAACCGCTCATGGATCGGGCACCGAGGGCTGCGATCATTTTGATGGGAAGTGGGAGGTGCCCATTTCCTTTGTTGATTTTTCTTTGTAGTGGCTGGACGAGCAGTGCCACTGCTGCAACGATGCCTGGTCCTGTCAAAGAGCCAACAGCTTGATTGAGACCGCTAAAGACCGTGGCTGTCTGTGCAGAAAATACTCCAATTTCGGCTAGTCCCCAGGGGACGCCAATCAGGACTGCGATTGCGATAAAGATCCACGTTGCAATCCATAGGGGTTTTCTAAATTCATCGACCCGAGAGAGGACTCGGTGGCGTGCTGCGATGTAGCCAACAATCATCACTGGCATGAGCATGAGGATTTCCACAGGAACTGATCCGATTTGAATTGGAACAGAGAGCAGACCCATGCCTAGGTATTCCAGGTAGGAATCAAAGGTCAGGTCAAGGCTAGCCATGGTATCAGTGGACACACCGAAGGACAGAGGTAGAACAACTCCGAGTGTGATGCCAACGATGACATAGATTGCTGACATGGAACCTGCGATCCACCACAGTGTTTTGTCTTTGAGGGTCATGAGCATGGCAAAAATCATGCCTACGACACCGTAGAAGAACATGATGTCACCCCAGAAGAGAAACACCATGTGGATGACGCCGAAGAGTGCGAGAAATCCGTATCGCCGAAGCAGCACTCCCCTGGCTGCTGTGTCGGGGTATTGACGTCGCCAGAGGCTGTACACGATCATTCCGACGCCATATCCAAGAAGCGTGGAGAACATCGGTAGGCCTCGGACATGGATGAACATGGCGGAAAAGACAGCGTAGATCTTTTCAAAGATGGAGTCATGAACAATGCCACCAAGTGAGGCCGCTGTGGATCCCGCAGGAGCAGCAATCCATGCTGTGGAAACGTTGGCCAGCGCAATGCCGAGCAGTGCGATACCTCGGGCAATATCTGGTGAGAGGATTCTGGTTTTCTGTGCAGTGCGCACGGCTTTGGTGTGTGTCGTTGGCGCTGAGTCAGACATACTTTCCTTAATACAAACGCTGGCTATCTCAAATGGAGAAAAGAAAACCCTATGACTTTTAGCTGTCACAGGGTTTCCAATCAAATTAAGCGAAGAGCTCTTGAATGCATTGTTCTTGAGCCGCGGGATCCGTGAGCGTTGCACACTCAGAAAGTCCAGAACTGCTGAAAACAACGAGTATCAACTTGACGCCAATCGCAAGGAGGATCAAGGTCAGAATCGACAGGATCAGACCGGTAATGGCAAAGCCCTTGCGCCTGTTTGCTGGTACGAAGTTCTTTGCTTTCACCAGCGCGATAATGGCCACGATGACGCCTGCGAGAGCGAGGAATGGAGAGAGGAAAGCACCAAATACAGTCACCAGAGTTACGATGGAGGCAATACCTAAGCCGAGTGCCCACGCTGCTGCGGTGTTCTTTGGTGCATTCAGAGGTGAGTTTTCAAAGCCTCCGGTATAGCCCGATCCGTAAGGATCTTGATATCCAGACTGCTGTGCTCCAGAAGAAGGCCCAAACGATTCCCCGTAAGGCGCTCCGTAGGGTTCCCCCTGGTTGGCGTTGAACGGATCATTCGAGTTTCCGCCATTGTTGTTGGGTTCACCATAGGGGTAATTCGGAGTGGTCATCAGCTGGCCTTTCCATCGACGTGGTTCAATAAATGCTGCACAAAGCTATGTATTTTTATGCCCAGACAAGGATACCCTCAACACCTTGAGCAGATGTTGAGGGTATGGATATTGCAACAAAAATGTTATGTGTTACCACTTTCGCAGGTAGTCAATGCGTGCCCGGAGTTGTTCGGCGCTACAAAGTGCCGTTGGTGGGCCACCGCAGTGTTTACGTGCTTCGGTGTGGATTGCGCCGTGTGGGCGGCCGGTGCGTCCAGAGGTGATAGACACGATGGTGTTGAGTTCTTTGCGCAGGCGCGGGATCTCATCACTGGCTACTTCTTCCACGGGTTTTTCGTGGATTTCGGCTTCGCGTTGCTGTTGTTTTTCCAATTCCTTGCGGCGTTTTTCGGCAGCGTCGCGGGCGTCGAGTTGTTCTTCTTGGCGTTTGCGGAGAAGCTCACGCATTTGTTCTGCGTCCAACAGTCCTGGGAGTCCCAGGTAGTCGGCTTCTTCGGCGGAGCCAGAGAAAGTGCCGGTGCCGTAGGTGGAACCGTCATAGATGAGGGAATCTAGTTCGGCTTCGGCGCCCAAGGATTCGTACTTCGGCATGTCATCCGGTTCGGATTCCTTGCGGTTGGCTTCTTGGAGGAGTTCATCGTCCCATCCTTCTTTGGGGCGGTGTGGTTTTCCAAGGACGTGGTCGCGGGAGACTTCCAGCTTTTCTGCGAGTTCCAGGAGTACTGGTACCGAAGGCAGGAACACGGATGCAGTTTCACCGGGCATGCGTGATCGCACGAAGCGGCCAATTGCCTGAGCGAAGAACAGTGGTGTGGAGGCGGATGTGGCGTACACACCAACTGCGAGACGCGGGACGTCCACGCCTTCTGACACCATGCGCACGGCGACCATCCACTCGTCGGTGGAGGCAGAGAATTCATCGATGCGCTCGGAAGCTCCGGCTTCATCGGACAAAATCACGGCCACGGGAGTAGATGATAAGGTGCCCAAGATTTTGGCGTAGGCACGCGCTGTCTTGGTGTCTGAGGCGATCACCAGACCACCTGCATCGGGAATGTTTTGGCGCAGCTGCATCAACCGGGTGTGGGCAGCTGACAACACGGCTGGGATCCAGTCACCTTTGGGGTCTAGTGCGGTACGCCAGGCTTTGGCTGTTTGTTCCGCATTGAGCGGTTCGCCCAACCGGGCTGCGTACTCTTCACCTGCACTGTCCCTCCAGCGTGCTTCACCCGAGTAGGCCAGGAAGACAACTGGGCGGACGACGCCGTCGGCAAGCGCTTCCGAATAACCGTAAGTGTGGTCGGACTTGGAAACCAGATGGCCTTCGTCGTCTTCCTGATAGCGCACAAATGGAATTTGTGAATCATCAGAACGAAACGGTGTACCGGTCAGCGCGAGGCGGTGCTCTGCATCGCGGTAAGCCTGGCTGATGCCGTCGCCCCAGCTCTTGGCGTCGCCGCCGTGGTGGATCTCATCCAAGATCACTAAACTGCGGCGTGCCATGGTCAACTGATAGTGCTTGAACGGGTGCATGGACACCTGCGCATAGGTCACACAGATGCCGTCGTATGCGGGATTAATGCTGCCGGAGTTTTTAAACTCTGGGTCCAGCGCCAACCCCACTCGGGCGGCCGCCTGCGACCACTGCACTTTCAGGTGCTCGGTGGGGACCACAACGATGATGCGGTCAACAGTGCGGGATGCTTTTAGTTCCGTGGCTACGCGCAACGCAAACGTAGTTTTACCTGCGCCGGGGGTTGCCACGGCGAGGAAGTCACGGGGTTTGTTTGCTAGAAAATTATCCAGAGCTGCGCGCTGCCACGCTCTTAGATTAGAACTCACTTCTTACGCATGCCCTTAAAGATTCGCTCACAGTCCGGGCACACTGGGGAGCCTGGCTTTGCTTGTTTGGTAACTGGGAAGGTTTCGCCGCATAGGGCAACAACCATGCGACCACTAACGGCGGACTCCACGATTTGGTCCTTCTTCACGTAGTGGAAGAACTTCGGGGTGTCGTCGCTTGTCGCGTTATCTTCCCTGACATCGGGACGTTCAATGGTCTTTGTTGTTGTTCTCACTTAACCCATCATGCCCCAGATTCCTCCGTTGTCACTAAACGGACTACCCTGTTCGGTATGAACCAGCGAAAAGACCGACCCGACGGAACGTCCGACGAGTCGGAGCATTCGCGAAAGAAGCGACTACGGAAGTTGTTTCACCGCAACGAAGTGCTTCTGATTACCGACAAGAAGCGCACGCCCATGCAAGATATGCGCCATCGGCGGCGTATTTACAACGTGATTCAGGCGTTGCGTATCCCCTTGCTTATTTTGGCGGGTGTGTCGTGGGTTATGTGGCATGCGTGGGTTTTGGCGATCATCATATTTTTTATCTCGATACCCCTTCCGTGGGTGGCTGTGGTGATCGCCAATGGGCATGGCTCTCCGCGTGATCCGCGTGAGAAAAATGTTTATAAGCCGGGGCTGGTGCGTGAGATGAATGAACGCGCGCAACTGGAGGCTCAACAGGCGCAGCAGCTAGAAAATCGCTCGACCGAGGTAGATATCAGGCGCACTTTTGATGGAATCATCATCGATGCTCAGGAAGAAAAAGACACCAATGACAATGACTAGAACTCCGCTCACTCAGGCTGCAGCGACGCTGAAGGCACGGTTCCGTGAGATCGGCTACACCACTTCGGGCATCAATAATGTGCTGGGCCCGGATTTCGTGGCTGCCATGCACGCCGGTCAGCCGGCCGCAGTGCGCTTTCACCTCGATTCCTTGCCGGAATCAGACCTCAACCTCGCCCTACGGGCGTTCGTGTTGAGGGACCAGGTGCGCGTCGAAAAGCTTGCTGCTTTGCTCGGGGAAGCGCTCAAGACGCTTGTCGACGCCGCTCTCGTTGAAATTTCCGGCGAGTACGCCCAATTCTTAATTGATATTCGTCCGCATTTGATTGCTGGGCGTCAGCAGTGGGTATTTTCTGATGCTGATGCGTCCATGACTCAACATGTTCCAGGCCCTGATCATGTGTTGGGTGTCGGTGCGGCCAGCCTGTCGTTGTTGCAAGCAACGCCGACCTCCCCCACTGGTTCCGTGTTGGATTTGGGTACTGGTTCGGGTATTCAGGTGCTTGGTCAGGCAGGTGCCGCGCAGGAAATCATCGCCACCGATGTGCATCCGCGCGCTCTCGATTTCGCTGAAGCCACGCTTGTTGATTCCGGCATTCCCACGCAGTTGGTGGAGGGCAGCTGGTTTGAACCGGTTCGCGGGCGCACCTTTGACCGCATCATCGCCAACCCGCCGTTCGTGGTGGGACCACCGGAAATTGGGCATGTGTACCGCGATTCCGGCATGGATCTAGACGGCGCGACCGCGTTGGTGGTCAAAGAAGCCTGCGCGCATCTCAACCCTGGTGGCACCGCTCACCTGCTCGGCGCATGGGTGCATTCCGCGGATCAATCGTGGCAGCAGCGCGTTGCAGAATGGTTGCCGGATAACGGTTATGTTGCTTGGGTTATTGAGCGCGACGCCGTGAGCCCCGCGCAGTATGTGGGCACGTGGCTTAGTGATGAGTCCCTCGATCTGCGTAGCCCCGAGGCAGCAGCACGCACCACCGCGTGGCTTAACCACTTTGAAAAAGCCAAGGTTCAAGGCGTTGGTTTTGGTTTCATCGCCATCCAACGTCTGGAGGAAAACGAGGCGGATGAGAAATCCGATATCTTGGCTGAATCCATGACCCAGTACTTCGAGGATCCTCTCGGCCCTGAAATTGAGGAGTACTTCACCCGCACCGCATGGCTTCGTGAACAAACTCGCGATTCCATTCTGAGCTCCCGCTTCAAAGTTCGCCCTGGCGTGGCCCGGGAACAAATCAGCCTGGCCGATGCGGAAGAAGGCATGGGCTTTAGTCCTGTCACGTTGAGGCTCACCCGCACCGATGGTCCTCGTTGGTCCCATGATGTTGATGAGCATGTGGCTTCCATCGTCGCAGGACTTAACCCACATGGACTCCCCTTTGAAGAAATCCTGGAAATGTACGCGATGGCTCAAGGTATCGAGGGAGAATCCCTGCACAACGGCGCCATTGCGGCGTTGGTGGATCTCATCCGCCACGGATTAGTGTTGCCCGCTGATCTTCTCGATTCTTAAATAAGGACTGTTTGTGAAAGCCGTTTTAACCCGTGTGAGTTCCGCCAGCGTCAGCGTGGATGATGAAATTGTTGGAGCCATCGATTGCCCCGACACCGGAGGCATTTTGGCGCTGGTTGGAGTCGGCGCTGCTGATAGCGACGACGCCTGGGAAACCATGGTGCGAAAAATTGCTGAGCTGCGCATCTTGGATGGCGAACAATCCGTCAGTGATGTCAATGCTCCCGTACTGCTTGTTAGCCAATTCACCCTGCATGGTCGCACCGCAAAAGGCCGGCGCCCATCGTGGTCTGATGCAGCACCTGGTGAGGTGGCTGAGCCGGTGATTGAAAAGATTGCACAAGGTTTACGTGAGCGCGGAATCACCGTGGAACAAGGACGATTCGGCGCAATGATGAAGGTCACATCGGTTAACGAAGGCCCCTTCACCGTTTTGGTCGAGTGCTAACCAGTCAAGCCTAAGAGCTTGAAACGCCCCAATGTGGGGGTGTTAAGAACTCCACAAAAGCGCTTGGGAACTTTTTGTGGAAGCAGTCCGTTGAACCTCTTGAACCGCGAATTTAGGAGGCCAGTTATGACAGCACCGTCCACGCAGGATCTCGCAACGACTGAACGTGAGGTAGATCCCGGCAGCAGAAGGGGCCAAACCAACGACAATCCCTCGCAGGACCTTGTTCGCGTTTACCTCAACGGCATCGGCAAAACTGCCCTGCTTACCGCGGAGGATGAAGTTGAGCTCGCACAGACCATTGAGGTTGGTCTTTATGCAGAGCACCTTCTGAAAAACTCTGAAGAGCCACTCACCCGCGCCATGAAGCGCGATCTAAAGGTTCTTGCCAAGGACGGCAAGAAGGCTCGTTCCCACCTCCTCGAGGCAAACCTGCGCCTGGTGGTGTCCCTTGCTAAGCGCTACACCGGCCGCGGCATGCCACTGCTGGATCTTATCCAGGAGGGCAACCTCGGACTGATCCGCGCGATGGAAAAGTTTGATTACTCCAAGGGCTTTAAGTTCTCCACCTACGCAACCTGGTGGATCCGCCAGGCAATCACCCGCGGCATGGCAGATCAGTCCCGCACCATCCGCCTCCCAGTCCACCTTGTGGAGCAGGTGAACAAGCTTTCCCGCATCAAGCGCGAGATGTACCAGCACTTGGGCCGTGAAGCCACCAATGAGGAACTCGCAGAAGAGTCCGGCATTGAAGAGTCCAAGATTGAAATGCTGCTTCGTCAGTCTCGCGATCCAGTGAGCTTGGACATGCCAGTCGGCGCCGATGAAGAAGCTCCTTTGGGTGACTTCATTGAGGATTCTGAGGCCACCGATGCAGAATCCGCAGTGGTTGCTTCCATGCGCCACTCCGATATCCGCGCGGTCCTTAACACTCTCGAGCCACGCGAGCAGGATGTCATCCGTTTGCGCTACGGCCTCGATGACGGTGTGCCACGCACCCTTGATCAGATTGGTCGCCGCTTCGGACTGTCCCGTGAGCGCGTCCGCCAGATAGAGCGTGAAGTCATGAGTAAGCTCCGCGATGGAGAGCGCGCATCACGTCTTCGTGAGTACGCCCAGTAAAAGCGTGAACTAACAATCGAAGCGTCGGGGCCCACCTACCGTGGCCTCGGCGTTTTAGTGGTTCCTGGACCATATTTTACCGGCGAGTCCCAAGGCGTGAGATGACAGATCAGGTAACTTTAGTTATTATTCGCTAGACTTTAATACGTTCAACTGAAGTAAAACCACGGATACGGGGAAGTTTTCTTTCCTATTAACAACATGCGCCAGCATCACTACTGTCGATGGAGATCCCTCATCAGTCGATCGATAGAAAAATCGGTAGACTATGTGAAAGTGTGTTCTCTGTCGAGCTCATTCTCCTTGAACATTTCACGTGTTTTAAGAAGTGTTTTTAAGAGAATACGCATTGAAGTAGTTTTCCCTGCTGGCAGCGGCATAAATTGAGTTTGGAAAAACAAGGAAGGCAGCCTCCTGTGAAGGATCTGGTCGATACCACCGAAATGTATCTGCGCACTATTTACGAGCTGGAAGAAGAGGGCATTGTTCCTCTGCGTGCTCGTATCGCAGAACGCCTTGAGCAGTCCGGCCCAACTGTCAGCCAGACTGTCGCCCGTATGGAACGCGACGGTCTTGTGCACGTCAGCCCCGACCGCAGCCTCGAAATGACTCCAGAGGGACGTTCCCTCGCCATCGCCGTGATGCGTAAGCACCGCCTAGCAGAACGCCTCCTTACCGACATCATCGGCTTGGACATCCACAAAGTCCACGACGAAGCATGCCGCTGGGAGCACGTGATGAGTGATGAGGTTGAACGTCGCCTCGTTGAAGTTCTTGACGATGTGCAGCGCTCCCCTTTCGGTAACCCAATTCCTGGCCTCGGCGAAATCGGTTTGGATCAAGCAGATGAGCCTGATTCCGGCGTTCGTGCCATCGATCTGCCTCTCGGTGAGAACCTGAAGGCTCGCATCGTACAGCTCAACGAGATCCTGCAGGTAGATCTTGAGCAGTTCCAGGCACTCACCGACGCGGGTGTTGAAATCGGTACCGAAGTAGACATCATCAATGAGCAGGGCCGGGTCGTGATCACCCACAACGGCTCCAGCGTAGAACTGATTGACGATCTTGCACATGCAGTCCGCGTAGAAAAGGTTGAGGGCTAACACACGATGAAGCTTCTGGTTACCGGTGGCGCTGGCTATGTTGGCAGCGTTGCTGCCGCTGTTCTTCTAGAACATGGGCACGATGTCACAATCATTGACAATTTCAGTACCGGCAACCGTGAAGCAGTCCCTGCTGACGCTCGCCTGATAGAAGGTGACGTCAACGATGTCGTTGAGGAAGTCCTTTCTGAAGGCGGATTCGAGGGTGTCGTCCACTTCGCTGCTCGCTCATTGGTAGGCGAATCAGTGGAAAAGCCCAATGAATACTGGCACGACAATGTGGTCACGGCGCTCACCTTGCTCGATGCAATGCGTGCCCTTGGGGTGCACAACCTTGTGTTCTCCTCCACTGCTGCTACCTACGGTGAACCAGACGTTGTTCCCATCACCGAGGACATGCCCACCCAGCCGACCAATGCTTATGGCGCAACGAAGCTGTCCATCGACTACGCAATTACGTCCTACGCTGCTGCCTTTGGTCTGGCTGCAACCAGCTTGCGCTACTTCAACGTTGCTGGCGCATACGGAAACATCGGTGAAAATCGTGAAGTTGAAACTCACCTCATTCCACTAGTGCTGCAGGTAGCAACCGGTCACCGCGAGAAAATCTTCATGTTCGGCGATGACTGGCCAACTCCCGATGGAACCGCGGTCCGCGATTACATCCACATTCTTGATCTTGCCAAAGCACACGTGTTGGCTTTGGAATCCAACGAAGCCGGTAAGCACCGCATTTTCAACCTTGGTTCCGGAGATGGCTACAGCGTGAAACAGGTTGTGGAGATGTGCCGTGAAGTAACCGGACATCCCATCCCGGCAGAGGTCGCACCCAGGCGTGCAGGAGATCCAGCAACACTAATTGCATCTTCTGAGAAGGCAAAGCAAGAACTGGGTTGGACCCCTGAGCACACTGATCTGCGCACCATCGTTGAGGACGCTTGGGCGTTTACATCCGCACTGGGCGATCGTTCCCATGCTGCAAAGAAGAAAGCTTAAGCTTTCGGATCGGGGACATGAAAGTCCCGCAATTGCTGGTTGCCGCGGAGGCAGGCGTCGATAAGCTTTGTTGTTTCGCCGTTGAACAACCCTTCGCGCAGCAGATTGCTCAAGTTGTGCCGCGGCGTGGCTTCGATGGCTGCTTCCAGCGCCGGTGAGGCCTTCATGCTCAGCCCCATGGCGATGACCGACAATGCGTAAAGGCACAGAGCATTAGATCGGAACTCGCCTGTGAAGGTACATGCCGCAGCGCGCAGGAGCAGCGCGGCTTCCCGAGGGAAGTCGACGCACAGGTGAAGGACGGCGTCGCGGAGAAAACTCCCTGCCATATAGGTGGCTACCGTCTGTAAAATATCCACCTCCCCCAAAAGGCCATCAAAATTTTCGGCGCCAGATGATGAATCAATGTAGTTGGCTTTGACGAATTCGAGCGCACGGGTAAGTACATCAAGCGAAGTGAGGTAGTAATAGCCCGAATCATCGGCATTAATCTGGTGCTGAATGTCCTCGGCCAGCGTGCGGGCGTCTTTTTCAAGCTTTTTGCGTTTCGACGCCGACACATGCGGATTATTTTGCTCAAACAGGGCGTACGCTTCATGTCGATTAAGCTCCGGCAATTGCCCTTCCTGAAGCATCCTCTTTGTTGCAGCGGCAGAACTAATCGGTGCAATCCGCCCAAATTCCCATTCAGAGATTCCGTGATCATCTGCTGCTAGTGCCTCTGGCTCCGGACCGAAGCACAGCATGTATGGCTCACTGCTGATCACTTCCTTGGTGTACCAGCAACCAGTGATGTTGACGATCCCCTGCTCAGCGGTGGCTAAAAGCTGCTCGAGGGTGTCATCGAGTGCATTGGGCGGAAGCTCTTTGGAAATAAGGAAAGCGAAAATCCGAGTTGGATTGAAAGAATCTACTGCTTGACCCACATCGGGCAACAATCTGGTGTCTCCCACATCAAGTCGGATCACAGGACCCAGCGTTAAAGTTGTGGCATCATCTTCCTGCATCATGCAGGCCAACACGATGGATTCAGAAGGGTAGAAACCGAGGATTCCAGGAATATTGGCCAGCAATTGGCCGGGGGTTTGAAGGACGGTTGTTGGTTCGTTTCGGTGTGCTTTAGCGGTCATGCTGCACAGTATGTCCGGACTTTGTGGAGATGTCTCCCCTGCTTCCTGCAGCGAGCGCGAAAACTGTGGATAACTGAAGTTATCCACAGGCACCTTTTCGATTTCCACCAAACCCGCACGTAGATCGAGTTCCCGTTTCATGAAATTGGTGGACGAAAACCAGGTTTGGAGTTTAGACTTGGCGAAATTCACGAAAACTATTTATTGCCGGGCTACCTGGATGAACATCGGTGTAATTTTAGGGATTATTTTCGAGGGTCCCCACGTTGTACTGAGCAGTTGCCAATACGGTTGCCAGTTCGAAATTTAAAAAATGGTGGCTTAGAGCTATAAAAGGAGGAAAAATGTCGGATAACAATGATCGTATGTACGAGCTTGAGTACCCGTCACCGGAGGTGAGTGGACAAACGGCCGGTGGCCCGACGCTCATCGTTGCCCTCCAAGGCTATGCCGATGCCGGACACGCCGTGGAGTCCAGCTCATCACACTTGATGGACGCTCTAGACCACCGCTTGATCGCATCGTTTAACAATGATGAACTTATTGATTACCGTTCCCGCCGCCCCGTGGTTGTCATTGAACACAATGAAGTGACCAGCATGGATGAGCTCAACCTGGGTTTGCATGTGGTGCGCGACAATGACAATAAGCCGTTCCTCATGCTTTCTGGCCCTGAACCAGACTTAAGATGGGGTGACTTTAGCAATGCTGTTGTCGATCTGGTGGAGAAATTCGGTGTGGAAAACACCATTTGTCTCTACGCAGCTCCCATGACGGTTCCTCACACTCGCCCCACCGTGGTGACCGCACACGGTAATTCAACTGACCGCTTGAAAGACCAGGTGTCGTTGGATACGCGGATGACTGTGCCTGGTTCAGCCTCGCTGATGTTAGAGAAGCTGCTAAAGGATAAGGGTAAGAATGTCTCCGGTTACACGGTGCATGTCCCCCATTATGTTTCTGCTTCTCCTTATCCTGCGGCTACCTTGAAGTTGCTGCAGTCCATTGCGGATTCAGCCGACCTCAACCTTCCTCTGTTGGCTTTGGAACGCGACGCAGAAAAGGTGCACCGCCAGTTGATGGAGCAAACCGAGGAGTCTTCAGAAATTCAGCGTGTGGTTGGCGCATTAGAACAGCAATATGACAGTGAACTGGAGCGTTACCGCAACAGGCACCCTCAGGCAGTGATGCCTGGTGAATCTGAGCTTCCAAGCGGTGATGAGATTGGTGCGGAGTTTGAAAAATTCCTCGCTGATCTAGATGATCAAGGCGGATCGGATCACAAAGAAACTCCGGAAGCTTAACTTAGAACCGGCCTCCTTATAAACCTCAGCGCGTCTCGTGTTTTCCACAGATGTGCTGAGGTTTTGCCGTTTTTTAATGCTGGTTACCCCCGGTGTCCCAGGCGTTAGCTAGTGTGGTTGATTGTGAACCTTTCTGAGATGCTTCCTGATCTTTCCGATGTCCCCGAGAGCTTGATGGATGAGTCCATTTTTGACAGCTTTTTAAGTTGGACCCGTGAGCGGGGTATTTCGCTGTACCCTGCTCAGGAAGAAGCAGCTTTAGGAATCTTGGCCGGGGACAATGTCATCTTGGCAACGCCTACTGGCTCGGGTAAATCCATGGTGGCTATCGCCGCCCACTTTATTGCCATGGCCAGAGGCCAGCGCAGTTTTTACACCGCCCCCATCAAGGCGTTGGTGAGCGAGAAGTTCTTTGCGCTGTGTGAGATCTTTGGTGCGGAAAACGTCGGCATGATGACTGGTGATGCAACAGTCAACGGCAAGGCGCCGATTATTTGTGCAACGGCGGAGATTGTCGCCAATATTGCCTTGCGTGATGGCTCTGGCGCTGCGATTGATCAAGTAGTGATGGATGAATTCCACTACTACTCAGAGCCAGACCGCGGTTGGGCATGGCAGGTACCACTGCTGGAACTATCACGCGCACAATTCCTGCTGATGTCAGCCACCTTGGGTGATACCGAATGGTTGGAAAAGGACCTGCAGCAACGCACTGGCCGCACAGCAAACTTTGTTGGAGGCACCGAGCGTCCTGTTCCCTTGGAGTTTTCCTATGTGTACACCCCAGTGCACGATACCATCGAGGAGCTGCTGAAAGATTCCAAGGCACCCATCTATGTTGTGCACTTCACCCAGCGTGATGCGATTGAACGAGCCCAAGCATTAACGTCCCTCACGGTGGTGAACAAGGAAGAAAAAGAGCGCATCGCTGAAGAGATCGGCGATTTCCGCTTCAGCACCACCTTTGGAAAAACGCTATCCAAGCTCCTGCGCCGAGGCATCGGAGTCCACCACGCTGGCATGCTTCCCAAGTACCGTCGTTTGGTGGAAAAGCTCTCCCAAACGGGTCTGCTGAAGGTTATTTGCGGTACTGACACCTTGGGTGTGGGCATCAACGTGCCTATTCGCACCGTGCTCATGACCGGCTTGGTCAAGTTTGATGGGTCTCGGGAACGTGTATTGAAGTCCCGTGAATTCCACCAGATCGCTGGCCGTGCGGGACGCGCTGGCTATGACACGATCGGCACCGTAGTTATCCAAGCCCCGGAGCATGAGATTGAGAACCACCGCCTGCGTGAAAAGGCTGGACAAGACCCCAAGAAGCTTAAGAAGCTGCGTCTTAAAGCCACTCGCCCCGGTGAGGTGACGTGGACCAAGAAGACCTATGAACGCCTCACCACTGCAGAACCAGAGCAACTGACCAGCTACTTCAAGGTCAGTAACTCCATGCTGCTCAATGTTATTGCCCGACCTGGCGATGGCTACCAGCACATGAAGCACTTGTTGCGGACCAACCATGACACCCGCACCAAGCAGAACAAGGACATCCTCACTGCTGTTGAGCTATTCAAGGGCTTGATCAATGCGGGCATCGTGGAAAAAGTCCCAGATGGACCCGACGCTACGGGTCGCATCTATGCCCTCACGGAAGAACTTCAGCGAGATTTCGCGCTCAACCAGCCCCTTGCGCCTTTCGCTTTGGCTGCACTGACTCTGCTGGACAAAGAGTCTGAAACCTACACCCTCGACGTGATCAGTGTGTTTGAAGCAATCCTGGAAGATCCCCGACAGATCCTCCTTGCGCAGCAAAAAGCACAGCGCGGTGAAGAGATTGAAGCTCTTAAAGCCGAAGGCGTTGATTACAACGAACGCATGGCCATCATTGAGGATGTCACCTGGCCAAAGCCACTGGAAGAGGAACTGGAAAGCGCCTTCGAGACCTTCCGTGAAGGACACCCGTGGGCAAAGGAATTTGAGCTCAAACCCAAATCCGTTGTGCGCGACATGATCGAACACGGCATGACCTTCTCTGATTTGGTGGCTACCTACGGTGTGGCCAGGTCAGAGGGTGTTGCGCTGCGCTACCTCACCGATGCCTGGCGTACTCTCCAACACTCACTGCCTACGGAAGCTCGCACCGAGGAACTTGATGATGTTGTGGTGTGGTTGGGCGAACTGATCAAACAGGTCGACTCCTCCCTGGTGGATGAGTGGGCTCAGATGGCGGATCCAGAAGCACCGATCAGCAAGGAAGCGCTGGAACGAGAGCTCGCCTTCGGCGTGGAAGACCCAACAGCACTTACCGCCAACCGCAGGGCATTTACCATCATGGTGCGCAACGCCATGTTCCGCCTTGTGGAGCTATTTGCTTATGAAAAGGAAGATCAGCTTAGTCAGATGACTGAATATCTGGATGAGGCTCCTGATTTCGGTGCTGCGATGGATGCGTACTTTGATGAATATGCGGATCTTGATACCGGCCCGGCAGCTCGTGGACCAGAGTTCTTCAAGGTAGAGCACACGGGAAGAATGTGGGAGGTGCGTCAGGTGGTGAAGGATCCAGAAGGTGATAATTCCTTCGCGTTTGTTGCCACCATTGATCTTGATGCCTCTGATGATGCAGGTGAGGTGCGTTTTGGATCGCTGTCGATTGACCACAACTAGGGGTTTGCGTCGAAAAGCAAGCACGCCTGGTGCCTGATTTGAGCGGTTTTACCTATGGCGCTTTGGCGCCGTCAAACTGTCCCAGCGATTTCATTATTATTTTCGTGCATTCACCGTTATAGTTATAGGCATGAGCAATAAAGAGTACCGGCCCACACTCGCCCAGCTTCGCACCTTTGTCACCATCGCAGAATGCAAGCACTTTGGTACTGCTGCCACCAAGCTGTCCATTTCGCAGCCATCCCTCTCCCAGGCACTTGTCGCATTAGAAACAGGCCTGGGAGTTCAGCTGATTGAACGCTCCACCCGCAAGGTCATTGTCACCCCAGCGGGCGAGAAGTTGCTGCCATTCGCCAAATCCACCCTTGACGCGGCGGAGTCTTTCCTCTCCCACGCCAAGGGCGCCAACGGTTCACTCACCGGACCGTTGACCGTAGGCATCATCCCCACGGCAGCTCCTTACATTTTGCCGTCAATGCTGTCCATCGTGGATGAAGAATATCCAGATCTGGAGCCACATATTGTCGAGGATCAAACCAAGCACCTTCTTGCGTTGCTGCGTGACGGCGCCATCGACGTCGCCATGATGGCCCTGCCTTCTGAGGCACCAGGCATGAAGGAAATCCCCCTCTACGACGAAGACTTCATCGTCGTTACCGCCGCCGATCACCCCTTCGCCGGCCGCCAAGACTTAGAACTATCCGCCCTAGAAGACCTCGATCTGCTGCTTCTCGACGACGGACACTGCCTCCACGACCAAATTGTGGACCTGTGCCGCCGCGCAGACATCAACCCCATTAGCTCCACCACTGCTGTCACCCGCGCATCCAGCCTTACCACCGTCATGCAGCTCGTCGTCGCCGGCCTTGGATCCACCTTGGTCCCAATCAGCGCAATCCCATGGGAATGCACCCGACCAGGACTGGCAACAGCCAACTTCAACTCTGATGTCACCGCAAACCGCTGCATTGGATTGGTGTACCGTTCCTCTTCTTCTCGCGCCGAAGAGTTCGAACAGTTTGCACTCATTTTGCAGCGCGCTTTCCAAGAAGCCGTCGCGCTTGCTGCCTCAACTGGCATCACCTTGAAGCAAAATGTCGCGGTAGCGCAGTAAGTTTTTCTAGAGGTTTTCCAGAGTCAGCTACAAGCAAAAAGCCCTTTCCATTGATGCACACCAACGTGAGATTCAAGGGAAAGGGCTTTATTGATTGCAGAATGCCTACTGCATTAGCGGCGCTCCACCGGAATATTTCCACCACTGATCTGGCGGTAAATATGAACGGTAGACAGCATCATTACTGGCAGCACGATGATCAGGCCGAAACCGATCGTGAAAATACCGATGATGAGTGTGGCAAACCCGCCAACCAGGGAGAACAGCAACAACATTGGGTAGTTGCGCAGCGAGTCCTTGAAACCAGTTTGAACAGCGCTTCCTGCAGTGTGGTGACCATCAGCTGTGTAGTACACCCAGTAGGAGTACAGAGGATTGATGAAGAACAACAGCAGGTAGACAATGAAGAACATGCCTAAACCGCTGTTATTGACCTCAACGGTACCGGCAGCGTCATTAAACGACACCAGATTTTGAGTGAGAAAAGTGGTGAAGGTGCCCAGGATGATGCCGAAGATACCCAGCCCCACCATCAGAATCACTGTTTGACCAACATTGATGGGTTTAAAGAAATCACCGAAGCGAACTTTGTGTCCATCAACAGAAAGCAGTGCACCGCGCATGACGCAAATGGTTATTGCGAAGGTGATGATTCCGATAACTACGTTCAACAGGGTCTCGGAAACCGAAAAACCAGAAGTCGTCGTGCCCGCATTAGGGTCGATCAAAAATGATAAGTAGCCAAGCAACCCACTCACAATCATGAACGCAAGGCCAAGACCGACGGTGCCCAAAATCCACACTGCTGGATTGGCAAACGTGGCTTTGAATCCGAAGCGAATCGCCCGCATGATGTCGACTTTGCCGTTGCTCGCTTCCAGCACCACGTCGTTCTGCGGTGAAGTAGCGCCATAACCTTGGTAGGAATTCTGGTACGGAGTCTGCGGGTATGGCTGACCGTAGCCTCCATATCCCGAAGCACTACCCGGGCCGAAGCCCTGACCGCTGCCCTGACCATTGCCCTGACCATTGCCCTGAGCGTTGCCCCGGCTGTTGCCCTGGCCGTTTCCCTGGAATCCTCCCGGCGCGTCCTCCGGATGCGAGGTCGGACCGTACTGGGAATCCTTATTTAGGTTCTGCCAGGATTGATCCCAGGACTGCTCGCGCGATGTGTCGTCGCCCTCACCGTTGTTGTTCGTCTGGTCGTCGCGGCTCATTGTTTTTCGTCGCCCTCCCTATAGTGATTAGTTCACCTCCAGACTACCTGGCACCGCGTGGGCTGCGTTCACTTGGACTTTCGACAAAGACAAGTAGAATTAGCCCCTAGTCATGACTACTTCTGAAACTGCCCCATCAAAGGCTTCCCTGTATGAACTTTTAGAGGGCGTATCCCTCTCCGACGAGCGCACGTTTAGGCGCCGACTGTCCAAAGCCCGCGCGCCCAAGGCGCTTGGTGCGATTAAGGCTGATATCGATAAGGCACGCTTGCTTATCGACGAAAAGAGCCAGTTAATTCCGTCTATCACCTACCCAGAAAACCTTCCGGTGAGTTCCCGGCGCGATGATATCGCCGAGGCTATCCGTGATAATCAGGTGGTTATTATCGCCGGTGAGACTGGTTCGGGTAAGACGACTCAGATTCCTAAGATTTGTTTGGACCTAGGCCGTGGCCGGCGTGGGCTCATTGGCCACACACAGCCACGTCGATTAGCAGCTAGGACCGTCGCCGAGCGCATCGCCGATGAAGTGGGGCAAGACATCGGCGAATCGGTGGGTTATGCGATTCGCTTTGATGATCGAGTTTCCTCGCATACATCCGTGAAGTTGATGACGGATGGTATTTTGCTTGCTGAAATGCAGCGGGATCGTTTCCTCAATGCGTATGACACCATCATTATCGATGAGGCGCATGAGCGTTCCCTCAACATTGACTTCATTTTGGGTTATTTGCGCCAGTTATTGCCTAAGCGCCCTGATCTTAAAGTCATTATTACCTCCGCAACGATTGACCCTGAGCGTTTCGCGGAGCACTTTGCTGATGCTTCTGGAAAACCAGCTCCAATTATCGAGGTCTCCGGCCGCACCTTCCCGGTAGAGATCCGTTATCGCCCGCTTGAGGTATTAGACGGCGATAAAATTATCGATACCGATCCCCTCGACGGCTTGTGTTCTGCTTTGGAAGAGCTCATGACCGAAGGCGACGGCGATATCCTCTGCTTCTTCGCCGGTGAGCGTGATATCCGCGATGCCATGGAGGCAATCGAGGCCCGACGCTGGAAAGGTGTGGAAGTCACTCCCCTGTTTGGCCGCCTGTCCAACCAGGAGCAGCACCGTGTATTTAGCCCGCACTCTGGTCGACGCATTGTGCTTTCCACCAATATCGCAGAGACATCCCTGACGGTTCCGGGCATTCACTACGTGGTTGATACCGGTACGGCGCGTATCTCTCGTTATTCAGTGCGCACCAAGGTGCAGCGCCTTCCGATTGAGAACATTTCCCAGGCCAGCGCAAACCAGCGTTCTGGTCGTTGTGGTCGTGTCGCAGACGGTATTGCGATTCGTTTGTATTCCGAAGATGATTTCAACTCTCGCCCAGAGTTCACCGATCCGGAAATTCTGCGCACCAACTTGGCGAGCGTTATTTTGCGCATGGCGTCGCTGCGTCTTGGCGATATTAATGATTTCCCCTTCGTCCAAGCCCCAGAGCAACGCTCCATCAGGGATGGTATTTTGCTGCTCCACGAGTTGGGCGCACTCACCGACGACACCCAAGCCGATGGTTCACCGCAGCTCACCCAGATCGGTAAAGACTTAGCCAACATCCCAGTCGATCCCCGGATGGCCCGCATGCTCGTAGAAGCCAACACTCTAGGCTGCCTGCATTCTGTCATGGTCATTGTGTCCGCTCTGACGATTCAAGATGTTCGCGAACGCCCCCTGGAATTCCAAGCCCAAGCTGATCAAGCCCACGCTAGGTTCAAGGACACCACCTCAGATTTCTTAGGCTTTTTGAAACTGTGGGAGTACATCGCCGATCAGCGCGATCAAAGCAGCGGCAATTCCTTCCGCAAGCAGATGAAAAAAGAATTCCTCCACTACATGCGTATCCGCGAGTGGTGGGATTTGGTGCGCCAATTAGAGCAGATTGGCCAGCAACTTGGTTGGGCAAAGAAGGAGCAGGTTGCAGGCACCGCCAGCCCTGACATCATTCACCAATCCTTGCTCACCGGTCTGCTCTCGCAAATCGGTTCCCGTGATGGTGAGAGCAAAGAATTCACTGGAGCCAGAGGTACCAAATTCTTGGTCTTTCCTGGTTCTGCGCTAACCAAGAAGCCGCCACAGTTCATCATGGCTGGCCAATTGGTAGAAACCTCACGTTTGTGGGCCCGCGATGTAGCCAAGATTGAACCAGAGTGGGTGGAAAAAGCAGCCGGCCCATTGCTCAAGCACCAATACTCTGAACCGTATTGGTCCTCAAAGCGTGGCGCTGCCATGGTGCACCGCAAATCAACGCTCTACGGTGTGACAATTGTTGCCGACAAGGTAGTTCCCTACCACACGGTTGATCCCGTGGCTGCGCGCGATATGTTCATCCGCCATGCCCTCATCGAAGGCGATTGGTCCACTCACCACCGCTTCTACCACGACAACGTGGCCAAATTGGAGGCAATCGGAGAACTTGAAGCCAAGGCGCGTCGCCGCGACATCGTCGTAGATGAAGACACCCTGTTCGATTTCTACGATGCCAAGCTTCCTAGCAACGCCACCACCACCCGCAATTTCGATTCCTGGTGGAAGAAGACATCACGCGTCACACCGGATCTTCTCGATTTCGATCCAGACAGTCTGATCAACGAAGACGCTGACGGCGTTAACGAAGAAGCCTTCCCCGACAAGTGGATTAAAGGCAGCCTGATCTTCGATCTCAGCTACCACTTCGAACCTGGCCACCGCGATGACGGCGTCACAGTCCTCATCCCCATTCCGGTGCTGGGTGGACTTGATACCGAAGGCTTCGATTGGCTTGTTCCAGGCTTAAGGCTTGATTTGGTGACCGAGTTAATCCGCACCATGCCTAAGGCTTTACGACGCACCGTTGTCCCTGCCCCGGATTTCGCCGAGCGGGCCTTGCCGTTACTGCGTCCCTACATGACACCACTGACCACCCAACTTGCCGATGCACTCCATACCCTGGGCGGCCAAGGAATCAACGCCTCTGATTTCGATCCTGCCAAACTCCCCGATCACCTGCGCATTTCCTATGCAGCAGTAGATCGTCGTGGCAAGATCATCGACCGCGACCGTGACCTCGAAGCACTAAAGAAACGCCGCGCGAACCAAATCAGGGCATCTGTTTCTAGCGTTGCTAAGGCATCCGAACAAGATGAAACTACGAAGTGGACCACAGATACCTTGGGCACCATCGATGAAGAAATTGAGACCACTGTCGATGGACAGTCCGTCACCGCGTACCCCGCCTTGGTTGTCACCCCGACTGGCGTATCCGTCAAGGTAATGCCCACCAAGGCTGCTGCTGATGCCTCGATGATCACCGCAACATTGACACTGTTGATGCGTGAGATTGAAGTATCCACAAAGCAAATGGTCAAGGGACTACCCTTGCAACAACGAGTCGCAGTGGACAACTATCCCCACGGCGGTGCCGAAGGACTGGTTTCTGATGCCCGTATCGCCGCAATCCGCGATTTGATGTTTGAACACGGCGGAGCTGTGCGTTCACCGGAAGAGTTCGACGTTCTTCTAGCCAAGGTGAAGCCGGAAACACCAGGAGTTGTTCGTCGAACTGTCGTTGAGCTAGCCCCAGCATTGGTTCACTATGCATCCGTTGTGTCAGAGCTGGAGTCCTGGTCTGGACCTGCCATTGACGATATGACCGCCCAGTTGGATTTCCTCTTGCCAAAGCAAGCCATCAGCATTCACGGCATCAGTAGGTTGAGGCACCTTCCGAGGTATCTGCAGGCGTTGACGATTCGCCTAGAAGAGATGAACCAAAATCCGGATCGTGACGCCGACCGTCAAGATGAAGTGAACTTCGTTGAAGAGCAGCTGGAGAAACAGCTCAGTAAGCTACCCGCTGCGCGAGCCAACACCAAGGAAGCCAAGGACATTGCCTGGCAGATTCAGGAACTAAGGGTCAGCCTCTTTGCACAGCGGTTAGGCACTCCCCGACCTGTATCGGCGCAGAGAATCCAGAAGGCTATTGCCAAGCTGCGATAAGCACTGCTTGAGATGAGGGACTAGTTAAGACTTTGTGTCTGCTAGTCCCTTCCTCGTCTGCGCATGAGGCGGATTTCTTTTTCAAAGTCGTCAGCACTGTCAAAAGACTTATACACAGAGGCAAAGCGTAGGTACGCTACCTCGTCGAGTTCTCTCAGTGGATCGAGAATGGCTAAACCAATATCGTTAGCGCGTACTTGAGAGCTTCCGTTGCTGCGGACTGTTTCTTCCACTTGCTGAGCTAGGCGTTTCAACGCGTCATCTGATACGTCGCGGCCTTGGCATGCACGACGGACACCGGTGACTACTTTTTCTCGACTGAACGGTTCAGTGACGCCGTTTCTTTTAACAACGAGGAGAACAGCTTTTTCGATGGTGGTGAAACGACCTTCGCATTTGCTGCACTCGCGGCGCCTGCGAATGGCACTTCCGGCGTCAATGACACGGGAATCAATGACTTTTGAATGATCATGTTGGCAAAATGGGCAGTACACTAACGGATCCTCTCCCCCTCACTTACTTCGACTTCAAGCATTCGCCTAAAAATAAGTGAATCGGCTGTTGTGCCTTTAGTTTATGCCAGCATTGATCTATTCCCGATTAGCGCCCGAGACTGACACCCACCATCTGGGTTTCGTAGTAGTTCTGGCTCACTTCTTCTTCCCCTGATTGGGAGAGCAAAATTCCGGCGAAAATAACCAGCCCAAACAGTCCTCCGCCCGCCCATTGTTTGAGGGATTCTTTAATCGAACGCGCGTCACTATTGCCACCTGTGGTGTTTTCTGGGTCTTGTTCACGCACCTGTTGCTGTGATGTTCGATAATTTCTTTCACCGTGTGGAAGAATGCGAAGACTTGATGGCTGATGAAAACGATCTCCATTCGAACAGTCAATCGTTCGAACATGCCTCTTTTTAGCTGATTTAAGACCGGCGCCTTCCCCCATCCAAACAGCAGCGGAAGGTACGACCACACCTTGACGCAGCTTACGTGAATCTAGCTCTTTACCCGCATAAACAGTCATTTCAAAACTCCCGCCTTAATTGTTTTCCCACATCTTAACTTTTAGCCACGACACGTTCGAACACCAATACCGTTCACATGTTCGACTAAGTTTCTATGTTCGATTTATAGCACCCCGTTCGAACGTTGTCTAGAGAAGATTTAAAAATCTCGAACACTCGTACCATTTCCGCAGGAAAACCTGTATGGTTGGAAACTAGAAATACTGACAGAGGTTCGAATAGCTCAGCATTCAGCTTCAGAAGTTCACACTGGATGAACCCTCATCAAGAGTGAACATGGAAGCGAACAGAGTTTTTAGTGCTTTAACGGGCACACAATGAGAGGAAGGGAACGGAAGATGGCAATCGAAAAGAAGCCAGCAGGTGCACGAGGCAGTCGCGGTAGCCGCACAGTTAAGACCTTGCCCAACGGAAAACCAGATCCAGCAAGTTTGTCAGATAGGCAGCGCAGGATTTTAGAGGTTATCCGAGATGCTGTGGTTTTGAGGGGTTATCCACCAAGCATTAGGGAAATTGGTGATGCTGCAGGACTTCAATCCACTTCTTCCGTTGCTTACCAGCTTAAAGAGCTAGAGAAGAAGGGCTTCCTGCGCAGGGACCCTAATAAGCCTCGCGCGGTGGATGTTCGCCACCTTCCAGAAACTGAAAGCCGTTCCTCCAAGGCTGCTACACAGGCAAAGAGCAAGGCCCCTCAGGCCGGGGTCCATGATCCTGAGTTAGCTGGCCAGACCTCATTTGTCCCAGTGGTGGGCAAAATTGCCGCTGGTAGCCCGATCACCGCTGAGCAGAACATCGAAGAGTACTACCCACTCCCCGCAGAAATCGTCGGAGACGGTGACTTGTTCATGCTCCAGGTTGTTGGCGAGTCCATGAGGGATGCTGGCATCCTCACCGGCGACTGGGTTGTTGTTCGTTCCCAGCCGGTAGCTGAGCAGGGCGAGTTCGTCGCGGCAATGATTGACGGTGAAGCCACCGTGAAGGAATTCCACAAGGATTCATCTGGCATCTGGCTCCTGCCACACAACGATACGTTTGCCCCAATTCCTGCTGAGAATGCAGAAATCATGGGAAAGGTTGTTTCCGTGATGCGCAAGCTTTAAGTTGCTTTTCAGGTTCCCGCCACAGTATGTGTTCTCACATATCGTGGCGGGTTTTGCTTTATATAGCCACATTCGGGGGTAATCGGGCAAATAAGTTTTTGCTGATCTAAAAAGTGAGTTTACCTGTGGGTTTTCGAAAACTCTGGGCCGGACAATAGAAAAACGCTGCCCGATTTTTTTGATTGACTCCCGATTTCACCCCTCCGCCGGCAACCAAATGAGGCTTTTGGGCGTTGGACAGTGAGACAATGGGTAAGAAATTCGGACATATTTAGTAAATTGGCTTTTTGCTTTAAGGAGTGACATGTACGCAGAGGAGCGCCGTCGACAGATTGCCTCATTAACGGCAGTTGAGGGACGTGTAAATGTCACAGAATTAGCGAGCCGATTCGATGTCACTGCAGAGACGATTCGACGAGACCTTGCGGTGCTAGACCGCGAGGGAATTGTTCACCGCGTTCACGGTGGCGCAGTAGCCACCCAATCTTTCCAAACCACAGAGTTGAGCTTGGATACTCGTTTCAGGTCTGCATCGTCAGCAAAGTACTCCATTGCCAAGGCAGCGATGCAGTTCCTGCCCGCTGAGCATGGCGGACTGTTCCTCGATGCGGGAACTACTGTTACTGCTTTGGCCGATCTCATTTCTGAGCATCCTAGCGCCAAGAAGTGGTCGATCGTGACCAACTGCCTCCCCATCGCACTTAATCTGGCCAACGCCGGGCTTGATGATGTCCAGCTGCTTGGAGGAAGCGTTCGCGCGATCACCCAGGCTGTTGTGGGTGACACTGCGCTTCGTACTCTCGCGCTGATGCGTGCGGATGTAGTGTTCATCGGCACCAACGCGTTGACGTTGGATCACGGATTGTCTACGGCCGATTCCCAAGAGGCTGCCATGAAATCTGCGATGATCACCAACGCCCACAAGGTGGTGGTGTTGTGTGACTCCACCAAGATGGGCACCGACTACCTCGTGAGCTTTGGCGCAATCAGCGATATCGATGTGGTGGTCACCGATGCGGGTGCACCAGCAAGTTTCGTTGAGCAGTTGCGAGAACGCGATGTAGAAGTTGTGATTGCAGAATGATTCTTACAGTCACTGCAAGTCCGTATCTGTTGAGCACCAATGAGCTTGACGGCACCATCGAAATTGGCGAAGCAAACAAAATCCGGCAGGTTTCCACTGTTGCCGGTGGTTTTGGCACCGGTGTGGCTGCCACCTTGTTTTATGGCGGCAATGAAACTTTTGCAGTTTTTCCCGCTCCAGAAATCTCTCATTACATGCGCCTGGTGACGTTTGCTGGGTTGCCTCATGAAATTATTCCGGTGGCAGGTCCCATCCCCATGCATTTGACCATGCGTGATGCAGAGGGCAATGAGACTAAGTTCAAAGACTCCCCCATGCCTTTGGATGTGTCCCAGTTGGCAATTCTTCGTGATCTAGTGGTGCGTCGAGCTGAAGATGCCGCGTGGGTGTTGTTGGGTGGCAATTTGCCGTCTATCGCGCCTGCTGCGTGGTTTGTGGATGTGGTGAGATCACTTCGCTTGTACCACCCTCATGTGAAGGTAGTTATCGCAGCAACTGGTGCTGCGTTGCGTGCGGTTATTCGACAGCTTGCAGCTACGTCCCCGGATGCGCTGATTGTGGCTGCGGAAGAAATCGAAATTGCCACTGGATTAGAACCCAAAACCTTGAGAGGTCCATGGGCAGAGGGAGATCTCTCCCCGACTGTGGCGGCAGCGCGCGCTTTAATTGATAGCGGTGTCACCGAGGTGTTGGTTACAAACAAGCGGACGGAATCTTTGTATGTTTCCGAGTCTGAATCACTGTTAGCCAGCTACGACAGCACCCCTGGTAAGCAGGGCGTGAATTGGCGGGAATCTTTTACTGCAGGATTCTTGGCAGCATCCAATGATGGAAAATCCACTGAGGACAGCGTGATCAACGCGGTTGCTTACGCCAACGCTGAAGGCAGTGAGTGGGACAACTACATTCCCACACCCGATAAGCTTCGGGCGGAGCACGTGGTCATCAAATCGCTTTAGACCACGCAAAAAGCCTCAAATTCCCACACAGGAATTTGAGGCTTTTTTAGCTCAACAGTGGTTTAGACTGCTGCGTCGATCACTGCGCGTACAGCATCGCGTGCTTCAGTTGCGCCTTCAGCGTCAAGTGCTGCTTCTGCTGCCTTCTTACAGGTTTCCAGGGTGACCTCTGACAGCTTTGCACCGACTGCTGCGAGAGCAGTGGATGCTGCGGACAGGGAGTTCACGCCAAGACCGGTGAGGACAGTTGCCAACAGTGGGTCTGCTGCTGCTTCACCACAAACACCGACTGGGGTGTTAAAGCGAGCACCTTCGTCACAGGTGTGCTTGATCAGGCGCAGGACTGCTGGCTGCCAAGGATCGGTCAGGTAGGCAAGCTCAGGAGACATGCGGTCCGCTGCCATGGTGTACTGGGTCAGGTCGTTGGTACCGATGGAAACAAAGTCCAGGTGAGGCATGATCTTGTCTGCCATCAGGGATGCTGCTGGAACTTCGATCATGGCGCCGGCGATTAGGCCACGCTCACGGCACATGTCAGCAAACCACTTTGCTTCATAAGCGGTAGCCACCATTGGAGCCATAACCCAGGTTGGGGCGTCGTCGCCACGGCCGAGTTCTTCGCTGGCCTTCGCAATTGCGTCGAGCTGGCGAGTCAGCAGTTCAACCTGTCCACGTGCGATACGCAGGCCACGAACACCCAGTGCTGGGTTCATCTCATCAGCCATCGATGCGAATGGAACTGGCTTGTCAGAACCTGCGTCGAGGGAGCGGACAACAACCTTGGACTCTGGGAATGCTTCAAGCACCTTTGAGTAGACCGCAGCCTGCTCATCAACGCTTGGCTCTTCGGTGGAGGAAAGGAAGCACAGTTCGGTGCGGAACAGGCCGATGCCTTCTGCTTCGGTCTGTGCAGCCTGCTGTGCAGAGTTGCCGTCTTGGACGTTGGCCAACAGCTGAACGCGGTAGCCGTCCTTGGTTTGTGCAGGACCCTTCCACTCGGCGATGCGAGCAGCGCGCTCGAGGGACTCGGAGACGAGCTTGGTTGCTTCAGCTTCGTCCGCGTTGCGGTCAATGGTGCCGAGGCTGCCGTCGATAAGCACCTTTTCGCCGGACTTGATGTCCTTGATGCCGGCGCCGGATGCGACGATGCAAGGCACGTTGAGCTGGCGCGCGATGATCGCGGTGTGGCTTGTTGGGCCACCCAGCTCAGTGACAAGTCCCACAAAGAGATCTGTGTTTAGTGCCGCGGTGTCTGCTGGGGAGAGGTCATCTGCAAAGAGAATGACCTGTCCGGAAACAGCTGGCAGACCTGGCTCTTCATCGCCACGAAGTTCTGCGATGACGCGGTCGCGGATGTCTCGCAAGTCTGTGGTGCGCTCCGCGATCAGGCCGCCTGCGGCTTCGAACATGGAGATGAACTTGGTTGTTGCGGCAACCACGGCGTATTCCGCAGGGTGACCACCCTTGACACCCTTGATGACAGCCTTACGCCAGCCACGGTCATTGACCATGCCAGCAGTAGCTTTAAGCACCTCAGCTGCTGGTCCTTCAGCAGCTTCGGAGCGCTCAAGCAAACGAGAAGAGACTGTGGCTGCAGCGGCGTCGAAACGCTCCTGCTCTGCTTCACGGTTTTCTTCGGCGACGACTTCGCCTGCTTGGGGTAGTTCGGGGCGTGGGGTAATCCACACCGCGCTTGCATAACGGACTCCACCGACAACGCCGGTGCCCTTCAGTACAGTGTCTTGATTCACATCAGCCACAGTAGCCACCCATCCTCACAATCATTGAGTTAATTTCCTCAAGATCACCACAAAATCAACAGTTGTGCAACTATTCAAACATTTGGATATTGACAAACAAACACATATCAACATAGCGTGTTGTTAAGCGATCACCATATTTCATACGTTGAGACCATCGTCACAAGTTGATATTCCACAAGCTTATCAATGCATTTGAAGGAGATTTAGCACCTTCTCCATAATAGTGACTGAGGCCACATCATGTGTTTTCCGCTCGCTTTATTTAAGATTTTCCCGCTTTAACCAGCACTTTTAATAACTTCATACGGTTCTTCCACAATCGGAATCAAAACAACACTGGTCAAAAACCAGTTTCCCGCTTGAACAAAATTCCTTCCACGTCAACACCAACTCCAACATCAGCGAGGTTAAGCATGGTCAGCCAAACGGAAAGACAGCATGCAATTGCTTCTTTACTGGCACCAACTGGTGCGGTGTCTGTAGGAGATTTAGCCGAGCATTTCCATGTGACAACCGAAACAGTGCGACGTGATCTTCGGATCATGGAGTCACTGGGTTTGTTGCAACGAGTTCACGGTGGTGCCATTAGCCCAGAGCCCACGGGTACGTCTCCCCCTCGGCTGAAACCTGCCTTGGTTAAAGGAATGCCACCGGAACCCCGTGTTTTAGAACTTGCAGAAACTGCAGTTTCCCTCATCACACCTCTAGCACGCAGCATTTTCCTGGATTCAGGTTTAGCGTGCACGGCGATTGCCACGGTGTTGGGGGATCCTCCAGAAGATGCCAGGTGGACTGTTGTTACAAGTTCCCCCGGCGCTGTGATTGCCTTGTCCGCGACAGATGCCACCTCCACGGTGGTGCTGCACGGGCAGGTTCACGGTAAGAGTTCTTCAATCATTGGGTCCACGGCAGTAGACATGATTTCGCAGTTGCGCGCTGATATCGCCTTCGTGGAGGTTGATGCGATTCAATCCGATACAGGTCTGTGCACGTTTTTCCCGGAGACGATTCCCATCAAGCAAGCCATGATCAAAAACGCGGCTTTCACAGTTGCTGTTCTCAGCCCGAGATCTCCCCAAGATCAAGAACTTCAACTTTTGAAGCACCCTTTTTCCACCTTGGCTGATTTTGATGCCCTTGTTACCGATGACCACACGCTAGATTTTCCAGTTTTGCCCGACCACAACTTTCAGGTGGTAACCCCATGATCATCACATTCACCCCAAACCCGAGTATTGATTCCACGCTGTCACTCGGCGAAGAGCTCTCCCGTGGATCCGTCCAACGACTTGATTCCGTCACCGCTGTCGCAGGTGGTAAAGGCATCAATGTCGCCCACGCTGTCTTGCTTGCGGGCTTTGAAACCTTGGCTGTGTTCCCAGCCGGCAAGCTCGACCCCTTCGTCCCACTGGTCCGCGACATCGGCTTGCCCGTGGAAACTGTTGTGATCAACAACAACGTCCGCACCAACACCACAGTCAGCGAACCGGACGGCACCACCACCAAGCTCAACGGCCCCGGCGCGCCGCTCAGCGAGCAGAAGCTCCGTAGCTTGGAAAAGGTGCTTATCGACGCGCTCCGCCCCGAAGTCACCTGGGTTGTCCTGGCAGGCTCGCTGCCACCAGGGGCACCAGTTGACTGGTACGCGCGTCTCACCGCGTTGATCCATTCAGCACGCCCTGACGTTCGCGTGGCTGTCGATACCTCAGACAAGCCACTGATGGCGTTGGGCGAGAGCTTGGATACACCTGGCGCTGCTCCGAACCTGATTAAGCCAAATGGTCTGGAACTGGGCCAGCTGGCTAACGCTGATGGTGAAGAGCTGGAGGCGCGTGCTGCGCAAGGCGATTACGACGCCATCATCGCAGCTGCGGACGTACTGGTTAACCGTGGCATCGAACAGGTGCTTGTCACCTTGGGTGCCGCTGGAGCGGTGTTGGTCAACGCAGAAGGTGCGTGGACTGCTACTTCTCCAAAGATTGATGTTGTATCCACCGTTGGAGCTGGAGACAGTGCTCTTGCAGGTTTTGTTATGGCACGTTCCCAGAAGAAAACACTGGAGGAATCTCTGCTGAATGCCGTGTCTTACGGCTCGACCGCGGCGTCTCTTCCTGGCACTACCATTCCTCGTCCTGACCAACTCGCCACAGCTGGTGCAACGGTCACCCAAGTCAAAGGATTGAAAGAATCAGCATGAATAGCGTAATTAATTCCTCGCTTGTCCGGCTGGATGTCGATTTCGGCGACTCCACCACGGATGTCATCAACAACCTTGCCACTGTTATTTTCGACGCTGGCCGAGCTTCCTCCGCCGACGCCCTTGCCAAAGACGCGCTGGCTCGTGAAGCAAAGTCCGGCACCGGTGTCCCCGGTCAGGTTGCTATCCCCCACTGCCGTTCCGAAGCCGTATCTGTCCCTACCTTGGGCTTTGCTCGCCTGCGCAAGGGTGTGGACTTCAGCGGACCTGACGGCGATGCCAACTTGGTGTTCCTCATTGCAGCACCTGCTGGCGGCGGCAAAGAGCACCTGAAGATCCTGTCCAAGCTCGCTCGCTCCTTGGTGAAGAAGGATTTCATCAAGGCTCTGCAGGAAGCCACCACCGAGCAGGAAATCGTCGACGTTGTCGATGCCGTGCTCAACCCAGCACCAAAAACCACCGAGCCAGCTGCAGCTCCGGCTGCGGCGGCGGTTGCTGAGAGTGGGGCGGCGTCGACAAGCGTTACTCGTATCGTGGCAATCACCGCATGCCCAACCGGTATCGCACACACCTACATGGCTGCGGATTCCCTGACGCAAAACGCGGAAGGCCGCGATGATGTGGAACTCGTTGTGGAGACTCAGGGCTCTTCCGCTGTCACCCCAGTTGATCCGAAGATCATCGAAGCTGCCGACGCCGTCATCTTCGCCACCGACGTGGGAGTTAAAGACCGCGAGCGTTTCGCTGGCAAGCCAGTCATTGAATCCGGCGTCAAGCGCGCGATCAATGAGCCAGCCAAGATGATCGACGAGGCCATCGCAGCCTCCAAGAACCCAAACGCCCGCAAGGTTTCCGGTTCCGGTGTCGCGGCATCTGCTGAAACCACCGGCGAGAAACTCGGCTGGGGCAAGCGCATCCAGCAGGCAGTCATGACCGGCGTGTCCTACATGGTTCCATTCGTAGCTGCCGGCGGCCTCCTGTTGGCTCTCGGCTTCGCATTCGGTGGATACGACATGGCGAACGGCTGGCAAGCAATCGCCACCCAGTTCTCCCTGACCAACCTGCCAGGCAACACCGTCGATGTTGACGGCGTGGCCATGACCTTCGAGCGTTCAGGCTTCCTGTTGTACTTCGGCGCAGTCCTGTTCGCCACCGGCCAAGCAGCCATGGGCTTCATCGTGGCAGCCCTGTCTGGCTACACCGCATACGCACTTGCTGGACGCCCAGGCATCGCGCCGGGCTTCGTCGGTGGCGCCATCTCCGTCACCATCGGCGCTGGCTTCATTGGTGGTCTGGTTACCGGTATCTTGGCTGGTCTCATCGCCCTGTGGATTGGCTCCTGGAAGGTGCCACGCGTGGTGCAGTCACTGATGCCTGTGGTCATCATCCCGCTACTTACCTCACTGGCTGTTGGTCTCGTCATGTACCTCCTGCTGGGTCGCCCACTCGCATCCATCATGACCGGTTTGCAGGACTGGCTATCGTCAATGTCCGGAAGCTCCGCCATCTTGCTGGGTATCATCTTGGGCCTCATGATGTGTTTCGACCTCGGCGGACCAGTAAACAAGGCAGCCTACCTCTTTGGTACCGCAGGCCTGTCTACCGGCGACCAAGCTTCCATGGAAATCATGGCCGCGATCATGGCAGCTGGCATGGTCCCACCAATCGCGTTGTCCATTGCTACCCTGCTGCGCAAGAAGCTGTTCACCCCAGCAGAGCAAGAAAACGGCAAGTCTTCCTGGCTGCTTGGCCTGGCATTCGTCTCCGAAGGTGCCATCCCATTCGCCGCAGCTGACCCATTCCGTGTGATCCCAGCAATGATGGCTGGCGGTGCAACCACTGGTGCAATCTCCATGGCACTGGGCGTCGGCTCTCGGGCTCCACACGGCGGTATCTTCGTGGTCTGGGCAATCGAACCATGGTGGGGCTGGCTCATCGCACTTGCAGCAGGCACCATCGTGTCCACCATCGTTGTCATCGCACTGAAGCAGTTCTGGCCAAACAAGGCCGTCGCTGCAGAAGTCGCGAAGCAAGAAGCAGCTGCGGCCGCCGTAGCCGCATAACCCTGATGTCTGGTCGGACATTGTTTTTGCTTCCGGCAACGTGGCAAAACGAGCAATGTCTCACTAGACTAAAGTGAGATCCACATTAAATCCCCTCCCTTGGGGGGTTTAACTAACAAATCGCTGCGCCCTAATCCGTTCGGATTAACGGCGTAGCAACACGAAAGGACACTTTCCATGGCTTCCAAGACTGTAACCGTCGGTTCCTCCGTTGGCCTGCACGCACGTCCAGCATCCATCATCGCTGAAGCGGCTGCTGAGTACGACGACGAAATCTTGCTGACCCTGGTTGGCTCCGATGATGACGAAGAGACCGACGCGTCCTCTTCCCTCATGATCATGGCGTTGGGTGCAGAGCACGGCAACGAAGTAACCGTCACCTCCGACAACGCTGAAGCTGTTGAGAAGATCGCTGCGCTTATCGCACAGGACCTTGACGCTGAGTAAACAACGCTCTGCTTGTTAAAAGCTCGTTAGAAGCTTGTTAAAAGCGGTGCCGCATCCGATTTGGATGTGGTACCGCCTTTTGCTTTTGTGGGTTTGATTGTTTTTAGTTGTTTTTGCGTGCCCGATAGTGTGTGGTTGATGCATGATGCTCTGTGTGCCGATTTGCGGGCCTAGAAATCCCCGATGGGTACATGTGAGGGATTCGTGCATTCAAGGCCTGAGAAGCGATTCTGAGCGGGCTAAATTTCCGGGCTTTGAGGCAGGTTGCTACAGCAACCAAACGAGAGTGCCCACGGATCTCGAAATCGAGTTTCGTGGGCAGCTGTGACCGGTTTTGAGGCCTGTAAACCAGACAGGAATGCCCACGGGTCCTCTTTTCGAGGTCCGTGGGCAGTGTGGTCTGGTTTTGCCCAGTCTCCAGGGTCGAAGTGCTTCGACCACCCCTCATGTTGGCAGCTCACCGTTAGATCTGGGTCCTCGGGTTAATTCCCTTAACCTCGTTGTACTTTCGACACCAAGATTTCCTGGTTTTGGCCATCATTTTGCCGAAATCTTGGTGCCGAAAGTACAGAAGAAAGTACAGCCTCCAAAAAAGGACCCACCCACTCCCCCAAATAAGAAAAATCCCCTACCCCAACGCGGAGCAAAGCGTAGGGACAGGGGAAATTCCGGGTGAATCTTTATGCAGACTTCACCGGTGCTTGGCAGACCTGAACATAAACTTCAGTGGCCAGTTGGTCGCAGGTATCAGCGGTGGCTGGGCCTTCGATGTATTCTTCCCAACCGATGCTGCTGGATGGCAGAGTGCATCCGAGGTCTTCGACTTCATCGAGGATTTCGTCCCAGACGCGCTCGACTCCATCGAAGGGGCCGGAGTGGCGGCTATGCATGGTTTTCATGTCGCGGAAGTGGTGGAGGACAACGTCATCGATGTCGCCACCGGATTGGCTCAGCGCGCCGCGGCGCAGGGATTCTGCTTGTGCGGGGCTGACGGGGAAACCAATCAGGATGTCTACGGTGTCAGAGACATCGCCAAAGTAGTAGGCGCGGGCAGGACCTTTAGGTTCGATGCCTTCTAGGCGGAGGAATTTCTTTACTTCCGCGTAGCCGCGTTTAAAGAGCTCAGGGAGATCCTCAGAGGAAAGGATTACCCGGATGCCCACGACGTCGTGAGCAGGGATCTTCTCAAACTGGGTATCAACGATCAAGGTAGTTTTCCTATACAGAAATGAACACGTCCCGCACGCGGAAACCGTGCGGGCCAAACTGCATACTTTAGCAGCGTACTAGAACTTTGCGTTCTTGCCTTCCCCAATGGAAAGGTACAGGCGCTTCATGATTGGGTACAGCACAATGATGCCTACAGAGCCCCACGCGATGCCTTCGAGAGTGACTCCGAAAACGGTGAGGGTGAGGTTACCAATGCCTGCAACCAAAGCAACGGCAGCCATGGTCAGATTCACTGGATTGTTGAAGTTGACCTTGTTGTCTTGCCAGATACGAATGCCGAGCATACCGATTAGGCCGTAAAGAACCAAACATGCCCCACCCAGCACGCCGGCGGGGATGGTGAAGATCAGTGCACCGAATTTGGGGATGAAGGCAAGGGCGATGGCAGTGCACGCGGCAACCCAGTACGCAGCGGTGGAATATACGCGGGTGGCCGCCATGACGCCGATGTTTTCTGCGTAGGTGGTAGTGCCGGATCCGCCGAAGGCACCTGCGAGGGTGGTGCCGAATCCGTCTGCGATTAGTGCATCGCCAGCGAGGTCGTCGAGGTCCTCCCCTGTCATCTCTGAAACGGCTTTGACGTGGCCGACGTTTTCAGCGATGAGCACGATAATGACTGGCAGTGTCACCAAAATGGCAGAGAGCTGGAATTCCGGCTTGTGGAACTGTGGCAGTCCGAACCATGCTGCTTCACGGATGGTGTCTGCTGCGCCTTCTGAGAGGTTGCCGGTGATAGCTGCGAAAACCCAGCCGATCACCACACCGATCAAAATGCCCAGGCGAGCGATCATTCCGCGGCCTGCAACGGTAGCGATCAAAATGGCAAAGAGGGTCACCGTGGCAACCAGTGGTTGGCTGGAGAAGTTTCCTGCCGCGGTTGGTGCCAGGTTCAGGCCGATGAGTGCCACGATCGCACCGGTGACAGCGGGTGGCATGACAGCATCAATAACGCGTTTGCCCGCTGCTTTCACCACAAATCCAATGGCGACGAGCACGAGACCTGCGACAAGAATGCCACCGATCTGCACGCCAATGCCATGGACTTGGGTTGCGGTTAAAGGTGCAATGAAAGCAAAAGAACTACCCAGGTACGAGGGTAGTCGGTTTCTGGTGATCAACAGGAACAGGATTGTTCCCAGACCAGAGAATAAAAGTGTGGTGTTGACCGGAAATCCGGTGAGTGTGGGAACCAGGAGCGTGGCGCCGAACATGGCGATCACGTGCTGCATACCGATTCCAATTGTGCGCCCCCAGCTCAGGCGCTCTTTAGGAGCGACAACTGCGCCGGGTTCGATCTTTTTGCCGTCTCCGTGGACGGTCCATCCCCATGTTGAAGTCACGAGCACTAATTATCGACTCCCAAGGGGGCTCTTGGGAAATCGACAGTTAGGCAGAGGTGGGTTCTACAATGTAACTCTGCAGCTCTTGGGCCAATTGGGTGGGGATACGCACATCCATCAAGGTGCCGTCTTCGGCGTAGTCTTCGCTGAGAACGGTGCCATGCTGGTGCAGGCGGGACACAATATCGCCACGGGTGAACGGGATTTTCAGCAGTAGGTGCGCGTCCCTGGAGTTGAGGAATAGTTCGATGCGAGCTTCCAGCTCCTTAATTCCCTCCCCTGTCAGCGCGGAGACAAACACCACATCGTCGACGGCGTGGCGTAGTTCTGCCAGCGTCAGCGGATCAGCTTGGTCAATTTTGTTCACCACGATGATCTCTGGTGGTGGCACCGCACCGGTGGATCGCACAATATCGCTAATCACGGTGTTCACAGCGTCGATCTGCTTCAGCGGGAACGGATCGGATCCATCCACCACGTGCAGCATGAGGTCCGCCTCCACGACTTCTTCCAGAGTAGATTTGAACGCCTCAACCAGAGAGGTCGGCAGGTGTCGCACAAAGCCGACGGTGTCCGTGAACACGACGTGTCGGCCGTCGGCAAGCTCGGCTTTTCTGGTTGTTGGATCAAGCGTGGCGAACAGCGCGTTCTCCACCAGCACACCCGCGCCGGTCATCGCGTTAATCAGCGAAGATTTGCCGGCGTTCGTGTAGCCGGCGATGGCGATCTGCGGCACCAGGGAGGCTGCGCGTTGCGCTCTTTTAATGCTTCTCGACGTATCCAGCCCCGAAAGTTCCCTGCGCAGGCGAGCCATATCCGATCGAAGACGACGGCGGTCTGCTTCAATTTTGGTTTCACCTGGACCACGCAGACCCACACCACCATTAGAACCTGCACGACCACCGGCCTGCCTGGAGAGGTTTCCACCCCAACCACGCACACGGCTAATCAGGTATTCCATCTGCGCCAACGCGACTTGGGCTTTACCTTCGCGCGATTTAGCGTGCTGGGCGAAGATATCCAGAATCAGCATGGTGCGGTCAATGACCTTGATATCAAGTTCGCGCTCTAATGCCACGAGCTGGGAAGGGCTAAGTTCACCATCGCACACCACGGTATCTGCACTAGTGGCTTCGATGATCTCCTTTAATTCCCGAACCTTGCCGGAACCAATGTAGGTTCCAGGATCTGGTTTATCGCGCTTTTGGTACAGCGTTTCAATAACCTCAGCGCCGGCGGTATCAGCCAACGCTGCAAGTTCCGCAAGGCTGGCGTCAATTTCTGCGGTGGTACCTTCGGTCCACACGCCCACTAAGATAACGCGCTCAAGTCGCAGCTTTCGGTACTCAACCTCGTAGCCATCTGCTGCTTCATCAGCGTGGATTTCGGTGTCCCGGCGACGTTGGGCATCGCGGGCCTCTAGGTCGAGATCACCAGTTGATGGTTCTTCAGCTCGGATAAATCCACTGAGATCAAAACCTGAGGTCTCGTCAGATCCTGGGCGCACGGTATTTTTGTGACCGCGGAAGGCCTGAGCGAGAAGTTCATCATGACTTAAGTTTTTCTTTTCATCCATTGTTTATCTATTGTTTCACGTCTGCTGTCGTCAAGGCTAGGTGTCGGGCAACGCCGTGAGCGATCAAGGCACCATAAACACCTAAATTGAGCGCTCTATTCCATCAACGCGGGGGCAATTTCTCACGTGTAGGAAAAGTGACTATTGCCTGTTAAGGGAGTTAGACTAATCGCCATGACTAGCGATCTGAAGACAATCGGTATGGATTTCGCCAAGTGGCAAGATGCAGTGGAAGCAGCAATTGCTTCACAGCGTCTCGAGGTAACAGGAGAGGTCCGTGGCGGCCAGCTCATCCAGTTCTCGGATGATTCCGGCGCCCAAATTAACATTCTGGCTGTCGAGCCTTTTGCCACCTTCGCCGGCTTTAACTCCGCAACAGTCGCTTACGGCCACGTCAGCATGATCAATGATGTGCTGTCCCTGGTCGATATCATCGATCCTTTCGGCACCCCTGTTGCCACCATTACCTGCAACCTTGCTCAAGGCCCACTGCTTGTTGATGAACCAGTGCAGCGCTGGCAGCAGATCCGCATTACTGCCCTGGGCATTGATGTTGAGGTCCACGACAATGCAGATGCTTACATCCGCAATGGTGGCGAAACTGTCGGCATGCTGGTTTCTGAAGGTGCAGAGAAGATTGCCAGCGGCAGCGGCGCTGTCATCCCGGACGCATCCGCAGAGTTTTCCGCACGGGTGTTGTCTGCGGAGTACCGCACCAACACTCTTACCGGCCAGCGTTTTATCCACGCAATAGTTGATGGACTCTTCGCTTTTGATGTGTGCCTTCCTGATGCACCAGAACTACCTGCCCGTGACAGCGTGTTGTCTGGCAAAGTCATGCTGACTGCTGCCGTTATCCCCACTGAGGTCACCGGCTGCGGTGGCGGCTGTGGCTCAGGTAGCTGTGGCTGCGGCGGACACTAAAATTCTGCACAATTTTTTAAGAGGACCCCAGTCCCGGGGTCCTTTTCCATTTTTTACCCAGTACTTGAAACGTGATATATGTCTATTCTGAAAATCATCGCATAGAATACTGGTGCAATCGTTTACGTTCGCTATTAATGTGACACGTATAAGCCGACACTTTTAACAAAGCGCAGAAGGAGTGAGAGCAAGAAAATGGGAGAACAACTTCCGTTTGCTAATGGTTCACGCTCCAACAAACTGCCGCTCATCGTCATCGGTTTGTGCTGCATAATGCTGATCCTGTGGCTTAAACTTCCCGGCGTACTGCTTGCCACCATCATTGGGGTTGCCACGATGAGTATGATGCGGATGCGCACCTCCACCCCAGAAACTGCCTCGCTGGTTACTTCTATTCGGCTGTCTGCGGAAGATATTTCCGATGTGCAACATGAGTGGCAGCAGTTTTTGACCTCCCCCGAGGCCGATGCGCTGGCTGATCGCACGCTTGTCCGTCCCGCACTGGCGGATCCAGATTGTGGCGATAAGGCTATCGAGAAATTTCATTATGAAATCAGCAATGCCAATCGCTTCTTGGGCAGGTTGGACGCTCGTCTGCAACAAAACCTCGTGGTCAGTGAGCTAGAAACACTTCTCAAAGTAACGGACGAGCGCGCACTAGAGCTGCGGGAAACGTGGCTGGATGCGCGTAAAGCGGCCCAGAAACTTGGGCCGAACTACAATCGCGAATCTTAGATCTGCACCTCACCGAGTGCGATGATGGTGCTTGGGCCGGTGAGTGTGGAGCCGTCGTCAAAGATCTGGACTTCTACTTCCCCACCTGGAACGCACACTTTAACTGTGCCTTCTCCCAATCCAGCATCAGCTAAAGCAGCACACGCTGCAGCAACGGTTCCCGTGCCACAGGAGCGGGTTTCGCCCACTCCGCGTTCCCACACGCGCATCGATACTGCGTCATCTTCTAATTCTGTGACGATTTCTACGTTCACACCGTGGGGGAAGAATTCCTGATCAAACGTAGGTGCGCGCAGTTCCATATCGGCAAGAGCCGACGCACTTAAGCCCGGCACAATGCACGCTAGGTGTGGGTTACCCATATCAACGCCAAGGCCAGCGAATACTTGGCCGTTGATGTCGCAGGTGGATAATCCCGTGACGTCAGGGATGCCCATATCAACGCGGACCTGTGCAGAATGTTGATCTGCCTGCAAAATATCAACGTGGCGGACACCGGCGCGGGTACCGATATCAAAGCTCGTATTATCAACAAGACCGCGGGAGTACAGCCAGTGCGCGAACAGGCGCACACCATTGCCGCACATTTCAGCCAAAGATCCATCGGCGTTGCGGTAATCCATGAACCACAGCGATGGGTCGACCGTGGAGCCTTCTACGTCTGCAGCTTTAACCACGCGGAGGATACCATCAGCACCGATCCCGGCGCGGCGGTCACACAGCGTGACCACCATTTCTGGAGTTAAATCTAGGCGCGCATCCTCATCGGGGATGATGATGAAGTCGTTTTCGGTGGCGTGGCCTTTGGCAAAGGGGATGGTCAAATTCACCCTCGCTATTGTAGACCCAAAATCTCCAAGGCTTGTGCGGTGGGATCGCCAGAGGCGTCGACCCAGGACACGCGGTGGTCTCTGTTGAACCAGCTGCGTTGGCGCCTGACATAGCGTCTGGTTCCGGTGACCGTGCGTTCGAAGGCGTCTTCCCAGGTCATCTCCCCTGCCATCGCTGCCAGTACTTGGGAGTAGCCGATTGCTCGTCCCGCGGTGGAGTCGGCGATGAGTCCTTGCTGCACAAGGTGTTCCACTTCGGCGACAAAGCCTTGTTCAAACATCCTGGCGGTGCGCTGCTCGATGCGTGGATTTAGCCATTCTGGAGTGGTTTTCAGGCCAATGATTCGAGTTCCCCAGCGAGGTGGCGCGTCTTTGGGCGGTTGGCTTGCCTGGAAGGGCTGGCCGGTTAGTTCAATGACTTCTAATGCTCGGACGGTGCGTCGGGGATCATTGTTTTCGATGACGGCTGCTGCTTCTGGGTCAAGCTGAGTAAGTTCAGCGTGTAGTGCTTCGACACCGATGTCTGCCAGGCGGGCCTCAAAGCGTGCGCGAACAGCGCTGTCGGTAGGTGGAAATTGCCAATCATCGACCAAAGATTGGACGTACAACATGGAGCCGCCAACCAAGATGGGGGTTTTGCCACGGGACATAATATCTTCCACATCGGCAACGGCGTCGGATTGAAACCTCGCCACTGACGCAGTTTCGGTAACGTCCCAGACATCGAGCTGATGATGCGCAATGCCTTCGCGTTCTTCGACAGTCAGCTTTGCCGTGCCGATGTCCATGCCTTTGTACAGCTGCATGGAATCCACATTGACTACTTCACCGTCAAGCTTGTGGGCTAGAGCAATTCCCAAAGCTGATTTTCCAGATGCAGTGGGTCCAACCACTGCGATCGGTGTTACCACGATCTAGATCTCCCTTAAGTTAAAAAGTCCAGCGAGCAACGTAGCGTCCCACGCCGTGGGTGTCGTCGCTGTCGAGAAGTTGAGCAGTTGACGCTTCTGTTGCCACGGCGGATAAGTCGAGCCAGAGCTGTGGTTCGCGGAGGGAGGCGTCGATAAGCGTGCTTGTGCTGGGCACTTCCCCGGGCTTTCCAGACAGCAATGAGTGGCACCAGGCGTCGATGTTGGACGCGCCGGGCACGAGTGCGGACGGCGCGCGGGTGGTCAAGCCCGTGGGGCCGTCAAGGGCAAGCACTGTAACCGTGTTGTCGTTGACGCTACCCAACCGATCGCGCACATGAGTTACACGCGATTCGAAACCACCCAGCGCGACACGCTGCAAAATTTCCGGCAAATAATGTCCGTCAGAAACCTGCACGCTCGGTGCACCCCAGGCCCGCAGATTTCCCGCATGCTTGGTAAACCACGCCTCATCCCGGGAGCCAACCAACTCGATCGGGCGATCATCATTGGCCAGTTCCGCATCAAAAACTGCACGTAACGACGCCAACAAGCGCGCCCCCGCAGCATCCGCTGGTGCCAGTTCAGGTACCAGCGCCGGACTTCCAGGCATGATAATCAGCGTTGCATTCACATCTTCCACCCTATCCTGCCCACCGAAATTGCTGGGCAAACACCTCTCCTGAGCGCGGTTTTTCAAGATAGTGCACCCTATCTGGCTGACACCTCCTATGGCACGCGGTATGTTTAATAAACGTAATTCGAGTTTCGGCGGCCGTGTCGCGCGGCCAGGACGACCCTAGCTTTTAAGGACCCACCATGACTGAGAACCAGACTCCCAGCTCCACCTCTGCACCAAAGCCGGGACCTCGCCCGGGCCCACGGCCAGGACCCCGACCTGGGGCTCAGGTTGCTGCAAAGAAAGCTGCGGTTGCTACACCTGCGCCAATCGCCAAAACTTCTAACGATCCTGCAAAGTTTGGTCGCGTTGAGGCCGACGGATCTGCTTATGTCACCACCTCTGCTGGCGAGCGTCTGATTGGTTCTTGGCAGGCCGGCACCCCTGAGGAAGGTCTTGCTCACTACGGCGCCCGTTTTGATGATCTGGCAACCGAAGTTGAGCTCATGGAACAGCGCCTAATCTCCCACCCTGATGATGCGACCTCCATCCGCGCGAAAGCTGAAGAACTCAAGGCAACCCTGCCCACCATCGCTGCGATCGGTGACCTTGATGGCGTTGAAGCTCGCCTGTCCAAGATCATCAACAACTCCGAGGAAGCCAACGAGCGCGCCAAGGAACAAAAGGCTAAAAACCGTGAGCGCGCGGTAGCTCGCAAGGAAGAGCTCGCTGTTGAGGCTGAAACCTTGGCAGAAAACTCCTCCGACTGGAAGGTTGCTGGCGACCGCATCCGCGCCATCCTGGATGAGTGGAAGTCCATCCACGGCATCGACCGCAAGACCGATGATGAACTGTGGAAGCGCTACTCCCGTGCGCGTGACTCCTTCAACCGTCGCCGCGGCGCACACTTCGCAGAGCTGGATCGCACCCGCGCATCTGCACGCAAACTCAAGGAAGAACTCGTTGAGCGCGCCAATGCTCTCAAGGAATCCACTGAGTGGAACGACACCGCCCGCGCATTCCGCGATCTCATGACCGAATGGAAAGCCGCCGGCCGCGCACCACGCGAAATCGACGACAAGCTGTGGGCGGCATTCAAGGGCGCCCAGGACTACTTCTTTGATAGGCGCAACGCCGTAGCCAAGGAACGCGACCAGGAATTCGAAGCCAACGCAACCGCAAAGCAGCAGCTCATCGACGAATACGACGCACAGATCAACCCCGAGCAGGGCCTCGACGGAGCGCGCAGCAAGCTCCGCGAACTGCAGGAAAAGTGGGAAGAAATCGGCTTCGTTCCACGTGGCGTTGTCCGCGAATTCGAAGAGAAGATCGCCGTGCTGGAAAAGCGCGTCTCCGCTGCTGAGGAATCCCAGTGGCGCCGCACCGACCCAGAAGCACAGGCACGCGCAGACCAGTTCTCCGCGAAGGTCGCCGAGTTCAACGCTCAAGCAGACGCCGCCGAAGCCAAGGGCAACTCCAAGAAGGCTGAGAAGCTGCGTGCACAGGCTGCACAGTGGGCAGAATGGTCCCGCGCCGCACATGAGGCAGTTGACCAGCTGTAAATGAAGTTCTCCAAATTAGCGGACCAGGTCTGGGGCGAAGAACCCGATGATCAGGTCCGCTCCTTTGTGTTCATGTCCAACCTGGATGCCCAGGAAACCGCCAACACCATGGACGTGTCCGTCTCCGTGGAGCGCATCCACGCCGATCTTTGCGACAACACTGAGCTCGCCTCCGAACTGCACTACGCGCCCGATGAATGGGACGAGGCCCAAGGCTGGGTAAAAATCAACTACCCGCTTATCGACGACACCGCCTCAGCCAGCCTCGACGTCGTCCTCGACGCCACCTTCCAGCCCCTACCGGGCCAGCCCTTTGAGGGCGAGGCTTTAACGCTTATCGACGCCCTCCTGCACCACGCCGAAAACGTTGCAGCCTCCAACCCCTGGAAGCGCACCACCTTCCACACCGCTCACATGCACCCTCCAGGGAGTAATGCGGATTGTGACTACTGCCTGGTGCTGCAACGCCGCGGATACGTTAAAGCCCACGAAGAAATCCAACAAACCATCGCGCTTCCTTCAGGTGACTGGTCCGCTGGAGAATTCACCGTGGTGGACGTTGAAGGCACCGCCTTCCCAAGCGCGCTGATCCCTAGCATTGTGGAACTCCAACACCGCGCAGCCCTCGATGTGCCCCACGGAAACTTAAGTGTTGCGCCTGCACAGTGGGATGAACACCGCTTGGCGCAACAATCTGAAAGAATCCTTAAAACAGGAACGAAACTGTTCACCGTACTGTTTGCCGAAGGATCCACAGTCGCTGCCATGTCCTCCATCGCGATTCCCCCAGGCTCCAACCCTGACATCGCCGAACAGGGACTGACCATCGTGCACCCAGATTTCAGAGGCCGCGGTCTTGGAACCGCTGTGAAATTAGCGGGACTGTCACTACTTTCGAGGTGCCACCCAGAAATTCAACGCGTAGCCACCTCAAATGCAGTAGACAACCATGCGATGCTGGCGATTAACCGCTCCATAGGGGCAACAGAGATCGCCCGAACCACCCTGTGGGAGAAGAAACTCTAGGTGATGGAATTCGAGACCAAGGACGCGGTTTTCTAGACTTCCTTTGGTCTCAAATGCACATTTCAAGAGCCGATTAGTGTCTTTTTAGGCCAAAAGCTCAGCGCCAGTAAGTGCGCTTGGTTTATTTCGACAGTTCGCAGCGAAGAGAGGGTAAAACTTGACCCCAACCTGAAAAAAGCGACCTCACACAATGGCTTCTAAGCGCCTAAACATCTAAAGGCGATACAAACACTCATTCGAGAAAAACGAGCCCTTAAATCGCATCCCAGGCGGGCACGGAAAAGCGGTTGACCACTTGTATCGTGATCAACCGCTTGAACTAGAACTTAAGCCTGCTCCCCTTGTGCATCCTGTTCACGCTCGCGGCGGCGGGCGATGCGGGCGCGACGATCGTCGACAAGCAAAGGATTATCTTCTGGGTTGCTTTGCTGCTGCTCAAGAAGTGCGCGCTGGGTAGCTGCAACACCATCAAGGTCTGGGTTCTCGGCGCGCATTTCAGCGATCTCCATTTGGCGATCACTGCGGGCCAAAATCACCGAAGATAGACCCCACACAGCAAGGATCGCTGCAATCACAGCAAGCATCATGCCAATGTTGACGAAATTCACTTGGGTGCTGGTGGTTGTTTGGCGCATCCAGATGGCAAACACAGCGAACACAAGAGTGACGCAGGAGAAAATCCATGAAATCCACGCCATCCACGTGCGCTTAAACACGACAGTGCCCAAAGAAAGCAGGAATACACCGATGGTGCCCAACCAGTAGAAACCGTACTCACCAAGGGTTATGCCGGCATCTTCCGCGACATTCGACAGCGTCAGAACCTGCCAGCCCATCACTCCACGGATATGTGGGAGGACGAGTGCGATGGCGAAAAGCACGACTCCCGCGATGAGATACCACTTCTTATCACCAAGTTCGAGAGTTTTTGCGGCTTGTTTCTCTAGTGCCGCAAGCTCTTTACCACTTAGCTTTTGATCACTCACGTTGTTGTTCATCTCCTCGTTGGCGCCGACTTTTTCATCGACTCCTATCGACCCTCTATTCTAGCCTGCAGTTTTAGTTAATGGAGCAGCAGGCAGATTCTGTGGCAGGAGCCACCTTTGGTGCGCCGATTTGTGGCAGTCCCAAGCCCACACCGATCGGTGCTGTGGTTGGAACTTGACCAACTGCAGAGTTGTCACCAGCTTTGGTGCGACGGTGGGTCTGCACACCGGAGTCTGCGATGAGGAAGAAAGGCTTGGCCTCAGTCACCGTGACAGTGACAAAATCGCCGGGGCGGATCTCACCATCAATGTCGCCCTCTGGAGCAAAGTGCACGAGGCGTCCATCGCATGCGCGACCACTCATGCGCTTGGTGGCATCGTTCTTGCGGCCTCCGCCAGCCTGGACCAGCAATTCGACGGTGGTGCCGATGAGCTTTTGGTTTTCTTCTTCGCAGACTTGTTCCTGAACGACCATGAGGCGCTCGTAGCGTTCCTGCACAACTTCTTTTGGAAGCTGGTTTTCATATTCCGCTGCAGGGGTGCCAGGGCGTGGGCTGTATTGGAAGGTGTAAGCAGAAGTAAAGCGTGCCTTCTTGACAACGTCGAGGGTTGCTTGGAAATCCTCCTCTGTTTCGCCAGGGAATCCGACAATAATATCGGTGGTGATGGAGGCGTGAGGGATCTTCGCACGGACCTCATCCAAGATGGAGAGGAACTTCTTGGATCGGTAGGAACGGCGCATCTCTTTGAGCACCTTGTCAGATCCGGACTGCAGTGGCATGTGCAGCTGCGGGCAGATGTTTGGGGTCTCTGCCATGGCGTCAATGACATCAGAGGTGAATTCTGCAGGGTGAGGGCTGGTGAAGCGAACCCGCTCGAGGCCTTCGATCTCACCACAGGCACGAAGCAGCTTGGAAAATGCACTGCGATCGCGCTCTAGCTCAGGATCAACAAAGTTCACGCCGTAAGCATTTACGTTTTGGCCAAGTAGAGTTACCTCGGTAACTCCCTGATCCACCAGTGCTTGTACCTCTGCGAGGATGTCTCCTGGTCGACGGTCCTGCTCTTTACCGCGCAGCGACGGAACGATGCAGAAAGTACAGGTGTTGTTACAGCCGACTGATACGGACACCCAACCAGCGTAAGCAGACTCGCGCTTTGCAGGAAGTACTGATGGGAATTGCTCGAGGGAATCGACAATTTCAACTTCCGCTTGGGCATTGTGCTCCGCGCGCTGAAGCAAGGTTGGCAAGGAACCAATGTTGTGGGTACCAAACACAACGTCCACCCATGGTGCTTTTTTCACCACGGTATCTTTATCTTTTTGCGCCAAGCAACCACCGACAGCGATTTGCATGCCTGGGTTCTTTTCTTTCACGCTGCGCAGGTTGCCCAAAGTGCCATAAAGGCGCATGTCGGCGTTTTCACGCACGGCGCACGTATTAAATACGACAAGATCCGGAGTGGTGTCCTCCGGAGCAGCAACGTATCCAGCCTCCTCGAGCAGGCCCGAAAGGCGCTCAGAATCGTGCACATTCATCTGACAGCCGTAGGTTTTTACCTCGTAGGTGCGAACCTGTCCCTCTGCGGTTTCTGGGAGGGTGGCTTGACCGGGATGTTGATTTACCTTTGCGTGGTTCAATTGCTGCGTCACGGTTGCTCATTGTATCCCTGTTGCGCGAGCTGACATAAACGCCTATTTAGGACTCTGAACTAACAAGGCTCGTCTCCGACCTTGCCTTGAGAATTCCTAGGCTTAGCGAAGTTTAACTTGGCCACATTCGCACGCTTATTTAACACGCAATATCTATCAGGTAATAGGTAAATTTTGGACAAGATCGGAGACTACCCCCAAACCTTGCCCCCTACCCACCTGCGAAAATGCTGGTAAATGTAGTGCTATTTGTTTCAAAATGGACTCATTCACACAATTGCGAACATTCTCAGCACAAACTGCTTTAAGCTACCCTTATGACGCAGACCACAAAATCCCCGATGATCAAGATGACGGGAGTGCAAAAATACTTCGGCGACTTTCATGCCCTTACGGATATTGATCTTGAAATTCCCAGAGGACAAGTTGTCGTCGTACTTGGACCATCCGGATCCGGCAAGTCAACCCTTTGCCGCACGATCAACCGTCTCGAAACCATCGAGGAAGGCACCATCGAAATCGATGGAAAGGTACTCCCAGAAGAAGGTAAAGGCTTAGCCAATCTCCGCGCCGATGTCGGAATGGTATTCCAGTCCTTCAACCTCTTCCCCCACCTCACCATCAAAGACAACGTCACTCTTGCACCCATCAAAGTGCGAAAGATGAAAAAGTCTGAAGCCGAAAAGCTTGCGATGAGCCTGTTGGAACGCGTCGACATCGCAAACCAAGCTGATAAATATCCGGCGCAACTGTCCGGCGGTCAGCAACAGCGTGTGGCCATCGCGCGCGCACTTGCGATGAACCCAAAGATCATGCTTTTCGACGAGCCCACCTCCGCCCTTGACCCTGAAATGGTCAACGAAGTGTTGGACGTCATGGCAAGCCTTGCCAAGGAAGGCATGACGATGGTGTGTGTTACCCACGAGATGGGATTCGCACGCAAAGCAGCCGATCGTGTGTTGTTCATGGCGGATGGGCTCATTGTGGAAGATACGGAACCAGATTCCTTCTTCACCAACCCTAAGTCTGATCGTGCAAAAGACTTCCTCGGCAAGATCCTTGCCCACTAGTTTTTGGCTGCGCCTCTATCTTCAGAGTCACTTCTTTCAGTGTCATTTTTCTCGGCCCTAATCCCCCGCTGGAGTTCAATCAGCGATTGCAACCTTTTAGATATATAAGGAGACAACATGTCTGCAAAGCGTACTTTTACCCGTATCGGTGCGATTCTTGGAGCAACTGCACTTGCCGGAGTTACCCTCACCGCCTGTGGTGATTCAAGCGGTGGCGACGGATTCCTCGCAGCCATTGAAAATGGTTCTGTCAATGTCGGCACCAAATACGATCAGCCTGGTCTTGGCCTCCGCAACCCAGACAACTCCATGAGCGGTCTCGACGTGGATGTTGCTGAATACGTAGTCAACTCCATCGCTGATGACAAGGGCTGGGATCACCCCACCATCGAATGGCGTGAATCCCCTTCTGCACAGCGTGAAACCCTCATTCAAAACGGTGAGGTAGACATGATCGCAGCAACCTACTCCATCAACGCTGGCCGTTCAGAGTCCGTCAACTTCGGTGGCCCATACCTGCTTACCCACCAGGCTCTGCTTGTTCGCCAAGATGACGATCGCATTGAAACCCTCGAGGACTTGGATGACGGTTTGATCCTGTGCTCCGTTTCCGGATCCACTCCAGCTCAGAAGGTCAAGGATGTCCTCTCAGGCGTTCAGCTCCAAGAATACGACACATACTCTTCCTGTGTTGAGGCACTGTCCCAGGGCAACGTTGACGCCCTGACCACTGACGCCACCATCCTCTTCGGCTACTCCCAGCAGTACGAAGGCGACTTCCGCGTTGTGGAAATGGAAAAGGACGGCGAGCCATTCACCGACGAGTACTACGGCATTGGCCTGAAGAAGGATGACCAGGAAGGCACCGACGCTATCAACGCCGCACTTGAGCGCATGTACGCTGACGGCACCTTCCAGCGACTGCTCACCGAGAACCTCGGTGAAGACTCCGTGGTTGTTGAAGAAGGCACCCCAGGTGACCTCTCCTTCCTCGACGCAAGCTAGTGTGACGGCTTTTAAAAGCCAGCTTTAAGAAATGTGCGTGGCGCTTAAAACCCCGAAAGCGCCACGCACAACCCATTTAAGTTCATGATTTATTCCCATCCTTAACAAGGAGCACCACCACATGAGCACTTTGTGGGCGGATCTGGGTCCGTCTCTACTTCCAGCTTTTTGGGTGACCATCAAACTCACCATTTATTCCGCCATCGGCGCCATGATTTTCGGAACCATCCTCACCGCAATGAGGGTCTCGCCCGTTAAAATCCTCCGCACGTTGTCCACGGCGTACATCAACACAGTCCGAAATACCCCACTTACTCTTGTGGTGCTGTTTTGCTCCTTTGGCCTTTACCAAAATCTCGGGTTGACTTTGGCGGGCCGTGAAAGCTCCACATTCTTGGTGGATAATAACTTCCGCTTGGCCGTACTTGGCTTCATTTTGTACACCTCAACCTTCGTTGCCGAGTCCCTGCGTTCGGGTATTAACACCGTGCACTTTGGGCAAGCAGAAGCTGCGCGTTCCCTAGGACTGGGCTTTGGCGCGACTTTCCGTTCCATTATTTTCCCGCAGGCTGTGCGCGCCGCGATCGTCCCTTTGGGCAACACACTGATCGCACTGACTAAGAACACCACCATCGCCTCTGTCATTGGAGTTGGCGAAGCCTCCCTGCTGATGAAAGCCACCATCGAAAATCACGCCAACATGCTATTTGTCGTGTTCGCGATCTTCGCCGTTGGCTTCATGATTCTGACCCTGCCCATGGGCCTTGGCTTGGGCAAACTCTCTGAGCGTTTGGCGGTGAAGAAGTAATGGCTAATACAGTTCGCGCAACAGTCCTCTACGATGCTCCTGGACCAAAGGGCCGTCGATTCAACCTCATCATCACCAGTCTCACGGTGGTTCTGGGATTGGCGCTCCTCTTCTGGATTGGCTCCATCCTTTCAGGCAACGGCCAACTCGATGCCAACAAATGGACTCCGTTCATCAATTCCCAAACCTGGACCACCTACATTCTTCCTGGTTTGTGGGACACGCTGAAATCTGCCGTGTTCTCGGTGATCTTGGCTCTGGTCATGGGTACCGCACTGGGTCTTGGCCGTATCTCTGAAATCAGGATTCTCCGTTGGTTCTGCGCCGTCATCATCGAGACTTTCCGAGCCATTCCGGTTCTGATCCTCATGATTTTCGCCTACCAGATGTTCGCCCAGTACAACATCGTGCCGTCGAGCCAGCTCGCGTTCGCCGCCGTGGTATTCGGTCTGACCATGTACAACGGTTCTGTGATCGCAGAGATTCTGCGTTCTGGTATCGCTTCCCTGCCTAAGGGGCAGAAGGAAGCAGCGATTGCGTTGGGTATGTCTTCTAGGCAAACCACCTGGTCAATCTTGTTGCCTCAGGCCGTGGCTGCAATGCTCCCAGCGTTGATCTCTCAGATGGTTATTGCACTGAAGGACTCCGCACTTGGTTACCAGATCGGCTACATCGAAGTGGTTCGTTCCGGTATTCAGTCCGCGTCTGTCAACCGCAACTACCTTGCAGCGCTGTTTGTTGTTGCGCTGATCATGATTGTTCTGAACTTCTCCCTCACCGCTCTGGCTTCTCGCATCGAGCGCCAGTTGCGTGCAGGTAGGGCTCGTAAGAACATTGTTGCCAAGGTCCCTGAGCAGCCAGATCAAGGTCTGGAGACCAAGGACAATGTCAATGTCGACTGGCAGGATCCTGATTATAAGGATCTGAAAACCCCTGGAGTTCAGTAACTCCCTTACCCCGGATGATTCCCATCCGGGGTTTAGTTTTTCAAATCCTCGATTCGCGCGTCTAGCGCTTCCCGCGCAAGGTCCATGGACATTCCAGCCGGAAATCCCCGCCGTGCCAGCGCACCAACCACGCGCCGAAGCGCTTTGTCGTAGTCGGCGCGGTCCTGCGGAATCTTGGTCTCTGAGCGCGCCTTTTTCACGGCCACCGCCCGCGCCGTGTCCCGCTCATCGGCCTGGTCGATTTGCTCAAGCGCCGCAGCACGCGTTTGCTTGTCGACGCCTTTTTCCTGCAGTTCGCGGTCCAGCGCACGCGAAGATTTTCCTCGCCTGGCAGCACGTTGCCGAACCCACTCAGTGGCAAAAACTTCATCATCAAGCAGTTTGGATCTGGTGAGATCGTCAATGACCTCATTGATGATGTCTTCCTCAAACTCCAGTGCTTTAAGTCTGGTGCTTAGTTCGTTGACTGATCGTGCGCGTTGGTTAAGCAGCAGCAGGGCACGTCTGCGTACGTTGGCTTTCTTTTCTTCTTTTTCATGGTCAAAGAATTCTGATTCGCCTCGCGCATGAGCGCGTTCAAAGTTGTCGAGTGCTTTTCTGAGCTTTTCAATCTTTTCGGCTTGGATATCCATCGCGTTGTTGCCCTTCGTTGACGAAAAAGCAGGAACAAGCCACATCATGGTTTAAGTGTGTGGATTGTCCCTGCTTTGTTAAAACTGGTGCTTAGTCTTCAGCGTCTGCTTCGGTGTCGGCTTCATCATCGAAGTCAACGTTAGGCACGAGCTCTACTGGATCGTCGGTGAGTTCATCTGAGGCTGCAGCGTACTTGCCTACTCCCAGCTTCTTGAAGATCTTATCTTCCAGCTCATCGGTGAGTTCAGGGTTCTCCTTGAGGGAAAGACGCACCTTTTCCTTACCTTGACCAAGCTGTTCGCCCTCGTAGGTGAACCAGGAACCTGACTTCTTCACAATGCCGTTGTCCACTGCCAAGTCAATGACGGAGGATTCACGGGAGATGCCTTCGCCGTACATGATGTCGAATTCAGCGATCTTGAACGGTGGGGAGACCTTGTTCTTAACGACCTTCAAGCGGGTGCGGTTACCAATGGCATCCTGTCCGTCCTTCAGAGTCTGGATTCGTCGAATGTCACAACGAACAGATGCGTAGAACTTCAGGGCCTTACCACCGGTGGTGGTTTCTGGGGAACCGAACATCACACCGATCTTTTCACGCAGCTGGTTAATGAAGATCGCGGTGGTACCCGAGTTGTACAGCGCACCTGTCATCTTACGAAGCGCCTGGCTCATGAGGCGGGCCTGAAGACCAACGTGGCTATCGCCCATTTCGCCTTCAATTTCAGCCTTTGGTGTCAGCGCAGCCACCGAGTCAATCACGATGATGTCGATTGCGCCGGAACGAACCAGCATGTCGGCGATTTCTAGTGCTTGCTCACCAGTGTCTGGCTGCGAAACCAGAAGCGCATCAGTATCTACACCAAGCTTGCGAGCATAATCTGGATCCAACGCGTGCTCGGCGTCAATGAATGCAGCGATGCCGCCGGCCTTTTGTGCCTGCGCAATAGCGTGCAGTGCAACGGTGGTTTTACCTGATGATTCTGGGCCATACACCTCAACGATTCGACCACGTGGGAATCCACCGATACCCAAGGCAATATCAATCGCGGTGTTACCAGATGAGATGGTCTGGATTGGCGGACGATTCTCATCACCCAGACGCATGACAGCGCCTTTACCGAAATCCTTCTCAATCAGGGCTAGTGCGGCATCAAGTGCCTTCTGACGATCATTCCCCTTGGCGGCAGTTGCCTTTGTTGCTGTCTTCTTGGGAGCCATTTTTAATTCCTCTTAGTTTTATTGACGTTGATGTGGACGAAAATTCCTACGGTTGCATCACTTCAGCACTGACTAAAACAGCACTGCAGCAGTGACCCCTACTTACTTAGACTTGAAGTTCAAGGATTTGGATCCCGACTTCACTGTGTTTTCATCTGTTCTTTTGTTTATGCCCGTTACTGTAGATGAACCCTAGGACACAACGTGCTCAAAAAACAGTATACACGCACAACTGTTCGAAATTCGAATTTTCATGCGAACTCCCTCGAACAAGCTAGAACCCTGGTTCATCCTTACCAAGTCGTCGCTCTTCGGGAACACTGAAATCAATGCACAGTTGTTCCCATACATCGCGCAGATCAACCCCGGTATCTACTGCAACATCTGCAGTGACGCCGAGGGCACCAATCACATGCGAGTGTGCAATCCACTCCCCTTTGGCTTCTCCGAATTCATCTTCAATGAGTTGCCGAAACTCCGATAAACGCATGGGGACGATAATACAGCGCAAGCACAGAAGTTACGTTTCCAATCTCCGACAGCGACCCTAAGAAGGGTCCCCGTCATGACCGTCTTCCAGGGCGGATGAATCCACACGCGTTAGTTCACCGACGTCATTATTCTCAAACTCATGAAAACTAGTTTCCCCCGAAAAAAGTACATGGACGGAGGATACTACCGTTTCTTTAAACATCGTGCGTTCTTCGACGTACTGGCAATAATACAAAGCGCAATCGGTTTCAAGGTCAACAAAAAGACCCCAACCAGCATCCTCATCTGTGAGATCTTGAGTAATCTTCAGGTACCGAAGATTATGCATGGTCATCGAAAATCCATTTGGAGGTGGCGGAGAGTAAAGCTCGTGCATTACAAAGTCCTTCCACATCACCATCAAGCCAGGAGCACCTCTCGGACGAATAATGAACTGATCTGATTCAAACCAGCCTTCAGAAGTGAGTTTGGGGGTATCGAAGGATTCTCTCGATTCACCATTGGCATAGGTTGTGACCTTGTGCTGTGCACCTGTCTGTGGATTACATCGAAAACTAAACCTAGTAGATTCTTCTCCAAAGTCTTCAACAGAACCCGAAATGCGATACTCCAACTTCGGCTTTCCACTCCTGAGCTTCATGCATATTCCCAGAACCTCATCCCGCGTGACTGGCGATTCGTCCACATCACAGCGAATGTTGGCTGCTACCCATTTTCCCACTGGATCAAAATTCATATTTCTTGCCGATCGTTTATAAGATTTAAGTAAATTCACAAAGAAACGCCACTGACACATCTGCCATATGCAACAATATCTACATATCTGACAGTTGGATCCAGTTGAGAAATTTCAGCCCCCATCCCCCACATGAACGCTGTTCAAAACATCCAGCTTGCTTGTTGAACACTGTTCAGGTGTATGATTTTTTCATGCCTACATCCTCTTCTCCTGCAACTGTGACTCCGCTAAAGAAGCATTCTTCACGTAAACAGCTCCAAGACATCGCGCTTATTGCAGTTTTTGCAGCACTGATCATTGTGCTTGCTTTTGTTTCCATCCCAGTTGGCACAGCGGGTGTGCCTATTGTTTTGCAGAATGCCTCCATCGTTTTGGCTGGCCTGATTCTTGGTGGTCGACGTGGTTTTCTCACTGCTTTGCTGTTCCTGGCACTCGGCCTGATTGGCCTGCCTGTCCTTGCAGGTGGTCGTACCACTTTGGCCGCACTTGCTGGCCCAACAGCTGGCTACATCGTGGGTTACCTCATTTCCCCACTTGTTGCAGGCATCATCGCTTACCTCGCACCTAAAAAGCGTGGCGCTGGAATGTTCATCGTTTTAGGCCTGGCGGGTCTCGCGGGTCTGATCACCCAATACGCTTGCGGCATCGTGGGTCTCGTCCTTCGTGCGGGTCTAAGCTTGAGTGAAGCAACAATTGCTCAAGGTGCCTTTGTGCTGCCAGATTTGGCCAAGATCACCGTCATGGTCATAATCGCCGCTGGAGTTCATGCAGCATTCCCTGACATCCGTAAGAAATAGTTCCAACCCACTTTTCCTCAGAATTGCAGTTCATGCCCGAGATCATTTTTGACAACACTGAAGTACGCTACGATGACTCGCTCATTTTAGAGCCCCTATCGTTAAAACTGACAGAACAACGCATTGGCATCATCGGGGCTAACGGCGGTGGAAAATCCACGCTCATCAGAATAATCAATGGTCTCGGTGAACCAACCACAGGGCGTGTTCTAGTTGATGGCCTTGACGTCTCGCATTCCGGACGGGAAGTTCGCAAGAAGGTTGGATTTGTCTTCTCTGACGCTGAAAACCAGATCGTGATGCCAACTGTGCGTGAGGATATTGCCTTCTCGCTTCGCCGGCACAAAATGCCACGCGCTGAAAAGGCGCAACGTGTCGACGAGATGATGGCGCGATTCAACTTGAGCGAGCATGCAGATCAATCACCGCACACCCTATCCGGTGGTCAAAAGCAGTTGTTAGCGCTGGCTGCAGTGCTGATTTTGGAGCCAGAAGTGATCATCGCTGATGAGCCCACTACCCTGCTGGATCTGCGCAATAGGCTGATGATCAAAGACGTGTTCAGTAAACTCGAGCAGCAATTAATCGTTGTCAGCCATGATTTAGATTTCCTCAGCGATTTTGAGCGGGTCATTTGTATCAATGATCATAAAATCGCTGCTGATGGCCCTCCGCAAAAGTCCATTGACCTGTACGTATCGCTTATGGCGGAACCTGCGAAATGAACAGTATTCCTTTAGGTTTTTACGTCGATAAGCAATCTGTTGTTCATTCTTTTCCTGCTTTGTGGAAATTCCCACTTCTGCTGTTTTTCATCATCGGCGGCTCCATCGCGGCTTCTACCCCGGTTCATGGGTTGATTTTGGTGGGGATTGCAGTGGTGTTTTACGTGCTGGCGAAGATTCCGCTGAAGGTCGCGTGGGAGCAGTTGTGGCCAGTGCTGCCGATTTTGATCATGCTCGGTGCGTTTCAGTGGTGGCAGCGCGGCTTTGATTTCGCGGCAACCACAGTGCTCACGCTGTTTTCTGCGGTGATGGCCGCCATGTTGTTGACGTTGACCACGCGGTTGGAAGCGCTCATGAATGCAGTTGAGCGGATGTTGCAGCCTTTTGCACGTTTTGGCCTGCCAGTAGAGACGATCACCTTGGCTATTTCTCTCACGATTCGGCTCATTCCGCTGCAATTAGCCACGGTGAAGGAAGTCCTCGATGTCCGTAAAGCTCGTGGCGCCGGTTTTTCTATCACCGCGTTTGGCACGCCTGTGATCATCAGATCAATAAAGAGGGCCCGCAATATCGGCGATGCTCTTCTCGCTCGTGGTGCCGGCGATTAAGTTCTTTCAACACATAGCAAAGGGGGGCTCGTACTAACGAAAGTACGAGCCCCGCTTTTAGTCTGCTGTGGCAGGTTTAAGCCTCGCCGCGCAGCTCACGCATGCGCTGTGCAACTGCGTCATCAGTGACGTTGTTGCCCGCTGCAGGAGCCTCAATGGACTCCTGCTTGTTACCAGCGGTCAGGGAACCACCAGCCATCTCAGCGCGGATCTGCTCAAGGCGGGAGTGTCCAGCCATCTGAACGCCAGCCTGCTCAACCTCAGCCATGCGGCCCTCAACAGAGTTGGACGCAAGCTCAGCCTGGCCAAGCGCGTTAGCGTAACGACGCTCAATCTTCTCACGAACTTGATCCAGGTTAGGAGTGCTGCCGGAGGTCAAAGAATCCATGGACTTCAGGGACTCGGAAACCTTTTCCTGCATCTTCGCCTGCTCCAGCTGGCTCAGAAGCTTGGTGCGCTCAGCAACCTTCTGCTGCAAAGCCATGGAGTTACGCTCCACAGCCTTCTTAGCCTGATCAGCCTGCTGCAGAGCCTGGTCGTGGAGCTGCTTGGTATCTTCAACGGACTGCTCAGCAGTAACCAGCTGTGCAGCGAAAGCCTCAGCGGCGTTTTCGTACTCAGTAGCCTTCTTGACATCACCGTCAGCGCGAGCCTTGTCAGCCAGCTGGATAGCCTGGCGGGTGTTGCCCTGCAGCTTCTCAATTTCAGCCAGACGGCGGTTCAGCTGCATTTCAAGCTGACGCTGGTTACCAATAACAGCTGCTGCCTGCTGGGAGAGCTCCTGATGCTGGCGCTGAGCATCTTCGATGGCTTGCTGGATCTGTACCTTAGGATCCGCGTTCTCCTCAATCTTGGAGTCGAACAACGCCATGAGGTACTTCCATGCCTTGGAGAATGGATTAGCCATGTTGAAAAGTGAGCCTTCCTAAATATCTGAAACAGGTAATTTCGCTGTATTCATTTATGCGATCATTATCCATGACGCCACGTACACCGGCACAACTGCCTTCACGCCACATGTAATTTTAGCGGTATGAAGTTAGCCGAACCTCGACGCCGTCCATATTAGCGCTATAAAGCCAACAATGGGCGTCGAAAAGCAATCTTTTACTGCTTTTCGACGCCCACCCATGCGCTTAGACGCGAGCGAGGTCTTCCTGTGCTGCTTGCAGCGCCATGGAACCTGCAGCTTCGATCAACACATCCGCAACGCTGGCCCCCAAAGCGTGGCACACGGAGGCAAGAAGCTCCGAGGACACCTCTTTGCGGCCTCGTTCCAATTCTGAAAGATAACCAGGTGACACACGTGAAGCTTCCGCCAGCTCACGCAAAGTAACGCCCTTGTCAGCACGGAAAGAACGAAGAGCTGCACCCAGAGCTTCGCGGAGAAGTGGCTCTGGAGCTTTCCGTGGGGCAGATTCTGAAATCGGCTTGTCTAGAAGGGTTGTATAAGTAACCATCGTTAGGTTCAACTCCCTTTCCCTAAAATTTGTTCCCAGTTTACCTGGAAACTTGAGTCACTGCGACTCAATATGGTCAATCAGCAGGCGAAAGCTTTGCTGTACAGCAGACTCTCTAATATGATGCCGTCCCAATTCAGCCAATATTACCTGTTGTTCACTTTCAAACGCACGATACGCGTCAATTGTTCCCGACGCCCCAAAATGCGCAGGACCAGCCACTCCGATCCACACTTCCCCCACCGGATGACCATCTTGTTCGCTGGGGCCAGCAACGCCCGTGAGCGAAACCGCCCAATCTGCCTGGCATCTGTGTGCGGCCCCCGTTGCCATCGCACGGGCGCACTGCGGGGAAACAACGCCGTGCGCGTCGATAAGCTCCTGCGGCACACCGGCAAGCGCAACCTTAAGCTCGGTGGCATAGGTGACCAGCCCGCCTTTAAGTACCACTGAGGCGCCGGGGATCTCTGCGATCGTCGCACTGGCAAGGCCGGCTGTGAGAGATTCACAAAACGCCAGCGTTTCACCGCGCGATTTCAACAGCTCCACCACTCGCCCCGCCAGATTCTCCGCCAGATTCTCCGACATGGTCTAGCTTTCTGCGGACTTTCGTGAATCCCACAGGTACTGCAGACCCGTGACTACGGTGACGATCAGCGCTGCATACATGACGATCTGGCTTGGAATATCCATCCAACTTGGGAAAGGGCACAGATACAAAGCAACAGCAACAGTCTGCAGAGCAGTCTTGAGCTTGCCTCCCTTCGATGCAGGCACAACATTTCCAGCGCGCAGTTGGAAGAAACGCCAGATAGTAATACCGAACTCACGCAACACAATCAACGCAGTGACCCACCATGGCAAGATGCCAATGATGTTGAAACAGACAAATGCTGTGGTCATCAGTGCCTTATCGGCAATCGGATCCGCGATCTTGCCAAAGTCAGTGACCAGGCCACGTGCTCGCGCAATATCGCCGTCAAGCTTGTCGGTGATCATGAGCAAAATGAAAACAACCAACGCCCACCAGGCAAAAGCATTGTTTTCCGTCTCACCTTTAAGCGTAAGCCACGCAAACAAAGGGATGACAATGATGCGCAAGCTGGTCAAGAAGTTCGGAAGGTTCCAGTTGGAAGGCTTGACCGCTTGATTGCTTGGATCTTGTGCGCCATTTACGCCTGCTGATACATCACTCACGGTGTTCCACCCTACCTGCACCCAAATTGAAGACTACGACTAGTAATGATTTCTCCAAAAAACTTGTCTCAAAGCTTGAGCCCACTCTATTCCTAAAAACCTCTCGACGGACGAAGCGCCACAAAAGCAAGAGAAGAATATAAGTGAACCAAATTCCGTTTAGTGTACGTCTAGACGCCTAAACTTACCTGTTATGACTTATTTTGCCGTGCTTTACACATACAACCCAGACAGCGAGAAAGTCGCTGAAGTTCGTACCGTCCACCGCGAGTTCATTGCCAACCTTCATGCGGAGGGCAAAATCGTTGGCTCCGGTCCTTTCGTGGACGGCGACGGTGGCGCGCTGATTGTCATCAAGTTGGAAGAAGGCTCCAACCTTGTTGATGCTGAAACCCTGATGAACAATGATCCATTCCACGTAGAAAACGTGCTGGACAACCGCGTCATCCGTAGCTGGAACCCTGTGACCAAAGATTTCTAGGCAACTTTTTCTTTAACAATTTTGGCGCTTGACTTGTATGAAAGTCAGGCGCCTTCTCGCTTGCCTAAACCAGCGTTGCTGCCTAATCCAGCGTTGCTGCCTAATCCAGCGTCGTATGGCTAAAGGGCCAGCACCGAAACTCCTCGGTGCTGGCCCTCTATTTTAAGTAATGCTGTTACTTCTTCTCTGAGGAGGTATCGGTAACGGTGGCGGATCCGGTTTCAGGCTCCTCACCGGTCTCCCAGTTGTCGCCCTCATACTTTGCAGCGTTCCACTTTGGTGGAATACCGCCCTGGTTTTCATCGCGCTTGTTCTTGATGATGGATGCGATGACGGTGATTGTCAGGACACCAATGATGAAGGCCAAGGAGAATACGGTGGAAACCTCAGGTACGGAGACGTTTTCACCACCGTTGATGAATGGCAGGTTGTTTTCGTGCAGTGCATGCAGACCAAGCTTTGCACCAATGAACAGCAGGATAAGACCCAAGCCATAAGGCAGGTAGACCAGGCGGTCAAGCAGGCCGTCAAGCAGGAAGTACATTTGGCGCAGACCCAGCAGGGCGAATGCGTTAGTGGTGAACACGATGTAAGGCTCCGTGGTGATGCCGTAAATCGCTGGGATAGAGTCCAGTGCGAACATCAGGTCAACCATGCCGATGGATACAAGTGCAACGAACAGTGGGGTCAGGTGCAGCTTGCCTCCGAAGCGGTGAGTGAGCTTGTCGCCGTGGTAGCCCTCAGTAACCGGAATGACCTTGCGCAGCGCCTTAATGATGAACATGTCGTTCGGGTCGGTCTCAGGGGTGTCTCGAACTTCGTCCCACAGGAGCTTCACAGCGGTGTAGATCAGCCAGATGGAGAAGATGTAGAAGACATCGGACCATGCTTCGATAATTGCAGCGCCGAGGAGGATGAACACGAGGCGGAAGACCAGAGCCAGTGCAATACCGATGAGGAGTACCTTTTGCTGGTACTTACGCGGAATCTTAAAGGCACCCATGATCAGCGCGAAGATAAACAAGTTATCAACGCTCAGTGCCTTCTCTGTCACGTAACCGGTGAAGAACTCGATGCCGTGCTGGTGTGGGTTACCAGGCTCGCCCCAAACGAACCACAAGAAGATGCCGAATACACAGGCAAGACCGACATAGAACAGGCTCCACCATGCGGATTCTTTAATGGTGGGCTCGTGGGGGGTGCGAACGTGGGAATAGAAATCGAAAATGAAGAAGCCAGTGATCACTGCGATAGTGATTAGCCATGTGGCTAAGTTTACTTCCATGATAAAAAGAACCTCCGGTTCTTGGTTAGACAATTTAAGAACCGGAGGTCTCCCCCACCCTTGTCCCTCAACGCATCTAACATGCATCTGAAAAACAAAATGGGCCAGTGTGACCGGGAATTCACAACCTAAAATTCTTTAAAGTTTGATTTCCGTGTTGACGATCAACGCTGCTTGTGGGGTACTCCCCTCCAATACGGGAAAACTATAACCCAGATGGTGGGAAATTGCTACCCCGTCACCGCCCCGAAGCTAAAACCCCAGACACTCAACCCGACTTAAGCAAAAAGAATCGGACATGCTCCCACAGTTCAAAGCAGTCTAAAACCGCAAACTGTGCGAACAGGCCCGACTCAACGATCCAGAGCCACTAGGCTCCTAAAGCCTTAACACACTCCCTTGGAAGGATCAGCCTGCACGACGGTGGTGTTGGCCGCTTCTTCAGCTTCCGCTGCCACCTCGTCATCCCAGGTCTCTTCCTTCGGTGCGTCGGCGGGGTCTGCACCTTTAAGCATCCACAAAATGGTTTCCAGCTCTTCTGGCTTGACCAAAACTTCACGAGCCTTAGAGCCTTCGGATGGGCCCACCACACCGCGGGTTTCCATGAGGTCCATGAGGCGTCCGGCCTTGGCAAAACCGATGCGCAGTTTGCGCTGCAGCATGGAGGTGGATCCCATTTGTGAGGTCACCACGAGTTCGACTGCTTCGAGGAGATCTTCCAGATCGTTTCCGATATCGGCATCGATCTTCTTAGCTTCGGAAGCCTTATCTTCGGTGACACCGTCGGTGTATTCAGGCTGGCGCTGAGCCTTGGCCATGTCCACGACCGCTTGGATTTCTTCATCGGTGACAAAGGCACCCTGGATACGTTGTGGCTTGCCGGCACCCTGTGGGATGAACAGCGCGTCGCCCATGCCGATCAGCTTTTCAGCGCCACCCTGGTCCAAAATAACGCGGGAGTCAGTTAGCGATGAGGTTGCGAAAGCCAAACGTGAAGGAACGTTGGTCTTGATCAGACCGGTCACAACGTCCACGGATGGGCGCTGCGTTGCCAGCACGAGGTGGATACCGGCGGCACGTGCCTTCTGGGTGATGCGCACGATGGACTCTTCGATTTCCTTCGGTGCGGTCATCATCAGGTCAGCGAGCTCGTCGACCACACACACGATGTATGGGTACGCACGGTATTCGCGCTTGGATCCTGGAGGGGTCTCAATTTCGCCAGATTTAATCTTGCGGTTGAAGTCCTTGATGTGGCGCACACGGGTTTGTTTCATGTCCATGTAGCGCTGTTCCATTTCCTCAACCAGCCACTGCAGTGCTGCCGCGGCCTTCTTTGGTTGGGTAATGATCGGCGTAATCAGGTGTGGAATGCCCTCGTATGGTGTGAGTTCCACCATCTTTGGGTCCACCAGAATCAGACGGACTTCTTCTGGCTTTGCACGCGTGAGCAGTGACACCAGCAGCGAGTTCACGAACGCCGACTTACCAGAACCGGTGGAACCAGCCACAAGAAGGTGAGGCATTTTCTGCACGGAGTAGGACACGAAGTCGCCTTCAATATCCTTACCCAAACCAATGAGCATGGAGTCTTTGTTTTCCACGGTGGCACGCGCATTGAGCACATCACCCAGGCGAACCATCTCACGGTCAGAGTTTGGCACCTCAATACCGACTGCTGATTTACCTGGAATTGGGGTCAGCAGACGAACATTCTCAGTCGCCACAGCGTAGGCAATATTGGATTGCAGGTTGGTGATTTTAGAAACTTTCACACCAGGTCCCAGCTCAATTTCATAGCGCGTGACTGTCGGACCACGGGAGAAACCAGTCACGGTCGCATCAACATTGAACTCACTGAACACGTCAGTAATGGCCTCGATCATGCGATCGTTGGTCTCTGAGTGAAGCTTCGCTGGCTCGCCTGGAATCAGCAGATCGGCACTCGGCAACACATAAGTGCTGTCGCCATCGCTGACAATGTCGGCAGGGGTCGGCGCTACAGGAGCAGGTGCCGCAGGCTTCTTCTCCACGACGGGATCCTTGCCCGATCGCGCAATAATCGCCTGACGCATGCTTTCCCTCGACGCTGCCACCGCATCCGACGCCGGCGCCGGCGCCAGATCTTCCTCGGTCACCGCTGGGAACTCATCAGTTTCGGTGACGCTCGGCTTCTTCAAGATGCTTGTCGACGCCTCCCTCTGCTTCACCTGCGGTTCCGCGGGGGCCTCGGCCTTCGCGTCATCCACGGGATACTTATCCAGCGACGCCGCTGGGCGGCGCGCAGGTGTTGGGGCTGGCGCAGGAACTGGTGCCGGTGGCGGAGTCAGAGGTGGGGTGCGACGTGGCGCAGCCTTAGGCAGCGCTCGGCTAGGGGTTCTACTTGGTGCACGACCGCTCGCGCGGGATTCCAACTCGCGTTCCACGTGTCCGTAGAGATCATCCTCTTCCTCGTCGAATTCATCTTCATCGCGGTTAAATCCTGCGAAGCCAAAGAAGCCACCCGCAAATTCGATGAACTCACGAATCGAAATTCCCGTGGTTTTCAACGCTCCCCAGAACAGCAGCAGAAGCAGGATCGGCACCGCCAAGAACACGGAGAATCCCAGTTCCAATGGGGTTCCAATCCACGCACCGATGGCACCGCCAGCGGTCTTTCGGCCCTCCCACTCAGCTGGGTTACCAGCAAAGAGGTGAATCAAGGCCAGCATGCACACGATGATCACACCGATGCCCAACATCACCCTGCCCTGAGCTTGACGCTCTGGAGTGTAACGAAGCATGAGCGCGACAGCCCACCCAATGAGGCCGACCGGCAAGATCCAAGCACCAGCGCCAATAGCGAGGTGGACGATATCGGCGATGAACGTGCCAATCGGTCCACCAATGCCTAGCCACACCGCAGCGCCCAAGACAATTGCAATACCAACCAGGCTCAATGCAATGCCGTCTGCGTGCTCTTCTACATAGGCAGAAGTGCGGTTTCCTGATTGCTCATCAAAATCCTCATCGAATTCCGGCTCAGGTTCAACAGCCTTGCTCCGCGATTTTCGTGTGGCGGGTTTCGTTGCGATCTCCTCCTCGAAATCATCAAAATCATCGAGTACATCTTCGTTTCGACGACGACCAAGTTCACCAATGGAACGGGTCATCTTACCCAAGCCACTCGCGGTGGCACCAAATAGCGTTCCGATACCGGATCCCACAGCGCGAAATGCGCTGCCGGTCCGTTCTTCGGAAGTATCAGCAGCGCGTCGAGCGGTCATCGATGTTGTAAACGCAGCAGTCTCTGACCGGCCACCCCGAGAGATGCTGGTTGTTGGTTTGCTTCGCCTGGTCGTCGCGGTGGTTTTTGGCCCCGTCGACTTTCCCGATGATCGTGAGCTTCCCCGCTTGGGTGCGCCGTTTCTGACAGTCATGGCCTTAACTCTAGTCGCTCAAACAACTCTATTCACAGAAGCACCACGCGATTCGTCCAAGTTTTCTATAAACTTCCCCGAACAACGCCCTCTTGGTTGCCTTCAAATGTTAGTTTCACAACATCACGGCCAGACAGCCACAACAGCAGCTCCCCTACCCCACCGCTAATCCGACAGACGTTTTCACCATCGGCCGACACTCCCCGACCTTCATGAAGAACAATCCTCGGAAAACCCACCGGAGCTAGAACCACGGGTCGCGGTGATTTGATCATTCGTGGAGCCAGAAGTTTTAAAATGCGGTGCAGCTCTTTGCCGTGCGCATGGTCCATGGGACGAACTTCTACTTCATCGCCTGGCTGCAACGCGCCACGCAGAACATCTTCATGGTGAATGAAATGCTCCATGCCATTTCCAATAGAGTCAAGGGCTCGCCATGGATTCAGCCCCTGTGGGCCTTCAGCCCACGCGTTGACAACGTCCACGTAAGGGCGGGTAAGCGCTTCTTCAAACTCTTCTTTTGCAGGATCCTGCTTGCCGGGAAGCATACTGCGCAGCGCTGCTCCTGGCTTCTGCTCACGGACATAAAGGTGTGCCGCAAGATCTTTGGTGGTCCATTCGCCGCACAAGGTTGGTGCGTCTGGCCCCTTTTCCAACAGTGATGCTTGAAGTGCTGCTCGTTCTGTTTGTGCGAGATTCATGCAACCAAGACTAGATCAATGTGTAGAAACGCGTTGAGCCCGCGGCACCCAGGTTGGGTGCTGCGGGCTCGCGACGTCGAAAAGCGAAATGCTTTTACAGGGACTCGCGTGAAGCGCGAACCTCATCGTCACCGATGTGCGTGGTTTCCGCAGTCATCGGAATGACGGTTGGCATGATGACCGGCTGGCGCTTCCACTTCTGCTCGACGAAGCGAGAGAGCTTGCGGCGCAGCTGCTGAACCATGCGGTAAGGATCGTTTTCACCTTCAGCTGCAAGATCATTCATGGTGGTTTCGGACAGCTCAGTGACCTCACCCATCATGGACTTTGCATCCTCAGAGAAACCGCTGGTCTGAACGGTTGGGCGCTCCAACAGACGGCCAGTGCGGTTGTCGATGACAGCAGTGATCGAGATCAAGCCACCCTCACCAAGCGAGGTACGGTCTGCAAGGATGTCCGCGTCAATATCACCCATGGTGACACCGTCGACGTAAAGGTTACCAACTGGAATCTGACCAACAACCTGTGCGCGACCGTTGACCATATCAACCACAACACCGTTTTGTGCAAGCACAACGTTGTCGCGGTTAACACCAGTGGAGATAGCCAGTTCCTTGTTGGCGCGCAGGTGGCGCCACTCGCCGTGGACAGGCATAGCGTTCTTCGGACGAGCGGCGTTGTACAAGAACAACAGCTCTCCGGAGTAGCCGTGGCCCGAGGTGTGCACCTTGGCGTCGCGACCGGTAACAACAGTTGCACCGATCTGAGCCAGCATGTTGATGACACCGAACACTGCTTCTTCGTTACCTGGAACCAGGGAGGAAGAAAGGATAATCAAGTCTCCATCACGGACAGTGATCTGTCGGTGCTCACGACGCGCCATGCGAGACAGCGCAGCCATAGGCTCACCCTGAGTACCAGTGGTAATCAGCATGACCTTGTGAGGAGCCATACGAGAAGCATCATCCATGGAAATAATGGTTCCGCGAGGTGCCTTCAGGTAACCAAGCTTCTCCGCGATCTCCATGTTGCGAATCATGGAACGACCGTTGAATGCAACCTTACGGTTGGACGCAACAGCAGCATCCACAGCTGCCTGAACGCGGTACACGTTGGAAGCAAACGACGCCAAAATGACGCGCTGCTTAGCATCGCCGACCAAACGCTTCAGGGTTGGAGCAACATCAGCTTCAGATCCAGAAACACCAGGGGTGGTGGCGTTGGTGGAGTCACACAGCATCAAGTCCACGCCCTCGTCACCGAAACGGGACAATGCAGGCAGGTCAGTTGGGCGTCCATCAGGAGGAGTCTGATCCAGCTTGATGTCACCGGTGTGGATGACCAAACCAGCAGGAGTCTTGATAGCAAGACCAAGGCAGTCTGGGATGGAGTGGTTAACAGCCCAGAAGCGAATGTTGAACGGTCCGCGGTCCTCATTGGACTGCTCATTGACCTCGATCAGCTTCGGACGCTGACGGTGTTCCTTACACTTAGCTGCAATCAGAGCCAAGGTGAAACGGGATGCCAAAATTGGGATATCGTTGCGCAGCTTCAGCAGCCAGGGAATAGCACCAATGTGGTCTTCGTGTCCGTGAGTAACCACCAATGCATCGACGCGGTGCAGGTGATCCTCAATTGGGCCGAAGTCAGGAAGAATCAGGTCAACGCCTGGCTCACCTGAAGATGGGAAGAGCACACCACAGTCCACGATGAGCAGACGGTTGTTGTACTCAAACACGGTCATGTTGCGACCGATTTCGGAAATGCCACCAAGTGCGTAAATACGCAGACCGTTTGCCGGTGCCTTTGGTGGCTCTGGCAGGCGCTGGGTCAGATCCGCACCCTGCATCGACTTAACAACGTTTCGGCGTCCGCCACCGCGGTTGCCACGGTTTCCGCCCTGACGGTTCTGGTTACCGCTGTTGTTGTTCGCGCCCTCATTGGCGTTTCCGGATCCACGACGTCCACGACCACCGCGACGGTTGTTGTTGGAACGGTTGCGGTTGTTGTTTCCGGACTCGCGGTTCTGGGAACCTTGAGCGTTCTGGGAACCCTGAGAATCTTGGGATCCTTGAGCACCTTGCGCAGCATCCCGATTGTCGTTTCCGGCGGTCTCAGCTTTTACAGCGCTCTGGTTAGAGGAAGCATCTGGTGCCTGAAAGACAGGGGTATCCACATGGTTTTCCTGACCAGCTTCTGGTGGGCCCGCCTTGCGGGTAACCTTCCGGCCGCGATTTCGGGAATCATTCATATTTATAGAACTCCAGCTTTTTTCATGTCTTCTCGGAGAGCCTCAAGTTCCTGCTCATTTGGAGCCATAATTGGAAGTCGAGGATCTCCTACGTTGATGCCCTGCAGACGCAGAGCAGCTTTTGCCAAGCTGACTCCACCCAAGCGACCTTGGGCAGCTACCAGCGGTGATAGTTTGGCGTTGATTTCCCGCGCACGGACGAGGTCGCCTTCCTCGAAGCTTGTGTACAACTCACGTAATGCTGTGGGGGCTGCATGTCCAATTACGGAAATGAAACCTGATCCGCCCAAAGCAAGCCAAACAAGGTTTAGTGGGTCATCGCCTGAATACCAGGCAAGTCCCGTTTCTTTGATCAATGACGTGGCTGCAACGAGGTCACCCTTGGCGTCCTTGACCGCCAAAATCGTAGGTAATTCACTCAGGCGTCTCATGGTATCAGACTCAATTGGAATACCTGACCGACCAGGAATGTCATAGAGACAAATTGGAACCTCTGTTGCTGCAGCAATTGCACCGAAGTGCGCCAGCAATCCCTCTTGGCTCGGCTTGGAGTAATAAGGAGTTACAACTAAAAGGCCGTCTGCGCCAGCAGAAGCAGCAGCTTCCGCAAGTTCCACAGATGTCCGCGTGTTGTTGGTTCCGACACCGGCGATGAGCTTCGCCCGATCCCCAACTTCCTCACGAACGGCCTTGAGCAGTTCTAGTTTTTCAGCGGCGGTTGTCGTTGGGGATTCACCAGTGGTGCCCGCGAGAACCAAAGAATCCAAGCCCTTATCAACCAAATAAGCCGCGACTTCGCGGCCAGCAGCGATATCGATGGCTCCGGATTCCGTGAATGGAGTAACCATTGCTACTCCAACGGTGCCGAAGTGCTCTACTCCGGTCTTAGCTGTTAAACCTGTGCTCATAGAGTTCAAGGTTACCTTCTTCCCTCATTTGGGGGTTAAACAACCCCGCAAAAAACCTAACAACTTTTGCATAACAATCGCCCAAGCCACATTCCGATAAGAACAATTGACATGAGCAAGAGGTTTTTACGGCTGTCTTTTACAGCCAAAAATGTTGTCTTAACTATATGAATTTTTAGCTCGTGGGTGTGAGCTTTGCGTTAAAAGTCCATGACATACGGGCTTGTTGCCATTTGCGATCCGTCTGCCAAAGTTTCAATCTCAAAATCACCGAAAACAGTTGGCGCTGCTACCTGCAGCTTTCTTAAACATCCTACCGCTACTTCGCGGATTTCGACGTCTGCATGTTCACTGGCTCGCATGCCAATGAAATGCCTCCAGGTGCGGAAGTTTCCAGACACCACGATTCTGGACTCTGTAGCGTTGGGCAGCACAGCGCGAGCTGCTTGACGAGCCTGCTTTTTCCTTAAAAGTGCATTCGGTTCATCGCCAAGTTTTTCTTCCAGCGCATTAAGCAGCTCATTGAAAGCGAACCGAGACTCATCCATGGCGTGCATGAAAAGTTCACGCAACTGCGGATCTTCATCGATGAGAGTGGGCACCACTACTTCCGATTCTCCGCTGTGCACGAAACGCTGAGACAGTTGAGAGAAGGAAAAATGGCGGTGTCGGACCAATTCATGGGTCGCGGACCGAGAAATGCCTCGGATATACATCGTGGCATTGGCATGCTCAAGCAAAGCAGTGTGCCCCACTTCCATGATGTGGCGCAGATACGCAGCATTGGAAGCAGTTCGAGGGTTCGGCTTATCAAAAGTTTCGTAGCAGGCACGACCCGCAAACTCGACGAGTGCTTCCGCGCCCTCAACATCAGTTGACCACTCAACATCAGCGGGTGGAGTAAAAGAACTGCACGCTATCAACTCCACGCTCAATTTAACTTGTTCGGCCACAGCCTTTAAACGCTCCTTTTAAAAAATTCCACCCGCTGCTGAAATGAGCCTTTACAGGCCTAGGTAATGCTCAAGTCCTACGACTAGGCCTGGGTGCTGTGCAATGTTGCGCACACCCACCAAGACACCTGGTGCAAATGAGTTGCGATCATAGGAGTCCTGCTTGATGGTCAAGGTCTGACCCTGGGTGCCAAAGATAACTTGCTCGTGAGCAACCATGCCGGACATGCGGACTGCATGAACTGGGATTCCATCTACGCTTGCGCCACGGGAACCCTCAAGTGCCTGCTCGGTCGCATCTGGCTGTGCGTCCATGCCTGCTTCTTTGCGTGCCGCAGCAATGCCCTGAGCAGTGTGGATCGCGGTGCCTGAAGGTGCATCCAGCTTGTTGGGGTGGTGCAGCTCAATAACTTCAGCTGATTCGAAGAAGCGGGCAGCCTGCTTGGAAAAGACCATGGTCAACACCGCAGAGATAGCAAAGTTAGGTGCGATCAGAACACCGACATTGTCTTTTCCTTCAAGCCAGGTGCGAACCTGCTCCAAACGAGCATCATCGAAGCCCGTGGTTCCAACAACCGCAGAAATGCCGTTGTTGATGCAGAACTCCAGGTTGCCCATCACAGCGTTAGGAGTGGTGAAGTCAACGACAACTTCAGCGCCGTTGTCTACCAGAAGGCTCAAATCATCGTCGACGCCGATCTCTGCAACAAGCTCCAGATCATCGGACTCATTGACTGCTGCCACAATAGTTTGACCAACACGGCCTTTGGCTCCGAGAACGCCAACCTTGATTCCCATTATTCTCCTTCATTTTCGTGGGGCGAAGAGTTTTTCAAACGCCCACCAGTCTAGACGTACCCATTCAGAAGGTGCTGATATCCATACCTAACTGACCGTTTTGGTCTGTGTTGTTAACGATTGTTCATCAGTTTGTTCCGTTCTAGGGATTAATCACACAGGTGGAACTATGTTTGAAATATGAGACTTAAGTTGCCCTTCACCGCCCGTTCCGCAGGTAGTTCCTTGGCGCTTGTGGTTTCCGCCTCTTTACTTTTAAGTGCTTGTGATGGAAGCGGCTCAACGCCTACAACCTCTGCTAGTCCTGCTCCAGTTGTGACAGAAACTGAAACCGCTAGCCCGGTCACCACAACTCGCACGCCTTCAGATGCTGCCCCGTCGCCTACCACTTCAGAGTCCACTGGTTCAGAGTCCACCAACTCCCCTTCCCCCACTGCTTTGCCGCCGTTGGGTTCCCCGTCGATGGATCAGAAGCAGCAGGCTCAAGTTGGTGACTCCGATATGTCGATCGCTGGCATCCGCGTTGCCGAGCACGAAACGTTCACGCGAGTTGTTTTTGATATCGCCGGTAATAGCCAACCTGGTTGGTGGGTCGATTGGGCCACTGATCCAATTCAGCAGGCGTCAGGTCTTCCAGTTGAGATGGCTGGTGATTCCTTCCTCAACGTCAATATTCAAGGCATTGGATATCCTGATCAGGTTGTCGTTCCAGGTATCGATACCGGATCATATCCTGGTGCAGGCATTGTTGAAGACATCAACTTCACCAGTACTTTTGAAGCCCGTTCCCAAGTTCTCATTGGTGTATCTGGTCAACCCCGAAATTACTCGGTCTCATTGCTGCAGGAACCAACCAGGCTTGTGGTGGACATCGTTCACTAGCACTGGAACGCCGTCAACTACAGATAGAAAAATGTGGCGCTAAAACCTCGCAATAAGGTTTTAGCGCCACATTTATTTTTAGCCCGATCTAGCCAGATCTAGCCAGAACTAATTAGTCCTCTTCAACAACTGGGACCAAGGAGATCTTGCCGCGGTTGTCGATGTCAGCGATTTCGACCTGAATCTTCTCGCCAACCTTCACCACATCGTCGACCTTTTCTACTCGCTTGCCGTTACCCAGCTTGGAGATGTGAACAAGGCCGTCGCGGCCTGGGAGCAAGGAAACGAATGCTCCGAATGCGGTGGTCTTAACGACGGTTCCGAGGAAGCGCTCGCCAACCTTTGGCAGCTGTGGGTTCGCCAGAGCGTTGATCTTTTCGATCGCCGCTTCAGCAGATGCGCCGTCAGCTGCAGAGATGAACACGGTGCCGTCATCTTCGATGGAGATGTTTGCGCCGGTCTCTTCGGTAAGAGCGTTGATGTTCTTACCCTTTGGTCCGATCAGCTCACCGATCTTTGCCACTGGGATCTTCACGGTGGTGATGCGAGGAGCGAACTTGCTCATCTCATCAGGTCCGTTGATGACATCAGACATGGTGTTCAGGATGGTCAGTCGGGCATCGCGTGCCTGCTCAAGCGCATCGGAGAGCACCTTGGAAGGAATGCCGTCCAGCTTGGTGTCCAGCTGAAGTGCGGTGATGAAGTCTGCGGTGCCGGCAACCTTGAAGTCCATGTCGCCGAATGCGTCTTCTGCGCCGAGGATGTCGGTCAGTGCAACGTACTCGGTCTTGCCGTCGATTTCACCGGAAACAAGTCCCATGGCGATACCTGCAACAGGTGCCTTCAGTGGAACACCAGCGTTGTACAGGGACAGAGTGGATGCACAGACAGAGCCCATGGAGGTGGAGCCGTTGGAGCCCAGAGCTTCAGAGACCTGACGGATTGCGTATGGGAATTCCTCACGGGATGGGATTACTGGCAAAACTGCGCGTTCTGCAAGTGCACCGTGGCCGATTTCGCGGCGCTTTGGTGAGCCCACACGACCGGTTTCACCGGTGGAGTATGGAGGGAAGTTGTAGTGGTGCATGTAGCGCTTCGCATCGCCTGGTGCCAGGGAGTCGATTTGCTGTTCCATCTTGAGCATGTCCAGGGTGGTGACACCGAGGATCTGGGTCTCGCCACGCTCGAAGAGGGAGGAACCGTGCGCACGTGGGATGAGCTCAACTTCTACTGCCAGGTCACGGATGTCGGTGACTCCGCGGCCGTCGATGCGGAAGTGATCGGTGAGGATCATGCGGCGCACGATGGCCTTCATGACAGCGTTGTATGCTGCACGGATTTCCTTGGACGCTTCAGCTGCTGAGCTGTAGGAAGCCTCGAACTTTGGAAGCAGTTCGGCTTCGATTTCTTCCATGTAGGCGTTGGTAGCGTCGTCGCGCTCTTGCTTTGCCTTCAGGGTCAGCAAAGAAGCTAGCTTCTTGGATACCTTGCGCTCCACTGCGGAGTACACCTCGTCGGTGTATGGAGGGAACAGTGGGAATTCCTTGGCTGCGTTTCCAACGCGCTGTGCCAGACCTTCCTGTGCGCGGCACAGGATGTCGATGAATGGCTTAGCTGCTTCAAGGCCGTCGGAGACGATCTTTTCGGTTGGTGCTGGTGCACCGTCTTTGACACGGTTGACAACGTTTTCGGAAGCGCCAGCTTCCACCATCATCACTGCGACGTCGGAGAAGGTCTTGTTGCCGCGCTTGCGCTCGACGAGGCGACCAGCCACAACGATTTCAAATACGGACTGCTCATGTTGAGCGTGGGTTGGGAATGCAACCCATTGGCCTTCTGGGTGCTTTTCATCAACAACCAGTGCCATGCGAACGCCACCGACAGCGCCGGAGACAGGAAGTCCGGAGATGCGGGTTGCTGCGGAAGCTCCGTTGATTGCTACGACATCGTAGTAATCCTCAGGGTTCATGGACATGACGGTGACAACGATCTGAACCTCATTGCGCAGGCCCTTAACAAAGGTTGGGCGCAGTGGGCGGTCGATGAGACGGCAAGCCAGGATAGCTTCGGTGGATGGGCGGCCCTCACGACGGAAGAAAGAGCCAGGGATGCGACCAGCTGCGTACATGCGCTCTTCAACGTCCACGGTCAGTGGGAAGAAGTCAAAGCCCTCGCGTGGCTGGTTGGATGCGGTGGTGGTTGCCAGCAGCATCGTGTCATCGTCGAGGTAGGTGGTCACTGCACCATCTGCCTGGCGGGCAAGTTGGCCGGTTTCAAAACGGATGGTGCGGGTTCCGAAGTCACCGTTGTCGATGGTTGCGACGGCCTCGATCAGGCCAAATTCGGTGTCTTCGAAGTACTTTACATCGCTCATATGCGAGTAGGTCTCCTCATGTTTAGTTCTGCTCGGCGATCATCGGTGTCGCCGCGAAGATTTCTGCGGTCTAGAACGGTAAAAACCTTACCAGTTCTCTCCAGTTTTCCCCACTATCAGTTTTAGCGCTACTCGACACGAGTTTTATTCACCAAAACCGGTGGCAGGAAACGCGAGAAAACCCGCTTCCCCACCACTTTAAGAGGCAAGGAAACGGGTTTAAAAGACTGGAAAAACCAGGCTTATCGACGCAGGCCGAGGCGTGCGATCAGATCACGGTAGCGATCAACGTTGTTGTCAGCCAGGTACTTCAGCAGACCACGACGACGACCAACGAGCAGCAGCAGACCACGACGGGAGTGGTGATCGTGCTTGTGGAACTTGAGGTGCTCGGTGAGGTTGTTGATGCGGTTGGTCAGAAGCGCGATCTGTGCTTCTGGGGAACCGGTGTCGGTCTCGTGGAGGCCGAACTCGGAAAGGATGGACTTCTTCTGCTCAGAAGTAAGAGCCATGGTGTCTCCTAAAAGTTATTTCAGTCCGCATGAAAAATTTTCACTCATTCATCCAAGATAAACCCGGATGATGTGTGTACTTTTCGCAACTGCTGCGGACCGCAGTCGCAAAACCACCTTGGAAGCTTAACAGCTTGGTGGTACTTCTCCAAAAACCTTCACCAAAGCTGCTTTTACTGCTGTGCTGCGACTCGGCCGATGCGGGTCATGAATTCAGAAAGGAAACGATCCACGTCTACGGCGACAGCTGCGCGGGAGGTGCGCACTGGATCGTTGAGGCGGACTTCATCGCCAATGGTGCGTCCACGGGTCTCGCCCTCAATGTCTACCTTGAGGTTGATGGGGAGCAAAGTGACCAGGCTTGGGTCCACTGCAACGCCTACTGCCAGTGGGTCGTGCAGGCCGCAACCGCCCAGGTGTGGTGCGGTGGTCTCATATGCCTTGATGTAGTAATCAGTCATGTCGGCCAGTGCGATAGCAGCTGGAGTGCCCAGTTCGCGCCACTGCGCAGTGTGCTTCTTGGTAAGAAGGGTCTGCAGGGTGACATCAAGACCGATCATGGTGACATCTGCACCGGAACGGAACAGATCGTTTGCTGCATCTGGGTCCTGGTTGATGTTTGCTTCTGCCCATGGGCTGACGTTGCCTGGGACAGTCAAGGCGCCACCCATGATGACCACGTGAGCCTTGGAAGCAAAGCTTGGATCCTTTGCGATTGCCGCAGACAGGTTGGTCATGGGGCCAGTTGCGATGATCACCAGGTCATCGCCGTGGGTGTTGACGGAATCAATGAGGAAATCCACTGCGCCGGGGAGTGCCTTTGACTCGCTTGCTGGCAGCTCGACTTCGCCGATGCCGTTTTGTCCGTGAATGAACGCGGAGATCTCAAGAACTTCAAAGCCATCCTTGGTCTGTGCGTGTGGCTCACCCAAGTACACAGGTACTTCTGGTGCACCGAACAGATCAAGCAGTGCCAGGTCATTGACTGCACCGGTTTCGAGTAGCACGTTACCGTAGGTGGTGGTGACACCAATGAGCTCTAGTTCAGGTGAGCCCAGTGCGTAGGCAAGTGCGAGGGCATCATCGATGCCGGTGTCGATATCAAGGATGGCTTTTTTGCTCATGCGTTTTTAACCTTTCAGGTTTTTATTTTTAAGGTCGGGCACCATCATAAGGCACCCGATGTGACAAGCTTGATGGCCGGTGACCGGCCTTAAGCGCTGGGCTGGGTGTCGGCGTCGAGAAGCAATTTGTCTTTGGCAAGGATATCGCGGGCGTTGGTGACATCGCGGGCCATGGCGTCTAGTAGCTCGTCGACGCCATTGAATTTGACCATGTCGCGCAAGTGTCCCACGAATTCCACCATGACATGGTGACCGTACAGGTCGGCTTCCTGGTCGAGGATGAATGCCTCGACGCTGCGTCGCTCATCGCCGAAGGTGGGATTGGTGCCCACGGAAATGGCAGTTTGGTAACGCACGCCTGGAACCATGGTGCCGTCGATATCGCGGGAGATTTCCTTGTCGATTTCGCGGTCATCGGTGATGGTGAACCAGCCTGCATACACGCCGTCGGCGGGCAGCGCCACAGAGGTCGGCAGGTAGAGATTCGCGGTGGGATAGCCCAATTCTTTGCCGCCACGGCCAGCACCACGGACAACTTCGCCGCGCACGGCATAGCGTCGACCAAGCGCCCAGTTCGCGCGCTCAACCTCGCCCTGATCCAAGTAATCGCGCACCAAGGTGGAGCAAATACGCTGGTCATCATCATGCAGCAGCGGAGCAATCGTAACATTCACGCCAAACTTTTGTCCCAATTCCCGCATCGTGGACTCAGTGCCAGCGCCATTGACACCGAAGGTGAAGTTCTCCCCCACCACAACTGAACGCGCATGCAGCGTATCCACGATCATGGTTGTGAAATACTCTTCAGCGCTCAGACCTGCGAGTTCTTTAGTGAAATCAATAACCAACGCAGCATCGACGCCACATTCCGCAGCCAAATTAAGGCGATAATCCAAAGGAGCCAAACGGGTTGGCTCTTTACCTGGCAAAAACACAGCGATCGGATGCGGGTCAAAGGTCACCATGACACAAGGCACACCCAGCTCCTCGGCCTGCTTCTTGGCCTCGCCGATTAAACTTTGATGCCCCCGGTGGAGCCCATCAAATACACCAATGGTGACTACCGATCCTTGAAGATCAGCCGGAACGCTGTCTAGTCCACTCCAAATATCCACTGTTTTAGACTACGGCATAGACTCAACAGACATGAATGCTCCTGCCCCTAAACCTGGACTCGTGATCGTCGACAAGCCCGCCGGAATGACATCCCATGACGTGGTGTCCAAATTGCGCCGCGCATTTTCCACCCGCAAAGTAGGCCACGCAGGCACCCTCGACCCCATGGCAACCGGCGTGTTAGTCGTCGGAATTGAGCGCGGAACCCGCTTCCTGGCACACATGGTGGCCTCCACCAAAGCCTACGACGCCACCATTCGACTCGGCGCCGCCACCAGCACCGATGATGCAGAAGGCGAGGTCATCTCCACAACAGACGCATCCGGCCTCGACCACAGCACCATCCTTGCTGAAATCGCCAACCTCACCGGCGACATCATGCAAAAACCCACCAAAGTCTCCGCCATCAAAATCGACGGCAAACGCGCCCACGAACGCGTCCGCGACGGCGAAGAAGTAGACATTCCCGCACGTCCCGTCACCGTCAGCGTCTTTGACGTGCTCGACTACCGCGTCGACGGTGAATTTTATGACTTAGATGTGCGCGTCCACTGCTCCTCCGGCACCTACATCCGCGCGCTCGCCCGCGACCTCGGCAACGCTTTGCAGGTCGGCGGCCACCTGACCGCGCTTAGGCGCACAGAGGTCGGCCCTTTTACGCTTAACGACGCGACCCCCCTCTCCAAACTCCAAGAGAATCCAGAACTCTCCCTCAACCTCGACCAGGCACTCACCCGCAGTTACCCAGTCCTTGACATCACCGAAGACGAAGGCATTGACCTGTCCATGGGCAAATGGTTGGAACCTCGCGGACTGAAAGGCGTCCACGCTGCAGTAACACCATCAGGAAAAGCCGTGGCGCTCATCGAAGAAAAGGGCAAACGCCTGGCCACCGTGTTTGTTGCTCACCCCAACACTCTTTAGTTGGTCTGCCAGAAGCCGATTTAAGAGGTCGAATTTCGCTAGATAGGTGTGAGTGTGGAAAGAGCGGTTTGGAGGGCTTAAACGCGATTTTGAGAGGGCACTATTTCAGGTGGGCTGTGGAAATAAACCAAAACCAACTCCGCCAATCCAAGCCTTGGTTTCAAACGCACTGAGAGTCCAGACCAGCAAAGTGTCATTGCAGACCAAAGACGCCCCGAAAAAGGGGCCTCTTGGTCTAATATTCACGGTTGCTGTACGTGTTGAAAGCTAGAAGCGGTTCTTAAACGCCGTGCCGTGCGAGGCATCCACCAACCTGGCTTTCAGCTCACCCAGGTATCCTCTCCATCCAGTTCAAGTCACTGCAGTCGCAGCTATGACATAACCATCACGCAGTACCCATTTACCTGAAATAAACGGCACTGGAGTTGGTCGAACCAGCAAATAGGACACAAAAGTGCCATCATCACGCAAGTCGATCTCAGCTTGTTCAAAACCAAGCCACCTATGCGTCAGCGGGAACCACGCTTTGTATGTTGCTTCCTTGGCACAAAACAGCAGGCGATCCGCGCAGTGCACACCTTGCTCCTCCAAGCGCTTAAGTTGAGGGATCTCCCCCACCCGAGCGATTGAACCCAAAACATCCTTGGGCAGCGGCTCCGCAGGTTCGGCATCCAATCCCATAGAACGCACCAACAATCGTGGCGCCACCACAGCAGCTCGGAATCCGTCAGTGTGGGTCAATGAACCAGACACCGAAGAAGGCCACAATGGCATTCCTCGTTCCCCACGCAAAATGGGATCACCGCTATCTCGTCCCAAAGCTTGGAGTGCCTGATGTGCACACCACCTGGCATCTCCAAACTCTGCTTTTCTAATATCAACCGAGTGCGCTACCAGTGCCTTTTCCAACGGATGCAACTGATGGAAATGGTCTAAATTAACAGCATCGCCAGTTTTCATGAAAGAAAACTTTGCCGAATTTGGAAACAAAGACTCATCCAGCATTGTCCACCTCCATCACTGGATATGGCCACACATGCTGCCCAGACCAATGCTCCCATTCGCGCGGATAACCCAACGACACTTCAATGTGTTTCACACCGTTGACGTTGGTTATTCCGGGTATATGCAGATGACCGTAAATAACGGCTTCCGCGTTGTAGCGTTCGGCCCATCCCCTGGTGTGGCGAGTACCGCACCACAATGCAAGTTCCTGCCAGCGCATCTGATAAGTCGGTTCCACCACCAGCGGCCAGTGGTTAATCAAAATTGTTGGCCCGTTGATCTTGCTCAAACGCTTAATGGAATAGGCTAAGCGATCCCAGCACCACGCTCGGATATCAACAAAAGGCGCAATAGAAAACTCATCAGTCATCATCACTTGACGATCCCGCGCCGCTTGCACAGCCTGCTCCACGGTGAAACCAGGTCGACGGAACGAGTAGTCATAGAGTGTAAACAACGGAACGATAGTAACCCCACCAAAGGTTAAATAAGGGTCCTCCGGAGTCAACACATCAATCTTTCGGCAGCCTTCAACGAGTTCAGAGTACTTATCGCGCCCCTGATAGCGGTCCGCGGAGCGAGAAAACAACTCATGGTTACCCGGAACCCAGATCACCTTGGCAAAGCGCCTGCGCAGACGTGCCAAAATTTCCAGCACCAATTCGGTGCGTTCCGCCACGTCACCTGCAACAATCAACCAGTCAGACGGATCCTTAGGCTGAATATTCTCAATTGGATCAGCGTTAGCTTTCACCGCTGCATGGAGGTCAGAAACCGCCCACAGAGTTGTGGTCACCTGTCACCTCCACATAGTTGTTGCTAAAAGTCTTTGTCCATTATGCCTGCAGTCCAGCAAATGTGGTTTGCCACGCGCCGAAGCTAACGCGCCCACTTCATAGACTTAAACCGCCAAATCACCGCAAATAGTCGGATCAGAATAAACGCCAGCAAACCACACCACACGCCTGTCAGCCCTGCATCTAATGCATAGGAAATCCAGACGCCTGGTAAGAATCCGACCACAACCGCCAAGATAGAGGCATTTCGGAGGAACACCGCGTCAGCAGCACCCAACAGCACACCATCAATAGCAAAGACAATGCCACCCAAAATGATCATCGCGACCATGATCCACCACGGGGAAGCAATCGCATCTAAAACGTCGGCGTCCTGAGTGAAAATACGCGGAATCCACGAGTGTAAGACCACGAACACCAAACCTAAGCCACCAGCGAAAATCAGAGAGTACTTAATCACCTGATTACCCACCCTGCGGGCGACCTTCGCAGTTCCAGCGCCCAGGGCTGCACCAGTTAAGGTCTGCGCCGCGATAGCTAAAGAATCCAGCACCAATGTGATGAAATTCCACAGCTGAAGCAACACCTGGTGGGCCGCCAAGGATGCCGTGCCAAATCGTGCAGCCACAGCGGCCGCGGAAAGAAAAGCAACCTGGAACGACATTGACCGCATGATCAAATCACGTCCAAGAACCAACTGATTTTTCATCACCGTCCAGCCCGGCTTCCACGAACCTTCGTGGTGCTTGATCAATGCACCCAAAAACAGCGAAGCAGTAATTGCTTCTGCAATGAGGTTTGCCCAGGCAGAGCCCACAAGTCCAAACTTAGCCACGAATATCGGAATCAAGATCGCGCCGGGGATGACTCCCGCCAAGGTGAAATAGAGTGGCAGCTTGGTGTTTTGAATACCTCTTAACCAACCGTTGCCAGCCATGATCATGAGAATTAGTGGCACCGCAAAAGCAGCAACCCGGAGCCAATGCCCTGCTTCTTGGGCTAGAGCTTCATCACCACTGAGCCACAACGCGAAAGTCGGGGCTCCAATGAGCATCAGCGTTAAGATGCCCAAGCCTACAAAGAGTGCCACCCAGGTTGCTTGCACACCTTCGGCAATTGCTCCCCGGCGATCACCCATTCCGAAAATTCTCGATGATCTCGCGGTAGTTCCATAGGACAAGAATGTCAGCTGTGTTGTCACTTGAGCTTGAATTGTTGTTGCTGCGCCCAACGCAGCCAATTCGAAGCCACCCAAAGTGCCAACAACCGCTGTATCCAACAAGAGATACAGCGGCATCGCAGCTAGAACACCCAGTGCGGGGAACGCGAGCCCGAAGATCTGCTTTGCAGAAACATCATGGGACTCATGCTCAAAGTCGTTGTTAGACATCGACATGCGCCGAGCTTCGCAAAGACTCCCCCAATGTAACGGTTGCTTCAATCAACGTATCGAGGGCTTCGATTTCCGTACCACGAGCGGTATAGCCTGCAGCAGGAATGTGTCCGCCACCGCCAAGATGCACTGCCAAGGAAGCGACACTCAAATTGGAGGAACGCAGTGACACGGTATAGACGCCACGTTCATATTCTTTGAATACTGCTCCGAAGTCTGCGCCTTCCACAGCGCGAACCATTTCGATCAAGCCTTCCACAACGGCGCGTGAACGGCCGTTGATGGTATCGAAGTCTGCCACGAGAACAGCAAGAGTATATGGCCCTGCTTCCCGCAGCTCGATCCGAGAGACAATCTGGCCAACAAGACGCAAATCGTCCACGGAGGTTTGATCAAGCAATGCTGATGAAATGGCACGAATGTCTAGACCGAACTCCATGAGTTCTTTAGCCATGTCATGCATGACTGGTCGACCCCACCTGAAGCACCCAGTATCGGTGAGCAGTCCAGCATAAAGGCCGTGGGCGATATCGGGAGTAATTTGCACCGACATCGCATCAAACCAGTCATATAAAATCGTGGTGGTGGATTCTGCCTCCACATCGATTAAGTTGACGGCACCAAACCCAGGATTGGTGGCGTGGTGATCAACCACCAATACTTTGTCAGGATTGTTGACGATGATGCTTTCAAACGCACCGGTGCGTTCGATTGACCCACAATCAACAACAATGATGAGGTCAGATTCCGTCAGTGAATCGCCAAAATTAATGTTTGATGCCCCAGGAATGGTGTACAAGTTCTCGGGCATCGAATCTAGCTGGCCGATTGCACCTACGGCGTCTTTACCAAGTTGCTGTAGTGCGGCCACTGTGGCAGCTACACTGCCGATTGCATCAGCATCGGGTCGCAGATGTCCCACAACGCTAACCGTGTGAGCTGCCTGGACTAATGCTGAAGCAGCATGAAACTGACTATTATCCGTCACTGGTGTTATTCCTCAGATTCAGACTTGGATGAAGTCTTGTAAGGATCTGCATCACCTGCAGGCGCTGCACCTTCGCGCAGTTTAGCCAGCTCCTCATCGCGCTTGCGAGCACGATCCAACAAAGCTTCCATGTGTGCGGATGCCTCTGGGACGGTATCGATGCTGTAAGTCAGGGTTGGGGTAAACCGAACACCCAGCTGCTGGCCAACGATCTTCCTCAGCTGGCCGCGTGCTCGGTGAAGAGCCTCTGCTGCTGCCTCAAGATCTGGTTCTTCTTCAATGGAAGCTCCACGAACGGTGTAAAACACCTTTGCATCGTGCAGGTCACCGGTCATGGTCACATCAGTAATTGTGACGAACTCAAGTCGGCGGTCCTTGATATCGCGTTCAATGGCGCTGGCCACGATAGTTTGAATGCGCTTTGCCATACGAGCCGCGCGGGCGTTGTCAGCCATGGTGGACCACTCCTCATCTTCACAGAGTCGAAATAATTCTTTTGGAATTCTACCCTGAATTGGAAAAATTTTAATAAGTTTATCTACCCTGCTATTCCTAGCTTAAAAGGTAGGAACAAAACAGGTGTGCAAAGGGGCTGGCCTTCCGTTGGAAAGCCAGCCCCACGTGCATGACCCCGGGCTAGTTATGCCCCGAGCCGGAAATGCTTAAGCTTCGCGTGGAACCTCAACCATTTCGTAGACCTCGATCTTGTCGTCGACGGAGATGTCTGGGTAAGACAGAACCATACCGCACTCGTAGCCTGCAGAGACTTCGGTGGCATCGTCCTTCTCACGGCGAAGGGACACGATCTTTGCATTCTCGGCGATGACGTTGCCGTCGCGAGTAATGCGGACTGTGGCGTTTCGGCGCACCTTGCCGTCTTCAACCATGCAACCTGCGATGAGGCCGACAGAGGAAGCCTTGAAGATCGCACGGATCTCAGCATGTCCGATAACGCGCTCTTCGTAGATTGGCTTGAGCATGCCCTTGAGGGCCGCCTCGACCTCTTCGATAGCACGGTAGATGATCGTGTAGTAACGAACATCGACGCCTTCTGCGTTTGCTTCCTCAGTTGCCTTACCTTCAGCGCGAACGTTGAAGGCGATGATGACAGCGTCGGATGCAGCTGCAAGGGTGACGTTGGTCTGGGTAACTGCACCCACACCGCGGTCGATGATGTTGAGCTGGACTTCATCGTCCATCTCAATCTTTAGCAATGCTTCTTCCAGTGCTTCCACGGAACCTGCGTTGTCGCCCTTAAGAATGAGGTTAAGGGTGCTATGTTCCTTAAGAACTGAATCCAGATCCTCGAGGGAGACGCGCTTGCGGGAGCGTGCTGCCAGAGCGTTACGCTTGCGGGCGTTGCGCTGGTTAGCAATCTGACGTGCAATGCGGTCATCTTCAACAACCAGAAGGTTGTCGCCGGCGCCTGGGACACCGTTAAGACCCTGAACCTGAACAGGACGGGAAGGTCCGGCCTCTTCAACGTCGCGTCCGTATTCGTCCACCATGCGGCGAACACGTCCGTAGGTATCGCCTGCAACGATGGAGTCACCGACGCGCAGGGTACCGCGCTGGACGATAACGGTTGCCACTGGTCCACGACCACGGTCGAGGTGAGCTTCAATTGCAACACCCTGTGCGTCCATTTCTGGGTTAGCAACAAGGTCAAGCTCAGCGTCTGCGGTCAGGCAGACAGAAGCGAGCAGCTCATCGATGTTCAGTCCCTGCTTTGCAGAGATGTCAACGAAGATGGTGTCGCCACCGTACTCTTCAGGAATCAATCCGTATTCGGTCAGCTGACCACGGATCTTCTCTGGAGAAGCTTCTGGCTTATCAATCTTGTTCACTGCAACCACGATTGGTACATCTGCAGCCTTAGCGTGGTTGATTGCTTCCACAGTCTGAGGCATAACGCCGTCGTCTGCTGCAACAACCAGAACCGCGATATCTGTGGACTTTGCACCACGGGCACGCATTGCGGTGAAAGCCTCGTGACCTGGGGTATCCAGGAAGGTGATGGTGCGCTCAGTGTCCTCGACATTTACCTTGACCTGGTATGCACCAATGCCCTGGGTAATGCCGCCGGCTTCGTCGGAGCCCACATTTGCCTTACGGATAGTATCCAGCAAACGAGTCTTACCGTGGTCAACGTGACCCATGACGGTAACCACTGGAGGACGCTTAGCAAGGTCAGCCTCGCCACCTTCGTCCTCACCGAACTGAAGGTCGAAGCTTTCGAGCAGCTCACGGTCTTCATCTTCTGGGGAAACAACCTGAACCTTGTAGTTCATTTCCTCACCGAGCAGCTGCAAGGTTTCATCAGAAACCGATGCAGTTGCGGTGACCATTTCACCCAAGTTGAACAGAGCCTGAACCAATGCTGCTGCGTCTGCGCCGATCTTATCAGCGAAGTCAGCCAAAGATGCACCGCGCGCGAGGCGGATGGTTGCACCCTTGCCGTCTGGCAAACGAACGCCACCAATGACGTTCGGTGCCTGCATTGATTCGTACTCGTTGCGCTTCTGACGCTTCGACTTACGTCCCCTGCGTGGAGCACCACCTGGACGGCCGAATGCACCTGCGGTACCGCCACGACGACCGCCACGGCCTGCGCCGCCACCGGTTCCGCCACCACGGTTGAATCCGCCACCAGCGCCACCGCCGGCTTGGCCACCACGACCACCCTTGCCAGGTGCCTTAGCAGGCATCTGACCTGGGGTTGGAGGCATCATTGCTGGGGATGGACGACGTCCGCCACCTTGACGCTCCTGGGAAGGTGCTCCCTGAGCACCCTGAGCGGAGCCACCCTGTGGGCGTGAACCGCCCTGAGGGCGTGGTCCACCCTGTGGGCGTGCTCCACCTGCGCCAGCGCCTTGACGCTGACCGCCGCGGTTACCCTGACCATCACGCTGTCCGTCGCGCTGACCATCTCGCTGGCCACCTGGACGACCCTGGCCCTGTGGACGTGGTCCACCGCCTGGGCGAGGTCCGCCACCAGGACGTGGGCCGCCACCTGGGCGAGGAGCTGGACGCTCGCCACCACCGGTGGAGAATGGGTTGTTAGCTACACGTGGTGCACGTGCGCCTGGCTTTGGAGCAGGCTTGCCCATTGGACGTGGCATGCCGTCTGGGCGAGGTGCTTCCGCGCCTGGCTTAGCTGCTGGCTCTGCCTTCTTAGCTGCATCGCCTGGAGTTGGGCCAGAAAATGCTGGCTTAGCGGCTGCTGCAGGCTTTGCCTGAACGCCTGGCTTTGGAGCTGAACCTGGCTTAGCGGCAGAAGGAGCTGCAGGTGCTGCTGGCTTTGCTGGAGCACCTGGCTTAGCGGCTGCTGCAGGCTTTGCCTGAACGCCTGGCTTAGGTGCTGCGCCTGGCTTTGCTGTAGAAGCTGCAGAAGGAGCAGCTGGGGCAGGCTTTGCTGCAGATGCTGCAGGTTTTGCTGGAGCACCTGGCTTTGGAGCTGCTGACGCAGCTGGTTTTGGCGCAGCAGGCTTTGCCACTCCAGGCTTCGCAGCGGTGTCGGACTTATCCGAACCGCTCGAACCGTAGTGCTCCTGCATCCTCTTCACAACTGGGGGTTCAATTGTGGATGATGCGGTTTTAACAAACTCGCCTTTATCCTTAAGGGTGGCAAGTAGTTCCTTGCTGGTAATACCGAGTTGCTTAGCAAGCTCATGTACACGTAGCTTTCCGGGCACTTCTCTCCTCTAGTTCTTGCCAGAGGTTCGAAGGCCCTTAAAAGGTAAGGGACCTTTGACCTCTAGCGTTAATTATTGACGTTCATCGCTGATGCTTCATCGTGTGCTCATCAGTGTTCAGTCTTCCTTACAAAAATCGGGTCCGGCGTTTTCCGCCAGGTACGTGCGTACGTGACCTGTATCCACGGTTGTGGACACCCTCAGCGCTCGGCCAAAGGCGCGACGCTGTTCAGCAAGGCCCAGTGCGTCGATGGAAGGGGTCAACCATGCTCCCCTGCCAGGCATCCGACGTTTCGGATCTGGAAGGATAACTCCCGGAAGCTCCGGGGATTGAACTACGCGGAGTAGTTCAGAATCAGGTTTACGTTCCCTGGTGGCAATGCAAGTACGGATCCGAATTGAGGTGCGGCTAGAAAACTGTCCAGATGAAGCTGTTACTGCATCGTCATGGAACATCTGCTGCGTTCAATCCCTTTCACCGTTTTTCATTTGACCAGAACGTGAATGCACGTCCTCCACAGCCCACACATGGGCCTTGAACAATATTACGCTACATTGACCCAAAATTGGAACCTGCAACTAATTACAAAGTTCCTATATGGCCTTGTGAGCCCAAAACCGGCACGAGATTTTCATGCCGGTTCAAGCGACTTTTAATCGATGTCAGAGTGGATGTCGATCTTCCAGCCGGTCAGGCGGGCAGCCAAGCGGGCGTTTTGACCTTCTTTACCGATTGCTAGTGAAAGCTGGTAGTCAGGGACAGTTACGCGCGCGGTTTGAGCTTCAAGATCGGTGACCTCTACGTTGACAACCTTGGATGGTGCCAGTGCATTTCCAACGAAGGTTGCTGGATCTTCGGAGTAATCGATGATGTCGATTTTTTCTCCACCGAGTTCACGCATGATGTTGGACACACGCTGTCCACGTGGGCCAATGCAAGCGCCCTTGGCGTTGAGGTTCTTCACCTTGGCTTGAACAGCAACCTTGGAGCGGTGCCCGGCTTCGCGGGAGATAGCAACAATTTCCACGGATCCGTCAGCAACTTCTGGGATTTCCAGTTCAAACAGTCGGCGCACCAGCTCAGGGTGGGTACGAGACAGGTTGATCTGGATGTCAGTGTTGCCCTTGCCCACGCCAACGACGAAGCACTTGACGCGGTCGCCGTGCTTGAGCTTTTCGCCAGGGATCTGCTCGGCTGGGAGCAAAACGCCGTCTTGGTTGTCCGCTTCGGTACCCAGCTGCACGATGATGATTCCGCGTTCAGCTGCGCGGGCATCTGCTTGAACGATGCCGGACACAACGGTGCCTTCATAATCTGCGTACGCATCGAATGCTCGGCTTGCTTCTGCTTCGCGCAGGGACTTAACGATCGCGTCGCGAACAGCGCGGGCGCTGACTCGTCCGAAGTTGGATGGGGTGTCGTCGTATTCGGAAGCGAGCTCTCCGTTTTCGTCGAATTCTGAGACGATGACGTTGACCGTGCCAGTTGTGGAATCGATGTCCACGCGTGGTTTCAGGTTCGCAGACGCAACAGTTTCGCGATTATCCATGTACGAATGCAAAAGTGCAGAGGCGATGGTGCGCAGCAAGTCTGGAACTGGGATTCCCTTTTCAGACTCGATGGCTTTTAAAGCCTGGACATCAATATTCACTTGTCTTCCTCTCAAGCTTCCACCACGTACTGTTTACGCGGTGGCTTCGTCGAATGTGCTTTCTGCGAGGGCAGTCTCATCCTGCGCAGGTTTAGCGAATTCAATTTCTACCACTGCTCGAGGGGAATGTGCTAATTCAAGGGTTGTGACCTCGAGCAACTTTTTATTCCGCTCGATCAAAACAACGTGAGTTTCGGCGTCGTTAAGCGCCCCGATGCGTGCTACGCGCTTTTTGCCATCCTGATCAAGCGCAACCAGGCGACCGCGGTTTCTGCGCCAATGGCGCGGCAGCGTCAGTGGGTTGTCCACGCCCGGCGTGGACACTTCGAGCGTGTAACCCGCTCCGAAGTTGAGCTCTCCGCGCTGCTCGGCGGCGTCGAAAAGCTCTCCGATTTCTTGGCTGAATACTTCCAGCTGGTCGAGATCGGGGCGGGAATCCGAATCTACCTTGATGGCGACGGCGGATTTTGGACCCGCTTTGGTCACTTTCAGGCTCTCGAGGTCGAATTTGTGGGATGCGGCGAGCGGCTCGATGAGCGCAGACAGAATTTCAGTGGTTGGAAAAGCCATAAAGACAAGGATAACCTGCCGGCAAAAATCATCGGGCTATTACACTGTGAAGCCATGCGTAGGCGTATCCCCTCTGTCCTTGGTGTTTCTCTTCTGGCTGCCTTTTTGGTGGCGTGCACCCCCTCCCCCAATCCGAATGCGGCGTTGGCCCAGATGTATCAGGATGCGCTTTTTGATTCCCAGGCGATGTCAGAGGCCGAGCCTGAGCTTGCCACTTTGCGCAGTCAGCACGCAGATGAATTATTGGCCGAGATTCGGCGTATTTGTGGCTTTGATGAAGGCCAGGTTCCGGAATCGTGCCAGGTAACGGTTCCTGCGATCGCTATTCTGCCCACCGATGATCCAGAGAAGTATGTCAACGACAGTCAGGCGTTGATCCTTGATAATTTGGATGACATTCCGGAAGATTCCGTGGCTTTAGTGGTTGAGCAATACATCGCGCAGGCGGAATTTGCTGAAGGATCTGAGGTGTCCGTTCCTGTTGATTTGGAGCTCACCGAGGCAGAATCAGCTGCTGCGAAGGATTTGGCGGACCGCGAGTTTTCCGCCGCGTGGTCTTTGGGCGTGGCTTTGGCTCAGCTTCCGGAAACCGACCGCGAGGAGGTGGAAACGGCGATCAGCAACCACCATGACCGCGCGTCGCAGCTGCAAATTATTACCTCCGGCACTACCCCAGCGCCAGGTTACGTGAGCGAGCTGCCCGACCCCACCGACGAGACTTCAGCGCGAAGCAACATTGAAACCGTCGAAAACAACGTCACCCAGGCCTGGCATGCAGCTGCAAGCGCCGCAACCACCGACGCCTGGCGTGTCTTCTGCGCGCACATCGCCGGCGATACCGCACGCGAATTAACGCTTATCGACGTCTCCTAGCAGTTTCACTGCCAATTTTTTAAGCCCAACCCTCTGCATAATTTTCTTTGAGCCGTGTAATATACACGGCTTTTCTGCTTTTAGGCTAAGTTTTCCTCCGCAAATTCACGAAAGTTTGCGCAATCGTTTTCGCCCACGCCTTCCGCAGTACACATTCCGTTCACACTATTTCGGGGGTAGGGCAAATAACGATTCATCTCACAAATTTCTATCAAACTATAGAAAGATATTTACATAATTGGCACAAACTCCCAGCTCGCTCCGAAAAACCTAGCAACTTAGTTAATTTTCCCTCACAAAAATTTAGGACACAGATCTCCATTCAAGTTTGGCTGTGACTCATGTCGCACATAGTATTTCAATCACCGGATCCGCACGATTGCAAAATCCTGGGGAATATTCATAACAACGGAGGTCACTCATGACTTTGAAGAAGTCTCTCGCTGTAACCACGGCGGCTGCACTTGCTTTGAGCCTTGCCGCTTGCTCGTCCGACTCCTCGTCCGACAGCTCCTCATCCTCATCAGGCAGCGAAGGCGGCGACAACTACGTCCTCGTCAACGGCACTGAGCCACAGAACCCGCTGGTCCCAGGCAACACCAACGAAGTAGGTGGCGGTCGCATCGTCGACAGCATCTTCTCCGGCCTGGTCTACTACGACGTCGACGGCTCCCCTGTCAACGATGTTGCAGAGTCCATCGAACTCGAAGGTGACAAGACCTACCGCATCACCATCAAAGACGGCCAGACCTTCACCGATGGCACCCCAGTTACCGCTGAGAGCTTTGTCAACGCATGGAACTACAACGTAGCTAACAGCACGCTGTCCTCATACTTCTTCGAGTCCATCCTCGGGTACGAAGAAGGCGTCGAGTCCATGGAAGGTCTCAAGGTTGTCGATGACACCACCTTCACCGTGGAACTAACCCAGCCTGAATCTGACTTCCCGCTCCGCCTGGGATACTCCGCGTTCTTCCCACTTCCAGATTCCGCACTGGAAGATATGGCTGCATTCGGTGAAAACCCAGTGGGCAACGGCCCATACAAGCTGCTTGAGTGGAACCACAACCAAGACGCCACCATCGTTCCAAACGAAGACTACGACGGCGGCCGTGCAGCACAGAACGACGGCGTCAAGTTCGTCTTCTACCCCACCTTCGAGGATGAGCTTTCTGGCCGCTCCATCAACCAGGCTTCCGCAGTGTTCCAGTCCTTCACCATCCCAGAGCGCCTCGAGCACTTCTCCGGTGAAGAAGGCGTTCTGCGTCGCCAGGCCATCTCCTTGGCCGTCAACCGCGACGAGATCACCCAAACCATCTTCGAAGGCACCCGCACCCCAGCGACTGACTTCACCTCCCCAGTCATTGCTGGTCACTCTGATTCCCTTACGGGCGCAGATGTTTTGACCTACGATCCAGATCGCGCAAAGGATCTGTGGGCACAGGCAGACGCAATTAACCCATGGTCAGGTGAATTCACCATCTCCTACAACGCTGACGGTGGACACCAGGCATGGGTCGATGCAACCGCAAACTCCATCCGCAACACCCTGGGAATTGATGCCCTGGGCAACCCATACCCAGACTTCAAGTCCCTGCGCGATGATGTCACCAACCGCACCATCAACGGCGCATTCCGCACCGGCTGGCAGGCAGACTACCCGTCCTTGGGCAACTTCCTCGGACCTTTGTACGGCACCGGTGCAGGCTCCAACGATGGTGACTACTCCAACCCAGATTTCGATGCCAAGCTCGCCGAAGCAGCAAACGCGGCCGATGTTGACGCATCAACCCCGCTATACAACGAAGCACAGGAAATCCTGCTCCAGGATCTCCCAGCGATCCCAACTTGGTACTCCAACGCAGTTGGTGGATACTCCACCAACGTGGACAACGTGGAATTCCAGTGGAACTCGCAACCTGCGTACTACCAGATCACCAAGAACTAGTAGCTTCGCACCACCCGCTCATCTTGTGTGAGCTCTAGAAGAAAGGCCCAGGTTAATGTTCACCCCGACCTGGGCCTTTCACCTTGAACACTTAAAACATAACTTCATCCGGCGCTTTATTAGCTTGAAGCGCCCCGCACCATAATCCATTCCCCAGCAAGCAAGGACACCCACGCTCATGCTTCGTTACGTCGGGCGACGTTTGCTCCAAATGATTCCGGTCTTTTTCGGAGCGACCTTACTGATTTACGCCCTCGTGTTCCTCATGCCTGGTGACCCAGTCCAGGCATTGGGAGGTGACCGCGGCCTAACCGAGGCTGCGGCCGAGAAAATCCGTCAAGAATACAATCTTGATAAACCCTTCATCGTTCAATACCTCCTGTACATCAAGGGCATCTTCGTCTTAGATTTTGGAACAACCTTCTCTGGTCAGCCAGTTATTGATGTGATGGCCAGGGCCTTCCCTGTCACCATCAAACTCGCCATCATGGCGCTGCTGTTTGAATCAATCCTCGGCATCATCTTCGGTGTTATCGCCGGTATTCGCCGCGGAGGAATCTTCGACTCCACCGTGCTGGTCCTTTCTCTGATCGTCATCGCAGTCCCCACCTTCGTCATTGGTTTCGTGCTGCAGTTCTTAGTCGGCGTGAAATGGGGCTTACTGCCCGTCACCGTAGGTTCCAACACATCAATAACGGCGCTGATCATGCCGGCTGTCGTACTGGGTGCAGTATCGTTCGCCTACGTTCTTCGCCTCACCAGACAATCCGTGAGCGAAAACCTCCGCGCTGATTACGTTCGAACCGCTCGAGCAAAAGGCATGTCCGGATTCAACGTGATGAACCGCCACGTGCTTCGAAACTCACTGATTCCCGTTGCCACCTTCCTGGGCGCCGATCTCGGTGCACTGATGGGTGGAGCGATTGTCACCGAAGGTATCTTCGGCATCAACGGTGTCGGTGGAACGCTCTACCAGGCCATTTTGAAAGGTGAACCCACCACGGTTGTCTCCATTGTCACTGTGCTGGTCATCGTCTACATCATCGCCAACCTTCTCGTGGACTTGATCTACGCCGTTCTCGATCCGAGGATCCGCTATGCCTAATAATGAATTCCACACAAACCACTCGTTGGGCCAAGATGATCAAACCCCAGATCAGGCTCATTTCTTCCCACAAGGACGAGGCGAGGCTCTAGTTCGACCAGGTCAAGAGCACTTCATCGCAGCCACTGATGAAACCGGACTTGGTGCCGTCGATGCTGTTGCTGATAACTCTGCACCAACCTCCATGTGGGGCGAAGCGTGGCGAGACCTTCGTCGTCGGCCACTGTTCTGGGTCTCTGCGGTGTTGATTATTTTGGCGCTTCTCCTGGCCGCAGTTCCGCAGCTGTTTACCTCAACGGATCCCCAGTTCTGTGTGTTGGCAAACTCTCTTGATGGTCCACAGTCTGGACATCCCTTCGGATTCGACCGTCAAGGTTGCGATATTTTTGCTCGTACCGTCTACGGTGCTCGTGCCTCGGTCGCCGTCGGTGTTTTGACCACGTTACTGGTCGCCCTCATCGGTACTGTATTTGGTGCTTTGGCTGGCTTCTTTGGTGGCATCATGGATACCATCCTCTCCCGCATCACCGACATGTTCTTTGCCATTCCACTGGTTCTGGCAGCCATCGTTGTGATGCAGATGTTCAAGGAACACCGCACCATCGTCACCGTGGTTTTGGTGCTTGGGCTTTTCGGCTGGACCAACATTGCGCGTATTACCCGTGGAGCGGTGATGACCGCAAAGAATGAAGAGTATGTCACCTCCGCACGTGCGCTTGGTGCATCAAAAGCCAAGATACTGCTGTCTCACATCATGCCAAACGCCGCGGCACCCATCATTGTGTATGCAACTGTGGCACTGGGAACATTCATCGTGGCAGAGGCGACGCTCTCCTTCCTGGGCATTGGCCTTCCACCATCAATTGTCTCCTGGGGTGCTGATATCGCGAAGGCACAAACCTCGCTTCGTACCCAACCCATGGTGCTGTTCTACCCCGCAATGGCACTTGCACTAACCGTTTTGAGCTTCATCATGATGGGCGATGTCGTCCGCGACGCTCTGGATCCTAAGTCGAGGAAGCGATGACCACCAACATCCCACAAACCCCCAACCACGAGGGTGAACAGCCACTGCTCGAGCTGAAGGATCTAAAGATTTCCTTCACCTCCTCCACCGGTGTTGTCGACGCTGTCCGTGGCGCAAACCTCACCATTTATCCTGGCCAATCTGTTGCCATCGTGGGTGAATCCGGTTCAGGTAAATCGACCACGGCAATGTCGATCATCGGTCTGCTTCCAGGCACCGGCAAAGTGACCGAAGGTTCCATCATGTTTGATGGCCAAGACATCACAGGCTTGAGTAACAAGCAGATGGAAAAGTACCGCGGTTCAGAAATCGGACTGGTCCCCCAGGATCCGATGACCAACTTGAACCCGGTATGGCGCATCGGCACCCAGGTCAAGGAATCCCTCCGAGCCAACCACGTGGTTCCAGGCTCAGAGATGGACAAGCGCGTGGCAGAAGTTCTGGCCGAGGCAGGTCTTCCTGATGCTGAGCGTCGCGCAAAGCAGTACCCACATGAGTTCTCTGGCGGTATGCGCCAGCGCGCACTGATCGCCGTTGGTTTGGCGGCACGCCCGAAGCTCTTGATCGCCGACGAGCCCACCTCTGCGCTGGATGTCACCGTGCAGCGCCAAATCCTTGATCACCTTGAAACACTGACCAAGGATATCGGCACCGCAGTGCTATTTATTACCCACGACTTGGGCCTTGCCGCTGAGCGCGCGGAGCACCTCGTGGTGATGCACCGCGGACGCATCGTGGAGTCCGGGCCATCATTGAAGATTCTGCGCAATCCACAGCACCCATATACCCAACGCTTGGTTAAGGCTGCGCCATCTCTGGCTTCTGCACGTATTCAAAGTGCGCAGGAACAAGGCATTGAATCTGCAGAACTGCTCTCTGCAACGGCCGTTGCTGAGGGCACTATTCCAGAGATGGAAGAAAAAGTTATCGAGGTGAAAAACCTCACCCGCGAATTTGATATCCGCGGTGCCCGTGGCGATAAGAAGAAGCTGAAGGCCGTTGATGATGTGTCCTTCTTCGTACGTAAAGGCACCACCACCGCACTTGTGGGTGAATCCGGTTCGGGTAAATCCACCGTGGCCAACATGGTGCTCAACCTTCTCGAGCCAACCAGCGGAGAGGTGCTCTACAACGGCACCGATCTCACGTCCTTGAGCAACAAGGAAATCTTCCAAATGCGACGCAAACTGCAGGTGGTGTTCCAGAACCCCTACGGCTCGCTTGATCCGATGTACTCCATCTACCGGTGTATTGAGGAACCGCTGACCATCCACAAGGTTGGTGGAGACCGCAAGGCACGCGAAGCTCGCGTCGCTGAACTTCTCGATATGGTGTCCATGCCCAGGTCCACCATGCGCCGCTACCCCAACGAGCTTTCCGGTGGACAGCGTCAGCGCATCGCCATCGCCCGTGCATTGGCACTGAATCCAGAAGTGATCGTGTTGGATGAAGCGGTTTCCGCGTTGGACGTGTTGGTTCAGAACCAGATCCTCACCCTGCTTGCAGAACTTCAGCAGGAACTGAAGCTCACCTATTTGTTCATCACCCACGACTTGGCCGTTGTTCGACAAACCGCTGACGATGTTGTGGTGATGCAAAAGGGACGAATCGTTGAAAAGGGTCGTACCGACGACATCTTCAACGATCCTCAGCAGCACTACACCCGCGATTTGATCAATGCGGTACCTGGTCTGGGAATCGAGTTGGGTACTGGAGAAAACCTGGTTTAACCCGCACAGCCTCACTAAACCCAAAAACACTTCTGCCCCGGTTCAAGAAATTCGATCTTGAACCGGGGCAGAGCTTTATTGTTCAGAAGAACTAGTTGCGGGCTTGAGCAACCATCTCGACGATCTGGGCGACAGCCTGATCTGCGTCGAGTTCGGACTTCTCGCCACCGCGGACACGGAGTTCAACCTTGCCTTCGGCGTAGCCACGGCCAAGAATCAAGGCGAATGGCATGCCAAGAAGTTCGGCGTCTTTGAACTTTACGCCAGGGCTAACCTTGGGTCGGTCGTCGAAAAGCACGTCCAAGCCTGCGGCAGACAGCTCAGCCGCAAAGCGCTCTGCTGCCTCGATGGCTGCGGCGTCTTTGTTAGCTGCGACGACATGGACCTGGTACGGAGCGACTTCGACGGACCAGTTGAGGCCAGCGTCATCGTGGCGCTGTTCTGCCAGGACGGCGAGCAAGCGGGTGACACCGAGGCCGTAGGAGCCCATGGTTGGGATGGCGCGCTTGCCGTTTTCGTCCAGGATTTGGACGTCGAAGGCTTCGGTGTACTTGCGGCCGAGCTGGAAGATATGGCCAATTTCGATGCCGCGAGCAAGGGTGAGGGTGCCCTCGCCTGCTGGTGCTGGGTCGCCTTCCTTGATTTCTGCAGCTTCGATGAAGCCGTCTGGGGTGAAATCGCGTCCGGCGACGAGGCCTACGACGTGGCGTTCCTTTTCATCGGCGCCGGTGATCCAGGAGGTACCGGTGACAACGCGAGGATCGGCAAGGACCTTCACGCCGTTCTTGGCCAGGCCAACTGGTCCGACGTAGCCCTTGACCAGGAATGGGTTGTCGGCAAAGTCGGATTCCACTGCGAGTTCAACTTCTGCTGGCTCAAATGATGCCTCGAGGCGCTTCATGTCTACTTCGCGGTCACCTGGAAGCAAGATTCCAGTGAGTTCTGCTTCTTCGGCACCTGGCTCGCGGACCTTCACCACGATGCACTTGAGGGTGTCAGCTGCGGTGACCTCGCGGCCCTCGATCTGCACGTCGATGGAGTTAGCCCAATCAACCAAAGCATCGATGGTTTCAGAAACAGGAGTTTCGTAGGTGACTGCTTCTGGCAGGCCTTCGATGTCACGCTCAACGCCTGGCTGGGTAACAACAGCTTCCACGTTTGCGGCGTAATTGCCGGAGGTAGAGCGCACGAAGGTATCTTCGCCGTTTTCAGATACTGCAAGGAATTCCTCGGAAGCGGATCCGCCCATGGCACCAGAGGTTGCCTGGCAGATGGCGTATTCCAAGCCAAGGCGGTCAAAGATGCGCTGATACGCTGCGCGGTGCTTTGCGTAGGACTCGTCCAAACCAGCATCCGAGATGTCGAAGGAGTAAGAATCCTTCATCACAAATTCGCGTCCGCGGAGCACGCCTGCGCGTGGGCGTTCCTCATCGCGGTACTTGGTCTGGATCTGGTACAAGGTGACTGGGAAGTCCTTGTAGGAGTTGTACAGATCCTTCACCGTGGCGGCGAACATTTCCTCGTGGGTTGGTCCGAGCAGGTAGTCGGCACCCTTGCGGTCCTTCAGACGGAACAGCGAATCGCCGTATTCTGTCCAACGCTGTGTGGTTTCATAAGGCTCACGTGGCAGGAGTGCTGGGAAGAGCAGCTCCTGTCCTCCGATCGCATCCATTTCCTCGCGTACGACAGCTTCAATGTTGCGCACTGCGCGCAAACCCAGTGGCAACCAGGAGTAGATGCCTGGGGCAACTCGGCGGATATATCCTGCACGGACAAGCAGCTTGTGGCTTGGAACTTCTGCATCTGCAGGGTCTTCGCGCAGGGTGCGCAAAAACAGCGTGGAAAGACGTGTGATCATAGGTGACAAATATACCCTCTCAACTTGGCTTCGACTGCCCTGCCCCCTCGATTTAAGAGGCAAGGCTTTTACAGTATCCTCTCATGCATGCTTATTGTGTTGCCTCCCTCAGAAACTAAGACCCACGGCGGTTCAGGAAAACCTCTGGATTTTCACCATTTGAGTTTCCCGTCGCTCACCAAGGCACGCCAAACAATACTCGCTGACCTGCAAGCTTTGGAGGTAGATGAGGCGCTGAAAGTTTTGGGCATTTCTGAAAAGCTGCGCCCTGAGGCCGAATCCAATCGCGCGCTGGAGACCAACCCTACGATGCCTGCGATTTTTCGGTATTCCGGAGTGCTTTATGATGCGCTCGACGCTGCAACGCTGCCGGAGAAAGCACTGGAACGCCTCGCCATCGGCTCGGCACTTTTCGGCATCGTCCACGCCACCGATCCGATCCCGCATTACCGCCTGTCCGGCGGCACAAAACTGCCCACCAAAACCGGCGAGCTGCCCACCATGAAGGCGCGTTGGGGCACAAGCATCAGCGAAGCGCTTATCGACGTCAACCAGCTGGTGATTGATCTTCGCAGCGGGACCTACCAACAGTTGGGTCGCGTAAAAGACGCCGTCACGGTACGCGTGGAATCAGTCATGGAGGATGGCTCCCGCAAAGTAGTCAGCCACTTTAACAAACACTACAAAGGTGAACTCGCCCGCGTGCTCGCGCTCTCTGAAAAAGAAGCACACACCGCCGAAGACGTAATGAGCATTGCGCAGGCCGCGGGCCTTGTGGTGGAGGAAAACCCCAACCACAAGGAAACCCTCACTCTGGTTGTCTAGGCGTTAATCACCATTTTGATGTGCTCGGAGTTAAGATCACGCAATCTCACGCACACACCACCGAGCATTTCAGCCAACACCCCGGCGCGCTCTTTGCGCACTTTGAGTCGGCCTTCGCAGTCAATGACCACGTTGCCGGACAGTCGTGATTTCACCACTGTTTCCGCCGCGGTGGCAATGCCTGCTTCGCCGGCATCGGAGGTGTCTTGGCCATCGGTCATCACCATGAGGATCGCGCGTCGGCCGGGTTCCTTTCGGCGTTCCCTTGCCATGAGATCCTTGGCCATGAGCAGCCCCTCTGCCAGTGGAGTGCGACCACCCATCGGCATATCCTTTAATTTCTGCTGAGCTTGCTCCACAGAATTTGTTGGATTCAACACCAGTGTCGGCTTGTTGCCGTTGACCGCGATAACCGCAACCTTGTCGCGGCGCTGGTAGGCGTCGTTAAGCATAGAGGTAATAGTCCCGGTGACCGCACGCACCCTGGAACGCGCAGCCATCGACCCCGATGTGTCGACGACGAACACGATGAGGTTGGCTTCGCGCCCACGGCGCAGCGAACCCCGCAGGTCCGTGGGCCGGAAATCGACCACGCCTTCAACAATGTTGGCGCCGCGTTCCGTAGCCGCCATGAGCGTGCCCACTAAGTTGATGCCGTGTCCACCCTTCATGGGGCGCACATCAGCGCCCTGGCGCGAATACGCCTTGGAACGCCTACCTGGGGTGGAGTCCTCCTCCCCCATGGACGCCAGGCGCAAATGCCTAGGAGCGAAAGGGGCCGCCGGATCCGGCAGTACCTACCTTTCCAGTAGTCTGCGCCTTCGCCTGCGCAGTTCCCTGCAAACCGTCTTCCTCGGTGGGATTGTCGGTATCGGTAAAGGCCTCTGCACCGGTTTCCTCATCGGTGATCTTGGCGGCAGGTCCTTTGTCTTCATTGTCTTTGAAGAAGTCCCGAGCTTCCTGCAGGGTTTCCTGAAGCTTGCGCTCCTCCATTTCTGGAGCATCGAAAGGATTACGGCGACGGCGGTGTGGCAACGCTAGGCGAGCTGCGATCTCCACGTCTTCTTCCGTAACCACAGTACGGCCAGCCCACGCGGCGTGAGCAAGTGCGGTACGCGTAATCACCAAGTCAGCGCGCATGCCGTCGACCTCAATACGTGCACACAGCCACGCAATCTGCGACAAGATCAGATCCGGCAACTCCACACCAGGCAACAAATCCTTAGCTGCCAGAATACGATTGGAAGTTTCCGCATCTTGCTCAGCCCACTTCGCCATGAACTGCTCAGGAGCGTTTTCAAAATCAAGCCGGCGGCGAATGATCTCCACGCGCACCTCAGGGTTCGTAGACGCAGCAACGTCCACAGCCAAACCGAAACGGTCCAGCAGCTGCGGGCGCAGCTCGCCTTCCTCCGGGTTCATGGTGCCCACCAACACGAAGTTTGCTGGTGAAGAATGCGAAATACCGTCACGCTCAATGCTGACGCGACCGCTTGCAGCTGCATCGAGCAGAGCATCCACCAGGTGATCCGCCAAGAGGTTGACCTCATCGACATACAGCACACCGCCATCAGCCTGCGCGAGCAAACCTGGCTGATATTCCGCACGGCCGGTGGTCAACACAGTTTCCATGTTGAGGGAACCCACCACACGATCCTCCGTGGATCCGAGAGGCAAGTTCACCAAAGGGGCATCACCTAAAAGACCGGCAAAAGCACGCACAGTGGTAGTTTTCGCTGTACCCTTCTCACCTCGAATCACCACGCCACCAATGCGTGGGGAAATCGCAGTGAGGATCAACGCAAGCCGAAGCTCGTCTTGTCCCACAACCGCGGAGAATGGATAGCGGATCTGTTGTGACGCCATTACTGTCCTTTAATGTGAGTTTTCTTGAGATTTTTTGGTGTGACCTGGCACATCCATAAAGTGAGACCTTAGTGGGTTTAACCACCCAACTTAAGGTTTTCACAAAACCAACAACAAATCCCTGGACAAGTGTCTACAAAAGGGAGGAAACTACCCCCATTCTTAGGCGATCTGCTTAGAGGCCAGCGACTTGTCCAATGACATACACAGCTGGAGGCTTAATCTCTTCCTCCACCATGACTGCACCCAATGTGCCCAAGGTGCACCGAACTGAGCGTTGTGCATCAGTAGTGCCTTCCTGAATAACAGCTGCTGGAGTATCTGCATCAAGCCCGCCGTCCATGAGCGCCTGGGCAATCGCCCCCGCATTTTTCACACCCATGATGATGGACAAGGTGCCACCCGATTTGGCCAACGCAGCCCAATCAACCAGTGACTTCGGATGGCCTGGAGGCAAATGTCCAGACACCACGGTAAAGGAATGCACCACTCCCCGATTAGTAATAGGAATACCTGCCGCCGCTGGAACGGACACCGCACTGGTCACACCCGGAATGACCTCGCATTCAATTCCATGCTCGGCCAAAAACTCCAACTCTTCAAAACCCCGACCGAAGACATAAGGGTCACCACCTTTAAGGCGAACCACCTTTAGTCCCTGCTGTGCGTATTCAACAAGCATCTCATTAGTACGCTCCTGAGTGACCTGCCGCCCATACGGAAGCTTGGACACATCAACAACAGTCTTCGAGCTGATGTCGCACAATTTTTCCAACTCATCAGTGGGCCCCAAGTGATCAGCCAAAATGACATCAGCCTCCTGAAGGCGATTCATCCCACGCACCGTAATTAAGTCCCATGCACCAGGACCTCCACCAATTAAGGAGACTGGCTGGATTATTGGCTGGTTTTCTTGGGAAATCGTCATGGGCATTAATCCTAGTCCCAACAATTGCCAGAACCCGAACACTAGGCTTGAACCATGAATACTGCACCTTTCAAACTCGAAGCTGACTTCGCATCAGCCCTGCCCACCATGGCAGCCCCCTGGCAAGGTGAGGAAGCCCCCAACCCTGAGCTCGTGATTTTAAATGACGACCTCGCCTACAGCCTCGGGCTTGATCCGACATGGCTTCGCACACCTGAGGGCGTTCAATTTCTTCTCGGACTCAACCCCGAGCCCTTAACAAAAGCAGTTGCGCAGGCCTATTCCGGCCACCAATTCGGACAGTTTGTGGCAAGCCTTGGTGATGGCCGAGCGCTTCTTCTCGGCGAAACCCGCTCAGCTGACGGCGTACTGCATGATATCCACCTCAAAGGATCTGGACGAACCCAATTCTCCCGAGGAGCCGATGGACGCGCCGTCCTTGGCCCCGTCTTACGCGAATACATCATCTCCGAAGCGATGCATGCACTTGGCGTTCCCACCACCAGGTCACTTGCAGTAATTAGCACCGGTAGGAAAATCCAACGAGGAAGCGTAGCCCCAGGCGCAGTCCTTGTTCGAGTAGCAACCAGCCTCATTCGAGTCGGATCCTTCCAATACTCCAACATCTCTGGTGGCATCGAACTATCTCAACACCTGGCGAACTATACGATCACCAGGCATTTCCCTTCGTTGGTAGCTGAACTATCCGCACCAACCCCCGCAACTTATGTATCACTGTTTAAAGCGATTCTTCAGCGCCAAGCAGACACCGTTGGAAAATGGACCAGGCTGGGTTTCGTTCACGGAGCCCTCAACACAGACAACACGTTGATATCCGGAGAAACTGTTGACTACGGCCCATGCGCTTTCATGGAGCGCTACCGTGGCGACGCGAAATTTAGCTCCATCGACACTTATGGTCGCTACAAATTTGAAAACCAACCTATGATCCTCGGATGGAACATGGCCCGCCTCGTAGAAACCCTCCTCCCACTCCTGGGCGCCACACCAGACGAAGGCATGACAGCAGCCCAAGAAGCTCTCGGAGAATTCGATGACCTCTGCGAACAAGCAATCCGAAAAGAATTCGCCACTGCACTGGGCCTTGACGAGTCAGACACCGGCACGGTAGAGCAGTTCCGTGAACTGCTCTACCTCCATAACCCCGACATCACCACGCTGCTGCGCGCACTCACCGACAACACCGCACCACCGAGTGGCTTTGAAGCATTCGTTCACGACTGGAAAACCCAAGACCCAGATATCGAAGCAATGCGAGCAGTAAATCCACTTTTCATTCCACGCAATCACCTCGTGGAAGCTGCTCTCGCAGACGCAGTTGAAGGGAATCTAGAAAAGTTCCACGAACTCCTCGCTGCTGTCACCAATCCTTTTGATCCAACTGCGGGCCCCGATGAACTACGCCTGCCAAGCGAAGAAGGATTTGAAGAAGACTACATGACCTTCTGCGGTACCTAGGACAGATGGTGGGGCAGACGTCGGGGTCGCTGCGTGGAGCGCTTAGAACTGCTAGAACTCCGCGATATTGATCTTCTTCATCGCAAGAAGCTTTTCATACGCGCCGGGTTTAGCCATGAGCTCCTCCATGTTGTCGGGAACAATCTGCCAGCTCACGCCGAACTTGTCCTTCAACCAACCACAAGCCTCAGCTTCTGGAACTGCCGAGAGTGCATTCCAGATGGCATCGAGTTCTTCTTGACCATGAGGTTCATACATCAATGAGACACCCTCACTGAAGGTGAAATCTTGCTCAACTCCGGAATCCATCGCGAAAATCCACTGACCGTCGAGTTGGAACTGGGAAAACATGAGGGCCTCAGGAGTGGCAGGACCTGTTTGCTGTCCATAAGGTGCACGATCACCAAGTTGGGAGTTCGGGAACACCTCAACGTAGTTTTCTTGAGCTGGGCCTGCCTGATTTTGGGCTGCCCCACCAAATAAGAGCGTTGGGATTACTGCGGGACCTGGCTTTTCTTCTGGGCGGCTGAGCATCAATTGCCAGCTCACACCATATTTGTCTTGTACCCACCCGTAGTATTCCGAAAATGGGTAAGTATCGACTGGCATCAGTGTGCTGCCGCCTTCATGGAGTTTTTCCCACACCGCATCAAGGTGCTCTTTGGCATTTTCATCACGCACCGCATCAAAATTCACCATGAAGCTGATCGATGGGTTGGGGGTGAACTCTTCACCAGCATTGATCAAGATGATCTTAAAGCCTGAGATAGCGAGTTCCACCGTCAAGGTTTTCCTGCGAAAGGCTCCTGGAAGTCCAGCAAGCCAGCTTCGGGATACTTAACTGTGGTGAGTACTTCTGCGCCACCCGGAAACTCAGAAAACGCATTGACGTAGAATTCGGCTGCTTCGTCTGCGGTGCCTTGGCACCAGATGTTTGGGGTGATTTTTTGCATGCCGCCAGGATAGAACACGTGGTGGACATGGCTTTTCGAATACGTAATTTGCAGTGCTCACAGTGGTAATTTGTGGATACCCAATAAATTATTGGTGTCGCCTAAATCACACTGGCAAAGAATACGCAAAGCACCCGACATGCCTTCAACTGTGTCAGTTCCAACCCATGAAGGCAGAGATTGTCTCCACAGGTGAAACCTCAACAGACATGTGCGGGTGCTTTAAAGAAAGCAGTTAGAAGATTTAGGCTTCCTCAAGCTTCAGGGTCTTCTGGGTGCGTGCCCACTGCTGCTCAAACAGTGCTGGCTCGGAAGCAAGCTTCTTGCCGTAGGAAGGGATCATGTCCTTCAGCTTGTCGCCCCACTCGATCATGCGGTCACCGAAGCAACGCTCAAGCAGCTCGATCATTGCGGAAGGTGCGATGGATGCTCCAGGGGAAGCACCGAGCAATCCGGCGATGGTGCCTTCGGAGTTGTTGATCAAGGTGGTGCCGAATTCCAGGGAACCGAACTTAGGGAATCCTGCAGGCTTAATAACCTGAACACGCTGTCCGGCAACGATGGTCTCCCAATCGCCGTTTTGTGCCTCTGGCATGTACTCGCGAAGAGCATCCATACGCTTGTCCTGGTCCTTGAGAACTTCAGTGACAAGGTACTTGGTCAGATCAAATTCCTGAGCAGCAACGCCAAGGTAGGAAGGAATGTTGTCTGGGCGGATGGACTTGAACAGGTCCAGGTAGGAGCCTTCCTTCAAGAACTTAGGGGTCCAGCCACCGTAAGGTCCAAAGAGCAGACCCTTTTCACCCTCGATAACGCGGGTGTCAAGGTGAGGAACAGACATTGGAGGAGCGCCAACAGATGCCTTGCCATATACCTTGGCTGCGTGCTGCTCGATCAGTTCCTCGTTGGTGCAACGAAGCCACAGGCCGGATACTGGGAATCCAGCGAAGCCCTTGACCTGTGGGATGCCTGCGCTGCGAAGCAGATCCAGTGCGTATCCGCCTGCGCCGACGAACACGAAGTTTGCCTTGATGGTCTTGGTGTCGCCAGTGTGTACGTTCTTGACGGTCACGATCCACTTTGCGCCATCAGCCTTGATGCTCTTGACCTCGTGGCCATAGCGGATTTCAGTGCCTTCAACTTCAGATGCATCCAGGTACTGCTTGGTCTGAGCACCGTAGTTGATGTCGGTGCCTTCATCGATCCAAGAGATTGCTACTGGATCAGAGAAGTCACGGCCCTTTGCCATCAAAGGCAGCTTCTCGGTGAAGGTAGCTTCATCGTCAGCGTAGGTCATGCCCTGGAAGAGTGGGTGATCCTTCAAAGCTTCGTAGCGAGCCTTGATGTATGCAACCTGGTCTGCGCCCTGGCCGAAAGATACGTGAGGAACAGGGTTGATGAATTCCTTAGGATCAGCCAGCACACCCTCTTCAACGAGGTGAGACCAGAACTGACGGGAAACCTGGAACTTCTCGTTGATTCCTACAGCCTTGGCAATTTCAACCTTGCCCTTAACCTCCGGGGTGTAGTTCAGCTCGCATAGAGCAGAGTGGCCGGTTCCTGCATTGTTCCACGGGGAGGACGACTCTTGTGCCGGTCCATCCAAACGCTCGAAGACGATCTGAGTCCAGCTTGGCTCCAGCTGACGCAGCATTGCACCCAGCGTGGAGCTCATGATACCGGCACCAATGAGAACTACATCTGCCTCATCGGTAATCCTCGGTGCGTTCTTCGGGGAATCTGACATGTTCAACTTCCTTTTATCTCCGCGAGTTCTCTGCCGAACACCAACACAAGGCGTCATCTCATAAATGATCGCCAGCACCCGAATGCAAGTGTTGGCCATATTTTTGACTGACGCGTGGGGCGTTACCCTTCTTGTTTCTTACAAGAAAGCGTGGGTACACATTGTCCGTGAATATAGAGTGTACGCCTGCCACCTCGAGCTGAATAAACAAGCACGGGATATTCCCCTTTCTCATGCGAATTCCTCCCCCGTGCTACCCCCTCCCCCAATTTGCAAAGTTAGTAAATGTGAAATTCGCAAACATGAGTAGTATCGCGGAAGTTTCACCACGTGAACACTTCAGTCGACTCGCGCACACCACACCAACAATCGACCTATCGTTATACATATGAATCAGATGCAGCAGTGGAAACCAGACTTCCTGGGAGAGGGCTACCAAAACCTCACCATCGAGCTCGGCGACGACCCGGATAATGAAACAGATGTTGTGACAACGGTTGTGCGCTACAACCCAGACAATCACGCGGACGAGTCTTTTGCTGCCCGCCCAGCGTTGCTGTGGGTTCACGGCATGACGGACTACTTCTTCCACACTGAATTCGCGGAGTTTTTCCACAATGCCGGTTTTGCTGTGTACGGCATTGATCTTAGAAAATGTGGACGCTCCTACCGTCCAGGACAGCAGTGGCACTACACCTCTGATCTTGCCCATTACTTCCCTGACTTAACAGCTGCTGCCGAGGTCATCTCTTCCACCCACCCTGAGCTAGTCCCCGTCGCCCATTCCACTGGTGGACTCATCGTTCCTCTGTGGATGTCCCAGATGCGCACAAGCAATCCAGCTGCCATTGAGAAGATTCCAGCGCTGGTCCTCAACAGTCCGTGGCTGGACATGATGTATCCACCACTGTTCATCAAGCTGATCACCCCTATGGTGAGGGTGTTGGGCAAACGCTCCCCCACAACCATCATCCCAGGCGGAGGTTTGGGAGCATACGGAAAATCGATCCATAAGAACTTTTACGGCGAATGGGACTTTGACACCACCATCAAGCCTGTAGAAGGACATAAAAAGAGCATCGGATGGCTTCGGGCAGTCATGGCTGGCCAAGCAGAAATCCATCACGACCACGTGAATGTCGGAGTGGACGTGCTCACGCTGTGTTCAAATAAGTCCTGGTTGAAGTCTGAATACACAGAGGACACCAACACTTCAGACGCGGTTTTGGATGTGAAACACATTCAAAAGTGGGCTCCTCATTTGAGCTCGCCATCGTCCAGGGTTGATGTTGAGATCATCGACAACGCTCGCCACGATATTTTCCTCTCAAGGAAACCCGCCAGAGATCACGCCTCTGAAGTACTCAACAACTGGCTGCAATCGAAGCTTTCCAGCCTCAAACCATCTCAATAACACCGCGAATTATAGACTGAACTGGTACTTGGGAAGCTTTTTATAGTCATATGCGTTGAGATACGTGGACGACAAAGCACCAGTTAGTTGCCTTCCCAGTCCAGCCCACATCCGATTTCTAAATTAGGAGCACATCTTATGTCTGAGCAGCCAGCTTCCATTAAGCATTATGACCTCATCATCATTGGTACCGGCTCTGGAAACTCCATTCCTGGACCAGAGTTTGATGATAAATCAATTGCCATCGTGGAAAAGGGTGCTTTCGGCGGAACTTGCCTCAATGTGGGCTGCATCCCTACCAAGATGTACGTTTACGCTGCGGATATCGCTCAAGAAATTCAGGAGTCTGCTCGCCTGGGTATCGATGCGACGGTCAACAGCGTGGATTGGCCTTCCATCGTCAGCCGCGTTTTCGACAAGCGCATCGACCTCATCGCGCAAGGCGGCGAGGCTTATCGACGTGGCCCCGAAACTCCAAACATCGATGTGTATGACATGCACGCATCGTTTGTTGATTCCAAGACAATCTCCACTGGTATTGCCGGCCAAGAACAGCTGATCAGCGGTACTGACATTGTAATCGCAACCGGCTCCCGCCCTTACATCCCTGAAGCTATTGCAGAGTCCGGCGCACGCTACTACACCAACGAAGACATCATGCGCCTGCCACAGCAGCCTGAATCTTTGGTGATTGTTGGTGGCGGTTTCATCGCTTTGGAATTTGCTCACGTTTTTGAAGCGCTTGGCACCAAGGTCACCATCCTCAACCGCTCTGACGTGCTGCTGCGCGAGGCAGATGCAGACATCTCCGCGAAAATCCTCGAGCTTTCCAAAAAGCGTTTCGACGTCCGCCTCAGCACTGCGGTCACCGCAGTACACAACAAGGCCGACGGCGGCGTGAAGATCTCCATCGACACCGGCGACGACATCGAGGCAGATATTTTGCTCGTTGCCACTGGTCGCACCCCTAACGGCAACCAAATGAACTTGGACGCCGCAGGCATCGAGATGAACGGTCGTTCCATCAAGGTTGATGAGTTTGGTCGCACCAGCGTTGAAGGTGTGTGGGCGCTTGGCGATGTCTCCTCCCCTTACAAGCTCAAGCACGTGGCCAATGCAGAAATGCGAGCAATCAAGCACAACCTCGCTAACCCTGATGACCTGCAGAAGATGCCACATGATTTCGTGCCTTCAGCTGTTTTCACCAACCCACAGATCGCCCAGGTCGGCATGACTGAGCAGGAAGCTCGTGAAGCTGGCCTCAACATCACCGTGAAGATCCAGAACTACTCTGATGTGGCTTATGGCTGGGCCATGGAAGATAAGGATGGATTCGTTAAGCTCATTGCCGATAAGGACACCGGCAAGTTGGTCGGCGCGCACATCATTGGTGCTCAAGCCTCAACACTGATCCAGCAACTGATCACTGTCATGGCTTTTGGAATCGATGCACGAGAAGCTGCAACCAAGCAGTACTGGATTCACCCTGCTCTTCCAGAAGTCATCGAAAATGCACTTCTTGGACTGGAATTTTAAAGTCTGAGATTTCGATCTGAATCCATTGAGGCATTAACCATATGTGGTTAATGCCTTTTTTGGTTGCGTAGAGTAGATGGGTACGCCTTCTCCACATCTTTTACTTGCGAAAGCGATCAGCTTAAAACACGTGTCCGGTTTTCTTAATCCCCCAGCTACACCCCATATTCGAACAGCGACTGCCAGCATTGCCACCGCAGTTGCCGTAGCGCTGTCAGTGTTTGCTGCGGCCCTCATTCCAGGAAGTGCTTTATATTCTGTGCTCACCGCTGGAGGTGTGGCACTTGGAGCAGCATCCGGTATTGCTGCTTTGCGTCATCGTGGAGGGCTGCGCTTTTTTCAGTGGTTGTCTGCACTTGGCGGAATCATCATCTTGCTGATTGGCATCGTGGTGGCGATAGCAAAAGTGGGAGCCTCGGCGAAACTGGGCGCATTAGGGCTCATGGCTTCGTATTACCTCATGCCGTCTGCAGCATTGGCGTGTTATGTCGGAGGACTTGGCCAATTGCCTGCCAAATGGATGGCGCCTGCTTTTATGGCTACTGCTGGTGCGAGTGCTGCAGGGTGGTTTTCATTAGGGGCTGATACCGGATTTGAACGGTTCCTCATTGCTGTTGCAGCGGTGTTTTCACTGATGGGATGTGTATACCCAGTGTGGGGATGCGTCGTAAAGCGTCCACGTCAAGTGGCTGCATGGCTGGTCGCGCTGGCGGCCCTGGTGCTTGGGGCGCTCATGCTTTTTATGGTGTGCATGGTGGTGGCGCCGGGTGTGCTGTGGCTGCAGCCCACGACGGTCGCATGGGGCTTTATGATTGCCGGGGTTCTTGCGACGGTCGCAGGCTTGTGGCCTAGGCGTTTTTAGACGGAATCGTCTGGGAGGGTGAGGATCTCATTGCCGTCTTCGGTGATGACAATGGTGTGCTCGAACTGCGCGCTGAACTTACGGTCAACGTTTTGGACAGTCCAATCATCTTCCCAGATCTCGTAGTCGAGGGAACCAAGGTTGATCATTGGTTCGATGGTCAAGGTCATGCCTGGCACGAGCAGATCGCGGTACTGGGTGTTGTCGTAGTGCAGCACCACAAGTCCGTTGTGGAATGTTGGGCCAATGCCGTGTCCCGTGAAATCGCGGACCACGTTGTAGCCAAAACGCTTTGCATAGGACTCAATGACACGTCCAATCACGTTGATTTCGCGGCCAGGCTTAGCTGCACGAATGGAACGCATCATGGCTTCTTCGGTGCGCTCGACCAGCAGGCGGTGCTCTTCAGAAACCTCACCGGCGAAGAAAGTTGCATTGCAGTCGCCGTGGACGCCATGCTTGAACGCGGTGACATCGATGTTAACAATATCGCCCTCTTCAATGACGGTGGAATCAGGAATACCGTGGCACACGATCTCATTGAGGGAAATGCAAGAGGACTTGGTGAAACCGCGGTAACCAAGATCTGAAGGGTATGCACCCATATCGCAGGTGTACTCATGCACAATGCGATCAAGTTCATCAGTGGTCACGCCTGGCTTGACGGCCTCGCCAGCGATTTTGAGGGAATTTGCAGCGATGCGAGATGTCTCACGCATCTTTTCGATGACCTCAGGGGTCTGCACAAAAGGCTCACCGATTGCTTCTTGGACTTCGTCCTTCCACACATATTCTGGGCGTTCAATATGTGCAGGTACTTCCCTGATTGGGGTAGGAATTCCGGGTACAAGTGGTGCGCGCTTTTTAGACATGGTCACCATGCTAGTCGCCTGAAGCGATGACAGGTAAAGCGGGTTGGATGGAGGCTATTTTTTAGCCGACTGGCTGCTCTTCAGCTTCACTGACTGCAAATTCTCCCCCTGCGCGAAGCTCATCGAGTTTCACAAAGAACTGATCTGTCACAGCAGCAGCCGCTTCGGAGCCTCCGCCCAACACCACGAGGGTGGCAAAAGCGATGTCATCTTCGCGGTAGCCGGTGAACCACGCATGGGAGCCTTCGTTGATTTCGGCTTCACCTGTCTTTGCGTAGATCTGGCCACCGGTTTGGCGCATGCCACGAGCGGTACCGTCATTGACCACGGATTTCATCATCCGCTGCACATTGGCAAGGACTTCTGGATCAAGCGCCAGAGCTTCTTCACTGGCAACAGTTTCATGTCCAGAAATCAGCGTCGGGGTGGGAACTGAGCCGGTTGCTGCAGTGGAGGCGACCAACGCCATGCCAAACGGGCTTGCGAGGTCAAGACCCTGACCGTAGCCAGATTCAGTACGATCCAACACGATGTCACCTGCAGGTACCGATCCCGTCATGGTGTCAAGGCCCGGGATTTGATAATCAATGCCAAGGCCAAACTGCTTAGCCACATTTTTCAGTTGGCCTGGCTCCAAGTTGGTGGAAATATCCGCGAAAGTGGTGTTGCATGAATTGGCAAAAGCATCATCCAATGAGGTGTTGCCCAAGGAGAAGCTGTTGTAGTTGGTGACAATTCGGCCGTAGATATTCATGGTGCCAGGGCATGGCACAATGCTGTCTGGATTTAATCCTTCATGCGCCAACCCCGCGGCTGCAGTGATGATCTTGAATGTCGATCCCGGTGGGTATTGTCCCATCAGCGCAACATCGCCGTCTTTGTCAGCTTCATCTGTTTGGGCCACTGCGAGGATTTCACCAGTGGATGGCCTCATGACCACCATCATGGCTTTCATCTCAGCGCGCAGGTCTACGGCTTCTTCCGCTGCTCGTTGGACGTTGTGATCCAGGCTGATCCTCACGCTGGGGGCAAGCTCTGGGGCGTCGTAGGCGATATCATCAATCACCGCACCATTGGAAGTGACAATGGAGGCGCGCCAACCATTGGATCCTTCTAATTCATCTTCCACAATGCGCGCAACGCGAGACACAATATCCGGAGCAAAACCTGGGTCGGTGGCTACCATGGATGCTTCCTCATTGAACGTCAGCCCCGGAATCCCCGCTAGATCCTGTTCCATGCGGGCACCCAAATTGGCATCAACTGTGGTGAGTGAATAGGTGGAATCGCCAAGATTGCTCATAATGTCTTCGACATCAAGGGTGTTCACATTCTCATCAGTCGCATGGGCTTCATTCAAATAATCTGCCACCCTCTTGACCACCACATCGGCATCCCCTGCGCTGGGGTCAACCAAAACTCGGTAGATACTTCCCGGCGCGAGAACCGGAGCTCCATCGGAGGAAATTACGTTGGCTCGCTGCGCTTCAATGGCGCGCAATTCCAGGTGCTGGTTGGCGCCCAGTTTGGGGTGCACGAGGGAAGGTTCCCAACGCACTGTCCATTCGTTGCGCATCTTGGTCAGCGTCATCGATGAGTCGTAGGAAACTTCTCTGTCTCGGGGAAGCTTCCACACCACGGAGAAATTGGCGGTGGCGATGGTGTCCCGGGAATCCACGGAATCCAAAGTCAGTTCAACGCTGTCTGCTTGCAGACCATCGAAACTGGTGCTGAGCATTTCTGTGGCAAGGTCAGCTTGGTCGGTGATGTCCGCAATAGTGTCGAAATCTTGCGATGCCCAAGCTTGAAGGAATTCCTCTGCGATGGGGTCTGCGGTATCAGGACGAGGTGTGCACGCGGTCAGGCTTCCTCCAGCAAATGCCACCGTCATGCACAACGCCATCAGTGACCTGCGCTGCACCTTGTTCATGGAGTGAAGATTAGCAGCGTGCGCTGGCGTGATCGGTTACCAACACGTGTGCGTCTAGATAATTCCGCGCTGTCTGGCTTCAGCTACCGCAGCTGTTCTAGAGGTGACATCCAGCTTGTTGAACACATGCCCCATGTGACTTTTCACCGTGGCCTCAGTGAGGAAAAGTTTCTTGCCGATTTCTCTATTGCTTTGCCCTTGCGCCACCAAGGACAGCACTTCAATCTCTCTGGCACTGAGAGCAGTCATGGGGTTGTTCATCCGCCCCATGATCTTGCTGGCGACCTGCTTTGAAAGCACTGATTCTCCCCGCGCGGCATCGCGAACACCGGCAATGAGATCTTCTGGGGAGCTATCTTTGAGCAAATACCCCACGGCACCAGCAGATACTGCGCCCACCACATCGCCGTCTGTGGAGTAGTTGGTCACCACCAGTACCTGTGGCGGGTTGTCCAGCGCACGGATGCGACGCGTTGCCTCTACCCCGCCGGCGACCTCGATGCCTGGTTGATCACCAAAACGCAGATCCATCAACACCACATCCACCCCGCCTTCCGCGGCGCGCGCAACGGCATCATCTGGGGTGCCCACCCTGTCCACTATCTCAAAATCATCTTCACTCGCCAGCAAGGAGGCAAGGCCTGCGCGAACAACGGGATGATCATCAGCCAACAGAATACGGATCACTTATCTTGGTCCTTTTCTGGATAGGGAAAACGGGCGGAAATTCCAGTTCCCGATCCGATTGTAGATTCAATAATTATTGTTCCGCCCAGCCCTTCAGCCCGGCGTTGCGCTGTGGGCAGTCCAATGGATTTTTTACGGATCACTTCTGCCACATCAAATCCCTGCCCATTATCGATGACATCCAGAAGTATTTGATCATCTTGATATGTCAGGGTCATTTTTGCAGAATCTGCCTGTGCATGCCGCACCACATTTCCCAGCAGCGTTTGGGCAATTCGTACGATCTCTGCCTCCATCGCATCAGGTAATACCCGTGGGGATCCGTCGACTTCAAACGTGATGTTCTGTCCCATCGGGGTGGTCGACGACAGTCTGGCCAACGCCACCGGCAGATCCGCCCCAATGAGTGGAGTCGGTTGCAGCGCAGCAATGATCTGCCTGGTCTCCGCCAAATTATCAGCTGTCGTTTGCCTGGCCAACCGTATATGGCTTAACGCCTGCGGATCATCCACCCGTTTTTCCGCCGCATGCAACAACATCTGAATCGAGGACAACCCCTGCGCCACAGTGTCATGTATTTCGCCCGCTATGCGGGCTCGTTCTGCCTGCTCGCCAGCGCTTTTCGACGCCCGGATCGCCGACGCACGTGCGTCGACAAGCTCCTTTAAGGCTTGTGCCAATAACTGAAAACACGTACCCATTACCCACGCCACCAACGCGCCAAGGATCGGACCGGTGACAACGCCAACAGAAAACCCCAGGTGCATAGCCAACGTAACCACCGCGATCGCCGTCAGTATTGCAATGATGATCGCGGATTTCAGCGGTGTCGTGATCAACACTGCGAGGAAAAACATCGGAAACACCAAATACCCAGGCTCCGGTCCATCCCAAATCAGGCTCGCCCACAACAAACTCAGCACAAGAAACCACGCCATAGGGTGATTCTTAAACGGCGAATTCGGGACCACACCCGCCACATAAACCACGCCATAGCCAAAAGCGAGCACCCACACACCCCAATGGCTGGCACGCCAACACACCAACACCAACAAAACGGCAATGAGTAAATGCAATCCCCAAATGAGAACTCTCTCAATTCGGGCGATGGTCGCTTGGCTAGTTTTCACGCCACCACGATAGATCAACTAAGTATGAACGCGAATCCGACTTTGGTCGTACTGCAAGAATCGACCAGAGCCCGATTAAAAAATGCCCCCTCGCAACGAAACTAGTAATCATGTTTCAAGGACTAAAAGAACTCACCGCAGCAAAAGGCCGCACGCTGCTGATCACCGTCACCGTCGGGCTGATCGCCGTGCTGGTTACTTTCCTCTCTGCCCTCACCGCCGGGCTTGGCCACCAATCAGTATCCGCACTGAAATACCTAGCGGGTGATAATGAACTTATCCTCGCCGATTCCGGATCCACCACGCTTTCCGCGTCCACGCTTTCTGATCAAGCAGTTGCCCAACTCGAAGACGAAGGCGCACAGATGCTGTGGCAGGTCCGCGACCGAGTAGCAGACACCCCCACCATGCTCCTCAACTCCCCTGACCTTGCGCCTGGTGAAGTATCCCTTCCTGCCGAACTCGCTGATTCGGAACTTGCTACTGCGCATGATGTAGTGGATTCTTCCAACGATCTGTACCTCGATCACCTGCCCGTGGTATTGATGAACACCTCCGATTTAGCCTCACTCGCGCAAGTCCGAGGCGTGACAGGACCAGCAGGCGCATTCGCCTCTGACGTTGCGCTCCCCTCCGACACCGTTGCGCTCTCTGGATCCGAACGGTGGAACGCATCCGCCTCCTACCAGGGCGAACAGATGTCACTCAACCTCATGATCGTCATGCTGTATGTCATCTCCGCACTCGTGCTCGGCGCATTCTTCACCGTCTGGACCATCCAACGCCTCCGCGGCATCGCCATCTCTAGTGCTTTGGGAGCAGCCCGCCGAGTACTTATCGCCGACGCTCTCGGCCAAGCCATCATTGTCTTAGGAATCGGCATCACCGCAGGCACATTGATCACAGTCATCTCCGCATTCGGCATGGGAGTCGCAATGCCCGTGGTCATCTCCTCCTCCACCACGCTCTTCCCCGCACTTATCCTCGCCGCAGCAGGACTCATCGGTGCCGCCATTTCACTCGGCCCCATCCTTCGCGTCGAACCACGCTCCGCACTCATGAACGCATAAGAAAAGGAACCTCACATGACTCTCCACGTTTCAAACCTCAACCTGACTGTCGCCGACGGATCCACCTCACGCACCCTGCTCAATAACATCACTTTTGATGTCCAACCAGGCGAAGTCGTCGGTATCACCGGCCCATCCGGCTCCGGAAAATCCACCCTACTCGCCGTCCTCGGCTGCCTCCAAAGCGCCGATTCCGGCACCGCGACGCTCGGCGACATCGACCTGCTCAACCCCCAAAACCGAGCTGCTTTACGACGCAACCACCTAGGCATTGTCTTCCAACAGCCAAACCTACTCCCCTCGTTGACTGTCCTCGACCAACTGCTGCTCATTCCCCGGCTCGGCAGAATCCTCCCGCCCAGCCGCAGCGCACGCACCCAACACAAGGACAAAGCCCTTTCACTTCTGAACTCCATCGGACTCGGCGACTTAGCAAAACGCAAGGTCAGCGAACTATCCGGTGGACAACAAGCCCGCGTCAACTTGGCCCGCGCACTGATGAACTCCCCCAAGCTCCTGCTTGTCGATGAACCTACCGCCGCCCTCGATCAACATTCCGCCAGCGAAGTCACCGAACTAATCGTCTCGATGGCCCACCAATACAACGCCCCCACACTGTTTGTCAGCCACGACATGGATGCAGTCAACACCCTTGACCGCAGCATCGAACTTGTCGACGGTCACCTCCTCACACCCCACACCCTGTAGCCAAACTAAACTGGCGTGCCCGCGGATCTCATTTTTTAGATCCGTGGGCACTCCTGTCTGGTGTTTTTTCCTGATGGGTCCTAATCAGCCATTTAAGAGGTCGAAAATCTGAATGGGTCAAAGTATGGTTCCGACCGTTTAAGTCGCTCAGAGGCGATTCTGAGCGGTCACTTTTTCCAGGCTCCGGTGCAGTTTTTCTGAAGTCCCGCCGCAGACCAAACCAGGTGACCGAAAAACTTCCGCCGATCGATTTTCGGCCAGATAGGACGGTATTGCTCAGCCAAAACCAAACCAGGTGACCAAGAATTCCCTCGGGAACTTTTCTTGGTCACCTGGTTTGGTTTCCCTCTGCCGCTTCAGGGAGGAACTGTCGAAATAGGCCAAAACCGCCTCCGCAGTCCTAGCTTTTGGTCTCCAATACACATTTCCCTCCGACCGACAAAGTGTCATTGCAGACCAAAGACGCCTCGAAAAAGGCGCCTCTTGGTTTAATACTCACGTTCCCCACCAGTCATCTGGTTTAGTTTACGGAATTTACCCATCAAAAAGCACCCGACTAACCAAACCAGTCGGGTGCCTTAATTAACCAAAACTTACTTGGTTACCTTCACTTCAGCCTTCATACCGGAAGCACTTGCTGCAGCGAGGACTTCTGGGTCCATTTCCTCTGCGATACGCATTGCTTCTTCGATGAGGGTTTCCACGATCTGGGATTCTGGGACAGTCTTGATGACTTCGCCCTTGACAAAGATCTGGCCCTTGCCGTTACCGGATGCAACACCGAGGTCAGCGTCGCGAGCCTCACCTGGGCCGTTAACAACGCAACCCATGACAGCGACGCGCAGTGGAACTTCCATGCCGTCGAGTGCTTCGGTGACTTCTTCAGCAAGTGAGTACACATCGACCTGTGCGCGGCCACATGATGGGCAGGACACGATTTCCAGCTTGCGTGGGCGCAGGTTGAGGGACTGCAGAATCTGGTCGCCAACCTTGATTTCTTCCACTGGGTCAGCAGAAAGAGACACACGGATAGTGTCGCCGATGCCCTGGGACAGCAGTGCGCCGAATGCTACGGAAGACTTGATGGTTCCCATGAACTTGGGACCAGCTTCAGTAACACCGAGGTGCAGTGGGTAGTCGCTTTGTTCAGCGAGCTGGCGGTAGGCCTCCACCATGAGTACTGGGTCGGAGTGCTTCACAGAGATTGCGATGTCGCCGAAGCCGTGCTCTTCAAACAGGCCGGCTTCCCACATTGCGGATTCCACGAGAGCTTCTGGGGTGGCTTTGCCGTGGTATTTGTCCAGGATGCGCTTATCCAGGGATCCGCCGTTGACACCAATGCGGATGGGGATTCCGGCGTCGCCAGCAGCCTTGGCTACTTCCTTGACGCGGCCGTCGAATTCCTTGATGTTGCCTGGGTTCACACGAACGGCGGCGCAACCTGCATCGATTGCCGCGAAGATGTACTTGGGCTGGAAGTGGATATCTGCGATCACTGGGATCGGAGACTTCTTTGCGATGATCGGCAGTGCTTCCGCATCAACAGTCTTTGGGCAGGCAACGCGGACGATGTCACAACCGGTGGCTGTCAGCTGTGCGATCTGTTGCAGGGTGCCGTTGATGTCGTGGGTTTTGGTGGTGGTCATCGACTGGACGGAAATCGGGTGATCCGAACCAACGCCCACTTTGCCGACCATGAGTTGGCGTGTTTTACGACGTGGCGCCAACACTGGAGGTGGGGTCGGAGGAAGGCCAAGGCCGATTGGGGTAGACAAGTTACATGCTCCTAGAAAAGGAAGCCTCACAAAGGTCTGTGTGCTTCCGGACAACGTTCTGGGTTAAGTCAGTTATGGCAAAATTGTATCACCGTCACCTCTTTTAACATCGGCGCCGGCAGTTCAATTCCGTATCGTTAGCCAAAGAGTCTGACAGGGTTGACCACATCGGCCACAATGACCAGGCCTCCCACTGTCATCAGCAAGGCTGCGACAGCTACGGTGACGGGCATTAGTTTGGTGTAATCCGCTGGGCCGCCCGCTGGTTTTCCGCGCAGTTTGCGGAAGAAGTCGCGGATTTTTTCATAGATCACCACGGCAATGTGTCCGCCATCAAGTGGTGGCAGCGGCACGAGGTTAAATAGCGCGAGGAAGAAGTTCAGGCTGGCCAGCATCATCATGAACATGTCCCACATGGAACGTTCGACAAACTCGCCGCCGATGCGTGACGCGCCCACCACACTCATGGGGCTTTCTACATCTCGTTCTGCACCGAAGATGGATGCGACGACTCCTGGGATTTTCGCCGGGAAGGCTTTGAGTCCGTCCCACGTGGCGCTGATCATGTCGCCGGTGAAACGTGCAGTTGCTCCCACACCTTCGATTGGGCCGTATTTTTTGTACACATCGGTCGGTGGAAGGCTCGACATGCCCACCGCGCCGACGGTAATTTCTGAACCGTCAGAGGCGAGACGGGTGACAGAGGCAACCTGGAGGTCGACGTCGAAAAGCGTTCCCTCCCGCTCAATCGTCAGCGTTGCCGTTTCGCCTGGGAGCTCGAGGATCGCATCGCGGATGGCGGTGAAGTTTGCCATCTCTTGGCCGTTGACGGCCAAAATCTTATCGCCGTGCTCAATGCCGGCGTCGCCCGCCGGGCCTGAACCTACGCAGCTAGACAGTTCTGTTGCGGAAATTTGGGTTTCCGGCACGCACTGAACGGTGTCAACTGTCGCGGTGGTATCCACATCTGGATTAGGGATGCCGGAGCTCACCGCCACGCCGTAAAGCACCAAAAAGCCGACGATCAGATTCATGATCACGCCGCCGGAAAGCACAATTATGCGCTGCCACCAGGGCTTTAGGTACATGGCGCGCGGGAGGTCTGCCGGATCAAGTTCATCTTGAGCGGTCATTCCCGCGATGTCACAAAAGCCTCCAACCGGAATCGCTTTAAGGCCGTACACGGTTTCGCCGCGTCTTTTGGCAAACACGGTCGGGCCGAAACCGATGAAGAAACGCCGCACTTTCATTCCGAAAATGCGCGCTGTGATGAAGTGCCCCCACTCGTGAAGCGCGATGGTTACAGCGATGCCGAGGAAAAATAATACGACACCAAGAAGATAGGCTGCCACGAGGCGGAAGCTCCTTAGCTTACAAGTTGGTTGCCAACCGGTTGATCAAAGCATTCGCACGCGCGCGTGCCTCAGATTCGGTTGCCAAAATATCGTCGACGTGTGATGCTACACCAGCAAACTGAGAAGCTCCTTGGAGGACCTCGTCCACCACGTCCACGATCTGCGGAAACTTGATTCGCCCGCGCAAAAACGCCTCAGCCGCCTCCTCGTTGGCGGCGTTATACACCGCGGGGTACGTGCCTTTTTGCTTTGCGACGTGCCTAGCCAGCTGCACCGCAGGGAATGCGGCATCATCCACCGGCTCAAAAGTCCAGGTATGGGCAGCGGTGAAATCCAGCGCCGGCTGAGCCTTCGGCACCCGATGTGGCCAATCAAGCGCCAACGCGATCGGCAGTTTCATCGATGGTGGCGACGCCTGCGCGATGGTCGCACCATCCGTAAACGTGATCATGGAGTGGATGATCGACTGCGGATGCACCGTCACATCAATTAGATCCGCATCCGTTTCAAACAGCAGGGTCGCCTCGATGAGTTCGAGGCCTTTATTAATAAGGGTGGCGGAGTTCAACGTGTTCATCTGCCCCATCGCCCACGTTGGGTGCGCTGCTGCCTGCTCGGGAGTCACCTCCCACATCTTCTCCCTGGTCCAGCCCCTGAAAGGTCCGCCCGAAGCTGTCAGCACAATCCGCGCAACCTCATCACGAGTACCCGAACGCAAACACTGCGCCATGGCAGAGTGCTCCGAATCGACCGGAATGATCTGCCCCAGCTTCGCCTTTGAGGTAACAAACTCACCACCGGCAACCAGCGATTCTTTGTTAGCCAAGGCAAGATGCGCACCAGATTCCAGAGTGGCCAGCGTTGCCGCAAGCCCCAAAGAACCAACCAGAGCATTAAGCACAGTGTCGGCCTTTGTGGTTTCCACCAGAATCTTCGCAGCATCGGTTCCAGAGATGATCTCGCCGCCGAGAGCCTTCGAAATTACTGCGGCAGCCTGTGCATCAGCAACCGCAACCTTGTCTGCAGCCAGCCCCAACTGCTGCGCCTGCGAAATAACGAGGTCTGGCTGAGAACCGCCCGCAGCGATACCCACCACTTCAAACTTGTCTGAATTATCAGCAATAACGTCCAGCGCCTGAGTTCCAATCGAACCAGTGCTTCCCAAAATAAGGATCTTTTTAGTCACGACTCCCATTCTTGCACTTGTTGGGTAAACGCACCCACTACACCCATTTGGGGCAATCCAAACGGATGGGTTTCAGGTTATGCCTGCATGATGACTGCGAAAGCGCAGTTGGAAACCTCACAACACCACTGGTTTTTTCGCTTGACCGCGCAAAATATGAGAACATAGTGAGAGTTAAACCAAGTTCTGTAGGTGCTTGTTGCAGCGGGCGCGAAGGCGTACCACTGCAACTTGCGAATAAAGGAGTAAAACGTGGCTGGTTCCTCCCACACGATTGAGCCTGAGATCTACCGCGGTGTATCCACCCTTGATGAGCCTTCGGCTGCATGGGGATGGCACGGTCTCAAGCGCAACACCATCCAACTCGCCGGCTGGATTTCCGTTCTGTTCATGCTTGGATACAACTTCGGTAACCACAAGGGCCACGTTGAAACCATCTGGCTTCTCGTCATCACCGCCCTTCTGGTCATCGGCCTGCTGATCCACCTGTTCGAGCCAAAGCTCTCCCAGGTTCGCACCATCACTTCCCGCAACAAGCCTGTCGGCCACGTCGAGCCAGACTGGACCTACGATCAGGCAACCCTCACCGGCACCTGGGGTAACCTCACTGACTCCCAGCTTCGCTCCGTCAACATCGAGCCAAGCCGTGTCGCTCACCTGCGTGCTGCAGATTCTGCGAAAGAACTAGACAACTAGTTTTTCAAAAAGAAAATGCGGGTTCTTCGAGATTTTCTCGAAGCACCCGCATTTTTCTATTTCACGTGAGTTTTCACCTTGTCGAAGATCTCCGGAAGATCCTTCTCCACCTTGCGAATACACACCTTAGCAACGCCGATGTACACAGCTACTGGGAGAATAATGGCCAGCACCTCCGAGAGGATGATCATCCACATCTGATCGGTAACCAGACCAAAGATACCCAATGCGATAGTAGGAATCGTTGGGATCCATCCCAGTAACAGTGCGGCAAATGCTCCCACAAACGCAGCACCGGAATAGCCACTTCGATCGCCCCAAGGACTCGTGCCTGGCTTAGAAGTCGGATACGGATTAAATGTGGTGACCAACAACGCTACAGCCGCACTGGAGATAAAGATCCCCAGGCCAATAAAACAGATCAGCACAGCGGTGGTCTTATTCTCCGCGAGCACAATGGTGATGATCATAAACACCACAATTGACACACTTCCCGGCAGCATTGATGCCCAGTGCCTGGGCATCAACAACGTTCGGGCTTTGACACCAGCAACGATATTTAGCCACAACGAAGGGCCGTCATAGCCAAAATCATTGGTAGCAACGGATCCTGCGAACACTGCCATCATGATCAACCCAACATAGATCATGAAAAACTCAACGGTGAAGCTCTGGAAAATAAACAGCACGCCAAGAAGCGGGAACACAATCATTGATCCCAACAACCTGGAGTCCCTGAACATATAACGCAGCGACCTCGAGAAAATGGCACCTCCAACTGACCAAGGAATACCTGGCAGAAAGAGAACCTTCTTGCCTTCACCGGCGCTGTCTTTAGCGCTTTGCCCTTGCCCACCTTGGTCCAGCGGCGCAGTGAGCGCGCGATTAATCAGCTGTGACCATAACCAGAAACCAGCAGCAACATAAACAAAAGCCAGCAATGTTAACAGGCCTGCCTCACCCCACAAACCAACAGCAAAAGCCTCAATAGCACCTGCACCCGCCCCAAATGGTGTCCACTTTGTATAAGCCCCAATGGCATCGATTCGACTCATTCCATCCGCGCCAATCAGCATGTTATAGCCAACAACAAACACCATGAAGACAACGGAAGTAAGAACTGTACGGCGATCATTACTCACCCTAGAAGAAGAACCCGAGGTCAACGCCCCAAGCAACTCACCCAAAAGCAACGTAGTAACCAGCGATACCGCCATCATGAACACGATCATCGGCCACGAACCAACAGGTAAAAACACCGCAGCGATAATGGATGTCGCCACCGTACAAATCACCGCAATAATCCCCCGTGACTGCAGGAGCGTACTGATAGCGAATCCAGGCAATAATTGCTTCGCCGATAGCGGCATGGTGGAAAATGCAGTCGGATCCAGCTGCCCCTCACCTGACGGCCACATAAACGCAGCAATGCAATAAGCCACCATGCCGACCGAGACAACACCAGCAAGGATGCCCATGTGGTCTTGCCCAAGCCCAAGAGCCAAAAAGATGCCGAAACCAAACAAACCCATCAAGGCGTAAAAAGATAGCAGCGACATCATCACTATTGCCGCTTTATTTCCTTTAATAGTTCTTCCCCACAACGTCAGCTGTAGTTTCAGAAGTGTTTTAGTCATTTACTCAGCCCGATCCTCGTTCTGATTTTGGCCTTCGCTATGGCCTTCGGACGCACCCAACCAAGATAGTGACCCCTCTTGAAGAGCAGCGCCTCCAACCGCATCAACGAAGACATCCGTCAAAGATCTGCCCCGACGAACCTCATCCACATGTCCGGCAATCTCCACCACTCCCCTGTTGATGATGGCAACGTGATCGCACAACCCCTCAACCAATTCCATGACATGCGAACTCAAAACGACGGTTCCACCCGTTTGCGCAAAGTTCTTCAAAATCTGCTGAATCAAACGACCAGACACCGGATCAACCGCTTCCAAAGGTTCATCAAGGATGAGCACTTTCGGATTGTGAATGAGGGCCTGGGCCAAAAGAATCTTCTTCGTCATGCCGGCGGAATAGTCGACGACTCTCTTGCCCGCTGCTTCTTTAAGCCCGAGGGCCTCCAGCAATTCCTCACTACGTTGATCAACAATGCCTTCATCCAACTCACGCAATGCCCCGACATATGTGAGCAGTTCTTTGCCAGTCAAGCGATCAAAGATGGGCAAGCCATCTGCCAACAATCCCATGCTTCGTTTTGCATCGTTTGGCTCTTCCCACACATTGAAACCCGAAATCCACGCGGTGCCTTTATTCGGCCTCAGTAAACCCGTTGCCATGGACAGCATGGTGGTTTTACCTGCACCATTAGGTCCAACGATGCCGTAAATGGCTCCTTTGGGGATGTCCAGATTGATATTGTTCACTACTGTTGCATCACCATAGGACTTGGTTAAGCCCCGAACTGCTAATGCTTGCGTAGTCGGATCAGTCGGACAAATCTGTGGGGTTCCTTGCGAGTTTTCAGGATCAGTCATCGGAGATGAACTTCTTTCGATTCACGTGTCGGCGGCTATGTGCGTTAGTGCATTGCTATTAGTGAAAAGCACCAATAATACATGCGACGCTACCAGCTGAAGCACAGATGTTCAGGAGCACCTCACCAACGACAAAAGCCCGTTGTTTTCGCATTTTTGCAAAAACAACGGGCTTTTGAGCTTTGAGGGCTTAAGCAGATTCCTCCGCAGCAAGCTGTCCACAAGCCGCAGCGATTTCTTGTCCCTTGGTATCACGCACAGTGCATGGAACACCCTTGGCGATCACACGACGTACAAACTCATCCTGACGAGCCTTAGGTGCAGCATCCCACTTAGAACCAGGAGTTGGGTTCAATGGAATCAAGTTGACGTGCACACGGGAGCCCAAAGCCTTATGCAGCTTCTCGCCCAGCATATCTGCGCGCCAATCCTGGTCATTCACATCGCGAATGAGCGCATACTCGATGGAGACGCGACGGCCAGACTTATCTGCGTAGTAACGAGCAGCGTCCAGTACCTCAGCGACAGGCCAACGATTGTTGACTGGCACGAGAGTGTCACGCAACTCATCGTCTGGAGTGTGCAAGGAAACTGCCAAAGTTACGGACATCTCTTCGTCGGCAAGCTTCCTGATAGCTGGAGCGAGGCCCACGGTGGAGACAGTCACACTGCGCTGGGAAATGCCGAAGCCCGCAGGGCTTGGCTGCGTGATCTGACGAACAGCCGACACCACGCGCTTGTAGTTAGCGAGCGGCTCGCCCATTCCCATGAACACAATGTTGGACAGACGACCGCCCTCTGACTGCATCGTTGCAGCAGCATTACGAACCTGATCCACGATCTCACCGATTGAAAGGTTACGGTCTAAACCGCCCTGACCAGTTGCACAGAATGGGCACGCCATGCCGCAACCAGCCTGCGAAGAAATACACAGCGTGGAGCGATCTGAATAGCGCATGAGAACAGACTCAAGCAAAGTGCCATCATGGAGCTTCCATAACGTCTTCTGAGTTGTATCGTCATCGGTTTCGACGACGCGCAGAGGAGACATCAACGTTGGAAAAAGAGCATCCTTGACTTCTTGACGAGCACCTTCAGGCAGGTCCGTCATAGTGAGTGGGTCAGCCTCGAGGCGACCATAGTAGTGTCGAGCGATCTGATTGAGTCGGAATTTGGGCAAGCCGAGCTCTTTAAGAGCCTCAATGCGAGCCTCATCATTAAGATCCGCAAAGTGGGTTGGGGGCATGCCACGCTTAGGTGCGTTAAAAACCAGTGGTACAGGTGTAGCCATAATGTCCCTATTCTTTCAGATGTTATGTAATTGTTGAACTTATTGGGCTGATTTGGGTGGCGGAACGGTGATTCTACGAGTTCAATGGCTGTATGAGCAACAAACCTGTGGATCCATTTGAGACCAACCCAAACGACCTTCCCACCGGTTTAGACCCAGCATACGAAGGTAACAGTGAGTTAAACCCGCTTGGAGGAAAAAATATTCCCGACGAGCCTGAGGTGACTGCAAACACACCTGCAGTTCAAGAAGAACCTGCTTACTCGGAGCCAGAAACTGCCGTTGAGTCGAAGCGTCAGGCGAAGCAGAACACAAAGAAGTCCGAACCTGTTGTGGCTCCAAAACAAACACTTGCCGGTGGCACGTGGGTAGCTCTCATCGTAGGCGCACTTTTGCTAATCCTACTGTTGGTCTTCATCATGCAGAACCAAACCACCGTAGAGCTTAACCTTTTTGCGTGGACCTTCCAATTCCCAGCCGGAATCGGTTTCCTACTAGCAGCCATTACCGGTGCATTGATTATGGCGCTTGTTGGTGGCGTGCGCATGTTTGAGTACCGTCGCCAGTTAAGAAAAATCCGTAAAGCCCTTTAAACTTTGACAGCCAAAAAGGCGCTGAGGTGCACACGTTATGCACCTCAGCGCCTTTCAAGTTTTTTGAACTTAAAGCTGGCCCAAGCTTTACGACGGATACGAGCTGCTGATCACACTCAGGATCAACCACGTCACCATCGCGGCCGGGAGCATGCCATCCAAACGGTCCATCAATCCGCCGTGGCCTGGAAGAAGGTTCGACATATCCTTGATGCCCAAATCGCGTTTGAACTGCGACTCAACCAAGTCACCCAACGTGGCGCACACAACTAGGGCACAACCCAAGATCACACCCATCCACCAGTGGTGATCGAGCAGGAAGTGAACACTGAGTGCACCAGTGACCGATCCTAAGACAATGGAGCCGGCAAAGCCTTCCCAAGACTTCTTCGGACTCACCAACGGCGCCATTGGGTGCGATCCAAAGAACACACCCGCGATATACCCGCCCACATCCGATGCGATCACACACAGCATGAACGTCAAAATGAAGTATGTACCCGGGATGGAATTGTTTTGCATCAGCGACAGCATCGCAGCGAAGCTTCCGAACAATGGAATCCAGGTGAGCACGAAGATGCCCACAGAGGTGTCCCTCAAATAGTTGCGGGCTTCTTTTTCCGTGCCATTGTAGAAAATTCGGAAATACATCAGCACCAACACAGTGGCCACAAAAGACGCCAAAATGCCCATCGTGCCAAATGGCCATGACAGCCAGATGATTGCCTGACCGCCGATGATCATAATCGGCAGTGGCAAATGATAGCCGCCTTCTTTAAGTCTGCTACCAACTTCCCATGTTGCTGCAGCCATAAAACCTGCAACGAGGATGTACCAACCCCATGGGCTTAGGACAATCCCCAAAAGAACCAGGACCCCCAGTCCGATACCCACAGCAATGGCAGCTTTGAGATCTCGACCCGCATTATTTTTGGGTTTGGGCATCCTCATGGACCGGTGATGTTGCTCCGGTTCATTCATGGGTTCTCCTTGAAGTTTCTAACAATGTCACTGTTGATGGTGCCAGCATTCTCGAAAAAATTCTTCCAAACACTCTTGCAAGCAAAAGAAAGCGTCGTTTCCCCGCCCAATCGACGTTGAAACGACGTAATTCTTAAGCCATTGCGATAAAGGTCTTCTAGACCTCCATCAGTTCCTTTTCCTTGCGAGCAACGACTTCATCGACCTGCGCAACAAAACCAGCGGTGACTTTATCTAGTTCTTTTTCTGCTGCCTGTACTTCATCTTCGCCAGCGTCGCCATCTTTTTGCAGCTTCTTTAGCTGGTCCATGCCCTTGCGGCGGATGTTACGAATGGCAATCTTGCCGTCTTCGCCCTTACCCTTAGCAAGCTTGACCATGTCCTTACGACGCTCTTCAGTGAGCTGTGGGATGGTCACACGCAGCACCTGGCCATCGTTGGTGGGGTTAACACCAAGGTCAGAGTTACGGATAGCATTCTCAATGACCTGCATAGAAGACATCTCATAAGGCTTGATCAGCAGCATGCGAGGCTCTGGAACAGAGATGCCTGACATCTGAGTAATAGGAGTAGGCACGCCGTAGTATTCAGCCATGACACCGTTGAACATAGCCGGGTTTGCGCGACCGGTACGAATGGTGGTCAAATCTTCGCGGGTGTGCTCGACCGTTGCTGTCATGCGCTCTTCTGCTTCGAACAGAATTTCATCAATCATTTATTCACTCCTGTGTTTTTCTAACAGCGTGGATTCTGATGGATCCTAGAATCGAACCTAGATAAGCCACGCTGTTTATAAGACTAAATGTATCAGGACTCGACCAGAGTACCGATACGTTCACCGCTGATGGCGCGAGCAATGTTGCCTTCAGTAAGCAGGTTAAACACCAAGATAGGCATCTTGTTGTCCATGCAGAGGCTGAATGCAGTTGCATCGGCAACCTTCAGGCCCTTCTCAATTACTTCCTTTGGAGTAATTTCGGTGAAGAGCTCAGCATCTGGGTTGGTACGAGGATCATCGCTGTACACACCGTCAACAGCCTTAGCCATCAGCAGGACGTCACAGCCGATTTCCAACGCACGCTGTGCAGCAGTGGTGTCTGTGGAAAAGTACGGCATACCCATGCCAGCACCGAAGATGACAACGCGGCCCTTTTCCAGGTGGCGTTCTGCGCGCAGTGGCAGATATGGTTCTGCGACCTGTGCCATGTTGATGGCGGTCTGGACACGGCATTCAACGCCATGCTGACCGAGGAAGTCCTGCAAGGCGAGGCAGTTCATGACTGTGCCGAGCATACCCATGTAATCGGACCGTGCGCGGTCCATGCCACGCTGCTGAAGCTCAGCTCCGCGGAAGAAGTTTCCGCCACCGATAACAACGGCAATCTCTGCTCCAGTTTTAGCAACTTCAGCGATCTGACGTGCAACATTGTCTACTACATCAGGATCGACGCCGACTTTGCCACCACCAAACATTTCACCTCCGAGCTTTAACATCACTCGTTTGTATCCTGTACGGGGTTGTTCACTCGAGGTGGTCACAGTGGTGTTCTCCTTCAGTAGGGGTTGTGCCAACCGCTTTTAACATCGGCCACGGGGTACGCCTTGAAAAAATCACAGCAACCAAGAAGCCACTGAGACCCAAATTCAGGGCACCCCTATTCCTGGGATTCGATCTTACATCGACCCTTGTATTCAATGCGGAAAGACTAGGGGTTTAGGTTAAGAAGTTATAGAAAAATAACTCCACGCAGAATGAAGCCCCACGCACCTGAATCGATGCGCGGGGCAACCTTCTAAAGTGTTTAAGTCTTTTTCAAAACTTAAAAAGGCGAGGTGGGGATCAACAGACACCCACCCACAACCTTCAAGTGGCCTTAAGCCTGGCCGACCTCGAAGCGAGCGAAGGAGGTGACGGTAACGCCAGCCTCGTCCAGAAGAGACTTAACGGTCTTCTTGCTGTCAGCTACCGAGGACTGCTCAAGAAGTACGTTCTCCTTGTAGAAGCCATTCAGACGACCCTCAACGATCTTAGGGATAGCCTGCTCTGGCTTGCCCTCTTCGCGAGTGATCTGCTCAGCGATGGAGCGCTCCTTCTCGATGATCTCTGCAGGAACGTCCTCACGGGTGAGGTAAGAAGCCTTCAGAGCAGCAATCTGCATTGCAGCCTGACGTGCAGCTGCCTCAGCTGCTTCACCTTCACCGGTGAAAGCAACCAAAACGCCAACTGCTGGTGGCAGATCAGCGGAACGCTGGTGGAGGTAAACAGCGGTCTTGTCGCCCTCGAGGGTTACTGCGCGACGAAGCTCAAGCTTCTCGCCGATCTTTGCGGAGAACTCCTGCAGAGCTGCGTCTGCGGTCTGTCCGTCCACGTCAACTGCTGCGAGCTCTTCCTGGGAGTTAGCCTTTGCAGCTGCTGCTGCGTCTGCAACCTTTGCAGCGAATTCCTTGAAGTCAGAGTTCTTTGCAACGAAGTCGGTCTCAGAGTTGACCTCGACCATGGTGTTGCCAGAAACTGCAACGAGACCTTCGGTAGCGTTACGCTCTGCACGCTTTCCGACGTCCTTTGCGCCCTTGACGCGCAGGATCTCAACAGCCTTGTCGAAGTCGCCAGCGGACTCCTCCAGAGCCTTCTTGCAATCGAGCATGCCGGAACCGGTGAGTTCGCGGAGCTTCTTAACATCCGCAGCGGTGTAGTTCGCCATTACGGGGCGATCCTCCTTATGTATGGATAATTAATGCTTTACAAGCTTAGGTTAGGGCACAGTAGCCCTACCCGCCCGTCTAAAAAGTGATCGTACAGGTATTCAGTCGATTACGTTGCGACACGGCGGGCTGGCTGCCCAAAAAGCCCCCACGGCGATGAAATTTTAAAAGTCAAAGTTCCATTGTCGTGGGGGCTTTAAATTGGTCAGCTAACTGCAGAAACTGCAGTTAAGAGCAGCTTACTCAGCTGCAGGTGCCTCTTCAGCCTCAGCTGCTGCTGGTGCTTCCTCTGCCTCAGGCTTTGCGTCGCCTGCTGCATCCTTAGCAGCTGCCAGCTGACGCTCCTCGCGTGCCTTCTTACCCTCTTCCACAGCGGTGGAGATAACGCGGGAAAGCAGTGCGGTGGAGCGGATTGCGTCGTCGTTACCAGGAACTGGGAAGTCAACAACGTCTGGGTCACAGTTGGTGTCCAGGATGGCAACAACTGGGATGTTCAGCTTGTGAGCCTCAGCGACAGCGATGTGCTCCTTGTTGGTGTCAATGATCCACAGTGCGGAAGGCACGCGGGTCATCTCTGCGATACCACCGAGGACGCGCTCCAGCTTGGTGCGCTCACGGGTCAGCATGAGAACTTCGCGCTTGGTGCGACCCTCGTAGCCGTTTTCTGCAGCATCCATTGCCTGCAGTTCCTTCATGCGGTTCAGACGCTTGGAAACGGTCTGGAAGTTGGTCAGCATGCCGCCGAGCCAACGGTGGTTCACGTAAGGCATACCAACGCGGTCTGCCTCAACCTGAACAGCTTCCTGAGCCTGCTTCTTGGTACCAACGAAAAGAACGGTGCCACCGTGAGCAACGGTTTCCTTGACGAACTCGAAAGCCTGATCGATGTAGGTCAGGGTCTGCTGAAGGTCAATGATGTAGATGCCGTTACGCTCGGTGAAGATGAAACGACGCATCTTTGGGTTCCAGCGGCGGGTCTGGTGGCCAAAGTGCACACCAGCATCGAGAAGCTCTCGCATGGTTACGACTGCCATGTTAAGCCCCTTTCTAAGTCTTAGGGTTTCGGTTTTGAAAATTTGTGCAGGTTTTTATCCTGCACCCTAGCGATGGTTTCCCAGGTCAACACCCTAAAACTCGAATGAGCTGTTTGGGACCTCGTTGCTCCGGAGTTGAATGTGTATTCAACGCCACCGCGCGTAGTCAGTAGTTAAAATTATCCCTCACCATGCTTTCAGGCATGATGAAACACAATTCGGACACACTGCTGCCGACAAGTTTACATACTTTGACCTGCAATCCCAAACCCTCCCGCAGGTGCTGTGGATTGTTTCAGGACATGTCTTTTACTACTACCCCAATTGCCCCACTTTCCACAGGGGTCAGATTGTTTGGTGGACGGAGCGCTTGAGTCCAGCAATGCTGAATTTCATGCCCTTTCGACTGATGTGGATTCTGGCCCTTACGTTCATCCTCACCCTGCTCACATCCCCAGCGTTGGCCCACGCTTACGTAAATCCTGCGACAGACAGTGACCGTGCAGGCCCTGTTCTTCGGGGCTTTGATAAGCCCGAGAAGAATTGGCTTCCAGGTCACCGCGGCGTGGATCTACCCCTAAACATTGGAGAGACAGTGTTGGCCAGTGGCTCGGGCACTGTCGCTTTTGCCGGCATCGTTGTTGGAACTCCGACCATTTCCATTGATCACGCCGATGGCGTTCGAACCACATACCAACCAGTTCACGCCCACGTGTCAGTTGGCGAACACGTGGAAGAAGGCGATGCCATAGGCACCCTTGGCCATCCAACCACTAAGTTCCCTGGACTTCAGTGGGGCGCAAAAATAGGTGAAGAGTATATCAATCCCCTATCGCTACTTCCCCGGCCAACCATTCGCCTTAAACCTCTTAACTAGGCACGTGGATGCGCTTTATTAAACGCTTCAAGCAGTCTCTTATTACTGACGTGGGTATAGATCTGCGTCGTTTGCATTGACGAGTGCCCTAATAGTTCTTGAACCTGGCGAAGGTCCGCCCCACCGTCCAGCAAGTGAGTTGCCGCAGTATGCCGCAGCGAGTGTGGTGACAAATGGTCAACGCCAGTGACTTTTGCCGCTCGATCAACAATCCTTCGAACTTGGCGCGCATTAATTCGCTGACCCCGCACCCCAACAAAGAGCGCTTTGGGATCTTCCGTCATCTCATCGCGCACATCTAGCCAATTTCTTAACGCCTTGTGTGCCGATTCCCCGAATGGGACAACGCGCTCTTTATTTCCTTTACCCAGCACTCGTACCATTTTGCGGTCGTAGTCAATGTCTGGAAGATCGATTCCACAGAGTTCAGCAACACGCATTCCCGTGGCATAAAGAAGCTCCAGAATCGCGGAATCACGCAGGAACTCTTCTTCATTTGTGGAAGCTGCATTTTCTACAAAGTCTCCTGCCTGCTGTTCCCCGAGAACCTTAGGAAGATCCCTCGTGATCTTCGGTGAAATGAGTCGGGCTGCTTCATCAGCTTTGAGGTGGCCGTTTTTCTGAGCCCATGAAGAAAACGCCTTGACAGATGCAGTTCTTCTGGCGAGTGTTGCCCTGGACCTTCCCTCATCTACCGCTATACCAAGCCATTGGCGCAGAGTCGGCAGGGAGAAATTGTCGATATCTTCGATTGTGTCGGCCATGGCATAAAGGTCTGATCGATATCCTCGAATTGTTGCAGCTGAACGACCCACCACAAGGTCTAGATGCTCACAGAAATCGTCGATAAGCGTATGCAGCTTGGACGGCGCGTCGGCGCCGGAAATACTAGAAGGTGGCGCGTTCCGCCCGGAACGCGCCACCTTCTTTTTTGACTCACCCATAGTGCTAACCCTAGCGCGATGTCCCCCACAGTTGTGGAGCCACATTGCGGAACCGTCTTCAAGGAACCAGCCCGAACCTTGAAGAAGTTTACTTAGGCTTGCCTCACACACACTATCTTTCGGTTGATGCGGATGCAACTTTTTGTGAAGTTTTTTATATAACCCCCAGGTTTTATGGCATTTCCGCATTTCTCGACCAAGCAGTTCCGTCGCGTTTCACGATTCCGCGCTTGTTCAATGCAATGAGAAGGAAAATTGTTAACTGCAAGGTCAACCCGGCTTCGGTAGCGATACTCGCCGCTTCCCTCCCCTCTCCTCGGTCGTCTAACGCATCAAAAACTCGCAGCTCATTTCTGGTTAAACCCTGTACTGGAGTGGCCGCGAAGTTTAATTCATACTGAGTTTGGCTATCCATTGCACCCACTGCACCCAGAAGTGACCGAACGTCATCTGCACTGGTGACCATTTGTGCGCTGCCGTTTCGAATCCTTTCGTGGCACCCAAGTGATCCAGCAGTATTTACCGGCCCAGGGACCGCCATAGCAATCCTACCTAAACCAGCACACCAGCTCAAAGTGTTTAGCGCGCCTGACCTCCAGGCTGCCTCCACCACGACAGTTCCTTGAGATAGAGCAGCAACGAGACGATTGCGAGTGAGAAAGCGGTGGCGTTGAGGTGGAGTTCCCGGTGGATATTCACTCACCAACGCCCCCTTTCCGGATTTGGCAATCTGGTTGAACAGATCTCGATTGTGGCTGGGGTACGAGCGATCCAATCCGCATGCTGCGATCGCGATGGTGGAGCCTTGTGCACGTACGGCTTCACTATGGGCGACGCTATCAACTCCCAAGGCACCACCTGAGATGATTGTCCACTGATGTGACACAAGGTTTTGGGTGAATTCCCGAGTTACTTCCGTGCCATATTGGCTTATTGCCCTGGTGCCCACGAGTGTGACGGACTGTGCACTGAGTGTTCTGAGATTTCCTCCCCTAATCCACAACGCATGCGGTGGCAGCGCATCATCTTGATAGGTACGCACATGATCACTCATGCCAGAAGCGGCAAATCCAAAGGCATGGTCTAATTCTTCCATCGGCCATTCGTCGTCTTCAGGTGTGATGAGCCGCCCACCGAGTTTGGCGATAGTTTCCAGATCAGTTTGCGCGGTATCAATCGAGTACCGGGAATCGGTGTTTTTCAGCAGACCTTCGCCAATCCACTCTTCGCGGTGTTTAATACCAAATGCGATCCGCTCTACATCATGACCTTCTTTCAGGAGCTTTTGCAGGTGTGCATTGGGCCCCTCCACCACTTTTGAGAGATACGCCCATGCCAGCAAGCGGGAGTCAATCATGCTGCTACCTCACTGTATGTAGTGCCCCGAAGCTCCATGGCTCGCGCAATATGGTCAAGATTGGGCTGCTGTTCCCCATCCAAATCGCACAAGGTCCAACCCAGTTTTATGGCCCGATCGCAGCCACGTTGGGAGATTGCTCCTTCCGCCAGGAACGCGCCGAGGTACACCATGGCGTCTTCTGTTGCGGCAAAATTCCTCCGCAAGAAGTGTGGATCTACGTGTGCATTAACAAGATTTCCCAGTCCAGAACGGCGCCATCGGAAAGCTGCCCTCTCACGAGCTTGTGCCACCCGATCAGCAATGGGAGCAGACGCCTCAACGTCATCACTACGCAGCACTGCACCTTTAGAGTGGGTGGCAACAACCATGTCCAAGCGATCCCTCAACGGACCCGAAAGATTATTAAGGTACGTCGCGCGAGCTGAGCCAGAACAGACACATTCTTGAGGCTGTTCTGCACCGCATCTACACGGATTGGCCGCGAGGATGAGCTGGAACTGTGCGGGGAAGGTGACATCATGGCGGGATCTGATGATGCGGATCGAGCCGTATTCCAATGGAGTCCTCAAAGAATCAAGGATTGACGCTGGAATCTCACTAACCTCATCCAGGAACAACACACCATGATGCGCCAGGCTGATAGCACCCGGAAGAGGAGATCCCGAGCCACCTCCGAGCAGAGCAGCCTTGCTGACATTGTGGTGTGGGGAAATAAACGGAGCCCTCGACACCGGCCCTGAAAAGGTTCGCCCCACAACGGAATGCACTGCCGTCGCCTCGATCATTTGTTGGGGCGACAGTTCGGGAAGCAAGCTGGGAATCCGCTCGGCGATCATGGATTTTCCAGAACCGGGAGGGCCAATCATCAGCATGTGGTGACCACCGGCAGCAGCTACTTCTGCAGCAAACCTAGCTTCTGGTTGTCCCACCACATCACGCATATCAGGCAGTTTGAGGCTATTTTCATCATTGAATAGTCCAGGCTGAGGCAACGCCTCTTCCCCATCAAGCCATCGCATGACCTGGTCGATGGAATGTGCCAAAAAGACTGAAGGATCCTCAACCAGTCCTGCTTCTTGGGCATTTCCCTCCGGGATCACAATCTTGCCAATACCTTCCTCCTTCGCGGCCAACAGCGCTGGAAGAACTCCAGTAACAGGGAGCAAGGTTCCATCAAGCGCCACCTCACCCAGAAATAACGTGTTCTGCGCATGAAACATCGCTTTGGGGTTAGAGCCATGGGCAATGAGAACTGCAACGGTCATCGCGAGATCACACTGCGAACCTTGTTTACGCATGGAAGCCGGCGAGAGGTTAATGATCACTTTGGTCTTTGGCCACATCAAGCCACTGTTTTGCACCGCAGTTTTAATACGATCCCGAGATTCTGAAATGGCAGTATCTGCTAATCCAACAATGTAGGTACCAGGCAATCCTGGGCCAACATTAGCCTCCACACGAACGATTTTTGCCTGCACACCTAATTGCGCAGTGGATATAGTTCTACCGAGCGCCATGTTCCACATCCTCATAAACAGTGATCTCTGGGCGCCCCGTGTGCGGATCCAAAACGATTGCCACCACATCAAAACGAATCGGAGTATAAGGTTTACCCTCCAGCCACAGTGCAGCTGCACGCCTCATCCGCAACATTTTCTGATTGTTCACAGCCGCTGCTGAATCAAAAGCCGACCCCCGCCGAGTCTTCACTTCTACAAAAACAACAACTCCGCTTGCCAAGCGAACAATGAGGTCAAGTTCGCCACATGAATAGCGAACATTTCGATCTAGCAGCGTTGCTTGATCATCTAAATATTGTTGTAGCGCAACATCTTCCCCGAACGCGCCCAGATATTGTTTTTGTGTTTTCATCTGTCCCCCACGATTGTTTAAAAGTCTGATTAAGCTGTGCTTTCAGATTCAACGTGGTTTTATCGCGGGCTTCAAACATCTCCAGTCCTCACCTGTGGATAACCAGTCCCCATCCAGGGTTGTCCACAGGCTGAGCCCACTAAGGGTTGACAAAAGACGCATTCGATCAATCTCGAATACGTCTTTTCAATAAGCAATCCCGCCCAATCAAAGCAAGATCAAAGCAAGATCAAAGCAAGATTGAGACGGGATTAATGTGGGATTCCCTAGTGCATAAGCTCGAGCCAAACAATTGAATATCCCATTGTCCAGCGATTTTAAACCTAAGAACTACTCAGGCATGATGATGTCTGGCGTCTTCGTGCCGGGTTTTTACACGCTGGGAAAAGGCAAACATGCAGGTCACAGGCGTTCACTACGTTCGCCATGTTCGCCATATATGGCGAGTTTTGAAACTCCTGCGGGATTATTGCGGGATCGCGGGAACCTTTTCCGGCGTCCCGCAGTCTAACCATTCATGACCATTTTTCTAGACGCTGACGACCGACACTGGATCGTCGCCCGCACACGAGCGGAGCTGGCCGAGACGCTGCTCTCTATGCTCAACATCGACAATGACGCACACTTACTCCGGCTTGCTGCCGCCTGTCTGGATTGCGAAGAAGAAGCGGTCATGTGGGTAGAGACATAAAAAATTGCCCCAGCAGGCAACTGGGGCAATTTTTACTTAGATTTCGACTGAGTGGTCGGCTTTCGAGTTTATCTAAAGCCAAACTCTGGTTTTGGATATTCCCGAAAGTACCGGTCTGGGTCGGTACGCAGCAGCCTAATTCGATCGGAATAAAGAGCATTCGTTGACTTTCGCCTAGCGTTCATGGAATCTCCTCTCTTGACATTGATGACTATCTAACTTCATTATTTCACTAATAAGGCAATTTAGGTTCTCAAAATATAAAGGGGGTTTGTCAACCGCAATCCCCCCTCTTCGAGATTGTTGTTCGCTCTTCCAAGAGATCACAATACAATTATGTTCATCGCCTGACGATAGCTTTTTATCCATCGCAAATTTCCCCCTGCCCGCCTATGAAGGAACCCCCAATGGAAAATACATACCAGCAGTTTCACCAATCAGACGCTATAAGAGACCACGTATTCCCTATCGTCGACACGAGTCGAGGCAAAGTAGAATTCCTGGGAACCGGCTTCATAATCGGGCAGCGAAACTTCGCCCTTACCGCGGGACATGTAATCGAACACGCGCTCGAACCAGCCGCCCTCTTCATCGTCGAAGGCGGATGGTTGCTCTTTAGTATTTGCGCACAGGAATCCCACCCCCATGAAGACCTAGCCCTGATTGAGCTCACTCCTCCAACCGCGGAAACCAACTGGACAACGTTTTTCTCCTTTAATCACAGAGACACCAGATCGTCCCTCACATATCACTTATGGGGTTACCCAGAAGACGCAGCGATAGAGTTACTGAGCCTTGGGCAAGGGATACGCCCAGATTTGGTTTATAGCACAGGGCATGTACGGCGCAGATTAAGCGGGGTTCCACTTCCTGCCATACGAGGCTCACAATTCATAGAAGTTAGTGAAGTTGCCGGGGCTGGATGCTCCGGTAGTCCCTTGTTCAACTCTTTCGGAAACAGCAACTGGGATTTGTGCGCCGTCTACGTAGGAGAACGCATCAATGATCGATCCACAAGTGTGGGGTACGCCATCGTGTTGGATCAGATCGCAGAATGGGTTCCCGAACTCCTGGGCCACCCATTGGAGAAAGAACTCAACAATCCGCATCCTCGATGGTCAACACCCCTGTAGGAAAGTCCCCAACACGTAAATGTGAGAGGCGCTAATCGTCATGAAAAACAGGTTAATCTTTGGGTTTGACCTGTGGTTCAATGCTGTTTTCCAAGCGTAAATAGACTGAGAACCACTCCAATGAATTTAAGCTCCCACTACTATCGAGGTAATGGAAGCAATCATTAATCGTCTAGCGCTTCTAAATCAGTGCGATGTTGCTGAGTCCATTCAACATCAATCAAGTGTGGCGGTGGATCAGAAACCCACGGGGTTAATGTCCTATCAGGATCATGCATATCCCTCCCAACAATCCGAACTTGCAAATAGCTCACGTGATCATCAACCCGGTCAAGCGCTTTATGGGCAATCCTCTCAGCTCAATCACCACGATGATCAGCACGCGTGACTTTCTCCTCCATCTCGGAAAGTCTGGTCTGGATCGCTGCTTGCTGCTCCATTAGAGTTTTTACCTGTGTGACCAACGTCGAGATCTGATTTCGATATGCAGTCGCAATCGACGTGACATGGTTACTCTGGTTGCGTACCTATTTCTGGATCACAGCCACTTCCACCAAAACGAGAAGAAGTCCCCACCCGGCGCATGGCCAAGTGGGGACAGATTTCAATCATCTACAACAGGGGGTGGACGACGAGGCCGTGGGGACTCCAACAGCTTGTGGAACTTCCCCCAATCAAGATCCTGAGGAGCCTGATTCGAGAGGTCACCACGCTTCCACTCAGAGACCGACTCCCCCCAATCGACAACCTGGACCAGAGCATGCCGCAACTCCGTGTTGACACCACGCTCGGCCCACAGCTCATCTTCCAACCAATCAATGCGCCGGCGGTCATGCAACTGCGCTTGTTCAAGCCGGTCCAGGTGCTCACCAAGCCGTTTCACGTGAGCATCATCAGAGGTGGCATCGACCTCCATTTTCCTACCTGAACGGTTTAGAAGGTTTTGGAGGATCCCGAGTAGCCCCGCTGCCAAAGCAAGTAGCAGAGCATTTTCAGTCCATGGGGGCATAAGCATCACCACCCTGGACCGCACGAACGCTCGCCACCTCACGGCTCATGATCCACCCAGATAGCACAGCAAACGCTGTCAACATGAAATAATTCACGGCACTTACCCAACCACGAGAAGCATCAGCCAGAAGAAAAGCCACCGCCCAGATCCCCAATGTCATCGTCGAGATCACCGACCCCCACTGCCTCATCCCACGAGCAAGAGCCTTTGATCGAAGCCCGGCGCGCGGTGGCACTAGACCACCAAGAACGAGAAGTGTGGCCACCACAGTCCAGGGGATCCACAGTGGCAGAATCTCATGGACCTGTTGAAGCTGAGGAGGTGACGTGGAAGCATAGGCCGCCACTCTCGTGACCGCGTAAGCCGCCCACGTCAATGCTGCAACGCGTGGCGCAGCCCGCGATAGTGCCGATTGCCAGCCAGCCATGACGATTACTCCGCAACCCGGTGATCGCCTACATACTCATCTGCGTAGGCATGATCCAAGCCCTGTCCAGTCAGGCCGGCAGTCGCAGCGGCTGCCTCCACCCGTGCCTGCTCCACGATGTCTGACCCGTCCAAATCAACCGACACGCCAGTCGCCCCTTGGATCCACTGCTCAACACGAGAAGTCGACTCCGAACGCACCTGCTCAACACGATCCTGGACAGTCTCAGGAAGCTGCTCCAAAAGCTCCTGCACCTTATTCAACACCTTGGAAGAGTTCGTAGGCGTCACACTGTTCGGAGTCTTACTGATCTTCAACGCCGTCAACACATAGCCAATAAAGGCAACAGCACTAACCACATAGCCTGAGTAATCAGACGGGATGAGCAAGTGATCCAACCCGTAAGTAAGACCAGCAGCCACAACAGTCAGCACACCACCGACAATCACCACCCACGTGTTCGCCTTCGTCTCACGAGGAGTCTGCTCAGCCTGGATCTCCTCCAGGGCTCGGCTCACAATGCTTCGAGTATCCATGGTCTTTACTTCCCCTCCCGATCAGCCTTGATCGCTTCATCCCGGATCTCATCTGGATCCTTACCCTGCGAACGCAGAAGCTCACGCAGATACACCCGGTTCTCCCACGACGTTGCATCAATGAACCGCACAAGGTCGGTGAGTAAAAACGAGCGCGCAGGATTAATGACCGATTGCAGAGGCGTCACTAAAGTCGTGACACCTCGCCGGACAATGTCCAATGCGGTTGCGGATACTCCAGTAAGTTCAGCCATGATTGTTCCCTCCTCGGCGGGTGCAGTTGCAGTGCCGCCATTGATTTCTTCATTGACATACCGCAGGAAAACGTCCCACGGGAAGTTAGGGCCAGGGTCAGTGTGATCCGTTGATCCCCAAGCTCTAGTGGCGTCGTGCGTCGTGATTCCAGGAAGCCCAGCGACACCGACATGTCGAACAGGCCACCCAAATTTCTTGCACCACTGCGCAACCTCCCACGCACCATTGCGAAGCATGGCGTCCTCTGCCAACCACTGCGCACGAGTCATCGACGCACGTGCCACAAAAGACAAGTGCATGAGTAGAGTGTTGCCCTTATTTCCGGTCGACCACGTGATCCAGTCAGCGGTGTTCTCTCGGAGGATTCCCTTTCGGTCAGCCAAGGTGTTGTAGCTACCTGACTGAGTATTCAGCTGGTAGTTTGCGACGTTCTCAGCGGGCGTACTCGGGTCATTTTCGGTGGTGTGAATACACACACCAATGAGATTTGCTGTGCTTCGTGGGCCACCGAAGAGGAACTTCGATGTCCAGTCTCTGATCGTAGGTGCCATCGTGGCACCTCCTTCCTTATTGTTTGTTGCATGAGAAAACCCCGCACCAAGTGGGTACGGGGTTGATGTATTGGGGTAGCAGACACAAAACTTACTACCCGAGGAAACTAATCTGATTAAATAGTCACAGCTTTATACCTCATTCCTGAAAGGAACCTCGTCATGAAAAAGACGACCCGGGCACTCACCCTCCTCGCCGCAGTGAGCCTTACCTTCGGCAGCGCTATGACAATCGCTCCGTCAATGGCAATTGCTGTTGAAGCCCAAACGATGGCCGATCAATACGAGCCCTACGCACAAGACTTAACCTTTAATCGGACAGATGAAAGTTATGGACACACTTACTTCTACAATGACGACGAAATGCCTGAAGGAACGACATTTCATCTCCTCGATGCCAATATCAAAGACAACTTAAGAGATCATAACGGAGTCCTATTCTCATTACACTATTCTCAAAGCTGGAATACAAATACGAGCAAGTGGGAATACCATCACAATTTGGCAGCGCAACAATCTAACTCAGTCAGCTACAAGGATGGTGGAAACACCACAACTGCTCGAGTCCTCGTACAGTACCCTGACGGCTCACAAGACATTGCCGAAGTCCAAATCACCATTTTCCCGACCCTGGCTCAAGTCAAAGCATCTACTTACAGCGATACCCAGCTGATCCTTGGAGAAACCAAAACTATCTCACCAACGATCAACAGCACCCGCGCAAAGGGAACTACATACACGTTCATCCAGTCAGAAAACCTCACGAACTTACGTGAACAGGGATGGGAATTCTCCATTGATAATTCAACTGGACAGATCACCACTACAGCGCCAGATGATTGGGCATACGCTGCACTCGAAGTCCTGGCCCTTTACCCAGACGGCACTTCACAAGCAGTGACAGCAAAATTCAACGCCGCACCATACGAAGAGCCATATGTCCCAGAAGAACCAGCTCCTTCTGACCGTTCCTTCGGTTCCTCTTCCTCCTAACCTCCTGCGGTTTTGCTTGGTGTAGGGATGCACATCACCGAGCCAGTGACATGCGGCTCGGTGATATTTCCTACCCTCCATAGGCGGATTACGAGATCATCGCCAGGGCTAACAGAGATACGTCCCATCGTTTGCTTCGTTTCCCCATCAGGTGGTGTGCCTTGAGGAATGTTTTTGATCGGAATCGACTGCCACCCTGTCGACGAAAGGTAATGGCCGGCGAGAGTGACGCCCTCAAATCCTGGCCAATCCACAATGATTTGCCAAAGGCCAGGACTTAATTGGACTCCGTATCGCGGGTATCTGCCTGAGCGTTGCTCCTCTGGGATAGTGAACGTCGACCCTTCACCATCGTTGAAGAACTGGACTGCGAATGGATCCACAAACTCACTCACGACGCCACCGCCACTCTTGGAGCTACTCCTGGAAGTCGAACGGCACCACTATGAAGCTCGCATACAGTCCTGCGTCTATTTCCGCTTGGGTGAATCCATAACCCGTGACCTGTAGCGCTGCTCCTTCGTGAGCAAGCATTAGTTTCGGCATGGCTAGGTTGTCTGTGCTTGAGTCCCACAGCACAGTTGAGGTTGCGCCTTCTTGGTGGATAGCTGCCACTAGAATGCGTTTTTGGCTGGGCCATTCCCCGCTGATCATCAGCCTTCCTTGGGGTAGTGCTGCCCGGTTCCATTGGCCTTGGGTGGGGCTTCTGAACGGGGTGAGGAAAGCTACTGATGATGTTGAATTGGCTTTGAACGCGACCACGATAGGCTCTGACAAGGTCATGCTGCCACCACCCAAATGAGGTGAAGCTGTGAAGGCTTACCCCCCCCCCCGCTCCTACGGGTGGGCCAGGAATCACAGTGACAGCAAGATGATACTGATTGTCAGATTCCTCAGAATTGCCAGAAGCCCATATCACATAACCTTCTGCTCTCGTTGGGACAGTCATAAATGCGGACTCCCCAGCATTCAAAATACGTATAATATTTGAATTCACAGAATCTGGGGCACGTAGTCGAATGTATATGGTCTTTACACCTTGCCATTCAAACATCACACGATTAACCCCTTCTGGCAGAAGGAACTCTCGGCTGTAATTGCCCGTTGTCATATTCCTCTGATTCGGCGGGATAACGAGGGCATTATCAGACCGTGATGAATCAGGGTGCATGGTGAAGTTCATTGGCTCAAAAACACTCATGCTGCCACCACCTTTGCGGTGTTTACTCGCTGAATGGTGTGGGCACTACTGTGATGACCAGCTCGGCTTCCTCGCCAGCTCCGATTGTCGATGGTAGTGCGCGGATTACCTCGCCTTGCTGCGGGACAATATTCATCACGGTGGCTTGGCCGGATTTCGTGGCTAAAATAGATAGCACCTGACGGCGAACGCCGTGTAGATCTTCCAGGCTGATCATAATAGTTTTTTCCACTGAGCATCGCCACGTAATCATAAGAGTCAATGATGCCTCTGGCACCCACGCTCTTGTGCCTGATCCGCGACCATTGGTGAGCAAAAGCCAATGCTGCGAGGCATTGGCCGAATTGTTTGTCATGCGGATAGCGAACGGCTCTAGAAACTCGCTCACAACGCCCACCACCAAACAATGAGGGAAGGCTGTAGAGGCTTACCCCCCCCCCGCTCATTGGTATGACGGTTACGGTTATGCGGGTGTTGGCCTGGTCGTTCGTGTTTGGTATGCCAGAAAGATTAATCCACATTTCCGCTCCACCTTCTGAACCGATAGTGAAAAGCAGCTGCCCGGACGGGGGAAGGGTGCCAACAATTTTGTCCGCTGATGCCCACGTGCGCCGAAACACTACCTCACCAGAAAAGCGGGATTCAGAAGTGAGTCGAACCATCATGACCCCTGGGTTTAGCCACACGCGGTGCACTGGGTCGGATACGCCTGTTACTTGCCAGTCTGGAAGAACCATGGCTACCGTATCGTTCCACTGGGGGCGCATAACCACCGAATAGGGTTCCACAAAGTCAGTCACGGTGTCCTCCCCTCAAGCACTGCGATACGTTCACTGAGTGCGCTGACAGCTTCTGCCAGGATTTTGTTCTGGCGCGCCACTTCCCCCACCGCTTCGCAGGTCTTGGTCACCGCTTGAGAAAGCGCGGGAATATCGCCGGTGCGGATTATCGGCTCACTCACTTGGCACCTCCTCCGGCTCGATCTCCTGCCAAGCTTCATCGACGCCTGGCTCACCCGTGGCCACATCCTGAGAGATGTTCGCCCACCGCTTGCCCAGGTGCGTGACCTCAAAACCCGTAGGGTATGCCGCAAAGTCTGCGATAGGGTCCACCCACACGATCACGCCATCGTGTTCCTCATGCGGTGCAGCACTGTGATAGATCTTCGCGGCTTCATTGCGTTGCGCGAACACTTGCGGTTCCAAGTCGATCGCCTTCTTGCGGTCGACCACCGCGTTCAAAGCCGCAGCGATATATTCCCTCGGAATCTTCTTGGTGGCCTCAGCCCACGCATCAAAATCAAAAACAGCCATTATTTCCCCTTTTATGTAATGTCGGAAGTGTCACTAGGAGCGTCAACCCAACCAACGGAAATTTCAGAATTGCGCATACGTCGCTGATCAGCACCTGACGCGCCAGCCCACGCCTGGAAAGTAACTTTCTCATCAACCGCCAAAGTGAGATTTACGCGGATTGACTGCGTACGATACCCGTCCTGACCTGAGAAAAGCGGGCCAATACCGACCTGCTTAATTTCCTGCACAGTTTGAACCGTGCCACCAACCTTCTGCCGGATAATCTTCACACCATAAGAGTCATTACGTGTCGTCGCATCCCAACCAGCGCGGAAGTAAATTTCATGCTCACCAGCGGTCTTAGCGGTAAACACGCCGCTAGTAAGATTGTCGGGCGTGTCAGATACTGGCATATTGATCCACGTATCCCGAGTAGACGGCACCCACCCAGACACTGACGGCGGATTGGCGAGACGTGGGACGCCCGGCCTAATCGTGTATTGCAGCGTAGCTGAGGATGTAGCCGTATCCAGCAGGAACTCTCGGGACGCAGCACTCACAGTGCCACCCTCGATAACCGGCCCGAAATCACCAGAACGGTGAACGGCGGAATGGTAAATCCATTCACCCACCCAGCCTGGCTTAGCTTTCAGTTTTCGCTTACCAGATTCAAAGGTGACTAGCCAGTGAGGATTATTCACCGACGCGACTTTCGTAGAGTCAGCTAAAAACATCACGCGAGTAACATACTGTTGCAAGCTTTTCAGCGCGTCCGTATTCGCACGAGTCGCAGCGTCCTGAGCTTCGTTACGCGCCGCTTCGGCAGCTACAGCTTCGGCGTTAGCCTGCTGTGCTTTCTCATTCGCAGTTGTCGCAGCAGCCAACGCACTAGCATTCTCACTAGCTGCATCCAGCGCTTTCTGAGTCGCAAGCGAAACCTGTTCAATCGCCTGGCTATTCATCATCGTGGCAACACTGGCCTGCGCAGCAGCACTACCAGCAGCACGCACACCACGAGACAAGCTGGCATTAATGTCAACCTGAATAGCTTGCGCAGCAGCCAGCTCAGCAGCAGCATCAAGCGCCGACTGAGCAGCACCAGAAGCAGCTGTAATCGCCTGCCCCTGGGCAGTCAGCACTTCACCGTGGTAGCCCACGATCTGGACAAGCTTGGTTTGTACTTCTTGTGCATCGGCTTCAACGTCGATCTGCACACCCTGCGCAGCAGCCAAAGCAGCAGCAGCATCAGAAGCATGCCCCTGCGCTTTCGTGACCTCCGCTTGCCCATCAACCACAGCTTGATCAACAAGAAGCTTCGCGGCCTGCACATCTTGATTGAGCTGGTCAGCCTGATCAGCAGCAGCCAGCGCGTCAGCGGCGTGCCCTAGCGCGCTCGACGCATACCCCTGAGCGGACTCAGCATAGTCCCTAGCCTGGTCAACATACTGCTGACCCTCAAGAACAATCCCCTGAATCGCCTCATTCGCTGCTTGCGCGTCCTGAGCAGCAGCCTCCGCAATCGAAAGAGCATTCTGAGAATGCGACAGGGCGGTCTCACCCAAAGCCTGCGAATTCGCCAAAGCGGTGTCCACAATGTCGAAACCCGGTTGCATGGCCGCTTCAAGATCAGCTTCAATCGGTGACCAAATATCCGGCAATGGTTCCGGCGGTGGAGGAGACTCCTTACCCCAAAACTTGTTCCAAACGTTGCTCACAATGTTGACCGCACCCGTGATCAACCCAGTCACACCATTGATAGCCGTCTCAATAATCGTCGAGCCGATCTCAATGACCCCACCGATGATGACGGAACCTAATTCGACGGCGCCCTCAAGAATCTTGCCAACAAGATTAACCGCCCCACCAAGCAGCCCACCGAGCAGATCAAGAAAGTTAATCTTCAATCCGCCAAAAGAATTATCAATACCGCCCCGCATCGCGAGCTTCGCAGACTCCTCAGTCATAGACTGCAAAGAGGAAATGCTTGCCACATCCTCCGGAGTCGACTTACCCGGATCAATCGCCATGACTACTCACCTCCGCAACATCCTGCTCAGGGCCAGTCACCGCCGCCGGAATGTAGCCTTCCTCCTGAAGCTGCTTAACAACCTCACGCTTCTCAGCAATCGAAAGCCCAGAGATAGACGGTGCAGTTTCCTCCGGAGTAGGAGACTCACCCATCTTCACCCACCGACCAGACCCCGCGTAAAGAGCACTCGACTTCTGTGGCGGTGGAATATATTTGACGGTCTGCTCCTCCGGATGAAAACGAGCACCCGCATCATACAGACGCTTCGACCACTTCCTCGCCCACGCAGGAGGAACCAACATCGGTGCTTGCTCTTCCATGCCGGGCAGCGCGGTCAACATCCAGAGGAACATCTCCTCCGGATCTTCAAGGTTGCATTCATGTTGTAGCGGAATTCCACCTGCCATTTATGTCAGTCCTAACGCAGTTGTCGCTGAAGTCAGCTTTGTAATTTCACGAATAATCCGATCCAAACCAGACTCACCAGAGCGTGGATCACCGAGCTCAATATCCCAGCCCATAGAGTCCCGATCCCAAGCAAAAGTCAGACTAGAGACCTGCTCAACCACCATCTCCCCTTCAGGTAAACCGATGATGGTTGAAGCGATTCGGTCACCTAAGAAGAAGTGGCCCTCGCCGTTGTCCCCGATGAACCACGGCGCACCATCACGCACACTGAGCTGATGAGATACCCGCTCACGTGTATCCCAAAAACCCGCGCGCATCGCAATGATCGACGACAGCGTATAGGCACGATCAGATCCACGAGCAAAATACTCGTCATAATGCGACCAACCAGATTCCATCGACCTGCTCGTCGATTTAATCGACATGAACGCCGCGATCGTATCCTCATAAATTGGCCTAAGCAGAGTGTCTGCGATTGTGCCGGCAGATGGTACGAAGGCGAACGTTCCGATGATGTTGCCGACCAGCTGCACCGCCGCCGAGATACCTTCATTGACACCTGGTGCTGAGTGTCCGCCTCCCACAACCTGTACGGCCTGGGAGGGTTCCCACACAAACTCGGCGGCTTCAACACCTGTAATAGAACCATCACGGTAGGTGACATACGGGCGTTGTGGGACGGTTCCTAGCCAGCCTGCGATGCCGTACTCAGGCACTGTCTCAGGGACAGCGATCATGGAGTCAACGTTGTCGACGCCATTTCCTGCGATCGTGGTAATCGTGTTCCAGATACCAGAGAAGATATTTCCTCCAGCTCCGTGACCGTCTTCTGACCAGCGTCCGGATTTATCGACGATGTCAATCACTAGCGTGCCGTTACGGAGATTCGCAGTTGGATATGGTGGCGGGTCACCGGTCAGCCAGCGCCGAGTCGTGACCATAAGCTCTGCATCTGACAGTGTGTCTTCGGCCATATCATGCCACGTTTTAAATCGCGATGAAGCGATCGTCCACGGCGTTGAATCCAGCAAAAGCGACGACGGCTTGATAACTTTCGACCACGAATTCATATCCCATGAACCAAACCACTGGCTAATGTCCAACGGATCATCCGGCAACGCCCACAAAGAGTTTTCCGTACGGATAAGGTTCATCATCAGCATTGCTTTGAGAACCCACCTTGATGGTCCGGCAAGCATCGACACGCGAGGAAACTGCACAATTGCTGGTAGGAAAGGATTCGACCACATGAGGATACGTTTAACTTCCTCGTAATCCTCCAAGAACGGCATCACCAAAAGGCGCTTACCGTCTTTATCCTTGGTTAGGCGTGCGCGACGAAGGCGACCACCCCACCGCGCACCATCTTTATCCACCGTGACGTGCACATTTTTCTTCCGGCTCTTGTAGTCAAGAACCCACCGAGAAATATGATGATCGGCCGGCAGTACAAGTTCCCCAGCACCGGTGTCGTTCATCTTCCATGAGAAGCTACCGGAAATCTCGCCATGCACTGTGCCAATGAATTTCCAGTCGCCATCCCAGATACGGACTTTAGGTTTTTCCCTGCGCTTCGCAATCCGTTGATCACGTTGGCCTTGAGCTTCCTGCCAAATCTCCTCAAGCCGTTGGTGTGTCTCAGCGTCCAGGCCAAGCGTTGGATCATCAATGAGTACAGACAATTTTATACCTCCCTAGCTTGAATCTCCGCCACGTGGTCGACGCCAATTCCTCGTCATACGAACCATCACTGAGGCACCTGCCTGCCCACCGGACACTTTCACCGGAACTTGAGTTGGCGGGGTATGCGGCGGAATTGGGAAAAGGAATTCGACGCCACCGAAACGGCCAGCAATATTTGAGCCATTCGCAGACACATAGGACTCATTCGCCGGGTAAGTATCAATAGTGAGTGCTTCCCCACTGCCCAAAGTCGGCGTGGTGATAACGCGGTCGTGCCACTGATCATCCCGCCACGAAAAATCAGGCAAAGACCACTTTCCCGGCGCGTCACACACCCAAAGTGGGTATAGCCAAGTATCAGTCGGATTCGTCACTGTGACAAAACCAGAGCTATTACCGTTCGTGGATGTGAAGCCTGATGCTTCCGCTTCACCAACCCAGCGTGGCCACCCAGCACGAGCCTGCACAACCAAACGTGTGTAGTGATCCTCACCGGGGTCAGTAGTGCGAACATTCACCGGAGTGTCAGTCAACCTGAGCTTCAGCTCGCGCTGACCAGACTCACTGATTGCCACGAGTGAAAACTCACTATCAGGATCACCTAGATCATTTCTGAAAAGGGAATCTGCGTGCGCCCACTCTGCATAGGTTTCACCACGAATACCGATCGGCAGGATCACATCCAGCGGCTCAGTGCGGAACCCCACATAGGTGGCACCCTCCTGGAAAGCCCCTTGCATCCATACGGATTTGATTGGCGCTTCCCATAAACCATCGGCACCTTCTAACAGGGCTACGCCTTCAGCCCCGGCGCTTGCACCGTGGATGTGCCACACCCTGCCGGTGGAAGAATGCAACTGCAAATCCACGCTATCCTCCCATCATTTGTAGGGTTTTCACCATCATGTCAGCCTTAATTCGGCGACTTACTTCACCAGCATCGACACCATGAATGTTGAACGTCGTACCACCATCAACAGCACGTGCAACCTGCTGGCCTGCGTTGATGCGCTCAAGGAGCCCACGGTTGCGTTGAGCGGCTTCCGCGTTGACCACGAACTCCTGATCAGAAACACGAATCAAGCCAAGGTCATCACGAGGGCCACCAGGGGCAGACACCGAGCCACCGTCTTTAAACGCTGGAATGTTTTTCAGCATCTCAGTCACCGCAGCGGGTAACACTGAAGGTGCTGGTCGGTTTCCTACTACCGCCAGCAGGATGTCATCGAGTGCGCCCTGCATACCCGCCACTGTTGAAGCGCGCTTCGGGCCGTCAGCGACTACCTTTTCCTTAACTTCAGAACCTAAGGTTCCATCTTCTCGGACTTCATAGCGCTTGCCCTCCTTCACCTCAGCTAGATCCTTTTCAAGATCCGTGATCTTGCGTTCAGCTTTTTGGACGGCAAGGTTTGCGGACTCCCGAGATGACGCCGACGCGGTGGATTTCAGCTCCGACACTTTCATCTTTTTGATCCTCAGGTCGTCTTCTGCGTCCTTGAGGTCTTGTTCGAGTTTCGCAACTTTTTCTTCGTCCACCTTGGTGATGGTGCGCTCTTCCTCCAAGGTTGTCGCATCGACCCACTCACCAAAGGCGTTTAGGAACCCTGGGGAGTCGGATAGTCCAAATACTCCGAGTGCGTCAGAAACCTGTCCGGAGACCGCTTCTTGAGCAGTCAGACCAGCCAGCTCCGACCACGTCTTAGGTGATTTAGCTGCAGACCCACCGGAGGATGAAGAATACCCACTACTACCTGACCACTGGGCGCCTGGATCGTATTCTAAAGATTCATAATCAGAATCAGAATCAGCCCCGCCAGATAACTTTAAGTGGGCGTGATCTGTGTACTGCGGGTGATCAGCAGGGGCTGCACCGCCACCAATCTGACCATTACCACGACCACCACCCATCTCAACGTTTACTCCATCGATGGTGCCAGATGTGTGTCCACCCCATGGCCCACCATTGAACCAGCCCAGATTAAAATCACCTGGGCCGCCCAGGCCTGGCGAAAAGCCCATAGAAGCCAGAGCTTCACGCTGATTTCCAGTAGCAAAACGAGCAGCAAATGGAGCTAGCCCAACCGCAAAACGAGCCAGCGCAGCCATAGCGCCAGAACAGTCTCCCCAGTTAATCCCAGCCCACTGGTACAGCGCCCCTTCAAGGGAACGGGAGGCAACGTAACCATCGACGGTCTCGCCACGAGCAAACCGCAGGATAGAATTAGCCGGTTTGCCTAACTGTCCACCGTCTTCCAACTTCTGCAGATGATGAACACTCGGATCGTTGCGGTTAATTAGCTGCAATGCACGGTCGTATTTGGCAGACGATCGACCGTTAATAACCCACTCGTTTCTATCCAGTCGGGCGATTGGTGCCCCACCGGAATCCACTGCGAGAAAACCGTCGGTGATTTCAGTACCGGGACCAGACGACGGCAGACGATAACCTTGATGTCGAGCGCCACCGGCATAGGCTGGAATCCTGCCACCGGTATGCCATGAACTGCCGCCACCCCGGCCAGAAAAACCAGAAGTGAACACAGTGGTGGCCGTGATCGTGACCGTCTTATCTTTCAGCTCATTCATCTTTAGTTTGGACTGGTCAACAGCGTTAAACAGTGGTTGACCGTTTGCGTCCAAAGTAGGTTTACCTGACGTATCAGCCCCAAGAGCTGCAAGCATTCCATGTGAAGTGCTGATGCCAGCATTGAAAAGATCACGCTGCAGATCGGCAGTAGGCACCGCAGATAGCCCAGTCAGATAATCCAACTGTCCCTGCGACAAATCCACACCAGCTAGCAGGTCATCAATAATTAGCTTGGCCTGCGGTGTTGGCTCCTGAATGTTCAAAGCGTCAAGAATCGCCTGTGCATTAGCAGCCGATCCCTCAAGCACATCAGTGTTGAGCAACACCTCAGGAGATACCTCAAGGCCATCAAGATCAGACATCATCAGAATAAGATCAGCGAGCTTACCCTGAGCATCCTCAGCCTCCGCAGAAACTAGAACGTTCTTAGACCCTGGGATGTTTTCAACCTCAAAGCCAGCATCCTGCAGCGCAGCCTTGGCATCGTCTGTCAGAGCGGATAGCTTCACTTCCTGCCCCGGAGGAATCCCCTCCATAGCAGCCCATACTTCACCAAGCTCTGTAACAGCTTCGTCCGCACCGCTCAGTGCAAGCGCCACCTCCATCTCGCGAGGCAGCAGGCCATAAGTGCGAACAAGCTCCTGCATCTTCTCATCGGTCAAGCCGAACTCAGACTGCAGAGCAGACAGGGCAGGTGCCATGTCATTAAACGCCTGCTGAGTGTCACCACCGTTGACTGCAACATTCTGCAGCTCACCACGCAGATTAGTCAGCGTGCTAGAAAGATCACGCGCCCCCTCATTAGTGGGGTCGAGCTTGCCCTCCATATTAAAGAGAGCGTCACCCATCTGCTCAAAAGGACGCTCCGCACCAGTAGCAGCTTTCACGATTTCATCGACCGCTTCGGCTGCATCCATCATGGCCTGCTCGGCATCCTTTGGAGCCAGTCCCATAGCTTGCATGAGGGATTCAAGCGCACCGAGTTTATCGTTCGCGTTGCTTGAAGAATCTGCCAAAACATCAATCGCAGACGCAGCCTGCGCCACAGCGGGATCTAGCTCACGAGCGTCCTTGGTGGTCTGCTCAATAACTGAGCGCGCACCCTCAAGCTGGTCTGCTGCAATATCACTCGAACCGCCAGTCTCCCGAAGATGGCTAATCAATGCGTTATATTCGGGGCCACCTTCAGCAACTACCTTATTGAGATCATCGACAGGAATGCCTAAATCTTTCATGGCAGTCTCAAGCTCGCTAGATGCCGATTTCACATCCGCCATTTGCTGGCGATGATCCTGCCACGCGCTGGTATTAAACAGGCGGTCATACCATGCGGTATCGCCTGTGCCGATCTGTCCAATCCAGTTGTCTAGCGCTTTGCCTTGCTCGGTGAAAGCCGCAAGCTCATTTCCTGCGACACGAGCAGCAGCAGCTAAAGCCTGCTCATTCAATACGCCAGTAGTGCCAGCTACTGCAGACCGCAACTCAGCTTGTGCGGAAGCGGAATCACGAGCAGCTGCAGCCATAGCCTCTTGAGCTACCTCAGCTTTTTGGTTCGCCTGAACAATGCCAGTAACCACCACGCCAGCAGCAGCCAGCCCAGCGCCCCACGGGCCACCAAACAGGTTAAGAACGCCACTAGCAGCACCTTTTAGTCCACTGAACCCAGCAGAAAGGAACGACGTAGTGCGGTTGAGCTTCCCGCCCTCCACAGAAGCATTATTAAGCGCTGTTCCCATCTCGGAGAATGTCTTATTGCTCGACATTCCCATCGCCTGAGTGACAGCTTCAAATGTGGAAATCTCACGACCTGTCGACGCGTAGTACGCCTTCAAGTCTTTCACTGTGGCACCCCATTCAGAGGTGGTTTTCTGCATTGGCGATGTTAGACCGGAAATCTTTTCCAACACATTAGGGATAGTTTTAAAGCCTGCGTATGCAGCGACCGCAGCCATCACAATCGACGGATGATCATTCATCAGGCCCGTGATCATCTCAAGCGGTGGTGTAGCCAGCTTCGCAGCCGCACCAATCCCCTCAAGACCTACCAAAGCGAGCTGCCACGACCCGACACCCAGCGCAGCAGATGCCTTCGCAATAGCACTACCGGCAGACATCATGACCGGGGCAAGCTCACGTCCCGCACCCACAACGTCTTTGATGACAACGCCAGTCTGAGCAAGTAATGATTGCACCTGATCAGAGCCACGGAACGCATTAAACGCTTCAACCGAAGAGTTCTTGAAAGCAATCAGGCCAGGAACCGCTGTGCCCTGCAACCACTCAGAGGTAGATGCAGCCAAAGGCTTCAGACGAGCATTTACATCGTCCAATAGCCCGGTGACACTACCAAACCCCTGCTTAGACAGATCAAAGAAAGGTTCAAGGGCAGTCGCACCAACACGTCCAAGCGCAGCACCCATATTGGCAAGCGCACCTTGGAAGGTGTTACCTGCTTCCAGCGCTGCACCACCAACCCCCTTTTCAAGGGCGTTTTGGAAAGTCTCAAAGCTGATCTTGCCTTCAGATGCCATTTTGGATGCTTCTTCAGCGGTGACGCCCATCTCCGAAGCAACCATCTGCAAAATAGGGATACCAGCGTCCATCAACTGGTTCGCAACATCCATTTGCATTTTGTTTGACGTAGCAACTTTATTGATAATGGAACCCATATCGGACATCTCCATGCCCGCAATGGTGGCAGCGTCACCCGTCAGCTTCAGTGTGCGCTCAAGTTCCTGACCAGGCTTAATACCAGCGGCCACGGCAGAAGCCGCAACACCCGCTGCAGCGTCCAAACCAAACGCAGTACCAGACACTGAAGCAAGCGCGTTGTCCATAATGGACTGGACCGACTGTGCATCATGCCCCAAGCCTTTAAGACTTGCCTGGGCATTCTCGATGCCCGTCAAGCGTCCCATGCCCTTACCAATGGCAGTGGCGATCACGCCACCAGCAGCAAGACCAGCACCAGCAACCGTGGCCTTAAGCGTTGTCCCTAAAGCGGAAGAAAGTTTTCCGCCCATAGATTTGCCAGAGCGTTCAGCAACCGGATCAAGACCATCCAACGCCTTAGACACGCCAGGGGTAATCTTGCTCACTTCTGGCAAAATGCTGATATATCCCACGCCTAATTCAGCCACGGCAACCCCCTTTTAAACACGGAAAACCCCGACTGGATTCCTCTCCAATCGGGGCACTACAACCTCTTGAGACCTACTGGTCTCCCCTCTCACGCCTCATCGACGCAGCAACATCACGCGATTCAGCCTCACTAACACGCCTCGGACTATCCCCACCACCTGCGCCATCAATAAGCGTCGACAGTAAACGAGGCAGACGATCCTCAGACCCAGCCTGTGCATACGCGATATCCCACAAAGCATCATGCAGAGACATTAGAAGCTGATTCTCAACTCGCATCAGCTCTTTCTTACGGGTAGCTTTCTCCGCAGCTTCCGGCGCAACCTTCCGCCAAAAATTCGACTCCGAACCCAACGACCCCATAAAAGCCCGCAGGTCAGTCCACATCAACGAACGCCCAACCTCAGACAGCGACCTCCCCACCGCCATAAGGTCAGCCCTGAGAGCGTCAGCTACTCCTGGGTCTCCGAAGACGACGTGGTGGAGCCTTCGGATTCCCCCGGCTTCACCCCAGACAGCTTCTCCCACTCCTTAACGATCTCACTGATATAGCGAGGCAACAGCTTGTCAATCGCATCAGTCTTCGCCTTGGTGTCATTGAAAAACTTCAGAAAGTAGCGATTCAGCTCAACCGGATTGTTATTCGGGCTGACATTGATCAGGTGACTAAACTTATTGATCCGTGCCAGTGCCTCATCCACAGCACCTTCATCTAGGGCACCCTGCTTCTGAAGCTCTGCAAGCTCACGCTCAGCAACCTGAAGAGACGCCGCGTTCAGCACGTCAGTCGTGCGCAGCTTCGCCAAACCCTCATTCATCGCCTGCACCTGATTAGGCGACCAGCAATCCATAGGAGGCAAAGAAATTGTCACAAACTTATCTTTCCCAGTAGGGATTTCAAACTCAATATCTTCAAACGCATCAATGCGAATAGCCATGTGGACCAGGCCCCTTTCAAAAAATTTATTGTGCAGACCGGGCAAACGTTTATGGCCCTCCCGGCAAAAGCGGGCGGCCCGGTCCAATGGAAAACAAAAATCCCGAAATCTTGCCGGGAGAGAAATGGTGGCAGCATTTATATCCCCCGCTGCCAGGCCCCGGGGTTTAGTACTCAGGCCACCACGTAGGCAGACCAGAGGCTTTTCAGCCTTCACCGCCAGAAACCAGTGGGGCACCGTCGTCGCGGTACTCCACAACGTTTCCACCGCGTAGCTCCGTCGAAACTGGAGGGAAGGTTTTAATAGTCACTGTGCGCTTAGTGGTCGCACCGTGCGCATCAGGCGTAGTAGTCACGCTGGTTACACGACCACGCTCAACCACATAAGTTTTCTTCTTCGACCCATACGCAGTACGCGCAACGAAAGAAGAAATAGGAAGCTGCTCATCAGTGTGATAAATAACGCGCTTAGTGCCATCAGAGCTGGTTGCTTCAGTTTTTACAACATTCGCGTCACCAAATGACGTCTTCAGTACTGCGTCATTGTCATCCTCAAGCAGAGTGATTTCGATCGTCTCGTCATACTCAGTCTGAAGGTCGATGAAGGTGCCACCACCGAACATCTTCTCGTCAGTAGACGTACGATTTTGAGTGATGTTCACGCCATCAGGTCCGACCGCACCATGGTCCTCAAACTCAGATCCTGGAAGAGCAGTGGCATCAGTAGGGAGTGTGGCACCAATTGGGCCACGATAGAAAACGCCACCATCAATAGGTGGACGACCAACAAAAGCATTCATGACATTAACGGCCATGGGTTTTTCCTTTCAGAATTTCGTGGACCGAGCCTGAAAGAACGCGGACTACAAGAAGATCTGTAGACCGCCAGTAAATTGGAACCGAACATGATTCGGGTCAGGGGAATCAAACGGCTGAAGATTCCAATCCGACGCCGTTAAATTAATTCCATGACTCACAAGGCTCAGCCAAGCGGAATGCACCTGCTCAGCCAACCTCTCCCCCGCTACCTCAGACCCCGCATAAACCTCCACGAGGAAACGCGGCATCGAGGTTCCGAATTCTGGGCGAGCAGAACCAATCCGTGACACAACGACATGCTCAAGGGGGCGCGGGTCAGGAATCTTCGTAGACACCCGCACCCCAGGAAGTGCCTCAGATAATGCTTGAACTGCAATGACTTGGGATGCAGGAGCCGCTGGAAACATCGTCATCCCAACACCCGAATCAGCGTGTTATCGCGACGATTCCGGCCAATTGCAGACCACGTATCCGGATACACAATCCCGCGATAGCGAGACCTGCCCTGCTGATAGGACGCGACAAACCCATCACCCGCTGCAGCAGCAAGGTGTTCGGTATGACGATTCACCAAGTCCTGAGCAATGGGTCCTCGGGCAACTTCTTCCAACCCAGGACGATTAGGTACATACTTCGCCATTCGTGTCCCACCTCGCCCTCAACCAGCCACCGGGGCTAAATGCGGCTTTCACTCGCGTCATGGCCTCATCCTCGAAGCAAATCAACGAGCCACCATCAAACGACAGCGCCGAGCATTCAACTGCGTCCTCAATATTGGAAATGTTCCCAAGGCCGTCATCTTCAATATGGGGACGCTCCACCAAGAGCCAGCTCATGGTTTCACCTCCGACAAATTGACGACCTCAAGTCCTGGATCCCAGCCGAAAGGGTTGAAAGAGTAATTTTCAGGCTTACCGACAACCTCCATGAGGCTGTCACGATCCGGTAACCGCACCGCGTCACGAGCAGAGAAAGCGCCAACCGGGGCTAGGAGTTCGACATCAACCGTGAGACGATCATGGCCAGCGAGCTTCGGCTCATCCGACGAAGGTGATGACCAACCAGCAACCTTTACCGGCGCACTGACCTCAACATCCACCCACACGTCGTTATTAAGCTCGTCGACTTCATGCTGACGCTCACGCCGCACATGCTCCACCTCAAAGCGAAGCAGTCCCTCTCTACCGGATAGGAACAGAGAACGCGCCATGTCGCCACCTCCGCAAAAGCTTCCGGTCAGCACGCGTCAACCACGTCCCCCCATCAGTCGAACCAGACGTCAATTGCACAGTCTGAGAGAAGGGGCCAGCAGAGTTTTGCACACTGTCTAACCCCGTAGGAACATCCCCAGCATTCAGCGCACGAAGCACCATCCGGCGACATACCAACTTCACTCGATCAGGAACCGGATCCGGGATGCCCTTAGTGCAAAACGCCTCAATATGGGCTGTTGCATCCTCGATCAAGTCTTCAGCTTCCAAGGCTTGCACCTCACCAAGCCCCCCGACTCGTTCCTCAATGTCACTTAGAGGAATCAACTGCCTCATCAGTACCTGCCTCCTTACTAGAGTCTGGCACCTCCTTGGACGGTGCAATGGCAGACTCCTCAGCAGTGAGGTGCTTCCCCACCTTCACCCCACGAGGAATAACATCACCCGCTTGAAGCGCTACAGTGCCGGACTTTCCATGCACATGCACCACACCGAAAAGATCACCACGAATCTTCGCCATTAGAGAACCTTCGCAACCATAGAAGCATCAGGGTTCTCAAGGATCGGAAGGACGACCGCGTTAGCACGACCCCAAATGCCGTAAGGGTCATCCTGCTTCAACGTAGCTGCCAAAATTCCCGGAGCCTCAGAAATCGCATATTCCGGTGCAGTCGCCTCGGCGGTACGACCCCACACAGTACGACCAAGCTCAGAAGTACCCGCAGCAGGCAACAGCAACACACTGTCCTGATCGACAAAGTGGCGAGTGGTGCCACCAACATTCAGACGACGATCATAAGTCTGAATGTTACGAAGACCAGCCTCCTGCAAAATGCTGATCACCATCGAATCAGTAACGATCGACGGAGTGGCGAGAGTGCCGACGAGAGCGCTTCGTACCTCTTCAGAACGCTTCAACGCTGCCATTGCAGTACGAGAAATGATCGCATTCTCAGGTGGGACACCGTTGACTGCAATGTAGTCAGTAACCCATGCCTCAATATCCTGCAGAGGAGTAGCTGCTGCAGCATCGGACCACAGGTTAGCGACAGTCTTAGAGTTTCCTGCACGACGCCCCATATCGGCGTTGACCTTGAACCCAAGGTCATTGATCTGAATTCGCCCAGTCTGAATAAGGCTCGCACGAGCCAGCTCCACGCGATCAGAGACCGCACGAGTGACACGCTCAATCACCTTCAGGATGCTCTTCTTCTGAGCAAGCTCGCCGGAGTTAGAGGCAGCCAGAATTGAATCAAGCTCACCGATACGTTCCTTACGGGAAACCGGCGGAAGATCAATAGTGACACGCTCTACATTGTCAGAACCTCCAATTGAAGATTCAGCATCCCACGCACGGTAAGTCGCTGCCTCAGGCAGACCATTATCAGTGCGGTAGAAGCGTACTGAGGTGTCATCCACAGTCTCGTCCGGGAGGAACGCCGCGAGGCTTCCCTTCGCTTCTTGGGATTCCTTTTCCATAAGGGACTTACGCGCAAACGCGGACAGCTCCTCCGGATCAAAAATTTCAGTCCACAGCTGCATTCTTACTCATCACCTTTCACAAGATTAAAAAGACCATTGACGCCAGCAGTCAAAGTTGGCGCCTGATCAGGGAGACGATCCACCAGCACACGACCGTGATCCAGCATCGCTGCCACCACATCTTCACCAGTGTTTGGCTGGTCGGTGAGCAAGAACCCAGCAAGGGTGTCACTCGCCGGGTCAGTCAAAGGCTCATACAGCCCCGCAGTTCCCGCTTTCAGTGGTAGACCTGCCTGCAAGAAACCATCAAACTTCTCAGCAGTGATGGACGTTGCAGCAATAGTGACGGTGCGGGCATTCCCCACACCATGTCGAGACCCAAGCCACGCTTGATCTCCCGATCCAAAAGTTTCAACACGACGGTTGAGATTCATTTCCTTGTTCCTAACTTTTATTCGTTCGGTTTGCCATGCAACAGCTGGTAGAGCTCACTACCCCGATCCGCTGAATGGCTTTGATTGAAGGTCTCGACGGTGGGCTGGAAATTCTTCAGCACCTGCACCGACGCCGCTTTCAGCGCATCTCGGAATCCCTCATCTTCAGGATCAAGTTCCGACACGCTCTGCTCAAACGACTTCGAGTCCAGGAGAGCACCGATCTCTCGGGCATCAGCGTCAAGACCAATCAGTCCACGAAATACCGCGTTCTCCTTACGCTCCGCCGCGGCTTCAGCTTTGGCCTGCGCAACATCATCGCTGGTTGGGCGTGCAGCAAGCTCAGACTGCACAGCTTCAAGGTCTTTCAGGTTCTTCCGTGCGCGGTCTTCCCACTTACGAGCATGAGACTTCCACGCATCTTCGCCCTTCGGAGAATCGCCAGAACCGGACTCTTCCTCTTCTGACCCCTTGCCAGCGTCATCTGACTTTCCGCCATCAGAATCACCAGAATCGGAGCTACCGACCCCACCTGCCTGACCACCATCAGCACCTTCAATGAAGCGGAGCCATGGACGATGATTTTTCGTAAACATAAATTGCACTTCTTCCTCATGCATTTCCGCATGGACTCTTCGCCCACACTTTGCAGCGCGGGCATGAAAAAACCACCCAAGAACCCCCTGGGTGGATAACCGTTTCTACTTCTTTAACTGCCTCATCGCGGCAGTAACCTTCGCCATCGTGATCGGCCCCTCAATAAGCCGAACCGCAGCATCGTATTCCTCCTGGTACTGCGATGTCCGGTCAGGCAAACTCAACGACAAGCCACCACCAGAGGGAGCGACAACGCACCTGCAATGGTCGTGATATTTCTCAGCATGTTTTTGCTCACCACGGATACGCCCAGCTTTCAATCGACGTCCACGGAACTTACCCGTCGTGCCCACATAATGATTCTCCCGCCCTGACATACCGACACCGCTTGCGCGGGCTGCACTGCCATAAACCGCGCCACGGGAGGCCAGCACCTTACAGAATTCACACACGTCACCATCACCGCGTGTCACACGAGCCCACCGCATGCTATTCGCCTCAGCGAACGCTTTCACAGTGTCACGTTCAGCACCAAACACGTGCTGTTGGACAACGCTTGACAACCGCAACAACGTATTCCCAGTGCCAGTAAAAAGTGGTGCTGTACCCCAACTAACCTGCTTGGTGAGCTGTTCAATGGACGGTGTGCCACTGGCAACCTGTGGGACACGCTCCGGCATTAGTTCATCGAGCCAACCTTCAGTCAACAGTGCAGCATCACCGCCGAACGTGGCGACAATATCGGCAACAGCTTCCTCAAGATAGCGTTGCGCCATCCGAGGATCCATCTCCAACGACCGTTGAAACACCGCCGACAAATCCCGCATCGCAAGATCATTGACCCAGTTAAGTTGATTCCTCAGCGTTCCCCAATCCACCGTCCGAATCGCCGTCGTCATTTAAGCCTCCTCCAACGAAGAAGCCCTACTCTCAACAGGAACCGCACCAGTGAACTCAATACCCGACAAGCCCACACGATCAGCAGCACCTTCAGGATCGACACCAGCACGAATCAACGCACCAAGCGCATCGGCCTGCGCCTTCACCTGACTGTAATCCGTCTCAGGCGCCCCCGAGGAGATCTCTGCAGGTTGCCCAGCGGCAGCTTGCGCCACCATTGTCCGATACGATGCCCTACGCTCGTCAGCCTCCAAGCGCCGGATCTCAGAAGGCGACAACCCAGCACGCTCACGGGCCACACGAGATGACCCCGGCAACACACCAGCACCAATCATCTTCGTCGACGCATCAGCATCAGCCGCCTTCGTTGGCGACGACGCATCCCGCCACTGAGGATCCACCCCTAGGAACGCACGCCGGTCAATCTCAGACGACAGACCCCCACCTGATTCAAACATTGAATACAAAAGCATCCCAATGTTCGTCAAATCCGGGTTGGCAAGCTCCTGCATATTCTCCACCGAACGCACCAACCGCTCCTGCCACGCACGCAACGAATCACCAGACGGCAAGTTAGCAGTCTCGAAACCCAAATACGCAGCAGGAATACCCGTAGCCCCAGACAACTTCTGCGAATAAACCTTCAGCTGCTCCATAAACGGAGTAGGAGGCGCAGTCGCAAACTCCCCCACCTTAACCTCAGGGTCCCCCGGCTCCGGAGGTGGGAACATCAACATCTGATCCGCAGCAGCTCTCATCCGAGCTTCTTTTTTCTCTTCAGCTGTGGAATCCTCATCCAGACCGAAAAGCTCCATGTCCGCGTTCAACGCCCACCGCTTCGGCATAATGTAATACTCGCGGTTGATTTCCATCCCCAACATCGTACGAACCGCAGCATGAGTGTAATAAGTAACCGCAGGAGTAATCTCCGAACGCCCCTGCCACTTATTAGGCGACAAACGGTTACGCATCCTAGACATCGCAATCATATGACCAGGAATCTTCAACCGGCCAATAACCCGAGACCTACTCCAACGATGCTCATACACCACAGTCTCACCAGGAAGATACAAAAACTCCCAGTAAGTACCCTCATTCCAAGACGTTTCAGTACGCCGATAACCGGCAACCGGACGACCCCGCAAAGGATCCCACAACACAGTCGCATTCGACGGATGAGCCGCAGACATAACCGGCGACTCATCCCTATCAAGCTGATCAACAGACAGAAACGCAACTCCGCAAGTCATCGCATCTAACGTTGATTCAGAAACCGCCAATGCCGCTTTCGATTCCGTGAAAACATCATCCATCCCCAGACGACCGTCATCAGCCCAACCCTGAAACTGCAGGCGCTCATGACGGATATCCACGACCGTCTTAGGCCAATCCGAAACGACACCAATATTCGCCAAGCTAGGAGGAACCGCAATCTCCAAATTCCGCACTTTAGCGGTGCCGTCATACAACGCTGATTTCAGCCTATTCCGATACCGATTTCTCGAAACCTGAGCACGAGCCGCCTCAAGCAAGCTTTTCTCAGCAAGCAAATTCTGTGCCGAATTAACCAAACTCAAAAGAACGACCCCCTCTTCCTCTTCGCTCGACGCGAACCAATACCAGCCGCAATCGCATCCAAACACGCCTTATACGCCAACATCGACGCATACGTCGCATCAATCTTGTCCGGAGACTTCGGAAACTCCTTGTACAACAAATACCCAGACCTAGTGGCACGACGACGAGCATTCATGAAATGCCGAAGCAACGCCGACGACTGAGACATCGAAATCTCCCCCGCCACAATCGCCTGCCTCAACAACTCCACCATCTCCGACACCCGTGAATCCTTGCCACGAGGCCATGCAGCAATAGGCTCAGAACGAGAAGCTCTTACACGCAAACGCCTGTGATACTTCGCTTCCCAATTGGCGACCTGGCCAGACCATCCAGACGGATCCGCATAAAACCCGACCACGTTAAAACGTTGAAAACAGTCCTCCACACGACTATCAACGTCGAGAACGTTCGGCTGCCAATCCTGACTGTCATTCGGGCCGGCCTCCCACACCCCAACCTCAAAAAGGTGCTTATCCGATACCCTCATCCCCACAAGGGCAGTCGCATCAGCTTTACCACGCACACGACCACGCGAACCATCAAAACCAAGCACAATCGTGTCACCATCATCAATCCGCTTAGCAGGGTCAATGATGGCGCGCATCTCAGGCTGAGAAACATAAGCATCAGCAGCCTGCGTAATCTGATTCAAAAAATACTGACGGGCATGCTGGGGGTTCATCCGAGGATTCAAAATGTCATCGATGATTGGCTCCAAATCACGCCAACCACCATTCTCCATCGCAGAATCCCCATAGGTATAAAGCAAGCCCTCACGCAAAGACTGCCGATCAGCCAGATCAGTTTCCGCCGGGGCTTCACGATGATCCACAAGAATATTAGACACTTTCGTCTTGCCCTCCGCCATCATCTCCGCAATCTTGAACGACTCTTCAGCCACAGAGTTCGACCCAGGAACATAACTATTCGGCGTCTCCAACGAACGTCCACCAGTACCTGAAAGGTTCCTGCGTACAACCTCAGCCAAATGCCGAGACTGTGCATTATCCCAGGATTCAGTCTGATCCAACGCCACAAACACAGGACGCTGCCCCTCTTTAGATCGACCAGCGGAAGTAATGTACTCCATCCGACCGCGAGGCAAAGCCACGAAACTATCCAAAGGATCAACATCGTAATAATCCATCACTGGACCCAAACGAATCATTTCCAGCATCGGGTTAAAAGCATTCAAAGCCTGGTTCTCTTCGGTCGCCGCGAACTGCACGAGCGGTGTCATCACCTCAAGCCACGGCTTCCCCACTGGGCGCCCGTTAGCATCCCAACCATCGAACAACGCAGGCCCAAGACCCTCCCCGATACCAATCGCACCAGTGATCGGCGACTTACCCCATTTCTTCGCCCTCGATAAAATCGCCGAGCGATAAACAAACCTGCCAGTACGAGGATCCAGGCGGTAAAAGTCCAAGATGAACTGTGCTTGCTCATTCGTGAGCACCAGGGGCTCATACTCGCCACGATCAGGTCGAGCCAGCATCTCCGAGTACCACGAAAGCATTTCCCAACCCAAGGTCGGAAATTCTCCGGGATACTCAGGCTTCCAAGGCAACCAAAATCACCCCTTCAACTAATCCACGGCCTTCAACCCCTCATACGGGCCACGCCTATCCGCGCCAGCCGTAGACGACCTACGACGAGTCTCAGCTTCATCAGCCTGAGCAAACACAATCTTCAGGCGGGCACGATCCTCCGGAGTCGCACCAAACTTCGCAGCACGAATCCGCAACTCAGCCGCAGCCTTCGTATCTCCGCTCCAATGACGCGCATGCACCAGGGCCGTATCTAAAAGCTCTGACCAATCATTGTCCGTAAAATCACGAGCCAACGGCGACTGCGCCCACATCTCCCACCAACGCTTAGTAGCAGCCGGCCACACGAATCTGCGTTTTTTCTGATTACCTTCCTCATCAGTTTCAGTGACGTAAAAGGTTGGCAACGCAGGCTGGTCAGTGGGATTGATTTGAATAACCTTCTGGCTATCCTGACGCTTCTTACGGTTACTTGCCCTGCTTAATCGTGCGGGGTCTTTAGGAGGTGGGCCTACTCCTGCCATGTAAATCCCCCCTTCCCTCATGTTCCACTTTCAAGATTGAAAAGGGGATACCAATAATACTATTGAGCTGGGCTGTTAATGATTCGGAATTTATAGTTCTCAAAATCGCCAGACTATTGCAGACATTTAGCGCCATTGCCTTCCGCGAAATCTTTTGCCTGGTCGGAGGGGTCTCCCCCTGGGTCTATAAGTAAAGCCCGATCAATTGGAGAACTTTCACACACCTTTACCTATTGATTGGGTTTTGGTTCAAACGAGTCCCGGATGACGCTCCACAGGGAACAGTCCTCGTGCTTTGCGGACTGCTCGTGCTTCTGCGGCTTCGCGTTGTGTTTCTGCCTTGTGACATGCTGAGCACACTGCGCGTTTGTTTGCGTCCCGCCAGTAGTTCGAATTCCTTGAGTTGTCAATATGGTCCACTTCGGTGGCGACACCTGTGCATCGTGGGCCACTGATCTGGCATCGGTAATCATCACGGCTGAGGATTCGTTCGCGTTCTTTGCTGGTTGTGTGTGGCTTATTGCCGTTCTCCCACGCCATGACTATTCACCACCAAGATTGTCTAACACGGACTGCACGACCAGGCCTTGCTGCGCGAACGCAAGGTCAGCAACTTTATCCCATGCGCTGATCGGATTGTCAGGGTCATTGAGGTTGATCCACACCTCACTGAACACCTGATCGCCTTCATCATTCAACCCTGAAACCATGCAGAACATTCGGTCAGGTGCATGTACTCCCGAGTGCTGCACTGCCGCATCGACCAGTGATTGCGTCTGATTATCCATCAAGTACCTCCCCTCTTTCCCCAATGAAAAACTCCCAGCATCCAAAGAGTGCTGGGAGTTTAAATATTTTATTGTCACTACCCATAAAGATGGTATTCAAAAGTGGTTACGTTTGCCGGATTTACATATACAGTGATTCGGTCATCTCCGAACCTGAACCAATTTCCGGAAACTAGTGCCTCTGTCACACCTTTAATGCCAGCCCCACTAACCTGTTGACTAATGGAACGCCCGTCAACTAAGTGAACTGTTGCTGCATACACTTCAGCCATTATTGGAACTCCGTTTCTACCCAAGGGCGCACTGTTGTGAACCTATAGGAAGTATAAGTGAAGCCCTACATGGAGGGTGCCTCAATTGGTTTCCTTTGTGCGAGGAGTGCTTTTCGACGTCGCTGGTGCGCGTACCCGTATCCACGTTTGGTGGAGCTTGCCTTTTGGCCCATCGGCTTCGCCTCCCCGATTATTCAGTTTTTAAAGTTTGAGCAACGTTAGCTTCAGAAAACTGCACCCAATGTATAACAATCAGATAACGAAATGAACTTAACCAGCTCCATAAATTATGTAGATTGCGCAGATTATGTCGGTTACAGATTTAATTTAACTCCACATGCATCAATATCACTACATGTAGTCAATCAAACTTCTTTACATGCAGTTATTTAAATTAACCCACTACATATAGTGGGTTACCGCCGATGTCCGGGGTGTTCGCTAAAGTATTACTCGCAGCACTTAGTTGTTGTATCCGCTAAGGTCCCCAGGCCTAATTAACGGGCCGCCTTGTCGGGGCCACATAGTGGAGAAAGGCTAGCCTTTGTATAAGGAAAAAGAACACGATCCCCATCAGAACACCAAGATAACCAAAGTGATTCTAATAGGGACCGTAACAACGCTTCTAGGCTTGTTAACTGAAAAGGGTTTTGATTATGTGTGGCAGCACGTAATCACCTTGCTTCACTAACCGCTAGAGGTCTGATGCAGGGATCTTGATTTACAGTCGGGGTCCCTGCATCTTTTTGCTTTATCAGCTGATAAACACAGTATCGCGAAATGTTGCATGACAGCAACCCCATAGAAATGGATCAAACCGTATGGGACTGCATCAAACTGTATAGGACTGTTTCTTCGAATTTAGTTTTTAAAGTTTGAGCGCCGTTGGATCAGGTGGCGCAGAACCTGAGCTATTTTTGTCCACCTTGTTGCAAGAACTCTGGGTCTATTCCTGGATCTGTAGGTTCCGGTAATGATTCCCACTCATATGCCGAGAATACGATTCTAAATGTTAAAAAGAAGCACTCCAGTATTACGAAAACTGCAATCGCAAAAGTAATGCGAACCCATTGATGCTCAACCCAAATAACTGCAATCGCACACCAAAGAGCTGCAACCATCACTGAATACAGCAAGTAAAAGAGCATGTTTCTTGCTATATGCCCATATTCTTTAAGTACCATTTCTTTGTACTTTCCGTTGAGTGAAAGCACAGAAAGACCAGCAAATGACAATCCGCTGGCTACCCCACCTACTGCAGCCACATTCGTCAGCGCCGTACTAATTAGCGTCGATTTTGCATCCCAAGAAAAGAAACCTATAGCGACAGAGAGGCTGAAGAATACGATTACCGATAAAGTTATCTGTGTAACAAATTTTTGCATTTTCACTCCGGCGTCTTGCTAAGTTAGGTTAACCACTCACCTAAGTGTGTACAGTTCCTGCATATCCTGGTTTGCTGCAGCCACCAAAGCAAGAAAAGCGTTATTTTCTTCAATGACTTTCACATTATCCGATGTTTGCTCTAAGGGGAGCGTTCTCTTTCGGGTCATTCTGTGCTTTATAAGATCAACCTCAGTAGTTGCTCCAGCTCCATCTACCATTTTAACTTTGGCAGTAGTCGGTTGTCCGTCTGTCGGTGCAGCAAGTTGACCAAATACAGTATCAAACCACTGCAATAGCTCACCTTCATCGGCAACACTACCCTTGTTAGAAACCACTTTGGCCTCAATTTTGATCCTAATCGCATCATAGTTCTTAGGCCCCGCAACTACAGAATCAATTCCAGTGGCATTTGCGACGTTTTTCCCAAAGTCACCACCAAAGGTGAATGCCTTTAGTCCCTTAGCGTTTTTCAACTTCTTCGCTCGCGCAGAATCAATTACAGGAGCTGCAATGAAATGAAAGTCTGGATTCTTTATAACGCCATTGCTTTTTAAGAACGCGGTAATCCATGATGCATATCGCCCTGCGCGACTCGAAGATTGGGACTCTGCAAGAACCGCGATCATATCGCCAAATGGCAAGTGCCAAACAAAGAGATTATCAACAGGGGCCCATCCCTTAGCTACCCCGACAGGCTGTTGCGCCCCAGAGGATTGATTGTGCTGGTTTGGGATGTAGTCTTTATCGGCTGCCAAGACGACTCCATATGAGGCACTTCCTGGAGCTGGAATTTGTGTAAGTGGAAAATTTTGCTGAAGCTCATCAATTACAGGTTGGCTTAGGAGTCGAACTGTTCCTGTGTGAGCGCGCCCTTCAATTGTCAACGGGAATGGTTTAAAACTATTCGCGTTGAAAACTGCATGCCAATTAATTGTTTGGCTTGCTGGCAGCCCAGTTTGCGAATCCACCAAGCGCCAGAACTGAACCGTCCTGGTGATTTTTTTCTTTGCCATGCGTTCTCCATTCTGTGTTTGATACAGAATATGAGAATTAGCTGGCATTTTTCGCAGTATCGGCAGTAACGCTACTCACGTTCATTACGTGAGCCTCGAAACCGACATGATTTTGAGGGGACAATCGATAAAACCCTGTTTACCGCTGGATTACCAGTTAGGATCAAGCCACTCAATGGATTTCGTTGAGTACTCATACACAGAAGGAAAATCGTAATGACTCGCTATTCAGGCACTGCAGATCAGCTATCCAGCTTAAGATCTAGCTTTTGGGGAAGAAATGAAGTTGAAATTCCTAAACAGGTGCCAAACAACACAGTCCAATGGGGCATTCTCACCAAAAGAGCAGTTGAAGGTTTCATCTCACTCCGCCAATTAACAATCAAGGAGGATGGAACAATCTTTCTCCGAAGGGACTCTCAGATCTATTCTGCGGCAGAAGAACTTACTGAATACCAATCTGAATACTCGTTCAACCCCGAACAAGGAATTTCTTTATCCATCAGTCTTAAGGAGATCGGTCGCATCCCCCTTCAGCAGCGAACTCCTCGAAGCGAAGAAGTTGTGGCCGTCGATGAAATAGTTCTAGTGGATTAGAGTGAAAAACCGCACGTTTCCATCTTTCGATGAGCGTGCGGTGTCGTCGCGTCGATCATAACAAATCATCACGCGGACTGTCGAGCAATGAGGTATTCCAGCACCTCAGTGAGTAGATAGCCGTTGGTTCCGTCGTGTCGTGGGTAGGCGCGGATGTTGCCTCGTGCTGTCCAGTCGTGGAGTTGTCGTGGTGAGATTCCGGTGAAGCCGCGGGTGTTGAGTTTCGCGATGATTGCTTTGCTGGATTGTTGGACTTCTGGTCGTGCTGCGATGTCTTTGATCTCGGGGCCTTGTCCGACGATCTTCTCAATGGTTTTGATCCATCGTCGGATTTCTTCATGGAATGAGTCGGCGTCGATCTGCTCTGCGATGTAGAAAGCATGGGTTGCTACCCACCTCGCGAGAGGCCGGCCTCCTTCCTCTTTGCCTGGAAGTGGGGATGCGGTTGTTCGGAGAACGTCACGATAAGCGCGGCACCAGGAGCGCAGCTCTACCGTGATCTCCGCATCAACGCTAATAGCTTTCACATTGGCTGGATCACGTGGTCCTGCTTGTGACCTGATCTTGCTTTCAGTGTTCCCTCCCCCACTAGGTACCTTCGCCTGATCCAACTCGAGGAAGAGGTAGCTGAGGTGGTAGGCGTCTTTCCGAAGTGCGAACTCATCAATCATGTGTCTCTTTCATTATCGACATAGACGGGTGTGCGCCCTGATGCAGCTTGGTGTGCGTAGGTAATCGCTGCTGAATGGTTTGTGAAGCCACGTGATCTCATTGGGTAGTCAATTGGGTTAGCAACCCAGAGCAAGCCATCAGGTCCCCAGAACACGTTGTCTGGGTCTTTCTTCTTTACTTCCCACCGATTCATTGTTTTCCTGCTTCCCGGCGCGGTGGTGCCTTTTGGTTTGGTGTGGTGAGTAGCTTGATGAGGTCGTCGACGGTCATGGTGACCCATTGACTGCCCGGCGCGGTTGTGCCGTGTCTTTTGTGGATGGTGATGCCGGTGTGGGCTTGGTAGTTGGTGGCTTCTGTGTGGGCTTGAGTGGTCCAGGCTGGGAGGCTCATTTTGGTGGTGTTTTTGCATTCGATGGCGATGAGACGGCCGTGGCTGTCTCTGACGTTGGATACGTCGCCTTTGTCGAGAGCGCCGGTTTTTGGCATGCGGTCGATCTCCTGAATGCCCAGTTCCCGTTTCAGGTGGTCCGAAATAAGACGCTCAAACGCAGTGCCAGCCTTCTTAGCGCTTGCCCGTGACCTAGCCATCAACAACCACCGGACTCACACGACGCTTCACCACACGCGCCGGGGTATCCGGCTCCCACAAGCTGGCAAAGTACTCAGCCCTCTCTTTCGTTGGAAACCACTTCGCGGCCTCCTCCAATGAGTTACCCGTATTCAGAGTGACCATGAAAATCCACCTACCGCTCATGAACACCTGGACGCTCCACACGTACTTCTCTTCCGAAATGGCGTGTACTGACTTCCAGGCGAGGCCACTGTCCCAGTCCGGACCTTTCAATATCTGCTTAGCCTGGGCGATAACGTCAGTCATCGTGTTTCTCCTTCGTCGTAGACAGCTTCACTCGGTGGGCCAGAGACTTGGATGACCGTGCCATAGCTAGGTGGCATTGGTGGCTTAGTCTCCATCCACTCAGTCACCCCATTGATTGATCCATCACTGGGTGATCGGAAAACAATTCGGTAAAGGGTGATTTCTTCCTTCTTGGCTTCCTGCACAATGTTTTCAAGGTGCTTGATCGTTTCTCGGTGCCCTACCGCGGCAACGTGTTGGCAGCTCTTTTGGCATCTGTCAGCACGATCTTGAAGAAACTCAATGAGCTCTTCAATGGATTCACGCATGGCTACTCACCCTTCTCGTACATGCGGTTTCGTGCTGTCATCAGGGAGGCGATCATGTGGTCAATTTGGTCGGCGCGGATAGCCACAAGGTCGTCGCTGTCTGACGCTGCTTGGGCGTGTGGTGTGATCTGGGGGTTGCCGAAAATCACGACATGAGGGATTGAATGCACGGTTTTTGGGAATCGTGCCCCAACCCCTCCCCCTTCCACTATGGATCCGTTACTCTCTACATCAGGTAGGTCTGGCATGAGTAAACCAGCTTCAGCGAGGGCCTGGGCAGCGTCTGTGGCAGTGCGCCCCAGAATGATCTCCGCTGCGCGTTCTTGATTAGTCATTGGTTTCCTCCAGGATTTTGATGATGGCACTAGCCGTTTCACGAAAAGCGACCGCAGAGCTGAAAGCACCATTCGTTTGCGCGTTGGTTGCTCTCACCCCAACTTTCGATGCCAGAAGTGCCATTTCTTCTCGCAGTTTTTGTAGCTCCGCTTCCCTAGTGATCAGCTGGTCAAGTAACGCAGGAGCGGATGCAACCAGCTCCATATCCGCACGGTTGTCCGTGAGTGGTTTGTAATCAGGCTCCGGGTTGGATAGGACAAACTCATTGTCTGATGCCATGTAAGCAATTTCTTCCTCCCATTCATCCTCTGCGTACCAGGGGCACTCTTCAAGTAAGCGACCTCTCCACCCTGCCCTGAGAATGTCATGCTTAGTTGCTTCCCACGGGCCTGGGGTGGTGCCCTCTTTCAGGGCTTCTAACTGCTCAATGGTGAATGTCATTGCTGGTTTCCTTCTTCGTCGTATAGAGGTAGGCCGTCTAGTTCGTCTCCCCAACTCTCGGTAGCGTCCATGCCTGCGCCTTCGGGGTAGTCCCAGAAGGTTCCGCATATATCGCACGTCCAGCCATCACCGTCGTGCTCAAGGCGTTGCATGTCGCACTTGGGTCCGTCACACCACACATCGACGTGGTAGGTCATTGATGGTGGTTTGGTGTATCTGAGCTTTGGGGTGGTCATCTGCTTTCACTTTCTGGGGTTTTGAGGATCCCTCCGGGTGCAGGGAATCTTTCAGGGAGAGGTGTAAGTGGTGGTCTTGCGACTGCGTTGAGGGTTGCTTTTACGAGTGCCGCTGATTGGCATAGGTCGTAGAGTGCTCTGTGGGGTTTGAGGTCCCAGCGTCCTAGGTACTCGAGCATGTCCAAGACCAAAAGTGTTTGCTGGTCGTTGATGTTGGTGAAGTCGTACAGGCTGGTGGATGCCAGCAACACTGAGGTGGCGTCGAGGCTGCGGTAGTGGAACAATCTGTGCAAATTCGGCATGTGGTGGTCTAACCACATGCGATCAAACGTGATTGATGATCCCAGCATTGGGAGCTTGTTTGCTCCTGCTTCGAGGATCCACGCAGACGCCTCAGCTTCTACTTGCCTAAGCGGTTGAGTGTGACCTGTCTTCAAGTTTTCCCAGAGGCCTGATTCTTCATGCATCACCTCCACCACAGGAGCTGACACAATCGCTTCCTTTTCGACCAGCTCATTGGTGAGCCACGACCGTGCTTTTATCGGCATGAGGTCTGCGTCGAAAATGATGATGCCCACTTCAAGGATCACTCCTGAGTGGGCATCAAGTCCGGTGGTCTCTAAATCGAGGCCAATGAATGCGGGTTTAGGTTTCATGGTGTTCTCCTTCGGTACATGCGTTTGCCGTGTGGCGGTTTACTTGATGTGTGGGTGACGTGGGCGTGGGTGTGATCAACGGGTCTTGTGACGAGCCTGCGATCTGTTCGCGATGATTCGGGGGCTTCTGTCTCCTCCAGGAGCTCTTCGATCTTCGCCAGCGCCTCGGCCGCTTCACGCATGGACTTGCGCAATGCCGGCATGATTTCCTCGTTGAACCACTTAGCCAACAGAGCCGAGAGACTCATCGGTCTTCACTTCCTTGAAAAACGTCAAAGCCCGGCGCGCTGGTTTGTTGTCGCGCCGGGCATTGGTGAGTGGTGTGGAGCGGTATTCGGTCGATGTGGGCGAGTTCTAGGCGCACTCCGACCAGGTATGCGAAATGTCTGCGTTGTCGCTTCCAGCGCCCTTCTGGGCGGGGTTTAGGATCCACTGGGATCCACTTGCTCCTTCGTTTGCCCCACTTGATTGGTTGCCCGCAATGAATACAGGTGCTCTCTTTCCTCATGAGCGCTCAGACACGAGGTACTTCAGAGCGTTGAGGTTCTCGGTAGCCATACCAGCCCACCTAACAACACCATCAGGAGTCGACACCTCCACAAGCGGCAACTCCAACCACCCCTCGCTACGCATCAACTCGACCTTCTCCGGGTGCTCATCAATCTGAGGAGACATGACCTCAACACCCATCTTGGTCAACGCTTTACATGTCGCCCGGCACTTCATACACCCAGGCCTCGAATACACAACAGCCGAAAAAGACACTTCAAACTCCTCTCAAAAGCCCGGCGCGCACAACGATCGGCGCGCCGGGAACGTTGTTTTTAAAACGGTGGCTCATCATCGCCTGCTCCGAACCCACCTGAGCCTGCTGGTGGGGCGGAATTCCACGGATCATTCGCAGGTGCAGCCTGACCAAACCCACCGTGAGACTGAACAGGCTCTTGCGCTGGTGGACGCTGACTCGACTGCTTGCCGGTCTGCCGATGCACATTCGCATACGCAAACGTCAACGACGGCCCCACCTCATCAGCTTCAACCTCGAAGACACTCCGCTTCTCACCCTCCCGGGTCTCATAAGAGCGCTGCTTAAGTCGACCAGTGACGATCACTCGCATGCCCTTAGACAACGACTCAGCTACGTTCTCCGCAGCCTGACGCCACACATTCACTGTCAGGAACAGCGCTTCACCGTCCTCCCACTGATTCGTCTGACGATTAAACGAACGAGGCGTCGACGCCATCCTGAAATTGCACACCGCCGCTCCCGAAGGCGTAAACCGCAACTCCGGGTCCGCAACCATATTCCCCACAACCGTGATGTTCGTATCACCTATCGCCATTGAGCTTCTCTCTTCCCGCCTGGATCTTCTCCAAAGCTAATTTCCTTAAATCCGCAATTGCTTCCACATTGGGCTTCGCCTCAATCTCACGAGGCTGAAAACCCCGAAGCTGAGCAAAAGTCCCATCCTTAAGCTGTTGATCACGCAGGTCTTCCATCCGGCGTCGATAAGCCCTCAACTGAGCGCGACCTTGAGGCGTGTTCTCCCACGCCTTGCGCTCCTCCCTCAACGCATCACGAATGTCCTTTGGCGACACCATGCGATTAGTAACGCCGCTGTTCGACCACCGAGCCAACGCAGCCATGACATTGTGCTGAGAAATCGATGACAGTTCCGGCAACGCACGACACCACGCTTCAACGTTCTCTTGCGAGATCACAGGGAACCGATCACCCACCAACGCCTTACCCTGCTGAAAAAACTCGGTCATGAACTTCAACTGCTCAGCAGGCACAGGAGGCAAATCCCACTTTGAGCCACTCATAGAAGCTCACCGTCAATCACTTCACCCTCAAGCCAATCCTGCGAATCATCCTCAATTCCCCACTCAGCTAGATAATCCTCAGCAGACTTAGCCACCGGATCAGCACTCGGCATTTGCGCATCCTCCCACCCATCACGATTAAGCCACGTAGTCGGATGAGGAATGAACTGCTCCTGAGGAAGATTCGGATCCTTTGCTAGTGCCTGAGCACCAACCAGAATCTCTTCCTCCCCGGCGCGTTTGATTGCCCTCTCCCACGCTTTGAATGCTGTGCGCTTCCCCACCCGGCGCGGGTAGGTCTTCCAAAACTCCTCGAATGAAGCGGGATAAGTTGCTCGTCCCCCGTGGGGGACTATAGGGGGATGGTTTAAGGACGGTTTAGGGATGGTTAAGGACGGTTTGGGTGACAGAGCTGTGTCACCCCGTTCTGCACTGGGTGTCACCCCGTTGGCGTCATTTTGACACCCCGTTGCGTCACCAGTGTCACCCCGTTCATCGTTTGGCGGGGTGTCAGGTTGGCACCCCGTGTTCTCTTGGGTCAGTGATAAATCCAAGTCCCAAACAGTTGGTCGGCGATCAGATCTAAAGTGCCCAACAATGCGTTGGTCCCCTTTTCGGATCAGCCCTTTTCGCTCAAGGTTCTTCAAGTGCCGCTGTACTGTTCTCGTTGAGCAGCGTGCCCGCTCAGCGATCCAGGAAACAGCGGGATAGGCTGCCTGCCCATTATCAGAAGCTCGATCAGCTAGTGCGTACAGCACAACTAATTCCGCATGATTATCAACAGGTGCTTCTTCCATCACCCAGATCATTGCTTTGAGGCTCATTGTTCCTCCTCTCGTGTTAGTGAAATAAAAAGTGCAAGAAGGGCATCAAGAAACGCCGTTGAGACGTTCGTGATGCCCTGTTGTGGTTCAGCCAGCCACTCCTGTAAATCGGTGCGCTGCTGATGAGAAAAGCCCACTTGGACGCTCCTTTAAATGGGCAACAAAAATTGGTCGCCAGTCTCTGTCCTGACTGTCGAAAACTCAGTCGAACCCGAATGTTTCTTCAAGCTCACATGAGGCTCTGGATGCCACCGCCAATGAGACATGTACGGGCCACACGGGAAATAGCGAACTGACCTCCATTCCTCCGAAGTCACCTGAACCAAGACCGATGCGACTGTGCTTAGTTGCCTGCGCTGCTCCTGGCCCCCACCGTCCTCATCACAGAAGACGACCTCCACCATTTCGCCGTCGTATCCGTTAGGATTCACAGTCTTAATGAGATAAGCGTCAAGTAGCGTTGACCAGTGAACTTCCGAATGCATAGGCATGTAATTAAAGAACACTCGACGCCCTATAAGGCCCGCCAGCTGACTAGCGCCAACCTCAGCGGCCATATACGGACGATCAACTATCGACAATCTGAACACCTCCATCCTCAGTCAGCGTGACCTCTTGCCCTTGCCGAATGACAGTGACCTCACCCGGTGAATAATTCATCTTCACGAGCCAGCCCATCGCATACGACAACGCAGGATGAGCGTGAATATGCGCGTGGCATACGTGACACACATCAAGAAGGTTTTCGATGGTGTGTTCGCGACCCGAAATCTTCCTGTGATGACGATGCTCACCACGACCAGTACAACCAATCGCCGTGCTCATCACCTCGCAATGACCACCAGAACGCTCAACAACCAGATCAAGAACCTTCTTCGGGATCTGCTTCGTCTTTTGCTTCACAGTCCCCTCCCCGCCATCGGATAAGCAGCACGGAGACCAGCAGCCTGAGTCTGCAACGCACTCAACTTGTTTTGCAGCTGAACAAGAAGATCACGGGCATACCAATACGCAACCTCAGCATCATCCCTCTCAGCACGAGCCGGATCCGTATCAACTACCGTCTGAGCGTCAGAGTCCTTAATCGACATGCCGGCCGAACGATGCTGAATGTAAACCAACGCCTTCTCCCTCTTGAGAAGACGCTCAGCCTCTTTCAACATCCGATTCCGATTACGGACGACCTCCACGCCCTGCTCCAGGCGCTCAGTCGTCTCCCTGATCTGACGCTCCACCTCCACAGGTGTCAGCGGCTGATCACCGAGAATCACCTCACCAAATTCATGCGCCATCAGCCATCACTCTTCAAGCACGTTCGCCAGAGCAATGTCAGTCAGCGCTATAGCCGTCGTTGAGTCATGCCCAAGATCAGTGAAGAAATCAAACGCCGCCTTCGTCTCAGACAACGACCGACGAAGAGCACTCCTCTGCTTCTCTTCCTGAGCATTCAACTCACTCTGGATCTTCTGATGCAGATCAAACACATCACCAGGCGTCTTTTTCTTCATGACAAAATCCATCCAATCGGAAAGCCCAACAACGCAATCGCAAATAGGATCACGCCAAACGGGAGAACAACATACAAAAACGCCTCGATGCTGTCATCGAGGCGTTCATCATCAGTGCGATTCTTAAATTCCTTCACATTCCACTCCTGACGTGGTTAAGGACTGCAGAACCAAAGTCACCAATCACTAGCGAGTCATACTTATCACGCTCCAAAATCCCCTGACGCTCAAAGGTTTCGAGCGATTCAGTGCTGACCTTCGGGACCTTCGTCTGTCGACGACCCGCTAAGCTCAGCAGCTCCTTGCGCTCAGTCGGTGACAAACTACTTGCTGCATCCTTTGAATCAATCATGAAATCCCCTGCCAATAGAAAAACCACATCAGTAAACCAACACCAGCCAGCTGCAGCACCAACCGGAGAAGAAACAACCCCGGCCTCATAAGAGACCAGCCACCGAACACCACACCAAGCCGGTGCCAACAACCAGACCAAAGGACAACGCCATCAATCTTTCACCCGCGCGGTTATATCGCTCACGAGCAGCTACAACGCTTGGATCTTCGGCAGGCTCCTGGGCTATCTCATCGGGAGCCATCACACCGACAAGCTGAGCAAGATCATCAAGTGGGAAACTCATCGTGGGTTCTTCCTTCCCCTATGAGTTGCAAGGCTTTTCACGGCACCCTCATCACATGATGAACACATGCCCCACTGAGAAGCCGGATCTTGGATTTTCTTACAAGGTCCATACATGCATCGTTTTGTCACAGTGCCCCGACGACTCACCCGAACAGAGGCGCGCTCGGAAATCCCCAAAGCTTTTCTCCGAAACCTGCGAATCACCGCCAGCGACTCCGCAGCCTCACGCCACGACGCATGCCACTGCCAGACCCCGCCAACATCACACGCCCACAATCCACCAACATTGCGAATCATCACCTGACTACCCACGGTCATTCACCACCGGCGAACGTACCTCATAGATACGAATCAGATCATCAATATTGCGAACAATCAGAACGATCTGCTGAACCTCACGGTCCTTCCAGCCTCTCCAAGAACGCGTCTTAAGAAGTGCTGTCTTAGCTGTTTTCAAAAGAGTGGAAATCATGCCGCCTCAATTCCTAAATGTTCATCAATATCTCTTGCTACGAAACGAACCGCTCCACCAACACCACCGACGCGATGCCATCGAAATGGGGGCACTAAGCTCCCTGCATACGCATGCTTCAACAGCGTCGACTTCGCAATTCCCAACAACTCCGCAGTCTCACCCGCGCTATACGTCAACTTCCTAGACACTGAGATTCACTCCCCTAATGTCTTCGATGGCCACCTGATCAATCACTTCACGACGAATCTCAGGACTCCACACCTTCACCAGCGCACACCCCTCAGACCGCGGCCCCACGCCTACGAGCTTTGCCATCTCCGACTGACCCCACAGCTCAAGATCCACAGATCCAACAGCCAGCAGATCCAACAGCAATCTCGGAGTAATAGTTTTCTTCATTTCCTGACCTCCTAAATTTGGAGAACTGATAACATTCACAATGATTTCCTTTCCTGGAATCACAAAGCCCGCCACCTGGACAAGAGGTGGCGGGCAACTTATTTCTTTGTTGGTTGGCGCAGCCGTACCGGCGGGCAAGCTGGAAACCAATCCCGCCTGATGGGTACAGCTTGGACAGCTATGCGAACTGTCTTTAACGCCTCGTGCCGGTGGCGAGATTCGAACTCACTCTGAACGGGTTTTAAATCCGTTGCCTCTGCCAATTGGGCTACACCGGCTCCTGTCGTAGACTCTCCGCATCAACGTCACAGTGACGTCATCCCTAAATGAAGGGTGCGATGCGGGGCTCCACTGCCGGGCTCGCCACCCGGTGGTCCTCCACTACGAAAAACGTTTCAATATCGAGTTCTCATACATCACGTACCCGGCGCGACCCCACACCCTGTGTTGGGTGGTCGCTAGTCCCAGGGACTGAGTGCCCGTGAGGAGGCTTGCACTCCTCTGCCTGCTAAGTCGGGCTGTTTTATGCGGCGGTGTTGATGTTGAATCGTCCGTCTAGGAATCGTTCAACGAAGTAGCGTTGGCCTTTTCCTGTGACTTTTGGGGTTTTGTTAATGGAGGTGTGGCCGTCGCTGTGGGTGATGACGGTTTCCTTCACGCGAAGCAGCTCCAGGTCCATAGACTTTTGGGTTGGCATGTTCCAGTCGGTGCCTTTTCGACGGATGAGGTAGCCGTTCTCACGCAGCCAGCCAAATAGTCGGTTGGCTCCAACGTTGATTCCGTTGCCTTTGAGTAGCTTTGCGAGGTCACCGACGAGGATTGCGGTGTTTGATACCGCTACTGCGTCAGCGAAGATCACCTTCGGGGCGTCGATCTTTTGCTGAGTCTCTAGTGCTGCCCGGCGCGCGCGTTCCTCTTTTAGTGAGGTTGCGAGTCGGATGATGGTGTCTGGGTCGTCGAGAGCTTCCGCGATCTTCTGCTCAGTGAGGTACCCACCGTGTTTCCGGATAGCTGGAAGAACCTCACCAGTAACCCACCGCTTGAACTCTTTTGCCTCAGGTTTACGGCTTCTCAGGATTGCTGAGTAAAGACCAGACTCGGTGATGACTGTCATTTCCCGCTGCTGCTCAACGCCGCTCTCAGACCTGACCCGCAAATTGTGCGGGGCAGATTCATCAACATCGAGATTCCGGGTCATGTCCCGTGTTTCTCGATACCCAAGAATTTTCGCTACATCAATAGCTATCCAAAGCGGTTGACCGTCTACCCCTTGGACCACGCGTACTTGATGCCCCTGGAAGTTAAATGGCTGAATGTTCATCGTTGGGTCGCTTCCTCAATAACTTCACGGATTTGGCGGGTAACGCGGCTAATGACTGCATTGATCTGCTTAAGCTGATCTTCTTCAACGTCAGTCAGTCGGTCATGCCACTTGCCCTGCTCATCAAGAGCAATGGAGTCAAAGCACTCACCTAGGCGTTTAGCTAGAGAAACCAGTTCATCGAGCTGTTGAGCAGTGGTAGACTTCTGTGTGTTGGCATCGAGGGACATTCTCGGTGCCTCCTTTCATTTGTGGGGTTAGGCTGCTGTGGGGAATTGAGTGTCAATCTCGACGCTGACCAGCAACTTTGATGGCCTTGCTCCTAGGTCATGGAGAGCTTCCATCACTGGAGTCGAGAGTTCTCGAGTGCGAAGTACCTTTGACCAGGTCTTACGAGTAATTCCGGTCTTGTCCTCTAGCGCGGTATAAGACTGGAGGCCATTAATTCGCCGAACGCGGTCCACCTCATCTAGGGAGAGTAGTAATTTACTCACTTTCCTATCCTTTCTCGGTGCGGTGTAACTATTATTACTCACACTTTCCTGGATTGCAACCTTATTTACCCAGTCTTAATTACTTTTAGTTACATCAGTGCATGTAGTTACCCACTTGACGGGTATTAAACTACCCACTACTGTTTTTCTCATGGATGTAAAAAGATGGTTTTCAGAGACCACCCGTAGTCAAATCACTGACGCAAGGATTGCCGAAATCCTGGGAGTCACCCGCAAGACTGCAAACAAGCGTGTCAATGAAGGGATTAGCGCTGATGACCTGATTGCTATTTCGAAAGCCCTCAAAATCAATCCGGTCATCGCACTAGTGGAGTTCGACTTCATTACTTATGACGACGTGTCCGACTACCTCGATAGCGACGGACAGCTCATTGCGACAGCAGAACCAGCCCACCTGGCAATAGAGTTGGCGAGAAAACTGAATCCCGCGACAGCAGCACCTGAGCTTGACGAACTTGCCGCGCGCCGTTCGAATAAGAACACCCCCGGTGTCCAACCCCTCAGCGATACTGAACTCGCAGACGCAATCCGCGAAGCAAACGAGCAGCCACAAGCCGCCCACCCCGCAACCGAAGAACTCACAGAACCCGACCATCCATAGGAGGAGGCTTGGACCTCGACAAAATCGCCGAACTATTCGGAGTGAGAGTCGCAGAAACAAAAGACCTCCACCCAGACCACCACGGCATGTACATCCACCACCGAAGGCTCATACTCCTCCGAGCAGGCCTCGATGGATGGAACTACCGCAGCATCTTCGCCCACGAGCTAGCCCACGCTTTCTACCGCGACGAAGTCCATGGGGACACCCGAGCGGAGAAGCGAGCCAATCAATGGGCAGCACAGCTACTGATCAGCAAAGATGAATACAGGGCTGCAGAATTACTGCACGGCCCTCACCCCGGCGCGATTGCGCACGAGCTCGGCGTCACCCCGGACGTCGTTAAAACTTGGTGCGATATTTTTATGCGTGCCACTATCCGATAGGACGAAATGAAGAAAAGAGCGTTAATTTTAAGCGCCTTAGTAGCTTTTACTGTGGCGGGGTGCTCATCAAGCAAATCGCCCGACGACTGGAAGACCCTAGATGATATAGGTGGCAGCATTCGCGAAGCTGGAGGGATTTGTGACCCTATAGAATCCACAGATGGAGCACAAGGAACCTGTGGTGATGACAATGGGTACTACATGCTTTCAATTAATAGCGATGAATACCCTGATGTGGCATATGCCCAACGCTACGCAGCAGAGACAAATGACACTGAAGTCCCAATCGTGACGCTCTGGGGCAAAGAATGGGCAATCACATGTGTGCATAACGCTGAAGCAAACTGCGCATCAATAAAGGCTCACATTGGCGATGTTGATGAGTACACTTCGCAGCCTGTCAACGACGACAGCAGTGATTTGCGGAGAAGGCTTGAAGCGCTCGCTCCGATAAACCAAGTAACTCCGGACAATCTCAAAGAAAAGTGCATCATGGCGATTCACGACGAGATTCCAGATGCAGGAGACTTTGATTTTCCTACTCCTGTAGATCTAGGTGCTCCGGATCAAGCTACCATCTACTCGGATGGTGGGGATTTCCGCTACGAAGTGAGCGAGGGTGAATGGAACGATGCTGCATACTTCTGCACCGTATATACCGAGGACGAGACCATAACGGAGGCAACTGCAATTGTCGTAGGTTAAGCAAAAATAAGTAAAGCCCCTCCCCACCTGGATCTGTTTGGCGACGTAACCAGGTGAAGAGGGGAAAGAGTATCCAAGAAAAATAAATTCCCTAGACACAGGAGAAGTGTATCAATAATGGCTCAAAAGAAACTGACAGCCAAAGGAACGGTTCGATGGGTTGGGAGATTCCGCCCACCAGGAGGAAAAGAATCCTCACGAAGCTTCGCCACCCGGAAAGAAGCAAAAGCATGGGAAACTGAACAATTCCGCAGCCATCGACGCGGCGTCTGGGTCGACCCCGTCATGGATAAGCTCACAGTCTACGAACTGTACTCCCGGTGGTCTGATCGCCCCGCGCGTGAAAACTCGCGCCTAGTATACGCACAAGTCCTAAAAAACCTCGGCCCCATTGGCGACATTTACGCACGACAACTTACCCGCACAGACGTAGACATGTGGTACCGAACGCTCATCACTGCACGTCCATGGTTCAACAATGAAGCGCTTTCGCCCCGAGTTGCCCGCTCAATGGTTGGGCACCTATCAGCGGCTATGACAATGGGAGTGGAAGAGGAATGGGTTGGCAGAAACCCCGTCAAGATCCCCCGCCTAGACTCTGCTGACATAGTCAGGGTAAAAGACATTCCTACCCCTGATGACATTCGTAGAATCGTTGATCTCCTCCGCACTGGCGGCGCAATCTATGAGCGTAAAGAAAACGGCAAGATCAAAACAAAGAAGGCCATGCCAGCCCCAATGATCGCAGACATGGTGCTCGTCGGTGTGGGAACTGGAGCACGTATTTCAGAGCTATGCGGATTTGATGTTTCAGACGTGTATCTATCCTCCCGAGACTTAGACATTAATGCGCAAGCCCATCACGTCACCGGTGAACGCATACCGCTAAAAACCATCGCCTCAGAACGAGTCACACCAATCGGAGACGACTTGGTTCCAATCCTCACAAGACTTGTAGATGGGCGTCCAGACTATGCCCCGCTATTCACTACACGTCAGGGAAATACCTACCGAGCAGAGACCGCCGGCAAGCTTCTTCGGCATGCCGCAGAGCATCTTGGCATGCCTTGGAGGTTCCACAGTTTCCGCCACTACTATGCATCTCGACTGATCGCAGGAGGGCTGCCCGTCAACCAGGTTCAGCAGCTTCTAGGGCACTCAGACCCCTCCATGACTTTGCGGGTTTACACCCACCTATGGCCGGACTATGAGGCCACTTCCCGGCGCGCTGTTGACGGGATTTTGTCGGGATGCGGGATTATTGCGGGATCAAAGACCGATTTAGATAACCCACCGGCCTTGTGAACTGGGGTTTTAGCCGAAAAACCTACTCAGGCATGATGATGTCTGGCTTATCTAATTCTTCGATGTTGACGTCCTTGTAGGTGATCACTCGGACGTAGCGAACGAAGCGTGCTGAGCGGTACATGTCCCATACCCAGGCGTCAGACATGCGGACTTCGTAGTAGACATCGTTTCCGCTGTTGTGTGGAATAAGCTGCACTGCATTTGCTAAGTAGAAGCGACGTTCAGTTTCTACAACATAGGAAAACTGGCTGACTACGTCGCGGTATTCGCGGTAAAGAGAGAGTTCAACCTCTGCTTCGTAGTTGTCGAGTTCTTCAGCGCTCATGCTCCACCTTCCGTCGTGTCATTATCTGCAGCGTGTAGCCATTCTTGGTGTGCCTTGGCCACATTTGCATAACTATATCTGTGCTCGGGACTTGCGCCGTGGTGGCGCACCGCATCCATGTGGATCTTCGTACTGTAGCCTTTGTGAATTTCGAGACCGTAGTGCGGGTAGTCGTTGGCCATGTCGGTCATGATGTCGTCGCGGGTTTGTTTGGCTAATACACTTGCGGCGGCGATGCATCGGGCGGAGGCGTCTCCGCCGATGATGGGTAGGTATGGGACTGTGAAGCCGGGAACTTTCATGGCGTCGGTAAGTACGTAGCCGGGTTGGGTGCCTAGGGCGGCTACGGCTCGTCGCATGCCGGAGATGTTTGCGTGTTGGATGCCAAATCGGTCGATGTCTTGGGCGGAGATCACGATGACTGACCAAGCGAGTGCGTGTTTTTTGATCAGTGGCATGAGTTTTTCGCGGGTGCTGGCACTGAGCTTTTTGGAGTCTGTCAGTGCGGCTAGCTCCTGGATGGGTTTGTCCGGGAGTATGCATGCGGCAATTGAAATGGGTCCGCAGCAGGCACCGCGTCCAGCTTCGTCTACTCCTGCAACGGGCCCTAGCCCGTTGCGTGACAAGGTGACCTCAAAGGTCCGTAGATGCTTTAAGCGTCGCATTGAGGGGGCCGTCGAAAAGCGAATTACTAGCCTTTGATGGCAGGGTCGTCGACGCCACCGATTCGGCTAAATGGCAGGATAATTGCTTGAACTTTGCCCTTGATGTTTTCCTCAGGGATGGTTCCTTGGTACTGATCGCCCAGGTGGTAGCGGGAATCCATGGAGTTGGTGCGGTTGTCACCCATCATGAAGTAGTTGCCGTCAGGCACGGTGATGGGGCCGAAATAGTTGCCGCCGCATTCGGTGGAACCGGAGGTCTCATCGATGGGGAATTGCGCAGGTTGCAGCGTGTAGCTGTCATCGACTTCCTTGCCGTCAACCATGATTCCAGGATCACCGGCTTGGCACGAAACAGTCTGACCGCCGGTGGCGATAATGCGCTTGACCAGGTCATTTTCATCAGGTGCGACAAGACCCACGTAAGAACCCAAGTTCTGCAGGCCGCGGATCACCGAATTATCGGAACGCTGCGTAGTGAATCCAACGTTCCAGGAATCAGTACCCTTGAACACCACAACATCGCCCGGCTCTGGATCCGTGAAGTAGTAAGAAACCTTCTCCACCAGGATGCGGTCACCCGTGCAGCCCTCACATCCGTGCAAAGTAGGTTCCATCGAACCACTCGGAATCATGTACATGCGTCCGACAAACGTCTGGAGCACGAAAATTAGCGCGAGGGTCAAAACCACAACCACTGGAATTTCGATGTACCACGGAGTTGGCTTCGATTCCTTCTTAGACTTTCCAGCACGTCGACCAGGACGACCGTCCTGCGTGGAATCGTCAGCATTTGAAGCACTAGAAAAATCAGTCACGGAAGTTCACTCTAGCAGCATTACATTAAGGCTGACCTGAATCACACGTGTGCCGAAAAATACTTCTTCGCCCAAAGCTGCACCTCGGCGCCGTGCGCCTTCCAAAAAGGCATTGCTTTTCGACGTCCCCCTACGCTTCGATTTTGCAAAATTATTTAGGCAAGGCTACCTTTTGCCTATGCATATGAAGATTAGCCGGCGCGCATTCCTCGGCACACTGCTCGGCGCCACCACCCTTGCTGTAACTGCCTGCGCGCAATCCTCTCAAAACCAAAACTCCTCCGCTTCCTCAGCGGAATCAAGCACCTCTTCATCCTCCTCCGATGAACAGCGCATCGTCGCCCTCAACACCGGCCAGTTGGACAACCTCCTCCTTCTCGGCATCACCCCAGTGGGCGTCGCCGCTGCAAAAAACTCTGACCTGATCCCACAGTTCCTCAAGGATCGCTTCAGTGCAGACATGGACTTGGACAGCATCGCCGACTGCGGTCTCCGCCAATCTCCAGACATCGAAGCCATCGCGAACCTCAACCCCACCCTGATCTGCGCAAACTCCCGCGCCGACGAAGAGCTCCTCAACAAACTCCGCACGATCGCCCCCGTGGTCACCGGCGAAGGTGGCGGTGAAAACTGGAAGCAAGACCTCCTCACCATCGCAGAGGCAGCAGGCCAGAAGGAAAAGGCTGAAACCCTCCTGAAATCATACGAGGACTCAGCAGCCAAAATCGCCGCAAACCAGCCTGCGAACCCACCAACCGTGTCCTTCCTGCGCACCAAAGATCAGGAATTCCAGATGTACGGCGCACAATCCATGGCCGGAACGGTTGCTGCCGATTGCGGTTACGCCCGCCCAGAAAACCAGCAGTTCACCGATACCGCAGGTCAGGATCTTTCCGCCGAGCTCATTGCCCAAGCTGATGCCGACTGGCTTTTCTACGGCATCAAAGAAGGCAACATCAACCCTGAAGACACCCCATTGTGGACTTCCCTCAAAGCTGTTCAGGCCAACCAAGCAATCCCAGTTGACGGCGATTCCTGGTACCTCAACGCATCCCTCGTGTCGGCTGAAATCATCCTCCAAGGCCTCAAAGACAACGTCACCGTCTAAGCCGATTTAAGGCCCCCAATTTCCCGAATGGGTGTTCCCCTCAACATGGCACCGAAAGGCCCTTAGAATCGATTCTATGAGGTCACTTTTTGTGGGCCCAAACTCAAATTTTAGTTTGCTCCAGAGGAAACCAGACAGGCGTGCCCATAGTTGTCGAAATCGACAAGTTTTGGCACGTGTATCCGGTTATCGGAGCCTCAAACCAAACAGGCGTGCCCAAATCCCCCAAATCACGGAAGTTTTGGCACCCCTGTTTGGTTTTTCCTTTTGGTCGCCCCGAAATGACCCCACCCAAGTCTTACCCGAGTTTCCTGCGGGATGAGCGCGGGATAAACCCCGCAAAACCCCACAAAACCCACCCCAAGAAACAAAGAAACCCCCAACCAATCACTTAAAGTGACTGGTCAGGGGTCTGTTAAGTACTAGAAGCACCTAACAAACGCTAAATAATTAGCGCTTCTCCTTAATACGTGCAGCCTTGCCGCGCAGTTCGCGCAGGTAGTACAGCTTCGCACGACGAACGTCACCACGACGAACGACCTCGATCTTCTCGATGTTTGGGGAGTGTACTGGGAAGGTACGCTCAACACCGATGCCGAAGGAAACCTTACGTACGGTGAAGGTCTCGCGGATTCCGCCGCCCTGACGGCGAATGACAACACCCTTGAACAGCTGGGTACGGGTGGTGGTGCCTTCGATGACCTTGACGTGTACGTCGAGGGTATCGCCGGCGCGGAATGCAGGAACGTCGTCGCGCAGGGATGCTGCGTCGATCTTATCCAGAATGTTCATATAAACAATCCTTTTACTAGTAGGGAAAGAGGACCCTGGCGGCACTTCCCCAGGCTTGGGGTGCTCGGCCGGTTCGTTTCCGTTTCAATTTTCGAGGCTGTCACGTTTGCCCAACGTGAGTTGGGGTTTGCACAGTCAACTGAAGTATTCTTTCACATGTGTGCCTTGGTTTTCAAACTGGGGTCTGCTCCCCTCACTTGGGTGCACTAACCGTTGACAAATCTTGGTTGTCGGGCTTGACTGGTGGCGACTTACCCCACGGGTGCCCAATGCATTGGGCTGAGATTGCGCGCTGTTGCTGCGCGGGACCGTTCGAACCTGTCTGGTTAACACCGGCGAAGGAAGCGAGGATTGATTGTCCCGTGTTTGAAAATCGTTTTGACCTGCGTTGTTATGTTGTGACTGGTGCGGGCTCGGTGGATGAGGTTGTGCACACTGCGTCTGCTGCGGCTCGTGGTGGCGCGGGTGTGGTGCAGGTGCGTTCAAAGCCTATTTCGCCAGAAGCGATGAGGGAGTTGGCATCAAAGGTTGCGCTTGAGGTTGCGCGGTACAGCCCAACAACGAGGGTGCTTATCGACGACCACCTCCACGTTGCTTCTTCCTTAATGCGCGAAGGACTCCCGATTCACGGTGTGCATCTTGGGCAGGATGATGTGTCGGTGCTTGAGGCTCGTGAGTTGTTGGGACCTGAGGCGATCATTGGGTTGACCACTGGAACCCTAGAACTTGTGGCGGCGGCGAATGAGCTGTCCGATGTGTTGGATTACATCGGTGCTGGGCCGTTTCGGAAGACTCCCACCAAGGATTCAGGTCGGCCACCGATTGGCCTTGCGGGTTATCCCCCTTTGGTGGAATTGTCCAAGGTGCCGATCGTTGCGATTGGTGATGTCACCCCTGCCGATGTGCGCGCTCTCAGCGCAACCGGTGTGGCTGGCGTTGCCATGGTGCGGGCTTTTTCTGAATCTGATGATCCACAGCAGGTCGCTGAAAATGTGGTGGCTAACTTTGAATTAGGAAGGCTCTCATGAAAAAGCATGCGATTATTATCGGCGGCGGAATCATTGGGTTGACCACCTGCTTTGAATTCCAGGAGGCTGGTTACCAAGTCACGTTGATTGATCCTGACCCAATTTCCGGTGCGACTCATCATGCTGGCGGAATGTTGGCCCCCACCGCGGAGGTGCAGTATCAGCAACATGATCTGATTTTGTTGATGAAGGAATCCGCTCGCCTGTACCCAGACCTCCTCCAAAGAGTGTCTAAATACACGGACTTGCCCACTGGGTATCGCACTGATGGAACCCTTCTTATCGGTGCGGACCGCGCGGATGGCATGCATGTTGCGGAGTTGATTAAGTACATGCATTTGAAGGATTTGCCTGTCGATGTGTTGACTACTCGTCAGGCAAGGGCTGCGGAGCCAGCGTTGTCGCCGAGGATTTCCAAGGTGGTCAGCATTGATGGGGATCATCAGCTGTCGCCGCGTCTGTATGCCCGGGCGTTATTGGATGCCATTTTGCAACGCGGTGCGGAGCATATTGCCGACGCTGTGATCTCTATTGATGGCCACGATCCGTGTTTGACCGTGACGATGAATTCGGGGGTGAGGGTTGCGTCGAAAAGCGTTGTTGTTTTGGCGGCGGGCCTGGGCGCCGCAAGCATTCCCGGCTGGTTTGAGGGCGCGAACCCATTGCAGTTGAGGCCGGTGTACGGCGATATTGTGCGCGTGCGCGTGCCGGAGCGACTGCAGCCGATGGTCACCAAGGTGGTGCGCGGGTTTGTGGAAGATCGTCAGATTTATATCATTCCGCGTACCGATGGCACCCTCGCGATCGGCGCGACAAGCCGTGAGGATCACCCGCAACCTCGAACGGGCGCAGTGCATGATTTGCTACGCGATGCTATCCGTTTGATTCCGGGCATTGAAGAAACCGAATTTATCGAAGTCACCTGCGGCGCCCGCCCCGGCACCCCGGACGACCTGCCGTACCTGGGATGGGTTGGATCCAATGTGATTGCGTCCACAGGATATTTCCGCCACGGAATTTTGCTGTCAGCCCTTGGTGCGCGCGCTGCCGTTGATATGGCAACCAACCAGCCACTGTTCCCCACTCTTGATGTGTGCGATCCGTTTCGCCACCAAATTTAAGGATTTTTCACAAGTGATTACCTACACCTTCAATGGCACATCTATGCGCTCTTCCGAATTGACCGTGGAGCAATTGGTCCACCAAGAAATCGGCCACGACACTGGAGTCGCCGTGGCAATCAACGCCGCGGTCGTACCCAGATCCCAGTGGTCACGCGCCATTTGTGACAACGATTCCGTAGAAGTTCTCACCGCAATTCAGGGAGGTTAAAATGCTGCATATTGCTGATAAAACTTTCGATTCCCACCTCATCATGGGCACCGGCGGAGCCACCTCTCAGGCGTTGCTGGAGGAATCCCTTGTCGCCAGTGGAACTCAATTGACCACCGTGGCGATGCGTCGACACCAAGCAACCACCTCTAGCGGAGAATCCATCTTTGCCATGCTGCGCCGCCTCGAGATCGCCCTTCTCCCCAATACCGCAGGCTGCCGCACTGCCCGCGACGCCGTCCTCACTGCACAATTGGCTCGGGAAGCCCTCGATACCAACTGGGTGAAAGTGGAGGTCATCGCCGATGAACACACTTTGCTGCCCGACACCGTTGAGCTTCTTGATGCCTGCGAACTCCTCGTCCACGACGGCTTCACCGTTCTGGCTTACACCTCTGACGATCCCATCACTGCCAGCCGACTAGAAGACTGTGGCGTTGCAGCTGTCATGCCATTGGGCTCCCCGATCGGAACCGGCCTGGGCATTCTCAACCCGCACAACATTGAACTGATTTGCAGCCGCGCGAGCGTACCCGTGATCCTCGACGCCGGTGTAGGCACTGCCTCTGATGCCACACTCGCAATGGAACTCGGCTGCGACGGCGTCCTTCTGGCCTCCGCTATCAACCGCGCCCAAAATCCCGTCGCGATGGCCAAATCCATGTTCCACGCCGTTGAAGCCGGAAGATTAGCCGCCCAAGCAGGCCGGATCCCGCAACGCCAACATGCGGTGGCCTCATCAAGTTTTGAAGGTTTGGCATCCTGGGCGGAGCAGGTACTTTAACATGGCACAGCTTCCCACATCTGAGCTTCACCGCACGGCCCGCCAACTCGCGCTCCCCGGATATGGCATTGAGCAGCAGGAACGACTTTTCAACGCCCACGTTCTAGTCATCGGCGCAGGCGGTCTCGGCTGCCCAGTCATGCAGTCGCTGGCTTCCGCAGGCGTTGGAACCATCACGGTCATCGATGACGACACCGTCGACATTTCCAACATTCACCGCCAAATCCTCTTCGGCGCAAGCGATGTCGGTCGACCCAAGGTCGAGGTTGCCGCCGAGCGCCTCAAAGAACTCCAACCAGACATCACCGTCAACGCGTTGCACGAACGGATCACTCCAGAAAACGGCTGCGAGCTGCTCAATTCCGTGGACCTCGTCTTAGACGGCTCCGATTCTTTCTCCACAAAATACTTAGTGTCTGATGCCGCCGAAATCACCGGAACTCCCCTCATCTGGGCAACGGTACTGCGCTTTCACGGCGAACTGGCACTCTTCAACTCTGGCCCCGTCCACCGCGGAGTCGGCCTGCGCGATGTCTTCCCCGAACAACCCTCCGCCGATTTCGTCCCCGACTGCGCCACCGCTGGTGTTCTTGGCGCCACCACAGCCACCATCGGCGCACTCATGGCCACTCACGCCATCGGATTTCTCACAGAAATCGGCGACGTCCAACCAGGCACAATCCTCTCCTACGACGCATTCCCCGCCGCCACGCGCAGCTTCCGCGTCTCCGCCGACCCGGCGCGCCCACTGGTCACCCGCCTCCGCGCCTCCTACGAGGCAGCGCGCACCGATACAACTTCGCTTATCGACGCCACCCTCAACGGCTCCCTCACCGCCCTCGATATCCGAGAGCCACATGAAGTTCTGCTCAAAGACCTCCCCGAGGGCGCAACGTCACTGAAGCTCCCCTTAAGCCAGATCACCTCGGACAGCGACATTTTAGAGGCACTGTCTGGAATCGACGGCGACATTTTGGTCTACTGCGCTTCGGGAATCCGCAGTTCCGACTTCATCGACAACTACTCCCACCTCGGCCACAAATTTGTGAATCTTCCCGGTGGGGTCAACGCGCTGTAGCTGTCAATTTAAGAGGCCAGAATTCTGGGATGAGTCAAAGCATGGCCTGCGCACTTTGAGGCGCTCAGAGGCGATTCTGTGAGGTCACTTTCTCGTGCCCCCAACTCATTTTTTGCGGTACTTCACGGCGGGCTGCCTGATTAGACCAAGACGCCCCCTGGCGAATCAGTCCTTGGCCTAATACTGCACTAATCCGCTCTCGAAATGTGAGATTCAGACCAAGGGGAGCTTGAGAACACTCCCGCTTGGTTTGAAAGTTGCCTTAACCACCGAGGCCGGCGCGTCGTAAAGCATCTGCCATGGAACCTGCGGCGGGCTTAGCGGACTGTTTTTGCGGAGCTCGCTGCTGTTTGGCTGGTCGGTTTCCGCGCTTTTGCGGAGCTGGGGCACCGGGTTCATCGGTCAAGCGGAGGGAAAGGCCGATGCGTTTGCGGTCGACGTCAACTTCCATGACCTTTACCTTCACGACCTCACCAGAGCGAACAACTTCGTGGGGGTTGGAGATGAATTTGTCGCTCATCGCGGAAACGTGAACGAGGCCATCTTGGTGCACTCCCACGTCAACGAATGCGCCGAACGCCGCAACGTTGGTGACAGTTCCTTCCAGGATCATGCCGGGTGTGAGGTCGGAGATTTTCTCCACGCCTTCTTTGAAGCTGGCGGTTTTGAATTCTGGGCGGGGGTCACGTCCGGGTTTATCCAGCTCGGCGATGATGTCGGTGACGGTGGGGATGCCGAATCGTTCATCAGCGAAATCAGCGGGCTTCAATTTGGTGAGCACCGCAGAGTTTCCGATCAGTCCCGAGACATCCAATCCTGTGGCTTTCGCAATGTTGCGAACAACTGGGTACGCCTCGGGGTGAACAGCGGAGGCGTCGAGAGGGTCGGTGGATCCAGAAATGCGGAGGAAACCAGCACACTGTTCAAAGGCTTTGGGTCCCAGGCGAGGAACTTTGTTCAGTTCTTTTCGGGAGGAGAATCCACCGTTTTCGTTGCGGTACGCCACGATGTTGTTTGCCAAGGTGGCGGTCACTCCGGCAACTCGGGTAAGAAGTGGTGCGGATGCGGTGTTGAGGTTAACTCCGACTGCGTTTACTGCGTCTTCGACGACACCATCAAGGGTTTTGGCAAGTGCAACCTGGTTGACATCGTGTTGGTACTGGCCGACTCCGATGGCTTTGGGCTCAATCTTGACGAGCTCCGCCAGTGGATCCTGGAGTCGCCTCGCGATAGAAACTGCACCGCGGAGGGAGACGTCCATGTCGGGGAATTCTTCGGCTGCGATCGGTGATGCCGAGTACACGGATGCGCCCGATTCGGAGACCACCACGGGGGTTGGTCGCGTGCCACCTGCGGCTTTGATCATGTCAGCTACTTCGGCGGCAAGTTTTTCCGTTTCCCTCGAGGCAGTGCCGTTGCCGATCGCCATGAGTTCCACACCGTGGGTCGCGCACAGATTAGCCAGTTCAGATACGGCTTCCTTCCAGCGGTTTTGGGGCTGGTGTGGGTAGACGATCGTGGTGGCAACATCCTTACCGGTGGAATCCACGACAGCTACTTTCACACCGTTGCGGAATCCCGGGTCAAGACCAATTGTGGAGCGCTGACCAGCGGGAGCTGCAAGGAGAACGTCGCGGAGGTTGGTGGCAAACACATCGAGTGCGCCTTCCTCTGCTTTTTCTTTCAGACGCATGCGCACATCCAATCCGGAGGACACATACAGTTTGGTGCGCCAACCCCAGCGCACAGCCTCAGCCAGCCAGCTAGAAGTGTGGGTGTCCAGGGAGAATCGGTCGGCGATCAAACCTTCGTAGATTGTGTCGTCGCCCGCATCGAGGTTGAGGCTCAGCACACCTTCGTTTTCACCGCGCAGCAGCGCCAAAATTCGGTGAGATGGAAGCTTGTCAAAAGGTTCGGAAAACTCAAAGTAGTCCTTGAACTTTGCGCCTTCCTGCTCCTTGCCCGCCACCACGGATGCTGCCATGGAACCCGCGCGATACATTTGCTCACGCACCTCGCCCACCAAATCGGCATCGAGCGCGAAGCGGTCAATCAAAATGGCGCGAGCGCCATCCAAAACTTTTTTGGAATCCTCAAAGCCTTCGGTCGTAAATGCAGCTGCCTGCGCTGCGGCGTCGAGGGACGGGGCGTCGATAAGCTTATCGACGAGCCCCTCCAGGCCCGCCTCCCTAGCGATATCGGCCTTCGTCTTGCGCCGTTTTTTGAACGGCAGGTACAGATCCTCCAGGCGAGCCTTGGTGTCGCATCCCAAAATCAGCGAGCGTAAATCGTCGGTGAGTTTGCCTTGTTCCTCAATCGCGGCGAGGATGCTTTGTTTACGATCCTCCAGCTCACGGAGGTAACTGAGGCGTTCTTCCAGGTCACGCAGTTGGGTATCATCGAGTCCCCCAGTGATTTCCTTGCGGTACCTGGCGATGAACGGAACGGTGTTTCCTTCATCCAAGAGCTTGATGGCGGCCTCGACTTGTTCATCTTTGACGCCGAGTTCGAGAGCAATCGTTCGAGAAATTGATGACATTTGGGCAATTCTACCCGGAATGTGTGCTCGACCCCCGAAGGATCACCTGCCCCTGCAAAACCACATCGCCGGTGGGAAGTTCAGGATTTTCAATCAGATCTACCAACAAGCGCACGGCCTCTTTCCCCATCTCCTCATGCGGTGGAACAAACGTGGTGATCCCCGCGCCGACAAAGCTGTACCACTCAGGATCGTCATAACCACCAATCACCACATCGTGGGGAACGCGGACATTCAGGCGAGTAAAAGCACGCATCACCCCAGCCATCAGCCGAGGAGACGCCACAATCAAAGCATCGGGAAGGCCGTTGTTAAACACCACCTGAGCTATCTCTTCGCCAGATTCGACAGAATAGTGGCCAAAATGGAACGTCACCTCAGCCCCATATATCGACGCCGCATGACTAATACCGCGCATTCGTTCCTGCGTGGTGGAAAGTGATTCTTCACCAACCAAAGCAGCAATGTTCATTCCGCTGCCGCCCAGCACCGACTCGGTCAGCTGAAAAAACCCAGCCTCATCATCACACAACACCCGAGGGAAACCAGGACCCAATTCACCACGAGTCAACTGCACCATGGGGATTCCTTCAGGAGCAATTGAGCCGACCACTGGAACGTGGATAATTCCTGCAGCTTGAATCGAAATCAACGATTCCATCACCACGTCCTGCGCCTGCACACTGTTGGCCTCCGCAACCAGCATTTGATAGCCAGCAGCTTTCAGATCCTGCTGAATAGTCTGCAGCGATTCCGAATAATACTCATTGGACAAATCCGGAACAATGACCCCCACCAAGGCACTGCGATGTTCCCGCAACGCCTTGGCCAGCTGATTTGGTACATAGTTCAGCTCTTTAGCCGCCGCCTGAACTTTCTCCCGCGTCTGCGGGGACACATACCCCTTGCCAGATAGGGCCCTCGAGGCTGTGGCGTAACCGACGCCAGCTAACTCAGCCACTTCCTTGAGGCTCGATTTTGCTGACATCTTCACACACCCTTACCTTTTGCCTTTGACTTCGATTACCAGAGTCCGATGACATTCATCCACAAACCACCGATAACCAACCAGATTGTAATCGATACCGCGCCAGCAATTGCCGAGGTCCGCCACCACTCACCCACCGTGATGTAGTTCAAACCGAACAATGTTGGCGAAGGAGCACCAGAATACTGAGTGAGTGAAGAGAACAAATTAGACGTGTACGCCAGAACCAGGGCCGCCATCAACGGGGGTGCGCCAATCGCAATCGCAGCACCCAGGAAGGCCAAGTACATCGCAGAAATATGCGCTGTTGCCGAGGCAAAGAAATAGTGACTGAAGAAGTAAATCAGCACCAACACAACCAAAGCAACGACCCGGTTCATGCCACCCAAACTGGAAGCAATTACCTCAGAGATCCATGCGATGAATCCGTACTGCGATAACGCTGTTGCCATCATGTATAGCACCGCGAACCACACCATGGTGTCCCACGCAGTCTTTTCTTGAATGATGTCCTCCCACGTCAATACGTGAGCCAGCAGCAAGATGATGACACCAACAAATGCGGTGGTGGTTGCAGAGATTCCCAAAACCAAGTCGCCAACCGTCCAGAGCAGCAGCAACACGACAAAGGTTCCCGACAGCACCTTCTCACCATAAGCGAACCCACCCAATTACTTGAGTTCATCAGAAGCCATCGTCTTGACCTCAGGGGTGTCCTTCAACTCTGGTGGACAAATCTTATACACCACCCACGGCACCACAATAAGCGCCACTAAACCAGGCACAATCGCACCCACAGCCCAGTTGGTCCACGTGATATTGACATCCATCTGCGACGCCAACGATGCGATCAAGGGGTTTCCTGCCATTGCAGTTAGAAACATCGCGCACGTAATCGCATTGACTTGTCCCACATTCAGTGCAAGAAACGCACCAGCCCTGCGACGAGTCGGGCCAGGAGTGGAATCATAAGTCAAGGCCACCGACTTCATAATCGGCGTCATAATGCCGCCACCTCGGGCAGTTGCTGATGGAATCGCAGGAGCCAACACCAAATCAGCGAGTGCCAAACCATAGGTCACACCCAGCATTTTTCCGCCGACTTTAGACACAAAGAACAACGCTATTCGACGTCCAAGCCCCGTCTTGATGAATCCACGCGAAATCAGGAACGCCATCACAATCAGCCAAATGGTGCCGTTACTGAAACCAATAAGGCCATACACCGCGCCGGGATCATCAGAAGACGCCGTCAACGGCACCAAACCAGTTAGTACCGCGGTAATCATGCCGATAATTGCCACGGCACCCATTGGCATTGGCTTGAGAATAATCGCCACAATCGTTGCGATGAACAGGCCAAACATTCGCCACGCTCGATCCGTGAGTGCTTCAGGGTGCGGGGCAAACCACATGGCAACCACAATCAACGCTGAAATTCCCAACTTGATTAAAAGATTGCTCCAATGGGACCTGGCAGGTGCATTAACACCTTGGGATTGGTTCTTGATCGGTGTACTCATCGTGCGTAAACTCCTGAACGATTCGAGTTGTTAAAGTTTTGGGTTGTTAAAGTTGGGCATTCCAGGCGGCGACAGCTGCATTCACCATGGATTGTGCTTCGCCGACGTAGTCTGCAGGCTGCGCAAAACTCTTAGGCAACAGGTCTTCGACCCCATGTTGAACTGCAATTATCGGCAGTTCTTCTGCCAGCGTGGTGTGCTCTTCACGAGTCTTTGTGGATGCTTCATAAACCAAGTCATGAGCTTTCTCACGCCCCAGAGCTGGAGCTAGTTGAATCATCTGAGCTTCCGCCATGATCAATCCACCATCAAAAGCCAAGTTCGAGGACATACGATCTGTATCCACTCGCATTCCTTCAGCCACCACAATGGCTTCATCGAGTGCAGCGCCAGCTAGATTGGCCAACGTTGGAATGACAAGCCATTCTCCCTGCCACTCTCCTGCTGCTCGTTCATGTCCCGATTCCTGAAGCCGTGGCAAAGTCGAGGTCAAGGCACCCGCCACCACTGAAATACCAATCATGAGCTCGGAAGAAATCGGGTTGACTTTCTGAGGCATCGTGGAAGATGCACCCCGATGGGAGTTGTAAGGCTCAAAAACTTCTCCGATTTCAGTTCGGGAAAGATCAACGATGTTTCGGCCAAATTTTGCCATCGATCCACACAGCGTTGAGCACACCCATCCGAAGTCCCCAAGCACATCGCGTTCCACATGCCATGACACCACCGGGTCCTTCAGATCCAACAGGCGAGCCATCTCTGCACGAACCGTTGCCGCTTGTTCGCCTTGTGCTGCGTTGTTTCCACCAGCACCAAACAGCGAAATGACTCGCACGCGCTCGAGTGCTTCCTCAAGTCGTTCCCTCTGCCTGCGGATTTGATCCAAAAAGGTAGCGAGGGTTGCTCCAAATGTAGTGGGAATTGCCTGCTGAGCATGGGTGCGTCCCGGCATCACGGTGTCTTTGTGTTCTTCAGCCCGTGCTGCCAGTGCATTCCCCAGACGCACGATCTGTTTATCAAGGGCGTTCAAAGAGGCAGTCATTTGCAACACCAGTCCAGTGTCCATGATGTCTTGGGTCGTGGCGCCGTAGTGGACTCGCCCGTTGGGGCCTTCTGGAAGGTGACTTGCGATTTGTCTTACCAAGCCAAGGATGGGGTAGCCGACATTTTTGGCATCTTTCCACAGCTTCTCGCGGTCAATGTTGGAAAGGACTGCCGCCTGCTTGATCTGTGCAGCATCGTCTTCAGTAATCACGCCATGGCGGGCTAGAGCAGTTGCGAGTGCTCTCTCCGAAGCCAACCAGCTTTCGATTGTGGCATCTGAAGAAAAGATTTCTAGTTGAGTGTCATTTCCTGCGTACTGCCAAAGTTAGGAGAACGGGGCTTTGTCAGTGGGATACATTGTGCGCGCTCCTAGCACCTATGGGCTTGTGTGGAATCGTTTCCATCTTCCATGTGAAATCGTATCCACAAAGGTATGATGATCATTATTCCTGGAGCCGAAAAGTAGGAAAACTCACACTTGCCCCACGCGGCGTTTTAAGCGCTCAGATTTGAGAAACGCACCCGAGGGTCAATCTAGTCGAGCTCCCCCCTTAAACGGTCATATAAAACATCATCATTTCCGCATGTAATGGGCGATTTTGGCACCTGTGAGATCCCTGATCAAGAATCCGACCAGCTAGCATACCTGAAGCTCTAAATCGAACGAATTTTTGCATGGAACCTCGGTTTTCGTGCAAATTTTCGACTGATTTCGGGTCCCCACCACCCAAATCGGTCGGATTTTTGCATCTCACCATCCACCGCGGTGCGGATCCAGCATTTTCCGCAGTGCCCCTCCCGAAAAGCATTTCCGCCAGAACGGCGGGCTAACTGACTAAACGCGGAAAACTAGCCCCGATACTGCCACGCGCATGATGCGTTAACGCCAGGTTCGGTCGCACCTTCAAGGGAAGTTCCATACCAGTAGATCCCCTGAGGCAACGCCCCCACCACCTTTTTGGTGAGGTCTTTAAGCTCCAGGTCGGAGGAGCCGTTAATTACTAGGCGGTGGAGCACTTCCACAATTGGTGGGTGGCCTTCGAGCTGGGAGAACTGGGTGACAAGCATGTTGTCGGGTTCGCAGGTGAGGTCGACGATCTGGGAGTGGATTTCAGAGGCTGCGAATCCGGACTCACTCAATGTCGCTGGTAGGTTTTCTAGTACTTTTTCCCATTCGCTGGGGACGATGAGGATGTTGAGGTCGGTTGAAACTTCTCGCATAGTGGTCATATTCCTTTCAACCATTTACTTGGCAAATTGCTTCCGTGCGCGGAAAAACATCAGCGCCAGCAATCCTAAGGTTATCCAAAGCATGTAGCGGTTGACCACGTTGACGATGTCGAGGACTTGTTCGCCGAAGGTGTAGCCCAGCCAGATGAACAGTCCGTTGACCGCCAAGACGCAGATGGCGTTCCAGGCCATGATGATCCAGAAGCGGATTTTCACCAGGCCGGCCACCGCGTTGAGGATGGTTCCCGGCACGGGTCCTGGGAGGTATGCGAGTGGAATGAGGCCGATGATCCAGGCGTAGAGGCGGGTGGATTCGGAGTCGATAGATTTTTTGAACATGCGGTGGAAGCGGGGCATGTATTGGAGGGACATGTCGATAAACTCCATGCCCCAGCGCTTACCCATCAGCCAATAGACGGGCATGAACTTCAGTGCGCCGATCAGGGTGCAGAGCCAGTAGACCCACCAGATGCCGTTTTCTACCGAAGCGTTCGCGCCGCCCACGACTGCACTGGTGTAACCGCCGACGATGAGGGTATAGGCCAGCGGTTGGGTGAGCATCCAGGCGCGCAGTGGGATCATGCAGAGGGAGAAAATGCCCATCACAATGAGTGCGATGAACAAAATGATGTCGGCGCGTTCTGGGTTGCTGAGAAATTTCGGGAGTTCGGGCTCTGGCTTTGGGGGTTGAGGTGTGGTCTCTGTCATTTGTCCAGTCCCAATACTTTGAGGTCGGTGGAATCGAGGAGGGATGCGTCGATAAGCTCAGGCCTAATTGCCTGGGTGCGTAGGAGCGCCTGATCGCGTCGCCAGCGATCGACCTTGGCGTGGTTGCCCGAGAATAGTACTTCGGGGACGTCAAGTCCGCGCCAGGTGCGCGGCTTTGTGTACGACGGGCCTTCGAGCAGGCCATCGGAGAAGCTGTCTTCTTCGTGGCTACGACGGTTTCCGAGCACGCCAGGGATCAGGCGCACGACGGCTTCCGCGATGACCAGGACTGCCACTTCCCCGCCGATCAGCACATAATCGCCGATCGATACCTCGCGCACGCGGTAGCGGTTGGCGGCATCATCAATAACGCGCTGGTCAATGCCCTCGTAGCGCCCGCACGCGAACACAATGTGCTCCTCGTTGGACCACGCCTGCGCATCCGCCTGCGTGAACGGCTTGCCAGCCGGGGTGGGCACCAGCAGCAGCGGCAGGTCGCGGTCTTCTTCCACGACATAAGCATGCTTTTCGACGCCACCCAGCTCATCATGGCGCGCATTTTTCAGGTGCAGCGAGGCCGAATCGAGTTCCGCACCACTCACCCGGCCTGCGGCGACATCATCAAGCGCTGGCCCCCAGACCTCTGGCTTCATCACCATGCCCGGGCCACCGCCATACGGGGTATCGTCGACGGCCTTGTGTCCGCCGGTCGCCCAATTCCGAAGATCATGAACACCGACTTCCAAAATGCCATCCTCAATCGCCTTACCCAGCAGGGCATGGCGCAGAGGATCCAGGTATTCGGGGAAAATGGTCACGACATCAAGCCGCAGACGGTGGGAATCAAGATTTTCGGAGCTAGTCACGGACTTCAATCTACCAAGAGGTCTACGCTGGAGGCATGAAGCCTCACACACTTTTGCGACAAGCTTTAGCAATCGGCAGCGTGGGTGGGCTCTTGGTGCTCAGTGCCTGTGGCAATTCTGATTCAACTTCTCCTACTGTTTCGGAAACTGTCACAGAAATTGTCACTGAAACTTCGGCCCCTGATTCCACGGCAGCCCCGATAGAATCTTCGCCTGCTACCTCTTCAGATGCTGTGCCTTCAGAAGTTGTGCCTTCAGAAGTCGTGCCCAAGCAATGCACAACCTCGGAACTCAACATCTCAACCGGTACGCAACAAGGCGCTGCAGGAAGCGTGCTGATTGACCTGAACTTCACCAATGCTGGCTCCACAGACTGCACACTCCATGGCTTTCCGGGCGTGAGCTTTGTGGGAATGGATAACGGCACGCAGATTGGCGCGCCAGCGGTTCGGGAAGGAGACGCCTTCCCTGCGGTCACGCTTGGACCCGGTGAGAACACAATCGCCGCTCTGAAAATTTCCAGGGCAGAAAACTACGACTCGGACGCATGCTCACTGCAACCAGTTGATGGGCTACGCGTCTACCCGCCAGGTGAAACCGCATCCGAATATCTTCCGCTGGAAGGATTCAATGGATGCGACAATGATGGTCTTAAGCTGCTGACTATTAAATCTGTCGGAGCCTAAAGATCTAACAAGCCCTCTGGAGGGGTGATCGTTGCGGTTCCTTCTTCCAGATCCACCTCAGGAACAATGGCGTGCACAAAAGGAATCAGTGTTTCCTTGCCTGAGGTCAGGCGGACTTCCAGGATCTCACCGGCTGGGCCATGCATCACGCCGGTGACTTCACCGATATCCTCGCCCTCGTGAATGACGCGCAGACCTTCCAACTCATGGTCGTAGAAGCCATCCTCATCGTCTTCACCCTCAAGAGGTGCCGCAAAGAATCGAGTTCCACGCAAAGAATCAGCAGCGGTACGATCTGGAACCTCTGCGAACTTCACCAAGAGTCGACCTTGGTGCATGCGCGCTGCATCGATGGTCAGTGAATGCTCCTTGCCTGCCTGCTTGCCGTTGAGAACTTCCCCAATGGCGAAGCGAATGTCTGGATCATCGGTGCTCAATTCCACCACGACTTCACCCCGAATGCCGTGGGATTTTACAACTTTTCCGATTTGCAGTTCCTGCTCTGTGCTCATGTATAGAAAGTTTATGTCACGAGCCCACATCCGCCCTATTTCAGCAATGTTTAATACCGGTGGAATCGTTTTTATTAGGATGGGTGGATACCTATCTTTAGTGAGCCGTACTAGCGAGAAAGCTGCCCCATGACTGTTTTCAATGTTCTCCATGACGCACCCGCACCACAGCCGGATAAAAACCGCCCCGGTGTCAAACGTCTCCTCCAAGGTGATGGCGCAAACCTCATCGCCTTCACTTTCAGCCCTGGACAGTCACTTCCCGACCACCGCGCCGCACATCCCATCACCGTGACCGCATTTTCTGGTCAGCTCACCTTCAGCTATGGCGAGGAAACCTTTGAGCTCTCCCCCGGTGTGACAGTGCACTTGGAAGCAGGAGTTACCCACCGCGTGGACTGCCCGCCAGAAGCACCAGGCGATGCAGTAATGCTGTTAACTATGCTCACTGGTGAAAAACACTCAGTCAACCAGGCCTAACAACTAAAAAACCACCCGCCCACGATCACTCGTGTGCGGGTGGGTTTTAAAGAAGTACAAACAAAAGTGGCTTATGCCTCTTCTGCAGCAGCTTCCTCAGCTGGAGCCTCTTCGGACTCTGCAGCAGCTTCTGCAGCGGCAGCCTTTTCAGCAGCAGCCTTCTCAGCTGCTTCCTTAGCTTCCTTGTCCTCGCGAGCCTTCTTCTTCTTTTCAGTGATGGCTTCAGCGGTTGGGCCGTTGTTAGCCTCAGAAAGAGCCTGGTTGAACAGCTCAAGCTTGGATGGCTTAGGCTCTGCAACACGGAGGGTGCCTTCTGCGCCCTCGATGCCCTTGAACTTCTGCCAGTCGCCGGTCACCTTGAGCAGTGCTGCAACAGCCTCGGTTGGCTGAGCGCCAACGGAGAGCCAGTGCTGCGCACGCTCGGAGTTGATCTTGATTACGGAAGGCTCAGCCTTTGGCTCGTAGATACCGATGTTCTCGATAACCTTGCCGTCGCGCTTGGTGCGTGCATCAGCGATGACAACGCGGTAGTGCGGGGTACGGATCTTGCCGAGGCGCTGGAGCTTAATCTTTACAGCCATGTGAATTTTCCTCACTAGGTCACTGGGCAGTACAGTCACTCACCGTGTGCTGGTGAGCCGGTTCAGCCCTTCTTGTTTAACCTGCGCGTGACTCCTCCGGACGACCGGGGTCGTTGGCGGCAATACGCAGGAAAGTCTGTTAGACGTTGCCACGCCCATTCGAGCGCAGACAACCTGAACAATCTTAGCGGTAACTGACCAAGAAATAAAATTGTGGTGTCTTCTTGTCAAATAACCACTGTTTATAGGGCAATTCTTTGGCAATGTACCCAACTCATTACCCACCTGCTGATTCAAAGAGTAGATTTATATAGTGTGCTTCCGATTGCCTCCGGTAACGATGACCGGAATTTAATCCGTTATGTCGACGGTGGTCGATTTGATGAAATCATGCTCACCGGAGACCTCACTGGCCTGAGCAGTTTTCTTACCAACGCTGGCCCGAACGCCCGGGATGATTTTGATCTCACGGTGCTCATGCGCGCTGCCGAGGCAGGCAACCTCATGGTTGTTGCCCGCTTGTTAGATTTAGGTGCCAATCCCCGACTCACCAATCCTCGTGGTGTCACGGCCCTACATATCGCAGCGATCGCCGGGGACGATGGCATTGTGGAATGCCTCATTGATGCAGGCGCTGAAGTCGATGCTGTAGATGATCAAGGTCGCACTCCCCTATGGAACGCAGCGGCTCATCATCTGCCTGATTCTGCGGTGGTGGATGTGCTGCTTCGCGCAGGTGCGAATGTGAATCTGCGCGATTGCAATGGAGTCAGCCCAGAAGACATGCTGTAGAAGCATTCTTTAGCAGGATTTATCGCACCACGCTTTTCATTTTGGACGCGGCAATGAGTCCAAACACCGCTCCCCATGCGGCAACAATTCCTACTGCCACCCATGTAGAAACGGGTTCCCCAAACATTTCCAGTTTGAGTCCGTATCCGAATTGGAAGATATCGAAGGCTTCGGGTGGAAGTGAAATCGCGTCCAATGCTGGGGCCACCACAATTTGTCTGATCAACATTCCAGCTGGGGTAAACGGGAGGAAGTTCAACACGTTTGTCACTGCTTCAGGCAATGCGATGGGTGGAATATAAGCAGCAGATAAAAAGCCCGCCAGGGTGCCTACCAGGCTTGAAAGCGCAGACATTCCGGCTTGAGATTTCACCAAGGTGATCAGAAATGCTGCAATTGCGGAAAACACCAGGGTGAGCAGAAGCAAGGCGACTACCAATTCGAGCACGCGAGCAATGCTCATGCTGAAGTGCCCCAAAATAGCTAAACCAATACTTCCCACCACGATTTCAAAGATCAAAATCGTCATGGCGACAATGACTGCTGCGAAGATATAGGACACCGTCAGCGTCGTTCTGGATACGGGTGCCACGAGGAAATCTTTGATGCCTCCGCGGGTGCGATCTTCAACCAGCACTCCAAGTGCTGCTTGCGGAACAGTGATTGCGGACGTGATGAGAATTCCGGAAAACACCCAATTGAAGACGAATCCTTCAACATCGTCTCGGGCTGAGTCAGGTAGATCCACCATGAGACCGTCAATTTGCAGTTTTCCTAAAAACAGCACGTACAGGCCCAAAAGGATGAGCGCACCCATGATGGAAAACAGCACTGCCATGCGGTCGCGGAAAAAGCAACGCAAGTGTCTGCGTGTCAGAACTGTAATCATGATCGTTTCCGTTCAGCTGTAACTGCTAGAAATACATCGTCCATGGAACCGTGGCGGATCTCTACGTCGAGAACCCCATCTAGTTCTGTTGCCAGGCGCGCAGCTTCGAGCCCATTTTCCAACTTGATCCGCAGGCGGTCACCGTCGATTTCTGGGCTCAAGTGGGCCAACTCTTTACCCAAATGAGTAGGGTCATTTGTTCTAAGAGTCAATTCTGTTGTGGTGTAACGGGCGCGCAGTTCCATCGGGGTTCCTGATGCGACCTCTTTGCCACGGTCAATGATTAGAACTGAATCAGCCAGTTCTGTTTCTTCCATGTAGTGAGTGGTCAAAAAGACAGTGAGGCCCACATCGTTACGCAGGGAATTGATGGTGTCCCAAACTTGGCGTCGTGATCTGGGGTCGAGGCCTGCTGTGGGTTCATCAAGAAAAAGAATGTCTGGGCTGTGCAGTAAAGCTCGTGCGATGTCGGTGCGACGTTTTTCACCGCCCGACAACACTCCGTATCGGCGGTCCGCGAACCCTTCCATCCCGATTTGCTCAATGAGCTGTGCAACCCGCTGCTTCCCCACCCCTGGGTACAGCTGTCCGCGTGTTTCCAAGTTTTCTTTGGCACTCAGCAAAGGGTCTAAGACGGATTGTTGAAACACCACTCCAAGTTTTTCGGAATCTACTTGGCCACCCTGCAGTTCGATCTCCCCAGAGGTGGCTTGATCAATGCCAATCAGGCATGAAATCGTGGTTGTTTTTCCTGCGCCGTTTTCACCTAGAAAGGCGAAGATTTCTCCTTGCGATACGTCAAAGCTTAATTGGTCAACCGCAATGGTGTCGCCGTAGCGTTTGACGAGGTCCCGCACTTTTAGGATGGGTGACATAGTTAAATTTGTAGCAAAAACAAGTAATCGGCGCATCACTTAGGGAAAGTGATGCGCCGACCAACTAAAGCAAAGTTACTTCTTACCGAAGTCTAGGTTGTTGAGATCGATATTCTCCATGCCTTTAGGCAGCTTTGGCATGCCCGGGAGTCCGCCACCAAGGCCTCCCATACCGCCACCTGCTCCACCAAGCTGCTTCTGTAGTTCAGCAAGGTCAGGCATTCCGGCTCCACCCATACCCGGCATCCCAGGCATTCCTGGCATACCGCCCATTGGCATCTTTGGCTGGGTTGGGCCCTTCTTGGTTGGTTTACGCTTGCCGTTCTTACCCTTGCGGCCCTTGGCTTGCTTCTTGGTTGCACTGCGGGATCCAGGACCCATGCCGAACTGGCCAGCCATTTGACCCATCATCTTGCGAGCCTCAAAGAAGCGTTCAACAAGTTTGTTCACTTCGGACACGGTCACACCGGAACCGTTGGCGATGCGCTTGCGCCTGGAAGCGTTGAGGATCTTTGGATTATCGCGCTCGGCCGGGGTCATACCGCGGATAATCGCCTGGATGCGGTCGAGTTGCTTCTCATCAACCATGTCCGCCATTTGGGACATCTGCTTGCCACCAGGCAGCATCTTGAGGATGTTGCCGATTGGTCCCATGCGGCGGATCATCAGCATTTGGTCAAGGAAGTCTTCCAGGGTGAGCTCGCCGGAGCCCAACTTCTGGGCAGCGACCTCTGCCTTTTCCTGATCCATGACTGCTTCGGCCTGCTCGATGAGTGACAGTACGTCACCCATGCCCAGGATTCGGCTGGCCATGCGCTCTGGGTGGAAGACGTCGAAGTCGTCGAGTTTTTCACCAGTGGAGGCAAACATGATGGGCTTGCCGGTGACTTCACGGATGGATAGAGCTGCACCACCGCGGGCGTCGCCATCAAGCTTGGTCAGGACAACACCGGTGAAGTCGACGCCGTCGCGGAATGCTTCGGCGGTGTCTACGGCGTCTTGACCAATCATGGAGTCAATGACAAAGAGCACTTCATCAGGGTTGATGGCTTCGCGGATGTTGCGCGCCTGAGTCATCAGGGTTTCGTCGATGCCGAGGCGACCTGCGGTATCCACGATCACGATGTCGTGCTGGGTGCGCTTGGCTTCCTCGATACCTGCGCGCGCTACCTCGACTGGATCACCGTGGGAGGTGCCCATTTCGTGCTCGAGGGAGTCGATGCTGGTGCCTGGATCCGGTGCGAAAGTGGTAACGCCTGCGCGTTCACCCACAATTTGCAGCTGCTGAACTGCGCCTGGACGCTGAAGGTCACAGGCAACAAGCATAGGAGTGTGACCCTGCTTGACCAGGTGCTTGGACAGTTTACCTGCGAGGGTGGTCTTACCTGCACCCTGCAGACCTGCCAGCATGATGACGGTCGGTGGGTTTTTGGCCAGTGACAGTCGGCGGGTTTCGCCACCGAGGATCTGAACCAGTTCCTCGTTGACGATCTTGATGACTTGCTGCGCGGGGTTGAGTGCCTGAGAAACTTCTGCACCAACGGCGCGTTCCTTGATTCGGTTAATGAAGGCACGAACAACCGTTAATGAAACGTCAGCTTCCAGCAGCGCAAGACGGATCTCACGTGCGGTTGCATTGATGTCTGCCTCGGTGAGCTTTCCTTTGCCGCGCAGGCCGGAAAGCGCGCTATTCAACCGATCGGACAGTGACTCAAACACGAATGAACTCCCAGTAGGTTCTAGGGTGCGGGGTTGCTAATCCTTAAATACTAGCCGGTCGGCCCTCCCAGGTCACGTTAGACCTGGGAGGACGATCGATATGATCAATTTCAGCTTGCGGCTAAGACCTTCATCACGTCTCGCTCGACGGCTACGCGATCAAATCCTGGGGCAAGGGCCGCTTGAACAATTAAGGTGGCGCCACGTGTGATGGCGTTGATCCAGAGGGCGGATGGCAGCGTCCTAAGCAACGCATAGATCGCACCAATGCGCAGTTCGGTGCGTACTTCCAAAATGTTGCCGTACCAAAATGTCGCGGTCAGACCCGGGGCCGGTGCCGGAACATCTGAATAGATTCCAGATTGATAAGACTGGAGGAATAACTGCGGATCAAAATCCTGCGGCCCGTTGGCGCGGACATCAAATTCGCCTGTCCACTCCCCATTCGCGACCATGCGCGCCGCGTTGACTGTCCAACCTTTAGCAGCCATGACACTAAAGATTTTGCGCAGGTCATCGCCATGCCATCGCACCGTGTTGGTGCCGTCTTTTTCCACCAACGCGATGTCGCCTCGATGCACAAGCATGGGTGCAACAGGCCGAATATCGATAAGCCTCGAACGGGCGCACTGACACACAATCCGCAATGCCTGCTCAAGTCGCGTTGACCACACGCCTGGGCCAGTTGCCTCTGCGTCTGCCTCTGTCAACACTTCGAGAAGATTGAGCGTGACCAAGTCATAGTGCACAGCATCTAAGAGCTTTTCGACGGCCTCCTCCGAGCGCGGATCAAGGCGGCTGGCAATTTTGGCCAGCGTTGTGTGTTCCGCGACCAGCGTTTGCACGCTGGCGCGGTCACGCAGATTTAGTCCCATCCGACTTGCGGCTTTTGCCACCATCTCCGCACCGACTTGCTCATGCGGACGATCAGTTCCTTTACCAATGTCGTGGTACAACGCGCCCAGCACCAATAGGTCAGGGCGAGCCACGGTGACGGTTTCTAATGCGCAGCCTGCCACAGTGTTCAGACTGTGCTCATCGATGGTGGACACGTGGCTGGGTTCACGCGGCATGAGTCCTCTGATGCGATCCCACTCTGGAACGTAGCGTTCCCACAGGTGGTGACGATCCATTTGTTTGACTACACGCCTGGTATTTTCTGGGCTGGAGAGAATCCGGAAAAAGTCGGCTGAAGCTGCAGGTGGCCAAGGTTCTGGTAGCTCAGGGCACTCAGCAAGACGTGCCCATGTGCTGTCAGAGACAGGCAAACCAGTTTTCGCAGCAGCCGCAGCTACACGCAACGGCAGTGCGGGATCGGTGAGATCTGGTTTTTTCGACAACGCGATAGTGCCGTTGGCATCCACCACGTCAACATCGAGTGGTCGCCTCACGGTATTGCGGAAGGCAAAGCCACCGCGGCGAGGCAACAGTCCACGGGCTGTCGCAAGTGCCGCAGTAAGCGCGTCATCAATGGCTCGGGCGGCGTCGGCGATTTCGCGACCTAAGTGATAGCGGTCAACGAAACCAAGGTCAAGAGCGATGTCGACAGCAAACTCTGGGTCCAGCACGTCGCGTGAGCGTCGGGCGTGAACGTGAAGCAGCGTGCGAACGTCGACAAGCAATCTGTGTTGCGAATCAAGCTTGGGCACATCGCAGAGGTGGCCCAACGCTAGCGCGTTGATAAGTTCAAAATCGCGGAGCCCTCCCCTGCCATGTTTAAGGTCGGGGCGGGTCATAGCGACGACAGGGCCGGAGCGTCGCCAGCGCGCAATCGCGGTTTGGACAACCGCATCAAAGTTTTTATTAAGTTCTTGGCGCCACTTGTCCAAAATCTTGCGGCGCGTGGTGGCAAAGAGATCTTCGTCTCCAGCAATAAATCGAATATCGAGCATTGCAAGCGCTGCCGTGGAGTCTGCGGAAATCATTTCCACGCATTCCGCGGGTGTCCGAACCGAATAGTCGAGGCGTTTCTTAGCGTCCCAAATGGGGTACCAAAGATCTTCGACGCCCTCGGGGGTCTGCCCGGGTGGGTGGATCAAAATTAGATCAAGATCCGAGTAGGGCGTTAGTTCTGAGCGAGCTAGTGAACCGGTGGCAGCAAGGGTTGTTCCTGCTGGAAGCGCCAAAGAGCCCAGCAACGCCAGGGCATCTTGTTCGGCGCCATGGCGGAGCTGGGCTGGGTCATTCATTGATGTAAGCGCGAATCTTTCTTAGAGGGCAGCTTCGCCGCGCTCACCGGTACGCACGCGTACGAGCTCGTCAACAGTGGTCATCCACACCTTGCCGTCGCCTACCTTGCCGGTACGGGCGGTATCGACGATTGCGGTGATAACTTCTTCTGCCTGAGCGTCAGCAACGATGACTTCGATCTTGACCTTTGGAACAAAATCAACTGCGTATTCTGCACCGCGGTAAACCTCAGTGTGGCCCTTTTGCTGACCAAATCCCTGGGTTTCGGTGACTGTCATTCCCTGAACACCGGCCTGCTCGAGTGCATCCTTAATGTCAGTGAGGGTAAACGGCTTGACGATAGCGGTGATGAGTTTCATGGGGACGTCTCCTTCAAAAGGACGGTCGGAGTTATGTAGCTATTTTTAAACAAACTTAACGAATTTCCGGCCCTGTGGTGTCATAAGCCGATTCTCCGTGTTCGTTGAAATCAATGCCTTGCTGTTCCACTTCATCATCAACGCGCCATCCCATGGTTGCTTTGAGGATGTATGCAATGACTGCAGTAACAATTCCAGCGAAGACCATGGCAACAAGTGCGATGACAATCTGAACAATAAAGAGTTTAAATCCATCGGATCCGCCACCGGTAAACCAGCCTGCGTCAGTTGCGAGGAGGCCGACACCGATGGTGCCCCAGAGACCGGCGACCAGGTGGACACCGACTACGTCGAGGGAGTCGTCAAAACCGAAGCGGTACTTCAGGCCAACGCCGAGGCACGCAAGGCCACCGCCGATGACACCGAGGATAAGGGAGGTTACTGGGGTGAGAGATCCCGCAGCTGGGGTGATGGCAACGAGGCCGGCGACAACACCGGAGGCAGCACCGAGGGAGGTTGCCTTACCGTCGCGAATCTTTTCTACGGCCAACCAGCCGAGCATTGCTGCTGCGGTAGCAGCGGTGGTGTTTACCCATGCCAAGCCAGCCATGCCGTCGGCGGCGAATGCGGAACCGCCGTTGAAGCCAAACCAACCGAACCACAGCAGTGCTGCGCCGAGCATGACGAAGGGGAGGTTGTGAGGTCGAGCGATCGACTTACCAAAAGTCTTACGCTTGCCGACGATCAATGCCAGCACCAATGCTGCCGTACCAGCGGAGATGTGGACGACGGTACCGCCAGCGAAGTCGATTGGTGCGATGTTGGCTTCACCGTCGGTGACACCGAACATCCAGGCTGCGAAGCCGGGCTCGAAGTGGCTGAGCAATCCGCCACCCCAGACCATGTGTGCCAGTGGGAAGTAAGCGAAGGTAGCCCACGCTCCGGAGAAGACGAGCCAGGTGGAGAACTTTACGCGTTCTGCCAGTGCACCGGAGATAAGAGCAGTCGAGATAACTGCGAAGGTGAGCTGGAATCCAACATCGATGATGTTGGGGTATCCGGCTGCGCCTTCGATGTAGTTGCCTTCTGCATCAACGATGGAATCTTTAAGGCCGAAGAGCTCAAATGGGTTTGCAAAGATACCTGCGATGGACTGGGTTCCATAGGACATCGACCATCCCCACAGGATATAGATGACGCTGACGACACCCAAGGTTCCGAATGACATCATCATCATGTTGAGCACGGACTTTTGACGGGACATACCGCCGTAGAAGAAAGCCAGTGCTGGTGTCATCAAGAGCACCAACGATGCGGACATGAGCATCCATGCTGAGTTTCCAGAGACTGCTGCGATTTGATCTGCGCTCATAGCGTGGACGACCTCCTTTTGCCTTAAGTTTTATTCAAGCTATTTTTGTGGATTCGAGGAGCGCCTGATGGGGTTGACGACCCTCGAACCGAAATTAACTATAGCCCTACAGAAACCAATTTCGATAGCTCTATAGAATATTGAAGGGAGGATAGTGCGTATTTTCTATAGTTCAACAGGCAGTTTGGGGTGATGTTAAGTGCATCACAGTGACTGTCAAAACCGTGTGGAACAGCAATGAATCCCCTGGCCAATTCAAGGGATTGGACACAAAAAAGCGAGTGCGCCGCACCCGAAAATTCAGAGACGGCACACTCATCTAAAACCATGCCCTACTCGGAGTAAATTCCTCCCTCAACCAGTGCAATTGCACTGTCATAGATAGCGTCTCCCGTATCCGCGATGGCAATATGCACATCTACCGGAACCCCTGGGGCCACCGGTACAGCACTTCGAAGATTCGTTGTAAGCCCATTAAACGCAGTGTTGTATCCCCAGGCTCCAGTTTGATTGTCAACGTAGTACTGCGAATTGACCAAGTGATTGACAGTATTCACCGAGATTGTCTCATTCGTCGCAGGCACAACCGCACAGTTTTGACCATTAAGAGAAATCGCCATGACATCGTTGTACGAAGAATTGACGTACTCTGGATACTCTTCAGATGCAAAGGCGTACTCGATATACAGGGTATTACCTGCTGGAATCACGGTCACCTGATACGAAGCGGCATCCCACGTCTCGCCTCCCGACAACTCGGAGAGAACATTCGATCCCGGGTTTCCCGGGTTAGTTGAAGCAAAATCCCAAGGAGCTCCCGCAGCATCTTCAATCTTTCCGGTACCTAATACCCACGTAGGCTTATCTTCAAAAAGCCATTGAGGAAGCCCCCACTGCTCCGGAGAACCAGTAGCGTTGCCATTCTGCAATTCCACACCATGACCCACTAGGTCAGGAGTTGGGTCGGCACCGGGATCTGGCAACTCCAAAGCGCACAAGTCGCCTTTCTTGAAGAACTCAAAATCCTCTTTTAGGAATGAATGCTCCCAGCCAACCCCTAGCTTGAGCAGGTAAACTGACGCCTCCCAACTTACGTCTCAGGTTACGCCAGCGCTTGCAGTACAGGTCGCCTCCGTCGGGGTAAACGTTGCGTCAAGCTTTACCCACCCAGCAACCTCGGCATAAATACTAACCAAGTCATACAGCTTGGTGTTCAAACTGGGGACAATTTGCACCTTGGCCTCAGCACTTGCTTCAAGCGTAATGTCGCCTAGGCCATCGACTTTCATGTCAGGCTCATTAATTCCACTGAATGATCCATCCGAGTATTTCAACCCAGCCTCATGACTCACCTTAAGGTTGGGATTATAAGAGAACTCGCCACCAACCCCAACCAAAAGCTCCAACTCCAGGGCTCCCTCCGTGGTCATGTACACCGGGACTGGACCGACAGTAAAGGCATGTACGAACTGCACTTGAGCTAAGGTTTTGTTCCAGTCGGTAGATACTTCCACACCAGCACCAATGCGAACATCTGATTCAATAAATGGCGTAACAGTAGCACCGAAGCCTTTCAGTTTCGACCAGCTAATCTCATAGCCCAATTCGGCGTTGACTCCGATATTGCCTGCTACCTTGACAACAACTCCGTCTACATTGTCTTCAAGCTCGAAGGCCTCTTCATAGATGCCCTTCACTACCCCATCATTAAAATAGGTCGCCGTTGGCTCAGTAATTGTCACTCCTGGCTCTGGAATCAGATCGAAGCTGACCAGCTCTGGCGTGGGCAACTGATAGCCGTCCGAATCCTCGACAATGTCCGTCAACGTCGCAGGCTCGGTAACGATCACGGTGGTGCCATTGTCCTCGTCATTGATGGAAATAGTCTTGAGCAATGCCCCCTCAGGTAGGAACTCCGTTGGCACTACCGAAAGCACGGATCCTTCCACCAATGAGCTGTCCTCAACGTGTTGATCGGAAATCTCAAGCGTGCCATACGGGTTAGAGCTGCCATCTACATTGGCATTTTCAAAAAGCTCTTGAGCCTCGTCTTCATGCACCGCACTGCTAGTGGATTAACCACCATTCCCTCTGGAATTGGGGATGACGTAGCTGAAGAAGAACTTCCTGAAAGACCTACGGCTGCCAGCAGCTCCATAAAACAGCCCCATCAGTCCCAACAGGGAAATTATGCCCTGGATGATATTCATTTTTTCTCCCCCTACGTTTTGTGGGAAGAAACGGTAGCCATAGACGCGCACGCTTACTCTTCTTCCCTTCAAGAATTGTTATTTACTGTGATACTCTCTTCGAGACTGTGGGCTAAGACCATTGATTTAGAATAAATTAATATGTTAAATCTATGGTTTTCGCTGAATGCTTTTGATGGCTAAGTATCAGCAAATCTACTTTGTTATTTCTTCGTTATCTTGAAGTTGTAAGACAAATTCATGTCCTCGTCAGTTTTTTTAACCTGACCAGGTTGAGCACAAAAACATGGGGTGGTGTTGCTGAATTTTCAGCGACACCACCCCATGTGTGCGAGCGTCTAAAGAATCCGTTCCTTAGCCAAGCAAAGCGTCAACAAAGCCCTCGACCTCAAATGGTGCGAGATCATCAGCCCCCTCACCAAGGCCAACAAGCTTGACGGGAACACCCAGCTCTTCCTGAACTTGGAAGACAATGCCACCCTTGGCCGTGCCATCCAACTTGGTGAGCACGACACCCGTGATTTCTACAACCTCACGGAAAATGCGGGCCTGCTGCATGCCATTTTGGCCAACAGTGGAATCCAGCACCAAGAGAACCTCATCCACCACAGCCTTCTTCTCTACCACGCGCTTGACCTTGCCCAACTGGTCCATCAGGCCAGTGGAGGTGTGAAGGCGACCGGCGGTGTCAATGAGCACGACGTCCGCCTGGCGCTCGACCCCCTTGGCAACAGCATCGAAAGCAATCGATGCTGGATCCGCACCCTCTGCGCCACGAACAGTCTCTGCACCAACGCGACGACCCCAGGTTTCAAGCTGATCAGCCGCTGCTGCACGGAAGGTATCCGCAGCTCCCAAAACAACCTTGTGCCCCATCGAGACCAACACGCGGGCCAGCTTGCCGGTGGTTGTGGTCTTACCTGTGCCATTAACACCAACGACCAAAACCACTGCAGGCTTGCCCTCATTAGGCATGGCCTTAATGGAGCGGTCAAGATCGGGGCGACAGGCGTCGATAAGCGTCTCGCGCAACATGGCACGGGCCTCGGCCTCGCTGCCGACGCCGCGCTCTGCAATCTTGTCGCGCAATTTATCGACCACGCGCGCGGTGACCTTGGAGCCAAGATCCGCCTTGATCAGCATCGCTTCAATATCTTCCCAGGCATCCTCATCGAGGTCGCCGGCGGATAAAATGCCCAACACGGACTTGCCGAAGACATTCTGGGAACGCGACAAACGGGTGCGCAGTTTGCCGATTCGACCAGATGCAGGCGCAATGTCGTCAATTGGTGCCGGTGCTGGCTCAGGCGCAGTGTCTGGAACTGGGGTCTGCTCGCGGGCAGCCTCTGCGAACTCGGCGGTAACCGATGCGGCTTCGGCAGCTTCGGTTGCTTCTTCCTCAACGGATTCCAGCGCCTGGACTTCAGCGTTTTCGGCCGCCTCGATCCCAGCGACTCCAACGGGCTCGTCGAGTTCTTCGACGGTCTCCTCAAATACAGGAGCCTCTTCTGCAGCAGGAACTACCTCCGCTTCTGGCTCTTCTTCAAGCTCAGCTGGTGTTTCTTCGGGTGCGGCATTGAGTGTTTCAGCCACGTCGAGGGAAATCGCCTCAGGCACCTCAGAAGTTGGCTCAGGAACTGGCTCTGCAGAAGCTGCATCAACCGCATGCTCACCGCCCGATGGTTCCTCTGGTGCTTTTTCAGGTTTAACCGGGGCAATTGGTTCAGCCTGTGCAGCAAACTCATCGGTTGCAGGCTTCTCTGCAGCTGCTCCTGGCTCTGCCGTGTCAACCGGTGGCTCAGTGACTGGATCAGCAGCGGGTGGAACTACTGGCGGAACTACTGGTGGTACAACCGGGGTGGCCGGTGGTTGGGTGGAAAGCTTCTGGTCATCGCGGAGAACTGGCTCTTCGTTCTTGGCTGGCGCAAAGTTAAAACCACCCTGAGCTTGGTAGTTTCCGGATTTCTCTTGCTGGGTGAGTTGCTTCTTTTCTTCTTCAGGCTTTTCAAAACTAACGGTTTTTGATTTCCCTCGTTGATTGCCCACGATCAGCACGATGATGATCGCAAGAATAACGAGGAGGACTAGTCCAATAATCCAAAAGGTTGCATCCATGCCCACCACCTTAACAGTTCAGCATCTGTCCGGCCTTACTACCTGCACAAATGGCAGAAAATTCGATGGTGGCCAAGACGCTAGAACGTGATTGTTTGGAGCAAAAAGTAAAGGGGGCTTTGACGATCCGAGAGATTCGGATTGTAAAAGCCCCCTTTGCGGTGTGGTTTTAGTCAACCAATCCTGGGTTGCGCGCGCCCAACACCATTGCTTCAGCGGAGATCAAGTCACCGGTGACCAGGTCTGGCACCAGATCAGCGATTCGACCCCAACCGGCAGATGCACGATCGAGAGTTCGGGTCTTGCCGATCAATTCGTGTGCATGCAAACGGGATGACAACGCGAATACCAACGACACCACTGGGGTGAGTGCCCACATGTTTTCTGGGTTGTCAGTGTTGACACCATCGAGCTTGTCGAATCGAATACGTGCGGAGGAATACAGCTGACGCTGGGTTCCACGCATGGCACGAAGAAGTTCTACAGCGGTCTTAATCAAGCCTTCAGTCTGGAGAACCTCACGGAGTGCATCGCGCTTCTTGAAGGTTTCGAACACTGCCATGAGGCGGGTGTTGTCTTCCATCAGTGGTCCAGGAACGATGTCGGCGTTGCTGAAGAACATGTCCAGCAGTGCTTTTTGCTGGGTTTCGTTCATGCCGGCAATCGCAACGGTGGATTGGTCGATGCATGCGGTGTCCAAAGTGGAGTCACGGCCAGTTGCAAGGGTGGACAGGATGTTCTTGCCGGCGACTTCCTCAAGTTGTCCGAGGATTGGCAGCAGTGGTGTGCGGTTGCCTATCTCTTCGGCTTCCTTGAATGCGCTTGGCAGTGCACCCAGGAGTTGCAGGGTTCCGATCCATGCGGTGCGGTGCACTTCTGTTGCTGGTGATTCCGTGGTGAACGGTGAGGCTGCCAGTCCGGAGGAAATGACTTTTCCAGGTAGTGCCTGTGCCGGAACCAGCGAAGCGGACAGACCCTTTAGTGCTGCGGCTGGTGAGGAGCGCAGGGCGGCATGGACTACTGGAAGATGCTCGGTGTTTCCCTGTTCGGTCCAGATATGGGAAACATCCCAAAGTGCGGGGACCACAGCGTCACTGATTGGTGGTTCTTCTACTTCCCCACCGAAGAATGCTGAAAGCTGTGCATATTCTTCGGTTTGTGCTGAGTAGTAGCCTTCTTGTTCCACCGTGACTGCAGCTTTACCTGGCGACAATGGGGTCACGGAGGTAGTGAATGGGTCAGCGGTGTGGAGTTGAACAATCAGGTTGCCTGCGCCGACGAGAACTTCAGGGAGTTCCAGTTCTGGTCCGGTGACAGCAAGTTCCACTGCGCTTACCCACGGTGCGGTTTGTGGCCACACCCATGCAGCGAGTTGGCGACCGGCTGCGAGATCTTCGAAAACGAGCTTTCCATCTTCGATGGTGATGCCAGTAAAGTTCTCAGTTTTGTCAATGACAGCAATCGTCACGGAAACGCGACGGTCAACCTTGCGGTCGGTCCATTCAAATTCGATGGATCCGCGTGGCATCACAAAGGTACTGGCTGCGATTTCCTTCATGTTGGCAATCCAGGTACGGCCATTGTCAGGGGTGACCATTTTCACGGTTCGCAGTGGTGAACCGTGGTGGTTGCGCACACTGACCTTTGGATCGCCGACATCGACACCGGTGCGGATGCGGAGTTCGCCTGCGCCGTCGAGGTCGCGTGGTCCGCAGACAGTACGGGTGACGCGCCAGGTTGGCGGCTCGGTGGTCAGTGGAAGTTCGATGGCGATTTGTGGTGGCACAAATCGCAATGGCATTTGATCGCCTTCATCGGTGGTGACCACGAATGATGCGTTGGGGTCGGTTGCTTCAACGGTGACCAGGCGTGGCTCTGCGGTGAAGTGCTTTTCACCGGAACGCACGCGTAGGCTGGCTTCGCTGAGACCAGTGGTGGTTGGGATTCGAAATGATGCACCTGAGGCGACTTCGAATTCGGTGGTCATGCCTTCGACGATGGCGAATTCGTGTCGGAAGGATTCATTGCGTGGGCCGCGGAGTCGGACCAGGTATTCGCCCACCCATGGGGCGTCGTAGATTTCTGGGTCGAAGATGGCGAAAAGGCCACCGTCGGCAGGGACTTCCAAAGGCTCTGGCTCGGCGATTTCTTCACCAGCAGCGCCTACACCTGCGAAAGCCGAGATGGAGAGCATCCAGGTTTCGTCTTGTCCGCTCAGGGTTGGTGGGAACTCGGCGATCAGGGACTGCGCGTGTACGGGGAGTCCGGAAATGGATCGTACGTGAGGGACCAGTTCGGCTGGGTGGTGGAAGGCAACGCGTCGACGTGGGTCAATGCATCGGACTTCTTTGTTGACCTTCAGAGAGGACAGGCCACGGGCGTCCACGCGGGAGCACACCCATGAGTTCCAGCCCTCTACGAGGAATTGCTCAATAACTGGTACTGGCTGGCCAGTGACCATGTCTTCGAGTTTTGCTTCCGCTGGCGCGAGAACGTAAATCTCTTGATGGTGCAGGGAGACCTTGTCGGTGAGGTTTTCACCGCGCGCGGAAAACACCAGCACTGGGTCGTTGAAGTCCACGACTGGGACAACCCAGGTGATTTGGTTTGAGGTGTCGGTGACGGTGGTTTCGCGGATTTGACGCTCGACAGTGATGTCGAGGGCTTCGGAGTATCCAGAAGTATCGCCCCATGCTCGGCGGGTGGAGAAAATCCGGGTGGTGCCTTCTAGGCTGACTCGCCAGTTGATTTCATCGTCGCTGACGCGCTGTTCAGGTAGACGCAGGCAGACTTTGCGGCGTTCTGCATCCAGGATGAGGCGTGGGCGAAGCTCACGAAGTGCCACACCAACGGAGTTTTCACGGTCGGCAGTACCAACTGGGCGTTCCCGAAGTTCCGCCACAACGATCTCATCGATCATGGCTGGCAGTGAGGATTCGCGCTGGCGGTCTGACCAAGAAGTTCGGTGGGTGGTGGCAAATTCAATGAGTTCTTGAACTCCGCCGATAAGGGTCTGTGCCCACTCAGGGGTTAGGCGCAGGACAGCGTCGAACATGAATGGATATTCGGTGGTGCCGTTTTCCACTTCGGTCAGCACTGCAGCCACTTCGTGGTTACTAATGCCTGCGTGGATGGATAACAACTCCAATGGAGATGCAATTCCCTCAGGAACGAGCAGGCCAGCCTGTGCGAAGAGCTTTTCGGTCAACCCTTCAACAACTGCTGCGTGTTCTGCGCTAAGTCCCAGTCCTCCGATGTATTCACCGAAGAAATCTGCTGGATCGCTGATCCGTGACGCCCGAGACACCAAGGTGGTGACTGTCAGGCATGGGGTCATTTCAAAAAGACCCTCAAGGCTTGCGCCCGCGCCTACCTGGCGGGACAAAAAGGTGCCGTAAAAACGATGAATGCGCTCGAGCTCATCGTGTCGCAGCTGAATTTGTGGAAAGTACTCTACCCCTGCAAGACGCTGGTTCAGATCCAGCTCAGTTTGTGATGCCCATCCGAGCAATGAATCTGTCATGTCTGCGATGCCAGCCGGCATGTATACACTCTCCCCGCGCAAAAAATGCGTTTTCCTCTAGAACTAATTGTGATGTTTAAACACACTACCCCACTGCAAGCGCTGAAACATCTGTAGCCAACCTGCGCTGTGAGCTGGAACATCATCCGTGCTCAGCGCAGGTTTTACCCCGCCACAGTTTCCATTGCAGAAGCAGGTTCCATGCGTTGGGAGATCACGCGGGTAACGCCATCGCCACGCATGGTGACGCCGTAGAGTACGTTAGCCACATCCATGGTGGGTTTTTGGTGGGTGATCACAATGAGCTGGGAGTCGCGGCGCAACTCTTCAAACAGTGCGATAAGTCGGCGAAGGTTGACATCATCGAGTGCTGCTTCCACCTCATCCATCACGTAGAAGGGGCTGGGTCGGGCGCGGAAAATCGCGACGAGCATGGCTAGTGCGGTGAGAGATTTTTCGCCACCGGATAGCAGCGATAGGCGCTTGACGCGTTTTCCTGGTGGGCGGGCTTCCACTTCGATGCCGGTTGCCAGCAAATCATCGGGCTCGGTGAGGATCAGTTTGCCTTCGCCACCTGGGAACAAGGTGTTGAACACGCGTGGGAATTCTGCTTCCACGTCGTTCCAGGCATCGGTGAAAAGCTGCAGAATTTTCGCATCGACTTCTTCAATCACGCCGCTCAGATCGGCGCGGGCTTGTTCCACATCGGCCAATTGGGTGGAGAGGAACTCGTAGCGCTCTTCCAAGGCTTTGAATTCTTCCAAGGCCAGGGGGTTGACTTTGCCCAGTGCGGCGAGGTCTTTTTCGGCTTGTTTGAGGCGTGCCCGTTGGAACTTTTCATCAAAGTTTTCATCTGGGGTGTAATCGCGCAGCAATTCTGCGACCGGAATGCCAAGTTGCTCGGTGATTTTGGCAACGGCTTCCTCCATGCGCACTTGAGCTTGGCTGCGCGCAAGTTCCATGGAGTGGGCGTTGTCGCTGAGTCGATTGAGGTGCTGGCGTGCAGCACTCACAGCATCTTTGGCGCGCGCTAAGTGTGAGGTCAGCAGCGCTTTATCGCGGTTGTGCTGATCTCTTTCGATGGCTGCTTGGGCAAGGGCAGCTGAGACACGCTCGGCCACATCGCGTGCGCCATTGTGCACGGCTACAGCCAATTGGGTGCGCCTGCGACGGGCTTCCATGGCTTGTTCATGCCGGATTTTGGCTTGGCGCTCATGCTCGGCCTGGCGTCGCAGACTATCGCCCTTGCCCCGCTGCTGCCCGGCGCGCTCTTCGGCGGTACGTTGGGCAAGGCGTGCTTCCATTTCCATGGCGCGGATTTGTTGCAGCTCGGCATTTGCTTGGTCGCGGGCGGTGGTTGAGGGTTCGTCAGCGTCTTCTTCGTCTTCCACGCGGGAGAGTCGATCGACGATGTCTTCTAACTGTTCGCGCAGCTCTTCCCGGCGTGTTTCCGCAGCATGAAGGCGTCCAACATGGCGGACGCGCTCGGATTCGGCGGCCTCATGTTGTTTGTCCAAGCGCGCGAGATCGCGGGTGATGGAATCCCTGGTCATGTCGAGTTCGCGCAGGGCTGCGGTGCGGGCAGCCACCTCGACGCGAGTGTTGTCGGCAGCGTGGAGGGCGCCATCAAAAGTGCCGGCAATGTCGTCCAAGGCGGCAGAGGCCGCAGCAAGTTGAGCTTCTGCTTCCTCAATTTGAGCTGTGATTTCCACAGTTGAGGTTTCCGTGCCGACCTGAATCCATCCAGCGCCGATGAGCACACCATTGCGGTCAACGGCACGCAGGCGAGGATCATCCTCGATTGCTTGGCGGCCGAGGGAGGGGTCGTCGACAAGCACAACGTCGGCAAGCAGCCGGTTTACCGGGCCGGCAATCGCCGGATCCAGATCAACATGGTCGAGCAGCCAGCTCGCCCCGGCCGGAATGTTCGCGTCCAGGCGCCATGCGTCGCCAGCCTGCGTGCCATCAACAATGATGGTGCGTGCAACGCCGGCGTCGATAAGCTTCTCGACGAGCCCTTCCACAGCCTCGCCAGCCAGCGCCTCGGCATGCGCACCCAGGGCGGCAGCGAGAGCCTTATCGACGTTTCGTTGCGGTCGAATCAACGTGGCCAGCTGCGGGTAATCCACCACATCAGCAGCATCGGAACGTGGCCTATTTTGGTTAAGCGTCTCAATGCGCGACTGCAACCTGGATACTTCTTTTTCCAGATCGCTGCGCTTAGTACGAAGCTCCTCAAGGCGAGTCTCTGCTGCTTCGGCTTCATGTTTTGCCTGTTTGAGGGCTTCTTCCAAGGGCGCACGATCCGTGTCAACGCCCTGTTTACGCTCATCGGTGAGGCGACGTTCACGTTCCACATCCAAAATGCGGCCGATGAACTCCTCAAGCTGCTCACTGAGTCGCTCAGCTTCCTCCTCTGCTGACGTGTGCTGGGTGCGCAAAGATTCCTCAGATGCAAGCAGGCGCACAACACCTTCACGACGATCAGAAATCGCCCTGACCTGCGCCAAGTGTTCACGCTCAGCCTCACGAGCCTGCGCGGCCTTATCCTCGGCTTCCTCTTGAATGGAGGTCAAACGCTCGGTGGCCATTTCCACGGCCATCTCGAGTTCTTCTAATTCTTTGTCAGCAGTTTCGGCCCGACCAAGCAACTCATCAGGATCCTGGCCCGCATACGGCACATCCGTGGCACCTGAACTCGCACGGTCTGCAGCAATACGCATCGTTGCCGACACCCGCTCAGCCAGCGAAGACAAATCAAACCACAACTGTTGCGCAGCTTCAGCCTGCGGAGTGATCTCCGCCAACTCCATCTCCACTTCCATCTGAGTTGTGGTGGCTTCTTCCAGCTGCTCTTGTGCTGCTTCCGCCTGCTCACGAATCATTTTCTCGCGCTCAGTAGAGGTTTCCAGCTTCTCCGAGAGCTTCACGATCTCAAAGCCAGCAATCTGGAAACGCGCATCACGCAAATCAGCCTGCACCGTCGCCGCACGCTGCGCTGCTTCCGCCTGCCTAGCCAACGGCTTGAGCTGCTTGGCCAACTCATGGGTCAGATCCTGCAAACGATCAAGATTGACCTGCATGCCCTGAAGTTTGCGCTGCGCCTTTTCTTTCCTGCGCCGGTGCTTGAGCACACCCGCAGCTTCTTCGATATACGCTCGCCGATCTTCGGGGCGGGACTCCAAAATCTCTGCGAGCTTTCCCTGCCCCACCATGATGTGCATTTCACGGCCAATACCGGTATCCGACAACAGCTCCTGGATATCCATCAATCGAGCTTTCGCCCCATTGATCTCATATTCACTTGCACCATCACGGAACATCCGCCTGGTCACCGACACTTCGGTGTACTCAATGGGCAGTGCGCCATCAGAGTTATCAATGGTCAGCGTGACTTCTGCGCGACCCAACGGTTTACGATCGCCCGCGCCAGCAAAAATGACATCTTCCATTTTGCCGCCACGCAAGGTCTTCGCAGAACCTTCACCCATCACCCAGGCCAGCGCATCAACCACATTGGATTTGCCTGAACCATTCGGACCCACCACGGCACAAATGCCTGGCTCAAATTTCAGGGTCGTCGCAGACGCGAAAGACTTAAACCCCTTGAGCGTCAACGATTTCAAATACATAACGGGGTTAAAGTCTAGCGCTCCACAAAGCCTTCAACGTCACGCGGCTCGCCCCATTGCTCAATAACTGTGTCCACATGACCTGGTCTGCGATACGAGCTGGGGTTTTCCTTCAACCTTCTCAGCAGTTCTTCGCACTGTGTTTGCGGCCCTTCAGCAACCACGCACACCCGGCCGTCACTCAAATTGCTGGCAGACCCTGCAAGTTTCAATTCCCGTGCCTGCGAGGTAGTCCACCACCGAAAACCCACGCCCTGGACATGACCATGAACAAAAGCAGTCAGACGAACTTTCTCCATTGTGTTTCTCCTAATCAGTTTTCTTAGCCCGCAGTTTTAGAAACGGTGTTGGGGCTGGTGGTTCGAGTTCTTCAAACCAACCAGGTTCCATCCCATGATCGCTCAAATACTTCAACGCCCGCTCAATAGTCGAACGCTGCTGCTCGAAAGCTTTCAAAATGGGCGAAGAACTATCCGACACGTTTTTCACACGCGTGTGCTCCCGCACAATCAGACGTTCTGCCTCCGCGAATTCTTCCCACACCTCATGAGTTCTATCTATCTCATGGCGCTGCCACAAAATAGCCAAACTTAGCTTCTGTACAACGAGCGCTTCGATCTCTTCCGTGGTGTTCACCGAGCTCAACACCCCAGCGGTTAAACTGCCGCCACCAACTGTGAGCAGTGTTCCTGCAGTGACCAAACCACCCATCATCCCACCTGGACCAAATGCTGCGAGTGTCGAGGCAACAGTGGCTACTCCAGCAACAGTCGGCACAGCCGCCAAAGCCAAACCACCCGTTGCAGCGGTCAAAGCTGCAGCCCCCACACCAAACGCTCCCCATTTGCGCCAATTGCTCTTCGCGCTTCCCGACACCACCCCAACAGCCGTTTGCAATGCATCAAAAATATCAGCGCCCACGGTGGAACCCAATTGAGTTTCCGCCGTGAAATCCCTCAGTGCTTCCCGCTGAATTTTCTCCGGCACCTCGATCTCAAAAGGCAGCAGCAGGTTCTGTCCAATGATCTCTAAAAGCCGCTCAATTGCCTGCTCTTTGGGCATAAATGGGCTCAAACCTGGAACAGGAGCTGCTGCGTTTGGATCACCGTTATCAAAATCCAGGCGTGCGATTTCCTTCGGAATCGGCCGGCCCTCTTCGGCGTTTCTGGATTTAATCTCCTCAATCAGGCGATCCTGAGTCTCCCGAAGTGCGTACTCATACCTTAAGACTTCATCGCCTTTGAGCCGTTGCAAAATGAGGTAACAATAACGCAGCGCCTGCAGCACAAAAATCTCCGCGTCATTGAGCGGAATCTGCAGATTTTTCTCCGCAAGGACGATTTCTTTGCTGCGCGATCCGAACAGCCCAAACCCAATTGCTTCCGCCACTGCATCATTGGCACAGTATTCCCGCGAAGAATGCCCAGGGCCTGGGACCAGTGAGGTTTTCACACGAAAATCCAATACCCACGGAACAGCCACCGACACTCCGCGTTTTGCTGCAACAGGATCAGATCCACTCCAAAAATTCACCCACCACGACACATTGCTCAACGGCGTGCGCAGCAACTTAAACAAATCATCCACATTGAATTGACCATTTGCCAACGGACTACCGATGGTGACAAATCCCTTCACCGTAAGCTCTGGCGGCAATCGCCTCAAAAGGTCTGCAGCAATTACCGACCCCAAACTGTGCCCCAACAGCACAATCTCTCCCTCGGTTGGAAGCTGCTCCAAAATACGGCGATGCACTTGAGCTCTGATCTGCTGATTGTTGAGGAAATTCCGGGCCTGTACAAAAAGTGGCAACTCCACGCTTCGAGACACCACCGCCTCAGGAAATGCGCCACCCGCTCCCCGATTATGCCGACCAAGCCTGGTTTCCATCGCAGCTGTTCGACGCTCGAACTCTAAAAGCTCCAAGCCACTTAACGTCATATATTTTTGTACGGGTGGCACCGCATAACTGTGCTGAGCTTCCGGATCTTCCCACAAATCATCTGCGTATACCGGATTTAAAACAGTGACATCATCCAGGCTCGGAAACCCAATCCTGGCCAACCCCTGCGAAAGCTGGTCTTTCCACTCTTGTTTGAGATCTCCCCGACCCACCCCATGCAAATAGACAAGAGTTGGTGTTGTCACAATTGCCCCACTTTCCACCGTTTTCCGCCGTTGGAGTTAATGATTAATCAACGCTCGACCGGTCCAATTAGTTCCACTGATGTTGGTTTATGCCTTTAGGGTTCTACTTAGGATTCCTCGTCCCGAAAGCTCAACAGGGCGTCTATAAAAGATTTTTCTACGTCAGCTAATGTGCGTCCTTCCTTCACCAACATCCATGCATCGCGTTGTGCCCAAGGTTCCTCGATGGGAAGTACATTCTTTGTCCGGACCCCTAATCTCCTCGTAGTTCCAAGCGGAAGAATTGCCGATCCCCCTCCAGTACTAGCAACCGCATAAACCGCACTTAACGTGGGCAAACGGACTCGGTAGTTGGGAGTGATTCCATCTCTCCTAAGGTGCGCATCAATATAGGTCTGAAGTGGGATCCCAGCAGATAAACCAATCATTGGACCCTTTAATGCTTCCACTGATGTCTTAGCTGACGTGCTGACAATCATCAAAGGATCCTCCCATAATAAGTGTGCTTCTAAACCTGTTCGAGACTCCAGCACTGACACCACCCCTAAATCAGCAGTGCCTTCTCGAACCCGTCGTGCAACCTCACTGCTTGACTCTTCTTCCAAATCAACGTTGAGCTCTGGGTACTTATTAAGCGTTGCTGCCAGAAACTCTGTCAGTGAATCCACCGCGGAGGTATTACTCACCAATTTGATGTGCGTTTTTTGGTGCTGTTGGAAAGCACTAGTGAGCAGGTCGGCTTGCTCAAGAAGTCTCCGGCTTTGAATTAGGACTACTTCGCCAGCTTCAGTGGGAACCACTCCGCTACGTAGTCTCTGCAATAGGGACACACCATGTTTCTTCTCCAGAGCCGTGATCCTGGAGCTAGCTGCCGACAGTGAAAGCCCCACTGCCTGGGCACCTTCTGTAATCGACCTACAATCCACGGCAGCTACCAAAAGCTTAATGTCTCGCAGATCGATGCTCACCTAATGTTGCCTTTCGTAAATTCGAAGCGAGCTTCTAATTCTAGCAAGCTTGGTAATGGAGGATCCTGCCAAAATTTGTCCTGTTGCTTATTGTGCAGGAATTCGGAGGCGGACATGTCAATCGAGTGGTTACAAATTGTTGAATTAGGAGCGACCTTTGGTGCAGGTTTCCTCGAAGGAAGCATCAATGTAATTGTCGGAGCAGGAACATTAGTGTCGTTTCCTATTCTCGTGTTCCTGGGCCTTCCACCGTTGACTGCCACCATCGCCAACACCATCGGCATCGTTCCTGGAAGTATTTCGGGTGTGGTTGCTTATAGACGTGAACTACGCGCCCATGTAAAAACCATCAGATTTCTGCTGCCAGCATCAATTCTCGGAGGGATCACCGGCGCCTCGCTCTTGCTGCATTTCTCCGCAGATGTTTTTACAGCAGTAATTCCCTGGCTGATTGGATTCGGCACGCTGTTGGTTATCGCAGGTCCATCAGTTAAGAAGCATGTTGGCGCTCATACTTCAGGTGGCATCTCTGCTGGGTTTAGGCAATTGCCTTTCCCGAGCCGAACCACCTTCATCGTCTCAGTATGTGGTGCCCTGTTGCTGGGCATGTATGGAGGGTACTTCAGCGCAGCTCAAGGCATTCTTCTCATCGCATTGCTTGGCATCACATCAACGCTGCAGATGCAGGAACTCAACGCCATCAAAAACCTCACGGTGGCGGCAGTTAATCTCATCGCAGCCAGTGTTTTTATAATCGTCTCCCCTGAGTTGATCTCCTGGCCGACCGTTGCCTTAATCGCGCTTGGCTCAGCTTTAGGTGGATACATCGGCGGACGGTACGCCCGCCGACTTCGCCCAAGTGTTTTTAGAGCATTTGTGGTCATCGTCGGAATCACCACGGTCATCGTTATGACGATCGGTTAATGCAGCAGACTAGTAACCCCTCTAGTTGTGAAGGGAACTACCTCGATGCTGGCGGTTCCAACAAGCGTGATCAACGCAAGAACAACATCTAGAGCAATTACTGCAGCAGCTCAAAAGAGGGCGTCTGAATCGCTTGAGTTTTCTTCGCCTGAGCATTCAAATTGCTACTCCAACTTGGATATACCCGAAATCCCCGTTTACCGGGACGCTTAGTGGAACGAGTAATTCCCTGCTGCTCAAGCTGCTCTCGCGTGAATCGAAATACTCCGAAATTACTCTCATCTTGGACAAAAATCAGAAGGCCTGCGCAGGCCTCAGAGGAATCAAACGGGCAAGTTTCGCCCTGTTTATTGCGCGTCCAAAATGCAACGAAGGCGCCAGGTTTCGTCGGGGTGACTCGAGCGGTTCTGATATGCCAGGTTTCTGAACCTAAGAGAACAGTCCCCGCTTCATAATCGCTGTGTTGTTCTTCGCTGTGCGGTGTACCTGGCTTGCCATAGCGACCTGCAACGAGCCCAATAAACAGCTCAAATCCAGAAAAACTCAAGCTCCTTCCCTAATCGATGGCTTCCCCAGCAAGGGCTTTGGAGGCGAGGCGTTCTTCCTCACTGACTTCCCACACCTCGTGAGCGGCGTGCAGTGCGAGCAGAATGATGAAACAACCTAGGATCAAATCTGGCCATCCAGACGTCGTCCATGCGGTAATTAAGGCCATCATGATGATGGCAATGTTGATCAGGACGTCATTTCGGGCGGATAGGAAGGCAGCTTGGCCAAGCGAGCCACCATGTTGTCGCACTCGAGAAATAATGATGGCACTCGCGCCGTTGATCACGACGGCGCCCAGAGAAGCGAGGATGATCGGAACAACCTCGGGCGCTTGCGGTGCGGAAAACCGTTGAATCGCTGCCCACGCAGCAAAAGCAGCAGGTGCAAGAATCACAATCGCCATAAGTTTGCCCATCACTGCGCGCCTCGCCAACGGCCATCCTAGGGCAATGAAAATGAGCAGGTTGATGGAGGTGTCTTCAAGAAAATCGACACTGTCAGCCAGTAGAGAAACGGAGCCTGCGCTTAATGCAATAAAGAATTCTACAAAGAAATAAGCGAAGTTAAGCAGCGCGACGGTGAGCACAGCTTTGCGCACTTTGGTTGCATCAAAAGCTTTGCTCATCAGCTAGCGCCGCTTCTGGCAGTTTGGGCAGTAGTGGGAGCCGCGGTTCATGAAACTCTCCCGGATGATTAATGTTCCGCAGCGTCCGCACGGCTCCCCGGTTTGCGCATAAGCATTCAATGACAGCGCAAAGTAGCCGGAGTTGCCATTGACGTTGACATAGAGCGCGTCGAAAGAGGTGCCACCTTGAGCAAGTGCTTTGGTCATCACGTCTTTGCCAGCTTGAAGAAGTTCTTCCAAGCGGGCTAGGGACAGTCGATCGGCACGTTGCAATGGGTGAATTTTTGCTTGCCAGAGCATTTCATCGGCATAGATATTTCCGATGCCGGAGACGATCTCTTGGTTAAGCAGGAGGCGTTTGATCTCCGATTTCCGAGATTTCAAATTCCGCGCAATCGCAGAGAAATCAGCAGACTCATCCAATACATCTGTGGCAATGTGAGAGACGCGTTCGGGTACTCCATCAACTAGGTCGCCGAGCCACCAATAACCGAAGGTGCGTTGATCGACAAACCACACTTCATCGCCATTATCTAGCTCGACTTTGGCTCGAAGGTGTGGACTAATTGGTGCATCTGGTTCTTTGATGAGCATTTGTCCACTCATCCCAAGGTGAACCAGTAGCCCTAAATCGGGACGGGTTTCGCCGGAGGGTGCGTCGATAAGCTCAAGCCAGAGGAATTTGCCGCGTCGCTTGGCAGCGCTGACCCTAAGCCCTGCGATGTTGGCCTCGATTTCGGGGCCACCGCCGAGTTGATTGCGGGCTGCGCGCGGGTGAAGCACTGTGGCGGACACGATGGTGTGGCCGACCATATGATCTTCTAAACCGTGGCGCACCACCTCAACTTCAGGCAGTTCAGGCACGGGACTCCCGAAGCTTTCGGAATGCCTGGTGCGCTGCTTCCTGCTCGGCCAGCTTCTTGTTCGGGCCTTCTCCCCGACCCATTTCTTCACCTTCCAGCGTCACGATGGCGGTGAACACTAGATCGTGATCCGGACCGACTGAGGTGGCGGAATATTCAGCCATGGGGCGCTTGCGCTGGGCAAGTTCTTCCTGCAGCGTGGTCTTCCAGTCCTGGTGAATGCCCCTGGCCGATGCGTTATCGATCTTGTAGGCAAACAGGCGCAAAATTACGTCGCGGGCGGTTTCAAAACCGTGCTGGCGGAAAATCGCGCCGAATAACGCCTCTGTGGTGTCCGCAAGAATGGAATCCTTACTGCGACCTTCGGTGAGCAATTCGCCTTTGCCCAGCAATATGTGGTTGCCAAGATCAATTTCGCGAGCGATATCTGCCAGGCCGTAACGGCTGACAATTGAAGCGCGCATCTTGGAGACATCAGATTCAGGGCTGCTGGGGTACTGCTCATAGAGCTTGTTGGCCACGGAGAGACCCAAGACGGCGTCGCCGAGGAACTCCAAGCGCTCATTATTGGGCAGCATGCCGTTTTCGTTGGCGAAAGAGCGGTGAGTCAACGCAAGCACCAACAGATCGCGCTGGATGTCCACACCAAGGTGGTCAAGCAGCGGCTGATGATCTACTGCATCGAATGCTTCATTGAGTGCGTCTACCCCGGTGAGGCGATTCTTTTTCCTGCTCACAGGAACTTCTCCAAACCAGCCCAGCGAGGATCGACCTTTTCCTCGTCTTCTACTTCTTCAGAGACACCATCAGGAGCTGGCGTTTCATCATCCTGGCATGCGCCGTACCCAAGTTCTTCGCAGACAGGGTTAAACGGCAAGGTCAGACCAGCTTCATCAATGACAGACTGAAGCAGATCAATCTGGTCTTGGTTAACCATTGGCAGCTCATCTTCGTCATCTGCTGCATCTTCACCAGTAACAAAGTCTGGATCGGCAGCAAAAACCTCAGAGACGTGCAGCGTCTTGGTTGGGGTGAGTTCGCGGAGGCAGCGGGAGCACTGTCCCAGAAGCTGCGCTTCGATATCTGCTTCGACGGCCAGGCCTCCACCGAGTGGAATGATCTGGGCTTCTACGATAACTTTTCCGCCCTCGGGGATCGCGATCATTTCCGGACCAATGCGGGTCGGGCTTGGACCTGATTGGGTGAGGTGTTCCGGAAGGGCACTTCCACGAAGGAGTGCGGCGACATCAAAAATAAATGGAGATTTCATGACCAGGAAGATCCTACTCGTACCTCATCGTGACTACATACATCAGATGAGGATCGCTAGACGGAAAGGTGAAAAAGCCTAAATGGTTTCTTGGAAACTAGTAGTCTCGATCGTCGCGTTCGTAGCCTCGTTCATAATCACGCTCGTAGTCCCGCTCATATTCACCACGCGCTGCCGGTTGCTCATCGCGCAGCTCGCGGCCAGTAGCTCCAGCTCCTCGGCGTAGTGCGGAACGATCAGCAGTGACAGAACGCAACGTGGTGGACAGCGAGGTTTCAAACTCTGCCAACTTGGTATCCACGTAGTCATCGCATTCATTGCGCAGCTTGTTGGAGTCAGCGTGCGCTGCATCCACAATGCGGTGTGCTTCTTCCGTGGAGCGACGCACCACTTCTGCCTCGCTGACCAGGCGATCCTGCTCGGCCTGGCCTTCAGCAACCGCGCGGCGATACGCATCATTGCCGGAGTTGACCAGGCGCTCAGATTCAGCCTGGGCGCGCTCGGTGACGCTGTTTGCTTCTCGACGAGCGTCACTCACGATGCGATCCGCTGTGTCATTAGCCTTAGCAACGACAGAATGCGCATGCTTGGTGGCGTCTTCCACCATGGCATCTGATTCCTCAGTTGCGCGTGCAAGGAGGTTTCGGGCCTCGTTTTCTGCATCGTCGACCAAGGCAATGGCCTTTTCTTCAGCTTCACGGATCACACCATCACGGTGGTCCAGCACATCTTGTGCATCATCAAGTTCTACAGGAAGCGCATCACGTAAATCATCGAGAAGCGCAAGCACTTCCTGACGGGGAACCACGCAATTTCCGGTCATGGGAACGCCGTATGCGCGTTGAACGGCTTGAACTAAATCATCCAGTGCTTCGAAGACCTTGTACATGGGGTTAATCGTACTGAAATCCTGTGAACCATGCGTATGGCGCGCCTAGGTCTCGGTGCGTATTTTCCGCAAAGCTCCACGTAGACGGTATTCGAAAACTTTTCCGATCAGCCCCGGGGGAAGGCCGTGTCGCATGCTCGGGCTAGCCTTGGATCTCAAGAAGAATTCGACTGGTTTAAAGTCTGGGCTTTAAGTTCAGAAAGGTTGTGGATTGATGCGCTCCCTGCTTCGTGATATCCCTGCGGTGGGTTGGCTAATCACCGCGACGATTGTTGTGCGCACGCTCGTTGTTGCGCTGGTCATCGTTGGGATCGGCTTGCTTATCGACGTCCCCTCGCCCGCTCATTCAGCTATGTTGTGGTGGGTTCTGGCAGGTGCCACGGCAGCAGCTGCGCTGCTGTGCGCGGAAGTGGTCCTCCCCCAACGTATTCGTGCACGAGTTGAACGATCCTGGCGGCGGCAGTTGGCTGCTAAAAATCTGGAGCTGAATTCCAGTTCGTCAGATGATGCCCAGTTAATCACAGTGGCAACTGAAGCCACCTCAAAAGCATCCACTTACACAGTGATGTTTCTGGGGCCTTACTTTGCAGTATTTTTGGCCCCACTGACAGTTATTGCCGTTGTCGGCGCGGCTATTTCCTGGCCGATTGCGGGGATACTGTGCCTCGGGTTGTGCGTGATACCTTTCGTTATTTCTTGGGCACAGCGCATGTTGAAAGGCGCTGGCGCGGGATACGGGCGAGCATCTGGGCAGTTGGCAGGCGTGTTTTTGGAATCGGTGCGCACACTAGGCACCACGATGATGCTGAATGCCACTGAGCAGCGCAGGCAGATCATCACACAGCGCGCAGAGAATATGCGCTCCCAAGTGATGTCGTTGCTGTACCGAAATCAGTTGATGATTCTGGTGACCGACGGCGTGTTTGGAGTTGCCACCACAATGGTTGCTGCGGTGTTTGCCATTGGAGGATTCTTTTCAGGCTCTCTTACTCTCGGCCAAGCTGTAGCACTCGTATTGCTGGCCAGGCTGCTTATTGATCCCATCAACCGCATGGGTCGCACGTTTTACACCGGCATGGCAGGCAAACCCTCGCTGATCGCCATTGAAAAAGCCCTCGCGACAACCTCTACTGATCAGCCAACTCAACAGGGACAGCGCCACGATGGGGATCTGGTGGTCAACAACTTGAAGATCGCCCGCGATCACAAGGACATTGTGCACGGTATCTCTTTCAGCATTCCCCGCGGTTTCCACATCGCGGTGGTAGGTCCCAGTGGCGCTGGTAAATCCTCTGTGGCTCTAGCGTTGTCCGGACTTTTAGAGTTTGATGGTGAGATTTCCCTCGGTGGCCACAACTGTGAGATGTCAGATCTTCGCGCCTCAGTCAGTTTCGTGCCCCAATCCCCCACGCTGTTTAGCGGAAGCATCAAAAGCAATATCGATCTGGCGCGCACGGGTGTTGATTCTGATCACATCCACGCAGCACTTTTAGGCGAAGAACTCCCCGCGGACCTCAAAGTCGGTGAAACCGGCAAAGGTGTCTCCGGCGGCCAAGCAGCACGCATTTCCATTGCCCGAGGTTTAGTAAAGAATGCTGCCGTGATTGTTCTCGACGAGGCGACCGCACAACTCGACTACACCAACGCCCGCCAGGTTCGACATCTTGCCAAATCCCTTGAGTGCACGTTGGTTGAGATCACCCACCGCCCATCAGAAGCCCTCGATGCAGACTTCATCATTGTTTTAGAGGATGGCCAATTGACCATGATGGATACACCCAGCAACGTTTCCCAGCACAATGCGTTTTTCCGCACCGCTGTGATGGAGGAAGAACAATGATTTCCCGACTTCTCCAATTGGCTAAGAAAGTATGGCCGGAACTTGGAGCCTCCACGCTCCTGCGACTGCTCAATCAGCTACTCACCGCAGCACTCATTGTGTTCCCCGCCTGGGTGCTAAGCCGCAAACCAGACATCTCCCTCCTCGCCGTCGCCATCATCATGGCGCTCATCGCGCTGACAGCAGCTGTCTGTCGCTGGGGTGAGCAGGTATGCGGCCACCGCGCTGCCTTTGGGCTGCTTGCCCACATGCGCGTTATGCTTTACGACGCCCTCGTCCACAAAGGTTCCCCCTCGCCGATCCACGGCAGCGGTTCGATCATGTCTGTTGCCACCCGTGACATTAACTCCATCGAAGTATTCTTCGCGCACACCATTGGGCCTACAGTCACCGCAGTGCTGCTCAGTGCGGGAGGCGTGATCACGCTGGCAACGCTCGATCCCGTTGCTGGTCTAATTGGTTTACTCGGTGTCCTCATCGCGTGGTTGATCCCCTTGATTGGAAAACAATCCTCAAGCAGTGAAGCCACATCACGTGGACATATCGCCCAGCACCTCACCGAAGATGCCGCCGGCAGGCTTGAAATCAACTCACATGGAGCGCAAGCCACACGGTTAAATGCGCTCGAGGTGAAAGAGCAACAACTGGAACAAGTTGTGACCCGACAGGGCTTGATCGTCGGTATCCGTCAGGGCGCAGCACTTTTATGGCCGTGGATATCAGCTGGGATGTTGGTTGCTCTGGTTCCTCATGTGGGCATTGTTGCAGCCGCGATTATCCTGGGCATCTCCCCTGCGTTGGATGCAGTTGAGGGATTTGCTCGCACCATGCCTACCGCGTTAAACAGTGCGCAGCGGTATTTCCAGATCATCGATGCCCCTGTTGCTATCGCTGAACCTGACGAGCCGAAGCCTTTGCCCAAAGGCCCGCTTAAGCTGCGAATTTCTAGAGTTCCAGTCAGCGCAAAGGGCACCGTGTCTTTAGAGGTTGCAGCTGGTGAACACATCGGCATCATCGGATCCAGCGGTAGTGGAAAATCCACTTTGGCCAAACTCATCCTCAAGCTGGCGCAACTACGGTCTGGAACCATCACCATCGGTGGTGTTGATATCGCAGAGGTTTCATCGGCGGAGCTTCGCAAATCCGTCACGCTGGTTGAGCAGAAATCTGTGCTGTTTAGAGCAAGCGTGCTGGAGAATTTACGGATGGGCAATCCAGAGCTGTCTGAAGATGAAGCAAGGGAAGCCTTGAGGTTGGCGTCGATAAGCGAACTGCCTTTAGATGCTGACGCCCTGCGCCTATCTGGCGGACAGCAACAACGGCTCTGCCTGGCGCGTGCTTTGGCACGCACCCCTCAGGTACTGATTGTCGATGAAGCCACCAGCCACCAAGATGCGCTCAATCAAGCGGATCTTTCCCAGACTCTGGCCACGCTTAAAGACACCACGGTGATCATCATTGCGCACCGCACAGCTGCATTAACCCATGTGGATCGGATAATTGACCTGGAAGAAATCAAAAATCCCTGATCCTTAACGCGGATCAGGGGTTTGAGTAAAGTGCAGGGGTCTTAGATGACGCCCTGTGCCAGCATCGCGTCAGCTACCTTCTTAAAGCCAGCAATGTTAGCGCCGACAACGTAATCGTTCTCGTGTCCATACTCTGCTGCGGTCTCTGCACAGGTCTTGAAGATGTTCTTCATGATCACCTGGAGGCGCTCGTCGGTGTACTCGAAGCTCCAGGAATCGCGCGAAGCGTTCTGCTGCATCTCCAGAGCGGAGGTTGCAACGCCACCAGCGTTAGCTGCCTTGCCTGGTCCGAAGCGGATGTCGCGCTCACGGAAGACCTCAACAGCCTCAGGGGTGGAAGGCATGTTCGCGCCTTCAGCAACGAAACGGCAGCCGTTGTCTGCAAGAGTCTTAGCGTTCTCGCCGTTGAGCTCGTTCTGAGTTGCACAAGGAAGAGCGATATCGCACTTGAGATCCCAGATGGAACCGTCGGTGTGGTAGGTTGCGCCTTCAACTTCGTCGGCGTACACGGATACGCGTGCGCGGCGAACTTCCTTGATTTCGCGGAGCTTAGCCACGTCAACGCCATTAGGGGTATGAACCCAACCGCTGGAATCGGAGAAACCAATAACGGTTGCGCCGAGTTCCTGAGCCTTTTCAATCGCGTAGGTTGCTACGTTGCCGGAACCGGAAACGATGATCTTCTGGCCGCTGATGCTCTCGCCCTTAGCCTTGATCATTTCACTCACGAAGTAAACGCAGCCGTAGCCAGTTGCCTCGGTGCGGACCAGGGATCCACCCCAGGTCAGGCCCTTACCGGTCAAAACGCCGGACTCGTGCTGGTTAGCCATGCGACGGTAGTGGCCAAACAGGTAACCGATCTCGCGGCCACCAACTCCGATGTCACCTGCAGGAACGTCGCGGTACTCACCGATGTGGCGGTGCAGCTCGGTCATGAAGGACTGGCAGAAACGCATGATTTCCAGATCGGACTTGCCCTTAGGGTCGAAGTCGGATCCACCCTTGCCACCACCGATTGGCAGGCCGGTTAGGGAGTTTTTAAAGATCTGCTCAAAGCCCAGGAACTTCACAATGCCCAGGTTTACAGATGGGTGGAAGCGCAGGCCGCCCTTGTATGGTCCAAGTGCAGAGTTGAACTGCACGCGGAAACCACGGTTGACGTGGACCTGGCCCTGGTCATCAACCCAAGGCACACGGAAGATGAGCTGACGCTCAGGCTCGCACAGGCGCTGGATGAGACCGTAATCAGCGTAATGAGGGTCCTTTTCCAGGACGATCTTCAAAGATTCCAAAACCTCTGCCACTGCCTGGTGAAATTCAGGCTCGCCAGCATTGCGCTTCAGAAGCATGTCGTAATAGTTAGAGACCTGCTCATCAACTGTCATGATTTCCTCGTTCCCATCTCGGCTGCATGCGCGCACGATTTTAAAGTGTGTATCTGGGCCATTTAGTGATGTTAGTGGTTCCCATTGAGGGCACCATGTACATCCTAGGCGTTTGCTGGAGCAAAATACCTGTGAAAAATCTGATCCTGAAACTTTTAAAAATTGCGTTCACATCAACCGGCTTGTCATACCTAACGGTTAATAGTTTTAAACTACGGATGCCCTAAAGAGCAACTTCTTGCTTTGAGACTTAACTCACCGCGGGCATTTAGGCTGGTAAATGCTCACGTTCAATTATGGCAGCGTCGCACAGATATGACCACAAAGAATTAAAATTGTTTGAAAATTTCTTTAGGTTTATCAATTTTTTATCGCCAAAACGCTCGGTAACTGCATGAAGTCTCTTCTTTAATTAAATTCATCCGACGAGCGAATAAGACCAGTTGACTGACTGGTTATATAACCTGGCCACACTTGAGCGCCCTCAAATGGAATTGGTACGACTTTTATAGGCGCTACATCGGAGAAATTTGAGCCGTTTTTCACAATCTCCTGGAGCTCCCGAGGCTAGCTAGAACAACGCACATTCGGGCACTTTCCGACCTTTTCGATAGCCGTATATGCCATGGACCCACTCCTCAATTGGGCGACCGTTAGACTTGAAACACCAAGGCTAGAGATTTTAACTAAAGAGTCTCCTCATGGATTCCCATTTGGAGCCTTATTTACACAGGCCACCTGGCTTGTTTCCCACCGCGATGTGCCACAATAACGCCATAACAGAAAGGCATACTGACACAATGGCCAACTCCCCCACCGACGTTTCAACGAGCGCACCTCGAATTATGATCGCGCCAGATTCCTACAAAGGAACCGCTACCGCATCAGAAGCTGCGCAATACTTAGGCGAAGGCGTGTTGGAAATTTTGCCCAACGCCTCCATTACGTTGGCACCCATGGCCGACGGTGGCGAAGGAACGTCCTCAGTTTTCGGCGGGCAGGTCATAACATTACCCACGACAAATGCCGCGGGACGCCTCACCGAAGCCAGCTACACCTTAGATTCCGAAACAAACACTGCTTACATTGACATCGCCGCAGCCTCCGGTCTGCCCGCCGTTGCAGACGATCCAGTCCCCACCACCGGCGATACCTACGGCACCGGCGTTTTGATCGCAGACGCGGTCACCCGTGGCGCAACTCGCATTGCTTTAGGCCTTGGCGGATCAGCCACAACTGACGCCGGCTCAGGAATTCTCATCGCCCTCGGCGCCGTCCCACGCAACAAAGAGGGCTACGCACTACGAACCGGTGGCGCCGACCTCATCAACCTCGATTACATCGATACCGCCGAACTCAACATCCCCGCAGCCGCCGTCGAATGGATCCTGCTCACCGATGTCGACGCCCCCGCCACCGGCCCACAGGGCGCGGCCACCGTATTCGGGCCCCAAAAAGGTGCCACCGAAAAAGACATTTCGCTTCTCGACGCCGCCCTCCACCACGCCTGCGCCCAACTGGAAGTTGATGGCACAAAGCCAGGTATGGGCGCAGCCGGGGGCATTGCAATCGGACTGACGTGGCTGTCCACCCTCATGCACGGCAACGACCAACAGATCCATATCCTCCCCGGCGCGCCACTGATTGCCCGCTCCAACGGAATCGAGGATGCGCTGCCAGAAACTGACTTATTGATCACCGGTGAAGGCCGACTAGATTCCCAATCGTTCACCGGAAAGGTTGTGGGCACCCTCCACGGTTTAGCTAAAGCCCACGATGTGGATCTCGCTGTTGCGGCCGGCATCGTGGAAGGCGGTATTCCCGATGATTTCCTGGCGGTAGAAATGATTAAATCCTCCGACGTTGCAGCACAATTACGTGATGCAGGCCGAAGGATCGCTCAAGAATACATTGCTAAAAACTAGCGAAGGATCTCCACAGTCCATGAGTAGACTGCAGGAACTTCATAGGCAAGTTCCTGCTCCAGGAGGAAAGCGTCCTTTGGTAACTCTGCTGGCGGGGTGAGCAAACGGGCAAAAATCATGGTCACTTGGTTAACGGAGCCTTTAACTCCATCAACTTCAATGAGGTAACGGTTGACCGAGGATTCTTCCAAGTCTGCATCTTCATGCTCGTCACGGTAAGTCTGGCGAAGCTGCTCTTCCACAGCTTCTGCGGTTTTCGCTGCTGGATCATGGACAACAACGCCATGGTCCATGAGGCCTTTTTCGATCAAAAGGTTGGCGACTACGGTAAAACGTCCCGCTAGTGCGATGGAATCTGTGTCGGGGACTAAAACATCAAACTGAATCTTCGGCATAACACCACAGTAGACAATAGCCTTGGTGTTATGACTAGCCCCCATTCTTTTTCTGTCACCCCCATTCGCACCATGGCTGACGGCACGATCAAACAGATTCACCCTTTCACAGGCACCGAAGTGTGGACGGTCCCTGGGCGTGGAAATCGACCTCTGTCACATCCCGCTTCTACGATCGTCGAACTATCTGCACACGATCACACCTCTTACTGTGCATTTTGTTCCGACAATATGCTCTCCACTCCGCCTGAGAAATCGCGCATCATCATTGATAGCTCCGGCGACTTTGACATCCTTCCCGGAGCATTGCCTGGTGAGCTTTCAGAAACCACTCCGGAATTTCGACGAGTCCCCAATCTGTTTGAGATTGTCTCTTTTGACTACTGGCACCAGAATTTTGGTTTCGATATGGATTCAGAAACCGCCATGCGCATGGCGCAATACTTGGCGATTCCAGAAGGTCGCGAGCATGTTTTAGCCATTGTGCGCACTCGACTTTCTGCCGCTGGTGAAGATCCCGCGCACATGACCGATGGCGAGTTGTTAGAAAAAGCTCCCAGCTACTTTGCTGGTGGTCATGACGTCATCATCGGACGCCGACACTTTGTCGATGACGCAACCACCAGTGATCAATTGGCCTCATCTGGAACACTGACCGTTAAAGAGCATGAGGCGTTCATCCGCCTGACTGTCGATGGCATCAGGGATTTGTATCACCGTAACCGTTACGCACCGTATGTAGTGGCGTTTCAAAACTGGTTGAAACCCGCCGGCGCGTCTTTTGACCATCTCCATAAACAGCTCGTCGCCATTGATGAACGCGGCCGTCTTGTTGCCGATGAGCTGCATCATCTCCGCGGAAACCCCAATATGTACAACGAACTTGCTGTTGATTACGCCGGATACCACAACCTGATCATCGCGGAAAACGATCACGCCGTGGCCTTCGCAGGTTTCGGTCACCGCTACCCCACCATTGAGATTTACTCTAAGTCCGCTATTCCTGAACCCTGGCTTCAAAGCGACGAGGAAATCCAAGCGATGAGCAACCTCATCCATGCATGCCATGCTGCAACCGGCGCAGATGTACCCTGCAATGAGGAATGGGTACACAAACCAATCGATGTTGATATGCCAATGCCCTGGCATGTGATGATCAAATGGCGTGTTTCTACACTGGCAGGTTTTGAAGGTGGCACCAAGGTGTATCTCAATACGCTGTCTCCACACAACGTCCGAGACCGCGTGGTGAAAGAAATGTACCGACTACGCGATGAAGAACTCATCGCATCTGATCTGCGCATCGCCATGGAATGCTCCGTTGAACGCAACAGCCTTAAATACAATCCCCTCCTATAAGCCAAGAGTTTTAGTGTCGCTGCGCAGGTACTCTACTATCTAATCCATGAGCCGCATTTCAGAACTTCTAAACAATCATGGTGTTGATCTGTCGTGGCAAGAGGCCGCATATCAGGATTTCCACGAACATCCTGAGCTGTCCGGCTTCGAATCAGAGACCGCAGATCGCATTCAGAAATACCTCGAGCGTTTTGATTGTGAGGTGATTCCAAATGTTGGCGGTTACGGCATTCTGGCCGTGTTCCGAAATGGGTCGACAAATCCTGGTGCCCCTGTTGCGTTAATGCGCGCAGATTTCGATGGCCTTCCCGTCAAGGAAATCACCGGAGTTCCGTTTGCTTCCACTCGTATGCGTCCGCATGATGGGGCAAATGTCCATGTCATGCACGCATGCGGCCACGATGTCCACGTCACCGCGCTCCTTGGTGCGTGTGCCATTTTAGATGAGCGTCGCGATGCATGGGAAGGCACGTTCATCGCGTTGTTCCAACCTTCGGAGGAAAACTCCCAAGGCGCGAACAAGATGGTCGCCGGCGGCTTAGTTGATCTGATCCCACGCCCTGATGTGTGCTTTGGCCAGCATGTAGTCCCCGGTGCTGCAGGAACCGTGATGAGCATGCCTGGCGGTGCTCTCGCTGCCTGCGATTCCATTGAAATCCGCATTCAGGGTCGCAGCGCCCATGGTTCCATGCCTCATAATTCCATCGATCCCACTTATGTTGCAGCGATGATTGTCGTGCGACTCCAAGGAATCGTGGGCCGCGAGGTTTCTCCAGAGGATTTCGCCGTTATTTCTGTGGGCACCCTCCAGTCGGGCAACACCAACAACACCATTCCAGCAAGTGCTCGTTTGGTGTTGAACTGCCGTTTCTACAACGACAAAGTCAAGCACAAGGTCTACCGAGCCATCGAACGTGTTGTCCGTGGTGAATGCCTTGCTTCCGGTATTGAGGAAGAACCTGTCATTGAGTACTTCGCCCACGGTGATCTCACCGACAACACCCCCGTTGTCTTCGATACTGTGCGCCCTGTGTTCGACGATGTTTTCGGCGAGGATTCTATTGATGCTTACCGGTGGACTGCGTCGGAGGATTTCCCCTCCATTCCTAAGGCATTCAACAGCCCTTACCTGTACTGGACTATTGGTGTTACGCCGCGCGATCAGTGGACAGAAGCCGTAGAAAGAGACCGCGTGGCATCGGATGTGCCAGCCAATCACATGGGAGATTTCCTCCCTGATTATGCGCCGACGATGTCCGCTGCCACCCGCGCAGCCGCAGCCGCGCTGCTGACCTACTTGGGAACTAACTAATCATCTAGTTTTCTGCGACGACGGATTCGAAAAGAGACAACGGCAATGGTCAGCGCCACTCCAATGGCGATGAGGGCGAAATTAACTAGACCATAAAGCCACAGATCAAGGTCATTGAATTTCAGTGGAAGGCCCGATGGCGTCGGCCCGAAAGCCCCTTGATCTGTGGCCCCGCCGAAACCGCCGTCTCCTGCCATCCACGCCAGAAACACGGCTAGTGTCTGGAACGTGAAGAAGATTGATTCGATCGCGAGGAAGAGCACTACAGCGCTCAACCGAGACCGAACAAAATAACCGATGAGCACTGCCAGAATAGGGATGAACAAGATATTCACGAGTTTCTCCTCAGCAACGGCTGGTTTTTAACGTCCTTTTACAGCGTGCTCCACAGACAAACTGCGAACATTCCAAACCATCCAAGCGCGCCGATGATGGCGTGAAGTGCGGGAATGGGTCGTGAAAAACTAAGCACGTCTTTTGCGACAGCCACGTAACTTCCCACTTTGGGCACGCGGTGTCGTGCACGGTAACTGGAAAACATCAGCAGATCTCCAAATACCTGACCTACCGTGATGGTTGCGAACGTCAGCCACGCAATCCACGGTTGCATGAAAACCATAAAAACCACCCACATCACGATGCTGGTACTTTGCAGCACAATGTGAGTGGTGACTTTCTTTTCTGGAAAATCCTGTGATCGGTGTTGACACCACTTGGCTAGCGATGCAATTCCAAGTCCTGCTGTTGCGCCAAGGAAGATGAGCACCACTCCCGCGAAGAACCCAATCGGGAACATAGCACTAATTCTACTTCTGCCCCTTGCCTTCTGTCACCATCTAAGTCAGACAGGTGCTTAAACGCCGAAAGGCCGAGACACACGTAGTGTCCCGGCCTTTTGGTAAAGCTAGTTTCGCCCTAGTTCTCCAAGTAGGTGATCAGGCGGGTTTCCGCTGGGCTGACCAGCATCCTGTTGTTTGGAACAACGCGGGCAGTGATGCCGTAGTTGCCTGGTAGGTCAGTGCTGACCTTTGCCGCGTAGGTGCCATCGCCGCGTGGGGTCAAAACGGTGATTTCTGGATCTTCGATGTCACCGTTGTGTCCGAGCGCACCAAAGAGTGCCTGAGCTTGGAACTCGTCGTCGTTAAGCGAACCGGAATCAACGCGAACGCTGACTTCAAGCTCCTGCGCCGTGATGGCGCTCTCGCTGATCTTCAGGTCTGAGACCTTGACGCCAGCCCACTCTGCTTTGATGTGCTCAAGCCATGCCGCGTAATCCGCTGCTTCTGCAGGCTGCGCAATGAGCTCTGCCTGGTGTTTGGTTGGGCGGTAGTACTGGGTGGTGTAGTCGCGCACCATGCGGGTGGAGGTGACCATTGGCGACAGGGTGGTCCAGGATTCGCGAACCAGGTCCAGCCAGTCCTGTGGGATGCCGTTCTTGTCGCGCTTGTAAAACAGCGGTGCAACTTCGTTTTCCAGCAGGTCGTACAGCGCCTGGGATTCCAGGTGGTCGCGGTATTCCAAGTCCTGGGACTCAACGGTTGGGATGGTCCAGCCGGTGGTCTCCTTAGGCATTTCATCCCACCAACCATCAGAGATGGACAGGGTCAGGCCACCATTCATGACGGCCTTCATACCGGAGGTTCCCGATGCTTCCTGAGGGCGCACTGGGTTGTTCAGCCACACGTCAGCACCAGAGACCAGGTAGCTGGCCAGGTTGATGTCGTAATCAGGCAGGAAGAGGAAACGGTCACGGACACCAGCTTGATCAGCGAAGTGGACGATTTCCTGCATGAGCTTCTTGCCACCCATGTCATGTGGGTGTGCCTTACCAGCAATAACGAACTGAACTGGGCGTTCCTCATTAAGCAAGATGGAACGCAGGCGTTCAGGGTTGCGCAGCATCAAGGTCAAGCGCTTGTAGGTGGATACGCGACGTGCGAAACCAATGGTCAGCACGTTTGGATCCAGAACGCGGGAGGTCCACGCAAGTTCTGCTTCGGTGTGTCCACGGTGAGACCAGGACTTTGCAGTTGCAGCGCGAGCAACCTCCACTAGGTCAGCACGGAACTTGTTGCGCACCTTCCAGATCTTCTCAGACTCGACAGCCTGTGGGTTTGACCAAGAATCAGCAACCGCAAGATCAGCGCCGCCAGTGACGCGATCGATGAGTTCCTTCATCTCTGGCTTGACCCACGTCGGCAGGTGAACACCGTTGGTGACGTGCCCGATGGGCACTTCACGAGGCTCATATCCGGGGTACAGGCCGGCGAACATGTCACGGCTTACTTCACCATGAAGCTTTGCGACGCCATTAGCATGTTGGCTCGCGCGAAGGCCCATATGAGCCATGTTGAAGCGGTGTGGATCGGACTCTTGACCAAGCTCAAGTGCCTTCTCAATTGGAACACCAACGCACAGCTGCTGATCTTCTGGCTGACCGTCACCGAGATAACGACGCACCATCTCCATGTCGAAGCGGTCGATGCCTGCTGGGACTGGGGTGTGGGTGGTGAAGATGTTGGACGCACGAACCTGCTCGAATGCTGCTGGGTACTCCATGCCCTCTGCGATGCGCTCGCGGATACGCTCCAGGGTCAGGAAACCTGCGTGGCCTTCGTTGAGGTGTGCAACAGATGGGCGCTTCAGACCACGAGCTTCGCAGAATGCGTTGACAGCGCGGACGCCACCAACACCGAGAACGAGTTCCTGCTTGATGCGGTGCTCATTGTCGCCACCGTACTGGCGGTCAGTAACGTTGCGGAGCTCTTCTGGGTTTGCCTCGATGTTGGTATCAAGCAGCAGCAATGGGATGCGGCCAACGTTTGCTAACCACAGTGCAATCTTTACTTCCTGCGCACCTGGGTAGGTGACAGAAACAGTGACCTGCTCGCCGTTCTCATCTTTAACTGCCTCAATCGGCAGTTCTGCTGGATCGTGGTACTTGTACTCTTCCTGCTGCCAACCGTCACCGGACAGTGACTGGGTGAAGTAGCCGTGGGTGTAGAGCAAACCAACACCGATCAGTGGCACACCCAAGTCAGATGCAGACTTCATGCGATCGCCCGCAAGCACACCAAGTCCGCCAGAGTAGATTGGCAGGCTTGGGTGAATGCCAAACTCCATGGAGAAGTACGCAACGAGTGGATCTCCGACAGCATCGGTTGCATCTGCGGTGTCCTGGTACCACAGCTTGTCGCTGAGGTATTCGCTGAGGTTTTGCTCCTCGGCGTTGACTCGACCTAGGTACTCATCATCGCCTGCGAGGAACTGCAAACGAGTTGCTGGTGCCTGGAGAAGCATCTGCTTAGGATCTTCGTCGAGCTGTTCCCACAATTCTGGGTCGATGTCGCGGAAAAGCTGCTTTGCTTACTCACGCCATGACCAGCGCAGATTATGCGCCAGCTTCACGAGTGGCTGGAGTTGAGTTGGGAGCTGATTCTTGAACTGTACTGTGCCTACTGGTTTCAAAGCCCTAAACTTAGCCTAAGATTGGGGTTCCTGCTACCAGAATGAGTTATCGGTTCAGAAGTTCATCTGTTGAGACACCCGGAAGTGAAACGGTGATGTGCGTTCCCCATGGATCGCGGGTCACAACAGAGGTGCCGTTGTCAAAGAATTCCTCCCCCTTTAGGCGTGAGACCAGCATGTCCAGATCCTCACGGACTGGAACGATCACTGCTACATCAGCAAGACCCAAGGTTGCTGCGCGTGGACCTGCACCTGCTGAGTTCCAGGTATTCATGGCCACATGGTGGTGATATCCACCTGCGGATGCAAACAGTGCATTGGGGATTGATGTGGTGGCATCAAAACCAATCTTGTCCACATAGAATTGACGGGCTCGCTCGACGTTGCCTACCTGAAGGTGAACGTGTCCGATGCTCGCAGGGAGAATAGCGGTGTTGTTCAAAACGGTTTCGCTGAGATGACTCTGAAGGTACTGGTTTGGATCCAAGTAGATGGTGTCCATGCGGACATCGCCGTTGTCTGCATACTTCCATGCACTTCGAGGGCGGTCAACATAGAGCTCAATGCCGTTTCCCTCAGGATCGGTGAAGTAAAAAGCTTCAGAGACTAGGTGATCTGAAGAACCCACAAAACGTGAGCGTGATTCTTGCGCTGCGCGGTAAACGGTGGCAGCCAAGCTCTCTTGGGTATCGAAGAGGAAAGCGGTGTGATAAAGGCCAGCTTGACGAGGATCTACCGCAGGAAGATCTGGGGTAGAAATCAGGCGAAGCAGTGGGGTGCCATTGCGACCGAGTACACGGTGAACTTCTTTTCCGTGAACTTTTTCTTCCATTGGTTCAACGCTAAGGATTGAAGAGTAGTAACTGGTCATACCCTCTAGGTCGCCGACGCGAAGGCTAACTGCATCCATGAAGGTGTCGCTATTGATGCTCTGCTCAAGAAGTGCCATGGTGTTTCATCCTTTAAGTGTTGGTGGCTGTTTTGCTGTTGAACACCATTGTTCACCAATTTACTTTCCGTGTCAAGTAAATTCTTAAATGAGGCGGATTTCCCCTGCCCTAGCCACGAAAAATGCGCTGACACCACGTACAGTGTCAACGCATTTTTTGAAAGATTTAAGCGATTAGAGCTTTGCAATCCTTGTGTCGTCACCAAGAAGGTGGACGTGAATCATGTTGGTGTTACCGGTAACACCAGGAGGGGAACCTGCAACAACAACCATCATGTCACCCTTGTTGTACTCAGGCATTGCTAAAAGAGCACGGTCGACTTCGCGCATCATGTCATCGGTATCGCTGACAGGTGGGCACCGGAAGGTGGTTGCACCCCAGGTCAGCGCCAGCTCAGAGCGAACTGCCTCATTTGGAGTGAACACGAGCAGTGGCAGGTGGCTGTGCAGACGAGCCACACGCTTTGCGGTATCACCAGAGGTGGTGAACGCAACCAATGCACGAGCGTTGAGGCGCTCTGCGATATCACGTGCAGAGTAGGAAATAACGCCACGCTTAGTGCGAGGGATGTGGGTCAGGTCTGGGACGCGACCGTCGGTTTCAGCGAAGCGAACAATGCGAGCCATGGTGCGCACAACGTTGTGCGGATCTTTGCCCACTGAAGTTTCACCAGAAAGCATGACAGCATCTGCGCCATCGAGCACAGCGTTTGCCACGTCAGAAGCTTCCGCACGGGTTGGGCGGGAGTTCTCAATCATGGAATCCAGCATCTGGGTTGCCACGATAACTGGCTTTGCGTTCTCACGGGCAATCTGGATTGCGCGCTTCTGAACCAGTGGAACCTCCTCCAGAGGAACCTCAACGCCGAGGTCACCACGAGCAACCATGACGGCGTCGAATGCCAACACGATTGGCTCGAGGGAGGTGACAGCCTCTGGCTTTTCCAGCTTGGCGATCACAGGAACACGACGACCTTCTTCGTCCATGATCTTGTGAACGAGTTCAGCATCTGCTGGGGAACGTACGAAGGACAGTGCAATAAAGTCCACGCCGAGCTTCAGGGCGAAGCGCAGGTCACGGATATCCTTTTCGGACAGTGCAGGTACAGAAATATCCATACCTGGCAGGGAAACACCCTTGTTGTTGGAGACTGGTCCGCCCTCAACAACCTCACAGATGACGTCGTTGCCTTCGACGGAAACGCAGACGAGGCCAACCTTGCCGTCATCAACGAGCAGGCGGTCGCCTGGCTTCGCGTCTTTTGCCAGATTCTTGTAGGTGGTGGACACACGATCGTGCGTTCCCTCTACATCGTCAACGGTGATCCGAATGGTCTCGCCGTTTTCCCACACGGTTGCGCCGTCAGTGAAACGGCCAAGACGGATCTTCGGTCCTTGGAGGTCTGCGAGAATACCGACTGCACGGCCAGTCTTCTCCGCCGCCTCGCGGACCCACTTGTAGTTTTGCTCATGATCTGGGTGGTCACCATGGGAGAAGTTGAGGCGAGCAACATCCATGCCGTCTTCTACCAAACGCAGAATTCCATCTGCACTAGCCACCGCTGGGCCTAGGGTACATACAATCTTAGTTCGTCTATCCACGCCCATAAGCCTAGTACGTCATTCCCCCTCAAGCCACAGATACTACCATTAATTCTCGATGAATCTTGCGACCCAGAGTGTGAACAGACAATGTTCTACGCCTCTGACGTGCTTAAATCAGAAAAACCGGGCACCCACAAAACAATTCGGGCACTCGGTTTTTCTACCAAAAACATCTCAGCCAGGTCAGGCCTATGGTTGAAACCTATCGCGTTGAGGGCGTTTCTCCATCAATGCCCTCCTCTGCTTTCGGCAAGGGTTTTCCATCTGGCGAAGCTACAGCATCTGCTGCAACAGACGCTGTGAAAGTCGGATCTACCTCTTCGGGAGTTTCCCTACCCTTCTTCAACAGGAAGAACACAATGATCGCGCCGGCAAACACTACTGCGGAGACGATGGTGTTGATTCGGATGCCGCCAATAAGCGTGGCTTCATCAACGCGCATTTGTTCAATCCAGAAACGGCCCAAGGTGTAACCAGCTACGTAGAGAGCAAATACTCGGCCATGTCCCAGCTTGAATCGCTTGTCAGCCCACATCAACAAAGCGAAGATCAGTAGGTTCCACAACAGTTCATAGAGGAATGTTGGATGAACAGTAGCCATTACCTCACCGGTGGATGTTCCTGTCACCGGTGCGAATTTTCCATTTTCATCTACCCGATAGTAGATTTCCAAAGCCCATGGAACGGTAGTTTCTGCACCGTAGAGCTCCTGGTTAAACCAGTTGCCCAGACGACCAATTCCCTGCGCCAGGATAACTGCAGGTGCCACGGCATCTGCGAAAGGTGCAAGAGGGAGCTTTTTGTACCGGAAGAATACGGCCACTGCCAGGCCACCGAGGATCACTGCACCCCAGATGCCCAGACCACCGTTGGTGATTTTGAAGGCGTCGACGGGGTTACAGGTATCGCAGAAGTACTTTTGGTTGTCGGTAATGACGTGATAAATGCGTCCACCGATGATTCCGGCAGGAACTGCCACGATCGCTGCATCAAGGACGATTTCAGGGTTTCCACCGCGGGCGGCGTAGCGCCTTCTCGTCAGCCAAATGGCAACAATAATGCCAGCGATGATGCACATCGCATAGGCCCTAATCGGAATGGGGCCCAAGTACCACACACCCTGCGGTGGTGAGGGAATCGTGGCCAAAGTCATGACATCCACAACAACGTAAACCTAACAGTCAGGCGACAAGTAATGCACTTCAATCTAGCAAGACTTGTCCGCCCACCGCCCGCTACCCCGGTCAGCTGACCACAGAGCACCTCTTCAACGCGATGGGCACGCTGGATGCATACCTGCTGTCACAAGAGATTTTGTGGTGGCGAGGTCTGCATGTGGAACAAAGATGGCGTCTGCAGAATGTCGTGCAAACCGCATGAGTTCTTTAGGGCTGCTGCAACCTCCGAGCACAATGCGGGCTACCTCTTTGGGTATGAATTGGGTGATACCCGAAAACGCTTCAGGCAAAGTGAGTGAGCCGGTATAACCAGTAATATCAATTGCTACCACTGTCGCTCCTGCGTCCACTGCACGATGCGCTTCTTCGTGGTTTCGTACAGACACGATGGCTGTCATGCCCAATGATTCGGTGCGGTCCACCAAAGATTCCAGTCGAGCTTGTTCCATCGCCCATACGGGGAATTGAAGAGCGTCGATGCCCATGACGCGGGCTTCGTGGATTTGATACGGATCGATGATGGGATCATGAAGCAGAATGGGAATGTCTACTCCAGATTTGATGTCCCTGATATCGCGTACTGCGGTATCAAACTGTCCCCTGCGCACCGTATATGCAAGCATTGATGCGCCAAAACCCGCAACCTGTGCTGCGTAGTCCACATGATCCGAATGATCAGACCAATTGGATGCAAAACGATCAAAGGCGACTACGACATTACATCCAGACGAAAAAAAGACTGAAGCAATATCGAAAGCCGCCGTGAGACCTGCTGATCGAGATTTAGTTTTGACTTCTTGAAAACCAAGCGTTGCTTCCCGAGCCGATATTTCCGCAGCGATTTCCATCAACATGCGGTTCTCTGTTGCAACCATGCCCCAACCTCCTTCCAACCAATGCTGTGTTTAAGGTTATCCCGAACACACATGGCGAAAGAAATCAGGGTGCCACACCCTAGCTTTGACCTGGGGTTTCTTTGGATTTCTGAGTCTTCTCGGTGAAGTCAATGTCTTCATCGAGTGCGTCCCACATCACACGACCGGAGTCTGGATCTTGGGCCAAATCGGTGTGGATTTTCTCAGCGCGAGCCTGTTTACGCTCATATTGATTGCTTTTCGCGGTGTCCTCGCCAGGGCGCATGGCAAGGACAACGCCACCGACTAGGGCTAGCGCGCAGCCAATCATGGCTACCACTGCCGCCAGTGGATGGGTGGTGATATTGATGATCTCCGCCCAATCAGACAGCAGGGTTCCGGAATTAGCCTTCTGTGAGGCCACACCGGAGGTCAGCAGGGTTCGGGCCCGTTCTGCGTCTGGGTCTTGGGTGAGAAGCGCGAGTGGAGACAGGCTGGCACCCACCGCGATCAGCGCCGAAATACCACCAATGATGCGCCGACCCATGCGCTTGAGCACCAACGCGGCGGCGAAGGCAGCTAGCAAAGCAAGTGCAAGCGCCATGATTTCTGTAGACCAGGTTGCACCCACAATAGATTGGGTGACACTACCTGATTTATCGTCGAAAGCCTCGATGGTTACCCAGTTCATGCGTGAGCTGATCCAGACAACCAGGGCGCCAGCTCCAATACCTAATGCTGACAGCACGCGTGGCTTCATAAGACTTCTTCCTTAATCGTTGTTGCTTTTACAGCAAAACGTCATTGTCGAAACATGTGTGGGCACCAGTGTGGCACGCACCGCCGGTTTGTTTCACGGTCAGAAGGACGGTGTCGCCGTCGCAGTCGAGGGCAACTCCGGTGACTTCTTGGACGTTTCCAGAGGTCAGGCCCTTGATCCAGTACTCGTTGCGGGACCTAGAAAAATAGGTTCCACGGCGGGTCGCCAAAGTATAGGCTAGCGCGTGGGTATCCATCCAGGCCATCATGAGGACCTCGTTGGTCCCGTCGGCCTGGACGATTGCCGGCACCAGGCCGGCGTCGTTAAGCTTTAATCGCTTTTCGACGTCCCAATCCAGCTCATACTCTTGTGGATTGTCACTCATTTCCGCACCTCAAATCCTGCATCTTTAATGGCTCCCTTTACTTCGGCGATGGTTACTTCGCGGAAGTGGAAAATGGTCGCGGCAAGCACTGCGTTGGCGCCAGCTGCAACAGCTGGTGGGAAATGCTCCGCCTTGCCAGCGCCGCCGGAGGCGATTACAGGAATGGATACGGCTGCGCGAACTTTTTCCAGCAGCTCTAGGTCAAAGCCGTTTTTGGTGCCGTCGCCGTCCATGGAGTTGAGCAGAATTTCGCCAACGCCCAGCTCTTCGCCGCGCTTTGCCCACTCGATTGCATCAAGTTCTGCGGACTTGGAACCGCCGTGGGTGGTGACTTCAAAACCAGATGGCTGAGGAGTTCCACCTTCAGGAACGCGCCTGGCATCCACAGACAACACGATGCACTGAGCACCAAAACGCTTGGACAGCTCTGACAGCAGTTCTGGACGGGCAATCGCAGACGTGTTCACCGAAACCTTGTCGGCGCCAGCGCGCAGCAATTGATCAACATCTTCTTCGCTGCGCACGCCGCCACCGACAGTCAGAGGGATGAACACCTGATCAGCGGTGCGTCGAACAACATCCAGCATGGTGCCGCGACCATGCTTCGAGGCGGTGACATCCAGGAAGGTCAGCTCATCTGCCCCTTCCTCGTCATAGCGCTTTGCCAACTCCACAGGATCGCCAGCATCGCGGAGGTTTTCAAAGTTCACGCCTTTAACAACCCGGCCGTTGTCCACGTCCAGGCAAGGAATAACTCGAATTGCCACGCCCATTTTACTTGTACTCCTCATTTAACGACTGGTCATTACCTGCATCTGCATGCATCAACCGAACTTTTTCAATCTTACTTAACAGCACATCGTGAGCCCTTTTTGTTCCAGCCACGACTCCCCTACCTGGTGCCCACGGATGGCCTTCGGTGTCAGTAACTTGTGCACCAGCAGCGCGCATCAACATCACGCCTGCGGAATTGTCCCAAACATGAGGACTAAACGATACACATGCTCCAAAAATGCCCTGCGCAGTGAACGCAAGATCAACACCCACCGAACCTGTAATGCGGGGACGAAGATACGATTCCGTGAGCTCGGTCAGAAGATCCCGACGCAACTCCACAGGAAACGCTGTATTGCGCGGGGAGGCCATGGAACTAAAACCAATGTGGGATACCAAACTGGATTGTTCTTGCAATGGTTCCTGAGGTTCACCGTTGATCATCAGCGGTGAACCTTCAAAAGCGGTGAGGCGTTTACCCAGCATGGGCATGGAGGTAATACCCAGGACGGGCTGGTCGTCGACAAGCAAAGACACCAGGATCGCGCTCATCGGGTTGGACGCCGCGAAGTTGGCGGTGCCGTCGATGGGATCAATCACCCAGCGCGTGCCGGAGGTCGCACCGCCACCTTCTTCACCGATGACAGCAATGCCTGTCATCATGTTCAGCATCGAACGCATATGGGATTCGATGGCCATATCCACTTCCGTGGCGAAATCCCCTGGGGATTTCATATGGGCAGGAGCAGCTCCAAAGCCCTGCATGAAGAGGGCTTCGGCATCATCTACAACGGCCTCCGCAATGGCCAACATCCCACGAGCATCCATGTATTAACCGAGCTTTTCTACTGCAGCCAAAGCCTCTTCGAGGGTGAACTTGTGCTCATAAAGTGCCTTGCCAATGATGACGGAATCAATACCCTCATCCTGGTACTTGGCTAGTTCCAAAACATCTTCCAAAACAGAAATTCCACCAGAAGCCACGATAGGTGCGTCTGTAGCTGCAGCAACCTCACGCAGCAGCTCAACATTTGGACCACTCAAGGTGCCGTCCTTGGACACATCGGTAACCACGAAACGTGCACAACCTTGGGAATCCAAACGCTCGAGAACTTCCCACAGATCGCCACCATCGGAGACCCAACCGTTTCCACGGGTGCGCCATTCACCATCTTCCAAACGCACAGCGATATCGACAGCAATCTTCTCGCCATAGCGTTGAATCGCAGAAGCAATCCACTCTGGCTTCTCCAGAGCAGCGGTACCAATGTTTACACGACGTGCACCGGTTGCCAGCGCGCGCTCCAGAGACTCATCATCACGGATACCGCCAGTGAGCTCCACATCAACATCGAGCTTGCCGACAATTTCCGCCATCATCTCATGATTGGAACCACGGTTGAACGCTGCGTCCAGGTCCACAAAGTGCAACCACTTTGCACCCTGCTCCTGCCACTTCAGTGCGGATTCCAAAGGGGTGCCATAAGATTTTTCAGTGCCGGCCTCGCCCTGATCTAGGCGAACTGCTTGTCCGTTAACTACATCGACTGCAGGAAGAATAGTGAAGGTCATGAATATTGATCCTATCTGTTAGATGTAGTTGATCCAGTTTCGCAGTAGCTTTGCGCCTGCGTCACCTGATTTTTCTGGGTGGAATTGAGTAGCCCACAGCGTGCCGTTTTCCACAGCAGCCACAAAACGATCATTTTCGTGCTTCGCCCACACAACCTCTGGAGGCGTGGTCAGATCATCAGTTTCTAACGTCCACTTGCGCACACCATAGGAGTGCACGAAGTAGAAACGCTCATCAGGTGAAATTCCCTCAAACATTGGTGAGTTGGTAGGCATTTCAAGTGTGTTCCACCCCATGTGAGGCAGGATCTCCGCCTGGAGGCGTTCCACCTTTCCAGGCCACTCGCCACAACCAGCTGACTTAATGCCATGCTCATCGCCTTCATCAAACAGGATCTGCATACCCACACAAATACCCATCACTGGACGCCCACCAGCAAGACGCTGTCCGATAATGCGATGTCCGAAGACGTTTTTCAAACCCTTCATGCAGGCATCGAATGCGCCCACTCCAGGAACTAGGAGGCCATCAGCGTTGGTGCAAACTTCTGGATCGGAGCTCACGATAACTTCTGCACCGGCACGCTCTAGTGCGCGTTGAGCAGAACGAAGGTTTCCAGATCCGTAGTCGAGAAGGGCGACAGTTTTGGTCATGCCGATAGTTTATGTCACGTGCTTTCAGGATCAAGAACCGCAGTCGGGTTTCTTTCTCGCTAAAAGGGATTCATATTCACGACGCTGTCCTAGCTGCGAAAAAAGACGATGCACCTCGCTACTAATTCTGCGTCTCGCATGTGAGGTGGTGCCTTAGGTTTTAAAAACGTGGCACGCCAACCGCCAATGAGGACTACAAAGGAAACTAACCGCCTTCTCTGTATGAGAATGACGGCTAGTTATCGTCCGGAGATCATTTCTCAGTGAAAATAAAGCTTCCATTCTTAGGAAATATACGCCTTAAAGCGTTATTTTTCGGCGATACTCCTAGCTGGAAAGGTCGAAGAATCGTTCGAAGAATTCTCCTAGTTTGTTCAGGACTCGGTTTTTCTTCTCCCCATGCCCACCAGACGGAGCGAAACGAGATACTGGCGGTAGAATCCTCGTCACCGCAGTACCAGAAGACTGAATCCCGCCATCACGAAACGCCGTCTCCACAAACACCTTCGTCTCAGCAGACTTCAGATTCTCATCGTCAATAATCTGCGCCAACTCCGATTCTTTCCGAACCGCAATAAACGCCCGCCACTCCTCCTCCACTTCCCCACTGGTAGACAAGGAATCAACAAAGGATTCCACCAAATCCTTCTTGCTCCTTAAACTTGGGCTGGCATCCACAGCCCTGGAAATCTCAGCACGGATCTCCTTATCATCACCATCACCACACTGGTCACGATACTTCTGCACCAGCATCAAAATGTAGTCAACATTAATCTCAACCTGCTTAATCAGCTCGATCTCAAAAACCACATCTTCATTAATGCCCTCTTTATCCCCATTTCGAACCAGACGGTATTGAGCATAAAGATCAAGATAAATACTGCGGTAATTCTGATTCTGCCGCTCAGTTAAAATCTCATTGCCGTGAAACTCATCAAACGACGTCAAAATATTCAGCAGACGCAAAATCGCACCAAACAAAGCAATAAACTCTTTTTGCTTTGTCTCACCGACAATCTGCTGCCCGAGCGGGAAATCCTCTAACAGTTGACTGACTTTGGTGGCGTATTCGTCGTAATACTCCTGAAACGGCCGCAATAGCACCACGCCACGAGCATTTTCATTGCCAAACAACGCCATCGCCGCATTCGTCTCTTCCTCCAAGTTCCGGAAGCTGACAATATTGCCGTAGGTCTTTACCGAGTTCAGGATGCGGTTGGTCCGCGAGTACGCCTGAATCAACCCATGCGACTTAAGGTTCTTATCTACCCACAAGGTATTGAGTGTGGTGGCATCAAAACCGGTGAGGAACATGTTCACCACGATGACCATGTCTAACTCACGGTTTTTTAACCGCAGGGATAAATCCTTGTAGTAGTTCTGAAACTTATCAGCTGAAGTGTCATAGCTGGTGCCAAACATCGCGTTGTAGTCCTGGATGGCATCTTCTAGGAAATCCCTCGATGAGCCATCCAACGCATGAGGTTCAAAGCCTTCCTCATCAAGAAAATCATCGGACTGCTCCTCATTAGGCGCATAGGAATAGATCAACCCGATTTTCAACCGCTGCGCTTCAGGTAAATGTTCCTGTTGCATCTGGAAATGGTTGTAATACCGCTTAGCCGCATCAATCGAAGCGGTGGCGAAAATAGAATTAAACCCACGCACCCGACTACGGTTTTTCTCCTCCACCACCTTGTTCCGGCCACCAGCAACCTGAGACACATTCGACACAACTGAATGCTGGTAGCTGCTGGAACGTCGTGTTTTCTGATCAAAATGCGCAAGCGTGTACTCCACGATCGCGCTCATACGCTTAGGCGATAACAAGGCCTTTTCAGTATCAATCGCTGAGACCTGTTTATCTTCCACAGCACCCATCTGGACGGTGTTGACATAGTCAATCCGAAACGGCAACACATTTTTATCAGTAATGGCATCAACAATGGTGTAGGTATGCAGCTTTTCACCAAAAACCTGCTCAGTGGTGCGCAGATGCGGTTTACCACTCGAGCTGGAGTTCTCCGCGAAAATCGGGGTACCAGTAAACCCAAACAGGTTATATTTCTTAAACGCCTTCGTGATCGCCAGGTGCATGTCACCGAACTGGGAACGATGACACTCATCAAACACGATCACCACATGCCCGTCATAGACGGCGTGGCCTTTATTACCGGCAATAAAGGTTGAAAGCTTCTGGATCGTGGTGATAATAATCCGGGCGTTGGGATCTTCTAACTGCTGCTTAAGCACGGCTGTGGAGGTGTTGGAGTTGGCCGCGCCTTTTTCAAAGCGGTCATATTCCCGCATTGTTTGATAATCAAGGTCTTTACGGTCAACAACAAACAACACCTTGTCCACGCTGGGTAGTTTCGATGCCAGCTGAGCGGTTTTAAACGAGGTCAGTGTTTTACCCGAGCCAGTGGTGTGCCAAATATAGCCACCAGCAGCAACCGTACCGAGGCGTTTGTAGTTGTCAGCGATCTCAATGCGCTGCAGGATCCGTTCAGTAGCCACGATCTGGTACGGGCGCATCACCAAAAGTGTGCGATCAGCAGTCAACACGCAGTACTTGGTCAAGATGTTGAGGATAGTGTGGTTAGCGAAAAAGGTTTTCGCAAACGCGGTGAGATCCTGAATCGGTGTGTTGTGGGCATCAGCCCACCACGAGGTGAACTCAAAACTGTTCGAGGTTTTCTGTCCCCGAGTTTTACCGGCCGATTCTGCCAGGTGAAGCCGACGGGTGGTGTTGGAATAGTACTTGGTTAAGGTGCCATTACTGATCACAAAAAGTTGTACATAATCAAACAATCCTGATCCAGACCAGAAGCTTTCTCGTTGATAGCGGTTGATCTGGTTAAACGCTTCCCTGATATCTACACCACGCCGCTTTAACTCCACATGCACCATCGGCAAACCATTAACCAGGATGGTCACGTCATACCGATTTGAGCGTTGAGCACCGCCATCATTGTGGCTGACTTCGTATTGGTTGATGACTTGAAGCCGGTTGTTGTGGATGTTGGTTTTATCGATCAGTGTGATGTTTTTGGTTGATCCATCATCACGCCGCAGCAGCTGGATGTGGTCTTCGTGGATCCGCACGGTTTTTTCCACGATGCCGTCATTACTACCGGCGATACGTTCGGTGAAGAACTGCTGCCATTCCGCATCAGAAAACTTAATCTGATTGACGATCTCTAACTGGGTGCGCAGATTGTCTTTCAGCTGCTGTTCAGAGGTGATGGGTAGGTACTCATAAGCCTGTGATTCAAGCAGGCTGATGAGTTCTTTTTCCAGTTGATCTTCTGACTGGTACGCCGAATTAGCACTGGGTGTCGCGTCGTATTCAGCAACCACCGTGCTGGCGTCACTGATGGCAATCGGGTCATATTTGCGTGGCGTTAACTCACTCATGAAGCCAGTTCCTTAAACGTCAACAACTGATCCCGGTAATACTCATACTGTTTCCGACGAGCCTCGATCTCTGCAGGCAAACCAGAGGAAAGGTCGTTCACGAGAGCGTCGAACTTGTCAAGTCGATCAGCGATCTCAGATTGTTGATCTGGCGTGGGCCACGGGATCCTTATCTTGCCAATTGCATCACCGGAAATTCTCTTTACTTTAGTCCCAGTGATGAAGCGCTTCTTTTGATCCTGGAAATGCCGGCTTCGGAAGAAATAGGAGATGTAGCGAGCATCCCCCTCCGGCCTGAATATATACGCATCGCTACTGGCAACCGCCGGAGTGTCTCCGAGCCAGGCTACGGCCATTCCTAGATCTTCCTCATTTTCTGAGGTCGTCGCGATGAACACATCCCCAGGATGCAAGAGACGCTTACCTGAAGCAAAGGTTTGAGACACGAAGGACTTCGTTTGCTTAGTGTAGGGCCCATAGTGAGTGTAAACCTGACCATAATGAAATGCAGGAACGCCGTCAGAAGCAAGGTCCTTCTTTTGTAAAGCACTACCTCGTTCTATCGCCCCGAGTTGGGAGAGCGGAACCCAGTTTTCCTGGGGAACAATCTCAAATGAGCGGTCTCGGTAATACTCGTATTGTTTTTTTCGGGCTTCCAGCTCAGCTTCCAGCTCAGCTTCCAGCTCAGCTTCCAGCTCAGTGAACTGATCCAGAATCTCCACAATCGCACGCTGAACCTCAAGAGGAGGAACAGGGATCACAATTTTTTCAAGCGCATCACCAGAAATTCGTCGAACTTTAGTTCCCGTGATGTATCTCTGCTTCTGAGTATGGAATAAAGAGCTATTTAAAAAATAAGAGACATATTTTGAATCTTGCGAGTGCCGAAAAACAAATGCATCGCCACTTGCTACGATCTCTTCACTTCCGAGCCATGCAACAGCCTTACCTAAATCTTCGTCATTCTCTGAGGTAGTAGCAATAAAGACATCTCCAGGCAGCATCTTGCGTTTTTTTGCCGCAAATTCGTTCGATACATAGGTTTTGGTTTGTGTAGCCCAAATTCCATAATGCGTATACACCTGGCCGTAATGAATGCATCCGACACCATCTTCAGTAAAATCCTTTTTCTGAAGCCCACCTCCTCGCGTAAAATTCCCGACTTCACCTAGCGGCAAGTGTTCTACTCCTTCAGGGCACAGCTCGGCGATGAGGTTATCAATCTGGTTCACTTGGTTCCCTCCAGATCTGCCACAATCGCATCAATCGAGGTGCGAAGTTCAGCCTGGCGGGCAACAATCTGCTCAATCTCAGCATTCAACTCGCGGATATCAATAACCTCACGAGTATCCACTGCCTCAACATACGATGAAACAGCAATGTTGTAATCGTTTTCGCTAATCTCATCATTGGACACGAGCCGTGAAAAATACTCAATCTCTTCACGTCCAGCAAAAGCATCAAGAATCTTTGCCTGATTTTCGTCGGTAAGCTTGTTCTTGTTGCCAGATCGTGTGAACTCAGCTGCCCCGTCAATAAACAGCACCGAGCTATCAGTTTTCGACTTTTTCAGCACAATAATGCAGGTACCGATAGTTGTGCCGAAGAACAGGTCTGGTGGCAGCTGAATCACCGCATCAACATAGTTGTTGTCGATGAGATATTTACGAATCTTCTTCTCCGCACCACCACGATAAAGAACACCCGGGAACTCAACAATCGCGGCAGTACCGTTCACAGCCAACCACGACAAAATATGCATGGTAAACGCCAAGTCAGCTTTCGATTTCGGCGCTAAAACACCTGCTGGAGCGAAACGTGGATCGTTAATCAGCAAAGGGTTAGCATCGCCCTCCCATTTAATGGAGTACGGAGGGTTCGACACGATCGCCTCAAAAGGTTCATCATCCCAGTGAGCTGGTTCAGTGAGGGTATCCCCCAGCGCAATATCGAACTTCTCATAGTTAATGTTGTGCAAAAACATGTTGATACGCGCAAGGTTGTAAGTCGTGAGGTTAATTTCTTGACCGAAATAGCCCTGGCGAACACCATCTTTACCAAGAACCTTATCAAACTTCAGTAGCAAAGATCCTGAACCAACAGCTGGGTCATACACCTTATTGACACTGGTCTTCCCCACTACTGTGATGCGAGATAGCAGCTCTGAAACTTCCTGTGGGGTGTAGTATTCGCCACCAGATTTTCCAGCAGACGAGGCATACATACCCATGAGATACTCATAGGCGTCACCGAAAATATCGATAGTGTTATCTGCGAAGTCTCCCAAAGGAAGATCACCAATTGCTTCAAGAAGCTTCACCAACGTCGCATTACGCTTGGCGACAGTACTTCCAAGTCGAGTGCTGTTAACGTCCAGGTCGTCGAAAAGGCCTTTCAGGTCATCTTCACTGTCGGTACCGACTGCAGACCCTTCAATGTTTTTAAAGACTGCCTCTAAAGTCTCGTTGAGGTTCTCGTTTCCTTGAGCTGTTGCTCGAATGTTGACAAAAAGCTCGGAGGGGAGAATGAAAAATCCCTTTTCCGCGACGATGGATTCGCGGCCAAATTCTGCCTGATCATCACTTAACTCGGCGTAATTGAAGTCGGGAGCTCCAGCTTCCCTTTCCTGGCGATTGAGGTACTCTGCCAGGTTTTCTGAGATGAAACGGTAAAACAGCATTCCTAGGACATAAGACTTGAAGTCCCATCCATCAACACTACCGCGCAGGTCGTTGGCCATCCGCCAGATTGTCTTATGTAACTCTGCGCGTTGTGTTTCTTTCACGTGAGGAACCACTTTCTATTGTTTTGTAAGCCACCAGTGGTGGCACTAACTTTTCTTCATCTTGGGAAGCTTATAAAACAGTGACAAAGCCTGAACGTCTACCGCGTCCGGGAAGACACTGTTTGATGCGTCTCTGTTTCCACGATCAGCTAAGCGATTATATATTCGAAAAAGAAATAAATCACATTCTTATAATCATACGCTGAACAGGTAGTTTAAAGACTAATACGCTCCCTTAAATTGCGAGAAAATTCCGCCCACTATTCGCCTTTCATCAGATTCTCAAACGACCTCGCAAGTAGCTAAGGATTGGAATTGGCTTCTAGGTAGCCTCGAGCAATCTAAACTTGGTTGCTCTTCATAGTCCAGCCCCTCTTTTAATACCTGAGACCTTAGTTAGCGATGAAGGTATAAATCCGTAGATAGGTTAGCAATTTTCATCTCACCAGACTGAGATCACTTCTTTATTGGTTTCAAGAAACGACTTAAGGCCGGGAAAGAGTCCAGATGGTTTCTCGATGGTCATTATTTCATTGCCTCGACCGATTTCTGGGCGCGAGGAAAACACACTCTCCAGATCTTTAGAAACAGACCAAGGACCTCATTTCACTCCGCAAATAGGGGTTTGCATTTCAAAATGCTAGATCACATTCCCCCACCTAACACATCTACACCTAACTCAATTCAGTATGGATTAAGGGAAGTAGACGGAATATTTCACCTTAGCGAACTACCGCCGGGATACCTTGGTGGACGCATTCCTAAAGTCCACATCAGCAATTTTCGCATTTCCGAGTTTAATGAGGCTCTGAGTTCAGTGTCGCCATAAGTTCATCAAATCGCGGGTTTATGCCAGCGGGTTGGTGGGCCAAGTAAGGGGTGGCGTCGAAAAGCGTTTTAGCGATCTTTTCGCCTGTTGCGCAGCCCTTGCACTGCGCGCCGAGCGACTGGCACCTGGCGCAAACGCGCGCGGGTGTTGTTGTATTCAGTAATGCGGTGCCGCCCAATGATTCGATCGGCGGTGGTCAAAACGATTCCAAACAAAATCACCACGGCTCCGGAACCAAAAGCACCACTGTAAGCAAGCGATGCGGCAACTATGCCAAGGAGGAAGCTTCCGATTCCTGTTCCCGAATCAAAGGCGATATTCCAGATGGCGGAGGCTTCGGAGACTCTAGTGCGAGGAAGCCGGAAAAACATTGAAAGCAACGCTTCGTTTTGCACCATGCCAAAAGCACCACCAAACATCACTGCACCTATAATCAAAAGCCACACGGACCAGCCTTGGAAGATTGTGACGGTGATTAAAACGACACCTAAGAACCCAATGATTTGAGCAGGAATCATCGTGGTACCAGGCATACCGCGGCGGTCAGCGATAACGCCGGACAGGTAGCGGAACACCATTGAAGAACCACCGGTAATGGATAAAATAATACCCGCTAATGCAGCACCTAATCCTGGATCTAACTCAATGACTGCAGCTGGAAGGAATGAAGACACTGCGCCAAAAGTCATTGACAAACTGGTAACAGCCAAGGAGGGAACCAGCACCAACTTCCAGGTGGAAACAGAACGCTCCTGTTCGCTCACCTGTGGTTGCTGCTTTGCCGCTGCCTTAACCTGCGGAATACGCAGACACATCACCGCTGCAACTAGTGCGATAACGGCACCTAAAACATAGACCACGTTGTAGCCAAATTGGTCACCTAACGCCAACCCGGCAGGCAGGAAAAGCATTTGGGAAAGGCCAATAAATACGCCCAACATTCCAGAAGCTTTGCCCAAGAAGCGTACGGGAACGAGTTCAGCCACCAACGCAGATTCTGCGACGGTGAGCGCACCGAACCCAATTCCTCGAAGTGCGGACACTACCAGCACTGGAATTGGCTCGACGCTGAAGATGTAGCCGATGGCTGGCACACCCAGCATGAATGCGGCGAAAGCCATCACTGGGGTGTAGCCAATTTTCCGCAGCGCAGCGGGAGTGAAAATCTGAGTGATCACTGTGGCTGCCATGAAGATGCCAGTGGTGGCACCGGCGACAGCGCTTGATCCGCCGTTGTTGAGGACCGCTAGCGGTACGACGGGAAGAAGGAGTGACCAACTGCCGAACGCTGCTGCAACCGCCACGAGGACAGCCACGAAACCTGGGCTTTTCCACATGCTGGGAAGTTGCTCAATGTCAGCGCGTGTTAAAGCCCGTGATTCCAAATTAAGTCATCTCTCCCAACAACCATAGAATTCCTCCAGCCACTGCCAGCACTGCGATGAGGCCGGCTGCAACCATGAGGATTTTGTTTTCTGATTTATATGCAGACCAGGCACCGCCAACGAAAAGCCCGGCGATGAGGAACAGACCATAAATAAACCATCGGTCGCCCGCATCTGGTTCGTTCTGCACAGCCGCAGTGACCATATCAGAGATGGGAGAAGAGTTCATGTCTAGAGCGCTCCCTTAGTGGATGGGATTCCTGTTTGACGAGGATCCATCTCTACGGCACCGCGCAGCGCACGGGCAACAGCCTTGTATTCTGCTTCGGTGATGTGGTGAGGGTCGCGGCCGTAGTGGCAGATCACGTGGAGGGTGATTCGGGAGTTGAGCGCGAGGGTTTCAAAGAAGTGCTCGTTGATCACGGTTGCGTAGTGTCCACCGATCACGGAGGTGATCATGTGGTCTGGTTCGCCGGAGATCACGAAGTATGGGCGGCCGGAGATATCCACCACGGACTCCACTAATGCCTCATCCATGGGCAGCTGGCAGGATGCGAAACGGCGGATGCCTTTCTTGTCGCCAATAGCGTCAAGGAGTGCTTGGCCGAGCACGATGGCGGTATCTTCCACGGTGTGGTGTGCGTCGATCTCGATGTCGCCCTTGGCATGGACTTTCAGATCAAAACTGCCGTGCACGCCGAATGCAGTGAGCATGTGGTCGAAAAATGGCAGGCCGGTATCGATATCTACTTTGCCGGTGCCGTCCAGGTTGATCTCGACGGTGATGTCGGATTCGCTGGTGGTGCGGGTTGCGGTACCAATTCTTGGTGCGACAGTCATGAAAAATTCTTCTCTCTTACAGGTTCAGCTTGATGATCTCTGCAGCTGCGTCCAAAAACGCATCATTTTCCTCAGGCACACCAATGGTAGTGCGCAAGTGCCCGGCGATTCCCACATCGCGGATGAGCACTCCCCTATCCAAAAATGCCTGCCATGCCGCGTGCTGATCGGAGAAATCTCCAAAGAACACAAAGTTGGACTCACTTGGAACCACAGCGTAGCCCAGTTCCTCCAAGCGTGCTGCCACGCGAACACGCTCTACAGAGAGCTTTTCGACGGTTCCCAGCGTGTCAGCGGAGTGACGCAGCGCTACGATTGCGGCTGCTTGGCTCAGCGCTGAAAGATGATACGGAAGGCGGACTAGCATCACGGCGTCGATAAACGCTGGGTTGGCCACGAAGTAGCCGAGGCGTCCACCTGCGAAATCAAAAGCCTTACTCATGGTGCGGGACACCACCAGCTTGGTTGGGTACTTCTCCAGAAGAGTGGTTGCTGAAGGTGATGGGGAGAATTCCGCATAAGCTTCATCCACGATCACGATGCCTGGGGCAACGTTAATGATGCGCTCAATATCGTCCAGCGAGGTCACATCACCGGTCGGGTTGTTCGGGGTGGTGACAAAAACAATGTCAGGCTGCTTTGCACGAATTTCTTCCAGCGCCACATCCATATCGATGCGGAAATCAGCACCTCGGGACACCGCAATGAATTCAGTGTGGGTGCCTTTAGCCAAAATTGGGTGCATGGAATAGCTGGGTTGGAATCCCAACGCGGTGCGTCCAGGTCCACCAAAAGCCTGCAGCAGCTGCTGCAGAATTTCATTGGAACCATTGGCAGCCCACAGGTTATCCCTGGTGACAGCCACGCCGGTTTGCTTGGTGATGTACGCAGCCAACTCATCACGCAGTTCCACAGCATCGCGCTCTGGGTAGCGGTTCAGCTCGGTGGCGATCTTATCCACGGTGGCAACCAAGTCAGCGACCAATGCCTCTGACGGTGGGTAAGGGTTTTCGTTGGTGTTGAGGCGAATATCAACGTTGAGCTGGGGTGCGCCGTAAGCGTGCTCACCGCGCAGTTCTTCACGCAATGGCAAATCGCTCAAAGTAATTTTGGTCATTTTTCTTAGGCCTCGTCGGTGGTGGGGAGGTTTTCAAAGCGTGCACGGATTGCTTCGCCGTGCGCTGGAAGATCTTCGGCGTTGGCAAAGTTGATGACAACCTGCGAGACGTCCTTCAGAGCAGCCTCATCGTATTCAATGAGGTTGACTGGGCGAAGGAACGTGTGCGTGGATAGACCTGCGGAGAAACGAGCGGATCCAGAGGTTGGCAGCACGTGGTTGGATCCTGCGGAGTAATCACCCAGTGGTACTGGTGAGAAATCGCCCACGAAGATCGCACCCGCGTTGGTGATCTGCTCTGCTACGGCGCGCGCGTTCTCAGTGTGGATTTCCAGGTGTTCCGCTGCGTATTGATCGGCTACTTGGATACCCACGGAAATGTCGTCGACAAGCACGATGCCACTCTGGGCCCCGCGCAAAGCTTCTGCGACGCGCTCGGCGTTGCGCGTGATTGAGTAACGCGCCTCGATTTCCCTGTTTACGTCCTTGGCAAGCTGCTCGGAGTCAGTGATGAGCACGGACGCAGCCATGACATCGTGTTCTGCTTGGCTGATCAGATCGTAGGCAACGTTGACGGCGTTGGCAGAGGCATCAGCAAGCACAGCGATTTCTGTAGGGCCAGCCTCAGAATCAGTACCTACCACTCCCCTGACCAGGCGCTTCGCAGCGGTGACAAAGATATTGCCAGGTCCAGTGATCATATCCACAGGCTCGAGACCTGCAGCGTCATCACCATAAGCCAGCAACGCCACGGCCTGACCGCCGCCGACAGCCCACACCTCATCAACACCCAAGATGGAACACGCCGCCAAAATGGTGGGGTGAGGCCAGCCACCGTGCTCAGCCTGAGGAGGCGACGCAACCACAAGGGAGTTCACACCAGCCTCTTGAGCTGGGACAGTATTCATAATCACGCTTGATGGGTACACCGCATTGCCGCCTGGAACGTACAGTCCCACGCGATCAATCGGCATGAAACGCTCAGTGACGGTGCCACCTGGTGAAAGTTCAGTGGTGTGCTCGGCTGGCTTTTGCTCAGCGTGAACCTTGCGGACGCGACGAATCGACTCTTCAATCGATTCACGCACCAACGGATCCAAGGTGTTTTCTGCTGCAGCAATAACCTCAGCTGGCACCCGCACCGAGGCGGGGCGAATATGGTCGAACTTCTCGCCGTAATCCAAAGCAGCTTCAGCGCCGCGGTTTTGGACATCTTCTACAACAGGCTGCACTATGGGAAGCACAGACCACACGTCAGTGCCACCACGTGGCAAAGCACGTCGGATGTCGCTCTTGGATGGTGTTTGACCTCGCAGGTCAGTGACATTCAACATGGCGAAAAGTTCTCCCTTAAAAGGTTGAATCGAAATTCTTCGAGCTCGGTGCCCGAATCCAAGCGGCCTCAACACAAGTTCTTAAGCCCGCATGTTTACCTATTGTATTCCCCACGTAACAAGTTTCTGATTTGGGTACATCAGAGTTCATTTGAATTAGACTTAAAACTTAAAATGACCACCCCAGATTTACCTGAATTAAACCCGCTTTCACCTTTGAGATACTGGAAGGAATGGATTTCACCTCTGTGAATGATCGAAACGTCCCTGCACCCAACACCTCCATTCCTTTCCCAGTTGACCTGAATCGAGTGACGGAGGCTGTTGATTCCTTGGGCTACCACTATTTGAGCTCAGAAGATCGCATCATCGTGCCGTGGCAAGATCACCGCATTTCGATGTACTTCAGCCACGAATCAGGGCAAATGCTCACCATCCTTGGTCGCATGCGCCTTAATTTGGACATGTTTGCCATCAACGATGCGGCGCGAGCTGTCACTGAATGGAATGCCGAACGCATCGGGCCAACAGCCCTCGTCCATCTGGGCAACGACGGCGAAGTGGAATTGAAATTCCGCACGACCATCTGCATCGATGAAGGGTTAAGCACCCAACAGCTACGCCAATTCATCAACCTGTCCTTGGACACCACCGCCATGGCTGTGACCTATATTCTGGAGCGTTTTTCAGAACTTAACTTCAGCGACACCGGAAGCCCTGACGACACGAACAATGCCGATGAACTCAGCGACGAACAAGACCAAGCAGATCTCGTAGAGAAAATCCGGGGGCTGTACGTTCCCACTCCAGTTGAAGAGCTCATCGAATCCCTAGAAGACGCAGAGTGGGAAGAATCAGACATGGCAGACGAGGATGCAGAAGACGACTACCTAGACGATGACTCAGAAATCGAATGGGAAACAGACGATGACTACTTCGAACCCGAAGAAGTCGACATGGACGAACTCCTCAACGGTTTCCTCGAAGATTCTGACATCCCCCAGGAAGTCACCTTGGAACGCATTCGGGCACAACTGCATGCCATCGGCGTGGTAAGAACCAGCGGCGAAGACGATTTCATCATCGCGTGGATCAACGAAGTGTTTTTAGGCTTCTTCGTTGATAATGGCCCCACTTTCCTGGTGAAAGGTCACTGGGATCCCAGCATGGACCCCACACGCGACTTCATGAAACTGTTCATGATGTGCAATCAGTGGAACGAAAACTCTCTGACTACCAAAGCTTTTTGCCATACTGATGACAAGGGCCTCCAGGTCCGGGTAGAGTTCGCGGTCTCTGTCGCTGAAGGCCTCAATGACGATCAACTACAGCACAACATCGCACTGTCAATTCATCATATTTTGCAAGCGATTGATTCCATCAGCACAGAAGCCACTGGATCATCAACGGTGGAATGGCCGGAGAAAAACCGCTGATCATTAAGGTCTTCCAAGAATGGTCACTTAGCTTTAGTGCCCACACACCTGATCATGAGGTGTGTGGGTACTTTTGTTTGCGCACATCTAGCCCCTAGCCACTAGCCCCAGTCATCTCAGACCCCGATGCTTTCGAAGTCCCCTGGCCTGCGTCGTCCTGGTCTATCTCTTCTTCAGGTGTCACAAATGCCGCGCACCAATACATGCACACACTCAAAAATGGAGCGACCCCAAACGCAACACCAGGGGTAATAGTGGGTGCTACCTGGAAAGACGCACCGATCGCTGAGGCGTAATCAGATGGTGAACCATGAAGCATCGTCGAGGCCACGTTTCCAAACACCAGGAATGCCACGGAACCTGCGATAGATACAATTCCCAGCCATAGGAGCATAACTGGGCCTCGATGTTGAGGGGTGCGCAGGAAAACGAATAATGCGATTGCTGCTGCAAGCACACCGGTGGCGATCGCAAACCAGGCATAGCCGGCAAAAGAAGTGTTGGTTTCCACCGCTATGGAGGCTGTTTCAGCGTCTTCAACATAAGCGGTATAAGTGGGTCGGAGCAGTCCCCATGCGGCTCCCCCAATGGCGTATAAAGCCAATGTTAGGGCAAACACACCAGCGTAAACTCCCACCGATTTGTTTATTTTCTTTCGGTTTGGGAGGTTGCGCTTGTTTCCAGCCCCGTCATCGCCTGTGTATCCATCATAAGGATTGTGGTCAGAGGTGATGCCAGGGTATGTCATGGCTCTAAAGAATACAGCCGTTGACTGTTAACTTTGCAACCTGAACTGACAACCGGAGTTTAAAGCTCTGTGGATTAGTCGCAGAACTTCCACTGGCCACCTTCGTTGAAGAAGCGCTGGGTTGCAGAGTCGGTGGTTCCACCGGCGGTTGCTACGACCCATGCGGATGCTTCCTGGCCGTTGACCACAACATCGGTGATGGAATCAACAGTTCCGGTGCCTTCGCCACCCAGTGGGATATCAGGGATGGTGTTGAGATCAAGCTGGGTAGCGTCAGCGCCGCTGGCCTCAAGAACGCGGGTGCAGGTGTTGTTGATGGTGTACGCAAGGGAGCTACGCAAGGTGTTGGTGTCAGTGTATCCGCGAACCAGAGCCTCGATGGCAGCTGTGTCTTCTGGGGAAGCGGTCTGGCCGTTTTCAACTGGCGCAGCTTCAGCGAAGGTAATTGGGTTCTCAGACAGCTCTTGTGACAGTACATCAAGCTGTGCTTGCTGCTCTTCGTTGATGGTTGTTGCTTCGGAAGATTCAGATTCAGATTCAGATTCGGACGAGGTGGTTTCTGCTGCTTCCGCCGAGGTCGTTGCGCTGGAAGAGGAAGAATTTGTCGTCGTCGCTGCGCTGGATGAGGCTGCTTCTGTATCAGATGACTCACTGCTACATGCGGTTAAGAGAAGTGGGGTGACCATGAGTGCTGCGAAAGCAGCCTTCTTTGAGGAAAGGCGAATAGACAAAGTTCTGCTCCTGATAAATCATCGACATGCTCCGGAAAACTTAAAAATTCCCGGACGGTTCACGCAGATTACCCTAGCAAAGCAATCTAGCTGACGACCCAATTTAGTCCTGTCATTATGCTGGCAATTGTGCAGCTATCTAAAGAATCTATTATTGGGGCAGCCGTTTCGATCCTGAGCGAGTTCGGTTTGTCGGATATGACCATGCGTCGCGTCGCAAAGCAATTAAATGTCGCGCCGGGCGCGCTGTATTGGCATTTTAAAAATAAGCAGGAGCTTATCGACGCCACCTCACGCCATCTCCTGGCGCCTATCTTGGGGCGCAACGACGAGCAGCGAGCAAGCATTTCCGCGCAGGAAACGTGCGCAGAAATGCGTTCACTGATGATGCAAACCAAAGACGGTGCGGAAGTCATCAGTGCCGCACTGAGTAATCAGCAACTGCGCCAAGAATTGGAATCTCTCATTTCCGACTCTTTAAAAGAACCTAATGAGGTCGGTGCTTTTACGCTGCTGCATTTTGTGGTGGGTGCAGTATTAACAGAACAAACTCAGCTGCAGATGCACGAGTTCACGGCTGGCGCGGAAGATGACACACAAGAAAACCCTGCCGATGCGAACTTTGAGGAGAGATTCAATCAAGGATTAGAAATCATTCTGGCGGGTCTAGACGCGCTTGGGCATATAAGATAGCGTTCTATGACATCAACGACTGAGCACTCGTACCAAGTTTGGCCTGGACATGCTTATCCTTTGGGTTCAACCTATGACGGTGCTGGAACGAACTTCGCAATCTTCTCCGACGTTGCAGAGCGTGTCGAGCTGTGTCTATTAGATGCAGATAATAACGAGACTCGAATTCCGCTCGAAGAGCGTGATGCCCACATTTGGCATTGCTACCTTCCTGGGGTTCAACCTGGACAGCGTTACGGATTCCGAGTTCATGGTCCGTGGAACCCAGATGAGGGTAAGCGGTGCGACGCGAACAAACTTCTAGTTGATCCATATGCTCGTGCTTTCGATGGAGATTTTGATGGACATCCGTCACTATTTTCTTACGACATCACCAATCCAAATGACCCCAACGGTCGCAATACCGAAGACAGCATTGATCACACAATGAAGTCTGTCGTGGTGAACCCATTCTTCGACTGGGGCAACGATCGTGCACCGCGTATTCCTTACAACGAAACAGTCATTTACGAAGCCCACGTCAAGGGCATGACGATGACCCACCCGGATGTTCCTGAAGAACTCCGTGGCACCTACGCGGGCCTTGCCCACCCAGCCATCATTCAATACTTGAGTGATCTGGGAGTGACTGCCATTGAATTGATGCCGGTCCACCAGTTCCTGCAGGATGATCGTCTCCGCGACCTAGGAATGCGCAACTACTGGGGATACAACTCTTTCGGCTTCTTTGCGCCCTACAACGATTACGCTGCCAACAAGAACCCCGGTGGCGCCGTGGCCGAGTTCAAAGGCTTGGTGCGCAGCTACCACGAAGCGGGCCTCGAAGTAATTTTGGATGTGGTCTACAACCACACCGCCGAGGGCAACCACATGGGCCCCACCATCGCGTTCCGAGGCATTGACAACGAGGCGTACTACCGACTGGTTGAGGGCGATCGCCGTCATTACATGGACTACACCGGTACTGGTAACTCCCTCAATGTCCGCGACCCGCACTCACTGCAGCTGATTATGGATTCGCTGCGCTACTGGGTCACCGAGATGCATGTCGACGGCTTCCGCTTCGACCTTGCCTCTACCCTTGCTCGTGAATTTGATGATGTTGACCGCCTGGCAACCTTCTTCGACCTGGTCCAACAAGACCCGGTGGTCTCCCAGGTCAAGCTCATTGCTGAGCCGTGGGATGTTGGCGAAGGCGGATACCAAGTGGGTAACTTCCCACCACTGTGGACTGAGTGGAACGGTAAATACCGCGACACTGTCCGTGATTTCTGGCGTGGTGAGCCAGCAACCTTGGGTGAATTCGCTTCCCGACTAACTGGTTCCTCTGATTTGTATGCAAACAACGGCCGTCGCCCCACTGCATCGATCAACTTTGTGACTGCTCACGACGGCTTCACCCTCAATGACTTGGTCAGTTACAACGAGAAGCACAACATGGCCAACGGTGAAGACGGTCGGGACGGTGAATCACACAACCGTTCCTGGAACTGTGGCGTCGAAGGACCAACTGACGATCCTGAGATTATGCAGCTGCGTGCTCAGCAACGACGCAACTTCCTCACCACCTTGTTGCTGTCCCAGGGCACCCCTATGTTGTCCCACGGTGATGAAATGGCCCGTACCCAAAACGGCAACAACAACGTCTACTGCCAAGACAATGAATTGGCGTGGGTGAATTGGGATCAGGCTGAAGAAAACGCTGACTTGGTGAGCTTCACCAGGCGTTTGCTGCGTATCCGAGCAAACCACCCAGTATTTAGGCGCAGGCAGTTCCTTGCCGGTGGCCCTTTGGGCGCCGATGTTCGTGACCGCGATATCGCATGGCTGGTACCAAATGGAACCTTGATGACTCAAGATGACTGGGACTTCGCTTTCGGTAAATCACTGCAGGTGTTCTTCAACGGCGATGCCATCGAAGAGCCTGATTATCGAGGACAGAAAATCCACGATGACTCCTTCATCTTGATGTTCAACGCTCACTTCGAACCTATCGATTTCAATCTCCCTCCTGAGCATTTCGGTATGAAGTGGAAGCTTTTGGTCGATACCACCGAAGCGGTGGGCCACCCGCTGGAGGATCTCACCATCGAAGCTGGCGGAACCATCACTGTTCCTGCCCGTTCCACGATGCTGCTGCGCCAGGTGGAGGCTCCGGACTACACCAAGCTTGAGGAAAAGATCGCTGCTGAAAAGCGTGAGCAAGAACTTGCGGCAGAGAAGGAAGCTGCTGAGAAACGCGAATTGGAACTGGCGGCAGCAAAGGAAGCTGAAGATGCTGCTGAGGCTCTCCACCTTGCGGCAGAACGTGCTTCGACTCAGGAAGCTGAATTGGCCCATCAACACGGTGCTGATGCGATTGCCGATGAGGTAGCGGAAGAACCACAAGAGCTGCCACAAGATGAAGTAGCGGCAGAGGTCGAGGAAGATCCAGAGCCAGCTGTTGAGGCTGAGCCAGAGGTTGAAGCAGAACCAGCCACGGCCGAGGCCGAGACTGAGCCTGACACTGAATCTGACTCCGAGCAGGCTGAGGTAGCTTCAGAGGAGCCTGAAGCGGACGAAGAAGAGAAGTAGTACACCGAAAGTGGCGTCGCAGGGATGTTCCTGCGGCACCATTTTTGCTGAGGTGGAACTCACGGATTTTTCTAAGGTTAATCAAGTAAGGTTTACCTTATGACCACGAAACCTATCATCCCAGAATTAACCCACTCCGCAGAACGTGCTGGTGGACATTGGATCCTTGCCAGGCTTGGAAAGAAAGTGCTGCGCCCTGGAGGTCGTGAAACAACGCAGTTCCTGCTGGAGAACCTTTCTTTGACCGGTGCTACCGTGGTCGAATTTGCTCCAGGACTTGGCGTGACTGCACGTGACATCCTTGGCAAGGGTCCGGCTCGCTACATCGGAGTGGATAGCGACGCGGATGCATGCGCGAATGTACGTGCGATCTTACCTGCGGGTCCTCACGAGGTGCGCAATACAAATGCCACCGATACTGGCCTTGAAAGCGACTCGGTTGATGTTGTCATCGGCGAAGCGATGTTGACCATGCAGACCGATAAGCACAAGTTGGAGCTGATACGCGAGGCAGCTCGAATTCTGAAACCAGGCGGGCTGTACGGCATTCACGAGCTGTCGCTGGTGCCTGACAATGTCTCCACTGCGGTGAAAGAGGATATTGCTAAGGCGCTGGCTCGTTCCATCAAAGTCAATGCCCGCCCCATCACGGTGCCGGAATGGGCTGCGTTGGCGCGTGAGGCAGGGTTCGATGTGATTAATATTCGCCAAGCCGACATGGCCCTTCTATCCCTCAAGCGGAACCTGAAGGATGAAGGGCCAAAAGGTGTCTTCACGATTGTGAGGAACGTGATTAGCCAACCGGATCTGCGCAAGCGAGTGCTCGGAATGCGAAAGACTTTCACCGAGCATAAAGATCACTTAGGTGCGGTTGGCATCATTTTGCAGAAGAGAGCCCAATAGGGATTTGAAATGGAGGGGTGCGTCGATAAGCAATTTAGACCGTGAACGCTGACTTCAACGCCTGCAGCGCGTCGCTGGAGTCGCCCGATGCCCACGCCTCCATGCCGATGACGCCGTCGTAGCCCATCGCGGCGAGAGCTTTCGCGACGCCCTGGTAGTTGATCTCGCCGGTGCCGGGTTCCATGCGGCCGGGGACATCGGCAACCTGGATTTCGCCGATGAATGGCTGCGCCTCACGGAGCAGCTCAATGAGGTTTCCTTCGCCAATCTGGGCGTGGTACAAATCCAGGTTGAGGCGCAGATTCGGGTGATTGACAGCCTTGACCAGCGCCAAAGTGTCAGTGGCCTTGGCAAAAGGAGTGCCGGGGTGATCGACTGCGAGGTTGAGGTTTTCCAGCACGAAAACCTTGCCTGCGTGCTCCCCCAGCTCAGCGATCTGGCGGAGCGTTTCAGCAGCGTAGAGCCACATTTCTGGGGTAACCACTTCAATGGGAGTAACAGGTAGTCCCTGCGGTCCAAGGCCAGTTCCATGCAGATTCAGCCGGGGGCAGTTGAGCTTTTCCGCCACCGCCAAGGACTCCGAAGCGGTTGCCAAGAGCTCCGCGCGGCCCTGTTCAGTAATCAGATCCCCGCGCAGGTAGCCCGTCATGGAGGAAAATTCCGCGCCTGTTGCCACGAGCGCATCGATGTCTTTTGTGGACCAGTCCCAAATTTCCACGAGGAATCCCTGATCAGAGATCGTCTTGACCCTCTCCTCAAAAGGCAGGTCCTGGTAGATCATCTCTGCGCATGCTGCGAGTTTAAAAGTCATGGTTAAACCTCGATGCTTTCAGCAAGGTTGATGGTTGCGCCGGTTTCTACGCTTCGGATGGCGCCGAGTGCCATGAGTAGTGCGGTGCGTGCAGCTTCGCCTGGAACCTTGGAAGGGGTGTTGGTGCGGATGGAGTCGACGAAAGCTTGGAATTCAGCTCGGTAAGCATCGGAGAGCAGATCAGTATCCGCGCGTGAGGTGGCAGCCGCGATGCCCTCAGCGCCGTAGAAAGTCATGTTGGTTGCGCGCGCGTCGCCTGCGGTCATCATGCCCTTGGATCCGAAGACTTCACCGCGAACGTCATAACCATAGGCTGCGCTGAAGCTTGCTTCTGCAGTACCAATTGCTCCGTTATCAAAACGGACAGTCACCACTGCGGTGTCGAGGAAGCCAGTGCCAGCAGCTTCTGGAACGACGAGGCAATCAGCGTGAGCGGTTACTTCCACTGGGGTTGCGACTGGGTTGAGGTAGCACAGCGCATCGAAATCGTGGATGAGGGTTTCCAGGAAGATGGTCCACTGAGGGATCTTGTTGGGGTCAGCGGTGAATGGTCCTGGATCGCGGGTCACGGAACGAAGCAGCTGTGGGGTGCCGATATCGCCTGCGTCAATGCGTGCGCGTGCTGCAGCGAAACCTGCCGCGAAACGACGATTGAAGCCCACCTGCAGGACAGTGTTTGCTTCGCTTGCTGCGTTGATGGCACGATCTGCGTCCTCGAGGGTGACGGCCATGGGCTTTTCCACAAACACGTGCTTGCCCGCTGCCGCTGCTTTGACCACGAGATCCGCGTGGGTTCGTGCTGGTGTAGCAATCAAAACCGCGTCAATGTCATCGCGGGTCAGGACATCATCTGGGTTAGAGAACGCAACGGCGCCCAATTCATCAGCGAGGGTTTCTGCGTTGGGAGTTGGGTCAACGACGGCGACCAGTTCAGAGCCGATCACGTGGTTTGTGATCAGGCGTGCGTGATTTGATCCGATGCGTCCAGCACCGATGAGGGCAAGTTTGACTGACATTTTTCATCCTTCCAAGCTTCACTAGAACGTTCTACTATAACGTTCTAGTAGATACTAGATACCACCCATTGATGCCGTCAAGGGGTTTCCTGTAAAGATGTAAGAGATTAAGAAAAAGAGGTAGATATGGCGTCAAAGCGACCGACAATGGCTGATGTGGCAAAAGCTGCTGGAGTATCCACTGCGCTGGTCTCCATCGTGTTTCGCGATGCCCCCGGAGCAAGTGAATCCACCCGCAACCATGTGAAAGAAAAAGCCGCCGAACTCGGATACATTCCTGATCGACGAGCCCAAAAACTTCGCCAAAACCGCTCCGGACTCATCGGTGTGGCATTCGAAATGCACCAAGCATTCCACGGCGATATCGTCGAACACCTCTATCCCACCGCCCGAAAACATGGCTTCGACCTGCACCTTAGCGCGATCACACCGACTCGCACTGAAAAAGATGCCGTCAACGCCCTGATCAGGGAACGATGCGAAGCAGTAATTCTTCTAGGATCTCGCATGTCACCTAGTGATTTGGAAACAATCGCACAGCAACTTCCCGTCCAAGTAATTGCCCGCGGTTCCGGAACCCCCAAAGTCAGTTCCGTCCATGTCGACGACGCAGTTGGCGCCCAATTAGCCCTCAACCACCTCATCGAATTAGGCCACGAACACATCATCTACATCGATGGCGGCGACGCCCCTGGCACCCAGGAACGATCAGAAGTGTTCAAAGCGCACATTGATTCCTTCGCCGGCACCACCCGCATAGTCCCTGGTGGCAGCAGCGAAGCAGCAGGAGCCCAAGCAATCTCAGAGATTCTGGATTCCGGAACTGACGCCACCGCCATCCTCGCATTCAATGACCGAGTAGCCCTCGGCGTGCTCGACATCTTATGGCAGCGCGGCATCCACGTCCCCGAAGAAATCTCCGTGGTGGGATACGACAACTCGAGCCTTGCCAGCCTCAACCACATCGGCTTGACCACCATCGCGCAGGACTCCGAAGCAATCGCGGTGAAAGCCATTGATGTCACGATCAGTCAGATCAACAATCACACCGAAACTTCTGCGGTGCTGACTCCAACATTGATTACGCGGCGCACCACGGGTCCTCGGCCACAGAAGGCGATTTAAGAGGTCGAAAATACCGAAGGTGCACACGTCTGGAGTTGCCAGTTCCAATCCTTTAGACGCGCATGGAGGCCTATGTATTTTTAGCGCGATTGGAGCTGGAATCGCTGAGTTTTCAGCTCGACCGCACTAGGTGACCGAATCCTCCGGCGCATCGAATTCGGTCAAATAGTCTGGTCTGCCACAACAGGTCAGTGCGACCGCTGCGGAATCACCACGGGACGCCCATCAATAACCTCAACAATCACCCTGGCATCATAAATCTCCGAAATCCGCTGCGCGGTGAGCACTTCGGCTGCAGTGCCCTCGAAAACTTTGCGGCCACCATTCATCATGAGCACCCGATCGCCGTATTGCGCAGTCAGGGTGAGGTCATGCATCGCCGCGATCACGGTGAGGCCGAGTCGGTGCCGGATGGCGTCGATAAGCTCAAGCGTTTCCTGCGCATGGCCGATGTCAAGCGCGGAGGTCGGCTCGTCGAGAAGCACGATGCGCGGTTCTTGGGCGAGCGCGCGGGCAAGGCTGACGCGTTGACGCTCGCCGCCGGACAATTCGTCTAAGCCGCGGTCGCTGAAATGCTCCAATTTCAGATCAGCGAGGCACCGCTTCACGATCTCATCATCAGCACGCCCCGGCGCGTAACTGTGCGGATGACGCCCCAGAAGCACATAATCAAAAACGCTCAGACCTGCAGGAATAGTAGGATTCTGCGGCATGAGGGCGACGGTACGCGCGAAAAAGCGACGCTGCTTCGCAGCTTTAAGACCAAAAGCAAAATGCTTTTCGACGTCCCCCTCCCCCATTTTCAGCCTTCCCGATTCCAGTGACAGCACCTGAGCAAAAGCGTGCAGCAACGTACTCTTTCCGCAGCCGTTGGGACCTACGATATTAAGCCATTCCCCTTGTTCTACAAAGGTGCTCAACCCAGAAACCGCAGGTGTGGGCGCATGTGGGTGGCGAACCGTGATGTCTTCGCATTCAATGATCGCCACTTAGGCACTCCTTTTTAGAACTCGTTGTCTGCTGGTTCTGCGCAAAATAAATAAGAAGAACGGTGCGCCGAGTGCAGCTGTCACCACACCCACGGGAAGTTCCTGAGGAGCCATCAATGTTCGCCCTGCGGTATCTGCCAACACGAGGAAAATGGCACCCCATACGAAAGACAGTGGCAGTAAAATCCGATGCCCCGGGCCAACAATTAGGCGCAGGGCGTGCGGAACAATGATGCCCACAAACCCGATGAGACCGGAAATGGATACCACTGCAGCTGTACCAAGGGTTGCCACGATGACAATGCCAATGCGTACGAGGCCTGGATCGACGCCCAATGTGCGGGCTTCCACATCACCAACAGCCATCACGTCTAACAACCTGGCGCAGGACATGATCACGGCCGCGCATAGTCCCGCCACCACAGCCACGATAAAGATCGACATCCAGTTGGTGACATTGAGGTTGCCCAACATCCACACATATACGCGCGCCACCGTATCGATGTGTCGTTGCTGGATATAGGTCTGGATGGAACTGGCAAAAGCAGCAACCGCCACGCCGGCCAAAATAACCACGGTGGTTGATGATCCCTGTCCTACTCCCCGACTCACCATCAGCGTGGCAAGTACTGCGGCAACACCACCTACAAATGCTGCACCAATCACGCCGATGCTCGGTGCAGAAAATCCCAGCACGGTACCGCCAACAATCACTGCCGTGACACCAAGGCCAGAACCTGCGGACACACCCAACAAATAAGGATCAGCCAGCGGGTTTCTAAATACCGCTTGGTAAGCAGCACCAGAAATAGCCAGCGTTGCTCCGACAATGACACCAGTGATAATTCGAGGCAGCCGGATATCAAAGAAGATGGCCTGATCTCGAGGGGTGAGCGTGTCCTGCCCACTCAAATGTCTAATCACTGCTGTGGGGCTTAAATCAATAACACCGCTAAAACCTGAAAACAGCACCACAAACCCCAAAATGACTACCGACAACGCGGTAGCCACCCAGGGGTTGAGGAAAATTCTCTTCAGCACGAAAACTTAAGCAGCGGCCGGCACGGCTTCAGAAGAAGCAAGCTGATTCAACTGCGCTGCGATTTCTTCCACCAGCTGGGATACGCGAGGTCCCCACCTGGAAGCAATATCATCGTCCAAAATGTAGATACGTCCATTGGCTACTGCATCAATGGTGTCCCAGCCTGGACGCGCCGCAATATCTTCTGCAGTGAGGTTTTCGGCCTTGGCATCGCTGAGGAAAATCAGATCAGGGTTTGCCGCAATGATTGCTTCGTTGGATAGCTGCGAGTAAGCGTCGCCACCGTCAGCAATAGAGGTGAGACCAAACATGTCGTAAATCTGACCGATGTAGGTTTGCTCTGACACAGTGAACAAATCACTGCCCAGCTCGTGGAAGTAGGTTAAGCCCTGCTCTTTTACCTCTTCAGGAACTGTGGCAACTGCAGCATCAATGGCGGTTTTCATCTGATCAACAACCGTTGTTGCTTGATCTTCAAATCCGGTGGCTCGACCTACTTGTTCAATCTGGGAGTAGGTCTCATCCAGGTTCTCTGCTGCGGGGATAACTAAAGTATCCACTCCTGCAGCATCCAGGCCGGTCAAAATGGAATCATCTGCAGACATCAACACGACCAGGTCAGGATCGTAATCCAAGATGGACTCCACATTGGGAGTAAAACCAGACAGACCCTGCACCAGCGGTGCGTCCTCTGGGTAGTTTGAGTATTCATCCACTGCGACGACATGATCCCCTGCCCCGACAGCGAACAAGGTTTCTGTAATCGCTGGGGACAAACTGACGATGCGCTCTGGTTGATCCTCAATGGTCACAGGTGCTTCTGGGGCAAACGTGACGGTGACAGGAAAACCTTCCTTGCTTTGGGTTGTGGTGGCCTCTGTGCTGCTCCCCGAGTCAACCGTCCCATCCTCTGCGGAACTACAGCCAGCGATTAGTGCTGTTGCCACAAGCACTGACAGTCCAGCGATTGAGCGAGATGTTGTCGTTGAAACCATGAGAATGCACAGCCCTTCTATGTTTGGATTTGTCTCACAACATCTTAACTGGTGGAAACCGTGAGGTTTGCTAAGTGTTCTTATGCTGAGCGGTAGGCCTCCACTTGCTTAATGTTCTCCACTGCCCAGGAATACATCGCACGGCAAGGCTCAATGACAGAAGCACCCAGATCGGTGAGCTGATAATCCACACGAGGCGGCACAACTGCGTGGGAGGTGCGAATGACCAGTCCGTCTTCCACCAACACTCCAAGACGCTGGGTGAGCATCTTTGGGGTAATTCCTTGGACCTGATCTTTGATTTCACCATTGCGCTGTGGACCATTTTCCATGCTGAGCAGGATCAGCACCGCCCACTTGTCACTGATGGTGTCGAGCAAGGTGCGGCTCGGGCAATTCTTCTTAAACGGCGTTACTGAATCAAGCTGGGTTGTTTTACGCTTGGCATCACGAATGTCGGTGACGGTAGCTTCCATGGTGTTTCCTGGTTGGACGGCCATGTCTGATTCAAACTGTACGTTCATTGAAAAGCTCTTTCATCCTCAAAAATGAAACGATCCGAAGTTGTTGTTCGGAGTTCTTAATTTAAGTCTCTGTTACTTAATGCGTCGTGATTTTTGGTTTGAGCGTTACACACCCACATCCAGAATCTTCTTGAATTCCCCGGCGCGCTTAAATGATGTCCACCCCACCTAGTAGGGTGGTGTCCATTGATTCAGATCGAAAGGACCACACCTGTGATCGCGGCTTACGGCGCATCCATCTCTTTGGATGATTCCACCCTCACCATCTCTTATTCCCCTCTTCTTGCTGCTCTTTCTAAGTCCAGCGCACAATCGGAATCGGTTGATCTGACACAGGTCTCTGGGGTATCTGTGCAGGATCCCACTGCTTTTACTCACGGCTTTTTAAACCTGGAGGGCGTGGATAAATCCATCGCCTTTGCCCCAAATAGTTCGGCAGATTTAGCTGCGCTGGCAGCTGATATTGATGCTGTGTTGAAGGGTGAAAAACCACAGCACCTGGGTGGCGGAGCCCCAGTAGTGCCTTCAGCTCCATCTACTGTTGCTGGTCTGAATTTCGTGGGCTTTGACGTAGAGACGGCCAATGATGATTGGGGTTCCATCTGCCAGATTGGTTTGGTCAAGTACGTCGATGGTGTGGAGGAATCTTCGGAGTCATGGTTGTGCACTCCTCCTGAGAGCCTGAATTTCTTCAATGAGATCAACATTGGTATTCACGGCATCACCCCAGAGATGGTTGCTGATCAGCCTCGTTTTGCAGACCTTGTGCCCAAGATGGTGGAGTTCGTTGGGGATTTGCCGTTGGTTGCTCACAATGCGCAGTTTGATTTCACCGCATTGTCTCGCGCGTGTGCTGCCTCAGGGATCGATGTCCCAGAGATGATTTATGGCTGCTCGTTGACGTTGGCACGCAATGAGAAGCTGCAGGTGGAAAACCATAAGCTTCCAACGGTGGCTAGTCATTTAGGGTTTGAGCTGAAAAACCACCACGATGCTGCTGAAGATGCTCGCGCGTGTGCTGCGATTACCATTGCGTTGGCAAAGCGCCACAGCTTTGAGGGCAGCTTTGTGGATTTCGTTCACAGCCGTGGTTTCACCATGGGAACCGTGGATAACGCCCGGGTGTATCCGGTGCTGAAGGATCGTTCTGGAGCTAACGTTGCGTTGCAGCGTCGAAACTTTGGTTTGGATGCAGGCAAGACCGAAGTCCCCGTGCAGCCAGCTGTTGATCCAGCGTGGGAAACCCCGAAGGCGGAGCCAAAAAAGCAACCTGGCCGCCGTGCACCGTGGGACAAGGTGGCTACCCCTGAGGTCATTCCAGATCCCAATCCCGATGCTGATCCAGCAAGCATTCTCTATGGCCAGAATGTCACCTTGACTGGTGATTTCGAGCCATATGAAAAGGGTGCGCTGTGGCAGCGGATCGCTGATCAAGGCGCGCTGATCGGTAAGAACGTGACTAAGAAGACCACCATCTTGGTCGCAGGCCCGTGGGCAACGATTACCAGTAAGCAAAAACGTGCTGAGGAGTTGAAAGAAAAAGGACAGGACATCCAGATCTGGGATGAAAAGCAGCTGTTTACGGCTCTTGGGTTAGATGAACAACCCCCGTTTTAAAAGAATTTTCTAAAACTCGGGAACCTTTAGCTAAGTTTTCAAGTCCAACCCTTTTAAGAACACATTTTTCTTGAAGGGGACGACATGAAAGTAGCTATTCGAGCATCAAAGATTCAGCCTCGACTGCACAATCACCAATGGGCCCACACCGCACGTTTAAGCACAGATGGTTTCTGCGATAACCCAGCAATGCTGAACCTTTCCCACGATCTGTGTATGGGGTTGCACAGCGGGAAAGTCACACTCAGTTACCGGGCTCTCGCTGAAGTAGGGCTGACCACCAGGCAAGCGTGGGATCAATCAGCCACCAATTTATTAAAGTGTGCTACTACTCCTGAGGGTATTCGATTTGATCTTCGGGACGCAGAAACGACCACAACCATCGCCTCGTCTGCATTAGAAATCAGAGTTCCCGGCGCGCCAATTACTGCGTGGTTGGCGCATCCTCAAACCTTTACAGTGTTGAATCGTCATCTTGAATTACGACTGGGACCAGCACCGCTGTATCTTGCTCCGAATTCACACACGCTCATCGCTATTCCTGCTGGTGATCCAGGGATCTTTGAATTTGAACGGTGGGCGCGAAGCTTGCTGGAAGTGGGTGGTGTGGAGGGTATCGTCGATAAGCTTCTTGTTTATAGGCACGGCTTTCCTTGCCCTTACCAGCCAGCCTTTGTAGCACTTGCTGCGTAAATCTTTTTCCCACGCCGGGAATGCGTGAACACTAAGATCGAGGACGTACCGCACGATTTTGTCTAACTTTTAAGGGTGTTTCATCATGGCACGTCCAATTTCCGCAACGTACAGGCTTCAAATGCGAGGACCTCAAGCAGATAGCGCCGGGCGTTCCTTTGGTTTTGCGCAGGCCAAAGCCCAGCTTCCCTATCTGAAGAAGCTAGGCATCAGCCACCTGTACCTCTCCCCTATTTTTACGGCCATGCCAGATTCCAATCATGGCTACGATGTCATTGATCCCACCACCATCAATGAAGAGCTCGGTGGCATGGAGGGTCTTCGAGATCTTGCCGCAGCTACACACGAGTTGGGCATGGGCATCATCATTGATATTGTTCCCAACCATTTAGGTGTTGCCGTTCCACATTTGAATCCTTGGTGGTGGGATGTTCTAAAAAACGGCAAAGATTCCGCTTTTGAGTTCTATTTCGATATTGATTGGCACGAAGACAACGGTTCTGGTGGCAAGCTGGGCATGCCGATTCTGGGTGCTGAAGGCGATGAAGACAAGCTGGAATTCGCGGAGCTTGATGGAGAGAAAGTGCTCAAATATTTTGACCACCTCTTCCCAATCGCGCCTGGTACCGAAGAAGGGACACCGCAAGAAGTCTACAAGCGCCAGCATTACCGCCTGCAGTTCTGGCGCGACGGCGTGATCAACTTCCGTCGCTTCTTTTCCGTGAATACGTTGGCTGGCATCAGGCAAGAAGATCCCTTGGTGTTTGAACATACTCATCGTCTGCTGCGTGAATTGGTGGCAGAAGATCTCATTGACGGCGTGCGCGTCGATCACCCCGACGGGCTTTCCGATCCTTTTGGATATCTGCACAGACTCCGCGACCTCATTGGACCTGACCGCTGGCTGATCATCGAAAAGATCTTGAGCGTCGATGAACCCCTCGATCCCCGCCTGGCTGTCGATGGCACCACCGGCTACGACGCTCTCCGCGAGCTCGACGGCGTGTTTATCTCCCGGGAATCCGAAGACAACTTCTCCATGTTGGCGCTGACCCACAGTGGATCCACCTGGGATGAACGCGCCCTAAAATCCACGGAGGAAAGCCTCAAACGAGTCGTCGCGCAACAAGAACTGGCAGCCGAAATCTTAAGGCTCGCCCGCGCCATGCGCCGCGATAACTTCTCCACCGCAGGCACCAACGTCACCGAAGACAAACTTAGCGAAACCATCATCGAATTAGTCGCCGCCATGCCCGTCTACCGCGCCGACTACATCTCCCTCTCACGCACCACCGCCACCGTCATCGCGGAGATGTCCAAACGCTTCCCCTCCCGGCGCGACGCACTCGACCTCATCTCGGCCGCCCTACTTGGCAATGGCGAGGCCAAAATCCGCTTCGCCCAAGTCTGCGGCGCCGTCATGGCCAAAGGTGTGGAAGACACCACCTTCTACCGCGCATCTAGGCTCGTTGCACTGCAAGAAGTCGGTGGCGCGCCGGGCAGGTTCGGCGTCTCCGCTGCAGAATTCCACTTGCTGCAGGAAGAACGCAGCCTGCTGTGGCCACGCACCATGACCACCTTGTCCACGCACGACACCAAACGCGGCGAAGATACCCGCGCCCGCATCATCTCCCTGTCCGAAGTCCCCGATATGTACTCCGAGCTGGTCAATCGTGTTTTCGCAGTGCTCCCCGCGCCAGACGGCGCAACGGGCAGTTTCCTCCTACAAAACCTGCTGGGCGTATGGCCCGCCGACGGCGTGATCACCGATGCGCTGCGCGATCGATTCAGGGAATACGCCCTAAAAGCTATCCGCGAAGCATCCACAAAAACCACGTGGGTGGACCCCAACGAGTCCTTCGAGGCTGCGGTCTGCGATTGGGTGGAAGCGCTTTTCGACGGACCCTCCACCTCATTAATCACCGAATTTGTCTCCCACATCAACCGTGGCTCTGTGCAAATCTCCTTAGGCAGGAAACTGCTGCAAATGGTGGGCGCTGGAATCCCCGACACTTACCAAGGAACTGAGTTTTTAGAAGACTCCCTGGTAGATCCCGATAACCGACGCTTTGTTGATTACACCGCCAGAGAACAAGTCCTGGAGCGCCTGCAAACCTGGGATTGGACGCAGGTTAATTCGGTAGAAGACTTGGTGGATAACGCCGACATCGCCAAAATGGCCGTGGTCCATAAATCCCTCGAGTTGCGTGCTGAATTTCGTGCAAGCTTTGTTGGTGGAGATCATCAGGCAGTATTTGGCGAAGGTCGCGCAGAATCCCACATCATGGGCATCGCCCGCGGTACAGACCGAAACCACCTCAACATCATTGCTCTTGCTACCCGTCGACCACTTATCTTGGAAGACCGTGGCGGATGGTATGACACCACCGTCACGCTTCCTGGGGGCCAATGGGAAGACAGGCTCACCGGGCAACGCTTCAGTGGTGTTGTCCCAGCCACCGATTTGTTCTCACATCTACCCGTATCTTTGTTGGTTTTAGTACCCGATAGTGAGTTTTGATCCCTGCACAGGAAAGTTAGCAGCGCTACTATGAACGATCGATATGTCTGACAACACTCTCTCCCAATTTGGCAGTTACTACCACGAATTCCGACGTGCCCATCCCATGGCCGACGTCGAATTCCTCCTAGCAATTGAAGAATTACTCACAGACGGTGGTGTCACCTTCGATCGCGTCACCACACGCATCAAAGAATGGTCAAGCCTGAAAGCCAAGGCTCGCAAGCGTCGCGACGATGGCTCGTTGATCTACCCTGATCCGCGCAAAGACATCCACGACATGATCGGTGTTCGGATCACCACGTACCACTCCACGGAAATTCCCGTGGCCTTAAAAGTGCTCCAAGACTCCTTCATCGTCCACAAATCCGTAGACAAAGCCGCTGAAACTCGCATCTCAGGCGGCTTTGGTTACGGCTCCCACCACCTGATTCTGGAAGTCGATGACACCTCCGATGACCTCCAGGACTACAAAGGCCTCGTCTTTGAAGTTCAGGTTCGCACCGTGCTGCAACACGCCTGGGCAGAGTTCGAACACGATATCCGCTATAAACGCGCCGATGTGTCCAACCCAGAAGACTTCAGCGCAGAAGTAGACCGCATGTTCACCCTCGCTGCCGGACTCATCGAATTAGCGGACCAACAATTCGACCAAATCGCCGCACTCAAAGAAACCAGCCGAGTTGCTGATGAATCCGTCGAACTCACCGCAGAGACACTTCCCGGCGTTCTTGCCATGCTCATTGGCAACCGCTTCCCCCGCCCACGCTCCACAAACTACCGCTTCCTCGAAGACATCCTGGTGGCCAACTCCATTACCTCTGTGGTGCAGCTGCGCGAGCTGCTCAACCCCACCGACATTGAAGTGCTGTTGAAAGTAATGAACTACCGCTTCCACCCAGGCCAGATCCGCATCATCGACGATTTACTACTCAAACGATTTGGCCAATCACACATCGATGCCACCGTCGCCACCGACTCCCAACCACTCAACGCCAAACGCCACAGGCAGCTAAAACGCAAGCTAGAGCTCATGACCCAAGCTCATCTTGTGGAACCACCAAACTAAAGTTCCCCCAAAGTTAGCCCCGGCTAAAACACGCGGAGTCCCACAACCTACAATGCACTAAAACACCTGTTACGCTAGTGCAGCAGATCATTTTTATATACCAAGCAAGGAGCCAAATACTATGGGGTCATCCATCACTGACTTCCCGATGCTCGCAGACTTCCTCCACGTGTGGGGCCTGACCGTCGCTGATTTCTTCCGTCCAATGGGCATCAATTTCCCACCAGCTGACTGGAGCCTGAGCTCTATCTAGGACACTCCTTGACTTAAAAAGTCTGCGAACTTAACCGCAGCGGCACCACCTGCAAACTATGCGGGTGGTGCCTTTTCTCTTCTACAACCCCTTTTTCTATAACGTGATCTGTGTTTTCTTCCGTGTGTACATTCGCCAACAAGATTTCAGCAAAATGGTGGCCAAAACCAGGAAATCTTGCTGTCTTTGTACAACGGCAGTTAAGGAGCGTTGCGCGCTTTCCCCGCCCTATTTTGGTGTTGAAAGACCTAGTTGACCTGATCCAGGTTTCGCTGGATTATCCAAGAGAACTTAAAAACCTTGCGGGAATACCACCAACCCCATATTGTTGATATATCTACAAACTCTTTTAATTGGTCTGATCAACAACGTGAGGAAAGCAATGAAAAACGTCTCCTTCGGCCTCGACACCTTCGGCGACAACGCCATCGACCTGCAGGGCAACCCGGTCTCCCCTGCACAAACACTTCGAAACATCATTGATGAAGCCAAGATGGCAGAGAAAGTCGGGGTGGATATCATCGGCATCGGAGAGCACCACCGTGAGGAATACTCAGTTTCTGCACCTGACATCGTCATGACAGCTATCCTCGCATCCACTGAGCGACTCAAAGTCACCTCTTCCGTGACTGTGCTGTCCTCTGATGATCCTGTTCGCCTGTTTGAGCGTTATTCCACCATGAATGCACTGTCCAACGGGCGCGCCGAAATCACCTTGGGACGCGGCTCCTTCATTGAGTCTTTCCCATTGTTTGGTTTTGATCTTCAAGACTACGAGCAGCTGTTTAGTGAACGCCTTGATTTGTTCGCGAAGATTCTTGAGGCCGATAGCCGTGGTCAGGGTGTGACATGGCATGGTGAGACCCGCTCCGCGTTGGAAAACCAGATGCTTTACCCACCAACTGAGAATGGCATTCACGCTTGGGTTGCAGTGGGTGGCAGCCCAGAATCAGTCGTGCGCGCTGCTAAGTATCGTTTCCCGTTGATGCTTGCCATCATCGGCGGTGCTCCTGAGCGTTTCCGCCCGTATGTGGATCTGTACAAGCGTGCCAACGAACAGTTCGGGCAGCCTCAAAAGCCCATTGGTGTGCACTCCCCTGGACTCATTGCGGCAACTGATGAGGAAGCCCGTGAGCTAGCGCTTAATGATTGGTTGGAACTCCAACGCAAGATCGGTGCTGAACGCGGTTGGGCTCCTGCGGATGCAATGCAGTTTGAACGCGAAATCGATCACGGTTCCCTATACATCGGTTCCCCTGAGACGGTCGCAAAGAAGATCGCCAAAACCATTTCAGTGCTTGATCTTGATCGCTTTACCCTCAAATACGCCAGTGGCCAGACCCCTCATGAGTACTTGCTGAAGTCCATTGAGTTGTATGGCACTGAGGTTATTCCGCTGGTGAAGGACATCTTGACCAAGCAGGCTTAAGAAGGTCTTAGGACATTCCCCTGAACTGTTCCATTTCTCGCCGTTCCTTCTTGGTGGGCCGTCCGGCTCCACGGTCACGGCGAGGAATCGACGCCAGCACTTCCATCGGTGGTGGTGGCGGGGTGTGGTCAACGAAGCAGGTTCGGGCCACTGAGGCTCCGACTCGCTTCTTGATGGTGCGCAGCACCTCCACATCAAACTCGCGGTGGTTTACCCACACGCGCACGCGGTCACCTGGCACCACTTGTTGGGCAGGTTTGACCGCGCTGTTGTTTAGCTTGACGTGCCCTGCCCTGCAGGCTTCGGCAGCCTCTGACCGGGTTTTATATAAACGAACTGCCCACACCCACGCGTCGATGCGGACAGGTAATCCATCAGTGTCTGACATTGATTTCTAACTAGTAACGGTCTTTTTCGTTAATGATCTTTTGGACCTTGTTGTAGTAATAAAAACCGCCGACCACGGCGATGATCAATCCAAGTCCCATAAAGAATGCAGAGCCGAACACTAGCCACAGAGCCGCACCGCCTACGATGCCACCGCCAACACTGACAACTGCGTTGCGGGAGTTCTTGCGTACTTCTTGCTTACGTTTTTCGATTGGGTTGCGGGGGTATGGTTGCATGCTCATAGTTGAACAGTCTAGTGCTCTTACACCGCACTAGTCACTCGGGGATTCCACCCACATGTGCCCGGATTCTTTCAATTCAATTTCTGCACCCATCATGGATGACAATTGAGATTCCACCGCAGCCTGTTCACCAGGCAATAAAGCCAAGGTGTATGTGACTTCTGCACCATATTCAGTGTCGGTGATGATGATGCCCATGCCACGCAGATTCGCTTCAATGCGCCCCGCATCAGAATGCGGAAGGTCAATCTTGAAAATCTCTCTAACAGAGCGGGTGACTTGCAAAACCTCAGGTAGAAGCTCCGTCACCGCGTTGGTGTAGGCATTAACTAATCCGCCAGTGCCCAGTTTTACGCCACCGAAATAACGCACCACCACAGCGGCAATATCTTTCATTCCCGAGCCACGCAACGCCTCTAGCATGGGTTTTCCCGCGGTACCGGAAGGTTCGCCATCATCAGAGGAACGCTCCACATCATTTGAGCCATCCACATGGAAAATAAAGGCACTGCAATGATGACGCGCATCCGGATACAGCTCCTTGATGGAGTGAATAAATTCCCGAGCTTGCTCCTGATCTTGCACACGCGTGATATAGGTCAGAAATCGCGAGCGTTTGATCTCTAGTTCATGCTCAAAGACTTGATCAGCCTGAGGGAGTTGGTATTGCGTGAGATGTGCCATAGCATCTCACATCTTAGCTCGCCAACCGGCAGCATTTTCACTAGCCTGGTGGCCATGTTGACCTCGCAAAGTTTTTCAGTGTGGGCTCCACTTCCCCACGATGTACATCTGATCCTCAACGGCGAAACCCTCCCCATGCACAAAACGGAGGGCAGCTGGTGGCGCGCCGAGATCGCGCCCAAGGCCGGCGATCGTTACGGTTTTTCGCTTTTCGACGGCTCCTCCTGGTCAAAAACCCTCCCCGATCCCCGCTCCACATCTCAACCAGACGGGGTTCATGGTTTAAGTGAAGTCTCCGATGATTCCTATCTGTGGGGTGACCAGCAGTGGACTGGCCGAATTCTCCCTGGCTCGGTGTTATATGAGCTGCATGTGGGCACCTTTAGTGAAGATGGAACGTTTGAGGGAGTCGTCGACAAGCTTCCTTATCTGCGCGACCTCGGCGTGACCGCCATCGAGCTTTTACCCGTGCAGCCCTTTGGCGGCAACCGCAATTGGGGCTACGACGGGGTGCTGTGGCACGCCGTCCATGCAGGCTACGGCGGTCCGGCGGGCTTGAAAAAGCTTATCGACGCCTCCCACCAGGCCGGCATCGCCGTCTACTTAGACGTCGTGTACAACCACTTCGGCCCCGACGGCAACTACAACGGGCAATTTGGCCCCTACACCTCTGGCGGCAGCACCGGCTGGGGCGACGTGGTCAACATCAACGGCCATGATTCAGATGAAGTCCGCAATTATATTCTCGACGCCACACGCCAGTGGTTCGAAGATTTTCACGTTGATGGGCTCCGCCTCGATGCGGTGCATTCTCTCGATGATCGCGGCGCCTATTCCCTACTTGCGCAGCTGACCATGGTGGCCGAGGATGTCTCCGCGCAAACAGGCATCCCACGCTCATTGATTGCAGAATCTGAACTCAATGACCCCAAGCTCGTTACCTCCCGCGAGGCCGGCGGTTTTGGCCTGGATGCACAGTGGGTTGACGATATCCACCACGCCCTCCATGCCCTCGTTTCTGGCGAACGCAATGGTTATTACAGCGATTTCGGATCTGTCGACACATTAGCCAAAACCCTGCGTGAAGTATTTGAACACACCGGAAACTACTCCACGTACCGCGGACGCAACCACGGCCGCCCTGTGCACCCCGATATCACCCCTGCCTCGCGCTTTGTCACCTACACCACCACCCATGATCAGACCGGCAACCGCGCAATCGGCGACCGTCCTTCCATGACTCTCACCCCGGAACAGCAGGTGTTGAAGGCAGCCATTATCTACAGCTCGCCGTATACCCCGATGTTGTTTATGGGTGAAGAATTCGGAGCCACCACCCCATTCGCTTTCTTCTGCTCGCATACCGACCCCGAGCTCAACCGCCTAACCTCCGAGGGCCGCAAACGGGAATTCGCACGCCTTGGCTGGAACGCCGACGACATCCCCTCCCCCGAGCTGGAATCCACCTTCACCTCCTCCAAACTCGATTGGGAGTTCACTGCGGAGCAGCGCCGCATCAACGACGCTTACAAGCAGCTGTTGCACCTGCGGCACACCTTGGGCTTCTCCCAACCAAACTTGCTCACACTCGAGGTTGAGCACGGCGAGAACTGGCTATCGATGGCCAATGGTCGCGGCCGAATTCTGGCGAATTTCTCCGACGACACCATCACCGTCCCGCTTGGCGGCGAGCTGATTTACAGCTTCACTTCCCCCACCGTCACCGACACCTCCACAACCCTTCAGCCGTGGGGCTTTGCGATCCTGACCCGAAACTAGAAAAAGGCCACCTCGATTGAGGTGGCCTTCAGCTATGTTTAGGTCAAGTATTCGTACTCAGGGGTGCCCGGCTCGAGGCGACGGGAATCAATTGCCGATTCCTCCATACGTTCCAGCAAAGAATCCAATCCTGATGCTTCACTCAAGTGAATACCCACCAACGCAGTACCGGTCTCACGGTTGTTGCGCTTGAGGTACTCAAACAGCGTGATGTCATCATCCGGTCCCAGGATATCTTCCAGGAAGTGACGCAACTGACCAGGCTTTTGCGGGAAGTTCACCAAGAAGTAGTGCTTCAAACCGCGGTGCACCAAGGAGCGCTCAGCGATTTCCGCATAACGCAGCACATCGTTGTTGCCACCAGAGATGATGCACACCACGACAGAACCAGGTGCAAAGGACATTTCCTTCAACCCAGCGATAGACAGCGCGCCAGCAGGCTCCGCGATGATGCCTTCGTTTTGGTAAAGATCGAGCATCTCAGTACACACAGCGCCCTCGGTCGCGCTCATCATGTGCACGCGACCCTGGTTCTTCTCCACGATGGTGTAGTTGAGATCTCCGACACGTTTGACTGCTGCGCCGTCCACAAAGGGATCAACAGTCTCCAAAGTGATTGGTCCACCATTGTGCAATGCAGCCTGCATGGATGCTGCTCCCGCTGGTTCGATACCAACGATCGCAGTGCGAGGTGCCATATCAGCCATGTAGCTGACCACACCTGCAAGAAGTCCGCCACCGCCGACTGGAACCATCACGTGATCTGCACTCTTGCCCATGGAAGTCAGCTGCGACAAGATCTCAGCAGCCACTGTACCCTGACCGATGACGGTGTTGCGAGCATCGAAAGGCTCGATCAGCGTTGCGCCGGTGCGCTCTGCATCTTCATGCGCTGCAGCCGATGCTTCGTCGAAGTTATTGCCAGTGACCACCAAGGAGACAAACTCTCCGCCGTGAACCATGATGCGGTCACGCTTTTGCTTTGGAGTCTGCACAGGAACATAGATGCGTCCCTGAACGCCCAAGGACTTGCACACATAGGCCACGCCCTGGGCATGGTTACCTGCAGATGCGGCAACGATACCTGCATCGCGCTGCTCCTGAGTGAGCTGCGCTCCAGAGTTCAGCGCACCGCGGATCTTGTAGGAACGAACATCCTGCAGATCCTCACGCTTAAGGTAGATTTCCGCTCCGGTTTCCTCAGAAAGACGAGGGCAATACTGCAATGGAGTTGGTGCAATGACGGAGGAAATTCGTGCCTGCGCCGTTTGAATGTCGGCGGCACGAATCAGCTCCGCTCCGCTAGCCATCACTCCTGGACTTTTCTCAGACACGTATGTTTCACTCATGGTTGACTAGTGTAATCCTCTCCTAGAATTGCACCTACTTTGGCATAGGTTTTATTTCCAACGAGCTCTTTGTAGAACAATGCTATAGATTGTTTTCTAGCCAATACTGTGGTTGTGGCATTACACTTTCCACGAGTTGAGGATAGCTTTCGCTATCCAATCTTCTATCTTGTTTCCATAGTAAATCCGCATATTTATTGCCAGGAGAAAAGTTTTGTCTTTGCGTCGAAGTACTTTGACCCTTGTTACAGCAAGCGCTGTGGCATTGTCCGTGTTCACTCCAGTTGCCCAGGCTCAGTCCTCTGACGCACTGACACAGCTCTCAGACAACATCACCTCATCACAGATCCTTGATGATGATGGAAATCCAGTCGATGGAAACGAAACCTGGCCAGGCAGCTCTGAAGGCAGCTCAATGCTCAGCAGTGGCGACATTCCTGCGGCCCCAAGCTTGAGCTCCTCCGGCAAAGACACCAGCGATGATGACGATGAAATCAGCGAAGAGCAGCAAGCACTGATCGATCGGTTGTCCGAAATGCCAGTGATTGGTTCCATTGTCTCCCCACCAGAATGGCTTGCCATTCCTTTTGCGGTACTGCAGGGATTGCTCGCAATCACCACTCTTGCTTCCACCGCAGCATCCTTCATGGTGACCGTCGACCCATCGTTCAAGCAGACTCTGCGTGACATGCTCACCCAGTTTGGCATCAACGTCGACGCTTAAAAGCACACTGACATAAAATGAGCGGCTGTTGTTCCTTCAGATAATTTTCCTAAAGGAACAACAGCCGCTCATTTTGCTGCCTAGACTAGCAACCCTCGTTGTCTAGCTTAGAACAGTTCCTTTGATGCAATGCGAGCGCCCTCTACTAGGGACTCCAGCTTTGCCCATGCGATCTGGGAATGCAGACGTCCGCCCAGACCACAGTCAGTGGACGCAATGACGTTCTCAGGGCCAACAAGCTTGGCGAACTGAACGATACGATCAGCAACCAGGCGTGGGTGCTCCACAGCGTTGATGGAGTGAGACACAACACCAGGGTAGATAACAGATCCTTCAGGAAGCTTGTTTTCTTCCCATACACGCCACTCGTGTGCGTGACGAGGAGATGCGCCTTCGAAGGAGAAGCCACCGACCTCTGCGCGCAGGATCTCACCAATGATGTCACCGAATGGGATGTCAGTGACGTGTGGTCCGTGCCAAGAGCCCCAGCAGATGTGCAGGCGGGTCTGTTCCTTTGGAAGGCCCTTCACTGCACTGTTGATGGCATCGATGCGTGTACCGATCCAGTCCAAGTAATCCTTCACGCTTGGCTCTGGGTTGATCTGATCCCATGCTTCTGTCAAGTCCGGTGCGTCGAGCTGAACGGTCAGACCTGCATCGGTGATGATCTTGTATTCCTGGGAAAGCGCATCGGCACATGCTGCGACGACTTCTTCATCAGTGTCGTAGAACTTGTTGGTCAATCGAGCTGCAGATCCTGGGGATAGTGCTGCAACGAAGCCGTCGGTAGCTCCCGCTGCGTTCATGCCCTTCTTCAGCAGATCAACATCCGTCTGAGTTTCTTCCTGGCCAATGTAGGTAATAGGTCCGGTGAACTCTGGGTTGCCCACAGAAGCGCGGCCGGTGAAGATGCCAGATACTGGATCCTCGTATGCTTCGCTGAACAATGCGCGGTCGCGACGATCAGAGAAGCTGGTCAGCTTGATGTTGCCAGGGGTGGAACGCACTGCTTCCTGGCTTGCCCAACGGTCGGTATCGGTCATGGTCAGTCCGCCCAGGCGGGTGAAGGAGTAGTTCCACCATGCACCGAAGTCAACTGCACCGGAGGTGACGTGGCCGTATTCGCCCTCGTTAAGGATGTCGATACCCAGGTCAACCTGGCGCTTGATCACGTCATCTACAGAAGACTGCAGAATCTGGAAGAATTCCTCCTCCCCAATCTCACCGTTAGAACGCTTGATGTTTGCATCAAGTAGCTCTGGGGTACGGGGCAAGGAACCAACGTGAGTGGTCCTGATGCGGTTCTGGCTCATTGAAAATCCAATCTAAAAGTCGAAAGAAAGTATCAAACTCTCATTCGACTCTAACCGCGTTTACCTCACCTACGGTCACTGCACCCGGAATTTTATTCATCATTCGGGTTTTCACCCCTACACGGGGTAATCCCAGCGTGATGTGATTAACCGAGGATGCCTGGCCCCATCGTTGCCTTGAGGTCACCCATCAAACTTGCGGATCGGTTGACTCTTAAGTGATCACCCAAAATCATGACCGTGGAGTTATCCCCATCGATCAAATTGAGGTACACATCAGATTCACCCTTGTTGTCCACCAGCACTTGCTTGAGCTTGGCAATGTTGGACATGGTGCACTGATCAGTACGCATGGACAAACGAAGCGGAAGTCCTTGCCCGTTTCCTGGCCCAAGCTCTGGAACGCGGAGATCATCGCAGAAAAGGCTCATACGATCATCTCGAATGGAGATGTGTGCCTTGGCCAAGATGATGTTGTCTTCCACAATCATGGATCCAACGATGGAATACACCTTGTTGAAGACCAACAATTCAACGGACGCGCCGTTGTGATCTTCAATGGTGACAATCGCCCAAGGGGAACCGTCCTTCTTGGAGAACCGTCGATCCACACCAGAGATAATGCCACCCACGGTCACTTCTGCGCCGTGCTTGAGTTCACCGGCAACAATGGTGGTCAGTGCTGTATCAACCTGGGCAGCAATGGCATCTTCATAGCCATCGAGTGGGTGTCCAGAAACATACAGACCCAGCATTTCTCGCTCGAGTGCGAGCTCATGCTTACGGTCCCATTCGTCATCAGGAACGGTGATCTGGAAGAAACTTGCCACATCGTCGTTGTTATCCGAGTCGAAAGCTGCAAAGAGATCAAATTGTCCCTTGTCAGCAGCTTTTTTGGTAGCGATGACGGAATCAACGGCATCTTCGAAGACCAGCATGAGGCCTTTTCGTGCGTGTCCAAGGGAGTCAAAAGCGCCACCCTTGATCAAAGACTCGGTGATGCGCTTGTTACACGGCAGGGTATCGATCTTGTCCAAGTAGTCTGAGAAGTCCTTAAATAGGCCCTTTTCCTTGCGGGTATCCAAAATGGAATCCACAACTTCAGCACCCACGTTTCTAATGGCTCCCAGTCCATAGCGAATATCGGTGCCAACAGGAAGGAAGTTCAATGAGGACTCGTTAATATCCGGCGAAAGCACTCGAATTCCAAGGTGTCGGCAATCAGAAAGGTAGATCGCCGATTTGTCCTTGTTATCACCCACAGAAGTCAGCAGTGCTGCCATGTATTCCGGCGCGTAGTGCGCCTTCAAATAGGCAGTCCAGAAGGATACAAGTCCATAACCTGCGGCGTGAGACTTGTTGAACGCGTAGCCGGCGAACGGCAGAATGGTATCCCACAAAGTCTTAATCGCGGCATCTGAATAGCCGTTCGTCTTCATTCCACCTTCGAAGTTTGCGAACTCCTTTTCCAGGACCTCGGGCTTCTTCTTACCCATGGCTTTACGGAAACCATCTGCTTGACCAGCGGTGTAGTTTGCGACCTTCTGGGAGATCCTCATGATCTGCTCCTGGTACACAATCAGACCATAGGTTTCACCAAGGATTTCTTCCAGAGCTTCCTCCAACTCTGGGTGAATTGGAGTAATGGGCTTGCGTCCGTTTTTACGGTCGGCGTAATCCCAGTGCGCGTTCACACCCATGGGGCCTGGGCGATACAGCGCAAGCGCTGCGACGATGTCATTGAAGCCGGTTGGCTGCATACGCTTCAGCAGCTCCTGCATGCCACCACCATCAAGCTGGAACACACCAAGGGTTTCTCCACGGCCTAGCAGCTTGTAGGTTTCTTCATCCTCGATCGCTAGGTTTTCTAGATCAAGCACTTCCCCATCGCGGTTGGCCTTAATGTTTTCAATCGCATCGCCAATAACGGTAAGGTTTCGAAGACCCAGGAAGTCCATCTTCAACAGGCCAATGGCCTCACATGCTGGGTAATCCCAGCCTGTAATCAGTGCGCCGTCGGCTGGCCGCTTCCACATCGGAATGCAGTCCAGCAGCGGTACAGAAGACATAATCACGGCACACGCGTGCACGCCAGATTGGCGCACCACGCCTTCCAAACCACGAGCGGTGTCGTAAATGCGCTTCACATCAGGGTCGGTTTCGATCAGCTGGCGCACCGCACCTGCTTCATTAAAACGAGGGTGATCCGGATCGGTGATACCGGACAACGGAATATCCTTCGCCATAATGGCAGGTGGAAGCTCCTTGATCACGCGGTCAGCGATTTGATAGCCTGGCTGCCCCATTTGCACACGGGCGGAGTCTTTCAGTGCCTGCTTTGTTTTCACCGTACCGAAGGTGATCACCTGAGCAATCTTGTCCTCGCCCCAACGGTCAGCTGCGTAACGGATCATTTCACCGCGGCGGCGATCATCGAAGTCAATATCGATATCGGGTGCGGATGGTCGTTCTGGGTTGAGGAATCTCTCGAACAGCAATCCGTGTTCCATGGGGTCAATGTTGGTGATGGTCAACGCGTAGGCAACCAATGCACCTGCAGCTGAACCACGGCCAGGTCCAACTCGAATACCAATGGAACGGGCATGTTTGATCAGCTCAGCAACGATGAGGAAGTAGGACGGATAGCCCTTCATATCAATAACAGAGATCTCATACTCAGCGCGCTCAATGTAGTCCTCAGGGATTTGCTGTCCGGAGAAACGATCTTCCAAGCCAGCCATCACTTCATGGTGCAACCAGGACGTTGGTGTGTGACCTTCTGGAACATCAGCGATAGGCATGCGGTCGTGTGAGTGTTCTTCCCAGATTTCGTCATAGGACTGCACACGTTCAGCGATCCACAGGGTGTTGTCGCAGCCATCTGGAACCATGTCGTCCCAGAGTGCACGCATTTGTTCTGCGGATTTGACGTAATAGCCGGTTCCGCCGAATTTAAATCGGTCCTCGTCATGAAGTGTTTTGCCTGTTTGCACGCAGAGCATTGCCTCGTGGGCTTGCGCCTGAGATTCCAGCACATAGTGGCAGTCGTTGGTGACCAGGGGTGGCAAATTGAGCTTGCGTCCGATTTCGAGCAGCTCGCTGCGCACACGGGTTTCAATGTCGAGCCCGTGGTCCATCAACTCGAGGAAGTAGTTGTCGCGACCATAGATGTCCTGCCACATGGCGGCTGCTTCAAGGGCTTCGTCGAACTGGCCCAAGCGCAGGCGTGTTTGCACATCGCCGGAAGGGCAACCCGTGGTGGCGATGATGCCTTCGGCGTGCTCAGCGATGATATCGGCGTCCATGCGGGGCCACTTGCCTAGCTGGCCTTCGTACGATGCCATCGAAGATAGATAAAAGAGGTTTCTTAAACCTGTGGTGTTTTCTGCAAGCATCGTCTGGTGCAAATACGCACCGGAACCAGAAACATCATCTGATTTTTGGTGTGGTTCGCCCCAACGCACACGCTCTTTCTTAAAACGAGACTCAGGTGCCATATACGTTTCAATGCCAATGATGGGCTTAATGCCCATCTCTGTCATCTTGCGATAAAAGGGGTTGGAGCCATACATATTGCCGTGGTCGGTGATTCCGACTGCAGGCATTCCCTGGGCTTTAACCTCATCGGCCAACATGTCGATCTTAGCCATTCCATCAAGCATGGAAAACTCGGTGTGGTTGTGAAGATGTACAAATGAGGATTGCTTGGCCATGTGGGACAGTCTAGCCATCTCCTTACACGGGTGAAACTCCCCTTAAATTGGGCATGTGAACACCGTTTTCTACGCCTGGGTATAAGGTGACCTTTTATGATCTACGGCGTAATTGCTTACTTGGGATGGGGCATGTTCCCCGCATTTTTCCCACTGCTTCTTCCAGCAGGACCAATTGAGATTCTGGCGCATCGAATCCTCTGGACCGCCGTATTGATGATGGTCATTATCAGTGTCACTAAGGGCTGGAAAGAGCTGAAAAATGCTGACCGCGGGACCTGGTTGCGCATCGTGCTGGCATCGTTGTTTATTGCCGGCAACTGGCTGATCTATGTCATTGCTGTCAACTCTGGCCACGTCACGGAAGCTGCTCTGGGATACTTTATTAATCCGCTGGTCAGCGTGGTGTTTGGCATCGTGTTCTTTAAGGAACAGCTACGAAAACTCCAGATGAGTGCAGTAATTATTGCACTTGCTGGTGTTTTGGTACTGACGTTCTTGAGCGGTCAGCCTCCCTATCTGGCTCTAACGCTGGCGTTTACCTTTGGTGTTTATGGAGCATTGAAGAAGCAGGTAAACATGTCTGCGATTGGTTCACTCACCGCCGAAACTCTGGTGCTGCTACCCATCGCCATTGTCTACTTGATCTGGCTTGAAACCTCAGGCCAAGGCACCTTCTTTAGCAACGGTGGCGGGCACATCGCGCTATTGATCAGCTCTGGTTTAGTCACGACTGTCCCGTTGTTGATGTTCGCTCTGGCTGCCAAGGCAATTCCGCTTTCCACGGTCGGTATGCTGCAGTACCTCACCCCAACGATGCAGATGCTGTGGGCATTGTTTGTGGTCAATGAGGTTGTAGAACCAGGGCGTTGGGTTGGTTTTGTCATTATTTGGGTTGCGGTGGCGATCTATCTCACCGATATTGTGCGTCAAAAACGCCCCGGAAAATCTGCACCAATAATCACAGAACCAACACCTTAAAATCCGGTTATTCCACGTCTACTGGTCGCACTCCAAAACTACCCCACGCTGTATCAGGTGGCAGGGTTTCAATGCTGTAGACCAGTGGGCTTTCAGCTAGTGGTCGCACGTTTTCGGGAATATCCCACACCACTACCCCGTTGAGCTCGCCCGGCGCGCGGACGTTGCCGATTCCGGATAACTGGGCGTCGACAAGCGCAATTTGGCGGTTGAAGACATCTTCGCGGGTTTCGCCGGCGATGGGTTCTGGCAGGTCCATGGCGGGTGCAGAAAGCATCACCATGGCGCTGACGCGGCCGATTCCATCGAGAAGCTCGCCTGCCTCAGCAGGTGAAAGTGGCTGTGTGAACGTCACCAGTGAATAGGCTTCTTCGCCGACCACGGCATTTTCCAATGATTCCGATGCCCGCTGACGGTACTCGACGGAAGTTTCCGTGTTGTCTTGGCCGAGCATGTCACCGTTGAGCTGCATGGGTTTCGCGGTGCGGTCGCTGAAACTCAAGATCGCAACCACGACAACCAATGCGAGAATTGCTAGGAGGGCGACGATGCGTCGCCCTTTATCGACACCATCCATTATTGCTCGCGGAGAACGTCTAAAGCGTGTTGGAGATCAGTTGGATATGGGGAGACGATTTCCATCCATCGGCCATCTGCTGGGTGGTTGAATCCAAGCGAGACGGCGTGCAGCCACTGACGGTTAAGGCCAAGGCGCTCGGACAACGCAGGATCAGAGCCGTACATGGGGTCGCCACAGCATGGGTGGTGCAGCGCGGAGAAATGCACGCGGATCTGGTGGGTGCGGCCAGTTTCCAGGTGGATTTTCAGCAGGGTTGCCTCTTGGAAGGCCTCCAGGGTTTCGTAGTGTGTGACGGCGTGTTTGCCTTCAGTTGTTACTGCGAAACGCCAACCTGCTGAGGGGTGGCGGCCGATCGGTGCTTCGATGGTTCCGGTCAGCGGATCAGGGTGGCCTTGCACCAACGCGTGGTAGGTCTTGTCCACGGTGCGGTCCCGGAAAGCGCGCTTGAGTACTGTGTATCCACGTTCAGAGGCAGCAACCACCATCACGCCAGACGTGCCAACGTCAAGGCGCTGCACAATACCCTTGCGCTCTGGTGGGCCGGAGGTGGAAATGCGGAAACCTGCAGCTGCAAGTCCGCCCACCACAGTTGGGCCTTCCCAACCCACAGTGGGATGTGCCGCCACGCCGACGGGTTTGTTGACTGCGATGACATCGTCATCAGAGTACAAAATATCCAGGCCGGGAACGATTTCTTCCTTGGGCATCAACGGAGCTGCTGGTTCAGGCAGCAAGACATCCAGCATGGAATCGGCAACGAGCCGCTCGCTTTTACCTACCACTGCCCCATCAACGCTGACATCGCCGGCGGTGGCGAGTTCTGCAGCTACGGTGCGTGAAATTCCCAGCAACTTGGACAGTGCTGCGTCCACACGCATGCCTGCCAGTCCTTCTGGTACGGGAAGGGTTCTGCTTTGTCGGTTGTTCATCAGGCCTCATCCTTCTCGTCAGTTGCTTTGGCATGCTGGGCGTTTTCACGGTCCTCAAGGAACATTCCGATCAGGAACACCACGACGCCGCAAGAAATCGAGGCATCGGCGATATTAAATACTGCAAAGTTTCCTACGGAGATGTAATCAACAACATGTCCGAAGAAGAAGGAAGGATCTCTGAACAACCGGTCCAACACGTTTCCCAAGGCTCCACCGGCAACAAGGGCAAGTCCTGCCGCGATCCACTTGTGTTTGATGCGTGGGGCATAAATTGCGATACCGATGACGAAGCTCAACTGAATGGTTGTAAAGATCCAGGTGCTGTTTTCCCCACCCATCGAAAATGCGGCTCCGGGGTTAAACAGGAGGTAGAAGCGGAACCAATCCCCAATGATGGGAACGGGAACGCCAGGTTCCAACCAACTAAGCATAATCTGCTTGACTATTTGGTCTAGGGACGCAATCACCACAACGATGGCGGCCATCAAGGCAACCACCTGTTTAACGGTTGTCCTCTTTTCTTTCTTACTCATGGGGGTCACGTTTGCCCCTGCATCCTTTGAGGTCACGTTGACCATCTTTCCCCATGAGCGGTAGAAACTTCCACCCAGGCTCAATTAAGGGTGAAAGGTGATCTTTAATTCAGCGCTGGTTTTTACACAGTTGCAGCAAAAATTCGGCCATTCCGATTGCTTTTGACAGCTAAACTTTGCATTTGTTCTTTTTGGCGCCGATGCCGATAGGTTTAAAGGCGTGCTAAAACGATTCTCTCACCACTCCAGCCCGCGAGTTCTTTCACGGAAAGTTGTCGCGTCCGCATTAGCTTTAACAACCGCGCTGGCTTTAGCCGCGTGTAGTTCCTCAGCCGAGCCGGACTCCCCTGAAGTTGAGCAGGCGGTGGGTCTTGCGGTGGATACGCCACGTGTGGTGGTTGTGGATCCAGGCACTGGCGATTTGCAGCGCTTGCAATACAAAGACATCGCCCCTGATGCCACACAGGAACAGACCATCAATATTGCTGAAGGTTTTGCCCAATCGGTGGTGAATGCAGACAGTGTGGATCAGCAGGCACCAGCCGGTGGCGATGTCACCACATTCCACCTTCCTGTTAAAGCCACCACCGAGGAAGCGGAGTTCAGCGATCAGGAAATGGTGAGCGCGACTCGCGATATCTCTCTACTTTTCGGTAAACCTACCTACACCGATCTTTCCCAAGTTGAAGATGTAAATTCCACCGAGGGATTCACTCTGGGAATCCGCGCAACAGATAGTGGACAGCACACCACCTTAAGTTTCGCAGCCCCTGTTGATTCCACTGAAACTGGTCGCATGCTCATGGAGCAATACTTACTCACGTTTACGTCCCTTCCCATTGTGTTCCCCTCTGACGATATTGGCGTGGGCGCGAAGTGGACTGTGGATAGCCGTGTGACAGGCGAATCAACGCTGCTACAAACCGTGACCTACACGATCACAGGGATCGACGGCGACAAAGTAAACCTCGATGTGGAAGTCTCTCAGCGCCCCAGCATGGGTGCGTTGGAGATCACCGATGAAGAATCGGACGAGACCACCGGGCAGCTCACTGTCCTTAATTCCAACACCACCTCCGTGGGCACCTTGGAAGTCGATCTGACTCAGCCTTTACCTACGTCAGGACAGGTTTCTTGGACCACTCGCGTGATTTACGGCGGTTCCAATGAGCAGGTGCGTGTGGTGCAGGATTCCACCTCTTCGGTGAGCTTCGGAGACCAGTAATTTACCAATTGGGGTTGCCAAAATCCCCAACTGTGGTTCATACTTGTCTGCATGGATCTTCAATAGTCAAAACCAGCAAACTAATTTTTTAAGTTTTACGTAACTGGCCCCACCGCTTGTGGCAGGCCTTGCGTTTTGACATTGAAGGACCCTTTTTATGCGCACTTTTGCCGCTTATATTGCCATTGATGGCCTCAGCTTTTCCTACCCCAACACCCACGTTTTAAGCGATATTTCGCTCACCGTTGCCAATGGCGATATCGCCGGACTGATTGGTGAAAACGGCGCAGGAAAATCCACCCTGCTCAGCCTCATCGCTGGCGTCATGGAACCCGACCAGGGCAGGATTTACCTCCCCGAACGCACCGGATTCATCGCCCAAGAAACAGACTTACCGTTTGAACAACCCGTGCAGTCGCTTATCGACGCCGCCGTCGCCCCAGTGCGCGCGGTCGATGCCTCGATTACAGATTTGTCCACCAAGCTTGGCGACGCCTCCCTCAGCACCGAGGTGCAGGCGCAAGTCGCCACAGATTTCGATGCAGCGCTAGGCGCTGCAGAAGAACTCGGACTGTGGGAATTAGATGCACGTATTGAAACCATCGTCGCGGGTCTCGGCCTTGCCGAGGTGGATCGCAGCACTCCCATTGGTGAGCTTTCCGGCGGTCAGCGCCGCAGATTCGCATTGGCAGCGCTGCTGTTGGAACCACACGATGCTCTGATTTTCGATGAGCCCACCAACCACCTCGACGACACAGCCGTGGATTTCCTCATCTCCGAGATTTCCCGTTTCAAAGGTCCAGTGCTGATCGCCAGCCACGATCGCTTCTTCCTCGACTCCGCCTGTACCGAGTTAATCGACCTCGATCCTGCACTTGGACCTGAGGGTGGATCCGGCGAAGAAGTAAAACAAGCCGTGTCTTTTGGTGGTGGATTTTCTGAATACATCAAAGAACGCGAGACCCGCCGCACCCGCTGGGCTCAGTTGTACACCGCACAAGAAACCGAGCGGGAAAAACTCGAAGAAACCACCGGCACCACCGAATCGGATATTTTCCACAGCTCGGTTTCCAAATCGGAAGCTAAAATCACCGCGAAATTTTACGCAGACCGGGCAGCTAAAACTCAAGGCAACCGCGTCCGCTCCGCCAAAAACCGCCTGAAGGAATTGGAACGCTATGAAATCCCAGCACCTCCAAAGCCACTGGAATTCCAAGGCATCCCAGAAGCCTCCGGAAACGGTCACGGTGAAACACTAGAAGTGCGGGCTATTGCTGTGGAAAACAGGCTTCAACCCTTGACTTTCCACATCGATCCCGGCGACCACATCCTGGTCGAAGGCCCCAACGGTGTCGGTAAATCCACCCTGCTGAGCGTTCTGGAAGGCGTGCTTGAACCAACCGAAGGTGAATTGCTAGTACCCGAAGGATTGAAAGTTGCGCGTCTAAAACAGGACGATCAGTGGACGGAAAAGCAGTTGAACACCCCCGTCGACGAATTGTTCGCTGCCCTATCGAAAGGTCCGGTCGGACTTAACCTCGTGGAGATGGGACTGTTGAGGGAGACGTCGCAAAGCAGCCCGCTACGGGCACTATCGCTCGGCCAACGCCGGCGCGTCTCGCTCGGCCTCATCCTGGCCAGCCCACCTGACCTGCTGCTTCTCGACGAGCCCACCAACCACCTTTCCCTCGCGCTGAGCGAAGAACTCGAGTCGGCGATAGAAAAATTCCCCGGTCGCGTTATTCTGGCCAGCCACGATAGGTGGATCAGAAAACGTTGGACGGGGAAGAAAATCAGCCTGAGCCGTTAAACCCTACTGAACAGGAACCTCTTCAACAGGGGCTTCCTCAACAACAGCACCCTCTTCAGCTGGGGCCTCTTCAATACCAGCGGAAGAAGCATCAGTTCCAACGCACATTGCAGGAACCTGCTCAGGAGCAACAGTGTTGGTGATCAAGATACAAGCCCAATCCTGGGACAGCTGCCAATTACCATCAGTGTTCACAAACTCCACGCCTTCAGCTTCCTGCTCAGCGCGGTCCGGAAGCTGGAACATGACGGTGGTCAGAACCTCAGAGGTTGGGTCATAGCCAGGAAGCACAGAACCAACAACCTGGAACTCAGCACCCGACTCCACCTTTGCCTGAGTCATGGTCTCAAACAGCTCAGGAGCGTTCTCAGAACCCTGAACAGTCTTCACCTTCTCCTCGATTGGTGCCTCAGGGTCGGTTGCCACAGCCAAAATTGCATTCAGTTCCTCAGCAGTTGGGTACTGAGTCGCAGCATCAGACGCAGCCGAAGAGGTGGAAGAAGAGGTGCTTGACTCCGAAGAGGAATCATCACTGCTGGAGCACGCGCTGAGCGCCAATGCTGCTGCAACAGTAAAAGTAACTGCGGTTGCCTTGAAAAGCTTCACGATGAAAATGATCCTTTGCTCTAATCTCTGGTCACCAAATATCTATCAGCATTCGACAGCTACCCATTCTATGGAACCGACGATGGATGATCTCGTGCCTCATCCCCACACTAAATGCACCCAGTTTAGGTTATCTGCACAATTTAGGCGTGCGCCTTCTGCATGCGACTTAGGTGTGCGACGTTTTCAATGACTTTCCCACCAAAGGGTACACGTGATTCATTTGTGACCAACAACCGAAACTGAGCCAGAAGACTGTCAATCCCCTGCTGTGCACATAACAACTGCAGCTAGTTGATACGCTAGAGCGCATGTCGAAGCAGCACTCCACACCATTAAACAATGATGAAGAACACACTTCCGCTCCTCAAAAGGTTGCGGTAATCACCACGGGCGGAACCATCGCCTGTACTTCCGACGCAAATGGGCATCTGCTTCCCACCGTCAGCGGTGCAGACCTGCTTGCGCCAATCGCACCACGGTTCAATGGAGCGCAGATCGCTTTCGAAATCCACGAAATCAACCGCCTTGATTCCTCCTCCATGACGTTTGAGGATCTCGATTCCATCATCGCCACAGTTCATAAGGTGTTGGAGGATCCGGATGTTGTTGGCGTAGTAGTTACCCACGGCACCGATTCCATGGAAGAGTCCGCCATCGCCGTAGACACCTTCCTTGATGATCCCCGCCCAGTCATTTTCACCGGCGCCCAAAAACCCTTCGATCATCCCGAAGCCGACGGCCCAAACAACCTTTTCGAAGCCTGCCTCATCGCATCCGACCCCTCCGCTCGCGGAATTGGTGCACTCATTGTCTTCGGTCACGCCGTCATCCCTGCTCGCGGCTGCGTTAAATGGCACACCTCTGATGAGCTGGCGTTTGCAACCAACGGCCCTGAAGAACCAGAGCGCCCCGATGCGCTGCCCGTAGCTAAATTGGCGGATGTCTCTGTCGAAATCATCCCCGCATACCCTGGTGCCACCGGCGCAATGGTGGAAGCTGCCATCGCTGCCGGCGCTCAAGGACTTGTAGTGGAAGCAATGGGATCAGGCAATGTTGGTTCCCGCATGGGTGATGCCCTAGGTAAAGCACTTGACGCTGGAATTCCCGTGGTGATGAGCACTAGGGTTCCTCGTGGTGAGGTATCCGGAGTGTATGGCGGTGCAGGTGGAGGTGCGACTTTGGCTGCGAAGGGCGCTGTGGGATCTCGCTACTTCAGAGCTGGTCAGGCACGTATTTTGCTCGCGATTGCCATTGCCACGGGCGCACATCCGGTGACGCTTTACTAATTTCGCCGTTGGTGTTGCATTAGGTTGGGTAGTGAAGACCCCTTTGGCTCTAGAAGGCGATTTAAGGGGTCGGATTTTCACATGGACCTTTGGTGTGGATGGGGTGCATTCAGGCGCTTAAAAGTGATTCCGAAAGGGCTCCATTTTGTTACCAGGGTGACAGGTGTGATTCCTGTGGATGCGCTAATCAAGAACTCGTCACGAACCTGTGGCCAGACCATTAAATCGAACGAATTTTTGCATCTCCCCCTCGGATTAGCGCGAATTTTCGATCAGAATTGGCCTCTCACGCCGGACTGGGGACGGATTTTTGCAACCCACCTCCCCTTAGGGTCCAACGGGGATTTCTGAATGTTTGCCGAGGTTCTATAACAAGGATCCACCACAAACTGCCGCCTTTCGGTAGCAATTTGTGGTGAATATTAGAACATTCTTTCCCTTTTCGTCTATTCATGGGCAACCACCGCCCAAAAGCACCCCGAAACCCGATGAAACCCTATTCGTCATCCCCCGTTTCACCATTTTCAGCAAACCAGTCAGCCCAATCCAAACTATCTAGAGGATCTGCCGGGGTGAGGTCCGGGTCATCCATGGAAAAACTTTTAGTTCGCCCTTTTGTGGTGCTGCGGGTTTCAAAACGTACTGATACAACACCGTGACCGGCACCTTGTACCCAACCGTGGCCATATTCTGGGTGGTAGACATCTTGCGTTGCGCGCCACATACTCAACGCGACATCTTGCGGCGCTTCAACTTGAGTACTTTCGGAACTAGAAGAGGATTGCACGCCTACCTCATAATCGGTGTCGGGTGCTGGTGGTACGATGATTTGTTGGTCAAGTTCCGGGAAGAGGATGTCTTGGCGGGATTCTTCCAAACCAGAAAAACTTACTCCGACAAGGCGAATGGGGCCTACTTCTCCGGGGTAGCGGGCAAGTCGGAATGCTGTTGCCTCAAGAGTTGCGTAATCATCGGTGGCATAGGACAAGGTGTAGGAACGAGACTCAATACGAAAGTCGGCCATCCGCAGTTTCACGCTGACAGTTCTGGCACCGCGTCCGTCTTTGAGGAGCCGTCGGTGTGCGCCTTCGGCTGATCGAATGATGGCAGCATCTACTTGTTGCCTGGTGAGGAGGTCTTTTTCATAGGTGTGCTCTTGGGAGATCTGTTTTGCTTCGGCGCGGGGTTCCACAGGGCGGTCGTCGATTCCTCGGGCAAGGTTCCACAGTGATATTCCGATGGTTGCACCGAGGCTGATTTCTACTTCTTTTTGGGTTAGCGCTGCTAGATCACCAATTGTTTCCACCCCCATTGAGGCAAGCTTGGAGCCTGTCACAGGACCCACTCCCCAAAGTGCGCCCACAGGAAGTGGATCAAGCAAGTCATGTTGCTTGTCTACTGGCACGACAAACACACCATCTGGCTTTGCTTCGCCTGAACCAATTTTGGCGATCTGCTTACCGGAGCCAGCACCAACCGAGGAGGGTAAGCCAGTAACTTCTTTAATTTCCGCGCGTAATTCTTCCGCCCACTGTTTCACCTCTTCTGGGGTGGCGCCAACGAGAGCCTCTGGTTCCATGAAGCCCTCATCGATGCTGAGGCGTTCGACAATTCCGGCGCGTTTTTCCACGATTTGGAACACCCGGCGCGAGGCTGCGGAGTAAACGATATGACGGGGTGTCACCACCACTGCCCCAAAACCTACTCGGGCTTTGGCTTGGTGCATGGGCATCGCTGAGCGGGCGCCAAATTTTCTGGCTTCATAGGATGCTCCGGCGACAACTCCCCTACCGGAGACTCCACCGACCAAGACGGGGCGGCCTCTTAAAGTGGGCCGGGTCAGTTGTTCGCAGGATGCGAAGAAGGCATCCATATCGATGTGAAGCACCCAGCGTTGCATGCTTTTTATGGTAGTTGACCAGCCGAAAATTAGGTTAATCGAACAGGTCAACGATTAGTTTGAGAAGACTGGTGGTGTGGGAAACCGCTAGGAGGGGCGTCGCAAAGCAACTGCGATGACAACCAGCACAATGCCGACAAGCTCAGCCACCGACAACATTTGGCCCAGCGCAAGCGCTCCCATGAGCGTGGCGCTGATCGGCAAAATAGCCAGGAGCAGCGCAAAGTAGGATCGCCCGGCCATGCGGAGCACAATCTGGTCAAGGCCATAAGGAATCACCGCCGACAGCACACCCAAACCAAGTGCTAATCCGATGACCTCGATTAACGTAAGTTCCGTTGCTCCCAGACCCGGCCACCACCAGATCGCCAACGGCAAAGACAACACTGAGGCCCACGTGAATCCCACCGCCATGCCGGTTCTACTGGAGGAGGCATCGCCTGCAATGCGGTTTCCCGCGATGATGTACGCAGCCCACAGTAATGCTGCTGCCAGTGCAAACATGACGCCCACGCTGTTGGCCGACCACTGCGCACCGCTAATAATTATCACTCCGATGCCAGCTAAAACCAACGCAGCCCAATCCCGCAGCGTCTTACTGCCCAACGCGGCCACTGCAATAGGTCCCAAGAACTCAATGGCCACCGCGGTACCCATCGGAATGCGGGCGATCGCCTCATAGAACGTGATGTTCATGGCAAGCGTGGAAACGCCATACACCGCCGCATAAAACCCGGTCTGCCCAATAAAATTTCGCACTGCAGGCCGATACAGCACAAGCAAAATCACCGCAGCCGCTGCTACTCGCATCCACGCAACCAACGCGGGTGGGAAACTCTCAAACAGCCCCACCGCCAACGCTGCTCCGGCATAAAGGGACACGCCGTTAACCACCATCAAAATGGGGGCAAGCACCGGGTTTCGCGTCTTCAAGCCAGCATCATTCACATCACGACACCTTACTTCAGCCCCTTGGCTTTGATAATCGCAGCCGCAGTAAAAGCAACCGTCGGATTGTCATCATCAACTAGCTGCTTAACCAAAAACGCCACAGGCGCAAGATTAAACTCCGCCAGCGCTTGCGCAATCCGACCACGCGCCGGGGACATTGTTTCCTCATCATCTAGCGCCCGCGCAAATTTCTTGAACACATCTAACTGCACGGGCTCCCCAAATCCGGCAAGCAATTCGGCTGCCTCCACGTCCCGAAGACCGGTGAGAACCATGGACACGAGCTGCTCAACTGCACTCTCATCGCCTGATTTTCCCAACGCCAACGCAGTTTCAGCACGCACGAGAGCATCGGGATCGCGAATCATTGGCCGGAGCTGCTCCGTTCCATCCAAAGAAGTTCGCGCGCTCGCCACAATCCTTACAGCCCGCAGCCGCACCGCCGCATCCTTTGAGCGCAAACCACGAGCCGCCAATGCAACAGCTTCCTCACCACGCTGCACAACCGCCCACGACAGCGCCCCCTCCGCGTTCAAATGCGACTCACCGAGCGCCGATTCCACCAAGGTTTCTAGCGCAACTGCTTCTTTACCAGAGACAGAGTCAAAGGCCACGGCTTGACGTTGCGCCGGATCCCCCGATCGCAGGCGACGTAAAATCTGCACCGCATCCAACGCCGATTCCCAATCCGAGGCCTGCGCATGACGCACCGCTTTCAGCCTGGCAAGCAACTCCCGTTCCATAGAAATCCGCGCAGAAGTCTCAGCAATCATCTCGGAAATGACTGCCTGAGGATCAAAGTCTGGATCCTCAAGCGCGTCTCCAACCTGCTTCAAACTAAGACCCAAGCTGCGCAAACCTTCGATATGGAAGATCCTGCGCACATCGCCTTCTGAGTATTCCCGATACCCCGCCGTCGACTGCTTCGGCTCGACCAAACCCAGCTTTTCGTAGTGCCGCAACATGCGCGCACTCACCCCACTGAGCTTGGACACCTCACCGATCAGCATGCACCCATATTATCCACGCGCCGCGCTTCCTCCAGATCAGCCATGAAATCGGAGTCCGGATCCGCAATGAGCTTGGCGGTGGCCACCGCGTGCGCGCTCGTTAAAGCACCTAGAAGCACGCTTATCGACGCCTCCCTCCCCTCCAATTCCGCCATCGCCCGACTTAAACTCCGCTGAATTTCAGGCGTTCCTTTATCCAATTCTTGGAGCAATTGGTGCGCCAACCATGCGGTCTGGTCATCTGGGACCAGTCCCACAAAGGTTCGCCACGCAGTTTGGGCCGTGTCCTCCCGGTGCAAAAGCCACGGCCGTGCTTGCAATTCCTGCCACGACTGCGCGACCCTTAACTTGGAGAGTGTGTGGAGTGCTTGACTTGCACCGAATGGTCGATCAGATACCTCAGAATCCAAATCAGCGACCAGTGAGGTAAACACGTCATCAACTGGCATGCGGGTGAGCGCCCACGTGATCATGTCGCGCACAAAGAAGTCTTCTTCTACCCCACTGCGGTACAAAAGAATATCGATCGCAGTGGTGTCCTCAGCAGTTCCTGCGGCCAACGCTGCTTGTAAACGGATAGATGCATTTGAATGTTCGAAGTTGTTCATGGCACTTATGTTCATGGCACTCATTCAATGCCTTGACACAGTGACAAGGTCAATATCTGGGCATAAGAAAACCCGCCACACCGATGTGCAGCGGGCTTTCTCAACAAAACAACTCTTAGTTCTTAGACACCTTCGCGGTCACACCAGCAACAATGTCGTGGGTTTCGCCGTCGAGAGCATCAGTGACGATCTCAAAGGAGGTTGCCAAAACTTCCGCTGCGATGTGATCAGCGTGAGTGGTGATCCATTCCTTCTTGTCCTCAGGAACGCTGACGACAACAGAAATGCGGTCAGAAACCTCAAAGCCGGAGTTCTTTCGAGCATCCTGCAGGCCACGGATCGCGTCCGCTGCCCAGCCTTCTGCTTCAAGTTCTTCCGTTACTTCCATGTCCAGAACCACGAGTCCATCCACGCCGTCGATCTGCGCGGTGGAATCAGGGTTTGCTGCTACGAGACGCTCGGTGAATTCACCCTCGTTGAGCTCGATGCCATCGGCAACAACGACGTCGCCTTCGCGGGTGTAGTTGCCAGCCTTCACAGCCTTGATCACGCGCTGGACGTCCTTGCCCAAGCGAGGACCTGCAACCTTAGCGTTAACAACAACCTCGAAGGTTCCCACGGAATCCACGTCAGAGGTCAGATCCACATTCTTTACGTTGACCTCATCCCGGATGATGGAAGCAAAGTCTGCCAGGCGATCAGCATCTGGAAGAGCAACAGTCAGGCCTGGAAGTGGCAGACGGTTACGCAGCTTGTGAGCCTTACGAACAGAGGAAGCCGCAGAGCACACGCCACGGATCTCATCCATGGTGCGAACCAAATCAGCATCTGCTGGGAAAGACTCAGCGGATGGGAAATCAGTCAGGTGCACAGAACGCTCGCCGGTCAGTCCACGCCAGATCACTTCGGTGGTCATTGGCAGCAGTGGAGCTGCTACGCGGGTGAGGGTTTCCAGCACGGTGTACAAGGTGTTGAAAGCCTCTGGGTGTGCTTCATCGCCAGCCCAGAAACGGTCGCGGGAACGACGCACGTACCAGTTGGTCAACGCATCACAGAAGTTACGAACCAAGTCGCAAGCCTTTGCAATGTCAGTACTGTCAAGTGCCGCTTGGGTCTCTGCCACCAAGTCGTGCAGCTTCGCCAGGATGTAGCGGTCCAGCACGTCAGTGGAGTCGACTGACCAGGTTGCGTTCTTGGAGGTATAGAGCTGCAGGAAGGAGTATGCGTTCCACATTGGAAGCTGTGCTTGGCGCACACCTTCGCGGATGCCCTTTTCGGTGACAATCAAGTTGCCGCCGCGCAGGATTGGGGAACTCATGAGGAACCAACGCATGGCGTCGGAACCGTCGCGGTCGAAGACCTCGTTGACGTTCGGGTAGTTGCCCTTGGACTTGGACATCTTCAGTCCGTCATCACCCAAGACGATGCCGTGTGCGACAACCTTCTTGAAAGCTGGGCGGTCAAACAGTGCGGTGGACAGCACGTGCAGCAGGTAGAACCAGCCACGGGTCTGGCCGATGTACTCCACGATGAAGTCTGCTGGTGCGTGGGTATCAAACCACTCTTTGTTCTCGAATGGGTAGTGCACCTGAGCAAACGGCATGGAACCGGAGTCAAACCACACATCGAGCACGTCGGTGACGCGTCGCATGGTGGACTTTCCGGTTGGATCGTCTGGGTTTGGACGGGTCAGTTCATCGATATCTGGGCGGTGCAGGGACTTTGGACGCACGCCAAAGTCAGCCTCGAGCTCATCGAGGGAACCATAAACATCAACGCGTGGGTATTCGTCGTTGTCGGAGACCCATGCTGGAATTGGTGAACCCCAGTAACGGGAACGGGAGATGTTCCAGTCGCGGGCACCTTCTAGCCACTTGCCGAACTGGCCGTCGCGGATGTGCGCTGGCATCCACTCGATGTCCTGGTTGACCTCAACCATGCGGTCGCGGATTTCGGTGACATTCACAAACCAAGATGGCAGAGCCATGTAGATCAGTGGCTCACCGGAACGCCAAGAGTGTGGGTAGGAGTGTTCGATGGTCTGGTGGCGAACCACGCGACCTGCAGCCTTCAAGTCCTTGATGATGTCCTTGTTCGCATCGAAAACAAGCTGACCTTGGTATTCAGGAACCAAACCGGTGAACTTGCCGTCCATGTCCACTGGGATGACTGGCTCAATGCCGGCAGCGTTACAGGTGTTCATATCGTCTTCACCGAAAGCTGGTGCCTGGTGGACGATACCGGTGCCGTCTTCGGTGGTGACGTACTCTGCACCGAGGATCTGGAATCCGTTCGCGTGATCGCGGAAATATCCAAAGATTGGCTCGTAGGTCAGTCCGACCAGTTCAGAGCCTGGGTGCTCAGAAACGATAACAGCCTCAGCACCGAGTTCCTTGGCGTAGGAATCAACGAGGTCCTTAGCCAAAAGCACACGCTTGCCGACGAATTCTGCCTCACCGTCTTCAGCAACCTCAACCAATGCGTAGGTCACCGCTGGGTTCACAGCCAACGCAAGGTTGGATGGAAGGGTCCACGGGGTGGTCGTCCACGCAAGAGCCAACGCTCCCACCAGGCCAGCGTTTGCAGAAGAACCTTCGACGACACCGGTGACTGGGAACGTGACGGTCAGGGTTGGATCCTGGCGCAGCTTGTAGGAGTCATCCAGTCGGGTTTCCTGGTTGGACAGTGGGGTGTGCTCTGCCCAGGAGTAAGGAAGAACGCGGAAACCCTGGTAGATCAGGCCCTTGTCGTAGAGTTCCTTGAACGCCCAGATCACGGACTCCATGAAAGAAAGGTCCATGGTCTTGTAGCCGTTTTCAAAGTCCACCCAACGAGCCTGGCGGGTGACGTACTCTTCCCATTCCTTGGTGTACTGCAACACGGAGGTTGCACAGTACTCGTTGAACTTGGCAAGACCCATGGCCTCGATCTCGCCCTTGTCCTTGATGCCGAGCTGCTTTTCAGCCTCAAGTTCAGCTGGCAGACCGTGGGTATCCCAACCGAAGACACGAGGAACGCGGTAGCCACGCATGGTCTGGTAGCGAGGAACAATGTCCTTGACGTAACCAGTCAGTAGGTGGCCGTAGTGTGGCAGACCGTTTGCAAACGGAGGGCCATCGTAAAAGACGTAGTCTTCAGCACCATCGCGCTGATCGATGCTGGCCTGGAAGGTGTCATCCTTCTTCCAGTAGCTCAGTACATTCTCTTCCATCTCTGGAAATCTGGATGACCCACCAGATAAATCAACCTGTGGGTAAACTCCGCCAACGGCTTCAGACATGTGTGTTCGGTCCCATCCTTCACGCAAGTAACAATAATTATCGTTCTACCTGCGGGGACGCCCTAAAAAACGGACGCGGTACCACCCAGCTTGAGCTAAATTAACTAGCTCCACTTCGTTGACGCAAAAGGTCTTTCACGGTCCCACCCGTTCGGTTCTACTAGGCATTTCCCACTAAGGGAAGGTGCCGTTCTTCCGAAAAGCTCCCCGGTGATTGCCGGATCATAACCTCCGCCACAACGAGTGAAAAGATTGCTACAACCGTTGCACGACTGTGGACTATTATAGCGCACCTTAGAAAATCCAAAAGTCGTGCAGTCTCAGTGGGCTTTACGCTTGTTCCACATGTCTATGCCAAAACATATAAGTCCAGCTACCACGACGATAATCAGCAACACCGTCCACGTATGGGAGGGTTCGATCACGGTGATGACCAACAGAATAAAACCGACAAGAGACAAAATTATTGCGGCGAAGAACACCAGAGTCACAGTTCCTTGGAGTGCGATATGGACGATGTTGGAATGAAAGCCGAACAAAAAGCTCCCGGATCCGGATGCTTACGCATATAGTCCGGACCCGGGAGCCGGGTGAAAGATAACTAATCTTTCTTTTTACTCACCAGATGGCTTGTTGTTGGTTGGTGCAGAGGAGCCACGTGCGTTGAGTTCTTCCAGCTGGCCCTCGAGGAGGGACTTCAGGCGGGTGCGGTACTCACGCTCGAAGGTCTGCAGTTCCGCGATGCGGGTCTCCAGAGCATTCTGCTGTTCCTTGACTGCAGCCATGGTTTCGGTGTGCTTGCGCTCTGCGTCTGCCTGGAGGGCGTTTGCCTTGTCCTCGGCTTGACGGATCTGAGCTTCTGCACGAGAGGTGGATGCGGCCAGGGTGGCTGCGGACTTCTTCTCGGCTTCGGAAACCAGGTTCTTAGCCTTAGCGTCAGCTTCGTTGACCAGAGTGTCAGCGCGGTTCTGCGCTTCAGCGATCTGCTTCTCAGCGTTTGCGCGAGCATCTTCCAGAGTGCGGTTGGAGGTGCTGTTTGCTTCCTCGATCTGCTTCTCTGCTGCTTCGCGAGCCTCGTCCAGCATGGACTTGGATTCGGAGCGAGCCTCGGAGGTCAGGCGGTCTGCCATTTCCTGTGCGAGTCCCAGAACCTTCGCTGCCTGCATGTGGGTGTCCACATTTGCAGCACCTGTAGCAACTGCTGCTCCGGTGCCAGCGCCGACAGCACCAACCGCTGCTGCCTTAGTGGTGCTGGAGGATGCTGCTGACTTAGCTTCAGCCTTGGCCTTTTCAGCTTCGTCGCGAGCTGCCTTTGCGTCAGCTTGTGCACGCTGTAGCTGATCTTGAGCGGACTTCGCATCGTTTTGAGCCTTCTGAGCGGCCTTGGAGGCATCATCGAGCTTGGATGCGTATTCGGAGCGCAGCTTCTCTTCGATTTCCTTGCGCAGCGCTGCCTCGTCAACAGACTTGGAAGCTGCGGCTGTGGCTGCACCTGCAGTTGAGGAACTAGCAGCGGAAGAAGTACCACCAGCAACCTGCGCCTCTAGCTCTTCGACCTGCTGCTTTAGGTCTTCGTTTTCCTCTTGGAACTGAACGAGGGCGTCCTCAACGAGATCTAGGAACTGATCAACCTCGTCTTCGTTGTAGCCACGCTTGCCGATAGGCGGCTTATTAAAAGCGACGTTATGCACATCAGCTGGAGTCAACGGCATTTGCGGATTCCCTTCGATTTAACGGTGGCCCCAGGCAGGGCCGGGACTCAGCCACAAGAATCTCTCATGACTGGAATTTCCATTTATCATACTGTTCTTCACGTGCCATTGTAGCCAGCAGTTATTTTTTATCTGACATACGCGCCGAAAACTCCAAAGAGAATTCAAAAATCCTGCACACTTTCAAGGCCACAAGGACCCCAAAAGCTTCATGCCAATGACAGTGAAGCGAACGTGGCCAACCCTACCCGTCAGGGTTACAGATTTGTGATTTGAATTGCGTGTTTACAAAACTTTGCACCCCCAATGATGCAACTTAAACCACGCTCACCTATATCAATTCGTTACCGTTGTTATCCTTGTCACAATTTCAAAGAGCACGCTTTTCGACGCCCGGTTGCGGGTGTGCGCGAAGGGGGTAAAAGCCCGAAAATCCCGCATGCCTAACGGCATCCGGGATTTTTCTCCAGAGGTGTTTTTAGGGTCTTTTAAGCCAAAACCAGAACTACCGACCGCAGGATCGAAAGGATGAAAAAGAGCACAAGGACGGAAAGATCAAGGCGCACATTACCTAGCGGCAGCGGTGGAATGACCCGGCGAAGCAGTCTCACCGGTGGATCGGTGACCATGAAAACTGGCTCGGCAATGTAGTAGAACCACTTTGGTGGCGCGAACGATCTAGAAAATGACTGGATCATCTCGATCACGATGCGTGCCACAAGCACCCATGTGTAAATACCGATGAGCCAGGCGATCAATATTGCAATGTTACCCACGAGGAAACAGCCTAACTGAAGTGTTGAGAAGATGAAATTAACTGGAAACGATCACGAAGATCATCGACACCTTCATGATAGACGCAAAAACCCGCCCCAGACCTTGGAAAAGAGCCGTAGAGGTCTGTGACGGGCTGAGGGATTACCCCTTAAAGATTTCCGATCACGCTGCACATGTGGCGATGGTGTTACACACTCATCGCTGTAGTGACCCGGTAAATCCACACCACGAGGGTGTGTTTAGCGGATGCGTGCGGCGCGCTCGAGCTCGGAAGTGCTGATGTTGGACAGCTCTGGAACGACAGCGAAGGTGACGCTGTCAATCTTCTGCATCTTGCCACGCAATGCGAAGCACAGGCCTGCAGCGAAGTCCACAATGCGGCGTGCTTCCTCACGGGAAAGCAAGCTCATGTCGAAAACAACTGCGTCGCCGTCGCGAAATGCTCCACCAATAACCTGAGCGTCTTCAAAGGAATGAAGCTCTACTGGAACGATGGTGGACTGGTAAGAGCGAGGTGCTGGCGATGGAGCAACAGGGGCTGGTGCCTCTGGTGCATAGCCGTAGTCACGCTCACGGTATTCAGGTGCGTACGCAGCGGTGCCCTCGTAACGTGGTTCATCTGCATAGTAGGCATCCTCGTGCTCCGCTTCGTATGGAGCGAGTCCGAAGAATTCTTTAGTCTTCTTGAGCATGGACATGGCAGTTTCCCTTCACCTGGAATGTCTTAAATTTCATGTGCAGCTGGGGTGCTCGTCACACCCTTAACTTGATTTTCTACGCTAGCGGTCGGTTCCCAAGAATTTCAGTTCCGACACGCACGATTGTTGAGCCGTGTTTAATCGCAGCAATTAGGTCTCCAGACATACCTGCCGAAAATTCCAAAGACCTGTCAAAGTGTTCCTCTAAACCTGAAAGTACGTCTCTTGCCTGGGAAAAAGCTTTTTCAGGGTCCCAACCAAGCGGTGGGACACACATGAGGCCCTCAAAACGCAGATGTGTGGTGTCACTGATGCAATCGGCAAGTTGTGTGACCTGGCTCAATGGAGTTCCACCTCGGCTCGGGTCACCATCCAAACTCAGTTGAATAAAACACGGAAGCTCGTCACTGGTGCGGTCGTCTCTTTCCAATGCAAGGGCTACTCCCCTGCCCAATGCTTCGGCGATTTTCTCGCTATCAACGGAGTGCACTGCAGCTGCCCACCTGGCGATCGAGTTGGCTTTCTTTGATTGGATTTGGCCAATCATATGAAAGTCCATGTCAGGAAGTTCGAGTGCTTTGGCGCGTGCTTCTTGTTCGCGGTTTTCTCCCACTGCGGTGACACCAAGCTCTTGTAAGATCTTGATATCTTCCACGGGGTGGAATTTGGTGACCGGCAACAGACGTACACTGCCCTCGGGGCGGTTGTGTTCGTTGAGGGTCGCGTCGATACGCGCTTGCACCTGCTGCAGTCGTACCTGCAGCTCTTCGCGGCGCTCCAATTTATGCCTCCTTTGGCAGCCACACCACGCCGGCCTGGCGGCCTGTCGTGCCTTCGCGGCGGTAAGAAAACAGATCTTCGTCTTCGATGGTGCAACGTGGATCAGAATCAATCATTTGCACACCCAGGCTGAGCATTTGACGCAGCAGCCCTGCGCGGATGTCCAGTCCTGTGGTGCCTTTTGTCGTACGCGCAATGGAACCTGGAAGTTTGGCTTCCACATCGCGCGCCATGGCCTCTGGGACCTCGTAGTTCGCACCCGATGCCGCTGCACCCATGAGCGCATGAATGCGGCTGGGTTTCGCGCCGAGCTCCTCCATCTTCGCAATGGTTTTAGCCACGATACCGTTGCGGGCGCCCATGCGGCCTGCATGCACTGCCGCAATCACGCCAGCGTCTGTATCAGACAGCAGCACTGGGACGCAGTCAGCGACCAAGACGGCCAACGCTAGCCCTCGTTGCGTGGTCACTAGCGCATCGGTGGCCTCTACAGCCTGGCCATCCGCTGGGGCTTCATCAGTGACTGTGACGGTATTGGAATGAATTTGCTCCATGTACACCACCTTGTCTGGGGACAAACCGATGATGTCAGCCAAGCGATTGCGGTTGGATGCCACAGCTTGAGGATCGTCGCCGACGTGATCACCAAGGTTGAAGGAAGCATACGGGGACTGCGAAACCCCGCCGGCACGGGTCGTGAAGACCTTGCGGACGGGGCGGTTGCGGGGGTCAAGACTATCCATAGTGGATAAGTCTATTCTCCTTCTTAATTACTGGAGGAAGCTGGGTACATCCAGGTCGTCTCCGCGGTCATCGCGGCGATCGTCACGACGATCATCACGGCGGTCGTAGGAACGGTCATCGCGGCGCTCATCGCGGCGCTCGTCACGGTGATCTTCGCGGCGCTCATCACGACGGTAATCGCGATCATTGCCGGTGGTGAAGAGTCCACCGCCGGAGCGGGTCTCCTCAATGCGATGACGTGCACCAGCAGAGCGGGACAGGTAAGGATCATTCTCCTCACGTGCACCACCGAAGATGCTTTCCTTCTCTGGTGGAAGGGTTGCGTTGGTGGTTGGGACCTGCTGCTGCTGGACTGGCTCAGCTGCAGGTGCAGCTGAGATGCCTGCGCGGCGGTTCTCAGCGGCGCTTGCGCGAGCTGCGTCAAAACCGGTCGCGATGACGGTTACGCGGACTTCGTCGCCCAGGTTGTCGTCGATGATGGTACCGAAGATGAGGTTGACATCTTCATCGGAACGCTCACGGACCATGGATGCAGCTGCGTTGACTTCCATGAGGCCCAGGTCGGATCCACCAGCAAAGGACAGCAGGACGCCAGTTGCGCCGTCCATGGTTGCTTCGAGAAGTGGAGAGTTGATGGCCTGCTCGGTTGCAGAGACAACGCGGTTGTCCCCACGTGCAGAGCCCACACCCATGAGTGCTGAACCAGCTTCGGACATGACGGAGCGAACGTCCGCGAAGTCCACGTTGATCACACCAGGGATGGTGATCAGGTTGGTAATACCCTGAACACCATTGTGGAGAACTTCATCGGCTGCGCGGAACGCTTCCATGATGGACAGGTTCGCATCACCCAGCTCAAGCAGGCGGTCATTTGGAATAACGATGAGGGTGTCGCAGACCTCCTTCAGTGCTGCGATGCCTTCTTCTGCCTGGCGAGTACGGCGACGGCCTTCGAACTCGAAAGGCTTGGTCACAACACCAATGGTCAGTGCGCCCATCTTCTTGGCGATCCCTGCCACAACTGGTGCAGCACCAGTTCCGGTGCCACCACCTTCGCCGGCGGTAACGAAGACCATGTCGGCGCCCTTGATGGTTTCTTCGATTTCGTTCTTGTGATCCTCTGCCGAGGCACGTCCAACTTCTGGGTTCGCGCCGGCACCAAGACCACGGGTAGCTTCACGTCCGATATCGAGCTTTACGTCGGCATCAGAGAACATGAGAGCCTGCGAGTCGGTGTTCACCGCGATGAACTCCACGCCTTTGAGGCCTTCTTCAATCATGCGGTTGACGGCGTTGACTCCGCCGCCGCCCACGCCGACGACCTTAATCTTGGCGAGGTAGTTGTTCGGTGAGGTCATTGTCGATGTCTCGCCTTTCGAAGAGTTGATACTAAAAAAATTTTGCTTTTATTTTCATCTCAGATAAGCAGTCAGCACTGTGAGAGCTTATCTAAAAGTGTTAATCCGGCTGACATATATCTTGTGCGAAAAACACGTCAATGTGTCGGACATTTACAGCGGCGTGTCGCTACCCTCAACCTTTACTTTAGGGTTGTTGAGGTGGGCAAACGCGTTGTGGAAACGGGTGAACCGGAACTACCCAGCCACTTTAGCGGACTGTCACCATTGAGGGTGAGCTAATGTTCCAACGTTGGCCTTCCCGCTTCAAAACAGTCGACATGGCCACCGCTTTATCGTGGTTGTTTTCCGAGGATCCCCAGTAGATTTCCCGGCCGTCATTCATTTTCAGCAAGATATCAAATTGATCCGGAGCTTCCACTACCTGGATACTTTCTGTCATCTGCGCATCTTGCGCTTTAATTGCGTTGATTACAGCAATAACCGCAGGAAGCACTTCTGAGTTTCCTTCATCCGCGCCAGAAACTTCTACTGTTCCCACCGGGGGTGTTCCAATGATAATTTCTTTACCCTCGGTGTCAATGACATGGTCACCATCAGCACGCTTGATGAACACTGCAGGCTCACGCTCTGTCAGCTCCACGGTGATGGTGCTTGGCAGGGCACGGTTAACGGTCACCGATTTCACCCAGGGCAATTCCACAATGTTTTGCCCTGCTGCAGTCGCATCGACGCGGAAGAGGTTTTCGCCCTCAACAATCCCGGAGACTTCCAGTACTTGATCCGGATCTGTGCGCGTTGCACCGGTTACTTCAATGTTTCCCACCTTGAGGATGGGAACGAACCAGGCAACAACGCCCAGGATTGCCACGAGGACAACAACCACACCCACAACAATGGCGATGACTTTTTTGTTCACGCTAGTCCTGCCTTGTTCACTTACGTCCTAATTGTTTTGCAGCTGATCCAGGATTTCTGGAGCAAGCATGGTCACGGAACCTGCACCCATGGTGAGCACGATGTCATTAGGTCCTGCGATTTCTGCAATGCGTTCTGGGACTGCAGAGAAATTAGGTTCGTACACCACTGGAATGGTCATCGCATCGGTGATGATTTCCGAGGACACGCCATCCACCGGTTGTTCGCGCGCTCCGTAAATCTCAAGCACCACGGCAGCGTCTGCCAGTGACAGTGCCCCCGCGAACTCCTTTTGGAATTCCATGGTGCGTGAGTACAAATGTGGTTGGAACGCGACGATGACACGGCCCTTTCCAGCGGCCTTCACCCGGGTGCGCGCAGCGCTGAGCACTGCAGTTACTTCCGTTGGGTGGTGTGCGTAATCATCATAAATAGCAGCGCCATTAAATTTGCCGCCCTCGATAGCACCGTGGAACTCAAAGCGGCGTCGCACGCCGGAGAAATCCGACAAGCCTTCAACAAGCTTGTCGACGTCCCCACCCACCAGGTATCCGGCCAGCAGGGCGGCTGCACCGTTGAGTACCATGTGATCACCAGGGATTTGAAGAATCACAGATACTTCCTGTCCATCGATGTTGATGGTGGCGCGGGTGCCTTCTGCGACAACTTGGGAATCCACGATGGTAGCCATCGCTGGAACCTCAGGGTGTGCCTGTACGGCGTCAGCGGTACCGTAACCAACAGTCTTGATACCCTTGCGGACAGACCTCTCCCCCAGCTCCGCTGCGTGAGGATCGTTCAGGCACACAACCAGCTTGCCGTTCGGGGTGATGCGTCCTGCGAAATCGTCGAACACTTGGAAGTAGGCTTCAGGGGTTTTAAAGAAGTCCAGGTGGTCTGGTTCCACATTGGTGACCACTGCAACATCTGGCCTGTAGCGCAGCAGCGATGCGTCAGATTCATCTGCTTCAGCGATAAAGACCTCACCAGTTCCATGGTGCGCATTGGTGCCAGCCTTGTTGAGCTGTCCGCCGATAGCAAAGCTTGGATCCATGCCCGCTGCCTGCATAGCTACCACAGACATAGAGGTGGTGGAGGTCTTACCGTGGGTACCCGCGATCAAAACCTGGGTGGAGCCTTCCAGCAATTCGCCCAACAGATCGGAGCGACGAATAACCGGAATGCCTTCTTCACGTGCACGAACAAGTTCCGGGTTGTCTTGCGGAATGGCGGCAAAAGAGGTCACCACGACGGTGGGAAGTTCGCCGGAAAGCTCAAGGTTTTCCGCAGCGTGTCCCACTGCGATGGTGGCTCCCACGGCGCGGAGTGGAAGCAAGGTGCGGGAATCTTTGGCATCGGAACCAGTGACTGTCTTACCGCGGGCAAGCAGGATTCGGGCAACGCCAGACATTCCGGCTCCGCCAATACCGATGAGGTGGACGCGGGACAGATCAATATCTTGTGCAGAATCCAAGTGTGGAGTGGTCACCTTTAAACTATTCCTTTGCGTTGAGCTGGTCGTTTTAGTTGTGTTGGCTATTGATAGTTGCAGCAATCATGTCTGCAATCACCGTGGAGGCGTTACCTGCGGTGGAGGTTTTAGCTGCGTCCGACATCGATTGGTGTGTGGAGGGATGAAGGAGAATGTCAAGGGTGGCGTCGATGAGCGTCTGGGCGGTGAAGTCCGCGTCGTCGATCTGGCGCGCGGCGCCAGCTTTAATGACAGCCTGGGCGTTGAGAGCCTGCTCACCGTTGCCGTGAGGCAGCGGGACATAAATCGCGGGGACGCCGGCGGCGGTGACCTCTGCAACCGTCATCGCGCCGGAGCGGCACACGATAAGATCAGCAACGGTGTAGGCAGCCTGCATATCGTCGATAAACGGAACGGGATGGTAGCCGGGTTTCGCTGCAGGCAACTCGTTTTTCTTACCCACGGCGTGGAGCACCTGGAAACCTGCCTCCACCAGCTGATCTACAGCTTGCTCGACGGCCTTGTTGATACTCACAGAGCCCTGCGAACCACCGGTGACAAAAATGGTTTGGCGGTCCTTGTCCAAACCCCAAGTGTCCCTGGCTCGGTCAGCTGCGGACTCATCCCGCGCGCCACTTAAAACAGCACGAATCGGAATGCCCACCACGTCGCCGTCCATGCCGGAACCAGCAACAGCATTAAGGCCAACGCCACCGAGCTTGACGCCCAATTTGTTGGCCATGCCTGCACGGGCGTTGGCTTCGTGGACAAAAAATGGCAAGCCCAAAGACTTCGCCGCCATATAAGCCGGAGCAGATACATAACCGCCAAAGCCGATGACCGCTTGAGCGTCTGTGTCCTTCAGTGCCTTGCGTGCTTGGCCTAATGCCTTAGCTACCCGGAATGGGAGCTTCAACAAATCCATATTGGGCTTGCGTGGGACTGGAACCGGCTCGATGAGATGAAGCTCAAACCCACGATCAGGCACCAGGGTTGTTTCCAAACCACGAGCAGTACCTAAAGCCGAAACTGTTGCACCGTGCTTATCGCGCAGCGCTTCAGCCACTGCCAACGCAGGCTCAATATGTCCTGCGGTACCGCCACCAGCAACGACAACCCGCATGGGTTTTGGGGAGTTAGCCATCTTTATTCGTAGTTCTCCTGATTTCACATTTATCTGCGGTTGCGGTTGTCACGCCAATCATCGCGCGACTCGGAACGGCGCTCGGTAGGCCTGCTTTGACGACTTCGATCAACGCTGCGATCGGCTGCGCGCCCACCAGTAGTTGATTGGCTACGCGCCGTACCTTCGTTGCTTCGACCGTTGTCCTGACCACTGCTTCGACCTTTGACGCTACCAGTCGAGCGTCGCGGAGCTTCCGATTGTACTCCAGCTCGCCCACTTCGTGGCGCCTGCGCTCGGCGTGCGGTCACAGGCTCGCCGAAGCGGTCCCGAGACTCTTTCTGAGGACTCGGCTTTTGTTTAGCGGCCTTGGTTTTGTTGGAACGCAAGGATGCATTACTGGTGGTCAAAGTACTTGAAGGCTCACGCAATCCCAGAAGTCGATCGATTGCGGGGCGTCCATAGGAAGCCATCGCAGAAACTGTCTCTGGTTCGTGGCGTGCACAGCTAATGAGCAAGCCCATGGAAGCCAAGGTAATGATCGCGGAGGTACCACCGGCGGAAATCATGGGCAGCTGAATACCAGTAACTGGCAGCAGACCAACCACGTAGCCAATGTTGATGAACGCCTGCGACACCACGGATGCCGTCAAGGTTGCAGCCATCAAGCCCAAGAATGGATCGTGGCTCTTCTTGGCTGTGCGCAGACCGAAGTACAGCAGCCCCGCGAAAAGTGCGATGACCAGAGCGCCACCCCACAGCCCCAGCTCCTCACCAATGATGGCAAAGATGAAGTCATTTTTAGCTTCGGGCAGGTAGAACCACTTCGCCCTTGATTGGCCCAAACCAACTCCCAAGCCGGAACCATCTGCAAGAGAGAGGAAGCCCTGATAGGACTGGAAGGCAATGCCTCGCACATCGTGGAAATTGCCAAACAGCGCATCGAAATACACCTCGAATCGGCTTGAACGGAAGCCTCCGCCCATTGCCAGGACTGCGAGGGCTGCGATAATCAGTACGCCGGCAATCGCGATCCAACCCATGGCGATGCCCGCAAAAAACAGCATGAACAATACAACCAGCACGAAAGACATCGCCATGCCGGCGTCGCCTTCCATGAAGATCAAAAACGCCATGAATGCACCGACGCCACCAAAACGCATCAAGTGGTTATTGAACCAGTGCTGCACAGGGCCCTTGCCTGCGAGGTAGTGCGCTCCCCACACGGCAATGGCCACTTTGGCGATCTCCGAAGGCTGAAACTGAATAGGTCCAAGAGCAATCCACGACTGCGACCCGACCTCTTCTTTACCTGTACCAATGCCAGGAATCTGCACGGCAAGCAGCAAGACAATAGACACAATCAATATCAGGTTGGATAGGTTTCTAATGGTTTGCGGGCGCGTCATCAACGCCACCCACATGGCAAAGAAACCCAACACGATCATGATGCCCTGGCGCACGGCAGTACCCCACACGGAGCCACCTTCCCTTAACGACCATGTCATTGAGGAGGAATACACCATGACTACACCGAGGCACGACAAAATGACCACGATGCACAAGATCATGATGTAGTCAGTTAAAGGGCGCGCGAGAAGATCATTCCATGCACCGGAAATACGCTCCCTAATTCCCAGCCCCGTTCTGGTTTTAGCGCCAGTGTTCGGACGTGCGGGTTTTTTTGAGGCTCCGGTGGTCATGATCAGCCTTTCTCTTCCGTTAATCCTTTGATTGTGCCAATGATGTTGTGTGCAAAGAGGTCGCCACGCTGGCCCATGCCTTTGAACATGTCCAAAGACGCAGCGGCAGGGGCAAGCAACACGGTATCGCCGGGTTCGCTGATGCTAAATGCCTCAGTGACGATTTCTTCCATTGCCTCAAATGGCTCCGTCTTGTCAGTGACAAATACAGAGGCCTGCGGCGCGTGTTCCTTCAACGCTGCCACGATTTCAGCACGATCTGCGCCCAACACCAATGCTGCCTTGATGCGCTGTTCGTGCTTTTTCACCAGTGGCGCAATGTCCGCGCCTTTGAGCTGTCCGCCGACAACCCAAATGACTGAATCATGCCCAGCTAGCGCAGAATCAGCAGCGTGGGGGTTGGTCGCCTTGGAGTTGTCAATGAAATGAACACCGTCATGCTCGGCGACGACCTGGCCACGGTGGCCTGCCACCTCAAAAGAATCCAACGCACGCGCGATCGCCTCAGGTGCCACGCCCTGCGAGCGCGCCACCGCAGCTGCAGCCAAAGCGTCCAAAACACCGGCAGGGCCGGCGGGATTAATGCCGTCAGCGGATGCAAGCACCACATTATTGCCGTAGGCATTATCGACGAGCTCCCCCGCTTTCACACCCAACTGGCCGGTTGCAGGCTCATTGACGGTAAATCCAATGAGACCACTCAAGTCTGCTTCAGAAGTCAGCTGCACCAAATAAGGATCGTCTGCCCCAATGATGGCGACCTTGCCCTTGAGCACTTCCATCTTGGCCAACGCATAATCACGCATGGAACCGTGCCAATCGATGTGATCCTCAGCCAAGTTGAGCACCACGCCAGCATCAGGGGTGAAGGTTGGAGACCAGTGCAATTGGAAACTAGACAGCTCTGCAACTAACAAATCAATGCGGTTTTTCGCTACCAAAGCCTCAGACACCGGGATGCCGATATTGCCCACTGCCTTGGCAGTAAAACCGCCCTCATTCATCATCGCGGCGAGCATTGATGTGGTGGTTGTTTTACCGTTGGTGCCGGTGACTGCGAGCCACGTATGTGGCTCGCCGAAAACACCTGCCTGGTCCAGGCGCCAAGCAAGCTCGACGTCACCGATAACCTCAAGGCCCTGGCGGTGGGCGTCGACAAGCAAAGTGCTTGTTGGGCGCCAGCCCGGGGAGGTGACCACAATGGAGAAAGAATCCAGCTGTTCCTGAGCCTGCGCGGTGCTGATATCTGCAACGTCTACTACTTCAATGAGCATGTGACGTGCAGTTTCGTTATCGTCGGCGACCACAACATCGCAATGCAACTCACTGAGCATCTTTGCAATGGACAGGCCGGAAACACCAGCGCCGGCCACAAGAATACGGCCCTGCAGCGCCTGAGGTAAATGGGACAGAGAAACCATAATTATTTATACCTCCGCTAAGTGGAGCCAGTCGCTGTAAAACACACCGACACCCGCCAACACAGCCATGATCGCGATCAGCCAGAAACGGATGGCCACGGTAGTTTCAGCCCACCCAAGGGCCTCGAAGTGGTGGTGGATCGGAGCCATTTTGAACACACGCTTACCGCGGGTCTTAAACACGCCGATCTGGATCGCAACAGAAGCGATCTCAATGACAAACAGCGCGCCGATGATAACCATGAGCAGCTCGGTGCGGCTAACCACAGAAATACCTGCAACCAAACCGCCCAGTGCCAAAGAACCAGTATCGCCCATGAAGATCTTTGCCGGCGCCGCATTCCACCACAGAAAGCCCAAGGTGGCGCCCAGACCAGCAGCACACAACACAGACAAATCCAGTGGATCACGCACCGTATAGCAACCCGCTTCCACTGCAGTATCGCAGGAGTTTCGGAACTGCCAGAACGTGATCAAGGTGTAAGCACCCATGACAAATGCTGTGGTACCTGCAGCCAAACCATCCAAACCATCAGTGATGTTCACGGCATTCGACCACGCGCTGACCACAACGTAGATAAAAATGAGGAACACGATGATGCCAAAAACGCTGCCCCCGAAGCCAAGGTCAATGGTGTCGATATCGCGAATGAATGACAGGTGGGTTGATGCTGGGGTCAGACCGTTTTCATCGGGAAACTGCAGTACCAAAAAACCAAAGATCAACGCAATGGCCAGCTGAGACACCAGCTTAGCGGTCTTGTTCAAACCAAGGTTTCGGTTCATGTACAGCTTGATGAAGTCATCGGCGAAGCCAGTGGCACCAAGGCCCAAGGTCAGACCCAACACGAGCAAGCCGGAGACTGTGAATCCACCAACGCCTTGGATCATGGCCAAGATATTGGTAAACACATAGGCCACAACAATGCCCGCGATAATCGCAATGCCACCCATGGTTGGAGTGCCACGCTTACGCAAGTGAGACTGCAGGCCTTCTTCACGGATTTCCTGGCCCAACTGGCGGTTAGTGAAATAACGGATCAACACCGGGGTGAGAAAGATTGAGACGAGGAACGCAACCGTTCCACTGACCATAATCTGTTGCATTGTTTTCTACTGTCCTTCCACGTTCCGACGAGAATCGTCGTTGACCGAGCCACCTGTGTTTTTGAGGCCCGGCACCATGCCATGTAGTGCTTCTGCGACCCTCCACAGGCGATCAGCATTTGAAGCCTTAACCAGCACTACATCATCCCGCTTAATATGGCCTGCGAGCAACTCGAGCGCTGCATCAACGTCTGAAACTACGTGAGTACTCACACCCAGGCTCGCTGCGGACTCTGCAAGTGCTGCACAGTTAGGGTTCTCCCCCACTGTGACAAGTTCTTGAACATTGTATTTAGCCAGCTCAGCACCAAGTTCGGCATGGGCTTCCGAGGCGTCATCGCCAAGCTCACCCATTTGGCCAAGCACTGCCCAGCTTGTTACTTCAGAACGACCACTAGCTGTGTACGCAAGAGCCGCGATACCTGCACGCATAGAATCAGGATTCGCGTTGTAAGAATCGTTGATGATGGTCACGCCGTCGGCACGGGTCTTTACATCCATGCGGTGCGCGGAAGCAGCTGAATGTGCTTCCAATCCAGCAACCACCAATTCTGGGGCGACGCCAGCTTCCATGGCAATGGCAGCAGCAGCAAGTGCATTAGCAACCTGGTGCTCACCAAAAACCTGCAGGGTGACCGGCCAAGAGCCGTCCTTCGTGTTCAGCGTAAAGCTTGCCCGCGCAACAGCGTCCAGTGAAATACTCGTTGCCCAATAATCAGACTTTTTTGCTTGGCCTGCATCTGTGGTAAACCACACCACGCGCGCCTTAGTACGTGGAGCCATCCGGGCGACAAAAGGATCGTCAGCGTTAAGGACTGCTACCCCACCCGTTTTCTTCGAGGGCAGCGCTTCAATGATCTCGCCTTTTGCCTGCGCGATATTCTCGCGGGATCCAAATTCACCCAGGTGCGCATGGCCGACGTTGAGCACAGCTGCAATCCGTGGCGGAGCAATCTCTGTCAGGTGCTTAATATGTCCAATGCCACGCGCGGACATCTCAGCCACCAAATACTTAGTATCGGTTGTGCAGCGGAGCGCGGTGTGGGGCAAACCAAGCTCATTGTTAAACGAGCCCGGAGGAGCCACCGTTGGCCCATCTTGGCCAAGAATCGTCGCGATGAAATCCTTCGTAGAAGTCTTTCCCGCAGAACCAGTAATAGCCACAACGTTCAATTGATGGCCAGCCACGCAGATATCCACCACGTGGCGAGCCAACCGAGACAACGCCTCCACTACCGCCGCGCCATGCCCATCTGGATCATGAGCATAAATGTCAGCATTGGATTCCTGGATTTTTACTGGAGGCACGACGATCGCAGGTACGTCAACCTCACGGGCTGCCAATACTGCAACCGCACCTTTCTCAATTGCAGTTGCAGCAAAATCATGGCCGTCTACACGAGCACCCGGAAGTGCTAAAAACAAGCCACCCGGTGTGAGGGATCGAGAATCAAACTCCACGCTGGAGCTCACAAGCGTATCTTCTTGAGCACCGCCAGTAAGCCTGCCTCCAACGATGTCAGCGATCTCCCCAAGGGTCATTGTGATCATGACTGTGGCCTATCCTTCTTCCGTAGTAAGGGGAAGTTTATTGTTGAGCTTTTCTGTCAAAGCAGCGCGAACTTCTTCGCGGTCATCAAAATGGTGGGTGACACCAGCAACTAGTTGTCCAACTTCATGGCCTTTTCCAGCTACTACAATGCCATCTCCAGGCTGTGCCCACTCGACCAAAACGCGAATTGCTTCTGCACGGTCACCAATTTCTAGGACTTCCACCGGTCGTTCGGACTCTGAAGCACCCTGCTGTGCTCCCGCAGTGACTGCTGCGCGAATCGTGGCAGGCACCTCTGAACGAGGGTTGTCATCAGTGACAATAACTAGATCAGCACGCTGTGCGGACAACTGCCCCATGGGGCCACGCTTGGTGGAATCGCGGTCTCCACCAGCACCGATAACCACTCCGAGGCGCCCGTCAATCTGGGTCCTCAACGTATCCAACACAGCAGCCACTGCAGCAGGCTTGTGGGCATAATCCACCACTGCAAGGAAGTCTTGTCCCTCATCAATGCGTTCCATACGGCCTGGAACCGCGACCTTGGACATGCCTCGAGCAAACGCTTCGCCATCAACACCCACGCGTGCCGCAGCGGCAAATGCCAACGTGGCGTTAGCAACGTTGAACGCACCTGGAAGAGCTAGCTCGACCTGGTAGGACTGGTTTGAGGGGGCGTTGATCTTAAAACTCTGGGCGCCAGAGTCGCTGACATTGATGTCTGTAGCGCTGAAGTCTGCTTCTTGCCCAAGGGTGGATACTGTTTGCACATCCGCTGCCACGCTGGCCATGCGCTGACCCCAAGAATCATCCACGCACACGACCTGTTTGTCAGCCACAAGTGGAGAATCTGCGCGGAAGAACAATGCCTTCGCGTCAAAGTAATCATCCATGGTGGGGTGGAAATCAAGGTGATCCTGCGACAGGTTGGTAAACGCAGCTACATCAAAGTGGGAACCCGCAACCCTGCCCAATGACAATGCATGGCTGGATACTTCCATCACCACGTGGGTGACACCGTGATCGCGCATTCGAGCAAACAATGCCTGCAGAGTCGGCGCTTCTGGAGTGGTGAGCTTCGTGGGTACTTCTTCCCCATCTATACGTGTACCTGTGGTGCCGATCAAACCAACTTTGTGGCCTGCCTCCATGAGTCCTTTTTCCAAGAGGTAGCTGGTGGTGGTTTTACCTGAGGTTCCAGTGACTCCAATGAGCGTGAAATCTTTTGAAGGATCGCCATAAATGCTTGATGATGCTGCGCCAAGTACTGCGCGGACATCATCAACAACGATGACTGGGCGGGTCTCTCCTGCTTCGTTGAGCACCTCAAGTCCAGCTGCGTCAGTCAAAATGGCCACAGCTTTCGCAGCGTTATCCGTACCTGCAAACTGTGCGCCGTGAGTGCGGGTTCCTGGAACTGCAGCAAAAATAGCGTCCGAGGTAGGCAAGCTGGAGGAGTCAAGACCAATAGCCGCGATTGCTTGTTCCCCTACTGCGTGAGCGGGAACGCCCTGGGCAGAGCCCTTGAGGATGCCATCGATAAGTTTGGTGAGGTCCAGCAACGTGGTTGCCATGGTTTTCTCTCCTCCACAGGTTTCTAGGTGTTAATAATTCGGACGCGGCACGTGGGTGATGCCGAAAAGAGTTCAAACAAAAGTTCAGATTATGAAATTCTACAAAAGACACTTCTGTTTGAGTTATTGAGCTTGAAGGATGATCGGTTCGGTGGCTGCAGACAGTGGGATGTTGTCGCGGTTGAGCAACCAGGTGGCGATGTCTTTGAACAAAGGTGCTGCGGTTTGGCCGCCACCACCGTGGACTCCGCGTTCTGGCTCATCAAGCATGATGGCTACAACAAATCGAGGATCATCAGCGGGTGCAATACCCGCGAAGGTAATCCAGTATTGCGAGTTAGAGTACGCGCCCGTGTTGGGGTCAACTTTCTGCGCCGTACCTGTCTTACCTGAGATTTGATAACCCTCAATGGAGGCGTCTGGAGCGGTACCTTGTTGCACTCCAGTTGGATCAACCTGGGTGACAGACCTAAACATATCCACCGTGGTGCGGGCAGCTTCAGCGCTGACAACCTGGATTTTATCGGGTTCCGGCTGCTCTAGGACTGTTCCGTCAGAATCAGTCACGCTCTTGATGATCCGCGGTTCAATGCGTTCACCATCGTTGGCCAAAGCTTGGTAGATTCCAGCCATTTGCAACGTGGTGATCGACATACCCTGACCGATGGGCAGGTTAGCAAAAGTACCGCCAGACCACTGCTCACGTGCGGGCAGCAGGCCTTGGGATTCGCTCGGAAGCTCAATACCCGTTGACTGTCCCACACCGAATCGTTCCAGGTAATCAGCAAATTTATCTTCACCAAGACGCTGCGCAAGCATCAGAGTGCCTACATTCGAGGACTTACCAAAAATTCCTGCAGTGGTATAGGGAACAACACCGTGGTCCCACGCATCACCGACAGAAACACCGGCCATTTCAATACTGCCCGGTACCTGCAACACTTCATCTGGAGTAGTCAAGCCCTCTTGAATTACGCCTGCTGCAGTAATCACCTTGGCTACAGAACCAGGCTCGAAGGGGTGGGTGACAGAAGGATTGTCAAAGCTCTTGCCCTGCTCAATCTGCTTTCCCGTGTCTTCGTTGGGGTTGATGGTATCGGTGTTTGCCATCGCCAAAACCTCAGCGGTCTTGGCATCAAGAACCACAGCGGAGGCGTTTTCTGCACCGGAGTTAGCTTTCGCCTGCTCCAATGCCTGCTGCACATAGGTTTGCAGATCCAGATCAACGGTGAGTTCAACGCTGGCACCATCAATGGCTGGAATTTGATCCCTCAACGTGCCCGGGATTGCTTGTCCCAAAATGGACATGTCCTGGGTTGAGCGACCGTTGTTTCCTGCCAACAGGGAATCGTTGGAAGCCTCAAAGCCGAACTGGCCTTCGCCGTCCATGCTGATTCGACCGATGATGTTTTCACCAATCGCGCCGTTTGGGTATTGGCGGATGTCTTGATGATCAGCTGCGACGCTGGGCATCTCATCGGTGATTTCTGACGCTACATCGGGATCAACATTGCGGACGAGCACCTCATACTGGCTATTTGCATTGAGCTTGTCCAGGATCTCCTCAGAGGAAATTCCAGTGACATCTTGGTCATGGGATTTGATGATCTCAGGGATCCGATCCGCAATGCTTTGAATGCGCTCTTCTACCTTGTCGGACAGAATGGTTTCGCGCTGTTCTTCAGACGCAAAAACATACGCGTTGCCTTCTTCGATGGTCACATAGCTGGCCACGTTTTCCGGATCGGTTTCTTCAGCCGCCAAACGCAAGGCCAGATCAGTTCCGGTCTTTAATTCCTCACGCATGATGTTCGGAGAAACCGTCAGCGAACGTGCCTGCATCGTGTACGCCATCTGGTTTCCTTCGCGGTCCACGATGGTTCCACGACGTGCAGGATCTACGTACACGCGGGTGCGCTGTTCCGAAGCATTGAGGGACAGTTCTGGTCCCCAGACAACTTGGACCCAGCCAAGGCGAATGATCAGTACGCCAGCGATGACCAATGCGATAGCGGTAACCATGTTCACACGTCGCTTGCGTGCGCCGCCCTGGGTTGAAGATTTAGGCCGGTAGGTCACTCCTTCTTCTTGGTTTACGCCTTTAGCTTTACCGCTGCGTCGCGTAAGTTCGCGCTCTCTAGCGGCTCTTCTGCTTTCGTCCTGATACGCCGAACGGCGGGACGTATCTTCACGTCCCGCACGCTCGCCCCGACTTCTGCCATTGCTGGGGAAAGTCACTGCCCTGCGCCACCTGCTTGTCCGGTGGTTGCAGCATAAGGAACAGTGTTGGTCTGATACGGCGGAGCTGCTGCTTCTTGTGGAATCGCCTGGAGGTTTTCAGTCACTGCGTTAGTCTCGTCAGGGTTGCTTGATGCCCGATTTGGTCGGGTCTGTTGTCCATTGATGTCAACTATAGGGCGTGTCTCTGGATTTGCTTCGCGCTCCTCCACAACATCACCGTTTTCCTGCACTGCGAGCACGCCAGGTTCCACTGGGGATACCAAGCCCATCTCGGTAGCATTCGCTGCCAAGGTTGCTGCTGAGCGAGCATCTTCCACATCTCGGTTGAGAGACTCAATGCGATTGCTCAAATCCGTTTCAGTTGCCTGAAGTTCCTGCAACTGGAAAGTCTGCTGTGTTGACGTTCCGGACAGACCCATGGTCGCGCCAACACCAACGCACAGCAGGATAACCACCAGCACAGACAGCTGGATCACCTTAGGATCAGCACGTTTTGCCTCAACGCGGCGACCACGCACAGACATAACCTGCTGAGAGCCCAGCTTGTGCTGCATCAAACGCTTACGCGTTGGCTGCACGCCAGGGTTCACCAGGGCCCGGGTTGTGTGGCGCCTTTCCGGCGCCATGTCACGACGAGGTTGCGTGCTTATCGACGCGCCCCTCCCCGAAGCTTCCGCTGTGGAGAAATCCCTACTCACCGAGACGCGACGGCTATACCGTGGATCAGCGTCAGCGACACGTCGATCGCGAATCTTTCCCGACTCTGTGCGGGAGCCATTTGTCACGGTCATGAGAGGTCTCCTGAGTTGTTGCCGATTCTTTCGATTGCGCGCACCTTCACAGGTGCGGCACGTGGGTTTTCTTCAATTTCAGCTTCCGAAGCCGTTTCAGCACCGCGAGTAACCTGCTTAAACTGTGGTGCAGTTCCAGGAAGATCAACAGGCAAGCCCGGAGGGGTCTTAGAGGTGGTCAGATCCGTGAAGAACTTCTTCACCAGCTTGTCCTCATGAGACTGGTAGCTCATAAACACTGCACGTCCCCCAACATTGAGGGCGTCAGTGATTTGAGGAAGCACATTCTTCAGGGAATCAAGCTCGTTGTTCACCTCAACGCGCAACGCCTGGAAAGTACGTTTCGCGGGGTGTCCACCGGTTCGGCGGGTCGCTGCAGGGATGGCGTCGTACAGAAGCTCCACCAAACGAGCAGAGGTAGTGAATGGCTCTTTTTCACGTTCTTTCAGCACCGCAGAAGCAATCTTGCCGGCGAAGCGTTCATCGCCGTAAGTCTTCAAGATTCGAGCGATGTCACCATGCGAATAAGTGTTGAGGATATCTGCAGCCGTAATACCCTGAGTTGCATCCATGCGCATGTCCAGAGGCGCGTCCGTGCGGTAGGCAAAGCCACGCTCCACCTGATCAAGCTGCATCGAGGAGACACCCAGATCAAACAGAGCGCCAGCGATACCGTGCTCGCGAGCTAAATCAATGATGTCGCCCTCGACAGATTCCAACACCTCGCGGAGTCCGTCGAAACGCGTCTGGACGCCAATGAACCGCTCCCCGAAAGGAGCAAGTCGCGCGCGAGCATCCCGCAACGCATTTTGGTCACGATCAAGGCCAATCAGGCGCGCTTTGGGGAACGTGTTCAGGAAGAACTCCGCATGCCCGCCTGCGCCAAGGGTTGCGTCAACAATGACAGCGTTTTCTCCCAATGCTTCCACGTGTTCGGCGATCAAAGCCGCCATACGATCACGCATTACGGGAACGTGTCCGTGGTTGCCATCCAAGGAAAAATCTTCCATGTGCGTGTTCCCCCCTTTTCCTGCCGGCCTAGATGTCCAATGTCTTGTACTTATGTTTGTGGATAAAAAAACTGCGCGACAATGTCATAGCCACATATCACGCAGTCCGTTTTCCACAAATCGCGGAGTGCGTACAGGGCCCCACTCGAAAAGTCTCGATCTGATGTCGGGGAAGTACACCAGAGCCACTCCTCGAGCAGAGTCCATACACGCGCTCCCTGCCATTTCGAAGCATTGCCCAACTATCAGAGCAATCCTCCAAGGACGTCATCTTCAGCTGCTGAGAAGGCAGCCTCCGTCTCTTCCTGATACGCGGCCCAGGCTTGAGCGTCCCAAATCTCCAGAAAATCCACCGAACCGATAACGACACACTCTTTTGTCAGCCCCGCATATGTGCGGTGCGCTGCCGAAAGGGTGATGCGCCCCTGGCCGTCGGGTCGTTGTTCATCCGCGCTTGCTGCAAGGTTTCGGATAAACGCACGAGCCTCAGGGTTTGTCCTAGAAACTGCAGCTGCCTTGCGAGCCCTTGCTGCAAATTCTTCCTTCGGATAAACCGCGAGACTGTGGTCTTGACCTTTAGTGACCATCAATCCCCCCGCAAGGTCCTCACGGAACTTTGCTGGAAGAGTCAGCCTGCCTTTGTCATCGAGTTTCGGGGTATAGGTACCAAGGAACATCCTTGAAGTCCCCTTCCCAGCAACTCAGTGGCATAAACAGAACCAACCATTCAGTTTGTCTCTGAGGGTGCGTAGTGGCCTCTCATGCAAGACCACCGCGCACCGCTGCAGCCCACAATACCCCACTTTCCCCCACCTGAATCAAGTGTTAGGTTCACTTTCCCCCACTTTCCCAATATCCATGCAGGTCACCCACACAAAAACAAAGTGGGGCAAATTTCGTGTCGCCCCCTTAATTTTTCACGCCCCCATGTCATACCCACTCAAATCGCGGTTTTGAGCAACTTCACCAACTTTCTCTTGCTACCCAAAACCATCGATCTTGCAGGGGAAATGGCAGGTAAAATCTGAAGAATTCTTAAGGTTCCCAACGAACTCTCAGGATTCCACATCGGCCAGAATCGGCGGCTCTTCAAGTGGGGGAAGGTGGGGAGTCTCGGTGGGAGAAAGTGGGGAGTGTGAATTGAAGGCTTTCAGCTCCAAGGGAACCCAGTCGCCACCTCTACTAGCACGGTCCCCCAATAGCTAATTCCTAGCCCGCCGCGGAAGAAGAATTCCCACCCATCCCCGTACCCACTTCATACATGCCCAATTCATGCCAAAAAATAACGGCGAGGGGCGACCAGCTTAGATAGCTGTCGCCCCTCACACATTCACTACTGGGCGCTACCAGGAGTGAGAAGACTTATTCAGTTACTTCTTACTTATTGCCCTCGAATCGTCGACGGAAGTTTTCTTCCATTTTGTCCCCAATGGTGGAATTGCCCTGTTGGCGATTCTTCGCATTGGAAGTGCGGGATGTGACGGAGATTTTGTTGGAGCCGCCCCCGCGCAGCATCCACACTCCCGATCCGAACATGACTAAGAATCCGATAATTCCGAGCGCAACGAACCACAATGTTTGCTGGCTTAATGCGACGCCGGCAACAAGAAGGACAAGTCCGAGTACGAAAAGTGCGATTCCCCGAAGGGTAAACCCACCGCCTGCTAGGCCATTGTTACTTGCAACCGCTTTTCCAAATTTCGGATCATCTGCCATGAGCGCTTGCTCAATTTCGCGCAGTGCGCGTTGCTCCTGCTCTAAAAGCGACACGATGTCCTCCCGGTGGTTAGTAGAGACATTTTTTCTTCTATGCCTTATTAACGCCCAGAATATCCAGAATGTTCCCCGTTATGCCAATAACGACAAAAACGAGGGGGATACCCCGGCCGATCATGGTGGATCTTTTTGACACACACTCCCCTCTAGGCGCCCGTCAGCTGAGACGAATTTGTTAAAACAGCAGGTTAAACAGCACTTTTCCACGATTGTTACGAATCCAAAACAGTCTGGTTAACTACCCCCGTTCTGCCGTAAACGAAGGTTTATAAGACAAAGATCACATGTCGGCACGGGCGTTAAAAAATAGGATTACGCAGCACCTATGCAGCATCCACGCTTGGACTAAAGCCGTGTTGCGCCTCCTCCAGGAACAGGGCAACTCGAGCCATAAAGCGATCTAAGCCCGCCACAGAAAGGGTGATATCCAGCCCACTGCTTGCTCTTGATCTAATGGTGGAGAATTGGGAAAGTTCAGCCGCCCACTCCGCTGCCTCATCTCCCACCAATTGGAGCTGATCCCAAGCACTCTTAGGCTTCCGCTTTCTGGCAGCTACGGCGCTTCCCGCCACCACCGCACCGGCCGTTCGGAGAGCGGATTGATAGGACATCTCTAGAGCCAGCAGAAGATCACCTTCGCCGCGGTAGGTATGTGCCTGCTCTAAAAGGATGTGCGCCTTGGAGAAAAACTGGGCCCTTTTTCCTCCCACTCTCTCAAACCTCGTTGTTGCTGAAATTACGTCACCCATTGTCTTCCTCTCCTTTCAATCCGCTCTAGCTTTGAAGACCTAGAAACCTTCGTTTCTTTTGTTAGCCCTCACTATATGGACAGGGGTGGACATCAAAATCCATTATTCGAACACATATTTGAATAATGAATTTTGGGGTGTAAAACTACTTCAGTTCGGCCGATTCCTGCATAGATTTCTGCGGAACACCCAACTCACGTCACCACTTCTGGTTTGATGGGGAGCGTGTCACCGATCATTCGTAAATTGAGTATCCCCGAGTTCACCACCAACACCCCAGTGTTGGTGGATATCTACATCGCAGCGATGAACTATGACAAAGCAATCAGGGATACCCGGATCGAAGTCTGGCGGAGAAACTCCCAGAACCCCGGATTCACAGCAGTGGCAGCGCTGATGGATGATCAGGTCGTGGGCGTGGCCTATGGCTTCAATGGCAGCCCAGATCATTGGTGGCAACACCAATTACGCCGGGGACTCCGACAACAAGGAGGCCCGACGGAAGAGGAAATCCATATCATCCACAACTACTTTGAGGTTGCGGAAGTTCATGTTCAGCCTGGCTTCCAAGGTCACGGCATTGGCCGAAAGCTGATGCGTGAACTGTTAAAAGACAAACAAAACACTTTTGCCATTTTGTCTACACCCGAGGTCGACGATGAGGCGAACCATGCGTTTAGCCTGTATCGCTCTCTCGGCTTCACTGACTTGCTCAGGCAGTTTAGGTTTGACGGTGATCAACGGCCGTTTGCCGTATTGATCACCGCCCTCCCCCTTCATGATTCCTAAGAGGGCTTAACGCACCGCGTCTTGGCCGTGCTCTGCTCCCCAAGCAGGCGCCATGCCAAGGTTGTACAACACTTCTTGGGTTGCACGGGTGAAGTTAAGCGTCATGAAGTGCAGATCTTCCGCACCTTCGGCAATGAGTCGCTCTGCCATATTGGTGGAATATTCAATGCCCACCTTGCGGATCTCGTCTTTGTTCGCTTCTTCATTGCCGTTTGCAGCTCGAACAAGTGATTCTTCTAGTTGGCTCGGCAATTGAGCACCAGAGAGTTCGACCTGTCGACGCACAGACCGCAGGCTCGTAATGGGCATGATGCCAGGAATGATTGGCTTCGCGCCATGAATGGGGTCTGCAGCGACAAGGCGATCACGAAGTCGCAGGTAGTCTTCCACATCAAAGAACATCTGCGTGATGGAGTACTCTGCACCTCCACGCAGCTTCGCCAGAGTGTATTTGGTGTCTTCTTCTAGAGTTTTCGCCCGGAAATGCCCTTCGGGGAAGGAGGCGATACCGAGGTCGAATTCCCGGAACTCAGGAGTGGACTTAATAAGATCGATGAGCTCAGAGGCGTAGTTCAGTCCTCCATCGGTGCTCACCCAATCGCCTAATGGGTCTCCAGGCGGATCTCCTCGAAGCGCCAACAGGTTTGTTAATCCCAGCTCTAGGTATTCCCGAAGAATTGCCTTCATCTCTTCGCGAGTGTGGTTAACCAGGGTCAGGTGCACCAGAGTGGTCAACGGTTGTTTCGCTAATCGTCGAGCAATACGTGAGGTTCTCTCACGGGTTGATCCGCCAGCACCATAAGTCACGGAGACAAACGATGCACCGAGGTCATGGAAGACCTCTGCTGCTCGGTAAAGACGCTCTTCAGCTGCATCATCGCGGGGTGGCATAAACTCGACAGAAAAAGGTACTCGGCCGGGTGAAGGACGCTTCAAAACGTCGCTAATTGCCCATTGAGATGAGGCTGGGATGTTCGTTAGGGACATGCCTGGGTATCTTAGTGTGATGAGAGTGTTTTGTTGGGACTGCCTCTGGCATTTATTCACCTCCACCAAAATTCAGCCCGCATCCCCCTATTCGATTGAAGGACGTCTCCTTGAGCAGTTTCGATGCCCATGACCTTGACCTCGACAAATTTCCGGAGGTCGTGCGAGATCGTTTGACGCAGTTCCTCGATGCTCAAGAGCTAACAATTGCTGGTATCGGCGCTCCTGTCACAGATGCTGTGGCCCATCTTCGCAGTTTCGTGCTCAATGGAGGAAAGCGAATCCGTCCTCTTTATGCGTGGGCTGGTTTCCTGGCGGCGCAAGGCCATAAGAATTCTTCTGAAAAACTTGAGTCCGTCCTTGACGCCGCAGCGAGTCTCGAATTCATCCAGGCTTGTGCCTTGATTCATGACGATATTATCGATTCTTCTGATACCCGGCGCGGAGCCCCCACAGTTCACCGGGCTGTGGAAGCTGATCACCGCGCCAATAATTTCGAAGGCGATCCCGAGCACTTTGGCGTTTCAGTCTCGATTTTGGCTGGCGATATGGCATTGGTGTGGGCAGAAGACATGCTGCAGGATTCCGGTTTGAGTGCAGAGGCATTGGCCCGCACGAGGGATGCTTGGCGTGGCATGCGTACTGAGGTTATTGGCGGCCAGCTGCTTGATATTTATCTAGAGTCGCACGCCAACGAGTCGGTGGAGCTTGCGGATTCTGTCAACCGCTTCAAAACGGCCGCTTACACGATTGCGCGCCCATTGCACCTGGGCGCCTCCATTGCTGGCGGTTCGCCGCAGCTTATCGACGCGCTCCTCCACTACGGCCACGACATCGGCATTGCATTCCAGTTGAGGGATGATCTGCTTGGTGTGTTTGGGGATCCCGCTATCACCGGCAAACCAGCTGGAGACGATATCCGTGAAGGCAAGCGCACTGTTCTTCTTGCGCTCGCTCTACAACGCGCAGACAAAGAATCTCCTGAAGCTGCAGCGGCCATTCGCGCAGGTGTTGGAAAGGTGACTTCACCAGAAGATATTGCTGTCATTGCAGAGCATATTCGAGCTACTGGTGCTGAAGAAGAAGTTGAGCAGCGAATTTCCCAGCTGACTGAATCCGGTTTGGCTCACCTCGATGATCTAGACATCCCCGATGAGGTGCGCGCACAGTTGCGGGCACTGGCTATCCGCTCAACCGAACGCCGAATGTAGCAGACACGTATGACACTTTTTCAACGATTTACCAACCCCGTAGTGCTCGGTGGCCTTGCGGGTATTTTGCTCGTGCTTGGTTCTTTCGGTGGCGGTGCCATTCGGTATCGCGACGGAGTGCTCGATGCGTTGGGGCTTAACTTCCTTGCTTTTGGCCACGCGCAGGGTATTTCCAATAGCGTGTTGTGGGTTGGGCAGCTGCTGCTGATTGGCGCGTGGGTTCACCTTGGACGTCGGTTGTTCAAGAAAAAAGTCGCTGATGACACCGCAGACGCTGTTGACTTAGGTCTTGTAAAGCGCACGTTGTATGCCATGGTGGTGCCCCTCATTTTTGCGGCACCAATGATGTCGCGTGATGTTTATTCCTATCTCATGCAGGGCGCGATGCTGCGTGATGGCTTCGATCCCTACACTGAGGGCGCTGCGGTAAACCCTGGCCCTATGTTGCTTGAGGTCTCTCATGATTGGCGTAACACCACAACGCCGTATGGTCCACTACACCTGTGGATTGGAGACATGATCACCACGGTTGTGGGCGATAATGTCACCTTGGGCGTCGTCGCTTACAAGATCTTGTCGATCATTGGCCTTGCTGTGACAGGCTGGAGCATTGTCCGCATTGCACAACATTTTGGAGTCAACCCAGCAATTGCATTGTGGATTGGTGTGGCCAATCCTGTGATGATCATCCACATGATCGGCGGCATGCACAATGAATCCCTCATGGTGGGATTGGTCAGCGTCGGCTTGTTGCTAGCACTGAAGAAGCGTTTCGTGGCAGGTGTGGCACTCATTGCAGTGGCTGTGTCGCTGAAAGCTACAGCGGCGATTGCGCTTCCTTTTGTGGTGTGGATCGGCATGCATCATTTCGCAGGATTCTTAGCCACCAAAAAGGGCAAAGACTCCCCTACCCTTAAGCAACAGGTCCCCGCGTTCTTTGCCACTGGAGCTGCAGGTGTTGCTGTCACTGGTGTTGTTGTCAGTGCGATCACTTGGGCGTCTGGCGCTTCGTGGGGCTGGATCAGTGAGATCAGTGGCAACAGCAAGGTAATCAACCCGCTGGCTTTCCCTTCTTTGGTGGCCAGTGTGATCACCATGGTGGCTGAAGTGTTCGTTGACGATTTCGACTACAACGCAGTGGTTAATGTTGTGCGCTCAATCTCCATGCTGATCATGCTTGGCGGGTTGGTCGTATGTTGGTGGCTGTTCCGCCAGAACGAACGCCGTGCGGTTGCCGGTACTGCGGCGGCTTATGCCGTGGCTTTTGTGTTCAATTCTGTGACCTTGCCGTGGTACTACGCCAGCTTGATCTCTTTGCTCGGCACATTTAAACCACCGATGTGGTTGATTCGCTTCGCAGCGGGTGCTTCGGTGTTTATCGCGCTGGTGTTTACCGGAAGTGGAAACCACCAGCTGTACAACATCGTTACGGTGATCATCGCAGCAATTATCGCGTGGCTTGCCACCGTGGTGATCTTTGATGACACTGACCCTGCAACAACGGCCACGGAGAAACCCTCCCCGCATACCGTTTCCTAGTTACATAAGGTAAACCGCCACCCCACTAACAAAATGGGATGGCGGTTTTTTAGATCTTTTAGAAAGCGCTTAGAACGCCATTGCTTGAGCGCGTCGCATAACTTCACGAGCCAACTGGCCATGAAGCGCATCGATGGGGCGACCAGGAAGGGTCTCATCTTCGGTAAACAGGAACGCGAGGATTTCCTCGTCGCTGAAGCCACCGTCGGCAAGCAAAGCAATAACTCCAGGGATGAAACGGTTGGTGTTTTCCTTCTTGGTGCTCAGGAAAGCTTCTGGGATGTAGCGAATACCGTCGCGCCGGACCACGATCAATTTGTGTTCATTGACCAGATCCATCACCTTGGTGACAACAACGCCGAGGCGCTCGGCTGTCTCCGGAAGGGTCAGCAATGGTTCATTGTCGGGCAGGGCGAAGGAAGATTCATTGTTGGAACTCACAGTCTTAATTTAGCTGGTTCGCGCTCTAATGGAGAATCTTTAGGGTATTTCTGCGCGTGCCGGGAATGAAAGCACCTTCTTGACCTTTGAAAACAGGATGTCACTACCACTTTTTGTGTACCTTCCGACATACTGGAACGCATGGCAAACTTGAAGGTCGGTGACGTTTTAGAGGACAGGTATCGGATTGAAACTCCGATTGCCCGGGGTGGTATGTCTACCGTGTACAGGTGCCTTGATCTTCGCTTAGGACGTTCCATGGCGCTTAAAGTCATGGAAGAAGATTTCGTTGATGATCCCATTTTCCGGCAGCGTTTCCGTAGGGAAGCTCGGTCAATGGCGCAGCTAAATCATCCAAATTTGGTCAATGTGTATGATTTTTCCGCTACTGACGGTTTGGTGTATCTGGTGATGGAGTTAATCACTGGTGGCACCTTGCGTGAGTTGCTGGCTGAGCGGGGACCTATGCCCCCGCATGCTGCTGTGGGCGTTATGCGTGGGGTGCTCACGGGTCTCGCGGCTGCCCACCGGGCGGGCATGGTGCACCGGGATATCAAGCCTGACAACGTGTTGATCAATAGTGATCACCAGGTGAAACTGTCTGATTTCGGTTTGGTTCGAGCGGCTCACGCCGGCCAGTCTCAGGACAATCAGATTGTGGGCACGGTGGCTTATCTTTCCCCTGAGCAGGTTGAGGGCGGTGAGATCGGGCCGGCCAGCGACGTGTATTCGGCAGGCATTGTGCTCTTTGAGCTGCTCACAGGCACCACGCCTTTTTCGGGCGAGGATGATCTCGACCATGCATACGCCCGCCTTACGGAAGTCGTGCCGGCACCGAGTTCGCTTATCGACGGCGTCCCCTCCCTCATCGATGAGCTTGTCGCGACAGCTACCTCCATTAATCCTGAGGATCGTTTCGATGATTCTGGAGAGTTTTTGTCCGCACTGGAAGATGTGGCAACAGAGTTGAGCTTGCCGGCTTTCCGGGTCCCTGTGCCGGTTAATTCCGCAGCCAATAGGGCTAATGCCCAGGTCCCGGATGCTCAGCCAACTGATATGTTTACCACCCATATCCCCAAGACTCCTGAGCCTGATCACACTGCGATCATTCCGGTGGCCTCAGCAAATGAGACGTCGATTCTGCCTGCGCAAAACATGGGACAAAACATGGCACAAAATATGGCGCAGAATCCGCTGCAACCTCCGGAACCTGATTTCGCCCCGGAGCCACCTCCGGACACAGCGCTGAATATTCAAGATCAAGCGCTTGCGCGCGCCGATGAGCCAGAAATTAATACCGTCAGCAATCGTTCCAAATTGAAGCTGACGTTGTGGTCAATTTTCGTGGTCGCAGTGATCGCTGCTGTTGCTGTTGGCGGTTGGTGGTTCGGTTCAGGCCGTTACGGTGAGATTCCGCAGGTGTTGGGCATGGATGAGGTCCAAGCGGTCGCTGTTGTAGAGGAAGCTGGTTTCGTGGCAGTGGCTGAACCTCAGTATGACAATGAGGTTCCCACTGGTTCGATTATTGGGACTGAACCTTCTTTTGGTGAGCGCCTTCCTCGCGGCGAGGATGTTTCTGTCCTCATCTCTCAAGGGCGTCCCGTGGTGCCGGATCTTAGCGAGGATCGATCCTTAAGCACCGTTCGTGAAGAGTTGGAGCAGCGCACGTTCGTCTGGGTTGATGGCCCAGGTGAATATTCTGACGATGTTCCAGAAGGACAAGTAGTTTCTTTTACACCATCGTCTGGCACGCAGCTTGATGTTGGTGAAACCGTGCAAATCCATTTGAGCCGAGGCCCCGCCCCGGTTGAGATTCCTGATGTCTCTGGCATGGGAGTGGATCAGGCAACACGTGTGTTGGAGCGCGCAGGTTTGAGCGTCGAGCGTACTGAAGAAGGCTTTGATGCTGAGACACCAAATGGTGATGTCTACGGGACTTCGCCCAAGGTGTCCACTGAAGTCAAGCGCGGAACCTCTGTTGTACTGCAGATTTCCAATGCCATTTCAGTACCTGATGTAGTGGGTATGACCAAGGACGAAGCCACCGCGGCGCTTGCGGAAGAAGGATTGGTCGTGGCGTCGACAAGCATTATTCCCGGTGAGGCGGCGAGCTCCGCTGACACCGTCGTGACCGTCGAGCCTGAATCCGGCAGCCGCGTTGATCCAGCGCATCCGCAGGTCAGCCTCGGGTTAGCTGGGGAGATTCAAGTTCCAAGCGTGGTTGGACGTAAGGTTAGCGATGCTCGAAGCATTCTGGAAGAAGCCGGTTTAACGCTGACAACTGATGCGGACGACAACGATCGAATTTATAGTCAAACCCCTCGTGCACGCAGCGAAGTCTCGGTAGGGGGAGAAGTTACAGTAAGGGCATTTTAGTGGTTCCCTCGTTGCAGCAATGGCGAAAACCTGCTCTCATCCTGGCCATTTTGACGGTGCTAGGCGTACTCCTGACCCATTGGTTCGCCTGGCCACTCACCTGGCCGCTGGGGCTGCGTCTTCCCGTTGATGTGGAGGTGTACTGGCAGGGTGCGCGCGAGTTTTGGCTCGCCGATGATCTCTACGACATCAGGTATGACACCACTTTCGACAACTTGCCGTTTACCTATCCCCCTTTCGGTGCGTTGGTGTTCACCCCATTGTGGTGGATTCATGACCTCTTTGGTCTTCTCGTCACCGAACGTGTCTTCGCGCTAATCACGCTGCTCACCACCTACGCTGTGGCAGTTTTCCTGCTCCGCCTGGCCGGCGTGCGCGATCGTGTGTGGGAATTCGTCGCATTCGCAGCCCTGCTCGTGTCCGCGCCGGTGTATTTCACGCTCAATATTGGGCAGATCAACGTCGTGCTCATGGCTTTAACGCTTTTCGACGTCACCCTCCCCCGCAGCACGCGCCATTCAGGCGTGCTCAAATACGTGCCACTCGGCGTACTCACCGGCATTGCCGCTGCGATCAAACTAACCCCGCTAGTGTTCGGGCTGTATTTCCTCATCCTGTGGGTCGTGACTAAATCACCACGCGGACTGTTTGGAATGATTGGTGGCTTCCTCGGGTCATCCGGGCTTGCAGTTATTTTCCGACCATCCATTAGCATTCAGTACTTCACCGACGTGCTGTTTACCGCAGAACGCATCGGTGACCTCCACTTCGCACGCAATGTCTCCATCCGTGCCGTTTTGGAACGACTCCCCGAACTTGGTCCCACAGCATCTATCATGTGGCTTGTTGCTGTGGCGCTAGTGATCATCGCAGTCGCAGTTGCTGCTTACCGAATCCTGCGGACGGATCTCTCCGCGCACAACCGTCTGCTGGCTGTTTCCCTGGTGTCGCTCGTTGCACTGTTGTGCTCCCCCGTCAGTTGGTACCACCACTGGGTGTGGCTTGGTCCGTTAATCGTCGCTCTCTGGCTAACTCAACACCGCTGGCTGGCTCTATGGGGCGCATTCGCCGTGACATTCGGATCATTCCACAATTTCCTACCCTCAGAAAACAATGTGGAGCTCACCTGGCCGTGGTGGATGCATGTCCTCGCAGCACATTATTTGATCTTCTCCGCAGTGGTTACTGCCGTATTTAGTTGTGGGAAAATGCCCCAAAAACAGAGCTTTCCCACTAATCGATCAGGAGTATCACATCTCCATGATTTAAGATTAAAACTTTGTCTAAACACGAACGGTGTTTTCATGTTTAAGAAAAGGACTCCTGGTTTTGACGAACCCCCAGACAGCACATGCTGCCGCGTCTGACTCCGCATCCCAGAAGGAGGCTCCTAATCCTTCACTCTCCATCACTGTAGGTATTAAAGATCTGCTGGGGCTGCTTTCAGTTCTTGGCATTGCAGCGGGGCTGATAGCCAACAAGATTCTCATCGAACGCTACAACTGGCGCATCGATGCCGCAGTTTACCGCGAAGGCGCGTTAGCGCTGGTCAACGGGGAATCACTGTACGCGCAGCCGTTTGATATGGGTGATATTTCACTACCCTTTATCTACCCACCGATTGGTGCCATCCTGTTTGCGCCTTGGGGGTACTTTGATTTCATCACAGTTGAACTTGCGGGAAACCTTGTTGTCATAGGCTCATCCCTGCTGTTATTACTGTGCCTGTATCTTGTCACCAACGCTGTTCTTAGCGGTCGAGACAAGCTGTTGGCCTTCACCATCGCTGCGATTTCCTGGCCGATCGCTCTCTTTGCAGAGCCAGTGTTTTTGAACGCTGACTTGGGCCAAATCAACATTTTGATCATGGCTTTGGTTGTCATGGACCTGCTTCCGATTAAGCGCAGAATCCCCCGAGGTGTCCTGATTGGCCTTGCAGCCGCCATCAAAATCACTCCGCTGGCCATGCTGTTGTATTTCCTGGTGAAGAAGGATTTCCGCGGAATCATCAATGCGGTGATCTCACTACTTGCCTTCACGGCTATCGGTGCTGTGCTCGCATGGGAAAACACCAAAGAGTTCTTCTCTTCAACCCTTCTCAACTTAAGTGCTGAAGGCGATTCAGGCGTAGACACCACGTTCCAATCCAACAGCTCGATTCAGGCCATGCTGTATCGCTGGTGGACCTCAAAGGCAGATGCCGAAGCATCCTCACTGCCCACCATCTTGTGGATCGTACTGTCCCTGATTGCTGTGGCGGCCGTTGCCTACCTAATGCACCAACTCTTCTCCAGAGGATTGCACGTTGAGGCAGTCATGGTTAACGCCATGCTCATGCTACTTATCTCCCCCATCTCATGGTCTCACCACTGGGTGTGGCTACCGCTGTGGGCTGTGGTGTTCTTCGTTCGATACCGCCAGCACCGCTCTCACCCGAAGTTCTTGTTGTGGAGCGGAGTTATCTTGAGCGTCATGCTGCTGATGCTGCCACCAAAATGGTGGTTTGGCCGCGATGGCGTCAACGTCTTCGAACTGAATTTCTGGGAGAAGCTACTCATCTCTGACTGGACGTGGCTCTCCATCGGGCTCATGATCACCTTGGGTCTTGGGCTGAAAGTATTTCCCAAAATAGCCAAATAGATAAAGGTGTGGGGGCTGACAACAATTGTTGTCAGCCCCCACACCTATTTTTAGAGTTGGTCTAAAAGCTTAGTTACGCAGCATTTCTGCAACGAGGAAAGCCAACTCCAAAGACTGCTGAGTGTTCAGGCGAGGATCGCATGCGGACTCGTAGCGGCCTGGCAGATCAACATCGGTGATGTCTTCAGCGCCACCGAGGCACTCGGTGACATCTTCACCAGTGAACTCAATGTGGATTCCGCCTGGGTGGGTGCCCAATGCGCGGTGGACCTCGAAGAAGCCCTGGACCTCATCGATAACCTTGTCGAAGTGACGGGTCTTGTAGCCATTGGATGCGGTGAAGGTGTTGCCGTGCATCGGATCGGACTGCCAAATAACCTTGTGTCCGGATGCCTCAACAGCCTGGATAACACCAGGAAGTACGGAGCGAACCTTGTCGTGGCCCATGCGAGCAACGATGGTCAAACGGCCAGGCTCGAAGTTCGGATCGAGCTTGTCAGCGTATGCAACAGCCTCTTCAGGGGTGATACCAGGACCAATCTTGATGCCGATTGGGTTAGAGATCATGGATGCGAAGTTCACATGGAAATCATCCATGCCACGGGTGCGCTCGCCGATCCACAGCTGGTGAGCTGAAAGATCGTAAAGTTCCTCGTTGCCTTCCTCATCGGTTGCAAGACGCAGCATGGAACGCTCGTAATCCACCAGCAAAGCCTCGTGGGAGCAGTAGATATCTGCAGCACGCAGGGACTCATCGGACACGCCACATGCTTCCATGAAGCGCAGACCGGAGTCGATCTCACGAGCAAGAGCCTCGTAGCGTGCACCAGCTGGGGAGTTCGCAACGAACTCGCGGTTCCACTCGCTGAGACGGTAAAGATCAGCGGTGCCAGAGCTGGTGAGCGCGCGCACCAAGTTCATCGCAGCAGAAGCGTTAGCGTAAGCACGGATCATGCGGGCAGGATCGTGGCGACGAGCCTCAGGGGTTGCTTCCACACCGTTGACGATATCGCCACGGTAGTTTGGCAGACCATTTCCATCCAAATCAGAAGAGCGAGGCTTTGCGTACTGACCAGCAATACGAGCCATCTTGATCACGGGAGTGGATGCACCGTAGGTCAAAACAACTGCCATCTGCAGCAGAGTCTTTACGTTGGCGCGAATGTGCGGCTCGGTGTTTGACTCGAAAGTTTCCGCACAGTCACCACCCTGCAAGAGGAAGGCCTTACCGTTGGCAACATCAGCAAGCTTCTGCTTCAGCTCAAGTACCTCAGGGGCAACAACGATTGGAGGAACCGACTCAAGGATCTTGCGCACGTTTTCTGCCTGTGCACGATCCCACGTAGGTTGCTGCTTAGCGTCACGGGAAATGGTGTCCTCGAACTGCTGCTGCATGCCTTCTGGCAATGGTGGCAAATCAGGGAGAACTTCTTTAGGGATATCAACTGTCCAACTCACACCCCTATTCATAGCACGATATCGGTGTTTTAAGGAATGGAATAACTGTTAAGTTTTCTCCCAACCTATGGAATGGGAGCAGATCGACTAAGAGACGCGATCCCTTTTACCCAAAGGCAGCGCTGCCATGCACACTTTGAACTTGGCTAAATTATGACGCGCATCAATCAACGCATCGTGGTTGCCGTTCGGCAGCTCTGGCAGCGTTGGGCGGCCAGCCATGTCCCAATACTGGCGAAGCTCGCGGGTAAAACGAGGGATCTCCCGAGGAAGCCCCGCCATATCGCCCCACATTTGTGCCAACAACACGTGGTCATATGCGCCCACCCAGGCCCACAGTTCAGGGGTTGGTCCGGTGGAGGTGAGAAACTCATAAACTTCGCGCTTTATAGTGTCTGCAGATTTCCACACTTTGGAGGAAGGATTAGGCAATTTGTCCAACACGTTGGCGCGCACCCAAGCGTTCGCCTTGGAGGAATCAAACTGTGTGCTAACTGCGTAATACTCGCGACCGTCTTCTGCGACGATTCCAATAGAGACCAATTCGATCGTGCGCCCATCTTCAATGAACTCAGTATCGTAAAAATAACGCACTAGCAATTAGTCCTTCACAGCGTCGAAAACGTCGGTTTGTTGTTCATCGTAGCCGTAAAGCATTGAGCCATGTCACAAAAGGTCACAAGGTGCACAGCTCAGTTCCTTAAAAACCGCTGGATACGGATACACTATTTTTCATGCACGGTGACAAACTTGTGGATGGCACTGAGGGAAATCTCAGTCAATTCCAATGGCGCGATATGGCTACAAATCAGACGCTGAGAAAAGCACTGTTAGTGCTTTCTACCATCGCTCTACTCTTGACTTTATGGCCTTCAATTTTCAATGTTCGGGCCATCGAGTCTTTTGTTTTCTTCTTCCATATTGATACTGACGTGTACCGCGCCGGTGCTAATGCATTCTTGCATGGCGAGAATCTGTATACCCAGGACTACCAAGTTGGTAGCATTCAACTTCCCTTCACGTACCCACCGATTTCTGCTGCGCTGTTTGTTCCACTTGCAATCCTTGCAAGCAGTGTAGCCGGAATAGCATTAACGCTTATTTCCACGGTGTTGCTGTGGTGGAGCGTAGCTATCGTCTTGCGCCGAGTGCTCAAGGGTCTCACGGATGCTGATTCCAGGTTTGTGTCCTATTTGATTCTGCCTATGGCATTGTCCACGGAACCTGTATTCCAGACCCTGCAGTTTGGCCAGGTCAACATCATTTTGATGGCGCTGGTTCTCATGGATACCTTCACCAAAAAGCCCTGGTTGCCACGTGGTTTTTGGATTGGTTTGGCGGCATCCATCAAGCTGACCCCCGCAGTCTTTGGCCTTTACTTCCTAGTGAAGAAGGACTGGAAGGGCGCTGGAGTAGCAATTGCTTCTGGCGTAGGTTTTTCCGCCTTGGCATTTATCCTCTCACCTTCAAGTTCCAAGATTTACTGGACTGAAACACTCAACGACCCTTCTCGCATCGGCAACCTGTCTTATATTGCTAACCAATCTGTGCGTGGAACGCTCAGCCGAATGATGCATGAACAGCAGGATCTCGTCGAAAAGCTTTGGCTTGTGGCAGTTGTCTTGTGCCTTGCCGCTGTCGCCGTCGCCATGTGGCGCGTGGTACGCGCCGGCAACCCGTACGGCGCCGTCATGCTCAACTCGTTGATTGCTCTGCTGTGCTCCCCTGTTTCATGGTCTCACCACTGGGTATGGCTGATTCCAATCGCTATTGGTTTGGGGGCAAGTGCGTGGAACCAGCGTCGGACTGCTCCAGGAATTGCCGCGACGGCTGGAGTCTTGGCGCTTCTGACCACGATTCCGATGTTCATCACAACATTTTGGAACATGCCATACGATTCAGAGTCTTACCCATTTTGGCCATTGATTCTGCAGCCGTCGGGCAACGCGTATGTAGTAGTGGTCATCGCTATTTTGATCGTCGCGATTGTGAATCCAACAGTTTTGGGCAGTGGCAATAAAGCTGTTTCAGGCCAGGCAGAGAAGAAGTCCTCCCCTGCGTTGCTTGTTGTTTTAGCGATTGCCATTTTCTACCTCTTTGCCAATATTTGGTTTAAGGGGAACAATCAAAACGAAGCGCTCATTCAGTACCCACTGCAGACTATGGAAGGTCGCGGTCTCACTGACTTCGGCGAGCTTATTTTTGAATTCGCGGCTTCCTCCAACCAGCTTGTTTCCCTCTGGATAATCGGCGCCCTCAACGCCATCGCATTGGCTATTACCCTGTGGTTCCTCCTTCAGCGTTTTGCTGGGAAGAAGAGCTCCTGGCTGATTTATCTCAGCACCGTGGCTGTTGCGCTGATGATGTTCTCAGTGCAGGATGCCTTGCAGTTTGGTTCGCTGACTCTCGTTGCACTCGCATTGATCACTGTTGATGTGTTGAGTGTCAGAGAGATTGGCCGCCGCGGGCTGCTCACAGGACTTGCAGCAGCCCTGTTTGGATGGCCAATTCTGATTGTTATCGGATTCCTCATTCGCCGACGTTATGCAGCAACAATCACAACCATTGTCACCGCAGCTGTGCTGTGGATCTTAGGAATTCTGCTCAATCCAGACGCCTTCAACCTCAACCTGCTGCGTCAATGGTTCAGCGGGCGCGATGGTCGGGACAATTTGTCCTTCTATGCTTTCCTTGCCAGGTGGGTCAGCGAATCCCCAGTCATGATGTTCGTATGGTTCATCGTCGCCCTAGGACTTGGTGCCTGGGCAATCCACCGCACCTGGTCACATGGATTCAAGGACCTCTCCGCTGCACTGAGCATCGCACTACCAACCTTGGTGCTCCCCATAGTGGAACTCCACCACCTCGTGCTACTTCTTCCACTGATCGCAGTGCTGCTTCGTCAAGGACGCGTGGCAATTTCCTACCTCATCGGATTTATCTACCTAGGCTCATGGACTCCGCAACACCTGTCCTACTCCACGGTATTCCCACTTAATGATCCAGCACCAGAAGGGTACGTCGCCCACTTTGGATGGTATTTACTCGTTGAACCAATGGCGGTAGCACCGGCAGCTATAATCCTCGGAGCATTTATTGCCTGTGCTGCAACCACACCTAAAACAAGTCAGCTCGTGCAGGTCGACAAGTCAAGCGCGGAAAACACCAAGTAAGCTTTACAGTCCGACAGCCTCATAGCGGATGGGATAAGTTCCAAACACGTTCGAATCCGTTAAAGTGCCTGTTTAAAACTATGCATTTAAAGGAAGAGTTAACAGTGCGTAAAGGAATTTCCCGCGTCCTCTCGGTAGCGGTTGCTAGTTCAATCGGATTCGGAACTGTACTGACAGGCACCGGCATCGCAGCAGCTCAAGACTCTGCATTTGACTACGGCATGGATCCAAACATGAACTACAACCCGATCGACGACATCAAGGATCGTCCCGAAGGGTTATCCAATCTTCCCTACTTCGGAAGCAAACTAACCAGCTGGGGCTCATCAGATGCCACCGCCTCATCTGGCGTCGTGACCTCCGCACTCCCGCAGTACACCGATCCGCGCTACCCCCTCGGCAAAGACGACCTACCCAAAGCAACCATCGACATGGAGCCAGAAGTTCTTGCGCGCCTTGAGCGATTCGTCGGCGTTGACGGTGATCGCATCCGCCAAATCAACGCGTACTCGCCATCAATGGGACGCACCATTCCTCTAGTCTGGGTCGTGCCAGAAGACAACACCGTGCCTGGCCCAACGGTCTACGCACTCGGCGGCGGCGACGGTGGCTAAGGCGGCCAAAACTGGGTCACCCGCACCGACCTTGAGGAATTAACCAGCGACAACAACATCAACCTCATCATGCCCATGCTCGGATCTTTTAGTTTCTACGCTGACTGGGCAGGCGAAAGCGAATCCATGGGTGGTGCGCAACAGTGGGAAACATTCCTCATGCACGAACTACCCGAGCCGCTAGAAGCGGCCATCGGCGCAAACGGGCAACGCAGCATCGTCGGCATGTCCATGTCCGGGGGATCGGTGCTGAACTTTGCGACGCATGACCCCAACTTTTATTCCTCTGTCGGCTCATTTTCTGGATGTGCCGAAACCAACTCCTGGATGGGGCGCCGTGGTATCGCAGCCACCGCCTACAACGGCAATGTCGTCCCTGAGCAAATCTTTGGTGAAGTAGACAGTGATTACTCCCGCTACAACGATCCTTTGCTCAACGCTGCGAAGCTGGAAGAACAAGACAACCTCTACATCTTCGCCGGTTCCGGAGTGTTCTCTGAACTAGATGTCATTGGTGACAACGCACCGATTGATGAGGATGCGTTCAAAAACCGCGTTCTGGTTGGGTTTGAAATCGAAGCTATGTCCAACACCTGCACCCATAATCTTAAGGCTGCGACCGATCAAATGGGCATTGACAACATCAACTACGATTTCCGACCAACAGGTACTCATGCTTGGGACTATTGGAATGAGGCACTGCACCGTTTCTTCCCGTTGATGATGCAGGGCTTCGGGCTTGATGGTGGTCCCATCCCGGTTTATAACCCTAACGGTGTGTCCTCTAGTGAGTCTTCTTCTGAGCTGTCGTCTGATGTGAGTCTTGGCACCGTGATCGGCAGCGTAGCGGGAAGCTCCGGATCAAGTGACGGAAGCAGCGTCCGAGAGTTCCTTGCAGGAAGTTCCGGATCAAGCCAATCAACAGGAAGCTTCTACGAATAGCTAGGGCTGCGCAAGATTCCAATGAGAAAACCTCTGACATCAAATGTGTCAGAGGTTTTGACTTTTCCCAGCTTTCAAGATTTCAGCAGCGTGCAGAAGGCCTATTCTTTGTCAGCAGACTGCTTCTTTTTTGAACCCCACGGGACAAACACAGCGGCCGCGACATCAACGATGATGAACGGTGCGACGATCTCCCGCGATAAGTCCAACGCTGCAACAATCACATAAAGCACAATCAGGATTGCAACAATGAGAAGTCGGATACGCATGAACTTATTCACGGGGAAAATAGATCCTTTACTGTGTAACTAATTCTTCAAAAGGCAGCGGTTCTCTAATGCTCTGGATGATTCCACGCTCGAAAGCAAAAGGCTTGTAGGTTAGAAGGCTGACAAGCAGAATCACACAGGTTAGGCTTCAGTTATATACCGTACGTCTTAGAAGAGGTAGAAGCATTCATAGGCTTCGCAGACTGAGCTTTAACGTGAGAATCAGCTTGTGCTTTAGCTGGAGTTTTATCTGGTTCTGGCAGTTTAGGGGGAACAAGAGTCCATCCCAGCACTGGAACGCGCGAGATCAGATAGGTCAGGTACCCGCCGAGCATCGCGCAGGCAAACGCGATGACCATCCACGTATTGGTGTGGTGCCACAAACTGTCAGAGAAGTTATCAATCTCCATGAAATTCCAGCGCAAGCCGAAACCAAAAATCAGCGATAGTCCTGTTGCATGCCCAATGTAGATGGGAAGGGTGTGCCTACCAATAAGTTTCAAAAACTCCCCTACTGGCTTTATTCGGCCAAGCCATACGCACAACACAATTCCTGCAGGCAGGGAAACAATCCGAATGATCATTGCAGGAAGGTGATCCATATCGAATCCAGTGAGGTTGCCGCCGAGTGCATGAGCAAAAGTATCGCGGAGGTTCATCAGCCACAGCACGGTTGCGCCATGGTTTTCGCTGTCGCGCAGCCCATTTGAGATCACGCCCAAAGCAAGTCCCGAGACATAAAGGACCGCTGCAAACACTATTGCTTTTGGCCTTGTTGCGGCTTCTGCAAAACGCGAAATCAGTGGGCGGAAGTAAGCGCCAATGAGGAATGTAGGCAAGTAAATAATGGACTTGCGTAGAATCTCAATCTCGCTATAAGCCGGCATAAGTAGCCACAGTGAGGCCACCAACGCCACAATTGCCCAAGCTGGGAGTTTTCTGGTTGCCCATAAAAATAGGTTGAAGATAACCAAGAAGTAGAGGAACCAGTACATATTGGTGGCCCCGAGCATCGAGCCGCTGTACCATTCCCATGTTCCCGGTGCTCTACCGGTAAAAACTGTGCCCTCGAGGCGGTGTAGATAAAGATTCACTGGAGTCCACAGCAAATATGGAACCAGGTAGAACCACAGTCGCCCGCGGAAAAGTTCACCAAAGCTTTGATTCAGAACTTTAACTGCAAAAAATCCACTCACCATAAAAAATAATGGCATCCGAAGTGGATCAAGCAGTGCGTTCAGGTGGGACATCATGGTGTCCTGGCCACCTGGAATTGCCAACGACACGTGTAGTAACACGACACCTAGGATGGATATTCCCTTGGCGATGTCTGGCCAATCCATACGAGCCTTGTTCTGGGGAGCCGTCACCTGCTGTGGGGCTGGGTTTAAGTTTCCAGTTTTCACGGTGGCGGACAACTCCTAAAAAGACGATGCGCTCATTTCGCAGCGCAACCGTCCGACTCGATGTATGCCAAAAAGATTAACAATTAGTTAAATCTTGAAGCCTAACCGGTACAACCATACCGTTCTGCCACCCGAATACGAAAAGACTCACACAAAAACCCCAAGGTTTTTAACAGAAAAGACCCGATTACTGTGAAGGAGCTGTGCCCTCCGGGTATCCTTTTCCTTCCTCCAGAGCGTTTTTCACATCTTTAGAGTACGCATCAACATACGGCTGACCAGTGAGATCAGCAAGAATGAACATAACGTGATCTGTCAGCTTGCGCGCTGCTTCGTAGGTTCCAGGCTTCAGTCCATGTTCTTTGACGAATGCGAGGGGATCAATTGGGCTTGCTACCTTGATCCTGACTTTTGCGGGTTTCGGAAACCAACTTCCGATAGGGTTCGCGTCCCGGCTGCCAATCATGGCAACGGGGATAACTGGCGTACCAGTTTCCATCGCAACATAGGCCATTCCGGTTTTGCCCTTGTAGATGCGACCATCGGGCGAACGAGATCCTTCAGGGTAAATACCGAAGAGGTCTCCCCGATCCAGCACCATTTTGGCGGTATTCATCAAAGAATCCATGGCATTATCTGCGGTGCGGTCCAGGGGTACTTGCCCCACAGAAGTAAAAAACCACTTCTGCATCTTGCCTTTAATACCTGGTGATGTGAAGTATTCGGCCTTCGCTGGGAAGGTCAGCTGCCGTGGGCACAGCAGGGGAAAATAAAAGGAATCCATCACTGCTTCGTGGTTGGACGCCATGATCGCGGCACCTTCTGCAGGGATGTTTTCTTTGCCTTCGATCTCCGGGCGGTTGTACACACGCAAAAACGGGCCAATCAGCACATACTTGAAAAGCCGATACCAGTTGTTTTTCATGATGTTTGGGTTTACCCCTTCTTCGCGCTTTACTGCTGTAGGAACTTCTAAGAATACGTTACCCACGATGTGTATTTTGCTGCGAAGCTACCAAAACCACTTTTTAGTTTCTTTAAGGGGTGGCTCTTTTGGTGGACATGCGTCATCGTAGCCCACCGAAAAACACCTAGTTGGCTTCCACTACAGAGCGTCGAGCCAGATCAGCGACACCGATCATGCCAGCATCCGCACCCAACTGAGCTGTGGCAACGCGTGCCAAAGGGCGATATCCTGCGCCGACGATGCGGGTGGAATAGTGGTTGACCGAGCGATCCAAATAAAGGTCGGCAGCATTGGACAGTCCGCCACCAATGATGATCATGCCGGGGTCAAGGACATCAGCAATGATCGCCAAAGTTTCGCCCAGCCACTCGCTGAAATCTTCCAGAACGGCGAGAGCGAGTGGGTCTTCTTGGCGCGCTGCCGCAGTGATCGTTTTTCCATTGATGGAATTCGGATCGGCTTTGATCTTGTCAAACAGCTCGCTGTTGCGGAATGAGCCATGCGAAGCCAATTCACGCGCAGTGTAAACCAAGGCAGTGCCGGAACAGTAACGCTCCAGGCAGCCTTCTTTGCCACACGCACATGCGCGTCCGCCACGAACAACACGCAAATGACCAAATTCTGGTGCCGTGCCATATGCACCACGGTAAATTTCACCTTTTTCAATCAGCGCTGCACCAATTCCAGTACCGAGTGCCAACAAAACCCAGTTGTCAGCGCCTTGAGCTGCACCAAAACGATGCTCACCCCACGCTGCTGAGTTGGCATCATGTTCCAAACGAACAGGCAGGCCCAAAAGGTTTTCCAACTTTTCACGCACTGGCTCATCGCGCCAAGGAAGGTGCGGGGCAAATCGAACAACCTCGCACTCAGGATCCAAAAATCCCGCGACGGCAAGTCCCACAGCACCAACCGGGTATTCGGCCTTGAGCTGTTCGACTAGATCAAAAATCCCCTGTTCCATTGCCTGCGTCGTGCGCGGCGACGGCGCCGACAAACTGGTCACGATGCGCCCGGATTCGTCGACAAGCCCGGCTCGCATGTTGGTGCCGCCGATGTCAAAGCCCACCGCGAAACTGGCCGGTTTTTGTGGCATAAGAGTGCCCCTCGCGTTCTACACAGGATTTAGGTGAATTTAATCTTTCAAAGTATAGCTATCAACAGCTGTCCAACCATCATCGTGGTTCACTCTGCAAAATATCGGTCAACCTCTCCCCCATAATTTCCCACGACCATTCGGCCTCCACATGCGCCCTACCTGCAGCGCCCATCGCGGCGCGGCGGATCGGATCGTCGAGAAGCTCAATTAAAAGCTCAGACAGCTTATCGACGTCCGACCCCTCCACAACCAGGCCAGTTGCCGGAGTCACCGTCTCTGGCGCGCCGCCAGAGGTGCCGGCTATCACCGGCACTCCGCAGGCTTGTGCCTCGAGATAGACAATGCCCAAGCCCTCAACATCGAGCCCGCCACCGCGGGTGCGCGCTGGCATCGCGAAAATATCTGCGGCGGCAAGCGTGTTAATCATGTCCTGATATTCAAGGCGTCCAAGGAATTTCACGTTCTGGCTCACGTCGGTGGCAAGGCGCCGCAAAGTCGACTCGTATCGCCCACTGCCCACAATGAGCAACTGCGCATCCGGGCGCGCCGCAATCACCTGTGGCATCGCCTTGATCAGCGAGTCCTGGCCTTTCCTCGGCACTAAACGCGAGATACAGGCAATAACCGGGGTGGTGTCCGTGAATCCTAGCTTTTTCCTTGTTGCGCTTTTGTCCTCTGGCGTGGCCGGAGTGAATCTCTTAACGTCCACGCCGGAAGGCAAATGTTCAAAAGTCGGGTGCGATCCAAAAGCACTTTTGAATCTGCGCAGCGTGTACTGCGAGATATAAGTCAGCACGTCCACCTCAGTGCCGATTTTGCGCAACGATTGTCTCGATCCAGGAAGCATTGACCACCCCACCTCATGCCCATGAGTGGAGGCAATAACCTTGCTCGCACCTGCCTGCTTCGCTGTGCCTGCCATCAACGCCAACGGAGCCGCAGCACCGAACCACACATTATCGATCTCTCGCTCACGAATGATCTCCGCCATAGCGTGTGCCGTTGTTGGGGTGGGCAGCATCACCGAACGAGGCCACCTAATGACCTCATAGTCCAAAGTCTTGTCGTAGGCATGCGCTTCCTCAGCGTTTTGAGTCGACGCAAACACCACGATCGACTCAGGATCTTGAGTAGCGATGAAATCCCTCAAATAGCTTTGGATTCCGCCGATCCGTGGAGGAAAATCATTGGTCACAACGAGAGTTTTTCGGGATGCAGACACAAAGATTCTCCTGACGAACTATTTCTTAGTAGCGACGCGCACCATAAAACGGTGCTGAATCAACAGATACCACCTGCACAGGGATTCCGTAGTCTGAGGCGTGCACAATCTTTCCGTCCCCAATATACAGTCCCACGTGAGTAGCACCTGGGTAATATCCAATGACATCGCCAGGCTGCAGCTCATCTCTGCTCACCGGCGTTCCGCCAGCCATCTGAGCTTGAGACGTACGTGGCAAAGTCTTACCCATCTGCTGATACGCCCAATAGATCAAACCTGAGCAATCAAACTCATTTGGGCCAATGGCACCCCAACCATAAGGGCTTCCCAACTTAGACAAGGCAGCATCCACCGCACCCGAAGTCGCAGCGGAAAGACCAAGCAAATCAGTCAGATCAATGTCCAATGGACCGTTCTTAGCAACCCACATTTCCCGCTCCTGTGGCGTCAGGGCATCCACCCGGTCTCGGATCTCTGATTTTCGACCATCCAATGCTTCCTTTTCAGATTCAAGCTCCGCCTGGCGTACCTTCAGCTGCCCCAACTGGAACTCCGCTTCCGCCTTAGTACGGTTTGCTTGATACACAGCTTCTGCGGACTTCTCAGTCTCCGCGTTGAGGGATTCAACCACATCACTAATGGACTTAGCCAACGTTGAAAGGTAGCTCATCCGATCAATCACGTTTTGTGGATCTTCTGCAGACACCGCAATGCTCAAAGGATCCGTGACTGTGCCACGATACTTCGCCTGAGCGATCCGATTGATCTCCGAACGATAAGTTTCGACATTCTCCGATGCTTGATCAGCCGCCTCACGGTAGCTTACCGACTGCTCCTGAACTTCCTTGATCGTGACCTCACGAGCCTCAATATCAATCTCAAGCTGTTTGACTGCCTCATTCTGGGCAGACGTTTCCTGAGAGACATGCTCAATATCAGCAATCAGTTGATCGACTTCCTCCGCACTGGAATGCGAAGGCACCAGAATCAGCGTGCTTGCGATAACACATGACGCCACAACGCTCACCCAACGGCGACCAAACATCTTCAAAAATCCCCTATCAACCTCATTCAAGCAACTCCACTACTCTAACCCGATTACAAAAGCCTAGCCAAGGAAAAGAAGCAAGCCGCTCTCAACTTTTTCAAGGAGTGCGGCTTGCTTCAAAAGCTTAAGACTTTATGCAGATTAGAAACGAACTGCAGAGTGGAATGGCATGTAATCCAAGGAGTCCTCAGACAGAGGGGTGCTGCTGTTCAGTGCGTGGATAACGGTGCCGTGGCCGGAGTAGATACCAACGTGAGTAGCGCCGGAGTAGAAGGCAACGATGTCGCCAGCCTGAAGGTCAGAGTAAGCAACAGGGGTGCCCTGTGAAGCCTGAGCCTGGGAGGTACGTGGGATGGACTTGCCAACCTGGCTGTATGCCCATGAGGTAAGGCCGGAGCAGTCGAAAGCGTTAGGACCGGTAGCACCCCAACCGTATGGGGAACCAATCTTGGTGCGCGCTGCATCAACGATTGCCTGACCGGTGCTTGCTGCAGGTGCAGCCTGTGCCTCTGCTGCAGGTGCATCAATGACGGCTGCGTAAGCAGTAGGAGCTGCCTGGCTGCTAAGGGAAGGGATCCACTGATCGATTCCTGGAACGTTGTTAAGACCTGGAGTGGTCTCGATGCCAGCGATGTCAACGCTGATTCCGGTGCCAGGAACAACAACCTCAGCTGCCTGTGCTGGGGAGGCGATAGCTGCGGTTGCTCCAAGCGCAACTGCAGATGCTGCTACAGCCTTGCGAGTTGCGTTTGAATTGTTGCGACGGTGCTTACCCATTGATGAATCTCCAAATTCTTCCTGTTTGCTGACCGAGTTAGCTGTCGGGTTCGGAGCGGAAGGCCCCTATCCCCACTCCTTCTCTCTCTGCGAGAGAACCCTTGTGGGAAACTCACCCCAGGAACACGTTTGGTTCCCCGGCTCGCCGCACGATTTAAAGAATTTCTCTAAACTATGCTTGCGATTAAGCGTCTATTTGTTTCTGTAATGCTGGCGGAAATTCGGTGTCCGTCCCGCAATGTCTCAATAAGGTTACGAAACCGCAACAACACTTGTCTAGCCCAAGCGAAAAAATTGGTTGTTATCGAACCGTTATCGCGGATTAATTTGACCGAGACGCAAGTCCTCCACTCAGACCCCAACCACTAAGGGTTCTCCCCTAGAACCCTTAGAAGGCTAGATGACCTGCAATTTCAGGAAACTTCCAGTAGTCAAATCGTTTTCACAGAGCCGAAAAATCGGCACCAGTTTCAGCAATGATCTTACCATGTGACATTAATCACCATTGACGGCTTATGCTTTGAGATTTGGAGTTATGACAACAATTCTTAAGCCACACCGAGCTGGATTTTGAGCGGAATTTGGGCGAAGTTGACACTGACCCTAGGCGACCTAGGGCGTAATGCTCACGACGAAGAACACTCCTTATATATAAGGAGAAGAAAACTCCACGCTTTCCACGCGCCTGCACGTTGCTTCACGCCACCACAAGCTACATATAAGGCAACTACAGGCTCTACGCCACTCCTCGTGTGTTAAAGAGCCCTCTCCCTTATCTTCAGCCTCGTCTGAATAGAGAAAAACTCCCCGATGCGGAGACCTTTCGATTCAGGTCCCTACAGCGGGGAGTTTCAGAGATGAAGTCCTAGAAACTAGTTCTTGCCCTCATTCTTGTCACGCTCAATGTTTGCCTCGTTGAGTGCACGAAGAGTGTTCGCTTCCTCAATGTGGTTTGCGTGCTCAATTTCCTTAGCCTTCGCACTGATGTCTTCTGGATCAGGTCCGAAGAATCCACCGCGGGTTTCAACCTCAGCGTAACCAAGCTGGTTCATCTGCTTTGGAACCGCAGCGCCAGCGTATGGCAGTGGGATTGGGTGACCATGGTCATCAACTGGGCCAAGTGGCTGGTGAACTTCAATGAAGGCACCATTTGGCATCTGCTTGATGATACCGGTCTCGATGCCGTGCTCCAGGACCTCGCGGTCAGAGCGCTGCAAGCCGATGCACAGTCGGTAAGTGATGAAGTATGCAATAGCTGGTCCAACGATGAGGCCGATACGACCGATCCAGGTCATCGCGTTCAGTGAAACATGGAACTGCATTGCGTAAACATCGTTACCACCAGAAACGGTAAGCAGGATGTAGAAGACAAGCGCCATGACACCGAGTGAGGTGCGGACTGGAACATCGCGAGGACGCTGCAGCAAGTTGTGGTGTGCATCGTCGCCGGTGAACTTACGCTCAATGAATGGGTAAGTCACAAGCAGAACCACGAGGATACCCAGCATCACAGCAACCCAGAAGACTGCTGGGATGGTGTAGTTACCGAGGTAGAGCTCCCATGCCGGCATGACACGAGCAGCACCATCTGTCCACAGCATGTAAACGTCAGGCTGGGAACCAGCAGACACCTGTGAAGGGTTGTACGGTCCAAGATTCCAAATTGCGTTAATGGTGGTGACACCAGCAAGCAGTGCGAAGAAGCCGAAGACGATGAGGCCGAAAGCAACAGCCTTAACTGCGAACAGAGGCATGATTCGGATACCGATCACGTTGTTCTCAGTGCGGCCAGCGCCTGGGAACTGGGTGTGCTTCTGGTACCAAACAAGTGCCAGGTGAGCTGCGATCAAGCCAAGCAGGATAGCTGGGATGATTAGAACGTGTGCGATGTAGAAGCGGTCCAGCATCAGATCGGATGGGAAGTCTCCACCGAAGATCAGCCAGTGCATCCAGGTACCGATGATCGGAAGACCAACGATGATGGCGGACATGATTCGAAGACCAACACCAGAGAGCAGGTCATCAGGCAGGGAGTAACCCATGAAGCCTTCAGCCATACCCAGGATGATCAGCACAACACCGATGATCCAGTTTGCTTCACGTGGGCGACGGAACGCACCGGTGAAGAAAATACGGAGCATGTGAACCAGCATGGACACAACGAACAGCAGGGCTGCCCAGTGGTGCATCTGGCGGATGAACAGACCACCGCGAACTTCGAAGGAAATATCCAACGCAGTTGCGTATGCACGGGACATCTCCACACCGTTCAGTGGGAGGTAGCCACCGTCATAAATGACCTTAGTGATTGATGGGTCGAAGAACAGGGTCAGGTAGACACCAGTCAGCAGCAAGACGATGAAGCTGTAAAGCGCAATCTCGCCGAGCATGAAGGACCAGTGAGTTGGGAAGACCTTGTTGATCTGGCGACGGATACCCGACGCCATGGTGTAACGGGAATCAAGATTGTTTCCCACGGTAGCTAGACTCATGACTTACGCTCCCAGAATGCAGGGCCGAGTGGCTCAATGAAGTTACCAGCGGCGATGAGGTAGCCCTCTTCATCAACGGTAATTGGCAGCTGTGGCAGTGCACGGGCAGCAGGTCCGAAGACTGGCTTTCCGTAGTGCAATGCGTCGAACTGCGACTGGTGACATGGGCACAGAATACGGTTTGTCTGAGCCTCGTACAGTGAGGTTGGGCAACCAATGTGTGTACAAATCTTGGAGTAAGCGTAGTAGTCACCGTAGTGGAAGGACTCCTGGCCTTCGCGTTCGATGACCTTTTCAGCGTCAGCGGTACGGAGACGGATCAACATAACTGCGTTACGTGGGCCGTGCACCGAGTGCATTTGGTGCTCGTAGACGTCCTTCGCAGGATCGTATTCAGCACCGTCGTTCACCATTTCAGCTGGAAGTGGGAAGACAGTTTCCATGGATGCTGCTGCCAGATCTTCTGGGCGCATACGAACCAGGCGGGAAACACCAGTGGTTGACCAGTGCTCACCGGTTGCATCGGTGTGTGACTCCGCAATTGCTGCAGTGTCACGGCCGAGGTAAACCTTGACGTCGTTCTCAATGAGTGTCCAACCGGAAGTCCATAGGGTGCCGTCACCCTGAACGTCCATTGGGCCTTCCTTAGGCTTCCAAGGATTCTTGATCATACCGCCCATTGGAGCGATGATGGTCAGGCCGGCCAGTACTGCTCCGCCACCTGCAAGTCCCATGATCAGCTTGCGACGACCAAGAGTAGAGGTCTGCCAAGAGTCATTGAGAAGTGCAACGATGGTGCGGCGGTCAACTTCTTCAGAAGGACCGTCGTGGCGACGCTGTACTGCGATTTCCTCTGGAATGAACTTCTTGACATAAAGGACAACTGCAAATCCCAGGGACAGGATGCAAAGACCGGAAGTAATACCCAGCATTGGGGTGTACAAGGTGTACGCCAGGAGACCTTCATCTCCGTGTGCCTTGTACTCCCAAGGCCAGAAAATGTAGGTAGCCAGGAATCCAAGTCCACCAATGATGCCGAGGACTAGCCAGAAAGTAACTGAACGTGCAGCGCGCTTCTCAGCTGGGTCATTAGGGATTGGGAAACGTTCCTTGCGGTATGCAATGGTAACGTCGTCCAGCTCTGTACCAAGTCGTGCAAGATCCTCATTGCTCATCGCGTTGAGTTCTTGGGTTGTGTACTGCTTGTCGTTGTTGTTACTCATGAACGTGATCCAATCCACATAGCGGCGGCCACGAGGACCAAGATGCCGAATACCCACATGAACAGACCCTCAGCCACTGGGCCCAAGCTACCGAGTGAGTAACCACCAGGTGATGGAGTCTCCTTGGTGGACTTGATGAAGGCGATGATGTCCTTCTTCTCATCTGCGGAGAGCTGACGATCGGAGAACTTAGGCATGTTCTGAGGACCGGTAAGCATAGCCTGGTAGATTTCCTGCTCGTTTGCAGCATCCAGGTTTGGTGCGTACTTACCAGAGGACAGTGCGCCACCACGACCAGTGAAGTTGTGGCAGGATGCACAGTTCAGGCGGAACAGATCTCCGCCGCGAGCGACGTCGGCGGAGGTAATCTGTCCGTCGTAGTTTTCGCCACGGAGCTCCTCCATGGCCAGGGTGCCGTCCTCGTTGTAAACGAGTCCTGGGCCACCGCCATTAGCTGCAACATATGCAGCGATCGCAAGGGTCTGTGCCTCGGTGTAACGAGGAGCCTTGCGCTCAGCCTGAGCCTCGTTACGCAGCATTGGCATACGGCCGGAGTGAACTTGGAAGTACACTGCGCCTTCGCCAACACCTACGAGGGAAGGACCGCGGTCCTCAACACCTTGGAGGTTTACGCCGTGACAGGTGATGCAGGCGACAGCGTAGAGGTCTTTACCCTCGGAGATAAGTGCCTGATCGTCACGCTGAGCGGTAGCAACTTGAGCATCTGGAGTGATCGCGGTTGCGAGGATTCCTGCTCCGCTCAGTCCAATGGTCAGAGCCAATGCACCTGCGACGGTGCGCCGGACCTTGCGGCGATTCTTGACCTTCTTAGCAGAGGGTTTAGCCATGCTATTTTCCTCTGGGGTCTGCGGGTTGGTTTCCATCATTTCCCTTTGAATCTCGACTGTGGAAGTGAAGGGCATAGGGAACCTCAACAACGTTGAGGATTCCTTACTGCCTACTGAATGAAGTAAATAGTGATGAAGAGGCCGATCCAGACCACGTCAACGAAGTGCCAGTAATAAGACACAACCATTGCTGCGGTTGCCTGTGCCGGAGTGAACTTCGACTTATGGATTCTCATAAGAACCACAACGAAGGCCATAACACCCGCGATCACGTGCAATGCGTGGAAACCGGTTGTAATAAAGAATGCCGATCCGTAGACACTGCTCTGGATTGTAAGTCCGTGACCTACGAGAGTGATGTACTCGTAGCCCTGTCCGATCACGAAGATTGATCCGAGGATAATCGTGACCAAGAACCACTTGCGGAGGCCGTAAACGTCACCCCTTTCAGCCGCAAAAACTCCGAACTGGCAAGTCACTGAGGAAGACACCAGAATGACCGTAATCAACAGTGCGTAGGGCACGTTGAGGTGATCTGTCTGCTCTCCCCATGATCCATTTGCCAGTCCGTTCGCACGGGACACGAAGTACATCGCGAATAGCCCGGCGAAGAACATTAATTCCTGAGACAGGAACACAATGGTGCCGACACTGACCATATTCGGACGGTTCAGTGCCGCAACACGTTGTGGTGCTGCCATACCTGTATTTCCAACTGCGCTCGTCACGCTATCTAGTATGGCTGTTTGGTTGGCCAAAGTCACTTCAAGCCCCCCGTTTCAATTGAAAGTTTGAACTCGGCTTTTGATGCGAATTTTCCCCCAATTCGCAAACTTTTCAATCGACCTTCCGGGAACTCTTCATAGCCCTTTTACGACAGTTACATAATTGCAGGTTAAAGGGTTCACAGGCAGTTCCAATCTGTCCCAAATCACACTCGTCCCATTTTGAAGAACTCACAGAGTGTGCCCAAAGTGGTTTCCGCAGGTTTTTGCCTGAGAGACACGTCACAGAGTTTTTCACCCCATTGGAGCCCCACATACAACTTTTGGTTGAACCCGAATAAAAGGCGTTTTTGCAGCTTAATGCGATTCATGTCCGCCCACTCCCCCACTTTTTCCGCTTTCAGAAACTTTTCTCGATTTTGCGGGAACTTTTTCTATTTTGCCGATTTTCGTATTTCACAGCGCCTCGGTCTGCCCTGTTGGACAGTTTCGTCACGGTGATCAAAGTTGGAAAAGCCTGTGAAAACGACAAAATGCTCAACCCTATCGGACAGCCAATAGGGTTGAGCATATGTGGTTTTAGTACTAGTGCTTTTCTTTTGGCACGCCGTACTGAAGGTTGAGCTTGGTGATCGTGAAGAGCAGGAGCATCAGACCAACTGCGATCATCCAGTAGTGGAAGTACACAACGCCGAATCCAAGGAATCCAACCGCACCGGACATAGCTGCCGGCCAAATGGAGCTTGGGCTGAAGAACCCGAGGGTTCCTGCCTTGTCGGCAACCTCAGCCTCTTCCCAGTCCTCTGGAAGAACGTCTACGCGGACTTCAGTGAAGTGAAGGTAGACACCGAGCATAAGCGTCAGACCTGCTGACAGGACCAGGGCCACAGAACCGACCCACTCAACACCTTGAATGTTGCCGCCATCACTAACGTGCATTGTTGCGAAGATGTAGATGACAGCCATCGCGGCCATGAATACTGTCAGGCCGTACATGAGTTTTGCTGAAGACTTCATTTTTTCGCCACTCCTTCTTAAGCGTTGCTCTGAGTGTTTTCGCCGTCGCGGGTTGCGGTGCGATAGGAAACGAATGGGCTAGTGGAAGTAGCGTAAGGAGCTTGACCAATGTGCTCAAGTGCCTGAGCGTTGGTTGCGTCTGGGTTGGAGTCGCGGAAGCTGATGTACTCAGCGAAGGAATCGCGATCGACGACACGAAGCTCGAAGTTCATCATTGCGTGGTAAGTACCGCACATTTCTGCACAGCGACCAACGAATGCGCCTTCCTCAGTGATCTCTTCAATCTGGAAGACACGCTGGGACTTGTTTGCCTCAGGGTGTGCGTAAGCATCTCGCTTGAAGAGGAACTCTGGAACCCAGAAGGAGTGTGCAACGTCAGCAGATGCGAGGTTGAACTCGATTGGGGTGTTCACAGGAAGAACCATCACTGGGATTTCATCAGTGGTTCCGAGGGTTTCAATTCGGTTGAGCTCAAGGTAAGAAACGTCAGACTTTGAGTTGCCGTGAATTGGGTTGTCTCCAGAAGGATCCTTCTTGGAAGCCTCGGCAGCTGCCTGACGCTCCGGGTCGCTTCCTTGGTAATCCTGTCCACCAGGTGCCAGTGAGCCATCAATTTCGGAGTATCCGAACTTCCAGTTCCACTGGTAAGCGGTGACGTCCACGGTAACCTCTGGGTTCTTATCCAGAGCGGTGACCTTGTCCTGAGTTTGAACGGTGAAGAAGAACAGCACCATAACAATGATGATCGGAACGATCGTCAGAACGAGCTCAAGTGGAACGTTGTACTGGAGCTGCTTAGGGAATTCACCCTCGCCGCGCTTTTCAGCCCTCTTTGCGCCCCAGGCAAAGATGGCGGTGAGGAATAGACCCCACATGATGATGCCGATGATCCAGGCAGCAACCCAGACCCATGACCAGAAGTTACCCATGGCCACTGCTTCAGGGGTAATGCCATCAGGCCAACCCATACGTAGGAAATCTCCAAGCACACCGCCAGGAGGGGCGACTTCACAGCCTGCGATGGCGAGGCCACCTAAGCCCAAGACACCGCCAAGCAGGGCCTTGCGCTTTAAACCACGCTTATTTTGCTGTTCCACGTGTGTTCTGCCTTCCTGTCCACACAAAAACCAAAGACCTTACGGTCATTTCTATCTTCGCAGAATAGCCTATTTGCCAGCCGATTCCATATCTTGTGTTTGGTGGAAATATCTTCGTGGGTTTCGTTTTTAGGGGCGTCAAATGTCTTTCAACTGCAACGATATGTCCGAATCCTCAGGTGGAATACCTAAAGTCTAGGCAATTGGTGTATGCCACGTCACAGACCATCAACCTTTTGATTGCCCTTGAAATTCCCCCACCCTTACCCCCTACGTTCCTACAAGGTGCATGTATTAGGAAATCAATCTGGTTTTCAGGAACCTTTGAGAATGCTGCAATAGTCAGCTGATGCACGTTGTTTGAGGGAGCTTTCGTCAATTTTGGCGTGCCCTTTTCACCTCAGATGTAACTTCGCCGTATCGTTGACACGAGATTTAACAAATGCAGCGTCTTATTTCTTCCAACAAAGTTTCTTTGCGATTTAAGGCGCCTTTTATTTCAGGAGGATTTTTCATTCATGTGCGGCCTTCTTGGCATATTGACTGCAAATGGGAACGCTGAAGCATTCGTTCCTGCACTCGAGCGGGCCTTGCCATGCATGCGCCACCGTGGTCCTGACGATGCCGGCACTTGGCATGACGCCGATGCAGCGTTTGGATTCAACCGCCTCTCCATCATTGATATTGCACACTCCCACCAACCACTGCGTTGGGGACCTACGGATGAACCCGACCGCTACGCAATGACTTTCAACGGTGAGATCTACAACTACGTTGAGCTGCGTAAAGAGCTCTCGGATTTGGGATATACCTTTAATACTTCTGGCGATGGCGAGCCAATTGTTGTCGGTTTCCACCACTGGGGCGAGTCCGTGGTCGAGCATCTCCGCGGAATGTTCGGCATTGCCATTTGGGATACAAAGGAAAAGTCGCTTTTCCTTGCGCGTGATCAGTTCGGCATCAAGCCACTGTTCTACGCAACCACCGAGCATGGCACCGTGTTCTCCTCAGAGAAGAAGACCATCTTGGAGATGGCCGAGGAGATGAATCTAGATCTGGGCCTTGATAAGCGCACCATTGAGCACTACGTGGACTTGCAGTACGTGCCCGAGCCAGATACCCTTCACGCGCAGATTTCCCGCTTGGAGTCAGGCTGCACCGCAACAGTTCGTCCGGGCGGCAAGCTGGAACAGAAGCGTTACTTCAAGCCTCAGTTCCCAGTACAGAAGGTCGTAAAGGGTAAGGAGCAGGACCTCTTCGATCGCATTGCCCAGGTGTTGGAGGATAGCGTCGAAAAGCATATGCGTGCCGACGTGACCGTAGGCTCGTTCCTTTCCGGCGGCATTGATTCAACCGCAATTGCGGCGCTTGCAAAGCGCCACAACCCTGACCTGCTCACCTTCACCACCGGTTTCGAGCGTGAAGGCTACTCGGAGGTCGATGTGGCTGCGGAGTCCGCCGCTGCGATTGGCACTGAGCACATCGTGAAGATTGTCTCGCCTGAGGAATACGCCAACGCGATTCCTAAGATCATGTGGTACTTGGATGATCCTGTAGCTGACCCATCATTGGTCCCGCTGTACTTCGTGGCAGCGGAAGCACGTAAGCACGTCAAGGTTGTGCTGTCTGGCGAGGGCGCAGATGAGCTGTTCGGTGGATACACCATTTACAAGGAGCCGCTATCGCTTGCTCCATTTGAGAAGATCCCTTCCCCACTACGTAAAGGCCTGGGAAAGCTCAGCAAGGTTCTGCCAGACGGCATGAAGGGCAAGTCCCTTCTTGAGCGTGGCTCCATGACCATGGAAGAGCGCTACTACGGCAACGCTCGCTCCTTCAATTTCGAGCAGATGCAACGCGTTATTCCATGGGCAAAGCGCGAATGGGACCACCGCGAAGTCACTGCGCCGATCTACGCACAGTCCCGCAACTTTGATCCAGTAGCCCGCATGCAACACCTGGATCTGTTCACCTGGATGCGCGGCGACATCCTGGTCAAGGCTGACAAGATCAACATGGCGAACTCCCTTGAGCTGCGAGTTCCATTCTTGGATAAAGAAGTTTTCAAGGTTGCAGAGACCATTCCTTACGATCTGAAGATTGCCAACGGTACCACCAAGTACGCGCTGCGCAGGGCACTCGAGCAGATTGTTCCGCCTCACGTTTTGCACCGCAAGAAGCTGGGCTTCCCTGTTCCCATGCGCCACTGGCTTGCCGGCGATGAGCTGTTCGGTTGGGCGCAGGACGCCATCAAGGAATCCGGTACTGAAGATATCTTCAACAAGCAGGCTGTGCTGGATATGCTGAACGAGCACCGCGATGGCGTGTCAGATCATTCCCGTCGACTGTGGACTGTTCTGTCATTTATGGTGTGGCACGGCATTTTTGTGGAAAACCGCATTGATCCACAGATTGAGGACCGCTCCTACCCAGTCGAGCTTTAAGTCTTAAAGCCTAAACCCCCTCCTTCTCAAGGAGGGGGTTTCACTATTTCCTGAGGACAAAGCAATTACGCCAGCAAACACAAAAGCTCGGCCGTAGACAATACGTCCAGGGCCGAGCCTTTATTCCTATATAACGGAATCTCTTTAGTTGAAGGAGTCACCACAAGCGCAAGAGCTGCCTGCGTTTGGGTTGTCGATGGTGAAGCCCTGCTGCTCGATGGTGTCAGCGAAGTCGATCTGAGCGCCGAGCAGGTATGGGGTGCTCATCTTGTCAACGACAAGGCGAACGCCACCGACGATGTCTTCCTTATCGCCATCAAGGGTGCGGTCGTCGAAGTAAAGCTGGTAACGAAGGCCAGAGCAGCCGCCAGGCTGAACGGCGATACGCAGAGAGAGGTCGTCGCGACCTTCCTGATCGATGAGTGCCTTAGCTTTGGACGCTGCGGACTCGGTCAAGATAACACCGGTGTTGGTTGATGGAGCGGTCATCGCTTTAGTCTCCTTAACTGTTGGCCCTTTGAATTACTTTTAGGCCGGGACATCATAGGCTTGCAGTGTACTCCCCTTTTTACGGATCTCCGGCGAGCGATGCTGGATTACGTTCATATGGGAAGCGGATGGATGTTCCCCAGCCTACTCACCGTCCACAGATGAGTAAACCCGGAAAAACCCGTATTTAGTTATTGGTTTTACCTGCGTGGGCTGAAAGTCTTCACTTTTAATCCTTACAGATGGTCGTTCTGATTCCTTTCAACGATGAAGTGTGCACCCCTATTCCCGATTTGGGAGGTTTTCCTTGTAGCCTATTGAGTGTGAAACTTCCTTGGGATAAAAATAAGAACAACGAAGGGGCTGACGCTGCAGGCCAAGACGCCAGCTCCACCCCTGAGACCGCTACGCCTGACGCTACTGAGCAGAAATTGCCAAAGGGGTACACGGCACCGAAGGGCCGTCCCACTCCGAGGCGTCGTGAAGTTGAGTTAGAGCGAGGTGTCGTTGGCGGCCAGTCTTTGGCGCCTACTGATACTTATGCGCAGCAGCGCCAGAAGCGTAAAGAATTTAAAGCTTCTATGACCAAGGAAGAATTCAAGGCATACAAGCAGAAAGAGCGCGATGCCCGAGTTAAGCGTCAGCGCGAAACCCAAGCTGCAATGGATCGCGGCGAAGATGCTTATTTGATGGATCGCGATAAGGGCGAGGTTCGCCGTTTTGCGCGTGACTGGGTGGATTCCCGCAGGTTCTTGTCTAACTTTGTGATGCCAGTGGCTATTGCTTTGCTGGTTGTCATGCTGATCGGTAACTTCAACCCATCATTCGCTGCGACTTCTTCCATGGTTGCCATGGTTTTGATGTTGGGCTTCCTGATTGAGGGCATCACCACTGGTCGTCGTGTGAACAAGGCTGCTCGCACGAGGTTCCCTGGTACCACCGAGACTGGTTTTGGTCTGGGTTACTACGCGTATTCCCGCACCATTCAGCCTCGTAAGTGGCGTACCCCTCGTGCACGCGTTGAAATTGGTGCTGAAGTCTAGCGCATGCGCACGTTAGTTCTTGGCGGGGCCAGGTCTGGTAAGTCTGCTTTTGCAGAATCACTTGTTGGATCTGGTCCCGTTTTGTATGTCGCAACGGCAAGGCATTCGGGAGATGATCCTGAATTCGCCGAGCGCATTGCGGTTCATGCGGAGCGGCGCCCAACGTCTTGGGTGTTGGACGAGAAGGGGGACGTCGATAAGCTTCTTGCCTCGCCACCGGCCATGCCGGTGCTCGTTGATGACCTGGGCACCTGGCTCACGCACGCCACCGATGCGTGCGACGGTTGGGAGGCGAGTTCGGCGCAGCTTGAGGCCAAGATGGATTTGCTTATCGACGCCATCCTCCACTTTCAGGGCGAAGATCTGGTAATTGTTTCACCTGAAGTTGGTATGGGAATCGTCCCGGAATATAAATCTGGGCGCCTTTTTCGTGATCGCATCGGCACACTTAATCAGCGTGTCGCAGCGATTTGCGAGAGGGTTGTCTTCGTGGTTGCTGGTCTGCCACTAGAGTTGAAAACGTTTTAAGAAAACAGTCGGTTTGAAGGAGTTGTTAATGGTTCCAGCAGAGCTTTTTGCGCGTGTGGAATTTCCGGATCATAAAATCCTGGCTCAGACGAAGGATTTCCATGACTCCCTCACCAAGCCACCCGGATCTTTGGGCAAGTTGGAGCAGATCGGCTGTTTCATTTCCGCATGCCAGGGCCAGATTCCGCCACGTCCACTCAACAACTCAAAGATCGTTGTTTTCGCAGGCGATCACGGCGTTGCAACTAAAGGCGTGTCCGCGTACCCATCCTCAGTAAGCCTGCAGATGGCTGAAAACATTACAAACGGTGGCGCCGCCATCAACGTGATTGCACGCACCACCGGCACGTCCGTCCGACTTATTGATACCTCCCTCGACCACGAAGCATGGGGCGACGAGCGCGTATCTAGGTCCTGCGGATCCATTGATGTTGAAGACGCCATGACCCAAGAACAGGTCGAACGCGCGCTGGAGATCGGTAAGCGCATTGCGGATCAAGAAGTGGACGCAGGCGCCGACATTTTAATCCCCGGCGATTTAGGAATTGGCAACACCACCACCGCTGCTGCCCTCGTTGGAACGTTCACCCTCGCAGAGCCTGTTGTTGTCGTAGGCCGCGGCACCGGAATCGACGATGAAGCCTGGAAACTCAAAGTCTCCGCGATCCGCGACGCCATGTTCCGCGTCCGCGACCTGCGCCAAGACCCCATCGCCATCGCCCGGAAAATCTCTTCCCCAGACCTTGCAGCCATGGCAGCATTCATTGCCCAAGCAGCAGTTCGACGCACCCCCGTGCTTCTCGACGGCGTTGTAGTCACCGCCGCAGCCCTCTTGGCCAACAAACTTGCCCCAGGTGCCAGGCGTTGGTTCATCGCAGGACACCGTTCCACCGAACCAGCGCATTCCGTAGCTCTAAACGCACTGGCCCTTGATCCCATCCTGGAACTTGGCATGTCCCTTGGCGAAGGCTCCGGCGCAGCCACCGCACTCCCCCTGGTCAAGATTGCCGTTGACCTGATGAACGACATGTCGACATTTTCTTCCGCCGGCGTCGATGGACCCCTAAACGCCTCTTCCGAAGCGCCCGAGCAAAACACGGAGTAACTTTCTAAGCGATGTCCGGCAAAGCAGGCTTTACCCCCGAAGATCCCGAAGACTCAGACAACCGCCACGGGAACCCCCTTTTCGAAGGTATCTTTACCGCACTTAATTGGATGACCGTTCTCCCCGTCCCCGGCGCATCAGTTTTTGATCGCACCACGGGCGCCCGGGTAATGGCCTCTTTGCCCTTTGTTGGCTTCGTTTTCGGAATGTTCACCGCGATCATCATGTGGGCTATCGGCCCCATTTCAGGGGTGATCCACGTCGATGGACTTTTAGTTGCCGTTCTGATCGTCGCGTTCTGGGAACTTCTTAATCGGTTTATGCACCTCGACGGCCTCGCAGATGTCTCCGATGCACTGGGATCCTACGCAGCCCCACCACGCGCACGAGAAATCCTCGCCGATCCCCGCACCGGACTATTCGGCCTCGCCACCGCGATGCTCTCCGTCCTCGTGCAAGTCGCCGCCGTCGCATCACTTGTCGATTCAACCGTGTGGTGGATGATCTGCTTCATCCCCGTTCTCGGCCGCATCGCCGGACAAGTAACCGCACTGAAAAACCACCACGCCTTCTCCCCCACCGGCTTTGGCGCACTAGTCATCGGAACCGTGAAATTTTGGTGGATCGCGCTGTGGCTCTTGGTTACTCCTGCGTTGGCTTTTTGGTGCGCAGAATTAATTTCTCCACTTTCACCGCTGACCAGTGTTAACACTCCCTTTGTCGCTGGACCTTTCCCCGCTGCAATCAACCCCGCCTGGCTTGGAGGCTGGGTTGCGATAACCGCAGTCGTGGCATGTGTTTTCGCAGCACTTTTCAGCCGCCGCTTATCACGAAGTTTCGGTGGACTCAACGGAGACTGCATCGGCGCATGCATTCATCTCGGGGCGTCGATTTCTGCAGTGATGCTTGCTGTTGTCGCCAATGCAATGGTGTAAAGCGGTGGCGTCTTTTGGGACTAGGTGGATTTCATGACATCTCCCTGCGTCGATTTAAGCCGTGCCAGTTTGTCCCAGATGTATTCCCTTAGCTTTAGCTTTGTTGGTCGCTTAGACGCCATTCTGAGAGGCCTACTTTTACCGGTCCTCGCGTGAAAAGTGAGTTGTTTCCGAAGCAACCAAACTGGCGTGCCAAGACTTCGGAAATTCCGACTTTTCTGTCACGTGTGTCTGGTATCGCCCCCTCAAAACCGGACAGGCGTGCCAACACTTCCAACTTTTCGCCAATCTTGTCACGTGTGTCTGGTTTGGCTTGAGCCGACCATCGGAACCGACCAGGCCCCACCCAAACCGACCAACACCCACCAACTCAGACCGATATGCGCCCCGACCGCGCCCCACCTTTAAGCCGCTCAAACAACAATCCCCCTGCCCCATCACCCAATCAAGGATGCGGAACAAAAGGATATCAAAAGAGTGCGGGTTTTAGACCTGATCGCGAGGTGTAATACGCATGCGGTCAATGTTCATGTGCTTTGGAAGGCTCGCGACCCAACGCACAGACTCTGCGATGTCTTCAGCGGTGAGGTTGAGGACATCGTCATAGACTGCTTCTGCGCGTTCTTTATCTCCGCCGAAACGAACGAGGGAGAATTCTTCCGTGGCAACTCGACCTGGATCGATCTCAGACACACGAAGGGTCTGCTGGTGGGTTTCCAAGCGAAGCACACGGTTGAATGCTGCTACACCGAATTTTGCTGCGTTGTATCCAGCTCCGCCAATGTAGGGGTTTTCTCCTGCAATGGAACCAATGTTGATCACGTGACCGTCGCGTGCGATGAGGCCGTCCATGAGGGCTTTGGTGACGCGCAAAGTGCCCAGCACGTTGGTTTCGTACATCCAGGTCCAATCATCAATGTTAGCGTCATGGATGCTGTCTAGGCCTTTGGCACCGCCTGCGTTGTTGACCAACAGATCGACTTCCCCAACGGTGACTGAAAATGCGTTGACTGATTCTTGGTCAGTGACATCGAGTGCCACTGCAGTTCCGCCGATTTCCTGAGCGAGTGCTTCCAAGCGCTCGAGGCGACGTGCTGCCACAATTACTTTCCAACCGTCAGCTGCCAATGCTCGAGCTGAAGCTGCGCCAATTCCGCTTGATCCACCAGTTACGACCGCAACTTTTTGCCCATTTTCAGCCACTGCATTCTCCTTAAAGTCACCTACGTTTTGTACAGAAACCAGCATGCCACTTGGGCTGGACACGTCCTACCCCTGCTTCCACCCCCTACGTCTCATAAGAGCTTGTCAACGCAAAAACCCCGCTGCAATAAATCAGGGTTTAATGCAGCGGGGTCTTAAAACCGGTTGATTTAGCCAACCAGTGGGTAAAGCCATCCGTTTTGGTCTTCAACGTTTCCTTGCTGAATTCCGGTGAGGGTTTCACGAAGCTTCATCGTGATTTCTCCGACTTCATTGTTGTTCACTTCGAAGGTGCCGTGAGCTGATTTCACGGTGCCAACAGGGGTGATAACAGCTGCAGTACCGCAAGCAAATGCCTCGGTCATGGCGCCAGACTTTGCGTCTTCTTCCCACTCGGTGGTGGTGATCTTTCGCTCTTCTACTTCGTAGCCCAAGTCGCGTGCTACTTGTAGAAGTGACTTGCGAGTGATGCCTGGAAGTAGTGAGCCGGAAAGTTCAGGGGTGACTAGCTTGACGTGGTCGCCGTTGCGGTAGATGAACCCAAGGTTCATGCCACCCATTTCTTCGATGTACTTGTGCTCGATGGCATCCAACCATACGACCTGGTCACAGCCCTTTTCCGCAGCCTGGGACTGGGCAAGCAAAGAAGCCGCGTAGTTGCCAGCAAATTTGGCGTCACCAGTTCCGCCGGGTGCAGCGCGGACGTAATCTTCGCTCAGCCAGACGGAAACAGGCTTGATTCCACCGGTGAAGTAAGCGCCGACTGGGGATGCGATGACCAGGAACTTGTAGGCATCAGCTGGGCTGACACCCAAGCCAATTTCGGTGGAGATCATGAATGGGCGCAGGTAGAGGGAAGCTTCCCCGCCGTACTCAGGAACCCAATCCTGATCCGCGTCTACCAGCAGTTCAAGTGCTTTAATAAAGTCCTCGGTTGGCAACTGTGGCATTGCCATTCGAGCTGCTGAACGCTGCATACGCTCGGCGTTTTCATCAGGACGGAAAGTCTTGATGGTTTCGTCCGAATGGCGGTAGGCCTTAATTCCCTCAAAAATTGCCTGTCCGTAGTGGAATACGGTGGTGGCAGGATCCATAGGAATCGGCGCGTATGGCACTAATTGGGCGTTGTGCCAGCCTTCCGACTCGTTCCAGTCAATGGTCACCATGTGGTCGGTGAAGTACTTACCGAACTTCGGTGCGGCAAGAATTTCCTTCAGACGATCGGGTGACGTCGGATTTTCGGTACGGGTTACTGTGAACTCTAATGACGTCATGGATTTTAAGGTACACCTGCTACCTGACAGATACACTAGTCAGCCCCATTTTATGGGATGAATAGCCAATTTCGTCTCACGGTTTTGAGGAATGGCTAGGCTTGTTAAAAGTTAGTTTCAATTTGATGCCTCCCCCAACCAAAGCGGAGACACAACTTCAACGAAAGGACTCAGCTTTCAATGGCGAAAAATGCCTACAGCACAACAGCACCAACCAAGGTGTCCAAGGATGCCACTCTTCCAGTTCGTGGAACGGTCGCTGAACTCAAGCTCGAAAAGAAGCTGCCAAAGAAGATTGATGCCATCATCGTCGCGATTTTTGAGGGCGAAGATTCCATCGAACTCGCCGGCGGCGAAATCCTCGATTTCATCTTCAGCACCGAGCAGCAGGCCGACATCCTCACTCAGCTCGAAGCTGTCGGCGCAAAGGCCACCGCAAACAGCATCACCCGCGTCCCAGGCACCGACGTTGCGCCTGTCATTGCGGTTGGCTTGGGCAAGGCTGATTTGCTTGACGACGAGACCCTCCGCCGCGCTTCCGGCACGGCGGCCCGCTCCCTCGGTAGTTTTGAAAATGTCGCCACCACCATTGGCGATTTGGGACTTGCAGCAGCGGTTACCGGTTTCGGCCTCGGTTCTTACTCCTACGCGGGTCTCCGCAAAGAAACCGAAGAATCCAAGGACAAGACCACCACAGTCACTTTCATCAGCACCGGCAAGGACGACAAGGATGTCTTTGTGGAAGCTCAGATCATCGTGGAATCTGTCCTGCTCGCTCGCGACTTGGTGAACACCCCTTCATCACACCTGTACCCAGAGTCCTACTCAGTAATTGCATCCAACGAAGCGTCCAAGCACGGCTTGCAGACCACCATCCTGGATGAGAAGCAGCTTGCTGATCAAGGTTTCGGCGGCATCCTCGCAGTCGGTAACGGCTCCTCCCGCAAGCCTCGTCTGCTGCGCATCGATTGGAAGCCACGCAAGGCTAAGAAGTCGATCGCTTTGGTTGGCAAGGGCATCACCTTTGACACCGGCGGAATTTCCATCAAGCCTGGCGCAAGCATGGAGAACATGATCTCCGACATGGGTGGATCCGCATCCGTATTGGCCACCATTATCGCTGCAGCTCGTTTGAACCTGTCGATCAACGTCTCCGCGTTCCTACCAATGGCTGAGAACATGCCATCCGGTGACGCTTTCCGCCCCGGCGATGTCATCACTCATTTCGGTGGTATCACCTCCGAAATCTTGAACACCGACGCTGAAGGCCGCCTCATTCTGGCAGATGCCATTGCTTACGCTTCTGAAGATAAGCCTGACTACCTCATTGATGCGGCAACCCTGACTGGTGCTCAATTAGTCGCTTTAGGCCTGCGTACTTCAGGTGTCATGGGTACCGATGAGTTCCGCGACAGCGTTGCCAAGACTGGCCGCGAGGTTGGCGAGCAAGCATGGGCAATGCCTCTTCCTGAAGAGCTCGATGAGCAGGTTAAGTCCCCTGTCGCTGACCTGCGCAATGTCACCAATTCCCGTTTCGCAGGAATGTCTGCTGCGGGTCGTTACTTGCAGGAATTCGTTGGTGCCGACATCGAGTGGGCTCACGTCGATATCGCTGGCCCTGCATACAACACTGCTGGTGAATTCGGTTACACGCCAAAGCGCGCAACCGGACAACCAGTGCGCACCTTCGTTCAGGTTCTGAAGGATCTGTCGGAAAGCTAAACGCTAGTTAAAGATCAGGATTCTCGCCGCGCTCAAATTTAGCGCGGCGAGCTTTTTGTTCCTCACGCTTTCTTAAGATGCGCTCATATTCAATGCGTTCGCGCATCCTTTGGGGGTAACCGGTCTCCTCAACATCATAAACCGGAACGCCGAGCTTTTTCGCGATAACATCAATCCCTTTGGGACCGCCGATCCTTCGGCGGACAAAAACCCCATGAGCATCAACCAAAACGACAGACATCTCATTGACCAGCGTTTCCGGTTCAACGAATGCCTCAACAAATGGCTTATCCTGCACCCATTGCATCAAGAATTTTAAATCTTCCGGGCGCACAGTATCGCCCGGGCCGCGTGGTGGGCGGAGGTTAGAGCGAGGAGTTTTACGACCAAATAAATTGAACACAAGCCTATTGTAGGGGGCATTTGTTTAGCTTGATATGACCCGAACACCACACATCACAAATTGAATCGGTATCCTTTGGGGTATTAGTTTCCGTTTTAACGACACGACTTGCGAGGAGTCTTAAAATAATGGCGTTCTCCGTAGAGATGCCCGAGCTGGGCGAATCAGTAACCGAAGGCACGATCACCCAGTGGTTGAAGTCTGTTGGTGACACTGTTGAGGTAGATGAGCCGTTGCTCGAGGTCTCAACTGACAAGGTCGACACCGAGATTCCCTCTCCTGTCGCCGGTGTCATCCTAGAGATTAAGGCTGAAGAGGATGACACCGTCGACGTCGGCGGTGTCATTGCAATAATCGGCGATGCTGATGAGACTCCTGCCAACGAAGCTCCTGCCGACGAGGCACCAGCTCCTGCCGAAGAGGAAGAACCAGTTAAGGAAGAGCCAAAGAAGGAGGCAGCTCCTGAAGCTCCAGCAGCAACTGGCGCCGCAACCGATGTGGAAATGCCAGAACTCGGCGAATCCGTCACCGAAGGCACCATTACCCAGTGGCTCAAGGCTGTCGGCGACACCGTCGAAGTAGACGAACCACTTCTTGAGGTCTCCACCGACAAGGTCGACACCGAAATCCCATCTCCAGTAGCAGGCACCATCGTGGAGATCCTTGCAGACGAAGACGACACCGTCGACGTCGGCGCAGTCATCGCCCGCATCGGTGACGCAAACGCAGCTGCAGCACCTGCCGAAGAGGAAGCAGCACCTGCCGAAGAGGAAGAGCCAGTTAAGGAAGAGCCAAAGAAGGAGGCAGCTCCTGAAGCTCCAGCAGCAACTGGCGCCGCAACCGATGTGGAAATGCCAGAACTCGGCGAATCCGTCACCGAAGGCACCATTACCCAGTGGCTCAAGGCTGTCGGCGACACCGTCGAAGTAGACGAACCACTTCTTGAGGTCTCCACCGACAAGGTCGACACCGAAATCCCATCTCCAGTAGCAGGCACCATCGTGGAGATCCTTGCAGACGAAGACGACACCGTCGACGTCGGCGCAGTCATCGCCCGCATCGGTGACGCAAACGCAGCTGCAGCACCTGGCGAAGAGAAAGCAGCACCTGCCGAAGAGGAAGAGCCAAAGCAGGAAGAGCCAAAGAAGGAAGAGCCAAAGAAGGAAGCAGCTACTACACCTGCTGCGGCATCCGCAACTGTGTCCGCTTCTGGCGACAACGTTCCATACGTCACCCCACTGGTGCGCAAGCTTGCTGAAAAGCACGGCGTTGACTTGAACACCGTGACCGGTACCGGTATCGGTGGCCGTATCCGCAAGCAGGATGTTTTGGCTGCTGCGAACGGCGAGGCTGCACCTGCTGAGGCTGCTGCTCCTGTTTCCGCTTGGTCCACTAAGTCTGTTGATCCTGAGAAGGCTAAGCTCCGTGGTACCACTCAGAAGGTCAACCGCATCCGTGAGATCACCGCGATGAAGACCGTCGAGGCTCTGCAGATTTCTGCTCAGCTCACCCAGCTGCACGAGGTCGATATGACTCGCGTTGCTGAGCTGCGTAAGAAGAACAAGCCCGCGTTCATCGAGAAGCACGGTGTGAACCTCACTTACCTGCCATTCTTCGTGAAGGCAGTTGTCGAGGCTTTGGTTTCCCATCCAAACGTCAACGCGTCTTACAACGCGAAGACCAAGGAGATGACCTACCACTCCTCCGTTAACCTCTCCATCGCTGTTGATACCCCAGCTGGTCTGTTGACCCCAGTCATTCACGATGCTCAGGATCTCTCCATCCCAGAGATCGCAAAGGCAATTGTTGACCTGGCTGATCGTTCACGCAACAACAAGCTGAAGCCAAACGATCTGTCCGGTGGCACCTTCACCATCACCAACATTGGTTCTGAAGGCGCACTGTCTGATACCCCAATCCTGGTTCCACCACAGGCTGGCATCTTGGGCACCGGCGCGATCGTGAAGCGTCCAGTTGTCATCACCGAGGATGGAATTGATTCCATCGCGATCCGTCAGATGGTCTTCCTGCCACTGACCTACGACCACCAGGTTGTAGATGGCGCAGATGCTGGTCGCTTCCTGACCACCATCAAGGACCGCCTTGAGACCGCTAACTTCGAAGGCGATCTGCAGCTCTAAGATCTCTGCAAGTTAAAACCGCCACTCCCCTTTCACTGGGGAGTGGCGGTTTTGTCGTTTCATGCATGCAGTGTGTGACTTATCAACCTTGTTAGGGCTAGGGTGGATATCTATCATGACTGCACCAAGAGATCCTTTTTTCCCCGCAGATCTTTCTATCCGCGCGTCTGCAGAGCCCATTGAAATTCAGCGGTTGGGTTTGATCGATTATCAAGAGGCCTGGGATTATCAAGCAGAGCTTGCTACCCGTAGGGCTAATGATGAAATCCCTGATCAGCTGCTTATTTTGGAACACCCGTCGGTGTATACCGCAGGTAAGCGCACCCAGCCGGAAGATCTTCCCACCAACGGACTGCCGGTGATCAATGCTGATCGTGGTGGTCGCATCACGTGGCATGGTCCTGGCCAATTGGTGATCTATCCGATCATCAAATTAGCCGATCCGATCGATGTGGTTGATTACGTAAGACGCCTCGAGGAAGCGCTCATCCAAGTTGTCGGCGATATGGGTGTTGCCGGCGCTGGGCGCATTGATGGGCGTTCGGGTGTGTGGGTGCCAGCTCATGATGGTTGGGTGGACAGCAAGGTTGCGGCCATCGGCATTCGAATAACTCGTGGTGTTGCAATGCACGGTGTGGCCATCAACTGCAACAACACGTTGGATTTCTATGAGCACATCATTCCGTGTGGCATTGCTGATGCAGGCTTGAGCACACTCTCGAGGGAACTGAAAAGGGACGTTTCAGTTGAGGAATTAGTCGAGCCATCGATCCGCGCATTGGATGATGCTTTGGCTGGTCGGCTGGTTGTTTCTGATCATTCTTTCGGCAGCGCGCCCGACCCAACTAAGAATCTCCCTAAACGGGGGTAGTACGAGGAATTTTGTCGGTGGGGCGCCTCGTTGAAGCGAGGTAGAGCCGATTGCAGAATCGGCGGAATGAGACGTCGAAAAGCGTTTAAGCTTTCCCTAAAAATATCACTAACTCGAAAGATGTAAGGTTGCATTTGTGACTATCGCACCTGAAGGACGACGACTGCTACGCGTCGAAGCTCGAAACTCAGAAACCCCGATTGAGACGAAGCCTCGATGGATTAGAAACCAGGTCAAAAACGGACCTGAGTATCAGGATATGAAGGAACGTGTCGCTGGCGCATCACTACACACTGTGTGTCAGGAGGCTGGCTGTCCTAATATCCATGAGTGTTGGGAATCCCGTGAGGCAACCTTCCTCATTGGTGGCGCCAACTGCTCTCGCCGCTGTGATTTCTGCATGATCAACTCGGCTCGCCCTGAGCCACTCGACCGCGGTGAGCCACTGCGTGTCGCTGAGTCTGTTCGTGAGATGCAGCTGAATTACTCCACCATCACCGGTGTTACCCGTGATGATCTGGATGATGAAGGCGCATGGCTGTACTCAGAAGTGGTTCGTAAGATCCACGAGCTGAACCCACACACCGGTGTGGAAAACCTGGTGCCTGATTTCTCCGGCAAGAAGGATCTGCTGCAGGAAGTTTTTGAATCCCGCCCAGAGGTTTTCGCTCACAACGTGGAAACTGTGCCACGTATTTTCAAGCGCATTCGCCCAGCATTCCGCTACGAGCGTTCACTTGATGTGATCCGTCAGGCTCGCGATTTCGGTCTGGTGACCAAGTCCAACCTGATTTTGGGCATGGGTGAAACCAAGGAAGAAATCACCGAGGCGCTGCAGGATCTGCACGACGCTGGCTGTGACATCATCACCATCACCCAGTACCTGCGTCCTGGTCCATTGTTCCACCCCATCGAGCGTTGGGTGAAGCCTGAGGAGTTCCTCGAGCACGCTGATGCTGCAAAGGAAATGGGCTTCGCTGCTGTTATGTCCGGCCCATTGGTTCGTTCCTCTTACCGTGCAGGCCGTCTGTACGCGCAGGCCATGGAGTTCCGTGGAGAGGAAATCCCAGCACACCTCGCGCACCTGAAGGATACTTCCGGAGGATCCACCGCCCAGGAAGCATCTACACTTCTGGAGCGTTACGGTGCTTCCGAAGACACCCCAGTGGTGTCCTTCAACTAAGCCCGAAGTTTTCTTAACCGCCGCATTCGATCACCAAATGTGGCGGTTTTGCGTCGAAAAGCGTGCTCTTTCTACACCTCTTTGAGGTTCATTTTCGCGGTTTCCTCACAATCGCCTATTGTTAAGTACATGGCAGACGCGAAAAAGCAGGCGGATAAAGCCGCCAAGAAGCAGGTAAGAGCAGCCAAGAAGGCACAGCGCAAGGAGACTCGCTCACAAATGTGGCAGGTCTTCAACATGCAACGCAAGCAGGATAAGGCTCTTATTCCGCTTCTGTTGCTCGCTATTCTTGGTATCCCGCTGGTCCTTTTCCTCATCGGTTTGATTTGGGGTGGTCAGTGGTGGATGCTTCCGATCGGCATTGCTGCGGGTGTTGTAGCTGCAATGTTTATTTTCACCCGTCGCGTTGAGCGTGACGTGTACAAGCGCGCCGAAGGTCAGCAGGGTGCTGCTGGTTGGGCTGTGGAGAACCTCCGCTCTGGCGTGGGCATGACCTGGCGCACCAAGACCGCTGTTGCAGTGACCACTCAGATGGATGCAGTGCACCGCGTCATTGGTCTGTGTGGTGTTGTGCTGGTCGGCGAGGGCTCCCCTCACCGCCTGAAGCCAATGCTTGCGCAGCAAAAGAAGCGCCTGAACCGCGTGGCACCTGGTGTTCCAGTGTATGAAATCATCACGGGCAACGGCGAAGGCCAAACCCCTATCGCGAAGCTGCAGCGTGAACTGGTCAAGCTGCCTCGCAACTACAAGAAGAACGACGTCGCTGCCCTGGCCGCTCGCATTGAGGCTATGGACAATGTCGGAAACGCTCCTGGCGGATCTTTGCCTAAGGGGCCACTGCCAAAGGGCGCAAGCATGTCCGGTATGAACCGCCGCGCTCGCCGACAGGCTGAACGCAAGGGCGAGGCTTAAAGCCTTTTCGCTTTCGCGTCGGCGCCGAAGTTTTTTAAAAGCCGCACTTCACCAACTTGGGTGTGGTGCGGTTTTTGCGTGCTCTGGTTTTGGGACTGGTTTTGGGAACGTGCCCAGTTCCACATCAAATAACGCTGAGGTCGTACTTAATCTATGAGATCATGAATGGGTGAGCTTCCTTGTAGAAAATCAATTACTCGCGTTGGTTGTCATCATGACGGTCGGACTATTGCTCGGCCGCATCAAAATTTTCGGGTTCCGTCTCGGCGTCGCCGCTGTACTGTTTGTAGGTCTAGCGCTATCCACCATTGAGCCGGATATTTCCGTCCCATCCCTCATTTACGTGGTTGGACTGTCGCTTTTTGTCTACACGATCGGTCTGGAAGCCGGCCCTGGATTCTTCACCTCCATGAAAACCACTGGTCTGCGCAACAACGCACTGACCTTGGGCGCCATCATCGCCACCACGGCACTCGCATGGGCACTCATCACAGTTTTGAACATCGATGCCGCCTCCGGCGCCGGCATGCTCACCGGCGCGCTCACCAACACCCCAGCCATGGCCGCGGTTGTTGACGCACTTCCTTCGCTTATCGACGACACCGGCCAGCTTCACCTCATCGCCGAGCTGCCCGTCGTCGCATATTCCTTGGCATACCCCCTCGGTGTGCTCATCGTTATTCTCTCCATCGCCATCTTCAGCTCTGTGTTCAAAGTCGACCACAACAAAGAAGCCGAAGAAGCGGGCGTTGCGGTCCAGGAACTCAAAGGCCGTCGCATCCGCGTCACCGTCGCTGATCTTCCAGCCCTGGAGAACATCCCAGAGCTGCTCAACCTCCACGTCATTGTGTCCCGAGTGGAACGAGACGGTGAGCAATTCATCCCGCTTTATGGCGAACACGCACGCATCGGCGATGTCTTAACAGTGGTGGGTGCCGATGAAGAACTCAACCGCGCGGAAAAAGCCATCGGTGAACTCATCGACGGCGACCCCTACAGCAATGTGGAACTTGATTACCGACGCATCTTCGTCTCAAACACAGCAGTCGTGGGCACTCCCCTATCCAAGCTCCAGCCACTGTTTAAAGACATGCTGATCACCCGCATCAGGCGCGGCGACACAGATTTGGTGGCCTCCTCCGACATGACTTTGCAGCTCGGTGACCGTGTCCGCGTTGTCGCACCAGCAGAAAAACTCCGCGAAGCAACCCAATTGCTCGGCGATTCCTACAAGAAACTCTCCGATTTCAACCTGCTCCCACTCGCTGCCGGCCTCATGATCGGTGTGCTTGTCGGCATGGTGGAGTTCCCACTACCAGGTGGAAGCTCCCTGAAACTGGGTAACGCAGGTGGACCGCTAGTTGTTGCGCTGCTGCTCGGCATGATCAATCGCACAGGCAAGTTCGTCTGGCAAATCCCCTACGGAGCAAACCTTGCCCTTCGCCAACTGGGCATCACACTATTTTTGGCTGCCATCGGTACCTCAGCGGGCGCAGGATTTCGATCAGCGATCAGCGACCCCCAATCACTCACCATCATCGGCTTCGGTGCGCTGCTCACTTTGTTCATCTCCATCACGGTGCTGTTCGTTGGCCACAAACTGATGAAAATCCCCTTCGGTGAAACCGCTGGCATCCTCGCCGGTACGCAAACCCACCCTGCTGTGCTGAGTTATGTGTCAGATGCCTCCCGCAACGAGCTCCCTGCCATGGGTTATACCTCTGTGTATCCGCTGGCGATGATCGCAAAGATCCTGGCCGCCCAAACGTTGTTGTTCCTACTTATCTAGCATTGACCCCTTAAGCGCAGAAGGCGATTTAAGGGGTTGGGTTTTCCCGATGACTAGTTGGTCCAGATCGTGTATTTGAGGCCCTTAGGGGCGATTCTGGGGCTGATGTTTTTGTGTCCATTGGGGCTGGTGTGAATACTGAGGAGTTGCTGCAAGATTGCTGTTCAACTTCTCGGCATAGATCGCCGAGATACCCCTAAATCGAACGAATTTTTGCATAATAGGGACTACTTGGAGCCAATACTCGATTAGGATCAGCGATTCAGCTCTGTGCGGGGACGAAAATTTGCAACTCTCGCTTTGTCTAGCTAGATCAACCCCAACCAAGCACGAAGGGCGTCGATCCCCGCAAAGATCGGCGCCCATAAATTTCACTCAAGACAAATTACCCGCGGATAACTGCAGTTCCCGTTGCCTTGTCGTGGAGCCCACGGCCGTCAGCATCCACCATCACGGCAGGCAGAATCAAAATGGTCAGCAGTGGACGAACCAGCGCACGCCACCAACCCACACGCTCCTCTGCATCCACACGCGCAAGGCCCATGCCAAACACGGCATGACCTGGGGTGCGAGCAAAGATCCATCCCGTTAGCCAACCCAGGATCACGAAAATAATGAGCGTGGATGTCGCTACATCGCCCAGCACATCCGTGAAATTGGACAGCACAATAGCAATAACCCAGGAAACACCCCAGTCCACGCAGACCCCGCCGATACGACGAGCCACTGAGGACAGAGAGCCGGCCCCTTCTTGAGGAAGCCCCAACTTTTCGCCAGGCCACCTGCCGGGCGCATCAGGATCGTCAAAATCAGCTGGAATTTCGGGTCCGTCAAGCCAACTTCTCTTCGGCTTTGCCATTGTTACAATCAAATCCAAACATGTAGAGGGCGGATACTGCAGTCAAAAGGCGTTGCCTTTAGACGTCGCAAAGCGCAATTTCCTACCTTTAAGATCCTAATCTGTTGAGGTCAGCCACAATTTTTCAGAAAAGTTTTGATAGATCGACAGGTAATGCTTTATACTGACAACGTCGCAAGGACTACATTTGCAGCCAAGTCTACTACTTGATCTTCAAAGGTCAGCAATTGTGAACAAAGCTACAAATAAACCGTTCCACCCATGTCAATGAGGAGTCACCGTGGCGTTTGAAACCCCGGAAGAAATTGTCAAGTTCATCAAGGATGAAAACGTCGAGTTCGTTGACGTTCGATTCACCGACCTTCCCGGCACCGAGCAGCACTTCAGCATCCCAGCTGCCAGCTTCGATGCAGATACAGTCGAAGAAGGTCTCGCATTCGACGGATCCTCGATCCGTGGCTTCACCACGATCGACGAATCTGACATGAATCTCCTGCCAGACCTCGGAACGGCCACCCTTGATCCATTCCGCAAGGCAAAGACCCTGAACGTTAAGTTCTTCGTTCACGATCCTTTCACCCGCGAGGCATTCTCCCGCGACCCACGCAACGTAGCACGCAAGGCAGAGCAGTACCTGGCATCCACCGGCATTGCAGACACCTGCAACTTCGGCGCCGAGGCTGAGTTCTACCTCTTCGACTCCGTTCGCTACTCCACCGAGATGAACTCCGGCTTCTACGAAGTAGATACCGAAGAAGGCTGGTGGAACCGTGGCAAGGAAACCAACCTCGACGGAACCCCAAACCTGGGCGCAAAGAACCGCGTCAAGGGTGGCTACTTCCCAGTAGCACCATACGACCAAACCGTTGACGTGCGCGATGACATGGTTCGCAACCTCGCAGCTTCCGGCTTCGCTCTTGAGCGTTTCCACCACGAAGTCGGTGGCGGACAGCAGGAAATCAACTACCGCTTCAACACCATGCTCCACGCGGCAGATGATATCCAGACCTTCAAGTACATCATCAAGAACACCGCTCGCCTCCACGGCAAGGCTGCAACCTTCATGCCTAAGCCACTGGCTGGCGACAACGGTTCCGGCATGCACGCTCACCAGTCCCTCTGGAAGGACGGCAAGCCACTCTTCCACGATGAGTCCGGCTACGCAGGCCTGTCCGACATCGCCCGCTACTACATCGGCGGCATCCTGCACCACGCAGGCGCTGTTCTGGCGTTCACCAACGCAACCCTGAACTCCTACCACCGTCTGGTTCCAGGCTTCGAGGCTCCAATCAACCTGGTGTACTCACAGCGCAACCGTTCCGCTGCTGTCCGTATCCCAATCACCGGATCCAACCCAAAGGCAAAGCGCATCGAATTCCGCGCTCCAGACCCATCAGGCAACCCATACCTGGGCTTCGCAGCGATGATGATGGCCGGCCTCGACGGCATCAAGAACCGCATCGAGCCACACGCTCCAGTGGACAAGGACCTCTACGAACTGCCACCAGAGGAAGCTGCATCCATTCCACAGGCACCAACCTCCCTGGAAGCATCCCTGAAGGCACTGCAGGAAGACACCGACTTCCTCACCGAGTCTGACGTCTTCACCGAGGATCTCATCGAGGCGTACATCCAGTACAAGTACGACAACGAGATCTCCCCAGTTCGCCTGCGCCCAACCCCGCAGGAATTCGAATTGTACTTCGACTGCTAATTCACTTAGCTAGCCGATAGCGGAAACCCCCTGAAATTCTTCATTGAATTTCAGGGGGTTTCTTTTTTTACATTCCACCTAAAAGGAAAGCGCCGGATCCTCCATCATGGTGGATCCGGCGCTTTTATCTATTTGTTTTTGGGCTAGATGCCGATCAGTTCAGATGCAACTACATCGGACAGTGAGACGGTTCCGTGTGGTTCGCCGCGGAACAGGAGAAGGTGCTCAGCGTTGATAATTACTTCCAACTGGCGTTCCAGGGTGAATGTCTCCCAGACCTTCATTTCATTTGGGCGAATTCGTAATCCCATTTCCTTCTCCTTTCGAAACTGTTTCGAACCAAAAAGTTTGTGGTTCAAATCACTTTATTTGCTTCTTGCGTTACACATCATCTTAGGGGGTAGTTTCCTAAATAACTAAGCGAGGGGCGCAAATCACTACATATCAACCCCGAAAAATACCCCTGATCAGGTGAGATGTGAGGGTTTGCTCATGTTTCAAACCCAAATCGCACAAACAAAAACAAACATAACGGGGGTACTGTTTCCTTTTCGATAGCAAAAAAGCCACCCTCAATCCGAACAACATCGGATCGAAAGTGGCTTGGAAAGACGTGAAACACTAGAAGTGGACGTCGAAAAGCATTTTTAAGCTTGTAGCTCCGCGCTCACGCTGCGGTAGTGCTCCTCGTCGACCGGCTCCTCCCAATCGACGGTCTCGCCGTCGATGCCTTTGAGGTTAACCACCACGTGGAACATCGGTGCACCAGACACGGCGCCGTGCCAGTGGCGAACCCCGGCGGCTGCGAAAACAACATCGCCAGGCTCCAGGAGTCGAGCAGGCTCCCCCTCCGCCTCATAAATGCCCAAGCCCGACAGCACAATTATGTTTTGACCGACTGGGTGAGTGTGCCAATTGGTGCGACCGCCTGCCTCAAAAGACACGTTCACAGTCTCAATCTGCACGTTGTCATCAAGCTTGGCCATATGGACCTCGCCAGAAAACCACTGTGCAGGCGCTGGATTACCTAACGGAAATTCAATACTCATCGTGCATTCCTTTTCTCATATCCCATGCGGGGCTTATAACCTTGCGGATGCTTCAACTGTGCCACCGCATCAGCGATGACCATGCGGAAACGCTGATTAGTGACAGGCATCTTAGAAATCGGGAACCATGCAACATCCACGTTCTCGTCATCGCCGACGTGAGGCTCATCGGAATCACCAGAAACAACGCAACGCATGGTCGTATCCATGTAGCTCGCCACATCACCATTTTGATAGGTCACAGGCCCCACCGCGCCCACGCCAAGCAACGCCTCAACGCTGACATCAAGGCCGGTTTCCTCCTTGACTTCACGCACCGCAGTCACATGAGGCTGCTCATCCGGATCACAAATACCGGTCGGTGGAGTCCACTCACCAGTATCAGCGCGCTTGACCAACAACACATCCGGAACCACATGGAAAGGAGACCCCGGAGGAACATCACGAATAACAACCGCAGTTACAGCCGGCAACCACAACGGATCCTGACCGACCTTCTCCCGCAAACTAACAATGAACTCTGGAACCGCCATGCAGCAAAACCTCTCCAATTGGTAATCTTTGACTCCCAGGTTACGCCAGCCCTGCGACACCACCATCTAGGGTTAGAGTATGGCCTTCAACAAAGCGTACGATGCACTTCGCGCCCCTCAAATCACCCTCGGACTCATGACGCCAAACGGCCCTGAACTAGGGCGCAGTGAAATGGTTCCAACCGAAAATAGCATCGAACTAGCCATACAAGCGGAAGCTCAAGGATTCAGAGGCATGTGGGTTCGAGACGTTCCGCTCGCAGTTCCTCAAGGAATCACTGTTGCCGATGAACAGGCTACGTATTTAGATGATCCATTCTTAATGCTCGGTGCGATGGCCTCTGTGACCTCTACAATCGCGCTGGGCACTGCAGCGACCGTGCTTCCACTCAGACATCCGCTACATGTGGCGAAATCCGCGCTCACCCTTGATCGACTCAGCCACGGACGTTTCGTTTTAGGCATCGGCTCTGGCGACAGGCCTGAAGAATTCGAGATTTTTGGCAAAAGCTTAGACAATCGACGCGCTGATATTCAGTCTGGGTGGGCAATTTTGCGTGCAGCTTTGTCGCCGGATCCTGCGATGCGGGCCGACCTTGAATTTGCGCCAACCACGCCACCTGAAGCTCAGATCCCCATGATCGCTGTAGGTTCTGCCCGACAAACAGTGCAATGGATCGCCCGAAACGCCGACGGATGGGCAACCTACTACCGCCCCGCTGAAGCTCAAGTCGGACGCCTCGATCTCTGGGACAAAGCCCGTGGTGGCACCCGCCCCTTGTTGATTTCCTCCATGGGGCTCAACCTCACCGAAGGAAACACCCACAAAGAAATCACTCTGGGCGTAGAGGTAGGCAGCCAGGAACTCATCGAACACCTCCACCGCCTTTCGGAACTTGGCATCGACCACGTCATCTTCAACATCCAGCGTCGACCAGCAAGCGAAGTACTGACCCAGATTTACGAAGAAGTGCTCCCCCACCTCTAAAATGCCTGTTCCGGCGCTTCCCTTCGGGGAAACAGCTATGGTTGGCCACATGTCGAATGATCACCCATACTCCCCCGCAAAACGCGTCGGAAATTTCATCTTCGTCTCCGGCGCTCTTTCAGTAGACAAGGACTACCAACCAGTCGTCGGTCGTAAAGAAGCAGTTGATGCAGCACTTGAACGCATGCGTGAACGCCTCGCCACCGCTGGTGGTGAACTCAAAGACGTTGTGAAACTCACTTACTTTGTCACCGACATCAGCCTGCGCGAAGAATGCAACGAGCAATTCCGAGAGCATTTCCTCGAAGGCCGCCCGGCACGCTCTTTCGTGGGTGCATCATCGCTTCCTTATGGTGCAACTGTGGAAATTGATGCGATTGCGATGATCGAGGACTAACCAGAGCATTTTTCGCACAACTCGGGCCCACGATTCTTATGCTCAGGGGTCGCAGACACTTCCATTTGGCGCGATCCGTGTCGTTCAAGGGACTCGCTCGCACCGACAAGAGGGAAACCAGACCGGCGTGACAAAAATCTGAGATGTTGTTAGATTTTGTCACGCCTGTCCGGTTTACCCCTCGATAAACCGGACACACGTGCCAAAACTTCAGGTTTTTAGCCAATCTTGTCACGCCTGTCTGGTTCCCATCAGTTCAGCGGAAATTCGACCTCCAACTCCGAAAAACTTGCCCTCCCAGAATCGCTTCTAACGGCTTGACTGTGACCCCTCCATGCAAACACCCGTTCTAAGAATTGGAGGCCTTAAAACGCCACTCAATGCGAAAGGCCTGGTTCCATCCCATAAAGAGAGGAATCAGGCCTTGGCGTAAAGCAAGTTACTTCACGAAAGTGTTTGCAATCGCATCGACGATGTACTGCTTAACTGCATCGGTGTCGTTTGGTAGGTCGGAAACCTTGAATGGAGCATCCATGATCGCGGCGAAACGCTCTGGAGTTTGAGGTGCTTCACCAATTGCTTCGACGATGGTGTCGGCAAATTTCACTGGGAGTGCAGTTTCTAAGACGATAATTGGGGTGTTGACCTCGTCCCTCCACTGGCGTGCGACGTGAACGCCGTCGGCGGTGTGGGGATCGATTAGTACGTCGAGGCGGGAATGCACGTCAGCGATGGTTGCCACACGGTCAGCGTGGGTGGATCGTCCGGAGGCGAAACCGTATTCTGCTGCAGCCTTTTCAAAGTTGGCGTCATCAGCCAGTGAGAATCCGCCTTGGCGAACCTGGGTACCAAATAGATCGTTGACGCGGGTGGCGTCGCGGCCGAGCAGGTCGAAGATGAAACGCTCGAAGTTGGAGGCGCGGGAGATATCCATCGAAGGTGAGGAGGTCTCGTGGGTGTCTGCGGAGCTGCGGACTCGGTAGTCGCCGGTACGGAAGAACTCGTCGAGCACATCGTTTTCGTTGGTGGCCACGATGAGGCGATCGATGGGAAGTCCCATTTGGCGGGCGATGTGGCCTGCGCAAATGTCACCGAAGTTGCCGGTTGGTACGGAGAAGCTGACCTTTTGGTCATTGCTGGTTGTGGTGCGGATCCATGAGGAAACGTAGTACACAACCTGTGCCATAAGGCGTGCCCAGTTGATGGAGTTCACGGCACCGATGCGGTTGTCTTTTTTGAATTCCGCGTCGGCGGAGACAGCCTTGACTACGTCTTGGCAATCGTCGAAAACGCCGTCGAGGGCGATGTTGAAGATGTTTGGATCGTCAAGGCCAAACATCTGTGCTTGCTGGAATGGGGTCATGCGGCCAGCTGGGGTCAGCATGAATACGCGGATTCCCTCGCGGCCGCGCATGGCGTATTCCGCAGAGGAGCCGGTATCGCCAGAGGTAGCGCCCAGGATGTTGATGGTTTCGTTGCGGCGGCGAAGCTCGTATTCGAAAAGTTCGCCGAGCAGCTGCATGGCCATGTCTTTGAATGCAGCGGTTGGGCCTTCGGAAAGGTGGCCTAGGTAAATGTTGTCCTCGAGTTCGGTGACAGGAACGATGTCTTCGCTGTTGAACTTCGGGTAGGTGTAGGCGCGTGCGGTGATCGCCTTGATGTCTTCTACTGGGATGTCATCAACAAACAGGGAGATAACTTCAGCAGCCAAAGCTGCGTATCCTTCGTTGGCTAATACCTCACGCCATTTACTCAGCTGGGCATCATCTAGTTGAGGGTAGGTTGCAGGCAGGTATAGGCCGCCGTCTGGTGCTAGACCGCCCAGCAAAATATCACTGAAGCGGGCAGGGGTACGGCTGGCATCACGCGTCGAAATGTAGTCCACGGATATAACCCTATCCCAAGGGGTGACACAATACTCCCCCACACCGTCTCAAATATGTTGAAAAAGGTGACTTCGCCCACGCGATACCCTAAAGTGTTGCTGATCACTTTCAATTGTCGGTTTTAGGATGTGCTTTAAAGATGACAGCTCCCGATTACCCCAGCTTCTCGAATCTCGAGGACAACAACAAGAAGAATCTCACCGCAGTTGAAATCCTTAATCCAGCGCCGGTGTCCAAGTGGAACCTGTATGTTCTCATTGGTTGTTCGGTGCTCGCGGTCGGGCTGGTGCTGCTCGGGCCGTGGCTTTACCCCTACGTTGAGGCACACATCGACGGTTTCTGGGCTCAATTCCAGTAGGTCTCCATAACGGGTGATTTCATTCGGTCGATCGAACAATTATCTAAATGATCACACTTGGTCATGGATTGGGAATCAAAGTTCCCATATTTTCCTGTAAGAGGGCTACCCTGATCCTCTGTGAAGAACAATGATCAACGGCCTTCGCCAAGACCGCATCCCAGAGAGAAAGTAACTACCCGCGCCCTCATAGTTTGGGCAGCAGCCTGTCTTGTGTATATGGCAGCCATTACCAGCCGCACCAGCTTTGGTGTGGCTGGAGTGGAGGCCATTGATCGTTTTCAGGTAGACGCCACACGCATTGCAGTATTCACTTCTGTTCAGGTTGGTGTGTACGCGTTTGCTCAGATTCCGATGGGCATTTTGATCGATAAGTTTGGTCCTCGGAAGCTCCTTGCCATTGGTGCTTTGGTGATGGGTATCGGCCAGCTCATTTTGGGCTTTACGGATAGCTATTCCATCGCGATTATTGCCCGCGTGTTTATCGGCGCCGGCGATGCATCGATCTTCCTTTCGGTTATGCGCATCCTGCCGTTTTGGTTCCCACTGAAGCACACCCCTATTTTCACGCAGTTAACTACCTGCCTTGGCCAGTTGGGCCAGTTCTTTTCTGCGGTGCCTTTCATGGCGTTGTTGGGTGCGCAGGGTTGGACTGTGGCGTTTGTCAGCCTTGGTTCCGTGGTGGCACTCATTGCGATCGCAGCGCTGGTGGCCGTTCGGGATACTCCAGATCCTCAGCCAAAACCTGTCGAATCAGCTCAGGACGCAGATAAACCAAGCCTGCGCGCGAGTTTGAAGTTGATTGTCCGCAATCCGATTACGTGGCAGGGTTTCTTCATTCACTACGTATTGATGGTGTGGCAGACCGTGTTCTCCATGATGTGGGGCGTCCCGCTGATGACTTTGGGCATGGGACTGTCTGCAACGACGGCTGGTTTGGTGTTGAGCATCAACACGCTGTGCATGGTGGTATCGGCGCCAATCATCGGAATAATTTCCGCACGCCTTGGGTATCGCCGTGACGTGGTCGCCATTGCGCTGTCGTTTGTTCAGTCCGCAGTATGGCTGGTGTTCTTGGCCTCCGATGCACCTCGTGGATTGATGGCTATCATCTTGGTCAACATCGTCATGGGTCTGACTACTGCGGCTTCTGGTTATGGCTTTGACACCATTCGTGAGCGCCTAGATCGCAAGATTTTGGCTGCGGGCACGGGACTGGCAAACATGGGTGGATTCTTGTCATCGATGGTTGCAGCGCAGGTTATGGGGTTCCTTCTTGATCACAGCGCGCATGGTAGTACCTATACTTGGGTGGACTTCCGTTTTGGTTTCCTTGCGATTCTTGTCACATGGGCCGTCGGAGTCACGGGATTTGTTGCAGCCCGACTCAAGGGTGGACCGGGCCGCAGATTACTCGCCCAGATTAGGTCTACCAAGGACATTTAAAGATCGGGTAAAACCTGTGGGCGTTGAAAAGGTCAAGCTCTCTGCCAAGGCACTAGTTGTCTGGTTGACGGCAATGTGCGTGTACATCGTGGCCATTGCTGGTCGAACATCATTTGGTGTCGCCGGAGTGCATGCGATTGATCGCTTTGATATCGACGCCTCCCGGTTGGCCGTGTTCACTTCTGTTCAGGTTGGAGTCTTGCTCTCGCGCAGATTCCCATAGGCATGCTGGTGGACAGGTTCGACGCCCGGAAACTCTTGCTGGCTGGCGCTTTAATTTTGGCAGCTGGCCAGCTCATTTTGGGTTTCACTGATTCTTATATGATCGCCATTTTTGCCCGAGTGCTCATCGGTGTTGGCGATTCTTCTGCATTTTTGTCCGTGATGCGACTGTTGCCCAACTAGTTCCCGATGTCATATACTCCTGTGTTGCAGCAGCTCACGGGCGCTTTTGGCTTTGTGGGGCAGTTTTTCTCCGCGGTGCCGTTTTTGCACATGCTCAACACCTTAGGGTGGACAATTCCTTTCGCATCCCTTGGCGCGGTAGGCATCATCGTGGCGATCGCGGCGGCCATCTTGGTGCGCGACGCCCCTGCAAGCAGTGAGCCTGTGAGGCGTGGGGAGGCGTCGATAAGCATCGCTTTTAGGCTTAAATCCGTGCTGACCAGTCTTTATTGCTGGCAGGGCGTGTTTAATCACTGGGTGAGCATGGGACCTGTGATGGTATTTTTGCTGCTGTGGGGCACGCCGACGCTGACGCTGGGGCTGGGCATAAGCAGCGGCGAAGTGGGCACGGTTCTAACGATTTTCGCCGTCGCAACCGTGATCACCGGTCCGCTTTCCGGCATCGTGTCGTCGCGGCTAGGGGCCAGGCGCGGGATGATTGGGTTTGTCACGCCGATGATTCAGGCGGCGTTGTGGATCGTGCTCTTTTTATTCGCTGATCGCCTGTCCAATCCGCTGGTTTTTGTCAGCGCCATCATGTTCGCGATTTCCTTTAGCTCCCCCGTGGCGAACTTCGGTTTCAATACGATCCGCGAAAAACTCGACCGCCGCGTCATGGTCGCCGGCACCGGCATGGCCAACATGGGCGCCTACATTTGCGCGATGCTGGCCACACAAATCATCGGATTTTTACTCGACTGGAACGCCGACGGCCACGCCTACACCTGGTCGAATTTCCAGGTGGCGTGGCTTGGTCTGGGCGCGGTGTGGCTGGCAGGCATGATCGGGCTTGCAGTCTGCTTCCTGCTGCAGCGTCGAAAAAATATTGCTTTTCGACGCTAAAACCCGACCGTAACCGCTAGAAACGCGGACCGCGGTATCCCGGACCGAATGGTCCAAATGGGCCGAATGGACCGTCATTGCGTGGACCGCGAGGGCCGCGTGGCCCACCGAAATCACCGTAACGTCCACCGCGGCGACCCTGGCCAAGGCCATTTACGATGCCATCAACGAAGCTTGAAATACCATCGCGGATCTCGTTGATAACCTCGTCGTTGATCTGGCTCTTGGTCTGTGCGCGGTAGTCCTCATCCTCATCGATCAGATCATCTGCGTAGATGGGGCCGTCTTCGCGAGGGTTGTCGAGCTCAATTTCCGCCTCATCAAAGGCATCAAAAACATCATCAAACTGAAGGTCGCCGTCGAATTCAATGTTAAGGACTGTACCTTCAAAGGTGAGCTTCTCATCCGCATCAACACCCAACTGATGTGCGTAACCGATGACTGCCGAAAGTTCTGCGAATGTTGCATCTGATAGGTCAATAGACAGCTTGATTGCCATGGTGGAATTCCTAACTTCCTGTCGAGTACCGAAGTGTGCTTTACACCCGAGACTACGTACCATTTTCCAGCCCGTAAACCACTTAGGGGCAAAGATCAGGGAACTCCCCGACTCTTCGCCAAGACTTCACCTTCGGTTAAGCAAGAGCCTGAAAAACTTGCTGATTAAACCTGAACGCATCAGATGCTTCATCCAGCAACGCAGCACGCTCCTCTGCTGTTAATTCCAAAGCATCAAGCTCTGCACGGTAATTATCCTTGTACGGCTTGAGCTTGCCAAGATCTTCAAAGCGGTAGAAGCTCAACGCCTCTTCCGAAACTCCATATTCCCTGTTCACCAGACGTGCAATAACCTGCCCACCGGACAAATCACCCAGGTAGCGGACATAGTGATGAGCAACCAAACGAGGGAAATCCTTGGCCGCTTCGATGCTTTCAAGACGTTCCACATAAGACGCTGTCGCTGCAGTGGCCGTGACGTTGTCACGCCAGGTGGTGTTTTCGTGCAGCTTATCCAGATCAGCTTCCAACGTTTCCTTGCGCTCGAGGCGTGGGTCCAGCAGACCAGCCGCACGGGAATCTTCTGCACATGCGCGAGCTGCAGCTTCCAAAGCGGTGTAGAACAACCATGATTGCTCCTGCAACTTGATAAATGCCTGCGCATCGAGCTTCCCGGTGAGCAGATCATTCATAAACGTTGAGTGCTCGGCCTCTTCATGGGCCCGCGCAGTGTGGGTGCGCAGCTCCTCCGATAGGTCGCTGTTGCTTGCAATAATGCTTGTCATAGTGGTGTCCTTTGTGAGCCTGCGTGGCCGCAACCGCGGTGTTATCCCGGTCGCTGCCAAGCGGAAGTTAATCTGCGTCTAGATTCCTCAGAGAAATCCTCACGCTCACAAAAGATTAACTTAGGTTATCCACACCTACATATAGTCCCTTAGTTGGAACAATTTTCCGCAACTTTGGGGCTCCCACCACCTACTTAAAACTCACGTTGCTCCATAGAGTCCACACCCCAGAAGACTTCATCAACAACCTGACGACTCTTCCTGGTCACTTTCAGATAGTTTTCCAAATACTCCTGGTACTCATTTGGATCCCAACCAGACGCACCAGCCACCTGCGCAAGGTGCGGACCAGGAGTAGGTAACTGATCTAATCTCTTACCCCTGACCAGCACAAGCGCATTCCTAGCAGCCGTTGCCGTCAGCCACGCTTCCCGAAGCGTCTGCACCTGCACAGGGTTAATAATCTGATGCTTTTCCAGCACTTCAAGAACTTCCAACGTCGACGTATTGTGCAGCTCCGGAATCTCATGAGCATGCATCATGGTCAACAACTGCACAGTCCACTCGATGTCAGTTAACGCTCCCCGACCCAGCTTGGTATGGGTATTTCGATCAGCCCCGCGCGGAAGCCTCTCATTATCCACCCTCGCCTTAATTCGACGAACTTCACGAAGCTGCGCCTGCGTTGCCCCGTCAACTGGGTAGCGGAAACGATCAATCGACTCCAAGAACTTAATGCCCAGCTCACGATCACCAGCAACCCACGCAGCCCTCAGCAGCGCCTGAATCTCCCAAGTTTCACCCCACTTTTCGTAGTACTTCACATAGGAATCAACGGTGCGCACAATCGCACCAGATCTCCCTTCAGGACGCAGCCCCAGATCCACCTCCAAAGGTGGATCACCGGAAGGCTGCGCAAGCCTCGACCGCATGGAATCACAGATAGCAATAGACCATGTGACAGCCTCATGCTCTTCCACACCGGCCACCGGCTCGCATACAAACATCACATCGGCATCAGAACCGTATCCAAGTTCCGCTCCACCCAAACGGCCCATGCCGATCACAGAAATATTGGCCAGAGGCTGATCTGGTTTCTGTGGATCGTTAAGTGCAGCACGGATTTCCGCATCCAAGGCAGCATCCAACACCGCATCCCAGACTAGTGACAAGCTTTGGCATACTTCCTGAACAGTGAGCATGTTGAGCAAATCAGCAGAGGCAATGCGTGCCAGCTCCTGCCTCCTCAGCGATCGTGCAGCCTGGATCGCCCGATCAGGTGACTCATGACGCGACACCGTCGCCTTGATTGCTTTCACAACCTGAGTCGGTGCAGTAGCAAGCAATTTAGGACCAGACGCCGCATCACCCAGCTGTTTCACAAAGTCCGGAGTGGAGATAATCAGTTCAGAAATATAGGGAGAATTTCCCAAAATACGCATCAACCGCTGCCCCACTACGCCCTCATCACGCAGCATGCGCAAAAACCAGCTGCGATCATAGGAAGCATCAGAAAGCTTGCGGTAATTCAGCAATCCCGCATCTGGTTCAGCTGTTTGAGACAGCCACTCCATCAACGTGGGCAGCAACATCGCCTGAATCTTGGCTTTACGGCTAGCTCCTGATGCAAGAGCAGTCAGGTGTTCATAAGCACGTGATGGATGCAGGTATCCCAATGCCCCCAATTGTAGCTTTGCAGCATCCGGAGACAACCTGATGGCATCCGCGCTCAAGTTGACCACAGAGTTCAGCAGTGGCCGATAAAACAGCTGACTATGCAACGACTGAATCTGCAAACGAACCTTACGCAAATGCCGTTCCATAGCTTTGGCCGAACTTTGCTCCATCGAACCAGTAAACCCAGAAGCGCGCGCCAACCAGCGCATATTCATTCGGTCATCAGGTTTCGGTAACAAGTGAGTGCGCTTGATCCGCTCCAATTGAAGGCGATGCTCCAACAGACGCAAAAACTCATACGACTCAATGAGATTATGCCCGTCTTCACGACCCACATATCCCTGATCAACCAACACATGCAAAGCATTTACCGTTGACCGAACCCGCAACGTCTCATCAATGCGACCATGCACCATCTGAAGGAGCTGGACAGCAAACTCCACATCCCTCAAACCACCGCGACCAAGCTTCAGCTCACGATCACGCAAGTCTTCCGGAACATTGTCCAACACTCGACGGCGCATAGCTTGGACATCTGTGACAAATGATTCCCGCTGGCTAGCCGTCCAAATCAACGGTGAAAGAGCATCCACATAGGACTGCCCAAGGTCAATATCACCCGTCATGGGACGAGCTTTCAGCAGTGCCTGAAACTCCCAGGTTTCCGCCCAGCGCTTGTAATACGCCATATGGGAATCCAAAGAGCGCACAAGAGCGCCACTTTTACCTTCTGGGCGAAGTGCTGCATCCACCTCAAAGAACGAGTTGCTACCGATGCGAATGAGCTCTGCTGCGGTGCGTGTTGATTTAGAGTTTGCCGGCTCTGCAACAAACACCACGTCCACATCTGAAATGTAGTTCAATTCCTGCGCGCCACATTTGCCCATCGCGATGACAGATAAAGCTGAATCAACCGGCTTTTCACCATAAACATTGGCAATTGCCACAGCTAAAGCAGCAGTCAAAGCAGCATCAGCTAGGTCGCTGAGCTGCATGGTCACTGTGCTAAACGGAACAGGATCGCCACCTTTTCTCCGCATGTCGGTGGGATAGGTACCCGCTAAATCATGCGCAGCAATCCGGGTCAGCAACGTGCGATAAGTCCATTTCAAGACTCGCTCTACTTCAGGCCCGGTAACACTAGCCGTGTAAAAACCAGGCGTGCTCAAATCGTCTCGGGCAATGTTGTGTGCATCGCTGAAATCCTCAACCTCAAGCACAGCAGGCTGAGCTTTCACAGATTCCAGCAGCGCCTGAAACATCTCTTCCCTCGATGGCGCATCAAGTTTTAAGAGTTTCCACTGCAAAGGATTGGCGACCAAGTGATCACCGACAGCCGAGGAACCACCCAACAATGCAAAAAGGCGGACTCGTAGTTCTTCATCCTGGCGAATCTCTTGATCAAGCTCGTTTCGAGCATCCTCGCCGATTGCTTCAAGTGCCTGATACAGCCGAATAAGAAGGTTCAGCGCGACATCGGGATCGCCTGCACCTGACAAGCCCCACAACAAATCCAAAGACTCAACATTGCGCCAACCCAAATGCTCTAGATCTGCTTGGGCATGCTCAGATTTCAGCGATAAAGAACCAACTTTTGGCAGTGGGTCTCTGACAAAGCCAACGACTTTACGTTCACTTCTTAACGGTCCTGACATAGCTTCTCCCCTCCTTTATTGGGTCGCAATTGGGTCGCCGTAGGGTTTCCATTGGAGTGCAAAAGTCTAGTAATCAAGATTGTTTCGGAGCTCCCACGGAGTGATCTGCTCTTGGTAGTCACGCCATTCACGCCACTTATTGCGCAAGAAAAACTCAAAAACGTGCTCACCGAGGATGTCAGCAACAAGCTCTGACTTTTCCATTTGGCGCAGTGCCTGATCAAGGCTGTTTGGCAGATCGTTGTAGCCCATGGCGCGACGTTCCCGGAAGCTCAAGTTGGAGATATCGTCCTCAGCTGGCTCGTCGAGCTCATAACCTTCTTTAATACCTTTCAAACCAGCGCCGAGCATCACTGAAAACGCCAAATATGGGTTACAAGCGGTATCAGGAAGACGCACCTCCACCCGGCGCGACTCCTCCTTATTCAAACGGTAGGTAGGAACACGAACCAGCGCAGAACGATTAGATACACCCCAGGTTGCCGCAGTTGGAGCTTCGTTTCCGTACACGATGCGTTTGTAGGAATTGACCCACTGGTTGGTCACAGCGGTGAATTCTGGAGCGTGATGCAAGATTCCAGCGATGAACTGTTTTGCGGTTTTGGACAGCATGTAAGAATCGTCTGGATCGTGGAACGCGTTGGTATCGCCCTCAAATAAGGACATGTGCGTGTGCATGGCGGAGCCTGCATGTTCTTGGAATGGCTTGGGCATAAATGATGCCCCAACGCCTTGGTCCCTTGCCACCTGTTTCATGATGTAGCGGAAGGTCATGATGTTGTCGGCCATGGTGAGCGCATCCGCATGGCGTAAATCGATTTCTTGCTGGCCAGGTGCAGTTTCATGGTGGGAGAACTCGACAGGGATGCCGAGTTCCTCCAGCGCTACCATCGCGTTTCGACGGAAATTCGGCGCCTCATTGAATGTGGCTTGGTCGAAATATCCGCCGTTGTCAGTGGGCACAGGTGGCAGTCCGTTGGTGCGAAGGCTTTGCACCAAATAGAACTCAATCTCTGGTGAGATCATGCAGGTCAAGCCTTCATCTGCAGCTAGTTGGACCTGCCTGCGCAGCACTTGGCGCGGGTCAGAAAAAGATGGCTGTCCGTCTGGCATCGTGACATCGCAAAACAGGCGTGCTGCCTGCAGTTTTGAGATGCCCGCTTCTAGTGGGAGGACCTGGAATGTCGATGGATCTGGGCGGGCAATGGTGTCCGCTTCCGAGATACGCGCGTAGCCCTCAATGGCTGAGCCATCGAATCCGATGCCTTCTTCCAACGCAGACTCTAGTTCTGCAGGAGCCACAACCACTGACTTCAAGTGGCCAAGAATGTCAGTAAACCATAGACGCACAAACTTAATGTCGCGTTCTTCAATGGCGCTGAGTACAAATTCCTGTTCGCTGTTCATGAAAACTAATCTACGCAGCGATGGGACATCGACTGCGCATTTGCCACTTTTATACCCGCATCGGGGGTAGTTTTTCTCAGAGTTACTCAAGGATGTCGCGGTTTTTTGATGACACGGGGGTGGGAGGTGTCCAGCTTGGGTGGTTCACTGAGAACCGCACCGAAATTAGAACACTCCTACGAATAAGGAAACCGCAATGACTCTCTCCCACTTCTCCGACAACGTCACCGACGCACAAGACTCTTACCGTCAGCTTTTAGAAGAAAGCATCATCAGCCACCTAGGTTTCTGTGCCCTTCGTGGGTGGACTCCCGCCGATCTCCGCCATGAGTTTTCCGCCGATATTGATCCATTCCTGTTTCACGCGCTACCTGAGATTGCCTACTCCTGCTCCGATGAGATGTACACACTGTGGGTGAACGGAACGCGTGCCGCCGAAACTAACCACTTGCCGGTGATGACCCTGGAGAAGATTCTCACCGAGCTACCGAAGCTAAGTACCTTGCCTGACTGGGCAATGCTCGCAGAGCTCCACGCCTTAGACAATCAAGACACCAGCCCAATGACCCCGGCACAGGCCAAAGCGCATCATCGTATCACCGCACTTTTGAAAAAGGCAGAGTCCACCAACTTCGAAGAAGAAGCCGAAGCACTGATCCTTAAAGCAGAGACACTTCGACAGCAGTACCGGATTGAATCACTGCTGATTAATTCCTATGACCAAGATGTCCAAGCTCGATCTTCTACGATTCGTGCATCTCGGGTGTATCTGGAAGCTCCATGGATCCGACACCAATACAAACTGCTCAATGCCATTGCTCGGGTGCATTCCAGCGAAGCGCTGCTGATCACCAAATCTGGCATCTGCACCCTCTTCGGCGAGCAAGATGACGTAGCCCACATTATTGATCTGTTCAACAGCCTTAATCGACAACGTGCCCACTTCATGAAAACGTCAGCAGGTGCCCGAATTGCCCAATTAAATGGCGAAACAAGCTCATATCGCCGTAGTTTTATGATCTCCTACGCCAGCCAAATCTCTAGACTTCTCATCTCAGCAAAAGAGGATGCATTCAACGAACTAGCTGGTCAGGCACCACTAGCTCACAGCGCCATCGTTCCTGTCCTAGAGAACAGAAGTGTGAGGTCAAAGGAAGCACTGAAAGAAACCTTCCCGAATATGCGGACAATGACCTTCAAATCGACCAACCGACGAGGCACTATTGACGGATTTAATGCTGCCAATGAATCCCACCTTGGCGGGGAATCTGCCAGCTTGGAAGACTCAACATTCATGTTCTAGAGCGGGTGAAAGCCCCATTTCCCGCGTAACATGAGGTGGGCAAAGACAACACAGGTTCCCTATGAAAACGGGGAACCTGTTTCACCTACTTTTTAATCACGCTTCACAATCACATAAGTCTTTAAAGGATGGATACAACAATGGGCCAGCATCTAGAAGTGGAAACTAAGTTTTCCGTCAGTGAATCAACTCAGATTCCACAACTTGAGGCTATCGCAAAAGTCGACCACATTGATCGCACCGAAATCCACCAACTAAGCGCTGTTTACTTTGACACCGTAGATTTGCGCCTCACCCGCGCAAAAATTACCCTCCGTCGCCGCACCGGTGGAAACGATGCCGGCTGGCACATTAAGTTCCCCGGAACCATCGGTCGCCGTGAAGTCCAAGCCCCACTTGATGGCGAAGGCGCAACAGAAACCCTCCCTCCACGTGAGCTCTTGGGACACATCCGAGCGCTGATCCAAGGCCGTGAGCTGACCCCTATCGCCCAGGTGGATAATGAACGCCACATGTCTTACCTCGCGGATGAGGACGGCGCAGTCATCGCAGAATTCTGCGACGATCATGTATCCACCGTGTCCCACCTTCCAGGTGGCGTGCGCAAGCAGTGGCGTGAGTGGGAATTCGAACTCGCTGATGGCACCCTCGCCGAAGAAGCCATCTCCGTACTGCTGCAATCTGCACAGTCAGTCCTGACCGCAGCTGGAGCTTTTGTCTCCAACAGCCCATCCAAACTTGTTTCGGCGCTGGACGAATCAGTCAACCACGCGCCAAAGCCTCCACAGATGGCGCAGCTGGACAAGAATGACCCAGCACGTGGTGTTCTTGCAGCAATCGCAGCCAACGCCTCAAAGATCGCCGAATACGATCCTCGAGTACGCGCCGATGAATATGATTCAGTCCACCAGATGCGCGTAGCTACCCGAGAACTACGCAGCCACCTCCAAACCTTTGAGGGCATCCTCGGCGGCGAAGACTACCTCAACCTGGAAAAGGAACTGAAGGTTCTCGCCAACATCTTGGGTCGCGCACGCGATGCTGAAGTTGTGGAAGAGCGCCTCAGCAACCTGATTAACACTGAGGTTGGCGACTCCATCGAGGAGGAGACCAAGAAGGAACTGCTTGAAGATCTTGGTGCAGAATACCGTCGTGAGCATGAGCGAGTAGTTCGTGCGCTGGATAATGATCGCTACACTGATCTTCTTCAGGCACTGGAAAACCTCCTTGTTGATCCACCGCTGATCACAGAAGTCGAAGAACCCGAAGCTACCGAAGCCCCTAAGTCCGCTGAGACTACCGAGTCCACTGACGTCTCTGAAGCAACCGAAGAAGCAGACGCAGAAGCTGAGTCTGTCGAAGAAGCTACTGAGCAGGAAGAATCAGCAGACGCGCCTGAATCTGCAGATCTGGACGCTCTCGATGAGGAGTACTCCCCTGGTTCCCAAGCGCCGGTGGAGGAGCCAAAGGAACCGAAGAAGGTTGATGCTGCTCTCGTACTTCTAGAGCACCTTGATAAGGCGCACGTGAAGCTCGTCAAGCTGGAAAAGAAGGCTCGCTCACAGTGGGATGATCTCAGCATTCCGATGCTGGAGCGGGAAGAAAACTTCCACAACCTGCGCAAGGCTGCCAAGAAGCTTCGCTACAGTGCAGAGGCAGTGGGCAAAGCAACCACCGTTGAGACGAAGAAACTGTACAAGGCGTGCAGTGGTTTGCAGTCAGTTCTTGGCGATTACCAAGATGCCATTACTTCCCGTAATGAGCTGTTGCGCCGAGCTCAGGTTGCCCGCCGCCAAGGCCGGGATACCTTCGCATACGGAATCCTCTACCAGCACGAACAAACCCTGTCGAGGGAATGCCTGACTGGTTATTCCGATGCGTTCAAGAGCGTAGAAAAAGCCTATGCAAAGCTGGCTGAAGATACCGCCAAGCGTTCAAAGAAGAACAAGCGTAAGTAAACGCAGGCAATAAAAAACTGGGGTTGCATCTGAAAGTGTGACCCCAGTTTTTTAGTCTTCCTTGTCGTCCCAAATTTCGGCTGCCTCGGTTCGGGCTGCCGCAATGGAGATGGCGTGATGGGCTTCCTCTTCAGTGTCATATGGGCCCATGCGGGTTTCAAAGCCGGAAACCTTGCCTTGAAAAACCTTGCCGGTTGCCAGATCGTAGAACCACTTCAAATCTTCTTTAGCCATGTGGGCTCAGCTCCAATCACGAAACAAATCACGGTTTGTAGTGTGTAGCACCCCACTATAGACCTCAATAAGAACCCGCAACAGCTAGAGTGGGTCTGTTATTTATTTGTGATTTCTATCTGTGGAGGCTTCTCTCACATGGCCATTTGGCAGCCAACTCTCACCGGCCCGCACGGCGCACAAGTTGGATCGTCTCCCACTGAACTTCTTGAAGCCTGCGTGGCTTTCCACCGCACTTTCTTTGACGTCAATCCCAAAGGCGCTGCTACCGCACCGGCAACATGGACGCTTATTGGTGAGCATTCGGATTACGCCGGTGGTGTGGTGCTGGCGGCTAATGCGAATTGGCGGACTGCGGTTGCCGTCAATAAGAACCGCGACGATGTTGTTAACGTATGCGTTGTGGATGTGGAGGGAGGCGTCGAAAAGCATTCTTTAAGCACTGCGGACATTGCAGCTCGCGCGCACGCCCATATGAAATCCCATGATGTTTTGGGGCGGCAGACTACGCCGCCTCAGCCGGAGGGCGGCGTTGCTGCCCGGTTGGGCGGGATTGCGTGGACAATGATCCATAAGCAAATGCTATCGCGTGACACAAAAGGCCTGGATATCACCGTGCTGAGCACCATTCCTGAGGGGGTGGGGCTGGGTGAAAATTCCGCCATGGATGTGGCGCTCGCATTGGCGCTGTATCGGGAAAATATTGAGGAAGCCCCCACGAAGGCACGCATTGCGGAGATTTGTTCGCAGTCCGCATTCATGTTCAGTGAGACTTCAGTGTTGCGTGCGCGGCACACCGTGGCGTTGCGGGGTGAAACTGGACAGATTTCGGTGGTTGATTACGCCGATGGTTCGGTCACTCAGGCGCCACATCCGGTGAGTCGTTCCGCTGGTTTGTCGGCATTTGTTGTTGCTGCGCAAACTGAAACTGATCCGAGCATTTACCGCGAGATCTATGCTCGACATGCGTTTATCGATGAAGCTGCGCGCGCTTTCAGTGTGGAATCTTTGCGGTTGCTTCCCGACGCTTCCACTCGTGTTGTGGATTGGTTGCAGGCCGTGATTGAGGTGACTGGTCGAGAGGATCTGCCCTCGATTGAACAAGCCCAGCGCTGGTTGAATCTGTGGGAAAACGAAACCCGGCGCGCTCAGAGGACAGCCAATGCCCTGCGTTCGAGAAGGCTGAGTGAGTTTTCTGAGCTGCTGATGGAATCCCAAGATGATTTGAGCGACACCTTCGATTTCCCCCCTGCTGATTTGGCGCTTGCTCGTTTGTGCGTCGAGCGGGGTGCCACAGCTGCTCGGTCCACGTCAGCGCGCGGTGTGATTGCGTTGGTTGATGCCCATCATGCGCACAATTTTGCTGCGGATCTCAGCGAGGATGGCTTGTTGGTGGTTCCTCTCGGGCACGGGGACGTCGCGGAACAGGGCTAGCACGCCTACTTAACCAGCCTGCATGCTTAGTCAGCCGGCCACGCAAACAAAACTTCACGCTTCTTCAAGTTCGCAGTCACCAGTGTGACCTCTTGGTTTGTTCCCTGTTCTGGGGCGCCAATACACTTTGCCAACACTGGCGGTTTGTACACAAAAAGTCGAGCAGAGTTCTTTTCAGGTTCGCTCGCTACAACCACCGCGTTGAAGTTTTGGCCCTCCCAGTATTTCAACACGGTGGCTTCTGTGAGGTCGAGGCAGGCATTATCCACTTGGCTGGCCAAAATGGAGGAGTATTTCATGGTGTCGAGAACTTGCTCTTCCACCCTGGTCACCCATTCAGGAACGTCCGTTCCGGAGGCAATCGCAAGGCAATGTTCGGTGGCGAAACGGTCGATAAGTCGGCGCAGCGGTGCGGTGACGTGAGCATAGTAACCACCAACACCGGAATGCACTTCCGAGTCCCCATTTTTCACGCTGGCGTAGCCGGAACCCCGCAAGAGTTTCTGCGCTTCCCTCTGAATGGCCATCCCTTTGGGCGTATTGGGATCCACACTTTGAAGAAACTCACCGATGGGTTGTTCGGGCGCGATCTCAAAACCAAGGGCTTGCGCCTCTGATCTGAAAGTAGCTTCGGATTCTTTGGTCGCCGGGGCGAGTGTACGCAGCAAACCGTGCCCCGCTTTCACCATCATCTCCCCCGCTACCATGCCTGTGAGCAGGGAAATCTCGGAATTGTAATCCATGATGTGCGGGCGTGGCTCGATGACAATTTCATAGTGCTCACCGGCGTCATCATTGGGCACTTTCACCACTCGCTGGCTGGGAATAGAAAGATTCACGGCTTCGCGCCGTAGCGCGCTTTCCTGCCTCAGCTGCCCGACCTTGGGCAATAAGCTTATCGACGGATGCAACCGACCATTCTCGGCATCTATTTGAGCCTGATCATAATCCAAACGCGCCCGGGATTTCACCAACCCGCGACGCACCTTGGTGGCTGTGACTTCGCCACGTTCATCTAAATCAATCGACCACACAACCGCTGGTCTCGTTTGTCCCTCCAGCAGGCTTGCCGCATCTTCGGATAATTCCTCAGGGTGCAGTCGCGCTGGGGAATCCGGCAGATAAATAGTCTGCCCGCGGTGAAGGGAAATCTTTTCCAATTCACTGCCCGGCTCCACGAAGGCTGCGACATCTGCAATCGCGTAATGCACCCGAAATCCGCTGTCGATCTCCTCAATCAGCACAGCTTGATCGAGGTCTCTGGAACCTACGGGATCGATGGTGACAAAGGGCATGTGCAGGAGATCTTCCCGCTCTTGCGCATACCTATCGACACTTGACGCGGCTTCGTCATGGATATGAGGGTCAAAACCTCGCTCCACACCGAACTCTTGTGCCACTGGTTCAAAGTCGAGGACTGCTGCATAGAGCTTCATGCGCTCCCATTGTTCCACAGCGGAAAAGTATATGCAGGGGTGTTGAGTTTCCTTGGGCACAGAAGGGTCGAGGTTCCCCAGATAGGTCTTGGTATGGGTCGAGCTCATTTAGCCCGTTAAAAGCGATTCTGAGAGGGTTCCATTTTGGGACTGGTGGGGCAAATGTGATTTCTGCAGGTTTACTGATCAAGTACTCACCACATTCCCGTGGTCAGACCTTCAAATCGAACATATTTTTGCATTCAAATGACCCGAACTTGCAAAAATCCACGACAATTGGCCAAGTCAAGGCGATTTGTGGTGTATATTCGCACATTCATTCCACTCCCGGCAAGCCCAAGGAGGAGCATTCCATCCCCCAGCAACCAGAGCGCCAAAAACACAAATAAAAAGGGGCGAATGAGCCAACCTATAAGCCGGATTCTGTACCAGTTGCAAAAGCAACCGGTGGCGATCATCCATCTCGTCGCAGCCATTGCTGACTGCCTCTAGCAGCTACCTGCAGGCTTGGCGAGCAGCCTTCAACACCTGCACAGACATACCATTGGATACGTCCTCATGCCTTGCTCCCGGTGGGGTTTACCTGGCCAAATCAGTCACCTGACCTGCCGGTGCGCTCTTACCGCACCCTTTCACCCTTACCATCAACAAAAGTTGATGGCGGTTTACTCTCTGTTGCACTTTCCCGCGGATCGCTCCGGGTTGTTGTTAACAACCACCGTGCTCTGTGGAGTCCGGACTTTCCTCGGCCGACGCTTGGGAGCAATCCCCCAGTTCGTCGAACGCAATCACCCGGTTGCCTCATTCGCAACGTTTTACTTTACACCTCGAGGGTGGAAAAACTTAAAAACTCCGGCGAGCTTCGCCGAGCTTCCGTCAGACTGCCGTCACGCTTCCAGGTGTGAGGTGTCGTTGAACAGTCTTACGCAGGTTGGGCCGTCTTCGTAAAACTCTGCGATCGACAGCGACGCCAAGTCGAGGTGTGCCTTCTGAAAGAAGGATGGGCCTGCGTCCAATGCTTGCCTCATGATGGCTTTGATTGGGGTGACGTGGCTGACCACCAAAACATTCGCTGCACCGTATTCGCGTTGGAGGCTTTCACGAGCCTTTTTCACACGTCGATTAACCGTCTGCAGGGACTCACCACCGGGTGGGGCTACAGATGAGTCAGTGAGCCACTTGGTGTGCAGTTCTGGATCTTGTTCGTGGGCTTCTGAAAATGATTTTCCATCCCACAGTCCAAAGTCAGTTTCGATGAGATCATCGATAACACGTACTTTCATTCCCAGTGCGGCCGCTGCTGCTTCTGCGGTTTGCATCGTGCGGGTGAGCGGAGAACTCACAATAGCGTCGATGCCACCGGTTTGAGCGAGTCGTCGTGCTGCCGCTGCTGCTTGTTTTTCACCAAGTTCAGACAGCTCTGGGTTGGACCTACCGGAGTAAAGGCGTGCCACTGACATAGCAGTTTGGCCGTGGCGAAGCAACAAGAAACGAGTGGGATCTGTGGTTGCGCCGTTCCAGTTGGTGGGTTTGGTTTCGGTGCAGTTGAGGTCTTCTTTCTCTGAGCCCGCAACCGAAGAAGCAGAAGATACAGAAGCAGAATCCCCTACAACACCTACCGGCTTACCTGCCGCTGCAGCATCCATCGCCACGTTGGACAATGCGTCAGCTCGTTTGTTTTTCTCACGCGGAATCCACGTATAAGAAACGGACCCGATTTCGGAAGCAATCTCCTTGGCTTCGATCGCTAGAACTTTCATGTCGGGGTGTTTGATTTTCCACCGGCCGGACATTTGTTCAACGACAAGTTTGGAGTCCATGTAGACATCCACGGAGGTAGCGCCGAGCTCGCGGGCTGCTTTGAGGCCTTCGAGTAGTCCGCGGTATTCGGCGACGTTGTTGGTGGCTTTTGTTCCGACAACGTAGGCGATTTCTTTGAGAACTTCTGCTTTGTTGTCGGAGTACACCACGGTGCCGGAGCCGGCGACGCCGGGGTTTCCGCGGGAGCCGCCGTCGGCCTCGATGACTAATTTCACTGGGTGGTCTTTCTAGGAGATGTCCACGATGAGGTAGGAGCCACATTCTGGGCACTGTGGAACCTCATCTTTGGGGGTGTTGCGGATGTCGGAGATACCGGTTGCAGGGAGAACCATGGCGCATCCGCTGCAGGAGCGGCCGTTGAAGAGTGCTGCGCCTACGCCGTTTTCGAGGCGTTGTGCATGGAATTCTGCCAGTGCTTCGGAGGGAAGTTTCTCTTCCAGGTGTGCGATGACTACTGCTGGGTCTTCACCTTCTGGGGTTGCTGCTGCGGCGGCTTCTGCGGCTGCGCGGGCGTCGGCAACTTTGCGTTCGGTGTCTTTGACGCGAGACTGTGCGAGGTCGCGGTTGTTGCGCAGCGCATGGATTTCATTGTGAGCTTCTTGCAGTTCGCTCATGAGGTCAGCGATGCGGGACTTCGCAGTGTAGACGTCGTGGTTGAGGTCGCGGCGACGCTCTTCGTCAGTTTCTGCACCGAGTGCGTCCTGGCCGTCTTTCTTGCGGCGACGCAGTTTGCGTTCGTCGGACTGGATGCGCAGGATTTCGTTTTCCATGTCGTCGACAGCCATTTGTGCAGCGGATGCAGCGTCGCGGTTGCGGGAAAGTTCAGCGACAGCCTTGTCTACAGCTTCCTGCTCCGGGGTGGTCTTCGGTGCGGAGTTGGCGTTTTGGGTGCGCAGGGTGGTGGCGAGCTGCAGCAGGGTTTTGTGCAGAGATGGGTCCAGCTTCATTGAAGTTCTCCTTTTTTAGTTCTCAAGAATTTAGTTCACTGCTCGCGCAGACATGGTCCAGGGGTCTGTGCGGATCGAAATCACATCAACTTCAACCTGTGGGGCTTTGTCCTGCAAAATTTCTTGGGCTTGGGAAGTCCATGGAAATTCGCTGGCCCAGTGTGCAGTATCGATTACTGCAGGGCCACCTTCTCGGAGATATTCATCAACTGGATGGTGGCGCAGATCAGAGGTGACATAAACGTCCACTCCGAGCTTAATCACATCGTTTAAGAAACTGTCACCCGACCCTGATGAAACCGCCACACGGGAGACCATTTGTTCAGGATCGCCGGTAGCGCGCACGCCCCATTCGGTGACAGGCAGGTTGTTGGCCACTTGTTGCACGAAATCCGCGAGGCGCATCGGCTCCGGCAATTCACCCACACGACCCAATCCGGTCGCATTTTCTAAACTCTCAGCGCTGTGCATTTCAACAATATCGAAGGCAGGCTCCTCATACGGATGAGCCTCCCGAAGCACCGACGTGAGCCGGGCGCGCAGGTTGCGCGGTGCAACAAACTCGATGCGCAGCTCAAGGGATTTAAAAAGCTTATCGACGTCCCCCTCTGCCGGATTCGCCCCCTCCACGGGCCTAAACTGCCCGGTTCCTTCGATCTCAAAGGCACATTCTCGGTAGTCGCCGATAGCACCGGCACCCGCGTCGAAAAGCATCTTCTTTAGGTACGCTGCATCCTTGGGCAGAACGTGCACGCCCCATTTGTCCATGCCGCCTAAAAGCCGTGGCGCGATGGGTCGCCCGGCCGTGATGCCGACGAGCTCGGCGAGTTTATCGTTGACACCTGGGCGCGCGGAATCCGCATTAGTGTGCGCGGAAAACAGTGCCACCCCGCCGCGAATTAGGGTGTGAATGACCTTGCCTTTTGGCTCATCCGCAGCAACAGACGTCACCCCACGCAGCAGCAATGGGTGGTGAATGATCAGCATGTCCAAACCCATGTCCACAGCCTTGTCGGCCACTGCCTGGGTGCAATCGAGTGCTAAACCGACACGCTTCACCGACTCTGTTGGATCACCGCAGATCAGCCCCACTTTGTCCCAGCTTTCCGCCAACGCCGGCGGATAAGCCTCATCCAAAATGCGGCGAATATCGCCAACGGTTACATCACTCACGCATTAACTCCCCTGGTTGGTACCGCATGTTCGTTTCCCAAGTCTAGCCAAGCCTTGAAAAATTCTGGCAAGGTTAATGGTGTGACTACGCCTTCTAAGAAAACTCTGCTCTTTGATCTCGACGGAACCCTCGTCGATTCTTTCCCCGGTATCCGCACTTCATTCCTTCACACCCTGCACGAAAAGAACTGGGAAATCCCCTCTGAGGAACGCATCTCGCAAGTTCCAGGACCTCCCATGGAATGGACGTTCCAGGATTTGGGCATGACTCCAGAGCAGGCACAAGACGCTCTGCAGACCTACCTTGAGCATTACGGCCAGGTGGGTTGGGATCTTTCCGAAGCATTCCCCGGCATGCGAGATTTGCTGATCCGCTTGAAATACGAAGGTTTTCGTCTGTGCACCGCCACCTCCAAGGGCGAGTTCTTTGCGGAGAAGGTACTTCGCAAATTCGAGATGTTCGATCTCTTCGAATTCATGGGTGCCGCCACCGACAACGGCAACCGACGCAGCAAATCTGCCGTGATCAAACATGTCCTCGACAGCGTTGGGTTGGACGAACCAAATGATATTTTGATGATTGGTGATCGATCACACGATATTGAAGGTTCGAGTGAATTCGGCATCGATTGTGTTGCCGTAACCTGGGGCTACGGCAACAAAACTGAATGGGACGCTGCCCGCTACACCGTGAGCACCGCAGAAGAATTAGAAAGGATCATCCATGACTGGGCCTAAAACTTCGCTACCTGTGGAAATTGTTTTCGTATGCACCGGAAACATTTGCCGATCCCCCATGGCGGAAGTCATCGCGAAGGCAAAAGCGGAAGAAGCTGGCTTGGAAGACAACGTTATTTTCTCCTCCTGTGGCATGGGCAATTGGCACGTTGGCCAACCTGCTGACAAGCGAGCTCTCGCGGAACTGAAATCAGCCGGTTACAACGGCGACACCCACCGCGCAGCACAACTTGGTCCCGAGCACATGCGCGCAGATCTCTTCGTCGCGCTAGATTCCGGCCACGCCGGTGAGCTCGCCGCAACGGGTGTTCCCAACGACAAAATCCGCCTCATGCGTTCCTTCGACCCAGAGTCCAACCCCACCGACGATGTCGCAGACCCTTACTACGGCACATCCCAGGATTTCGTGCTCACCCGTGAAAACATCGAAGATGCTATGCCGGGCCTTTTGGAGTGGGTCAGAGATCACATCCGCACTGATTCTTAGGTCTTTGAGCTAAAAAGTCCTAAGGTAGACAAGTGTGGACAGCAAGGTAAATAGCCCTTCCGGGCACGATAAGCATGACGTGAACTCCCGCTATTCCGGAAATTCACGGCCAAGAACCAAACCAAAGGGTTGGAGAGCATTCCTCTCCCCCGGTTGGATTATCTCTGCCTTGCTCATCGTCTCCTTCTCCTACGCGGCAATTTCCATGCTGGCGCCATGGCAGCTCCACAAAGACGACGACATCGTCGCCCGCAACGAGCAGATCACCGAAGCCTTCGAGCGCGACGTCGTCCCATACGCTGAGCTTTTCGACGCCTCCGGCCAGATTCCTTCATCGCAGGAGTTCTTCCGCGTGTCACTCACCGGACAGTATCTTCCAGACAGTGAGGTTTTGCTGCGCCTTCGCCCCGTCGACTCCGGCCCAGCATTCCAATCGTTAGCCCCCTTCGAGCTTGAAAACGGACAGATTGTCCTCGTCAACCGTGGTTACGAATCATCAGAGGGCACAATCGTCCCAGAGATCGAGCCTGCTCCTTCCACACCAGTAACCATCACCGGATTCGCCCGCAAGAACGAGGGCCTCCCAGGTTCTGCACCTATGGAAGACAGCGGCTACACCCAGGTCTACGGAATTAACACCGAACAGATCAGTGACGTCACCGGCCTTGATCTTGGCACCGACTACGTCCAGGTCGCAGAAGGCGAACCTGGTGTTTTGAACCCAATGCCACTGCCTCAAATGGACCGCGGTAACCACCTCTCTTACGGCTTCCAGTGGATCGCCTTCGGCATCATGGCACCTTTAGGGCTTGGCTACTTCATCTGGGCTGAAATGCGCGAACGACGCCGCGACAAAGCAGAACGCGAACAGATGGCCGAGCTAACCACTCCTGAACCAGTGGTGGAAACCCCTGAAGTTGTTGAAACTGAAGAACCAACCATCACCCCGGCTGCATCCAAACGACGTTCACGCTACGGCGATCAACACCGCAATCACTACGAGAAGATCTCCAAACGAGACCAAGAGCGCTTCTAAGCCCGTCTCATTTTGCACCTGCCATTCTGTGAGGATATGGCAGGTGCTTTTTCATGCCACTATCTGGGGTTCTCGGTGTTAGATCTTCTGATAAAAACCCGATAGTTTTCTTGCGCTAGACACTAATTACGGCACCGCTTAAGCATGGTCGTGACACGTAAAACCTGACTTAGGCCATTTTGGTGTGGTGTAGATCATATTGACGTCAATGAATGAAGTGGCTAACTCCGCCGAATCCACATCGTCTAAAAGGCCTGGGCTACCACGTAAAGACGGGCACGACGAGAAGATCATCGACGCAACTTTACGGCTCATCGACAGCAATCGTCCCGTCACGGTCAATGCAGTTGTCAAAGAAAGCGGAGTGGCACGTGCAGCGGTTTATCGACGCTGGCCCAGGCTAGTGGATCTAGTAGCGGAAGCTTTAGATGCCGGGCGAGCTCCAGTTGAAATAGATACCTCAGGGGACATCAAAGAGACCTTGATTGATGGGCTGTTTACAAATCAGGCGAAAACCACTGGAGTCTCCTATCCTCGTCAGCGATTTCGCAAACGGCTCGAGTTGGTGATGTCAGATCAAGAATTACAGCTCGCCTATTGGAATTCACATGTGAGGAGACGTCGAGAAGCAAGTATTCGCGCGCTGCAAGTCGCGCAAGAAAAAGGCTAAATCCGGGCGGATCTAGACATCGAGGCGTGCCTCAATGCAATCCTTGGGGTGTTTTATTACCAATCGGTCGCGCGTGGAGTAAATTTCACCGACCAAGGCACAATGCAACGATGCAGAGAAGCTTTCGAGGTGATCTGGCATGGAATGGAACCTTAAATTCAGGTTCTGACGAGGTGCGAAGCAAGTTGTCGCGCGCCGCACCTCAGTATCCGGATCAACTTAATTTCGAAGTGCTGGGTTTTCTCGTGCGTACCCAATGCGTACCGATGTGCCCATGAGCGAAAAACAGGCCACGATAAGTTTCTTAAAACTTATCGTGGCCTGTTTCTATATTTGTGCGCCCTGACGGGCTCGAACCGCCGACCTGCTGGGTGTAAACCAGCTGCTCTTCCAGCTGAGCTAAAGGCGCGCACGTGCTTTTCTAGAACCACCTTGGTGGCCTCGAAAGCAACGAGTGAAATACTAACACACAATCTCCACAGACCTAAAATCGCTGCTCAGGCCGTGGAAATTAGCGATTGTTAAGGCTTCTTGTTCCCACGCTGGACGAGGCAAGAACCCTGCCAATTACCGAGACGTTCCGCCTTGGTCTGCACGAGACCTGCCAGTTGTGCTGATTCAGAGATAACTCCAGGAGCCAGGGCTCCTTCTTTACCAATGCCAGGAGTCAACACCCAGATACGACCATTCTCAGCGAGGGAGCGGATGGAATCCACAAGTCCGTCGACGAGATCGCCGTCATCCTCGCGCCACCAGAGCAGCACGACATCGCACAGCTCGTCGGTTTCTTCGTCGAGTAGTTCCTCACCGATTGCATCTTCGATGGACTCGCTGATCAGCGTGTCGGAATCTTCATCCCATCCAATTTCTTGAACGATATGACCCGATTGAATGCCGAGTAGTTGAGCATAATCCTGGGCACCTTGCTTGACTGCGCCCGGAGCGTCGGCCACTTTAATAATCCTCCTCGTGTGGGCCCCGATGTGTTTTTCGATTACATGGATTCAACATGAAACCGCGGGGCTATTGATATATCCGAATTGCACATTACCGTCCAACCGGTACTTTGAACCACCTTTCCCTGGAATTTTTTCCTTTTCCTCCCCCTTTACGCTCAAGAATCAATGAATTCAATCACTGGCCAGCGATTAACTTTTCGAGTTTTCAGTCTTGGATTTCCACAATTCTCTTCAAAATAATGGTGGCTAGATTTTTCATCAAACCTTCACCAAAAGGACATCAGACCTGTAGTTTTATGCGATTCGCGTCAAACGTGAGAGAAACATCACATCTCGCGGGAAACTACCCGATAATTCTTTGCAAAACTTTGCAAAGCGGAATGAACATGCAGCTAGTTTCCGTAGAAATGTTCTTTAAAAAATCCACAACAATTGCCAGGAAGCACACCGATTGATGGATACCTGAAATCCCAGTGAGCGCACCACTCCCCTTACGTCACAGTCTGTAAAACAAATCTTCGGTGTTGCGTATCCTTGTTAATAACTTATGCGTTGACTCATTCGTGCACTTCGGCGTGTCACAATTAGGTACGACCAAGAATGGGACCGGGAAACCGGGACGTATAAACGAAATAAAACATTCCAACAGGAGGTGTGGAAATGGCCGATCAAGCAAAACTTGGTGGCAAGCCCTCGGATGACTCTAACTTCGCGATGATCCGCGATGGCGTGGCATCTTATTTGAACGACTCAGATCCGGAGGAGACCAACGAGTGGATGGATTCACTCGACGGATTACTCCAGGAGTCTTCTCCAGAACGTGCTCGTTACCTCATGCTTCGTTTGCTTGAGCGTGCATCTGCAAAGCGCGTATCTCTTCCCCCAATGACGTCAACCGACTACGTCAACACCATTCCAACCTCTATGGAACCTGAATTCCCAGGCGATGAGGAAATGGAGAAGCGTTACCGTCGTTGGATTCGCTGGAACGCAGCCATCATGGTTCACCGCGCTCAGCGACCAGGCATCGGCGTCGGCGGGCACATTTCCACTTACGCAGGCGCAGCCCCTCTGTACGAAGTTGGCTTCAACCACTTCTTCCGCGGCAAGGATCACCCAGGCGGCGGCGACCAGATCTTCTTCCAGGGCCACGCATCACCAGGTATGTACGCACGTGCATTCATGGAGGGTCGCCTTTCTGAAGACGATCTCGATGGCTTCCGTCAGGAAGTTTCCCGTGAGCAGGGTGGTATTCCGTCCTACCCTCACCCACACGGTATGAAGGACTTCTGGGAGTTCCCAACTGTGTCCATGGGTCTTGGCCCAATGGATGCCATTTACCAGGCACGTTTCAACCGCTACCTCGAAAACCGTGGCATCAAGGACACCTCTGACCAGCACGTCTGGGCCTTCCTTGGCGACGGCGAAATGGACGAGCCAGAATCACGTGGTCTCATCCAGCAGGCTGCACTGAACAACCTGGACAACCTGACCTTCGTGGTTAACTGCAACCTGCAGCGTCTCGACGGACCTGTCCGCGGTAACACCAAGATCATCCAGGAACTCGAGTCCTTCTTCCGTGGCGCAGGCTGGTCTGTGATCAAGGTTGTTTGGGGTCGCGAGTGGGATGAACTTCTGGAGAAGGACCAGGATGGTGCACTTGTTGAGATCATGAACAACACCTCCGATGGTGACTACCAGACCTTCAAGGCTAACGACGGCGCATATGTTCGTGAGCACTTCTTCGGACGTGACCCACGCACCGCAAAGCTCGTTGAGAACATGACCGACGAAGAAATCTGGAAGCTGCCACGTGGCGGCCACGATTACCGCAAGGTTTACGCAGCCTACAAGCGAGCTCTTGAGACCAAGGATCGCCCAACCGTCATCCTTGCTCACACCATTAAGGGCTACGGACTCGGCCACAATTTCGAAGGCCGTAACGCAACCCACCAGATGAAGAAGCTGACGCTTGATGATCTGAAGTTGTTCCGCGACAAGCAGGGCATCCCAATCACCGATGAGCAGCTGGAGAAGGATCCTTACCTTCCTCCTTACTACCACCCAGGTGAAGACGCTCCTGAAATCAAGTACATGAAGGAACGTCGCGCAGCGCTCGGTGGCTACCTGCCAGAGCGTCGTGAGAACTACGATCCAATTCAGGTTCCACCACTGGATAAGCTTCGCTCTGTCCGTAAGGGCTCCGGCAAGCAGCAGATCGCTACCACCATGGCGACTGTTCGCACCTTCAAGGAACTGATGCGCGATAAGGGCTTGGCTGATCGCCTTGTCCCAATCATTCCTGATGAGGCACGTACCTTCGGTCTTGACTCTTGGTTCCCAACCTTGAAGATCTACAACCCGCACGGTCAGAACTACGTGCCTGTTGACCACGACCTGATGCTCTCCTACCGTGAGGCACCTGAAGGACAGATCCTGCACGAAGGCATCAACGAGGCTGGTTCCATGGCATCGTTCATCGCTGCGGGTACCTCCTACGCCACCCACGGCAAGGCCATGATTCCGCTGTACATCTTCTACTCGATGTTCGGATTCCAGCGCACCGGTGACTCCATCTGGGCAGCAGCCGATCAGATGGCACGTGGCTTCCTCTTGGGCGCTACCGCAGGTCGCACCACCCTGACCGGTGAAGGCCTCCAGCACATGGATGGACACTCCCCTGTCTTGGCTTCCACCAACGAGGGTGTCGAGACCTACGACCCATCCTTTGCGTACGAGATCGCACACCTGGTTCACCGTGGCATCGACCGCATGTACGGCCCAGGCAAGGGCGAAGATGTTATCTACTACATCACCATCTACAACGAGCCAACCCCACAGCCAGCTGAGCCAGAAGGACTGGACGTAGAAGGCCTGCACAAGGGCATCTACCTCTACTCCCGCGGTGAAGGCACCGGCCATGAGGCAAACATCTTGGCTTCCGGTGTTGGTATGCAGTGGGCTCTCAAGGCTGCATCCATCCTTGAGGCTGACTACGGAGTTCGTGCAAACATTTACTCCGCTACTTCTTGGGTTAACTTGGCTCGCGATGGCGCTGCTCGTAACAAGGCACAGCTGCGCAACCCAGGTGCAGATGCTGGCGAGGCATTCGTAACCACCCAGCTGAAGCAGACCTCTGGCCCATACGTCGCAGTGTCTGACTTCTCCACTGATCTGCCAAACCAGATCCGTGAATGGGTCCCAGGCGACTACACCGTTCTCGGTGCAGATGGCTTCGGTTTCTCTGATACCCGCCCAGCTGCTCGTCGCTTCTTCAACATCGACGCTGAGTCCATTGTTGTTGCAGTGCTGAACTCCCTGGCACGCGAAGGCAAGATCGACGTCTCCGTTGCTGCTCAGGCTGCTGAGAAGTTCAAGTTGGATGATCCTACGAGTGTTTCCGTAGATCCAAACGCTCCTGAGGAATAAATCACCTCAAGGGACAGATAAATCCCGCCGCCAGACGTTAGTCTGGCGGCGGGATTCGTCGTAAAGCAAGCTCTTTTTAGCCGAGGAACGCCTTGTCAGACAATGTTGCGCCCTTGATGTTGGCGAACTCCTGCAGCAAATCGCGCACAGTCAACTTCGACTTGGTAGCCTGATCTGCCTGGTAGACAATCTGGCCTTCATGCATCATGATCAGGCGATTGCCCAGGCGAATTGCCTGTTCCATGTTGTGCGTGACCATAAGCGTAGTCAGAGTTCCATCTGCCACGATCTTTTCGGTCAAGGTGGTCACAAGCTCTGCACGCTGTGGATCAAGTGCTGCGGTGTGCTCATCCAACAGCATGATTTTAGGTTGAGTAAAACCAGCCATCAGCAGGGACAATGCCTGACGCTGACCGCCAGAGAGCAAACCAACTTTGGCAGTGAGCCTGTTTTCCAGACCCAGCTCGAGGCGCTCAAGTTCCTGCTTGAATTGCTCACGGCGCTTCGAGGTCAGTGCAAAGCCCAATCCACGGCGCTTGCCGCGCAGCAACGCGATGGCCAGATTCTCTTCAATGGTGAGATTCGGCGCGGTGCCGGCCAGAGGATCCTGGAAAACGCGGCCGATGTAGCGGGCACGCTTGTGCTCTGACATCTTGTTTACATTGTTGCCGTCGATGGAAATCTCGCCGGAATCAACAAGCAAACGGCCAGAAACAGCGTTGAGCAGCGTGGATTTGCCCGCACCGTTAGAACCGATGACGGTGACAAAATCACCCTCAGCCATATCAAGTTTGAGCTGCTGCAACGCGCGGCGCTCATTCACAGTGCCGGGGAAGAAGGTTTTGGAAATTCCGTTGATGGATAACATGTCTTAAGCCTCCACTGCTACTGGTTGCTTAGGCTTCGGTGCCTTGGAGAACTTAGCACGCCACCTCGGCAGCAGCATGGCGACAACCACCAAGATCGCAGAAATTGCCTTCATATCGTTGGGGTCAAGGCCAACGCGCAGTGCTGCGAAAATGATCAGGCGGTACGCGATGGCACCGACGATGACAGCCAACACAGCCAACCACACGCGACGCTGACCGAAGATGGCCTGGCCCAAAATAACCGATGCGAGACCGATCACGATGAGGCCAATACCCATCGAAATATCTGCGAAGCCCTGGTACTGAGCGATGAGTGCACCGGCAAGACCAACAAAACCATTGGACAGGGAGATGGTGAGGATTTTGGTGAAATCCGTTGAAACACCAAAGGACTGCACCATCGGCCCGTTGTCGCCGGTGGATCGCAGCGACAGTCCGATATCAGTGTTGAGGAACCAGATGACGATGAGTCCCAAAATTCCCACTGCAACGGCGAGGATCGCCGGGCCTGCCCATGTGCCGAGGAGGCCGGCGTCGCGAAGCGGGGTGAAGAGGTTATCGGTGCGCAACAATGGCACGTTCGCGCCACCCATGATGCGCAAGTTAACCGACCACAACGCAATCATGGTCAAAATACCTGCGAGCAAACCATCGATCTTGCCCTTGGTGTGCAGCAAACCGGTGATCATGCCAGCGATAAAGCCAGTAACGAAACCAGCGGCAGTAGCCATAAGAGGAGGCCAGCCAGACATAAGAGCTGTCGCAGCTGTTGCCGCGCCAGTGGTCAGGCTGCCGTCAACGGTGAGGTCGGGAAAGTTGAGCACTCGGAACGTCAAATAGACGCCCAATGCGACAACTCCGTACAACAATCCGAACTCAAAAGCGCCGATCATACGCGTTCGGCCTTATCCAAAATCTCTTGAGGGATCTCCACGCCCTGGCGCTCTGCTGCATCTTCGTTGATCACGTAGGTGAACTCAGTTGCAGTCTCCACAGGCATGGTTGCTGGGTCTTCGCCGTCCTGCAGAATACGCAGAGCCATCTCACCAGTCTGGCGGCCAAGCTCGGTGTAATCGATACCCAGGGTTGCCAGTGCGCCACCCTCAACAGTGCCGGACTCAGCGCCGATCACAGGGATCTGCTTCTGCTCAGCAACCTGAACCAGAGAAGAAATACCGGAAACAACCATGTTGTCAGTTGGAACGTAGATGACATCAACATCGCCGAGAGCTTCAACAGCCTGCTGAATCTCGTTCACGGTAGTGACAGTCTGAGTATTAACGGACAGCCCCAGTGGCTCAGCAGCCTTGGTGACCTCATCGACCTGCACCTGAGAGTTGACCTCACCAGATGCGTAGACGATGCCGATGGACTTTGCGTCAGGAACCAGCTGCTGCAAAAGCTCCAACTGCTGCTCAATTGGTGCGATATCAGAAGTACCGGTGACGTTCCCGCCAGGTGCTTCATTAGAATCCACCAGCTCTGCCGACACTGCATCGGTAACTGCGGTGAACAGGACTGGGATATCAGTGATATTCTGCGCAGTTGCCTGTGCTGCTGGAGTTGCAACAGCCAACACGAGATCCAAATTGTCAGAAGCGAACTGCTGAGAAATAGTCAGTGCAGTGCCCTGCTCGCCGTTAGCGTTTTGCTCATCAAAGGTGACGTCAACGCCTGCCTCTTCAAAAGCTTCCTTGAAACCAGTGGTCGCTGCATCAAGTGCGGGGTGCTGAACAAGCTGGTTGATGCCAACTCGGTAAGAGTCGCCACCTGCAGCATCAGTGGAGGTGGAGCTGTCACTGGAATCGCTTGAGCACGAAGCTAACGCCAAGGCGCCAACAGTAAAGATGCTTGCGAGTACCTTCGAACGGGAAGAAAACATGGCACATCTCCTTAAAGTGTTATTTTCAAAAAGGGGCAGACAGCGTCAACACATGTCTCGGATAAAGAACCATATGTGAAATGTCTCATGATTTAAACTACTTGTTCTACCAGTCATATGCGCAATTCCCCCTGGATATCCCGCAGGACATGGACAAAATGGGTGGATAGCGGGTGCACCAATTCAATCTTTTAGAGGCCCTAGACACCGCGGTTTCCTTAATCGATCATTAAAGAGGGATCCTCTCCCCTAGCAAACCTCCAAAGACTAGAGTGGGGAACACCATGAACGTTTCCTCAAATAAACCCAGTGACTCTGACCGCGAATATCTTCAATCAGAACTCACCCGGCTCGTTGGCCAGGGGCGACTCGATCTAGATACTTACCAAGACGTGGTTGATACCGTTTGGTCTACTGATGATCTAGGCGAGTTGATGAGGATCCGTGCCCGCTTCCTGGGAGGGCCGCAGGTTTCGCAGCAGCGGCCCCAGCAGCCGCAGCAACCACATCAGCGGCCGCAACAGCAACCGCCACAGCATTATGGACAACCCGGCTACGGCCAATCACCTCAATATCCACCGCAGCAGCCTCCACATAATCAGCCCGGCTATTACCCCGATCCCGGCACTGACCAGCAGCAACCACCGATGCACCAGCCACCAACGCGTCCAAATCAATATCAGCCTGGCCCACAAGGTGGAATTCCAGTGGGTGGCCATCTGCCACAACCAGGTGCAGGGCACATGCCGGAACCAGAAACCTCCACGATGGGCTCCATCCAAAAGTCCGGTGAATGGCTCGTTCCTGCATATTCGGCATACAAGCTCAACGGTGCTGACCTTTTCTTAGATATCCGCCATGCCACCGCGGCTGCTCCTGTCATTACCTTTGATGTCAACATGACCATGGGTTCTATGACGCTGATTGTTCCACCGGGTGTGTATGTGGAAGTGCAGATGGCTTCCAAGAACTGGTCGGATTTCAAGGTTCAAACAACCAATCCTCTCCCCGGTGCTCCCCGAGTGTTCATCACTGGTGTTGCACGCGCATCAGGGTTGAAGGTTTTCACCAAGCATCCTCATGAGCCTTTTGGGTTCTGGCAGAAAATGTTTGAGTAGCCTCGGGCCACGCCCGAACCAGGTTCCTCAGCCCAGCCCGTCCAAAATGTTGCTGATCGCATTATTGAGGATTCCTGGCGCTTCAAGCGGAAGCATATGACCTGCTCCTTCTGCGATTTGAAGGCGTGCGCCGGGCCAGACTTCGCAGATGCGGTCGGCTTGGCTAATTGGGGTGACATCATCTAATTCGCCGGCAAGGACGTAGCCTTTGAGGCCTTCCAATGCTGGTGCGGCATCGAGTTCGTCGTGTTCTTGGAGGTCGTCGAAGAAACCGACGAAGGTATCCAAGGGGGTTTCGTGGATCATGGCGGCGTGGAAATCGATGACTTCATCGTTTGTGTCTCGTTGGAAGACTGCGGTGGCCAGGGTAGGGGCTAGAAATGTGGTGGCGTATTGGCGGAATTTTTGGGCATCGTTGGGGGCTGCTTCGACGGCGTTTTTGATGTTGTCGGCAAGAGGTGATGCCAGGACTTGTGGTAGACCTTGGGTGGATAATGATTCGATCGAAGTGGCGACTAGAACCATGCCGACGATCCTCTTTCGAAGTGAGTGATCTGCCCGTTTAACCAGGTTAAGTGCCGTGAGTCCGCCGAGGGAATGCCCAACCAAAATGAGCGGGCCGGTCGGTGCGTGTTCGTGGATGGCTGCGAGAACATCGTTCGCTGTTCCTTCGATGGTGCAGAGCTCTGGGCGGACCTGGCCGGTGGCGCCGTGGCCGCGGGCGTCGATAAGCACGCTTTTAATATTTGGGTAAAAGGTTTGTAGGTAGTCGACCTGCATGTAATACACTTCGGCGGCAAGCGTGAAGCCGTGGATGAACACGACCGTTGCCGTGGCATTTTCGGCATGGCCAACCATGTACGTGTGGATGCTGAGGCCGTCGGAGTCCACGATGGTGTGGCGGTCGACGTGTTTTAGACCCGGGATACGGTTTTTGCTAAATGCTGCGCCACGCTCCAGGAGGAGTTGCCTGCGACCATTTGGCGTCATCTTTAGCCTTGCTTTATGAGCTTTTCCCCGCAATGAGCCGCGTTGTGTATCCATAAGTCTTAGCCTACAAGCGCTTTGAGGTAGTTTGGGATCATGGATTTCAACGACAAAGCCGCTTCAGAAAACGCTGTAAAGACTGGCGCAGAAGGCCCCAACGTTTTCGCGAGCGTGGCCAAGATTTTGCAGGATGTTGGCGGAATTTCAGCCGAAGACGTCACTCCGGAATCTCGTTTTACTGAGGATTTGGCGGTGAGCTCACTCAATTACATCGAGTTGATTGTCAATGCGGAGGACGCGTTTGGTGTTCGCATTGAGGACGCCGATGCCAAGGATTTGACCACCGTGCAGGATTTGATTGACTTTATTAACACCAATAAGGCTGATTAGCGGGAAAATTTCGCCCAAAACAGGGACAATGGTGTTATGACAGTGAACATTTCATATCTGACCGACATGGACGGCGTCCTCATCAAAGAGGGCGAGATAATTCCAGGTGCAGATCGTTTTCTTCAGTCTCTCACCGATAACAATGTGGAGTTTATGGTTTTGACCAACAACTCCATTTTCACCCCGAGGGATCTTTCTGCACGTCTTAAGACTTCCGGTTTGGATATCCCGCCGGAGCGTATTTGGACTTCTGCAACCGCCACTGCTCACTTCCTGAAATCCCAGGTCAAGGAGGGCACAGCCTATGTTGTTGGCGAGTCCGGTCTGACCACTGCGTTGCATACCGCGGGTTGGATTTTGACGGATGCCAATCCTGAGTTTGTTGTCCTGGGTGAAACCCGCACATATTCCTTCGAGGCAATCACTACTGCGATAAATCTGATTTTGGGTGGCGCTCGCTTTATTTGCACCAACCCGGATGTCACTGGACCTTCACCAAGTGGCATTTTGCCTGCTACTGGCTCTGTCGCAGCGCTTATTACCGCAGCTACAGGCGCTGAGCCTTATTACATCGGTAAGCCAAACCCTGTGATGATGCGCAGTGCGCTGAACACCATCGGGGCGCATTCCGAGCACACTGTCATGATCGGCGACCGCATGGACACCGACGTGAAATCTGGTTTGGAAGCCGGCCTGAGCACCGTGCTGGTTCGAAGCGGAATCTCCGACGACGCCGAGATCCGCCGCTACCCCTTCCGCCCAACTCACGTGATCAATTCCATCGCCGATCTTGCCGATTGCTGGGACGATCCTTTCGGTGACGGTGCATTTCACGTACCAGATGAGCAGCAGTTCACTGACTAGTATTCTGTAGGTCATGGCATTTGCAGACATTGTGCGCAGCGTCGAAAACCGCACCAACGCAGCGACCCTCAACTGGTCCATCAAAAAGGGCTGGAAGCCCGAAGTCACCGGATTTTCCGGTTACGGCTCCGGGCGTCGAGTGCGCGTCCTTGCGCGCGTGCTCATGTCCAACCCCGAAAATTTGCTTGTCGACGCCCCCTCCCAATCAATTACCCAACAAGCACAGCGCGGTTGGCGCCAGTTCTTCACCATCCAAGTGCCCAACCTGCCAGTAACTGTCACCGTTGGTGGGAAAACAGTTACCTCATCCACCAACGACAACGGCTACGTTGACCTCCTGGTGGAAGACCACAACCTTGACCCCGGCTGGCACACCATCCAGATCCAAGCCGAAGGTTCCACCCCCGCCGAAGCCCGCGTCCTCATCGTGGAAAACACCGCCCGAATCGGACTCATCTCCGACATCGACGACACCATCATGGTCACCTGGCTTCCCCGAGCACTCCTCGCCGCATGGAACTCGTGGGTTTTGCACACCAACACCCGCAAACCAGTCCCCGGAATGAACCGCTTCTACGAAGAACTCCTCAAAGACCACCCCGACGCACCCGTGTTCTACCTCTCCACCGGCGCATGGAACACCTTTGAAACCCTCCAAGAGTTCATCAACAAACACGCACTCCCCGACGGCCCCATGTTGCTCACCGACTGGGGACCAACCCCCACAGGACTATTCCGCTCAGGTCAAGAGCACAAGAAAGTCCAACTGCGCAACCTGTTTATCGAATACCCCGACATGAAATGGATCCTCGTCGGCGACGATGGCCAACACGATCCCCTCATCTACGGCGAAGCAGTCGAAGAACACCCCAACCGCATCGCAGGTGTTGCAATCCGTGAGCTCTCCCCCGGCGAACATGTGCTCTCCCACGGAACAACTGCGTCACTGTCCACCATCACGACCAACGGTGGCCAAGGAGTCCCAGTAGTTCACGGCCGCGATGGATATGAGTTGCTGCAGCGCTACGAGACGAAGCCGTTCGCCTGAGTCCTACTGGGTGTCTCATGAACCAAACCGGGTGACCAGCGTCGCCTTAACTTTGGGTTCCTCGGTCACCTGGTTTGGTCCTTGGTTGCGTTCGCGTATGGCATAAATGGGCACTGACTATTTTTGGGGCGGGGCCCCGAGGTAAAAGGCGATTTAAGAGGTTGAGATCCCCAAATAGGCTTTTGGTATGGAGGACGCCCGTTGAGGCTCTTAAAACCGATTCTGAGAGACCTCGGCTTTGTGACCAGTGGGACAGATGAGATTCCTGCGAGCTTGCTGATCAAGAACTCACCACAATCGTGTGGCCAGACCATCAAATCGAATAGATTTTTGCACTAACTAGACCCAAACTTGCAAAAACCCACCACAAACCCTGTCCCGCCAGCAATCTGTGGTGAATTTTCGCATAATTATTCGACCAATCGTCCGACGGTAATCAACACGTCACAAACCACCCCAAAAAGTGCGCCAAAAACCCGTGGGGCCTCCCTCTTCCTCTAGAGAGGCCCCACGGGCTGGTCTATTTACGCCCCGCCGAGCTAAAGAATCACTGGCTTTCTAGTCAACGATTCGCAGCTCAACTTCAAAACGGTATTCATCAGCCAGAGATTCCAGCACTCCTCGAAGTTTGTCGAGTTCGCGTGGAGTTCCGGTGATCACCTCTCGACACTCAGTGAGGCCAAGTTCGAATGGGTCACGGCGCCATGCAGTGAACCATCGTGCGGTGAGCGGGTCCCTGTTGGAGCCGGACAGCTCCGAAGGACTCGGAATACACACAACCATTGCGGATTCCACGGTCTGACGCAGTTCCTTTGGCATTCCGCTGATTTCTAGAACAGCGGTATGCATTGGGAGGGCTACATCGTCGATGGATTCTTCGATGGTAGTTTTCAGTTGGGGCAACCCCATGTCTTCCCAGAAGTCTGCCGTGAGCAAATCCGCCTGATGACGGGTCCGGGTTGGCACGGTTAATGCATTGTTCGTCATGTTCGGTTTCCTTCGGCAACACTTAACTGCCTTCAATTCCCGCACACATATACAAGTAGATATGTGCAGTTACTAAAGGAAGTAAGACGAGGTTCGTCTTCCCCAACGGCCTCGAGCTCGCTTCAAAATTCCTTGAATGACTACACAGGCGATTGTGGTTGAGTAAGTGGACCCCGGCAACCCTCAACTTAAGCTTTATCCCCCATTTACTAAAGCTAAAGTTAAGGTTTAAACTTCATAACATTTCGGACATTTTCCCACGTCACAGAAGTAACATCTGTAACACTGGCCATAGTTAAGCACTGTAATTACGGCAAAAGTTTATGAATTTAACTCGGCCCAGACTTCGTCATTGAAGGCAGTCCACAACGGTTTAGCCCAAGGACCGAAATTTCGGTCAGTCAAAACAACCCCGACTTGACCTGAGCCTGGAACAGTCCAAAAGAATGTTCCCGACTGCCCAAAGTGTCCAGCAGTGTTCTCCGGCATCAAGTCACCTGTCCAGTGCGGCGACTTCTGTCCCTTGATTTCAAAGCCCAATCCCCACGGACACGGCTTCTGCATGCCATAACCGGGGACGGTGCCAATCAGTTCCGGGAATTGCACCTGGAAAGCCTCTGCAAGGGTTTCTGGTGAGATCAGAGTTGGTGCGGTGAGTTCTTGGCCGAACTTGGTAAGATCAGCCACTGTGCTGCGCGCCTCGTGTCCCGCAGAACCCCATAGTTCAGAGTTCTCCATTCCCAAAGGCTCGAACACAGCCTCGCGGAGATACTCTGCAAACGGCATTTCAGCTTCAGCGGCAACAGCATCCGCCAAGATGTCCATGCCAGCAGAGGAGTAAATGCGGCGCTCCCCCACTCCCTTTTCCGCTACCGGCTTATCGAATGCCACGCCAGAAGCATGTGAGAGCAGATGCCTCACTGTGGATCCTTCAGGACCCATCGGTGAATCGAGCTCAAAAACACCTTCTTCGATGGCAACAAGGAAACCGTAGGTGGCCAGGAGTTTTGTCACACTCATGAGTTCAAAAACACGATCGACGTCGCCGTAAAAGTGCACGGCGCCGTCGGAGATGACACTGGCCGAAACATTGTCGACAGGCCAAGATTCAAGCGTCTTAAAACTCTGCATGGAGACAGACCTTAGCAACTAATCTGTTAAACCCCTGGCAACACAACGATGTATGTTAGGAAATTTCTTCTACAACCTTTTTTATAGCTCTGGTTGGAGGAAAGCTTCCTCGAAATTCTTGAGCGCAAATTTGGTTTTCCGGCGCGGATTTTGCGCTGACGGTCGGTCAAAGAAGGGTCCTCGAGGTTGAAAAATCCCGTGTCGAAACGGTTGGAGCCCCGAGGATAGGTCTGCTTGCGGAGCCCTTCGACCAGTGTGGTGCAGTAGTCCAGGATTCTGTCGAATTCTGCTGGGTCGTTTTCTGCGGTACTGGCGTACTACTCGGCGATCGCTGATTCTTCGTCGGAGTGGTGGATTTGGGCGGTTTCATCGATGTCCCAAAACAAGCGGAGGGCTAGCGCTCGGTCGCATTTGGAGTGTCGGACTACTGCGAGGGGAACCGCGAAGCCGTCGTCCCAGTTGTATTCGTTGATGATTTCCCACAGTGCGGTTTCATCGGAGAGGTCCGCGATTTCGGCAGGCAGGTTTGCTTGGTTCATGGCGAGGATCCTCCATTTTTCCGCGACGGTTTCCGCCGAGTGTAATTACGTCGATAAGCGTGCTTGTAAATAGGCGCGCAAGTCCGGCGCGTGGACGTGCTCGTTCTCAAACGCCCAGATCTCAGGCTCGGGCGCGGCGAAGACGAAGTAGGCGCGGTTGTAGGGCGCGCGTGCAAGTGCGTCGAGCGAGAACAGCGCGCACCGGGCAGGGTCGAGCGGGCGATTTTGCTTATCGACGAGCACCCCCACCCGTTCAAACTCATTATCCAGAATATCCTGCAAATAAAGGCGAGGGTCGGTGAGATGATCGAGGTAGTCATCGGGATCAATGACGTTTCCCAAGGCCTCACTGTTTGTCCAGGATCGGGCGTAGCTATAGAACTCCGTCAGCTGCGGGCTAAGCGGTAGCTTCGTGTGCCCGTCTAAAGCCGTGAGATACGCCGGCGGTTGGTTCGCTGGGCCGCACAGTAGTGGTCCGAATTCTGCAGCCCATTCCGCTTGCTCGGGAGAAAATCGGAGGGCATCCAACGTGTCGGTGATCGACACGGTTTCTGCAGCATCCTCAAGGACTTGGATCCAGCCGTCGCCAAAAGGGACCGTATGACTCATGGGTTTTATTGTATTCTGGCGGGCGTGAATAACGCTCCCGCATGGCTCGTTACCCAAGATGATTCCGAGGATCTGGGTTTTGCGTTCGATTGCCTCATCGTTGATGCAATCACTCTTGATGAACTCAAAGAATGGATTTATCGAGTCATCGTGGAAATGGATGAATTCCCAGACTATTTGATCGACATCACCGATGTCAGTCATAAGCACGATCTTATTCTTGGCTACCAGGATATTGTTGGTTTTTGGCCCTACTCGACACTAAAACGCACCGAGGAAACTGCATTGGTGGGAATTGCTTACGCCCGTTTCCCTGATACCCGCGACGATTCCATCAGCCGCGGCAAAGCACGATCAGCGTTGGAGAAATCCACGGGCCTTAAAGAGCGTTTCGCGCGTCATTTTCCTGCAATTTCCATACCTGTCGATACGGGTGATGCTGCAGACATTCTCGTATCGGGTTGGTGGCTTTCAGGTTCTAAAAAGAAGATCCTGACTGCAGCGGAAATCCAGACCTTATTTATCAACCAATTGGCCACAGGTCCATTGAGCACTCAATTGGAAACTGCTACCGGGTTGAAACTGCAGGTGGTGACCAATCGAGAGCGTATGAAGATCACTCTCATTGAACCTAATGGCACATCAGGACATGCCATCGACCCCCAAGCTGGCAAGGGTTCAAGGGGTGGCTTCCTCTTGGACAATGGCCAAGAAGATGAATACGACGATGTCGACACCGTCACAATCCCCGATGCACTCAATGTCATCGGTTACATTCTTGCCCACGGAACTCCACCTCAAGAAGGCTGGAAGGTAGACGTGTTGGGGCGTTAGTCCTCTATGAATTCTTCTCCCATCACGATCGCCTGCTGAATTTCTTCTGAGCTATCTCCTGCCGCTTTGCATAGTTTTTCCAGCGCAACAACGATATCTTCCCGCTCCCCTGCATCAATGAAATTCTTCTTTGCGGCGAGCTGGTTGATGCTTGCGATGAAGCTGCGCAGGGTTTCTTTTAAGGGAGCCTGGTCTGGGATCTTTGTTGAGGCTCTGATGGTTCGAAGGGTCGCTTTGTAAATATTTCCAGCCTTTTTCGCAGCAGACGCCGGAATATGAGGATTATCGACCCAGTGTCTCAGCGGATTATCGATATTTTCCGCCAACCACTCCGGCTTCCGCGGACCGCGAATATCCACCCAGGCTTCAATGCGCGGTTCGAAACATGCAAAATAGTCACCTGCGGAAAACCCTTAGATGTTCATTCCCCCAAAACTACTATGCGTGTGAATCCGCTGCGCACGAATACTATTCCCACAACTGCCCAACGAGTAAAACCTTTTTGCGACTACATTGAAACCCAAGAAATCTCGCAACTCAGGAAGTCGCGATACTTCGTAAGCTTGGGAAGAAGGAGCAGACACGTGACGTTGATCAACCTCACTGCTGGTGTGAGCGCATGAGCGATTCACCGCGCACCGTCGTCATCCTGAACCGTACAGCTACTGCGACTTCCATCCTGAGAGATATTAAAGCCTTCACCGGTTACGGCCTGTCTGAGATCAGGTCGCGCATCGTTGCGGGACTTCCCGTCGTGATCGAGGAGATGTTCTCAAACGCCTGGTACGACGAACGCGCACAACTGTTGCTGGCACTGCTGACCAAATGGCAGAACGAAGGAATCACATTCGAGATTCGGGAAGTCGCTGAGGATGATCCCATCGAAGCAGGGGCATTGATCTCTCTAGAAGTGCTGCGAAACATCATTGAGCCAGACGATAATGAATCGAGGGACGGTATCTAGTGGTGAACGTAAACCCCCGGCCAGACGACCGGGGGTAAAACATTCAATATTGGTGGGGCCACCGGGGCTCGAACCCGGGACCAATGGATTATGAGTCCACGGCTCTAACCGACTGAGCTATAGCCCCTACCGCTGCACGTTCATGCAACGAGAATCAGTATAACTAGGTCCACTTTCTAATTTGAATTAAGCCCTCTTCAATTTTCCGCTTTCGCTGCGAGGTGTGCCAATGTGGCGCATTATTTAATGCATACTCGGCGCTATTTTGAGGAGCCTCATGCCACAGTTAAGCAGACGCCAGTTCTTGCAGACAACCGCCGTTACTGCAGGTCTAGCCACTTTTGCGGGCACACCTGCACGCGCTGAAGAACGCCAATTCCAGCATGGCGTGGCTTCCGGGGACCCCACCGCAACCTCTGCCATTTTGTGGACTCGGCTGACCCCAATTCCCGACGCCACACCTGGAAGTGGCCTTGGCCCCGACTCTCCTGTCACCTGGGAAGTCTCCCCCACTCCTGATTTCGCCAGCATCACGCGCTCGGGAACCGTAATCACCTCCGCAGCAAGCGATCACACCGTCCACGCGCACGCCACGGGTTTGAGCCCATCCACCCGCTATTTCTACCGCTTCATCTCCTCCACCGGCGAGGTCTCCCCTGTGGGGCGCACGCAAACAACATCGCTTGTCGACGCTCCCCTCCCGCACCTTCGCTTTGCCCTTGCGTCGTGTGCCAATTGGGAGGCAGGATTTTTTGCCGCCTACGGCGACATCGCCCGGCGCGCTGACGCCGGCGAATTGGAGATGTTGATTTTTTTGGGTGATTACATCTACGAGTACGCCACCGGTATGTTCGCCGGAAAGGACGGTGTGGTGCGCCCGCATCAGCCTCTTCATGAAACCATCACGTTGGAGCACTACCGCACTCGTTATGGCCATTACCGCAGTGACAATCACTTGCAGGCAGCGCATGCGGCGTTGCCGTGGATTGTCATGTGGGATGACCATGAGTCGGCCAACAACTCTAATCGTGAGGGCGCGCAGAATCATTCCGCTGATGAGGGTTCGTGGGTGGATCGTCAAAATGCTGCTCGGCAGGCCTTTTTGGAGTGGATGCCGATCCGCCAGGAGGACACGCTCTATCGTTCCTTCACTTTTGGTGACCTCGCCACGCTGTCACTTCTTGATCTTCGAAGTTTCAGAGATCCAGCACCCTCCCAGCAACAGTGGCTGGAGGGTCAACGTGCGGACACCATGATGGGGTCGCAGCAGTTTGAGTGGCTGAAATCCAACGTGGAACACACCACCACGACGTGGAATATCATCGGCAGCTCAGTGATGTTTGCCCCCATGGCAATTACCGGGCAGCCTCTTTTCCAGATCCCTGAACCTATTCCCGCCAATTTGGATCAGTGGGACGGCTACTCCCGTGAGCGCGACCGACTCCTAGCTGTGCTTGCCGATTTCGCCACGCCAACGCTTTTTCTATCTGGCGATATCCACTCCGAATGGGCAAACGCCATCCGGTTTAATGGTCAAGACATCGGTGTCGAGGCAGTATGCAGCTCCATCACCTCAGCTAATGTCAACGACTTCGCCAAACTCCCTGAGGACAATCCGGTCTCCCTGCAAGCGGAACAAGTAATCCGAGCCAACAGTTCGCATGTGCGCCACGTTGATCTTGACGCCCACGGCTACGCCACGGTGAATCTCACCCAAGATGGCGCGCACATGGTCTGGCACCGCGTCGCCGATCTCTCCCTTCCGGACTCAGAAGTTGCTCCGGCAATTGCACTTGAGTGGAAACCAGGCGTCGGATTCACTACTTGAGCTGCTGATTTGTAGGTTTTAAGACCTTGAAGATATAGTTAATTCTCGTTGCAAGGAACCAGATTCCAAGCAATCCTTATTCCTCCATAGCTCAGTTGGCAGAGCATTCGACTGTTAATCGAAGGGTCACTGGTTCGAGCCCAGTTGGAGGAGCAATACACACAGCCCGCCGTTTTTCTTAAAACGGCGGGTTTTGTTGTGGAGGGGCGCGTCGAAAAGCAATTTTTTTTCCAAGATAGCTCACTTTATTGGAGTCACCTGGCCTGAAATCCTCTACTCTGGGCGCATGACCATTCCAGGAGCTTCCACACAGACTGATATCCCTCTGGACACACTTCTTGAGGATTACGCGCTACTGTCAGACACTCACACCGGCGCTCTGCTGTCCAACATGGGCAGTTTGGACTGGTTGTGCCTGCCTCGTTTTGATTCCCAAGCCATGTTCACCAGGCTGCTTGGTGATCGCGAGCACGGACACTGGAGTTTGCGTGTCCCAGGTGGTGAGGTGATCAGCCAAAACTACCTCGGCGATTCCTTCGTGGTGCAGACCGTGTGGCGTTCAGAGACCGGTACTGCCCGGGTTGTTGATTTCATGCCGATTCACGGTCAAGAACAACCCGATATCACCGACCTGGTGCGCTCTGTGCACTGCGTGGAAGGCGAAGTGGATGTGGAATCGATCCTGCGCCTGCGTTTTGATTATGGCGAGTCCACTCCGTATTTCCGCACCAGCACTGTCGACGGCATCAGCATCGTGCAGGCTGTCGCCGGCCCCAATGCGGTATATGTTCGTGGACCTGAGATGCCACACCGCCCTGCAAAGGATTGTCACAGTGGCACCTTCCACCTGACGGCCGGCGAATCCGTGGAATGGGTTCTCACCTGGGCACCGTCGTTCGAACCGCATCCCCCCATGCCGGATTACACCCGCTCTTTGGAGAGCACCTTGAGCTTCTGGGCATCATGGGTTGAAGAGCTCCCCCACCAGCACCTCTACGACGCTGAAGTCCGCCGCTCCATGCTCGTACTGCGCGCCTTGACCGATCTACAAACCGGTGGCATCGTGGCCGCACCGACCACCTCACTACCAGAGGAGTTCGGAGGCATCCGCAACTGGGACTACCGCTACGTGTGGCTGCGCGACTCCGCACTCACCATTGAAGCCCTCGTGGAATACGGATTCTCCCACGCAGCCCTCCAATGGCGTACCTGGCTGCTGCGCGCCATCGCAGGCGACCCGGAAAACCTCCGCATCATGTATGGCCTCGGCGGCGAACGACACCTCCCTGAACGCGAACTCCAACACCTGCGCGGATACGAAAACTCCGTGCCTGTTCGCGTTGGCAATGGAGCCGCCGAACAATACCAAGCAGATGTCGTCGGCGAAGTAATGGTCGCGCTTGAAACCATCCGCCGCGCCGGGTGCCTCGAGGACGAATTCTCCTGGGGCATGCAAAAAGCCATCCTCGATTTCCAAGAAGCCAACTTCGACCGCAAGGATCAAGGCATCTGGGAAATGCGCTCCGAACCGCAATATTTCACCCACGGCCGCGCCATGATGTGGGCCGGCTTCGACCGCGGCATCAAAGCCATCGAAGAATTCAACCTCGACGGCCCCATCGAGCGCTGGCGTGAACTCCGCGCCAAACTCCGCGAAGAAATCATGGCAAACGGCTTCAACGAAGAGATCCAATCCTTCACCCAGTGCTACGACAACACCCAAGTCGACGCCTCGCTGCTGCAGCTCGCCCAAATAGGCTTCATCGGCTTCGACGATCCAAAAATGCTCAGCACCGTAGCGCGCATTGAGCAAGAGCTTCTCGACGCCCACGGCTTTCTTCACAGGTACCACACCGACGGGTCTGACGGCCTTGCCGGCGACGAATACCCCTTCCTCATCTGTTCATTCTGGCTGGTAGAACAATACGCCCGCTCCAACCGCCTCGACGAGGCCAAAGAAAAGATGGACCGCATCCTTGCCGTCCAAAGCCCACTTGGCTTGTTGGCTGAGGAATACTCCACCCACCATGGCAGGCTCGCTGGAAACTACCCTCAGGCCTTCTCCCACATTGGTCTGATTAGCGCTGCACGGGCCATAAATTTCGAAGAGGCGAGAAACAGGTAGAGTCTAAGGTGTCATTCTTGGTACAAGTTTTATATTTAGGGAGAGTTATCCACACATGATCCAGTTAGTGATAGGCGCTGCAGCAGGCTACGTGCTTGGCACAAAGGCCGGCCGCAAGCGTTACCACCAGATCAAAAAGGGATATGAAGCAGCGATTAACTCCCCTGCCACCAAAACGGCTGTAACCGCCGCCCGCAAAGCCATTGCCAACAAGCTGGATCCGCAGCCCCGTATGAAGGAAGTAAAAAACCTGCGGACTGCGGACGGGCATGAAGTCCTCGAGCAAGACCAGGACTAAATTACCCTCTAAACGCCCGGGCCAACAGCTCCCGGCGCGCCTGTTCCAGGGCAACCAGATCGGAAAACAGCGAGTTGTAGGCTTGCTCATCTTCAGACGGACGCATTCTTTGCAGCTGTCCTTTCAAGATGGCGATCTGGTTGCCCACTCGTGTTTCCTGCAGCCTGGACAACACACCATCGGTATATGATTCCAGGTCTTGCGCTTCCACCTCGATGGGTTCCATCGCTAGCTCTGATACCAGCGACGTGCCCAAAATATCAGTCATATTTTCCGATACGGCAGGCAACCAATCAGTGCCATCGAGGGCACGTTCACATCCCCCAGCAGCCGAAATCGCATCGCGTACCATGCGGTAGGCAGGGTTGGTGAAGCTATCGGTTGGCAGTCCATCAAAGTACGATCCCGCGAGCTCCGGATATTGCAGGGCGATCTTGAGTGATTCCCGTTCCTGCCACAGCACAGGGTTCCGCGGATTTGGCAGCGCCATGGTGGGTCGCAGGCTTTGATCCTCGAGTGGTTGATCGAAACGCTTTGCACGCATCGGCTTCTTATCGCGCTTGGGGCGACGTGCTTCCTCGTGAACCTGACGCAGCACCTCTGAAGGATCAGACCAGCCGACCCAACCAGACAGCAGGCGGGCGTATTCAGATTGCAGTGTCTTATCGCGAATATCCGCCACGATGGGGACTGCCCGACGAAGCGCAGCCAGACGGCCTTCCACGGTGTCGAGGGTGTATTCGCTGATGATCGATTGGATGACGAACTCAAACATCGGAATACGTCGTGCTACAAGATCACGCACTGCCGCATCGCCACGCTCAAGGCGCAGATCACACGGATCCATGCCGTTGGGTGCCACAGACACAAATGATTGTCCTGTGAACTTCTGATCGCCCTCAAAGGCACGCATGGCGGCCTTCTGGCCGGCCTCATCACCATCGAAGGTGTAAATCAGTTCACCGCGGAAGTAGTTATCATCCAGCATGAGTCGACGAAGCATCTGCAAGTGTTCTTCACCAAACGCAGTGCCACACGATGCCACGGCTGTATCAATGCCCGCGGCATGCATGGCCATCACATCGGTGTAGCCTTCCACCACTACTGCTTGGTGTCCAGCCGCAATGGCTTTCTTTGCAGAATCTAGACCAAAGAGCACCTTGGACTTTTTGTACAACAACGTCTCAGGCGTATTCATGTACTTGCCCATTTTGTCGTCATCAAAAAGCTTGCGAGCGCCAAAACCAATGACATCACCAGACAGGTTCTTGATCGGCCACAGCAACCTGCGCTGGAACTGATCAATCGGACCGCGCTTACCCATCTTGCTTAGACCGGCAGCTTCTAATTCTTTGAACTCAAAGCCCTTCTTCAGCAAATGCTTGGTCAAGGTATCCCAGCCGGCAGGCGCATAGCCACATTCGAAATGATAAATGTGCTGCTGTCCGAATCCACGCTGCAGCAAAAACTCCCTGCCAGGTTGTGCTTCAGGGGTTTCTAATTGCTCGCGATAAAACTGGTGCGCAGCCTTATTAGCCAAAATAAGGCGCTGGCGAGTTCCAGGTTCCTCACGGCGCCCCGGGCCACCACCTTGGTAATTGATCTGATAACCAATTTTCTCCGCACACACTTCCACAGCCTCAGGGAAAGAGATGTGTTCCATCTCCATGAGGAAGGAGAACACATCTCCACCTTTGCCGGTGGAGAAACAGTGGTAGTAACCACGATTGGGGCGCACATGGAACGATGGTGTTTTTTCATCTTTAAAGGGAGAAAGCCCCTTGAGCGAATCAGCACCTGCCGATTTCAGCTGCACATAATCACCCACGATCTCCTCGATCGGGGTGCGCTCGCGGATTGCCTGAATGTCACTTTCCGGAATACGTCCCTTTGCCATGACCATCACTTTAGCCCGTCCCTTTAGTGTGCCTATATTGGTTGTATGCAAAACAGCAAGAAGACCCTCGGCGGAGTACTCGGAGTCATCGTTGTCCTCGCTGCTGCATGGTTTGGAATTGATCTGTCCACTTCAGGTGAAGCCACCAGCCAAGCATCAAGCTCAGCAACTACTACCACTATTACTAGCTCTAACACTCCAACATCTGAGTCCATTTCCAGCAACAGCGACTTAGACGGTGACAGCTGCTCCATGAGTGAGCTGCCACAAGAAGCTGATGAGGTGGTCGACGATATCCTCGCCGGTGGTCCTTTTGATTACCCAGACAATGACGGCGTGCGCTTTGGAAACTACGAAGGCGTACTACCGAAAGAGTCCAGCAACTACTACCGCGAATACACCGTGGAAACCCCAGGACTTAGCCACCGCGGTCCACTGCGCATTGTCACCGGTGGATCAAACCCAACTGATCCAGAGGTGTGGTACTACACCTCAGATCACTATGAAACTTTCTGTGCCATCACCGATGCGGAGAACTAAATGAATATCGTCTTGCAGGGATCGTTTAGCACTCGACAGGAGTTCTTTGATCTCCTCGGTGCCGCTGCCTGGGGTGTGGAACGACCAGCGCCAACCAATCTGGACGGCATGGTCGATCTGATCCGGGAAACTGGACTGGACACAATCACCGTCAAAGGTCACTGGCTTGTACCGGCAGAGGAAACAGAACGGATTGAAGAAGTCTGCGATGATCTAGGCGTTGATCTGCGCTTCAACCGTCGCTAAAAACACCACAAGTGCCGCCCCTTGGGGCGGCACTTGGCGTCGAGAAGCGAAATCTTTTTATTCGACGGTGACAGACTTTGCCAGGTTACGAGGCTGATCCACGTTGTAGCCCTTTGCGGTTGCCACAGCGCACGCAAAGATCTGCAGAGGCACGGTGGACAGCAGAGGCTGCATCAGGGTTGGGGCCTGAGGAATGCGGATGATGAAGTTGGCGTAATCGTTGACAGCCTCATCGCCTTCCTCTGCAATCACGATGGTGACAGCGCCACGTGCACGGATCTCCTGGATGTTGGAGACAACCTTGGAGTGCAGGGAATCGCGACCACGAGGTGAAGGCACGATAACGAAGACCGGCTGGCCTTCCTCAACCAAAGCGATTGGGCCGTGCTTGAGCTCGCCTGCAGCGAAACCTTCCGCGTGCAGGTATGCGATCTCCTTGAGCTTCAACGCACCCTCAAGCGCAACTGGGAAACCAACGTGGCGACCCAAGAACAGCACAGACTTAGCATCCGACATATCCTGGCCAAGCTTCTTGATCTGCTCTTCTGCATCGATGACCTGCTGAATCTTCTCAGGCATCTCACGCAGGCTGTCCAGAATGGAAGAAACCTCATCAGCGAACTTGTTGCCGCGCAGCTGAGCCAAGTACAGGCCAAGCAAGTAAGAAGCAGTGATCTGAGCCAAGAACGCCTTGGTGGACGCCACAGCGATCTCAGGGCCAGCGTAGGTGTACAGGGACGCATCTGCTTCACGTGGCAGAGTGGAACCAACGGTGTTACAGATCGCGATAACCTTCGCGCCCTGCTCACGAGCGTGACGCACAGCCATCAAGGTGTCCATGGTCTCACCAGACTGAGACAATGCTACGACCAGAGTCTTTTCATTAACGATTGGATCGCGGTAACGGAACTCGTGCGCCAACTCGACCTCGGTTGGGATACGGCACCAGTGCTCAATGGCATAACGAGCAACCTGGCCTGCGTAAGCAGCAGTACCACAAGCAACAACGATGATCTTGTTTACACTGCGCAAGGTGGCTTCATCAATACGAAGCTCATCAAGGACCAGCTTGCCATCCTCATCTAAACGTCCGAGGAGGGTGTCACGCACTGCAGCTGGCTGGTCGTGGATTTCCTTATCCATGAAGGAATCAAAGCCACCCTTTTCAGCAGCAGCCGCATCCCACTCCACGTCGAAAGGTTTTCCGGTTGCCTCAGAACCATCAAAGTTGGTGATCTGGTAGTCGTTCGCAGTGATGGTCACAATCTGATCGTTGCCCATCTCAACAGCCTTGCGGGTGTAATCGATGAAGCCAGAAACGTCAGAGCCGAGGAAGTTTTCGCCTTCACCCAAGCCAATAACCAAAGGAGAGTTACGGCGCGCTGCAACAATACGATCATCATGATCAGCATGGATAGCCAGCAGGGTGAACGCACCCTCAAGACGCTGACCAGTAAGCTGCATAGCCTTGGTCAGATCGCCATTAGCCTGGGTGTTGTAGATTTCTGCCAGCAATGTGGCGGCAACTTCAGTGTCAGTAACGGAAACAAAGTTGTAGCCCTTAGCTGAAAGCTCTGCGCGCAGCTCTGCAAAGTTTTCAATAATACCGTTGTGTACGACAGCTAACTTGCCGCCATCAACAACATGGGGGTGTGCATTTGCATCGGTTGGTCCACCGTGAGTTGCCCACCGGGTGTGACCAATAGCCAAAATGGAATCCGCCAAAGGAGCGCGAGCGATCTCAGCGTCCAGCGCAGCTACCTTTCCAGCCTTCTTTCGGTAGCTGATTTCACCGTTCGCATGAACAGCTACACCTGCGGAATCATAACCGCGGTATTCAAGTCGGCGCAGTCCTTCTAAAACGACGTCAAGCGCAAAGTAATCACGGGAGTCGCCCGCCTGGCCAATATATCCAACAATTCCACACATGCGCATGACTTTACAACAACTTTTTCTCGATCACTTAATGGACGAGAATAAACAATCCACACAGCACACTGAGCTGGGAGGACCATAATTAAGTTGCAGCACGCAATGTGTTCAGGAACGAAAAACGCACTCCTCTAGTAGTGCGGTTTTACGGTAGTTGGCAGCTTTTTTACGAAATCTTGAGAAGCTTAGGATTGAGCGGAAACTTCAGACAAGCACTGACCAACGGATGATTAGCAGTAACACCAGTCAGCTCAGCAACTAGAGCATCCGATGCTTCAGGGTTCCCCCGTGCTTGGGAAAGACGCGCTTGCAGATCAACAGCCTCTGCATCACCTTCCACATCAAACGCTAATGCTGCTGCAAACGGCAGACCTCAGATTATTTGGGTTATGTCCGTGTTCTGCCAGCTCTGCAGCGGGGCCAATGAATCGCTCGTTGGCAGAAATCTCACGGATTGGTACGTCCCACACGATTGACCGTGTCAGGCAATGAGGGGCTCGTGAGACGATGCAGGATCTTTTCTACATAAGCCTTTCGAACCTCCGGTTCAAATCGGAAACCGTGGCCGAAGATTTGAGACCCACAAAATTTATAAAATTTTATTTACTTGGCAGAAACCGACTGATCCGACAAATCACTTTTCTAAACCCTCGATATGTAAGCAATAAGCTAAATGGGTTTGACCCGCTTCTGGGGAATTGTGACTTTTGGGGTTTCGACCCAGAACGAACGCCCGATCACACCAGGGTGCATAACGTGCTGATACTTTACAGCGGTAAACGACACAGACACCCACAAACCTTAAAGGCGAAATTTTTGGGCAGCGTGATTTGATCTCTGTTTAGTCCCCGAGCACGAATTCATGTTCGCTAGCCTTAAGGCCACTACTTCACCCCCATCTGACACGACACAGGTTTAAGCCAGAACATTTTATTAGCCTTACTGAAACTTACTGCTGCTCTAACCAATTATCCCAAAAATCCTGAGATGTCAGCAGCATGCCTGGCAAGACGTTCCAGACGAGACTCCGTCATCGACGCAATCTGATCAACAATCACACGGATCTGTTCCGATTCTGAATTCGCTTCAATAAACCACTGGCGATACATCGGATCCAACGATCCCGGAGCCCCCAGCACCAGGTAGTCAAAAACCCGGAAGATACGATCCCGTTGCCTGTTTTGGCGCGCAAGGTGCCCTGGGTCATCCATCACATAGAGAACCGCTAACGTTTTGAGCAGTTTTACTTCACTGGCCGCTGTTTCTGGAATGATCAAATCGCCGTGCATGCGTCCCACATCAATGCCAGCGTGTGTTTTCTTTGTTGACTCGATGGTAGAGCCAACGTATCTTCCCACTAGTTCTGAAGTCATCGCCTTCAGCGCAGCGTAGGAACGCAGTGAGAAATCAAAATCCGCAGCGGCAGCCACCACCGGAAGTTCCCGCAACGATGCTGCACCCTCGATGAGCTCTGCAGGCGAACCTCCGAAAGCAGCTGCTCCTTTGTCTGCCAAAGCTGCTAATTCCACCAGGTCCCACAGCACTTTTAAGTCGATACGCCCGGATACAATACCGTCTTCCACATCGTGCACCGAGTAGGCAATGTCATCAGAAAAGTCCATGACCTGCGCTTCGATCGGTGGGCGAAGATCCTCATGGCCTTGTCTAATCCAAGCGAGGATTTCTGCGTCCTCGTCATACGCGCTGTATTTCTTATTAATACTGCCGTCCGCGTTTGTTTTGGCCCACGGATATTTACACGCAGCGTCAAGGGCTGCCCTCGACAGGTTGAGACCGAAACTCTCCCCTTCCTCCGACACAATTTTTGGCTCCAGACGCGTGAGGATACGCAAGGTCTGGGCATTACCCTCAAACCCGCCACAGGCCGCAGCAACTTCATTCAAGGCGTTTTCACCGTTGTGACCATACGGCGGATGCCCAATGTCATGGCACAGCCCTGCCAGATCGCACAGATCAGAATCCAAATCCAGTCCAGCTCCGATTCCCCGTGCAATTTGAGCTACTTCCAAAGAGTGCGTCAGCCGGGTGCGTGGAGTGTCTCCATCGTTGGGGCCAACCACTTGGGTTTTATCCGCGAGGCGTCGAAGAGCAGCAGAATGCAGCACGCGAGCCCGGTCGCGGGCGAACGCGCTGCGGGTGTCTACGGCGCTGGTGCGCAGTTGGCTGGACTTGGCGCGCTCAGGGTGGCGTCGAAAAGCGTCTGCGTCGGAATAGGGGTACATCTACTTTTTCAGCCTCCGAAGTTGCTCGTGGCGCGCACGCCGCGAAGGGCGCAGCAGGCCTTGGATAGTTCGCAAAGATGCTTCCACCTTATCGGCCACCCGTTCGCCCAAGAGCCACGACACGTCCTGTACTACTACCCCGCCCCACTCATGGGACAAGGTCAGAAAATAAACTATCGACGGAAACTTCGCGGGACTATAGGTTGTCGGGGAAGGTTTCGCGTCAAAGCCCATGCGTCGCGCGATGCGCACCGCCCGATACGAATGGTTCGGATCAGTAACAATCAGCACCCGACCAAGCTTTTCCGGATCAAGCGCCTCATAGGAGGAGACAGTGTCATTGCCAACTGCAGAGGCAAAAATCAGATCCGGATCCACGCCCTCTTTGATCAAATACTCCCGCGCGACTTCTGCTTCGGTGAAACGATCGCCAGGAAGTTTTCCGCCGACAGTATATACATGCTGGATTTCATGAAGACGCCACAGCTTCGCGGCATGCCTCAAACGAGCAGCAAACTGCCTCGATGGAACCCCATCATATTGAGCTGTGCCCAACACCAAAATTGAATCAATCTTGTGCCGATTATTAGGCGTTCTGAGCATCGAATACGCCACCACCCTCAGGGCTGGCTGCACTACTGCGGTTAAGAGTAAACTCTTGGCTAAAAATCTTCTCACGTTAACTAGTGTGCCAGCTGGACTCGTCTAAGGTGGGGACCATGAACTTTAGTTTGGTGCATCTTCGGGAAAACGTCCGCCGTGTATCGGTCACTGTGGCAATTGGAGCTGGCGCGCTCCTTATCAGTGGACCATTTTTTACTGCTCACACTGCAGAAGCCACAGAAACATATGTCTTGGCTGAATCACCAGAATTTTACCAAGACAATGTCACTGACTACACCGGCCAGATTTCCTCGTCCGATATCACCAACATTCAGGCTGCCATCGATGATGTAAAGGCATCTGAACAAAAGGTTATTTTCGTTGTTTTCCTAAGCTCTTTCGACGGAGTTGACCCTGAAACGTGGACGCAGCAAGCACTCCAAGCCAACGGCGGCGGGAACGTCTTGATTTATGCACTCGCTACCGAGGAACGGCAGTACGGCATCAAAGGCGGGAATCAATGGACCGACGCTGAACTCGACGCCGCCAACAACGCTGCTTTCCAGGCACTTTCCCAAGAAGATTGGGCAGGCTCTGCACTAGCGCTGGCAGAATCAGTTGGTTCTAGTTCTTCCAGCTCTTCGGGCTCGTCCAGCTCTTCCGATTCTTCCGGCGCTTGGCTGGCAGCTGCGGGCGTTGGCACTGCAGCCGCTGGTGGCGGAATTTGGGCATATTCCCGCAGCCGCAAAAAGAAGACAAGTGCTGCAACCTTGGAAGATGCACGCGAAATCGACCCGCGCGACACCAACCGCCTCATGCAGCTTCCCATGGAAACTCTCGAACACCTTGCCCAAGAAGAGCTCACCTCCACTGATGACTCCATCCGTCGCGGAAAAGAAGAGCTCGCTATCGCTACCTCCGAGTTCGGACCAGAGCGCACCCGCAGCTTCAACCGCGCCATGAACCACTCCACCGGCATCCTGCAAAAAGCCTTTGAGATTCAGCAGCGCCTCAACGATTCTATCCCAGAATCCGAAGCCGAACGTCGATCCATGCTGGTAGAAATCATTTCATCCTGTGGCCAAGCCGACGATGCCCTCGACGCCGAAGCCCAAAACTTTGCCGATATGCGCAACCTGCTAATCAACGCGGGCAGCAAATTGGACGCTCTCACCCAAAAATCCGTCGACCTGCGCACCCGCCTCCCCAAGGCCCAAGAAACACTCGCTGGCCTGCGCACTCGCTACTCAGCAGAGGTCCTTGAAAGCATCGACGACAACGTCGACCTCGCCAGCGCTTCGCTCGACGAAGCAGAAGAAGTCCTGCCACAGGCGTACGAGATAGAGTCCATGCCCGCAGGCGAGCAGGGCGGGCTTATCGACGCGATCCGCCACATCGAGCACGCCATCACTACCGCGGACAAACTCCTCGAGGGCGTCGAGCATGCCGATGAAAACATCTCCACAGCCAAAGCAAACGTTGCCGATCTGATCCAAGAAATCTCAGACGAAATCAACGAAGCCGGCCAACTCAAACAAAGCGCAGGAGCCGACGGTGCCCGTGCCGACTGGGCCTCCCTCGACGATGCTGTCCGCGCAGCCAGCGCAGCACTAACCACCGCATCAGCAGACGCCGAAAAGGATCCGCTCGGAACCTACACAGAACTTGTCGATGTCGACTCCGCCCTCGACACTCAACTTGACACACTTCGCGCCACCGCAGCTGATCAAGCCCGCCAGCTACGCGTATTCGACCAACAGCTGCAATCTGCAAGAAGCCAAATCCAAAAGGCCGAAGACCTCATCTCCACCCGCGGTCGCATCGTAAAATCCGAAGCCCGCACCCACCTGGCCAACGCACAAAAGCTGTACGCCATGGCACAACAAAACCGCACCCGCGACACCCGTGCAGGAATTGATTACGGACGTCAAGCAGCAGTCGCAGCCCAACGCGCCAGCAAGTCAGCACAAAACGACATCACCACCTACAACAATCGCCACAATTCCGGTGGCGGAACCACCGGTGCGATTGTCACCGGCATGGTGATCAACTCGATTCTCAACAGCGGCCGCGGTGGCAGTTTCGGTGGAGGCTTCGGTGGAGGCGGTGGCGGCTTCAGCGGTGGTGGCGGTGGCGGAGGAGGGTTCCGCGGAGGCCGCTTCTAGCCTGAAACGAGCAAAACCAAGTGACCGAAGAGACCTCGCATAGGACATTTTCGGTCACCTGGGATGGCAGCAAACTTGAACTTGGCTCAAATTAGTGCCGAAGGCGAGTCAACGACCCTAATCCTCCACTTCTTTAGATGAGATAGAGGTCTTTACGGAACGATTTCCTTCACACCGAGGGCAACTTAGTGCGGAAAACCAATGATTCACCAGCCCAAACATCCTGGTCAGGGTGCCAATGTGATCTTCCACAACACAAAATGAGCAAAGTCATTACACGGCGGTTTAAACGGTTGGGATCGTGGAACGGGTATTTGCGTCGGTTAGTGGGTGGGAGGCTCTTAAACGCGATTCTGAGAGGGCACTTTCTGGGCCTCCCAATGGGAATTTTCGGCTGAAGTTGGAGGGGGCTGCATTTTGAGGCCAAACGCCGGTTGGGGAATGGGGATCTTGGTTTGATATTGCAGTATCGGCGCCGGAAAGTGTTCATTTAAGGCCAAACGCGGGGTCGGCATAAGCAGTCTTGGTTCGAAACGAACGTGGCCTAGCTGACTTGGCTCAAATTAGTGCCGAAAGCGAGTCCACGACCCTAATCCTCCACTTCTACAGATGAGATAGAGGTCTTTACGGAACGATTTCCTTCACACCGAAGGAAACTAAGTGCGGAAATTGGATCCTTCAAAGGAAATGATCCCCCGGCTACAAAAAACAGGTGGAGGGGTGCGTCGATAAGCAAAAAGCTTTTAAATTTTCGGCCGGCGCACGGCCGAATCCACCAGGACGCACGCCCAGCTCAAAAATACTGCGTCGACGAACGGCAACGCCTCGCTGCCCGCGGTGCCCACAATGAATTCGACTTTACCGCTGGTCATCGGGCGAAGCCGCGCCACTTCCACCCCATTGTTGGTGATCAGGCGTTCTTTACGCCACGGCGACACCCTTTTTAGCGAATACGTCCGGCGCCCGCACACCGCAGTGAGATCCCCCACAGTGAAAGAACTCTGAGTCATCGTATAGACCTCACCCCCGGACAGTGTTGCGCGGCAACGAAAACGCATGGTGCCGGGGGTGGATTCGATGAGTAGTCGTTCGCGATCCACGTAGAGGACGTCGGAGCGAACGTCGGCGATGACCTCGCCGGACTCGTCGAAAAGTTCATTACCGAGCCACACCCATGTTTCTTCTGTGTGGCTACCGAAGATGCCTGCTTTGGGGCGCTGAGCGTCTACCATTGCATGGTCCTTTTAGCTGAAAGTGAGGAAAATAATGATTGGCGTCAAAATGATCAAAAACAGAGTCAGTCCCCAACTGGAGCCCAACATGCGGGATTCCAGAGTTTTCCGAGCAACCCACGACAAGAAAATTTCCTGCTCCTGGGTGACTTCTACGTCAGGCTCAAACTCCACAATCGCGCGACGCACACCGTTGTTCATACCGGTAAACTGAGCGACTTTATTCTCTTCAGAATCGTCGATAATCCAATTGTTTTTATCTTCATTAACAGCAGCCATCGCGGTGCCGTCCATGTCGATTTCAATCCGCTTGGACTTGGTAAAGGTCTTCTCACCTGCATTCGCGCTGAACACACGACCATCAGGAAGCTTGGCAGTTGCCGTTCCATCAATACTGAAGGACAGTTCCCACTGCTGCTCATCAACCGTTGCGGTGGTTTCAAATGATTTGCTGGGAACTTCACCGAAAGTGGCTAAAACCTTTTCATCAGCACTATCAGTGGTGCTGCGAAGTAGGTTAATAAAAAGCTTCCCGTCATTCTTGAAACGCTTGCCCCAAGACGTATAGGAGGTCACAATCAGATCCTTCGAAGTCATGCGAACAGAATAGCACCGGCCTGTTAAGCCGGTGCTATATGTTGCTGCGATTACATTCGCCTTAGCGAATTATCGCTCTATTGGTTGCCGTTTAGCAGCCGATGAGGCGCTGAGCCAAGTAACCCTGCAGCTCATCAAGTGGAACACGAACCTGCTCCATGGTGTCGCGCTCACGCACGGTCACAGCGTTGTCCTCGAGAGAATCAAAGTCAACGGTGACGCAGAATGGAGTACCGATCTCGTCCTGACGACGGTAACGGCGACCAATCGCACCTGAAGTGTCGTAATCAACGTTCCAGAATTCACGCAGCTCTGCTGCGAGCTTTTCCGCCAAAGGCGTCAAAGTGTCCTTCTTTGACAGCGGCAAGACCGCAACCTTAACCGGCGCAAGGCGACGGTCAAGCTTCAGAACAACACGCTTATCGACGCCACCCTTTGAGTTTGGTGCCTCGTCCTCGTGATAAGCATCCATCAGGAACATCATCATTGCGCGACCAAGACCTGCAGCAGGCTCGATTACGAAAGGAATCCAACGCTCATTGGTCTCCTGATCGAAGAATGACAGGTCCTCACCAGAGCCCTCAGAGTGCACGCGAAGATCGTAATCAGTACGGTTCGCGATACCCTCCAACTCGCCCCACTTGGTGTTAGCAAAGTTGAATGCGTACTCAATATCAACAGTGCGCTTGGAGTAGTGAGACAGCTTCTCCTGAGGGTGCTCGTACAGACGCAGGTTCTCAGGCTTAATGCCCAGGTTGATGTACCACTGCAGGCGAGTATCAATCCAGTGCTGGTGCCACTCTTCGTCCTCACCAGGCTTGACGAAGAACTCCATCTCCATCTGCTCGAACTCACGAGTACGGAAAATGAAGTTACCTGGGGTGATCTCGTTACGGAAAGACTTACCGATGTTCGCGATACCGAAAGGTGGCTTCATGCGTGAAGTGTTCATCACGTTCTTGAAGTTCACGAAGATACCCTGAGCAGTTTCAGGGCGCAGGTAGTGCAGACCCTCTTCATCGTCCACAGGTCCCAAGAAAGTCTTCAGAAGACCAGAGAACGCCTTAGGCTCAGTCCAGTTACCTGGCTGGCCGGTCTCTGGATCGTTGATGTCAGCCAAGCCGTTTACAGGTGGGTGACCATGCTTCTCTTCGTACTGCTCCAGCAGGTGGTCCGCACGGTAACGCTTGTGGGTGTTCAAAGACTCAACCAGTGGGTCAGTGAAGACCTCAACGTGGCCGGAAGTTACCCACACCTGGCGAGGAAGGATGACAGAAGTATCAACACCCACAACATCTGGGCGGGAAGTAACCATAGAACGCCACCACTGGCGCTTGATGTTTTCCTTCAGCTCCACACCCAGCGGGCCGTAGTCCCACGCAGAGCGGGTACCGCCGTAGATCTCACCACAGGGGTACACCAGTCCACGTCGTTTACACAGGTTAACCACGGTGTCGATGATCGATTGCTGAGCCACGTCGGATGCTCTCCTCCACGTCGAATGAAAAAATAACCGTCCCTTTTAGGACATACCCAACCAATTCTAGCCCACCTAACGATGTTGCTTCCGCTGACCCCGTCATTTTGCGGTCTTCGTGATGTAAACTAGTTCTAATAACTATTTTTTCATTTCCCTCATAAAAGGTTTATATAGAAGGTAAAATAGCAAGCGTGCTAGATCCATTCCAGACCTAGCCTAAGGACGGAAGGACTTCCCCGTGGCTCAACACTCAAATCGGAATTTCGTCACCCCTGCAGAAGAGTCCGAATCCACAGCATCAGCTGAGCTTCAGAAACTTGCAACAGCAAAAAACATCAAAGCGATCAGCCTGCTGATTAGGGCACTAGATTCCCCCTTGAGAATCGAAATCATCCTAGCCCTCAATGAAAGGCCCCACTACGTCCACGAATTGGTCAAGCTATAGCTCTCCCAAAACAAAAGCTTCCTGATTAGCGTGTTTGACCACTGATCCACCCGTGGCTCAACACTCAAATCGGAATTTCGTCACCCCTGCAGAAGAGTCCGAATCCACAGCATCAGCTGAGCTTCAGAAACTTGCAACAGCAAAAAACATCAAAGCGATCAGCCTGCTGATTAGGGCACTAGATTCCCCCTTGAGAATCGAAATCATCCTAGCCCTCAATGAAAGGCCCCACTACGTCCACGAATTGGTCAAGCTATAGCTCTCCCAAAACAAAAGCTTCCTGATTAGCGTGTTTGACCACTGATCCACCTCGCCGGGGTTGTTGACTTTTCAACTATGGTCGCAGCCCCGAAAATTGCCCTCACCGACGAGGAAATCACCATCCTCAAAAGCTACAAACGCTCCCGATTCAGCCTCGTCCAACACAAGGCAGAAGCACTCCTACTGCTCAACGGCAACATCGACATTAACTTCATCGCAGACTTTTTAGACCGCCGACCCTCGACCGTGACAACGTGGGCGAAAGACTACCAACGCATCAGAATGGCCAGCCTCTACACCGGCCACGCAGCCAACACGAATGCATCCAAACTCACCCTCACACAACGCCATGAGATAGCCACAGTGTTATCCACACCGCCCTCTGCACAGGATATCCCCGCCCAGTTCTGGACCGTGCCACACTTAAAAGACTGGATAACCAGCCAGTTTGATGTCATCTACGACTCTGACACCACCTACCACCTGTTACTTCGCCACGCGGGCCTAAGCTTTAAATATCCCCAGGTCTTCGATAAACGCCGCGGCAGTGACGCAGAAATCAACGCCCGGATGTCCCAGATCCGTGACGAGATCGCAGAAGCACTTAATGATCCAGGCCAGGTGGTTTTTGCTGCTGATGAAGTCCGCATCGAACATGAAGCAGAAGTACGCAAAGCTTGGGTACACATAGGCCAGCCCACCACCTTAAGTGTGGATCGTGTGCGTCAGGCCCAGTCCTATATTGGGTTTTTATCCCAGACCACCGGTGAGGTGGATCTATTGCGGTTGGAGTGGCAAAACACTGAAACCATCATCGAGGCACTCACCACCTTAGTGGGCAGGCATCCAGGGAAAAAGATCACCGTGGTGTGGGATAACGCGAGGTGGCATAGGTCGAAGAAACTCCGCGAGCATCTTGGGGAGGGCAATGCGTTGGCCAACGTGCACCTGGTGTGGTTGCCACCGTATGCCCCGGATCATAATCCGATTGAGAAGGTGTGGAATGAGGCGAAAGCAGCGATCAGTAACCGGCAGCGGCTCGTGTTTGAAGACACGGTGGTGGGGTTCGAGACATTTATCGGTTCATCGACTTTTTCCTACCGGATCTGACTTGCTGGGTGAAGCTTTTGTTTTGAGAGAGCTATAGTAAAAAGTTCGCAACCACTAGTGAGCCAGCACCTCAAAGTCCTTAAAACTGCAGGTATCGTCGACGCAGAACGTCAAGGCCGGCAAATGACTTATTCACTTGCCGAACCACTCGTCCTCGACATACTTCTCCTGGCACTAAACGCAGGGGTTGACACATCTGGGTAGACTATCGAAGTACATTTTGTGTCATTGAGGAGGATCAACGGTGGGTATCAATCGCATCAGCCAAGGCTCTGCCCCGAAGCTGGGAGTGCGAAGCACCAGACAGCGAAAAGCCGTAATTGACGTTCTTGAGGAAATCGATAACTTCGCTTCCGCCAAAGAAATCCATCACGAGCTATCCACCAGGGAACACAACGTCGGCCTCACAACCGTCTACCGAACCCTCCAATCCCTCGCCGACATCGGAGCAGTCGACGTACTTACCGTAACGGGTGGAGAAACTCTGTACCGCCAATGCCACGACGAGGGACACCACCATCACCTGGTCTGCACCAATTGCGGTCGCACAGTCGAAATCGATGGCGGTCCAGTAGAGACATGGGCACAGGAAATTGCCACTAAAAACGGCTTTGCTCTCAGTAGTCACGAGGCTGAAATCTTTGGACTTTGCACTGATTGCAAGGAAGAAGTTACGTAGTTCAAGGACATATGAAGCTGTCGAACATGTGAGTGCTCGACAGCTTTTCCATTTCGAAAAATAGCCTTGTATTCGAAAATTTGATCGGGTATGGTGGTTGGTATTAGCACGGGGAACTAAACGGGAAAGGGGGAAGACACCATGAGCATCACCACACACGTCCAAGCACTGACCACAGCACTCAACGCCATCGACAACCATTTGGCCAGCATGCTTGACCATGGTGTCACCCCAGACCAATACAAGGCCATTGAGCCCGACCTCATCGCCCTAGAACACACCATCAACCACCACGCCACCATCGCCGCCCAAACCACAGCCCTCGCCGAACGCACCAACGCCGCCCACACCATTGGCTCCACCCACCTCATCGACTACCTCACCACCACCTTCGGCCTATCCAAAGCACGCGCCCACCACCGCATCAATCTCGCCCACTCCCTCTACCCCATACCGAAGCCAAACTCTGGATCTGGCAACGGCGGTAATGGTGGCAATCCCGATGGCGGTCCTGATGGTGGCGACTCGGGTGATGACGACTCCGGCGACGATGACCCCGACCCTGAACCGAACCCTGACGATGGGAAAGGCAAGCCCGATGATGATGGTGATAAGCCTCGTGGGCCACGGATCAGCGCGGAAAAACACGCCATCATCACCGACGAACTCGCCCGCCTCAACCCGAATACCACACCCAGCGCCGAGGAGCTACGCACCCAAGCCCTGAGTCAAGCGATCTGGCGCACCCCAGAAGACCTCCGCACGTGGCTACGCCACCACGTCACCACCGCGAACAAAAACAACCCCAACCCCATCACCGCCATGGGCAGGCGCCACCTCTCGGTAGGTAAACCCGATGCCGACAACATGGTCCGCATCAGCGGCCTCGTCCCTGCTGCCACCGCAGCACTGATCACCGCGAACACCGCACCCTTAACCAAACGCGGCAACCTCGTCGATACCCCAGCAGCAGAAGACATGCGCACCCGAGGGCAACGCCATGCGGACGCGTTGCATCACATCATGGAGATCTACAACCACGGTATTGTCACCCCAGCTCGTGGTGGAACAGCCAGCATCATCATCTCCATGACCACCGATGATCTTGACGAGATCAACCACGGTGATCATGGCGATGGGAGCATATTGAATAAGCTGTACCCCACGAACACAGGCTATTCGTTGAACTTGGCGGAGATCATGAACCTCATCGCTGCGAAATACGACTTCGCTGTGCTCTTAGACGGCGCAACCGGGCAGCCGTTGAACGTCAATCGGATGCAGCGCTCAGCCAACCTGACTCAACGCATCGCGTTGTTTGCCTCTGAGTTGGTGTGCTCGGCACCCAATTGTGATCGCCCGCAGTTAGAGTGCGAGGTTCATCATTTAGATCCCTGGATTCGGGGTGGGTTGACCAACCTCGTCAACCTCACACATCAGTGTTTTAATCACCACCCCCGCAACGATGACACTCGCAGTGGGGTCAATGGTAAAGGGTTTATGGACCGCGATCCCGTTACTGGCAGAGTAGGTCACTATCCGGTTGGTGGTGAGGGGCCGGTGTTTAACCGGTCGGCTGCTGCTGATCGTTCCGGTGGTGCGTGGGCCAGACGTAAACATCATGGCCCACCACCCGAACCGCCGAGCCCGCCGGATCCACCTGGTCCTGAGCCGGATCCTGGTGATGAGGGCAGATTGTTCTAGCCCTTGTTATTGCTGAGTTGTTGTCATGTTGTTGTGCCCGCTCAGTCACCCCAGTGTGTCTGATACCGGGCACACCCATGCCCTGCATCAACATACCGACAAGCCAGCACACCCCGAACTGGCCAGCCGAGCCCGGGCCGCCTGCAACCTGACGTCGAGAAGCAAGAGCTTTTAAAGGATCATGCCGAACAGGAGGCCGAGCACGTAGGTGACCAGCGCCGCGCCGTAGCCGATCGACAGCTGACGCACCGCGCGGATTCCCGGTGGCTTTCCCGATAGCAGGCCGGTGGTCGCGCCCGTTGCCATCAGTGATAGTCCGACGACGACTAGGGACACCACTGCCCCGGCGAGGCCTTCCATGCCGAAGACGTATGGGACGATCGGGAGGAATGCGCCGATGGCGAAGGACAGGAAGCTGAATGTGGCGGCCGAACGAGCGGAGCCGGCGCATTGGATTTCGGTGCTGCCGAGGACGTTGTCGCTGATGCGTTTTTGGTCGCTGATTCTTTGGAAAACCTGTGACGCTTTTGCCCGCGCTTCGTCTTCGCTCATTCCGCGGGCTCGGTAGACGAGTTCCAGTTCGTTGGATTCGACGTCGAGGGCGTGGAGGGCTTCGCGGGCTTTGGGGTCTGGGAGGGAGGCGTCGAGAAGCTCTGTTTGGGAGCGCACTGAGATGTATTCGCCGGCGGCCATGGATAGCGCGCCGGAGAGCAGACCGGAAACACCGGTGATGAGAACAATTTGGGCGGGCACGCCGGTGGCCATGACACCCATGACGAGGGCGACGTTGGAGACCAGGCCGTCGTTGATTCCGAATACGGCGGCGCGGAAGTTGCCGCTCATGCGTTCTCTGCCGCGACTGGCTAGGCCTCGAACGACTTCGGCGTGGATGCGTTCGTCGGCGCTGATTTGGCGGGAGGCGTCGGCATCGTCGTCATAGGGGCTGCGCGTTTCGGCGGACTGCATGAGTGCCAGGGTGAACACGGAGCCGAATCGGCGTGCTAGAAAACCGAGCAGGCGGGTTTTGACGTCGGCTTTTGGTGGGTTTTCAGCATCAGGGCCGAGCTTTTCCACCCAGTAAGCGGCGTGCCGGTGTTCAGCGTCGGCGAGCGCTAGGAGGATGTCTCGCTCTTCGCCTTCGCGTCGTTTGGCCAGGTCGCGGTAGGCTGCGGCCTCTGCTTGCTCATTGGCCAGGTATCCGCGCCAGCGTTTGATTTGGGCTGGCGTCGGCTGGTTGGTGGGCATTATGCGCTTCCGAATCTGCGATCCCGCTTGGCGTATTCCAGGACCGCGTCGTACAGATCTTGCTGCGTGAAATCAGGGAACAGCTTGTCTTGGTAGACCATTTCCGCGTAGGCAGACTGCCACAGCAGGAAGTTTGACGTGCGCTTCTCACCGGATGGGCGCAGGAACAGGTCGACGTCTGGCATGTCAGGTTCGTCGAGGAAGTTCGGGAAGGTCTTCTCAGTGATTTGTTCCGGGCGCAGTTTGCCTGCAGCTGCAAGGCGGGCGATGTCGCGGGCTGCGTCGATGATTTCGGCGCGTCCACCATAGTTCACACACATGGCCAAGGTCATGGTGGTGTTGTCTTTGGTTAGCTCTTCCGCAGTTTCCAGCTCACGGATAACCGAGCGCCACAGGCGGGGACGACGGCCAACCCAACGCACACGAACGCCCTTTTCATGTAGGTCATCGCGTTGTCGTCGCAGCACATCTCGGTTGAATCCCATGAGGAAACGGACCTCATCGGTGGAACGACGCCAGTTTTCAGTAGAGAAGGCATAAGCAGAAAGGTACGGAACACCAAGTTCAATGCATGCATCAACAACATCAAGCAGGACTGCCTCGCCACGCTTATGGCCTTCGGTGCGCTTCATGCCGCGCTCGGTAGCCCAGCGTCCATTTCCATCCATGACAAGCGCAATATGCTTGGGTAGGAATTGGGCAGGGATTTCGGGTACTTGGAATTCACTCACCTAAGCTATTCTGCCATGCAAACTATTTGTGTTTGCCATTTAGCCTGATCTCAGGGTCTGGAGGGGCTGCAGTTCAGCCAGGCACCTCGGCCTTAAAGCCGGACGCCTAAGCCTAAGCACTAGGCCTGATCCAGCACCGCCAGCGTGGGCAGCTTTCTTTCAATATGCCACTGCAGATGCGCGGTTGTCAGTTGGTGAATGGTGGTTTGCTGCTCTGGGTGTTCCCGGGGAATGCGGGCTGCTTGGCCGTTGGCGACCAACCACATCATGTGTAGTGCTTCTGGTGGGACTTCGGCGCTTCCCGGCGGTCGGCAGTACAGGCACACTGCCCCGCCGACGCCTGGGTGGAATGCGTTGTGAGGTCCTGGTCGGCCGCAGGCTGCGCAGTCGAAAAGGCTTGGTGCCCAGCCGGCATGGTTCATGGCGCGGAGCATGAACTCGTCTAGGTTGAGGATGGGTTCTGGGGAGTCCTGAATGTTTTTCAACGCCCGGGTGGTTTCTTCAAACAGGTGCGGATCGTTTTCCAGTCCTGCGATGTGGGTGGCGATTTCCAGGATGGCGGACGCACAGGAATACCGAGTGAAGTCCTCGATGATGCCTGATGCGTAGTAGCCGACGGTGTCCGCGCCAGAGATGGTGGACAGTTTTCTACCTGGGTAGAGCTGCACGTCGAGTTCCACAAAAAGCTGCAGCCTTGACCCAAACCGGGATTTGGATCGGCGTACTCCTTTGGCAACTCCGCGCACGATGCCGTGGTCTCGGGTGAGCAGCACAATAATGCGGTCGGCTTCGCCAAAATCATAAGTTTTGACTACTAGCGCGCGGTCCCGAAAACTGTCCCTACGCATGAACTCACCCCCTTAAAGCTAGAAGCCCAGGCGGTTCAAAGCCTTTGGATCGGACTGCCAGTTCTTCAGCACCTTGATGCGCAGGTCAAGGAATACGTTTTGGCCGAGGATCTTGATGATGTCTTGGCGTGAGGTGTGGATGATGCGCCCCAGGCGCTGTCCCTTGTGTCCGACGATGATGTCTTTCTGACCAACACGCTCGACGTAGATGATGGCGTGCACAGCCAGGACACCGTTGCGTTCTGGGTCTGGCAGGATTTCATCAACCTCAACTGCGACGGAGTGCGGCAGTTCATTCTTCAAGCCAGACAGTGCTGCTTCGCGGATGGCTTCCGCGATGCGGGTGTTGGTGTCCTCATCGGTGATGTGATCATCCGGGTAGAACTTGGGGCCTTCAGGCAGCAGGTCGGTCATGACCTTAATAAGCGTTTCGACGTTTTCCCCCGAGGTGGAAGACACTGGGACTACCTCGCTGTTTCCGCCGAGCAGCTCATGGACAGCCATCAGTTGGGCCGCAACCAAGTCACGTGAGACGCTGTCTGCTTTGGTGATGATGCCGAGGATAGGAGTTTTAGGCGATACCTTGCGGACTGCTTCAAGGATCCAGCGGTCGCCAGGACCAATCTTCTCGTTTGCTGGAACGGTGAAACCGATCAGGTCGACGTCAGCGTAGGTGTCTTTAACTGCTTCGTTGAGGCGCTCACCCAGCAAGGTGCGTGGGCGGTGCAGGCCTGGGGTGTCCACGACGATGATCTGTGCGTTGTCGCGGTGGACCAAGCCACGGATTGGGTGGCGGGTGGTTTCTGGCTGGTTTGCGGTGATGGCGATTTTCTCGCCGACCAGCGCGTTGGTCAGGGTGGACTTGCCGGTGTTGGGACGTCCCACGAAGCTGACGAAGCCGGAGCGGAAGCCATCAGGGGTATCGGTAAAGCTCATAAATCCTCTTTGAAAGTTTGGGATGATCGAACCAGCCACTTCTTGGCAAAAGGGCCGGTTTCCTTGGACGTCCCAGCATAGTCCCCTACTGCTGTAAAAAACTAACCTTCGTTGTCCTCGCTGGGCTCGCCAACTTCTACGACTGCTGAATGCATGCGCAAACGACCCCGGCGGTTCTTGGCTCCCTCGGCGGTGAGCTTTAGTCCGCAGGTTTCCACCGTGGCACCCGGCAGAGGCACTCGGCCAAGTTCAAAGGCAATAAGGCCACCGACAGTGTCGACCTGATCTTCAATTTCATCACCGAATTCGATTTCTAGGTCGAGTTCTTCTTCGATGTGGTCTTTGAGATCTTCCAGCGAGAGTCGGGAGACCACGCGGTAGGTGCGGTCGCCGATTTTCTCGATGGGGGCTACTTCGCGGGCGTCGTATTCATCAGCGATTTCACCGACGATTTCTTCCAAAATATCCTCAATGGAAATAAGACCTGCCACGCCGCCGTATTCATCAACCAGGATTGCGATGTGTTTGTGGTCTTCCTGCATTTCCTGCAGCAGCGCATCAAGGGACTTGGAGTCTGGCACGAAGGTAGCTTCGCGCATGACCTCGTCTACAAGCACAGACTTTCCGCCATCAGTGGCGTAGTAGGTTTTTTGGACCAAGTCTTTGAGGTAGACGATGCCGATGATGTCATCGACGTTTTCACCGATGACTGGGATGCGCGAATGACCAGAGCGCACGCACAGCGCGGTTGCTTGCCCGGCTGTTTTTCCAGATTCAATCCAGATCATTTCAGGACGCGGCACCATCACCTGGCGAACCGTCGTGGATGCCAGGTCGAACACCGACTGGATCATGCGGCGCTCTTCAATTTCCACGATGCCGTGTTCTTGGGCGATATCGACCATCTCACGCAGTTCCACTTCAGTGGCGTAAGGGCCGTTGCGGAAACCTGGGCCGGGCGCGATGATGTTGCCGATCCAGATGAGGCCACGTGCAATGGGGCCAAGGATTTTAGCTAAACCGCTCAGCACGACTGCGGAGCGAAGCATCACTGAATATGGGTTTTTGCGGCCAACGGTGCGGCCAAACACGCCCACTACTGCGAAGGTCAGGAGGGAAACCACCACGATGGCCAAGACGATGCCCCACGCCCAGCTGTCCATCACATTGACTGCGATTGCCCCGGCGAAGACTGCTGCGGAGGCATCCAGCAAGGTCCGCAACATGATGAGCATGTTGATGTGGAGTGCGCGTTCGTCGATGACTCGCAATAAGGACGCGGACCCGGAGGCTTCATCCTTGAGCATTTGTTCAACGCGGGCGCGGGAAACAGAAGAAAGCGCAGATTCAACTGCACCTAATAAACCGGAGAAGAGCAGCGCAACGACAGTGGCGATGCTCAACCATATAACTGAGGATTCCACCTAGGACTCAACGCCTCCAAAGCCAGAGTCATCCGCTTCCATCTTTTCGTCCAATTCCAGACGATCAGCAGCGGTGGGGAATGCACCGGCGCCGGATGGTTTTGGCTGGTAGGTGACGCCGCGGGCTTCGACGTTGTCGTACCAATCGGCAAGCAGCTCGTTTTGAAGGGCGAACATTTCACGCTCTTCGGCTGGATCGACGTGGTCGTAGCCAAGCAGGTGCAGGCTGCCGTGCACGGTCAGCAAAGCTAGCTCGTGGGCTAAGTCGTGGCCTGCTTTGGTCGCTTGCTTTGCCGCGAACTCTGGGCACAGCACAATGTCTCCCAGCATGGCGGGGCCGGGGGTGGCGCCGTCGGGGCGGGAGTAGCCGGGGGTGAGCTCATCCATCGGGAAGCTCATCACGTCGGTTGGGCCTTCAAGATCAAGCCATTTCACGTGGAGATCGGCGATGGTGTCGAGGTCGACGATGTGGATGGATGCTTCGGCGTCGGGGTGGATGTCCATTTCCCCGAGTGCGAAGGAGAGGACATCAATGAGCATTTCTTCATTGACGCCGTCGTATCCTGATTCGTTGAATACTTCAATGCTCATGGCCGTGTCTCCTGGCGTTTGCGTTTCAATTCGCGGGCCTCGCGTTCTTCATAGTCTTCGTATGCATCCACAATGTGTCCAACCAGTTGATGTCGGACCACGTCGGATGAGGTGAGCTCGGAGAAGTGCACATCGTCTACTCCGCGCAGGATGTGGCGGACCAGGCGCAGGCCGGACTTTTGGCCTCCTGGGAGGTCCACCTGGGTGATGTCACCTGTGACTACCATTTTGGAACCGAATCCCAGGCGGGTGAGGAACATCTTCATCTGTGCTGGGGTGGTGTTCTGGGCTTCATCCAGGATCACGAATGCATCGTTGAGGGTGCGTCCGCGCATGTAGGCAAGTGGGGCGACTTCTACGATGCCGGCTTCCATGAGTTTTGGAATGACTTCTGGTTCGACCATGTCGCGCAGCGCGTCGTGAAGCGGGCGCAGGTAGGGGTCGATCTTTTCGTTCAGGGTGCCGGGCAAGAAGCCGAGTTTCTCGCCGGCTTCCACTGCGGGGCGGGTCAAGATGATGCGGCTGACCTGCTTTGATTGCAGCGCTTGGACGGCTTTTGCCATGGCCAGGTAAGTTTTACCGGAACCGGCTGGGCCCAGACCGAACACAATCGTGTTGGTATCAATCGCGTCCACGTAGTGCTTTTGGCCAAGCGTCTTAGGGCGGATCACTTTGCCACGGCGAGCAAGGATATCGCCGGTCAAGATTTCAGAGACGGTTTGCGGCGTCTCCACGTTAATCATGCTGATGACATTTTTTACTGTCTCAGGGCTAATCACATGTCCTCGACGGGCAATCGCCTGCAGTTCCTCAAATATTTTCGAGGCGCGGGAGACTTCGTGGGCTGGCCCGGTGAGTTCCACGCGGGTGCCACGCACGTGAATATCGCAATCAATTTGATTGTCCAACACACGCAGGTTTTCGTCGTTGATTCCTAAAACGGTTTGCGCGAGCGTGCGTTCTAGATTGAGGACAGTGGTGATTACTTCTGTGCGGGTTTTTCGCGGGGCAGTCACAGTACTAGTTCGGCCTGCTTTCGGAATGTTCAAGAAAGGTTATGTCAGAGAAATGTTACCAGCGGTCAGACAGCACGCCGATAGCTGCGAGCGCCACCATGCCTGCGGAGGCAGTGCGCAACACCTCAGGGCCCAGTTTCACGGTGTGTGCGCCAGCGTCGACGAAGCGTGAAATTTCCGATGGCGCGACGCCACCTTCGGGTCCGATGATCACCACGACGTTGCCGGAAAATTCCAGTTCACGGATCGCGGCGGTTGCTTCTTCGTGCAGGATGATGGCCAGGTCGGATTCGTCGATAAGCTTTTCGACGCCCTCCTCCCCCACTACGCCAAGAATTTCAGGGATCGTTGCGCGCCGCGATTGCTTGGCGGCTGCTTCCGCAGCCACCTGCCATTTAGCCAGTGATTTTGCTTCCTTGCCGCCCCATTTTGCTACGCAGCGCGATGCTTGCCACGCAACAATCCGATCGGCGCCAGCTTGGGTGAGCAGGTCGATGGTCAGCTCGGAACGCTCTGATTTGGGGATAGCCTGCACGATGGTGACCTGTGGGTTCGGTGCGGGGATTTCCTCGACCAAATCCACCACAGCGTTCAGGCGGTCTTTGCCCTGCAAGGCGGTGACCGTGCAGGTGCGCGCTGTACCCCGGCCGTCGATAAGCGAAATCTTTTCGCCTACCTGGATCCGTTTGACGGTGACGGCGTGCCGGCCTTCCGGACCGGCGAGCTCAATGGTTTCGCCTGGTCCGGCTGCGGAATCAGAGATAAATACTGGCAGTGACATTATTTGCGGAACTTGTTTCGGAGCTTGTCAAAGAAACCGGATTCTTCTCCGCCTTCGCGATGCACGGAAGCGTTGTCGCTGCGATGGTTGCGGATTTCTTCAAGCAATTCGCGCGTGCGGTCATCCAAATCGGTTGGCACAAATAGATCGACATGCGCCATGAGGTTGCCGTGGCCTTCTGCGCGCAGCTTCGGCATGCCTTCACCATCCAAGGTGATCACATCGTTGGGCTGAGTACCTGCAGGGATGGTGATTTTCACCTCTTCGCCGGTGAGGGATTCCACGTCCAATTCGGTGCCAAGCGCTGCATCGAACATTGGAACCTTGATGCTAGCGTGCAGATCGTCGCCATCGCGGGTGAAGATGGCGTGCGGGCGCACCATGACTTCAATGTAGAGGTCACCCGCAGGACCGCCACCAGCGCCAACCTCACCTTGGCCTGCCATGCGGATGCGCATGCCGGACTGGATGCCAGCTGGGATGCTAGCCACGATGTCGCGGCGAGCACGCACACGACCATCTCCTGCACACTCGGTGCAAGGATCTGGGATGATCTCACCGGTGCCATCGCAGGTGTGGCATGGGCGGGACGTCATGACGTTGCCCAGGAAGCTGCGCTGCACTTCCTGAATTTCACCAGCGCCATTACAGGTGCCACAGGTAACAGGCTTCTTGTCGGATGCAGATCCAGAACCATGACACTTGGTACACAGCACTGCGGTGTCAAGGGTGAGATCTTTCTTAGCGCCCTTGTAAGCCTCTTCCAAGGTGATGGAGGTGCGCCACAAGGTGTCACTGCCTGGCTGCACGCGGGAACGTGGTCCACGGGAACCGCCCGCGCCACCGCCGAAGAAGGCATCGAAGATATCGCCCAGTCCACCGCTGCCGCCGAAGCCTCCACCGAAGCCACCAGCGCCAGCTCCGCCGCCTTGCTCCATTGGGTCACCGCCCATATCAACAATGCGGCGCTTATCCGGATCAGTGAGTACCTCATGCGCAACAGAAGCCTCGCGGAATTTCTCCGCTGCTTCCTCACCTGGGTTTACGTCCGGGTGGTATTTGCGGGCAAGCTTTCGGTACGCCTTTTTGATCTCTGATTCGGTTGCATTGCGATCGACGCCGAGAATGCCGTAATAGTCACGTGCCACGGTGGGTGATACTTCCTTTAGCTTCTAAACAGATTAATCAAAACAAATGGCCAACTATACCCGCAGCTATTCGCCAGCGAGCACACGACCAACATACTTAGCAACGGCGGACACCTTAGAAATTGTTCCCGAGTAGTCCATATAGGTGGGGCCAACCACCCCCAATCCGCCCAGTGCGCTGCCCTGGGAGCCGTAACCGGTGGTAATCACCGTTGCGCTGCGCAGCTCAATGTCTTCATTTTCGCCGCCAATATGCACGCGCACTTGGTCAAGATCAGTGACATTGGACAGCAGTTTCAACATGACCACCTGCTCTTCCAAGGCTTCTAAAACCATGGGCAGGCTCGCGGAGGTTTCCCGGCTTAAGCGGGTGAGGTTTGAGGTGCCGGCGAGGATCAGGCGGTCAGAGGGTTGATCGACAAGCGTGTTCACCAGCACATCGCAGCAGCGGCGCATGGCATCACGAATATCGGTTGGGGCTTGCTGAGCCAACTCCTCCAGCGCATCTGATGCAGCCGTCAGCGTTTTCTCCCCTAGCGCGCCGTTGAGCAGATCGCGCAGCACATTAACTTCTTCCGCCGCCAGCGGTTCCTCAAGTTCCACGTTGCGCTGATCTACACGGCCAGTATCGGTAATGAGCACCAGCAGCAAGCGCATCGGCGACAGCGGCACCACCTCGCAGTGCTTCACGCGCGCTGTTTTCAGGGTGGGCAGCTGCACCACGGCAGCCTGATGGGTGAGCTGAGACAACAGCTGCACAGACCTGCGCAGCACGTCCTCTAAGTCCACTCCCCCTTCAAGGAAGCCCAAAATAGCGCGCCGTTCCGCCAGCGACAGCGGTTTGATGTCATGGATGGAATCAACAAAAAGGCGGTAACCCCTTTCGGTTGGTACCCGGCCAGAACTTGCATGCTCCTGGACGATAAAGCCATCGGATTCCAGCACCGACATATCGTTGCGGATCGTCGCAGAACTCACGTTGAGCTTATGGCGCTCGAGGAGTGACTTCGATCCGACAGGTTCCTGAGACGCAATGTAATCAGCGACGATGGCCCGCAACACTTCGTATCTACGTTTCTCTGTTGCACTCACCATGTCTGTAACCCTACTAAATATTTAGTCTTCTTCACTAAGCAAAATGTCGGCGATGATGCCGTCGGCAAGCAAACGTCCCGCATCGGTCACCGCCAGGTTGCCCAGCGCATTGATGTGCAGCAGGCCTCCTGCGATATGACGGTCGATGACCGGGCGCGCTGCGGGTGTGAAAAGGTTCAGCGGCACGCCTTGTTTCAGGCGCAAACCAAGCATGACGCGCTCGGTGTGGTGATCTTCCGCGGTCAGCATCTCTGTTTCCTTAATGGGCAGCTCGCCGGCCGCAATCTGCGCGGAGTAACGCGCTGGGTGCTTGATGTTGTAGAAGCGGCGGTCGCCGATGTGCGAGTGCGCGCCCGGGCCAGCACCCCACCAGTCGCCATCGACCCAATAGCCCATGTTGTGCTTGCATTCTCCGCCGGGTTTCGCCCAGTTGGATACCTCGTACCAATCGAAACCCGCTGAGCGCAGGCGAGCGTCGATAAGCTCAAAACGATCAGCGTAAACATCCTCGTCCGGCGCTGGCAGCTCGCCCTTGCGCACCTTGCGCGCCATCGCCGTGCCATCTTCCACGATCAAGGAATAGGCAGACACGTGATCCACGTTCGCTTCGAGCACCGCATCCAGCGTCTTGCGGACATCATCATCGGTCTCTGTCGGCGTGCCATAAATCATGTCCAAATTGACATGCTCAAACCCCGCCCGACGTGCCTCCTTGGCCGCCGCCACCGGGCGACCTGGGGTGTGCGTGCGGTCCAGCACCTTCAAAACGCTTGACGACGCCGACTGCATTCCTAACGAAATCCTGTTGTAGCCCGCCTCACGCAGGCCATCAAAAAACTCAGGCGAGGTAGACTCCGGATTGGACTCCGTGGTGACTTCCGCACCATCCGCAATGCCAAAAGTATTGCGCACAGCCCCCAAAACCCTGGCCAAACCGTCCGCACCAATCAACGACGGGGTACCCCCGCCAATAAAGATAGTTTCCGCCTGCCGAGGATTATCCAGCGAAGCCACAGCCATCTCCAACTCAACTTCCAACGAGTCAAGATAGGTGTCCGGGCCTGCAGTACTACCCAATTCCCCAGCAGTATAGGTGTTGAAATCGCAATAACCGCACCGAGTTGAACAAAACGGCACATGAATATACACACCAAAAACTGACATGCCCCAAGCCTAGTGCCTGCCCCCTATACATGATTAATTGATGTTAAACATAGCGAATTCCTAAGAACAGGGTAGAGTGCAGGGTATGAAACGGAAGATGGTCGCAGCGGCGCTGGCAACAGCGCTTCTTTTTGGGGCTGCACCTGCGCACGCTTCCGAATTGGTAGAGCCCACCACAGTTGGAGAGTCAGTGGCACTCGATCCCAACAAAGCAATCAGTATTCTCACCCCAGATCTCTGGGAAGACATTGAGGCAAAACCAGGCGATATCGTCCACATCCCCTACCAGGGCACCCGAAACTACGAGGACCTCACGGTAGAAGTCGCGAAACCTTTCGAAGATTTCCAAATCCTCGTCGGACTCGACAACAGCATCGTCATCGCAGTGCCAAAGAACTTAAGTGGCGCAGCATCAGTCGCCCCAGTTTTCACTGTCTCTGACAAAAACGGTGAGATCGACTCTTTCACCATCAAAGTAAGCGTCGAGCCACGCCGCCAAAGCGACGAAGAAAAGCGCTCCGCACTATTTGATGTCATCTCTGAGCTTGCCCACCGCATGCCTCATCTGCCATTCGTGTCAGAGTTGCTGAAGTACTAGAACAGTAACGAGAAAACCCCGGGAGTCGCGTTGAGCGCCCGGGGTTTTAGTTTTTGCTGCACCGAGATTTCTAGGAAACAGCGTTGCGCTTTTGCGCAAGCTTGTCTGCAACCCGGGCCACGACAGCGTCGATACGCGCACGCTCAAGCAGGAAACGTGGCGGGTTGCTGCCTCGCATGGTGCGCACATACGCCGGATTGGCGGTGCCCACTGCGTTGATCCATGCGCTGGTGGCGCTTTCGATCACCGCTGCAACGCGGCCATAAAGCAGTGGCAGAGACAGGGAATCCAGATCGTTGGCCACCTTGTCAGTTTCCGCCAGCACCCACTCCACAGTGGCCTCCAGGCGCTTAACCACAGCGTCGGTGCGCGCATTGAGCGCGGTCGACAGATCGCGTACATCAACGAGGCCGGCATCAATATCGAAGTCGCGCTCCAGCTCGGAGGCGGTCAGGCGTTCCGGCTTATCGACGTCCACCTCCACCGTAGCTCTAGCGCTCACGGTGCCCTGACGGATACCAGTGGTTAGTGCGTGACGCAGGCCTGAAAGTTCAGCCACAACAGTGCGGGAGTCATCGCGGGCTTCAGTGATGATCTCATCGAATTCAGCGAGGCAATCTTCCACGAGCTCCAGATCCCAGTCGGAGACTGCTTCCATGATGTGCTCAATGTATTCAGCGACCTCGTCGCCGATGTTGTAGATCTCCTGGGTCAGCTCTCGGTGGCGTAGCTGTGCGGTTGTACTGCTCATCGCGTTCCAACACACCTTCCTTTTCTTGCCTCGTAGCTAAAGTTCTAGCCGGTCTTGATCCGGTTTGCGAGCCGTCCTCTAGCCAATTTCTCAGCTATTTTCCAGCTAACATTCGCACCAAACACGACAGGAGTCACACGGTTAACAACCATGTTTTTCAAGCTCTTTAGTGCATTTTCACACCTTGAGACCCTCAAGTAACACTTGAGAGTTTCCCTTAACGGGTTCTGACTTTATGTGAAACAGCTTGGAATGTCGTGACGGCGCGCCGGTGTGTCGGAAATTTGAGGTCGTGAGATGAAGCAAGAGCTGACAGCGATTGCGGTTACCTCACTAAAGCCCGAGAAAAATCACCACGGCAATGCCGGCAACTCCATCGCCGAGACCAATTCATTGAGAATCCGCGTGGGTTCGCCACGTGACTCCTCATCAGATAGTCGCGACAAATATTTATCTACAACCTTCAGGGCTGCCGGCTCGGTTCCCTGCTGGCCAATGCACTCCACCACATACTGCGGATTATCCTGAGCGAAAAGCCACTCGGGATCACCAAACGTCAGACCCGGATTTGAGCCCAAAGTAAAGAACTCTTCATCCCCGTCCGTGCCAGTGGCTGCAATGTAGGCGAAATCCTCCATCACGCCCACAGCGAAGCGTGTTGGTGCTTCGCCGACTTCGGTGCGGGTCCATGTCGATCCATCCCAATCAAATTGGGTCTCTGTGTTACTCATCGGTTGTAGATGTGGTCGATGGCGTCTGCGTAACGGCGAACAACAACGTTGCGCTTGACCTTCAGCGTTGGGGTCAGCTCGTCGGCTTCCTCGGTCAGGTCGCGATCAAGGATGTAGAACCGCTTGATCGCCTCTGAATGAGACACCGTGGCATTAGCGTTGTTGACTGCATCCTGGATTTCCGCACGCAGTGCAGGATCAGTAGCAATCTCAGAAACCGTGCGGGATTCCGCAATGTTGTGGTTCAGCTTCCACCGCTTCAACATATCTGGATCCAAGGTCACCAGCAGGCCAACGAATGGTTTACCATCGCCCACCACCATGGCCTGGCTGACCAGTGGGTGTGCGCGGATGATGTCTTCCATGGGTCCTGGGGAAACGTTCTTGCCGCCCGCGGTCACGATCAGATCTTTCTTACGTCCGGTGATCACCAGGTGTCCAGACTCCAACAGCTCACCCAGATCGCCGGTGTTGAACCAACCGTCGTGGAGGGCTTCTGCTGTGGCTTCTGGGTTGTTCCAATATCCCTGGAACAACATCTCGCCTTTGAGCATGATTTCGCCATCTTCATTGATCTTGATGGTCATGCCACCCATCGGCTTACCCACAGTGCCGATCTTTTGATCAGTGAAGTCCACCGCTGCAGCAGCCGCAGATTCCGTCAGACCATAACCTTCGTAGATGGTCATGCCCACACCGCGGAAGAAGTGCAGCAGCTCCTGCCCCATCGCTGAACCACCGGTGATGGCGTACTGCACATCGCCACCGACAGCTGCACGGATCTTGGAGTACACCAGCTTGTCAAACGCTTTATGTGCCATAACCTGGGACTTGCTTGGGCCTTCTGCAGTATCAAGAGCCATGGAGTATTCAATGGCCGCCTTTTCGGCACGCTCAAACATGATGCGCTTGATTGCGCCACCGTCAGCAGCATTAGCAGCTGCGGCGTTGCGGACCTTTTCAAACACGCGTGGAACACCCAAAATCAGGTTCGGGCGGGAACGCTGCAGTTCCAAAGTAAGGGTGCTGAAATCAGACCAGTGGGACTGGGTTGCACCGGTGACAGCGAAGGCCAAGTGCACTGCGCGAGCAAGAACGTGCGCCAAAGGAAGGAAGGTGAGCAACCTTGAACCTGGCATCGCGATCGCTCCGATGTCATTGGTGATCAGCGCTCGGACCTCAGCCAACCAGTGGTAGTGGGACAACTCGCAGCCCTTCGGCCTACCAGTTGTGCCAGAGGTGTACACCAAAGACGCCAGGTCAGCGGCCTTGGTTGCATGAATGCGTTCCCACACCAGCTCATCAGAAAGCTCGCGGCCCTCAAACTTCAAGGTCTCCAACGCCGAAGAGTTGATCTCTAGAATGCGGCGCAGCTTGGAAGGTGAACCCTTAATCGCTGGAGTTCCGTCTTCACCGATGACCAGGTTCTTCATCAAGTCGGTATGATCAGGGGTTTCGGTAATGGCCAAAACAGCGCCGGAATCCTCAATGATCCACTCAATTTGGGACAGTGAAGAGGAGCTGTAGATAGGCACGCTCACTGCGCCAGCGGCCCAGATAGCGAAATCAAGCACAGCCCACTCATAGCGAGTATTGGACAGTAGCGCGACGCGGTCTCCCTGCTCTACGCCGACTGAAATAATTCCTTTTGCAACTGCAAAAACCTCGTCCTGAAATTCTTTGGCAGTTACATTCACCCACTCATAGTTGGCAGGCTTGCTGAACAAAACTCCGTAAGGTCGAGTCTTAATCTGATCTAGGAGGGCGGTCAGGCAGGTTTCAGATTCTCCGATGGTGTACTTGGCAGGTTCAGTGTATTCCTGCAGGGTATTAGGTGAAGTCATGGTCAAATTCAACCTTTCCTTTAATTTAGCTGTACTTGTGTCGTCACGTCTTTAGTCACGTTTTTGGTCAAATCTTTAGGCATATCTTTAACCACATGGAATTTTTCTCTATGTATTCAGTGTGTCAATAACTTCTTATATCTGCACCAATCAGGGTGTATAAAAGCCACCCCAAAGCCCAATCCAAAAGATGTATTTTCTAACAAACCTACCCTCACGCTACAAATATGCTGTGCCCACACGCTATTAGTGGCATAATGTTGTGTTGTGACTGCTCGCAGATTTTTGAATGAACTCGCCGATCTCTACGGCGTAGCAACTTCCTACACTGATTACAAAGGTGCCCATATTGAGGTCAGCGATGACACATTAGTGAAAATCCTGCGTGCTCTGGGTGTGAATTTAGATACAAGCAACTTCCCCAACGATGACGCCATCCAACGCCAAATTGCCCTCTTCCATGATCGAGAGTTCACTCGCCCACTGCCTCCATCGGTGGTTGCAGTTGAAGGTGATGAACTAGTTTTCCCGGTGCATGTGCACGACGGTTCCCCTGCAGATGTCCACATCGAATTGGAAGACGGCACGCAGCGGGATGTTTCTCAGGTGGAAAACTGGACAGCGCCACGGGAAATTGATGGGATTAGGTGGGGCGAGGCATCGTTTAAGATTCCTGGTGATCTCCCCTTGGGTTGGCACAAGCTTCACCTTAAATCCAATGAACGCTTAGCTGAGTGCGGTTTGATCATCACCCCGGCTCGTCTGTCTACTGCTGATAAGTATCTTGATTCCCCTCGCAGTGGTGTCATGGCGCAGATCTACTCTGTGCGTTCCACGTTGTCGTGGGGCATGGGTGATTTCAATGATTTAGGAAACTTGGCAAGTGTGGTTGCCCAGGATGGAGCAGACTTCCTGCTCATCAACCCTATGCACGCTGCAGAGCCGCTGCCTCCTACTGAGGACTCTCCTTATCTGCCCACAACCAGGCGCTTTATCAACCCGATCTACATTCGGGTAGAAGATATTCCGGAGTTTAATCAGCTTGAGATTGATCTACGCGATGATATCGCAGAGATGGCTGCGGAATTCCGCGAACGCAATCTGACCTCAGACATCATTGAGCGCAATGACGTCTACGCTGCAAAGCTTCAAGTGCTGCGCGCCATTTTTGAAATGCCTCGTTCCAGCGAACGTGAAGCCAACTTTGTCTCCTTCGTGCAACGGGAAGGCCAAGGTCTTATTGATTTCGCCACCTGGTGCGCGGACCGCGAAACTGCACAGTCTGAATCTGTCCACGGAACTGAGCCAGACCGCGATGAGCTGACCATGTTCTACATGTGGTTGCAGTGGCTATGTGATGAGCAGCTGGCGGCAGCTCAAAAGCGCGCTGTCGATGCCGGAATGTCGATCGGCATCATGGCAGACCTGGCAGTTGGTGTGCATCCAGGTGGTGCTGATGCCCAGAACCTCAGCCACGTACTTGCTCCGGATGCGTCAGTGGGCGCCCCACCAGATGGATACAACCAGCAGGGCCAAGACTGGTCCCAGCCACCATGGCATCCAGTGCGTCTTGCAGAGGAAGGCTACATTCCGTGGCGTAATCTGCTGCGCACTGTGCTGCGTCACTCCGGCGGAATCCGCGTGGACCACGTTCTTGGTTTGTTCAGGCTCTTTGTCATGCCACGCATGCAATCCCCTGCTACGGGCACCTATATCCGCTTCGACCATAATGCGTTGGTAGGCATTCTAGCCCTAGAAGCAGAACTCGCAGGCGCCGTTGTCATTGGTGAAGATCTGGGAACGTTTGAGCCTTGGGTACAAGATGCATTGGCTCAGCGTGGCATCATGGGCACCTCGATCCTATGGTTCGAGCATTCCCCAAGCCAGCCGGGTCCTCGCCGCCAGGAAGAGTATCGTCCGCTGGCCTTGACCACTGTGACCACTCATGATCTCCCTCCGACTGCTGGTTATTTGGAGGGCGAGCACATTGCTCTTCGTGAGCGATTGGGTGTGCTCACCACTGATCCTGCTGCAGAACTCGCTGAGGATCTGCAGTGGCAAGCGGAGATCCTTGATGTCGCAGCATCTGCTAACGCATTGCCAGCCCGGGAATACGTGGGACTCGAACGCGATCAGCGCGGTGAGTTGGTTGAGCTGTTGGAAGGCCTGCACACTTTCGTTGCGAAAACCCCTTCAGCACTGACCTGTGTCTCCTTGGTAGACATGGTCGGTGAAAAGCGGGCACAGAATCAGCCGGGCACAACGAGGGATATGTATCCCAACTGGTGTATCCCACTGTGTGACAGCGAAGGCAACTCCGTGCTCATTGAATCGCTGCGTGAAAATGAGCTGTATCACCGTGTGGCAAAGGCAAGCAAGCGAGATTAGGTCCGCTTCAGTTGTGGTGGCTCCGAATCTGATGAACAATGATCATTCCTAGTTCATTTACATCTTTATCAAAGAGAGCCACCACCTACTAATGCGACTTCTTGGTCGAATTTTAAAAACCACGTCTGCGCTTTGGCCCTACTATCTCGGAATTATCGTCGTATCCATTGTGATCGCGGCGTTGTCGCTGCTGTCGCCGTTTATTCTCCGCGAAGCAACAGATTCCATTGTTTCTGCAGTAACCGGATCTAACACCGTCGATGCCGTTACTCGCACTATTATTTTCTTAGCTTTAGCCCTGTTTGTCGCAAGCCTCCTCAATACGGTGATGACCAACATCGGTGGCTACATCGGTGATGTCATGGCATCTCGTATGCGCCAGATTCTGGCCACGCGCTATTACGCAAAGCTGTTGGCGCTGCCTCAGAAGTATTTTGATAATCAGGTCACCGGCACCATCATCGCCCGCCTTGATCGATCAATCAACGGCATCACGCAGTTCATGCAGAGCTTCTCCAACAACTTCTTCCCCATGCTCATCACCATGGTGGCAGTGCTGATTATTTCCGCGATTTACTACTGGCCTCTGGCAATTCTGCTGGCGATGTTGTTCCCGATTTACATGTGGCTGACGGCGTTGACATCGAAACGCTGGCAGAAATATGAGGGCGAGAAAAACCACGAAATCGACGTGGCTAACGGCCGCTTCGCTGAGGTTGTCGGCCAGGTCAAGGTTGTTAAATCATTCGTCGCAGAGACCCGCGAGCTCGCTGATTTCGGTGGGCGTTACGGCAAAACAGTAGCGATTACCCGGCCGCAATCCGGTTGGTGGCACCGCATGGATACTCTCCGTGGCGCGGCACTAAATATCATCTTCCTGGCCATTCACCTGCTGATTTTCTACCGCACCTTGCACGGCCATTTCACCATCGGCGACATGGTCATGCTCATCCAGCTTGTCACCATGGCGCAGCAACCGGTGTACATGATGAGCTACATCGTCGACTCCGCGCAGCGCGCCATCGCCGGCTCCCGCGACTACTTCGAGGTCATGGCGCAGCAGGTCGAGCCCACCGCCAATAAGGAGCTTGTCGACGCCACCCTCGCCTCAGACACTCCACGCATCAGTGTGGGCACGCCCGCCGCGCTGCCCGCTGGAGAACCAGCGATGGAATTCAAAAACGTCACCTTCGCCTACGAAGAAGGCAAGCCGGTTATTTCCGACGTGTCCATTACCGCCCGCCACGGCGAGCGCATCGCGTTGGTCGGTGAATCCGGCGGCGGTAAATCCACCCTAGTCAACCTTCTGTTAGGTCTGTACAAACCAAACAGCGGCAGCCTTGCAGTATGTGGCGTGGATGTTAAAGATCTGACTTCCGAGGAACTTCGCGCATCCGTGGGTGTGGTCTTCCAGGACGCCAGCTTGTTCTCTGGATCTATTGCAGAAAACATCGCCTACGGTCGCCCAGGTGCCACCCGCGAAGAGATCATCGAAGTGGCTAAGAAAGCCAACGCACATGAGTTCATTTCCGCCTTCCCTGAAGGATATGAAACCGTCGTCGGTGAACGCGGGCTCAAACTTTCTGGTGGCCAGAAGCAGCGCGTCTCTGTGGCACGGGCCATGCTTAAAGATGCCCCACTTCTTGTTCTCGATGAAGCCACCTCTGCACTGGATACCAAGTCTGAGCAGGCAGTCCAAGCCGGTTTGGAACAGCTGATGGAAAACCGCACCACCTTAATGATCGCCCACCGCCTGTCCACCATCGCAGGCGTCGATACCATCGTGACCATCCAAAACGGACGGGTTGAAGAGGTCGGATCTCCTACCGAGCTCGCAGTCTCAGGCGGTATCTATTCCGAACTGCTGCGCCTGACCAACTCCACAGCAGAAGCCGACCGGGAGCGTCTGCGCGCCTTTGGTTTCACTGGCGATGCACCAGCTGAAGAAGAGGACTAGCCCCGCGAAAGAACAATCCCCCAGTGCCCAAAGGTACCAGGGGATTTTTCTTAATTCCATGCTCTAGATCAAGGAAACAAGCCACGCAATAACAACGATGACCAGCAACACCACGAGCGCTTGGGTAACGCGTGACTGTGGGTACTTGCGCTTACGCTTCGGGAGTTCTTGGTCTCTCTTGCGGAGCTCTTCTGGGTTAGCCATGGTGTGGTTCTTGTCCCTTTCCGGAGGATTGTGGTGTTCCAATTCGCTGCACCCAGGCGCCGAGGATGTCGACTACGCGGAGCAGAAGTACTGCTAGCAACGCGCAGACCACTACTGATCCTAGGATGACGATCGGTGACTGGATCCACAGCGGTGATGTTGTAAGCAGCTGTGAGATCCGGTCGAGGAATGCAGTCATGGGTTATTAGCCTACACCGGGTTGTTTAGATTGCCCCAGCCAGACCTCGGCGGCGCAGAAGTGGGCCGAGGTCTTTGGAACGGCCACGGAGTTCTTCGAAGGCGTTGCTGTAGTCGGAGGCTGCGCCGCGGGATAAGACCAGGTCACGGAATTTCTGGCCGGCGGTGCGGGCTGCGTCGAGGGAAGCCACGGATCCGGCTGCGCCTTCTTCGCGGAACCAGTCGAAGCCGTCGGCGTCGAGTGCTTCCGCCCACAGGTAGGAGTAGTAGCCGGCTGAGTAGCCGCCAGCAAAGATGTGGTTGAAGTAGGTGGATCGGTAGCGCGGTGCAATGTTGTCCACGTCGAGGCCTGCTGCGGCTAGTGCGTCGGCTTCGAATTGGTCAATGTCATTGACTGCTGCGGCTTCCGCTGCGGACAGGGAGTGCCAGGCCAGGTCGATAATCGATGCTGCCAAGTATTCGGAGGTGGCAAAACCTTGTCCGAATTGGCGGGATGCTTCCACTGCCTCAAGCAGGGAGTCTGGAATGATGTCGCCGGTGTCCACGTGGCGGGCGTAGTTGCGGACTACTGCAGGGTCGAATGCCCAGTTTTCGTTGATCTGGGAGGGGAATTCTACGTAGTCGCGGGGCACGGAGGTTCCGGAGAAGCTTGGGTAGCGCACCTTGGACAGCAAGCCGTGCAGGCCGTGGCCGAATTCGTGGAAGATGGTGGTTACTTCATCGAGGCTGAGTAGTGCTTCGCCGGTGGTTGGTTTGGTAATACCCATAACGTTGACCACGACTGGCTTGGTGCCTAGCAGCTCGGATTGGTCGACAAAGCTGGACATCCAAGCGCCGCCCCGCTTGGATGGTCGGCCGTAGTAGTCGGTAAGGATCAGGCCGATGCCGGAGCCGTCAGAATCGAGGACTTCCCAGACGTCCACGCCCTCGGCGTAACCGCGCAGGTCAGGGCGTGGTTCCACGGTGATTCCGTAGAGGCGGTTAGCAGCGAAGAAGACGCCGTCACGGAGTACTTGGTTCAGTGGGAAGTAGTTGCGCAGTTCGGTTTCGTCCAGGGCGTAGTCGCGGGCGCGGACTTTGGCTTCCCAGAAGCTCCAGTCAGCTGCGCCGACTTTTTGGCCGTGTTCTTCTGCTTCTTCGGCGGAGAGTTTGTATTCGGCTTTCGCATTGGCGGAGGCGGCTGGGGCGAGATCATAAAGCAAGGCACGCACGGCTGCGACGTCATCGGCGGTTTCTTCTTCGATGACGTAATCGGCGTGGGTGTCGTAGCCTAAAAGTGCGGCGCGTTCAGCACGCAGACGCACGGTTTCGAGCAGCACGTCCTTGTTCAGGCTGGCGCCACGCTTCTGGGAGGCTTCATAAAGCTTTGCACGCGAGGCGGATTCGGTTAATACTGCCTGCTCTGACTGCACGGTGGGCAGTTCCAGCGGAACCACGTAGCCTTCGGTGCCAACTGCTGCTGCGTAGTCAGCGGCGGCGGATATGCGGCCTTCGCTAAAACCGGCAAGTTCAGATTCTTCAAAGTTGACCGCCAGATCGCGGGTGTCTTGAAGCAGATTGCGGCCGAACTGTTCGGACAGTGCCGATAGGCGCTGGTTGATGGTGCTCAGTCGGGCCTTGCCGTCGGCGTTGAGTGCTGCACCGCGACGTCGAAAAGCGCGCTTGGTGTGGGACAGCAGGCGTTGCGATTCCTCGTCGGCCGGTGCTTCTACGGCCTCAATGCGCGCGAAAAGCGCAGCATTGTGGAAAATCACATCCGAATGCGCGGAGAGTTTCGGCGCGATAGTGGCTGCGATTTCATCCATTTCAGGGGAGGAATCGGTGCCCTGCAAGTTGAAGAATACGGCGGCGACGCGGTTGAGGGACAGGCCTGCGCGTTCCAGGGCCTCAATGGTGTTCTCCCAGGTAGGCGCGTCCTCATTGGTAGCGATCGCTGTAATTTCAGCATCGTGTTCAGCTAATGCGAGTTCGAAGGCGGGCAGGAAATCGCCCACCTTGATCGCTGCGAAATCGGGCAGCTGGTAGGGCAAGGTGCTGGGCTTGAGCAGGTGTTCAACAGTCATAGTGACCGATACTAGTTGCTAGAGTTTTCATCATGTCTGCCACCTCTTCCGTCACCGTTGAATGCCCGGCGGGAACCATCACCGGCGAGCCCCATTATTTCCGCTCGATTCCCTACGCAAAGGCGCGCCCGTTTGCTGATGCCGAAAAGCTAGAACCCCTGCGCATTGATGCGACCGGCAAGCACGAGGGTCTCTATTTAACGTTGGCAACCCCGGAGGCACGGTTCGGCGCGGATGCCCCGGTGATCGTTTATATCCACGGCGGAGGATATGACGGTGGCACGCGTTTCGATGCCCGCACCGAGCCCACTTTCTTCCGTGAACAGGGCTTTGTGGTGGTCTCGATCGATTACCGCGTCGGCCTGGAGGGCTTTGCGCGCTTCCACGACGACGAGGCCAATCGTTACCGCGGCATCGATGATTGCGTGCTCGCGCTGGAGTGGGTGCAGAAAAACATCGAGCATTTCGGCGGCGATCCCACCAACGTCACCCTCATCGGGCAGTCCGCGGGCGCCGGCATCGCGCTCTGGCTCACGCGCCTAGACCACTATAAAGGTGCTTTTCGACGCCTGGTTGCGCTCTCCCCCAGCTTCCCGCGCCAGCCATTCGCTGCCCGAAAAGGTGCTTTACGACGCGCCCTGGGCAAACCCGTCACCCGCGCCTCGCTGGCGGGCATCAAGCCCGCACGCTTGGACAAAGGCTACCGTCGCTTTGCTCGCCGCTACTTCACCGACCTGGCACTCGGCCCTACCCCATACGACCCGAATGAGCTGGCCGACATCGATTTGATCATCTCCTCCACCCGCGATGAAATGTACGGACACCGCGCAGGCTTATGGTTCGACCAGCGTGGCTTCGGCGTAAAACTGGCGGCTCGACTCTTTGGCCTGGAGAATTCGGATACCTATATTAAGGAAGCCCGCAAGATCGACAACCGCGTTGTAGGCCGCATGATTGGTGATGCCGTGATCCGCCGCTACGTCGCGCAAACCGAAAAAGGTTGGTGGATGGAATTTCCCGGCAAGCACTGCGATGACCTGTCCTTGGTCTTCTTGGAAGATTCCGAAGCACATCGCCACATCGCCTCCTTCGCCCGCGGGGCTACGCCATCGTGGCCTCAATATTCCGAAGAAAACCGCGCAGCTCTCTCACTAGTCTCCGGTGAAGCGAAAGTGGTGAAAGACCCGCTACGCATGGTGCGCCTGGCTTTTTAGAATGTGCTGCAAACCTCCTGGCATTTCTCTATCCTGGCAGGCATGACTGATACCTCTCCGTTGAATTCTCAGCCGAGTGCAGATCACCACCCTGATCACGCGGCTCGCCCAGTTCTTGATGCCCACGGCTTGATCGTTGAGCACGAATCGGAAGAGTTTCCAGTCCCCGCACCCGCTCCCGGTGAACAGCCCTGGGAGAAGAAAAACCGCGAGTGGTACAAAGACGCCGTTTTCTACGAAGTGCTGGTTCGTGCCTTCTACGATCCAGAAGGCAACGGAGTCGGATCGTTGAAAGGCCTGACCGAAAAACTGGATTACATCCAGTGGCTCGGCGTGGATTGCATTTGGATCCCACCGTTTTATGATTCCCCACTGCGCGACGGCGGTTACGATATCCGCAACTTCCGTGAAATCCTGCCCGAATTCGGCACCGTCGATGACTTCGTGGAACTCGTTGACCACGCCCACCGCCGAGGCCTGCGTGTTATCACCGACTTGGTCATGAATCACACCTCCGACCAGCACGCATGGTTCCAAGAATCCCGGCGCGACCCAACCGGCCCCTACGGAGATTTCTATGTGTGGAGCGATGATCCCATGCTGTACAACGAAGCCCGCATCATCTTTGTAGATACAGAAGAATCCAACTGGACCTATGATCCGGTGCGTGGCCAGTACTTCTGGCACCGCTTCTTCTCCCACCAACCAGACCTCAACTACGACAACCCCGCAGTCCAAGAGGCCATGCTTGATGTCTTGCGTTTCTGGCTGGACCTGGGACTTGATGGTTTCCGACTAGATGCCGTTCCTTATCTTTTTGAACGCGAAGGCACCAACGGCGAAAACCTCAAAGAGACCCACGATTTCCTCAAACTGTGTCGCTCTGTCATTGAGAAGGAATACCCTGGCCGAATCCTGCTCGCAGAAGCCAACCAATGGCCCCAAGATGTGGTCGAATACTTCGGTGAAAAAGACAAAGGCGATGAATGCCACATGGCCTTCCACTTCCCTTTGATGCCGCGCATTTTCATGGGAGTTCGCCAAGGTTCACGCACCCCGATCAGTGAGATCCTGGCCAACACCCCGGAGATTCCCAAGACTGCCCAATGGGGTATTTTCCTGCGTAATCATGATGAGCTCACCCTTGAAATGGTCTCCGATGAGGAACGCAGCTACATGTACTCTCAGTTCGCCATGGAACCTCGTATGCGTGCCAACGTAGGAATCCGCAGGCGCCTTTCCCCACTGCTTGAAGGCGACCGCAACCAGCTGGAACTCCTTCACGGTTTGTTGCTGTCTCTACCTGGCTCACCCGTGTTGTATTACGGTGATGAAATTGGCATGGGCGACAACATCTGGCTCCACGACCGCGACGGAGTGCGCACCCCCATGCAGTGGTCCAACGACCGCAACGGTGGTTTCTCCAAAGCTGATCCTGAACGCCTGTACCTTCCTGCGATCCAAAATGATCAATACGGCTACGCCCAAGTAAACGTGGAAAGCCAACTCAACCGCGAAAACTCCCTGCTGCGCTGGCTCCGCAACCAAATCCTGATCCGCAAACAGTACCGCGCATTTGGTGCCGGAACCTACCGTGAAGTGTCCTCCACCAATGAGTCAGTGTTGACATTTTTACGAGAACACAAGGGACAAACCATTTTGTGTGTCAACAACATGAGCAAATACCCGCAGGCAGTCTCGCTTGATTTACGTGAATTTGCAGGACACACCCCTCGAGAGATGTCAGGCGGGCAGCTGTTCCCTACCATTGCTGAACGGGAGTGGATTGTCACTTTAGCCCCTCACGGATTCTTCTGGTTTGATCTCACCGCCGATGAAAAGGACGATATGGAATGAGCATTGGCCAACACATCATCACCGAGCGTTTCTACGGCGCCAAGTCCCACACCATCGACAACGTAGATATTGTGTTGTCCCGCGAATGTGGCGAGAACACTTTAGCTGTAGTGCGCATCAACAATGCGCTGTATCAGTTGTTGGTCAATGATGACGGCAAAGATGTTCTCAACGACCACGTAGAAGAGGTCGGTGCGAGTTTCGGGGCATGGACTGGCAGCTCTGCTTTTCCCATTGGCCCTTTCACCCCGCTCGGCACAGAACAATCCAATAGCTCTTTCATCACCGCCGACAATAAAGCGATCGTGAAATACTTCCGCAAATTAGAATCCGGGCAAAACCCCGATGTGGAGCTAATTTCTAAAATTTCCTCCTGCCCCAACATCGCGCCCATTCTGGGTTTTTCCTCCGCTGAGATCTCCGGGGCTAACTACACCTTGGTCATGGCGCAGCAGTACGTTCCAGGTTTGGATGGCTGGTCACATGCGCTGACTACTACCTCTGGCAGCTTTGCAGAGGATGCAGAAAAGATCGGCGAAGCCACCCGCAATGTTCACACTGCTCTTGCATCGGCCTTCCCTACTCGGGTAGTTCCCGTAGAAGCACTCGCCGATGCGCTCACTACCCGCCTTAATGAACTAATCTCCCAAGCTCCCGAAATCGCCCGCTTCAAAGAAGCAGCCATCGACCTCTACCAATCGTTGGAAGGCGACGCCCACATCCAACGCATCCACGGTGACCTCCACTTGGGGCAGCTCATCAAAACCCCCGAACGCTACATCCTCATCGATTTCGAAGGCGAACCTGCCCGCCCACTTAATCAACGACGCCTCCCCGACTCTCCCCTGAAAGATCTCGCCGGCATCATCAGATCCATCGACTACGCAGCCTACTTCGATGGCGAACACACCCAATGGGCCAACGAAGCCACCGCGCTATTCCTCGACGGCTACGGATCAATAGAAGACCAAGAACTCCTCAATGCCTACATTCTGGACAAGGCGTTGTACGAGGTTGCCTATGAAATAAACAACCGCCCCGACTGGGTGAAAATCCCACTCGAAGCGGTCGAAAGGCTTCTAGACTAGTTAGTTACTCTGCGTCAAACGCTTCCAGGATGGCTTGGCGCAGCTCAGGGGCGCTAAGCTGATCCACTAGCCATGGAGAAAACACAAATGGTGTGGCATCAACAGCGTCGAAAAGCTTCTGCGGTTCCACCCACTCGAACTCCTCCACCTCATCATCCAGCGGCTCCACAAATTCCCCCACCGCTAAACGCACGAGGTGGACCGGGCACAACTCCCACTCCACAATGCCGGACGCGTCGACAGCACGGTACTGGTAATCAGGCAGAATCTCCTGAATATCCAAGAAGGAATCCACCTCCAGCCCCAACTCATCGACACCCCTGCGACGAATCGCATCCGCGTTTGTCTCATCCGGACCAGGGTGCCCACACATAGAGTTCGTCCACACACCAGGCCATGTCTTCTTCGATAACGCACGACGCGTCACCAACAGCTCCCCACGCGGGTTCAAAATATAGGTGGAAAACGCGAAATGCAGAGGCGTGTCCTTAGTGTGCACCGTAGCTTTCGGCGCGGTACCAATAGCATTGCCCTCGGAATCAGCTAAAACAACCAGTTCAACCTCAGTAGTCATGCCCCTAAGCTTAGACACATTGTTGCGTTAGCCCCTCACCCAGTCACCAATCACACCCGGAACAACCGGCCCCCGATCACCCAGCAGCGCCGCCAAATTGCGGTCTTCCTCCACCGCAGACGTCACCGTTTTCACCTTGCCGGTATTCTTCTGCCCACCGCCGGCGCCTCCCATGGGCATCATGGGCATCATAGGCATCATGCCGCGCCCAAAATTGCTTATCGACGCCTTCCCACTCCCTGATCCCACCATCCCCAGGCCAGAACCCGACTGCGAACTAGATCCAACCGACGATCCAGTCTGGCGCGCATACTTGCTCTGAGAACCAGTACCACCTGCACCAACGACGCCACCAGACATTCCGCCAGCACCACCCATCATCGGAGCGACAGCTCCCGCGGAAGAAGCACCATGAGTTCGAGCTCCCATCAACGAATCCGAGGTAATCCCCGATCCTGCAGGACTCATCCGACCGCTACTCGTCGAACCCACCATCCCCGGCGCGCCAGGACCACCAGTCATTCCTGATACCGAACCACCTGCGGATCCGGCCGCTCGACTACTGATCGCTCCAGGTGCCGAAGATCCAATCGAGCCACCCTGCGCGCCCAATCCAGCACCGCTGCCAAGCGCACCAAGTGACGATGCCGCAGACATCGAGGAAGGAATCGCTCCGGACGCTGAAATAGGCGTAGAAGTAGGCATAGCCAGACCATTCGCAAGGCTCTGCCCAGCTGAGGCAGCAGAGGTCAACATATCCCCAATATTGATGCCATCCAACTGATCAGTGACAGTGCCAAAACTTCCAACCCCACTTTGCCCCGCAGCACCTTGAACCGCTGCATCCGGCGCGATACTGCCCCCATTGGCGACACCACCCTGCGCAGCTCCCGACGGAGTCAACCCCGTCGCAGACCATGCCTGCCCACTGCCAGCAATCTCATCCATCCCCAGAGCAATTTCCCCCGCAGAACCATTCGCCCCCTTCATCTGCATCAAATTGCTCACAGGAGGCATACCCGTCAACACATCCGCCTGAAAAGTAGCCTGAAACGACGCCAAAAACGCCCTCTCCGCAGCAAGCCTCTGCACCGGATCCAAAATCGCCTTAATCGACGTCGCAGCCATAAACACCTGCATGCGATGCCCCATATAAATCCGATTCAGCGTCCCCACCGACGCCCCCATCATTTTCGCATTCGCAGCAAACGTCGCCCCCGCAGCCGCCACCTCATTAATCCGAGCAGCAGCCTGCTCAAACGTTTCGCCTGAGTTCTCCGCCAAAATCTCACCAGCAATCGACGACAACGAAGCCGACACATTGCTAATAGCCGACGCCATAGAGCCCCAAGACCCCTGCGCCTCCAAAACCGCCCCCGAGTTGGTTCCGGAAAACTGACTACACAACGCATCCAACGACAACGAAGGACTAACAGCTGGTGGATTAAAAACGAAAGACTCAAACCGAGGTGCCGGCCGCGCCGGGAACATTACCGACTCTTCTACAACCCTGCCACCGGTATCCGCTACATCCATACCCCTAGCGAATAATTCATCCTGGCCAGTCAAAGCCGCACCAGAAGCCTGCAAAGCCGCAGACAACCACTCGATTTGTTCGGCATAGGAATTCAGCACAGAGTTTGCTGCGCCTGCCCCACCATTAATCACGCTCCCGTGACCGGAACCCAATTGATCGAGTCCAGAGACGGGCGAAAACGCGGATAGAATTGTTGATTTCATTCCCACTTGAGATGCAGTAATAGCTTGATGCTGAAGCTCATTCAAGCGAGACACAGCACTACTGATGGACGAGGGATCAATTTTCAACGTCATGGAATTCCCCTTAGTTCCTTGATGAGATTTTCTAAAATTTCAACAGCATCAGAGCACAAGATTTCTGGCTCCCAGCCCTCACCTAATTCGAGATAGTCAACCGTAAGCCGGCCCCAGTCATAGTCAACTGCTGCCTCACATTGACGACCCGTCTCGGACATTTGATGCACATACAGATCTGGATTGTCATTGGATCCCCAATCCAATGTCTCTAGATCTTGGTTTTCAACAAATTGTCGGTTCACTTGGTCAGTTGAAATGAGCCACGTACCTGAAAAATCCTCTCTGTCTGCTTTCCCGAAACTGCAACCTAAACCTGTCGAGCCGAGGTAAGCGTCTTCAACAATCAAGACTCCCAATCCAGCTTCTTCGAACTGTTCTTGCGTGAGTACTTCACACGGATGAAATTGGCTGGCAAGTATGTCGTTGGTCGGCTCCGTGGATGCAGCCTCCTCCGACGTTGACGTTGCGGTTACCGTGACGGTTGTGGGAGTGGTGGATCCACTCGTGCAGCCGGCGACAGTCAATGCGATGCCGCATACGAGCAGCCAGATTCGTCGCATAAAAATACCCCGATCTTTGTAGTCGTAACGAGGGCCGTGAAAAGGCACTCATAAGCGTTAGACTGCAAAAGTTCGGGGTAGGTTCCCTAAAATTCAAATTATTTTTTGAACTTACGCCAAGCTGTTCAAATTGCCTGAGTAGATGACGTTTCCGATCTGGAATTCAGCATTCGACAATGAGCCGTTTGAGGTGTTGAACGCGTATTGCAGGTTCGTTGTCGCGCCGGCACCCAGTGGTAGGTCGAGTGGGATGTTGTCGTCGCCGGAGAGGGTTTCGATGTTGGTTTTGTTGCCGTTGTAGTCTTCGATGTCCAGGGTGGGTGGATCGATGGCCTCGGCTGGCAGGGCTACGTCGTTTAGGTTTTTCACCGCGATGTGAATAATTGAGCCACCGTTGGTGCCGTAGCGGGTGCCTCGGAAGATAAATTCAACATTGAGACCTGGGTCTTCAACCCTGATATCGCCGCTTGGGATTGTGATTGGGCTTACCTCTTTGGCTTCGAACACCGGGGTTGAGGTAGTGGTTACTTCCATGGTTTCCTCAGCGGAAACGGCTTGGCTATCAGCACTTTCACCCGAACAGCCTGCAAGAAGTGCGACGGCTAACAGGGCTGGGATTGTCCTCAACTTCACTTCGGGCTCCTTCTTAGTAATAGGTTCGTAGAAAAGTTTACTAGCCTAGAGAGTATGCGATTTCCTGAACTCGAAGAATTGAAGAATCGCCGGACCTTGAAATGGACCCGGTTTCCAGAAGACGTGCTTCCTTTGTGGGTTGCGGAAAGTGATTTTGGCACCTGCCCGCCGTTGAAGGAAGCTATGGCAGATGCCGTTGAGCGCGAGGTCTTCGGATACCCACCAGATGCTACTGGGTTGAATGATGCGTTGACTGGATTCTACGAGCGCCGCTATGGGTTTGGCCCAAATCCGGAAAATGTTTTCGCCATTCCGGATGTGGTTCGTGGCCTGAAGCTTGCCATTGAGCATTTCACTAAGCCTGGTTCGGCGATCATTGTGCCGCTGCCTGCTTATCCTCCTTTCATCGAGTTGCCTAAGGTGACTGGTCGTCAGGCGATCTACATTGATGCACATGAGTACGATTTGAAGGAAATTGAGAAGGCCTTCGCTGACGGTGCGGGATCACTGTTGTTCTGCAATCCACACAACCCACTGGGCACGGTCTTTTCTGAAGAGTACATCCGCGAGCTCACCGATATTGCGGCGAAGTACGATGCCCGCATCATCGTCGATGAGATCCACGCGCCACTGGTTTATGAAGGCACCCATGTGGTTGCTGCTGGTGTTTCTGAGAACGCAGCAAATACCTGCATCACCATCACTGCAACTTCAAAGGCATGGAACACAGCTGGTTTGAAGTGTGCTCAGATCTTCTTCACCAATGAAGCTGATGTAAAGGCATGGAAGAACCTATCGGATATTACTCGTGACGGTGTGTCCATCCTCGGTTTGATCGCTGCAGAGACCGTGTACAACGAGGGTGAAGAATTCCTTGATGAGTCAATTCAGATTCTCAAGGACAACCGTGACTTTGCGGCTGCTGAACTGGAAAAGCTTGGCGTGAAGGTCTACGCACCGGACTCTACTTATTTGATGTGGTTGGACTTCGCTGGCACCAAGATTGAAGAGGCGCCTTCTAAAATTCTTCGTGAGGAGGGTAAGGTCATGCTGAATGATGGCGCAGCTTTTGGTGGTTTCACAACCTGCGCTCGTCTTAATTTTGCGTGTTCCAGAGAGACCCTTGAGGAGGGGCTGCGCCGTATCGCCAGCGTGTTGTAAATAATGAGTAAAAAGTCTGTCCTGATTACTTCTTTGATGCTGTTTTCCATGTTCTTCGGAGCTGGAAACCTCATCTTCCCGCCGATGCTTGGATTGTCGGCAGGAACCAACTATCTACCAGCTATCTTAGGATTTCTAGCAACGAGTGTTCTGCTCCCGGTGCTGGCGATTATCGCGGTGGTGTTGTCGGGAGAAAATGTCAAGGACATGGCTTCTCGTGGCGGTAAGATCTTTGGCCTGGTGTTTCCTATTGCTGCCTATTTGTCCATCGGTGCGTTTTACGCGCTGCCGAGGACTGGGGCGGTGAGCTATTCGACGGCGGTTGGCGTCGATAATGCGCTTTATTCGGGCTTGTTTAACTTTGTGTTTTTTGCGGTGGCACTGGCGTTGTCGTGGAATCCGAATGGCATTGCAGACAAGTTGGGTAAGTGGCTCACGCCAGCGTTGCTCACGTTGATTGTGGTGCTGGTGGTGTTGTCGGTAGCCAAGTTGGATGGCACGCCAGGTGAGCCAAGTAGTGCGTATGCGCAGCAGCCTGCGGGGGCGGGTTTGCTTGAGGGCTACATGACGATGGATGCGATTGCTGCGTTGGCGTTTGGCATCGTGGTGATTTCTGCGTTCAAGTACCAAAAGGTTAACAAGGTCCGCACGGCAACTGTCGTGTCGGCGTTCATTGCCGGAATTTTGTTGGCGCTGGTTTATCTTGGTTTGGGCTCAATCGGTCAAGTAGTAAACGGTGAGTTCGCTGATGGCACCGCAATTTTGAACTACGCTGCACTGTCCACGATGGGTCAGGCTGGTCGCATCATGTTCGTGGCCATTTTGATCCTTGCATGTATGACCACCGCAGTTGGTCTGATCAGTGCGACGTCTGAGTTTTTCAATTCGCTGCTGCCAGGTGTCAAGTACCACGTCTGGGCCACTGTTTTCGCGCTGATTTCCTTTGGCGTTGCCACGATGGGATTGGATACGGTGTTGGCCGTTGCGGCTCCAGTGATTAGTTTCATTTACCCATCGGCCATCACCTTGGTGTTCTTGTCGCTCATCGAGCCCCTGCTGTTCCGTCTCAAGTGGACCTACCTATTCGGCATTTGGACTGCAGTTGTGTGGGCGCTGTTCATGTCTATCCCTGCGCTGAATCCATTCATCGAATGGGCGCCGCTGCACAGCATGTCTTTGGGTTGGGTTGTCCCAGTTCTCGTGGCCTCTGCCATCGGTTTGGCTATTGATTGGAACAAGAAAGGTGCCCAGTCTGTTGCAGAGAAGGAATCCATTTCCGTCTAATCGCTAATTGCGAGGAGTCTTTGCATGTCTATCCCACTTTCACTGATTGATTTTGCCACCATTTTTGAGGGCGAAAGGCCTGGTGACAGCTTCAAACGATCAGTGGCATTGGCGCAAAAAGCTGAAGGTTTAGGCTTCAAGCGCATTTGGTACGCAGAGCATCACAACATGGAGAGCATTTCTTCAGCTGCGCCTGCAGTGCTTATTTCTCACATCGGTGCACACACCAACACTATTCGTTTGGGTGCCGGTGGCGTCATGCTGCCCAACCACTCCCCATATGTCATCGCTGAGCAGTTCGGCACCTTGGCGGAGTTGTACCCAGACCGCATCGACCTCGGCCTGGGCCGTGCCCCTGGCACGGACATGAATACCTTGCGCGCTTTACGACGCGACCCTCAGTCCGCCGAGAACTTCCCGTCCGACGTTGTCGAGCTGAACTCTTACCTCACCGGCCGTTCCCGTCTCCCAGGGGTTAACGCAATTCCAGGCAAGGGCACCAACGTACCGCTGTACATCTTGGGTTCATCCCTCTTTGGTGCACAATTGGCAGCACAGTTGGGTATGCCTTATTCCTTCGCATCCCACTTCGCACCAACTCACCTTGAGCACGCGGTGCAAACCTACCGGGATAACTACCAGCCTTCAGAGCAGCATCCTGAGCCTTATGTCATTGCGGCCGTCAATGTCACCGCATCTGATTCCACTGAACAAGCCCACGATGATTTCTACAAGGTAGCGCGTGCACGCGTGAAGAACATGGCATTGCGTGGCCGACAAGTTACTGATGAGCAACTTGATGAACTCATGGATTCACCAGCTGCTCGCCAAATTGTCGACATGCTTCACTACACCGCTATAGGCACTGGATCCGAAGTTAAAGAATACTTAGACGGTTTTGTAAAGACGGCACAGGCTGATGAACTGATGATCTCCCTGCAATCCCCCAACACTGAAGCAACCACGCGCAATATGGAGATTCTTGCGGATGCGTGGATTAATTAGTACCGATGGGCCGGTAGACAACCCGGGGGTCTGCTATTTAAATTTTCTCCGCTCGTCCTGTCATGATTGTTCGGTTATCTTTTAAAATCAAACAGGCGTGTCAAAGATTCCATTTTTAGGAATTCTTGGCACGCCTGCAAGGTTTACCGAACGTGTGGCTTTAAGCCCTCCTCGCAATATCCCTGTAAAATCGCCCAGCAGCGCTTCTAGAAGGTGTGACGTTCAGGTTTTCCACAAGGCTGGGTTTTTACCAACGATTCTCTGCCGTCCCACCCCACGCGGGATACTTAAACAGGGTGGGAGGTGCGTCGAAAAGCAATCGTTTAAATATCGTATTCGTCCCTGGACTGGGGGCGAGTTTGCTCGACGATCTTAAAACGAGACCCCATCTCTTGGGCTTCCTCAGGATCGTCGACCACATCACCAACTACCCCAAGATCACCTTCAATGACTACGTTGCCTGGGATAACAATGTTACCGTCCTCATCATGCTCGAGGGCAGGCATCAGCAAGGGGTTGCCCTCGTCATCATAGCCCGGGGCTGGTTGGGACGAATGCTCTTCAAGTTTTTCTGGTGTATCAGTCTTTTCCCACTGACGAGTCTGCACACGACGAACCGCAGCAGCATCTTCACTCATGCCTTTAAGCAAAGAAAACATCATGACAAATTGCACGAGGAAGAATGGGAAAGCCACGATGATAACCACTTCTTGCAGCGTGGCAATACCAGAGGATGGGGAAATGATCAGCAAGGAACCTGCGACCGCCCCAATGGTGCAGGCCCACATCACGCGGTAACTAGTCGGTGTTTGATTTTCTGCACCGGTAGCGAACATATCGTTAACTAGCGCTGCGGAATCGATGGAGGTGATAAAGAAAATCACAATAATTACCAATGCCAACGCGGAGACAATTCCAGTCAGCGGATACTCTTGCAGCACATTAAAAAGCGCTGCTGGCACGTCACCTTCAACAACAGTTGGCTGGGTCAAGAAACCTGGGTTACTCAGTTCCACTTCGATGCCTGCACGACCAAAGATAGAGAACCAAACTACGCCAAAGATCGCTGGCAGAGCTAGAACCCCACCAATAAATTCACGGACGGTACGTCCACGCGAAATACGCGCCACGAACATGCCGACATATGGCGACCAACAAATAGTCCATGCCCAATAGAACACCGTCCATTTGCCCTGCCAGCCTGGGTTATCTTGGAAAGAGTCAGTCCAAAACATCAGATTAGGCATCCAGGATGCGTAGATTCCGAAGGATTCTACGAGAAAGCGCAGCAATGTGAGGGTTGGACCAGTGAACAAGATGAAGAACATCAACGCAACGGCCATTGCAATATTAATGTTGGACAGTAACTTAATGCCCTTATCCAAACCGGAAGCAACGGAAATACATGCAACCGCGGTGATGATCAAGATGATCAAAAGCTGAACCCACGATACTTGCGGGGTGCTCCATAGTTTGTTCATACCTGCATTGATTTGCAGCACACCAAGACCTACTGACACAGCAATACCAAACGTGGTGCCTACGATGGCCAGTACATCGATGAGCTTGCCGGGTGTGGAATAAATGCGCTTACCCAAGATCGGAGAAAACACAGAGGATAGACGGGGAGGTAGCTTACGTTTGTAAATAAAGTATCCCAATGATAATCCTGGGAGTGCCATGATTACCCACATGTGAATACCGAAGTGATAGAAAGTATAAGCAAAAGCCTGCACAATTGCGGCTTCACTCATGGATTCTTCATTTGCCATTGGCACGTTGAACGCGTGGTTAATCGGTTCGGCAACACCCCAAAACATTAAGACTGCACCGACACCGCCAGCAAAAAGCATACAGAACCACACGATTAGGGTGTGCTCGGGGTCATCATCGTCATCACCAAGTTTTACCCGGCCATACCGGGATGCAAAGATACCCATGAGGAAAATGAAAACCAAGGAGACACCCCCGATATACATCCACCCTAAATTTTCTAAGAGCCAGCCGGCAATCGCGGAAAAGGTTGTTCGAGCTTTCTCGCCTAGCGCAATTGTGGCGATGACAAACACCACGATAAAACCGACAGAAATGGAAAAAATGAACGGGTCTGATTTGAGACCCTTTTTATTTTTCCCTTCAGGCTCGGTCGTGATAGCTATATTTGAGCTCATCTCATTCTTCCAATCAGTGGATAACTACGAATCTGAAAGATTACCGAGAAATTCCCAGATTCTCACCTTCATGAAGAATTTTAACCAGAACTTGTCTAAAGTCTTACCCTGGAATATTTGGGAGCATGATCAGTTATCACAGTGAAATCAAAGTCGCCCCAAGCGATCCAAATTTAACTCAGGTTTTTCACTTAACAAAATCTCCGCCAACTCAAACGGCTGTGGTTGTGCACCGGACGGAAAATTAACAATATATGGTTGTACAGAATGTACACCTGTCACATTTGCACGTTCCTTGATGTGGTGAGGCAGGAGCGCCATATACGAACCTGATTTCAGGTCTGACCATAATTGCACTGTATCTAATTCTTCTATAGCAAAGCTTATGCCACTGCCGGGGATCCGCACCTGATCATCAACGATTAATACTGCTTGTCGACGCCGCCCCCACACCACGCACATAGACCCGATGGCGGCCACAATGCCGCAGCCCGGCAGCGTAGCTGCCACCAAATAAAGGGTATGCATGGTTCCTTCAGCGCTTTGCAGAGCGATAAGGAAAAACAGCAGAAAAGGCGCGCACATGAGCACAAAAAGGATGCACGTAAACATCGCTTTAGATCTCATCAGCGCCGGCACACCGGTGCGCACTTTGACTGCATTCATGACCACTAATGCTAACCCTAAGATCCAAAGATAATGGAGACCGCCACCAATACGGGGAAGGAAATGAGTGTGGTGACCACCCCCGTGTCTCTCGCCATCGATTCAGCTGTTCTAAATCGCAACGCGTAGGTGTAGACATTCTGCGCTGTTGGCAGTGCACCGAGAATCACCGCCGACAACAAGGCAGTACCTTCCATACCAAAGGCTAAGGCTAAAAGTCCCGCAACAATTGGGTGCAGAACATTCTTGAACAGTGCCGCCGTAAACACATCGCGCCTGGATACCTGCCCCTTTTCCAGGATCTTGCTCTTGGACAAGGACAGTCCGAACACCACCAAAGCCAGTGGCACTGAAGCATTCGCCAACATTTCCACTGGCTGAGCAATCACCACGGGCACGCTCATCGAAGTCAAAGACACAGCAATACCGGCAATCGCTGCGAGCACCATGGTGTTGGTTAGTGGCGTGACCAGGAGGTTGCGCACCAAGTTGGTGGATTTCTTGTTGGTCAGCATCTCCATGATGGTCATGGTGATCGGTGCGTAGAACGCCACCTGGAACAAAATCACGGGAATCACCACGGTGAAATCATCCAAAATATAGGCTGCCAAAGGGATACCCAGGTTACCGGCGTTGGCGTAGGACGCAGCTAGCATGCCGATCACCGATACTGCGGCAGTTCTTTTGATCACGAACCGCATGAGTAGGAAAAACAGGAAACCTACGATCAACGCAGAGAGTGCAATGACAACGAAGTTCAGAGAGAAAATCGTCGAGGTATCTGACTTGGTGACCCGATCAAACAACAACGCTGGGGTGGCCACGTAATAGACAAACAGGCTCAAAGGTTTCTGGGCATGTGTGCCCAAGGTGTCTCTTCTACCGAGAATCCAACCTATTCCGATGACGATGAACACCACCGTGAAACCCATGAGCACCTGTTGCATGATCGTTATTGTGCCATGTTGTTTTGCTCCAAGATGCTTAAGACCACCTCTGCAAGGTGCGTTGCTTGTTTTCCGGTGCCTTGTTCGATCTGGGTGCGGCAGGAGAAACCGTCAGCAATCACATGTCCTTCTGCTTTTCTGACCTTGGGGAACAGCTCTCGTTCACCAAGTGCGAAGGACATTTCAGCGTGGTCTTTTTCAAAGCCCCAGTTTCCGGCAAGCCCGCAACAACCGGTGGCAATTTGTTCATCTTTTACACCCAAAGCTTCAAGAACGAGTGCCGATTGTTGTGGGTCGCCTAGCGAACGCTCGTGGCAGTGCACCTGGGTAAGCGCAGTTGATTCTGTTAGCTGGATGCTTCCAGACTCGACTAGCTCGGTGATCTTTGGTGCGATGACTTCAGCGAATGGTTTGGTCAGTGCTGCAAGGCGTGCCAGATCAGGGTTATCGGAGAGTTCTGTTGCCTCATCTTGAAGCATGACGGTGCACGAGGGTTCCAAACCAACGACTGTTAGACCTTGGTCCAGGTAGGGTTTCATCACTTTCGCCGTTTGTTCTAGGACTTTCTTTGTCATGCTCAATTGGCCGGTGGAATGCCAGGTGAGTCCACAGCAGACGAAGCCATCAGGGATGACCACGTTGTATCCGAGGGCTTCGAGAGTTTTGATCGCTGCGTGAGCTGGTCCGGTGTCGAGGTTGGTGTTGAAGGAATCGGGCCACAGCACCACCGTTTCACCTGAGTTTTTCTTCGGCTTGTACTTGCGCAGCGAGCGGTGGGCGAAGGAAATCAACGGGCGATCAGCGAGCCCGCCGACCTTGCGCACCACTGGGGCGGTGAGTGCTGACTGCATAGTGGCGTCGATAAGCGTAGGAAGAAGCGGTATTTTATGGGCAACGTGTCCCAGAAGCGGCAGCCAGCCCATGACGTAATGGGCCATGGGGCGAAGTCGGCCGGCGTAGTGTTTGTCCAGGAATTCGGCTTTGTAGGTGGACATGTCGACGTTGACGGGACATTCCGATGCGCATGCTTTGCAGGAAAGGCACAGGTCAAGGGCTTCATTGACTTCTTCGCTGCGGTAGCCGTCGGCGATGGATTCACCGCGGAACATTTCAGAGAGCAAGCGGGCGCGGCCTCTGGTGGAGTGCACTTCGTCGCCGGTGATTTGGAAGGACGGGCACATCGCGTCGGATTCTGAGCGGCATGCGGATACACCCACGCAGCGATTCACCGCGTTGATCATGGAACCTTTGTCTTTAGAGAATTTGTGTACGGGCGTGATGTCGAGGGCGCGCTGGCCCGGGTCCATGCGAAGTCCTTGCATGACAGGATCTGCCCAGACCAACACTCCCGGATTGAAGATGCGCTGGGGATCGAAAATCAGCTTGAATTCTTCGAAGAGTGCACGCATTTCTGCTGAGTACATGCGGTCAAGGAAGGATGAGCGGGCGCGACCGTCTCCATGCTCGCCCGAGAGGCTGCCACCATAAGACGCCACCAAGGTGGAGGCTTCATTCATGAACGCCTCGAATTTCTTCAGGCCTTCCTTGGTGGAGAAATCAAAACTAATGCGGACGTGGACGCAGCCTTCACCAAAGTGGCCAAAAGGAATGCCCTTGTAATCAAACTTATCCATCAGCGCATAAAGATCGCGGAGATAATCAGCCAGGTTTTCTGGAGGTACTGCAGAGTCTTCCCAATTGGGCCACGCTTCCCCACCATCAGCTAAGCGCGTGACAATGCCCGCCGAGGATTCACGGATGCGCCACAATTCCCGCATTTCAGAAGGCTCAGACACGACCACGTAATCAATGGTGTCAACGGCGGTTGCGACTTCCTCGGCGGCTTGTACCGCGGCCTGCAGGGTGTCACTTCCTGTCTCGCAGTACAACCATCCGCCGGCTTCAATGCCGATGCGGTTTCCTGGAAGATTCTGCCCAGCTTCTGATTGTCCCTGTTTACTGCGCAGCGCAGCGAGGAGATCTCCGCCCATGCCTTCAATGGTTGCTACCCCAGGCAGTCGCAATTTGGCGGCTGCTCGGGCGGCGTCAAAAACTGTGTCGAAAGCCAGGACAGCAAGCGCTTTCACTTTGGGTGTTGGAACCAACTTCACCGTCAACCGAGTAATGATTCCAATGGTTCCCTCGGTGCCCGCCATTGCTTTGGCCATGTCGTGGGCAAGATAGTGCAAACCGTAGCCCGACACTTGGCGAGGGAAACGACCCAGTTCTTTACTAATAAGGTCCTGATTCTTGGACGCTAAGTCGGTGAGCTTCTGATTGATCTCAGCATCATCGCAGCCATCTTTTGTCACAGTGACTTCTCGGCCATCGCTGAGCATGAGCGTGACATCCACGAGATTTTCCGCAGCTGTACCGAATGCAACCGAGTGTGAACCACACGCATTGTTGGCAACCATGCCACCGATCGTGCACCGGGAATGCGTGGAAGGATCCGGGCCGTAAGTCAATCCGAATTCTGCGGCTGCATCGCGCAAGGCATCACACACCACACCGGGTTCCACAACTGCAGTTTGTGCAACTGGATCAATATCTAAAATGCGGTTGAAATAGCGCGACGTATCGATGATCAAACCTTCACCGATCGCATTTCCAGCAACCGAGCTTCCTCCACCGCGACCAACAACAGACCATCCTCGTGCCACCGCAACAGCAATGGCGTCTCGGATTTGTTCCACATTTTCGGGTTCAGCTACAGCCGCAGGGACGCGTCTAAAAATTCCTGCATCAGAAGAATATGCTGCACGGGTTGCCATATCCGTGCGCAGCTTCGCACGAGAATGCTGGCTAAATACTTCTGGGTCGAGTCTGTTGAATTTGATGGTGTGAGTCATGGTGGGTCCTTTTATGAAATTCGATCTAAGCGGGCTTTGAGTAACATGTTACCGGCTACTGTGGTGAATTGTGCGATAATGTCAGACATGCCAACAAAAAGGGTTGCCCCCGCACGCTCACTCACCGACCAAGTCATGGATTTCGTCCGCGAATCCACCCTTGATAAAACAATGGTCACCGGAGAGTGGTACAGCGTTTACCAGGTCAGCGACCAATTAGGCATCTCCCGCTCCCCCGTCAGAGACGCGCTGCTCCGCCTGGAAGAAGCAGGGCTCATCCGCTTCACCAGGAACCGCGGATTCCAAATTGTCGAAACCAAACCCTCTGATGTCGCCGAAATTTTTGCCCTTCGTCTAGGCATTGAACCCGCCGCAGCATACCGGGCAGCACAGCTACGCACCGAAGAACAGCTCGGCGAAGCAGATGACATCATTACACTCATGGCGCAAGCCAAGGCCGACAATGACGAAGAAGCATTTTTCACCCATGACCGGCAGTTTCACCGACAAATCATGACCATGGGACACTCCCAACGCGGGGCTGACCTGGTAGAAAAACTACGCGCACACACCCGTATCCTCGGTGCTTCTACTGCCGGGAACAAACGCACCCTTGGCGATATTTTGGAAGAACACGAACCAATCTTGGATGCCATCAAACGACAATCAGCAGAAATGGCCCGAGCCACCATGCGGGAGCATATCCAAGTCACCGGAAAGCTACTACTAGAACAAGCAGTGGAAAAATCCGGCGAAGGAGATGCTCAGAAGATTTGGGATCAGTACACTGCGGGAGTTTAGGCATATTTACCTAATCAATTTCATGCTGAACAGTATCGGAGCCAGTTGGACGGCCGGGCCGGTACCTCAACACAAATGCACACACTGCACAAAGTGTCGCAGAACCAAACGCCCATGGAGCAATATTCTGAGTTGCGCCAGTAACCAGGTCTTCACTCAGCATAATCACTCCCACTGTTTGAACACCGACAATAAGGGTGCCACCGATGAGGAAAGCCACTAGAAATACGGCAAACAGAACACTAAATAGTTTGAAAATTGAGTTCATTTTTACCCCTTTAACCTGTAGGAACAATCACTGGCAAGAATCCCATTCCAACTAGCCATGCAAGCAAAACCACGGGGACAACAAAGTACATAATTAACGGAACGAACATCTTCGTCGGGTTTGCATCGGCGATCGCAGCTGAAAGATAAATCGGTGCGCCTACCGGTGGGGATGCGCCTTCAGTGGAAGTGCACAGCAAGATCACTACGATAGCCACAGTTGGATCAATGCCTACTGCAGCCAAGGCAGCGACAGCGGGGGCACCGATCGCTGCTGCAGTAGCTGTTGATGACAATGGGGTTGCCACCACAATGCACATAATGCAGACAATGATCACCATGACAGACTTAGGTAGGTCCATGGAATCAAGCCAGTTAGACAACTGCGGGCCAACTCCTAGTTCTTCCATGATGTTCGCTGCAGCAAGCGCAGAAAACAGCGAAATCCCTACGGTGGCAAATTGTGGCAAGTCCTTGGAAATTTGAACCCTAAAGTGTGCCATGTTGTTAGCAATTCGTTTACGCCCTTCAATCAGAGCAATTGCCGTAATCAGAATTGGCACCCACACGATGATCGACATCGATTTAACACCAGACTCCCCAACTCCATGTGTCTTTAACCATTCAGACAATGGGCCGATTGTGAGGATTACGGGGATCAAAATTCCAAGGAAGATCAACGGTGAACGCCATCCAGCCTTCATTGCCTCGACAAATGACACCCGTTGATCATCAGGGGTGGCAGGAATTTTATCTTTACGTGTCCAGTAAAAGACGACCGCCAAGCGATAGAGCACTGCATATGCACCTCCACACGCTAGGGCAATATACACCTGAGAGGCCGAAGAAGCTGCTGCAGCTGGCAATGCCAAAATGATGAACATTGTTGAGTTGGGAGGCAACGCAACGCCAAGGCCAGAGTTGCCTGCGACTAGCGTTGCAGACCTTTCAGCAGTCCACCCGGTCCTTTTCATCCAAGGAATCGTGACAGAACCAACCGTCGCAGAGTTTCCGGCCGTTGACCCAGCAATGAGTCCAATCAACGCAGATCCAAGGGTGGAAACATAACCTGCGCCACCTCGAAGCCTGCCAAAAATTGAGTTGAGGATTGCAATTAATCGATCGATCAATCCTGTTGATTGCACAACGATTCCCATGAAAACAAAGGCCATACCTGCGAAAGTAACTTCTGATTGTGCAGCATCTACTACAGCGTCAAATAGTAACGTCGGCGCATTTGCGCCGCCGACTAGCGCAGTTCCAACTAAACCAACCAGCAATGCCTCTGAAATTTCTCGTTTCAAGAACACATTCAGCATGACGGCAATTGCGATAAAAACGAGCAGAGCGATGATTCCCATAAGCGCCTCCTTTAAGTGACCGAAAAAACCGTAGCATGTTACATGTGATTGAATTGACTTAAAGTGGCATCAACTTCGTGGAATTTTCACCCAAAAAGTGTCCCCTTACCCCAAAATCCCACGTCAGTGGATTACATCACACCTTTAAGAACTGTGAGACGTACCTCTATATGGGGGTGAAAGAACCGTTTAAGGCCCTCACTCCAAAGAGTCAGGCACCTCTAGGCAGAAATGGAGAGAAGGAGGGAAACGTCGAAAAGCGAGCGCCTAATTGCTCAAGCCCGCAGCCCTCTCGCGAACCTTGCGCGCGACTTGGCGGTTGTTGATGAACATGGGGATCCAGCCCAGAATGCACAGACCTGCAACGATGAAAAGAATGAGCGAGACAGTCATTTCGAAGCCGACGGAAGTCGCGGACGTGTAGCCGTCGGCAATCGCAGCCTGCACGCCGGAGCGAAATGCCCAGGAAGTCACCCCAATAAATAGTGCAGGGGCGATCAATCCCTTGGCCCACGCCCCGAAAACGCAGGCGGCGAGGGTGCTCATGAAGGCGGCCGGCATGAACAGGGATACCAAATCGTTGGTGGCGCAGCTGCCTCCCCCGCAGCAGAGATGAGGGCAACGAGGATTTTCCATTGGCGGAGGTTCATGCGGCGGGTATCCATTGCCTTCCATTTTAGTTTTCCATTTAGTTTCCCGGATCACACCGACTAATCTCAGAAGCCATGAAGATCACGCGCGGACTCCTGCCATCATTGCTGTTGGCAAGCACAATCGTGGTGTCGTCATGCTCTGCTGGATCGACTGCGTATCAGCAGCCCCCTGCTGTTGATCAATCATCCATTGTCATTGCTACCACGGCTGCTGCGGCGTCACTTGATTTCACCAATGCTGCGGGCGCTGCTATTCCGCAGGCCATGATGTCCAATATTTACGAGGGGCTTGTGCGCATCGATGCGGAGGGTGAGATTCAGCCGCTGCTTGCCAAGTCGTGGGATATTTCAGACGATCGCACCGAGTACATTTTCCATTTGCGGGAGGGTGTGCTGTTTTCCAACGGCGATCCCTTCAATGCTGATTCCGCGAAGTTTTCCATTGATCGGGTAAAAACTGACTGGACCAATGGTTTGAAAAGTGGCATGGATGTGGTGGAGTCCACCGAGGTAATTGACGATCACACGCTGAAAGTTTCGCTGGTCAGGCCGTCCAACCAATGGTTGTGGAGCATGGGTACCGCGATCGGTGCCATGATGACGGAGGGGGGCGTCGATAAGCTGGCAACTGATCCCGTTGGCACCGGCCCGTACACGGTGACGCACTGGGCGCCGGGCCGCGCAATTGGGTTCGGCGCGCGGGCCGATTATTGGGGGCAGAAGCCGCTTAACGAAGCCGCAACCATCCGTTACTTCAGCGATGCGACGGCCTCGACCAATGCGCTGCAAAGCGGTGACGTGGACGTGATTTGGGCGATGCAAGCGCCCGAACAGCTGGCTACGCTGCAGGAATACACCGTGGAAGTGGGCACAACCAATGGTGAGATGTTGCTGTCGATGAATAATCAGCGTGCACCTTTTGATGATGTGCGTGTGCGCCAGGCGGTGATGTTTGCGATTGATCGCCAAGCCGTCATTGACACCGCGTTGGAAGGCTACGGCACCGACACTGGTGGCGCGCCTGTTCCGCCGACTGATCCGTGGTACGAGAAATCCACGATGTACCCCTACGATCCGGACCGCGCACGGGCATTGTTAGAGGAGGCCGGCGCTGAGGGAACGCGGATCACCATGTCCATTCCTTCGTTGCCGTACGCTCAGGCAGCCTCTGAAATCCTGTACTCGCAACTGCGAGATGTTGGTTTTGATCCTGTGATTGAATCAACCGAGTTCCCAGCCGTCTGGTTGGCACAAGTCATGGGGCAAAAAGACTACGACATGTCACTAATCGCGCATGTGGAACCCCGCGACATCCCCACGCTGTTTAGCCCCAACTACTATTTGGGCTTTGACGACGCCGAAACCCAAGCCCTCCTCGCAGAGGCAGACAGTTCAGCAAACGAAGTGGAATTGATGCAACAAGCTGTCGATCGAATCATGGAACAAGCCGTCGCCGACAACCTCATGAACGTGGCCAACATCGTGGTGATGTCACCAGAGATCACCGGCATTGACCCCAACGTGGTGTCCGGGGCGTTGGAATTGTCGTTGATTGGTCGGAAAGAATCCGGAGTAGCGCAGTGAGTAAAACAATCGCTTGGACTGTGCTGCGGTACACCCTGACTTTTGTGATCGCCAGCATCATCATTTTTGTGCTGATTCGAGTCATCCCCGGTGACCCCGCCGCTGTTGCCCTGGGAATTACCGCGACACCAGAAGCAATCGCTGCGTTGCAATCCCAATTAGGTACTGATCAACCGCTTTTCCAACAGTACTTTTCCTGGATAGGTGGAATGCTCACTGGCGATTTCGGCACCTCGCTGAGCTCTGGCCAAGACCTTTCCCCCATCATTTTTGACCGCTTACAAGTGAGCCTCATTTTGGTGGGATGCTCCATTGTGTTGTCGTTGCTCATTGCCATTCCACTTGGTGTGCTTTCGGCCCGGCGCGGTGGCGTGATCGTTTCCGGCATCAGCCAGATTGGCATTGCGATCCCTAGTTTCCTCGCCGGTATTTTGTTGGTCGCTGTCTTCGCCGTTGGTTTGGGGTGGCTGCCCGCCAATGGTTGGATCCCGCCTTCAAAGAATTTCGGCGGATTTCTGGCCAGACTGATTCTTCCGGTTCTAGCGCTTACCGCTGTTCAAGCAGCAATTTTGACCCGCTATGTCCGCTCTGCAGTAATGGATGTCATGGGGCAAGATTTCATGCGCACCGCGAGGTCGAAAGGTATGAGCTTCAACCGCGCGTTGATCATCCACGGTCTTCGGAATGCTGCTCTTCCTGTCCTTACCGTCACTGGTTTGCAGCTAACAACCTTGGTTATCGGTGCTGTTGTGATTGAACAAGTCTTTGTCATCCCCGGTATCGGTTCGATGCTGCTGGAGTCCGTGTCCAACCGTGATCTCATCGCTGTGCAATCTATTGTCATGCTGCTGGTGGCGTTCACGTTGCTGGTTAATTTGGTGGTTGATCTGCTGTATCAGGTGGTTGATCCAAGAGTCGGTGCTGTTGGGGTTGCTAGCACTAAGGTTCCAGGGAGCGTGGCTTAAGTGACAACGATCAAAAACATGCCCCTTTCAGGGAAAATCGGTGGCTTCATCGTTGCCGTTGTATTTGTTCTTGCTGCGCTGTCTTTCATTTGGACTCCGTTTGATCCAGTTCAAGCTTTCCCACAGGAGCGCCTTGAAGGAAGTTCTTTGAGGCACCTGTTGGGAACGGATCGTTATGGTCGCGATGTTTTATCCCAGATCATGGTTGGTTCCCGCGTCACGTTGTTGGTGGGCATCATTGCGGTGGCGATCGCAGCATTAATCGGCACGCCACTGGGTATTGCTGCGGGAATGCGCCGTGGCATGGTGGAAACCTTTGTCATGCGTGGTGCCGATTTAATGTTGGCGTTCCCAGCACTGTTGTTGGCGATTATTTCCGGCGCCGTTTTCGGCGCCTCCACGTGGTCCGCGATGGTCGCGATCGGCATCGCAGGCATCCCTAGTTTTGCCCGCGTGGCTCGTGCAGGCACATTGCAGGTGACCAGTCAGGATTTCATCGCAGCTGCTCGGCTATCAAAAGTAAGTTCCGCCCGGATCGCGCTTCGCCATATTTTGCCCAACATCACCAGCATTTTGATCGTTCAGGCATCAGTAGCTTTTGCCCTGGCGATCCTGGCGGAAGCCGCATTGAGTTTCCTCGGTTTGGGCACCACTCCCCCGGATCCCAGCTGGGGTCGCATGTTGCAAACCGCTCAAGCATCCATCGGCGTCACCCCCATGTTGGCGGTGTGGCCCGGTGCTGCGATCGCTTTGACGGTCCTTGGTTTTAATCTTTTCGGTGATGGTTTACGCGATGCCATCGATCCAAAGCGGGAGGTCGGCCGTGCTTAAAGTTTCTGATTTAACGGTTGGCAACAATTTTGTCCACAACGTCTCCTTCGAGGTCAACCCCGGCGAACGCGTCGGCATCATCGGCGAGTCCGGCTCAGGCAAATCACTCACCGCGCTATCCATCATGGGTTTAACTGACCTGCCGACCACCGGCCAGATCACCTTCAACGGCAAACCCTCCGCTACATTCCGTGGCACCCGCATCGCCATGGTTTTCCAAGAACCAATGAGCGCACTCAACCCGCTCATGCGCATCGGCCGCCAAATCGAAGAAATGATGACCCTGCACGGGGCAAGCAAAAAAGACGCGCGGGCTCGCTTAAAAAGCTTGCTTATCGACGTCTCCCTCCCCGAACGCACCGCTTCGGCCTACCCACACGAACTTTCAGGCGGGCAACGCCAACGCGCACTAATCGCAATGGCGCTGGCCAATGATCCTGACCTGTTGATCTGCGATGAACCCACCACGGCTTTGGATGTGGTTGTGCAAAAACAAATCGTCGATCTGCTGCTGCGTCTCACCAAAGAACGCGGCACCGCTTTATTGTTCATCACCCACGATCTTGGACTCATCGCGCGCACCTGCGAACGCTTATTGGTGATGAAATCCGGCGAAATCGTAGAACGCGGCGACACCGAGGTAATTCTTCGCTCCCCCGCCCATTCGTATACCCAACAGCTCCTTGATGCTTCAATCCTTGACCAGCCAGAAATCGCCACAGATTCTGGCGCGCCGGTAGTGATTGATGTGGAGGAGGCGTCGAAACGCTTTAAAGAAACCACCGCCCTCCACAAGGTTTCATTGGCGGTGCGCAAAGGTGACCTGCTTGGAATCGTCGGCGGATCAGGTTCCGGCAAAACGACTCTGCTGAAGCTCATCGCCGGTTTGGATAAGCCCACAACCGGCACCGTTGCGGTAGCCGGTGGTGTGCAGATGGTGTTTCAGGATCCCCAATCAAGCCTCAACCCACGGATGAAAATCAAAGACATTGTCGCCGAACCACTGCTTGGTTGGAACGCGGCGGAGAAAACCGCACGGGTTGCGGAAGTCATCACCCAAGTGGGACTGAGCCCCGATGTCTTAGATCGCTACCCCCACGAATTCTCCGGAGGACAGCGCCAACGAATCTCCATCGCCAGAGCCCTCGCCATCAAACCAGCGATCCTGCTTGCCGACGAACCTGTCTCCGCCCTCGATGTGTCCGTACGTAAACAAGTACTGGATCTTCTCCAACAACTCGTCGAAGAATACGGCATCACCTTGGTGTTCGTCTCCCACGATCTGGCAGTGGTGAGACACCTGTGCACAACCGTGTGGGTGATGGAACAGGGACGAGTCCTTGAGCAAGGGCCCATCGATTCGGTTTATGATCACCCACAGACCGAATACACCAAGGAGCTGCTTGATGCCGTTCCGCGGTTGAGCCTTTAAACCAGCGCAGATGACAACGCAATGGTGGCCACGGTTGTATACAGTGGCCCACCGCTTCTGCCTTTTCCAGGTTCAGAAGACACCAGTTCAATCTCATCGACTGGCCATTCGGGGCCTTCGTATATAGAGAGAGCGTGGACCAGATCGGGGATGACAGGATCCCAATCGCGGCTGCGCTGTCGCTGCGTTGGTTTCGCCACGGTCAGGTGTGCACGCTGGCGTCGGCGTTCCTCAGGATCAATCAGACAATCAGCCATCAGTCGCCGCAGATCTTTGGTGTCACCACCAACACCCATCCACAAATTCTTCCGATTAAATGAGCCTGCGCCTTTGATTCTGATGGTGAATTCTTCATTGATTCGGGCTGCACTTGTCAGATGTTCAATGAGATCTTCGACTGCCCCATCAGGTAATTCTCCATAGAACGCCAACGTGATGTGCCAATTGTCTGGATCAGACCACCGCAGATCATCCTTGTAGGGACGAAGCGCGTTGATCAGATGCTCGGTGACTTCAATCGGCGGAGTGATAGACGCGAACAGTCTCATGAAGCCATAATAACCACCTTCTACAAAGATCGACGTAGAATGGAATAACCCCTTTATGAAAACGTTTGCATAACTCCGCTAAGGATGTTCCATGAATAATCGAATTGTCGTAGTCGGCTCCATCAACGCTGATCTTAATGTTCTCGTTGACCGCCACCCAGCACCTGGCGAAACACTGTTGGGCAGTGGTGGACACATCACTGCAGGAGGCAAAGGCGCCAACCAGGCAGTAGCTGCCGCTCTTCAAGGTGCAGACGTCGCCTTTGTCGGCGCTGTGGGCAAGGATCCTTACGCTGCCCCTGCTTTAGAATTCCTTCGTTCGTCAGGCGTCGACCTTACGGCAGTATCCGAAGTAGATGACACCACCGGGCTTGCAGTTATCACCGTTGCCAAAGACGGCGAGAACAATATCGTTGTCATCCCCGGCGCGAATTCCCTGGTCAATTGTGATTATGTAAGCAGCCAATCCGCTCTTTTAGCTGAAGCTGGAATCCTGTTGCTGCAAGGTGAGATCCCTGCGGATGGCTTCAAAGAGGCCATTCACCACACCATGCGTCGCGTCGTGGTGAATCTAGCGCCCGTCATCGAGGTAGAGACGTCCGCGTTACTTGAGGCTGATCCGATCATCGCCAATGAGCACGAGGCCGGCCTGATTCTGGATCAATTCGGGGCAGGCATCGATTCCATGGATCCCCACGAGCTCGCGCAAGCTCTCCTCGACGCCGGTTTCGCCTCTGTTGTTTTAACGCTTGGATCCGCAGGCGCGTTGGTCGCCGATGCCACCGGTATCACGGACATCGCCACACCAACGGTGCAGGCAGTTGACACCACGGGAGCCGGTGACGCTTTTGCCGGAGCCTTCTGCGCACGACTAATTAAAGGCGATTCGCTTATCGACGCCGCCACCCATGCAGCACGCGTCGGCGCTTACTCGGTGCAAACCGCCGGAGCGCAAGCGTCCTATCCGGACACGAGCGTTTCACTTCCCTCTGTTTAAAAAAACTATTTAAGAAGAGGTGATGTGTAACAAGATGTCATCGTGGAGGATTCGCTCCTCCGACACTTCGAAAATCTGGTTCAGGTATTCCACCTGAGCATCAAAATCATGTGCATTCATCATTGCTGATCATCATAGACCTGTTGGCAAATGAATTCACCAATTCTTTAAAGCTCTCACCCTCTTTAGGGAACTGAATGCGGTCTGTACTCAACTACTAGATCATGACTCTTGCACCTTCCACCAATGCGGTGTCGCAGCAAACAAGAAGGAACCCTTCCCAAGCGCTGCGACTTCTTCATCGACTTCACTTCTTTGCCGGCATTATCTGCGCACCGTTGATTTTCATCGCTGCGCTCACCGGACTGGTGTATGCGTTCTCCCCCACCATTGAAAACATCTCCAATCAGGAAATGCTCACGGTCACAAAGTCAGCTGACAGTACTGCTCTTCCGGTGCGTGAACAAGTAAGCATCGCCCAAGAACTCCACCCCGATTTAGGTCTCTCAGGTGTCCGGCTTGGCGATGATTCCTCCACCACCCGCGTCCTCTTCGCCGACGAGACGCTTGCTGAATCCACAGTCCGCGCCGTGTTTGTTGATCCCTACACCGGCGAGATCACCGGTGATACCACCCAATACGGAAGCTCAGCTGCACTGCCGTTTCGGCAATGGGTTTCACAAGGTCACCGCATGTTGTGGCTCGGCGAACCTGGACGAATCTATTCCGAACTTGCCGCAAGTTGGCTCGGAGTATTGGCCGTGGGCGGTTTAGCATTATGGTGGTCGCGCAACAAAAAGCCCGATCGTTTAAAGAAGATGGTGCGCACTGGTGGCCAAGGCCGAGTGAAAACGTATCGCCGACATGCAGCATTGGGCACCGTAGCGGGCTTGGGTTTTGTGTTCCTCACCTTTACTGGCCTGACCTGGTCAACTTATGCGGGATCCAACATCACGGATTTACGCACCCAACTCAATTGGACGCAGCCTTCCGTTAACGCTTCTCTAACAGCTGCCCCACAAGTGGACATGCATGATGAACACGCAGGTCATCACATGCATATGGAGTCGGCAACCTCAAGCTCAGGTTCTATAGATCTGGTGGCGGCCACGGCTATCTCCGAATTACGCACTCCCCTCACCATTACTCCCCCAGCACAAGATGGCCTCGCGTGGACTGCCACAGAAAACCGCGACGCCTACCGATTCACCACTGACACCATCGCTGTTGATGGCGACACCGGAATGCTGACCAACCGTTTGAATTCCACTGATTGGCCATTAGCTGCTCAAGCGAGTGCATGGCTCATCCAGCTTCACATGGGCACCCTGTTTGGCCTTCCCAACCAGGTTGTACTTGGGCTGTTGGCTGCCTCAATAATCGTGATGATCGGCCTTGGGTATTGGATGCTGTGGCAGCGTCGGCCACGGGAAGGTTGGCTTAGCGCTCCCAAGCGTGCAGGATTTGAAAAACCCACCTGGGGAACTATCGGGTTGGGTGTTGTGGTGATCGCGTATGGGCTTCTCGCGCCACTTTTTGCAGTTTCACTGCTCGTGTTTATTGGATTAAGCCTTGGAGTGCGGTTTATTTCTCGTGTGTCCGGGCGCGCGGACACGTCCAACTAAGAACACCAAACCACACTGCCCACGAATCCTGGAAATGGGATCCGTGGGCATCTGTGACTGGTTTTAAGACCTCAAAACCGGTCAGAAATGCCCACGAAACTGAAAAACAGTTTTCGTGGGCAGCGTGGTTTGGTCTGGCTCAAAAACTAGATAAGAACTCGAAAAAGTCGACTCTCTGTATAGCCGTTAGAAGCTCCAACATGAGCTCATCCAAGGGCACGCCCATTTGAAAAACTCAGCGCCTCTAACGGGCAGCAAATAAGTTAGCTGGAAACCGCGACGGATTCCTTCTTCCTTGATGCCTTAGTCAAAGGCCTGTTTCGTACCAGCCCAACATAAACTGCGCCGGTGATGTTGTGGACCAAGGCAGCGACAGCACCTGGAAGGGCTGCTTCTGGGGTGAAGAATCGTCCTGCCATTCCCGATGCGAGGCCTGCGGATTGCGTTCCGATTTCAATCGCCATGGTGCGGTTTGCTGCTTCTGGGAATTTGAATACACGGCCGGTGAGGTATCCCACAACGTATCCAAGTACGTTGTGCACGATAACTGCAACGAACACGATGAGTCCGACAGACACGAGTCGTTCCGCGTTGGCTGCGACTGCGCCGAACACCACGCCACCGATACCGAGGATGGAGAGATAAGGAAGGATCGGCAAAATCTTGTCGATCCACTTGTTCAAGAAGACACGCAGAACTAGGCCGATGATCACAGGCAGCAGCACTGTTTGTACCAAAGTCCACGCCATGCCTCCACCATCGACGGCGGTTTCAGTACCTGCCAGCATGAGCATGAGGAAAGGCGTCATGATTGGGGAAACAATGGTGGACACAGAGGTCATGGTGACCGATAGCGCGACATCTCCTCGGGCGAGGAACGCAATCACATTGGAGGAGGTGCCACCCGGAACGGATCCCAGCATGAGAAGGCCAACGGCGAGTGCTGGGTTGAGGTTGAACATTTTCGCAACCACGATCGCCAGGAATGGCATGATGACAAACTGCGCTACTACACCGATCAAGATAGGCAGTGGACGTTTAAGCACCATCTGAAAATCGGGCACCGTCAAGGTCAAACCCATGGTGAACATGATGATCGTGAGGAAGATATTAATGTAGTTTGTCAGCGGAATGAATGGTTCCGGGAAGATAAACGCAATGATCGCGCCCAGCAGAATGAAAGTTGGAAACGCGTAAATAATTATGGCCGCTGAACGGCCTTCTTCTGTTTTGGACACTAGAAAACTCCAAGAAAGTTAAAACTGAAATGGTCGTGCTAGTGGTGGGCACAGAATTAATCGCTGGTGTGCGAACTTTCATACCTTAACGCAATAGTGATGCTTAAGGCACAACGTGGGGGCAATTCCGGCCTACACTTTGGAAGTATGACTACTTTTATTACCTCCGGTGGCTTGGAAATCTCCCCCGCTGGCGCTCATATTGTTCACGCCGAATCACCTGAAGGTGAACTGTTGTTTGTTAGCTCCGCTTCCCAATATGGGGAGGGAAATGCAATTAGGGGTGGTGTGCCCATCATTGCTCCGTGGTTTGGTGGACTGCTTGGTTTGGACCCTGCACATGGTTGGGCGAGGCGTTCCGCGTGGGACGTGACTGAACATCACGGCCAAATTCACGCTGAATATGGCCGTGATGGTTTACTGCTGGATATTCGTGCGAACAGCACTAAGAATGGTTTTGAGATCACCCTGCGCGCTTACAACGACACCGATGAGGCACGCACTGTGCAGTTGGCCTTCCACCCTTATTTCAAGGTGGATGATGTAGAAAAGATCGAGGTCCGTGGCCTTGATGGGGTGGACATTCTCAATCGCCTGAACGATGAGGTGGAGACCCAAGATGGTCCCATTACTTTTGATGGCGAGTTCGATCGCATTGCTCTGGGCACTCCGGTTGTGAGGATTTTTGATACCGATCGCATCATCACCATTGAGGGCGATGGTCATGATTCCACTGTGGTGTGGAATCCAGGCAAAAGTCGCGCCTCCACCGTGGCCGATATTGGCGAAGGTGAATGGCGCGACTTTGTGTGTGTTGAACCGGCGCTTTTGGGTGCTGACCAAAAAGGAGTGAGGGTGGCTCCGGGGCAGTCAGTCACCGTTGGGATGCAGGTAAGCGTCGAAAAGCGTGCTTAGTTTTTTGCTTTGAACTCGCGGCGGCGTGCGTGCAAGATGGGCTCGGTGTAGCCCGATGGGGACTTGGTGCCTTCGAAAATCAAGTCCTTAGCCGCCTGGAAGGCGAGGGAGGCGTCGTAGTTCGGCGCCATATCGCGGTAGGCCTCGTCGCCCGCATTTTGCTTGTCGACGACCACTGCCATTCGTTCCAGTGACTCCAAGACCTGCTCCTTCGAGACAACATCATGGCGGATCCAGTTGGCCAGCATCTGCGAGGAAATACGCAGCGTTGCGCGGTCTTCCATGAGGTCGATGTCATGGATGTCTGGAACCTTGGAGCAACCAACACCGTGCTCAACCCAGCGCACAACGTATCCGAGGATGGACTGGCAGTTGTTGTCCATCTCTTCCTTCTTCTCTTCCTCAGACCAATTGGTGTTTGGTGCGGTTGGAATGGTGAGAATGTTGCGCAGGCTGTCGCGGCGGCCGGCAGCACGCAGTTCGTCTTGAACCTTGAACACATCAACCAAGTGGTAGTGCGTTGCGTGCAGCGTCGCACCAGTTGGTGAAGGAACCCATGCAGTGTTGGCGCCTTCGCGTGGCTGGCCGATCTTCTTCTCCAGCATTTCTGCCATGAGTTCAGTCATCGCCCACATGCCCTTACCGATCTGAGCCTTGCCAGGAAGACCACGCTGAATACCTGCATCAACGTTGTTGTTCTCGTAGGCCTGCTTCCACGGTGCGGTCTGCATATCAGCCTTGCGCACCATGGCGCCTGCTTCCATGGAGGTGTGGATTTCATCGCCGGTGCGGTCCAGGAAGCCAGTGTTGATGAATGCCAAGCGGTCAGCAACTTCCATGATGCTGGCATCCAGGTTCACGGACGTGCGACGCTCCTCATCCATAACACCAACCTTCAAGGTGTGGCGTGGCAGATCAAGCAGATCCTCAACGCGGCCGAAGAGCTCGTTGGTGAACGCGACTTCTTCAGGGCCGTGCTGCTTAGGCTTCACGATGTAGATGGAGCCCTTGCGGGAATTGCGCATCTTGTTCTGCGGAGCAATTCCTGGGATGGCACAAACAGTAGTCAAGACAGCATCCATGATGCCTTCGAAGATCTCCTCGCCATCAATCAAGATGGATGGGTTTTGCATGAGGTGACCAACGTTGCGGACGAACAGCAGGGAACGACCGTGCAGAACCAGCTCGGTACCATTGCGGCCAATGTAGACGCGGTCCTTGTTGAGCTCACGGGTGAAGGTGCGTCCGTTCTTGGACATCTCTTCTTTCAGTTCGCCGGTGTTGAGTCCGAACCAGTTGGAGTAACCCAATGTCTTGTCTTCAGCATCAACAGCTGCAACGGAGTCTTCGAAGTCCATGATCGTGGTGATCGCAGATTCCAAAACGATGTCTTTCAGCCCGGTCTTGTCTGCCTTGCCGATTGGGTGGACAGGATCGATCTGCAGCTCGATGTGCAGGCCGTTGGTTTCCAACAGGATTGCTTCTGGATCAAGGAAGTTGCCGGTGAAGCCACGGTAGGATTCACGGTTTTTCAGTCGGTAGACGCTATCTCCAATGTGGGCTGCAAGCTTTCCATCGGTGATGTTGTACTTTTCAACATCGGCATGCGAAGCACCGTCCAGTGGGACAACGCTGTCGAGGAATTGACGACCCCACTCGATGACCTTCTGGCCGCGGACCGGGTTGTACTCCTTGCCCTTTTCAGCGCCATCAGTTTCTGGGATGGCGTTGGTGCCGTACAACGCATCGTAGAGGGAACCCCAGCGAGCATTGGCAGCGTTCAGCGCGAAGCGTGCGTTCAGAATTGGTACAACCAGCTGAGGTCCTGCGGTGCTGGAGATTTCCGTATCGACGTTTTGGGTACGGATTTCTGCAGCTTCTGGCTCCTCAACCAAGTATCCGATTTCTTTGAGGAAATCCTCGTACGCCTCTTGGTCGATGGTGCCGGAGTTGTTGCGGTGGTAGTCGTCGATAAGCATCTGCAGTTCATCGCGGCGAGCAAGCAGCTCGCGGTTGCGTGGGGTGAGGTCCCGGGCGATGGCGGCGAATCCGGACCAGAACTTTTCCGCATCCACACCCACGCGAGGGAGTACCGCTTCGGTTACAAAGTCGTAGAGAACTTTTGCAACCTGCATTCCGCCCGCGTCAACGCGTTCGGTGCTGTCAGTTCCAGCGTTGTCGGCAGTCTGAGCAGACAACAGTTCCTGTTCAGTCATTGAAGGCTCCTTTTAAAGCATGGGTTTTAGATGACCTGTGCCTAAACCAGAAGAATGCGAATCCTTCTTGTTTGGCTACGCCGTTAACGGTTGTGAAAACTCTTTTAAGAAAAGCACTCTGACTACCTCTGGAATCTAGGTGCCACTCTTCTTTCGATTTCAACCCTTATCGTGTTTGGCGATGTGATCAGACTAAGTGATCACCGTCACCAGCAAAAGGGGTTTGCGAACTTTACTAAGTCATTACCCCCGCCTAACCCCGACTTTTATCTAGGTCACACCTTCAAAACCTACGGAAAGTTGCGGTGCCTGCATTTTCCCATTTCAGAGCATTTGCCCAGTACATCCGTACTAGCAACTCCTCCGCCCACTTTTTCTGCGAAGCCAGAACTTTGCAGACTTCACAACAGGGGTGACCACCCCCGCACAAAACTTAAAAACCCAAACCGATTGACGCACCAATGCCCGATGGAGCAATGTGTGAACCACGCCACCACGCAAACCGATGCACATCACGTCGAAACAGTGACAGTGCATTAGCTCATACTTTGTGGTTGGCACCGCCCATTGCGAATCAGCACTTAAGGAAGTGACTTTGATGTCAAACGTTGGAAAGCCACGTACCGCACAGGAAATCCAGCAGGATTGGGACACCAACCCTCGTTGGAACGGCATCACCCGCGACTACACCGCAGACCAGGTAGCTGATCTGCAGGGTTCCGTCATCGAGGAGCACACTCTTGCTCGCCGCGGCTCAGAGATCCTCTGGGACGCAGTCACCCAGGAAGGTGACGGATACATCAACGCGCTTGGCGCACTCACCGGTAACCAGGCTGTTCAGCAGGTTCGTGCAGGCCTGAAGGCTGTCTACCTGTCCGGTTGGCAGGTTGCAGGTGACGCCAACCTCTCCGGCCACACCTACCCTGACCAGTCCCTCTACCCAGCGAACTCCGTTCCAAGCGTCGTTCGTCGCATCAACAACGCGCTGCTGCGTTCCGATGAAATCGCACGCACCGAAGGCGACACCTCCGTTGACAACTGGGTTGTCCCAATCGTCGCGGACGGCGAAGCTGGCTTCGGTGGAGCACTCAACGTCTACGAACTCCAGAAGGCAATGATCGCAGCTGGCGCTGCAGGCACCCACTGGGAAGACCAGCTCGCTTCTGAAAAGAAGTGTGGCCACCTCGGCGGCAAGGTTCTGATCCCAACCCAGCAGCACATCCGCACCCTGAACTCTGCCCGCCTTGCAGCAGACGTTGCAAACACCCCAACTGTTGTTATCGCACGTACCGACGCTGAGGCAGCAACCCTGATCACCTCTGACGTTGATGAGCGCGACCAACCATTCATCACCGGTGAGCGCACCGCAGAAGGCTACTACCACGTCAAGAATGGTCTCGAGCCATGTATCGCACGTGCAAAGTCCTACGCACCATACGCAGATATGATCTGGATGGAGACCGGCACCCCTGACCTGGAGCTCGCTAAGAAGTTCGCTGAAGGCGTTCGCTCTGAGTTCCCAGACCAGCTGCTGTCCTACAACTGCTCCCCATCCTTCAACTGGTCTGCACACCTCGAGGCAGATGAGATCGCTAAGTTCCAGAAGGAACTCGGCGCAATGGGCTTCAAGTTCCAGTTCATCACCCTCGCAGGCTTCCACTCCCTCAACTACGGCATGTTCGACCTGGCTTACGGATACGCTCGCGAAGGCATGACCTCCTTCGTTGACCTGCAGAACCGTGAGTTCAAGGCAGCTGAAGAGCGTGGCTTCACCGCTGTTAAGCACCAGCGTGAGGTTGGCGCAGGCTACTTCGACCAGATCGCAACCACCGTTGACCCGAACTCTTCTACCACCGCTTTGAAGGGTTCCACTGAAGAAGGCCAGTTCCACAACTAGGACCTACAGGTTCTGACAATTTAAATCTCCCTACATCTGCACAACGGATGTAGGGAGTTTTTCCTTATATATGCCCTCCACAAATCCCCTATCGTGTGAGATGTGTTTCATAGGTGCCCCCAACGTTGCCTGTTGACTGCAAATTTTCCGAAAGAGTCCATAGACTACTTCTTTAAGTCATCAGATTTAAGTAGTCAGCATTAAGTCGCCAATGAAAGGACATACATGTCTATTTCCCGCACCGTCTTCGGCATCGCAGCCACCGCAGCCCTGTCTGCAGCTCTCGTTGCTTGTTCTCCACCGCACCAGCAGGATTCCCCAGTCCAGCGCACCAATGAGATCTTGACTACTTCTCAGAACCCAACCACTGCGAGCAGCACCTCCACTTCCTCTGCTACGACCACCTCTGCAGCTCCTGTGGAAGAGAATGTGGAGATCGTTGTTTCACCAGCAGCGTTGGTAGACGGTGAGCAGGTTACCTTCGAAATCTCTGGCCTTGATCCAGAGGGTGGCTACTACGCAGCGATCTGCGACTCCGTAGCGAACCCTGGAAACCCAGTTCCATCTTGCACCGGCGAAATGGCTGATTTCACGTCCCAGGCATGGTTGAGCAACTCCCAGCCCGGCGCGACTGTAGAGATCGCAGAAGACGGCACCGCAACTGTGGAGCTTGAAGCTACCGCAACCGGCACTGGCTTGGACTGCACCACTCAGGCTTGTGTAGCGAAGGTCTTCGGCGATCACACCGAAGGTTTCCGCGATGTTGCTGAAGTCCCAGTTACTTTCGCAGCCGCTTAAGTTTTCTTAAAACGCACTCAAGGCGCATCGTCAAGGTTGATTCCTTAGGATGCGCCTTCTTTGTTTTTTAAATCTTCTCGCTCAGCGATTCCCACAGCTTGAGCTGCACTAATTCACGAGGTGCCGGCTTCAAACCCCACGCCTCTACCCCAACATCAACCTGCCCCGGCCCCGTCATGGGGAACTGGGAATGCAAATGCCCATGAATCAGCAAAGGCACACGCAGGCGGAGATCATCAAACCGCGATTCCATCCCCGGATGATCTTGGCCCGGCCGAGGGAAATGCGACAAGTAGACATCCTCGTCGTCCCATTTCATCCGCTGAAACGCCTGAACCGAATCAAAAACCTCCAAAAACCGCCGCTGCCGCTTGTACGCATGCCGGTACATCGGGTGGCAAGAATCGTGGTTTCCAGGAACAAGATGCTTGACGACGCCGCCCAGCCGCTCAGCAATTAAGCCCAGCGCGCGCTCTTCAGCGCGATGGGCACCAGAGGAAAGATCTCCCAAAATCCACAGCGCATCATCTGGGCCGATCGTGTTCTCAAAATTGCTCAGTATTACTTCATCGTGTTCATCTGGATCGTCGAAACCCCGCATCGATGCCACGAATTTGTGACCTAAATGAAGGTCAGAGCTAAACCACATGTCAGTCATAGACGCCAGTCTAGCTTTTGCGATTGACTCCCCATCCGTGAATACTAGGGAGTCCAATTGCTTATAATACAAAAACAGGAATATTTAACTCGACTCCTTAAAAAGCTCTATACGTAAATATCTTGCCCATCCAGCACCACCTCATTGTGGTGCCCAATGGAGAGGACACACATGTCCACCAACTCTGGCAATAACTTGCCTGAATCCCAAGAGTCAACCGAGGAACCTCATTATCCTCACGACACCCACCCAGGCCTAGTTCCTGGCATTTCGGTCGATGCTCAACGCAACAAGTTCGGACTCGACAAAACCGTTTTCGGCGTCACCGCAGCATTAATTCTGGCGTTCATCGCCTGGGGCATTTCCAGCCCTGATTCAGTTTCTTCAGTATCGTCCACGATGTTCAGTTGGGCTATGACGAATACTGGTTGGCTCCTCAACTTTGTCATGCTGATCGGCATTGGCACCATGCTCTACATCGCTTTTTCGCGCTACGGCCGCATCAAGCTGGGCACAGACGAAGACGAACCAGAATTCTCTCGCTTTTCCTGGATTGCGATGATGTTCGGCGCCGGAATCGGCGTCGGTATCTTCTTCTTCGGTCCTTCCGAACCGCTGTGGCATTATCTCAGTCCCCCACCTCACACCGTGGAAGGATCTACACCTGAGTCCTTGCACCAAGCACTTGCGCAGTCCCACTTCCACTGGGGCTTATCCGCCTGGGGGCTGTATGCCTTGGTGGGCGGCGCGTTGGCGTACTCCAGTTACCGACGCGGCCGCGTAACCTTGATCAGCTCCACCTTCCGGTCACTTTTCGGTGAGAAAACCGAAGGTATCGCGGGTCGCCTCATCGACATGATGGCGATCATCGCCACGCTGTTTGGAACGGCTGCAACCTTGGGCCTTTCAGCAATTCAGGTTGGTCAGGGCGTGCAGATTATTTCTGGCGCTTCGGAAATCACCAACAACATCTTGATCGCCATCATCGCGATCTTGACCATTGGCTTCATCATCTCCTCAGTATCTGGCGTGTCCAAGGGCGTTCGTTATCTTTCCAACCTCAATATTTCCTTGACGCTTGGATTGGTCCTGTTTGTGTTCATCACCGGCCCCACCTTGTTCCTGCTCAACTTGATCCCATCGAGTGTGTTGGAATATGGCAGTGAGTTCTTGTCAATGGCTGGCAAGTCTTTGTCGTGGGGTGAGGAAACCATTGAATTCCAAGCTGGTTGGACGGCGTTCTACTGGGCATGGTGGATCGCATGGACCCCATTCGTGGGTATGTTCATCGCGCGTATTTCTCGCGGCCGCACCTTGCGTGAATTCGCGCTCATCACCATGGCTATCCCCTCCTTCATTTTGATCCTGGCGTTCACCATTTTCGGTGGAACTGCCATCACGATGAACCGCGAGAACGTAGATGGTTTTGACGGCAGTTCATCCAAGGAACAGGTGCTGTTTGATATGTTCAGCAACCTTCCGCTGTACTCGATCACACCGTTCATTTTGATCTTTGTGCTGGCAGTATTCTTTGTTACCTCTGCCGATTCCGCCTCCGTGGTGATGGGAACGATGAGCTCCCAAGGTAACCCTGCACCAAACAAATTGATCGTGGTGTTCTGGGGACTGTGCATGATGGGCATCGCGGTGGTCATGCTGCTTACTGGTGGCGAATCCGCGCTGACTGGTCTGCAGAACCTCACCATTTTGATCGCCATTCCGTTTGCGCTGGTGTTGATCGTGATGGCTATTGCCTTTATTAAGGATTTATCCACAGACCCAGCCGCTATTCGACAACGCTATGCAAAGGCAGCCATCTCTAACGCGGTGGTTCGTGGCTTGGAAGAACACGGCGACGACTTCGAGCTCTCCATCGAACCTGCAGAGGAAGGTCGTGGAGCGGGTGCTACCTTCGATTCCACCGCTGATCACGTCACCGACTGGTATCAGCGCACCGACGAAGAAGGCAATGATGTTGATTATGACTTCACCACCGGCAAATGGGCCGATGGTTGGACACCAGAATCGACCGAAGAAGGCGAAGTAGACGCGAAAAAGGATTAAAAAATAGCGACTGGCTGGGATTCACACCATGTGAATCCCAGCTATTTTGTTTGCTCAGTGCCCTCGTGACCGTCCTATGTGACCGATGAGGTGAGTTTCGGGAAGTCTTCGGCTGCCTAGTTTGGTGTCCAAGGCGTAATAGCCAAACTAGGTGGCTAAGAAACAATCCGAATAGGCTTTATTGGCCGCTTGGTCTGTATCTGGAAACTCTGAGCACAAGACTAAAAACTAAAGGCCGGGATTCACATCGAGTGAATCCCGGCCTTTAGTTAATTTATGGGCAGCTAAAACTTATGCTGCCATGCCACGGTTGAGGGCAATGAAGTCAAGCAGGTCTGCGTTAACGTTGCCAGCAATCTGCTGAAGTGCAGCGGTTGCCTCGCGAGCGATGAAAATCTTGCTGAAGACGGTGATCTTGGCTTCGCGGTTAGATGCGACATGGTCCAAAATTGCGTCTACCTGGACAGGATCGACCAGGCCATCGAAGCGAGCGTGAAGATCCTCACGTACGCTCCAAAGAGCATCTTGCTGTGCTGGACGGATCGTGGAGATCTTGGAAGCTGTGGTAGCCATTGTCGTGTTCCTTTCTGTTTCCGAGGGAGTTAATATTTGAACCCCCGGTTGTTAACCTGATGTTTACTTTAGTTTACTTCCTATCAACCTACAAGCAGTCCAGGTGAAAAGTAGTGGGATCGGGCCAACTAATTTCGATCCACCCCCACAAAATCCTTAAATCGGCACATGTTATGCCAAGCCCCGAAAACACATAACTGCAGCTCAGGGCTACTTAACCTGTCTGAATAGCAATCTAAGACACCTTAATTAAACTTAGTGACTGGAATCACCCCCAGGGTGTGAATAAAACTTGTTTCCTGGTCATTTCCCCTATTGAACTGCGCTTATGCCTATGCTTAGAAACCAGAGACAAGCTTAAGAAGGACAGGGGCCGGCCATGAATGATTTCGAAACAACCATCGATCGGATCTCTAAAGAACAAGATCCCGCAGCCCGAAGCCGCGTGGAACAGTTCATTGTGGAAACAGTACGTGCACTACCCAACTTGACCACCAAACAAGGTGCATCGTTGGCTATCCAACTTCTTGATGCGGTACAGCTCGCGGATGCGGCGGGAACCAAGGGGGGTGCGTCGACAAGCAATGCTTCATCGCTGCCTGACACCTTTGACGCGCTGACCAGCCTGATTGGCAAGCTCGATGTGCGCAGCGATTCTGAATGGCGCTCGTTTGGGTTCCAGCCTTCTGAAACTGCGCACCCGCTAATGATCGCTATCCCTGAGATTGAGATTTTTTATCAGCACACCGATGTGCAGCCGGGAAGCGATCACGCCGTGGCGCCGGACTTTCAGGAAAATCAGGATATGTGGCGCAGGCGTCTCGGATCTGTCACCGAACCAAACCTTATATATAAAGAGTTTTCCGGACCCGGCAAAGCGCAGCGTGCCGTAGAAATGCTGGGCAATCTGTGGAAGATCGGCGTGGTGGTGAATAGGAATACGGAAAGTCGCCTTGGGTTAACTCGTGTGGAATACACCCCCACCCCTGGCGAAGTACCCGTGCCGATGATGTCGGAGAAGAACTGTTGGTACAGCATTCGGGTGTCTGAAACCCTTGGTGAGAACCAGGTTCCAGAAATTGTGCGCTGCTTAGGCGAGATTTTCTGTGGCTATCTTCCCCAGATGTGGCTCAAAGAACCAGTAAAGGCCGGCAAGTTGCGAATCCAAGAATCGGAAGCAGCAGCGTATATCGCGATGGCGCGACTAGATCTTTCCCCACGCACCGGCAACACCACTTGGAGCAACAGCTATATTTCCACGCGTCCTCTCTCCCCCGCTTTTAGGTGGGACGTGGTGCTGGAGGCTTCCCACCAATTGGAGAACCTGCTGCGTGGAGACACAGGGCCGGTCACTGCCACACAATCGGCAGCTGGTTAACCAAAAGTTCACGTGGAGATCACTCATCGATCACCAACTTCCCATAGGTTTTCTGTGTCCAATGAATGCGTTCAATAAATGCCCTCTTTAAGCATATTCTCTGAGTGCATTCATTACAGGCGTTAATTAAATGCGTTCATAGAAGAACTTGAAAGTGGTTGAAGTGAAGAAGCGTAATCTCCTCGTAGCTCCCCTCACTGCTTCCCTGGTGTTCTGTAACTTGGCTGTTGCAGCAAACGCCGTTGAAGTTGAGGCCGAATCACCAGTTGTCATCAATGAAGTTGAATCCAACAGCGACCCAGTTGGTGACTGGGTGGAGTTGGCTAACACCGACAACAACAACTCCATCGACATTTCCGGTTGGTCCTTAGTCGATGACAAGGAAGACCTGGAAAATGCCCTCGTCCTTCCTGAAGGCACTGAGATTGAGTCCGGTGGATACTTTGTTATCTACACCGACTCTGCTGATTACGTGCCTACCAACAACACCTTTGGTGGCCAGGAATACTTCGGCCTCGGCAAAGATGACACTGTTACTCTGCGCAACGCTGAAGGCGAAGTAGTTGCTACCTATTCCTGGAAGGATCTGGGCGAGCACGCAGAAAACACCTATGGTCGCATCCCAGATATGACTGGTGATTTCGCAAACACCGGCGTTCCAACCCCAGGTGCAAAGAATGTTGCGGATGAAGGCTCCGGCGAAGAAGAAGGCGTTGTTGCAAACGCCCAGCTTCCATTCCACAACGTTGAAATCACCCCAATTCACCTCGGTGGAGATTTCACCGGTGAAGATATGTCCGGCGTTGATTTCGATGCAAACAGCACCGCATGGATCGCCAACAATGACATTGGAAAGATCTACTCCCTCTCCCACGACATAGCTAACAACACCTACAAGCTGACTGGCGAATGGGAAACCGGCTACCCAGAAGGCGGCGGAGAGCCAGACGCTGAAGGCATCGTCGCAGCTACCAACGGTGACATCTACCTGTCCACCGAGCGCAACAACGCTGACAAGAACGTCTCTCGCCCATCCATCCTGCGTTTTGCTACCCCAACTGGCAAGACTGGCGTACAGAACGCAGTTCAGGAATGGAACCTGACTGAGTTCGTCGGCGACATTCAGCCTAATGGTGGTCTTGAGGCAATCGCGCAGCTCGAGGACAACATCTTCGTTGTCGGTGTCGAAGAGACAGGTGATGTCATCGTTGTTGATCTTTCCGCTGACCAGCCAGTTCTGGTTCAAAGGTACGAATCTTCCTTCGACGGTGTCATGTCGCTTGATTACAACGCAGCAACCAAGCAGCTCAGCGTTGTGTGCGACGAAGCATGTGACGGCTTGTCTGAAATCCTCGAATGGGATGGCGAGAAGCTGTACAAGTCCGACGACAAGATCTACGAGCGTCCAGCAAACCTGGGCAACTGGGCTAACGAAGGCTTCGGCACCTACACCTCAGAGCTTAAATGCGAGAACGGCAACACCGTTTCTGTCACCAGCTACCTCTGGGCTGACGATGCAGCAACCAACGAAGGCACCTCCCTCAACTCCGCACAGGTCATCAACGTAGATTGCGGCGACGTCAACATCCCTGGAGAGTCCTCTTCCGACAATTCCTCTTCTGACTTTGCAACCGGCAGCATCGCAGGCGCCTTTGCAACCGCAGTGCTCGCAGTCGTAGGCATTGCGGGCGCACTGGGTGGATTCTTCCAGCAGATCCTCGCAGCGTTCCCAGCATTGCAGCAGGTCATCCGTTTCTAAACCCACTGCTTGAAACACTTAAAGCACCGGCAGCCTTCATGGTTACCGGTGCTTTTCTGCTCTTTTACAAAGCCTCCACCTATGATTGGCTAAGATCCTCTTCCCCGCACTGAAAGCTCAAAGATCCGTGCCACCTTCATTTTTCTCACGCCGTCGCAAAAACGAGCCAGACCTCTTGGCCCTCCCCGCGCAGATCAGAGACATCCGCTCCGAGGTGCTCGATATCTTCATGGCGGAGTCTTTAGTGATCATCAACATCGACGAGAAAAGCGCCGAGCTGCTTATCGACGCCGCCCGTCACCACATCCCCACCCGCTTCACCGGGCCCAACGCCCGGCCGCTCAGCGTCATTCCCATCGAGGATCCTCGCTCACGCCCAACGCTGCACCCAGATCATGGGTGGATGCTGCCACTGAGCCCACCAGTAGTGGATGAACTGCTTGGAGGTGGCTTGAAAATTGGAGAAACAGAACTGGAAAGCATCAACATTGCGTTCATTGTTGATGCTTCTTAAAAATCCTGTGCCATGAGGTTTTGTGAAGCAAAGGCATGTCGCCGTTCCTTTCGTGCAATAAGAAAACCGCCATCGCTCAGATAGAGATCTGCGGTACGAAAACAACCACGAACAAGGCGATAATAATGGCGAAGAGATACGGCCACAGACGCCTAATCACTGTTTCCACACGCAAGCCTGCTACTTGCGAACCAACGAACAATACATTGCCAACCGGCGGAGTAATCGTGCCCACGGACAGGTTCATCATCACCATCGCACCGAAGTGGACTGGATCCACACCAAGTTCGGTGACCACTGGAAGGAAGATCGGGACGAAGATCAAAATTGCTGGTGTTGGGTCCATTACGGTACCGATGAGTAACAGGACGAACATCGTGATTAACAAGATGACAACCTTGGAATCGGATACCGAAAGAAGCGCATCAGAGATCATCTGAGGGATCTTGGCAAAGGCCATCACCCACGACAGTGCTGCAGAAACTGCAATGAGTAGCATGACAATTGATGTGGTGCGAGTTGCCTTGAGCAAAATATCTGCCAGATCTCCCACCTTGATTGTGCGGTAAATAAAGCCCAAGACCAGGCAGTACACTACAGCAATAGCAGCGGATTCAGTTGGAGTGAACCAGCCCAGCAAGATACCTCCAACAACAATGACGATCATGAGCAGTGAAGGCAGCGCCCTCCACAGCACAATGAGCGACTGCTTGAATGTTGGATGAATCTGCTCGCGCTTGTAGTTTTCCTTTCGCGCTAACCAAGTTCCCACGATGACACAGGCCAGAATCCAGAGCAGACCGGGTCCAACACCGGCCATAAATAGTGCTGCAATTGATGTCGAGGACACCAAGGAATACACAATGAAAGTGTTTGATGGCGGGATCAGCATGCCCGCAGGTGCTGAAGCCACGTTGACGGCCGCTGCGTAGGCGCGCGAGTAGCCCTCTTCCTTCATTTTTGGTGTCATGACGGTTCCCACGGCAGAAGCTGCTGCTACCGCTGCCCCTGAAACTGCTCCGAAGAGACCATTTGCTGCGATATTCGTATTGGTCATGGAGGCAGGCATGCGGCCGACAAGCACCTTCGCGGCGTCGATAAGCCGCGTGGCAATACCACCCGAGTTCATCAGCGAACCCGCCAACACGAAGAACGGAATGGCAAGGAGTGTAAAGGAGTTTGTGCCGGTAAACATGCGCTGCGCGACGGCCTGCGCGGCGTTTTCTGGGCCAAGCACGGCCATCGCGGCAAAAAGTGATGGCAAACCGATGGCAATGGCAACGGGCACTGATGCGATGATGAGCACCACAATGCCGATGACAAGAATTAAAGCTGCTACAGCTGCTGGCGACAACATATTAGATCCTACCTTCCGCTGAACTTGCAGAATCTATAGCGCTTTGGGCCTCTAGCTCGTCCAAATCTCGAGGTTCTTCTGATTCATCAACAAGGGGGTAAGGCTCTTCCTTGCCTGTGGCCACTTCGATGAGATCGATGATCGCGAACAACGCGATGAACACACCCGCGATCGGGATGACAACATACACCCATCCCAAGGTAAGTGGCAGCGCAGTGAGCTGCTGATTCCATGCGATTGATGCAGCCAAGTAGCCACCCCAGATCATGCCGAGGATCGCAAAAACAACAATCAACAACTGAACAATGACCTGCAGGACCCGCTGCGTAGAAACAGGCAGTTTACGCGCGATGAAATCAACCGCAATATGTCCACGCTCTCCAAAGAGGAACGCACTACCTGCGAAAGATAGCCACACGAACAACAGCTTGGATAGTTCTCCAGACCACGTTAATGGGCTGTGCAGCACCTGGCGGCTAAACACCTGCCAGGCAGTGACGCACACGAGGACGGCGAACAGCACGATGCTGGCCAAACCTAGTGCTTTTGTCACGATGGACTTAAATTTCATCATGATGCCGCACCTCCTGAAGTATCAGCGGCGCGCACTGCTTCGTAGAGTTCACGCTGGAATTCTGAGGTCAAGAATTCGTCTTTGATGGGAGCCAGTGCATCGGTAAATGCTTGCGCATCCACCTCAACGAACTCCGCTCCCCCAGCTTTCGCCTTTTCAATAACGGCATCAGTTTCTGTGTTCCACAGATCCGTGTGCTCAGTCATCGCGGCGTCCCATTCTTCCAGGAACAATTCACGGTCTGGCTCGCTCATGGCGTCAAGCAGATCGTGTCGCATGACCATGTAATCCAAACCGACAAGGTGATTGGTGTTGCTGTTGTAGCGAGCAACCTCGAAGTGGTTTTGGGTAACGTAACTGATCTCGTTATTTTCCGCGCCATCCAGCACACCAGACTGCATCGCGGTATATACCTCGCCGTAAGTCAACGGGGTTGCCGATCCACCCATGAGTTCAATCATGCGGATGTGCATGGCGGATTCCTGGACGCGAATCTTCTTTCCAGCCAGGTCAGCGGGTCTTTTCACCGGCGCATCAGTGGTGTACAGATTTCGGGTGCCTTGGGTAAATCCACCAATGACAGAAATATTATCCGATTCCGCAAGACTTTGGAACAGTGGCTCCATCAGATCCTGATCCCAGATCACGCTCATTTGGTGCTCTATGCTGCCAATAACCCCCACTTCGGGGGTAGTAAACCAATCAAACGACCTTAGATACTTTCGCTTTTCGACGCTCCCCCATACCGAAACACGACAGCGCCCCGCTGAGCTTCAAGCTCAGCGGGGCGCTAAAAGAGGCTAAAGTTTTTTATGCCTCGTCGGTAGACAGTGCTGCTACGAATGCTTCCTGAGGAACCTCGACCGAACCGATGTTCTTCATGCGCTTCTTACCAGCTTTCTGCTTTTCCAGAAGCTTGCGCTTACGGGAAATATCGCCACCGTAACACTTCGCCAACACGTCCTTGCGCAGTGCACGAATGTTTTCACGAGCGATAACCTTGGAACCAATGGCTGCCTGCACAGGAACTTCGAACTGCTGGCGAGGGATCAGTTCCTTCAGCTTCACAGTCATCTTGTTTCCGTACCACTGCGCATTATCGCGGTGCACGATCGCAGAGAATGCATCCACAGGTTCACCTTGGAGCAAGATATCTACCTTGACCAGGTCGGCAGTCTGCTCGCCAGCTTCCTCGTAGTTCAGGGAGGCGTAACCCTTGGTGCGAGACTTCAACATGTCGAAGAAGTCAAAGATGATCTCACCCAAAGGCATGGTGTAGCGCAGCTCCACGCGGTCCTCCGAAAGGTAGTCCATGCCACCCATCTGACCACGCTTGGTCTGACACAGCTCCATTGTCGGTCCCACAAATTCGCTAGGAACAATGATGGTGACCTTCACGATGGGCTCGTAAACTTCACTGAGCTTTCCGCCAGGCCAGTCAGATGGGTTGTGGACGCGGAATTCCTTGCCGGCCTCATCGATAACGCGGTAGTTAACAGATGGCGCGGTAGAAATCAGATCAAGGCCAAACTCACGCTCGAGTCGGTCACGGGTGATTTCCATATGCAGCAGTCCGAGGAAGCCACAACGGAAACCAAAGCCCAGCGCTACGGACGTTTCAGGTTCGTACGTGAGGGAGGCGTCGTTAAGCTGCAGCTTTTCAAGCGCATCGCGCAAGTCGGGGAAATCCGCTTGGGAAATTGGGAACAGGCCCGAATAAACCATCGGCGTTGGTTCCTGGTAGCCGCGCAGTGGCTCCTCCGCACCATGGATTGCCCACGTGACGGTATCGCCGACCTTGGATTGGCGCACATCTTTCACGCCAGTGATCAGGTAACCAACCTCGCCGGGTCCAAGACCCGCACACTTTTTAGGGGTGGGGCTCACGATGCCAATTTCCAGCAATTCGTGGGTGGCTCCAGTGGACATCATCTTGATCTTTTGGCGAGGTGTCAGCTTGCCATCCATCATGCGGATGTAGGTAACCACGCCACGGTAGGTGTCATAGACAGAGTCGAAAATCATCGCACGAGCTGGGGCGTCTTCCTCAAAATCAGAGGTAGGTGCTGGAATAAGTTCAACGACCTTATCCAGAAGCTCAGGGACACCCATGCCAGTTTTACCGGACACGCGCAACACATCTTCAGGTTCACAACCCACAATGTTGGCGATCTCCAACGCGTACTTGTCTGGATCCGCCGCTGGAAGGTCAATCTTATTCAGCACAGGGATGATCTCAAGATCGTTTTCCATAGCCAAGTACAAGTTTGCCAAGGTCTGGGCCTCAATGCCCTGCGCTGCATCAACAAGCAAAATCGCGCCTTCACACGCTTCAAGCGCCCGAGACACTTCATAGGTGAAGTCCACGTGGCCTGGCGTATCGATCATCTGCATGACGATCTGCTGGCCCTCGTACTCACCACTGCGAGGAATCCATGGCAGGCGAACGTTCTGAGCCTTAATGGTAATGCCACGTTCACGTTCGATGTCCATGTTGTCCAGGTACTGATCACGCATATCGCGGGCATCCACAACGTTAGACAGCTGCAGGATACGGTCAGCGAGCGTAGATTTACCGTGGTCAATGTGGGCAATGATGCAGAAGTTACGAATCCTGGCTGGATCCGTAAATGTTGTTTCTGCAAATTTCTCTGCCATATGCGTCAGGGGTCCCTTCAATTAAATAACGGTGTCCTACTCTACCTGAGCAAACCCAAACAGTTAAACAGCCCTGAACTGCCAAACCATCAGCAGTTTTCCACTGGTTCTCCAACCCCCTAAACTACCCCCTTTTGATGTAACACATAACTCAGTCTTGCGATATTAGATAATGAGTCAGAAAATGAAGGTAGCACTACTTGCTGGATTAATTTTCAAGGTTTTCTTTCAGAAATTAATCCATAGCCGATATTTAAGGTGAGAACACATGAGCTCCACGCTCGCACGAAAAGCTTCAGGCGACGGTTCCGAAAAGAAGAAGCCTGGCTTGTTTAGACGTGCGCTTCGTTTCCTCACCCACCCACCTCACAAACAGGTAGACAACAGCCTTGCGGATATCCGTGAAGGATTAGGCCTCGGGGTGGACGATTCCCACGAAGGATCCAAACCCAGCAACGATCATTCTTTGCTGCATGAAAAGCCTGAAATTTCCGTCATGCCGACCGAATCAATGGCACGGCTGATCTTTTATGCGCCTGATATGGATGGGCAAACAGACCCCGGTGAAGTAGTGTGGATTTGGGCACCAGCCGATGGCCCCCAGCAACCACCTCGTAAACGTGCCATCGTTGTTGTTGGAAGAAACCGAAACGCCATTTTAGGTCTGCTCATTTCCTGCAACCCCGAGCACCGAACTGATGAAGACTGGATCGACATTGGATCTGGCAGCTGGGACCCTCGAGGTCGCCAAAGTTGGGTACGACTCGACCGCGTTCTGGAGGTACCCGAATTGGGTATCCGGCGCCAAGGAACAGTCGTCCCCCCGGGGCGCTTTGAGCGTATCGCTAACCGCCTCCGCAACGATTTCAACTGGGTCTAACATTTATTTGGTAATTGGGCAACATCACTGATACTCTTGAACGCTGTTGTCCATCTTTGATGTGAGCATTCCAGTGACATGCGGACAGGACCTTGGGTTCGTTGCACTTTATGCCAAGCAGTTTATTTAAAACTGCGGGAGAAACACTCCTCGATGGGTTTGTACACAACTTTAACTAGAAAGTTCAAGAGGTATTTGCGATGGCAAACATCAAGTCTCAGATCAAGCGTAACAAGACCAACGAGAAGGCTCGTCTGCGTAACCAGGCAGTTCGCTCCGCAGTCCGCACCGAGATCCGCAAGTTCAACGCTGCGATTGAAGCAGGCGACAAGGATGCAGCTCAGGCTCAGCTCCGTACCGCTTCCCGCGCACTGGACAAGGCAGTAACCAAGGGTGTCTTCCACATCAACAACGCTGCTAACAAGAAGTCCAACATGGCTACCGCTTTCAACAAGCTTGGCTAATTTTTGGCTCTTTTAAAAATGGCTTCCTATCAGTTTTGATTGGAAGCCATTTTTTATGCCTTTACCCGAGTAAACCGGTCAGGCCTTCATACAGCAGAGTCACACCCACAACGAGGAAGACCACGCCAGCAAGCAGGTCAAACCAGGGACCTGCACGCAGCATTGCTTTGCGCACACGCTCCGTAGAGACAATGAGGCACACAGCAGAGAAGGTAACAAAGGTCTGCACTAAAATCGCCACGATGATAGAGATCGCCAGCACCGGTGATGGGTGCGCTGGCATCAACGGAGCCAGAATTGCCGCGAAGTACATGACAACTTTAGGGTTTGACAGGTTGGTGGCCAAACCTTGTCGATATACCTGAGTGCGGGTTCCAAGTGCTTCTACCGCATCCGGGATAGGTCGGGCATCGGCGTTGAAACGGAACTGGCGGGCGTCGATAAGCTCTCTCGACGCCGAGCGCAGCAACTTGTACCCCATGAAGCTTAGGTATGTGCCGCCGACGAGCTGGATGATTCCGAGGATCGACGGATAAGTGGTGAGCAGCGCCGCTGCTCCCACGACCGTCAGCGTCACCCACACCGTGAGTCCGGTGACGATGCCGGCGACGCCAGCTATCGCGTGCGCTCTGGAGCGGGTGGCTAAGCGGAGGAGGAAAAAGGTATCAGGCCCCGGGGATAAACTGCCCACCAAATTGAGCAGAATCAGGGTGCCAAAAGCGGTCCACTCCACCGGCCTATGACTCGAAGCGAGCTACGAGATCCTCGCGGCCAAACATCTTGGCGGTATCAACAGCAGTTGGAGTTCCAGCGTGTGGGTCAGCACCACCAGCAAGCAGTGCCTCAATGACGGCTTCTTCCTTCTTAAAGATCGCGCCCGCCAGCGGAGTCTGATTGCGGTTGTTCACGCGATCCACATCGGCGCCACGCTCAATCAACGCCTGCACGACATCAGCATGTCCTGCATATGCTGCGAGCATGAGCAAAGTGTTGCCATCTTGGTTGGACAGGTTAACGTCAACGCCGTTGTCGACATATGCACCGAGGGTTGCTGCGGATTCTGCTCCCCCATCACGTGCCAGTCCAAAGATCTTAGTGACCAATTCCTGAACATCATCGGGTAAATCTGATTGTGTCATGATCAAATATATTACCCGCCACCGTTCAGCGTTAACGCCTCGCCAGCTCTGCAACTCTTCTCACGGCAGATTCGATGGCAAATTCAGGATCGCCACTTTGTCCTTTTACAGCGGCATCCAGATCGGCCATCAAAATCACGGCCTCGCTGACCGAATCTCCCGACCAGTTTCGGGCCACTTTCGCAGTCTTCTCCACCACGAACGGCGGCATGCCCAATTCTTTGGCCAGCTCAAAACCGTTGATGCGTCCCCTGGTGGAATACAGCCTGGCGATCTGGCCAACTTTCATACTCAACGCAGCTGCCAATGCAACCGGGCTGGTACCCAATTGAAGGGCACGCCTGGTGCTGGCCACGGCCTTTGATACTTGACCAGCGCAGGCGGAATCCGCGATGTCGAAACCCGATACCTCAGCAACACCCACGTAATAGGCACGGACCTTTTCTACGGTCACATTGCCTTGGGTGTCCTCCACCAATTGGGATACGGCGGACGCCAGCTCTCTAAGATCTGAACCCACGCCCTCTAAAAGAGCATGAATAACATCTGGGGTGACCTGGACTTTGTGGTTTTTGAACTCTTGTTTTACCCAACCTGGACGATCCCGGTCTTTCAGCTTTGCGGCATCGTGCACCACCGCGACTTTTTCCAGCTTCTTCACCATCGATTTGGAGCGTCCACCGCCAGAGTGCATGACGATCAAGCAGGTACCAGGGCTGGGATCAACTGCTGCGGATAAGGCTAGATCTACAGCATCTTGGCCTGCTTGATCCATGTTGGTAAGCACCACCACACGGTCTTCAGCAAACAAGGATGGGCTTAACGCATCCAACAATTCACCCTGAGTAATTTCGCTGGCCTTCAAGGTGGTGACCTGAAGCGAATCGGGGCTAGCCATCGATGAACGGATGTCATGCACGATGTTGATACGCGCGCGTTCGGCAAGGAACTCATCCTCGCCGAGAACAAGATGGACCGCTGGTTGTACTGAAATAGGTGCTGAAGCCACGTGACCATCGTGCCACAAGTGTCGTTAAAATCTCCCGTCCGCTGCATGCTGGGTGCCATCAATATGAAGGCTGACCTCCCCATCGCGGTATGGATACAGCACAGGGATTCCTTCTCTGGTGACGATGGGGCGATCGGACATGCTGCCGTGGGGGTCTTCCACGATGATCAATTCTGCATGTTCGGGCACATCAGTGAGCTCAGAATCATCGGCGATGATGACAAACCGCAGCTCTGTCGGATCTATTTGGGCTGGCAGTCTGTTATTCCACGCGCCAAAAAGAAAGAAGCAGACACAACACACTGCAAGGGTGCGCACATATCCTTTGTAGATAATCACCACCACCCACACCGCTGCCATACACGCCCAGGCAATCCCTGCCCAACCAGCACTTATTTCCAGCGTCGAATTGGGTAATTGTTGGCACCACTTGGCCACATGATGAATCCACCAGGTGAAGGGCTCAATGATTTTCAAGAGTGGGTATTCCACTGGCCAGGGAAGAAGGCTTGCCAGCACGGCAATCAACCCAAGCAACGTGATGGGTGGAACAGCTAATTCAACCAACACGTTGGCCAGCACTGCCACGAGGGATATTTGGCGAGCCATCAGAGCGATAATCGGAATGGTCACCAGATCAGCGGCAATGGACACCGCGAAAGCGCGCACCACGATGTCTGGTACTTTCCACACCGCCAGTGGTGGACCGATGGCACGGTACAGCAGTGGTTGAAGCATCACAATGCCAGCAGTTGCTGCACACGAGAGTAAGAACCCATAATGCACCGCCAGGTTGGAATCATAAAACAGTAAGAAAATCACCGAAAGACTCAACCCATGCATCGGCTCCATCCGAGAAGAGTTGATGATTGCCAGAAGCCCCACGATGCCTGTGACCGAAGCACGAAGCACACTTGGTTCAAACCCCACGAGGGAGACAAAAATAACCAAGGACAGCAATGACGTCACCACCCTGATTCGTGGCCCCGCGGTGAGAAAATACGACAACACCACCACAGAGGACACCACAATGGCTACATTGCTTCCACTAACAGCTGACAGGTGAGACAACCCCGTATCAATATAGGTTTGGGCTTCAATTGACCCCTGCAACCGCGTATCCCCCAACACCATGCCTGGAATCAGTCCACGGGAAGACTCCCCCACGGTTTCTTCCACGGCTTGGGAAAACCCGTCACGCACCTGGTTCACCCATGCGCTATAACCAGTGGCCGGTTCCAACTGATCAATGTCTTCGGTGGAAATGGTCAGATCACCCACCCCAGGGAAACTATCTGGTTTAATCCGACCGGACACTGCAATGAGAGAGGCTTTCTCAATGGTGTCGCTACCAGAGTAAAACACTGGAATCGGCGCTGGATAGCCTTCTACTCTCAAACTGATTAATTGATCACCGCTGTCCAAAAACTTGATGGTTTCTGCGGTACCCACCCAGGTTTGCGGTGCTTCAAATGCCTTCGCGCTGCTGATTCTCAACGCAGCCATCACTACGGCACCAACGCCCAGTGCAGCTATCACCACAGCTTGACCCCAGTGTTTAAACACACAAGCAGCAATGATCGCGATGCCAACAATCCCCACCGACAACACCCACGAACCACTGATAATCAACGCAGCGACAGCCATCCACATCACAGCCGCCACCGGAACCAAACGCACCTCAATCATGGGGACACCAATCCAGAGATCTGCTCAAACTTTGATGGCCCAATCCCCTTGACCTGCAGTAAATCCTCCACGGTGCTAAACCCACCGTTGCTCTCCCGAAAGTCAATGATCGCCTGCGCTGTCTTCTCCCCCACCCCAGGCAGCGTCACCAAATCAGCAACAGTGGCGGTATTTAAGGAAATCAACCCAGAAGCAGAAGTCGCAGCGGCATCAACCGAAATAGGTTGTGCCTCGCCGATAGCTAAAACATGGATCTGGGTGCCGTCGACAAGCAATTGCGCCAAGTTGAGCGCCGTCAGATCGGCGTCTGGCAAGGCACCTGCAATGGCCAGGGCATCAGCCACCCGCGAGCCCTCAGCGAGCGTGACCAGGCCGGGTTTAGCCACGTGCCCCACCACAGACACCACCACCTGCGAACTCGGCGCCGGTGTTTGATAGGTTTCCGCCAACGCCGCCATGGTGGGTGGATTCACGGGTTTCTCACGGGTGAAAAACCAACCGACAAAAGCCACAACGAGAACGATGCACACGATCAACGCATGCTTGATGGAAATCTGAAACCGAGGCATGGGATAGTTCACGCGCATGAGGTCTTCTGTACCCGTGGGCTGGGTAAGACCTTTAAGGCGCGCTGCAATATCCGGCTTCATGCAGCACAGACTAAATGCAGTGGCGCCCTTAATCTAGCAAGGCGTCAGCACGGCTGTGGATAACTATTTCGCGCCGGCTTTACCTGTGGACAACTCCGGGGCCTGGTTGGCAAACACCGCAGAAACTGATACCGCGCCGGGGCCGGAATGCACGGCAAGGGTGGGATCGATGTCCACGCTCATGAAGCTGGAGCCTTCAGGCAGTGCGTTTCGCAGCAATTTTTCCAACTGCTTTGCTGCTTCGCGGGCCTCGTTTTGGCCAATCGCAATGAATACGGGTTCACCATCTGCCCTGATCTGGGCTAATTCCACCAATTTGGCGAACGCTTTAGATTGGGTGCGGGTCTTAGCGGCGATCTCCATGCGACCACCGTTGAAACGCATGATGGGGCGGGTTGCCAAAGCCGTTGACACCATGGCGGTTGCAGTGGAAATCCGTCCCGACTTCCAGATTTCATCAATGCGGTGCAGGTAGATCCAGGTTTCTGAACGCTTCAAGGTATCCACCGCGATGTCGTAGCATTCCTGCAAAGACGCGCCATCTTTAGCCATGCGGGCAGCAGCCATCGCGGCAGCACCCACAGCCATACCGAGCGAACTGGTATCCACCACGCGCACAGAATCATCATCAAACACAGCGGCTGCTGTCACCGCTGCGGACCACGTGGACGAGAGCTCTTTAGAAATATGCAGCGCAAGCACACCGTCATCGCCACCGCGTTCAAGCTGGCGGGCGTAACTTGCTGCAAGTTCCAACGACGACAACCCGGATGTACTGCGTTCTTCACCGTTATTCATCACGTGCAAGTTAATCACCGTGATGTCGAGGTCCTCGGCCACATGCGTTGGCAAGCATGCGGAGGAATCAACAATTACCCGAACTGGCATCGCCTTTACTCCTCCACATTTTTATTGCCATCTTCTTTACTGCGTAACACCCATGTTCCAGCCGTCAAGATACCACTGGGCGTTTTCCACATTGTTGCCCTCAAAATGAGGGCTGTTGGAAACCGCCGAAGAAATCTTGAGGTCATCTTCTGGGTTCTCACTACCTGCATAATAGCGAGGTCGGGCGGTCAATTGTGCCCAACAGGTATTTCCAAGTCCAGAGAACATGGGGTACTGATCATACGCCAGGTCCAAAAGATTCGAGGTCAGCGCATTAATCGTGCCACCGTGAGCCACGATGAGCACGGTGCCTTCATCCCAATCATCAAGCGACACCATCAACTCGTCGACAACTTGGCGTGCCCGGCGCGCAACATCCACGCGCGATTCGCCGCCGGGTGGTGCCCACTGCGGATCGTGGCGCCATTGAGCGCGCGCACCTGGATATTCGGAATCCACCTCAGTGTGGGTTTTGGCCTGCCACTCACCCAAATGCGTTTCCCGAAGACGCTTATCGACGCGCACCTCCGCGTCAATCAGCGCCGCAACCGCGCTTGCGGTGTTGAAGGCGCGGGAAAGATCCGAGCTGAACACATGGGTGATGTTTTTTTGAACCAGCACTGAGGCTGCGCTGGCCGCCTGTTGAAAGCCCAGGTCAGACAGCTCTGTGTCCAATTGTCCCTGCATTCGGGACGTGGCGTTGTATTCAGTCTGCCCGTGTCGGAGCAGAATCAGGCGACGAGTCACAGGACTACCTCTTAATCGTCCTCGTAGCCAGGCTCGTATTCAGCTGGCAAAGGTGGGAGTTCATCAATGCTGTCGATGTTGCGGATATCCGCCTCATCAGACCAGGAGGATTCACGCTTGAAGGTTTCAAGTCCTTCAATTTCAATGAGTGGGCAGTCGCGGTACAGACGATCCAGTCCGTAGAACTCGCGCTCTGCCTGTCGCTGAACGTGGATAACAACCAATCCGTAGTCAAGGAGAACCCAACGGTTTTCGCGGTTGCCTTCACGGCGCTTAGGCTCGAAACCAGCCTTGGTCATCTCATCTTCGATCTCCTCAACAATGGCGCCCACCTTGGCGCTCATTGTCAGCAGATGCAACAACAAAGCAATCGGTGATTGCGATCATGTCAGAAACATCGATGACAGCGATGTCATCGGCCTTCTTTTCATCCGCTGCTTTCGCCGCGATGGTCGCGATGCGGATCGACTCTTCAAGTGCAGACACAAAATTCCTTAAAACAGCTCATGTGGTTCCTCACCCTTTTTTAGGGTCCGAACCGACGCTGCGGAGAGATTCCGCAACGTCAACCCTTCCCAGTTTTCCACGAAGCAGGGTGATTCACCTACTTTTGGCAAGAAGTTGGAACTTTTGACTAGATTTATGCTTGGTTTTGGCCCTTGGGATCCATATCCTTATCGGATCCTTCAGGACGATAGAGTTGGCGTTTGGCGATGTATTGCACCACGCCATCAGGGACAAGATACCAAACAGGGCGTTCTTTGCTAGAGCGTTCTCTGCAGTCCGTGGAGGAAATAGCCATGGCGGGGATATCCACCAATGAGACTCGATCTTGGTGCATTTCCGGAATGATGTTTCCATCCAATTCATAACCGGGTCGAGTCACTCCAACGAAGTGGGCAAGTTCGAAGGTTTTCTCCCAATCGCGCCACGTCACGATCTGTGCCAGTGCATCGGCACCGGTGATGAAGTACAGCTGGGCGTCCGGGTATTGCTTGCTCAAATCTTGCAGGGTATCGATCGTGTAAGTATCCCCTCCCCGATCAATATCAACCCGCGATACCATAAACCGTGGATTAGAGGCAGTGGCGATCACCGTCATCAGGTAACGATCTTCCGCTGGGCTGACTTTCTTGTTCGCCTTTTGCCATGGCTGTCCGGTGGGAACGTACACCACCAGATCAAGATCGAATCGATCCGCTACCTCTGAGCCCGCCACAAGGTGACCATTATGAATGGGGTCAAATGTGCCACCCATGATGCCAATGCGAGCGCGGCGTTTCACCGTTGTAGTCATGAGTGGACAGTATAGTGTTCGCACACCACCTTGCTGAGCATGCGTCCTCGCGAGTTTTTAGGCAGCTTCAATCCACGATGCGACTTCGTCAAAAATCTGCTCATCCCACGGTTGGGTGGTAACGAAGTATTGCAGGTGGACTCGACCTGGACGGATATTTCCGGTGCTCAATTGCGCAGCTGCGATAGAGGATCCCGCAGCAGAGAACTGTTCAAAAGAACGATCGCACACGATGTCTCCAGGCAGGCAGTAGCTCACCTTGAAAGGATTGTCCTCGACGGGCTCCACGGAACTAGCCAAGCCTCCCGTGGTTACTTCATGTCCAACAAGTGTTGGATCATCAACTTGTTGCGCTGGATTCGCGATGTGCAGGGTGCCGAGGTACTGATCCCTCGCAATCAACTCCTCTTCATAGCCATCAACGATGAGGACACCTTGAGAATAACCCGCCAACAGGTACTTCGGCGTGCACCCTGTCGCTGATTCAAAGCGATCAATCGCGCTGATGACATTGTCGCGACCACTAGAAATGGAAGTGCCCAATTCAATGGCGCTGCTTCCCTCCGAAGACAGCGGCAAAGAAGCAGGGTATTCGATATTATTCAGACCCATCACGTAGACGTCTTTCATCAACGACTCGCCAGCCGATTCACGGTAGTGTTTTTCCATCCGGCCAAAGAAGCTACGGAAGTTTCTTTCCTCAAATCCATTGGACGTCCATGGAGATTCCTCGCTGTATCGCGCGGGTCGGATTTGAAGGTTTTGTTCACTGCCTCGTGCGACCACAGCAACAACGGCTGGGCATTCACCAATTTGCGGTGGATCAAACACCTCTTCATACAGGTCTGGGGTGAGGTCAGGGTGAATAGATATATGGCTGTCATCCAAAGGATCAAGAAGCCGCTCGATAAAAGACTCATGGGATTCTGGAAAAAGTAAATCCCACAGCCCGCTAGATCCCGCTGAAGAACCAGAGGATCCAGAAGAGCCACTGCTTTGTGCCTGAGCTGTTGGAGTCGCAGCAACACACGCCGCGATGACCGCTATGCCAGCAAGAAACCGACGGAAGTTTGTGACAGACATGAAAGCTCCCCTGCTGACAAGTTGGTATGAAATCTTTTATTAACTAAATAAAAGACTACAACGAGTCCTCACAGGGGAGCTTGATTACTACTTCAAACTTAAGGCCTAATTTGTCCTGTGCCCTGCAGAATCCACTTGGTGGAGGTCAGCTCTGGCAGGGCCATTGGTCCACGTGCATGCAGTTTCTGGGTGGAAATGCCGATCTCCGCGCCCATGCCGTACTGCTCCCCATCGGTGTAGGCGGTGGATGCGTTTATCATCACCGCTGCTGCATCGACGCGATCTGCAAAGCGCTGAGCGGTTTCAATGTTTTGGGTGGCGATCGCTTCGGTGTGCTTGGTGCTGTACTTAGCGATGTGTGCCAGAGCTCCATCCACACCGTCAACCACAGCGACAGCGATATCGAAGGACAGGTACTCAGAATCCCAGTCGGTTTCGGTTGCTTCCACCACGTCGGTTGCACCGAATGCTTCCAATTCCGCCACCCGTCCATGAATTGTAACTCCTGCTTCCTGGAGCGCCTGGACGACTGCAAGCTTGTCTGAGTCGCTGAGGGCAGCGTCGAGAAGCGCGGTTTCAGTAGCGTTGCACACGCTGCAGCGGCGGGTCTTGCCGTTGATGACCATGGCGATTGCCTGATCAAGCTTGGCTTCGGCATCGATGTAGAAGTGGCAGTTGCCGGTGCCGGTTTCAATTGTGGGCACGGTCGCACCGGTGACCACTGCGTTGATTAGTCCTGCGCCGCCGCGTGGGATGACCACGTCAACGAGGCCGCGTGCGGTGATCAAATCTTGGACGGATCCGCGGGTTTGGCAAGGCAGCAACTGCACGGTTTCGCGTGGCAGCTCGAAACGCTCGAGGACGTCCTGCAGGATTTCCACGAGCTTGGTGTTGGAATGCACAGCTGTGGAGGAACCGCGCAGCAAAGCTACGTTTCCGGACTTGAGTGCCAGGCCGAAGGCGTCGACGGTGACGTTTGGGCGGGCTTCATAGACCATGCCCATCACGCCCAAAGGCACACGGACCTGCTTCATCTGAATGCCGTTTTCCATGACATGTCCGCGCAGTACTTCACCCACTGGGTCGGTCAGGCCAGCAACCTGGCGCAAACCGCCAGCGATGCCCTCAATGCGAGATTCATCAAGGGCAAGGCGATCAATCATGGATTCTTCCATGCCGTTTGCGCGACCCGCTTCAATATCGGAAGCGTTGGCTTCGATGATTTCTGCGCTGCGTGCAACGAGTTCATCTGCCGCCGCACGCAGGATTGCGTTCTTCGGTCCGGTGCCCAACACTGCAATATCCGGGACGATGTTCTTAGCTGCAGTTGCTTTAGCTAGAACTTCGGTCCGCTCATTGTCGCGAATTTGGTCATCAGTTAGGGTCGTTGAACTCATGGTTGCCCACTATACAGATCCTTAAGAAGCAACAGTGTCGGATCACACCATAAAAGGCCTAGTAGCCTGCCACCACATCGACCTCGGTGGCCATCTGCTCGCCTGCCTCAAACAACTCAATGTTTCGCAAGGTGAGTTCGCCGGTCAAAGCACGAATCCTCTCATTCGTGTTTGCAGTATGAGGAGTGATAACCACATTGTCCATCTCCCACAGCGGGTGGCTGTCAGGAAGTGGCTCAGGATCGGTAACGTCCAGCGCAGCACCCGCAATAGTGCCGTTATTCAATGCATCCACCAGATCATCGGTGTTGATCAGCGGGCCACGCCCCACATTGACCACCACGGCAGAAGGCTTCATCTTGCCCAAAGTTTCTGCATTGACGATCTGATAAGTGGCATCAGTCAGCGGCAGGATCAGCACAAACACATCAGCCTCAGCCCACACGTGCTCAGCCTTGTCCATGGCGAAGGTTTCATCCGCACCTTCCACCGGACGACCAGAGTTATTAACCGCAATGGTCTTCACGTTGAACGGCTTGAGCATTTCCAGCAGACGCACGCCAATGCCACCGGCGCCCAAAATAGCGACAGTTTTATTGTCATGCAGCCATGACTTGTTGTTTTCCACCTCAGGCCGCACGCTCCACGACTTAGCCAAACGAGTCGTCGCATGCATGTGCATCTGCGCCAGAATTAAACCAATGGTGGACTCAGCAACGGTGTCAGCGTACAGGCCAGCCGCGTTTGCCCAACGTGCCTTCTCATTGACGACACCACGCTTGACCAGCGCATCAATACCCGCCATGGAGGCCTGCACGAACTTGATGTTCTCCGGCAAATCCGGGAACTCCGGCGCTGAACCATTAAAGAAAATGAAGTCTGCATCTTTAATATCCTCAACCCGCTCATGTCCGCCACCCTCAATGACAGCGGTCGTGGACTCCCACAAATGCGGATACATAACAAACTTCATCGTCTTAAACTCCTTTAAAAGTGCTTTTCGACGCCACCTGCCACCAGCAGGCCCGCGCTTTACGCGCGGCTGGCGTAGTTGGACAGATAATCTGCATGCACTACCGGGCGCTGCATGCCATCTGGAAGGTCCTGCGTTTGCATGCCAACCATTGATTGCAAGGTATCAGAATCGTAGGACACCTCGCCTCGCCCGATGATTTGGCCGGCAGGTCCCAAGATCTCCACGATCTCACCCTGTTGGAAATCACCAATGATCTCAGTAATGCCCACAGCCAGCAAAGATTTACCACCGGAGGTCACTGCTTCCACCGCGCCATCATCAAGTCGGATCTTTCCTGCAGTATCTGCGGCATACAAAGCCCAGAACTTCCACGCGGAGAGGCGGTTGTCCTTGGGGTGGAATACGGTGCCCACCTGGGCGTCTTCCAGTGCTGGGCCAATGTTTGCCGCAGAGGTCAACAGCACAGGCACGCCACTTCGGGAAGCCAAACGTGCAGCAGACACCTTTGATGCCATGCCACCGGTGCCCACTTTTCCGCCGTCGCCGGCAATGACACCTTTCAAATCATTGCCGTCACGAACCTCGGAAATAAACTTCGCGGTGGGATCAGTAGGGTTCTTATCAAAAAGTCCATCCACGTCACTGAGCAGCACCAAAGCATCAGCCGACACCAGGTGCGCCACAATTGCAGCAAGTCGGTCGTTGTCACCAAAATTCACACCGGTGGTTGCCACGGTGTCATTTTCATTGACGATAGGAACCGCGCCCAAAATGCGCAGCTTGTCGATGGTACGCTGCGCATTCCTCGCACGATCACGCTTTCCTGCATCAGCTGCGGTAAGAAGCACCTGGCCGATGGGGCGACCATACCGGGCAAAAGAACGTCCCCACTGGTGCATGAGGTGAACTTGCCCCACTGCTGCTGCAGCCTGCTTGACTGCCAATTCCGTGGGCCGGGTGCTCAATCCAAGCGGGGCCATTCCCGCGGCCACTGCGCCAGAGGACACAACGATGAGGTCCGAGCCAGCTTCCATGCGTGCTTGCAAGGCATTGACAATAGTGTTGATGCGGTTGGGATCGACGGTGTGTCCATCCTCATCGTTAGTCAATGAGGACGAACCAATTTTCACCACCACTCGCTTAGCGTTGGAGATGCGTTCACGCATTCCGGATTCATGTCCGTATGCGGCGCTGTCTTTGGTGTCCGGATCCACTGCCGGGAAGCTCGCACCGATGCTTGCTTCCTGGCTGTAGGGGGTGACGGGAAGCCCTGTCACCGGCGCCATTTGGGTTGGCGTTGGGAGATTATCCCGTAATCGAACGCTTTCAGGTGTGTTCTGCGTATCATTCATAGCGTTACCATCGTATACACGTAGACCTGAAAAGTGCTTGGTTTTATCCTTCCCAGCGTTCGCGGGAAGCCTCTTGGTCCTCGCCATAATCCAACTCATCGATGAGGCCACGACGTACCTGAGATGCGCGTTTACGCTCTGCAGCAGAGATACGAGAGGTCTGTTCAAGGCGCACATCGGTGCCACGTCCGGTAAGGATTGGATCGTCGCCAGCGGTGGTCATTGGCTCCCACTCGAAGGAAATGCCTCCGATGGTGACGTTTGCACCCACATGTGCTCCTGCCTTACGAAGCCCGTCCTCAATGCCCAACTTGGACAGACGGTCAGCCAGGTAGCCAACTGCTTCGTCGTTTTCAAAATCGGTCTGCAAAATCCAGCGCTCTGGCTTTTCGCCGGTGATGATGAATCCGCCCTGAACCTCTGGGTCAGGCTTGATCTGGAACTGCCCCTTAGTGCGGTGATCAACAGCCTTAGGCTTAATGATGACAGACTCGGCCTTCTCCTTTGGACGCTTCTTTCGGGCATCCTGGACGATTTCCAGCAGCTTGTACTTCAAAGGATCCAAGCCCTTGCGTGCCACTGCGGAGATAATGAACACGGGCCATCCGAATTGCTTCTCAATATCTTCTTTGAGGAACTCAGCAAGCTCTTCAGCCTCAGGGACATCAGCCTTGTTCAACACAACAATGCGAGGGCGCTGGCTCAAGTCACCAAGTCCGGTGTCTTCATCCAAAGCCGACTGGTAGGCAGCAAGTTCTGCTTCCAAAGCCTCAATATCAGAGATCGGATCGCGGCCTGGATCCATCGTTGCGGTATCGACAACGTGAACCAGCACGGAGGTGCGCTCAATGTGGCGCAAGAAATCCAGACCCAAGCCCTTGCCCTCAGAAGCACCAGGGATCAAACCAGGCACGTCTGCCATGGTGAAAGTCTCATGACCAACGTTAACTACGCCGAGGTTTGGCTGCAGGGTGGTGAATGGGTAATCACCGATCTTTGGCTTTGCTGCAGACATCACAGAAATCAGTGATGATTTGCCGGCTGATGGGAAGCCCACCAATCCCACATCTGCCATGGATTTGAGTTCAAGAATCAAGTCGTGGGTCTCGCCTGGCTCACCGATCAGGGCGAAGCCTGGGGCCTTACGAGCCTTGGAGGCAAGCGCTGCGTTACCCAAACCGCCGTTACCGCCAGCCGCAGCAATGAACTTCATGCCCACGCTGGTCAGGTCTGCCAGAGTCTCGCCCTTTTCATTAAGCACGACAGTTCCTGGTGGAACTTCCAAGACAAGGTCCTTGCCTCGGGCACCGTTGCGATGATCGCCAGCGCCGTTAGCGCCGCGCTCGGCCTTCACGTGTGGGTGGAAGTGGAAGTCAAGCAGGGTGTGGACCTGTGCGGTGACTTCCAAGATGATGTCTCCACCGTGGCCGCCGTTGCCGCCGTCTGGTCCACCAAGTGGCTTGAATTTTTCGCGGTGCACCGAGACACAACCATTGCCGCCGTCACCTGCGGCGAGGTGTAGCACAACGCGGTCAATAAATCGGTTCATAAAACGGTGTCACTCCTGATCGGGATAAAACGGGCGCCGACGTATAAGTAGAAAAATAAAGGGGGGGATGTGTGGGCGCCAAGGTTCTTCGATCCTACCAGTGTCAACGCCTATGTGAATAACTGAAAACTAACGATCCTATCTGATTATTTTGTGCGGTGTAGGAAAAAGTGGACAATACTGATGGATAAATTTCATATCGAGGACGAAGGGACAACCCCGAACGCCGTGACAACATCAACCACAACCCGGGTGAAACATCCGGTAGACCAGGTGCCACCCGCACCCAAACTTGCAGCCCTAGGGCTCCAACACGTTCTTGCTTTCTACGCAGGAGCCGTCATTGTTCCGCTGCTGATTGCACAGTCGCTGAACTTGGACACTGCGACCACCATTCACCTGATTAACGCTGACTTGTTGACATGTGGCATCGCCACGTTGATTCAGTCTGTGGGCATTGGTCGCCACATTGGTGTGCGCCTACCGATCGTTCAAGGTGTCACCACTACTGCTGTTGCTCCCATCATCGCCATTGGTTTGGGCGTTACTGATGGTCAAGGTGGCGTTGCGTCGCTGCCTGCCATTTACGGTGCAGTCATTGTCTCCGGCATTTTCACGTTCTTTGCAGCGCCGGTGTTTGCGCGTTTCCTCAAGTTCTTCCCACCAGTTGTCACCGGTACTGTGCTGTTGGTTATGGGTGCTTCCCTGCTGTCGGTATCTGCAAATGACTTTGTGAACTACGCCGATGGGGTGCCTGCTGCCCGCGATCTTGCTTACGGTTTTGGCACCTTGGCGGTGATCATTTTGGCGCAGCGCTTCTTCCGTGGATTCATGGGCACCTTGGCTGTGTTGATCGGCCTGGTTGGTGGCACCGCAGTTGCTCTGATCTTGGGCGATGCCAACTTGGATGAGGTGGGAAATGCTGAAGCGTTCGACATCACCACTCCGTTTTATTTTGGTGTTCCAGAATTTAACGCTGTTGCCATTTTCTCCATGATTATCGTCATGATCATCACCATGGTGGAGACCACCGGTGACGTGTTTGCAACGGGGGAAATCGTCGGCAAGCGAACTCGCCGCAGTGATGTCACCCGCGCACTGCGCGCTGACGGCCTCTCCACCCTGATTGGTGGCGTCATGAACTCCTTCCCGTACACCTGCTTCGCGCAAAACGTTGGCTTGGTGCGCATTACTGGCGTGAAATCTCGCTGGGTTGCGGCAGCTGCTGCCGGCTTCATGATCATCCTCGGTGTGCTGCCCAAGGCTGGCGCGATCGTCGCTTCCATCCCTTCCCCAGTCCTCGGTGGCGCATCCTTGGCACTGTTCGCCAACGTTGCATGGGTGGGAATCCAGACCATCGCCAAGTCTGACCTCGCTGATAGCCGCAACTCCGTCATCGTGACCTCCGCACTTGGCCTAGCCATGCTGGTGTCCTTCCGCCCCGATGTTGCTCAGGCGTTCCCTGAGTGGGCGCGTATCTTCGTCTCCTCCGGCATGTCCGTCGGCGCGATCACCGCGATCCTGCTTAACCTGCTGTTCTTCCATGTCGGACGCCAATCCGGTGGACAAGTCGCTACCTCAAAATCCGGTAAGCGCATCAATTTGGATGCGGTCAACAAGATGGATCGCACCGACTTCGTAGAAACCTTCGCACCGCTGTTCAACAGCAAAACCTGGCCTTTGGAAACCGCATGGGAATCCCAGCCATTCGCCAACGTCACGGAACTGCGCGAAGCCATCCAAGTCGCTGTGCTCACCGCACCGTTGTCCGACCGCGAAGAGCTCATCCACGACTACCCCGACATGGCACAGCTCATTTTGGCCACCGAAGAGGAAGCCGCCACCATCTCTCAAGACCGTGGTTCGATCGGTCTTGATGATCTCGATGACGTGGATCAAGAAAAGCTCATCACCGTCTCCGAGCAGTACCGCGAACGCTTCAACATGCCGTATGTTGCGTACTTCGACACCATGGATTCTGTGGATACCGTCGTCGCCGCCGGCTTGCGCCGCCTCGACAACTCCGACGAGCAAGAGCACCGCCAAGCGCTATCGGAAATCATTGAGATTGCCAATGACCGCTTCGATATATTGCTTGCCGACGCTAACCCAGCCCGTTCAGCTTTCGATCGCAAGTTTACCGAGACTGACTTCCTCGGCTAAAACACCAAAAACAAATTAAGGCCCTGCACTTATGTGAAGTGCAGGGCCTTACCTTATTTCTAGTTCAGATCATTCGGGTGTGAACCACCACGATCATTGCGCTCAAGAGCAGTGATCGCAGCCATCTCCTCATCACTGAGTTCGAAATCAAACACGTCGATGTTTTCCACCATGCGGCTCTTAGTCACAGTCTTGGGGAACACAACGAAACCGTTCTGCAGGTGCCAACGGATAACAACCTGAGCTGGGGTCTTTCCATGGTTCTTCGCTGCAGCTGCGATTGGTTCCTCAGCGCCAAGATCAAAACGCCCCTGTCCCAGAGGACCCCACGACTCCACAGTGATGCCTGCTGCAAGAGATGCCTCAACAGCATCGCGCTGCTGCAAAGCTGGGTGCAGCTCAATCTGGTTAATGGCAGGCACAGTGGTTGCCTCTGCCAGCAGCTTTTCTAGGTGCTCTGGCAGGAAGTTGCACACACCGATGGAACGAGCACGGTCACCGAGCTTTTCCAAGCCCTTCCATGCAGCAACATAATTATCGTTCTTCGGTGCCGGCCAGTGCACCAAGTACAGATCTACATAATCCAAGCCCAGCTTCTGCAGAGACTCCTCAAAAGCAGCTTCTACATCCAGGTGGCGATCGTTCCACAACTTGGTAGTAATAAACAGCTCTTCACGAGGAATGCCGGACTTAGCAATAGCTCGGCCGACACCTTCCTCATTGCCGTAAATCGCAGCAGTATCGATGTGGCGGTAACCTACCTCAAGTGCTTCGGTAACTACGCGCTCTGCTTCATCGGGATCTACCTTGAACACACCAAAACCAAGCTGAGGAATGGTTTTTCCATCATTCAAGGTGACCAATGGGATACCTTCAGACTTCGAAAGCTTATTCTTCTGATCCATCAAAGATTGCATCAACTTATCCCGCTCTTCCTCCGGGGATCCAAAGAATTGGCCGGTACCCACAACAGACATATTTTCTCCTTGATGCGCACCAAAATGCGCCTTAGGTTGAGATGAATTGGATAGCCCACCGTACGCCTATCTACACTGAATTACCATGAGCTATGACTTTGTCCTCTTTGAAACCGATGGCGACCCAGGTAGCGCCCGTATTTCCAAAACCCCACTGACCGAACGCATCGATTTCGCCACGCCATCTACAACCCCTGTGTTGGAATCTCTTGCGGCAGGGCTTGCCGAAACGGTGCCAGACACCGTCAAGCTTGAAGAAGACGCCATCCACTTATCCGGTGATCGTTGCCTTTACGTTGTGACCAACTACAACTCCGCCGAAGAAGCAGCCGAATGGCTCACCGCCATCGCTTTCGATTACGGACTGGGCCTTGCCGACATGAACGCGGACACCATCCTGCTTTTCGGCGATGAAGATTCCGACGCTGTCGTCCAAATCGATGACTGGTTCTCCCCCGCTTTCTCTGCGTACGGCCTTCCCCACCTCCTGGTGGAAGTCATGCGCCTGAAGGATTCCAAAACCCCTTATCTTCGAGTCACACTTGCTGCAGATGACTCGAAATTTATCCAAACCCTTTACGAAACCGACAACAAACAATGGTTGGTGGAAACCTCTTCCTCCACAGGCACGGACGAAACCCACGTGAAGACCATTAATGATGTGCTGGAACGCATCGAGACATGGTTCAACCAGGAGACTGCTGTCTAAACCTTTTGTCGTGTTCTGGGGTTAACCACCCTTCGGCCACCTGGGATGGTTTCAAGCCTTTCCAGGTGGCCGAAGAACTAAAAGGGCATAATCACTGTATGGGTTAAGTAGAAAGTGTCATTTTCTGACTGCTCTGAACCCCAACAAACACTCAGCACCGTTATTTAAGGAGAAAACATGGCTTTAGGCGGCGCAGAACTGTTAATTCTTTTTATCCTGTTTATTCTGTTCATGGGCGGGATCGCAGCGATTGTCATCGTTATCGTTAAGTTGACCCAGCGGTCTAACAGTCGTGGTGCCTCAACTACGTCCACAATTAACATTGATCCGAGTATTCATGCTGCATTGACAGAGATCGCAGCTAGGGACGGGGTACCGGCGTCTAGCGTGGTTAACGGTCTTCTGAACGATTACATCAATAAGCGCAGGTACTGGCCTCCTACGCAATAACACCCCATCTAAAAGGGGCTCTCTGGCAGATATGCTCTCCGGCAGAAGAGCCTCTTAATCCTTGTTGTACATTACACAGAGCCCCCAAAAGAACCCCAAAAACAAAAAACTGCCCCTCACCTTCCCAAAAGGAAAGCAAGGAGCAGTTTTAAACTCGTTGAGTGAGTGTGACTTAAGCGTCAACAGCCTCGGTCTCGACGATGTTCACCAGGCGACGGTTGCGCTTGGTGGAGAACTGGACAGCGCCAGTCTTCAGTGCGAAGAGAGTGTCGTCGCCACCGCGACCAACATTCTCACCTGGGTGGAACTTGGTGCCGCGCTGACGAACAAGGATCTCGCCTGCGGAAACCTGCTGACCACCGAAACGCTTGACGCCAAGGCGCTTAGCCTCGGAATCACGACCGTTGCTGGAGCTAGATGCACCCTTCTTGTGTGCCATGTGGTAATTCCCTCCTTCTAAAGGAAAAACTCATAGAAAGCCCGAGGGCTTACTTGATTCCGGTTACCTTCAGAACGGTCAGGGGCTGACGGTGTCCCTGGCGCTTCTTGTATCCGGTCTTGTTCTTGTACTTCAGGATCTTGATCTTCGGGCCCTTGGTGTGCTCGACGATCTCGGTGTTGACGCTCACAGAAGCGAGCTTGTCAGCGGCGGTGGTTACATCGGCGCCATCGACGAGCAGAACCGGGGTGAGAGCCACGGATGCACCCGGCTCACCCTCGATCTTCTCGACCTTAACGAGGTCACCTTCGGCAACCTTGTACTGCTTTCCGCCGGTCTTGACGATCGCGTACATAGAGGGCTACCCCTTATCTGATTCTCGGCTCAGGTACTCGGATGATGAGTCCCTGATTGGACTTACGTTTTACAATTGCGTTTTAGACATGCGGAGCCAAAATGACCTCACGTCATTCACACATTCGCCGTGAAATGGGCAAATGGGCATTACTGACATTGCCTAAAACAGCGACTGTCCAAGGTTACCCCTAAAGGCGGCTTCAACACAAACCGCCCTTATACCCTAGCTTCGTGGGCCTCGTCGGGTAGCCCGCCTACGGCGGCCTGGGTTGGTGGTGCTCGCCGCCTGAGGTTCCTTCTTCGGCGCCCGCGCATTGCTTGTCGACGCCACCTTCTTCTCCACCGGCGCCGCTGTCACGCGCACAGCACGACGACGCTTTCGGCGGTTGTCTGGCTGGTCGAATTCAACCTGAGGCTCTGCAACCTGTTCTGGTGCTGCTTCAGGTGCTATCTCAACGACGGTCTCAGGAGCTTCCACCAGTTGACGGCGCACTGCGCGGCGACGGTTCCTGGTCGATGGTGCAGAGGACGGCGCACCGGAACTGAGCTCACTTGGACGGTTACGGCGTGGAGCCTTCCGCGCAGGTGTCTTCACTGGAGTCTCAGCAACCTCTTCAACCACAGGTGCGAAATCCTCTGGCTTTGGAGCATGATCCGAACGTGAATTGCCACGAGTCTTGCGGCGCCTGCGTGGGCTTGCCTCAAATTCGGCACGTGCCTTTTCATAATCAGCGGTTGGCTCAGCCACAGGGTCAGCAGCCTTCTCAACTACAGGTGCAATAGGCTCTGCCTCAAAGTCAGACACATACGACGATCCCGAAGGCTCATCAGGGTCTTCTTCAGAAGCAATGTCCACGGCAGCAGCTGCAATCGCGGCAATATCATCCGCAGCAGATCCCTGACGTTGACGGCGGGCCCTCCTGCGTGGTCCTTCCTCTGGTTCCACGGTGGATTCAGCAAGAATGCGCTCAGGCTCGTCGAGCTTGTCGTTGACCACATCATCTAGATCGGAGTCATCGAGGACGATCACTGATGCAGCGAGTTCCTCAAATTCTTGATCCAGATCGTGTTCATCGCTTTCCACGAGATCACGCATGGCAACAACCATCGGGTGCTCCGCAGCTGCCTTCTTAGTGCTATTAGAACGCTGGTGACGACGGCTACGCTCTTCCGCTTTCGCCTCAACGCGCTCGTCAACGGTGTCTACTGGATCAACATGAACGATGATGCCTCGGCCTTCACAGTGCTCACACGGCGAAGAGAAGGTTTCCAGCAGGCCCGCGCCGATGCGTTTGCGGGTCATCTGAACAAGTCCCAGTGAGGTTACCTCAGAGACTTGGTGGCGGGTGCGATCGTTTTCTAGCGCTTCATTGAGTCGGCGCAGGACCAATTCTTGGTTTTCTGGCAGCACCATATCGATGAAGTCGACAACGATCATGCCACCGAGATCACGCAGGCGCATTTGGCGCACGATTTCTTCGGCAGCTTCAATGTTGTTGAGCGTGACGGTTTCTTCCAAGTTGCCACCACCCTTGCCGGTGTAGCGTCCGGTGTTCACATCGATCACCGTCATGGCTTCGGTGCGGTCGATGATCAGCGATCCACCCGATGGCAGGTTCACCTTTCGGGACAGCGCTTCCTCAAGCTGGGTGTTCAGGTCGAATGCTTCGAAAGCATCCTTGCCGTCAAAGTCTGCGCGATCGAAGTGTTCCACGCGGGACACCAAATCAGGAGCGACTGATTGGATGTAGGCACGCACGGTGTTCCAAGCACGGTCGCCGTCAACGATCAGTGAGGTGAAATCTTCATTGAAGAGGTCACGGATCACCTTCACCAGCATGTCTGGCTCTTCATACATGGTGATCGGCTTGGAACCGCGGGACTTCTTTTCCTTCGCAGTGCGTTCCTTGATCTGCTCCCACAGGGTGTGCAGACGGTTCACGTCAGCTGCGATGTTTTCTTCCGACACACCTTCAGCAGCAGTTCGGATGATGGTTCCCCCCTGCGCTGGGACAACGCGGCCAAGGATTTCCTTCAGACGCTTGCGCTCAGGTCCAGGCAGTTTGCGGGAAATGCCAGCGCTGCGACCACCTGGAACGTACACCAGGTAACGTCCCGCCAGGGAAATTTGGGTGGTCAAACGCGCACCCTTATGGCCCAATGGATCCTTGGAGACCTGGACGAGAACCTGGTCGCCGGCTTTCAGCGCCTGCTCAATGCGACGTCCACGTCCGCCAAGTCCAGCAGCTTTCCAGTCGACTTCGCCGGCATACAACACACCGTTGCGACCTTTTCCAATGTCAATGAAGGCAGCTTCCATGCTTGGCAGCACATTTTGAACGCGCCCCAGATAAATATTGCCCACCATGGACATCTGCGCATCAGAGGTAACAAACTGCTCAACCAGCTGATCGTCTTCCAGCACACCAACCTGAGTGACCAGACCTGGGTGATCGTGGCGTTGGCGCTCGCGCACAATCATGCGACGTTCCATCGATTCACGGCGTTCCATGAACTCCTGGGTGCTCACCACATGGCGGCGCTTTTTGTTTTCTTCGCGCATTTCCGTGCGACGGCGGCGTTGCGCCTCCAAGCGAGTGGAGCCCTTAATTCCGATTGGCTCGTTTACCTCTTCTACTTCGCTTGTCGACGCCTCCTCACTCACTTCGGTGACGGTTTCAGCTTCAGCTCCACGTCCGCGGCCGGTGCCACGACGCCCACGGCGCTTCCGCGCCGTGCGTTCGCGGGCCTGTTCATCGTCGGTGTCTTGGACGTTTTCAGTAGGTACAACTGCAGGTGCCACAAAGATCGGCGTGTACACAGGTGCTTCCACCGGCGCCGGGGTGATCTCTGGGACGATATCTTCCAGCAGTTCTGCAGTGGCTTCTTCGCGGGCTGCCGCCTCGAAGTCGGTAGGTTGCGCGACTGCCGCGAGTTCGCGCTCTACTTTTTCTTCGATTTGGTGGATTTCATTTTCCACATTCTTCTCAACGCGTCGACGAATCTTCTCCACCGGTTCAACGTCGGGGACGGCAGCTGGGGCAGCGTTGAGTACGGGCTGAGACAGGGCGTCGAGAAGCTTTTCTACTTCTTCTTTGCTCAGGTTTGACTGCGCAACCTTGACCAGGCCGATGCCATCGAGCGCAACAACGACGTCCTTGGAAACCATTCCAAGTCGTTTGGCCAGTTGATGTACGCGAGTTTTTTCGCTCAATGAATCTCGATCAAATTCCGCGGCCAGCACAGCCGAGGGAGAGATTTCTGCTTCTACTGCCTTGTTATTTGGCACAGCGACACTCCTATTTTCTTATCTCCACGATTGAGCAGTGCACCCGGGCGCTGGTAGGGACAAGATCTCCTACCGCCGCCGCGCAGGTACGTGCGCCAATCTAAAACTGTATTGTCTAAATTTTCCGACCCACAAATATATTCGTCAGGCCTGCTGCCATTCTTCCATAAGTCTTAGGTCAAGCTTGCATTTATTGGCTAGTGTCGGAAATCATGGGAGATTTAGCGAAGCACATGGGTAGTGAACCGCCAGCGTGGTGGAAGTTTTTACCAATGATTATCCTTGCCGCAGTCACTCGTGTGTCTTTTGAAGTAGAACCGTGGGTAGCACTCCCGCTTCTTATTTTGACTGTTGCTTCTGTGCTTTTGCCGTTTCCGATCTCAAAAAATAAAGGCCTGCGTGATATCGATGCCTGGAAAATCCACACCACCCAGGGCGATAAAAAACGAGCTTTGCGACAGCTTACTATTCCCGCCACTGCACTGGCCATCGATATTGTTGAGCTGCCTTCACTGATTAATGCCCCTCCAATTGCATCCGCTGCAGTTTTAGGTGGCATCTACGGTGCGTCCATAGCCGTTGGTGCTTACAGAGCACACCGACTTCCCTACATTCACGCCAAGGAACGCTTGGCAGAACTAACCCAAGATGCCTCTTTAGATGGTGTGCGCTCAGATGATCTAGATGTTTTGGAACAACCGGAATCCCGTGAATTAGTGCGCTGCCTGCTTGCCCACGGTGCAGTGGATGGCACCCGGGTGATGGCCAGACAGGTCGCGCGAGTACTGGATACCGAGGTAGACGAAGTACATCAGGTAGCACGCTCACTAGAACAGCATGGTTTGGTTAGTCGATCCACCATCATGTCGGGTGGGGATCCAGGAAAAGTATTCATCGAAGTTTCCCTGAAAGGGATCTCAGCCATCAAGGCACTTGAATCCGGACGCTAAGTTGTTGATACATCAACTTATTTCTTGGCTATACTTGAGGTCACGTTTCCTCAGCTCAGGAGAAGTTCATGTCAAACGCAGAAATTAATCCCGTTGAATATGAAATCAACAACCACGCCCCTGGTACCGCGCTAAACCCACAGTGCGAAGACGGCGCCAACGTAGAAATCATCACCTCCCGTGAAGTCCCCCTCGGCGGACCACGCGCCATGACCGTGCACCGCACACTCCCCCAACGCCAGCGCTCCCTCATCGGTGCCTGGTGTTTTGTGGATCATTACGGCCCCGATGATGTCTCACTAACCGGTGGCATGGATATGGCCTCCCACCCGCACACCGGATTGCAAACAGTCACGTGGCTTTTTGAAGGCGAAGTCACCCACCATGATTCCGGCGGAAATCACGCAGTCGTGCTTCCTGGTGAAGTCAACCTCATGACCACCGGCGCAGGCATCTGTCACACCGAAGTTTCCGCCACCTCCACCACGATTCTGCATGGTCTGCAGTTGTGGACAGTTCTTCCTGACAAAGACCGCGAAGGACCACGCCGCTTTGATCACTACGCTCCAGAAGAAATCACACTCGAAGGCGGAAGTGCACGCGTTTTCCTAGGTTCGCTATTTGGCCAAACCTCCCCTGTTCATACGTTTACTCCCCTACTTGGCGCAGAAATCCACATCAATCCAGGTGAAGCAGTCATCTTTGATGTTGATCCCACGTTTGAACACGGCTTGCTTGTCGATTCCGGCGACGTCCAACTAGAAGGCGTCACCGTCGAGCCCACCCAGCTGGCCTACACCGGCATCAATGAAACCCAACTCCGAATCCGTAACATCGGCACCACACCGGCGCGTACTGTACTGCTAGGTGGCGAACCATTTACCGAAGACATCGTGATGTGGTGGAACTTCATTGGCCGCAGCCATGAAGAAATTGCCGAGTACCGTAAACAGTGGCAGGCTGAAGCTGATCGTTTTGGTATCACCCACGGATATATCAGCCACCATAAAGATGGGCTCACCAGGCTTCCAGCACCCGAGCTTCCCAACGCTGCCATCAAGGCACGTAAAAACCCAGCACCAACTGCACGACCAGAAACGAGAATTGATTAAATGCGCTCCGCTCACGGCCCATACATTGATAAGTTCTTCCCCGAGCCATACAAGAACATGCTCGAGCTCACCAAGACTCTGCGAAAGATCTACCCGGACGTTGATCTGCCTACCTCATTGATTGAGCTGGTCAATGTCCGCGTTTCTCAAATCAACGGATGTGGCACCTGCTTAAGTTTACATGTTCCCGCTGCTCGCCGTGCCGGCGTTCCAGAGAAGAAACTCGATGCTCTGGCAGCGTGGCAAATGGTGGATGAATTCACCGTGGAGGAAAAGGCAGCACTACAGCTAGCAGAATCCTTAACCTTGCTGGAATCCCACGAAGGTCACCTGGCTGCACGCACAGCCTGCAGTGTGTTTGCCGAAGAGCAGGTAGCTGCCCTGGAATGGGCAATCATTGCGATCAATGCTTTCAACCGCATTTCTATTGCCAGTGGGCACCCACTGCTCTAGTAATCAGGCAGCAAAAAACTCCCGGCCGAAAATGGTCGGGAGTTAATTTTTTCTAACCGTAAAAATTACAGGTTAGGGAACCAGATGGAGATCTCGCGCTCAGCGGACTCTGGGGAATCAGAACCGTGAACAACGTTCTCTCCAACAGTCAGTGCGAAATCGCCGCGGATGGTGCCTGGGGTTGCCTTAGCAACTGGGTCGGTGCCACCAGCAAGCTGACGCCATGCATCGATTGCACGCTCGCCTTCGACGATGCCTGCGATCAGAGGTGCAGAGGTGATGAATTCAACGAGCTCACCGAAGAATGGCTTGTCAGCGTGCTCTTCGTAGTGCTTTTCAGCGGTCTCGCGGTCTGCAACACGCAGATCCAGAGCAGCGAGCTTCAGGCCCTTGCGCTCAATACGTGCGATGATTTCGCCGACGTGTCCGTTGGTAACACCGTCTGGCTTGATAAGGATGAGAGTACGTTCAGTCATGTTGGGTGATTCTACCTAATGGTGGTCTGCTTCGCGCACTTAAGTCGACTTAGAGCTTCCTCACAGCCTCTGCGACCGCTTCGCTGGACGATCCCCTACTCCACAGCTGCGCCTGACGGATCGCTGCCGCCTCCTGGTCGCGGGATTTCAACTCTTTCAATTGATCAATTTGTTCCTGGGTGAACACCACTGGCTGATCAACAAGCTTTGTTCCCACACGACTGTTCAGACCCACAAAAAGTGCGATCGCAGCCACGATGATCGCCACAATAGGGATAAATGATGGGGAACCTGCAATACGAGTGATTACCGCGACGACACAAAATAGTGCAGCTGCGGAAAAGGCCAGGCCAGACTTAGGGTTTCGCATAGTTCTCAACGCTACGACTACTTTGATAACACCGCCACCCAAGCCAAGCCGGAGTGATCTCCGTATCCTTTAAGTCATGACTTTAAAAGATAAGTACGACACTGAAGTAGCTGTTTCTAACAATCAGGACAAGCACCAATTTGAGGTCAGTTACCCTGAAGATGCCGTGACTGCTGGCTTTGCTGCATACCTTGATAAAGGTGATTCGCGGATCTTCTATCACACCGTTGTTGGCGATGAATTCGGTGGCAAGGGACTTGCGTCAATTCTTGTTTCAGAGGCGTTAAAAGCCACAAAAGAAGCTGGTCTTACCGTGGTTCCGGTATGTCCCTTTGTTAAAGGATTCGTGGAAAAGAACGCATTCGAGGGTTACCGCAAACCAAACCATGAGGATATGGAGCTGGTGAAGAGCCAGATGTAGAAACTACTCAACTTCCAGAATGCGCTGAATGGCAACCAGTGTTTCTGGAATTCCGGTTATAGCTGCCAAGCGTCGCTTTTCAATTTCTTCAATTGATTTGTCGCCGAATTTGTCGTGGAAGAATCGTTGACCTTTGGGGGTAAATTCCCATGATTCAGTCAATACTGTGCCTTCTTCTAACGGTTCCATGGAATAAATCCACTTGACGTTTCCATCAGTCACGCTCCAACCAAAGCAACGATTTGGCTCTGCGACGATAACCTCGCTCCGTGTCTCCCAGGTGCGCTCAGGTGTGACGTTTCGGCCAGTAAAGTGCGCACCCACGACGGGGCCTTCGTCTTCATCCCACCAGCATTTCTCACACACGGGCGACCATTCTCCAGTTCGAGTGATATCAGAAACTAGTGCGTAGACCTGATTGATGGGCGCTGCGATGTTAATGCTGTCTTCAAAGGTCAGAGATTTAGGCATGAACGACAGAATACGCCTCCGAAGGAGGTAGGCGTCGAAAAGCAAAAAAGGCCACGGAGGGCCTTAAAGCTTAGCTGTGCTGCGTGGTAAGCAGCCCGCGTTTCATGCGATCAATCAGATTAGAGCGCAGGTAGAACAGGTACGCCCACGCGATGATGAAGATGATGGCAGCGAAGCCCATCGCGGGGTGAACAAAGAAACCGGCAAGTGCAATAACCTGCAGCACGATGTTCATCGGGATGGACCAGCTAAACCTTTGCAGAAATGCAGCAACAAAGTGAGCGATCGCGACTGCTGATACATAGACCCAGTTGAAGGTGGTCCAGTAGATGCCGTCGTCCACGCGCAGAATCACGGTGAGAACAAGACCTAAGGTGATTGCTTCCATCACTAAGGTGCCGGCCATGACACCTCGGATACCCTTCATGGGATCCTTTAATGGATCGTGGCCTTTGCCTAATGGTCCGTACTCAATTGATTCTTCACGCTTGCTCATGCAGGTTCCTTTCCAAACAGCGTGCGCGCATCGCCGGCGGTCACGATTGAACCGGTGATCACAACACCTGATCCGGACTGTACATCGGTGTCTTCTGCTAGTTCAATAGCGAGTTCTACCGCGCCAGCAAGATCTTCTTGGACGTGCACACGCTCATCGCCGTAGATCTCTCGAGCATATTCAGCTAAATCGTATGCGTCCAATGCGCGCTCTGAGGCAGTCTGGGTGCACACAATTTCATGCAGGTATGGCTCAAGTGATTCCAAGATGCCGCGGGCATCCTTGTCGCCGAGCACTCCGATGACACCGATGAGGCGACGGAACTCAAAGTCACGGTCTAGTGCTGCACCAAGTGCTGCGGCACCGTGTGGGTTGTGAGCTGCGTCGATGAACACGGTTGGTGCAGAGCGCAGGCGCTCGAGGCGACCTGGGGACTGAACTTGTGCGAAGCCTTCGCGCACCGTGTCGATATCCAATGGGCGTCCGGCGGATGCACCGAAAAATGCTTCCACTGCTGCGAGAGCAACCGCGGCATTATCTGCTTGGTGCGCGCCAGACAGTGGGAGGAAGATGTCGGTGTATTCGCCGCCCAAACCCTTCAGGGTGAGCTGCTGTCCACCAACGGCAATGGCGGATTCCACCACGCCGAATTCCATGTTCAAACGAGCAACAGCTGCGTCCACGTCCACGGCTTGCTGCAGGATCACGTTCATTGCTTCTGGCTCCTGCTTGCCCACGATGACAACGTTGCCCTCAGGCTCGGTGCCATCCTCAGATGCAGGACGAGCCTTGATGATGCCGGCCTTTTCACCAGCGATTTCACCAATGGTGTTGCCCAGGCGATCCACGTGGTCCATGCCCACCGGGGTGATCACGGAAACAGCTGCGTTGATCACGTTAGTGGCATCCCAGCGTCCGCCAAGACCAACCTCAACGACGGCGACGTCAACAGGAGCGTCGGCAAAACCTGCGTAAGCGAGGGCCACGAGTGCCTCAAACTTGCTCATCTTCGGTCCGCCCTCGGCCTCTGACCAGGCGTCGGTCATGTCCATGTAGGGCTTAATCTCTTCGTAGATCCGCACGAAATCACGCGGGTGGATGGGCTTGCCATCAATCGCGATGCGTTCGGTTACCAGTTGCAGGTGCGGGCTGGTGGTCCGGCCGGTGCGGCGGTGGAATGCGCGCAGCAACGACTCGATCATGCGGGTGGTGGAGGTCTTACCGTTGGTGCCGGCCACGTGAATTGCTGGGAAAGAATTCTGTGGTTGGCCCATAAGATCCATCATGTAGCTCATGCGTCGGAAAGTGGGATCAATTTTGGTTTCCAACCAACGTTGATCCAACTCTGCTTCCACCTGGGCAAGGCGCAGCAAATCTTCTTGGGTGATCTCCTCGGAGGCAGGTGCTTCTACCTCACCGGCGAGATCGATGGGCAAAGACAGTCCAGTCTCGCCCAACGTGACATCGCCTACGGTGATGTCATCATTTTCGGAATCAAAGATTCCGTCGTTGTTAGCCACTAGGCCAATTCCTCCAGACGCTTGTTAATGCGCTCAACTTCTTCTTGGGCAATCTGCGCACGGCCACGGATCTTGTCTACCACTGCATCAGGTGCCTTGGACAGGAAAGCCTCATTACCCAGCTTCTTTGCGGTGGTTTCCAATTCCTTCTGTGCGTTAGCCAGGTCCTTTTCCAGGCGCTTGCGCTCTGCTGCAACGTCAACAGTTCCAGAGGTGTCAAGCTCCACGGTGATGGTTGCTTGGCTCAGGCGGATCTCCAGGCTGGCAGAAGCTGCGAAATCATCTTCTGGTTGCTCGATGCGAACCAGGGAGCGCACGGAATCTTCCAGATCCTGCAGGTCACATGCCACGAAATCAAGGCGTGCTGGAACCTTCTGGGAAGGCTTCACACCCTGGTCAGCGCGGAAACGACGAACCTCAGTAACAAGCTTCTCGACGTCGCCAATGCGCCTAGCTGCATCAGCGTCCACGGCGACTCCGCCGTTGGTGTCAGCTGCGGTTGGCCAGGAGGCCACCACGATGGAGGTGCGATCAGTAAGTGCCTGCCACAGAACTTCGGTGACGAAAGGCATAGCTGGGTGCAGCAGACGAAGCAGTGCATCCAAGACATGGCCAAGCACCTTTTGGGTGTTTTCACCCTGAGCGGAGGTGCCTTCGCGTGGGATCTGAACCTTCGCGATTTCCAGGTACCAGTCACAGAACTCGTTCCACGCGAAGTGGTAGAGCTCCTCGTTGGCCTTCGCGAACTGGTAGTTGTCCAGGTAAGCATCAACGTCGAGGCGAACCTGCTCAAGGAGGTCCACGATCCAGCGGTCAGCGTCGGTGAGTTCTTCACGTGCTGGCAGGCCTTCGGACACTGCACCGTTCATCAGCGCAAACTTGGTTGCGTTGAACAGCTTGGTGGCAAAGTTACGGGAGCTCTGTGCAGAGTCTTCACCGACAGGCAGGTCGACGCCTGGGTTAGCGCCACGGGCAAGGGTGAAGCGCAGCGCATCCGCGCCGTAGTTCTCCACCCAATCCATCGGATCGATGCCGTTGCCCAAAGACTTGGACATCTTGCGGCCGTGCTCATCGCGAACCAGGCCGTGCAGGAAGAGGTCGGTGAATGGAACCTGTGGGCGTCCATCCTTGCCTTCGCCCAGAAGTTCTGGGGTTTCCTTGGCTGCAAAGGTGCCGAACATCATCATGCGGGCAACCCAGAAGAACAGGATGTCGTAGGCGGTGACTAGCACGGAGGTTGGGTAGAACTTCTCCAGCTCAGGGGTCTTTTCTGGCCAACCCATTGTAGAAAATGGCCACAGCGCAGAAGAGAACCAGGTATCTAGAACATCTGGGTCTTGGACGTAGCCCTCAGGTGCCTGCTCATCAGGCCCAACGCAGATGATTTCATCGTTTGGTCCATACCAAATTGGGATGCGGTGTCCCCACCACAGCTGACGGGAAATGGTCCAGTCATGCATGTTGTCAACCCAGTCAAAGTAGCGAGGCTCCAGGGACTTCGGGTGGATGGTGGTGTCGCCTTCGCGCACGGCATCACCGGACATCCTGGCCAGCTCTTCGACCTTGACGAACCACTGCAGAGACAGACGAGGCTCAATAGCTTCGCCGGAACGCTCGGAGTGTCCAACGGAGTGGACGTATGGGCGAATTTCCTTGACAATGCGACCCTGGGCTGCGAGTTCTTCGCGGACCTTGATGCGTGCTTCTTCGCGGGTCAGGCCATCAAACTGGGTTCCGGTATCGGCAAGGCGTCCGGTCTTGTCCATGATGGTAGGCATATCCAGGTTGTGGCGCAGGCCAAGAGCGTAGTCATTAGGGTCGTGCGCTGGGGTGATCTTGACTGCACCAGAGCCGAACTCTGGGTCGACGTAATCATCAGCAACAACCTTCAGGCTCAGGTCATCGCGGAATGGGTGAGGCAGGGTCTGTCCGACCAGATCCTTGTAGCGCTCATCGTCTGGGTGCACGGCAACAGCGACGTCGCCGAGCATGGTTTCCACACGGGTGGTGGCAACAATGACATGTGGTTCATCGTCGTTGAGGGAACCATAGCGAATGGATACCAGTTCGCCTTCGACATCCTTGTAGATAACTTCGATGTCAGAAACCGCGGTTTCTAGTACGGGCGACCAGTTGACGAGGCGGTTGGCCTGATAGATGAGGCCGGCGTCGAAAAGCTTCTTGAAAATCGTTTGGACGGCGCGGGACAAGCCGTCATCCAAGGTGAAACGCTCGCGGGACCAGTCCACGGAATCGCCGATGGCGCGCATCTGCTCGCCGATCTTTCCACCATATTCTTGCTTCCACTCCCAGACCTTGGCGATGAACTCTTCGCGGTCATAGTCGTAGCGAGTTTTGCCTTCAGTTTCCTTCAGCATCTCCTCGACCTTGGTCTGGGTCGCGATACCCGCGTGGTCCATACCTGGCAGCCACAAAACCTCAAATCCCTGCATGCGCTTGCGACGTGCAAGAGCATCCATCAGGGTGTGGTCAAGTGCGTGTCCCATGTGCAGCTGGCCGGTCACGTTTGGTGGAGGCAGAACAATGGAGAATCCTGGCTTGTCGCTAGCAGGATCGGCAGTGAAATAACCGGCGTCTACCCAGCCCTGGTACAAATCAGCTTCTACAGCTTTAGGATCCCAGGACTTGGGCAGCTTGTCTGCGCGGTTCTGGCTGGTGGTCTCATTATTCTGGTCAGTCACGCAGACCATCTTAACCCCTGTACTTGTTTATCAAGTATCCGGATTTAGGTTAATGAGTTTATTGCTTTGTAATTGCCCAATAAACAGGTATGGCCTTCCAGTTTACGGAGACGTTGTCCACGGATTCTGAGTAGCCGCCAACCACATTCGGGTACCACAGTGGGATTGCGGGAAGATCGCGCAACAACATTTCCTGGGCCTGCGCATATGCCTGGAAGGTTTCCTCCTTGGTGGAGGCTGCTGCGGCGTCGGCAATCAATTGATCAAATTCTGGGTTTTCGTACTTGGCATCGTTGGAGGCCACGCCCGAGGTGTAGTTAGGTCCAAGGAAGTTGCCGATGCTTGGGTAGTCCGCAAACCACGCGGTGCGGTAGGCGCCATCCAATCCGGTGGTGCGGTATGTGTCGCGGAAGGATTTAAAATCGGGGAAAGGATTGCCAGTGGCGTTGACGTCTAATTCGTTGCTGATGCTGTTTGCTACCGCATCCACCCATTCCCGGTTGGGAACATCCGCGTTGTAACTGATCTGCAATTCGCCCTCAAAAGGTGCGATCTCCTCAGCGTCTTCCCACAGCTCACGGGCCTTGTCAGGCTGGAAAGTCAGCACGTCATTGCCGTTCAAATCATCGCGCCAGCCGTCGAGCACGGGCGCGGTGAAGTCGAGCGCAGGCGTGTAGGTGCCGGCGAAGATCTGCTCAGCGATTTCTTCACGGTTAATCGCCATAGAAATTGCTTGTCGACGCAACTGTCCCTGTTGCCCTTCAAAGTTGGGGGATTCCATGCGAATGGAGAGTTCCAGATAGGAGGCCGCAGGTTGATTAATGGATCGACCCGACAGTTCCTCTTCATAGGTGGTGTACGCCGATGGTGGAATGAGATCCAGCACATCTAGGTTTCCAGCCAACAGATCTGAATAAGCTGCATCATTTTGGGCGTAGAACACGTACTTCAAGCCATCGTTGTTGGCTGCGCGCGGGCCATCGTAGTGTTCATTGGCCACCACTTTCAGTTCTGCGTTGTGATCCCACTGCTCTAGTTTGTAAGGGCCAGAGGACACGGGGTTTTCACCAAAGGCGTCAATATCATCGCGAGCCGAAGCTGGCATCGGTGCAAAACCGTAGTAGCCAATGCGTTGGGTGAATTCAGAATCCGGTTGGGCAAGCTCGATGGTAAATGTGCGATCATCCACCACATTCAAACCCTCGAGCGTTTCCACGCCCTCCTCATACCCTTTAATCGGTGAGAAGAAAGAGGTGTTGAGCAGTCCATTTTCCACTACAAAATTCCAGGTATCCACAAAATCAGTGGCAGTAATATCCGATCCGTCACTGAATTTGATGCCATCACGCAAAGTGATTTTGTAGGTGGTGTCTGATTCCTGGTCAATTGATTCCGCCAGGTCATTTTGAGCAACGCCAGCTTCATCAAAGTAGACGAGCCCGGAGTACAGCATGTCCACCACTCGCCCACCGCCGTTTTCATTGGTGTCGCCCGGGATGAGTCCGCGCTGAGGTTCGGTGCCGTTGACGGATACGTAATTCACGTCTGGGGTGCCACTAGAGCTGGAACAAGATGCCAGCCCGATAGCCAGGGTTGAGGCCATCACTGTTGCGATGACTTTTGTGGCTGTGCGCATTAAATCTCCTATGGGTGAGCGTTGCTGTTTGCAACGTGCCTGTGTGGGCCGATTTGGTATGGCCAACAAATCAAATCTAGACAGTGACTCACCACACCTCTGCAATTATTAGTGACTCAGGACTCTTAACTGCCCCCGCACCCTCATTGAACATGCAAAACTAATGCTTTGGGGGGTGTGCATAAATTCGTTTCGTTCCACTGCACAGGCCAAAAATGCTGCTAGGGTCAAGTTCATGCGTTTTGGACTTGACTTGGGAACTACCCGCACAATCGCGGCCGCCGTGGACCGTGGAAACTATCCCATCGTCACTGTGGAAGATTCTTTAGGCGACACCCACGATTTCATCCCATCTGTGGTGGCCCTCAAGGCAGATAGGATTGTCGCGGGTTGGGATGCTATTGAGGTTGGGCAGGACCACCCTTCCTTCGTGCGTTCTTTCAAACGCCTACTCTCTGAACCCAACGTCACGGAAGCCACCCCGGTCTACTTGGGCGATCATGTACACCCTTTGGGCGCCGTCCTGGAGGCTTTTGCGGAAAACGTGGTCACTGCGCTGCGTGCATTTCAGACGCAATTGGGAGATACCTCCCCGATCGAAGTAGTCATTGGTGTGCCCGCCAACTCCCACAGCGCCCAACGTCTGCTCACCATGTCCGCCTTCAGCGCCACAGGCATCACCGTTGTCGGTTTGGTCAATGAGCCCAGCGCCGCAGCTTTCGAGTACACCCACCGCCACGCCCGCACCTTAAACTCCAAGCGCCAAGCCATCGTGGTTTACGACTTGGGAGGCGGAACATTCGACTCCTCGCTCATCCGCATCGACGGCACCCACCACGAGGTTGTGTCCTCCATTGGCATTTCACGCCTTGGTGGCGATGATTTCGATGAAATCCTCCTCCAATGCGCGCTCAAGGCCGCAGGCAGGCAGCACGATGCGTTTGGCAAGCGTGCTAAAAACACGCTTCTCGACGAATCCCGCAACGCGAAGGAAGCTCTTGTTCCGCAATCCCGTCGCTTGGTTCTAGAAATTGGCGACGACGACATCACCGTTCCAGTGAACAAGTTCTACGAGGCTGCCACTCCCCTGGTGGAAAAATCCTTGTCCATCATGGAACCCCTCATCGGTGTCGATGATCTTAAAGATTCCGACATCGCAGGCATCTACCTTGTTGGTGGAGGATCCTCGCTCCCACTCGTTTCCAGGTTGCTCCGCGAGCGTTTCGGCCGCCGTGTCCACCGCTCCCCATTCCCCTCAGGTTCCACTGCGGTGGGTCTGGCCATCGCGGCTGACCCTTCCTCTGGTTTCCACCTAAGGGACCGCGTTGCGCGAGGCATCGGTGTGTTCCGTGAGCACGATTCTGGTCGTGCCGTGAGCTTTGACCCGCTGATCGCCCCGGACACCGATTCTGCGACCGTGGCGAAACGATGCTACAAGGCGGTGCACAACATTGGTTGGTTCAGGTTCGTGGAATACTCCACCGTGTCCGAGGATGGCAGCCCCGGAGATATTTCCCTGCTCAGTGAAATCAAGATTCCTTTTGATAGCTCCATCACCGATGTGGATGCTACCGAGATTTCACGTTTCGATGGCCCAGAAGTAGAAGAAACCATCACCGTCAATGACAACGGCGTGGCTTCCATTTCCATCAAAGTGCTCGGCGGCGTTACCGTCGAGCACACAATTTAGTTACCATTTTGGTGCTGGTGGAGTCCAGGTCTGCATTGCCTTTAGCAGGGCATGCGGGTCGGATTCCACGATGAGGCACTCAAAGAAGTCTCGTTTGATAAATCCACGCTGGGTCATCTGCTCAAGCATTTCCAGCAGGGGCTGCCAAAAACCATCGACATCATAAAGTGCGACGGGCTTTTGATGAATGCCCAGCTGTTGCCAGGTCCAGACCTCGAAAAGTTCTTCCAAGGTGCCGGCGCCACCGGGCATGGCGATAAAACCATCGCCAAGTTCTGCCATGCGACGCTTGCGGATGTGCATATCAGGAACGATTTCAAGTTCGGTGAGCTTTTCATGCCCAAGCTCACCGTTCATAAGTGATTCCGTGATGACGCCAAAGGCTTCACCACCTGATTCCAGGAACGCATCCGCGACGATACCCATGAGCCCCACTTTTCCGCCACCGTAAACCAAGTCGATGCCGCGGTCTACCGCGGTTTTCGCCAAGGTTTGAGCCGCTTGCGTGTACAGCGAGGAACTGCCGAGCGCCGAGCCCGTGAAAACGGTGACGCGTTGGAGGGGTGGGGCGTCGAAAAGCGAAGTCATGCGTTAAAGATTAGAGCAAGTCGCGCACTGCCTCGCGCTCGGCATGCAATTCCTGAGCATTCGCGTCGATGCGAGCGCGCTGGAAATCGGAAATCTCCAGGCCTTCAACGATCTCCCACTCACCGTTGCGGGATACGGTTGGCAGACCGACAAAAATGCCCTCAGGAATGCCGTATGCACCGGTGGAAGGAATTGCCGCAGAGGACCACGCCTCGGTGCCCTGTACCCAATCGCGCATGTGATCAATCGCAGAGGATGCTGCAGAAGCTGCAGAAGACTTTCCACGGACCTCAATGATTTCAGCACCACGGTTAGCCACGCGAGGAATGAACTCCTCCACATACCAATCGTGATCAACCAGGTCAGTGACCTTTTCTCCACCAACGGTTGCGTAGGTGATGTCTGGGAACTGGGTTGCGGAGTGATTTCCCCAGACCACAATGTTGTTAAATTCCGCAGATCCACGGCCAAGCTTGGTGGCCAGCTGGGAGATCGCACGGTTGTGATCAAGGCGCATCATTGCGTTGAAGCGGGATGCTGGAACATCTGGGGCCGCAGCTGAAGCAATCAACGCGTTGGTGTTCGCTGGGTTTCCAACAACTAGGACACGAATGTCATCTGCGGCGTTGTCATTGATAGCTTTACCTTGAGGTCCGAAAATCTTGCCGTTGTTAGCCAGCAGATCTGCGCGCTCTTCGCCTTTTCCGCGAGGCTTCGCACCGACCAAAAACGCCGCATTAGCGCCGTCGAATGCCTCATTGGCATCCGCGGTGATGGTGATGTTTCGCAGGAGGGGGAAGGCAGAATCCAGAAGTTCCATAGCCACGCCCTCTGCCCCGCCAAGAGCCTGAGGGATCTCCAGAAGTTTCAGTTCTACAGGGGTGTCGGTGCCGAATACTTCACCGTTGGCGATGCGCCACAACAGTGAATAAGAGATTTGACCAGCTGCGCCGGTGACGGTGACCTTCTTGGTGGAAACGTTCTGCGGGGAATTCATTAAACAATCCTCAATCCTTGTAGGGGGTCCTCTAAGAACCCATGCTATCCCGCTTAAAAGAGAACAGCCACCAGTTTTGGGTGATCTTGACGATACTGCAAAATTACCCCCGAATTGCCCCAATATGTACCCCTTACCTGCAAGATGTTAGGGCATCATGGGGAATCGGCGCGGTGTGCAAGCAATTTTTCCTGATATCGGGCACCATTTATAGTTGTCAGTTGGGATTTGCCGATGGTGTTATCTTTGATATTTACCTTGACTCCGTTTCTAATTCACGTTTTCTCGTTACCCGAAAGGAATTGATCGATTATGGCGACATCACATCGAGATGCCGAAAACATAGACCAGGCCGGTAGCGAATTCACTGAATCTGATTCAGGACACACTGCAACCCCTGAAGAGGTAGTAGCCACCGCTCTGACATTTTTTGCAGAGGATGGTTTTAGCGAAACCAAATTGGAGAAAATCGCGAAGGCATCTGGCATGTCCAAGCGCATGATCCACTATCACTTTGGCGATAAGAAAGGCCTGTACATCAAGGCTGTTTCCTACGCATTGCGATTGCTGCGCCCAGAGGCTGAAGCGATGCAACTTGATTCCGCGGTACCAGTTGATGGTGTCCGCAAAATCGTCGAGGCTTTATATACCTGCATCACCAAGCACCCAGAAGCAGTGCGCCTGCTATTGATGGAAAACCTGCATAGCCAAGACAGCGTGGATTCCACCGCGGCATATTCCGATGAATCCAATGTGCTGCTCAACCTGGATAAGCTGCTCATGCTTGGCCAGGATGCCGGCGCCTTCCGTCCTGGAATCTCCGCAGAAGACGTACTGGTTCTTATTAACTCCCTGGCTTACTTCCGCGTATCCAACAAGGTCACGTTGAAGAACCTCTACTCCCTTGATTTGGAATCAGAGGCCAATATTGAAGGTATGAAGCGCATCGCCGTTGACACGGTGCTGGCATTCTTGACCTCAAATATTCAAAATTCTGGCAACTCCAGCTACCTGGTTGTTGGTGGCAAGACTGCAGAACCAGAAACTGATGACAGCGTCTACAGCTTTGATACGGACGTGTTCGAAAACTAAAGGGTATCGAGTAGTTTCAAGCCCTTTTCTGCCCATTCAATCTCTGCCTGAGCGCGTGCAATCTGCCCCTCATAGGCAAGCACTTTAAACGCGACTATTCGCTCGTGCTCCTTTTTCGGGGAGCGCTCAAGTCGCCGTGCCAAGGTTGGATGAGTTTTTGCTTTCAGCTCATCAATCATTGATTCTGATTGAATTTTCTGCTGTTCAAAATGAGCAATGTGCGCCCTTAAATGTCGGCATGCATCGCCATTTGTACCGACCTCAAAATAGGCGGCTTTAAGCCTGGCAGGATCTCTGGTGGGACCGTAGGTTACTGGCTCGTACCACGCTTTTCTTAGCGCTTCCCAGCCTTTTTCACTCAAGGCGTATTCGGTTTTGGTGGCGCCTTTGGAGCCCCAGGGAACATCGGATCCCACGAGGAGTTCTTCGGCTTCCATTTTTCGAAGTTCGGGATAAATCTGCGAATCGGAACCACTCCACACAAAGCCCACCGAGGCCCCAAATCGCTGGGAGGCGTCATACCCAGTCATGGGTCCGGAACTTAGTAGCGCAAGTAATGCAGATCGTAGAGTCACGTGCTCATTGTCCCATATCTACCCCCGCTCCCGAGAATGAATACCCGCAGCTCAGAGACCCCAGCTGACATTAACTCACATTTACCCCTTGACAGTGACTTGAAACACAAGCAAGATATGACCCACGCCATAAACTAACTAAGAGTTTAGGTATTTGGTTATATAGTTCTTTAGGAGTTCACCATGACACTGTCCGAACGCAAGCTCACCACCACCGCCAAGATTCTTCCCCACCCACTCAACGCCTGGTACGTCGCCGCTTGGGATTATGAAGTCACATCTAAAAAGCCCATGGCCAGGACAATCGCCAACAAACCACTCGCTTTGTACCGCACCAAAGATGGCCGAGCCGTTGCCCTTGCAGACGCCTGCTGGCACCGCCTCGCACCGCTATCCAAGGGAAAACTCGTGGGCACAGACGGAATCCAATGCCCTTATCACGGCTTGGAGTACAACTCCGCGGGCCGCTGCATGAAAATGCCCGCGCAGGAAACCCTCAACCCGTCAGCAGCCGTCAACTCCTACCCCGTGGTGGAAGCCCACCGCTTTGTGTGGGTGTGGCTGGGCGATCCCACATTGGCAGATCCCACCCAAGTACCCGATATGCACCAGATGAGCCACCCCGAATGGGCAGGCGATGGACGCACCATCTCCGCTGACTGCAACTACCAATTAGTGCTGGACAACTTGATGGACCTCACCCACGAAGAGTTCGTGCACTCCTCCAGCATCGGCCAAGACGAACTTAGTGAATCAGAGTTCGTGGTCACCCACACTGAAGATTCCGTGACGGTCACCCGCTGGATGCATGACATAGATGCACCACCGTTTTGGCAAAAGAACATGAATGATAAGTTCCCAGGATTTGAAGGCAAGGTGGATCGTTGGCAGATCATCCACTACTACTACCCTTCCACCATCTGCATTGATGTTGGTGTAGCAAAGGCTGGAACCGGCGCGCAGGAAGGCGACCGCAGCCAGGGCGTTAATGGGTATGTAATGAACACCATTACCCCAGATTCAGATCGTTCCTCTCATTACTTCTGGGCATTCATGCGCAACTACCGCCAGGAAAGCCAAACCATCACCACCCAGCTGCGCGACGGTGTATCCGGTGTATTCAAAGAAGACGAAGACATGCTGACCGCTCAGCAAGATGCCATCGACGCCAACACCGACTACGAGTTTTACAGCCTCAACATTGATGCCGGTGGCATGTGGGTGCGCCGAATCCTCGAGGAAGCACTCTCCAAGGAAGGCCGACTGGATATCCCCACCACATTCCCCCGCGCAACACCGAAGCCGGAGGCATAAACCATGAACTCGCAATGGCAAGATGCACATGTTGTTTCCAGCGAAATCATCGCTGCAGACATTCGACGAATAGAACTATCCCCGAAATTTGCGATTCCAGTAAAACCCGGCGAACATCTCAAGATCATGGTGCCCCTAAAAACTGGACAGGAAAAGAGATCGTACTCCATCGTTGACGCTCGTCACGACGGTTCGACTCTCGCCCTGAGCGTACTCAAAACCAGAAACTCCCGTGGAGGATCTGAGTTCATGCATACGCTTCGAGCTGGAGACACAGTTACTGTCTCCAGGCCGTCTCAGGATTTTCCTCTCCGCGTGGGTGCGCCTGAGTATGTACTTGTTGCCGGCGGAATTGGAATCACAGCGATCCGTTCAATGGCATCTTTATTAAAGAAATTGGGAGCAAACTACCGCATTCATTTCGCAGCACGCAGCCTTGATGCCATGGCTTACAAAGATGAGCTCGTGGCAGAACACGGCGACAAGCTGCACCTGCATCTAGATTCTGAAGGCACCACCATCGATGTCCCAGCATTGATCGAAACCTTAAACCCCCACACTGAGCTTTATATGTGCGGCCCCATCCGCTTGATGGATGCCATCCGGCGTGCATGGAACACCCGCGGACTTGACCCCACCAATCTGCGTTTCGAAACGTTTGGAAACAGTGGATGGTTCTCCCCAGAGGTTTTCCACATCCAAGTACCAGAGCTGGGGCTTCACGCCACAGTCAACAAGGATAAAAGCATGCTGGAGGCTTTGCAAAAGGCTGGGGCGAATATGATGTTTGATTGTCGAAAAGGCGAATGTGGTTTGTGCCAGGTTCGCGTCCTAGAAGTCGATGGCCAGGTTGATCACCGCGATGTGTTCTTCTCTGATCGTCAAAAAGAATCCGACGCAAAGGCATGCGCCTGCGTGTCTCGAGTAGTCTCCTCCCCTTCCTCGTCCCCAACCTCGACCATTACGGTCGCCCTCTCCTAAAGGAGCCTGGCATGGATATCCGCCAAACAATTAACGACACAGCAATGTCGAGATATCAGTGGCTCATTGTATTTATCGCAGTGCTGCTCAACGCACTGGACGGCTTTGATGTCCTCGCCATGTCTTTTACTGCGAATGCAGTGACCGAAGAATTTGGACTGAGTGGCAGCCAGCTTGGTGTGCTGCTGAGTTCCGCGCTGTTCGGCATGACCGCTGGATCTTTGCTGTTCGGTCCGATCGGTGACCGTTTCGGCCGTAAGAATGCCCTGATGATCGCGCTGCTGTTCAACGTGGTGGGATTGGTATTGTCCGCCACCGCGCAGTCCGCAGGCCAGTTGGGCGTGTGGCGTTTGATCACTGGTATCGGCATCGGCGGAATCCTCGCCTGCATCACAGTGGTGATCAGTGAGTTCTCCAACAACAAAAACCGCGGCATGGCCATGTCCATCTACGCTGCTGGTTACGGCATCGGCGCGTCCTTGGGCGGTTTCGGCGCAGCGCAGCTCATCCCAACATTTGGATGGCGCTCCGTGTTCGCAGCCGGTGCGATCGCAACTGGTATCGCCACCATCGCTACTTTCTTCTTCCTGCCAGAATCCGTTGATTGGCTGAGCACTCGCCGCCCTGCGGGCGCTCGCGACAAGATCAATTACATTGCGCGCCGCCTGGGCAAAGTCGGTACCTTTGAGCTTCCAGGCGAACAAAGCTTGTCGACGAAAAAAGCCGGTCTCCAATCGTATGCAGTGCTCGTTAACAAAGAGAACCGTGGAACCAGCATCAAGCTGTGGGTTGCGTTCGGCATCGTGATGTTCGGCTTCTACTTCGCCAACACCTGGACCCCGAAGCTGCTCGTGGAAACCGGAATGTCAGAACAGCAGGGCATCATCGGTGGTTTGATGTTGTCCATGGGTGGAGCATTCGGTTCCCTGCTCTACGGTTTCCTCACCACCAAGTTCAGCTCCCGAAACACACTGATGACCTTCATGGTGCTGTCCGGCCTGACGCTGATCCTGTTCATTTCCTCCACCTCTGTTCCATCCATCGCGTTTGCCAGCGGCGTTGTCGTGGGCATGCTGATCAATGGTTGTGTGGCTGGTCTGTACACCCTGTCCCCACAGCTGTACTCCGCTGAAGTACGCACCACTGGTGTGGGCGCTGCGATTGGTATGGGTCGTGTCGGTGCGATTTCCGCGCCACTGCTGGTGGGTAGCCTGCTGGATTCTGGCTGGTCCCCAACGCAGCTGTATGTTGGTGTGGCAGTGATTGTTATTGCCGGTGCAACCGCATTGATTGGGATGCGCACTCAGGCGGTAGCCGTCGAAAAGCAGCCTGAAGCCCTAGCGACCAAATAGGGCCGCGATTCCTAGCATGCCCAGCAGCGCTAGGAACGTGGTGAGGAAGACCGTATCGCGGGCGACGATCTCGCCCTTGCGGTACGTCGCCGCGTAGTTGTACACATTCTGCGCGGCGGGCAGCGCCGCCAAAATAACAGCGGCGTAGAGGTAATCGCCCTCCAGACCAAACGCCTTGGCGATCAGCCAAGTGATGGCGGGCATACCCACAATTTTTATCGCAGTAGCAGTAAGAACGCTGGGGCGATCCGCCTTGGAAGCCAGCACGTTGGTTGAAGGCAATGATGCGCCGAAGCTCATCAGAATCAACGGAATGGATGCGCCGCCCAAAATGATGGTGGGTTCCATGACTGCGGCTGGCAGCTGAATTTCTAACAGACACACGATCAGGCCCGCGATAGAGGCCAACACAATTGGGCTGAGCAGTGAACCTTTCACCGCGGCCCATATTTTTTGCCCGCGCGAGCCTTTCACATCACCAGAGGTCAGCGCGGCCAGGATCATGGGCGCGAAAATCACCATCTGCATGACTAGAATCGGTGCCACATATGCTCCTGTTCCCAGCACATAGATAGACACCGGCAGGCCAATGTTGTTGGAGTTCACATAGGCAGAAGCCGCAGCTCCTGTTGCTGTGGTGGCTATATCTTTCTTAAAGAAAATCGCCGAAATCACGCAGTACACAGCCGCTGTGACGATGGTGGCCACAAACGTCACCACGATCACCGGTGAGATCAACTCGCTGGGATCTGATTGGGCAACGACATTGAAAAGCAGCGCTGGGGTGGCCGCATAAAAAGCAATGCGGTTTAACACCAAGCGCTGTTTGTCATCATTGATGACCCCCAGCTTTGCCAGAAGAAATCCAACGCCGATAACCGACAGGATGATGGCGAAGCCGGTGATAACTCCTGCCAACTACGCGGTCTTTTCTTCTGCGACAGCTTCCAACATCTCTGGTTCGGCTTCGCCCCTGGCGACGGCACCGTTGATGATGACTTCGCCGACGTCTTCGCGGTCTGGGAGATCATACATGATCGGAACCAGGATCTCTTCCATGATCGCGCGCAGGCCACGGGCGCCAGTTTTGCGCTCGAGTGCCTGATTAGCGATTTCTTCCAGAGCATCATCAGTAAAGGTCAACACAGCGTCATCCATTTCAAACAGACGTTGATACTGCTTCACCAATGAGTTACGAGGCTCCGTGAGAACCTTGACCAGAGATTTCTGATCCAGGTTGGATACGGTGGCAACGACTGGCAGACGCCCAATGAATTCTGGGATGAGACCAAACTTCACCAGGTCCTCAGGGCGGACATCCTTGAAGATATCCACAATGTTGGCTTCTTCCTTCTTGGAAGAGACCTCCACACCGAAGCCCAACCCCTTTTTGCCATTGCGGTCTGCGATGACCTTCTCCAGACCAGAGAACGCACCAGCAACGATGAACAAAATGTTGGTGGTATCCAGCTGGATGAAATCCTGGTTGGGGTGCTTGCGTCCTCCCTGCGGTGGGATTGCGGCGACAGTGCCTTCCAAAATTTTCAGCAGTGCCTGCTGCACGCCTTCACCGGAAACATCGCGAGTGATCGATGGGTTTTCAGACTTGCGGGAAATCTTGTCCACTTCATCGATGTAAATGATGCCGCGCTGTGCACGTTCCACATCAAAATCAGCAGCCTGAAGCAGCTTGAGCAAGATGTTTTCCACATCCTCGCCCACATAACCAGCCTCGGTCAGTGAGGTGGCATCCGCGATAGCAAAAGGAACATCCAGCAGCTTTGCCAAAGTCTGGGCAAGGAAAGTCTTGCCGGAGCCAGTGGGACCGAGCATCAAAATATTGGACTTAACCAGTTCGGTTTCAGGCTCGTCATTCCTGCGACGACCGATGGTTTCCGATGCACGGAGACGCTTGTAATGGTTGTACACCGCAACCGACAGGATACGTTTTGCTGGGTCCTGCCCGATGACATAGGTATCAAGGAAGGCTGAGATCTCCGACGGCTTGGGGAGCTCATTACGCTCCTGCTCGTCGTGCTGAGCTTGACCGAGTTCTTCTTCAATAATCTCGTTGCACAGCTCAATGCACTCATCACAGATATATACGGCGCCACCCGCGATGAGTTTTTTTACCTGCTTTTGGCTCTTTCCGCAGAAGGAACATTTGAGCAGATCGGCGCTTTCCTGCATACGTGCCATTAGACTGTGAGACCCGCTTCCACGATTGAAAAGATTTACTGCGTACAACTCTAACCAACAATATTGGCAATGGGTTGTTCCATCTTAGCGCTTTACCTGTGAACTCTGCAGAGCGGTACGCTTAAGCTAATGAATCCCGAATTTATTCACGGCGCAACCGAAATTGAAACCACAGACAGGGGCCTTCGCCCGCATCGACTCAGCAAAGAAATAGTAGAACGCTACTGTGATCCCCAGTTTAGCGCGATGGAACGCCAACCATCGGGCGTGCGCGTTGTGTGTCGCACCACCGCCACCTCCGTCACGCTGACCACGCATTCCACGCGGGTGGTGTACCTCGATTCCGGCCGGCCGGGCGGCAAGATTGATGTGCTTATCGACGGCGCCCCCACATCTTCCACGCCAACCTCCGGGGGCGAGACCACGGAAGTCAATTTCATCACCGGCGCCACGGAGCGGCGCCTGAAAGATCCGCAGGTGCTCACAGTGGATGGACTTTCAGAGCAGGAAAAGGTGGTGGAGTTCTGGCTGCCTCACAATGAAGAAATTGAAGTGATCTCTCTTAAGGCCAACGCAGCTTTAAACACTGTCGAAGACACCCGTCCCGTGTGGATCAATTACGGCAGCTCCATTAGCCACGGTTCGGTTGCCACTGCCCCAGCCAAAATTTGGCCAGCCATTGTTGCCCAGTCCAAAAACTACAACCTGCGTAACTTCGGTTTTGGTGGCAGCGCCATGTTGGATCCTTTTATGGCGAGGCTGATCAGGGATACTCCAGCTGATCTGATCACCTTGGAAATTGGCATCAATATTGTCAATGGTGATGTGATGCGTCGCCGCGGACTAGAGGCTGCTGTGGATGGGTTCATCAATACCATCCGCGATGGCCACCCCACCACGCCGATCAAGATTGTGTCGCCGTTCTACTGCCCCATTCATGAGAAAACTCCAGGACCCGGCGCGTTTGATACCTCATCGTTTGGCAGTGGTCAGATTAGGTTCATCGCCACTGGTGAACCTGATGAGCATGGTCGACTGACGCTGGAGATGGTGCGTGAGGTGTTGGAGGGGTTCGTCGAAAAGCAAAAAGACCCGCACCTGACCTACGTCGATGGTGCGAGCCTTTATCAAGAAGGCGATGCGCCGTTGCTGGATAATTTGCACCCAGACGAGGCGTCGCACGCCTTAATTGCGCAGCGTTTGCTTAAGCAACTTTGAAATCGGCTTCGGTGATTTCGCGGAGTTCCTCAACGGTGACACCATCGGCGCACTCGATGAGCGTGAGGCCTTCTTCAGGGTCCACAGAGAACACAGCGTGGGTGGTGACAATCATGTCCACGCACTTCGCGCCAGTCAGTGGGAGGCGACACTCCTTAAGGATCTTCGGAGCGCCCTTCTTGGTGATGTGATCGGTCATGGCGATGATCTTGGATGCGCCGTGCACCAGGTCCATTGCGCCACCCATACCCTTGACCAGCTTGCCGGGAATCATCCAGTTGGCCAGGTCGCCGTACTGGGAGACTTCCATAACGCCCAAGACTGCAACGTCGACAGACTTGGAGCGGATCATGGCGAAAGAATCAGAAGAGGAGAAGTAGGATGCGCCAGGTGCGACCGTGATGGTTTCCTTGCCGGCGTTGATCAGCTCAGGATCAAGTTCCTCTTCAGTTGGGTAAGGTCCAACGCCCAGCACACCGTTTTCGGAGTGAAGGATAACCTCTAGTCCCTCAGGCAGGTAGCCGGGGATAAGTGTCGGCATTCCGATGCCGAGGTTGACGTACTGGCCGTCTTCAAGTTCCTGGGCAACGCGGGCTGCCATTTGGTTATGATCCCAAGTCATTAGTTAGACACCGTCCTGTTTTCGATTCCGGTTTCCTGCGGTCCAACGTGGACGACGCGGTTGACGTAAATTCCTGGCAGATCGATCTCATCTGGGTGGAGTTCGTCTACAAAGTGCTCGACCTGAGCAATGGTGATCTTGCCGCTCATTGCTGCATCTGGGTTGAAGTTCTGCGCGGTCTTGCGGAACACCAGGTTGCCAAAGCGATCTGCTTTGTGTGCGTGCACGAGTGCGTAATCGGCGCGGATGCCCTCTTCCATGACGTAGAGCTGGCCGTTGAATTCGCGGGTTTCCTTTGGCTGGGACACCACGGCGACGGTGCCGTCGGTGTTGTAGCGCTGTGGGAGTCCGCCTTCTGCGACCTGGGTGCCCACGCCTGCGGTGGTGTAAAACGCAGGGATGCCGGCGCCACCTGCGCGGAGGCGTTCAGCCAAGGTGCCCTGCGGGGTGAACTCGACGGTGAGTTCTCCTTCCAGGTACTGGCGTGCATATTCCTTGTTGGAGCCAAGGTAGGAGCCGATGGACTTGGAGATCTTCTTATCCAAAAGCAACAGTCCGAGGCCGAAACCGTCGGTGCCTAGGTTGTTGGAAATGATGGTCAGATCGCCTGCGCCTTGTTCGCGGAGGGCGAGGATCAATGCAGTGGGGATGCCCACGAGGCCGAAACCACCAACGGCGATGGACGCACCGTCTGGGATATCGGCCACCGCTTCAGCAGTGGAAGAAATGCTCTTGTTAATCATGTGAGACATGCTAACGTAATGTTCATCATATGCACAAGGGTTCGCAATGCGAACAAAAAGAGGAGTTGATGGGATGGTCGAACAATCGCCAGATTTCGTACAATCATTTGCCCGCGGCTTATCTGTGATCCGAAGTTTCAGCGCAGATAATCCATCGCAAACACTGTCCGAAGTCGCCAGCCAAACTGGACTCTCAAGGGCCACCGCTAGGCGCTTTCTCCACACCTTGACCGACCTTGGATATGCGGTAAACAACGATTCCCGGTTCCAGCTCACACCACGTGTTTTGGAGCTTGGAGCAAGCTACCTTTCCGCATTATCCCTGCCTGCGATCGCGCAGCCCCGCCTGGAGGTACTCTCCCGCCAGGTCGGCGAATCAAGCTCCATGTCCGTACTCGACGGCACTGACATCATCTACGTTTGCCGCGTTCCGGTGCGCCGCATCATGACGGTGAACATCACCATCGGCACCCGTTTCCCTGCGTACGCCACCTCCATGGGACGCGTCATGCTGGCCAACCTTCCCGAAGAAGAATTGGATGAAATGCTGGCGGCGGCACCCCCTGAACAGTTGACCACCCGGTCACTGACCTCCATCGCCTCAATCCGGGAAGAGATCATTGCTACCCGCGAAAGGGGGTGGTCATTGGTGGATCAGGAGCTCGAGCCGGGCCTGCGTTCGCTCGCGGCGCCGATCACCAATGCCCAGGGCGAAGTGGTTGCTTCCATCAATGTGTCGACCCAATCGGCATCACATTCGGTGGAAGATATCCGCAAGCTGGTGCTGCCGCAGCTTTTAGAAACGGCTCAAGCAATTTCGACAGATCTCTCTGCACTCTAAATTAAGGATCAAAAAATGAACCCTCAAGATATTGTCATCTGTTCCCCATTGCGCACCCCAGTTGGTGCTTACGGCGGATCCTTCACCGGCGTCCCTGTTGAAGAATTGGCCACCACCGTGATCAACGCGATCGTTGAGGCAACCGGCATCACCGGCGACGATGTGGACGATCTGATCCTCGGCCAGGCATCCCCCAACGGTGCGGCTCCAGCACTGGGCCGTGTTGTTGCTCTAGATTCCAAGCTTGGCCAAAACGTTCCAGGCATGCAGCTTGATCGCCGCTGTGGTTCCGGCCTGCAGGCAATTGTCACCGCTGCTGCACACGTTGCATCCGGTGCTGCTGATCTGATCATCGCAGGTGGCGCGGAATCCATGAGCCGCGTTGAGTACACCGTGTCCGGCGATATCCGTTGGGGTGTCAAGGGCGGCGACATGCAGCTTCGTGACCGCCTTGCAGAAGCACGCGAAACCGCTGGCGGACGCAACCACCCGATCCCTGGTGGCATGATCGAGACCGCTGAGAACCTGCGTCGCGAATACGGCATCTCCCGCGAGGAGCAGGACAAGATCTCCGCAGCGTCCCAGCAGCGTTGGGGCAAGGCTGCTGATGCGGGGCTTTTCGACGACGAGATCGTGCCAGTCACCGTCCCTGCCAAGAAGCGCGGCCAGGAGCCAACCATCGTTTCTCGTGACGAGCATGGTCGACCAGGAACAACCGTCGAAAAGCTTGCTGCTTTGCGCCCCATCATGGGCCGCCAGGATGCGGAAGCAACCGTCACCGCTGGCAACGCGTCCGGCCAAAATGATGGCGCTGCTGCCGTCATCGTGACCACTCGCGCCAAGGCCGAGGAGAAGGGCCTACGCCCAGTCATGCGTTTGGCTGGCTGGTCTGTGGCTGCTGTTCCCCCAGAGACCATGGGTATTGGACCTGTTCCTGCCACCAAGAAGGTCCTGGATCGTTTGGGCCTTACCCTGGAGGACATCGGCGCGATCGAACTCAACGAAGCTTTCGCAGCTCAGGCACTGTCTGTGCTGAAGGAATGGAACATTTCTTGGGAAGATGAGCGCGTCAACCCACTGGGTTCCGGTATTTCCATGGGACACCCAGTCGGTGCCACCGGTGCTCGCATGGCAGTAACCTTGGCTCACCGCATGCAGCGTGAAAACACTCAGTACGGACTGGCCACCATGTGCATCGGTGGCGGCCAGGGGCTTGCAGCTGTCTTTGAAAAGGAGAACTAAGAATGGCTATTTTGCACAGCGTTTCCTACGGAACTTCCGACAACACCTTGGTGTTCATTGGCTCGTTGGGTTCCACCACCGACATGTGGCTGCCACAGCTGGATGCCTTGCATAAGGATTTCCGCGTCATCGCTGTTGATCACCGCGGACATGGTCTGTCTGAACTCATCGAAGGCACCCCCACTGTGGCGGATCTGGCGCAGGATGTGCTGGATACCCTCGATGACCTGGGTGTCGGAAACTTCGGCGTCATCGGACTATCCCTCGGCGGAGCGGTTGCACAATACTTGGCGGCCACCTCTGATCGTGTCACCAAGGCAGCATTCATGTGTACCGCTGCAAAATTCGGCGAGCCCCAGGGCTGGCTAGATCGCGCCGCAGAGTGCCGCGAAAACGGCACTGGTTCTCTGTCCGAAGCTGTGATCCAGCGCTGGTTCTCCCCCACTTGGTTGGAGAACAACCCAGCGTCCCGCGAGCACTTCGAAGCCATGGTTGCCGGCACCCCATCTGAGGGTTACGCGCTGTGCTGCGAGGCGTTGGCGACCTGGGATTTCACCGATCGTCTGGGAGAAATCGCCGTGCCAGTGCTCACCATCGCAGGTGCCGATGACCCCTCCACTCCTCCAGCAACCGTGCAGATCATTGCCGATGGCGTTGGAGGCGAGTCCCGCGCAGAGGTCCTAAGCCCAGCCGCGCACGTACCAACCGTGGAACGTCCAAACGAGGTAAATGAACTGCTAGCACAGCATTTCGCTTAATGTTGTAGGCATGTTCACAACCAGTCTCCTGCCCCGTCGTCAGTTGTTGCTTAGGCGTTTACTCGCTGAGTTCACCACTGATCGGCGGGGCAGGTTTCTTGTTGTCACCGGCCCGCACGGCGTGAACAAAGAGCATTTCACCAGGGAGTTCGCCGCCGAGTTGGGGGAATTTGAGGTCAACCCGTTCCTCAAGAAACGTCCCCGCGCAAGCATCGTGGTTGTGGATGATGTCCATTTGGCCGACAAGGACGCCATCCAAAAAACACTCAATTTGGTGCACACCAAAGGGCTCACCGTACTCGCCACCGCACCGCACCGTATCCCCGGCGCCACCGACCTGCTAGCCTTGCCGCCGCTCACAGTCCCGGAAACCGCGCTGCTCGCGCGCCAAATCGTCGGCCACTGCACACCCACCACCGCCCACCGCCTCAACGACGCTGCGGGTGGGTTGCCACAACTGATCAGAGAGCTTCTCGACGCGACCCCCATCGATCACTGGTCCAACGATCGGCCTACTCTCACGCTGCCAGAGCACTGGGTGACAGACATCGACATTAAGAACCCTGTACTTCGGGAAGTCGCCTCCCATCCCTTCTTCGATGGCTGCCCGATCGGAGATTTAGATGCCGATGCCTTTGTGGAGGACGGCACCCTCATTCACGAAAACGGGACTTTAAGATTCCGCAGCCCTGAGGAACGCACCTTGGTTCGGGCTTCTACTCCCCCATCGATGGCAAGAAGCCCGCGGGAGTGGGAATCGACGGAGGGAGGCGTCGATAAGCTAATTGCTGCAGGAAACCTGCCCCTGGCCCGACTGCATGTAGAGGAACTACCCCGTGCCGATGAGCAGCGCGCATTTTTGGCGCTGTACGGCGGGCAGTCGTTTGAGGCGGCCTCGGCGTCGCCGTTTTATGCGCTGGCCACCTGGAATCCGGAGGCGTTGCGGGGCGATCCGACCTTCGATATGTTCGCCGATGCGCTAGACACTGGGCATTACAGGGAAGTCCCGCGTCCGGATTCCCCTGAAGAAAGCCAGATCCACGATTTCATCAGCGGCTGGCTGGCGTTGGTTTACGATGATCCCCTCACCGCCCGCCGTCTGCTCTCCAGGAGGGGCCCCTCCGATTTGGTGGGACTGTGGCAGTCGGCGTTTTTGGCGCGAGCGCACTACGTGCTGGGAGAATTCCAAGAAGCCTCCGCCGTTGTCGAACGCGGCCTAGCCACCGGCGACCGCACCGGAGCCTCCCTACTCGAACCCGTGCACCTGTGGACCGGCGCCCAAGTCGCAGCCATGACTGGGCGCACCGAATTGGCCAACCACTATTTACAGCGCCTGACCGTGCCCGACGATGCGTTCCTCATCCAAAAACTCAGCGCATCCATGGGCAAATTGATCACCGCATCCATGACCTCAGACACCCGCGCAGCAACCTTGGCCGGCGACCGCATGGCGTCGGTCGTATACACCACCAATACCCAGCAGCCCGGATTTTGGGCCTGGGAAGACATGTATGCGATCTCATTGATCCGAACGGGACGCATCGACGCCGCAGCCTCCGTCATGGATGGCATCCCTGACTCCACCATCCCCTCGCTGCGTGCCCGAAATTTGGTGCCCCAAGCAAACATCGAAATCCAACGAGGCTCCACAGCGCGAGGCGTAAAAATGCTCTCCGAAGCCGTCGACCTCATTTCCTCCGTCAACATGCCAGCATATGAAGCCCGCATCCTCTTCGAATACGGGCTGGTTCTGCGACGCATGGGCAGGCGCAGCCAAGCAGCCGAAATGTTCACCCACGCCGAAGAAGTCTTCACCGCCATGGGTGCGGTCACTCTGGCTGCCCGCTGCCACGGCGAACGACGAGTCGCAGGCGTTGGTCCACGCAGATCAGCGCAGGGACTCACCCCTCAAGAGGAACAAATCACTGCGCTGGTTGTCGACGGCTGCTCCAACCAAGAAGTCGCCCGTGAGCTTTCCCTCTCCGCCAAAACGGTGGAATATCACCTCACGAGGGTGTACAAAAAGCTCGGGGTGAGCTCCCGTGGAGAGCTTCGAGAATTACTGAAGGTCTGACACAGCGTTGTTCAGCAGCTTGAAACCATGGTTGGAGTTCGGCACACCCGCATACACCGCAGTGTGCAGGATGACCTCGCCGATGGTTTCCTGATCCACGCCAGCGCGCAGAGCAGCACGAATGTGCATGTCCAACTCGCCGTCGTTGCCCACCGCGGTCAAAATCGCGATGGTGAGCAGGCGACGCTGAGTGTGATCAAGACCTGGACGTTCCCAAATATCGCCCCACGCTGTGCGAGTGATGAAATCCTGAAACTTCTCAGTCACCTCAGTAGTGTTCGCCACGGCGCGATCCACATGGGCATCTCCCAGTACCTCGCGGCGGTTTTTCATTCCGGTTTCATAGCGATCCATTAACTGCGTCCTTTTCCATAAATTTCTAGTGCCCGCTCCGCCAAATCTTCGGCGTGCCCGGTTGGTCCATTGACGCGACTTGCCATCACATCAACGTTGACGGTGATGCCATCGATGCTGGTTGCAGCCCTGCTCACTGCTGAGTGAGTGACAGCAGCCAACTCGCGCAGCGTTGCCCACTCCGCGTGCCAGCTGCCGGTGCCGCGCTGCAAACGGCAGTCGAGGGCGTCGAAAAGCGTTGCAAGAAGGCCAGGTGCCCGGCGCGCGTAACCGTCGCACGCAATCGCAGCGGCCGGATTGGCTTTGTGGGGCATCGCGGAGCTGCCGCCGGGGGATTTCTCCCGCAGCTCGCCGACCTCGGTTTGTGAGTAAAACACCACGTCACCAGCAATTTTGCGTACCACACCAGCGGCCGTTGCCAGTGCCGACGCGATCGCGGTGATCGGCGTGCGATCGGAATGCCACACCCACTGCGGATCAAAAAGGCCCAACTCCTCGGCCAGCTTCGCCTGAATCTCGAAGCCGCGCGGGTGCACCGCCGTCATATTTCCGCTGGCACCGCCATACGACACCGGAAACTCCAGCGCCTCCAGGGCGCGTGCCGCATTGTCCACCGCAACCAGCCAGCCGCCGGTCAGCGCGCCGAACGTCGTCGGCGTCGCGATCTGCCCCAACGTGCGCCCCATGATCGGCGTTGCTTTATGCTCCGCGGTGAGCTCGGCCAAATCTCGCGCAAGCTTTTTAAGCTTATCGACGACCTCCCCCACCCCTTCCTTCATGCACAGCATTAACGCAGAATCAATGATGTCCTGGCTCGTTGCGCCAATGTGGATGCCTGCCGGATTGATGGCCTTGAGGTCAGTGACCAGCGGAATGAGCGGATTACCGCCCTCGGCTGCGCGACGGGAAAGCTCCTCCACATCCAACTGATAAGTATCAATGGTGGCCTTCGCCATTGCTGCGTGCTCGGGGGCAGCTGCAACCGCCAAAGCGGCCTCCACGACAAGAAGATTCTTTAGGAAAGTCTCGTCGGAAAGGCTGCTGAGGTGTTCTCCACTACCAGCAAGGTCGGAGTATAAAGATCGGGTCAATTTAGAGTCCAAAAAATGGGGTTTCGTTGTCTTCAGCCTGGACAGTGATGTCGAAGCGGAATCCATCATCGGTCTTTTGAGCCACCAGGAGGTCACGTCGATCAGCTGGGACCACAGCTAAAACTGGGTCGGTGCTCAAATCGGCGTCTGGCAGGTATGCGCGAGTGTACAGACGCTCCAGCATGCCACGGGCGAACACACCAACCTTGAAGTGTGGTGCCTCATCTGCGAATGCTCCCGGAACCAAAGTGGTGAACGTTGCCTCACCCTGCGTGTTTGCCATCGCGCGACCAAGCCCACGGAAGCCATCTGCGGTTGCTGGTGCTGTGCGGTTTGGATCCAAATCAGAGTTGTGGATGCCTTCTGGATCGGCCTGCCACAGTTCAAACATGGCATCCGCGATGGGGTCGCCGTTGCCATCAGTTGCGGAAACAGTAAAGGACACCGCGCCTTCCGAACCTGGCTCCACGAGATGCTCCGCACCTTCAAGGGTCAAACCGATGTGGACGTAAGGACCCACAGTCTGTGAAGGAGTGATGCCGAACTCGGCTTCGTTCTGATCGACGATATTCGACTGCTCGTAGCGGAACTCGCCGTTCTTCCCTGTATCAATCATTACAAAACCCTTTACTCGAATGGGGTGGCGTTGCGGCCACGAAGGACGATGTCGAACTTGTAACCAAGCGCGAAGTTTTCACGGGTCTCGTCATAGTCGAACGTTGCGATCATGCGCTCACGTGCCCCCTTTGGCACTGCGTTGTAGATCGGATCCTGGAAGAACAGTGGATCGTTCGGGAAGTACATCTGGGTGACCAGACGCTCCGTAAACTGACGACCATAGAGCGAGAAGTGAATGTGCGCCGGGCGCCATGCGTTGTGGTGGTTACCCCAAGGGTAATTACCTGGCATAACGGTCCAGAAGTGGTACTGGCCGTCCTTGTCGGTGAGAGTACGTGCAACACCGTTGAAGTGTGGATCCAGTGGCGCTGGCCAGGAGTCATTCTTGTGGCGGTAACGGCCTGCGGCGTTTGCCTGCCATGCCTCGACCAAGGTGTGCGGAACTGGCTTGCCATCGAAACCGAGGACACGGCCGTGAACGAAGATGCGCTGGCCGATAGCCTCGCCACCGTTCACCTTGGTCATGTCGTTGTCGATGTCTCCCAAGTCGCGGTCGCCGAAGACAGGTCCCGTGGACTCGCCGAGGCGACTAGGAACCATGATGAGATCGTTGCTTGGGTTGCGCTTGATGGTGGTCCGGTACTCCGGGAAGTGCAGTGGGGAGTATTCGCCTCCCGTCGGGGCGAAGTGTGGGATGTCCATGCGAGACCTTTCTGCGTCTAGTGATATAGATCTCAAAGTAGGGATGATTGAGGCCGTTGACAAGCAGTTCGCGGGGCGAACATGTCAGATCGCGCGCGAACATTCGCCACCAGCGCAAACCCCGAAGGTCAGGGGTTAACTAGGGGTGTGCATAAGGGTTTAGTCATCCAATACCTCGAGTGAACTGCGGAGCTTTTCAAAAGTCTTCTCCATCCGTGCTTCCAGAGTCTGCCCCCACTGCCCCGTGGGCATCTCTTGTGCCAACGGTCCGACAGGTTCGGTTACCACTGTGCGATTGCACGGCCCAATCCAGGCGACCCGACCCATGGAATCAATCGCCGCCTGGATGCGCCCATCAGTCTTCATATTGTGATGATGCGCGCAGAGGCACTGCAAGTTCCAGGCCACAGTCAACCCACCCTCACCGAACGGGATCACGTGATCGATCTGACAGTTGTCGGCAGACACCGTGCAGCCCGGATGCCTACAGGTGCCGTCCCGCCCCATCACATAAAGGCGTAGCTCGGGACTTGGGGTGTAGCCATTTTCGACACGGGTGGCGATCGTATCCAGGTCAATGACCTTCGAGGCAGTCTTACCCAGCTTCCGGGACTCCTCTTGACTCAGGAATCCCACCCCCGGAATCCAGGACACGCCACCCACCAGGGGCGTGTATACCGCGCTGACGATTTTCACTTTGGTCCGCCCCGCCAGGAAGGTGGCCAGGGCCCGCGCGAGGTCCTCACCCTTCTGTTTCACCTTTTCCAGAGCTTTTTGGAACAGCTTGCCGGTGACACCGTCAATATTTCCACTGATGTACGTACGCCCGTCCACGTGCCGGAAAGTCAAGGTGCCATCACTCCCCTTTGGCCCACGCTTCTTTCCTGTGAAGGTTGGGTCCAGCTCCTTGATCCAGCGAGTAATCAGCCCTGCAAGTGCGGAGGCTTCCATCAGTGCCTGGCCAGCAATGCGCGGTGTCAGCTTCTCCGCAATGCGATGGTCCAACTCATCCCACAACCCCGGTTTAGCCTGCTTGACTGCCTGCATAATGCGGGCCAGGTACGGAATCCGAACGTGGAAGTGAGTTTCTACCACCACTCTTAAAATGGGCAGCTTCATTAAAGCCCACATGGCGTTAATAGCCTGGTTGATAAAGTGCTTGGATTCCCCCGTGACGGTTTTCAGCTCCATAACAAGAGTGCTAGCGTCCGCCTCTGGGTTTGAGATCAGCAAAGTCCAGCGCTGGATCTCCATTTGCGCCATGGTGAAGTTGATGTGACTCTCTGGATTACTTGGGTCCTGATGGCTGAAGTATGACATTTCCATGCCCCCTAATGGTTTAAATTTCCCCTTTTTAACTCATTAGCACCCACCCTAACCGCACAAATCAAAACAAACAAGTGTTCTAACAAATATTTGTTCTAATTCTTGAGAATAAAGAAACCGCCCTACCGAAACTTCAGGTAGAGCGGTTAGAACCTCAACTATCCCTTGAGGTAATACTCCAGAGCATTGGGGTGTTTTGCCAGTGGAGTGATCTTGACATTCATGTATTTGAACATCGGAAAGCCACTAAGAATTGCATGCAGCTCGTCGTGGTCATCGACATCGAAAATAGAGTAATTTGCATACTCGCCGACGACTCGCCAGATTGCCTTCATGATTCCACGGGATTGCAGGTCTCCGGAGTAGGCCTTTTCCTTAGCCTGGAAATCTGCCATCACATCGGCGTCCATAGAATCAGGAAAGACGACGTCCATGCGTGCTAGAAACAGCATCGATAATTCTCCTTATTTACGGGTGTAGAAGTTGACTTTGTCCATGTCCACATCGACGCCCAAGCCTGGACCTTGTGGAATAGCGACCTGGCCGTCTTTGTACTCAAATTCTTGGACAATATAGGTATCTTTGAGCAGCTGTGGACCGAACAGCTCGGTGCCGTAGGTAATTGCCTTGGTCGACGCCACGAACTGCAGGGATGCTGCGGTTCCGATAGGGCCTTCCAGGCTGGTCGCGCCGTGGCAGGCCAGCCCGCCAGCTTCCGCGATGGCAGCGATCTTCTTGGATTCCAGCAGGCCACCATGCTTTGTGGTCTTCAGTGCAATAACGTCCGCAGCCTGAGCCTTCACAACTGCGAGAGCTTCCGCCGGAGTCCACACGGATTCATCTGCCATGACAGAGACGTTGGTGCGGCGGGTGATTTCGCGCAGGGTTTCCAGGTCGTCGGCCGGGGTGGGCTGCTCGAACAGCTCGACGCCAGCCTCCGCGAGAATCGGCAGGTAATGCAGAGCAGTGCGGCGATCCCAACGCGCGTTGATGTCAATGCGCAGAGATACGCGGTCGCCAACCTCGCGCGCCAATTCTGCTACACGGCGAGTATCTTCCGCAGGATCGCCAGCACCCATCTTCAACTTGAAGGAACGGTTACCAAACTCCTCGATGCGCTCTTCAATTTCCGCCACCGCAACATCAAGCGGCAAAACGCCCAGCGCCCAGGTGACATCCACCCTGTCGCGCACGGTGCCACCAAGCAGGTCGCGGACGGGCACATTGAGGCTGCGTGCCCAGGCATCATGCATTGCGACGTCAACAGCCGCCTTGGCATAACGCGCACGTGCAACAACACGCTCAAGGTCTGCCATAATTCCTGCAAGCTCGGAGACAGCACGGCCGATGAGCACTGGGGCGAGGTAGCCGTCGACAAGCGCCTTCATGGTCTCAACCGACTCGCCGCCCCACCATGGACCGCCGGGCACAACGCCCTCACCGTAGCCGATGACGCCGTTTTCTAAGTGCACGCTGACCAGCAGAATGTGCTGCTCGGTGGAGGTGGTAGTTGCGAAGCCGTGTGGACGAATGAGGGGCACGTCGAGGATACGGGATTCGACTTTTTGGATGGTTAAATCAGACAATTTTTCTATGGCTTTCTGGTTAAGTGGGAAAAGTCCCGCCACAAGATGTGGTCGGGACTTCAATGCTAGCTAGGTAGAAAAACTAGTCTTCCTTATCCAGAACGAATGGGTAGTGAACGTGGTTACCATCCTCGCCAGTCTCAGGGTGCAGGATCAGTTCTGGCTTCACAGCGGTTGCAACGTCGTTTTCGACCCACTCGCCACCCTCGAAGTAAAGCTGGGTGGTGATGGTGCGGTAGCCCGGGTGGGAAACGCGCAAGTGGAGGTGGGCTGGGCGCCATGGGTGTCCACCATAGGACTCGATGAACCAACCGGTTGGGCCATCATGAGGGATCTGGTAAGGCGCAGGCTGCAGGGTCTTGATCTTGTAGCGGCCTTCCTCATCGGTAACGATGGTGCCACGCAGGTTCCACTCTGGGATTCCAGGCGCGAACTGGGAGTAGTATCCGTCCTCATCTGCGTGCCAGAGCTCAACTTCTGCTCCGTCAAGACCGTTGCCGTCGAGGTCAGTAACCTGCCCCTCGAAGATCAGTGGGGTGCATGCGCGATCCTTGTCACGCATTGGCATTTCAGCATCCCAAGGAAGCTTCGGAGAGTTCTCTACGTAATAAGGGCCTTCGATGGAACCCTTGGTTCCGGTGTAGTCGTGGCGGTTGTAGTTGATCTCTTCGATCTCATGCTCAACGAAAACGTCCAACCACAGTGGCCACTCGCCGTATTCTCCAACGTCGATCATCCACTGCTTGAGCACTGCGTACTCTTCGTAGGTGACTTCGTGCTTGTGAGCAACCTGGGCGATCGCCGCGAGCAGATCTACGTAGATCGCGTTTGCGCGTTCCTTGGAGGTATCGGAGGAAACGCGGTTTGCCTTGAACTTGTCAGTTGCCTTGTTGCCCGAATCGTGGGCTGTTGGATCAACGATCTGTTCAGCTGAAGTCATGTCATACTCCTAAAGACTTTGGGGGTGAAGTAGGGGGTGCGAGTCGGATCACTGCCTAGCGGAAAAATCTTTGTGATCGGTTGAACTCGATAACAACACTGTGGCCTGAATCATCGAATCCGTCAACATCCCAAAAACCTTAAAAACAATAAGGGAACCTTTAGAAGTATAAATTTTTCCCCATAACCCCACTTCAAGCACACAAACAGCCCGTCAATTTACATCATGCGAACACCTACCCCCGAGCAAACCCTAGGAATTCCCCTAATGTGATTCACTTCATTGATCAGGCACTGTTGGTCATACGCCACCGACACTGCGGAATTGCTCGCAAATGTCACACACCGCTTCAAAGCAAAAACGAAAACGACATCGCGGTGGCAAAACCAACTTCTTTTCACTCTCTTGGAGGTTCACATGTCCACACCAGTTTCAAATTTGGAAAGCGTTCAGAAAACTCTGGACCATGCGCTTGAGGACCGCCCTGATGAGGGAATCGTCCGCGTCAACCGCAACATCTTCACCGACCCTGAGATCTTCGAGCTGGAGATGCGCCACATCTTCGAAGGCAACTGGATCTACCTGGCTCACGAGTCCCAGATCCCTAACGCTGGCGACTACTTCACCACCTACATTGGCCGCCAGCCGATCATGATCACCCGTTCCAAGGACGGCACACTCAACTGCCTGATCAACGCGTGTTCTCACCGTGGCGCCATGCTCTGCCGTCGCAAGACTGACAACCGCACCACCTTAACCTGCCCATTCCACGGCTGGACATTCAGCAACGACGGCGCACTGCTCAAGGTCAAGGACGAAAAAGAAGGCGCCTACCCAGAAAACTTCCGCACCGACGGCTCCCACGATCTTCGCCGCGTGCCTAAGTTCGAGTCCTACCGTGGCTTCCTCTTCGGCTCCCTCAACGATGATGTCGTTTCTTTGGAAGAGCACCTCGGCGACACCCGCACCGTCATTGACATGCTGGTTGACCAGTCCCCAGAAGGCCTCGAAGTACTGCGCGGATCCTCCACCTACACCTACGACGGCAACTGGAAGCTCCAGACCGAAAACGGTGCAGACGGCTACCACGTTTCCTCCACCCACTGGAACTACGCTGCAACCACCTCCCGCCGTGGCACCGGTGAATCCGCGAACGAAACCAAGGCAATGGACGCTGGTACCTGGGGCAAGCAGGGTGGCGGATACTTCTCCTACCCTTACGGCCACATGCTGCTGTGGATGTGGTGGGGCAACCCAGAAGACCGCCCACTGTTCGAGCGCCGCGACGAGTTCAAGAAGGAATTCGGCGAAGAAAAGGGCGAGTTCATGGTTGGTGCTTCCCGCAATCTGTGCCTCTACCCCAACGTTTACCTGATGGATCAGTTCTCCTCACAGATCCGCCACATCCGCCCAATCTCTGTTGATCAGACCGAAGTCACCATCTACTGCATCGCACCTAAAGGCGAGTCCGCAGAAGCACGTGCGAACCGCATCCGCCAGTACGAGGACTTCTTCAACGCAACCGGCATGGCAACCCCAGATGACCTGGAGGAATTCCGCTCCTGCCAGAAGACCTACCAGGCATCTGCCTTCCCATGGAATGACATGACCCGCGGTTTGGGCCACCAGGTACAGGGGCCAAACGAGGTTGCCAAGGGCCTAGGCATGAACGAAGTTCTTTCCTCCGGAGCACGCACCGAAGATGAAGGCCTCTACCCAATCCAGCACGGCTTCTGGCATGAACTCATGCAGGACGCTGTGAATAAGCAGAGCATCAAGGAAAAGGAATTGGCTGACGATACCGCTTCTTCCCTTGCCACCGTAGCTGCAGCCAAAATCCGTGAGGAAGCAAAGGCAGCGGCGAAGTCCGACGCTGGAGAGCCTCGCCGCCGTCGTCGCACCCGCGGTTAGACGTCGAAAAGCAAAAAATCTTTTAAGGAGAACACCTAAATGTCTGAAATCACCCGCTCTGAGATCGAAGCTTTCCTCTACTACGAGGCTCGCCTGCTCGATGACCGTAAATTTGAAGAATGGCTCGAATGCTACCGCGAGGACGCCGAGTTTTGGATGCCAGCCTGGGACGACAACGGTGAACTGACCGAAGATCCACAGTCTGAAATTTCCCTCATCTACTACCCAAACCGTGGTGGACTTGAGGACCGCGTCTTCCGCATCCGCACCGAACGCTCCTCTGCAACTTCCCTACCTGAACCACGCACCGGCCACAACACCACCAACGTGGAAATCCTGGAGCGCCGCGACGGCGAAGTAGATATCCGCTTCAACTGGATCACCTTCTACTACCGCTACAACACCACCGACACCTACTTCGGCACCACGTTTATCACCCTTGATGTCAGTGGTGAAACCCCGAAGATCGTCAAGAAGAAGGTCGTTTTGAAGAACGACTACATCCACCACATCGTCGATATTTACCACGTCTAGGAGGCACTCACATGACTCACCAAGTTGCACTTGCCTTTGAAGACGGCATCACCCGATTCATCGACTGCGAAGATGACCAAACTGTTGCAGATGCTGCCTACCAGGCACGCATCAACATTCCTTTCGACTGCCGCGACGGCGCCTGCGGAACCTGCAAAGCGTTCTGCGAATCCGGCGACTTTGACGAAGGCGACTACATCGACGACGCCCTGTCCGAAGATGAAGCGGCCGACGGCTACTGCCTGCCTTGCCAGATGACCCCAAAGACCGACCTCATCTTGCAGATCGCCACCACCTCCGTGCTGGCAAAGACCGGCGCATCCACTTTCGATGGCGAATTGAAAGAGATCAACCACTTCTCTGATTCCACCATCGGCATTGAGATCGAGCTGGAAAACCGTCAAGATTTGGCGTTCCTCCCTGGTCAATACATGAACATCCAGGTTCCAGGCAGCGACCAGACTCGTTCCTACTCTTTCTCCTGCGCTCAAGATTCCGGCAACGTGCAGTTCCTGATCAAGGTAACCCCAGGTGGACTCATGACCACCTATCTCACCGATCACGCGAAGGTCGGCGACAAGCTCACCTTGACCGGCCCGATGGGTTCCTTCTTCCTGCGTGAACCTGTCCGCCCGATCCTGCTGCTCGCCGGCGGAACTGGACTTGCACCGATCTTGGCTATTTTGGAAAAGCTTTCCCGCGATGAGCTTCTCGACGTCCCAATCCGCCTGGTTTACGGCGCGAACTTCACCCACGATCTGGTGGAATTGGATCGACTTGATGCCTTCAAGGACAAGTTCGACTTCGATTACATCACCGTGCTTTCCGACAAGGACACCGAGCATCCACGCAAGGGCTACGTCCCAGCACACCTGACCGGCGAATATGAGCCAGATGAGGACACCGATGTGTACCTCTGCGGCCCTCCTCCAATGGTCGAGGCCGTGCGCCAATTCCTGGGCACCCTGGAGCATCCTCCGCTGGACTTCTACTACGAGAAGTTCACTTCCGCCGCTGCCCCTGCTGCTGGTAAGCCAGAGATCACCGTGGAGACCAGCGAAGTTGCAGAGGATTTCAACCTGGTCGAGGTGTCCACTCCAGGCATGTCTTCCGGCGAGGTGCACTCTTCTGCAACCCAGCTGCAGGCCCGCATGGCTCTGGAGCTCGGCGCGCTGGAGCTTGCGATCAACAAACTCGGCGAGCGCGACATCGAGCGATTCCGCAACCTGGCCGACATCGCGAACTCCTTCATCGACGGCGATAAGTTTATCGACGCGGTGAAGTTCACAGAGGCCAACGCCGATTTCCACGAGTTCCTCTTCCGCCGCGCAAACAACGAGGCGCTGCTTGCGGCGTACCAGAACCTCCAGGTTGTTCAAGAAATGAACGCGACCCTTCCGGGCGCCGAGTGGATTGATCCAGCAATTGCCACCGAGCACTTGGCGCTTGTCGACGCCGTCTCCCAGAATGATCTCGAGACCGCGAGAACAATCATTCGTGAACACGCGGAGCACGGCATTGACACTATGGTTAAGGCCCTCGAGAAATGAGCGCGCCAGTAGGACAAGGCATCGAAGGTCGCCCCACTCACGTCACCCCGGAACGCTTCTTTGGCCAGGGTGTTGTGGTGACCGGAGCGGCTCAAGGCATCGGCATGGCAGTGGCACACCGCATCGCACATGAGGATGGCAACCTAGTGTTGGTGGACCGTTCCCCGCTGGTGCATGAAGTTGCCGAAGAGCTGCGTAAAGCAGGCGCCGGAACGGTGGATTCTTTCATCGCCGATCTGGAAACCTTTGAAGGCGCAACTGATGCTTTGGAATTTGCCGGGCAGAAGTTGAAGAACCTTGATGTGGTGATCAACAACGTTGGTGGCACCATCTGGGCGAAGCCTTATCAGGAATACTCTGAGGAAGAGATCCGCAAGGAAATCAACCGAAGCCTCTTCCCCACTTTGTGGATGTGCCGGGCAGCGTTGCCGATCCTGATCGGAAATGGTGGCGGAACAATCGTTAACGTGTCCTCCATCGCGACCGGTGGTATCAACCGCGTTCCTTATGCGGCTGCGAAGGGTGGAGTCAACGGCATTGTTTCTGCCATGGCCCGCGAAGCTGCACCGCATAATGTGCGCGTGGTGGCAACGGCTCCTGGTGGCACGCTCGCTCCGGAACGTGCCGTCAAACGAGGCCCCGGACCAGAGGGCGAATTGGAAGAAAAGTGGTATCAGCAAATTGTTGATCAAACCATTGATTCCAGTTTGATGAAGCGCTACGGCACCCTAGAGGAGCAGGCCGCGCCGATCTGTTTCCTCGCTTCTGAGGAAGCTTCCTACATCACTGGATCAGTCATGCCAGTCGGTGGAGGCGACCAGGGATAACCCTTGGTCAATCTTAGGGATTTGTACCTGTTTTTGCAGGTACAAGTCCCTTTTTTCGTCTAGTATTGATTTATGGTTGCCTCAGTCTCTTTCACCCCGTCATCGTCCCAAACGTTCCTACCGCGGGCGTCGATCATCGTGCAAGAAGTCAGCACACAGATCAAAAGATTAGAATCCGGCGAAGGCAAACTCTTCCACATCAGTGGCCAGCCCGGCGCGGGTAAAACAGAGTTCGGCATGCAGCTTATCGACGAGCTCCAGGGCTGGACCGTGGTGCGTGCCACTTCCCTGTCGTGGCTGAAAAACAGCCCCCGAAACCTCCTTGGACACATCGCCCATAAATTGGGTGCGCACTCCGCCAACTCCATCCGTGGTGTGATCGACCGTCTCGATGCCTCTACCGTGGTGATCGTTGACGATGTCCACTGGGCCGACGTGGAATCCATGCAAAAACTCATCGAATATTCCATGCGCATGGTTTCTGGCCGATTCGCACTCATCATGATTGGCCTCGACGAAGAAGAACTAGTTTTTCACGATGAAGTGGTCTCGCTCCCCTCCATCGCGGACTCCACCTACGTGCTGCCGCCGATGAGTATTGAAGAAATCCGCCAGCTTGCGCTTACCGATGTCCGCGGCCGCATCAGCGCCACCACCGCCACAGACATCCAGCGCATCACCGGCGGCATCTACGGGCGAGTCAAAGAAGTCCTCCACTCGGAATCCCCCGATCACTGGCGAATACCCAACCCAAATATTCCCATCCCACAAAGCTGGCATGCCAACCTGATCAGACGCATCACCAACGAAGAAGTCTGGCATGTACTACTCGCCGTCGCGGTCCTTCCCTCCGGAGGCCCCATTGACCTGGTAAAACTCCTAGGCAACGACCCCACGGGCATGCTTTGCGACGACGCCGTCCGCTCAGGCCTGCTCCGCGTGCTGCCGTCTGACGGCCAACCACAAGTGGATTTGGTCCGGCCGATTGACCGCGCCGTACTGCAATCACGCACTCCGCTCAACATTCTGGCGCAGTTGCACCACAAGGCAGCTGAATACTACGGCAAGTGGAATCAAACAGATGCCCAACTTGAGCACGAAGCATTTGCTGCAATTGATCCAAATGATCCAGCAGTGCGAGCCCTAGCGCAGCGCGGATATGCGTTGGGTAGGACTGGCCACTGGATGGAATCGGCACACGCCCTCTCTCTTGCCGCGAACCGCACTGCACACCAAGAAGAATCAAATAAGTACTTGCTGGAATCCATCGATTCACTAATCGCAGCCGCGGATCTCCCCCAAGCTCGATCCAGAGCATCCACCCTTGATCTTGGAGAAACCGGCATCCAACAAGATTCGATGCTTGGCTACCTTGCTATCCACGAAGGCCGGCGCTTAGAAGCACGCAACCTTCTTCATCGTGCCTCCGAGCAGGTGCTGGCGCAGCACCCGATTGATCCGATCCACGGCCCCCGCATGGCTCAGCGTAAGGTGCTGCTGAACTTAGTGGACTGGCAACCAGAAGACCTCCTGCTATGGGCCGAACGCGCCGTTGCATGGACCGATGAAGATGCTGGCGAGAAAATCGAAGCCCAGGCTATTTCCCTGATCGGACAGTCTATTCTTGATGGCTGCCTCCCTGAAGATAAGCCCATCCCCGGCGAAACTACCCTGCATGCACAACGCCGCCACATGGCGATGGGCTGGCTATCCATGGTTCACGATGATCCAGTAACTGCACGTCAAAAACTTGAACGCCGAACCTCCATCAACGGTTCAGAGCGCATCAGCTTGTGGCAAGACGGCTGGCTGGCCCGATCCCTACTGCTGCTCGGCGAGTGGGAGTCCGCAGCCCGCACCGTAGAAATTGGACTGGCACGCGCCGAACAGTTTGGCATCCGCTTCCTCGAACCACTGCTGCTGTGGACTGGCGCCACAATCGCAACCGCCCGAGGCAACTCTGATCTGGCGCGAAACTACATGAGTCGACTATCCACCGATCAAGACTCCTTCATCATTCAATCCATGCCCTCAGCCATGTGCCGCATGTGGGTACACCGCCACAGAAACGAAATCCCCGGTGCCATTGTGGCCGGTGAAAAACTAGAGAAACTCGCCTCCCAAAAACACGTCAACGCACCCGGATTCTGGCCCTGGCAAGACGTCCACGCAACGCATCTCATCCGCATCGGCGAAACTGAGCGCGCCCAGGAGTTAGTGAACTCCACGCTTGAGGAGCTCAGAGGCTCCGATATCATGTCTGCCCACGCAAAAATTGCCGTTCCCGACGCCATGTTGATGATCCACCACGGAGATGTGAAAAAGGGATTTAAGCGTTTCGACGACGCCCTCGATATGCTCGATCCCCTCACCCTCCCCTACTATCGGGCACGCATCTGCTTTGAATACGGCCAGGCCCTGAGACGCCAGGGGCAACGTCGACGTGCTGATGAACAATTTGCCCGTGCAGCTTCCCTATTCCAAGACATGGGCGCCGACGCGATGGTCACCCTAGCCAACCGAGAACGCCGGGTGGGTGGCCTTGGTCAACGATCCGAGCAAGCCGGTGGGCTCACCCCTCAGGAATATGAAATTGCCCGATTAGTGTCATCTGGGCATGCCAACCGAGAGGTCGCACAGGAGCTTTTCCTCTCGCCTAAGACCGTGGAATACCATCTCACCCGGGTGTACAAAAAGCTCGGAATACGCAATCGGATGGAACTTGCCGAGGCTTTGAAGAAGTACTCACACGACGCCTAGCAGCGGATATGTTTGCGGACAAGTATCCCCTAGATCTCTTTAGGGCTATCCCTAGTTTCAGCTTTCCTTGCCACAGGATTGAATGTGAATCACATCACCAGCAGGTGACAATGTGTGATTACTTCACAAGCTCAAGGAGAATTTCTGTGGCTTCCCAAATTTCTGGCGGCTGGCAAAGTGCCAAACACCGCACCACTGTTTACATGGTCCTCGTAGTTGTGGGCATTTCTATTCTTTTTGACGGCTACGATCTAGTGATCTACGGCGCCGTGCTGTCAACACTACTTGAAGATCCAACCCAGATCGGTGCGCTCAGCCCAGCAGTCGCCGGCACCCTTGGTTCCTACGCCATGATCGGCGTGATGATCGGTGCTCTATCTGCAGGTGCCGTTGGTGACCGCCTTGGTCGTCGCAAAGTTATGCTCACCGCAATCGTCTGGTTCTCTGTGGGCATGGCGCTGACCGCGTTCGCGTCCTCAATTGCGCTGTTCGGTTTCTTGCGCTTCCTCACCGGACTTGGCGTGGGCATGATCGTTGCAACCGGCGGCGCAATCATCGCGGAGTTCGCTCCAGCAAACAGGCGCAACCTGTTCAACGCAATCGTGTACTCCGGTGTCCCAGCCGGTGGCGTGCTGGCTTCTATCCTTGCACTGCTCTTTGAAGATGTCATCGGCTGGCGCGGACTCTTCCTCATCGGTGGATCCCCACTACTGTTCCTCCTGCCACTTGCATACTTCTTCCTCCCAGAGTCCCCGCGCTGGCTCACCTCCCGCGGCCGTGCTGCGGACGCCAAAGCCCTCTGCGCATGCTATGGGCTGCCGACGGAGGAATTTGTCGTCGAAAAGCAGCAGGCGACAAAGGGCACCGGATTCGCTGGAATTTTCTCCTCCAAGTACCTCATGGGCACCATTCTCATCGGCGCAATGAGCTTCATCGGACTGCTGTCCACCTACGGCCTGAACACCTGGTTGCCAAAGATCATGGAATCCAACGGCGCAACCTCGCATGATTCCCTGTACTCCCTGCTGTTCCTCAACGGCGGCGCGGTATTCGGCGGCCTCATCGCATCCTGGTTCGCTGACCGCATCGGCGCGAAGACCGTGATCACCTCCACCTTCGCTCTCGCCGCGATCTGCCTCGGAGTCCTGCCAAACATCTCCTCCTGGCCAATGATGTACACCGCAATCGCATTCGCAGGCGTCGGCGTCCTGGGCACCCAGGTTCTCACCTACGGCCTGACCTCGAACTTCTTCGGAACCGAATGCCGCGCAGCGGGAGTTGCATGGTGTGCAGGATTCGGCCGACTCGGCGGAATCGTCGGACCAGCAATCGGTGGCCTGATCATCGGCGCAGGATTCGGACCAAGCTCCGCATTCCTCATCTTCGCAGCAGCTGCCGCAATCGGCGCGGTCTGCACCTTGCTGATCCCGCGCTCCCCAGCAGAAGTAGAGGTGAAGGTCGCGCAGGAACCACTTGCACGTGTCTAACCCCAATTAATTCGAAACAAGGAAGCTTCGGCTTCCTTTTTCGGCATTTCACTAGCATTTAGAATTTAAGGAATTAGTTAATGGCAAGCTCAGTATTATTAGCTGTCGAAAAACCAGAACTCCCCCGGCCTACTTTCGCTGAGATCAAACGAGACCTCGGCCCCCAAGAAATTGGCAACGGGCTTGTCGCACTGATTTTCTCCGCATCCGGACCCATCGCAGTGATCCTGGCTGCTGCTGCAGCGGGAAACCTTTCGCCTGATCAAACATCTTCATGGATCTTCGGAGCATTTTTAGGCAACGGACTACTCACGCTGTGGCTTACCTATATGTACCGCAGTCCGCAGGCATACTTCTGGACGATTCCCGGAACCGTCATCGTGGGCGACTCGCTTACCCACTTAAGTTTCGCTGAAGTTATCGGCGCATACCTTGTTACCGGCGTTGTGGTGTTTGCACTCGGATGGACCGGTCTCATCGGACGGATCATGGCGGTACTGCCACCAACCATCGTGATGGCCATGGTCGCAGGCATTTTCCTCCGCTTCGGACTCGACCTCATCGACGCCAGCGTGACCGACCCGCTCATTGCACTTCCCATGGTCATAGTTTTTGTGGCATTGAGCATGAGCCCCCGCATAGCAAGCATCGCCCCACCCGTTGCAGTAGCCGCAGTAGTGGGAACCATCGTTGCCATCGCATCCGGCAAACTAGCGCCCGGAATTCTAGACAACGGAATTATCTCCCGCCCCGTCTTTACCGCCCCAGAATTTTCCTTCGCCGCCATCATGGAACTCGTTGTTCCCTTGGCCATCACCGTAGTCATTGTCCAAAACGGCCAAGGCGTCGCAGTTCTTAAAGCAGCAGGACACCGCCCCGGAGTAAACCTTGCCGCCGCGGCCTCCGGACTGTGGTCCCTACCCATGGCGTTGATCGGCAACATCACCACCTGCCTCACCGGCCCCACCAACGCACTGATCGTCGCCGGAGCAAAATCACACAGGCACTACACCGCAGCAATGGTCACCGCCATCGGCGCCATCATCGTGGGCCTATTCTCCCCAACCTTCGTCGGATTCATGCTGGCCATGCCCATATCCTTCATCGCTGCACTCGCCGGCATCGCCATGCTCACCCCACTCAAAAACGCCTTCATCGCAGGATTCTCCGGTGATTATTCCACTGGCGCACTAGTCTGCTTTTTAGTCACAGTGTCGGAAATCAGCATCCTCGGAATCACCGCCCCGTTTTGGGGAATTGTCTTCGGATGGCTCATCGGATGGCTGCTGGATAGCAAGCTTCTAGAAAACAAAAAACGGGCTTAGCTCCTCTATATATATAAGGAACCAAACCCGAATCTTTAAAAAACTCTAGCGCTTGAGCTTGCGGTAATCGAAGACCTGGTCAACGATGCCGTACTCAAGTGCTTCCTCAGCGGTGAGGATCTTGTCACGGTCGGTGTCGATGCGGATCTGCTCCGCGGTCTTGCCGGTGTGCTCAGCCAAGGTGGTTTCCATCAAACGACGCATGCGCTCGATTTCAGCTGCCTGGATCTCGAGGTCAGAAACCTGACCCTGGGTACCCTGGGTTGCTGGCTGGTGGATCAGCACGCGGGAGTTAGGAAGAACAGCGCGCTTACCTGGTGCACCTGCTGCAAGAAGTACTGCGGCTGCGGATGCTGCCTGACCAAGGCAGACGGTCTGAACGTCTGGGCGGACGTACTGCATGGTGTCGTAAATTGCCATCAACGCGGTGAAGGATCCACCAGGTGAGTTGATGTACAAGGTGATATCGCGGTCTGGGTCCATGCCTTCGAGGACAAGGAGCTGCGCCATGATGTCGTTTGCAGAGGTGTCGTCGACCTGGGTGCCCAGGAAGATGATGCGCTCTTCAAAGAGTTTTGCGTAAGGGTTGGTCTCTTTGGTGCCGTATGCGGACTGCTCAATGAAGGAAGGCAGCACGTAACGGGACGTTGGCATTTGGAATCCGTTGCTCATAATCTTTTTCTCTCCTTTAAAGTTTTCCGTGCGCCTAGTTGCTGATTGGGCCTTCAGCCAAGGTAATCACGTGGTCAACAAGTCCGTAATCCTTAGCTTCCTGTGCAGTGAACCAGCGGTCACGATCGGAATCCTTGGAGATCTGCTCAAAGGTCTGGCCGGTGTGCTCAGCGATCAGCTGGGCCATTTCACGCTTGGTGGCTGCGAACTGCTCAGCCTGGATAGCGATATCAGCTGCGGTACCACCAACACCAGCGGAAGGCTGGTGCATCATGATACGTGCGTGTGGCAATGCGAAACGCTTGCCCTTAGTGCCACCGGAAAGCAGGAACTGGCCCATGGATGCTGCCAGGCCCATGCCGTAGGTTGCGATGTCGCATGGGGAGTATTTCATGGTGTCGTAAATTGCCATGCCTGCGGTGACGGAGCCACCTGGGGAGTTAATGTACAGGGAGATGTCCCTGGTTGGATCCTCAGCGGACAGCAGCAGGATCTGAGCGCATAGCTTGTTTGCAATCTCATCGTCTACCTGGCTTCCCAGGAAAATGATGCGCTCACTCAGGAGGCGATCAAAGACGTCATTTCCGAAACCAGGCCCACCCTGGGCTGCCATACGAATATCGCTCATGAAAACAGTCAACTCCTACATTCTTAAATCTTGGGTACGTTCATTTGGTTCAATGTCACCAGACTACCCGCGTATTTCCATGAAACCGCCTCTGTTCGCTATCAGCGTTTTCACCGCTCAAAAAAGCAAAAAAATAACGCTTCTCGACGTCCAGTGGCGCGTCGAAAAGCGTTATTTCTTTAAAGTTTTTAAGCTTCAGACTCAGTCTCAGCTACTTCTTCTTCACCGAAGTATTCCTTAGGGTCGATCTCGTTACCCTCGGAGTCCTTCACGTTTACGCGGCAGATAGCCTGTGCAAGAGCCTTGCCACGGCGAACGTCGGAGAAGAGGTTCGCGATCTGGCCGGACTGCTGCAGCTGACCGATGAACTGGTTTGGGTCCATGCCGTAAGACTGCGCGGTGAACAGGATGTGGTCGGTGAGCTCCTGCTGGGAAACCTCAGGCTCCTCAACCTCAGAGAGGGTGTCCAGGAACAGCTGGGTGCGAACAGCCTTCTCAGCATCTTCGACGTTCTTCTTGTCGAACTCTTCACGAGTGGTGCCCTGAGCCTCAAGGAGGGAGTTCAGTGCAGCATCGTCGTGTGCAAGCTCGCCGAGGAGCTGGTGCAGCTGGGAGTGTGCCTGCTCGTCAACGATGGACTGTGGCAGAGCGAAGTCAGCCTCGCCAAGAGCCGCAGTGAGAACTTCGTCGCGGATTGCAGCAGCCTGCTCGTTCTTCTGCTTAGCCTCAACGTCAGACACGGTGGACTCACGAAGCTCTTCGATGGTGTCGAACTCAGAAGCCAGCTGTGCGAATTCATCATCCAGCTCAGGCAGCTCGCGCTGCTTGGTTGCGGTGATCTCAACGCTGATTTGAGCTTCCTTGCCCTTGTGCTCGCCGTTTGCCAGCTCAGAGGTGAACTCTACGGTTTCATCCTTCTTAGCGCCGATCAGAGCCTTGTCCAGGCCGTCGATCAGATCGTCAGATCCGATTTCGTAGGACAGACCCTCAGTGGTTGCCTCTTCAATCTTCTCACCGTCAATGCTTGCGGTGATGTTGATGGTGACGAACTCACCCTTCTTCAGCTTGTGGTTGTGATCCTTCAAGGTGGAGAAACGTGCACGCAGGGTCTCGAGCTCTGCTTCGATTGCCTCTTCGTCAGCCTTGATAGCTGGGACCTCAACAGTGATGTCCTCGAACTTAGGAAGCTCGAACTCTGGGCGAACGTCAACCTCAGCGACGAACTCAACGAGCTCGTTGTCTTCGATCTTGGTGACCTCTACGTTAGGCTGGCCGATTGCCTTGATGCCCTCAGCTTCGATTGCCTGTGCGTAGCGGTTAGGAAGCATGTCGTTGACAACCTGCTCCAGAACTGCGCCACGGCCGAAGCGTGCGTCGATAAGCTGACGCGGTGCCTTGCCCTTACGGAAACCAGGGATCTGGACCTGCTGCGCTAGAGCGGCGTATGCCTGGTCGATCTCTGGCTTCAGTTCAGAAAATGGAACCTCAACGGTGATCTTTGAACGGGTGTCGCTCAGCTTCTCGACAGAACTCTTCACGAGTAAATCTCCTGGATGATCGGGAAAGGGAAAGTTTCAGATATTACAAAAACAAGCCCGGTTTCCGACGATTAATGCGATTTCTCGCGTCGTCCGAAACCGAGCTCGTCCTCAAGTCGGGGCGACAGGATTTGAACCTGCGACCCCCTGCTCCCAAAGCAGGTGCGCTACCAAACTGCGCCACGCCCCGATATTTAATTTGACCCATCGAATACTAACACACTGTGATCTCAGAACAAATTCAGTAAGTGACTTACTAAGTCTCTGTGCTGAACCCCTGTGCGCTGTGCTCCTTGGTTCGATTAAGAACTTTACACACAACCATCTGAAAAGACGAAATCGCGTCCATAGCTGCAGGTAAAGATAGGTTTTCAAGTCACGCAATTGCATCAAGTTTTAACAATTAAGCGTTTTCAAGCGACTTCCTATGCCAATCCCATTCGATCTAAGGAATTTCCCCCTCCCCCGTTGCCGATTGTCTAAATTTATGGAATTTTAAATTTATGGACAAATCTTTCCCCACTGATCAGAATGACCGCGATGCTCTATTTCAGAGACTCGAAGCCATAGAGGCAGTGATCGCTCGGCACGAGGCACTGTTTGCAAAAGAAGGCCACTCAATCAACGACTCCCCTGAAACTACGGACGGAGCGATTCATTTCTCCGGACAGTTTGAAAACGCTTCAGGTTCCATCTCCTATTCATGGTCGCGACCCCCACATCATCTCCTCGAAGAAGCCTGGGATTCGTCATTCACCCGACTCGCAGCATTGGCCCACCCTCAACGGGGTCTGATTCTGAAACAGTTACTTAATGACCCCTGCTCGGTCTCTACCCTTTGTCAGCTCGGAGTGACATCCTCTACCGGCACTGCCTATCACCATCTCAATGAACTTGAATCTGCCGGCTGGGTAAGAAAAGGTCGTGGCGGTGTTTATGAAGTCCCCACTGAGCGGATCATCCCGCTACTAACCATCATTTCTGCCAGTGAGAATCACTAATGAGATTAAAGAAGCAGCTTCTTGGCAGCCTGTTAGTTGTCATCGTGGTTTTGTCCATCGTCGTAGCAACCACCAAACAACAAAAAGGCTTCGTCACAGGTCAGCCCACCGGTGCGCTTAACCTCTCCGACATCCTCGACTCCGAAGAACTCGGCGAGTATCACCTCATGTCAGCCGCCATCATCACTGGTAACACTGTAGATTTCAGCGGGCTCGGCGCAGGTCCAGACGACCCTTTTGAAATCGCATCGATTACGAAGATCTTCACCGGTGAGCTGCTTCGACTTCAGATTGAGCGAGGAGAGATCACAGAATCCACGACCGTCGGAGACGTTCTTGGAGAACGTGTAGTCGACTCCCTCATCCGGGACATAACCGTGGAAGAACTAGCCAATCACACCAGCGGACTACCCCGTCTAGGCAATGTAGGACTTAGACCTTTTATGGCTACGTTCTTTGACAAGAATCCTTACAAAGACCTCTCTGCAGATCGAGTCATCTCTATCAGCACAACGTCCAAATTGAATTCGCGCGGAGAATTTCACTACTCAAATCTTGGTTTTGCGCTGCTTGGCCAAGTCCTTGCCCGCAATGCCGGTTTAACGTTTGACCAGCTCTTAGACCGTGATTTACTGGCACCACTCAACCTCAATAACACCAAGCTCATGACCCCAGAATCCCTCGCTCAAGATGCACCTCAAGGGTTCTCAACACCTGGCAAACAAGTCGAAGCGTGGGAGATGGATGGCTTTCTCCCCGCAGCTGGCCTGCGTTCCACCGCGCGCGACATGGCAGTTTTCTGTCAGTACTTATTCACAAAAGGCCCCGCCCCTTTCACCTGGCAATCCCTTGAATCGGCCCCTGAAATCGTCTGGCATAACGGAGAGTCCTTTGGATACAGTTCCGTACTCTTCTTTAACACCGCTACAACTACTGCCATCTTCGTTGCTGCCGACGTTGCCACATCTGTCTTCCCAATTGGTCACGAGCTTTTAATGGCAAACTCCACTAGGCAGGAATCAAAATGATCGATTCCCCCGCCTCTATCCATCGGCGAATCGTTGCAACCTTGGCCGATTACAGCATCGCGCTCCTCATTGGAGGAGGCATTGCTCTGACTTTCGGAACTAGTATCCTCAACCCGCCCTTTTCAACTGTTCTCACGATTGCCTTTTGGCTTTCCAAATCTTTATTAGAAGCAGCCTTCGGAACTACACCAGGAAAAATGCTCACACACCTGCACGTCAACCACGACATACAAGGTGAGCGCCTAAGCATCTACTACCCCTCAGCAAGAAACGCGTGGATCTTGTTGGAGATCATCCCACTTGTCGGCCTAGTACTATTCAGCTTTGTAGCCATTTTCCTCGTCGCTAGTTGCATTCACGCTTGCAACTTCGTGGGTTTACATGACAAATTTGCACATGTAAATGTCTTGCGGAAAAACGAAAAACACCCTCTCAACTGCTTTAAATGCAACTGAGAGAGTGTTATTATTTTGAGGGAATGACGGGAATCGAACCCGCGTCATCAGCTTGGAAGGCTGAGGTAATAGCCATTATACGACATTCCCACTTGTGAACTTCTGCAAGAACTCTTGTTTGGTTCGAGGAAAAGCATAGCGCATATTGTTGGTTTATTAAAAATCGGCAGGCTGGCACCCGGTTTTCGAACAAGATTTTTGGCCAGACCACATTCTCAAGAATCCCTTTCGATACATCGCTACTTTTCATCCGGCACCTATCCAGCAAATGGCCAGTTAACCTGCAGCAAGTGTGTTATTGTACATTTCCTTGCAATTCCCCCTTATGAAACCCGCTAAACCTTAAAGGAGCATAAGAGAATTTTAGCAAGTGTGTCCGTCTGGCCCCCTAAAATATACAAGTACTTGTTTATAAGTCCAGCGTACATGGGATAATTTTAACAAAATATCTGAAATGTTCTTAGGTTGTAAAAACCTTAGAATAATTTCGACAAAAACTACCTCCTTGGCGTAACCTAGCTAAACATGAAGCCAAAAATTATCGATGCCGAATCAGGCAGAGAGCTCTGGACTGCAATTGAATGTGCAGAGTTCTCCGGTACTGCTCGAGGTACTTTCACTAGCTACGCAGGTCGAGGACGTGCTCCAAAGCCAGTTGCAAAGCTCCATGGGCTCACTTTGTGGGACTCCCAAACCATTGAGGAATGGGTCGACGACCGCGCTGCAGGAAACAAGGGATTAATTAATTCCGAAGAGACTGTCGCAGTCGCCAACTAAGCACTTTTTCTCAAATGCCACGAAAACAATTGTTTTCGTGGCATTTGTCTTTTCTGGGTTAAGGGAAAATCTGTGTGCTTTCCCCAGGTCGACCCGAATCCGTGCTCTAGGGGCTAGTTGAAACGACCTGCCCATCCCTGCCGGATACCGATAGAGTTATTCGGTGTGGCATCGATTCCGGTGTCATAGGTAGCCGGGCGCCCGTCGTGGTCGTGTGGTTGTTCTTGTTGGATCAAGTCGGGGACGTTGGCGAGTCCGTCTTGACCCCAGTTTTGTTGCCTGGCGATCTCAACCGGATCGCCAGGCAACTGCGTATGCATCAATAACCACCAATCCACCGCGATACGTTGATGCTAATCAAACATCCCCCGATGGTTTCTCGCCAAGGCTTTAATCTGAGCGTTGATACCACCTTCCAAACAGTTCGTTGTTGATTTCACCACCCCGTCAACCTCTGCTGGTGGATCAATATAGGTAAACAAATGACCGTTGCGAGCCAGGGCTTCCAACTGCTTATAAGCAGTGCGATGGGTTTTGTGGGTGTGACCTGCCATTTTTGATTGGGGCGGACATGTCTCGGGATGGCATGTGCTGGTACATCAGCGCGGTAGGTGCGTTCGTTAAGCCAGTCCCCGTAGGTGAGGTAGAACTCTTGGAGGAGTTTGAGCCAGTCGGCGGCTTGTTCTGGTGTGGTGACTTTCAGCAGTTTCAAGGAGAGACCCCGGAGTGCTTTTCGGCGAGCTCAGCACGGATCTTAGGGTGACATGTTTTTGGACGTTGCGTTTGACATGGACGAGGCAGCGTTGGATTTTCGTTGTCAGCCAGGTCGTGGTGATGGCTTTGAGTGCGCCTTTTTGTCCGTCGGTGGTCACGATTAAGGGGGTTGGAGTTGATCGAAGAGTCGGGTGTAGTTGTAGGCGTCTTCTTTGGTGCACCAGCGCCAGGCGACGACGTGGTCGAAGGTGTAGGCCACGAGGAGGCATGTGGTGTTGAAGAAAGTGCCGTCGATGAAGAGTTGGTCATAGACACGGAAACGGTCGGTGTTGCGGGGGACTTGTACGAACTAGTAGTCGTGGAACCAGTTGGTGAGGGTACGACGGGTCACGCCTAGTTGGTTGGCGAGGTTGGTGCGTGATTGGGAGTTGAGGATCCAGTTGATTAAGAGTTGGAATCGGTGGGCGTGGTGGTCGTTGGGTCGGGTGTTGGTGGTGGCGGCGTTGCAGGTGGTGCCTTTTGTTGTAGTGGCTGTTTTTTCTCATGGGGCCGGTGTATACCGGGCAGTTGGGTCGTGTTCTTTTCACCTTGTTTGGTGTAGTCCCCGCGTGTATCACAGGTTGGTGTTGGGGTGGGGATGTTGCCTGGTTTTGATGGGTTTGTGGTTGGCAGAACACATTTTTGTGGGGTTGGTGCTGGTGGGGTTATGTTTCTGGGCCGCTAAAAGCACATATTTTTCCCTTAACCCTCTTTTCTAGCGATACCAGACACAAAATCAGCAAAAGTACCTTTACAGTCTTAAAACAGGGAACTTTAACGAAAGACTGGTCGTTACTTTAGTAATTAGACCAACATGGTGGTGAGTGGTTGAAATCTTGCCATCAAACTTATCGAGTGAGTTGAAGCATTCCGTGGAAGTACTACTACTTATCGCAATCGTCGTTGGTGGTGGCGTTTTTGTCGCCTCAAAGATGGGATCCAATAACAATAAGAAGCAAGAAGAAGCCAAGTTTGCTGACGCACAGGCAGATGCGCGTCGGTGGATTGAGCGTCTTGGTTCCCAGGTTTTGACCATCGCAGGTACAGATGCTGCGTCGACCCAGGCTATTGCTGACGCATCAGAGCGCTATACCGCTGCGTCTTCTCAGATTTCTTCTGCCACTACTCCTCGTCAGGCAGAGTTGGCTCGAGAATCTGCACTAGAGGGTCTGCATTATATGAACGCGGCTCGTGAGATCATGGGTATGACTGCTGGCCCTGAGCTGCCTCCTCTGGAAGGTCAGCGCAATGCTGGTCGCGTTACAGAAAAGCGCACCATTGAGCAGGAGGGTCGCCAGATCACTGCTTCCCCCGTCGCAACAGATGAAACTCCGAACTACTACCCTGGCGGTAACGTTGCGGGTCGCCCAGTCCCTGCTGGTTGGTACTCCGAGCCTTGGTGGGCAAGCGCATTGCGTTCCGGTCTGTGGACTGCAGGTTCGGTCATGATGTTCTCAGCAATGTTTAACGGCATGGCTGGTGTCGGCTACTCCGCTGCAGCCTTTGAAAATGGCTATGGCGAGGGCTACCAAGATGGCCTGGACGCAGCTGGCGGAGACATGGGCGATGCTGGCGATATGGGTGACGCCGGAGCTGACATGGGCGATGTTGGTGGTGATGCTGGCGGAGACGGTGGCGGATTCTTCGACGGACTCTTTGGTGGTGGAGACGGCGGCGATGGCGGCGGATTCGATTTTGACTTCGATTTCTAGCCCAAAATAATCCCCACATAAACACAAAATGGGCGGTTAAGTTCTTGGAAAAGAACTTAACCGCCCATTTTTAATTGTTTATTCGTTAGGAACGACAGGTGCGATTCCAGTGCGCTCGTAATCAGCGAGGATGTCGATACGACGCTGGTGGCGCTCGGCGTTGCTCCATTCCTGCTCGAGGAAGGCGTCGACAATTGCCAATGCCTCTTCCTCTGAGTGCATGCGGCCGCCGATGCCGATGAGGTTCGCATTGTTGTGCTCGCGGGCGAGGCGTGCAGTTTCAACAGACCAAGCAAGTGCACAACGTGCACCCTTGACCTTGTTGGCGGCGATCTGCTCGCCGTTTCCGGATCCACCCAGGACGATGCCGAGTGAGCCTGGGTCGTTTACGGTGCGGCTAGCTGCTTCGATGCAGAAGGCTGGGTAGTCATCTTCTGCATCATAGGTGTGGGCTCCGCAGTCGATCACTTCGTGGCCGTGGGCCTTAAGGTGTTCTGCGATTGCATTTTTAGTTTCGAAACCAGCGTGGTCTGCTCCAAGGTATACGCGCATGGAAGTCAGTTTACTGCAGGCATTTTCACAACGGCGGATACCCGGACTTTTCCCCTATTTGGGGGTTCACAAATCGCAAAATAGCTCGACCCAATCTTGGTAAAGCGGATCGGCTCTGACTCGGGTAGGACACTTCCGTATCTGTCATGATGCGGAACGAATAAGGAAGGGGGAACGGCTTCCCCAAGTCACCCAACGCCATAGATACTCAAGTGGCCCCTGTGTGTAGTAGCGCAACCATAAAGCAGAAAGCAGCTCTTGAATAATGAGAATACCCGCAGCTAGGAGCACCGTAGCTGTCCATGATGTGCTGTGTGGAAGATCCAGGATTAGCCCGCCAATGAGCATGAGGATCGTTGCACCAATGTAGTTGGTTAGCGCCATACGCCCTAAAGGTGCGAAAACTGCAGCGAGTGCACCGCGAATCGGTGTATGCAAGGCCAGCAACACTAAAGAAATGTAGACGCCGCCAAGCGCGAGTCCCGCCACTGTGGAAACGATCGAGAAGCCTGAAGAAGTGATGTCACGTGCCTGGATAATCAGCGTAGGTATAGCGATTGCTGCGCTTACGGCGAAAAAGACTCCCATAGCCCGCGGTGAGTTCTCTGCCCGATCGACTACTCCATACCTAACGAGCGCTGAACCGATCAGGAACATTGAGGGGATAAGCAGGAACCCGCCACCGAAAACCACCGCTGGCACAAACGACACTTCGCCGAGGACTGCGACAGCCCAACGAGGCAACCAGGGGGATGGCAGCAAAATGACCAGGCCGACTATTGCATACGGCAACAATGCTTCGCCCGTCTGGAGAATTTGGTGGATGATGCCAAGCGGTATCAACGTGAGAAGTCGACGAAAGAGAACTATTCTTGGGCGTTCACCTCGACGGGCAGCGGACTGGTTCTGGCCGAACCGAGAAGCCGTTTAACGGCAGTACCTATGTGGTCTAGTTGGTGGTCTAGTCAAGGCCCGATTGTATCTAGGACTGTTGTTCCCATGGGATGTATTAAAAAATCGATCAACTAAGCAGAAGTGAGATGCGGGCTTTTTCAATAAAGTTCAATAAAGTATGCTGCGAAACGGAATGAGCAAGTACGTGCGCGTAATCGGAATTTCATTCGCTGGGGCGCAAAAGCTACAAAAGAATAAAAACTGCCCGACGCGATCCTTGAACAGATCAGCGGGCAGTTTTTAATAAGCAGAGACAGCGTTAATTAGTCGAACTGTGGGTTCTCAGTGCGGCTGCGCTTGATTTCAAAGAAGTGACTATAAGGCCTCGCCCAGGGGTTTTGTATCGTTGCAGGTCATGGCGATTATGTAGGTTCCGCATTTTCCGTATTTTCTGCAAATTATGTGGGCTACAAAGCGCTTTGCGGGCAAATTGCGGGCAAAATATTCCAGTTCAATCATCTTGCAAGACTCACGATTGGAACCTTTTCGACGACTCTGCAGTCTCGCCAAATACGTCCGACACATGCTCGGACCCCCTAAGATGAAAAAATAGCCCCCACCACCTTTCACGGTGGTGGGGGCTTTTTCACAGATCATCTCTGATCTGATGCGGAATACTGACCACGGATCGTGGATACGCCTGCTTAAAATTTGCGATGGTATTCAGCGCCAGCGGGTATTTGATTTTCGCTATCGGCCGGTACTCGGCGAGCTCTTCCTCACATGCTGCGACGCGCGCAGACAACGCGTTGACGGCTGGCTGTAGATCGATCGTGGCCTGTACTCTTTCCAGCACGGGCTGCGCTTTTTCGTCTTTTTTATCCGATCCAGATTTTGCTTTTAGCGAGATCCAGCCAAAAAAGCTGGTGATAAAAGTGAATCCCAGAAATGCGAGAAGCGTCCAGGAATTAGTGACATCTGGTGGCATCATCCCTCCCTCATCCGAATCTCACCACGGCGACCCCGCCATACCGACCACACGACCACAGCTGCGAGCGCAAGATAGATAATCCCGCGCTGTGAAAAAGCAGCCGGGGGAGCGAAAATAAACGCTGATCCCCACGCCGCCAAAGTGGAGACGCCGATCATCAAAATAATCCTCGAGACAGCTGACGCCTGCCACCACGAGGACACCACCAGCGCGACACCGACGATGGCCCACCACGTGGCAAGAATCCAGGGAGCCACGTGCGTATCGATCGGATTGACGAGCACATGCTGCCCGAGGGAGAAATACGATACTCCACGAGCGATCATGGAGATCCCTAAAATGATCATGACGCCAGCGTCAGTGATCAGGTAGGCGCGGATGCGCTCTGCGGGGGATCGCAGTCGGATCGGTAGATGATCAATGGGCATGATTATCCTCGATTTTCCTTGATTTGCTCACGCATCTGCGCAAGTAAATCATTGCCACCAGAAAGATAATCAGAAGCATTCGGCACTACTGGAGTCGGTGCAGGCGCTGGATCTGGGGTAGGCGCAGGTTTTAATTTCACATCAGATCCAGGATTTGCTTTCACTCCCGCCAGACCTGAGGACACGATGACCAGAAGCGGTGCCAGCAGCTTCTCTGCGGCGTCAGTCCACTGATCAATTTGCGCGGCATCACCGACGCCAAATCCAAATAGCGCGGCACCGATAAGCGCTACTACTGCGTAAAAAACCCGGCGGATGACGTAGGGCTGCGAAAAATTGGTCATTACTTCTTCTCCTTAAGATTAAGTGCTTGACCGATCGCGAGGCTGCGATCCGCACCGGAATTATCGGCCTCGATGGCGGCTGCCAGGATCTTTTCTGTGTCAAAGCCCAGTGCCTGGAGCAGTGCCTCGGTGAGGACCTCTGAGCGCCAATTTGATGCATCAATCAGCGAGAGTGCAGTAGGTGCGGGAAAAGTTTTCCCGGGATTGATGAATGATTTCACTGTGTCTGACATGAGTACCTCCAAAAAAGTTTTTGTGTTGGATTTGCCGGTAAAAAGCTTCACCAGCTCCGCTTCCGACCCTCGGAAAGCGTTTGCGTCGATGCCGTATCCTGCAACATTTGCAGTGCTGGTGAATTGCCATATTCTGACGTCGAGACCGCCGTATCCCTCCCAGCCTTTTGAGCCGGCGCGTGTGTATATTTCGCTAGCGTAGCCACGGATCATATCTGGGTATCGAGACGTCCACAGAGGTGGAAGCCCTGCGAGAGAGGGTTGTCCTACCTGGTCCCAGTACCACTTCGGCAAATATGTAAGGATTACTCGGTAGCCTCGGGCTTCGATTTCATCACGTACCGCACGCCAGAAATTCGGATCAGCTCCGGCGCCATCTTCAATATCCAGGGCGATCGGCACGCTCGTATCACTGAGGTGGCTAGCTAGGGTGTCCGCATGAGCTTTTGCAGAGGCAGTAGAGCGGACATAGACGTAGGCCGCGACCTGCATATCGGTAGTGCGTGCGTCCGCCAGGTGAGAATGGAGGATCGGGTCTTTCCACGTTCCTTCGGTGGCTTTGATGATGACGAACTTAAACCCCTCACTCGCCACCCGTTTCAAGGGAATGCCGTTTTGGTGGTTGGAAATATCGACACCAAAAAGTACTCCATCCTGCATCGTTTCCGGTTTCGCACTCATCTGTGAGGTGTCAGGTGATGCTGCATCACCGAGCCAAGGAACTGGATCAATCTGAGCACCTGGTAGCCAGGTGGATTTATGCACCTCAAAATGCAGATGTGGCGCCACGTTCCCATTGGTAGCCTTATTGGGATTTACCCGGCCAATGCGCTGACCTGCCTCTACCCGCTCGCCAAGTGCTACCTCCCGAATAATATGTCCGTACACGGTGGTACCACTACCATCAGCTGTGGGATGATCAATCACCACCCACCCAGCAGGATCTGGACCTCCAAACCCTGATGCTGCACCCGCGTACACGACCGTGCCGCCCTGCGCTGCATAAACCGGCATATTCGCCGACCCTCCTGACAACCCAAAATCAGTGCCGCGGTGCTGTGTACCCCACCTGGCACCAAATCCAGACGTTACATACGATTCAGCTACTACTGGTCGATATCTTTTAGCCATACCGTCCTCCTCTCTAATTAGAAAATCCCCAGCTCATGCTGGGGATTATAAAGCTTCGGTGAATGTGTAGGTGGTGTCTTTTACCAGTGCGGTGATATTTGCCTCTGCGGGGATGGTGACTCCTGCTGACCAGCCACTGACTGCCCTGTCGCATTTCACAGGCACTGAAAACCGGATTTGCGAGAATGTGGTGAAAGATAAAATTTCGGCATCACCGCTGGCTTGGGAATAGATCCAATCCAAATTTGTGGTTCGTGTATAGATGACTACTTTTCTCGCCACTGGCCACACCTGGACGGCACTACTGCCGGTGCCGATCATGATTTTGGTGGCGGGGGAAGCCCCCCCCCCGTTTCCTACGAGGATCTTTGAGATATCGACACCGCTGAGCTTGATCATGGTGTGACCTCCGTAAAAATGTGAGCCTGTGTAGTCCTGGCACCTACGGTCAATCCCGCATTAATGACAGCTCCAGCGCTGATAGTGCCTGCACCTCGATTTACCATCCTGCTGCATGTCATAGGCACAGGGAAAGAAATGAGCGTCGAGGCAGAGCCGCCGGGAGCTACAATCAGCTCAGTGCTGCCAGCTGCACCGTCGACATCCCATCTGTATTGCTGTGCGCTGGAATCGTAGGTGGCTGTGATAGTGATCTTTCTGATCGCTTGCCACGCGATCTGATCACCGCACATAATTTTCGTGGCTGGTGTGCCAGCGACCATGATTTTCGTGGGGTCTACCCCACCGATTTTCAGGCTCATACGATCACCGCGATAAAACCAGCAGCATTTTTCACACCATTGGTCAGCGCATCGTATTGCGCCTGCGTACCAGACCACACAGTCGCAGCCGTGCCCGATTTGAGGATGCGCTTACCGGCTTCCAAATCGACATACGCTTTCGATGATGCGGAGGTCGCTGCGTCTGGTGTGGTAGGTACTGAAATCTGGCTGGTGCCCCAGCGCTGGACAATAGCATTTCCAGTGGATGATGCTGTCACCGTCGGAAGATTCGAGATCTGCGCCATCGTATGAGTATGAGACGTCGGTGCTTTCCCTGCGAGCTGCTGTACCAGGCCACTCGCCACACCGGGATCGGTCAAATACGCTGCCAGCTCATAGACCGTATCCAAAGCATCCGGGGCTGATCCCACCAAGCCTGCGATGGCCTGGCTGATCATCATCGCCACTGTATCCGGATCAGGCTTAGCCTCAAGAGCCTGCTCCACCTCCGACATCTCAGCTTTAGCGCCGATCTGATCTTTGACATCTTGAGCTAATTTTGCGAGTGTGACCGCGCCATCACCCACACCATCATTGGCCGCCGATTCCGCACGGTCAGCAGCGTTTTCAGCCTTAGAAACCTCACCATCGATCTCCGTGAGGGCAGCGGATTTTGCAGTGCTGATATCTGCGAGCGCCGAAGCTGAATCTTGGCCGATCTGAGACACCGCACCACTGCGAGCAGTATTAATCTGCGTCAGCGACCCATCACGCACATTGTTAATCGCAGCCAGCGCAGAATCACGAAGAGACCCGATACCAGACAGCGCTGCATCTTTCTCCGTGGCCACATCATCAGCAGCGCCTAAAACCTCCTGTCGCACTGCTAAAACTTGCTGAACAAATTGAGCCAGCGATTCCTGCGTCTCACCAGTAGCCAGGCGCGCAGCGTCCACCACCTCGGCCAGGGTCTGCGTATCTACGTCGTCCACCAGAATAGGGATCGGGGCAGACTTACGGCCCGCGATAATAAGCGCTATCGCCGCATTTCCCGGCGCGATTTGGGAGGAAAAGTTTCCACCTGTGACTGCCACCATTTTCTGCTCTGCAGTCATCAGCCCAGTGCCGGTGGTGCGGTGGGTGTTTATTGAGATTTCTACTTGGGTGACCGCACTAGCCTCAGTGGTCACGGTCGAAAGCGGACCAGAAACCAAAGTCATTATAAAACCTCCTACGTGTACCAAGTGTTCAACGTGTTTTGGAAATACGTTCGCCGTTCCAGCATCGCCATCCGGAACTGCGTATCAGTGAGTTGTCCGTTTCGCCATTCATACATCTCACCTGCAAAATTTCTCAGGCCGAGAAGCATCTCATACGTGACCCCCAGGTTCTGAGTTTGCTTATCGGTGACAGTCACCAGCCCGTTGGCGGTGCTACTTGCCGATGATGCGATCTGGCTAATCTGCTGTGTCTGCTGACGATCGGTGGCTTGTTGGGCTTCAAGTTGGGCGGTTTCTTTTTCCGATCGGCGGCGTTCGGCGTCGAGTTGTTGCACTACTTCGGAGGTGAGTGATCGGAGCATTTCTGGGTCGTGGATGAGTTGTCCGCCGACTCGGATTTTGACGCCGTCTTCGGTCCAGTCCAATGCGGTTACGGGGAGGTCGATGAGCATTCCCCAGAAAGAGACGGTCACGATGTCATAGAGGTTGATATCTATACCGGGTCGTAATCGGCCTAGTCCGGATGCTGAGATTTCATGCTCGACGAGGACGCGACCTTTTGATCGTTCTTGGCCTGCCTCCATTTGTAGCTCAACATCTGACCGTCCGGAGGTTTCACCTCCGGCGGTGATGTAATCCAATTCGATAGTGGCGTCCTGGCGGACGAAAGCAAGATCGAACCGTCCTCGAGGCGCATCATCCGGCCGGTAAATATAACCGTTGTTTCTAGTTTCATCAGGGACGATCTGCTCAATCCCATCCGGGGCAGAGACTTGCCACGACCCGAAAACATAATTCGCGGTCTGGCGTGCGGTAGTGAGAGAACCGCCATCAGCGATCAAAGTTACCAATTTAATTCACTCCCACCATCTGTTCAACGAACACCACAACCGTAGGTAAAGAAAGATTGGGAATTCCGTGTTGCCAGGTGTCCCCTGGCATCCACATATGGGCACTGATCCGAACGCCCGCAGCCGCCGCATGATTGACGACGGTATTCAAAATGGTGTCGTCGGACGGTCGCAAAACCACATTCGGCGACGCCAACCCTGTGCCAAGTGGAGATACCCGAATTGGGTGAAGCTCCACCGACGTGATGCCATCGATCCGGTAACATGCCGCCAACGATCTTGAGATCAATTCGCGGATCGTGGATTCCGCAGGGCCAGCCAACGTAAAACCTGTGGCCACCGCGGCGGTTTTAATATCCGAAATCCACCGCTCCTTCGACCACGGGCCAGCCCAATCCCGATCCGACAAAATCCACACATTATCCCAGGTGTCCGGATCTGAAGGAGCAATCAAACCACCCAACAAATCCAACTCAGACATTCCATCAAGCGTCATCGTTTCAGGCCCGAAGCGCGTCGATCCATCAGATTTCGGAAAACCAACTTTAAAAGTTCTTCGTGAATCGCGGGTTTCACCCTCACGCTCAAAAGAGATGAAGCGTGTGTACCGAAGATCGGGTACCAAAGCGCCAGTTGAGTCCGTGGAAATACCATCGGCGATCAGTTCATCGGCAGCCCTATGCGTCACACCACTCTTACTGACCAGCGGAACAGTCATCGTGAAAGACCCCGGCTCCAAACGAGTCGCCGGAGCATTTATTGCAGTGGCTGGTGGCATATCGCAAATCGGAATTCCATCCTCATTGAGAAGGCCAATCCACATGCCTTCATCCTTGATCTTCTGCAGGCGATGCAGCCGGTGAGTCTCCCAATCAAAAAGCGTCACGACTCACCTCCACGGATCAAGGACAGGAACGGCCCACTCAAGAGTTGCGTTCGCGGTCGTCACATAAGTTCGGGATTCCAAAGGTGGAACACCTTCGGCAAACGCAGTCTCAATAGGCCACAAACTTCTGTCTTCGTTGCCGTCCAAATCGAAAACCATCAACGACTCCTCATCATCAAGCAAAAGACGACGCGGTTGAGCCAAAGGCGTATACGGAAGACTAATGACCGCACCGGAAGGCAAAGTGACCTTCTGAGAAGTCCCCTTCCACACCACCGAGGGGCATATATAGTCATCACCCCAATTCGTCACAGTGACAGTACCTGTGCCAGTTTGAGGGCTATCCCACCACACCCCATCATCAATATCCAAAGCCCAAGAAAACGGCACCTCCTCAAGATCGCGTAAATCCTGGGCTGGAATATCAAGCGGGGCGGAATACACCGCATGGCAAAAAGCATCCTTGCCGGCGGTCGGCGTCAACCAAATCGTCGACGGCTTATTCCAATGGAAAGCGCGCCTCCACGCAGACACCAGCCGGATCCGCTCCTCCTCTGACTCCGCCACAATCCGACCAGTCAAAGAACCTGAAAAAGACGGAATCTTCACTCGTCGGCGAGTCTGACCAGCACGACCCAGACGAGAATCCGCCGAAATAGTCAATGCACCCTTGAGGCTATTAATCCCACCCGCATCCAATTGGACACGTGGAAGGTCATTGGTCGTGAGATCAAACGTTGTTCCATCCCACGACACCACCTTCACTTCCATGAAAACCTCCTATCGTCTCGCATTGACCTTCACCGAAGCAGACGTTGAATTCTGCTCATCAAACTGAATTTGCAGACCGTCAATCTTGGACGACATATCCCGAAGAATCGCTTCCACCTCATCAGCCGAATACGCAGTACCCGGCGCAATCGACACATTCACCACTGTGGGCGTGTCCATCTTTTCCCGAATCGCTACGACTTCAGCGCCAGTGGATTCACGCTGCACCGCGGCTTCGCGCTCAGCTTCCACCAGCTCCGCAGTCTGATCACGACCAGAAATCCCACGCACCGAATCCAGCAATGAATCAATATCGATCTGATCCAAAATATCTTGATCAGTTGTCGACGCCATCAGCTCGAGAGCCGAACGGAAAATCGCAATCTGATCAAGCTGCGCCTGAGTAGCCTCCTTCTGGGCTTCGATCATCTCGTCATATTTTGAATTGATGCGATCGAATTTGTAGGTGACCATATCTTCCATGTGGGTGGCCACGATTTCCGTGGACTTCCCCATAGCGTCAATGCCAGCAAGAAGATACTGGACGTCGCCAGTTGCCCACGTTGCCGCAGCACCAGCCACCACAGGAGCGACCGATGCCATACCGCCGAGGATGATCTCGACCTTCGCTTCGGGGGCTAATTGGTTGAAAGCCTGTGAGCCCTCATCCCAGTTATCTCGCACCTTCGTCGCCCCCTGGACGATGTCGGAGACACCATCCAAAACCACCGGAATCGCGGCAATCGCGGCCAAAATACCTGCAGGACCACCAGTCGCAAACGCCGCAATCACGGTAAAGACCGCACCTGCGATTTTCGCGACACCACCCACCAGCGACACGATGCCCTGGACAAGCAGCTCCAACGCCGTGAACTGAGATTGACCCAGCCCATACATTGCAGCCTGTTGTGCCATAAGCTGCGCGGTCAAAATCCGCTGCATCTCCGTGACATGCTGAGCATTGATCGACGCCTCGAGATAATCCAAAGCGGCAATCTCAGCGGCGATCATCGCCTGGCGAATATCTTCCTGAGTCTCGGTGATGCGCTCACTGGACTCTGCGGTTCCTGAATTCACCGCTTCGGTGATCATCTCTACAGAGAGCACACCGGTTTCGCGGAATTTCAGGAGTGCCTTACCCAATGCCTCAACTGAAGTATCGCCGATTCGACGTGTCGTCTCGGCTCCACCAGTACGAGCTTCCTCCAAATCGGTTTCAGCCTGCACCATCGCAGCTGCAGCGCGAAGACGTGCGATTTCCGCAGCTGCGGACTCCACACGAAGAGAACGAATTTGGTCTTCAGTCTCTGTCATCTGCGCTGCCATCTCAGCCATCGCACCGGCCAAAGAAGCAAACCCATCAAGAAGAGTAGAGATACTTCCCATAGTGGCGGTAACTACTCGACCCAGCGCCTGCAACCTTGCTGCAGCGACAGCGCGTTCAGCCTTCGCGACTTCCTCCGCAGATTCGATGGCTTCATCACGAGCATCAATGATGCCCTGCTCCGCCTTCGCAACCTTCTCTTCAGCCTTCGCAATGGACTCAGCGCGTTTGGTTTCATCCTTCTCAAGCTGAGAAGCTTCATCCTCACGAGCACGGGCGAGTTTCTTCTCCGCATCCGCAACCTTTTCAGCTGCCGACGCCGAGGCCTTCGCACGCGCTGCCTCATCCTTGTGCTCTTTATTCGCGACTTCGGCCTGAGCTTCGCGAGCTTCCGCCAACTTCTCTTCCGCATCCTCAAGCTTTCGAGAATTCGACGTCGAAGTTTCCGCAGTCCCATTCAGTGCTTCTTCAAGCTCTTCCTGAGCCGCCGTCAACGCTTTCTCAGCTTCGGTGATTTTTTCATCACCCTGAGCAGCCTTCTTCCGAGCTTCCTCAAGCTTTTCAAGCGCAGCGACTACTTCCTCGGTGGAATCCAAGAAAGGACCAGCCAAAGAATTACCCAGCCCAAAAGCAGCATCGGAAGCAGACTGCATGACATCCTGGAAAGATTCCCACGATGGTGCAGAAATCGCGATCGTCGGAAGGCCGTCTGTCGCGCCAGCACGATAAGACTCAAGCCAAGACATCAAGGCCTTTGTCTCATTCGGAGCCAGCACGAATTCCGGCTCAATCGCAGTCTTCTTCAGCCAGCCCTGGCCAGATCCAGCCAAACCACCTGCATGGTAGCCATCTCTAGTTGGCCAGCGTCCACCAGGAGGACCTCCCCAGTCTCGCTCCAAAGCACCAATACCAGCCACAAGGTTGGTCAATGGATGGGTTGGATCATCAGGGAGACCTTCGAACGCATCGGGGAATTTATTTCGAACATCGCGATAGGTTGGTTCGATGACCTGCAGAAGTCCGCGTGATGGCGTACCACGAACAGTCGCATTTTCATCCCAGAGGTTGATCGCATTTGGATCACCAGAGGACTCAATGTCGATCTGCTTGACCATCGCATCGAGGTACTCTTCGCCATAACCGAATCGAGCCAACGCAGTTCTCGCAAGATCACGCCACTGCTCCGCACCAGCACCAGAGGCCCCTGTGAAGAACGACGCTGACATGATCTTGTCCGCCAGTGATTTGATGTAATCCCATGCGGTGCCGGCGGTCTTCTTGAGGAATGCCTCCGGCAAATCGCCGATAATTCCGGATCCATCAAAAGACGGAACCTTATCGATGAACCCATCCCACAAACGCTTTGCCATCGCGGTGATAGTTTCGAAAACACCGGATCCACCACCGGAAAGATCCAGCTCATCCGCGTCATAATTCAGCGGGCTCAGCATTCCCCAGTGCACGTGGTCCGTGTGCTGAGCGTTTGTCGCTGAACCATAATCAAATGGACGGCCCGACAACAGGTTTTCCCAGCCGTCCAACTTCCAGTGAATGAGCTGCTCAGTTTGGTTCGGGAAGTTTTGATAAATCGCACGAGCCAAACCACGAGATTCGGGCGTCGACGGCCCGCCTTGCCCCTGGTTCGAGAAGTCGGCGGCCTGGCCACGAGAGTGCAAGCCATTATCAGTGAAGCGCCACCCCGAAGTCATTTGCAGCTGCGGGAAGTGCTTCGACACGAAGCCGATCATCGAATCGATAATTCCGCCATTGGAAAAACCACCGAAATGCTCCATATAGGTACGGACACCCTGGGCACCACTGCGGAGACCAACAGAGTTCAGATCGTTGATCGTCTTCTCGCCGAGACCATCAACAACTTCAGGGACAACAACACCTTCTCCACCACGTAGGCTGATCCCAAAACGACCGTCATTCGAGACCATGTGCATGTTGTCGTGACGGGTACGAGCACCAGGAACTCGAGCTGTACCTTGAGCGAATCCGCCGATCTCTTGGATCTCCGGAAGCTCCGGTACATCGACGAGCCGTGCGACCGCGCCCCAGGCCTGGCGGATGCCCCCCATGTAAACCTCGCGGATAACGAAGTTAATTGGGGAAGCTGTCTTTTCCCGGAGCCAATCAAACGCAGTGCCGATACCGTTCATTGCGGTTTCGGTAGCTGATTTCATCAGCTCAACACCCAGGCGGAAAATGGAAAAGACATTCTGGTCAATCCACAACCAGCCCGCATGAAGCATGAGCTTCGCAGCATCCCACGCAAGGCCGATACCATCGACAACCTGCTGGAACTTATCGCCTACCCACTGCGCACCGTCGCGGAAAAGCTGGAAAACATTCCCATCAATCCACAGCCAGCCCGCAGCGAGCAGCATCTGGGCAAGATTCCACTGTTCCCCAATCCAAGCGATGACTTCGGCAAATTTATCACCGAGCCAGCCAAGACCTGCTATGAAAGGCTGGATCATGTTTTCATCGATCCACGCCCAACCTGCGGCGAAAAGCTCTTGGGTGATCTGCCACTTTTCAGCAACGAAGTCGAACACAGACAGCACGACTTCGCCGAGCCATTCGAACCCAGCGACGACAGCTTGGATGACATTTTCATCGATCCACGCCCAGCCGGTAGCGAGTGCATCTCCGAGGAAAGACCACGCAGCTGAAATACCTGCAAAAGCTGGTTTCAGAGCGTTTTCCCACAGCCACTTCCCAGCGGTAGCGAAAGCGTTGAAGGTGGGGAGAATCAGCTTCTCATAGCCAAGCTTCACTGCACTTGAGAGCGAGTTCCAGTAAAGAATCAGCGGAGTGATCACGATTGTGCCGATGATTGCGATCGCATATTTACCGACGGTGACGATGCCATCCCACACAGCAGAAATGATCTCGCCGGTCTTAATGACTGCTTCGCGAATCTTGAAGAAGAAATTCACCAGGCCGGAATCTTCCTCGAGACCAAAAGGCATTCCGGAAAACTCGCCCCTGAAAAGGATGTCTGCAATTCCCGTGATCAGCTTAGGAATTCCGGTCAAAATCTCATGCGCCTTGAGGAACCCGGAGATCAGCGGATTATCTTCCTCAACACCAAACGACTCACGAAGCTCAGCTGTGAAATCACCCTTAAAAAGTGAGCTAATCCCGGACCACGCATCAGAGATCCAGCCAGTAAAGCTATTGAATTTATCCTGGATCCACTGGACACCAGCACCCAGTTTTTCGGTGGTCCAGTTCCATCCGTCGACAATCGCGGTGGTGAATTTCGACCACATTTCGCGGCCGGTTTCAGTCTTCGTGAAAAACCAGATCAACCCGGCAACTGCAGCGGCAATACCTGTTACGATGAGGCCAAAAATATTGGCCTTAGTCGCCAAACTGAGCAGCTTCGTTGCAGCCGTCGCCATTTTCGTTGTGGCGATATACCCCAAAAGGCCCTTTTGCCCAATGAGAATGCGAGCATTATTGATCGCTATGCCAGCACTCCACAGCTTCCACGTGGCAACCGCCACGCCGATTACAACCGCAGCTGTTTTGATTCCCTCTTCGTTTTCACGAATCCACCGGATTGACTCCTTCAGCTTTTCAGCGGTGGAATCGATCGTCTCGATCAGCCACGGGCCAAGGCGAGAAGCAAAGTCCTCAATCATAGGGCCGAACCGGATAGAAAATTCCTCAATCAGAGGAGCCATGTGCTCGCCCAGGCGGTCAACGCCTTCCCCGATCGCACCAAAAATCGCGGGGGCATTTGAATAGATCGGGTCTAGAAGTTTCGCACCCAGTCGCCCCAACGCGGCCTGCATGTTCGCAGCGGATCCGGAGAAAGTTTCTCCCATCAGGGCTGCTGAGCCACCGACCATGTTCTCCATGATTTCGGAGAAGTCCTCGAAAGAAACTTTTCCTTCGGTGACCATCTTTCGAGCTTCATCAGCGGTGACACCATAATGGGCTTGCAGCTCAGGCAAAACACCCAAACCACGGTCCATGAGCTGATTCATTTCCTCAGTACTTATGCGCTGGCTGGTAGCAACCTTCGTCCAGATCGATCCCATTTCAGTGAAATCAGCCCCAGTGATCGCCGCGGTATCACCAACCAGCGACAAGATCCTGGTGAGCTCTTCACTTTCCTTGATGCCTGCACCGGAGAAAGTCGCAGCCATCGACGCGGCTTCACCGAAACCAAAAGCGGTTCCAGATACAGAATCCATGGCTGAATCCATGATGGACTGCACCTGGGCGCCGGAATTACCCAAACCTTCAAGCATAGTTTGGGCCTGCTCAATAGATGCAAGACGAGAAAAACCCTTAGAAAACGCAGTTCCAATACCTTCAGTGACAGTTGAACCGATCTGGGCACCGACACCCAAAAGTGCACCGGTGCCAACCTTGCCAAGGCCAGACATGAGCTTGTCGCCAAGACCACGGGACTTCTCCGCCACGCTATCTTGCTCATCGCCTAATTCACGCAGACGATCCCGCAAAGACTTCGTGGTTTTCCCCGTCTCATCCTGCTCATCCTGCAGTCGCTTCTCAGCCGACACAACGTTATCCGCTGCGTCCTTTGCCTTACGGCGAGCAGCATTCAGATCATCTTCCGCCGACTCAACCTTGTGGGTCTGATCAGTGACTTTACGGCGTGCAGTCTCCACCGAAGCTTCTTGCTTCTCAATTGCGACATCAGCTTTTCCGCGCGTGATCTGCAAGTCCTCTTCGGCGCGCTTGACCTGCTCCGCCGATGCTTTGCCAGAATCACGCAAATCTTTCAGGCGTTTTTCCGCATCCTCCACCTTGCGGTTTTGCTGCGAACGCACCACATCAAGCTGCTTTTCTGCGGTCTCCACCTTTTTGGTGGCCGCTTCCACATCAGCTTTCGCCGACATGATCTTCCGCTCAGCCGCTTCCACCTGCGCAGCAGCAGCAACCTCACGCTTCCTAGCGAGCTCAACTTTCTTCGCTGCCTGCTCAGCCGAGTTCGCCAGGATTGATTCAAACTCCCCTCCGGCCTTCTTCGCAGCCGCCGACAAAGGGCCGGAGAGCTGACGTTCAATATCTTTCGTGATTCCGTCCAAAGATGGGATCACTGGGATCGACGCGAAACCTACAACACTCATGGCGGGCTACCTCCTGAAAACAAAAAAGACAGCCCACCAGGACTGTCTACAAATTCCGATACCGATTGCGCCGTTTCTCACGACGTTGGATACGCGCCTTCTTCTCCGCGATTCGTTGACGCTGTTCACGGTCCGCCTTGCGAGTTCGAATCGGATGAGCCTTACCTGTGGTTGCTGCATAAATGTCAGAGAGCAACCACTGGTCATCGCTCAGCGGATCGGTGCCTAGCACGACGCACCAAAACCTGCTGGTGGTCTTCGCTAAGCCAGACACAATGAGCAGAACTCTGCGGGTAGTCATGCGGGAAGCTCCCCCATCGGGACGCCACCAATCCCGCAGATCAAACCCCAGGTCAGCGAAATCAAGTTCCACCTCATCGAGGTGTTTCTTGACTAGCGGATAAAGGCTTAGCCTTCCCCCATGCCCATTGCCTCATTCCACGCAGGAATGACCTTTTCCATGACTATGCGGCCTGTGGAGCCAGCTGCACGCATCTTTGCCTTTTGTTCAGGGCCAATGATGGCCATGAAAGCTGCGTACTGCTTGTTGTTGTCGAAGTGCTCGAGGACTTCGTCGGAGCAATCGAGGATATCGGCCGGAGTGGTGAATTCAACATCAGTGCCGTTGATATCCACGGTGAAAGTGACCGTCTCAACCTCGAGAGCTTCACGCTCAGCTGCGGACGCAGCATCAGCATTCATCTTTGCTTCCTCTGCAGCGAGCTGCTCGTCTGTCTTGCGGACGACTTCAGTTTTATCGATGGACTTTGGTGCCATGGTGGTGATTCCTTTCAAAGAAGATCCTTAGCAGGATCGGGTATAAAAATGGTGGTGATTCAGCAAAAGATCAGTAGAGGGCCTAAGCGGAATCACCACGAAACGCTTAGGCCCTGCAATTTATGGATTAGCCGCCAGTTGGAGGGGTTGGGTTATCGTCAATTTCCTCGAACTCGACTTCGGCTGCTTCAGCGCCTTCGCCACCGACCTGAACCTTTTCAGTTCCAGTGATCGCGGTATCTTCAACGAAACGCTTAGGAGTGAACTCCACAACTGCACCTCCCTCGACCTTGAAGAAACGGTCCTCAAAAACAAACTTGTCAGAGTCTGGGACGTAGGAGATATTGATCGTCTTGCCTGCAGCAGCGTCACCACGAGGACGCTCAGCAATAGTCAGCATTGCTTTGACACGGGTGACCTGAATCTTGACCGTGCCATCGTTACCAACGGTCACACGAGCCACATGTGCTCGAGCCACCTTAGAGCTATGACGACGGCCAAGAACCTTGCCGTCAGAGCTGCGTGCGGTGTCAGGCCATTCGATGTAGTCAACAACCGGGTTCTCCTCCAGGGCGTCGACAACGGAGGAAACCGCGCCAGCCTTGAAAGAGCGAGAGACCACACCATAGCCAGAACCAACGGTGGTGGACTCGGTAAGCTCACGACTCAGAGCCGCAGTGGAGTCATCGGTCTCAATACCAACGGTGTGCCAGCCATCGCCGAAAAGACCACCAAGACCAATCTTTGGATCCTCAAGAAAACTAATGAAAGTTTCTCGGTCTTCCAGATCTTTAATCCAAGCAGGGTTACGCTTAAGCGCCATTATTCTTTACCTTTCGGGTTGTTCCCACGCCGTACACGCGAGATGCGAAATATCCACCAAAAAAGGAGTCAGGCCCCGAAATCAGCTTCGTTCCGCGTGATTTGGAAATAGAAAACCCCAGGAGATGAATTCCTGGGGTTGTGAAAAATGCCTCAATATCGGTCATGATTTTTCGAGATGCGCTGTGCACTCCCGAACGGACAGTAACTCTGACAAGCTCCTGATCTGTGGCCTGCGCTGATCGTTGAGGCCCGTCAGCGACAACGGTGATGATCGGGCCATCACGCGGAGTCCACCCATCAGGGACTTCCTCAACCACCCGATCAGCCTGCTCGCCCATGGCCTGCTTAATTTTCATCCGCAAAAGCGTGGGAGCGTCCTGCTGAAACCAAAACATCAGCCGTCCTCCGTCCTGGTGACCGTCAACCCGTGCTCAGCAGCTGACCGGGTTAAAATGCCGTCTCGAGCTTGGCGCGCCATACCTGAAGGATGAATGATCGTCACCACCGAAACAGGCCTCCCCGCAGCGGAAATATGATCATTGACCACAACTTCCACATCTTCAGGAAGCTTCGACCGCACGGTCTCCGCTACATCCTCCGCAGTATCATGAACGGTTTCTGTGTGGGCTTTCCTCACCCACTCCATTAGCCGATCAGAATCAATAACGATGCTTGCCTTACCAGCTTTTGCCATCAGCCCTCACGCCTTTCCACAATGAAAAGCGTCTTCGGCTTATGCCTAGCAAGAACAGGACGGCGTCCAACGGAATAATCAAAAGGGATATGAGCCACGTAGTAGACGAGGCCACGAATCTCAACGGCCTCACCCTCCGATATCACTGCCCCTGCAGGGGCCAGCACCCGGAGCCGATTAGTGTTGCCATCAGAAACATCGGCACCATCGATCTTTGATTGACCAGCGGTGTCAATGACGCAACCCGCAATGCTGCGCGAAGCACCTGGAATCAGGACACCAGTTTCGGGATGATAAGAATCCTCACCAAGAACACGGATAGTTTCACTCATCGGAATCTCCTCTCCGGCCACTTACGCGGGGAAGGGAACTTCCACCGCGAACGCACCGTGATAGGAAGCCCAAGATCGTCCCGTAGCTCATCAGTCAACTTCGGGCCTGAAAAACTCACCATCGGCACATCACGATACGACGCAGAATCCGACTGCGGACCAGTCGTGGAGCTTGCACTATTCAACCCAACATGAGGTCCGATGATCAGCGACGCTGACACCATTTCCCGCACCGTACGAATCACTGCACGTTCCAGCCACGGAACAACAAGAATCTCTGTGTCCAAGTAGCGATGATTCCGCAAGAACGCATCCCGAATGATTTCTTCCGCATCGTTCAAGAACCGATCAACACGAATTTCGTCATGCTCAGAAAGCGGCAAAACAGTTTCAGGGAGACGCTCTGTCACGTCATCGACTTCTACTAACGCCATGGTCCCTCCTTAGGGAAGGGCTGCGATCAGCTCATCCTTCTGCTTGAACTGGGTAGGATCGATGCCCTGCTTACGTGCGTAGGCATCCCAGGTGGCACGGTTCGCAGCGTTCGCAGGACGATCAACTACATCTGTATGCTCATCCGGGGATTCAGCAGGTTCAGAAGGTTCAACCTCTGAATCAGGCTCCGGGGCTACACCTCCTGTAGAAAGAGTTTCCTGCTCCTGAGATTCCTCAGCTTCTGCCTCGCCCCCAGGGTGTTTTGCAGAACCAACACGCAAAAGCCACGCACCAGTCTGCTCACTCACCTCGACAAGATCACCCTTGACGCGCTTCACGAACCGACCAGAATCAAGCTGATACCAAGTCCCAACCGTCAAAACAAGTTTCATTACTGAGTCACTCCCACCAGGCGGACAACCGCACCAGGGTTATCCAAAGCAATGATGCGCTTGCGGAAAGCATCAGCACGCCAAGACTGCGTCGAACCACCGTAACCATTTTCGCCATTTGGGGCATAAAGGTCAGTGATCGTCAGAGGATCCTCATCAGATCGGAACCCTGCAACACCACGCTGCAGAATGTAGGTTTCATCATCCTCAAGCAGCGGGTGAGACAGAATGCGAAGACCAGACACAGAGGAAGGGTCGTCATCCTTGTACAGCGGGTTCTCCGAAGCAATATTGCCACGGAAGAGCTTCTGCACTGACTCGTGCCAGAGAGCAAGCTCAAGATTAGATTCAGACACCAGCAGAGTATCTGCCTTGTATCCCATCTTCTTATCCGGAGCATTAGGGGCACGGAAGTTCGCAACCATGCGCTTTCCAACACGCAAATCCTTCAGCGGGACAGCGTCAGCGTTCTCCCAATCCAACGTGACATTCAAAGTTGGCACATTCGCAGATTTGAAAGCCGCAATGGAAGAATCAATACCAGACTTCACCATCGTGTTTCGCAGAGCGATCAGCTGATTGGTGACAAAATGCAGCTGGTTGCGCTTAACCATGTCACGGGAAATCTGAATACCAAGAGCAACACGCTGACCAATGATGGAACGCAGCTTGCCGGTATTCATCTCAGACACGGGGATCTCAGCAAACTCGGCCAGATTCTCTGGCTCGTCGTTGAGGAACGGTGCCGCAGCTTCACGGAATGCAACCACACCTTCATTCGGGCCACCCTCGCGGAACAGCGCATCGGCAATATCTGTGCCATCGAGCCACTCCCCCGCAAAAGAAGAGATCCAAGTTGGGTCGCTGACCATATCCTCAACGGTGATCTTGTCAGCACTGAATGCAGAATTAGTTTGAGCCATTATTTTTCCCCTTTCGGGATTATCTTTGGGCATGAAAAACACCCTCAACCCACAATGGGAAAGGGTGCGGAAAAGAGTTGGGTTACGGTGCGACGTTCGCAGCAAGTGCGATCGGGTGGAAAAGGTTCACACGGACAATGCCACCTGACTCGGGCTTATCCACCAGGCCCACGGCAACAGTGCCGGTCTTCGCAACCAGACCATCAGCGGCCGCATAGACCAGATCGCCTTCCACGAGCCCTGTTGCTTCAGTCTGAAGTTTCACAACAGACTGCTCAGCGTGAACACGCACAACATGCGGAAGACCATGTGCAAGGTACCCATCGGGACGATCAGCCTCAGGCGTTGCGCCCTCAGTGACTGCACCAAAAGGAAGCTCAGTGCCATCAGCATGAGTGATCTTTCCTGCTGCGGTAGACACCAGACGGTACGGCTCAATGACCTCGCCAGCTTCACGGGTCAAATTAACTGAATTGAAAGTAGCCATTCTATTTTTCTCCTTACTTCAGACCAGTCGCAGCAAGGAACGACTCGGTCATTTTCTTGTGATTGGTTGCAACTGCTGAACGGGAAGCATCAGATCCACCACGGCCCTTTTCAGAGACCGGGATCGTTCCTGACGCAAACTTCTCCAGCTTCGCCTTCGTAGCCCCGAAATCATCAAGAGCTAGCGCCACCCATTGGTCTTTCTTAGACGCGAGGATTCGGCCTTCCTTGATCGCTGCTGTGACCAGCTCGTCAGCTTCGCGCTCTGCGTTTTCAGCGTCCGCAGCGTCACCGCGTGCGGCACGTTCCAGCACGTCTTCCCACACGTCCTTACTTACGATGACCTGGTCAGAGTCATCGACGGGGTCTTTGTCATCATGAGCCTGCTGAAGTTCCTCTTCAGCAGCAGCAACCGCATCAACGGGGCCCTCGCTTTCCGATGGCTCCTGCTCCTGGAGGACTTCATCAAGCGCAGCAAGCACCATGTCATCATCAAGATTGTTCGCGGGCAGACCAAGTTTCTGCGCCACAAGCTTACGTAGTTCCATCTGTGGATCCTTCCGGTCAACCGCAAGCATCGCCGGAAGTGGCGCATGCTCACGGCCTGAATATTTAAATTGGGCAAACACGGGATTCCGTGCCAGCGCCGTCACATCAATATCTGCGGTTTCTTCCTCATCAATGCGATCGGCAAGACCTACAGAGACCGCCTCAGCAGCGGAAAACCACGTCTCTGCCCGCATCGACTCCCGCCACTCATCCTTCGGAGTGCCAGCCTTACGGGAATAAATGCCCGCCATATCATCAGAGAGCTTGTCAACCATCGTCGCAGCTTTCTCAAGCTCCCCAGCGTTCCCGCCAGCCCACACCATCGCATCATGAATCATGATCTGCGAACCCTCACACATGACAACATCGTCAGCGCCCATCACGATGACTGATGCTGCAGAGGCCGCCAACCCATCAACATATGCCGTAACACGCGCGGGGTGGCGCTTCAGTGCGTTCATAATGGCAACGCCATCAAAGGCATCACCACCAGGGCTGTTCACTCGAACAGTAAGTTCATCGACCTCTAGGCCCGCGATGTTTTCAGCGAAAGACTTCGCGTCCGTCTCACTCCAAAAACCGCCGATAGTGTCGTAGATTAAGACCTCACCAGCACTGCCTGTGGCACTAACTGCCAGGGTTGGTTTGTTCATTATTTCCCCTCTCTGAATTCTTCTCAGCTAACGCCTCTTCCAAAGGCCTCTTCGGTGGAAGGTTGTATCGGCGTCGGATCTCTTCCTCAAGATCCTTATCGGGGCGGATCACCCCATCACGAACAAGACCAGCTAACGCTTCAGCAGTGAGTTCCTTCTTCGACCCCACAGGGTCAAAAGTGATCAGCGGGAACGGTCCGACCCGCTCTCCTGTGAACTTCTCCACCATGTCTTCAACCAGATACTTGTTCGCAATCGTCGCGATCCGCTCCGCGATGGCCTGCAGGTACTGGATGAACAAGTCCATTTGTACTTCCGCCAGCGAATAGGAGCCGCCCTTGCCTTCGAGGTTCAAAGCATGGGCAAGAGCAGACCTTGCAATCTGAGAATCGTGGTAGACAATCGCCTCACGTGGCGAAACTAGCTGCCCCTTCACACCCTCAATAGAAAGTGATGAGCCCTTCTTAATCGACGCGCCCGCAGTGTCACCAGCGCGAAGCCCCTCCACCATTTCCTGACCACGATCAATATCATCCTGATCAGAATCTGAATAACTCTCGTAGGTGGGAACCCCCATGCCGTTACGCTCAAGAACAATTGCCTCAAGCTCCAGGAGGTCATCCTTCTTAATCCAATGCTTGTATGCCGGCCGAAGCAGCGACGTACCAACCCAAGACATGTCCTCCGGCTCATTTACATAAGCCAAAAGGCGTGAAACTTCCAGCTCAACTTCAGGGTAAAAACGTCCATTACGATCAGTCGTCGCCTTCTGCGTGATCGACTCCAACCCACCGTCATACGCAACATCAATCTTCTTGATCGTGTCCTGGAGTCGAGGAGCAAGCTTCCGCAAACGCTGCGGGCCATCAGACCCATCGGTATAAACCTTCTCAAAGAAAGCATGCCCATAAACCAGCATCTTCAACGCCCACGGTAAATGTTCCTGCCAAGCGACTTTCCCCAGATTCGACTTCTGATCAGCCGCAACATCCCCAATCATGGGAAGGTTAAGATCCTCCGCCACCATCCGAGCAACAGCAGGATCCGCACCATTAGGCGCAATTCGCCACGTCGTACGCTCAATCGGCAAAGTCACAGCCTTAATGACCGACTTCGCCTGAGCGTCCTCCCTCGCCATTTTCGCGAAAGTCCGCACCGAACGAGGATGAATCAGATCTGGGTTATCCTCACGAATCACAGACCGCCTCTGAGGACGGGCATAACCCCTCTCCCCAGAAACAGTATTCACATCAGCCATTGCCACCTCCTAGTAATGCCGAACTTTTTTGCGAGGACGACGAACCACACGATTCTTCGCCACAGGCATGTTCTTCTTCTTCGGCAACGGCGCGAAACGCTGCACTCCCCACATAGCCCCTGACAGCGCAACCAACTGACTGATAATTCCCGACCTGCGAGCCCACGCGATACCTCCGTCCTTATCCTCCCGAAGCTCCGCACACGCGATGCCATCACGGATAATCTGCGAATCCTGGAGGAGATAATCACGATCATCAACACCTTGAAGGAACGCCGCAGTCGAGGACTTAACATCAGACCAAGAAAGCTTCGTCACGTCATATCCAGCCTTTTCAAGAGGTGCGACCAGCACTTCAGCAGGCGACTTCGGATCAATAAGAATCGCCATCGGGTTAGCTACCTTAATGACCTCAATGATGGCGTCGACAACCACTTTCACATTAAGAGCACTGTGATAGCCGACCATCCCATAAACCTGATCACCGGCCTTACCACCTAGCGCGATCGAACAGAACTCACGATCAGGAGACGCATCAACACACACCACACTGTGCGACAGCATCGGCGCATCAACGGTCATGACCTCATCAAGATCTTCATCAGAGACCACAGGGGTAAATTCCGTTCCAGTAAGATCTTCAAACCACGAAGCCCACCCAAGCGCTTCCACCCCGAAGTTAATCCGGCCTGCTTCAGTGTTCATACGCTTCATAATCCGAAGCATTTTCTTCCGATCAGAAATGACACCATACGACGGGTTAGAAATCTTCCACGTCTGTTCATCACTCGGGTCAAGTTCTTTCGGTGCTGCATATTCCGCTAGATAAGCAGGCTCCTCCGGATCCCACTCCTCTAATGCCTGCTGCCGCATCGCCGATAAAACTTTCCCGTTCTGATGCTGCGGGAAATCTTTATGCACCGACGACGACATGAAAAACACCTGCGGATCTTCAGCGGCCTGCGAAAGAAACGACAGCGCTGCCATCTCACCATCCGTGAGGTTATAAGCCTCGTCGTAAATCAAAAGATCAATCTTCGTCAAACCACGACCAGCATCTTCAGACCGAGTCGTGAAAACCACTCGACCACCGTTCGCTAAGAAGATTGTCCCCCGGCCCTGCGAACAGGTTTTGCTTGTTACAAGCTTTTGCAGGAACCTGCGGCTCTTAACGATCTTCCAGGTTTCTTCCCACAACTCTTTTGCCGTATCCCACTGCTGAGCAGTGAAAAGGACTTTCTGCCCAAGGACGAAAATTCGGTAAAGCACAACCAAAGCCACAATCAGCGACTTACCGTTCTGACGAGGAACGATCAGAATCGCATCCGAATGCGTCCACTTCCCATCCTCCTGAGTGGCATTCATCGCATTAATTTCATTTTCCTGCCACGGCATCGGCTTCACACCAGCCCGGCGCGCCAGCTCAATGTTTTTCCTACCATGTTCATGATCGCCTGGTGCTTCACGCAGAAAAAGCGGAGACTGTTTGCCCGTCAATTCCGGGAAATCATCAGAGGTCGGATAGTCCTCCCTCTTCGTCAATGTCATCGTTGTCATATGCCTCCCGCCTCCTGTTCACCTCCGCAACAAGCTGCTTAAAGACGACCTCGGTTTGGCGTTGCTCGCGGAGCACATTGCTGATCTCCAACACGAATTCAGTATCAGAATCCCTGTGTGGGATGATTCGCCCCCACTCATGATCATCACGTGACGCCAGCCGGTGCAGCCGATCGAGACGATCCTTAATACGACAGCTCTCAACCACAAGTGCAACAACGTCAGAAGGGTCACGTGAATCGCTCATCCCGTCCCATAATTCCCTACCGCCTGCCTCGAAGGTTTCTAGCTCAAACAGCGCTTCCAGATCATCAGGATTAGGCAACTTTTGGTCATTCCTTTCCGCAGGTCAGGCAAACTTTTTGGGCGAGTGTAAAAAATCCCTGACTGCGGGCCGAAGGGGGGTCAGGGGTTGGGCACCCCATTAAGATTATTAGGGTGCCCTTATATGTGCTGGTCAGGTGCAGAAAGACACGCCACCGAAGCTGAAGCCCGACCCCGAAACCGTCGACGTGTCGAGCGGCTCAGACGGATGACGACCAGTTATTGCTGGGCGAATGTGGTCATTTCGCCCGTCTTGGCGTTGCGAGTTGCATGTGAAGTGAAGCAGCTGATCAGCTTTCGAGCGGTTCTTTGCGCCATCAGCCTCGAGATGATCACGCGCCAATGCCTTTTGATCCCAGTTCTTAGCCTTGTCCTTATGCATCGGCAGTCCACACCACCAGCACGGACTGCCATCTGTGTGTGCGCGTAGTAGGCTTTCGCGTTTTTGCTGGTGTGACCAGCCGTAGCCACGCTCAGTGGTTGTTGCCTGTGCTTGTGGTACTTGGGGTGTTTTGTTGGCGTACCATGCTGCAGCGACTTTTAACATGCTTGCTGGTCGTTCCGCTTTGACTCGACGCATGACGACGTCTTTTCCTGGATCAACCTCGTCGATCACAGCACCAATGCTCTTGTAGTACTGCAGGAGTGTTGGTGATGGTGAGGAGTGAATGATCCATACTGTGTGGTCGCCGTCCATGCTGATTGCTGCGTCGATGGCTGCTTGGCGGGCTTTCTTGGTGATCTGCTTGATGTGTTGGGTGTGCCCATGGTTGGCAGGCTCCAGGCCGGAGAGTTCGTTGGCGATGGTGTCATAGTCGATGGTGACGTCGCCTGACTGGCGTCGGTCTCGTACATAGGTGGACTTGCCGGCTGCTGGTGGACCAGTGACTACGTGGACTGCGACGCTGCCGCGCTTCACCTTGTCCTTGGCTGGTGGTGCGCTGTATTGTCCTGGGCTGTCGAGTTCGCCGGGATCGATGATCTCTGCGTCACGTGGCCACTCACTGCGCCGGTCGTACCAGGAGTCGACGAGGCGGTGTTTGTAGCCCGGCCTGTGTGCTCTACATCTTTGCATGGCTAGGTCATAGCCTGGGTCAATGACGATGAAGCGCGCACCATGCCGGCGCCACTGCGCTGCCTGCGAGTCAGTCAGGTTGGAGATCAGTACCCACACATCAACCTGGTTGCGGTGCTTGATTGCTTCTTGGATGGCTGCTTCCCTCGCAGCCTTGCTGATCTTCTTCGCCGTAGTGGTGTGGTGGTGTTTGGACTCTTGTTGCCCGGTGAGTGCGTTGGTAAGTTCGTCGGATCCAATCTGGATATCTCCCGGCTTGGCAGTGTTTCTCATCCAGGTGGACTTGCCGCAGCCTGGTGAGCCGGTGACGATGTGGAGGGTCATACTCACCTCCTCACCTGTTGTTAAACGTCATTTTCCAGTGTGATCGATGCTGGTATGAGAGTCAGTCTCAGCTCTATGGGGTCTCCGTTGCCACCTGCGTTGAGCAATTCAACGCTGTCCTGCGTGACGAGCACCTCACGTCCGTCGATGGTGATTTTGCCGGAGTTGCTGATTTTCACGTGATTTTCGATAGGTAAGCTCATGCGATTCCCCCTGTTTAGTTTTTTACTGGTGGCCTGCATTTTCTTTTGATTCGCTGTAGGCGGGACGAATCGCCAAGCGCGCCGGGCTATTTAGCTATTCACGATGCTAACCGTGTGTGTTCTGCGTACTCTTCTCGCTTCTTGGCGTATGCAGCCTTACGCTCCCCTAGCTCTTCAACCATTCGGCGATAAGTTCCAAGGTTTTCTTCAGACGAAGCGAACTTCAATATGAGAGATTCGATCTGCCCATCTAAGAAGATTGGTGCGCCTACGATCTGGTACTTACTAAATGAATACCCTCGAAGTGGAGAGCTAGACCAATAAGGCGTGGCGATCACATAGTCTCGCCAGTGCATTCCATTCTCGCGTGCCCAATCGCGGGCTTCATTACGACTTTGAGCAAGGATAAGAAGCTTGTAAGTCATGACCACTCCTATTCAATTGATTATCTTTTGCTGATCATGCAGGATTCGAACCTGCAGCCGTCCGGTTAACAGCCGGATGCTCTGCCATTGAGCTAATGATCAATTGACCACCGCACCTATCCAAAAATGGAAGAGCCGAAGCTCTTATCAGCGCGGTGGAACCTTTTGCGCAAAGCCTAAGCTTTGGAGGGAAACGCGGCCTGACTAATCAAACCGCCTTGCGGTGCTGCGCGGATTTGAACCGCTCTCACGTGACATGCCGGGGATGACTTCCTCCTGCTACCGATTCATGTATGTGCGTGAAGTTATTATCTTCTTCCCGTTCAATTCTTTTGCGGGTCTAACAGCACCTGCTGATCATGCAGGATTCGAACCTGCAACCAACGGCTTTGGAGACCGCCGCTCTGCCAATTGAGCTAATGACCAAAATGTCCGTAACGAGGACCAGTCGCACACAATTCCGCGAATCCGTTTCAGTGTGATCACTTCCCGAGGAGTTGTCGCTCCCGAAAGCCGTTGCCTCGTAGCCCGACAAGGCCGTATGTAGTGGCAACCTCTGTGGGTGATACAGGAGTTGCACCTGCTCTCCGGGGCGCGACCCCGTGCTCTACTCCATGCGCCAATCACCCGAAGATCATCCTTTAACGTCTGATGATCAAAGACGTGACTAAACCCAAATGAGAACCCCACGAACTCACTCAAGGAATAACAAAACCGCACAACCCAGGTTATCGAGGGCGTGCGGTGTCGTCGGTTCGATTGTAGCTGTCACTGTGACAAATGTCTAGGTGTTAGGGCGCCGCCCCTTTTCATGCACTGACATTTTCTGAATCAGCTCCCCCAAAGACCCTGCGACATGAACTCCCAATTCCTCACGATTCACACCAGCAACGGTGTTGCTAACGATCAAAGAACTTAACGCGACGGTGAGCACGTGGATAGCATCTCCCGGAATCGGATCTCCCTTTGGGTACATCTTTACGATATTGTCACCCTCGGCTTCAATGACAAGCGTCCACTTATTCTTCATCTTCCTTACCTTTCAAATGCCTCAAAACATGGCTGAGTCGATAGGTGTTCTTGCCGGCACGCTTCCCCACTTGGATGTGCCCACGTGTTCCCCATTGGCGAAGCTGCTCAGGGGTGATCGTGACACCCACCTTTTCGAGTTTTTGGATGATGACAGGCGCGAGCTGCCACGGCTCTTGGCGTTGAGGAATGTCCTCTTCGTGGGGAATGTTTCGTGCAATGAAAGTGATTTGCGAGCGGACCGTTTCGCCAACAGTTTCATCAGCGATAGGCCATTCAGACAACGGGTTAGCTTTGAGATACAGCCAGTCACAGAGGTCTGGGCCGCTGAAAAGGTTGCCAGCTTCCGGATGATTCTTCGGATAAGCCAAAGATTCATGCGGCGCGATATTGTTTCTTGCATCCGCTGCGACCTCGTGAAGATCTCTGACCAGATCAATCTTCGTGTGCATTGGCCACGATTGGGCTGGTGCTTGAGAACCAGGCGCCGACTTCATGATGCGCTCTGATCGGACGATCTTTTGATACTTCAGCTGATCCAATTCCAGATATCCGCGCTTCAACTTTTGGACATCGTTTCGGAATTCGAATTCATCCACCGGTCAATACCTCCACAGTTTCATGATGTGCTCTTCATGGGCTTCCACTTTTTGTGATTCATGGCGGATAAACCGCGCGAGCAAGACAATGAAGATAAGGCCGGCTGCAATTCCACATAGTACTAGCCATTCCTGGTAGATCAGTGCACCGACTGCTCCTGGGATAGCCAGCATGATCCAAAGGAGGACTGTTGCTGTGAAGGCTGGTTTTGATCGATCGGGTTTAAGTTTTGGGGGTTCCTTCATAGCGCTCTCTTTCTGGGCAATTATGTAGGTCGAGCAAGGGCCGGTTTTTGATTTGTGCGAGTTCACGCCTCACCCCGAAAACATAGATGTATTTTCCTTTGATCCGGAGGAACCTGCCATCAGGGTGAGGTGTCGGATCAAGGGGGAACCAACGACCATGGTCAGTTCCCCACTTGATTTTTCGTCCGCACAAATTACAAAGATTCACTGCGCTTTTTCGTGGAAGCCGAGTGATTTCACCATCGCCATTGACGATTTCACTAAAGCTGCGGAAGCGATCAGGTCGTAGGCTGCTCTGTGTGGGATGGCGACATCTTTCGATAATCCGTGCTCTTCGATCATTGCGTGGGTCAATGATTCAGAAAGATCAGAGATAGCGGTTTCTATCTCGGGTTGGTTTTCTTCGTGGAATTGGGACAGTGCCGCGAACTTCGCTGATGTGGCGTCCAATGATCGGTAATGGAACCTTTGGTGAAGTTTTGGCATGTACTCATCTAGGAAGCTTCGATCAAAGGTGATCGATGATCCAAGCATGGGAAGTTGCTCATCGGTGTATTCATCAATGAGGTCACACAGTGAGTCTTCCACTTCTCTACGACGCGGATTATCTGATGTAAGGATGTCGTCGATCAAGCCGTTTTTGGTGTGCATTTCTTTGACGACTTCTGGCATGCTGTGAACCATTTTGGTGAAGTATTTTTGGTCGTATCCGATGACTTGCGAGGTCACGTGGATCAAATTCAGGTTGGTATCAAAAAACCCCACTCCGACTTCCAAAATGGAATCGTTGTGGGGGTCCAGGCCGGTGGTCTCTATGTCGAGTCCGATGTATGCGGGTTTCATTCTTTCCTTTCGGTAAGTGTGAGCACTTCGTTGTGTGGTCGTGCTAGATCCATGAGTGTGTTGAGGTCGATGGTTTCGTGTGTGTCGGCGATTGCTCTGCAGAGGCGTTCAAATCTATCCATGCGTATTTTCAGTGTTCTACGGAATCGAACGTAGGTTCCCCTGGTGGCGTATTCGATCATCATGTCTCTAGGAATGAACGTCATCGTGAATGGTTTTACAACCACTCTGGACACGATATATTCCATGCCGTCTGAATTGGTGTTGGTGATGGCGAGGTGTTTCTTTTCGAATTCGTTATCCACGTCGTTCCCTTTCGATGATTGCAATGACTTTATTGGTGTGGTCGGTGTAGATCGTGGATCCGCATTCGTCGATTTCGAGAAGCCCAAGGCGTTCGAAGGTTTCGAGGGATTCTTTCGAGAGTCCGCGTTTCCCTCTGGCGAAGTCCAGGAGCGCCAGCCTGAGAGGTGGGGTGAGCTTGTCGGCAATTTCTTGGGGTGTCATGGGTAGATTCCTTTCTGTGGGTTCCATGGGGCCATTGCTTTTGTGGCGCAGAGTCTGCAGAGCTTGGCCCTATAGGTTGATTTTTGGCATTGGATGCAGCGCTCCCCTTTTCTTTTCCGCTGCACATTCCTGATCTGGTGGTCGTGTTGTTCGCAGTGCCCCACCAGGGAGGCATGAAAACGCGGCTGGTCACATCCCAAGCACACACATTGATCAGGTGCTACGGGTTGAAGAAATTCGTGGATCCAGCCGCGTTGATAGGGGTTACGCTTTTTTACTGCCCGGCGCGCTGCCATCGTATTTTTCGTTGGTGGTTGATTTGCGCGCGGAGGATGCTGTTTTCTTGTTTGAGTACTGCGTTTTCGATGATGAGTTCTTGGTGTTGGATGGTGAGTTTGGAGATGGCGTCGACCAGGTTGTGCACGAGGAGTCGGTGTGCTTTCTTTGCGTTGCCGATTTCCTCGTAGGTGCTTGGGATTACTTGGAAGGGGAATTCCAGTTGGCTTAGGTCGTCATAGTTCACTGTTTTTTCGGTTTCTCGGCGGTCCATTTTTTAGCCTCTTCTTTGAGTACTTGAGTGACGGTCGATGATCGGTAGTTCTTTTTGAACACTGGGTGCCGCTGGATGATCTCGGCGGCTTGGTCGAACATGTAGTACATTTCTTGGTCCGGGATTTGCCGGTTCCCGTTTTCGTCGAACTCTTCTGGGAATTCAGGCCAGGTGAATTCGTGCTCTTCAGAGCCCGGCGCGACAATTGATTGTTTGATCAGTGTCGCGTTAGTTTCTTTGAGGTCTTGGTTTTCCTTCACCAGGTGGGTGATGACATCAACTAGCTGGTCGATGGTGGATCGCCTGGATGTTGTTGGCCCGATGTTGATGAAGCCATGTGGTCCTGTCATTTGGTTTCCTCCTTGTTTATGAGGTTTCTTGTGGTGATCAGACAGGCAATGAGCTTGTCTAGGTCTTCAGGTTTGATCGCGGTCAGTCGTTCACCCGTGGCGAGTGTTGCCTCGGAGGCTTCTTCATCGCCGAAGATGACGATGAACTGCGGGCCGTATTTGTCAGTGGGTGCTACGCATCCGGCACCTGGGAATGTTGCGCTGACAGAACCACCCATATCGGTGACATGTGGCTCCGGAAGTTCTCGAATGAGTAGGCCAGCAACATCTAAAGCGTGGGCAATGTATTTGGGTATATCGTTTTCTACGCCCCGATAACGTGGCGCATCGATAATCGCTTTGTGAATTATTTCCACCGCACGTCGTTGATTACTCATTGTTTTCCCTTTCGTTGTGAAGTAGCTGCATGGCTTTAGCGAAAGCCATAGTCGCGTGCCTGTCGCTGGTTTCTGGTCTCATGAAGATTCCTACACGTCCGTCGTTTTGCGCCCAGACCACAGCACTCAAGTTGTCTGGAATCCGTGGTGTCATCACTGGCTCAGTCATAGGTTTTCCTCTTCTAGTAGGCGTTCGACCGCTTTAATGCACTCGTTGTGGATTCGGGAGCCTCGGGTGATATGGATGAGGCTTCTGCGATTAACGACCCTCCCCCGCCTGGATACGCCGTGACTGCCTGCATAGTTTTCACTGGCATAGTGGTACGTTTCCGACCAATCTTCTCCCCATTCGTTTGTAGGAAGCTTTCTGCGAATATGAAAATCCCCAAGGTTTTTGGTGGTGGTTGGGTCGATGCGACTAGCTACATAGGCATATTCCTTACGCTGCTTACTCATTGCTTCGTTCCTTTTCTTGTATCCAAAGAAGGCGCCGACCACAATGAGTCGACGCCTTCAAAAAACTTGCATAGGGACAGTCCCTAACCAGATCGGGTATAAAAATTAACCCCTAAGGGTTATGCCGAATCCTCGGCCCAGGGTGAGCAATATCGATGAAACCTCTTCGTCTCATACCTGCCACCATTCGAATCAGGATTAACAATCCTGTAATCAATCTCCTCCTCCATGCCGGCATAAAAATCAGCCCCACGGAAAAGGATTAAAGCAACAGCCGCCGGAATATGATGCACATGCTTTTCAGCCCACGCACGCACCTCATCCGGATTGACCGTGATCACCACATCAACATTCTCACGATTCCCGGAATCTGATCTCAACATCAATCTTCTCCATCTCAGCCTGCACAATCCCTCTCACTGCGAAATAAGCACACAACACCGACAGCGCAATAAACACCGGATAATCAAACGCCCGCTGAATCGTGAAACCAATCAGCACCGACCAGAAAATCGCACGCCACTCAACACCAACAAAAAGACCTTTAAGAAACCTCATCAAACACCCTCCTCCTGCGCGCCGGGAACAAACTCTTCAATCGGCGACACACGTCGACGACACACCCGAGTCGCACACTTCAACTCAATCTCCTCCTGGAACTTGATTGCCTCATCTGCAGTGGGGAACCACTTCCCATCAAGCGGATCCTGAGCTAAACACACCACAGTCGACGCCACACGCCACTCACCATCAGAAGCAAGCACCTGGACGCCATAGACATAAACCTCTTCGGATAGCGCCTGGACCACCTTCGGGAACTCGACCAAAGTATCCGCAAAAACTTGTGTAAAGGTCTCCGCCAGCAAAAGAGGAACATTCATCCAAGGATGCTTAGTCGAAATCTCAAAAACATCACCCTCAACATCAAAACTCGATCCCCATTCTTGCTTCATAACCTCCTTGGCGGCGATCTCTTTAGCACGCGAAAAAATGTCACTCATGGGAATAATTCCCCCTTTCCGAAATCGGAGCGCAACCCCAGCCGGAATCAACCTTCACAAGAATCGTCCCGTACAGACACCGGCTTGCCGGAGGGTTCGTGTGACTATGCGCTTCACAACCAGCGAACGCGAAAAATATACAAATGATCGTTATGGCGATGCCCGCAACACCTGCACGGAATTGACGCGTCTCATTATCGACCGGAACTTTTTCAGTCATCGGCCATCACCCTCCCACGCCGGTGAATCCGAGGCGTCGACAAGCTCAATCGGAATGATCGCCTCCGGAAGGTAATTGATCTGGTAGCGGTAGGGGCTGATATCCGTACCCGCCAAATCCTCAAGCGTGTAAGTAATTGTTGGTGACAGGCCGATGAAGTGCTTCTTGAAAGACCCATCCTCATTCTTCACCGTGATCTCAAGCTGCCCATCAGCATTATCCGACTTGATCGAAAGGTAACCGACGATCTCCATCAAAGGCTTATCCGTGATCGTATTGATCATCACCACACGACGAGGAACATTGAAATTATCCGCTTCCCTACTCAAGTTGTAGGACGCGCGATCAGCCTGAGTACCACAAGATACAAGAGCCAAAGCAGTCACCGCAGCCATAGCAGCGACAAGAGTTTTACGAATCTTCATCAGAACCTCCTAAAATATTTGGATTAATAACCTTGATGTCAAGCAGCTCCGCAAGATGATGCTCAATCTGAGCACCACGCGAAGTTTCCCAACCAGGAAGCATGAAAATGCAATCCGCCTCCATCAACTTTCGCAACGAGTCCCGCATGTAATACGTCCACGGCTTCTCCGAACCCGCAGAGGGTGGCTGCAACGGCATACCATTATCACGATGCGCCGGACTGATAATCGAAAACTCAGCCTCCAACTGATATGCCGCATGATGAAAAGCCGGATAATTGAAATACTCAATACCAGTCATCGGACCCGAAATGAACACCCGCGGCTTAAACGTTGTCATTGCCACCACCCTCATTGAAATAGTGAACCGCCAGGAGACACTCCCCTAGCGGTTTCAATTTATTGGCGGTGATCTTGATGCAGCTTCCATGAGAATCTTCAAGGACAACTCCAGCGCCTGAACGTCCGACTACAAGTTTTAGATTTCCATTCAGGAATAACTTTTCCGCCGGAATGGCAGGCCCCTCCGGAACATCCGTTTTGTCGCTGGCGACCAGGAACCGAATCTTCCTAAACGCCTCCATCATCAACGCATAGCTTCCCTCACTCCCAGCCATTGCCTCTCTTACACCTTGTTTCAGCTGCAGAAGATCGGTGTCCATATCGGCAATGTGCTCGAGCAAAGACTCAACCTGTTGATCCTCTTTGAAGAGCTTCTTCTTCGCGTCGACAAGCTCACGCTCAGCTCTTTCCACCTGCACATTCGCATGAGCAAGCTCATTTCGCGACTTCGCCAACTCATCTTGAACATCACTCAAGTCCTTTTCCGCAGACTGCGCCCTGCCCCAATACTCCTCACGAGCAGCAAACCACGAATCAGCATCCTTTTTCGCCAAATCGCCAGCAGAAGTAGCCATTGATAAATCAAACTTCAGCGTCTTAATTTCCGCCTGCAGCTCAGTAACAATCTTGTGATGCGCCCTCATCAGCTGCTCCACAATCCCCGGCGCGACGATTGGGTTTTCTTGGTTGGTCATTAGACTTTCCCTTCCAATCTTTTAATGTTGTTACTCCGAACCTGCAAACCCACCGAATTCAAAACAAGGCTGCCCATGTTTGGCCCACGCTTCGGAAAATGAACCAATTCCTGATCCCTCAAATACTTCACAACCACGGGCGGCAAATGCTGAACATCCGCACCAGGCTCAATTGAACGAATATGCTTCCTCACACCACTTGGCAGCCACCTGTCTTTCTCGTTTGCTGTATTCTGCGACGGCTTCAACGTCGACGGAGAAAACGAATTCCCCTGATCCACATCATCAATAAAACTCACGAGCACTCACCTACAGCCTTAAGCCGCGAGAAAATATCGTAAAAATCATCAGGAAAATCATCCGGATCACGATCCGCAGCCCCAAGGTCTTTTTCATAAGCTCGAGCACTCTGCCCCGCATAGATCAAGCACCAAAGGTTGTAGCCACCTGGATCCCCCTCAGGGAAATGATGAAACTTCGTAGGCCAGCCTGCCTTCAGCTCACACACCAGGTAACTGTCCTCGCTGTGCTCATCCGCGTAAGCGAACCGGATCACCTCATCAGGGAACATCGTTGACAAATTGACGATCACCTTCGTCGGAGGGGCCCAAGAAGTAGTGAAATGAAGATCTCCATCCTTAAGCTCAGTTTCATAAGCGTTCGAGGAAGTCCCCCACGTATCGCGACGACAATCCGCCGAATCCAAGTACTCAGGCTCAATCACCTTCGCGAAATCGACCTGGCCTTTATCGCCCATCAAAAAATCGAGCACCGGCTGCGATGCTCGAACAATGTTCTTCGTGTCATTAGCCACGGCCCATCTCCTTATATCTTCTAGGTGTCCGATACGGATACCTAGACGCAAGCACCTTCAAATCCCGATCACGGTCAATCGACAGACGATGCCTCTCGATTACCTTCTTTGCCGCCCGAATCAGACCAGACCGAAAAACGTAAGCATCGAGCAACACATTCCCGAGCTCAGCACCGTCATCCGAATTCACCAACACAAAATACGGGCCCACCAAAGAATCCTGCTTTCGAAACTCCCAATGAGTTCCAGGATCCGGATCGGGTAGAAAAATATCCTTCACAACTCCTCCTTCAAAAAAGCAATCCAATGTGTCTTACTAGCTCGACCACTCCGATGCCCATACATCGGCTTATGCGAGGTCAAAGACAGAACCTCCGACACCGGAATTTGATCTTCATTCCATTTAAAAATCAGCGTCCCGTTTGGTTTCAGCACCCGAAAGCACTCAGAAAAACCAGCCGCCAAATCATCCCGCCACGAGGAAAGTAGCGCGCCGTATTTTGCGCGAGTCCACGCTTTTGGGCCTAGTCGCTCCAAATGTGGAGGATTAAAAACCACATGCCGGAAACTTGCATCAGGGAAAGGTAAATCCCGAAAATCACCCACAACATCAGGATCAATAATCAATGATCTACCATCGCACAAAACGTGCTCCTCTTGTCGCTGGTCAAGGAAGACAGCGCGATCATCACCACGGTCAAACCACATCATGCGGCTCCCCGCAGTCACATCAAGAACCGGCTTCAACTGATGCACCTCCCTAGAAATGTTTAAAGCCCCACAACCTGCGGGGCTTGATCATCCATCCAAACTTTCAACGTCAACCACATCCTGGGTTTCGCACCACGAGGATGGTGATAAATAATCGGCTCCGGCTTAGCCATAAAAACCGGAGTGTCATCCTCAACAAGGCCATAACCAGGACTCGTTTTTGCCCCCTTCGCAATCGCATCGCAAATCGGCTTGAGCGTGGCCACCAAATTATCCGTATCTCGCCGAACATTATTCTTCGGCAAAAAATGCAGCTGCACCGACACAAAATCACCCTTCGGCACCTTATGACGGCGCATCAAAAACACGGTGGTATCCCTGACCTCCTGGATAATCTTCGCCCGACCAAACATCGCTCCGCGCGAAGCACCAGAATCATTCATCGACAACGGCGGATCCAACCACGGCAAATCAACATCCACCTCGAAATCAGGATCCCGATCAGGAACACCACCCAACGGAACAAACTCCATCACACCGCAGCCTTAGAAAGATACTTCAGCGCATCCAGATTCTCTGTCGACATACCAGCCCACCGCACCAACTCGTCCGGGAGCTGCACCTCCACAAGCGGCAACTCCAACCAACCTTCCTGGCGCATGAGCTCCTGCTTCTCCGGAAAATCATCCAGCTGCAATTCTTTAACCGGAACACCCATCGCAATAAGTGCCTTCATCGTCGCACGACACTTCATGCACCGAGGACGCGAATACACAACCGCAGAAAACTTAGACACGGGAATCACCTTCCTTCATCATTTCCTTGTACTCATCCATCGTGAAATACCTGCCTCCGATGACCACTGCCTCAATCGGCGGCCCCATAGGTTGAGGTTTGTAAATCTTCGCGTTAGCTTTCTGGTTTACCTCCCGGATGATCGCCTGGACTTCTGCCATCGTGTATGACTTTTCATCCACAGAAATCCGGATCATTGACGGGGAAACCGGAACCTCCACAACGCGAGATTCAAACTCATGCTTTTCAAGCACAATCTCAGCCGCAGCTACAGCCCCGATATCGGCCTTGTCCATCCATTCAGAGGAATAGCCCTGGACATGTTTTTCACTATTGAGCACACGATTAGCCCACTCAACAGCTTTTTGAAGCTTTTCCTTATCCACAAAAACTCCTTCCAAAAAGAACCCGGCGCGCCAAAACCTGTTGTGGTTTGGTGGGTCGGGTTAAAAAATTGCTAGTTGGTGTGCTGGTGGGTTCCAGCGCCACCATTTCTTGCCGTCGTAGTCGGATGAAGTGCATTGGTCTTTTTTGATGTTTTGGACCGTGCACGCTTGGGGGGTGTTGACTTCATGGTGTTCGCCTTCGTATTCAATGACCGCCTTGATACGGATCGGATAGTACCTGTCACCAGTTTCTTCGGTGATGACATCGACCAGGGGGTGATAGCCGTAGGTGGCGTGTCCCATCGATTCTGGTTTCGACCAGATCCTGTGCCCAATGAAAAGATGCAGGTTTTCGATGTATACGGAGGCTGTTACAAGGTCAGTCATCGAGCGTTCCTACGATGCTTGAACTTCAACCGCTTATAGGCGTCGAAATGATCTGGGACTTCCCAACCATAGGCCCACGCTTGCTGGCTAAACTTCTCCCACTTCCACATGTTGGATTGGACCTTTTCAGCCTGCTCTTGGCGAGTCCATCGCTTCATGCGCTGGTGGATTGAGTAGAAACGATCCCACGCATTCTTAGTTTCCTGCGTGATGTCCTCGTCTTTGAATTTCGTTTTTGGGGTGAGATATGGGTTATTCGCCATGATCATTCCCTAGAACGGTGGTTCTGAATCGTCTGGCGCTGAGAAGCCACCAGATCCAGCTGGTGGTGCAGAATTCCACGGATCATTATCTGGAGCAGCCTGCGGTTGATTACCACTGAACCCACCCTGACCTTGATTACCGAAACCACCAGACTGTGCAGCATTCGCCTCACGAGAATTTGAGTACTGTGTCGACTGCTCACGAGGATTCCTCACCACATTCGCATAAGCGAAAGTCAACGCCGGGCCAACATAATCCGCCAAAATCTCATAACTACTTCGCTTCTCGCCCTCACGAGTTTCATACTGACGCTGCTGAAGCTTGCCCACCACAATTGCCTGCATCCCCTTTTCCAGAGACTCCGCAACATTCTCGGCCTGCTTCCGCCACACATTCACCTTCAGGAAGAGCGGTTCCCCGTCCTCCCACTGATTCGATTGCCTGTTGAAAACCTTAGGGGTCGACGCAATCCGAAAATCAGCCACCGCGGCACCCGAAGGTGTAAACCTCAACTCCGGAGACGCAACCAGATTGCCAACCACCGTGATTGGAGTATCGCCGATTGCCATTTAAAAACTTCCTTCCTCACCATGCTGCATACGAGCACGAGTAATAATTTCCTTCGCCGCAGACGAAAAAGACACCATCGAATCAACCTCCACAGTCGGAGGAGGCTTCGGCAACGCAGCCTGCTTAGCCCTACCCAACGCCAACATTCGATCCCTTTCTTCCAACCGGCGCGCCCTGATTGCCCGTAATTCGCTTTTAAACGGCTCTTTGTCGGACTGGATGCGTGCGTGGCGAACAATGTCTTGTACACCCGGCTTTGCGCCTTCTGCGGCGTCCTCTGATCCGTAGAACGACACAACCGCAGCGAACCAGAGGCCCGGTGGGTAATCAGGACGTTTTGCGAAGATCATCGCCCAGGCGTCCGCAGTCGTCTTCCCTGTCACCGGATTGATCTCCGGATTAGGGAAATATTTATCGATCGTCTTGCAGGACGCCAAGACCTTGGCGGCGACACCGGGATAATTGATCGACCCATCAGCGTTGTAATTTGGGATATCTTGCTGATTCATCGTCGCCTCCTAAAACAAACTTTCGTCATCGATGACTGTGTGCCCAGTGGAGAAATCCTGAGTTGGTTGAGGCTGTTGCCCAAGCCAATGCCGAGGATCATTGCCAAATCCAGATGATCGACCATTGTGCGATCGTGCCGGAGTTTGTTCCGCAGCCCGACGGATCCACAATCTCCACGCAGCGTTCCAATCTCGCTTCCGAGAATTGGCACCAGACGAGGCATTCCAGTGATCAGTAAATTTGGAATGTTCTCGCTCAAGATCGACGTGAGGATTTTCTTGTTTCATCGCGTCGATGACGCGCTGATCCGGCATCCACTTTTCAGGAAGACGTTCACCGCGAGAATTGCTTTTCTTTGGGGGCTGTCCCCCTTGGGGGACTACAGGGGGTTGGTCATTCTTTGTTATTTCTCCTTGATCATTCTTAGTGTCCATTTTTTGGAGCGGTGCCGCTCCATTTTTTGGAGCGGTGACCACTCCATTTTTTGGAGCGGTGGTTTCCGTTTCTACCGCTCCACTTTTTGGAGACGGTGAATCCTTTTTAAGACGCTCGGCAACGAAATCCGCATCGATTTTCCACAAATTATCCGCATGGAAAATGTAGTGATTCGAGGCGAATTTTCCGCCATCGCCATCAACCTTTTTGACCGTGATCAAACCTAGCTTTTCCAGATTGTCTAAAGCCTTAGCAATCGTTGTTGGCGCCATGCCGGTCTGCTCTTTGATCGTCGAATAGCTCGCATTAAAGCCCGCCGAATGTGTCAGCAAATTAATCAAAAGCGCCAACGTTGAATATGGAAGCCTTGACCTGCCTAGACCATTAGGGATGCTCAGCCAACCAGTCTGACCCTGGATGCTGATACTCATAATCCCCTCCTCTCAGTTAAATTTGTTCAGGGAAATTCGGTTGATCAGACCCCAGATGTAAAATCCATTTATTGATCTCCGGGGTAAGCGCATACCAGCCAGACGCAACACGTGAATCACGATTGAATGATTCCTCACGCTTATGCAGCAAAGTGGTACCGCCGTATTCCCACGCCAAAAGCACAGGATTCACACCAGGTGAAAAGGCTTTAATCTTCCTCATCATCTGGCTCAAGTTCACGGTCTTGCCGATGCGCACAATTCCTAAACCGATAGCGCCGATGTAGTACACCACCTCGGCATGCCTCGTATTCGGCGGCGTAGGTAAAGCTCTAGTACCGACACTCATGAATCCTCCTTTTCAAGTGATTGGAATAAATCAAGAAGGGCGTCGAGAAATTTCACGGTGAACTTTTCGACGCCCTTATGCTGAAGCCACACTTTTAAGTCATCGCGCGCTTCGAAAGAATGACCCACCAGGATCCTCCTAAATGGGCAAAATGAACTGATCCCCCATACTTTCTGCCGGAGGATCAGGAATAGATTTAATGATCGGTTCCGGTTCGATCACCCGTTCTGGTTGATTGGGTAGAAAATTGACAGGCCGCTCAATAATCTCAAGCGGCCTGAAGTTCGTACGCAGCGTCCACCAATCAACTGGACCGAAACGGCTTTTGATGACAACAGGGCGTGCCTTTCGAAAAGGCACGCCCTGGACGTAGACATGAGGACCCGAAACAACTCGACCAAGATGATCACCGAAATCGCACCACATAATCGTGGCTAACTCGGACTCTCCGGTGTCCTCTTTCCATACGTCGATAAGCTCGACAAACTCCGAATCAAGGCCTGTTTTTGGCTCAGGGTGTGTCCACACCTTGTGTCCTAAAAAGTCAGCCAAATACTTCTTCGGAATCGAGCAATCCTCTGTCAGCTCCGACATGCTCAAACCTCCCATCAGGGAATAATTTCACCTCTGAGCTACGCCGAATCACCGTCACATTTTCAGGCTCATAATTCATTTTCACCAGCCAGCCAGAGGCATAAGAAAGTGCCGGATGAGCATGAATATAGGTATGACATACATGACACACATCAAGAAGATTTTCGATGGTGTGTTCGCGACCTGAAATCTTCCTATGATGACGATGCTCGCCACGCATAGTGCACCCAATACCGGTCAGAAGGATCTCGCAATTACCGCCAGACCTCGCCTCAACCTGAGCCACGACGCGCTTAGGTATCTGCTTTGTTTTCTTGCTCATAAACCTCTCCCAGCCATCGGATAAGCCGCATTCAAGCCCTTGGCCTGAGTCTGCAAAGAAGAAAGCATGTCCTTGAGGCCATAAAGATAATCACGTGCGTACTCATACGCGGCCTGGTTGTGATCTCGTTCTTCGAGATACTTGGCGGTCTCAAGGGTTGCTTTTGTTTCTGCATCTGCATGGCTCAAGCCCTGTCCACGATAAAAATCTTTGATCCGAGCTTTCTCCAAGCGGTAAAGCCTCTCGGATTCTTTCGCGGAAATATTGGCGCGTTTGACCTTCCCGACGCCCTCTTCGATACGATCCGCAGTAATACGGATACGCCTCTCAACCTCGACAGGATCGAGAGGCCTGCCATAATCAGATCCATCCATCGTGAATCAAGACCCCAGCCATAACCCCACAAGCAACAAAAGCAAAGCCATAAGCAAAAACCATGAACTTCATCGCTGCAGGAAAATAGCAGTCAACATCATCCTCCAAAGAAGGCTTAAAAACATCGACCGCTATTGCCAGATCAAGAAGCCCCCGATCTACTCCCATGCCTGCACCGCCGCAGGAGCCGGACCATCAAGAACCGGAGACTGCAAACCTTCCTGAGCCTGCTCAACCAAAGCAGCCCACGCACCCTCAACCAAAAACTCAAGGTTCAAAATGCGGTAGCCCAGCTTCAAACCGTTTTCATTCGCGTCATAGCGGAAATCAAGATGCACATGAATCGGCTCAATCGAATCACGGAAAATCGGAAGACGAAGAATGATCTGCTCTGGAATCTCAATCTCGCCGGTGGTCTTGGCCTTCGTATTCTCCACGTAAGAGAAACGCACATCACCAGACTGGACACGGACACCAGACTCAAACTCAGCGGTCTTCGTCGCAGTGAAAGTACGCGCGATCTGCATGACATCCGCAGCAGTAGGCTCCACAATCGTATGGCGAAGATCCTGCAGCATCTCAGCGAACATCATCTGATTCATGAACTGATCATTCAGCTTCAGCCACATTGCGAAATCAGGGTGGAAATCAGTCGAATACTGGATCCGGTGATCCTTCCAGCTAGCGAAGTTAATCACCGTGGTGATCTTTCGTTCCTTCAAATCGGAGAACGTCACCGCGGCATTATCCTCTTCGCCGGCAAGCAAAATACCCTCAAGCTGCTTCAGAGATTCGACACTCTTCACAAAGGTGGTGCCACGACGACGAATCGGATCAGCCAAGAACTTCTCATGAGTGCGGAAGTCCAGGCGCTCATCCTGCTTATGGACAGTGGAGTGGACCGCGATCGGCGCCAGCACACTATCCTCTGAGCCTGCGATGATTTCCTCTGATCGATCCGCGATGCTCAGAGCAAGATCCATTACGACACCATTTTCGGTATCTTCATTTTCATTAAAGTGAGACATATCTTTTTCCTCTTTCCTTATGCCTTATGGCGTGGTTCGCTGAAATCGACGATGTCAGCATTTCGGTTTACAAGTGCAAGCTGAGATGGATGCTCGCGAGATGGCTTGCCATCATTGCCCACGAAGAACAATGTTTCGCCGCGATCAAGCTGTGGAGCCTTCGCCGCGATCTTCGTGCCAATGCGGATCATGTCCGCTTTCTTATCCCACGCAGTGCTGATCGTCATCGTGAGAGAACCAGATTTGCCAGTTGCTTTCACCGCAGCGATGACTTCAAGAAGCTTCTCGCCGAGCTCCTGGGATGCGCGCCCCTTATCTAGCTCGGACAGGAACTTTGTGAAGTCCATATCGACTTCGGTCTTTTCTTTTTCTGACATGTTTTCCTCCTTGTATTTTCGATTCATGCAGCTAGTCCATTTGCTTTAGCGTCGACAGTGCGACGAGGGATTCTCCAACCACCAATGCGGAAAGGTTTCAAATCGTCGAGCTTCCCCTTGATGAGCTGGTCATAAAGCGTCGACTCGCCCACCCCAAGGACTTCTGCAGCTTCTTTGACGGTGTAGGTTTTCGACTCACTCATAATCGATCCCCAAAATCTGATGTAAAGGCACCGTAATTGGATCCGGATCAGATTCTTTCTTCACCCAGATTCCATCTTTAGCCAGCGCAATGAGATGAAGATTCCCAGAATGCCCCACTGCTTTCACAGCGGTCTTCCCGAAAATCAAGCACTGCAAAATTTCATCAAGCGTCCACTTCTTCAAAAGCTTCACTGTGCTTTCTCCTGCTTGATTCGCCGCACAATCTGCAAAGCCTCATAAGCCACCGGAGTTGAATCACGCTTCCACCGATGGCGTTTCTCACCGTCCTGCACTTTCATGGATGGTCTTTGCTGAGTAGCATTGGTCATGATGATTTCCTCCCTAGGAAACTCGAAGCCCCTGACAGCTGATATCTGTCAGGGGCTTATCTTTTTGGATTACGGTGGCGCAGGTGCATCAGCGAAGAATTAAGGAACAACGCCAGAAAGGGATACACCTTGGATGCATACGCGGAACATCCTTTAACGCCACCAAGTGCCTGCACCAGGATTCGAACCTGGGACCCACAGATTAAAAGTCAGTTGCTCTACCACTGAGCTACACAGGCCTACACGCCAGGACATGCCCGGCGCGATTTTTCATGCTGCAGGTCTTGCTTCTTGTGATTCTGCCCATTGCCAGAAAGTTAGGGTTCCCGCTCGGCGCATGCGTTGGGCAATTTGCATTGCTCCGGATACTGCTTCGCCGCGGGCTTCGTAGTCTCGTTGTCTGGCGCGATCTTCGGTTTGTGCCCATAGTTCGAAGTCTCGTGGTGTTGCGTCTCGGAGGCGGACTCGTTCTTTAAGGAGTTTGATTTGTCCATCGACGATTGACATGTTTTCAAGTGCGATTGGTTCGTTGACCATTTGTTGCCAGTTGAAGGGCAGTGCTTCTTCTTGGAAGAATTCGCGCATGAGTTGGTTGCCGGCTCTAGTTGCTTTGCCTTCAACTTCTTTCGCGATTGTTCGGATGTAATCGCGGACAACGTGCTTTATTTCAAGATCGGCTTTATTGGGGTCGATTTTGTCAGCTACATCGTCGATCCATTTCCTATCGTCCATGGAGTAGCGTGCAGGCCTGGATTTGCTCAGTTCCTTTTTAAGGAGTTCACGAAGGTTCGACATTGTTTTCTCCTTTCAGATATTTGGTTTCGATGTCTAGAAAGTCTGCGCGTTTTTGAGGTGGAAGAACACTGAGTATTTCCTCACGCTCTGGGTGATCTGCCATATCAATCCCTGTTTGGAATGATGAGATAAAGGACTCGAGGTAGCGTGCCATCCTTTCGATGCGGTCTTGCCGTACACGGCGTTTTTCTTCCTCTTCGCGTTTTCGCGCTTCTTCTAATGCTCGAGCTTCGCGGTCGAATTCCTGGTATGCGGCGTATGCTTCCCTCGAGGTTGCAAAGACACCTTCAGGCTTTGAAGCTAACCATTCCTGGGCTACAGGGTGATCTTCGAAATATTGATCCGCGTAAGCTTCGCGGTCTGCTTCGTCTTTTGCTGCTTCAACTTTTCGGCGTTCAATGTTCTCAAGCCGCTCTTTCTCCCGGCGAGCTTCCTCATACTTGGCATTGAGAGAAGTTGCACCGTCGCGTACCTCTTCGAGATGCGCAGGGCCAAGGATATCCAGGACCATTCCTGACTGGTGGACCGCCTTTTGCATGGATGAATTCTGAAGATCTTCAGAATTCAACTGGCCGTACTTCCATCGCCCATTCTTACGTCGTTCGTGACCGAGAATAAGTGCAACCGACGCCGCCGCGATCTGCACTGTCATGGATTCGCGACGACCGGTGGTATTCACGCCGATGACGAACTCTTTAAAGTCATCATCGTCACCTTCACGAGTCTCAAATGTCGGTTCGACCCCGGCGCGCTTACATGCTTCCAGTCGATTCCTACCATCGAGCACTAGCCCATCAGGGGTGAGGATAATTGGATGGATCAGCCCTACTGTCGAGACGGACGCTGTCAGCTCTTCGAGCTCTTCTTCGGAGGCCATGGGGAATTCATCGGCATAAGGATGATTGCCTTTAATTGCTAAATTCATTTCTAGATCTTTCCTTTTACTCCCCGGCGCGGCCTGTGGTGTCGGAGCCGAGTAGCTCGCGCAGAATGTTGTTCACTGCGGTCTCGCCGGTGATGTCACTGTGTGTGATTGAGCGGTACTCATCAGGCGTTTCGGCCTGGACGATGAACTTATCCATTCTCTTTTTGATCGCTAAGGCGACTTTTCGTGCACGTGGCAGGGAAATTGTCGTTCCGTTATCGATGGCGAACTTTTGGGCATGCTGAATTAGCTCAGAAATTGGCATGGCAAATCTACCTTTGCTCCGACACCCCGGACGTGAATACCGCAGGTGGATGAAAATGATGTTTCTTTAAACTTTCAGGCCAGCAAGGGAGCTAAGCTCCTCCTGCACCTGGGACAGAGACTCACTCAAAACCTTGAATTGAGCGACCTCCATAGGCGTGTGCCTTAGCTTGATGAGGCCATCTGGTGTGCGAAACGCTTTCAGCCAGAGATCCATCAGCTCCGCGCACTGCCTGAGCAAATCATTCAGGTGATTACTCTGCGGACTGCTCACAGCTCGGCCCTGCGCTTAGTGGCCTCACCGATCAGGCGAGTAATCCTTGGGATGAAGAAGAGCAAACTCATGACCTGACGATCCTCTTCCTTGGTCAGACGATCACGCTGATGACCGACCTCATCTAAAGCGATCGAATCAAAGCATTCACCGACAAACTGCGCGAACTCCATGAGCTCTTCGATCTGTGCGTCCAATTGTGCTGCGGTGGTAGGATTTTTCTTGGTGGTCTCGGAGTGCATGTCCGGGACCTCCTTTCACTTATAAGGGCGAATTAAGCCGCTTGCTTCTGATGTGGGTGGGCTGGAATGTACTCAACCCATGGGCTCAGGTTGAAGCCTGACCCCTGAATGACCGCGACGTGCGCAGCCATGATTGGACTAATCGCCGCGCCGTGACGCATACGATCGACCTCTTCAGCCGTAACGCCGAGGATCGCGGCAACCTGAAAATCTGATTCCAGGTTTCGATCCAGCTTGATCTTTTCGATCACACCCTGGCGAAGACGGATCTTCTGCATTTCCTGCCACCTCCTAGGTGTCTCACGTGGAATGCTTCCTTACTGCAACCACTGATGTAAGCATGCACCAAGCGCTGAAACTTGTCAACCCACATGGTCAACACGTGCTGTAATGGCGCAAAACATGCAGGTGTTGCACTATTTATTGAGTGATGATAAAATTCATCACATGGACATTGGAACATGGTTGGACCACCTAATCGGAGACGACAGCCGCCGAAATGCAGCGAAGAAGATTGGTCTCGACAACAGCACGATCAGTCGCCAGCTCTCCCGCCACCACACGCTCTCCCCAGAGGTTGTCATCGCACTATGCCGTGCATACGACTACCCGCCAGTCGATGGCCTTGTAGAAACTGGGCACCTGAAGGACCACGAGGTTAAAGGCGTTGGGGTGAAAGCAGCGCTTAAATACGCCACCAATAAAGACCTCCACGATGAAATGATCGATCGCGTTGACCCAGACGCCACCGGAAACTTCGATATTGAAGCGGTCGAATACTTCCAGGGGACCGAAGGCGAGATCACCCCGAACTTCTCAAACGTCACTTCGCTTCATTCATCTCATGTCGCACCACTAAGCGATGATGAGATCGCTGACGCTATCCGCGAAGCGAACGAGATGCCACAAGCAGCTCATACCGACGATGGAATCGAATACACGGAACCCGAATCACCATAAGGAGGAGGGGTGGATCTGGATAAAATCGCCGAACTCTTCGGGGTGCACGTCATAGAAACTTATGATTTACACCCCGAGTGGGACGGCATGTACCTCCACCACCGGCGCCTCATCCTCCTCAGGAAAGGCCTCGACCCATGGAAAAAACGCTCAATTTTCGCCCACGAACTGGGGCATGCGTTCTACCGCGACGAAACCCACGGGGACACCCGACTAGAGAAAAGAGCCAATGAATACGCAGCACTCCTCCTCATAAGCAAAGATGAATACAGGGCAGCAGAACTCCTGCACGGCCCTCACCCCGGCGCGATTGCGCACGAACTCGGCGTCACCCCGGACGTCGTGAACACTTGGCGCGACATTTACATACGCGCCCTAACCTGATAGGAACTTAAAATGACCACCCCACAAAACTCAGCCCAGCAGCCTATGCACCAGGACCCCACCCAGAAGCCTAAGAAGAAGGGTGGCTGCATGAAGTGGGGAGGAATTGGCGTCGGTGCCATCATCCTCATCGCCATCGGATCATCACTAGCTGGCGGTGGTGACGACAATGACACAACCGCAGCTCCGAGCAGCATCTCAGCCCCTGCAGAAGCAGGAGCAGATCCAGGAATCGTAGAGGAAGCTGCCGTCGATGAAGTACCTACTGAGTACCGCTCCGCACTAAAGAAAGCTGAAAGCTACATCCGCACTATGCCAATGTCCAAGGATGGCCTTTACGACCAGCTGACTAGCGAATTCGACCAATTCTCGCCAGAATCCGCCCAGTACGCAGTGGATACCGTGGAGGCTAACTGGAATGAATTAGCCCTCAAGAAAGCGCAGTCCTACCAGGAGACAATGAGCATGTCTCCTGCAGCCATTTACGATCAGCTGGTCAGCCAGTTCGAAAAGTTCACTCCGGAGCAGGCACAGTACGCTCTCGATAACCTGTAAAACACAAAAAATTCCCCCTGTGCACGCCCGTCGCCAAACGATATGCACAGAGGGAATCTTAAGACATTAAAAACAGATATCCAGATTTTCTGAATCCAGACAGGAACCAGTGTACCAATGGGTGTTCAACGACGGCCAAAAAAGGGCTCAGCGCAAGATAGAGGTCAAAAACCTCGGTGGGTAGGGCGCTACCGAGACCACTCGGGGAAAGAATATTCCAAAACTTTCCATACCGAAAAAGAAGCAAAAGCGTGGGTTGGTGAAAAAGAGCGATCACTACGCCGCGGCGAGTGGGTCAGCCCAGAGGACGAGGCCACCACTTTGCTTGATCTTGCCAAAGAGTGGAAAGACGAAGCGACTAAGCCTAATACGATCGCTAATCGAAAAGCATTAGTCGATAATCTTGGGAAGCTCGGTGGCATCCCACTCAATAAAATTATTCCAGGCGATATCAGCGCCTGGAATAGAACGCTTTTAGAGGGACGCCCATGGAAAGACGGAAAGCCGATGTCCTCATCGACCGTCGCAGTCATGACCGGACAAGTTGCCGGCCTACTGAATCGTGCACACCAGGACCGCATTCTCACCCATATCCCAAGAATCTCAGCACCTAAAGCCCCACCAAAAATGGCGGTCTCAAGGCAAGACCTTGCAACGCCTCAAGAATTAGCCCAGATCCTAGATCTAGCCCACGAAGGTAAGAAGAGAAAGACTGGTGCTCCTACCCCGCCGAGGATTTGGCTTGAGCACATGATCCAAGTAGCGCTCGGCACCGGCATGCGTGTCAGTGAGATTGGCGCACTCTTCCCTGAAGATCTCGATGTGCTCAAGCTTCAATTATCGGTCGTGCGCCAGGTGCTCCCCGGAGGTCGAAAAACTGGGCCGCTGAAAACCGAGAGACCCAGAACCATTCCGATTCCGAAGAGCGTGTCAGATATTCTTGAATCAAGGATCAAGGATCTTAATGTAGGCCCTGGAAAGCCGATCTTCCCATATACGGGTGAGTCAAAATTCGAGGATCGTATTTACCACGACCGAAACTCGACGGGGCGCACGCTCGCCCGCATCATTGAGGTTTTAGAAATGCGGGAAATCACTTTCCATGATTTCCGCCACTACTATGCATCCGTCCTCATCGCCGAAGGTGCCGCCGTCGCCGATGTCCAGGAGGCCCTTGGACACGCCAACGCATCCACGACTTTGAATACTTACACGCACCTTTTCGGCAATCACGATGAGCGCACGCGGGCAGCCGCAAATTCTGCGGTCGACTACGTGCGGGCAGCGCGCGGGCAAATCACCGCTAGTGAAGCTGGTGATCAGCTCGACAAGAAGCGTCGAGCCAGGTCACAGGCTTAGCTAAACTCTGGATCTTCCGTTCGTGACCTCTTGATTTCAAAGAAGTGCGGATAGCTTGCGAGCTTGAAGGAAGCGTCGAAGATCTCTCCTGCTTCCTCGCCGCGTGGGATGCGGGTGAGCACTGGGCCGAAGAAGGCGGTGTCGCCGAGCTTGACCACTGGGGTTCCGACATCGTTGCCGACCTCGTCCATTGCGGTCTGGTGGAATGCGCGAAGTGCGTCGTCCCATTCGGTGGTGTCTGCAACTTCACCAAGTGCAGCGTCTAGGCCGACCTCTTCAAGTGCCTCTGCAATGACATCATTGAAGGAACCTTCGATTGGTCCGCGACCGTCGTTGTGGATGCGGGTACCCATTGCGGTGTACAGGTCGCCGAGCTTGTCAGCATGGTCGGTGGCGACAGCTGCGAAAACGCGTGCTGGTCCCCATGCAGCCTTCATGCGCTCCTTGTAATCCTCTGGGAGATCACGGCCGTCGTTTAGGACAGCGAGGCTCATTGGAACCCACTGGATTTCAATATCGCGGACTTGTTCGACTTCCATAATCCAGCGGGAGGTGACCCAGCAGAATGGGCAGGTGGTATCGAACCAGAAGGTTACTTTTTGAGCCATGTTATTTCCTCTTTCTTAAAGTTTTCTAGCAATCCACACTAGGCGCGAACTATCGTGGTGTCATTGCGCACCTTCTAAGGGTAGCGCCCCCTCAAATTTCAAGGAGCATTAAATTGACGTCCACTAATCTCACCCGGCAGGAAGCTTCGGATCGTTCGAGGTTACTGAGTGTAGAAAACTATGACATTGCACTTGATCTCAACAACGGTGATGAGTTTTTTAGTTCCTCCACCGTTGTCAGCTTCACTGTCAGGGAGGCTGGCGATACCTTTATTGATCTCCGCGCAGCAAGCGTTGAGGAGGTTCGTCTGGACAATGTGTCCATCAAAGATGAGGCTCTAACCCTTGGCAAGAACGGCTACGACGAGACGTTCGGCATCGCACTGAAGGGTCTTACTCCCGGCGCGCACACCTTGCGGGTAACGGCGACTATCCCCTATTCCCGCACCGGTGAAGGCCTGCACCGCATGGTGGATCCAGCAGACGATGAGGTGTATTTGTACACCCAGTTTGAGACCGCCGATGCCAAGCGTATGTTCGCGTGTTTCGATCAGCCAGACCTCAAGGCTACCTATGATCTGAACATCAAAACTCCTAAGGGTTGGAAGATCATTTCCAACTCTGAGCAGCAGGTTTCCACTCAGCACACTGATTACGATACCCACATTTCCCGAGTGGACTATCCCCTCTCCACCTACCTGATTGCGGTGTGCGCGGGTCGTTACCACGAGGTGCGCGATGTCTGGAAGGGTACGCTCACCCACCATGCAGAAACACCTGCCGATCAGCCAACTGAGCTGACTGTTCCGCTTGCTCTCTACTGCCGCAGTTCTTTGGCTAAAAATCTTGATGCAGAGCGCCTGTTCACCGAGACCAAGCAGGGCTTTGATTGGTACCACCGCAACTTTGGTGTGGCGTACCCATTCGGCAAGTACGATCAGATCTTCGTCCCTGAATTTAACGCCGGTGCAATGGAAAACGCAGGTGCGGTGACTATTCGTGATGAATACGTCTTTGCTTCCAAGGCCACCCATTACCGCTATGAGCGTCGTGCGGAAACCATCCTCCACGAACTCGCTCACATGTGGTTTGGTGATCTAGTCACGATGCAATGGTGGGATGACCTGTGGCTCAATGAATCCTTCGCTACCTGGTCGGCTGTGATTTCCCAGGCTGAGGAAACTGAATACGACAGCGCGTGGGTGACTTTTGCCAACGTGGAGAAATCCTGGGCTTACCAGCAGGATCAGCTGCCTTCCACCCACCCGGTGTTCTCTGACGGCTACGATATTGAAACCGTCGATCAGAACTTCGACGGCATCACCTACGCAAAGGGCGCCTCGGTGCTCAAGCAGCTGCAGGCATACGTTGGCCGCGAGGAATTCCTGGCTGGCGTACGCAGGCACTTTGCCAACCACGCATGGGGCAACGCCAGCTTCGATGATCTGCTCGGCGCCCTCGAACAGTCCTCCGGCCGCGACCTGTCTGACTGGGCAAACCAGTGGCTCAAGACCACCGGAATCAACACCCTCGGCGCAAAGTTCACCACCGACAACGGCAAGTACACCTCCTTCACCGTCACCCAGACCGGCGCCGCGCCGGGTGCCGGTGAGCTGCGAACTCACCGCATCGCGGTGGGTCTTTATAAGCTTGTCGACGGATCCCTCGACCGCTACGCACGAGTAGAACTTGACTGCAGTGGCGCGTCGACAAGCGTAGAAGAAATCGTTGGTCTTGAGCAGGCTGACTTCGTGCTGGTCAACGATGATGATCTGACGTATGCGCTGCTGGATCTGGATGAGGATTCACGCAATTTCGTCATTGATAATATTGATAAGTTCAGCGACCCCATGCCTCGCACGCTGGTGTGGTCCGCTGCGTGGGAGATGACTCGTGCAGGCCAAATGAAGGCTCGTGATTTCATCGCGCTAGTTGCTCGTGGCGCTGCTGCGGAAACTGAAATTGCTGTGCTGGAGCGCATTCTCGCGCAGGCAACCTCTGCGCTGAAGAGCTACGCCGACCCAGCGTGGGTAGAAGCAACCGGAAATAACCTGCTGGCCAACGCTTTCCTTGAAGGTGCTCGCTCCGCGGAGCCAGATTCCGACACCCAGCTGGCATTCATCCAAGCACTGGCCAAGGCAACGCTCAACGACGCTGCCGCCGAATACTTCCGTGACATTCTCGCCGGCAACGTCGAAGGCCTAACCGTGGATTCTGACCTACGTTGGTGGGCTCTGACCGCACTCATCGCTCGCGGTGACATAGAGGCACCTGAGGAAGCAATCTCCACCGAGCTATCCCGCGATAACTCCAGCGCTTCCTTCCTCGCTTCACTTCGAGCTGGAGCAGCTGTGAACACTGAAGCTGTGAAGGCTGCCGCATACAAGGAGGTCACCGTGCTGGACAGTGGCTTGTCCAACCTGGAACTGCGCCACAAGATTGAAGGCCTCACCTTCACTGGTTCTTCCGAATTGCTGCAAGCCTACAACGAGCAGTACTTCGAAATCATCGACGATGTCTGGGCGAACTTCTCCGGCGAAATGGCACAGCAGATCGTCCTCGGTTTGTTCCCTTCATGGAACGTTTCCAAGGAGGGTCTCAAGCGTGCCGACGAGTTCCTTGATGGCGAACATGTCGCAGGCATCAAGCGAATAGTTTCCGAATCCCGCGACCGCACCGCCCGTGCCCTGCGCAACCGTGAGGCAGATGCTGCGTAAGTAAAAGATTCTCAGTCCCAAAATCCTGGCATGTTTGCACCGCACGCAACGTGCCAGGATTTTTTATTTGGGAAAACAATGAACTAGACATGAAGCACTTTCACGAAATATATCCGTAGATGCAGTTAACTCTGTGCGTTCAGGAGCAAACTTCGGTCAGGTTTGTTCGCACCAAGACACGAAAATCGTTGCCACATCAGTCATGCAGCAGTGCACGAACTCTGCCGACTGTTCCCACGTCGCGCCGACACTTGAGAAGAAGAATTCACGACCTCGTGAGGTTAACGGTCAGTCCGGGGCGGCGCACAATAAGTTCCATACCGGAATCGGTCACCGCCATGTCATGGATGTAGCCCAAGGTCATTCGTGCCATTTGCACGGGTTTCATCTGCATCAATAGCAACGCTTTATCAAGATTTTCGGCCATCGAAACTGCCACTTTCTTCTTCACAAAGGCCCTGTGCCTGCCATTGGTCTAATCGTTTTTCAGCAATGGGTTTTCACGACTAACCGACAGTAACATCGAAAATTCATTTGCGTTCTATAAGGAAAGGAATGAAGCGATACTGCTCCTTTTCGGGGGTACGTCACTCCTGCGGACCACGTTTAGCTCAGTTAGAGTTCACTGCAACTACTCAATTTCAAGGAAGTGACAGCATGTCGACGATTCCTGAAGTTTTCACCAGCGATCTATTCCCTGAGAACATTGGAACAAAAGAATTCCGTAGTCTGACTTATATTTTCTTTGATCAATTCAATTTGCCTACCGCAGAACAGCTTGAACAAGCTAAGGCAGCTGGCTGGTCACTAATCACTTGGGGATGGTGGAATAGCGACATTGATCTTGAGGACACCGAATTAGAAGACATCACCGATGAGGGCGACAGCCTGCCAAAACTCACGGATGAATTCGCTGCTTCCTCACTTCGCACTTTCGATCTAGATTCCCAAGGTCTGCCCAATGATGATCGTGAGCCGCAACCAATTGAAGAAGCCGATTCATTAGATGACATCTTCTCCGAGGATAAGGCCTGGGGTCTCGTGGCAATCAGTTGCCCGAATTGGCAAGTACCTGCAGCGTGTGAATGGCTCGGTTGCATGAATGTTGGTGAACCATTTGAAATAGCACAAGTACTTAAAGTGTGGCAGAACAATTGGGGTGTCGAGGCCCTAGCATTTGGTGGTGAAGAAGATGATGCGGATCTACTGCTTCGAGTCCCTGAAGAAAGCGGAGATCTCTTAAAGGCGTTCGCGGTTGCATCCGACCAAGTAATTACATATAAGAATGATGATTTGGGGTTATTAGCTAGTCTGTGGTTCGACTAGCTCAACCACGTTCAGTCAGCTTCATAGATAAATAGATCTTCTATCGTGCAGTTAAATTCCCGCGCCAACTGAAAGGCAACGGGCAAAGAAGGATCATAGCGCCCCTTTTCAATACTGATTATTGTTTGTCTAGACACTCCTACGGCATCGAGCATGAGGCACCAGCTCAGTCCTGTGTCCCAGCGAAATCCATCGATTTCCAAAGCCCCGGCGCGCCCGCCTAGGTGTTTATTTTGTTCAACCAGGTGGACTTCAGCTCTTTCACACAGGAGTATACGGTGGTGGCTAGTTCTGCTACTCCCCAGCCAATGACCACTGCTTTTGTCTCGTTCGAAACATTTATTTCCACATTACTTTGGTAGCCAATCTAACTTTCAGCGATGCCACGCTAATCCGCCTGGTTTTAAGGTCATCAAGGGATACGGGTTCCCAGTTGTCTACGAGGCAACCATACAGATTGGTGGCGGCCCTGCCACCGGCTCGCTCTCTAAAAGGCAGCAGCCGAATGCTCAATCTGGCGGCATCCAAAACGGCCCGGAAAATCTCGCTGATCAGTCACACTCGTCTCCTTCACAGGAGAACTTTTCCTCGCTAAATCAAGAAAACCGAAAGAGCTGCTGCTTTTCGACGCCTCCCTCAACCCCGCGCCAAGCGCTGCGGGTTGCGCCACTGGGCCACCGCAACGAAAACCAACGCGACCGCAGTAACCCAAAATGCATTTGAGCCGATGGCCAAATAGATTGGCAAAAAGGTCACCGGCGCTGCAGCTGAACCAAAGAATCTAAACGCCTGCACGGTAGAAAGCAACGATGATCCACCAGGACTGCCGATCACGGCCAAGTTCACCGTAGCTTGAATTCCTTGTGCCGCTGCCACAGCACATGCCCACAGCACTGCCACCAGAACAACCCATGGAGTAATGGGTAACAAGGTCATGGCCACGGAACCGATGATCGCGCTGACAACAAGGACTGCACGGACACCAAATTTATCGGCCATATCGCCGATTTTTCGGGACGCGAAAAATGCAGCCAAACCGCCACACATGACCACCAAGCCACGGGCTGTGGCATCCAAATTAAACTGTTCACCCACGTGCAACGAGGTCATGAAACCTACACCAATGATGCCGATGCCCACCACAAAACCGGAGACCATGTGGATGATGGTTGGTCCCCATTGCACCTTGCCTCCAACGTTTTGTTTTGATGCTGAAGGAGGAGGCACAACTGGTAGTCGGGCAATCAAAATGAACAACGATGCTGTGGCCGTGACCAAAAATGTCAACCGCCAGGAAATAACAGATGAAAGCCCTGCAATCAGAGGTGCTGACAGCATTCCCAAAGACTGCATCGCAGCATATGTTCCCAAAGCTTTGCCCAAGGCATTCGCTGGGACCAACTCACGCAACATAATTTGCAGCACGGGAGTGGTAAAAGCATTAGCCACACCGATCGTGGCATAAGCAGCTAAAAATAAACCCCACGACGGGGTGATCAACAGCAACAAAGCTAAAGGCAACGTGACAATATACGCAGAACGAACAACCTTATGCGGATGTATTTTCCTAGTGAGCCGCCCAGAAAACAACATCATGGTGGCAAAGGGCAACAGGTATGCCGTCATGGTCAGCGCTGCCTGGCTGACACTGATATCAAAGGTGTCTGCAAATTCCGGCAAGACCACTGATAGAGCTTGGCCAGTAAACGGCCCGACGAAGCCTCCGACCAAAATGGCCGCCATTTGCAGTTTCTTCATAAGTTCCCAATCTATGCCTAAACCCCCTGCCAGATCTTTTTTGAATCTAAACAGGGGGCATTTAGGGTTATGCGTTTTAGAGGAAACGCTTTGGCACTTCGGGTTCACCCAGAGACAACATCAGGCGATTAGCCCAGTTGAAGAACGCCACAGAGTTAATCAGGTCCACGATCTGCAGGTCGCTGAATCCAACGCCACGCAGCTTGGAGATGCATCCCTGGTTGAATGCAGCAGGGGTGGAGGTCAGTGCGCGAGCAGCATCACGGATGACATTCCACTGGTCAGAACCCAAATCGGAGTCGATGCTTACCAACAGTGCGTTGACATCATCAGCTCGACCGGATTCTTCCTGAGCACGTCCTGCGTGCACGGATGCGCAGTACACGCAGCCGTTGTAGCGGGAAGTAACGGTGGCGCCGAGTTCACGCTCTGCACGTCCTAGGCCTTCGCCATCAGTGTTGAAGAAGATATCCAGATCGGTCAGGGTACGTGCCTTCAGTGCTGCAGGGTCACGTGCCAAGAGACGGAAGTATGGCATATCGGCGCGCTCAGGCTGGATCAAAGAATCCAGCTGTTCTTCGGTGAGATCTGCCTTAGCTACTGGTGGCACCCATGGCTTCCATCCCAAAGAGTGGTTCACAAAAGCTTCAGGGCGGTTGAGTTCTTCATAGGTGGAGATCTCAAAGCCGTTGTTGGACAGTTCCCACTTCGCTTCAGGAATACTCAGGCGAGGAGCTTTCACCTGAATGTCTTCACCCTTGAGAGTGCGCAGGCCGTAAGCAATACGCAGTTGGAATGCCAGGAAGGAGACCAGCTGGGCCAGAGTCACGGTGTCATCTGCGCTCCAACCAGCGCTGGAGAGTCGACCAAGGACCTCGGGGCGGGAATCGCGGGGGTGGAAAACCAGCAGGTGGGCGTAATCAAATGCTGCTGCAAGGCGCTCGCCAAGTTTGGCTGCATCGTTGCGCACAGATCCGCCTGGCTCTGATTCGGACTCAAGTCCAGGTTCACGGTAGGTGCCGTATGGGCCTGCGGATAGGCCCTCGTCGATGGCATCGGAGACGGCGTTTGCCAGGGTGGTTGGGGCGTCGTCGAGAAGCAAATCTTGGTAGAGATCTACAGCTGGCGCGAATTGGTGAAGACCTGCAACATAGGTGGCCACGGCGTAACGCTCGCCGAAGCTGAAGGTCCCTGGGTTGACCGGTTCGAGCAGAGCTTCGAAGCTCTTTTGTGCATTGTCGCGAGCTTGGGGACGGTTGTCACGCAGCTGTGGGAGGTCTTCTCCAACCAGCATGTCGATGAGATCTGACATTTTTAAGATCTGCTCCTATAGTCCAAGATTGAGTTCGCCACCACGATAGCGCGATCCTGGGATCGCGTCGATGAGTCGGCGAGTGAAATCGGTTTGCGGGTTGTTAAATACTTCTGCGGTTTTTCCAAGTTCCACCTGGCTGCCGCGACTCATCACAGACACAGTGTCAGAGATTTCACGGACCACAGCCAGGTCGTGGGAAATAAACACGTAAGTCAAGCCTAGCTCTCGTTGCAGATCGTCGAGCAGGCGCAGGATTTGTGCCTGCACAGTCACATCCAACGCGGATACGGCTTCGTCGAAAACCACCAATTCAGGTTCCAAAATCATGGCACGAGCAATGGCGACACGCTGGCGCTGACCACCAGAGAGCTCACGTGGGCGACGGGTGGCAAGAGCCGGATCAAGCGCCACCAGTTCCAGGTAGTGTGCCACCTTTTCGTCGGCTTCCTGCTTGCTCACCTTGGTGAAATTGCGCAGCGGTTCCGCGATGGTGGCGCCAATGGTTTGGCGGGGATCCAGGGAAGAATACGGGTTTTGGTACACCAGCTGGATTTGCTGGCGCAGTTCCCGCTGCTGGGCCTTGGAAAGGTTGGTGATGTCCTTGCCACTTACTGAAATGGAACCAGAGGTCGGCGTATTAAACATCGCGATCGCGCGGCCAAGCGTGGTTTTACCGGAACCGGATTCACCGACGATGGCATGCGTGGTGCCAGGCAGTACTTCGAAGGAAATATCATTTGCGGCAACAAATGTTTCTTCTTTGCCGCGTTGGTATTCCTTGCGGAATTTATCCACTACCAGAAGCGGGCCTTTGGCCTGCGCTACCTCCGGATCTACGGCCGGAACTCGCGTGGGGATCTCGCCGATGGTGAGGGAGGGCGCGTCGGCAAGCAACTTCTTGGAATACTCATGCTGGGGGTCGGTCAAGACCGAAGCCGCGTAACCACTTTCGCGCACCTCGCCTTTTTGCATGACGACGATGCGATCCGCCCGATCGCCTGCCACGGCTAGATCGTGAGTAATGAACAAAATACCCATGCCCAATTCACGCTGCATGTCTTCCAGCAGATCGAGAATAATTTTCTGCACGGTCACATCCAGCGCAGATGTGGGCTCATCGGCAATGATCAGCTCTGGTTCAAGTGCAATGGCAGCGGCAATCAACGCGCGCTGCTTCATGCCACCAGACAGCTCATGCGGGTACTGGTCATAGCGGACCTCTGGGTTATCAATACCCACGCGCTCTAGAAGCTCAATGACCTTCTTTTTGCGCTCGGCGGCGGTTCCACGCTTGTGGATAGCCAAGCCCTCCCCCACTGAAGCGCCGATAGTTTTCACCGGGTTCAGAGAGTTGTTGGGGTCCTGCGGAATCAAACCAATTTTGGTACCGCGAACGTTTTTCCACTCACGTGCGTTCAAGCCAACAAGGGAACGGCCGTTGAAAGAAATCCGACCAGAATCCACTTCAGCATTATCAGCCAGCAAACCAATCACGGCCTGAGCGGTGGTGGACTTACCAGATCCGGACTCACCAACAATCGCGGTGATTTGGCCAGGGTGCACCTCCAGGCTGACATTGTTGACAGCATGCACCAAACCTTTAGCAGTTTGATAGGAGACAACCAGATCGTTGATCTCTAACAAGGGAGTAGTCATTTTCTATGCCTCCTTCTGAATGATGCGGCTTAGGTAGTTGGCAGACATAACCACGGCGATGATGACAAAACCAGGCAGCACAGTCAGCCACCATGAGGTCGCCATGTAGTCGCGGGCATCAGAGATCAGCAGACCCCACTCTGGAGTTGGTGCCGGAGCGCCGTAGCCCAAGAAGCCCAACACGGACAGCTGCAAAATCGCGGAACCGAACTGCAGTGCTGCAAGAGCAAACACTGGGGTCAGAGAGTTAGGCAGAATGTGGCGGAACAACACCTGCGCCTGGGTGCCACCGGAACCGTATGCAGCTTCCACGAAATCGGAACCTGCAACAGTCATCACCTGGGAACGCGCCAGACGCGCGAAGGTGGCAACAGAGGTAATACCGACGGCGATCGCTGCGTTCATGGTGCCGAATCCCAAAAGGATAATGACAGTCAAGCTGAGCAGCAGTGCCGGGATGGACAAGAGCACATCCACGAAACGCATTAATACAGTGTCAACCCAACCGCGCTGTGCACCTGCGAGCAGTCCGATCAGGGTTCCCACAATCAAACCAACCAACACGGCGATCAGTGCACCGAGCAGGGTTTCCCTCGCGCCGTAAACAACACGGCTGTAGAGATCGCGTCCCACGGAATCGGTACCAAACCAGTGGGTGCCACTTGGTCCAAGCAGTGCCACATCATCGCCAGTGAACGGATCCTGGGAGGTAAACAGTCCAGGAACAAGTGCCATCAGCACCGCAACGGCGAGTACCACGATGGAAATAACAGCAGCAGGCCTCGTCCAAGGATTGCCCAACGCTTTACGCTTGCGTGCCGGGTCAGCGGATCCAGTTCGAGGATTAGCGGATACCGGTTTTTTGGGTGAAATAGGAGGATTACTCATGAGTCTTATGCCCTTTCCCTGCGGCGCAGACGGGCATCGAGGACTGGGTACAACAAATCCACGATGAGGTTGATCAAAACATAAACAGCAGCTGCGATCACCACGATGGCAAGCATCACTGGCATATCGCGGTTGGCCACTGCGTTGACGGTCATTTGGCCAAGTCCAGCGCGGCCGAACACTGCCTCGGTAACCACGGCCCCACCGACTAGTTCACCAAACAAGATGCCGGCAATCGTCAGGGTTGGCAGCAGGGCGTTGCGAATGATATTGCGGAAGAAGATCCACATTTCACCCGCACCGCGAGCACGAACAGCCGCGATGAACGGTTGTGCCTTGACCTCTTCAATCGAGCGGATGAGCACCTGTGCAAGCGGAGCGGTAATTGGGATGGACAAGGTGATGGTCGGCAGGATCAGTCCTTGTGCCGGGGTGGTCCCAATAACGGGGACCCAATCAAGGCGGAAGGACACGATCTGGATCAAGATGATGCCCAACCAGAAACTTGGGAGGGACACAAAGAATGGAGGCAGAGCCTGGAAGATGCCCTTGATCCATGCAAAGCGATCCATGGTGGCAAGAATGGAAATAACCAGTGCCAAAATGGCTGCGAGCAAGAATGCCAAGATAGCCAAGGTCAAGGTGCCTGGTAGGGCTTCTGCCAGCTGGGTTGCCACGGCAGTTCCGGTTTGTACGGAGTAACCGAAGTTACCTACAAGGAAGCCACCCAAGGTGGAGAAGTACTGAGCGATCAGGGATTCATCGGCACCATAGGATTCACGGATCTGTGCGATCTGCTCAGGTGACAGACCCAAATCAGGGCTGGAATAGCGGGCGGACACAGCATCGCCAGGGAGGGCGGAAAGCATGATGAACGCCAAGGTAAAGGTGACCAACAAGACCAAGACGGCTTGGCCGATGCGGCGCAGAATCTGCGAGGTAGTCATTTAGTCCTCCTCACTGGAATGGTTGCTGGAATGGTCAATGTAGGTCTCATAGAAGCTGGGGCGGCCGATAACTTCGGGGCTAAAGCCCTTCACGTAAGGCTGCACGCCGTAGACAACTGGCTCTTCAAACAGTGGAAGAACATATGCCTGCTCGGTGATGTAATCCTGTGCTGCGGCAGATGCTGCTGCACGGTCCTCTTCGCGTGGGCTGGATGCAATAGCCATGAGGAGTTCCTCCAAATGAGGATCGCCAATATCGGCGGTCTCCCCTTCCATGGTCATGTTCAACAGCTCGTTGCGGTTGGTGGAGTACAGCTGGGATTTCAGCACGTCATAGTCTGCGCGACCCACCATGGTGTGGCGAACCTGGATCTTGTTGAGATCCTTGGAGTCAGCGTCCTGGGCTGCTTGGTCACCTGGGTTGAGGTTGACCTTGATGCCCAGATCACCGAGCTGTTCTTGGACCATGGTGACAACTTCGCGTGAACGAGGCTGTGGGAGGGCTTCGTTGAAGGTGAGCTCTAGAAGTTCACCGTCCTTGCGACGCATGCCGTCGCTATCAAGGGTCCAGCCGGCTTCGTCAAGCAGAGCTGTTGCTTTGTCTAGGTCGTAGACATAGGCATCTACTTGTTCTTTGTAGCCCAGTGCATTTTGCGCAAGCACAGAAGTTGCCAGCGGATAGGAATCACTAAACAGCACACGCATGATCTTTTCGCGGTCGATCGCGTGGATCAGAGCTTGGCGAACACGGATGTCTGAGAGCAGCTCGTTTTTGAAGCGGAAGTTGAAGCTGTTGTTCACACCGTTGGTGGCTGCGGAGATGATCGGGATGCCTGCATCCTTCAGGTGTGCCTCCACTGGCGCTTCGATCTGGCGGGCGATATCACCTTGGCCAGCAACGATGGCTCCGATGCGGACGGATTCTTCACCCGCGAGGACATAATTGACGGCGTCAAGCTTCGCGCGACCTTGATGTTCGCGTGATGGTGGTGCCCAATCGTAATCCTCACGCGCAGTCAAGGTGAGGTTGGTGCCTAGGGATTCATCGGTGATTACAAAAGGACCAGAGCCGATGACGTTTTGAGCGTTGCCTGGGGCGAAATCCTCATTGGCGAACTCCAAGGTGGAATCGGCGTACAGGCCAGCGTTGAAGGAGCTGGTGGCCTGAGCAAAACCAGGTGCAGGCTCAGAGAAGTGGAATCGGACGGTGTCCTCATCTACTACTTCGCCGTGGTCGTAGTTGGTGATCTGCTCTGAGATGGTGAGGCGTCGATCTTGATCGCCGAGGCCATAGAGATCGAAGTTTTTCACCACGTTTTCAGCCGTCAGCGGGGTGCCATCGGAGTAGGTGACATCGGTGCGGATGTTGAAGGTGAACTCCGTGGCATCCTCGTTGATTTCAGGCAGTTCGGTGGCGATCCATGGCTTGAGTTCCAGGGTTTCAGGATCCTGGTAGAGCAAGCGGTCTGCAATGTTGTTCACCACACTGCCGTTGGGGTAAAAGCCCGCTGATGGTGGGTACAGGGTGCGGAAGAACTGTGGCTCTAAGTAAGTGAGCGTGTTGTCTTCTGCTTGTGAGGGTTGTGCTGTGCAGCCGGACAGGACTGCCAATCCTGCCAGCGTAGCGGCGGCCGCGGTGAAAAACCGGCGGGTTTTTAAGTGTGGTTTGGTTTCGGGGGAGCCGAGACCGTGTCTGTGCTTTTTAAACACTAGGCTTACCTCCAGTGAATCTTTAAGTTACTTTACGTGTCAGCTAATTTATGTTCCAGAACTTAACACACTTTTAGACTGATCGGTATATTGGTTTAGACCAACCTGTCTAATTGGGGTATTTATTTTAATGATCAGGAGTTTTCGTGAGCACAAACGATAAGCAGGTAGCCATCGTTGGAGTTGGCCCCAGAGGTATTTCTGTACTCGAAAGGATCGCAGCAGCTCTCAACACCGTTTCCCGCCCTGAGCAGGGGTTGACCATCCACCTGATCGAGGACGCCCAAATGGGCGCAGGCAACGTGTGGCGCACTGATCAAACCCGCACGCTGTGCATGAATACTCTGGCCGGTGCGGTGACATTATTCACAGAGCCAGGCTCTACGGTGAGCGCTCCAGTGGTGGAAGGACCACTGCAATTTGATTGGATCCGCCTGCTGCGCGGCGACGAGGATTTGAGTGGAATTCCAGCAAAAGCTATCGAACTATTCCGTACCTATCCCCCGGCCGCATCCGTGGCGGAGGATTTCAAGGAAGAATTAGCAGCAACCGTTATCCAGTCCAATCCTTCCCGTGCTCTTTATGGCGCATATCTGCGGTGGGCTTTCGATGTCGCTTTGCAGCTGTTGCCACAGTGGGTCAAGGTCGAGCAGCACCATGCACGCGCGATTGGCATCCGCGAAGATGGTGACCGCGATGTGATCACCTTAGATAATTCTGAGATGATTTCCGCTGATTCCACTGTGTTGGCCATCGGCTGGCAAACCCCCGCTCCCAATGCGGAGGAGCTGTCCATCGCGGCTGCTTTGGAGGAGAACCCTGATCTGGTGTGGGTCAAGCCCGGCAACCCTGTCGAGCAGGATGCCAGCCTCATTCCCGCTGGCGAACAGGTGCTTGTCCGCGGGCTGGGCATGGGATTTTTCGATATCATGGCGCTGACCACCATCGATCGCGGCGGCATCTTCCACGAGGATCCCAGCACCCGTTCCGGTTTGCGCTACGAGGCATCTGGTGAGGAACCTCACTTTGTTATTTCCTCCGGTCGCGGCTACCCCTACCTGCCTAAATCCGATTACAAATCCCTGCCACCAGGGGCAAAGCTAGCGCGACTCAAGGCTGTTATCGCGACGATCAACGCGCAAAATCGTGGTGTCGCATCCATCAACTATGATGCGGAAGTGTGGCCAGCTGTTGCTCGCGACGCCTACGAAGCCTATTACGAAACCCTTGATCGCGTAAGCCCAGAATCTATCCGGACCGGTCTGGATAAAATTGTGGAAATTATTGATGAGGTGGACGTCGATAAGCTTCCTAAAGCGCTCGCCGCGTACACCGATGACGTCTTTGACCTGCATGCTTGGGAATTTCCGCTCGCGGGAATTAATGAAAGCGTCGAGGAGCTGACCGCACGCATCGCGGACGGCATGGCCCGCGATATTCGCCATGCCGTAACGGCCTGGGACAGCCCGCTGAAATCCGCGCTGTGGTCCATTTCCGCCGCGCGCAAACCCAGCTCCATCCTGGGCGCGGAAGGCCGCCTGACCTTCGAATCGCGCCGCAACCGCTTCGCCGCCGTCATGGCGATCGGCCAGATGGTCGGCTCCGGCCCACCGCTTTTCCGCACCCGCGAACTTCTAGCGCTTGTCGACGCCGGCCTCGCTCACTTCGCCGGCGCCCGTCCCCGCCTCAGCGTGAGCGATGGTCAATGGCAAATCTCCTCACCCACCACCGGCGATACGCCGCTGCGATCGAAAGTGCTTGTCGACGCGTGGATGCACAACCCAGATGTGCGTCGCAACGCCGACCCGCTAGCACTGTCTTTGGAAGACGCCGACCGGGTACGCCCCTTCAACGACTACTCCGTCGACGGAACCGCTGCCCCCACAGGCTCCCCCGAAGTTGATCCGGCAACCCGACTTTTGGTTCACCCCAACGGCAATTTGGATCCGCGCGTGCACCTGATCGGCATCCCAACCTATGGGCAGCTGGCCGACACCACCATCTCGCCGATGCCTGGAACCAACCCGCTCATGCTGCAGGAAACCGACAAAACAGCCGTTCACGTGCTAAAGCAGCTCGGCTTGATCTAGGGTGAGGTGAGTTATTTAAAGACTGCATAATATTTTGGGGAGTGAACTGGTTTGACACTGAAGGGTTACACCAACTTTGACGGTGAATTCATCGAATTCGGATCTGCGCAAGCAAAAGAAGAGGAAAAACGGGCATTCGACAACGATCGCGCGCACGTTTTCCACTCCTGGTCCGCGCAGGACAAAATCAGCCCCAAAGTATGGGCAGCTGCCGAAGGTTCCACGCTGTACGACTTCGACGGCAACGCCTTCATCGACATGGGTTCCCAACTTGTCTCGGCAAACTTAGGCCACAACAACCCTCGATTAGTTGAGGCGATCCAGCGCCAAGCAGCCCGGTTGACCAACATCAACCCGGCTTTCGGCAATGATGTGCGCTCTGATGTTGCTGCAAAGATCGTGTCGATGGCCCGTGGCGAATTCTCCCACGTGTTTTTCACCAACGGCGGCGCCGACGCCATCGAACACTCCATCCGCATGGCTCGCCTGCACACCGGACGCAACAAAATTCTGTCCGCATACCGCAGCTACCACGGCGCAACCGGATCCGCGATGATGCTCACCGGCGAACACCGCCGCCTGGGCAACCCCACCACCGACCCAGATATCTACCACTTCTGGGCACCATTCCTGCACCACTCCTCATTCTTTGCCACCACCCAAGAAGAAGAATGCGAACGCGCACTCAAGCACTTGGAAGATGTCATCGCGTTTGAAGGTGCTGGCATGATCGCAGCGATCGTGTTGGAACCAGTGGTGGGATCCTCAGGAATCATCGTGCCACCAGCAGGTTACTTAAATGGCGTGCGCGAACTTTGCGACAAGCACGGCATCCTCTTCATCGCCGACGAAGTCATGGTCGGATTCGGACGCACCGGCAAGCTGTTTGCTTACGAGCATGCTGGCGACGATTTCCAGCCAGACATGATCACCTTCGCCAAGGGCGTTAATGCAGGTTATGCCCCACTCGGTGGCATTGTGATGACTCAAGCAATCCGCGATACCTTCGGATCAGAGGCATACTCCGGCGGACTCACCTACTCCGGACACCCACTTGCAGTAGCACCCGCCAAGGCAGCGCTGGAGATTTACGCGGAAGGAGAAATCATTCCACGCGTAGCTCGACTTGGCGCTGAACTGATCGAACCTCGCCTTCGTGAACTAGCGGAAGAAAACGTAGCGATCGCTGACGTACGGGGCATCGGATTCTTCTGGGCAGTGGAGTTCAATGCAGACGCCACTGCCATGGCTGCCGGTGCTGCAGAATTCAAGGAACGCGGCGTGTGGCCGATGATCTCCGGCAACCGATTCCACATTGCACCGCCGCTGACCACCACTGATGACGAATTGGTAGCACTGCTGGACGCGGTGGAAGCTGCAGCCCAAGCTGTCGAGCTGACCTTCGCTGGGGCGTTGTTCTAAGTTTTCTAAATAACAAGACCAGCACAGACCACCATATCTACGACCCCAAAAAACCGACTCCAAGCTCCGCGGCGACGAAGCCGCGCTCGCGCCACCGACCAAGCAGCCGGTCCAGGTTTAAAGATTTTGCTTTTCGACGCTCCCCTCCACCTCATTCAATGCGGCGGAGGGGATTTCCTTACATGTTAAGCCTATAGGAAAAAGTGTTTGAATAGCACCCTTGCGTTCGAACACGCGAGCGGGTAGAGTGGGTGGTAACAACACGGGGAAAGGGGGAAGACACCATGAGCATCACCACACACGTCCAAGCACTGACCACAGCACTCAACGCCATCGACAACCATTTGGCCAGCATGCTTGACCATGGTGTCACCCCAGACCAATACAAGGCCATCGAGCCCGACCTCATCGCCCTAGAACACACCATCAACCACCACGCCACCATCGCCGCCCAAACCACAGCCCTCGCCGAACGCACCAACGCCGCCCACACCATTGGCTCCACCCACCTCATCGACTACCTCACCACCACCTTCGGCCTATCCAAAGCACGCGCCCACCACCGCATCAATCTCGCCCACTCCCTCTACCCCATACCGAAGCCAAACTCTGGATCTGGCAACGGCGGTAACGGTGGCAATCCCGATGGCGGTCCTGATGGTGGCGACTCGGGTGATGACGACTCCGGCGACGATGACCCCGACCCTGAACCGAACCCTGACGATGGGAAACCCGATGATGATGACAAGCCTCGCGAGCCACGGATCAGCGCGGAAAAACACGCCATCATCACCGACGAACTCGCCCGCCTCAACCCGAATACCACACCCTCCCACGAGGAGCTACGCAACCAAGCCCTGAGTCAGGCGATCTGGCGCACCCCAGAAGACCTCCGCACGTGGCTACGCCACCACGTCACCACCGCGAACAAAAACAACCCCAACCCCATCACCGCCATGGGCAGGCGCCACCTCTCGGTAGGTAAACCCGATGCCGACAACATGGTCCGCATCAGCGGCCTCGTCCCTGCTGCCACCGCAGCACTGATCACCGCGAACACCGCACCCTTAACCAAACGCGGCAACCTCGTCGATACCCCAGCAGCAGAAGACATGCGCACCCGAGGGCAACGCCATGCGGATGCGTTGCATCACATCATGGAGATCTACAACCATGGTATTGTCACCCCAGCTCGTGGTGGAACAGCCAGCATCATCATCTCCATGACCACCGATGATCTTGACGAGATCAACCACGGTGATCATGGCGATGGGAGCATATTGAATAAGCTGTACCCCACGAACACAGGCTATTCGTTGAACTTGGCGGAGATCATGAACCTCATCGCTGCGAAATACGACTTCGCTGTGCTCTTAGACGGCGCAACCGGGCAGCCGTTGAACGTCAATCGGATGCAGCGCTCAGCCAACCTGACTCAACGCATCGCGTTGTTTGCCTCTGAGTTGGTGTGCTCGGCACCCAATTGTGATCGCCCGCAGTTAGAGTGCGAGGTTCACCATTTAGATCCCTGGATTCGGGGTGGGTTGACCAACCTCGTCAACCTCACACATCAGTGCTTTAATCACCACCCCCGCAACGATGACACTCGCACGGGTGTGAATGGTAAAGGGTTTATGGACCGCGATCCCGTTACTGGCAGAGTAGGTCACTATCCGGTTGGTGGTGAGGGGCCGGTGTTTAACCGGTCGGCTGCTGCTGATCGTTCCGGTGGTGCGTGGGCCAGACGTAAACACTATGGCCCACCACCGGAACCGCCGGGCCCGCCGGATCCACCCGAACCGCCTGGTCCTGGTGATGAGGGCAGATTGTTCTAGCCGTTGCTAGTGCTGAATCTTTGTCATGTTGCTGTGCCTGTTGTCAGTCGCCCTCGTGTGTCTGATGCCGGGCACACAGCCATGCCCACACCAACACGTCACCAATCCCACACAACACCAGACCACCCCGACCCTGAATAAACCCCTATTTTTCTAAAAAGTCACACTTTGCCGTATAGAAATTCAGTCAACCAAGAGTACTCTGTCCCCCATGGTTTTTACTCTTGCGGACTCCGTCTCCCAGGTTGCGCTAGGTCCGTCCTGGCTGGACCCTATGGAACTTCTTTCCGGCTCCGGCCCGTTCGGTAGCTTCATTCTTCCGGCGATGCTTGCCATTGTCTTTATCGAATCAGGCCTACTTTTCCCACTTCTACCAGGTGATTCTCTCCTTTTCACCGGTGGTCTCCTAGCTAACCAGGCTGACCCTTTTGCACCGCTGTGGCTGGTGCTGATCCTCTGCCCTATCGCTGCGATTCTTGGTGATCAGGTAGGTTACTGGATTGGACACAAGTTCCACCCTCGTCTGGTTAATCGTCCAGATGGCAGGATTTTCAAGCAGGAATACCTTAAGCAGACTGAGGATTTCTTTGAGAAGCATGGCCCCGTGACGATCATTTTGTGCCGTTTCGTGCCGATCGTCCGTACTTACGCACCTCTGGTCGCAGGTATGGCTGGCATGCGTTACCGCACGTTCATTATTTACAACGTGATCGGTGGCACTTTGTGGGGTTCCGGCGTGGTGGCTTTGGGTGCTGCGTTGGGTCAGTTCGATTTCGTCCGCAACAATATTGATCTGATTTTCTTGCTGATCGTGTTCATTTCGGTGGTTCCTGGTTTGGTCGGCATGGCCCGCAAGCTGGCTGACGGCCGCAAGCAAGCCAACAACGAGCCACAAGAAAACCCCGCAGTCCAGACAGCCCCAGTAAAAACCCTGGAAGCCCAGGAAGCCCCCAAGAACTAGTCTTTCCGGTCCGCCAGTTCGATGCGTGGTCGTACGTCCACGTTGGTGATCTGGGTTGTTTCGCCAGCGTCAATCACGAATCTGATTGCGTTGGCGATTTCTTTTGGTTCGATGTAGATCTCTGGGCGGAAGTTAGTTCCTTGTGAGTCCATGAGGCCTTTCAGCATGGGGGTGTTGGTGGGGCCGGGGCTGACGGTGCTGACGCGGATGCCGTTGTTGGCTTCTTCTTTGCGGAAGGCGTCGGCGAGTCCGCGGAGGGCGTGTTTGCTGGCGGCGTAGATGGTGTTGCCGGGGTGTGGGCCGTTGCCGGCGCCGGAGTTGATGTAGATGACGCAGCCGGATGCGGCGCGGAGGGCGGGCAAGAGTTGGCGACTCAACTCGGCCGGGACAATGACGTTGAGATCAAGGTGTGCGTGCCATTCGGCCACACTGCCGGCTTCGATGGTCGTGTCACGCGCCACCGCCGCGGCGTGCACCAGCGTATCCACGTGGTCGAGGTTTTTTAGCTTGTCGACGCCTCCCTCTTCCAACACTTCCTTCACGATATCGGACTCGATAGGCTCTACTCCCTCGATCTCTGCGAGAGCTGCCAGATGCTCTGGATTTCGGCCCAAGGCGTAGACAATGTGGTCGCGGGAGAGGTCTTTGACGATCTCAATTCCCATGCCTCCGGTCGCTCCGGTAACGACCGCAATCTTCTTTTTCATGATCAACCTTTCGTATGAATTTTCTGTATAAAACCCATGTTAGATGTTTTATTCAGGGATTTTAGTTGATATGTCCAGTATCTCGCTGAAAACGCTGGTTGTCTTGTAGAAAAAGGCGTAACGTCATATACATGCCTAGCGAAACTATGAAACCAGCCGTAGCGCCAACTCTGGCGGCTACTTCCACGGGACGTCGTCCTGGACGCCCCACCCAACGTATCCTTTCCGTCGAAGCCATAGTGGAGCGCACTTTAAACATTGCCGGCCGCGAAGGATTCGCTGCCGTGACCATGAACCGCCTCGCCCGAGACATGGGTGTCACCCCTCGCGCACTGTATAACCATGTGCTAAATCGTCAAGAAATCATCGATCGCGTCTGGGTGCGCATCATCGATGATATCAAGGTGCCCGATCTTGATCCGGACAATTGGCGGCAATCTATTCATACGCTGTGGAGCTCATTGCGCGACCAATTCCGTGAGACTCCACGTGTTCTTCTGGTCGCGCTGGATGAACAGATCTCCACTCAGGGCACTTCCCCACTGCGAATCGCGGGTGCGGAGGAGTCCTTGAAGTTCTTGACTGATATCGGGCTGTCCCTCAAGGAAGCAACCATCATCCGGGAGATGATGATGGCTGATGTCTTCAGCTTCACCCTGACTTCTGACTACACCTTTGACAATCGTCCAGAGGGCGAAAAGCCGGATGTGTTTGCTCCGGTTCCTAAGCCATGGCTTGATGAGAACCCAGATGTGGAAGCGCCACTGACCCGTAAAGCAGTCGAAGAGTCCGTCTCAACTTCTGACGAACTCTTCGGCTACATGGTGGAGGCTCGCATTGCTTATATTGAAAAGCTGCTTGCCGCCAAATAGTTTCTAAAGGTTATTGAGGGCCTGCTCGACATCTGCGAGCAGGTCTTCAATGTCTTCAATACCAATGGAGATGCGCACGAGGTCGCGGGGAACCTCGAGCTGAGAGCCGGCAGCTGACTGGTGGGTCATGGTTGCTGGGTGCTCCAGGAGGGATTCCACGCCACCGAGGGACTCGGCCAGACAGATCAGTTTGGTGGAGGTACAGAACTTCTTAGCTGCTTCTTCGCCGCCTGCGAAACGGACGGAGATCATGCCGCCGAAGCGCTTCATCTGCTTCGCTGCGACTTCGTGGCCTGGGTGGTTCTTCAGACCTGGGTAGAGCACGGTGGAGACCTCTAGGCGGGAGTCCAGGAATTCCGCGATCTTTTCTGCGTTGTCGCAGTGGCGATCCATGCGCACTGCAAGGGTCTTGAGGCCACGGGCGGTCAGGTATGCATCGAAAACTGATGGGATCGGTCCGATGCCACCTTGCATGAACAGCAGTTCTTCGTCGAGAGCCTGATCGTTGGTGACTACGAGTCCACCTACGACGTCAGAGTGGCCACCGATGTACTTGGTGGTGGAGTGCAGGACAGCATGTGCGCCGAGAGCCAGTGGCTGCTGCAGGTATGGGGACGCGAAGGTGTTGTCCACGACGAGCTTCGCGTTGGTGCCTTCAGTGAGCTTAGCTACAGCGTCGATATCGGTGATCCCCAGTGCTGGGTTGGTGGGGGTTTCCACCCAGATCAGCTTGGTATTGTCTTGGATGGCATTCTTGACTTCGTCAACCACAGAGGTGTCGACCACGGTGTAGGTGATTCCCCACGCGGTGAACACGGTATCGATCAAACGGAAGGTTCCGCCGTATGCGTCGTTTCCGAGCACAATATGGTCACCTGGCTTGAGTAGAACGCGGAAGAGGATGTCAGTGGCAGCCATGCCGGAGGAGAATGCACGACCATACTCTGCACCTTCCAACGCTGCGACGGCCTTTTCCAAGGACACGATGGTGGGGTTGCCCACGCGAGTGTATTCAAAGCCGCGGCGCAGATCGTTGGGAGCGTTCTGTGCGAAGGTGGTGGAGGCGTAGATCGGCATGTTGATCGAACCGTAGTAGTCGTCTGGCTCATACCCAGCGTGAATGGATGCGGTGGAGAAACCCTGGGTGTGTGGGTCAAAAGACAAGGTAGATCAGCTCCTGATACTCATTTCCGACACCTGTATAAACAGGTCTTTTCCGCAATGATAGACCAAGCTGTCCATTTTTGCCCAAATCTATCACCTTTAAATGCAGAAACGCCCCCACAAACCACCGAACTTCCACTAAGCCTCAAACGCGAACCACCTGCCCCGAATTGTTTCTAAACCCACTGACATGTCATAGAGCTTGCCCAGATTCGACGCCGTCAACACCTCATCAACTGCCCCCGAAGCAAGTACCTCTGCATCTTTAATCATGAGCACATCCGTGGTGGAGGACGCGATCTCTTCCACATGGTGGGTGATCATCACGGTGGTCAACGCTGGAATCGTGGCGCGCAGATTATCCACCACGCGAAGCAATGTTTCTCGCCCCGGTAGATCCAGGCCTGTGGTGGGCTCATCCAAGAGCAGCAGATCCGGGTCGATGATTAGCGCACGAGCAATCAAGGTGCGCGCCTTTTCACCTTGGCTCATATCAGCCCACATGTTGCCCGCGCGCGAAGACATGCCCACAAGCTCTAGAACCTCATCGCGGTAGGTTAATTCCTGCTCAGTTGGCGTCCACCTGGGAAGCAATCCGTTAGAGGCCGTAAGTCCCGACAGCACCACTTCGTGGGCTGGCATGTTGGTGAATTTCTGCTTGGGATCCACCACACCAATGTGCTTGCGCAGCTCGCGGGTATCTACTCGGCCAAAGCGGTAACCCAACACATCCACGGTGCCTGTTGTGGGGTAAAGACGAGTGGCTGCGATATTAAGCATTGTCGTTTTACCCGCACCATTGGGGCCTAACACCGCCCAATGGGAGCCAGTGGGAAAGTCTAGGGAGATATCGTTGAGAAGCATCTTCTCCCCGCGACGAACAGAGACGTGATCAAAACTTAAAGCAGACGCATTCATGGACACAACGGTAGCGAGTCTTAGGCACTATCACTATCGTGGGCACCGATGATTATCGCTAGTACAGATACAGAAAGTATTGTTACCGACGTTTCTAATTGGTGGGATAACCCCCTCACCCAGGATTGGTTGATCAATAAGCCAATCAGCATTGCCATCACCATTGTTGTGGCGTTTTTTGCCCATTGGTTGTTGCGCAAGCTCATCACCAAAGCCGTGGAGCGCGGCGTGAGAAAGCCGCCAAAGACTGAAGTCCCGCGGTTTTTAGTCAAGGGTCAGGCAAAGAAGACAGACATTCCGCCTGAAGTCCAGATCATGAGGAAGACCCAAGAGCAGCGTCGACAAGCAAGAATCCGCACTCTGGGTGCGGTGGGCAAGTCCGCTGTCGCCATTTTTGTGTGGACGTGGGCGGCGCTGGCCATCTTGACTGAAATCGGACTTAATGTGGCGCCCCTGATCGCCTCGGCAGGTGTGGCTGGTGTTGCGCTTGGTTTTGGCGCACAGTCGCTGGTGAAGGACTTTCTCAGCGGTATTTTTATGCTCATTGAGGATCAATACGGTGTCGGCGACACGATCGATGTCGGTGACGGCATTATCGGCGACGTGGAGGACATTAGCCTGCGCACCACCACGTTGCGCGATTTGGACGGTACCGTGTGGTACATCCGCAACGGTGAAATTCTGCGTGTGGGTAACTTCTCCAATGAGTACGCGATTGCTCGATTTGAGGTGCCGGTGGGGCTGTCCAATGACAGCGACCGCGCGTGGGATGTTATTGAAAATTCCTTCCAGGAGGCCGTCAAGATGGAGGCTATTAAGGATTCCGTCATCGACACACCTGAGATGAAGGGCATCTCTGCATTCGAACCTGATCACATGACATTCCGGGGCGTGGTCAAGACGCTGCCGGGTTACCAGTGGGAGGTGCAGCGCTACGTCTACGCCAAGGTATTGTCCGACATGCAAAAAGAAGGCATCACCACGCCCTATCCACACGGCATGGGCGGTGTAGGCCTGGCACAGCAGGCGCTGGACAAAGGCGACGCCAACTAAACATTAGGACGCTAAACATTAGGATTGGAGGCATGACCACCTCCGAGAACTTTTATGACACCGTGGGCGGTGAGGAGACCTTCTCCTTCATCGTCCACCGTTTTTATGAACAGGTCCGCACAGACGACATTTTGGGCCCCATGTACCCGCCCGATGACTTCGACGGCGCCGAACAGCGCCTAAAAATGTTCCTCTCCCAATACTGGGGCGGGCCGAAAGATTATCAAGAACAGCGTGGCCACCCTCGCCTGCGCATGCGCCACGCCAACTACCCCATCGGCGTCACCGCGGCTAAACGCTGGCTCACGCTCATGTCTACCGCGCTTGACGACGCGCAACAGCAGCTCTCACTCACCGACGAGCAGCGTGAGGCCATCTGGGAGCACATGCTGCGCGCCGCCGATATGCTCATCAACTCCAACCCCGATCCCCACGATCAGCCGTAACTTCTGCTGAAACGTTGTTTAGACCATAAACTAAACAACCGTGAATCGGTTTCTAGAAGTCGCCCGCAGCTTCGGCATCTTGGGCTTTACATCGTTCGGCGGCCCCACCGCCCACTTGGGTTACTTTCATACTGAGTTTGTTGAGCGTCGACGCTGGCTCGATGACCGCCAATATTCCGAGATCGTAGCCTTAAGCCAACTGCTGCCAGGCCCCGGATCCTCGCAGGTCGGCATGATTTTGGGATACCACCGCGCGGGGTTCGGTGGCATGGCGTTGGCCTGGCTGATGTTTACCTGGCCATCACTGGCTCTCATGGCAGCATTTGCCCTGCTCATTGATCCTTCCCCTACCGGCTGGACTGCAGGTTTGCTTGCCGCAGCAGTCGCCGTCGTCTTCCACGCAGTTGCTGGCATGGCGCGCTCAATGGCCAACACCGCAGCCACTGCGACAATTGCGGTCGCCTCCGGCATTGCGGTCCTAGCGATCCCCCACGCGCTCACCCACTTAGGCGTCATAGCGGCAGCCGGCGTGGTCGGCGCGCTAGCTTTTAATAAGCTTGTCGACGCCACCCCACCGCCTTCTCCCCTCCGCTCCATCCCCGCCTGGGCCGGTATTGGTTCCGTGGTGGTGTTCATCGTGGCGTTGGTCGCCGCAGTTATCGGTAGTGGCTTCTACCCCGCATTCATCCAGGCAGGGGCCACCGTATTCGGTGGTGGCCACGTAGTGCTTCCACTATTGGAAAAACTTGTGGTGATGCCAGGCTATGTAGATTCCACTGAATTTTTGTCGGGATATTCCGCAGCGCAGGCAGTGCCAGGACCAATGTTTAGCTTCGCAGCCTACTTAGGCGCACTATATGGTGGCATTCCTGGTGCTGTCCTTGCCAGCATCGCGATTTTCTTCCCCGCCGCGCTGCTCAGCATCTGTGGACTATTTTTCTGGGGACGCTGGCGCACCGCACCACGCATCCAAGCAGCGGTGACTGGCATCAACGCCGGTGTGGTCGGGCTATTGGGTGCAGCACTCTACGATCCCGTATTCACCCATGGTGTGACAGGTGTTGCCTCCCTGGCGATCGCCGCTACCTGCTGGTTGGCGCTTGCTCAGTGGAAGCTTCCCCCATGGGTCATCGCCGTGGGCGCAGCACTAGCTGGGTGGGTGCTGCTCTAAAAGACGCTTAAGCCCAATCCTGAGGAGTGGTACACGCTGCCATAGGGTGCGTCAATTCTGGTCCAACGACCGTTGACAGACACCCTCAGGTGACGAGGCACCTCATTGGGAGCCTCAAAACCAGGGATCAACCCGAGAGACGTACAGGTAAATACAGTGCGCATCGGGATGGATGCCGTCTTGCCGTTGCCTTCGGCCGCGATGACTTCCTGATCCATCAACGACGACGGTGGCCCCATAGGTCCAGAGAATTGGCGAGCCAACGCTTGTCCCTGGTCAGCTAAGGTGCGGACGATGTGGGTGGGCAGTTCGTCGATAAGCGTAAAGCCTGTTGCTGGTGGCAGTGACCCCGGCCAGCTAGCGTCGCGGGAGGCGCCGACCTCGTCCCTATTTTCGGAGAGGGCGGCGAGCAAATCTTTTGCTCCGACAGCTGCGCCATCACGACCAGCGTGGCCGCCTACCCGGCGCGATGCCGTCACTCCGAAAGGAGTGGTGACAAAGACGTCAACGATTTCGGGGGTGAGTTGTCGAAAACGCGCGTTGGCCAGCTCATCGAGCCCCACAGCGCGGGCGATCAATGCCTGCAGGCCGCGAGCGCCAGAAGAAATGGTGAGCGTTTCCACCACTACTTTTCGAGCGCTTCCTGCGACTGAACCTCATCAGTTGCCACAGCGGTCAGCACCTTGCGCTCAACCTTGCTGATGGAACGAGGCGCAGCGGTCTGCACATTCACCGCAACCTGCACGCAGTCCACAACACAGCACACGCGACCGTTGCGATCCTTAACTTCCTGACGAGTGCTAAACGAGGTGTTACCCAGCTTGGTCACCTGTGTTTCCACGACAGCTTTGGTTGTGTCAGGAAGAATCGCGCGGAGGTAATCAACCTCAAGGTGGCGCACAAACACGGCTGGGATTTCGTAGCCGCGCTCACGGAACTGATCCTCTGCGAAGGTCAGGCGTGCTTCCTGCGCGATTTCGATGAAGGCTGCGTTGTTGACGTGCCCAAAGCGGTCAAAGTCGGACCACCGAAGATCAACCTCCGTGACGTGCAGGTTGCTTGGGGTGTTTTCATTCTTGGCTGCCATGGGGTTCGCCTAGCCTCTTTCTTTTTGTCCAGCTTTTACGTCTCGCAAGCATTGTACCGATGGTTTAAAAAGGGAGCACATTTATTGTGGTCTTCGCCATTGTTTAAATCAGGCTTAACGGGGTGTGTGGGTGCCAAAAGACCTGCCCACTCCGCCATTTTACCGGGGACGTTGGGCAGGTCTTTGTTTGAGCTTTAGTCGCTTTTAGCGGACCAACTTTAGCGAGTCAGCTTGCGGTGAGTGACACGGGAAGGACGTGCGGCGTCAGCACCGAGGCGCTCCACCTTGTTCTTCTCGTAGTCTTCGAAGTTGCCTTCGAACCAGTACCACTGGCCTTCCGCGATGTTGCCTTCCCACGCGAGGATGTGGGTACAGGTGCGGTCCAGGAACCAACGGTCGTGGGAAATGACCACTGCACAGCCAGGGAAGTTCTGAAGTGCGTTTTCCAGGGAGCCCAGAGTTTCCACGTCGAGGTCGTTTGTAGGCTCATCGAGGAGGATCAGGTTTCCGCCCTGCTTCAAGGTCAGCGCGAGGTTGAGGCGGTTGCGCTCACCACCGGAGAGGACCTTGGATGGCTTCTGCTGATCTGCGCCCTTGAATCCGAATGCGGACAGGTATGCGCGGGATGGCATTTCGTTCTGGCCAACAACGATGTAGTCAAGGCCGTCGGAAACGGTTTCCCAAACGGTCTTTTCTGGATCAATGTTTTCACGGCCCTGGTCCACGTAGGACAGCTGGACTGTGTCGCCGATTTCAACGCTGCCTGCGTCTGGGTTTTCAAGGCCAACGATGGTCTTGAACAGGGTGGACTTACCCACACCGTTGGGTCCAATCACACCGACGATGCCGTTACGAGGCAAGGTGAAGGACAGGTCCTTGATCAGCACGCGGCCATCGAAGCCCTTCTCCAGGTCCTTGACCTCCACGACCTTGTTGCCCAGGCGTGGTGGGGTTGGGATCTGAATTTCTTCGAAGTCGAGCTTGCGGTACTTCTCAGCTTCCGCAACCATCTCGTCGTAACGCTGCAGACGAGCCTTGTTCTTAGCCTGACGTGCCTTAGCGCCGGAACGAACCCATGCGAGTTCGTCCTTCAGGCGCTTCTGCAGCTTCTGATCCTTCTTGCCAGCAACTTCGAGGCGCTCGGCCTTCTTCTCCAGGTAGGTGGAGTAGTTGCCTTCGTAAGGGTGCAGCTGACCACGGTCAACTTCACAGATCCACTGTGCAACGTGGTCGAGGAAGTAACGGTCGTGTGTGACGGCAAGGACAGCGCCCTTGTAGTCAGCGAGGTGCTTCTCCAGCCACAGGACGGACTCGGCGTCAAGGTGGTTAGTAGGCTCATCGAGCAGCAGCAGATCTGGCTCTGCAAGCAGAAGCTTTGCCAGTGCGACGCGGCGACGCTCACCACCGGAGAGGTGGGTAACTGGCTCATCGCTTGGAGGGCAACGCAATGCATCCATTGCCTGGTCGATCTTGGAGTCGATCTCCCACGCATCAGCTGCGTCGAGAGCCTCCTGCAGAACGCCCATTTCTTCCATGAGCTCGTCGGTGTAGTTGGTTGCCATTTCTTCTGCGATGGCGTCGAAGCGCTGCTTCTTTTCGAAGATCTCACCAAGACCTTCTTCGACGTTCTGGCGAACAGTCTTTTCTTCGTTTAGTGGTGGCTCCTGCAACAGGATACCCACGGTTGCACCTGGATCCAGGAATGCTTCACCGTTGGAAGGCTGATCCAACCCAGCCATGATCTTCAAGATCGATGACTTACCGGCACCGTTGGGTCCGACGACACCGATCTTGGCGCCTGGGTAGAAGGACATGTAGACATTGTCCAAGATGACCTTGTCACCGATTGCCTTACGCACGTTCTTCATCGTGTAGATGAACTCGCCCAATGTAACCCCTTTAAATGCGAATTTGCGTTTAAGTACTCAACGCACAAGATTACATGAGCAGCGCCAATTTAGGGACCTCGGGCAAGTGGGCCTTACAGCAATCGCAGCGAAGGATCACTCCCCCGCTGCGACCATTTAGATGTTTGGCGATTAAAAAGGCGCTTCCTCGCCTGAATCAGAGCCTGAACCTGCTCCCGCACCAGCCATAGCTAATTCGCGTTTTTCCTCAGGAGCCTCAGGAGCCTCGTCAGCTTCCGAAGACCCTGCCCCCTGCTTCGATCCCCGCTTCTGATCTACATCTGGATAGTCTTCCAAGTTTGCATCTGGCATCTCCACGCCCTCGGGGCTGTTGGATGCGTTGGGCTTACTTTCCTTGAAGCCAACGATGTAGTGGTTCATGTCAATACCGATGGAGGTTGCTCGCATCCTGATTTCTTGGCGCTTTTCTAGCTTTTTAACATTGGGATCAGCGGATTCCACTTCCCATTCATTGGTGTACAGGAAGCCTTGGACGATCACAGAGACGCCTGGTTTGAGGGAAATGTGGGAGTTGATGCCGAGTTTTCCCCAGGCTTCAACGTTGATGAAGACTTTGTCCACGTTGTGCCATTTTTCGCCCTGCTTGTAGGAGCGGGAGCTGGCCACGCGGATTCTTAGGACGCCATCGAGGTTGTCTTTACGGCCAATATATACGGAGTCACTGACGATGCGGCCGGCGATGGTTACTGGTGTGTTGATCATTTTTCTTCCCTTTTCTGATAGGTGATGAGTGCTTTCACCACGCAGTCTGGCACCGAACGACAAGCGCGTAAAGGAAGAAAAAGCCCGCCTGTGGATAAGTTGTGGCCTGATCGAAAATGAGGCCTAGTTATCCACAGGGGCGGGCTGGAAGGGGTGCGGGGAGACGTCGAAAAGCTTATTCTTTGTCTTTGCCTTTATCTTTTGACTCGAAGGTTTCCTGGTAGTAGTCGCCGTGCATGTCGTGGCCCTCGTTCATGCGTGCGAGCATCCTGTTGTATTCCTCGGCGTCAGCGTAACCAGTGGATTCGGCGCGGGCCTCGTAATTTTTCTCCACGATTCTTTCCTCACGGAACCAACCACGGAAGAGGTAACCGAACACGACAATCAGCGGGAAGGAACCCGACGCCCAGGCGATGCCGCCGCCAACGAGCTGGTCGTAGGCCAGATCGACCTCCCATGGCAGGTTGATTTTGGTGTAAAAATCCTCCGCCAAAATGACTTGGAGCTGCATGAGGTACACGCCGAAGAAGAGGTGGAACGGCATCGAGAATGTCAGCCACGCCAGGCGGGAAACATGTGTGCGTTCCTCCGGCTTGGGGTCAGGACCGATCATTTCCCAGTAATAGACGTAACCGGAAATCACGAACACGAAGTTCATGATCAGGTGTCCGGCGTGCTCAGACACCATGATTTCATATAGTGGGGTCAGGTAGAGCGCGTAGAAAATGATGATGAACTGAATCGTGTTCACCGCTGGGTGCATGATGAATTTCAGCAGCGGATTATCAGTCATCACCGCGGCCCATTCGTGCAGGCCAGGTCGGCCCGGCTTACCAGGCGCAACGGCCTCCATGATCAGCGACAACGGCGCGCCCAGCACCAGGAACACCGGCACGACCATGGACAGCAGCATGTGCGCGACCATGTGCATGGAGAACGTCGCCGGCATATTCATGCCGATGCCAGAAGAAACGGTGACCACCAGGGTGATACAGCCCAGCACCCACCAGAAGGTGCGCATGTGGTTCCACTTTTTTGCTTGTCGACGCAAAGCCACAAGGCCATACATATAGAAGGCCAATAACATGATGCCGATGGTGCCCAGCATCAAATCAAAACGCCACATGGTGAACACGTTGAGAAGAGTTGGTTCCTTCTCCAGGGAGTAGCCCATTTCCAAGGCCATCACGGAAAGATCTTGAATCTCTGGTGCAGGTGGCGGGGTGCGTCCCATGGAAATAGCAACGCCGGTGACCGCAGCCATGGCAAGAACTTCCACGATCGCGATGCGAGTAAACAGCGCTGAGTTCTTTGGATCCTTCTCTAGCTTCGGGATGGTGAAAGTGCGGTGGGCCAAACCGAACATGCCCACCACGACAACGCCAACAGCCTTAGCAAAGACCAGCAAACCGTAGTGTGTAGTGAATAGATCTGAGAAGTCCATGCGCAGCAACGCATTCACGATGCCAGAAATCGCCATACCAATAACTGCGTAGGTTGCGATGATGGAATAGCGTTTCACTGCCATATCCATGTTGGGACCGATGCGACGAGCGTGCGCAATCAACGCCATCAGGCCACCCACCCACAGCAGCATCAAAACCAAGTGCCACAACAGGGAGTTCGTGCCGTAATCGTGGTCGCCACCGGCAGCTGAGTGACCTTCCAAACCAAGTGGAACAGTCATGATGATGGAACCCGCAAACAGCAACGGCTGTGCCAACCACGTGCGGCAAAACAGACCAGCAATACCTGTAATAAAGGCAAAACCAGCAACCCACGACCACGCCTTCGCCAATGCAACCTGTTCGAATGCGATCGCCCAGTTCTGCAACTTCAACGCCTCAATGAACGGCTGACCCGACAAGTCCGACATCACCATCGGAATCATCACAATGGCAACAAGACCAAAACAAATAGCCGCAAACGAACCCGTACGCGCCGCGATCGAACCATCCACCGACAAATACGAACGATTCAGATAACTAGTCTTCTGAGGCCCATCCTCCGCGCTGCGCTTAATTTCCCGCGGACTAATAAAGAAGGTCGTCGCCATGAAACTACCCGCCGACAACGCAGCAACAATCCAGCCCACCGCACGCAAAAACGGCAAACCAGCAGTAGTCATCGGGCCAGGATCAGGGATGCCCAACGAAGCGAGAGATTCCGACAGGAAACCCCACGCCAAAATGGCACCCACCAAACCAGCCACAAACGCAAACAAAACGTAGAAAGGCCAGGTGATTCTCACCTTGCTGCTCTTTACCTGCGATTTATTCACTGGAGAAGACACTCCACCAGAACCCTCGGCAACGACCTGCTCATCCATGCCCCTAATCTAACCTCCCCAACACCCAGAACCATAGTTGAGTGATCCATGTGATAGCCGAACACGGGTGTACGGTAAAGTTCCAAGCGCACGCAATAATGTGGGGCTTCACACAATTGGGTATTTCTTGTCAATTGTGGGAGTTTCTATATAAAGTGTTTCGAGAAGCTTTCTAGATTGCCGGTTTGGCACCAGTAGTAGTTTCTACGCCTCCATAGCTCAGTGGATTAGAGCAACCGGCTTCTACCCGGTTGGTCGCGGGTTCGAATCCTGCTGGGGGCACCGCAATTTAAACATGTTTTATCCATGTTTCAGCAGTTCAGGGCACTCTTTCATTTTGAAGGGGTGCCCTTTCTACTTTCCATAATCATGCTGCGAGCACATTTTGAGCACACTTCATACACACTCTTGGCAACTCCCAGACACTAATTAGTCGGTTTTTAGGAAAATAGGCGAGCCAAAGTTTAGTCGCCAAGACTTCACTTAAAAGTAGCCAGGAATTGACATATAGCCTCTACCTTATGGATTGCCCGGGTGAAAACTCGGAAAACTCTTTGGTTTTCATACCTTTCTTGCTTCATTTTCATGAAAAGCACATTCCCAGTGAAGCCCTGAAGCACACTCTCGAGCCCAACATAAGGAATAAAATGTCTTTCAAGCGTCGTTCGCTTGAAATCACTTGCGCCATCACCTCCAGCATTGTTCTCGCTGGAATCTCCGGCACCGCTGCCGCCCAGTCCTCCTACGTTTCTGGATCCTCAGGACTGCTGTCCTCCAGCGAGCTCCATCCTGAAACTCCAGCACCTCTGGATGCTCCAAAGAACATCATCTACATGATCGGTGACGGCATGGTTACAACCATGTTTCCGCAACCAACCTGTTTGAAACCGGCCAGACCATGTACCAGGTCGAAGGCGAGCCAGGTTCTGTCACCCCAGTTGAGGGTGGCACTCCAGTTCAGGCATTCGAGGGCGCGGAGTGGACCCAGCTTGCACAGTCCACCTTCCAGGATGGAAACTCCTACGACCCTGAGCGCGCGTGGGCTGATCACAACTATGTCAATGAGAACTTCACCGACTCCGCCGCTGCAGGAACCGCAATGGCAACCGGCGTTAAGACCACCAACGGCATGATCGGCATCAACCCAGCCAACGAGCCTGCGAAGAACACCTCTGAGTACGCAATTGAAAAGGGCAAGGCAGCCGGCGTTGTTTCCTCTGTTCCTTTCAACCACGCAACTCCTGCGGCTTGGGCAGCTCACAACTCCAACCGCAATGATCTGCACGCGATGGCCGAAGAGATGATCAACAGTGATCTCAACGTCATCATGGGTGCTGGCCACCCATTCTTCGACAACAACGGCAACCCAATCACCAAAGCCGACGAAGACTACATGCAGGCTTCCCAGTACGAGCGCCTCGCAAGTGGCGAAACCGACTTCACCTTCGTCGAAGAGGACGCAGACTTCGAGGCTCTCGCAAACGGCCAAGTTGAAAGTGACAAGTACTTCGGTCTCGCGCAGGTCGAAGACCCCCTTCAGCACGACCGCGATGGCGACTCTGTCACTCCTTACGACGTTCCACTCAACGACGTCGTCGACCTTTCCACCATGTCCAAGGCAGCCCTCAACGTTCTCAACCAGGACGAAGACGGATTCCACATCATGATCGAAGGTGGCGCAATCGACTGGGCAGGCCACGCAAATGACATGGCTCGCGACATTGAAGAAGTCCAAGAGTTCAACAAGGCCGTTGAAACTGTCATCGAGTGGGTTGAGACCAACTCCTCTTGGGATGAAACCCTCGTGATCGTCACCGCCGACCACGAAACCGGCTACATGACGGGCCCTGACAACGATCCAAACTGGTCCGCAATGACCGGCGCTGCAGGCATCGTTCCAAACCACGGCTGGCACTCCGGCAACCACACCAACCAGCTCGTCCCAGTGTTCGTTCGTGGCGCAGGTGTCTCCGATATCGTTGCTGCTGCCGATCAAGTTGACCCAATTCGCGGGAATTACATCGACAACATTGAGATCGCGAACCTGACTTTCAACAAGTGGTGGTAAACCCCCGATTGACCAGCCGTTTTGGTTAATGCAGCACGGTGAGTTAAAGTTATCCGTGCTGCTTAACGCGGTAATGGTGGCTGTAGTTCAGCTGGTAGAGCACCAGGTTGTGATCCTGGGTGTCGCGGGTTCGAGCCCCGTCAGCCACCCCAAATAATCCCCTTACCTGCACAAACAGGTTGGGGGATTTTTACATTTTCAGCCGCCTACGCTTTAACCTACGCTTAAGGTTCGGTTTTTCACTGTTCCGCCTCGCCCCCAAAGGCCGCAGCAACGCCGCCATGGCCACGCCAGCGCCCCCACGCCGCTAAGCCCATTCTACCGCCTGAGGCAGCCCTACAACACCCTGCCACCCTTCCCCCTGTGCCCCCTTCTCCCCCTTGGTCCCGAATCACAGGCATGGGAGCGAGAAAGTGACAGCAAAAACAACCACACGCTTTTTAGAACACGCGTTCCAATAAGCACCTACAATCCCTAGAGCGCGCCCTTTTGTGACCTGCAACACAATGCTGTAGGTGTCTCTTTCATAGTTTCGTAATTTACGAAGCAAACTACGAAAAAACTACGAAACGCCTGACCTGCGGTTTCGTAAAATTACGAAAATCGAAAAAACAAATGACGAAACACACGAAAACGCCGTGACCAGCATGTTTCTACTACTTTTCAATCTGCGCGAGCGCCGCTCCATTGAGGAGTTGGATGAACTCTTGACCGAGCGCATCGAGAATCTGCGTTCTCGTCGCCGCGCGGCTGCCCGTCTGCTCAAGGAGCAGAAGGCGCAGGAGGAAGGCGAAGCTTAAAGAGCTTCTAGGAAGCCCACAAAGACCACAGGGTAGTGGTTCCACGATGACGTGGATACCACTACCCTATTTCTCGTTTTAGGCCAGCTGGCGCGCACCGCGTTATGCAGAGGGGCTATCGGGCGTTTGCGAATTGAGTTCGGGCCACTGCAGCACTAGCTCGGCGAGATAGACCGCGAGAGCCGGGCCGAGCACTGCGAGGAAGAACAGGTAGCCTCCCCACTGCGCTGGGAAAAAGACGGGGTACAAAACAAGCACTATGCCAGGCAATATTGCCAAAAGAGTACGCGGTAGGTGCCCTACCGCCTTCATCATGGCCTGTGTGATTCTTTGGCGGAAGCCGAGCCCCGGTGCATCGAGATGGAAGAACCATACGCTGACAGAGCCCAATACGATAAGCCCCGAGATCAAGGCTGCGCGCAGTATCAGGCCCATTGAACCCAGATCTGCCTTGGCAATGATAGCGAATTCATACGCGGCTAAGGCGGCGACGGCGAGGGAAATGAGCCACCATGCGGTGTTGACCCCGGGACGCGTCAAAAGGCCCCGAACGAAGGCCGAGCCGCGGCGAGAACCTTCCTCGCGGACCATCTGGCCGGTCACCGCGTGGGCGGTGCGCAAGGACATTCCCCCGGTGAATACGGGAAAGCACGTTATCACCAAGAGAACATTCACGATGACTAGGTCAGCGAAGAGGCTCAGAGCAGCATAGAACTTCGATTCGGGGCCGAGTATGCGATTCATGGTAACCTATCGCAACCTTTAACCCTTCACGGCACCGGCAGCCACACCTTCGATGATGTGCCTCTGCGTGGAGAAGTAGAAGATGACGATGGGGATGATGGCCAAGACCAGCATGGCCATCATGGCACCCATATCGCGGTTACCGTTGGAGCCAACGAAGGATTGGATGACCACCGGGATGGTCTTGTATCGCGTGGACAGGCCAATGACCAAGTATGGCAGCAGGTAGTCGTTCCACACCCACATGGCATTGAGAATGGCCACGGTGACGGCAGTTGGCTTGAGCATAGGCCAGACTACCCGGAAGTAGTTCTGGAGCGGACCACAGCCGTCGATCATCGCAGCTTCCTCAACATCCAGAGGAATGGACTTGACGAAGCCCGCAAACATGAACACCGACAGACCGGAACCGAAACCGAGGTAGAGCACCACGATGCCGATCGGGTTGTTGAGGTGGAGCATGTCTGCAATCTTGACCGTCGGGAACATGACCATCTGGAAGGGGATGATCATGGAGACCACGAAGAGGTAGTACAGAAGGTTTGTCCACCAGGTCTTGACGCGCGTGATGTAGTAGGCGGTCATCGCGGAGAAGAACACGATGACGATGACGGAGAGGATCGTGATGATGAAGGACCACAATGTGGCCTCCAAGAAGCCCTGCTTGGTCAAGCCCACCATGAAGTTCTCGAAGCCGACCCAGGTTTCACCGATGGGAAGGGAGAAAGGATCGGAGGAGATGGCGAACTTGGACTTAAAGGAGTTGATGAAGATGAAGAGGATCGGCCCCAAGAAGACGATGGTGAAGAACGCCAGAATGGCGTAGACCACGAACTTGGCGCTGCCAGACATGTGGGTCTTATTATCCGAGGGAAGCTGGTGATCCTTCTTCTTCGAGGCCGGAGCGGCCTGCGCTGAAGTGCTGGTAGTCATAACTTAAGCCTCGATTTCCTTGGAGCGGGTCGCGCGCAGCTGGAAGTACGCGATGACGACCACAACGACGACGAAGATAACGGCCTTGGCCTGACCGACGCCCTCGACATTCATACGGTTAAACAGCGTGTTGACGATGTTGAGCGCCACCATCTCAGTTTGCCCGCCAGGAGCGCCGTTGGTCAGCGCCAGGTTCTGGTCGAAGAGCTTAAAGGAGTTCGACAAAGTCAAAAAGAGGCAGATGGTGATGGATGGCATGACCATCGGAATAGTGACGTGCCGCAGCATCTCCCACTTGTTGACGCCGTCGAGTTCGGCAGCCTCAATGAGCTCTGGTGGGACGTTTTGCAGGCCGGCGATGTAAATGATCATCATGTAGCCGATGAGCTGCCAGTTAAGTAGCATGATGAGGCCGGCGTAGCCGAATTTCCAGTCCGCGCTAATAGTCGTGACATAGTGCGAAAGCACGGCGTTGATCATGGTCTGCCAGGTATAACCCAGCACAATGCCGCCGATAAGGTTCGGCATAAAGAAGACTGTGCGGAAAAAGTTGGTACCGCGGAGTTTGCGGGTCAGCAACCACGCCAAGAGGAAGGCGAAGATGTTGACTGTGATCACGGAGACGATGACCACGAGGACGGTGAAACCGAAGGCTGAGATGAAACCTTCGCGTTGGGAGAAAGCTTTGACGTAGTTGTCTATGCCAACCCACTTGGCGTTGGTGATAGTGGTGAACTTCGTAAAGGAGAGGAAGAAACCCACGATGAACGGCACCAAGAAGGCAATCATGAATGCCAGAAGGGTGGGCAAGACAAAGACTGGGAAGTACTTCTTCAGCGTTGCTTGCATGGTGGTGAAACCTTAATTTCAGGTGGTGCCACACGTTTCCCAGCGGGGAAGGCGGTGAGGAGAGGAGGCTGAGGATGTGGAATAACTGCTCGCGCACAAGCTCGCGACGCGGGCCACAACCCTCACCTACTCCCCTCCCCGCCCTCCGCTATTGGAAGGAGTGTGGCGAGGGGGACGGGAATAGAGCTTTAGCCCCAGTTGGATTCCTTCTCAGCAGCCCAGTTGTCCTTGAAGCGCTTGACGACGTCCTCCCACTTCAGCTTTCCGGAGGCGTACTGCGACAGATCCTGGCCGAAGTCATCCTTGAACTGCTGGGACGGGAAGTACTGGAAGTTCCACGGGTAGGTGGTCAGATCCTTGTTAGCGATAGCTTCCGCGACTTGCTCAGCAAGGGGGTCATTCGGGGTGTCCTCAGCGGTGTAGCTTTCGAACGGTGCGATGAAGCCAAGGTCCTTCACCACGTGCTCCTTGCCAGCTTCAGAGGTAAACAGCCAATCCACGAAGTCCTTGGTGGCCTGCTGGTCGACCTCGGAGGCCTCAGAGTTCACGCCCAAATAGTTCTCGGTACCGACGTTGATGCCGTGCTTTTCTTCATCTGGCAGACCCATGTACATGGGCAGGAACTTGATCTTGTCTTCCTTGACCACGTTGCCAGAAGTCTCGGAAATCTGGGACCATGCCCAGTTACCGTTCTGAACCATAGCGGCCTTGCCCTGTGCGAACTCAGCCATGGAATCAGACACCGTCTTAGACGGCGCAAGAGACTTTTCTACGGTGGAGTTCTCAAGGTAGAGATCGAAAAGGTTCTTGTACTCCTTGTTGTAGGAGAACTCGATCTCGTTGGTGTCCTCGACTCCCTTGTCCTGGTACTCCTGCCAGATCGGAGCGTTGGCCAGGTGGGTCTGCCAACGCCAGTCCTCACCGGATGTCAGCGAGGTGGAGGCGAAGGCGCCTTCGATACCGAGCTCGTCCTTCTTTGCCTGCATATCCTCGGCGACTTCCTTGAGCTTCTGGTAGCTGGTGATCTCATCCGTGGACTTGATCTTTGCGCCGGACGTGGCGATGTACTTGTCGAAGATCTCGTCGTTGTAGATGATGCCGAAGCCCTCGACGGCGAACGGAACGCCACGTACCTCGCCATCCTCGGTGGTCAGCGGCGGAATGTCGTCGGTCAGCTGCTTAGCTACCTCGGTGTCCGACATATCTGCCATGTAGTCCTGCCAAGTGATGAAGCCGGCTGGGCCATTGACCTGGAAGAGAGTCGGGGCTTCGTCCTTGCCAATCTCGGCCTTAAGGGTCTGCTCATAGGAGCCGGAGGCGGCAGTAACGACCTTGACCATAACGCCGGTCTCTTCAGTGTAGGCCTTTGCGATTTCCTGGTATGCCGCGTCCTGTTCAGGCTTGAAGTTCAGGAAGTAAACATCGCCTTCCTCGTCGGTGGAGCCGGAGCACGCGACGAGACTTGCGGCGGCGAGCATGGAGGCCATGCTGATGGATGCGATGCGAGTAAGACGCTTCAAGAGGTCCTCATCTTTCTTGATAAAAAGCGGGGTGATGAGCCGAGATGGATATCCGGCCCGTATTCGATTGTGTCTGGGAGACCTCCCATAACGAAGGCTTCTTCCCAGCGCCACCAAGTACTTCATAGCGGATTGCAGTCCGACTATGAACTGGTTAGCCTTCCTTCCACCTTAGTGGTGTATCCCACATATTCACAAGAAATCGGACCCAAAACACCCGATTGTGACCATATCTACATTCGGACATTGAAACCCTCCCCAATTATGGGGCAATCGGGCCTAAAACATACAAATACATATAAAAACAGTTGAGGGAAGCAGGGAGGATTTTTGATCGTAGGAGCCGTTGGGGCACGCGAGAGGTTATGACAAGTCTTCGTCTGAAGGGTTTGTGCTGAGGAGGCGAGCCTCGTCGCGGCGGGCCGGAAGCACGGATTCAAGATAGGATGCCGTGGCCTCTGGGAGGGTGACAGCCCCTCCCCTTTCTTGGGCGAGGAACCAGCGGTGGTCGACGATTTCGTGGAAGATTTGTGCTGGCTCCAGCTTGTCTAACATCTCCACGGGGACGGCGGCGATAGTCGGTTCGTATTCATTCGTCATCCAGAGATGCGCGGCTTGGGTAAGACCTACATGCGGTCCGCATTCGACGGCCTGATAGGCCTGGATCGAGCCCAATAGGCGTTGGGCCTGGTGTTCCTCGACGCTCAGCCCGGTTAAGCTCAATAGCTCTGCACGATAGTGGCCCGGATCCACCACTACAGGGCGAATGCGCACAACCTGCCGCGAATCGTCCTTCGTGACCTTGAGCTCCCCTACGTCAAAGCCCAGTTGATTGAGCCGGTCAATTCTCTCAGAGAGGCGCCAATATTCACTGGCATCGACGGATTCCTCCGCGGTGAGCTCCGTCCACAATTCAAGATAAGAGCTTTCGACAAGGCCTCCTAGGGCGATGACATCGATGGACTTATCTAGGCATTCACCCGCCTGTAGGTCCATGAGTTCGCCAATGATGTTGACGCGGGCGATGTCGACGTCGTAAAGCCTGCGTGATTCAGAGAGGTTGGGCTGGAACTCCCCGGTTTCGGCATCGACGAGATAGGCGGAATAGGTTTCAGCATCGCGACGAAAGAGAGTATTAGACAGTGACACATCTCCCCAGTAGAAGTTGAGCAGATGCATCCGCACCAACAGCACGGACAGGGCGCGGATGAGCTTCTCCGCTTCCACGACCGTGAGGTGCCGAGAAAAGATCTCGCGATAGGGCAGGGAAAACTCCAAGTGCTCGGTCACCAAAGCTGCGGTGAGCTCCCCGTAGTCTTCCTCTGCCGGATGGCGTCCGGTGATCACGGCTACGGGGCGCACACTGGGGGCACCAAGGCGCTGCAGTTCACGCAGCATCTTGTACTCGTGGTGGGCGGTACGCGCACCAATTTCTTTGACCGCGACGATGCCACGGTTGATCCCCACGAAACGCACGATGTGCCGGGAAATACCCCTGGGCAGCGCGGCGATGAGATTATCGGGCCACTGTTCCAGGGGTGTACCCCAGGGCAGTGTCAGCAGTGCCGACGCGTACGTCGACGAGGTGATGCTCATGGACTCTTTCATGGCGAATCACTCCACCTTTTCTGCTGATTATGGCTAGAACTGCCCTACTCATTACGTGCCTCGGGGTAGCCGGTACGCGGGCTTAAGGGAGGCGCTTGCCAGTCGACGCCGAGAAGTTGTGCTGGCCGCCCTCCACGATGCGTGCGTGGAAAACACTGCCCGGAGCAGGCGCGGTGTTCGGAGCAGCGCGGACGACGATTTGGCCGGACTCGGGGACATCCTCGCTGGAGGATCCAAGGTCGCCCTCGCCTACCAGCTTGCCGTAGAGGAAGGAATCGGAACCGAGTTCCTCCACGAAGTCGAGCTTGATTGGGATGGAAAGATCGGTGGACTCGCCTTCCGGAATGATCTCCAGTGCCTCCGGGCGGAAACCAATGGTGATGCGGCCATTATCCTCCGGCGTCATGGCGGCGAGGGTTTCCGGGGAAAGCTTGATGCGAGCGTGACCAGAGGTAGCGTCACCATCCTTGACCGAGAAGGTGCCCAAGTTCATGGCTGGGGAGCCGATGAAGCCGGCGACGAAGACGTTGGCGGGGCGGTCATAAAGCTCTCGGGGCGCGCCAACCTGCTGCAGGTAGCCATCCTTCAGCACCGCGATGCGGTCACCCATGGTCAAGGCCTCCGTCTGGTCGTGGGTGACGTAAACGGTGGTAACCCCAAGCTTGCGCTGCAGGGCTGCAATCTGGGTACGGGTCTGAACACGCAGCTTGGCATCGAGGTTAGACAGCGGCTCATCCATGAGAAAGACCTGCGGGTTGCGAACAATGGCGCGGCCCATGGCCACACGCTGACGCTGACCACCGGACAGGGCCTTCGGCTTGCGCTCCAAGAATTCGGTCAGGCCCAAAGTGGCGGCGGCTTCGTCGACGCGCTTATTGATCTCGTCTTGGGACTTGCCGGCGATCTTCAGTGCGAAGCCCATGTTCTCGCCCACGGTCATGTGGGGGTAGAGAGCATAGTTCTGGAAAACCATGGCGATGTCACGGTCACGCGGTGCAACGTGGGTAACGTCCTTGTCTCCGATGAAAATGGCACCGTCAGTAACGTTTTCCAAACCGGCCAGCATGCGCAGCGTGGTGGATTTACCACAGCCGGAAGGGCCGACGAGGACGAGGAACTCGCCATCGGCGATTTCCAGGTTGAATTTCTTGACGGTGGGTTCCTTTGCTCCCGGGTAGGTTAGGGAAGCATCTTTGAACGTTACGGTTGCCATTGCAGAATCTCCTCCATCGGCAGGTACGTGCCGAACGATCCGTAGTGTGAGAAACAGTGAAGTGAGTCACTGTGCGCCATCTAGAGTGCTGCCTATGACATTAGCACTAGTTTGGACCCTATGACAAAGCCCGGAAGCCATGCCGTGGCTTCCGGGCTTAGTTCTTCTAATTCATGGGCGTGGATGAGACGCCGCGGGCATCGAGTTACTTCTTGAAGGTGCCTTTAGCTAGGTTAGAGACTTCGGAAACGAAGTCCGATACAGCGTTCTTGGCCGTGGTGGCCTTAGGGCCAAGCTCCATGTCCTTGACCGTGCGGGAGGCGATCTTGGATACTTCCGATGTGAAATCGCTGATCTGCTCGGAGCGGTGAGCCACTCCCCACTTGGTTACTTCGAGCAGGGAATCCTTGACAAAGGAGCCGTCCAGCTTGGATTCACCAAGCTCGCGCTCGGTGAAGGTGATCGGAACCTCGCGGACATCGAAGCCATCCTTGATGGCGCGGAAGGCAACGTCCACCTGGAAGATGTATCCGGCGTTGGAAAGCTCCTCAAAGTCGAGGTGCTCAAGCAGCTCACGCCGGAAAGCACGGTAGCCGGCAGTCATGTCATTGATGCCGGCACCCAGGGCAACAGAAATGTACTTGTTGCCCAAGCGGGACAGCAGTTCGCGGTTGGCAGGCCAGTTCACTGTCTCTCCACCCGGTACGTAGCGGGAGCCAATGACCAGATCTGCGCCCTTTTCAATTTCCTCAAGCAAGAGGTGGAGCTGTTCTGGTGCGTGGGAGCCGTCGGCATCCATTTCGCACAGAACATGGTAATCCTTCTCTAGGCCCCACTCGAAGCCGGCGATATAAGCGCCAAGAAGGCCACCCTTGCCTTCGCGGTGCAGCACGTGCAGGTGAGAATCCTCAGCAGCGAGCTTGTCTGCAGCCTCTCCGGTGCCATCCGGGGCGTGAACCTAGATATTGCAGCACCGAAGCCCAAGAAGTCAGGCCGCCGCACACTCACAAAACCCGAATGGGATGCCGTCATTAAGCATCTGTTAACGCGGGATACCGAGCCACTGTTAACCCCCACCAAGCACAAGAACATCCGACAAAGCACCAAGAACATCCATGCCCGCATTGTGCGGCTCACTCTCCTCCAAGCCGTTTCAGGGCTGAGAATTGCCGAAGCCAATCAATTGCAGTGGAAGCACATCATCGACGGTGACGATGGCATGCTCATTAATGCCAGCGCCGATATTGTCAAGGGGCGAAAAGGCAAGGAAAGAGGGCGGTATATCCCTATCCTGAGGGCCGACGTAGCGGAATACCTGCGTACACACCGCGAGGACGACGAGCATTTCATCGTAGGCTCACCGACGACGACCGCGAGGCCCTGGGACGCGACGAACGCAGATGACAAGGTGCCCGAGCTATACCGGCAAATTGCAGAAGCTACAGGCGCGAAGATTCTTCAAGACCTCCGAAGCCACTCCTGGCGTGCGACGCTGCACGGTGTGTACGCGGACGTGATGGACCCAGCTACACGCGCCGCCATTTTCGGCCACACCGAGCAGGTAGCTGAGGAGTACTACAACGACCGCCAAAATATTGAATCACTCATGAGACAAGTCAAGCGCGCCTACGCGTAACTACGCGTAAGGCTCGGGATTTTGCGGGAATCACACGGAACACCAAGGAACATAAAACGCCCACACACTGCATGTTCCCTACCATTCCCGCATGTGCCCTAAGTTCATACCGAGACCCTGGGTGTCGCGGGTTCGAGCCCCGTCAGCCACCCCTAATAACTAGCAGGTCAGGACATGTTTTTAATTAAACGTCCTGGCCTGCTTTGTTGTCTGTGGCCGGTTTTTGGCCACATTTGGGCCACAACTGCGGTGCGCTCCGCGATAGCCATGAAGTCGCTGATCATCTTGTTCGAAGCGCTCATCATTGGCCTTTCTGACCTGCCACTGCCAAGAGGTCGTTCATTCATCCAGTGGCGTCAAAACAGCGATCTTCCAGTCATCCCCAGTGCGGATGAGTTGGTACATGTTCCGCTCGTTCGGTGCTCCGCCCTGATGATTCCAAGTGACATCAGCCCAGATACTATGACTGGTTGCTGCGACGACCTCCACGACTGCCCGTGTAACCCTGACTCCCTCGTACTGGTCAAAAGCACCGGCAAAGAACTCTTCGGTCTGGTTGGCATCGGATACCGCGATAGCCAGTTCAGGAAACTCGATTAGCGCAGGCACCGCGTAGAAATCGGAGATAGCCTTCGCATCACGATCGAGCAGGGCACGGGTATATCCGTCAAAAACTCTCGGGCAATGTTGTACGCGCTCATAAACTCAACGTTATGCCCGCAACGTCAGGTCAAAAGATTTTTCGCTTATCGACGCCCACCTCCAGCGCCACGCTTGCGGTGCCCTCAAGCAGCGCTATTAATATAGCCTCGGCGAAACTCTGGCGGAGGGACCCCATATTTAGAGCGAAACAGTCTTGTTAAATGAGCTTGGCTGGAAATACCGTGGCGCATGCCGATGGCCAAAATGGTCAGGTTCTGGAGGCGAGGATCCCGAAGGTCTTCATATACTGCCTCTAATCGGAGGTGTCGGATTAATTCCGCTACTCCGTATGCTTCGCCTTCAAATAATCGATGCAACGTACGAACCGCGATTCTATGCGCCCCGGCTACAGCTGCGACCGTAAGTTGTGAGGATCCAAGGTTCTCCCGAATATAGCTTTGAACTGCCACTTGAAGTGCTTCATCTGGAGCATAGGGAGTGGCTTTTTCATAGACAAGGCCAGCAAGTAGATCGATGGCAGCATGGCCGAGAAATTCAGAGGACTCCCTGCTCGCAACGTTGTCGAAAATCGATGATTCAATCAATTGAGTCAGCACTGACCCTACATCGGGAATTGGAAAATACTTCCGGAAGGCATTGTTCAGAGTTCGGCTCGGCAGGGACACTTCTTCGCGCGACACTGTCTTAACCGTGCAATCTCACTGACCATAGAAATATAGCTCGTATGGGACTGCAGTATCATAAATTGCAATCTCCCCGGGTTGCAGTCGCAAATCTGGCTCTCCATCCCGGGTGAGCACCATGGTTCCGGATTTCAGTGCACATACTTTAACAGAGTGCGTTTCAATGCCTGTAGTGTTCCGGCAATTTTGAATGTCGTTACGTTACCCAAGGCTGAATTACTGAGCTCACCTTGTACAAGATCAGTGGAAGCCCAGTTCACCTCTCCCCTGCTCAACAATGGGCAAACCTGTTTCCTTGGTACCCGAATCCTTGCTCCAAAATCACGTTACGAGGAAGTTGTCGATGCATTCACCGCTTTCGCTGGCAGCCTGCAGGTTGGAGTCACGTCCTCCCCTGACACTCAGATCGGACCGATGGCGACTGCCCGGCAGCGTGAGCGCGTGGAATCCTACATTTCCCAAGGCAAAAATGCTGGCGCCCGCATCACTGTCGGTGGCAACCGTCCCCACGACCTTGACGCCGGATTCTTCGTTGAGCCAACAGTATTCGCCGATGTAGACAATCGCGCAGCCATTGCCCAAGAAGAAATCTTCGGACCGGTGCTCTCTGTTATTTCCTACCAAGACGATGAACACGCCATCCAACTAGCCAACGATTCTGAGTTCGGTCTCGGCGGAACTGTCTGGACCAGCGATCCTGAACGGGGCGCTGCATTGGCCCGCCGAGTTCACACTGGAACCATCGGAATCAACCGCTACATCCCTGATCCCGCCGCACCATTTGGAGGTGTGAAAAATAGTGGCCTTGGCAGCGAACTCGGCCCCGAAGGTCTTGCTTCCTACCAAGAAACCCAAACCATTTATCTCTAATCCAAACTGCACCTATGTATAAGGAGTAAAAATGCAAACCCTTGCTGCTATTGTTCGTGCCACGAAGCAACCTTTTGAGATCGCCACCATTGATCTGGATGCACCACGACCAGATGAAGTTCAAATCCGTGTTATTGCTGCCGGAGTGTGCCACACTGACGCAATTGTTCGTGATCAGATTTACCCAACGTTCCTTCCCGCAGTTTTCGGCCACGAAGGCGCCGGAGTAGTTGTGGCGGTGGGTTCTGCCGTTACCTCGGTGAAACCAGATGACAAGGTAGTGCTGGGATTCAACTCTTGTGGTCAGTGCTTGAAGTGTTTGGGTGGTAAGCCTGCGTACTGTGAGAAATTCTATGATCGCAACTTCGCATGTACCCGCGATGACGGTTCGACTGCCTTCTCTGAAGACGGCGAGCAAGTAGGTTCTCATTTCTTCGGCCAATCCACATTTGCCAACTACACCAATGTGTCAGCACGCAGCGTGGTCAAGGTCGATGACGATGTTCCTTTGGAACTCCTTGGGCCTCTCGGCTGCGGTCTGTCTACGGGTGCTGGCGCGATTCTCAACTCGCTTGGCGTTCGCGCTGGCGATACCGTAGCGGTCTTTGGCACTGGAGCTGTCGGTTCCGCAGCGATCATGGCGGCAGCTGCAACCGGATCGACCACCATCATTGCCGTTGATATCCACAATTCCCGCCTTGAGATGGCGAGAGAGCTCGGAGCCACTCACACGATCAACTCTAAGGATGAGGATCCTGTTGAGAAGATCAAGCAATTGACCGGCGATGGCGTGCAGTTCGCCCTCGATACAACCGGTGTTTTGGCGGTGACTAGGCAAGCAGCCGATTCCCTGGCCATCAACGGTACCGTCGGTCTCGTCGGCGCCCCTGCTCCTGGCACGGAAGCGACCTTCGAGGTCGGCGCATCCCTGGTTCGTGGTTGGAAGTTCCAGACCATCATTGAGGGCGACGCCGTTCCCCAGGAGTTCATTCCCCGCCTGGTTCATTTGTGGCGCCAGGGCAAGCTCCCGATCGAGAAGCTCGTGCGCACTTACCCGCTGGAACAAATCAATGATGCCTTTGCGGATTCCGCCAGTGGCGAGGTCATTAAGCCGATTATCACGTTCCCTTAAAAGCAAAAGATTTTTGCTTATCGACGCCAACCTCCGGCTCCCCAGTAAATAAAAGATAAGCCACCTCCTTGAGATCAAGGAGGTGGCTTTTCTTTTGGTGCTGTTAGCCAAGGGAAAAACCACCTCCCGCAAGAAAGGAGGTGGTTTAACTTTTAGCTATCTCGGTTCGAAATTAGAACTTAACGATACCGGAGAGGAATGGGAAGATAGCTGCGATTGCTGCGATGATAGCTGCAATTGCTGCGAAAGGTCCCCAGGATCCGATGTCAGAAGAACCGGTCTCCTTGTCGTCGGAGGAGTTGTTGCCGTTCTCTGCTTCCTTAGCGAGAGCGTCAGCGATAGCCTTCTGAGCGTCAGCTGCTTCCTGAGCGATGCGGAGCTGCTCAGCGCGGTATGCCTCGTCTGCAAGACGCTCTGCTTCTACGCGAGCTGCTTCTGCGCGAGCTCCATCATCCAGGTTCTGGACGTACTTGACTTCTTCCTGCCAGATACCATTGATGAAGACCTTTGCGTAAGTCAGGAGAGCGAACTCGCGCTTCTCCTCAGCGTAAGCGAGATCCTCATTGTTGGTGCCGAGGTCGGTATTCCAGTGGAGGTAGTAGAGCTCTGCTGCTTCGTCTGCATCGTCAAGAATGTCGATGTTGAAGAATGCTGCACCGAACAGGGTTGGGAGCAGTGCTACGTAGTGGTTACGAAGGGTATCGCCCTCAACGTTTACATTCTCGTCGCTCTCGTAGAGTTCAACGTAACGAGCAGCGGTAGCGAAGATCGCCTCGACAACACGCAGGGTGTCGCGCTGTGCGGTTGCACGCTCGAGGAAGAGCTGGCGAACCAGAACGTCAGACTTCTGCGCCTCAAGGTTCTTAGCGATGGAGTCTGCACGAAGTGGCTCAATTGCTGCGACGCGAGCGTCGACCTCAGCCTTGAGTGCTTCAACAGCAGGGATGTGGTAACGCTGAACGTAGTTAGCGTCTTCCTGGTCGATTCCGAACTCGCCCAACCACTCGAAGTCTGCGTCGACCTCAGCCTGAAGAGCCTTCAGGTCCTGGAAAGCGTATGCAAGCTGTGGAGTTTCAAGAGCAATATCGGTCTGGGTGTAAAGGTCAGCGTAATCCTTGATCTCTGCACGATCGGTGCGGTTAGCATCGTTAGCAGCCTCGATCAGTGGGTTGATTGCATCAGCTGCGCCACGCAGAGCGTTGCGGTAAGCAAGGAAAGCTTCGGTAGCTTCCTGGTCAACCTTGAGTGCGTAGTTAACGGACTCGCGGGTCTTGGTGATGGTGTCCTTAGAGAAAGCAAGCTGCTGAGTTGCCTCGTTGCGTGCAGCCTCGAATGCCTCGAAGATAGCCTGCTCAGAAGGATCGAATCCGTCTTCACCAGCATCGACGTAAGCACCGACGATTGCTTGAATGTCGCCGGTCTGGAATGCCTCGAGGTAGTTACCGGTCGCGTCAGTTGCATCACGCAGCTCTGCTTCGGTGTGGTTAACAGGGCCAACTGGCTGTGCGGTGGAACCGTCAGCGTCGTTGAAGCCGTTGGTGGTTACAGTGGTTTCCTGAGCGAATGCTGGGATAGCAACGCCGGAAGCTGCGGTGGAGATTGCGATTGCACCAGCAAGAGCTGCAGTGCGGATACGGTTGTTAAACATAGAGGCGAAGGCTCCTTGAATAGGTATCGAAAGACGAAACCTTTGGATTGCTATGGAAACAACCCAAAATGGCTGATCACGACATGGGATTACTTTTATCCAAGTAAACGCCACTCACTAGGCCACCGAACTAGCAGCTTAGCAGCCTGTCGTTGAGAAAAACTGTAAGCGACAATTGAGATTTTTGCCAGGCGAATTGGAGAAAATGCTTCAAACCTGAGTACAAACTGTTTCTTTTATATCGATCCGATCACGTTTACATTTCTTTATAAACGCAGGTCATATGTACCAAAACTACGTTCACAGCAAAAAATAACCCATCCCCCAATTCGGGGGTAGGTTATTTAATCAAGTGGTGTCAGATTTCCTAATAGAAGCTCTGAAGCGCATCGAAAGTCTTCTACCCGAAGCTGAAATTTGTTCACCTAAAATACACTTAACCTCGGGTTACTTGCAGGTGTAAGCATGTATCATCCGTGCGGTGCAATTAATATTCAGGTGACTCTACCCACAACTTGACGATTTGGTAAGAATAGACACCTCCGAAAAGTACTAAATCAGCTAATTCACAGGAATTTAGCGCAATATCAGCTGATTATACAGTTCGCACACAGCAAATGTAATGGTTTCAGCCAAGATTTAGACATCGCTAATGCGATACTTTTTCCAAAAATCAATGCCCCACAACGAAATTTTGCACACCCACAGCATCCGTTCAAAGTATGACGGAGCTGTTTCCCCTTGCAGCCGCGCATCATCTTCATCCATGGTTGCCATCGAATAGATGGTGTACAACCAAACCCCGACGTTTAACAGGACCGCCAAAGGCAGTCCTGCCCAGAACCCCATCCAGGATGGAAAAGCTGCCAACGATGACAGCACCGCCCAATGGAGATAGCCTCCCAGTGAATTCCCGAGGAAGAACTGATGCGCTCCCCACGGGCCAGCCCACACAGCAATCTTGTAGGCGCGGGACTTAGTACGAGGTATCGCAATCCCTTCAATATCCTCGTCAGCTAAATCAAAAGGGCCAGTCGGCAAATAACCAAACATATAAATCAGCATATGTTTTTTCTTGCAGACTGGCCCATTTACGAACTTTTACGCGTTGCGGCCTCGCGCTGCAGATTCAATAAGGTTGTCCCCTTCCAGTGCAGTATTGGAGGAAACAGCTTCAATCCAGCCATCGGTGGTGGTGACTGCAGCCCAGTTAGAGTTCAGCAACGCCATGATGGTTTCATGAACCTGCTTGGCTGGCGCGGAACCCGCTGCGTTGACCAGATCGATGGCGCCGGTGGCGTCGGAAAGCACTTCCACCTTGAAGCCCAGAGGCTCGGCAGCTGCCGCGGAACCGATGACGCAGTTGTTGGTCATGTAGCCAACGAGGGTGATGGTGTCGATGTTTCGCTCACGCAGCCACTGCTCCAGATCAGTGTCAGCGAAGATGCTGGCATAGATTTTGGACAGTTCGTGCGCGACCTTGTCTGAACGCTTGTCCAATTCAGGGTGCAGCGGGAACGTTGCGGTACCTGGGACAAAGATCGGAGCACCTTCGGGCATTGCATGCTTGACGACGACCACCGGCACGTCAGCGCTTGCGGCAGCGTCCATGGCTGCGGCGATTCGAGCGACGGACTCATCGCGGTTTGGGTACTGAATGGGCAACAGGCCTTCGAAGTATTCCTGCTGGGCATCGATGATTACTAGTGCACGACGTGGTGTAGACATGTGAAACTCCTTCTGAGATGTGAAATTAGGAAAGGTTGTAGTGATCTGCCAATAGCTCGAGGCCATGGGCATCGACCCCAGGTGTGTGAGTGCCAAGAACCATCATCATTTCGTCGACACCCGTATGAGCTTGCAACTGTTCAAGCTGATCAGCCACGGTTTCAGCGGTGCCGGCGATGGTGCGGTTTGTGTACATGTCGATGATGCTCTGTTCATTGGCCGTCGCCGGGTAGGACTCCACCTCTTCTGGCGAGAAGACGGCAAACGGCGCGCGGGAGAGCATGCGCAGCATGGCCATGGCGTAGGTTGTTGCTTCTCGACGAGCAGTCTCGGCATCATCAGCGATGACTGTTTTCACACTGACCATGGAGTACGGACTATCCAAGACATCGGATGGTTTGAACTCTTCGCGGTAGATGCGCATTGCTGTTTCCACATCCGCGTTTCCAAATTGCAACGCGAATGCGTATGGCCTACCCAGGCGCGCTGCCAAATGTGCGGAATAGGTGGAAGAGCCAAGAATCCACAGTTCCGGAGTGGTTTCAGGAACAGCCACTCGGTTCTGCTTCGCCTGCCATGGCCCTGGAACTGCGTGAACATCTCTGTATGGGTGTCCCGCTGGGAAGTTATCTCCCAAGAATCCCATCAACTCACTGAGCTGTTGCGGGAAGCCCTCATTCGCATCAACGTCACCCTCGCATCCCAGGTATCCCCTGAAGTCTGCGCCGCCTACAACATTGGCTACGCCGACCCAGACACCCTCGTTGTCGAGCACGCCGGTGAAATCCTGCACCGCCTTGCCAACCGGCGTTCGGTCTAACCTCACTAATATTCAAGGAAAGCTCTTTTTTTCATGACGCTTTTGATCCCCGATGGGGAAGCCCAAAGGTTGGTAGATGACGTCGCAAAGCATTTGCCCCGCACTGGACGCCTAGGCGTCGCCTACTCCGGCGGCGTCGACTCGGCGGTTTTGCTTGCTATTTCCCAATATGTGCTGGGCCCGGAACGCACGCTGGCCATCACTGCGGTATCTCCGTCGCTGGCGTCGCGGGAACGCGCACTCGCAGCAGACACCGCGGACTACATTGGCGCACGCACCATTGAAATTGTGACCAATGAACAAGCAATCGCTGGTTACAAGGCCAACGATGTGGACCGCTGCTACTTCTGTAAGAACGAGATGTTCAACCGCATCGATGACTCAGTAATTGCAGAATACGGTCTGGCAGCTGTGGCCTACGGCGAAAATGCCGACGACACCAAACGCATCGACCGCCCCGGCGCGCGAGCCGCAACCGAACACAATGTGTTGCGTCCGCTCTCCGATGCTGGGCTGACAAAAGCAGACGTCCGCCTGGTAGCTCGCGCATTTGGTCTACCGGTTGCCGATAAACCCGCAGCCCCTTGCCTGGCATCACGTATTCCACATGGCATGGAAGTAACTGAGGAAAAACTCCAGGAAATCGAAGTCGTTGAGCTAGAGCTTTACCGCCTTGGATTCAGCGATTCCCGTGTACGCCACCACGGCGATATCGCACGCATCGAACTTCTCACCACCGAGATGTCTCGCGCTGCCGAACCGCATATTGCTCAAGCCATCCACGCTTGTGCCGTCGACGCAGGTTTCCGTTTTGCAGCAATCGACCTCAAAGGCATCCAATCCGGAGCACTGACATTGTCCATCATGAACGCGAGAGGCAGCCTTTAGACTTGGAAGAACGGATTAAGAAAATTGGCGACTTCGCCCACCTGGATGTCGACCGCGCAACCCGTCGTGGCTACGCCGAGGCGATCTACTGCGAATCGAAAACCGTTGAACAGGTGGTGGCCATTGCTGATGGTGTGCGCGATGCCGGGCACACTACTTTGTTTACCCGTGCAACAAAAGAGCAGGCAGAGGCCATCATCGACACCCTTGATGATGTTTTCTACGATGCGGATGCGGGTTTTCTGGCATACCCAGCAACTCCCCCAGAGGCTTCGGGAGTAAGCGTGTTGGTTGTCGCGGCTGGTACCTCTGATCTCCCCCAAGCAAAGGAAGCACTACATACTGCCTCCTACTTGGGGCGCTCCACCTCACTGATTGTTGATGTTGGAGTGGCTGGCATCCACCGCCTGCTTTCATACGAAGAAGAACTCCGCGCTGCAGGCGTGCTCATCGTGGCAGCTGGAATGGATGGTGCACTACCTGGTGTTGTCGCAGGCTTAGTGTCCGCACCTGTCGTCGCACTGCCAACCTCCGTGGGATACGGCGCAGGTGCTGGAGGAATCGCACCACTTCTGACCATGCTTAACGCCTGCGCGCCGGGAGTTGGAGTGGTCAACATCGATAACGGCTATGGAGCAGGACACCTGGCTGCGCAGATTGCGGCGAGGTAAGGGTTTCGCAGGAGACGAACTCAGCGCATCATGGAATTTGTCATTGACAACATGCTCCGATCAAGGTGACACGCACAGGGCCCGTCGACTGTTGGAACCCGAACCACAAACCGAGAGTGGAGACCGGAAGGCGTTTACTGCATCGCATCCACCACAAGTTGCCCGAAGCTTCCTTAACTCCACTGCGGAGGTCGTCGTCCTCATTCTTGCGGACAGGCTCTTGGAGAACGGACGCTCCTGCCTTAATAGCCCGTGTGGAAGCGGATCGGGCGTCCTGAACATACGGTGTATATGTACAGCAGTCAATACTGCAGCGGTAGCGCCACCACCACTCATAACAACACTGTCATCGATGCTGAACTCGGCATGCATCAACGTTCCGTAAGGACGGTCGATTCGTCGCAATAGAATCCCATCGAAGGCTATACCAAAAGCACAGGTCCTCAGCCTTGATTGTGGAGAAATCGTCTGCTCAGTCCAGCGTAACCACAAATTAGAAGCAGTCGACCTTTTGGTTGTTACTCAGTGGTGCCTTGCGGAATTCTTGCCACAACTTCCCTCTCTGAAATTCCCAAGGCCACCGCTGCAGACCGAATATCTTCAAACTCGGGCTGTGCACTGATGTCGTGGCCATTTCGGGAGCCAATCTTGATGTTGATGGTGCGTCCGTCCACCTCGACTTGTTCGAAACGACGATCCAACCCTTCTCGCTGGACTTCCCATGATCTGACCCCAAAAGTCGTGGTGGCTGCAAATAATGCGGTTTTCACTGCTTCCACCTCGGAGCTATCCACCAATGCTGACACCGTATGTGCAGGACGGCCCTTCTTCATCAAAATTGGAGTCAGCCATGCAGCTACTGCGCCAGCGGCAAAGAGGCTCTCTATTACTCCTGGCCACAGCCGTGGGTCTTGATCATCAACGTTGGCTTCCAATTGCACGAGGGTACGGGTGTCTGGGTTTGAGGCAGCCTTACCGGAGGTGCTGAACAGGACCGCGCGCACCACATTGGGACGCCCTGCGGTGTCCTTAGTTCCTGCGCCGATACCGACTTCATTGATGATGCCACCTGGGAAAGGGCCATCTTGGGTGGCAAAGTGACGGATCAACGCAACACCAGTTGGGGTGGCTAATTCACCAACAGGTTCGGTGCTCTCCATAAGAGCTCCGGTTTGGGTGGGCCAGCCTTTCACCAGCTCTGCCACTGCTGGAACTGGCACTGGAATGTCTCCGTGAGCTGCCTTGATGCGTCCGAATCCTAAAGCAATCGGAGATGCAGCAATCAAACCTGGGTTAAGCTGCCTGATCGCTTCGCACACACCCACAATGTCTGCGATGGAATCCCAAGCTCCTACCTCATGGAAGTGGATTTTCTCCGGCTCGATGCCGTGGACTTTTCCTTCAGCGATAGCGATGAGTTCAAAAACGCCTAAGGCATCCTGCTTGGTTTGTGCAGGGATGTCAGCATTGACAAGCAGTTCTTTAATGGTGCTCAAATGGCGGTGATGGTGGTGTTCATGTTGTGCTTCTACATGTAGTTTGATGCCTCGTTGGCCTTGGCGCACTACCTCTTCTGCTCTCAAAAGCACGTCACCAGGGATAACGGCTTCAACAACCTGTTGGATTTTTCTAGTTCTGCACCTGCATCAATGAGTGCTCCCAGCAACATATCCCCTGCAACGCCAGCGGTTGCATCGATCCACAGCCCCATTATTCTCGCTTCTTCAAATCAGTTAAAAAATTCGGTTCACAAAACGTTTATCAGTCCAGCTTAAACCCATCGCAGGGGCGGAAGAATTAGACTCAAGGCACATCACATTGAAGGAGCTTCTTATCTTGTCTCGATTTGCTGCCAACCTGTCATTGACTTTTACTGAGCTAGATTTCTTGGATCGTTTTGATGCCGCTTCGAAGCATGCTTTCAGTGCCGTGGAGTTTCAGTACCCTTACGATTTCGATGTTCAAGAGATTAAACAGCGTGCTGATTCCGCAGGTCTGCCCATTGAACTGTTCAATGCCCCACCTGGGGATACTTTTGGTCTTGCGGCATTGGCTTCCCCTGAAGACTTTCAACAATCCATCGAGCAGGCCATCACGTACGCCACAGTGTTGAAGCCAAAGAAGATGCATGTCATGGCTGGCATCGCGGACGTAACCTCAGAAACCACGGCGCGCTATGTGGAGAATATTCGCTGGGCTGCGCAGCAACTAGACAAGCTCGACGTTGTCGTTGTTATTGAACCAATTAATCACTATTCGGTTCCCGGTTATTTCCTGCACACTTTAGAGCAGGCGTATTGGCTTATCGACAGCATTGCCCACCCCAATGTGAAGATCTTGTTCGATACTTTCCACCTTCAGCAGATTCATGGCAATCTCACCCGCCGCCTGCGCGAGGTTCATGGCGCAGGTCTTTTGGGACACGTGCAAGTGGCCTCGGTTCCTGATCGACACGAACCTGGCACTGGTGAAGTCAATGCGGCGTATATCTTCCAACTCTTAAACGAGCTGGGATATGACGGTGTCATCGCTGGCGAATACCACCCTGCAGGTGAAACAACAGCTGGTTTGGGCTGGTTGGAGCTCTAGATCGTAAGTGGTGTCGCACCCATGACGTACCATTAACCACGAACGTTTTAAAGAAGCCACGAAGGAGCCTGACATGGCGTTACCACTACCCAGCAAGAGCGCTCGAGCACTTGTTACTGGGGCAAGCCAAGGCATTGGCCTCGCCATCGCCAAAGATTTGGCGCGGTATGGGCACAACCTCATTTTGGTTGCTCGCCGCGAGGATGTCCTCAAAGAGATCGCCGCGGATTTGGAGAAGAAGCACGGCGTGATCGTTGAGGTCCGCCCGGTGGATTTGAGTGATGAGCCAGCCCGCAAGGTGTTGATCGATGAAATCAAAACCAGGGAAATCAACATCATCATTAACTCTGCTGGCATCGCAAGCTTTGGGCCGTTCAAGGACCAGGATTGGTCTTATGAGACTGCCCAGTTCTCACTTAATGCCACTGCCGTTTTTGAGCTCACCCACGCGGTGTTAGGCGGAATGATTGACCGTGGCACAGGAGCTATCTGCAACGTGGGATCCGCGGCTGGCAATGTGCCAATCCCCAACAACGCCACGTATGTGCTCACCAAGGCTGGCGTGAACGCCTTCACCGAGGCACTGCATTATGAGCTGCGCGGAACTGGTGTGGCGTGTACTTTGCTCGCACCGGGGCCTGTCCGTGAGGCAGAGATTCCTGAGTCTGAGAAGTCGATCGTGGACAAGGTTGTCCCTGATTTCTTGTGGACCACCTATGAGTCCTGCTCTGCAGAGACCTTGCGTGCGCTGTCTAAGAATCAGCGTCGCGTGGTTCCAGGTCCGCTGTCCAAGGCCATGAATTTTGTGTCCTCTGTTGCTCCAACCGCTGTACTCTCCCCTGTTATGGGCTGGGTTTATAAGAAGATGGGTTAGTTTTTAAAAGTGTCTGAATCTGAAAACAACACAACACCAGCAGTCGCAGCTCGCGATGACCGTCTGGTCTGGGTCGATCTGGAAATGACTGGTCTGGATTTGAAGCGCCACGTGATCGTGGAGGTTGCGGCGTTGGTCACTGACGCTAACCTCAACGTTTTGGGCGAGGGCGTGGACTTGGTTGTTCACGCAACTGAAGAAGAGCTCGCGCAGATGGATGATTTTGTCACCAATATGCACGAATCCTCTGGGTTAACTGAGCAGATCCGAGAATCTGCGGTCACGTTGAAGGAAGCCGAAGATGCTGTGCTCGCATTGATTGAAAAGCACTGCGATCCAGCCCATCCTGCACCGCTAGCTGGTAACTCCATTGCCACTGACCGTGCGTTTATCCGCGAACAGATGCCACGTCTTGATGAGGCCCTGCATTACCGCATGGTGGATGTGTCCTCGGTGAAGGAATTGGCGCGTCGCTGGTACCCACGCGTGTACTACAAGCAGCCGGAGAAGGGTTTGGCGCACCGCGCGTTGGCGGACATTGTGGAGTCGATTCGGGAGTTGGATTACTACCGTCGCTCATTTTTTGTTGCAGAGCCTGGTCCTACCTCTGAGCAGTGCGCAGATGATGCGCAGGCAGCGGTGGACCGTTTCGCACCCTACTTTGATTAGAGGGTTTTAAGCAGCCTGGTGAGTTCGGTGAGCATATGCACCCGCCACCAGGCCCAATCGTGGCCGCCATGCACGCCGCGCACACGAACCTCGCGGATGTCGCCGGAGAGATCTTCGGCGAGCTGATGCGACAGGCGCAGCATTTCACCTTCGTATTTTCCAGCTTGCAGGTGGATTGAGCTCCACTGCTCTGCTGCAGAAAGCGCGTCGGCAACGTTGAAGCGCCACAGGCTTGGCGATTGCGCGATTGCGTGGCCGACTTCGCCGTCGGAAAGCGCAAGAGCCCACAGGGACGCCAGGCCGCCGAAGCTTGCACCGGTGACAATGGTGTCTTCGCCGCGCGCGGAAACGTTGTAGGTTTCGCGGACGTGCGGGAGGAGGGCGTCGATAAGCACATCAACCTGCCCACCTGGCACGCCGACACTATCCCAGCGGCGCTCGGTGTTGACGGAATCGATCATGAGCAGGCTGACCGGCGGCAGCAAGCCGATGGCGATGGCCGCGTCGACCTGCGCAGGCAGATTCATGCTGTTGTTCCAGTGTTGGCCATCAAACAGCACCAGCAGCGGCGCCTTGACCGGCGCCTCATAGAACCAGAAATGCTCGCCGGCGACGGTTTCTTCCACGACTTTTACGCTTGTCGACGCCGCAACCCAGCAGTCCGGCAACGCATCAGGGCCTTCAACGAGCGAGGAATCCATGATGTGACCCATCGCGCGGGAATCCGGGCGCCCACCCGACATCGCGGCTTTGCGGATATGCATCCGATCGCCTGCCTCACGCCATGGCGCAACCCCGTCGCCAGACCAGGCGTTGACGGTGTAGCTGGCACGCCAATCGGAAGGCATGCGCAAGCTGAGAATCCACAGATCAGAGCCCTCGAGGCGGGTCATTTCAGATTCTTCAATGCGCTCGTGATCAAAAACCCCATTGATCCATAGCAGCACTGCGGTAGCGCCGGGACACTCAACGATCCAGGTATACATGCAAACATCGGGGTTGCCTTCCGGATCATCGTCAATGATGGGATTCGGCTTAGCCAACGCGGACACAGCCATGTCACCACAGCGGCGAGCGGAATGCTCCCCGCCTTCGCGCACCGCTTCACTCCAGGAAATTTCCATGGGGCTTTGGATGCGCATGTGACGTTTGGGGGTTTGCGGTGGCACGGTTGGCGACAACTCCACATGAGCGGACCCATTGCGGTCCACCCACGTTTTTGTCTGCCTCAACGGTGGCATCTAGTTTCCCCTTGGCCTGGTCATTACATGTATTTCGCTTTAAACGTATGCAACCGGCAGGCATACTCCGCGCTTTCTTGCCACGAAGACGACCGCCGGTTTTAAAAACAGGTTGTTAGTCTAGTTCAGACGATTAATGCAGGCAATATTAATATCTACCCACTGATTTTACCTGCGACTTCCGCAGTTACCACGCCGAAGTTTGATCCGCGTTCCCCTTGCTCCATTCAGACCATGGAATGTTCCAGTCTCCCAGTCCGTCGTAGCCACTCAAAGTCTCACCGATGGTGTTTTTCACGGTCACAATGTCACCGCGCTTCACGGTCTCCTGGAACCACTGAGCATTTTCGGTGGATACATTGATGCAACCATGTGAGGTGTTGTAGCTACCTTGCGCACCTACAGACCACGGTGCTGCGTGCACGTAAATTCCAGAATAGGACATCTGGGTCGCGTACTGCACCGGAGTGCGGTAGCCACCCTCCTCATATCCCAGACCGAAGGTGGTGGAGTCCATGATCATCGACTCATTGCGATCACCAATGATGTAGGTACCGTTTGGCGTTGCCCACTCAGAGGTGTCACGACCAAAGGATACCGGCATAGTGCGCAGCAACTCACCGTTCTTGTACACACTCATGGTCTTGGTGGCATCATCTGCCACAGCCTCAACCTTGTCACCAATGGTGAAGTTGGTGGCGTTATCAGTTTCGCCCCAGACACCGCCGCCGAGATCCTTGCCGTAAATGTCAGCCTCGACCGTAACTTCAGTACCTGGCTCCCAGTACTCCGCTGGACGCCAGCGCAACTCACTGTTGTTCAACCAGTAAAAGCCACCCTCCACCTTTGGTGAAGTTGTCACAGTAATAGCATCCTGAGCCGCCTGGCGATCCTTCACAGGGGAACCAAAACGGAAACCGATAGTCTGGCCAACACCAACGACAGAATCAGCCAGCGGAGAAAGCGCCACGTTTGTGGTAGCTGCAGGGGTTGCAGTACTAAAAGACGCAGTAGCGGTCTCGCCGTTCTTATCGGTTGCCTTAATGGTGTACGTGCGGTTGTAGCCAAGGGTTTCCGCAGTGGTCCAGCTACGGCCATCGTCAGAAAGCTCTGACTCAACCTCATAGCCTTCTTCATTAGTCATGGTGACCTTACTCAGACCGTCACCCATCGACTTTACGATGACAGATTCCGAAGGGTCCACATCCTCATCGCCATCATCAACAGAAATCACAGGAGCTTGAGCCTCTTCAGCTTCAACTTCTGTACTTTGCTGCGAGGATTGCTCCTGCGCATCGCTTCGTTCAATTGTGCAACCCGTAAGCGCCAGTGAACCAATTGCCAGCACTGCAAGAAAAGATCCTGCTACTGCTCCGCGCCTACCACGAAAAACCCGCACCTGTTACGCCCTTCTGGCAAAATTGCCACAACTTAAAAAGCGCCAGTTCTGTAAGCCCCCTCCGTGCGGTGAAAACCAAGGCGGAGAACTGCTAGAAACCTAAGAAACTGACAAAAACTAAAACAACACGCTACTAGCGAAAACGATGGAAACTAAACGAACATTCCCTGAGTAATCAAATCGTTAGAAGAACGACACCAACACACAACATTTCCTCATGTAGCTATTTTGATCATCCCTTGTAGATGCCGGAGCGTTACGTCCAGAATGCCTTTTCAATGGTTTTGTGAGCAAATCGTTATCATTAGATTTGGCTACTACAACTCCCCTAATTGTGTTTTCTTCGAAGTATTTGCAGTGCCAGCCCCCAAAGAACTGCTTTGACGTGCAGATTTTACTTTGAATCCATTTACCTGTTATATTTTTCTTCGTTGCAAACGAGGAACGCACCTCCACTAAGCAACAATGCGTCATTAGCTCAATTGGTAGAGCATCTGACTCTTAATCAGAGGGTTCGGGGTTCGATTCCCTGATGACGCACCAAGCAAGCATCCCATCAAATAAGCATTTGAGATCATGGTTTGCTTCTTGACCGCCTATGAGAGTATCTTAATTAGGCAGAACAACAATGCGTCATTAGCTCAATTGGCAGAGCATCTGACTCTTAATCAGAGGGTTCGGGGTTCGATTCCCTGATGACGCACAGTTAAAAAGAACAAGTTACATTTTCTCAAGAGAATGTAACTTGTTCTTTTTTGTATTTCAATAAAGTAGTGGATCATGAACAGCCACTGGTCCGGAATAACAGACCCAGAAAAACTACACTCAGGTTTCGTTGACCTGGTCGATCAGCTTGCAGACCAGTCAAGAGATGGAAATTGGGATGCAGTACTTCAACTTTTGGGCACACACGCCAACCTCTCCCCCAATCAATGGCGGATTGGAGGCACATCCTGGTTTACGCCACTGCACCAAGCTGCATGGTTGGGTGCACCAGTAGAAGTTGTTGATGAGCTAATCAATCAGGGCGCCTGGTGCTCACTCCGAAATGCCGACGGTGACCGTGCAATTGATATCGCACGAAGCCGTGGCCATTCCCACCTGCTCGATGCACTTCACGTGCGTGACCTCAATGAACCAGAACGCGAAAAATTCCAAGCTTGGGATCAACATCTCGCCGATCTCATAGTGCAGAGAACCAAGAGTCTCGGCCCAGTTAGCTTCCGTCCAGTGCCCACCGAAGTGATTACCTTGGAAGAGCTGGAAAGCCTCTGGTTTGGGTATCCCGGCATGTATGGCGGGTTCCTCATATCCATCCACAGAGGCCGACTATTTATTGAAAGCTGGTCTCGTGTGGTTGGAGGATCCGGGCAAGCACACGTCATCACCAAAGGTGGATGTGTGCTTGTGGAAGAAGGCTTTGTTTAAGACCCAGGTCTAAGTTCTGTCGGATTCACCAGTTTCTAACTGCTGTTGTTCCGTCACGATTTCTTCCTCTTGCTCTGCCAATGCTGGTTCTGCGACGGGTGGCTGCGGAGGAGTCAAAAATGATGGATTATCCAGGTTGAAAGTCAACGTCAGGAAGGTCATGTGGGTTTCATAGCGGTCGATGACATCATCAATCGCCTGCTGCTTGCTCAACCCCATGAGGTCATAGCCTTCCGTGCCGGTCTGATTGAACACTTCTAGCCTGTAGTAGCTATCTTCTGTTTGTGCTCGACGTCCACCAAATGACGGGATGGGTGTTGGAACTGGTGCCACGAAGTACTGGAACCTGCGCTGGTTTTCAATGTTGACCAGCAACACGTGGGTAGGGATATTCGACGCTGCATCGAAATCGCTAAACAATTCAGTTTCATAACCAAGGCGACGGAACTCCTTGTACACATCCTTTAGTGCAGGCTCCACAGTGGTCCGGACATACTTTTCCACCTGGTCTCTACTTGGGTAGGAACGCATACTTGCCAGACGTTGACGCCAGGTTTTCTCTGGTGCGCTACCGCCGTCAGTTGCCACGTGCTGGTTGAATAGGCGCCGGCCTTCCATCTCTGCACGCTCCATGCGAAGCACCTTGAGGAAAGACGCCATGACCAGGTACGCAATGATCGTTACAGGAAGCGCGAAGATCAGCGTCGCATATTCCATGGTGGTGACACCGCCAGCCAGCAACATAGCGATGGTCAAGATCGCAGTGATCACCGCCCACAGAATGCGGAGCCACTTTGCACCATCTTGTGCAGGATCAGGAATTGATGAGGAGAAGTTGGCCATCACCATCGCACCTGAGTTTGCAGAGGTCAGATAGAACAACAAGCCAGATAGTGTGGCAAGGCCAATGAGGAAGGTTGCACCTGGGAACATCTCCAAGAGGGTGTACCAACCTTGTTCTGGTGATTCCATCGCAAGTTGTGCAAAAGCATCATTGCCGTTGAGGACCTCATACATTGCTGAGTTACCGAAGGTGGTGACAATGAGGAAATCACACAGAACCGGAACGGTAATAGCGGCGATGACGAATTCTCTCAAGGTGCGACCACGAGAAATTCGAGCGAGGAACATGCCTACGAATGGTCCCCAAGCCAGCCAGAACGCCCAGAAGAACAGAGTCCATCCAGCCATCCAATCAGATCCACCCTCTTGGTAGACCATCGTCTGCAGTGAGCGTTCCGGAAGTGTGTTGATGAAACGGCCGATGTTTTCCACCATGCCGTTGAGCAGGAATGAGGTTTGACCAGTAACAATGATGTACAAAATCATTGCTCCTGCACTCCACAGGTTGAGCTCTGAAATTAGGCAAATGCCCTTATCCACACCAGAAGTACAGGCCGCAATGGTGATGACTACAGCAACGATCACCAGTGCGATTTGAAGTCCTAAGCCATCAGTAAAACCAAAGAGTTTAGAGAAACCAACCGACAACAACACCACGCCGATACCCATGGAGGTTGCAACACCCATTACTGTGCCAACGAGGGTAACAATATCAATGGCGTCACCAGCTTTACCGCGGACTCGTTTACCCAGCAACGGATAAAGTGCGGCACGCACAGAAAGAGGCATTCCCCAGCGATAAGCAAAATAGCCCATCGCCATGCCAAGCAACGAATACATAGCCCAGCCTCCAATGCCGTAGTGGAACATTGTCCACACCACAGCATCTCGTGCAGCAGCCGCTGATTCAGGATCAGTATCAGGTGGGGTGACATATTGGGTAATAGGCCCGGTTACTGAGTAAAATAGCATGTCAATGCCCACACCAGCAGCAAACAGCATGGAAACCTAAGTAAACAAACTGTAGTGAGGCCGTGAATGATCAGGGCCCAAACGGACTTTTCCAGTCCTAGACAACGCAACCCACAACACGAACGCAATGACAATAAATACTGTCAACACGTAGTACCAACCAAGGCTCTCGCCGATGAAACCAACAATGTTTTCCATCGTGTCGAAAGCATGATCAGGTGCCATCATGGCCCAAATAGAAAAGGCAAGAATAATTGCGGCACTGATACCAAGAACAAACCAGTTGACCTTGGCATCACCAAAAACTTGGGCACCCTTAGACAGATCTTCACGCGAAACCGGAGGACGGTTTTGACGCCGCTCCTCCTCCTCCTTCGGCGATCGATTACGACCACCAAGTTCATCGCGCTTCACAGATTCTCGGAGCGCTTGAGTGTTCACATCCTGCTTCGGCTTATCGTCAGAATCAGGAATACTCTGCGAATTGTCGCTCACTCATTACTCCTTCCCTATTCATTCCATGTTCAGTTGCGTGGTGTAGTTTCATCCGCCCATGGCAAAGCCGGAACCCGCAATCGGGCATGCCTCAGTTTTTAAAACGAGTGCGCCCATTGCGTCAGGTGATGAAACTTCATCAACGGTGTCGTCTCTTCGACAGTCACTGCGATATGTAAAAACCCAGATGATAAAAATCGCAGACAGAGTGGGGCACTAAATGCCATCACATTCTCTGTTCAGATCTTGGGTTTTCGTGCAGGGATCATATGTTTTGATCAGCAAAATTTCTCAAGACAACAAGGTAATACGTTATAGGTTTATTGGCGCATAGCAAATAGAAATCAATGACCTTTAAGCAATAAACTCAGCCTAATCTTAGAAGTATCACAATTGAAGTGATCAACGTGCAGTAGTTTTGTTGAAACGGCAACAATTTAGTTACATCTATATTTTTCTCACGATATGGCACTATTGGGGGCATTATGAATCTACTGAAAACCCCAATGTGGGACGTCCCAGACATCGAAACTCTTGATCTGCACGAAAACTACATGCGATTGCGGCTTTTTCAAGACGAGGTCTTCGCGGAGTGCAGTATTTATGAACTCCTGTGGTTCTTTGGCATCAAAGACGCGCCGACTCTTCTGGAACAGTTCAGGGTGTGGAACAAAACTGGAGCTCTTGAGTGGCTCGAAGAAGACCACATCCATCAAGAGACTCTTCCCTTCGCGGAGTATGTGGATCTGACAAGAGTCCAACTAGAACCAACTCGGCATCCCTCGCCTGAACCAGTGGATGGTATCTATATTTTTGGGTCAAAAAAGACCGATTAGGGGGGGCGGGCTCTCAGGTACCGTGTGGTCAGACGCCTAATTTAAGGAGAGCTTTTAAGTGAGTGCTTATCATCTGATCATGGGAATAACGTTGATTATCGCTGGTGCGTTGATAGCTTGGGTTGCTGTTGCCAGTTATAAGGAAACGCTTAAGCCGAATTTTTGGGTCGGGATCAGAACAGCCGCGCTTATGAAATCAGATGAGGCATGGATCGCTGGGCATAAGGCGGCGGCGCCTTTTCTATTGATTGCAGCAATCGGGATTGTTGTGTCTGGGGTGACCTCAATTTTTGTGCCGTTTGATGCGGTCGCAACTGTGTCAATGATTGGAACAGCTTGGATGGTTATTTTCTTAGGGTTGGGCGCATTTAAGGCCACCCAAGCTGCCAAATCTGTTTAAGCTGCGAGGCCTTCTTCGAGTTTGGTGCGTTGTGCTTCGAAGACAGTGGCGGTTTCTTCTGGGGTGGTTTCAAGTCCTGCGACGATGATGTGGTGGTTTCCTAATTCTTGGATCATCATCACGGTAGAGCGTTGATTGTCAGGGGTGACTTCAATGTCGAGGGTGAATCCCACGGCGCCGTCGGGAGCATCATCGAGTTTGCCGAAGGTGTAGGTGGTGTTGGAAGAATCGACGACGGGGTCTTCGCAAGCATTCGCGATGTCTGCGTAGAGGTCCATTGGTGAGATGTCGTTGTCTTCGGCGGTTGAGTACATGGCGATGCCTACTTGTTTGTCGCCGGATGCCAGTGCCCTGGATGCGCTAGCTACGCTGTCCAGATTGACGTCCTCTACAGCTTGGAGGGCTTTTCCGCAGGAGCCATCGATATCTAAGGCACCGTTGACCACTGTAAGATTGATGGGTTGGCCACTTAATGAGGTGTCGTTTCCTTCAGTGGCATTGTCCAAGCCGGACTCTGAACCATCAATGAGCAGGTTGTGGAATGGCTCTGCTTCGAGTGGGGCTGCTGCAGGTTCGGAGCTGCAGGCACTTAATCCCAAAGCTGCAACAATCAAAGGCAACATAAGCTTCTTTTTCACCGATTAATCTCCTTCGAATTGTTCAGACCATAAAGCTACCGGTCACACTCGTTCTTTGCAGATGGTGCCGTCGGAAAACATGAAATCGGGCAGTACGTCATCTGGGTCGAGGATGAACACCTCAAAGCCTGCGTCGCGGATGCGTTTGAGGCCTTCTTTGATCATGCGGATGGCTACGGGGTGGAAGCTAAGTACTCGGGTGAGATCAAGAACAACTTCGGTGCCTTCAAAGTTGTGTTCCACGATGGCGTGGAGGAAGCTTTCGCTGGCTGAGAAGTTCATGGCGCCCTGCATTTGGATGAAGGTGGTGTCGCCGTCCCGCGTAATGGATCGTACTGCGTGGCCGGATACCTGCTCGGTGGACATAAGGTGGAGGCCCATGTCGTCGGAAAGCTGTTTGAATATTTTTACGCCGCGCACGCTGTTGCCTTTGGGGTTCAGGCGTGGGGAAAATGTGGCGATGCCCAGCTGACCTGGCAGAATGCCGATGAGTCCGCCGGCGACTCCTGATTTCGCGGGGATGCCTACGGTGGAGAGCCACTGCCCTGCCTCGTCGTACATGCCTGCTGAAGCCATGACGGAGAGGGTGAGGCGGCAGACGCGGGCGTCGAGAAGCTTCTTGCCGGTAATTGGGTGCGTGCCGCCGGCGGCGAGCGTGGCGGTCATGACTGCGAGGTCGCGCGTGGTTACTTTGATGGCACATTGCAGCGTGTAGCTGAGGACGGCGTCGTGGGCTTCGTCTTCGATGACGCCATAGTTGCGCAGCATGTGGGCGATGGAGAGGTTGCGGTCGGCGCCGGCGAGTTCGGATTCGGCAAGCACGCGGTCGATGGTGAGTTCGCGTCCAGCAAGTTCAGAGAAGTAGTGTCGGATTTTTTCCACTCGGTCTTCCACGGTGGAGTCGGAGCCGTTGATCAGCTGGTTGATGGCGATCGCGCCGGCGTTGATCATGGGGTTCATGGGGCGGTTTTCGCCGTCGAGGGAAAGTTCGTTGAAGGCCTCACCGGAGGGTTCCAAGGCCACGGATGCAGAGACCTCATCAAAGCCGCATTCTTGGAGTGCGAGTGCGTAGGCAAAGGGCTTGGAAATACTTTGCATGGTGAATTCGATGTCGTCATCGCCTGCGCTGTAGATGTGTCCGTTAACGGTGCACAGGGCTACTGCCAGCGGGTTTGGGTCGGCAGATTTTAGTTCCGGGATGTAATCGGCCAACTCGCCGGAGGTGGTGTCGCGGACATCATCTAAAATTTCGTGCAGGTACTCGGGTATCGGCATCGTCAACATAGAATCAAGACTAGTGATTTCTTTTGCGCTATATACTCTTGTGCATGACAGATTCTGGGGCCACAGCGACTCAAAAGCCACCATTTATGATGTCGCAAAAGTCGCTGGCGTCTCCCCTTCCACTGTGTCGCGGGCGTTTTCGCAGCCTGGGCGAGTGAGTTTTTCCACTGCGGAGAAAATCCGCAACGCGTGTGGAAACTCAGGCTTTTCAGCGCCAAAACACCGGTATCATCGCTATGGTTGCCACCGATGCATCGAATCCCTTCTTCTTGGAAATTTTCCAGGGCGCGCAGCATGCCGCAAGCACTCAGGGCTATACGGTTGCGCTTGTCGACGCCCGGGAGTCGGCGATTAAGTCCAGGGAGGTGCTGGACAAGATCGTCCCCCACGCCGATGGCTTATTGCTCGCTGCTTCAAGGATGGATTCTGGTGAGATCCACAAAGTCGCGCGGGAAATTCCCACTGTATTAATGAGCCGTGAAGTGCAAGGTATTCCCAGCGTGATGGTGGATAACTACGACGGTACGGCGAAGGCTGTGGTGCATTTGGTGGATCAGGGGTGCCACTCCATTACCTATATCGCCGGTCCTAATAAATCCTGGGCTGATGCCACGCGCTGGCGGCTGCCGTTGAGAGTGGGGTGGCGTCGACAAGCGCTATTTCTATTTCTCGAAGCGTGACGGTGCAGCCGGGCCGAATGAGGCATTTGATCAAGCCAAAGATGAAGACGATTTCGGTGGATTCGCCGGATTTTGTGGGCGGGCGGCGAGCGTTTGAGGCGTGGTCGAAGGATCGGACCGATGCGGTGATTTGTTTCAACGACATGGTGGCGCTTGGTTTCATACAACAGGCGAGGCTTTCTGGGGTACGTGTGCCGCATGATGTTGCAGTTGTCGGTTTTGATAATACGGAGATTTCGGTGCTCAGTACCCCGTCTCTGACCACGGTCGCGGAGCCGCTTCGGGCAGTGGGTCGAGTAGCAACAGCGAACCTGATTGCCCTGCTGAAAGGCGTGAAAGCACCTCTGATGGCGAAGCCCTGCGAACTGCCCACGCGTCTCATTGTTCGGGAATCTTCACTGAAAACAGCAGTGGATTTGAAACGCAGCTCGTAGTAAAAGCGCCCTGGTTGCAACAATTGGCAACAAGTAGATATCGCTGAGTGTGACGGGCGATCATGAAGTCATGACTACTTCACATGCATCACACCCCGATCGGTTGCTGCCAGCTGATCCTGGTACCCGTGACATCGCCCGTCGCCTACTCGCGCACGTTGAAGATTTACCCATCATCTCCCCTCACGGACACTTGGAAGCTTCCATGTTTGTCAAGGATGAGGCTTTCCCTGATCCAACTAGCTTGCTGATCAGCCCTGACCACTACCTCACCCGCATGATGCACTCCGCTGGCGTTGACCTGGCAGATCTGCGTGTTGGCGGACATGAGGGTAAGAGTGCTCGTGAGGCATGGCGCATTTTCATGTCCCACTGGGATCTCTACGCAGGAACCGCAACCGGCTACTGGGTGGAGCAGGAATTTGAGCACGTTTTCGGCATCAACGCGGAGCGCCTGAATGTTGGCACCCCAGAACATGCTGACGCCATCTTTGATGAGCTGACCGATATTCTTGCCAAGCCAGATTTCCGACCACGCGCACTGGCTGAGCAGTTCAACTTGGAAGTTCTGGCCACCACCGACGATCCGCTCGATGACCTGGCAGACCACAAGGCACTGGCAGATGATCCAACCTTCTCCCCTCGTGTGCTCCCCACCTTCCGCCCAGACGCATACACCAAGATGTACAACGCTGGTTGGGCAGAAAAAACCACCAAGCTTATCGATACCGCAGGTGACGGCAAGGCAGGCTGGGAGGGTTACCTCCAGGCAATGCGCAACCGCCGCCAGTACTTCATCAATCACGGTGCAACCTCCGCGGACCACGGTCTCCACGACACCGACACCACCCCACTGAGCCACGAAGATGCCCAGAAGATCTTGGACAAGGGTCTCGCTGGCACAGCAACCTTGGCTGAAATGCGTGCCTTCGAAGCCAACACCACCTACCGTTTCGCGGAAATGTCCCAAGAAGACGGCCTGGTCATGACCATCCACCCAGGTGTGTACCGCAACCACTCCGCATCCGCGCAGAAGAAGTTCGGGGCTGACATCGGAGCGGACATCCCATTCCAGATGGAATTCACCAACGGTCTGCGCCCACTGCTCAGCGATTTCGGTGAGAACAAAGATCTCATCTCTGACAGCAGTTTCAACCGCTGGCTGCGTACGGTTTCCCTCAGATCGACCCAGGATGCCGATATGGCTGCAGCTTCCAACTTGGCAGCCAATTCTAAAATGGCCCACCAGAACACCCGCGATATCCTCGACGCAGTCTCTGATGGTGGCGTCATGCTCGGCCGAAACGGTGCCCTAGTGTTGGGACCTGTGGTTGGAACTCTCCACATTAAATTCATTGCGCCTTTGAACAAGCGTGTGGAAAGAGTCATGTACAAAACTGGACTCTCAGAAGCTGCTGCAGCTGAGCAATATGCTTTGGAGGATCGTCTCCGCGAAGAGATGGCCCACGCTTTGTATCAATGGAATCCCGGTCGTGATGAAAACTATGACCTCGTGATCAACACCGGTTCGATGACATACGAACGAATCGTTGATCTAGTTGTGGAAACTTACGCCAGGAAGTATCCACTCCACGTGAGAATCATTCCGAACGGAAAAGACCAATAAACATACAGTCCCCGTGGTGTGTATGGTCACATCACTGGGACTGTGGCGTAGGTCTTACAAAATTCCCCAAAAAGAGTTATGGTAGTACCAAAAAGTTTTTGTGGCAGCCTCCTGCATTCGGCAGTCGAGACGCCACCAAAGAAAGGATAAGACATGTCAGCAGCCGAAGGCTTACATATTGTCGTCATGGGAGTTTCTGGCTGCGGCAAATCCTCCGTCGGCGAAGCCCTAGCAGCGGAGCTCGGAATCGAATACAAAGACGGCGACGAACTTCACCCCCAGGAAAACATCGACAAGATGGCCTCCGGCCAGGCACTTGACGACGACGACCGTGCATGGTGGCTAGTCCAGGTTGGCAAGTGGCTCCGCGACCGACCAAGCGGCGTCATCGCATGCTCCGCCCTCAAGCGCTCCTATCGCGATCTCCTGCGCACCAAATGCCCAGGAACCGTCTTCGTCCACCTCCACGGCGACTACGATCTCCTACTTTCCCGCATGAAGGCCCGCGAAGATCACTTCATGCCATCCACCTTGCTAGATTCCCAATTTGCAACCCTCGAGCCGCTCGAAGATGACGAAGATGGCAAGGTTTTCGACGTTGCCCACACCATCAGCGAACTGGCCGCCCAATCTGCAGAGTGGGTTCGCAACAAACAAACCCCTAACCCATGTTAGAACAAGGATTTGCCTACACCTTCCTGTTCTGGTGTGGGTTTTCCCCACATCTAACAATCGAATAACTGTTCGAATAAAGGGTTGAAGGTGTCCCACCCCCACTGCACAATGGATGGCAAGAACACATGAATCCAGGGGGATACTCATGACCACTGACATCTACTTCAGCCACAACAACCCACACGACCCATACGCCCACCACACCACCGAACTCAACCGCGACACCCATCACCTCTGGGTCGTCTTAACCACCGACTCCGACGACTTCGACGCAGACTCCTTTACCACCGAAGTCATCCGGATTACCGGCTACTCCCGCCACGAAGTCAACAACGGCCTTAACGCCATGGCCGCGATGACCAACCTCCCACACCTACGCGCCATCCAAGAACGCTACTACTTCCTGAGCATCCGCTACCTCGCCTCCATCATGGTCGCCGTGGCCAAAGCAGACCCCACCCTGTGGGAAGAACTCGACCTGCGCATCACCGACGCCTTAACCCCAGTCACCGACGGGGAAGTGATGATCCAATCCTCCACCCTGGCTAAACGCATCGCCGCCTGGATCAAAGAACTCGACCCCGAACCCACGCCAGAGCCCACACCGAAAGAGGACTATGTTCACGTCCACACCACCGATGAGGCGACCTATGTCCGCATCAAAATCAGCGGCCCCAACCGCCTGCTCCTCAATGACATCATCACCCAACTCAAAGACACAGACACCGAGGACAGCCTGCCTGAAGCGCTCATGGCGTTCCTGATGGAGAAAATCCAGTTAAAGATCACCAAATACCTCTTCACCCCACACAATCACCCTGAGCAGGTGTGGTCACCGGACTACGGTGACATTGATCCCGAAGCCTACGACAATGCCACCCTCGTGTGCGCCAAGGATCTCGATGAGGTCGCTGGAGCCACGGAGAAGAGCTACACCCCGAGTGAGAAGATGAAAGCACTGATCAGAGCTCGGGATGGGCATTGCCGCTTCCCAGGGTGTTGCGTCCCGGCCAGTAAATGCCAGGTCGATCACATTATCCCGTGGGCGGAGGGCGGCCCGACAGCGGCGTGGAACCTGCAGTTGTTGTGCCAGCGGCATCACAATATGAAAACCGATGGTCGCTTTACTGCTGATGCTAATGGATTGGCGGAGATTAGATGGATTGGGCCGATGGATGTACCAGCGGTGACCAGGCCGACGGGGCCGTTGGTGAAAGCGATGCCGCGGGGGATTTGGGGTCAGGTGTTGAGGGATCGGATCCAGGCTAGGTTTGAGCGGATCCGCGACCGCGCCCTCAACAAAGAAGACTAGAAGCGCACAGGTTTTTGCATGGCTAGACTTTGAATGAGTAAGCACCAACACATTTCAAAGGAAGGGTTTCACCATGGCACGCGCACTCATTCTGATTGATGTTCAAAAAGACTTCTGCCCCGGTGGCAGCCTAGCCACCGAACGAGGCGATGAAGTGGCAGGAAAAATCGGTGCCTATCAGCTGTCCCACGGCTCAGAGTACGACGTCGTTGTGGCGACCCAAGATTGGCACATCGATCCAGGCGAGCACTTTTCAGAAACCCCAGACTTTAAAAACTCCTGGCCAATCCACTGCGTCGCGGATTCCGATGGTGCCGCCATGCATGACCGCATCAACACCGATTCAATCGATGAGTTCTTCCGCAAAGGCCATTACACCGCGGCGTATTCCGGGTTCGAGGGAACTGCAGTCAGTGAAGAACTCCTCATGTCTCCATGGCTGAAGAACAAGGGAGTCACTGATGTAGACATCGTGGGGATCGCTACGGATCACTGCGTTCGAGCCACAGCACTTGATGCTCTCAAGGAGGGCTTCAACGTCTCCATTTTGACGTCGATGTGTTCTGCGGTGGATTTCCATGCGGGAGACCACGCTTTGGAGGAACTACATGAAGCCGGGGCGATTCTGATTTAAAGAAACCTTAAACCACGAAACGCCCCGTCGAAAAGCAATTTAACGCTCGGAGAGCAGACGCTGAATTTCCTTCAGGTCGTTTGCCTTCTTACGGCCACGCACAACGCTGAATACAACAGCACCAACGACGACAGCAGCGACGCCCAGGAGCACCTTCTGTACGTTTGGTTCCTGCAGCTTCGCGGTTGCCTGGTTCTTGGCGTCATCGACCAAGTTGGAAGGCTTGCTGCGGTCTGCCAGCTCGTCGAGGGTGGAAGCCAACTGACGGCGGGTGCGCTCAATATCGCGCTGGATGTCTTCAATGTTGCGTGCCACTGCGCTACTCCTGATTGGTGTATCTGTGATCAACTAAAAAATTTAACGCGTCATGAAAACCCGTTACTGGGAGTCCATATTACTGAACACTTGCGCGCGAGGTGCACCAGTCCCCGAATTCACCCCATATGCAAGGTATCTACATCGAAGAGCACCGGCTATTGTGGAGTGCATGACTGAAGTGAAGCGCCTTGACGTTGGAGATACCCCACCCGCATTTTCATTGCCTAATGATTCGGGTTCGACCACCTCACTTAGTGATTTCGCCGGAAAGCAAGTTCTGGTGTACTTCTACCCCAAAGCCAACACTCCAGGTTGCACCAAGGAAGCATGCGATTTCCGTGATTCTTTGAGCAACCTCAACGCTCTCGACATTGCTGTTGTTGGCATTTCCCCGGATCCGGTGGACAAGCTGGTGAAGTTCCGTGAGGACCATGAGCTGAACTTCCCTCTTCTTTCCGATGAGGACAAGTCTGTGATGACTGCGTGGGGTGCGTTTGGTGAGAAGAAGAATTACGGCAAGATTGTTCAGGGTGTAATTCGTTCCACATTCCTCATCAATGCTGACGGAACTGTTGGCATGGCGAAGTACAATGTTCGTGCAACTGGTCACGTGGAGCGCATCGTCCGCGAAATCACCGCGGCGTAATAGCACCAGCTTAAAAACCTTATGACATCAGACAAAGACACTGAACAATTGGAAGCGGCAGGCACTGAAATTTTAATGCCTCGCCGCCGTCCGGCACAGCAGCGCAGTCGTGAACGATTCAATCGAATCCTCACCGCTGCGCGTTCAGTGCTTGTCGATCTAGGTTTTGAATCGTTCACGTTTGATGAAGTCGCTAAGCGCGCAGAGGTTCCGATCGGCACGCTGTACCAATTCTTTGCCAATAAGTATGTGTTGATCTGCGAATTGGATCGTGTGGATACCGCGGAAGCTGTCGCGGAGTTGAAGAAATTCTCCGATCAGGTTCCTGCGTTGCAGTGGCCGGATATCCTTGATGAATTCATTGAGCACTTGGCCAGGCTCTGGCGCGATGATCCATCTCGGCGGGCCGTGTGGCATGCCATCCAGTCGACGCCGGCAACTCGTGCGACAGCTGCGGCGACGGAAAAAGAGATGCTGGAAATCATCGCGGAAGTTATGCGCCCGCTTGCCCGCGGTGCTGGCTACGAGGAGCGCATGTCACTGGCGGGATTGCTGGTGCACACGGTAAGTTCCCTGCTTAACTATGCCGTGCGTGATGTCAATAGTTCCGAAGAGGATTTCGACAGCATCGTGGAAGAAATCAAACGAATGCTGATTTCTTACCTCTTCTCCGTGGCTACTGGATAGTCAACACGCACGTCGCCACCGCGTAGTCGCCGTCGTGGCTGATGCTCAAGCTGCTGGAAAATTCCCCGATGGATTCCCGGACCACTGCGGCCAATCCGGGCGCCAATTCGATCGCGACGCGCCCCCACGCGTCTGCGCGAACTTCGATGTCCCGCCACACCACGGCTTCTTCGGCGATCACGGGTGGCTGGCCATAAATGGCCTGTGACCAGGCCTTAATAAAGGATTCTTTTGCCGCCCACCGCCCCGCCAAATGCTCGCCGTAGCGGCTTCCCTGGCGTTCATTTGCTTTACGACGCTCCCCTGCGGAAAACACCTCCATGAAGGAACTTCCCGGCTGTGCAAGCTGCTCTGCGAACGCCGAAATGTGAACGAGGTCGGTTCCAATGCTGATCATGCGACCAAGCTTAGCGGGCTGGCCTCTTTACAAAGAAGCCCACGATCAGTGCAAACACTGCCACGCACGCTGAGGCGAAGAATGCAGAGTTGGCGCCGTCGGCGAGGGCGGTTTGTTGGGTTGCGCCGTCGATAAGCGCGTTGTTGCTGACGGTGGAATAAACCGCAATCATGACCGCGGTGCCTGCGGCGCCGGCGAGCTGTTGGAGGGTGTTGAGGATCGCGGAGCCGTGGCCGTACATGTTGTCGGGGACGGATGCGAGCGCGACTGTCATCAGTGGGGTGAACAGCAGCGCAAGGCCGATGGAGAACACGATGTGTACGCCGATGATAAACCAAACGTTGGCGAACTCATCGACGGTGGACAGTGCAAACAGGGAGATCACAACGAGTGACATACCGCCGATCACGAGTCCGCGTGGATCATGACGATCATAGATTCGACCCACAAATGGCGACAGCACACCTTCCAAAAGACCACCTGGCAACAGCACTAGACCCGCAACCAAGGCGGTGACCATCAAGGATCCCTGCAGGTAGAGCGGCAGTGTATTCATGACACCGAGCAGCGCACCGAACAGCGTCAAAAGCACAATCAGCGGAATGGTGTACTCACGAATCGCCAACGGACACAGATCCAGCAGCGCCTTATCCTGCTTACCCATGGCAATCTGGCGCCACACAAACACCACAAGCGCAATGATGCCGACAGCCAACACGATCAATGCACTTCTGTCGCCTTCCAAAATGATGCCAATCGAGCTCAAGGCATAGACAAGGCCACCGAAAGCCACTGCGGAAATCAGGAAGGAAATGACATCCAAAGGAGTCTTTTTAGGCTCACTGACGTTGGTCAGACGCAGGGTACCGATCAGGCTTGCCACAAACACCAACGGAACCATGACCCAGAAAATCGCATGCCACGAAGACAAGCTGAGTACGAAACCAGCCACACTAGGTCCAAGAGCAGGACCAACGGCCATCACGACCGCAATCAAACCCATGACGGCGCCACGGCGCTCTGGAGGAACAACGGTCATCGCGACAGTCATCAGCAGCGGCATGATCACAGCGGTACCAATCGCCTGAGCGACGCGGGCTGCAAGCATAATCGCAAAAGTAGGAGACAACGCAGCCGTCACAGTACCGATCAGGAAGACCACCGTGGCGAAAATAAACACACTACGAGTGGTAAAACGTTCCAACATCCAACCAGTAGCTGGAAGAACCACAGCCATGGTCAACATAAAACCAGTGAGCAACCACTGCGCAGTATTCGCCTCAATGTCAAAGTCCGCCATGATCGACGGCAACGCGACTGCCAGAGTGGTCTCATTCAACATCATGACAAAGGCTGTAAAAACTAATACAGCCAAGATGATGACAACATTTCTCGGGATCCCAACCTGCTCCGTTGTGGGATTGCTGGAGGAAGACAAGGCTCCAGCTCCTTTCTCGAATCAAAGGGCGCTATCGCGAGGTAAATGCATACCGCCCCAGTTCCTGCATCGTGCAGAAAACGGGGCGGATACTTGCTTAGGAAACATTATCAACAATTAGTGCATGCGCACATTCTTGTGTGTGATTTCACTGGCAATAGTGTTTGTGAGGTTTTGTGGGCTTAGGAAAGCCCTGAATGCTCGCATGCCTGAGACACCCCAAGATGAGCTGCTTAAATTTGGTAATTTTGAGAAGTGACCTCAACTAACAAGCAGATGCGAAAAGCAGTCATTTTCCTACTTTTCCTGCTTGGATTAGTTATCGGATTTTTTCTTCGCTATAGTCTGGTCCCACTCGAATCAGTTCTTGAACAGAAATTGTTGTGGCTTTTAGGATTTTTCATCCACCAGGTAATCTTGTTCAGCGTTGTAGTTGGCACAGCTATAGTTCTGTACCGTTATCGTCGGGGGCATTATGCTATCCGTGCTCTGGGATGGGGAATTTGGGCAGGGTTCCTGATTTCTAACCTCTTTTTTATGGCGTTGATTCTAGCTGTGGCTTTAGGTGGACCTACTCCCTGATAAAAAGAAAATGTAATTAGTCCCCGGAAGCACGATTCTTTCTGCTCACACGGGAATTGCGCACGCTAGTTTAAAACTCCTGACACCTGATCCAATGAGATAGCTCTGCTACCCGGGTTGTGAGTTGGGGATACTCGACCTGCAGTCATACCTAGCAGCGCAGCTTGGGTGAGAGCGGAAATAGCGGATCGAACTTTGGGCTCTAAGTCTTGTTGGGCTTGCACTAGATCGCGACGCTGTTGAGCAATTTGAATTGCAGTGTCCAATTCGGGGGAATCTGTAGGAACCGACCAAGAGATGGCCAGTGAGCTTTCTGCACCTTCGGGGAGATCTTCAGCTAGAGCAATGGCTTCCCGGCCGTTGCGATCAAGGTTGGCGAAGGTTGTCGCCCACGTGGATACGCCTTCGAGATTGGTGCCGGTGGCGAGCCAGTCCTCGCTTTCACGAGAGACATCGACGTTGTATTTCATCGCAACCATCCTTTTCCCAATACTGGTTCCATCCGTTTTTCTATCTGGGGCAAGGTGCCGGTGGGAATGTCACCTCGTTACGAATAGCACTCCATCGTTGGCGAGCTTCTTAGTAACTTCACTGACCCTCATAGAATATTGTATGACCAGGTGAAGAGCCCAAAACCTGACTTGGCTCATTTTGGCCTTCAGAAATTCCTATTGACACACCGGCCAGCATGGTTTTGATGTCGAGCCAGAAGTTTTCCGCACTAAGTGGGAAATGGTGGGGGTAAGGAGTGACAAACCATGTAAACACACCCAGAATGAAGGAAATTATTCCGCAAAGGCCCTTTTCTCGCTTATAGAAGTCAAGAGTCGGGGTCAATAGTTCGATCTGGCTCGTGGCTGTGCTGCGAATTATCTGCCCACCTAATCAATCGCTATGAGTTCAGGATGTTGATCGATGAATTTCTTCTCTTCAGCACTCATTTGAGCCAACTCATGTTTCGAACCAAGATTGCTAATGCCGACCCCGTATTTGGCCTTAAATGAACACTTTCCTCTCAGTGTCAGGTCAGTGGTGAACCACCATCCTTAGCAAGGAGTTCATCATGTCCATCCCCTTCTCAGTCCTTCAGGACTACCTGGATCTGATCAGTCCCGAAGCCTTACCCCAGATCCCACAGCCCCCGGCCCCTGCCCCCACAGCACCCCAGCTACCACCGGCGCCGGACCCACACAGCATCGAGTGGCCGATCTTCCCACCAGATCGAATCTCCGCCAACGGGCGACGCTACTACGAGCCACAAACACGACTCGAGTTCATGCGGATCTACACCACCCTGCCGCACGGCTACCGCCAGCCCTTCCTCACAGCCAACAACATCGGCCACTGCACCGTTCGAACCTGGCTAGCAGCAATAAGCACCTTCAGCCGGCTTCCCCATGCTTTTGATGATGCCCACCGCTTCGGGATCGAACGCACCACCCCAGTCGACGATGTCACCACACTAACGGCTGATGACAAACGTGACCTGGTCATAGGATACTTAGCTCAACCACACGGTCAGGGCCAGCAATTCCTCACGTTTTACCAACTCCGTAAGCACACCATCATGGCCTGGTGCGCCGCTATGACCGACGGGGACTTAGACGCTGATATCTCACCCCGCAAGATCGGGTTGATGACCACCCGAACCGTGGTCGAAATCGTTCGACTACGCCACATGATTGCCCAACAACTAGAAAGAGCCACGATCATGGAAAACGAGTACCTCAAAGAAATCGCAGCGCTGAAGAAAGAACTCGCGCACTACAAGCAAAAAGACCATCAGAATCAAATGGTGATCGATATCTTGGGAAAAGCTATTGGGACCAGGCCCAATCCTGGCGAGGGCTTAGACGAGGAGGACGCCACCTAAACGTGGATGAGCAACGCGCCTTTGATCAAGGACTCAAGGAAGAAAACACCTTGATCACAGATCTCACCACCTGTGCCAGGCTGAGCCATAACAAGGCATTACGGCTGATCAAGCTGTCGAAATCAACGGCGTATTACCGCAACAAGCGCGTCCCTGTCCTGCACCGAAACCTGTCCTGCAGGCCGTGCCAGCACCAACAGCACCTGGTGTGGAACTAGCAGCACCTGGTGTGGAACCCACACCAGAGCCTTGGCAGGGAAAGGAGCCAGCAGTGTCGTCGGTGCGTCAAGCGTTGGCAGAACACGAACGCCAGTTCATTGTTGATGCGATCACCGCGTACCCACAACTGAGCGTTAGTGGGGTGTTTAACATGTTGTTTAACAAAGGCATCTACCGCGCATCACTACGTACATGGTGGCGTGTTGCCAAGCAGCACAAGTTGTTACACAAAGACCGAGTCAATGCCCTGTCCCCGGTGAAACGATCACCAACGCCACGGGTTAAGCCGAGGTTGGAAGCAACACAGCCTGGTCAGGTGGTGTGTTGGGATGTGACGTTCTTGCCGTCGCTGGTACGTGGTAAGACCTATGCGTTGCATCTGGCGATTGATTTGTTTTCCCGCAAGATTGTTGGGGCGAAGGTCGCGCCGACGGAAAATACCTCCACCGCGGTGGAGTTGTTAACGCAGGTGTTAGCGGATAATCCGGGTGTGGTGACGGTGCATTCGGATAATGGGTCGGCGATGACATCGACGAGGGTGCGGCGGTTGTTAGCGGATCATGGTGTGGCGTTGTCGTTGATTCGGCCGCGGGTGAGTGATGATAATGCGTTTGTGGAGTCGGTGTTTCATACGTTGAAGTATCGGCCGTTTTATCCGAAGGTGTTTGCATCGATGGATCAGGCCCGGGTGTGGGTGGAGGAGTTTGTGGTGTATTACAACACGGTTCATCCGCATTCTGGTGTGGCTGGGCATACTCCACAGTCGGTGTTTGATGGTAGTTGGAGGGCGGTGCATCGGTTGCGTGTGCAGGCGTTGGATGCCCATTACCGGCAGTTCCCGCAGCGGTATGTGGGGCGGCCGGTGGTTCAGGAAGTTGCTGGTGTGGTGCGTCTTAATGGTGCGCGTGATGATGGGTCTGTACAGGAGAGGGTTGGTGGTGTAGCGTCGCTGTTAAGTGCTTGAGTTAGCACGTGTTCTTATCGCCCCCCTGGTTCACAAACCCCTGGCAGCGAGCGTTTCCGGCGCCGATACTGCAATATCAAACCAAGATCTCCATTCTCCAACCGCGGTTTGGCCTCAATATGCAGCCCCGCCAAATCTGACCCAAAATTCCCATTGGGACGCCCAGAAAGTGCCCTCTCAGAATCGCGTTTAAGAGCCTGTGACCCACTAATCCATACAAATACCCATTCTGCGATCCCAACTGTTTAAACCGCAGTGTAATGACTTTGCTCTTTTTGTTTTGTGGAAGATCACATTGGTAAGTGTGTTTGGGCTGGTAAATCGTAGGTTTTCCGCACTAAGTTACCCTCGGTGTGAAGGACATCGTTTCGTAAAGACCTTTGTCTCATCTGTAGACGTGGAGGATTGGGGTCGTTGACTCGCCTTCGGCACTAATTTGAGCCAAGTCAGGCAAAAAGCCCCTCACACGGCATCCCAACAAGGGACACCGCATGAGGGGCTCAACGCAATAACCAACTAGCCTTCGGCGCGGAGGACACCGTCAACTAGGCGGGCGCGGGAATCCAGGAGGACTGCAGCTTCTACTTCCTTAGCTGCGTCTCCGTGGACACCGAGGTTGCGCTCGACTGGGCGTTCGTACAGTACGCCACCGTGCATACCGGCGACGATGGTACGAAGGCCTGCTTCTTCGCGAGCGATCGCGGATGCGCGCCATGCGTCAGCTGCCTCAGCACCACGTGCCACGCGGACTGCCTCGTAGAAGGCGTCTGGGTGAACAACAGCGACCATTGCGGAGACGTGTCCGAAGCCGAGGGAGGTAACAAGACCTGCCTTTGGTGCCTTCGCACGAAGGTCTAGTGGCTTGCGCAGCCAGACGAGGTGGGAGTGCTTGGACAGTACTGGGTCAACGCAGTCGAGCGCACGGTTGGCTGGCACCAGTCCGGATCGAAGGACCTGGGTGAGACCGATCATCTGGAATGCTGCTGCACCACCCTTGGCGTGTCCGGTGAGTGTCTTCTGGGAGATCACGTACATCGGGTTGCCGTCTGCACGACCGATGGCGGTTGCGATGCGCTCATGCAGGTCGGACTCGTTTGGATCGTTGGCGTTGGTGGAGGTGTCGTGCTTGGAGATAATGGAGATCTCATCAGCAGAGACACCGACGGAGCGCAGTGCTACTGCGAGGCGGGATTCCACACCATCGCGGGCAGCACCAAGGGCACCGAGGCCTGGGGCTGGGATGGAGGTGTGGGCACCATCTGCAAAGGACTCTGCGAATCCGATGACACCGAGCACTGGTAGTCCCAGGTCAGCTGCGAGTGATGCGCGTGCCAGCAGGACGGTTCCGCCACCTTCGGATTCGATGAATCCACCGCGGCGACGGTCGTTGGCGCGGGAGAAGAAGCGGTGCTCAATTCCCTTGCCTTCCATCTCTGCGGAGTCGGCGGTTGCTGCCATGTCGCCGAAGCCGGTGATGCCTTCAACGGACAGGGCATCGAAGCCACCTGCGACAACGAAATCGGACTTGCCGATGCGGATCTTGTCCAGTGCTTCTTCCACAGAAACAGCTGCGGTTGCACAAGCTGCGACTGGGTGGATCATCTGTCCGTAGCCACCGACGTAGGACTGCATGACGTGAGCTGCAACAACGTTGGGCAGTGCTTCCTGCAGAACGTCGTTGGCGCGTGGCTCTGCCAGGATGCGGTCCACGTAGATGCCGCGGAGGGATTCCATGCCGCCCATGCCGGTGCCCTGGGTGGAAGACACGCGAGCTGGGTGCACGGATGCGAGCAGTTCAGCCGGGGTGAAACCAGCGGACAGGAAGGCGTCGACAGTACAGACAATGTTCCACAGCGCGACGGTGTCCAGGTTGTCCACCATGTCTGCTGGGATGCCCCATACAGCTGGGTTGAAGTCCTTAGGAACCTGTCCACCAACGAAGCGGGTCATCGCCATGCGGCGAGGTACGCGGATTGCGGAGCCTGCCTTGCGAGTGACCTTCCACTCCCCTGCTGCTTCGTCGAAAGAAGCAAAGGTGAGTTCTGGCTCGGAGTGGACGTAGGTCAGTGCCTCTTCACGGGAGCCCACGTTGAAGGTGAGGTCATGGTCGAGGTAGACGGTGGTCAGCTCTGGTGCGAAGTTGTCGATCATGCCGTACTCAGGCATGTCATTGTACTTGCGAACACCAACGCGTGCCATGACTTCGTCGTGGTAGCGGTCGAAGATGTCTTCTTCGGCCACTGCCTCGTCGGAGTCGTCGTACCAGCCTGGCTTTGGATCTTCATCCCAGTGGATAAGTCCCATGGTCCATGCAAGTTCGATGACACCCGCGGCGGAGAGGGAACCGTTGAGTTCGGCGTCGAAACGCGTACGTGCAGAACCCAATGGGCCAAGCTCGCCGGCGCCAACGATGACGACCATCTCGTCGAGGTCTTGGGTGACTTGACCTGCGAAATCAGGGGTGGTTTGAACCACTGGTCGGTAAGGAGTTGGCAGTGCTGCCACTGTGCGTGGAGCCTCAACCACTGGTGTGTTAGCTGCCTTAGCTGCTTCTGCACGTGCCATTTCCGCCAGGTTCAGATCAGATTCACCAAGTCCGCCGGTGAAGTCGACGGTGATTGGCGCGGATGCTGCCTGCTCGCGGACAGTGGAAGTTGCCTGGGACAGCAGTTTCTCTGCAATTTCTTGGGTGGAGTAGGTTTCCACGCCTGCTTCTTCAGCTGCCTTGACCAAAGGATCGTTGCCGCCCATGAGGCCGGTGCCGCGAACCCAACCGATGTGAGCGTGCACGAGGGAGGTGTTTGCTCCCCATGCGCCCTGCTCGGCGTTCCAGCGGGTGACCACTGCGTCGAGAGCTGCCTTGGATTCACCGTATGCACCGTCGCCGCCGAAGCGTCCACGGTTTGGTGAACCTGGGATGACCACGTGCAGGCGGTGACCCACGTTGATGGAGGAGCCCAGTGGTGCAAGACCTGCGATGAGGCGCTCAACAGACCAGAGCAGAAGTCGCATCTGGGATTCTGCCTGTGGGCCTGCATCTGCCATGGATCCGGACACGCGAGGTGCCGCGAATGGGAACAGCAAGGTTGGGACCAAAGCTGGCTTGACCAGCTTGGATGCGCCGTTGACGGTGGTGGTCTGCTCGGATCCGACCCAGTTGATGATGGCGTCGATGTCTGAGTAGGAGCTCAAGTTAGCCGCCACGATCCACAGTGCTGCCGTGCCGCGTGCGGAACGTGCGTAGAGATCCTTGTAGAACTCCAGGCGGTCATGGCCGAGGTTAGAGGTCGTAGCAATGACAGTTGCACCGCCAGCAAGAAGCTTTTCGACGACTGCCGCCGCGATCGAGTTCGGCGATCCGCCGGTTACGACCGCAACATCGTCGGCGTAGTCCAAGGAGCTTTGGTCGCGAGCCTGAGCTGCGAGATCATCAAGTCCAAAGAATTCAGCCTGTGCTGCAACAGCTTCGCCTGCACCTGTGACATCGATATCAGTTGCTGCGAGTTCGCCAAGAGCAACGCGGGAGAGATCCTCACGCGCAGAAGCCCAACGGTCATCAAGCAGAACAACCTTTTCTTCATCGAAGCTTGGTGCAACCTGACGTGGCCAATCAGAACCGAGTTCCTTGGAGACCAACTCGTAGAGGTCTTCCTCTGCGGTGTCTTCCACGGAAACGGTTGCTGGCTTATCAAGACCCAGCTGGGTCAAGATGGTGCGGGCTGCCTGAGCAAGCACACCATCGTGTCCGGTGACCTGCTCTGCAAACTCGCCAAGAGCTGCGGAATCAACCACGCCACCGGCAGCGCCGCCTGCTGAAGGCAGGGAGACCGCAACGCCGTGGCGGGAGGCTACGGCCTGGACGGCTGCGTCGATAAGCGAATCAAGATCTGATGCAGACGCTGGGCTGGCAGGAGACAGTGACGCCAGGTCGCCGCCGCGCAGGGATGCGCCTTCGCGGGCGCCGATCACAACTTCAGCGACCACGTGGTCAGCCCAGCCCTGGCCCAATTCCCAGGTGCCGGTGACGCGCTCTGCAACATAGCCTGGGCGCTTACCGGTTGGACCGGTGAGGCGACGCAGGGCATCAGTTGCAGCATCGGAGAGCACAGGGCCAAACGCCTTGTAGCCCTTAGCCATCTTGGACACGGTGACCTTTAGATCACCGAGCTCAGCGTCGGCTGCGCCATCAATTGCGCCGAGGCCGAACTCCACACCAAGATCCAACAGGAGCTGGTTACGGCGAGAGGACACGCCCTCAACCAGGGTCTCGATGGAATCAGTGGCACCCATCTGATCTGGGCGAACCTTGGTCCAGATAGCGATGAGCATTTCAGTGGCATCAGAAGGAGTGAAGCTGATGTCATCTGGGCGAGGGCCGCCGGTGGCAGGGGCTGCAGCTGCAACAGGGGCTGGGGTTGCTGGGGTTTCAGTGGTTTCTACAGGAGCTGCTGGGGTCTCTTCAACCGCCACTTCACGCACAACCTCATCGGTAGCGAACACAACTGGGCGATCGCGCTCAATGTTTAACACCTCAATGGTGGCGTCCGAGTACTGAGGAAGGCGCAGAGTCTGGCCCATCATGTTGGCAAGCGTGGGAGCAGAGCCAACACCGACCTCCACGAAACGCTCAGCTTGAAGGCCCTTGATCAACAGATCCTGGGTTTCAATCCAACGCACAGGGGATGCGAACTGCCATGCAAGCAGCTCAATAAGCAACGTGCGGGCAAGCTTCTGCTTGTTGGCAGATGCAGCCTTGAAATCAGCCAAGATCTCATTGACATAGGTGGACTCCACCACTTCTGCCATGGATGTTACGAACTCTTCGGTGAGCTCGAATGGTCGTGCCACCAAGTTTGGAATGTAGCGGCCAACCAGCACGTCGAGATCCAGCTCAGCTGGGATCAAGGAATCTAGGTGCTCGCGGAACGCGCCCACACCATCGCGCAGCTTGGAGGAGTGGAATGGCACATCGATACCAGGAATCATGATGAAGGCACGCTGACCTGGTGCACGGTTCTCAACATCGGCACGAAGGGCGGCAAGACCAGCCTGGGTTCCAGCAACTGCGTACTGCAGACCAGCCAGGTTGTAGTTCACAATTTCCAGGAATTCGCCGGAAGCCTCAGAAATGGACGACACGTAATCAAAGACGTTGTCTTCAGTTAGACCCATCTTGTTGGGGCGAAGAGCTGCCAGCGCGTAGTTGGACAGACCGTTTTCATCGCGGTCCACCAAGCGGTGCATGGTCAAGCCACGACGGTAAACGATCTCCAGAACGGATTCCAGGGACAGCACACCAGCGTAAGCAGCAAGCGCGTTGTACTCACCAACGGAGTGTCCAGCAAAGTATGCACGCTGGTTCAAGGCATGTGCTTCACGCATTTCAGCGATCTGAGCAACACCCAGAGTTGCCATGCCCACCTGAGTGAACTGGGTGAGGTACAAAACGCCGTCTGGGTGGAAGAACTTCTCCCCTGCCACGGTTACTTCGCGTGGGTTGTTTTCCACGATTTCCACGATGGAGAAGCCCAGCTTGTTGCGGGTGTGTGCATCGGCGCGGTCCCAGATAGCGCGAGCTGCCTGAGAGTTACGGCGTGCTTCCATACCCATGCCCTGGGACTGAATGCCCTGGCCGGGGAATGCGTAGAAAGTAGATGGAGCTGCAACAACAGCGGTGGCAGTAAGCACTAAGTTGCCGTTGACGGTTGCGGTAACGGTGCGGACTTCTCCCATTCCTGGGCGGTTGTCCACAGCGGAGCGCTCAACGTTGAACTCAATTTCTTCACCTGGAAGAACTGGTGCCAGCATGGTTGCGGTGTATTCCACGACCTTGGCTGCGGGAGTTTGGATCTGCTCATCGTTGAATGCTGCACCGGCGATCAGTTCACCGATGGCAGAGGTCCACATACCGTGCACGATCACACCTGGCAGACCAGCCAGGGAAGCCGCAACATCAGAGACGTGAATTGGGTTGCGGTCACCGGAGATCACAGCGAATGGGCGCATGGATTCAGGTGCAACAACGGTTGCCACTGCGCGAGCTGAGCGTGGGGTGTCCACGGTGGTTGGCAGTGCGGAGGTGTTGGTGCGTGCGACAGCGTTGCCCTTGCGTCCGCGGATCGCGAAACGCTCAGCCAACGTAGCAATCAGGTTGCCTTCTGCGTCGGCGATTTCTGCGCGCACGATCACGAGGCGCCCCAGGTCGGTATCGACTACCTCATCGGCAGTCGCGGAAACCTTCAGCGCGCCGTCGGTTGGGACATCGGACTTGAGCACAATGTGGTGCTCCAGGTGAACCAGGGACAGCATGCCTTCCACAACGGATGCGGAATCGGTACCTGGGATGACCGCGGACTTCACGGCAGCGAACACTGCTGGCCATGCGCGGCCAACCAGCACGTCAGGTGCGGTGTGTGCAGGAACAACGGATGCTGGCAGGTAGCCTGCGGTGACGTTGTTGTAGTCAGCGATGACGCCGGCATCGACGGAGGTTTCCCAGGTAGCGGTGCCATTGTTCACAGTTGCCAGGGTGCCGCCAGCTGCGATGCGGGTCAGTTCACCCATCGCGGCTTCAGCGTCTTCCTGGGTGACCAGGGGGACAGCGCTTGGCAGAGCGTCGATGGGGCTGGTGAAACGGATTTTCAGCTCAGCGGTGGTGCCGAATGCGGTGGAACCCGCCAAAGGCACAGTCAGCATCGCGTGCTCGGCGTCTTCGTACACCAAGTTGGCGCCGGTTGGGCTATGGAATGCTTCGAATTCGGAGCGGGACCACTTGTCAGCATGCCCAAGGCTGTGGATCACCGATGGGATGTTGCGGCCAGCCCAGAATGTGCCAGGTGAGGAAAGCACTTTGCCCATGATGTCGCGGGAGCGGGAATCGTGCTCATCGATGCGCTCGATGGTGGCGTCGACAAAGCGATCAAGCAGGTCAGCGACAGGTTCGTTGGCCTTGGTGATGCCAGCAACAGCGACGACACCAGGGATAATAGCCACCTGATCAGCGGTGTAGCGATCATCGTGGGACTGCCACAGGGAGTCCGAGCGCCACCAGCGACGCACGTCCTTATCAATGACAGGCACAAAGTTCACAGGCTTGCCCGGCGTGCGGCACAGGCCCAAGAACCAGGCGACATCAGCCGGGGTGAGCAGGTCGGTTGCGGCATGCGGGTAAGCAGCAACAAGCTTGTCGACGCCATCCTCCACCGTCAGGCTTGGCTCAAATTGGCCATGATCCTGTTCGATCAAACGCGCCTCGGCCCGCTCCAGCATTTGAGCGAAACGTGCGGTCCAGGACGGATCAATCCACTGACCATCAACAGGACCAGACAGCTCGAGGTAGCGGTTGAGCCACTGCTCGTAAGTCATGGATCCGATGTCACCGAAGTAGACCTTGGCGGTCTTGCCAATCGCTTCAATGATCTCATCCCGGCGCGCCTGCACGGCCGTCTCATCGCCTGCGACCTCATCAAGAAGGCGTCCAGCCTTAGCAAAGGAGTTGTCGATCTCGTGGATGTCTGCGCCGAGCTGGGAACGACCAGATGCCATTCCATTCTTTGCGCCACCAGCAGGAACCCACTCATCAGAGCCCTGGGTAGAAACGAGAAGTTCCTTGACCGCCTGGGAGGTGGTTGCTTCCTTGGTTGCCATCGCAGCGGTACCCACCAAGATGCCATCAACAGGCATAGCTGGCAGACCGTAAGAAGTGGACCAGGAACCGGTGACGTAATCGGCAGCGCGCTCAGGGGTGCCAATACCACCGCCGACACACAGCACCACGTTGTCTAGTGCGCGGACCTTGCCATAAGTGGCGATCAGCAGCTCATCGAGGTCTTCCCATGAGTGGTGACCACCAGCAACGCCACCCTCAATCTGGATGATGATGGGAAGTTCTGGAATTTCTTTAGCAATCGCAAGTACTGCCTCAACCTGCTTGATGGCACCTGGCTTGAACGCAATCCATGGGAAGCCATCACGCATGAGTTCCTTGACCAATGCAACAGCTTCATCCTTTTCAGGAATGCCGGCGGTGATCACAATGCCGTCGATGGGTGCACCGTTGGCGCGTGCCTTAGGAACAAGGCGCTTGCCACCGATCTGCATCTTCCACAGGTATGGGTCTAAGAACATGGAGTTGAACTGGGCGTTGATGCCTGGCTCAAGCATGTCGGTGAGCTGCGCGATGTGAGTTTCGAGCAGCTCTGGGGTGACCTGTCCGCCACCAGCAAGCTCAGCCCAGTGTCCACCGTTCGCTGCAGCTGCAACAATGGCAGGGTCAACGGTGGTTGGGGTCATTCCTGCCAGCATCATTGGGGTGTGGCCGGTAAGCTCAGTGAACTTGGTGACAAGGCGTGGGGTTCCATCAACGTGCTCAACGCGAGGTGCAAATTCCTGGTAATCCACAGGTAGCTCTGGTGCCATGCCCGCATCAAAGATCTTGGCCTGGCCTGCTGCGTCACCAACATAGAAAGAATCGGCGCCTCGGCCCTCAAGGATGTTGGCAGTCAGCTTGACGATGCCACCATCTGGCCCAACGTCGAGGAACCAGCGAGCGCCAGCCTCATACGCTTTGTTGACGCGTGCTACCCAATCGACAGGGTTAACCAAAACATCAGCGGCGATCTCGCGGGTGAGTTCCACATCCAAACCAGCAGTGGTTGCCCACGCCACGGTCTGCTCCACAGCCATGTTCATAGCTGGGTGATGGAAAGCAGCCTGCACCTTCAGCGGAGTAATACGGGGGCTGAACGCGGAACCGCCGCGCAGCTTATCTTCAATGGCCTTCTTATCCTTGGCAGCCATTGCCTCAATGACCTTAACAACGCGAGCGTTGTCGTCTGGGCGTCCAACCAAAACATAAGAATCGCGGGAGTTGCACAGACCGATAACCGGGCGGATCTCCGCAGGGACTTCGGCGCAGGCCGCGTCGATAGCTTGCTGAAGCTGTTCGCGGGTAATTCCGGCGATCGACAGCATCGGCATGTTGTCGCCCTGTGCGATCAGGCCCGTCATGCGTGCGGTGCGGGTGATCGCTGCACCGATCAATTGCGCAATGGCAACGAGTTCATCAGCACGAGTCGCATCCTTGAGCAGGTGCACGCCCAATACGCCCTGGGAATGACCAATGCTGGACACAGCCTGATCCACATCAAGGCGCTGCGCCTCAAGGGAATCCAGGGTTGCAATCTGGGAGACAAAGATACCCGGCACGCTCACTGCAGATTGTGCAGTATCGAAAGCTGGATCTTCGGAGTTGTTAGCCCAAGCCACTGGATCGAAACCAAATGGAAGGGTGCCAATGAGATCATCTGCAACTGGTGCAAGCAGCGCATTTGCGCGCTCGACGATGTCACTAACATTGGTGCCCGCACCTGCGGCAACCGCGGCACGAAGGGTCTTCAACCAGTCATATCCTTGGCCGGCGAAAGCGAAGGCAAAAGGCTCCTGGCCAAAGCGGTTAATCAGTCGGCTGGCCCCGAAGTTCCTGCTCAATTCGGTCACGTGAGAACTCGCTCCTTGTATAACTTAGCCGGGATGAACGCAGGGCGTGGATCCTGACCTGAAGTTTCGGTTAATACTATTTTGTAAAGAAAATGGCACGCCTGTAAACCACCAGGGTGACATTGGATAGAAAACAATATGCCACAAATCATGAGGAAAACGTCATCTTTTGCGGGCGTGGCATTTTCCGCCCCTCTTATCGTGCCATTTAACCTCTTCCAAACAAAACTTTCATGGACGAAAAGGTCCTTCCAACAAGTGAGGGAAACCTGCAGGTAATCACTAACCCAGGAGGTCTGTTAACAAGTTTCGCGCAGCCTCTAGCTCGTCGGAATTGTTGTGGCCTTGTTCACCTTCCATTTGCTTGAGGGAAATTCTCACACCCTCCACAGGCAGGAACACTTGGCACGCATGATCCGGTATAACCTCAGCTTCAGCAACAATGCCCCGATCTTCCATCCAGGCATCGAAATCGCGCGAAATACTCATGCCTTCAAAGTGTAGGTTCTAGCTGGCTGTCCAGCCACCATCCACGGCGTAAGACGCGCCGGTAACCATGCCCGCCATGTCGGATGCCAGCCACGTGACCAAAGAGGCGACCTCATCCGCATCGACAAGTCCCTTTATCGCAGATTCTGTAAGCATGATCTTCTCCACCACTTCTTCTGGAGCAATGCCATGTGTGACTGCCTGATCTTTAATCTGTTTCTCCACTAAAGCAGTCCGCACATAAGAAGGATTCATGCAGTTAGATGTCACCCCATATTCCGCACCCTCCAGGGCCGTAACTTTCGAAAGGCTTTCCAGGCCATGCTTTGCAGCCACATACGCCGATTTAAAAGCACTCGTACGAAGCCCATGGATGGAGGAAATATTAATGATGCGTCCGAATCCACGCTCATACATCGCGGGCAATGCGGCACGAATTAGAAGGAAAGGGGATTCCAACATCAGCTTGTGAATGAAGCGCCAATCATCCGGAACGAACTCATGAATCGGCGCGACTTTTTGAATACCGGCGTTATTGACCAAAATATCCACGTCTAAGGTGAGAAATTCCAACGCCTTGGTATCTGAGAGATCCACGGCCCAGTAATCTCCCCCAATTTCTTCAGCCAACTCTTTCACTGCCTGCTCATTCTGATCACACACCGTCACTGTGGCACCTGCCCGGGAGAACGCACGAGCACAAGCCGCCCCAATCCCAGATGCACCTCCAGTAATCAAAGCTGTGCGACCTTCAAGTGAAATGTTGGTGGACTGAGACATACCTTTTCCCGCTTTCCTTATTGAGATATAGAACAGAATGCCAACCACTTCTGATTCGCACCATATATATAGGTGCAATTTTCTCTCGCGATTTTTGTAGGTGGCTACAGCTCCCGGCCACAGACTTCCAGAACCCACGACACTTCAATGACCGTGGATGTATCCTCCAAATAGCAGCCCGTTAACTCCTCAAACCGGCGCAACCGATAGCGGAGCGTATTCACATACACAGGAATACTGCGCGCAGCAGCAGGAATATTCATCTGGTTGTCCACATATGCCCGCAAAGATTCCACGATCTCATGAGCAAACTCGCCAGATTCCCTTAGTGGCTCCACATATTTCTGCGCAAGAATCTCCGTCACCCGTGGGCTTGCGTGAATAGCCAACTTCCACGACAAATCTTGCGCCCGCTGCACCTCATTAAGTTTCAGATTATCGGCAGCCTTCAATACAAGGGATGCATCCTTATATGAGTCCGCCAGCTTTGAGAGCACCTCTGCCCTACCCAAACCCACAGCAAAACCAGGGCCGTCCACGTTTCGCCTCGGCTCCCCGATCACAATCCCCACGATCACGCTTGGCTGCACCGATGTCAGCACCCGTACCCCGGCGCGCTGAGCCCACTTCTGGATCTGTGTTTCAGCTTTCGCATGATCAGATGAGGTGGCTGCCAACGCCCTTAAAGGAGAGTCTGCCGGAACGTCATACATCGCAGCACCCCATAAAAGCTCTGACAGTTCAGAGCCTTCCGAGACCGCTTTGCCGATCCATTCCGATCTCCGCACCGAATCGGCGATCGCCGTGGCAACCTCGTGATCGCGAGACACGCTTGTGGCACGTGTCGAAAAGGCATCATTGACCGCCCACATCAGTGTGGACCAGCGCAGCATTCTGCCGGGATCAATATTGCATTCCGGGCCCAACTGCACCAAATGCTCCAGAATTTCCCCCAGAGACATCCGAAAACCGTGCAGCACACTTCCCAGCGGCACATTTTGCGCTATGCGTTCGTCGGCAAGCCTTAAAGCCTCAGGCAAGTCCTCGGCCTTAGGCTCGGTGCCCGCGTTAATCACGCGAATAATCAAGGCCGTATTGCGTATCGACGACTCCCTGATCGGCCCCGCGTCAACGAGCTCATAGCCCGGGATCGTAGCGAGCAACTTTGCGGCGGTGCCCTCCGCGATGTCCGGCGCATCGGCATCCAAACGTGCGAGCAATTCTTGCCACCGTTCGGCATGCACATCCGCTACCGAACCATCCGACGTGACGGAACTAACATTCTCCATGGAATCCCAGGGTAGCGGGGATCATTGCACCATGCGACACCCCTAGCACGGCGTGCTTGGTAGCACGAAAACTTGTACAGGGGTGGGGTTACCCCCTAACGTTGTCACAACTTGATAACGGACTGGTTAATAAATGGCCAATCTGACCATTTTAACCTCCATAAAAAGGATTCTCATGCTAAACATCGCACGCAACCGCAACATGAAGCGTCGACTAGCAATTGCTGCTTTCGTCGCTACCGCAACCGCTACCGCCACCATGGCACCAGCATCCGCGCAAACCGACTACGCAGGCCTTTCCTCCGGCGTTGCCGACACCGTCGCAGAAGCTGCAGGAGTCGCAACCACCGCCGTCGCACCAGCCGCCACCGTAGCGCGCCCAGCAAACGGCACCTTCACCTCCGGATTCGGACCACGTTGGGGAACCTTCCACAACGGCATCGACATCGCAAACTCAATCGGCACCCCAATCTACGCCGTCATGGCCGGCACTGTCATCAGCTCCGGCCCAGCATCCGGCTACGGACAGTGGATCCGCATCCAGCACGACGACGGATCCATCTCCATCTACGGACACATGGAATACCTCTACGTCTCCGTCGGCGAGCGCGTCGCAGCAGGCCAGGAAATCGCAGGAATGGGTAGCCAAGGATTCTCCACGGGCTCCCACCTCCACTTCGAGATCCACCCAGACGGCGTCACCCCAGTCGACCCACAGGCATGGCTCGCAAACCACGGCATCTACGTTTAAGCACTAGTCGTGAAATAAAAAGAAGCTGCAGGTCATCTTGGTTGATGACCTGCAGTTTCTTTTGTGCGCCTAAGCAAGACCAACTACTACGGGCAACTGTCAAAAGCAGGCGAACTACTCAGTTTTACATATCAAAGATTGCTTTCTTAAAACGGATAACAATCACCAGAAACAGCAATTTACGCAATACCCTCGCCTACCCTGCTTAATAATTAGAGTTTTCGTTTAGCAACTTCAGAGAGCACAATCGATGATCTGGCGTAAACACAATCTGTAACGCACACATCACCATGAGGCAATACTAGAAATCCAACGCGACATTAACCGTGGTCACGCGGGACTAGGCGGATCATAACCCCCACTTACATGTCCTGCGCGGGACAATCAAACGATCACTACTCGAACCGTCTCATTAGGGTACACCCTTTTAGATCTTTGCATGGCGCACGTTTCGTTTGTTTCGTTTATTCGGTAATGTGGGGGCATGTCACACCTACAGGACAATGAACTCGCCAGCACGGCGGCCACAGCCCGTAAGGCTTTGCAGAAAATTAATCGCGTCCTGAGCGATACATCTACGAATAAGGACGTCAAGGTCGTTGTGGAGGACTCCGATGACGTTATCCGTCTACCTCGAGAAGTAGCCAAAGTACTCCGGGAGATCCTGGTTAATTCAGCAGCCGGCAGATCGGTAGGCGTGATCCCTATGCGGGCCGAGCTAACCACCCAGCAAGCAGCTAACCTGCTTAATGTCTCTCGTCCGCATGTCATTAAATTAATGGATGACGGCATCTTGCCCGGACATAAGGTTGGCACGCATCGACGCATCTATGCGGCCGACGTGCAGGCCTACAAACACCAACGAGATATTGACACCCGCACAGCTGCAGATGATCTCACTGCCCTGACCGAGGAGATGGGGCTGTACGAGTGAGCGGCTTTACCGTTGTCTACGACGCCAACGTGCTGTATCCCACTATGTTGCGCGACATCCTGATCAGATTGGCAGGCACAGGTATTTACCAAGCCCGGTGGACCGAGGACATCTTGGATGAGGTCTTTCGCAATCTCCAGGCCAACCGGCCAGATCTTGACCCCAGTAAACTGCGCCGAACCAGAGAGCTGATGTGTCGGGCTGTGGATGATTGTCTGGTGACTGGGTATGAAGATTTAATTGAGTCATTGTCTTTGCCGGATCCTGATGACCGTCATGTTCTTGCTGCGGCCATTAGATGTGGTGCCCAGGTGATCGTTACCGAAAACGTGCGGGATTTTCCTCAAGACGTGATGGATAAATACGGCATCGAGATCCAGGGGGCTGATGAGTTTTTATGTGATCAGATTGATCTGTTCGGTACTCGTGTCCATCAGGCTGTTACCTATGCCGCGGCGGCGTTTAAGAATCCGCCCAGGACTATTGATGATGTACTAGATGCACTGGCCAAGGCGGGAGCCCCGTCTGCCGCGGACTTACTCCGGAGATAGACCGCCCTGCCCACGAGATGCTTGGGAGGTATGATTTATTGACAAAACTCGTCAGAGCCGGAGCAATCGTATATATACCAGAAGTCATTCATGTACTGACATAAATTAGTCCATGGAAACTGCGCCCAGTCGTCATGATCTTATCGCCCTGAGCGGCCCCGACCAAGGGTGAAGCGTCAAAGGAAGGGGCGTAGTTTCGAGGCGATAGCATCAGTTGAGTCGATGGAGATTTCATGAACATCGCCCCAATTAGTGCCGCCCTCCGGCATTGTTCCAGCTACATGGACATGAAAATGAGGAATTGCTTGGTGTGCGTCCACCCCATTGTTCTGCCAGACGCTGATGCCGGGGCGTTGCTCTGCACAATCAATAGCTCGAGCTGCAGTACGCGTAAGCCGCATTATCGCTTCAGACTCTAGATCATTCAGATTAAGCAGAGATGGGGCGTGTCGAGTAGTAACTATTAGCAGATGAGCTACCCCTCGCTGTTCCCGAGTAACGAGGTGCTGTTGCAAAGTTGGGCGGAGGGGCCACGAACGCCCGAGTTTCATTTCTCCATGGTCTCTGCGACTCAGCGTTCTCAGGCCGTCTCGAAGACCCGGCTGACGATCACCGCGTCCGGGTTCGGTTGCCCGTAAGCAAACATCGTCCCCTGACCTTTCCGCAAGGAGTGCATCGCCTCCATCCCTTTCAACGTCCGATATGCAGATGTCTAAGTTCTTAAACGCGCCTTTCGGCCCGAGGATCCGCTTCAGCCGACCATGGTCGCCTTCCAGGATGTTGTTGAGGTATTTCACCTGCCGGTGTTCCACTGTTGGCGGGCAGATTCCCTCTGACTTCAACTCGGCGATTGCCCTGGCTAGGGAGGGTGCTTTATCGGTGTTGATCACTCTGGGATACCCGGCTGACGCATTGGATCTGAGGGCCTTGGCCAGGAAACGCTTCGCTGCCGCTACGTTGCGCTTCGGGGAGAGGTAAAAGTCCAGGGTCTGGCCACCAGCGGTGATCGCCAGATCAGAGGTAGCACCACCTGCCGCCGACCCGGATATAGGTCTCATCCACCCGCCAGGAACTGGCCTGCCAGTCAGGTACCTGCCGGTACCACCGAGTGTGCTTGTCCAGCTCAGGGGCGTATTTCTGGACCCAGCGGTGAGAATCGTGGTGTGATCGACCGGCACGCCCCGCTGAAGTCATCATTTCCTCCAGATCTTAGGTCAGCTCACCCCGTAGCGGCAGTGACCTGCGCACTGCCCACAAAATGATGCCACGGGGGAAATGACGACCGGAGAAGATACCCATGGCTCTGATTATTTCACGTCGCTCTTCCTACTGCCCCAACTTTGCAACAGCACCGTATCAGTTATTGTTGCGATTTTTCACTTACACAGAAAATATCACTGGCGTTTATTGACGAAATGAATAATAACTAGCCACAGCACTCCAACTAAAATAATAGCTGCGCTGAACCCTAATCCTATTGTGCTAAAACTCTCTTTCGTAATTTCCCAGTAGTTGCCTTCTTTAAACACTGGTGCAACCACGACACAATAAGCGATAACTCCTAATAATACTGAAGCAAGTCCACGAAGAACTGACTTCGGATCTTTGATTTTACGCATTTTCCCTTCTCTCGTAACTCAAATATATATGGGCGTTATATTTACTTGCCCCTTAGTATTTCCGCCTTGAATAATGCCGATAAGCTGCTGCTGAGAATCAAATACAGGCCCGCCCGAGTCTCCGAAAGATACAGCCAGCGTTGCTTCAAAGACTGTGAACTCTATGTCCTTCCACCGGGATAAACTCATTACCTTTGTAACAGGTTCAGTGGAAGTAAACTTCCCGACTGCAGATATCTGATTGTCACTAATTGTAAAGGCGCAAGGTTTCGGGATCGGCACCTGGCGCACCGGCATCGGCTTATATGTCCCCGCATCAAGACGACTACGACCATCCACCCACTGTGTCGCTAACCAACTCCGCAACTCTTGCGTTGTTAATCCATCAACACCAGGCGCACCCCGAGTAGTCTCCACACGTTCCAGCGCAGCAAACAAATTCTGTCGAGAAAACACCATTTCCCACAGCCCCTGCTCACCGCTCATGTCATCCACTGCATACGCCGACAACTGACTACGCCCACCGTGATTACCTTCGGGATTCACCCTATCCTCATCACGATGACCCGTACCTACGGGATGGCTGCGATCGTCACCAGTCATAACCAGCGCCCCCTTTCACAACACTGAGATATAGAATTCAGTCCTTCTCGCTCACTTCACCCACGAACCGTGGTGATCCCAGCGATACTATGACCTCGGCTGACTCCTGCCCCATCAGATCAGCCCTTAGAGCTAATCCGCCCACAAAAAAGGTGAGCACTAGGACAGGCCTCCTTAGGTCTAAGAATTTGTTCTATCCATCTACGACCGCCACATTTACCCAATTGCTGTTTCGGTGGAACGGGCTTCGACGATCCTTGCCGCCTTACCCCAACAACCAGGCCTTATATGTGATTCGTATTCCTCGGTGCAGATATTTGCTTGAAGCTTCCTCCCCACAACACCTCACGGTGATGCAGTTGCCATCAGCTACGGAGTTAAACCACCTTCACTCCCAGGGACTTACACCCATAAGAACAAACCCATGCCGGGCGAACAAAGAAACTGCAGGTCATCTTTGTTGATGACCTGCAGTTTCTTTTTGTGCGCCTGGAGAGACTTGAACTCTCACGTCCTAGGACACTGGAACCTAAATCCAGCGCGTCTGCCAATTCCGCCACAAGCGCTTAATGCGGGTTTTACTATACATGGTGTAGTCCCAAATTAACTAATGCGGGTGACCAACTGCACCGTAAAAAAATTCGCTTATCGTAAATCAGCAGGTAGAATAACACTCTATGAGCGAGCCAGGGCCATCCGGGGTTAAAGAAAAGAAGAAAGTAAAGGCAAGTCACATTGTCTTTCTTCTCATTTGTTTTATCGCAGCCTGCGCGTTGGCGTGGTGGCAGTGGTCAAGATTCCAGTCCGGGTCTGGAACTTTCCAAAACCTAGGCTATGCCTTCCAGTGGCCTCTTATCGGAGCATTCTTTGTTTATGCCTACCGCAAGTATTTGCAGTATGAGAATGAGTCCATTGAGTTAGAAAACATGGAAGCCCAAATGATAGCGGAGCAAGGCAAGACACCAATTGCGCAGCCAGAGCAAGAAGACAGCTTCATTCAGCTATCTCATCGTCCGAGCCTGGTGGAAGATGACAGCGTCAAGGAAATCGACGAATCCTTCCTGCCGTCTCGCCCGACGATGGATGTGGAAGAGTTCAACAGGTTGAATGATCCGCATGCACGGAGACGTCGAAAAGCATAAACCTGGAACTTTTCCGGGCCCGCGCCCGACTGCTTTGCTGAAGCCCTATCCCGCTATTTTATTTTTGAAGGAAGAGTTGCGTGTCTACCACGACCCCAATCCACCCCGAGCGTAAGAAACGCGTTCGTCAGGCCCTCACCATGTTCTCCATCGCTGCGTGGGTGACTGGTGTGTTTTTGCTGGCGCTGGTGGCGGAGATGATCATGAAGTACATAATTGGCATGGATCTTCCTGAGTGGGCACGATTCGTTCCGATTGCACATGGATGGGTTTACATTGTTTTCTTGATGACCACCCTGAACCTGGGTCTGAAGGCGCGTTGGAATCCGACTCGTTGGGTGACCACCGCTATCGCAGGTGTGGTTCCGCTGCTGTCATTTTTTGTTGAGCACAATCGCCGCAAGGAAGTTACTGAGACATTCCAGCTGAACTCATAGTTATATACACAAAAACCTCCCCGTCCGATCACTGCGTGTGATCTGGCGGGGAGGTTTTAGTTTTCCTTAAGGCCTTAGCTAACCGCAGCTACCTGTGCGATCTTCTCAACCAATCCGCGCAGCGCTTGACCGCGGTGGGACAAAGCGTCCTTTTCCTCTGCGGAAAGTTCAGCGGAGCTGCGTCCTTGTCCATCGATTTCCTCTGCTGGAATGAACAGTGGATCGTATCCGAAACCGTTTTCGCCCTTAGGTCCGCGTAGGAGTTGGCCTTCCCAACGGCCTTCCTGAACAAATTCTTGGCCGTCCGGAAGTGCAAGCACGCATACGGACACGAAGGCTGCGTTGCGGCGCTCGTCGGGAACATGTTCCATTTGGGCAAGAAGCAGCTCGTTGTTGGCGGTGTCGTTGCCGTGTGCGCCGGACCAGCGTGCGGACAAAACGCCGGGCATTCCGTTGAGTTCTTCGACAGCGATGCCGGAATCATCGGCGATCGTGGCGATGCCTGTGTGGGTTACCCCGGCGCGCGCTTTGATCTGTGCGTTGTCGGCAAAAGTGCGGCCGTCTTCGATCGGCTCGTCGTATGCCTCGACATCACGCAGCGCAAGCAATTCAACGGAATCCAGGCCTGCTTGATCCAAAATCCGCTGGAGTTCTTTGAGTTTCTTTGCGTTGTTGGATGCAAGAAGAAGTTTCATCCGGTGTCCTTAACTCTGTTGTGGTTTTAGATTCCCAGTGCAGCTTTTTGGGCAGCAACCAATTCGCGGCAGCCCTTTTCGGCATAGTCAAGCATGTCGTTGAGCTGCGCGCGGGTGAAGGTAGTTTCTTCGCCGGTGCCCTGAACTTCCACGAATTCACCGTGTTCGGTCATAACAACGTTGAGGTCAACATCGGCGCGGGAATCTTCTTCATATGGCAGGTCAAGGCATACATTACCGTCGACCAGACCAACGGAAACAGCAGCAACTGGTGCAAGAAGTGGGCTACCTGGAACAACGCCTCGCTCCTGCAGAACCTTGATGGCGTCAGCCAGGGCCACATATGCACCGGTGATAGATGCAGTACGAGTACCGCCGTCGGCCTGCAGAACATCGCAGTCAATCGCAATGGTGTTTTCGCCCAGCTGGGAAAGATCCACAGCTGCACGCAAAGAACGACCAATCAGACGAGAAATTTCATGAGTGCGTCCCTTGACCTTGCCGGCCATGGATTCACGACGGTTACGCTCCGCAGTCGCAGCAGGAAGCATCGCGTACTCTGCGGTCAACCAGCCTTCACCTGAATCACGCTTGAAACGCGGCACACCCAATTCCACAGAAGCGGTGCACATGACACGAGTATTGCCGAATTCTACAAGCACGCTGCCTGCAGGGTTGGAAGTAAATCCACGGGTGATTTTGACGGCACGCATCTGATCCTGTGCGCGGCCATCAAAACGAGAAAAGCTGGAAGAAGAAGTCATGAAATACAGGGTACCTTCCAGCCCAACACCCCCGCGCACCAAGATGCTTTTCGACGCCCACCTCCACCAGTTCAGCCCAAAGCCCACGCGCTAGGGGCCGAAACTAACAATGCATTGGTGGAGCTAGCTGCTCAACAAACCTCCAAACCACTGAGCAAACAGTGCGGAAAGCCCACCAAAGATGCGGCTGAACACCTTGAAGAATGAATCCAGAACTGAACCAAGAGTCGATCCAGTAGCTACTGGAGTCTTAGGATCTTCTGGGACAACGGGAATCTCCCCAGCAATTGTCAGAGTGGACCAGCCCAGAATATTCGCTGAACCTGTCTTGCCAGCCTCATACACTGCCAACTGATTCTCGCCACCACGACGAGAAGGAATAGTGATAGTTACTGTGCCATCAGCCCCCACAGTCATTCGATCAAAGCTGAATGTCGTTGGGAACAACACCACATCTACATCTTCGCCGGCTGGTAGACCACCGATGGTGATTTCCTGACCAGCTTCTGCCTCCGATGGAACTACGAGACTGCCTTGGTTTCCGGCATTGAGATCACTTGCCTGTGGAGCAATTGGCTGTTCACCAGACCTGGACGCATTAGTGAAATCAACATTAAAGCTCATAGGCGCCTTCTTAGGATCACCTGCGCCATCTGAGGAATACCAGTAGGAAGACAAGTTGGTATCAAAGTGGAAATCAAGGAAGCCCTGCGGCCACGCTCCCCAACCTGCACCGGAAGTAACCTGAGGGGTGGCATCCAGTGGGACATCAACAATCACTCCGTCATGATCAGAATTGATTGTCACAACACCTTCAGGATCAAGGTCCACTCCCCCAAACGTTGCGATCGTGACATCGTCATACAAGTCAGTCAACGGGGTTTTCTCATTCGGGTTCGACATCTCCACTGCATAGCCAGTGAGATCACCAGTCAGAACGCCAGTACCAGCTACAGAAATCTCGAGGTGCGGATTCGTGATGGTAAACGGCACCAAACCATCGTAGAAGTTGATGCTGAAAGAACCCTCCCAATCAACGGTCGCAGACCCATCCGGGTTAATAGCTGCCTTGCCGCCACCAAATTCAACGAGCTGATCCACAGTTGCATCACTAATGTGCGCAGCCCTAGATGCGTAGTCAGGCTCAGTATTGGTAGTGCCATCATTGTGGATGATGCGTACATCCCTATCAGTTGACTCGTAGGTCAATGCAGATCCATCAGACACACCAGCGGATAGGTAGTTGGAGTCACCAAATAGTGGTCGTGATTGTACTTCCTCACTAATACCCCAACGCAGTACAACATCATCAATGCTCAGGCCATCATCAGGGATCTCGGTGGCAGAACGTACCGTGAGAACAGCTTCCCTCGACATCGTGGTGCCAGAAGCATTAGTAGCAACGGCACATAACCTTGCTCCAGACTGATCAACTGCCGTATCAGTCACGGTTAAGGAGGTGAGTCCATCTGCCGTAGTGACCTGGAAGTTGTTGTCAGTGTTAATCCTGATCCAGACTCCATTGTTGCGGTATTCCCAGTAGACATTTTCAGCTTCGAGCGGGTCCCGACCCCTGGCAAAACCTTTGTTTAACCTGTCAGTATTACTTAACGCTCCTCCCAAATTACCCTCGGGTTTAGACATAAAAATAGCCCCTTCCGGGGCTAAATAATCCATCTACCAGGTATTTAGAAGTGCTCGTAATTTCAACAGCTCCAACTAAGCGAATTACCGCAATTACAGAATCACCAAAGCTACCTTATTAGCACAAACGGACTAAAACTCGATAACCATTCCTGATCGTGCCAATTCGATAGGACCATCAAAGTGTTCTGCGGCTGCTGCCACTGTGGCCTCTGCATCAATCCATGGTGGAACATGAGTGATAATCAGTTTCTTTACGCCAGCTGCTGCCGCAATTCTTCCGGCGTCTTGGCCACACATATGCATTCCTGGTGCTTTGTCATCGCAAGAGGTGCCCCAAGTTGCCTCGCACAAGAAAATGTCAACGTTGCGGTCGGCGTCGATAAGCGCTTCGGTGTACGCGCTGTCACCGGAATACGTAATTGAGGCGCCGGTGCGGTGCTCCTCTACGCGAAGCGCGTAGGTCTCAATGGGATGCACAACGCGGAACGGCGTGACCGTGAAATTATCAATGAGCTCTGGCTTGCGCTCTTCCCAGGCGTCGAAAGCAAAAGTATCTGACATATCATCAACACCATCAGGCTCATCGGAGCTCAAACGACCAAGCCTGTTGGGGGTATCTTCAGGTCCAAACAAAAGATTGCGGCTCTTGGCGGCCAGCGTTGGGTGGAACCTGCGCCACACCATCAAGGACGCAAAATCAGCGCAGTGATCGGTGTGCAAATGGGAGAAAATAACATGCGCATCAGCAGGATCTTGAATTTCTTGAACTGCTGCAAGGACACCTGGGCCCATGTCCATAATCACGGCAGGGGCGTCCGGAGAAGTTAACAGATATCCGGATGCGGGGTTACCTGGAGCGGGCACGCTACCAGAGCTTCCAAGGATGGTCAGTCTCATAAGGATACTGTGCCATGCAATTGAAGATCGCGTGAACTTTTAGGCCAAAATGTGAATTTCTAACTACCCCTCCCCTTTCAGAGGTAGAACACACACCTGGGGTTATCCCTCGTTTTGTCTCACTTGGGAAACAATTGGCCCAAGGAATCGGCGGCTTAATTGCGCAAAGATTTCCGGATCGCCTGTTGATTCAAAGCTATAACTTGGCTCAGGATGCATGTCCGGATCGGCTAAAAGATCCTGTTGGCTCAAGATTCTCAGCACGTCTTTCGCAGTTTCTTCCGCACTAGAGACCAAACTTACGTGGTCCCCCATTGCCAACTGAATGACACCGGATAGTAGTGGATAGTGGGTGCATCCAAGCACGAGGGTGTCCACCCCTTCTGCTTGCAGAGGCTCTAAATAATCCTGCGCAATGTTGAGGATCTGCCTGCCGCTGGTAATTCCGCGTTCCACGAAATCCACAAACCGTGGGCATGCCACTGCGTTGACCTCAATGGAGGGGCTTGCAGAGAAAAGATCCTGGTACGCACCGGAATTAATGGTTCCCACTGTGCCGATCACGCCCACTTTGCCATTGCGGGTGGATGCCACCGCACGCCTTACTGCGGGAAGAATAACTTCCACGACTGGCACACTGTATCGTTCACGGGCATCCCGGAGAAACGCAGCGGACGCAGTGTTACAGGCAATGACAATCATCTTGCATCCGCGTTCCACCAACTCATCGGCAATGCGGATGGCGTGCTCACGGACCTTAGCGATAGGCAATGGACCATAAGGGCCATTGGCAGTATCACCGATATAAATAACTGATTCATGTGGCAATTGATCGATGATTGTGCGAGCTACGGTTAATCCGCCAACTCCAGAATCAAAAATTCCAATCGGCGCATCAGCACCTGGCACGGGGCGTTCAATCATAGATCCACTGAAATCAGTCACGGTTGCCATCATAAGCCACCTCGCGTTGCTTCCCTTTTTATCCGTCCAAGATGTGTCACAATATGGCAATGGCTGATTCACCTGATCAAGAAACCAGACGATTCGCTGCGGTGCGAGCAACTTCGGAGACCATTGGTTCCCCCGCAGCTGCGGCGTCCGCGAAACGTTCACCCAAAGGCAGTCTCATTGGGTTGATCTTGATCTTGGTGGCCATCATCGTGATTGCGTTTGTCTTGTTGTTCAACAGCCTCGTTGCACCAAATAATTCCTCGAGCCCTGTGGCAAGTCCAAGCACCTCTGAATCTGTGGAGCAAACTATTTCGGAATCCCCTGAGTCACCGAGCGCGACAGAGGATCAGCCCCCAAGCAGTGCAACGGAAACTCCCCGAAACCGCCCTGCGCAACCATCACTTCCTGCGGGAGCATCACCAGCCAATGATGCCGCAGCCGCCCAGACCGATGCCGGCAATTTGAACAATGTGTACACCGGGTCAGCGTCCACCTCAGCAGGTTTTGCCCAAGCCGTCCGAGATGCTTTTGTAAACCACTATTTAGACACCAATGAACTATCCGGCAGGGTGACAGCCACCAGCCCTGTTACCGGCGGAAACTACACCATGAACTGCGAAGACAACGGCGAGTACGTCACCTGCACAGGTGGCAACAACGCCGTTGTCTACATTTCTTAAAACTTCTAACTACACCCGGGGCAGCCTGTTGGACATATCGAGTCGGTTCACAATCTTCTTCATTGCGGTGCCCATTACCTTGAGTTCTTCTGGCGTGAGATCGTCAAACACCAAACGACGCACTTCCTTCACATGACCAGGGGCTGTTGCTTTAACTTTCTCCCACCCAGAGTCCGTGAGCACAGCAACGGTGGCGCGACCATCATCGGGATCGGGAACACGCTTCACCCAGCCAGCCTTTTCTAGGCGAGTAACCACTCTAGATAGATGCGATAGCGTCATATCGGACAGCTCAGCAAGCTCACTCATGCGCACCCGACGTTCCGGGGCCATAGAAATCTGCGCCATGGTGAAGTACTCAAAGTGGCTGACACCCGCAGCTTCTTTCAGTTGAGCATCCAAGCGAGCAGGCAGGCCGATTCGCATTGTCCACACATCGAGCCACACATCTTGTTGCTCATCGGTTAGCCAAATGTCCTGGGATTCGGAATTCTCACTTGTCATGTCAATTAAGTGTAGTCGCTAGGTGAAAACTACAAGCCTCTTTGGCGTTGTTGCTTTTCTAGTTTCTTCTGCTGCTTCTTCGCTTTCAACGCTGCCGGGTCATCCGAGGCGATAAAAGCACCCGCACCGATTCCACCAAGTGCACCGAAAAGGTGGCCCTGCCAGGACACACCGATTTGAGTAGGTAGCAGACCCCAGAACAAACCGGAGTAAATGAACGCCAAAACTATGCCAAGCAGGAACTGTTTAATATCCTTGTTGAAAATTCCACGCACGATCAGGTAGCCAAGCCAGCCATAAATCAGGCCGGACGCACCGATGTGGTTGGTGCCGATTCCACCGAAAATCCATGTACCAAGACCGCCGATGAGACCTGCGATAATCGTGACTTCCCAGAACACGCGCTTGCCACTCATACCGATGAGGAAACTGAATATAAAGCCTGGAACGGTATTTCCAATGAGGTGGCTGAAGCTTCCATGCAACAGCGGTGAGGTGAAAATACCCCACAGTGCACTGGTATCCAGCGGATGAATACCAAAGTTGGTCAGGTTGAAGCCAGTGAGCAGCGCAATGACGATGGATGCCAAATGCACCGCCCAAATCACCACAACATAACCGATGGCGATGGTAAGACCTGTGCGCACACGGGATTTGTTTTTCAGCTGCTGATTCAGGCTGGCATCGGGCTTATTCCATGGCTTCACCGGCCCACCAGCAGGTTGGAAAGCGCCGGTGGTGCTGAAATTCGTGTTGTTATACGGGCTGTTGTAACTCATGGTAAAAGTTCCCTGAAGCTTTTGAGCCCGAGTCCCGGACTCGCGGTAAGTATGGCGTCGATAATAGCGTCCTGTACGCAATCTGCAGCATGAGCCGACAGTTCCGCCAGCTCAACCGGGGTAACGCCGCTACCATCACCTGATGACATAGCAAAAAATGTGTCACCGTCCATCGGCGAATGCGACGGCCGCACGGCCCTCGCCAAACCATCATGGGCCACCAGCGCCAAGCGCTTCGCCTGGGCTTTTGTCACCGGCGCGTCAGTTGCCACGACGCCGATGGTCGTGTTCAGCGTCTCTGCCGCGCTTTTTAGCTTATCGACGCCCACTCCCATCACTTCGGGCCTACCAAACAAAGCTCCAGTCTTTAGGTCCACGACTTCCCCAACAGGATTCGCCACGACCCCTGCCGCGATGGTGTACTTTCCGACCCGGCGCGAGCTTTGGCCAAAACCGCCACGCAGCCGACCTGCTGTAGCACCCGTTCCTGCACCGACACTGCCGGAACCATTGTGAGTACCAGCGAAAGCGTTTTCTACAGCCTGTTCCCCATCAGCCACTGTAGGCCTGTTTTTGGGATCACCCACCAACAAATCAAAAATCACAGCGCCTGGAACGATCGGCACGATAGGCCCTTCGGGACGAACAGGAAATCCGATACCGCGGTTTTCTAGGGCTGTCATCACTCCATCTGCAGCAGCCAACCCGAACGCCGAACCACCACACAACACCACGGCATGTGCTTGCTGTACAGAATTATGCGGTTCTAGAAGGTCGGTTTCCCTGGTGCCTGGGCCTCCGCCGCGGACATCGACGCCCGCAAATGCACCGTTAGGTGCAATGACCACTGAGCAACCCGTATCCCCCTTCGTGACGTGGCCTAAAAGGAAGCCCGGGACGTCGATAAGCATTAATTCATCATCGCTTCCAGCAAAGACTCTTGATTGTAGGCCAGCCACTGCACGAGATTTTCGCGGTCTTCCTCGGCGGCTTCTCCGCCGCGTACATCACCGGAGGCAACGTACAGGCGGATGTCATTGAGTGCAGCCAACCAAGCGTGCGCTTCCTCCTCAGAGGCGGTGACCGCAACATTTCCGTCGGGTCCCAGCGCATCGTTAATCACGCGCAGATTTTCCAGTTTTGCTCGGGTGATGTCGCCTTCATGGAGTGAACGGAGGAAAGAATTATCGCCGTCGTATTCCTCATCGCCCTCGTGCTGAAAATCAGGGAGCAAACGCGCAAGCGCCGGATCGGTTGGTGCTTCTTTGTGTCCACTGGTCATGCCAGTCATCTCTGCAAGAGGATCCTTCGGCACAGACTGTGCACGCTGAATCAACGCCTCACTGACCGCAGCTGACAAATCACCCAACACTTCCCGCTCCATCGGCTCAAAAACCACCGCGTAACGAGTCTGGCGCATCAGCCCTTTTTTCTTCTTCCACTGCTGCATGAAAATTCTCCCCTACCCTGCCTGCTGCATTGTCGCCCACAGCCCTGCGGTGTGGAGTTTCTTCACATCACCCTCCACTTTGTCCTTCTCGCCAGAACTCACCACGGCTTTACCTTCGGTGTGCACCTGCATCATCAGCTCAGTGGCCCTCTTCTTACTGAAGCCCAACACAGTCTGAAAAACGTAGGTGACATAGCTCATCAAATTGACCGGATCATCCCACACGATGCACAACCAAGGCAGGTTTTCGCTCGACAACGTGTGCACATCAAGCTCAACATCTGGCGTGGCAAGCGGTGCAGAAGGTGACGACATGTTCAAGCTTGATTCCACACTTTCCACTGCCTTCACTTCCTGCGGGTAGTGAAGTTGGTTTTGCCTATTCATGACAAATAGCCTAGTCAACAACCATGCGTTGGTGCAGAGTAGTCGCGCTTTTCCACCGAAAAATTAAAAGTTATGTGACACATCATCCAAGCATTTACACCCTTACCTGCAAGAATGCTGAATCCGAGAAGCTTACATGGGAGCCTATCGAACCCCCGGAACACATCGCATTTCCCAGGTCACTCTGATAGCCTTTTCCCTGAAATTGTAGTGAGTATTTGATTTTGTTCCCCTATCAATGCTGTTTTTGGTGACAAAAACTCGGCGGAAGGATCACCGAATGGAAGCCCTCGCAGCACAAGCGCGCACCCTGCTAGAAAGATGGGGTGTCGCGCCCACGCACGCATCTTTCGTCGAATCCATTGCAAAGGCCATCCCGATCCTGTCGATCCTGCTGACGCTCATCGTCACCTTGAACGGCATTTCCAGCGGAAACGTTCCAAAGTCACCGGAGCTTTCTCAAGTACGCACTGATGTCTTTAACAAGATTAATAACGTTCGAGGTACTGCAAATGAAGTACAACTTGACCTCGAGCTAAATGAAGCAGCCCAAACACTCGCACAGAAAAATGCTGATTCAAATTCTTCGGAAAATACGCCAGAGCGTGAAGATAATTTAGAGATCCTTCAGCAGTATCTTCCATACTCTGATGCCAATGCCGAAACTATCGTTAATCGGTTTTTAGATTCTCCTGAGCATGCTGGTCGATTGTTGGAAAAGAGGAATGAAACCATTGGCGTAGGCGTCGCATACAACGGCAATCGTGTTTGGGTAGTGGTGGAGTTCACTGTAGCTCCCGCTGATTCCGTAGAATCAACAGAGTGAATACCAATCCTTCTGAATTCTCCTCAAACCGTTCGACAGCTCTATTAACTGATAAATATGAGCTGACCATGCTTCAAGCAGCGCTCGCTGATGGTTCTGCAGAGCGCCCCTCAACGTTTGAGGTCTTTAGCCGCCGCCTTCCCAACGAGCGCCGATACGGTGTCGTCGCAGGAACAGCACGGGTGCTGAAAGCGATCCGTGACTTTGTATTCACAGAGGAACAACTCGCCGATCTCGACTTCTTAGACGACCGCACCCTGGAATACCTCCGCAACTACCGCTTCACCGGCCAAGTTGATGGATACCGCGAAGGCGAAATCTACTTCCCGCAGTCCCCTCTTCTGACTGTGCGCGGCACTTTTGCAGAATGCGTCATCCTAGAGACCGTCATTTTGTCCATCATGAATGCAGATTCTGCCGTCGCTTCCGCCGCTGCGCGCATGGTCACCGCAGCTGATGGTCGCCCCATCATCGAAATGGGATCCAGGCGCACCCACGAATACTCGGCAGTCACCGCATCCCGCGCAGCATACCTCGCTGGATTCTCCACCACCTCCAACCTCGAGGCGGCCTACCGCTACGGAATTCCAGCATCCGGAACCTCCGCCCACGCATGGACTTTGCTGCACATCAACGATGACGGCACCCCCAACGAAGCAGCAGCTTTCAAAGCACAGGTTGAATCCCTCGGCGTGGACACCACCTTGCTGGTAGATACTTATGACATCACCCAAGGTGTGGCCACCGCCATTGAAGTTGCCGGCCCAGACCTTGGTGGCGTACGCATCGACTCCGGCGACCTAGGTGTGCTTGCCCGAAAGGTCCGCAAGCAGCTCGACGATCTCAACGCCCACAACACCAAGATTGTGGTCTCCTCCGACCTGGATGAATTCGCCATCGCGGGCCTTCGCGGCGAACCAGTTGACGTCTTTGGCGTTGGCACCTCCGTGGTCACAGGTTCTGGCGCACCAACCGCTGGCCTCGTGTACAAGATCGTGGAAGTTGCCGGTCACCCTGTGGCCAAGCGTTCCCGAAACAAGGAAAGCTACGGTGGTGGCAAGAAGGCTGTGCGCACCCACCGCAAGTCCGGTACCGCAATCGAAGAAATCGTCTACCCATTCAATGCCGAAGCACCAGATACTGGAAAGCTCGACACTTTGAGCCTGACCATCCCATTGATGCGTGACGGTGAAATCGTTCCAGGCCTGCCTACTTTGGAAGATTCCCGAGCGTATTTGGCCAAGCAGTTGGTCTCTTTGCCATGGGAAGGCCTTGCACTGTCTCGCGATGAGCCTGTGCTGCACACTCGTTTTGTAGGATTCCCGCCGGTCGCTTAGGCAGTTCGGTCTCACCAAACCACAGTGCCCACGGATCGGGTTTTCCGATTTCGTGGGCACTCTGGTTTGGTTTGTCGCCCTCGAAACCAGACACAGCTGCCCATGGATCGTGTTTTCGACCTTCCTGGGCATTCTGGTTTGGCCAAGCTGAAAAACTGGCCGTGGACCCGAGAAGCTCGACTCTCTGTATCGCCGTTAAACGTGCTGTCTTAACCCACTTCAGGGGAACGTTCCTTCGAGAAACTCAATCCCTTAAATGGGCTTCTAGAGCGTTGGGGCTATTCCAGTGGGGCTTCGTATCAACTTGTTCGGGAGGCCACCGCAAAAAACTCAGATCACCTGGAAGTTGCCCGCCCAGAATCGTCCCCAAGCGCCTTTATCAAAGCAATCGAACCAGACCGTAAATCGGTGTTTCGCGTGGCTTAGTCTTTCGACTCCGATCTGGTTAGACTTGGCACAATGTCTGCGCCTGAATCACCCACAAATACCACCCCAGATCCGCTCAATGCTTCCACGGAAGAGTTGCTTACTGCTGCCGTTGAAGCGTTGGGTGGTGCCCGTCGTGCTGGCCAGGAAGCAATGGCTAAGGCTGTGACCAAGGCTTTTGATACAGAGCGTCACTTGGCGGTGCAGGCGGGTACGGGTACGGGTAAGTCTTTGGCTTATCTTGTTCCGGCGATTCGTCATGCGCAGAAGTCTGATTCCACGGTCATTGTGTCTACTGCGACGATCGCGTTGCAGCGCCAGTTGGTCAATAGGGATCTCCCCCGCTTGGTGGATGCGTTGGAACCCTTGATGGAACGTCGCCCGACTTTTGCGATTATGAAGGGCCGTTCCAATTATTTGTGCATGAATAAGGTTGCCCGCCAGGAAGAGCTGAATCAGGAAGATGCCCTGATTGAGCAGGAGGATATCTCGTGGTTAGGTAAGCACATTGTGCGCCTTAATGAGTGGGCCAATGAGACTGAGACTGGCGATCGTGATGATTTGGATCCGGGTGTTCCTGATCTTGCGTGGAAGCAGGTAAGTGTTACTGCCCGTGAGTGCATTGGCGCGTCAAGGTGCCCGCATGGTGAGGATTGTTTCGCTGAGATTGCCCGCGGGAAGGCAAAGGAGGCTGATGTGGTGGTCACCAACCATGCGTTACTTGCTATTGATGCGTTGTCGGATGTTTCTGTGCTTCCTGAACATGATGTGGTGGTCATCGATGAGGCCCATGAGCTAGATGGTCGCATCACTGCTGTGGCGTCGGCTGAGATCACGGTGAATTCGCTCAATTTAGCTGCTCGCCGTGCGTCCAAGTTGGATTCCGATAAGCGGGAAGAACGCGTCCAGGAAATCGCTGGCGATTTGGAAACCTTGTTGCAAACCATGCAGCCGGGCCGGTGGAATGACATGGATGAGGGTTCCAAAGGCACACTGGTGGCATTGAAGGACGCGTTGTGGGCATTGCGTGCTCAGATCGCGGGAGCACCTGAGGGTGAGGCTGCGAATGATCCGGAGCGTTTCGCCGAGCGACAGAATTTAAGCAATCACTTGATGGAAATCCATGATGCCATCGTGCGCATTTTGGAGGTCTTCGCGGAGGAGGATCCCTCCAAGCAGTACGACGTGGTGTGGCATAACCACGATGATCGTCGCGGGGATTCCCTCAATGTGGCGCCGCTGTCGGTTGCAGGGCTGTTGCATGAGAAGCTGTTCGCGGAAAACACCGTAGTTTTGGCCAGTGCGACGCTGACGATTGGTGGCAATTTCAATGCGATGGCTGCCAGCTGGGGTTTGCCGAAGGGTTCGTGGGATTCCATGGATGCCGGCACGCCGTTTGATCCGGCGAAGTCGGGTATTTTGTACACCGCTCGCCACCTTCCAGATCCTGGCCGCGATGGGTTACCGGAGGAAACGCTTGATGAAATCTACGAGTTGATCACTGCGGCGGGTGGCCGAACTTTGGGGCTCTTTTCGTCGAAACGCGCTGCGGAACAAGCCACCAAGGCGATGCGTCTGCGTCTGCCTTTTGATGTGCTCTGCCAGGGCGATGACAATACTGCCGCGCTGGTGAAGAAGTTTTCCGACAGCGAAAACACGTGCCTTTTTGGCACTCTCACGCTGTGGCAGGGCGTCGACGTCCCCGGCCGTTCGCTGTCGTTGGTGTTGATTGACCGCATCCCGTTCCCCCGCCCCGACGACCCGCTGCTGCAGGCCCGCAAGGAGGCCGCCGATGCCGAAGGCCGCAACGGTTTCATGGAGGTCGCAGCCACCCACGCGGCGTTGTTGATGGCGCAGGGCGCGGGCCGGTTGTTGCGGCACGTCGGCGACCGCGGCGTGGTAGCAGTGCTAGACCACCGCTTATCGACGAAACGTTACGGCGGTTTCCTGCGCTCCTCCATGCCCAGATTTTGGGAAACCACCAACCCAGAGACCGTACGCGCGGCACTCAAACGATTGGTGGCTAAATAAAAATAACTGCTACTGACGCTGCATGATGGGACCACCGCTGGCGGTCTGGAATGCGTAGGCATACAGCAGGAATGTAAGCGGAGTGGTCACCAACATACCGATGATCACTGCGCTGCCCAAGAAGCTCAACGCAAAAATAGCCAGTTCTAAGAGAATGACCTGACCAACGTTTTTGGACACTGCCTTCCAGCTTGCGGAAAACGCATCACCGATCGAGGCGTCGCGCAGCTGGAATGCCACAGGAACAGCAAAGACCAGCACCACGGCAGCGATAATTCCAGGAATGAGCAGCAAGATCATTCCGATGAAGATGACGATGTTGATCAAGATGTAAATACCGAGCGCCTTACCAAGGCCCTTCATCTTGAAGAAACTCTGAATGGTGATCTGCTCACCGCGCACAACTCGAGCCGCGTTGCGGTAGCAGTTAAGGGAGTACACAAAACTGATGAATGCCAGGACGATCATCAGCATGAACCCGAAGAAGCTGGTGCCACCCGCCGCTGCAATAGCTGCGGAATCAGAACCAGATGAGGTCGCTGCGAGCACACTAACCATCGGGAGGATCCACGCAAACATCAGCACAAGCAACACCGCGAAGTAGATCAGTGCAGACAGCACCCATGCCTGCCACGTTGCGGTAAAGCCCTTCCATGCCTGACCAAAAACAGTTCCAAGGTCAAAGGAGCGCCACTGAGCCTCCTGCATGGAAGGCTGTGGGACCTCAGGTGGGATGGGAGAACTGTAGGCGTTGAATCCTTGATCAAATGGCTGCCCGTAAGGCTGTCCATATGGCGCACCGTAAGGCTGACCGTAGGGCTGCTCGCCGGAAGGGTTGCCGAACTGGGAGTTCCAATTATTGTTGTCGTCGCCTGGGTATTGGGATCCATAAGGGCTTGTCATAACAATGTCCTTTTTCAATTGTGTGCAATAAGCGATTTACACAATACAAGGACTTGTTAATCAAAGCTCGTTTAGTTATGGAATTGCAACAACCGTCACGGTGTTGGGGGCAACCTCAGTAAAGCCGCCATCGCGAACTGGAACAGCACCAGGAGACTCGATAAGGCGCAGGAACTCCTCCGAGGGAATCTCCCTGACGTGCAGCGCAAAATCCGCTGCTTCCCACTGCTCCACCCACTCAAACGGTTGGTGCGCGGCAAGCAACATGGATGCGTGTCCTACCTGCGCAGCGGCCTTTCCCAGCGTCATCTTCAACGATTCATCAATGTAGATAACGGGGTATTCATCGTTGATCGGATTCGGCTCATCGAGAGGCAATTCCGTACCGGAAATCTGCAGCTTTTTGATATCTGCAGGCACATCCACCACTGCGCTGGGCAAAAATGCCCGAACCTTTGCAGCATCATCTTCCACAGTCACGCCGGGTAAATCTTGCACCCGATCCCACGCCGCATTACGAGCGCGACGTGACACCTTCCGAATCAAGTGTCCGTACCAACGTTCCAAGGCCGCCCGAAAATCAGGATCGGTGGATACTCGTTCGTCGAGGCAAAGCTTGACCACACTCCTCGCCGCCGCTTCCAACACATCTGTCCGCCGGGGCGGATTCTGTTTCGGAATGTGCAACGCGATCTGCATTGCCTGAACGGTCGAAGGATCCGAAGGATCCTCGCTATGTGGCCCGTCGCTAGCCCGGGCCTTGAGGAGGAGGTGGGCGTCGAGAAGCGAATCTTTAGGCATTGGTCAATGGAACGCGGTGGAAGGTGCCGTCTTCCTGATCCGCCAGATCGATCTCGTCGCGGGAAATGCCCATGATGTGCAAAACCTCGTCGAGGAATGGGTGGTTCACGGAAGTATCCGCAATCTCCTTCAGCGCAGGCTTCGCGTTGAAAGCAACACCCAGACCCGCAGCGGAGAGCATATCGATGTCATTAGCGCCATCACCGACAGCGACAGTCTGGTACATCTTCAGGCCAGAATCCGCAGCGAACTCACGGAGGAACTCAGCCTTCGCAGCGCGGTCAACGATCTTGCCGGTGACGTTGCCGGTCAGCTTGCCATCAACGATTTCCAAAGTGTTGGCGCGGACATAATCCAACTCCAACTCCTCAGCCAAACCTTCCAACACCTGGATGAAACCACCGGAAACAACAGCGGTCTGGTAACCCATGCGGTTCAGCGTACGGATCGTGGTGCGCGCACCAGGGGTCAGCTCAATAGCGGCAGCGACCTCATCGATCACCGACGCATCCAAACCAGCCAACGCCTTCACACGCTCACGCAGAGACTCCTCGAAATCGAGCTCACCGCGCATCGCACGCTCAGTAACTGCCGCAACTTCAGCTTCCTTGCCCGCGTGAGCCGCCAACATCTCAATGACCTCACCAGTGATCAACGTGGAATCACAATCGAAGCACACCAGACGCTTAGAACGACGCAGCAAACCAGAACGCTCAATCGCAATATCCACATTCAGCTCAGAGGTAAGAGCAGCAAGCGCCTTACGCATCGCTTCACCACCACCAGGGCTGACATCCGGCACAGTCACCTTCAGCTCCAGGCCGGTCACAGGGTAATCCGAAATACCACGAATGGTGTCAATGTTGGCATCGTAATCCGCCAGGGTCTGACCAATGCGGGAAATATCCAACGCATCAACCGGATCCCCCAACACCACAACAACATGGGAAGAACGAGGACGGGACGACTGCACAGTTTCCTGCAGCTCCACCACCACGGACTGTCCATGCACCTTGAGGGTGTCAGTCAGGCCTGTGGTGACGGTCTCGACACGCTCAGGTGCGATACCCACAAACGCCGCCAAGTTCAAAAAGCCACGGAACATTGACTGCTCAACGTCCAAGACCTGAACCTGATTAGCGGACAAGACCCTAAAGAACGCGGCAGTCACACCTGGGCGGTCTTTACCGCTCACTGTGATCACCGCAGGAAGATAACCTTCACGCAATGCAACCTGCTGTCCGGCTTCCAGCTCAGCGATTTCTTGGGATTCATTCTGGATGAGTTCAGTCACGGCAACAATTGTCTCATGTCTGAGCGCGGAACACGACATTGGAGATTTATCAGTCGTTGCTGGACAATTGTGTAGCTTTGGGGGATTGGGTGAGATGTATTCAGGGGTGCCCCAAGTCGGAATATGAAAAGCACCAGCCCCGGCAGATTATCTCTGCTGGGGCTGGTGCTTATTTAGTCAGGTACCGACTTAAATCAGACGCTTTTAGCGACTGGAGTCAGATGCAAGGGCTGGGGCGGTACCCAATTCTGGAGCATTAATATCATCGTGATGTCCAGTGTGTGCCTCTGCGCGCATGCGTTCAATCATGTGCGGGTAGTGCAGCTCGAACGCAGGGCGCTCGGAGCGGATACGAGGCAAGGATGCGAAGTTGTGGCGAGGAGGAGGGCAGGAGGTTGCCCACTCCAGGGAGTTGCCGTAACCCCAAGGATCATCAACGGTAACGAGCTCACCGTAGCGCCAGGACTTGAAGACGTTCCAGATGAATGGAATGACAGACAGGCCAAGCAGGAAGGAGAACACGGTGGAGATCTGGTTGTAGATGGTGAAACCATCAGAATCCAGGTAGTCAGCGTAACGACGTGGCATACCCATGTTGCCGACCCAGTGCTGGATGAGGAAGGTTCCGTGGAAACCGACGAAGGTCAACCAGAAGTGGATCTTGCCAAGACGCTCGTCCATCATACGGCCAGTCATCTTCGGGAACCAGAAGTAAACGCCTGCACACGATGCGAACACCACGGTACCGAAGAGGGTGTAGTGGAAGTGCGCGATCAGGAAGTAGGAGTCAGCCAAGTGGAAGTCCAGTGGTGGGGACGCCAGCATAATGCCGGTCAGACCACCGAAGAGGAAGGTAGCCATGAAGCCAACAGACCAAATCATTGGGGTTTCCCAAGTGATGTGGCCCTTCCACATGGTTCCAACCCAGTTGAAGAACTTAACGCCGGTAGGAACCGAAATCAGGAACGTCATGAAGGAGAAGAACGGAAGCAAAACTGCGCCAGTAACGAACATGTGGTGAGCCCACACAGCCATGGACAGTGCACCAATGGACAAGGTTGCGAAGATCAGGCCGACGTAACCGAACATTGGCTTACGGGAGAACACAGGAATGATCTCAGAAACAATGCCGAAGAACGGCAGTGCCAGAACGTAAACCTCAGGGTGTCCGAAGAACCAGAACATGTGCTGCCACAGGAGGGAGCCGCCGTTAGCTGGATCGAACAGGTGTCCACCAAGCTTGCGGTCGTACAGAACACCCAGTGCAGCAGCGAGCAGCAGTGGGAAGATCAGCAGAGCAAGAACGGAAACAACGAAGATATTCCAGGTGAAAATAGACATACGGAACATGGTCATACCAGGTGCGCGGAGGCAGAGGATGGTGGTGAGCATGTTAATTGCGGAAGCAACGGAGCCAATACCAGTTGCACCGACACCGACGATCCACATGTCAGAGCCAAGGCCTGGGGAGTGAATTGCGTCAGACAGTGGGGAGTACATGGTCCAACCGAAGTCGGCAGCACCACCCGGGGTCAGGAAGCCAGTCAGCATCGCAACACCACCGACGGTGGTGATCCAGAAGCCGAAAGCATTCAAACGTGGGAAAGCTACGTCAGGCGCACCGATCTGAAGTGGCAGGACGTAGTTAGCAAAACCCCAAACAATTGGAGTTCCGTACAGCAGCAGCATGACAGTTCCGTGCATGGTGAACAGCTGGTTGAACTGCTCATTAGACAGGAACTGCAGACCAGGGGTGAAAAGCTCCGCTCGGATAAGCAGGGCCATCAAGCCACCGAGGAAGAAGAAGCTGAAGGACATAATGATGTACATAATGCCCAGCTGCTTGTGGTCGGTGGTGGTCATCATTAACCATGCTTTGCTGCCCTTGCGTGCATGGCCTGTCGGCTCGGGCCTCTGAGGGGCGACGTGCCCGTCGACCCTAGGCGCCACAGCGGTCATAGGTTCCTCCTGACTACGGGACGATCCATTCGGATTACCGATCGTCCTTTAACAACACTGCCTGATCTTAGGCCACAGGCAGGATCCGATGCCAACCCAAAAAGGCCGGTATGCAGCTAACTATATCCCCTTTTCATGCCCAAAAAAAATGTTTTTCAAACAATTCATGAGGTCGCTGCCAGGTTCAGTCACTTGTGGGCAGTGACTTTCAACCAAAGGTGTGAAGGGGTTCACAATTTGACGGACATTTCGCCAGGAAGCCCTACCCCCACGGTTAACCCCTGCCACAGATTTCACAATTCCCCCCGCCGGGGTTCAATCGAATGGTTGAGACGTCCATTCCAGGGGCGTTTTCTCCTAAAGCGTGATGCGCCGCCGAGGGGTCCACGGGGCGCCTGGCGCTCCCCTACCCCGATATGCGCTTCGGAAAAACCCGCACCTTAAGCCCCACCAGAAAGCGAAAAACGCTCTAACGGTTGCAGTTAACTACAGCCGTAGAGCGCTTCAGCTTCTTAAAAGTTAGAAGTCCCAGTCATCATCCTCGGTGTTTTCTGCCTTACCAATAACGTAAGAGGAACCGGAGCCGGAGAAGAAGTCGTGGTTCTCATCAGCGTTTGGTGACAGCGCGGACAAGATGTTTGGGGACACCTTGGTTTCATCCGCTGGGAAGAGTCCTTCGTAGCCAAGGTTGTTGAGGGCCTTGTTGGCGTTGTAGCGAAGGAATCGCTTAACATCCTCGGTCCATCCAAGATCGTCGTAGAGATCTTCGGAGTACTGAGTTTCGTTATCGTAAAGATCGTAGAGCAGATCGAAGGTGTACTCCTTCAGCTCTTCCTGACGCTCTGGAGTCTCCTTCGCGACAGCCTTTTGGTACTTGTAGCCAATGTAGTAGCCGTGCACTGCCTCATCGCGGATGATCAGGCGGATCACGTCGGCGGTGTTGGTCAGCTTGGAGTGGCTGGACCAATACATTGGGAGGTAAAAGCCGGAGTAGAACAGGAAGGACTCCAGGATCACGGAGGCGATCTTGCGCTTTAGTGGATCATCGCCCTCGTAGTAAGACAGGATGATCTTTGCCTTGCGCTGCAGGTTTTCATTTTCCTCAGACCAACGGAACGCATCGTTGATTTCCGCGGTGGAGGCCAGAGTCATGAAGATGTTGGAGTAACTCTTTGCGTGCACGGATTCCATGAACGCAATGTTGGTTAGCACCGCTTCTTCGTGCAGTGAATCTGCGTCTGGAAGCAGGGAGATTGCGCCGACAGTGCCCTGAATGGTGTCCAGCAGGGTAAGTCCGGTGAACACGCGCATGGTTGCGGCTTTTTCAACATCGTTGAGGGTTCCCCAGCTCTTGATGTCGTTGGATACTGGGACCTTTTCTGGGAGCCAGAAGTTACCGGTCAGACGATCCCAGACTTCAAGATCTTTGGAATCTGGGATGGAGCTCCAGTTGATCGCCTTTACAGGTGCAACATGCTCCTTTAAGTAAGCATCGTGAACACTGAGATCAGAATCAGCAGCCATTAGGTGCGCTCTTCCCTTCTACAAATTTTTTTGCTTTTCGACGCCACAATGCAGCGCGATTTCAGATCGCCAGCTTACCCCAACCGAAGCCCTTCAGAAGACCCGCCCCAGCCTATCAATTTTGGTCAAGTCGCCTAGCTTTAGACCTAGCGTTAGAGCGCAATCCCCCACCCTAAAACATGATCTTAGTCACTTATTTTCCATTACGTCCCACAGGGTTCAGTGTCAGACTAATGCCACAAGACCATCTCCATCAGCCCTCAAATTCAACCACTTATTGCCCTAAATTATCGCCACTAGCACGTCATTTAGAGAAAACCTTTAATGTGAAACAGGTCTCAAACTGTGTCATTTTCAAGCCTTCAAAAAGGTGGGAAACTTAGCCAATCCAAAGCCCAAAAATGCGGGTTATGCTGCGCTAACCTATGCTGACAGCCTTGCGGAAGTTGTGTACGTTAGGGGCCATGACAATCAACGAGAAGATCGCATCAGCTTTCAACAACCAAGTGACTGCAGAGCTTGAAGCTTCAATGGTGTACCTTCAGCTCTCCTACGTTCTAGACGATCTGGGCCTCACCGGTATGCGCGACTGGATGAAGGCACAGAGCAAAGAAGAGCTCGAACACGCACAGAAGTTCGCTCAGCACCTTCTTGACCGTGACTACACCCCACAGATCGGTGACATTGCACCACCAAAGCTTGATGTCACCTCCGCTATCGAGGCTTTCGAGGCTTCCCTGGCACACGAGCAGAAGATCTCCGGCCTGATCCGCGAGCTCGCTGCTATCCAGGACGCTGAGAAGGACTACGATTCCCGCGCACTGATCGACTGGTTCCTCAACGAGCAGATCGAAGAAGAAGCAACCGTCGGCGAGATCATCGACCGCCTCCGTATCGCTGGTGACTCCGGTTCCGGAATCCTGCGCATCGACGGCGAACTCGGCTCCCGCTAAATTCCCCGCAGTTTTTAATGCTCCACTCCCCCACTAAAGGGGAGGGGAGCATTTTTTATTCTCTAGGTATTCCCTTAATTAGTGCTCTTTTCCAAAAACATTGGTATTTGCTCGAAAGCACAACTTAAAACAGTAATAATGGTAATCACATTCTTTTCTATTAAGTAAGCAAGTACACCGGCCCATTAAAGAGGCACCATGCCCCCAGCAAACGAAAGTCCTATGACTAATCCATTAGGTTCTGCCCCCACCCCAGCCAAGCCACTTCTTGACAGTGTTCTTGATGAGCTCGGTCAAGATATCATCAGTGGCAAGGTTGCTGTCGGAGATACCTTCAAGCTGATGGACATCGGCGAGCGTTTTGGTATTTCCCGCACAGTGGCACGCGAAGCGATGCGCGCTTTGGAGCAGCTTGGTCTTGTCGCTTCTTCACGTCGCATTGGCATTACTGTTTTGCCACAGGAAGAGTGGGCTGTTTTTGATAAGTCCATCATTCGCTGGCGTCTCAATGACGAAGGTCAGCGTGAAGGACAACTGCAGTCTCTTACTGAGCTTCGTATTGCTATTGAACCGATTGCCGCGCGCAGCGTTGCTCTTCACGCGTCAACCGCCGAGCTCGAGAAAATCCGCGCGCTGGCAACAGAGATGCGTCAGTTGGGTGAATCTGGTCAGGGTGCGTCCCAGCGCTTCCTCGAAGCGGACGTCACCTTCCACGAGCTCATCTTGCGTTATTGCCACAATGAGATGTTCGCTGCACTGATTCCGTCGATTAGCGCGGTTCTTGTCGGCCGCACCGAGCTCGGCCTGCAGCCTGATCTGCCGGCGCACGAGGCGCTAGACAACCACGATAAGCTTGCCGACGCCCTCCTTAACCGCGACGCCGACGCCGCAGAAACTGCGTCCCGAAACATCCTCAATGAGGTGCGCAGCGCGCTGGGAACGCTGAACTAACGTGATACGCGCACTGCGTTTGCCACCGCAAGGGGAATGTCTTGAAACATTTCCCCGATCTGCAGGCGCAGTGTGGCGATATCGCTAAGAGCTTCAACGACCGTGACCGTTGTGCCCACGGTAATTCCCACTCCAGTGAGGTACCGAACCACTGATGGGTTTCCGTCCCTAACACGTATACCCGTGGCAGATGCGCCAGCTTTTAGTTCCAAAAGCATGAGTCCATCATTGATGGTCATCTCCCCAGATTCGGTGGGGATGGGATCCCCGTGAGGATCCAACGTTGGATAGCCCACTGCCTGAAACATTTTCTCCAACACCCGTGGAGACACTGCGTGCTCTAATAAATCTGCCTCGCCGTGTAGTTCATGAGCGCCTAATCCAAGCTTCTCAGACAGATAGGTCTCAATGATCCGGCGCCGCCTGATCACGTTGATGGCGATGTCTCGACCTGCGGGCGTCAGCTCGATGTCCCCGTAGGGACGGTAATTGACGAAGCCCTCAGGGTTGAGTTTTTTGAGCGTCGCCGACACCGTTGATGCGGTAACTCCGATTACTTCAGCGAGTTTTCCTGTTGTTGGTTCCTCATCCCATTCTTCTGCACGGAAAAGTGCTGTGAGATAGTCCTCCACAACATTCGAATTACCCCACTGCGGCAACTGTTTACCTTCTTAGTTCGCCGCCGATGTTTGATAAGTGTGCTCGACAACCGTTTCAGATTCTACCTGCTCTTGTTTCCTCGGCTTTAAGGATCGAAGGGTCGGCAGGATATGGCTGCGGTTCATCCACAACAAGACAAGTACGATGACAATGTGGACGGCGCTCAGCCAGAGCCGCGCTTCCGTTCCAGTAATGAAAAATCGAAGGCGAAATAAACCGACAAGTGCTGCCGCCGATGCCCAGTGGAAACGCAATCCAATGATGATGGCGATACCAAGGATTGTTTGGGAGATCGTCAACGTGAACTCTTCAATCTGGCGGGCGTCCAGCACCATGTTGGCAGATCCGCCACCGAAGAAGTGCGCCACCGAAGAAGTGCGCCACAGGAATCGAACCAACCAACAATGACCATTGGTTAATCTTCGAGGCAATCAAGGTACCAATCGCCATCGCGCCCATTCCCCGCAGCGCGAACAACACCGCAACGATAAATTCCGGCGCTTTAGAGGCAAGCGGGGCGAGACACTGCACCAGCAGATAAGAATCGATGCCTAAATTGGATCCCGATTCCACAAGAGAATTGGCCAAAGGTTCCGCCGAGATCAAAATGACCACTGCAGAGATAAGAAACAGCGAGGTCAAGGTAACCCGACGGGTTTTCGTTGGTAACTCAGCCAATTCCGCAGCAACGGAAACAAATTCCGGTTCTTCCTCAGCCTCGGCTTTTGATGCCACGACCAAGTGCACGATGAAAATGGCAATCAACAAAATTCCGAAGATCATCGGAATACTGCCGCCGAGTGGAATGAAAATAGAGAACACGGTGAGCAGGAACAGCACTGCAACATCTCGTCGGGTGTCCTGCGGAAGCTTCAGCACTCGCTTGCGCTGGGCGTAAAGAGCAACCAACACCACCAACGGCCAACCAAACCCCAACAAGAGGCGGTTCGACCCATTCATATTCGCCGATGCATATTGCGCCATGTCTGGGTACGTTCCAGAGACAAAGGCGTAGTAAAGATCGACAGCATATTCAGGAAGCACTGCAACTAACGCAAGCAAGGCCACTGCCAACGCACCAGAAATATCTTTGCGCACAGCTTCAGCTGCCCACGCCAACACAAAAGAGGCAGCACCCACTGCGGTACCAAAAATCAGCATGGTCGCCACAGGTGACGCCGACAGCTCAGAAAACCTGAGCACAACAGCAGGGATTGCTGCGACAGCACACATTGCCAGCGGAATTCGCGGAAACATAGGTGGATCACTCTCCTTCGAGGAACTGCTCGAAGGTCTCGCTCACCTAGTTTTAGGCACGTGGGCCGGGTACACAGATCTTGCGTGCCAGTATGTCGACAACCGCGTTTGTCGAGCTACTCCCCTTCAGCAACAGACATCGTGTCAGCTGGCAATCGTGTGTGTCTACGGACAAGAGAAGATGTTTGAGTGATCAAACAACCACGTCACACCATGTGGAGGAAGTTTCTGGGCATAAAAATATCCCCAACCTTGTGCAGGTCGGGGATATTTTTAAGTGCTTTTACAGCATGCAGCTGACGCAGCCGTCAACTTCGGTGCCTTCCAGAGCAACCTGGCGCAGGCGAATGTAGTACAAGGTCTTGATGCCCTTGCGCCATGCGTAGATCTGCGCACGGTTGATGTCACGGGTGGTGGCAGTGTCCTTGAAGAACAAGGTCAGTGACAGGCCCTGGTCAACGTACTTGGTTGCCACAGCGTAGGTGTCAATGATCTTCTCGTAGCCGATTTCGTAGGCGTCCTCGAAGTACTCAAGGTTGTCATTGTCCATGTGTGGAGCTGGGTAGTAAACGCGGCCGATCTTGCCTTCCTTGCGGATCTCAATCTTGGATGCGATTGGGTGGATCGACGAGGTGGAGTTGTTGATGTAGGAGATCGAACCGGTTGGTGGAACCGCTTGCAGGTTACGGTTGAACAGACCGTGTTCCATCACGTCGGCCTTCAGCGCAGCCCAGTCATCAACGGTTGGGGTGTGGATGTTCGACTTGGCAAAGAGTTCCTTGACCTTGTCGGACTTTGGTGCGAAGTCGTTTGCATCGAAATCATCGAAGTACTCACCGGTTGCATACTTGGAGTTTTCGAAGTTCTTGAAACGCTCTCCACGTTCAGTAGCGATCTTGTTGGATGCACGCAGGCACTGGTACAGCACGGCAGCAAAGTATGCGTTGGTGAAGTCCAGGGCTTCCTCTGAGCCGTAGTGCATGTGCTCGCGACCGAAATAGCCGTGAAGGTTCATCTGGCCAAGGCCGATGGCGTGAGCTGCTTCGTTGCCCTTACGGATGGAAGGCACGGAATCGATGCTGGTCTGCTCAGACACTGCAGTTAAGCCGCGGATTGCGGTTTCGATGGTCTTCTCAAAGTTTGGTGAATCCATAGCCATTGCAACGTTGAGGGAACCCAAGTTACAAGAAATGTCTTCGCCGACCTCTGCGTAAGTCAGGTCATCGTTGAATTCAGATGGGGTGGACACCTGAAGGATCTCAGAGCACAGGTTTGAGTGGGTGATGCGACCTTCGATTGGGTTGGATGCATTCACGGTGTCTTCATACATGATGTATGGGTAACCGGACTCGAACTGGATTTCTGCCAGGGTCTGGAAGAACTGACGCGCGTTGATCTTGGACTTGCGGATGCGGTCATCATCCACCATCTCGTCGTAGTGCTCGGTGATTGAGATGTCTGCGAAAGGCTTGCCGTAAATGCGCTCCACATCGTATGGGGAGAACAGGTACATGTCATCGTTGCGCTTAGCGAGTTCGAAGGTGATGTCCGGGATAACAACACCCAGGGACAGGGTCTTGATACGGATCTTCTCATCGGCGTTCTCACGCTTGGTATCCAGGAAGGACAGGATATCTGGGTGGTGAGCGTTGAGGTACACAGCACCTGCACCCTGACGAGCACCCAGCTGGTTAGCGTAGGAGAAAGCATCTTCCAGAAGTTTCATCACTGGGATAACACCGGAAGACTGGTTTTCAATCTTCTTAATCGGTGCGCCGGCTTCACGAAGGTTGGACAGCAGCAACGCTACGCCACCGCCACGCTTGGACAGCTGAAGAGCAGAGTTGATGGAACGTCCGATGGACTCCATGTTGTCTTCGATACGCAGGAGGAAGCAGGATACTGGCTCGCCGCGCTGTGCCTTGCCGGAGTTCAGGAAGGTTGGGGTTGCTGGTTGGAAACGGCCAGACATGATCTCATCGACCAGGTTCTCGGCCAATGGGCGGTCGCCGTCGGCGAGGGTGAGGGCGACCATGCAGACACGGTCTTCGAAACGCTCGAGGTAGCGGCGACCGTCGAAGGTCTTCAGGGTGTAGGAAGTGTAGTACTTGTATGCACCGAGGAAGGACTGGAAGCGGAACTTGAATCCGTATGCGCGCTTGAAGAGGTCCTTGATGAACTGGAAGTCGTACTTGTCCAGAACGATTGGGTCGTAGTACTTGTTTTCAACCAGGTAGTCGATCTTTTCCTGCAGGTTGTGGAAGAAGACGGTGTTCTGGTTGACGTGCTGCAGGAAGTACTGGTTCGCAGCTTCACGGTCTTTCTCAAACTGGATCTTGCCGTTGTCATCGTAAAGGTTGAGCAACGCGTTAAGAGCGTGGAAGTCCATCTGGTCTCCGCGTGGCACGACGGTGGTTCCCGATGCAGTCAAAGGAATGTCCCTTTCAAAAGAGGTGTGAACTTTGTATTGATTGATTAAGTTTTAAGGTTTATCGCGAGGTAACTGGTTCTTGTGGTTCCAGCCCCAAAGCTTGGGCGTTTTGAGTAAGACCTCCACGAAGGATACTTACATCTTCCTCATTGCCCATGAGCTCGAAACGGTAGACATAGGGCACTTTACATTTCTTGGAAATGATCTCGCCTGCCAACCCAAAATCGGAGCCGAAGTTTGAGTTTCCACCTGCAACCACTGCCCTGATGAAGCTGCGGTTGTGTTCATCATTTAAAAACCTGATGACTTGTGGTGGGACCGGGCGGGAGTTTTCTCCAGTCATGGAGACTCCACCACCATAGGTCGGGGTGATTAGCACGTAGGGCTCGTTGATTTTCAGCGGTTCTTCCACCCTGGTGAGGGGGATGCGCACGTTGGGTAAATCGAGCTTTTGTACAAAACGATGCGTGTTGTCGGTGGCCGAGGAAAAATACACGATTAGCATCCTCGAACTCACTTCCCTTCTAAATACCGTTTGTGCGCAAGCTTAGTGTGCTTGCTGGTATCAGTTTCCCCCTTCAAGGGCGTTGAAGGGAAGAACTGAACTTCTATTGTTCCCGATTTTCACGGCCGCGTGGTTTCAACCCGTAGGTGATTTGCTGAATTCACGGGAATTAGTGGTGAAATACGAAACGCCGCCAAATATTAGGCGACGAGCGTTGGGGAAGGTCACAAGTGGTGTGACGTGCGTGGCTCACCTGTTCGATTAAACAGGTCGTGCCACGAAGTGCAGTTTAGGCAGCTGCGGTTGCCATTTCACGGATGCGCTCTGGGCGGAAACCGGACCAGTGGGAGCCATCTGCAACGACAACTGGTGCCTGCAGGTAGCCAAGTGCGAGGACGTACTCACGTGCCTCTTCATCAAGGCTGATATCAACGAGGTCATACTCAAGACCAGCGCGGTCGAGGGCCTTCTTGGTGGCGTTGCACTGGACGCAAGCTGGCTTGGTGTAAACGGTGATTGCCATTTTTTGGACCTTCCCTTATCGGCTTTAGCGGTTGACGCTAATGCCTCATCTCACTTTTTTAGATCTGTTTTTAAAGTCTTTGCATCGCTCAAGGCGACACAACAAACACTATACTTTGTGGTGAATAAGCGCAACTAGCACTACATATAGTAGTTACATGGTGAGTATTCCCAGGATGGCAGTTCTTCAGCCACCACATGTAGCGATCCTTTGCTCCACCAAACTCTAGATACGTAATTACATTCATGTCATTTACGCAGTTCGCCACCCCACCCAAAGGGTGTCCGTTACAGAATCGTTACATTAATGACGTCGCATCACAACCCAAAACACTCCCCTACCCAGGCCGAGCCACAACGCACCCAACACCACAAAAAGCAGGCCCGTCACATCGCCCCCATCAATCAAAAGCGCAGATATTAGACCGCCACGGCAAGAGTCAGACAGCATCTAGAACAAATATTCGCAATACTCACTTTCGCATGCATAAAAACAACCAGGCACCGAACCCTCCACAAGGGAGGAGACGATGCCTGGCTATTTGTATAAACCGGAAGTTAATCGAAAAGATTAACCCTGGCGAGCCTTGAAACGTGGCTCTTTCTTGTTGATCACGTAGACTTTGCCACGGCGACGCACGACCTGGGCGCCCGGCTTGTTCTTCAGCGACCGAAGGGAATTGCGTACCTTCATTCGGGCGCTCCTTTCTCTCATGCGCTATATAAGGCTATTTTTCAGCGGTTAGATGGACGAATAAACACGTACGTCTAACCAGCTATGACACGAGGAACTATCTTAACCGACTCCAGCACTAAACTCCAAACCCTTGGCCCGCACCGCCAAAGTTTAGCGCGCCCCAAGACACCACCGCGCCATGTTTGCCTAGGATTAGGTACATGACAAACACTCAAACCGAGATCATTAATGAACTAAAGGTGAGCCCAGCAATCGACGTGGCCAAGGAAGTTGAATTCCGCGTGCAGTTCCTCGTCGATTATCTGCGGGCTTCCCATACAAAAGGCTTTGTTCTTGGCATTTCAGGTGGCCAGGATTCCACTCTTGCGGGACGCCTCGCGCAGCTGGCAGTAGAGCGCATTCGTGCGGAAGAAAACAGCACTGATTATGTCTTCTACGCAGTTCGCCTCCCCTACGCGATTCAGGCAGATGAAGACGATGCGCAGGTTGCATTGAAATTCATCGAACCTGACAAGAGCGTGACCGTCAACGTTAAAGACGCAACGGACGCCACCGAAGCAACTGTTGCAGCTGCTTTGGAAATTTCTGAGCTGACCGATTTTAATCGGGGCAATATTAAAGCTCGCCAACGCATGGTTGCCCAGTACGCAATCGCAGGCCAGTTGGGCTTGCTGGTTATTGGCACTGATCACGCGGCTGAAAACGTCACGGGGTTCTTCACCAAATTCGGTGATGGCGCAGCTGACCTGCTTCCTTTGGCAGGTTTGAGCAAGCGTCAAGGAGCTGCCATTCTGGAGCACCTGGGTGCACCTTCAAGCACGTGGACCAAGGTTCCTACCGCTGATTTGGAAGAGGATCGTCCGGCGTTGCCAGATGAGGAAGCGCTTGGTGTGTCGTATGCGGATATCGATAATTATCTGGAAAATAAGCCCGATGTCAGCGAAGGGGCCCAGCAGCGCATTGAGCACCTATGGAAGGTCGGCCAGCACAAGCGCCACCTCCCTGTTACCCCGCAGGAAGATTGGTGGCGTTAATCCAACAGTTTGAGTGTCGCTTTGGCGGCGTGGAGTAGTTCCACGCCGTAGCTTGGCCCATGAGACGCCGCATGTACGGCCAAAGGGTGGAGTTGGTGCATGGGGGTGCGTTCACGCCACCCGTCTGGCAGCGGGTTGATAGACAGATAACCTTCCCGGATTTCATCGAGATAGGGTGCGCCAAATACATCAAGCATCGCGAGATCAGTTTCGGGATGACCGCCGTGAGCTGCGGGGTCAATAAACACAGGCCCGTCTGTGCCAAAAAGTAGGTTGCCAAACCACAAGTCGCCGTGGATTCTGGCGGGGGGAACGTCATCGGGAAGTTCGCTAATCAAATCACAAGCGGCTTCCACGACCCAGAGTGCATGCTCGGTGAGGTGATTTCGCCTGCGTGCCCGGCGCGCAAATGGGAGTACGCGTTGCTGGGAGTAAAAAACACCCCAGGTGGGCGTCGATAAGCATGCTTGTTCCTGGGTGCCGATGTAGTTTAACCCCGCCCAGCCCGCTGGTGGACAGCCGAACGCTGGGGCGCCGGCAAGGTGGATGCGGGCGAGCTCTTCGCCGGCCTTGAAGGCCTCATCGGGTGTGGGCAATTGCGTTTCGACGCCAACAGTCGTGATCTGCTCTGCGTCGGCGCTAACAACCTGTGCCACAGCTGAAGATGCTTCGGCGAGCCAGCGTAGACCGACGGCTTCGGCCAAGGCTGCTTGGGGTTGTGCGGGGCGTTTAGTGAAATGTGGCAAAGCTAGTAGCGCTCAGGCTCCTCGCCGAGGGTGAACTCACGGCCAGTGATTTCATTCGGAACAATACGGACATAGTTGTACTTCAGGGTTGGAATCCAAGGCTTCAACTCAAAAGTATCGGCGTAGGCGATCTCATCCAGCTTGCGCACAATTTCTGCGGTCGCACGAACCACCACGGACCAGGCCTTTCCGTCCTTGACCTCATCGGCTTCAAAGAGCACATCGTGGTTGAGATTCATGCTGAACAACTTGTTGCCCTCAGCTGTACGAATGTAAATTACGCCCTTGTCCACAATGAAGTTCACCGGGAAAATGTCCATCTCATCGCTGCGACGAACCACCACGCGACCAAGAGACACCGACTGCAGGCGCTCCAAAGCTTCCTGCTCATTGAGGATGTTGACTGGATTGTCCATAGTTATCTCCACTCCCACAAACTAAAGAAAAAAGAATATCCGGTACTAACCAGTCTAGCCCTCAATTACGCGCTTGGCCTGCTAATGAACACGCACCGCGGTACGTCCGTGAAGCTTGCCAGCCATCAAATCTTCGCCAGCTTGAGCAACATCCTTGACATCAATCACAGTGGTCATATCATCTAGCACCGCGGTATCAAGATGCTCGGACAGCAACGCCCACGCACGTCGACGCAGCTCACGGGGTGCATCGACAGAGTTAATGCCAACCAAATGCACGCCACGAAGAATAAACGGCAACACCGTTCCCGGCAGATCCGGCCCCTGAGCCATGCCACACGCCGTGACAATTCCGCCCCATTTTGTCTGCGCAATCGCATTGACAAGTGTGTGGGATCCCACTGAATCCACTACACCCGCCCAACGCCCCTTCTGCAGCGGCCGGCCCTTTTCAGAAAGCTCCGCGCGATCAATGATGTCGCTTGCGCCCAGGCTGGTCAGGTATTCGGCATGCGCTTCTCGACGCCCCGTCACCGCGACCGTCGTATATCCCAACTTATTCAGCAGGTGAAGTGCAATCGACCCCACACCACCAGTCGAACCAGTTACCAGAATCTCCCCATCCTCTGGTTTGATACCTTGATCGACCAGAGCATTCACCGATAGCGCAGCCGTGAAACCTGCAGTACCCAACGCACCCACCTGCTGCGCGGAGAAGTTAAATGGAATATGCAGCAACGGTTCAGACGGCACTTTCAGCCGCTGCGTGAAACCTCCATGCCGGTTCTCCCCCAAACCAGCGCCATTCAGCACCACTTCATCACCACGACCAAAGCGAGGATCAGCGCTCTCGATCACAGTGCCCACCACATCGATACCTGGAATCAGCGGCACAGTGCGCACCACTCCCTTATCACCCTTAAGAGCCATCGCATCCTTGTAATTCAGGCTGGACCATCCAACCTCAATTAGAACGTCACCTTCCCCCAAAAATGATGGATCAGAGAAAGTGTCCTGGTAGGAGGTGGTGAAATTTCCATCCTCATCCTGGCTAAGAACAACACTATTGATTGGACCTTCAGAAAATATGTGAGCTGGATTCATAGCCCCCGAGTGTAATGAAAAATGTCCATCCGGGGCATGGAATTTGGGGTTTGGAATTTGGGGTGGAAGCTTCCGGAAGACAAGGTGCTTAATGGGAGGATTGGCACACATTTCCAACCCTCGACACACAGATAACCAAACACTAACAAAAATCTTTTACACATAGAAGAGTTCTATGACTTAATCCACAATGTGATGGAAATCATTGACCCTCACCCCGGACCAAGCGCTTAATGAAGGCAAGCCAAACTTAACTAGTAGATAGGATTGCAATGACCGAATCGCAAGATCTCGCCGCATTCGTGGAAGCTGCCAAACTCAATGATGCAAGCCCCGAAGCCGTAGAGCAATTGAAAATCAGAGTGCTAGACACCGTAGGCGTTGCCATTGGCGCACTGGATGCCGAACCGATTGTCGCCATTCGAGGACTCCTGGAAGACCTCGGGGGAACCGAACAGTCAACACTTATTGGTGGTGGCAAAACCAGTCCGGAACGTGCAGCATTTTTCAACAGCGCATTAAGCCGCTACCTCGACTTCATGGACGCCTACCTAGCAAAGGGCGAAACCAACCACCCCTCGGATAACTTCGGAGCAGTGCTCGCTGCAGCCGAAAGCGTTGGCGCCTCTGGAAAAGACCTGCTCACCGCATTCGCCGTGGCCTACCAGGTACACACCAGACTTTCAGATGTCGCACCAGTTCGCGCCAAAGGTTTCGATCACACCACCCAAGGAGCATTCGCAGCGGGCGCATCTGCTGCCAAGGCACTGGGTTTGCCAGCTGATCAAATCGCCAACGCACTGGCCATCGCAGGAACAGCTAACGTTGCACTTCGTGTCACTCGCACTGGAAACTTGAGCCACTGGAAAGGCCTTGCCTACCCACACGTGTCCAAAGAAGGAACCTGGGCAGCACTGCTCGCAAGCCGAGGTATTACCGGTCCGGAAGAAGTCTTCGAAGGCAACAAGGGATTCAAAGAGTCCGTCTCCGGACCGTTCGAGATCGATTGGTCCAAGGAAGACTTGGAAAGCGTTAAGCGCACCATCATCAAGAAACACAACGCGGAAATTCACTCGCAGTCAGCACTTGATGCAGCCCAAGAAATACGCGCACAAGAAGGCTTCAATGTCGACAACATTGAAAAGATTCACCTGACTACTTTCGACGTTGCCTACTCCATCATTGGCGGCGGCGAAGAAGGCGACAAACAGCTTATTCGCACCAAAGAAGAAGCCGATCACTCACTGCCGTGGATGCTCGCTGTAGTTCTGCTGGATGGTCAGCTCAATCCCGAACAGTACGAACCATCACGCATCGTTGCTGATGATGTACAAACCTTGATGAAGAAGATCGAAATCACACCGTCAGATGAATTCTCTGATCGCTTCCCTGACCACATGCCAGCTGATCTAGAAGTCACACTAAACGATGGCTCGGTGTTCAAAGCTTCACAAGATAGCTACTTAGGCTTCCACGACAATCCCCTAGATTGGGACAACGCGCGCAAGAAATTCGATGCCCTTGTCACACCATTCACCGGTGAAGAACTACGTGAAGAAATCGCCACGATCATTCACGAGCTCGATAGCCGACAGGTTTCTGAACTCACAGAAGCCCTAGCCAAAGTCTCCACCACCCGCAGCTAAAACTTTTTGAAAGGAGCTCATCATGAGCAACGCAGTACCCCACAACGTTTCCTTCAACTTTGTTCCCCGCGCTTACCGTCCAGAAAAGCCCCGCACATTCGGCATGACAGAAATTCGTGCACCGTACTACTCCACTTTCGGCACCCGACACCTCCAGGATGTCTTCGATGTTGCAGGCCAGTGGGTGGACGGCATCAAATGGGCAGGCGGTTCCTTCTCCCTGGTGCCGACCGAACAGGTGCGTGCTTTTAGCGACATCGCCCATGAAAACAATGCCTATGTGTCTTCCGGTGGCTGGATTGAAACTGTGCTTCGCTACGGCGACGACGCAGTTGATCATTACTTAAAGGAAGCCAAGGAAGTCGGCTTCGATGTTATTGAGATTTCCACCGGATTCATCATGCTCAACACTTCAGGTCTTCAGCGCCTGGTAGAAAAAGTGGTCAAGGCAGGCCTCAAAGCAAAACCTGAACTAGGACTACAGATTGGTTCCGGAGGCGACTCTGGCGAGGCTGAACTTGCAGCCGAAGGAAAGAAAGACATTGGCGATCTGGTTGACCGCGGTAAAAAAGCTCTCGACGCCGGCGCATCCATCATCATGATCGAATCCGAAGGCATCACCGAAAACGTCACCGAATGGGATACAGGTGCTGCCGCGTCCATCATCAATGGACTGGGATTAGAAAACGTCATGTTCGAAGCCGCCGACGGCCCCGTCTTTGAGTGGTATGTCAAAAACTACGGCAACGAATGCAACCTGTTCGTCGACCACAGTCAAATTCTGCAACTTGAAGGGCTGCGCCAAAACATCTGGGGCAACAAGAGCACCTGGGGACGAGTAATCAACCCCGCTCCTTAAGCCACGCTCTTTAACCCTGGATCACCCCGAAAGTGAGCTCCAATCACTTTCACGCCAAGCCCTCTCCGCTGACGATGTCCTAATTCCGTCGCCGGAGAGGGTAATGGCGTTTTATACGCCCTATCCACGCTACTTTCTTAAGCCTGCTGAGCTGCCAAAGAGTTAATTTCTGCCCATAAGATATCCAGCGCCCACGAAGTATCTTCCATTTCGGGCTGGTGCAGAATATGGAAAGCAAACCCATCCACCATCGCATGTAGACGTCGTGATTGCTGAAGTGATTCGGGGGTATCCCGCTCACCGGTGACCATTTCCACCAAGCGCACGAATAGGTCTGCGAGTTGGCGGTTCGCGTCTTGCCGAATGTCAACGAGTCCTTTGACCGCTGTACCTTCAGCGAATAGTGCAAGATTGATTTCAAACTCCGCCCGGCTATCCGGGCCCAGCGGAAGCAGTTGCTTCACAATCGTGAATACGTACTCTCGCACGTCATCATCGGGTTCGATTGCAAGCAACCTCTCGGTCGCGCGTTTCACCATCAGTTCCGCGGAGAAAACCACGAGCTCCGCACGCGTTGGGAAGATATGCCGGAGTGAGCCAACCACTACCCCAGCTCGCTCTGCCACGGTGCGAACCGATACAGCACCGATTCCTTCATCCAGGATCACCTGCCACACTGCCTCGGCGAGCTGTGCCTTTCGAGCTTCTTTATCTATCGTGCGTGACATGACCGCACTCTATCACGACTGTGCTAATAAAATTCCTCAGTCCCCTTCAACCCATTGCACGACTAGCACGACCGTGCTAGTTTTCAACTAAGCCAATAAAGCACGACCGTGCTAATCCAATTCTGGAGGAGAAAGCAATGGACATTACAAGCTTGGGAACGCTAGCCGTTCTCGCGTTGGTGGATTCCACCAGCTTCGGCACCCTGCTCATCCCAGTGTGGCTACTCATGACACCAGGCCGATTACAAGTTGGAAGAGTCGTGCAATTCTTGCTCACCGTTGTCAGCATGTATTTCTTCATTGGCCTCGGGCTGCTTCTCGGAGCCAATGCACTATTCGCCACATTTGGCTCGTTGCTAGAAACCAGGGCGTTCCTCATCAGCCAATTCATTCTTGGCCTCGCATTGGTCTCTCTCAGCTACAAGATGGATAACAAGAATACCCGCGGACAATCCCCGCAGCCTGGCGGGCGCATCTCCCGCTGGCGGGCGCGCGCCACGGGCGCCAATTCACATCCAACAGGTGTTTCTACTTCAGCTGGTGCAGTGAAACTACGCACCACCGCACCATTGATGGCGCTGGCGGTGACGGCAGTTCTCGCCGAGGTAGCCACGATGGTTCCTTACCTCGCCGCCATCGGACTCATCACCGCTGAAGGCCCAGGACTTCTAGGAAACGCATTGCTACTCGCCGGCTACTGCCTAGTCATGATTGCCCCAGCGCTGCTGCTTACAGTCGGGCGAATTGTTGCCCGATCCGCACTCGAGCATCCGCTAACAGCACTCGACACATGGCTCACCACCCACGCTCAAACCACAACTTCATGGATTCTCGGCGTCGTCGGCGTGGTTCTCGCCCTCCGTGCCGTCTATACCTTGGGGTGGTTCGTCGGCTAGTGTGCGCTAGTTGCGGGAACGAGCAAAGCCGCCGACGAAACGTCGGCGGCTTTCATTGGTGGAGCTAACGGGATTCGAACCCGTGACCCCCACACTGCCAGTGTGGTGCGCTACCAGCTGCGCCATAGCCCCGTTTTTCAACTCCTGTTACTCTAGCCGAGCGATGTTCAAATAACCAAATCGCCCACATCGATACACGAATTAAAGCAAAAATCCCCCTGACCACCCACAATATGTGGACGATCAGGGGGATTTATTTTCCTTCTAGATCAGTTCTTTAAGAAGCTAGAACAGTGGTGATCCAGTCGGAGATGTTGCCTTCAACATCCTTGCCGTCTTGGAGGACGCGTGGTGAGGACAGGCTGCCGGTTTCTTCAGTGAGTTCTTCACCGTTTGCGGTTGCCAGGTCGTATGCGCGCTGGATGTTGTCGCCGTTGCGGATTGCGTCTACTACGGAGGAGTCTGCGCCAAGGGCTTCAACGCCGTCTGCGAAGTCATCATCGGACCACTGGTTGTAAATCTCAGACTGGTCTTCCATGAGGAATGCGCGGAAGTTCCAGTAGAGGGTTGCGTCGTTGGAGTCTGCCACTGCAAGGGCTGCTGCCAATGCGTGGGTGGAGTGGCCGTCGATGTTTTCGCGGTCAAGGAAGTTCAGTGGCTTGATTTCGACGACCAGGTTGCCGTCTTCGATCTGAGTCTTCATGTCAGCGTCGGTGGCGAGGGAGAGCTCGGAGCAGTAAGAGCAGGAGAAGTCTTCAAAAAGCTGCACGGACTTTGCGTCGGCGGAGGCGTTTGCGGAGGTCAGCGTGATGGAGTCGGAGCCTACTTCCATTGCCAAAGAGGTGTCTTCGTAGTCGCGGTCACCAAGCTTGGCTGCTTTTGAGCCCTGGCCTTGGATGACGATGAAGCCGACGACGACGATTGCAACGACGACGATCGCCACCATTGCCCAGAGGAAGTTCTTGCTTCCACCTTGGTTCGGATTCTGAACTTTGTTGCTCACTTGTTGCCTTACTTTGATCTGTTTTGTTTTCTTGAATTCTCGCAGGGGGCGATCATTCCAAAAATCCAACGCTACCTACCGTTGTGTGCAGCGTCGGCTACCTCTTCGACATTAAACCATGCGCAGTTTATTTGGCCCGTCCACTAGTTGCTCGAGACGAGATTCACAGGAGATCTTTCTATCTCCTGTGAAACTTGTCAGCAAGTCCGCAGTTTTACTGTCCGAGTACTTCGCTGACCAACGCTTGGGCTTCTTTTTGTACCTGGGCGAGGTGCTCTTCGCCCTTGAAGGATTCTGCGTAGATCTTGTACTTGTCTTCGGTGCCGGATGGGCGTGCTGCGAACCAGGCGTTTTCGGTGGTCACTTTTAGTCCTCCGATGGCTGCGCCATTGCCGGGAGCTTCGGTGAGCTTAGCGGTGATTGCTTCGCCGGCTAGTTCGGTGGCGGTGACCTGTTCTGGGGACAGTGCCTTCAGGATGGCCTTTTGTTCGCGGTTAGCTTCTGCATCGGTGCGGGCGTAGGCAGGTGCACCGAATTCTTCGGCGAGTTCTGCATAGCGCTGTGATGGGGTCTTGCCGGTTACTGCAATGATCTCAGCTGCCAGGAGGTCAAGGATGAGGCCGTCCTTGTCGGTGGACCAGGTGGTGCCGTCCATGCGGAGGAAGGATGCACCTGCGGATTCTTCACCACCGAATCCGATTTCGCCGGAGATCAAACCTGGGACAAACCACTTAAATCCGACTGGAACCTCAACGAGAGTGCGGCCAAGCTGCGCCACAACGCGGTCGATCATGGAGGAGCTCACCAAGGTTTTGCCCACTGCGGTTTCTTTAGACCAACCTGGGCGGTGAGCAAAGAGGTACTCAATTGCCACTGCTAGGTAGTGGTTGGGGTTCATCAGGCCAGCGTCTGGGGTGACGATGCCGTGGCGGTCGGCGTCGGCGTCGTTGCCGGTTGCCACATCGAACTTGTCTCGGTTGTCAATCAGCGATGCCATTGCGTGTGGGCTGGAGCAGTCCATGCGGATTTTGCCGTCGGTGTCCAATGTCATGAAGCGGAAGGTGGAATCAACGTGTGGGTTGACCACGGTGAGGTTCAGGCCATGGGTTTCTGCGATGGCACCCCAGTAATCCACGGATGCGCCACCCATTGGGTCTGCGCCGATTCGAACACCAGCTTCGCGGATGGCATCGATGTTGACCACGTTTGGCAGGTCAGCGATGTAAATGCCCTTGAAGTCGTAGGCAGTGGTGCGCTCGTCGAGGACACCGGAAACTGGAACTCGCTTCACGTCTGCAAGGTCGCCGCGCAGAATATCGTTGGCGCGGTTGGCGATCCAGTCGGTGGCGTCGGTATCTGCAGGGCCACCGTTGGCTGGGTTGTATTTGAATCCGCCATCACGAGGAGGGTTGTGGGATGGGGTGATCACGATGCCGTCGGCGTAGGGGCGGGAGGGTCCTGCGGTGCCAAGGATGATGCCATCGTTGTGTCGCAGGATCGCGTGGGACACTGCGGGCGTCGGGGTGTAGCGGCCGTCGGCGTCGACAAGCACTTCGACGTCGTTGGCAATGAGGACCTCAAGCGCGCTGATCATCGCTGGTTCGGACAGCGCGTGCGTATCGCGGCCGATAAACAGCGGTCCGACCCAGTTTTTTGGCTGCTGATTGCGGTAATCAACGATGGCCTGGGTGGTTGCCAGGATGTGGTCCTCGTTGAAAGCGCTGTCCAGCGCGGAGCCACGGTGTCCGGAGGTGCCGAAAGCGACCTGCTGATCAGGGTTGTTCACATCCGGCTTGCGGGTGAAATATGCGGTGACCAGTTCCGCAACATCGATGAGATCTTCTGGTTGGGCGAGTTGCCCGGCGCGTTCATGTGCCATGTTTGCTCCTTAAAACACCAATACTTCCTCTTCATCTTCCCCTCAAAAGCAATTGTGCGCACGAGATACGGCAAAATTCACAGAGTAGTGTGGTTTAACATGCAGAAACTCATCCAAGGGCTAGGTGTCGGCGCGGGTGCCGCGTTGGGGGTGTGCGTGCGCCTTGCGCTGACGTTGTGGCTCGGCGATTCCGCCTGGCCGATCCTGACCATCAACGTGCTGGGAGCGTTTCTGATGGGCTGGTTGCGCCCCAACGCGTTCTGGGGCACAGGTTTCCTGGGCGGCTTCACCACCTTTTCGGCCATGATGCTTAACGACGTCCCCTTCTATTTCTTCACCGCTGTGGGCTGCATTCTCGCCTGGTTAGCTGGGGATCGGTTGGCGCGATGATCTTTCTTTATGCAGCTCTCGGCGGTTTTTTCGGAGGCTTTCTGCGATGGAGCCTTGCCCAATTATTTCCCGGAAAAAGGGCCACCCTGGCGGCGAATACCCTGGCGTGTCTTGCTGGTGGATTTTTTGTGTCGTTGGATCTTCCCCACCTCTATACGGTTTTGTTGATCGCTGGTTTCTGCGGCGCCCTTTCCACCTGGTCCACCTTGGCTAAAGAACTTGGCCAGCTATTGAATGAAAAGAAGTGGTGGCCGATGCTTGGCTATCTCAGCCTGACTTTTACACTTGGATATTCTGCTGTTTTTCTCGGGATGCGGCTCTAGAATTGTAGAATGAATCGTTCAACAATTTCCCCAGTTGAAGCCCGCCAGCAATTCCGCGCAGGCCTTATCCAACCCACCTCCGGCTGGTCCGCGGGTTTTGCCCAAGCCAACCTCATTTCCATGCCCCAGGATCTGGCTTATGATTTCCTGCTTTTTGCTCAACGCAACCCCAAGCCCTGCCCCATCTTGGAAGTATTAAATGCTGGCGAAACCTTCGGCGGAATTTTCGGCTCAAACGCCACCGAAGCAGACATCCGCACCGACGCGCCCCAATACCGCATTTACGAACACGGCGAACTTATCGATTCCCCCGCCAGCGCCGTCGATTATTGGCGCGACGACCTCGTCAGTTTCATCATCGGCTGCTCCTTTACTTTTGAACACCCCATGGTCCAAGCAGGCGTTCCCGTCCGCCACCTCGAGGCCGGCCGCAACGTCCCCATGTATGAAACCTCACTCGCTTGCCGACCAGCCGGTTCCCTATCAGGAAACCTCGTGGTGTCACTGCGCATGATCCCCGCATCCCAAGTCGCGGATGCCGTCCGCATTACCTCCCGCTACCCTGCGGTTCACGGAGCACCAGTCCACATCGGCGATCCTTCACTGATCGGAATCGATGACATCAACAACCCCGATTTCGGCGATGCCCCGCTGTCCGAACCAGGCGACGTCCCCGTGTTTTGGGCCTGCGGAGTTACCCCTCAAGCAATGGTCATGTCCTCCAAGCCACCGCTGGCGATCACTCACGCACCCGGACACATGCTGATCACCGACGCCCCAGATCTGGGATTCCAGGTTCCTTAAAGGAGAACGGTTAATAAAACGATGAGTACTGGCACCGCGAAGATCAAAACCGCGAAGATCTTGCCCCACGTATGGGCAATGTTAAACGTGTAATTCATCCCCATCCCGGTGTCCACTAAGATCCGATTATCGTCCGGATCGTTGTAGAAAATCCCCCACGCCTTTCCATCTTGGTCAGGCATGGGGTATTTCTTTGCCAAACTCGTGGTTGTTTTTCCAATCAGAACCAACAGGACAATCGTGGCAGCAATAATTCCAATAAGCCCGATGATAAATCCACCAGGCAGAGGGTTTGGGCGGAACTCATTGAGGATCATCACCAAAATCAAAGCGTTGAGCACAAACATGTACCAACCCATGTGCATGCTTGTTGCCTTGTAGGTTTCCCACTGCCGGTGCGCTTCATTCGCCGATTTCGCCCCACCGCGTTGCGTGATCACTCCAGACTGCATGGTCAGCAACGCCTGCATACCCAACAGGGTCAGCAAAATAATGCCTGGCCCTATCAAAATCAGTGAAAGAAACGAACCCACCGATTTAGGCGTCCAATTATCCGCCTCCCCGGATCCATTCCAATGCACCGGCATAGGATCTGGCAACGACGGGTAATACACATACAAACCAATACCCGCCAACACCACTGTCGTGGCAACAGTTGCCAGCACCCATGTCCAGTTGAAGGGCAGCTTTGATAGGTTCGGTAAATCGTTCACGATGCACACCTTAGCAATGAGAAAGTGCCTCCACCCCAGGTTGGGTGAAGGCACTTTGTGTTTTGCTGAGAAGGTCTCAGGTACTCAAGAGAGCTTAGGAGCGAACCTCTGCAGGCTCAGTTTCTTTCTCAGAGACGGTTGCCTTATCAATAGCAGCGCCACCCTTTTCAGCAGCATCCCACACATCCTGATCCAGAATGCCCTCGCGCTTAGCAACGATCGCAGGAACCAGTGCCTGACCGGTGACGTTGGTTGCGGTACGTCCCATGTCGATGATTGGCTCGATAGCCAGCAGCAGACCAACACCAGCAAGTGGCAGACCCAAGGTGGATAGGGTCAGGGTCAGCATGACGGTTGCGCCAGTGGTGCCTGCAGTAGCAGCAGAGCCCAGGACAGAGACGATCATGATCAGTACGTAATCCATGATGCTCAAGTCAATGCCGTAGAACTGTGCCACGAAGATAGCGGCAACAGCTGGGTAGACAGCAGCGCAGCCGTCCATCTTGCTGGTCGCACCCAGTGGGATAGCAAAGGAAGCGTACGCAGATGGAACACCCAAGGACTGCTCAGTAACGCGCTGGGTAACTGGCATAACGCCCATGGAGGAACGGGTAACAAAGCCAAGGCTTGTGACAGGCCAAACGCGCTTAAAGAATCCAAGAACAGGAATTCCATTGAGCTTCAGCACGACTGGGTAGATAACGAACATGACGATTGCCAGACCAACGTAGATCGCAAGAACAAACTTGCCCAGGGATCCAAGTGCAGACCAACCGTAGGTAGCAACAGCATTACCGATCAGCGCAGCGGAACCAATTGGAGCCAGGCGAATAATCCACCACAACACTATCTGGATGATCTTGAGGAAGGACTCGGTGAACTTCAAGAAAGGCTCAGCGGACTTGCCAGCCTTTAGCGCTGCAACACCAATCGCAATGGAGATCACCAGGATCTGCAGCACGTTGAAGGACAGGTTCACACCAGAGTTCTCACTGTAAGAACCGGAAAGTCCCAGAATGTTTGATGGAATAACGGACTGGATAAAGCCCAGCCAGCTGCCAACACGGGAAGGATCTGCAGCATTAGATGCGTCAACAGTGGATCCAACACCAGGCTGCATAATCAGCGCTACGGCGATACCCGCGAGCACAGAGAAGAATGCAGTAATGGCGAACCACACCAAGGTGGAAACAGCCAGACGAGCAGCGTTAGCTACCTCGCGCAGCTTTGCCACACTGGTAACCACTGCAGCGAACACCAGTGGTGGAACCATTACTTTAAGTAGGGAAACATAAGCAGAACCGACGCCGCCAAGAAGACCGGTAAGCCAGCTTGCTTCACCGTCTGTAGCGCCGCTGTCCATGCCTCGGGCGACAAGGCCGAGAATAAGGCCAAGAATGAGGCCGGCGATAACCTGGGCACCAAAGCCAGTCATCCAGCCGGGAAGGCCGAAGCGGCCCTTCTGTGCGGTGGCGTTAGCCATGGGTAGCACTCCTTGCGTTTAGCGGTTGAATTGAATTCATTAACTGTAACGCTGTAGACAGGAATTTATTGCATTAGTGTGACCAAATTAACCGAAGCTGTCTATAAAGATTAAACAGATCTGTCTATTTTTGCACCATAAAAGCAGGTCAGGGGAATTATGATCAAATAGACCTATAAGTCTAGTTTTCACCCCCGCAACCACGCGCTGACCGAAGACGAGAGAAAACTGTCACGCTCTTCAAAGATAAATATGCTATTGAAGCCCCTTAGAAAAATGCACAAAAAAAATTGGGGCCCTCCAGGAATTCTGGAAAGCCCCAACTGATTAAAATGCCGCGAAACCTAGTCGGTAATCGCATCCAAAGGTGGTGTCCTAGATGCCTTCACTGCAGGCCACAGCGCGGCGATAACACCGACTACAGCGGAACCAACAAGCATCAGTCCGACCTGACCCCACGGGATACTGACCGCAGCATTCAAGCCTTCGCCGGACATCACTGTCACAAAGGCCCAGCCCAAACCAAGACCGATAGCGATACCAATCACGGCACCGTAGATGGCGATCTGAACAGATTCCAAGGTGATCATGGTGCGGACCTGACCACGCTTCACGCCAACTGCGCGGAGCATACCGATCTCCTGGCGACGCTCGATCACGTTCAGCGCCAGTGTGTTGATAATGCCGATGACAGCAACGATGACAGACAGTGCAAGCAGTGCGTACAGAATGTTCATCATGGTGTCGATCATCGCGACTGTTTCACCAGCGAACTCAGTTGCTGATTTCACAGAGATGACAATATAATCAGCGACTGCGTCTTCCAAGTTGGTGCGCAGCTGTTCCTTATCAAAGCCTTCTTCGCCTACCACCAGCATCATCTGTGGCACTGCAGTGTCTGCCGCTGGCGTATCAGCCAAGGAACTTTCGGAAATGATCATGCCTCCGATGGCGTCATTTCCAGTGAAGGTACCGATCAACTCGATATCGCCGATGGTCTGCCCCATTGATTCAAGCTGCAGAGTATCACCCACTGCCCAGCCGTTTTCATCAGCAAACGTCTGGCTAGTCACAACACCTGGGTTACTCAAGTCGAGGGAGCCATCAATGCTTTCTGTGCTGATGACCTTGCTCAAGTCGCCGTCAGCGACAAAGGTGACAGACTGGCCCAACTGGCTGTATGAAGCCTGACCGTTCACCGACGCAGAGTTCATGGAAACGAGCACGACATCGGCAACGCCCTCAGCATCGCGAACATCATTGACAGATTCCTTCGGCATGGTAATGGAGCCGTTGGTTGGTCCCTGCAGGATGTAATCAGCTGTGTACTGCTCCGCCATCATGTCGGAAACTGTGTCCTTCATGGTTGCGGACAGCATGCCAATTGCGGTCACCAAGGCAATGCCCAACGTGAGTGCGAACGCTGTGGTTGCGGTACGGCGAGGGTTGCGCTTGGAGTTGGTCGCAGCAAGGCTTCCAACGCTGCCAAACGGTGCACCGATAACCTTGCCCAGGCCACCCACCACAGGCATGGAGAGCGCCGGTGAGAAGAAGAACGTACCCACGATGACAAACAATGCACCAATGCCCACCAGGATGGAACGAGTGGCGGTGGAGGAATCGGTCATCATTGCACCAGCAATCGCAAAGATGATGCCGAGTGCTAGAACGATGCCACCGGTGATCGTGCGCCCCATCATGGAACGCATAGTGGTGGTTTCCATGTTGCGCATCGCTTCAACAGGCTTAACCTCACCTGCACGACGAGCCGGAGCCCACGCGCTCACAATGGTGACAACGGTGCCCAATACGAGCGCGGTAACCACTGCAGAAGGAGTCAAGCCAACGCTGGATCCCATCGGCATGCCCAGGTTATTGAGGACAGCTGAAATGATCGCTACGAGGCCCATACCACCCAGCACACCAAGAGCAGAGCCGAAGAGGCCAACGATGGTTGCTTCCAGCACCACAGAGCGAGTGATCTGTCCTGGCGCTGCACCCAGGGCTCGCAGGAGAGCGAACTCACGCATGCGCTGAGCCACAATCATGGAGAAGGTATTCGCGATGATGAAGGTACCAACCAGTAGTGCAATGAGACCGAAGGCAACGAGGAAGTACTGCACAAAGCTCAGGGCTTGCGTGATCGTTTCTGTAGCCTGCTCGACTAGCGCTTCACCGGTTTCTACATCAAAGTTTGATCCGAGTTCGGTGGCTAGGGCGTCGACAAGCTCTTGAGGCGTGGTGTCATCTGCAGCCGACAGCGTGACGCTGGGGACGGTAGCCCCGTCGGTGTAGCGCTCCAGGTAGCCAGCTTCCGACATCTGCAGGTTCAGCGCGGTGGCCGAATCCGTCTCAGTGGTGGTCAGGCCTGTGATGGTGACGTTGTAGCGGCCACTGGAGTCCACGACCAAGATCTGGTCCCCTACTCCCAGGCCATTCGCCTCAGCGCCAGCCTTCGAGGCAAGCACCTCTTCGGTGCCAGTCGGCGCCTCACCCTCAGCCAATTCAGGTGCCTGGGCAACCGCGTCGTCCGCGCTGTAATAAATGCTTAACGACGATCCCCCAGTCGTTTGAATCGCCTTGGAATCAGCATCCGCCAGAACGACAGACTGGGAACCGTTGATGTTGAGATGGTTGATGCGGGAATCCTCACGCAAAGATTCAACCGTCTCAACAGGAACACCCTGCACCTCTGATGCACCGTTTGGTGAAACCACCACATCCACGCCATCAAAGCTGCTGGCAATAGCCTCATCAAAAGTCGAGGACAGCGCGTTGGTAAACATCATCGCGCCGGAAACAAAAGACGTACCGAGCACCACGGCCAGAACTGTCAAAAACAGCCTCACCTTGTGCGCGCCAATATTGCGCAGACTAATTCTGCGCATTGTGGAACCGGAATTCATTAGGCAATATCCTCAATTCCGTTCATCGTGGCCAAGATTTCCTCGATGGTGGGATCAAACAACTGGTTCACGATACGACCGTCCGCCAAGAAAATAACACGATCCGCGTAGGACGCCGCCTTGGCATCGTGGGTAACGATCACAACGGTCTGATCATCCTGATCAACTGCGGTGCGCAGGATATCCAGCACTTCCCTTGAAGAGTTCGAATCCAAGTTACCGGTTGGCTCGTCGCCGAAAATGATCTCCGGACGAGACACCAACGCACGAGCACATGCCACACGCTGCTGCTGACCACCAGAGAGCTCTGCAGGACGGTGCTTAAGGCGCTCAGTCAGACCCAGACGAGAGGTAATCTCATCGAACCACGACTGATCAATCTTGCGGCCCGCGATATCGGTAGGCAGCGTAATGTTCTCCGACGCCGTCAGAGTAGGAACCAAGTTGAACGACTGGAAAATGAATCCCAAACGATCACGACGCAAAGAGGTCATCTCTTTGTCCTTCAACCGCGACAGATCCGTATCACCAATGAACGCCGAACCACCAGTCGCAGCATCCAGACCAGCCATGCAGTGCATCAACGTGGACTTACCCGAGCCAGAAGGACCCATGATGGCAGTGAACTTGTTCTTCTCAAACTCCACGTTGACGTGATCCAACGCGGTGACAGTGGTATCACCCTGGCCATACGCCTTGTACAGGTTCACTGCGCGCGCAGCGGCTTCACCAGTCGAGTTATTGACAGGCTGGGAAGAGTCAATGTCAGTCTTCGGCGTAAAAGAAGAGTCCCAATTCTCCTTCGCAACATCGTCCGAATTGTTGGCAGGTGTGCTCGCGGCAGGGTTACTCATGAACTACGATGCTTTCCTTAAATTCAATCTTGAAAACGTCAAGCCATTTTAGAAAAAACAGCCCAGGTACTCCTGCCAGGGTACCGGAGCCAAAGGACATACGAATCAGGGAAGACCCCCAATTAAAAATTTATTTGTCGACCACCATCGATGAGCCAAAACAGCTCTTCATGCTGGCAAAAAGTTTGTGCTTGTCGACGTCAACCCCCAGGCACAGGCTGCCGCGTGCACAGGGGTCTAGAAAGCACAAAAGAGAAGAAGCACGAAACAAACACTGTCTGTTTCATGCTTCTTCTCATATATTGTTAAGTTTTTGGTCGGCGGTAACCTACTCTCCCACACCCTCCCGAGTGCAGTACCAGTGACAAAAATAATAAATGGCACACTATTGAGTTCTCAAACAACATACGCACACCATAAGAGCATCAACATTTTGTTTGTTGGTGTCTTGTTGGCAGCTTGTTCAACGTTACTTCATCTTGTTTACTTTCACCAAATCGGTGTTTGTTGACTTCGATGAAGTGTTGTTGGTTTGTCGAGCGTTTGTTTTCCTAGATCCGCCTCACTGTCCACATAATCTCTTATGTGTTGGGGCGTTGTTGGTCGCGCTGACTGGAATTAATTTACACACCCTGCCCCTGCTCCGCAACCCCGCAGGTCAATCGCCCTTCTTGCAGGGCCACGCCCGGCAAGAATGCGTGGTGAGGGCGTGGGGCGGCGTCGATAAGCGAAAATCTTGAAATATTTAGGTGTGATCTTTTGGGGGGGAGGTATTTAATGATCCTACCAATCCTTTAGTTTCTTCTGTAGAGCGATGTGTGACGCAAGTTTTAAGACTCTAAACCCACGTCACAAGAAATGAGGGGTGCTTTGTTTACTATCACTGGTTTTGCAGATGAGATCGCACATGATCTCGACGAACAGATTTCCTTACTTAATAAACTGAAGATCAACCACGTGGAATTCCGCAGCGCATGGGGAGCCAAAGTTCTCGATCTAACTGAAGAACAGCTCGCGGAAGCTAAAGCCAAGTTGGATGCCGCAGGAATTTCACTTTCAGCCGTTGGATCCGACTTAGGCAAGATCAACATCACCGATCCTTTTGAAGATCACTTGGAGCGCGCACGCCACGGTGTTGAGGTCGCTAAGCTCTTCGGCGCGAAATACATCCGCATGTTCTCCTTCTTTATTTCAGAAGGCGACAACCCTAAAGCTTCCGCGAAGAAGTACTCTCCCGCACCCACGCAATGGTCGAACTCGCAGAAGCCGGCGGCATCACCCTCCTCCACGAAAATGAAAAGGGAATCTACGGCGACTCCCCGCAGCGCATGAAGGATCTGATCACCAGCATCGACTCCCCTAACTACCGCGCAATCTACGACGCAGCTAACTACGTGCAAACCGGATTCAAGCCTTTTGATGAGGCATGGCCGATCGTTAAGGACTACGTCGACTACGTCCACATCAAGGACGCGACCATTCCAGATGCAGAGCACCCCATCGGAATCATCAAGCCAGCAGGACAAGGCGACGGCCAATACCCAGAGCTCCGTGCCGCACTAAACGCCGACGGATACAACGGATTCGTCTCCATCGAGCCTCACCTGGGTGATTTCGATGAATTCGGCAGACTCTGCGGACCTGACCTGTGGACCAGCGCATACGACGCTCTCGCAGGAATCCTGAACAACATCAACGCCGAGTACAACTAAGGACAACTGATAATGACAAATGCTGCAATTGTCGGATGCGGAGACGTCGCAACCGTTCATGCAGAAGCTCTGGAAGCTTTGGCTTCCGATCTTGGTATTAAGTTCGTCGCAGTGGTGGATAAAGGTCTAGAGACTGCTGAGAAATTTGCGACGGGACTTGGAGCTGCTGGCGATTCTTCAGAAAGCAGCGTCAAGGCCCACCGCAGCCTGCCGGCTTTGTTCGCCAAAGAGAAGATCGATGTTCTACACATCACCACTCCCCACGACCAGCACATTGGTTTGGCTCTCGAAGCGCTACACCACGGTGTAAATGTCATCCTGGAAAAGCCGTTGGCTAATGAGTTGGACCAGGCGCAGCGTCTCATCGACTACTTGGATGAAAACCCAGATGGTCCAAAGATTGCTGTCTGCTATCAGAACCGTTACAACGTTTCCTCCCAGGAACTGCGTCGTCTGCTCGATTCAGGTGAGCTTGGTGCCATCAATGGTGCATATTCCTCTGTGGTGTGGACTCGCACCCCGGGTTACTACACCCAGAACCCTTGGCGTGGCCAGCAAGCGCACTCGGGTGGTGGCCTGCTAATGAACCAGGCAATTCACACCCTGGATCTGCTGCAGTGGTTCCTTGGAAAGGCAACAGAAGTCAAGGGTACTGTCTCCACCGATAAGTATGCCGATGTCATCGATGTTGAAGACACCGCACACGCATACATCCGCCACGAGCCCGGAGTTCACACCAGTGAAGTGAATTGAACCATGCTATTGGCGATACATATTACCAATATGCGCTTCTTGCAATCCAGCCCTTCAAGAAGATGCGTAAAACGACAAACCACCAGCGCATAGAGGTAAATCATCGTTCAGGTACCTTCAAAACCTCAGTTATGTAATCGTTCTTAATCAATAAAGAATGAGCTTTGAAGTGAAAGAATCTCACGTCTGATCTCCCCCTGTTAAACGCCAGACGAGCTTCCGCTCTGCACAAGCCCCTAGAAGCCCCGCATAGCCCTAATGTAGAGCTCATGCCCATTTGGAATCACAACACCGCATATCGGCCATGGCTGGTGTCAAAGCTCAAAGGCTCAAGATCGCTTCTCGACGTCGGCTCCGGCGATCACTCCTTCGCCGACCTGGCCGGCCACCAGGTCGCGCATGTCGATGTCGTGGATTCTCTTATTAATACAACCTTTGAAGAATTCCAGCCGACCCAAAGCTACGATGCCATCACGTTCATCGCGTCCCTCCATCACATGAACGCGGAAGAAGCACTTAACAAAGCAGTCCGAATCCTCAATCCTGGCGGCAAGCTCCTCATCGTAGGCCTCGCCAAAAACAAAACCGCCTCCGACTGGATCATCTCCGGACTACAAGCTCTTCTCTCCCGACCAATCAGCCTCATCAATAGAGAACAACAAATCTACCCCTTCCCTACCAAAGAACCCTCAGAGAGCCTCCACGAAATACGACAACTCACCAAGCAGTTCCTCCCTCACCGCCGTATTCGCCGTGGAATCCACTTCCGATACCTCCTCGAGTGGACAAAGCCTTAAACAGCCATAGAAACCAAAAAAGGGAGTGATGAGGACACACAACCATGTATCCTCACCACTCCCTCAACACTTTGTGCTTGTCGACGCCCACCCCCAGGCACAGGCTGCCGCGTGCACAGGGGTCTAGAAAGCACAAAAGAGAAGAAGCACGAAACAAACACTGTCTGTTTCATGCTTCTTCTCATATATTGTTAAGTTTTTGGTCGGCGGTAACCTACTCTCCCACACCCTCCCGAGTGCAGTACCATCAGCGTAACCAGGCTTAGCTTCCGGGTTCGGAAAGGGACCGGGCGTTTCCCTGCTACTATCACCACCGACACAACCACACACCAAACCAACAACACACGTTGCTGGTTGTGCTGTGTCAGACACTGCATAATGGACGCGAACACATATTGTTCTGTTTTCGTTACGTTGCGTTACACCAAACCATATAATGGTTTGTTGTTATCGGTAAATTAGTACCAGTCACCTCCACACCTCACAGTGCTTCCAGATCTGGCCTATCAACCCCATAATCTCTAGGGAACCTCAAAAGAAACCTCATCTCGAAACAGGCTTCCCGCTTAGATGCTTTCAGCGGTTATCCCTCCCGTACGTAGCCAACCAGCCCTGCTCCTGGCGGAACAACTGGCACACCAGAGGTACGTCCGTCCCGGTCCTCTCGTACTAGGGACAGCCTTCCTTCAAGTTTCAACGCGCGCATGGATAGAGACCGAACTGTCTCACGACGTTCTAAACCCAGCTCGCGTGCCGCTTTAATGGGCGAACAGCCCAACCCTTGGGACCTACTCCAGCCCCAGGATGCGACGAGCCGACATCGAGGTGCCAAACCATCCCGTCGATATGGACTCTTGGGGAAGATCAGCCTGTTATCCCCGGGGTACCTTTTATCCGTTGAGCGACACCACAACCACAAGTAGGTGCCGGATCACTAGTCCCGACTTTCGTCCCTGCTCCACCTGTCAGTGTCACAGTCAAGCTCCCTTGTGCACTTACACTCACCACCTGATTACCAACCAAGCTGAGGAAACCTTTGGGCGCCTCCGTTACATTTTAGGAGGCAACCGCCCCAGTTAAACTACCCACCAGGCACTGTCCCCAACCCAGATCATGGGCCAAGGTTAAGACATCCAATCCGATCAGAGTGGTATTTCACCAACGACTCACACACAACTAGCGTCATATGATCAAAGTCTCCCACCTATCCTACACAAACCGAATCAAACACCAATACCAAGCTATAGTGAAGGTCCCGGGGTCTTTTCGTCCTGCGCGTAACGAGCATCTTTACTCGTACTGCAATTTCACCGGGCCTGTGGTTGAGACAGCAGGGAAGTCGTTACGCCATTCGTGCAGGTCGGAACTTACCCGACAAGGAATTTCGCTACCTTAGGATGGTTATAGTTACCACCGCCGTTTACTGGGGCTTAAATTCTCAGCTTCGCAACCAAAAGGTCACTAACCGGTCCTCTTAACCTTCCAGCACCGGGCAGGCGTCAGTCCGTATACATCAACTTAAACGTCTTCGCACGGACCTGTGTTTTTAGTAAACAGTCGCTTCCCTCTATTCTCTGCGACCACAACACGCTCCCAACGAAAAGTTGTTCACACGCCGTGGCCCCCTTCTCCCGAAGTTACGGGGGCATTTTGCCGAGTTCCTTAACCACAGTTCACCCGAACGCCTTAGTATTCTCTACCTGACTACCTGTGTCGGTTTAGGGTACGGGCCGAATATCAACATCGCTAGAGGCTTTTCTCGACAGCACAGGATCACCCACTTCACCCTTTTACGGGCTCCGCATCACGCCTCACACAAAAACAGTGCGGATTTGACCTACACTGCGTGCCACACGCTTACACCACAATCCAATAAGTGGCTGAGCTACCTCCCTGCGTCACCCCATCACTTAGCTACTACCAGATCAGGTCCCACGCAACCACACACCACAAAAAGCAAAACCTTCTCGCGGGTGCTTATGGATGGTTAGTATCACTGATTCACCATGGTCGCTCATACTCGGGTACGGGAATATCAACCCGTTATCCATCGACTACGCCTGTCGGCCTCGCCTTAGGCCCCGACTCACCCTGGGAAGATTAACTTGACCCAGGAACCCTTAGTCATCCGGCGGATACGTTTCTCACGCATCATTCGTTACTCATGCCTGCATTCTCACTCGCACACACTCCACCCAAGGTCACCCCAAAGCTTCAACGCATGCACGACGCTCCCCTACCCAACAATCCAAAAAGATCATTGCCGCGGCTTCGGCGGTGTACTTAAGCCCCACTACATTGTCGGCGCGGAATCACTCGACCAGTGAGCTATTACGCACTCTTTCAAGGATGGCTGCTTCTAAGCCAACCTCCTGGCTGTCTTCGCGACCCCACCTCCTTTTCCACTTAGCACACCCTTAGGGGCCTTAGCCGGCGATCTGGGCTGTTTCCCTCTCGACTACGAAGCTTATCCCCCGCAGTCTCACTGCCGTGCTCTGACTTACCGGCATTCGGAGTTTGGCTGATGTCGCTAAGATGTTGGTCCCGCTAAACCATCCAGTAGCTCTACCTCCGGCAAGAAACACACGACGCTGCACCTAAATGCATTTCGGGGAGAACCAGCTATCACGGAGTTTGATTGGCCTTTCACCCCTACCCACAACTCATCCCCTCAGTTTTCAACCTAAGTGGGTTCGCGCCTCCACAACCTCTTACAGCTGCTTCACACTGGCCATGGGTAGATCACTCCGCTTCGGGTCCAAGACATGCCACTAAAACACCCTCGTTAGGATTCGGTTTCCCTACGGCTACCCCACACGGGTTAACCTCGCGACATGCCGCTGACTCGCAGGCTCATTCTTCAAAAGGCACGCCATCACACCACAAACGGGTGCTCTGACGGATTGACAGCACACGGTTTCAGGTACTATTTCACTCCCCTCCCGGGGTACTTTTCACCATTCCCTCACGGTACTAATCCGCTATCGGTCATATCAAGTATTCAGGCTTACCGGGTGGTCCCGGCTAATTCACAGCAGATTCCACGAGCCCGCTGCTACTCGGGGTATCAACAACCACACACACCACCATGATCTTCGTGTACAGGACTCTCACCTTCTACGGCAGGTGTTTCCACACCACTTCCACTAACCACGCAGCACATGCCCACATCCGGCAGAATATGAACGTTATTGCCCCACAACCACCTACATGCAACCCCTGCCGGGTATCACACACATAAGTTTTAGCCATCATCCACGTTCGCTCGCCACTACTAACGGAATCACAATTGTTTTCTTCTCCTACGGGTACTGAGATGTTTCACTTCCCCGTGTCAACCTCCACACCAGCTATACATTCACTGGCAGGTAACCACACATCACTGCGGCTGGGTTTCCCCATTCGGACATCCTCGGATCAACGCTTAGTTGGCAACTCCCCGAGGCATAACGCAGCCTCTCACGTCCTTCATCGGCTTGATATGCCAAGGCATCCACCGTGTGCCCTACAAAACAACAAACAAAAAACTATAACCCAACCACCAACAAGGACAAGCCTCACCAATGTTTGGGCGCGTTCGGTATCACACAACAAAAAACAAAAAAATAAAGATGCTCGCGTCCACTATACAGTTCTCACACAACACACCACCGACACCACAACCAAAGAACACAAACATTCTCTACCCGTGTTGACGATGCTCGATGTTAGAAACAACCCACACACACCATAAGGTGATGCAAGCGATGTCATTCCAGACACCCAACAGCATGCCACCTATTAATCACAGTATTGACTGTGTTGTTGTCACCCTCAGGGGTCATCTCCACCCGATTAAAAATATGTTGATGGCAACCACATACGGGTTCCAACACCAACAACCACACACACAAACAACTGTTTGCCGGTGGTTAGTAAAGCTCCTTAGAAAGGAGGTGATCCAGCCGCACCTTCCGGTACGGCTACCTTGTTACGACTTCGTCCCAATCGCCGATCCCACCTTCGACAGCTCCCCCTAAAAGGTTGGGCCACTGGCTTCGGGTGTTACCAACTTTCATGACGTGACGGGCGGTGTGTACAAGGCCCGGGAACGTATTCACCGCAGCGTTGCTGATCTGCGATTACTAGCGACTCCGACTTCATGGGGTCGAGTTGCAGACCCCAATCCGAACTGAGGCCGGCTTTAAGAGATTAGCTCCACCTCACGGTGTGGCAACTCGCTGTACCGACCATTGTAGCATGTGTGAAGCCCTGGACATAAGGGGCATGATGATTTGACGTCATCCCCACCTTCCTCCGAGTTAACCCCGGCAGTCTCTCATGAGTACCCACCATAATGTGCTGGCAACATAAGACAAGGGTTGCGCTCGTTGCGGGACTTAACCCAACATCTCACGACACGAGCTGACGACAACCATGCACCACCTGTGAACCGACCACAAGGGAAAACGTATCTCTACGCCGATCCGGTCCATGTCAAGCCCAGGTAAGGTTCTTCGCGTTGCATCGAATTAATCCACATGCTCCATGCTTGTGCGGGCCCCCGTCAATTCCTTTGAGTTTTAGCCTTGCGGCCGTACTCCCCAGGCGGGGCGCTTAATGCGTTAGCTGCGGCACAGAAGTCGTGGAAGACCCCTACACCTAGCGCCCACCGTTTACGGCATGGACTACCAGGGTATCTAATCCTGTTCGCTACCCATGCTTTCGCTCCTCAGCGTCAGTTACTGCCCAGAGACCTGCCTTCGCCATTGGTGTTCCTCCTGATATCTGCGCATTTCACCGCTACACCAGGAATTCCAGTCTCCCCTACAGCACTCAAGTTATGCCCGTATCGCCTGCACGCCCGAAGTTAAGCCCCGGGATTTCACAGACGACGCGACAAACCACCTACGAGCTCTTTACGCCCAGTAATTCCGGACAACGCTCGCACCCTACGTATTACCGCGGCTGCTGGCACGTAGTTAGCCGGTGCTTCTTCTCCAGGTACCGTCACCTAAAAGGCTTCGTCCCTAGCGAAAGGAGTTTACAACCCGAAGGCCGTCATCCCCCACGCGGCGTCGCTGCATCAGGCTTGCGCCCATTGTGCAATATTCCCCACTGCTGCCTCCCGTAGGAGTCTGGGCCGTGTCTCAGTCCCAATGTGGCCGTACACCCTCTCAGGCCGGCTACCCGTCGACGCCTTGGTAGGCCATTACCCCACCAACAAGCTGATAGGCCGCAGGCTCATCCCACACCGCATAAAGCTTTCCACACCACCCCTACGGTGGTGTGAATATTCGGTATTAGACCCAGTTTCCCAGGCTTATCCCAAAGTGTAGGGCAGATCACCCACGTGTTACTCACCCGTTCGCCACTCATCCACCAAATGCAAGCATTTGGTTTCAGCGTTCGACTTGCATGTGTTAAGCACGCCGCCAGCGTTCGTCCTGAGCCAGGATCAAACTCTCCACAAAAAACAATAAAAAAGATTGTTTAGGCCGTGAAAAGCCCAACACCTGACAAAAACAACAACACCCCCACCAACCACACACAAGGTGACAGTTGGAGAATGGGGTGTTACTGGCATTATCAAAAAATAATGATTTAAAAAAACACCACAACCCACATAAGGATCATCGTGTCTTTCATGTGGGCCTGATCCCTTGACGGGGAACAAGCAGACCCACAACATCATGCCAACAATAAGATTATTGTTTACAGTGATGGATAAATATTGGCGATCCACCACCCGGCATGACCCACCACCAAAACCCTCAAGGGGTTAAAAGTGGTAGTGACAAAAATAATAAATGGCACACTATTGAGTTCTCAAACAACATACGCACACCATAAGAGCATCAACATTTTGTTTGTTGGTGTCTTGTTGGCAGCTTGTTCAACGTTACCCTTATCGTTAATCAGAAAGCAACTTGCGTTAATTCCTGAAGAATTTTGGGAGTCTGTCAGCGTTTCAATTTCCCTTGCTGTGAAGCTCGGTTCGTTGCGCTGACTCGAATTAATCTACACAGCCCCTCTGGCAAGCACAAACCCCCAGCTAAATGATGGTTTCGCTGGGGGATGCTTGATGGGAAAGCTTCGTTAGGAAGAAACCCTTTCGATGGTCGCTCCGAGTTTCTGCAGATTTTCCACGAAGTTGGGGTATCCGCGGTCGATGTGGAAAACATCGTGAACTTCGGTCACTCCGTCTGCGCAAAGGGCGGCAAGAACCAGTCCTGCTCCTGCACGGATATCTGAAGACCACACGGAAGTAGAGGAAAGCTGTTCAATTCCTCGGATTACTACGTGGTGCCCATCGACATTCGCGTCAGCGCCCAGGCGAAGCATTTCATCGACGAAGCGGAATCGTGATTCAAAGACATTCTCTGTAATTACTGAAGTTCCATTAGATACTGCGTTGATTCCAATTGCCATGGGTTGCAGATCTGTAGGGAACCCTGGGAACGGGAGGGTTTGGTAGTCGGTTGCCTCAGGCTGCTTATCCATTTGGACGCGGAAGCCGTTTTCGTAGGTTTCCACCTTGGCGCCGGCGATCTTGAGCTTTTCCAATGGAAGGTGCAGATACCTTGGTGCGATTCCGCCAACTGTAATATCGCCACGAGTCATTGCAGCGGCGTATGCCCACGTTCCGGCAACGATGCGGTCGCCGATTACTTCGTGCTGAGTTGGGGTGAGTTTCTCTACGCCTTCGATGGTGATGGTTGGGCTTCCTTCACCTTCAATGTTGGCGCCCATGGAACGAAGCATACGGCAGAGATCAACAATTTCTGGTTCGCGCGCTGCGTTATCTAATACTGTGCGTCCTTCTGCCATGACGGATGCAGTGAGGATGTTTTCGGTGGCGCCGACGGACGGGAAATCCAGGGTGATGTTGGCACCGACGAGCTTTTCAGCTTCTGCAACTACTGCACCGTGGGAAATGCGGGTGGTGGCACCAAGCTTTTCCAGGCCGCTTTGATGCATGTCGAGTGGACGGGATCCAATGGCGTCACCGCCGGGAAGGGATACAACTGCGCGACCACAACGTGCTGTCAATGGACCAAGCACACATACGGATGCACGGAATTGGGTGACTGCTGGGAAGTCAGCATTGGAGCTGAGTTCTGCAGGGGTAGTAATGGTTACGGTTGAGCCGTCGATGGTGACATCGCAGCCAAGACCAACGAGGACGTCGCGCATCAGGGGGACGTCGAGGATTTCGGGGCAATTGGTCAGAGTTGTTGTGCCTTCAGCGAGAAGTGCTGCTGCCATGAGCTTCAAAACGCTGTTTTTTGCGCCGTCAACTTTTACAGCGCCCTGCAGCCGTGCTCCACCAGTGACTAAAAACTTGTCTTTCACGTGCCCCACCTTATCCTTGTTCCCCACCCCTGTGCGTAACGACAGCTAGAATCTCAAGTTATGGCCGTTCATTTAACCAAGATCTATACGCGAACCGGGGACGATGGAACCACGGGGCTCTCAAATTTTGAGCGAGTTCCCAAGGACGATCCCCGCCTTATTGCATACGCCGACTCCGATGAAGCAAACTGTGCGATTGGCCAAGTGCTTGCACTCGGCAGCCCTACGGAAGATATGGCAATCTTATTGCGGACTATTCAAAATGAACTTTTTGATGTGGGCGCAGACTTAGCAACCCCGATTGAGGAGAATCCGAAGTATCCCCCACTTCGAGTTCTTCCGGAATATATCGAACGACTTGAGAAGGAGTGCGATAAATGGAACGAGGATGTGCCGGCGTTGGATTCCTTCATTTTGCCGGGTGGCACGCCAGCAGCGGCACTCTTGCACACCGCAAGGGTAATTACGAGGCGCGCGGAGAGAGCAGCTTGGATAGCGGTGCGGGAATTTCCGAGCACCACCTCTACCTTGCCAGCCCAATACCTGAATCGTCTTAGCGATCTGCTGTTTATTCTTTCCCGTGTTGCCAACAATGGCAATGATGTGAAGTGGGTTCCGGGCGGAAAAAGATGAAAACCACCCTGCGACCGTGATTGAAACGGTGCAGGGTGGCGTCGTAAAGCAAAATCTTTTTAAGGCAGTGCGCCGATCCGGCGTGCTGCGTTGACTGCCTCGTAGCGCGTGTGGGCGCCGAGCTTGCGCATGACCGAGCGCAGGTAGCTCTTGACGGTTTCCGCGCCGATGCCCATCTCTTCAGCAGCTTCGACGTTGGTGTGACCGAGCGCGACACAAGCCAGCACGTCCAACTCACGCGCGGACAGCTTGGTGGTCTGCTTGATGCGGACTGGGGTGACCATCTGATCGCAAAGCTCTTCCAAATCGCGGCGCAGATCCTCATCGGTCACACGATTTGCCAGCATGCGCAGCTTGGAATGAGTGGAACGAACCTGCTCCCACTCCGCCCCATTCATCACGCGGCTAGCTTTGAGGGAACCGCGACCATCAGGAACGCCATTGCGGCGAAGCGCGGAGTTGATCGCCAGGTTTTGTTCCAACGTGCGCGCAGTCATGGTGACTTCTTCAATAACAGTGTCGCCGAGACGCACCGCAGAGTGAACGCCAACATACAAAACGCCACGGATTTCGCGGTGCACGATCACGGGAACTGCGACAATGGAATGAAGGCCCTCATCCTGAATCGCGGAATCCTTCTCATGTGAAATGACATTTGCCCTGGTGTAATCACTCACACCAACCGGACGACGGGTTGCGACGACGCGTCCACCAACGCCCACACCTGGTTCAATGACCAGATTCTGCAGAGCCGGGGTACGCAACCCAACCCACTGAGTAATTTGCAGGCGATTGTCCTGCAACACAGTGGCGAACATGGTGACTGGGATGCCTGTTGCGGTTTTCAGCGATGTCAGCGCCGAACGAATAGCATCTTCGTCATCTTTAATCCGCTGGGTATCCACCTTCAGATTTCCTCCTGCTTTACACCCGTGCTGGTACACCCATAGGGCGCGTCACGAGTAACAATCATTCGACAAGGGTACAGTGTACTTCCCCTTTGGGGGTGAACATAGTCGAGGCGGATCGCTAATATGTTGGCACGGGTGTCCATTTGCTTTGTTTTTCGGGGGTATTTAAATAAGTTCCCCACCCCTCAAGGACTACCCCCGGTTGAACATTTCCTTGATTGCTGGTAGTTAACCCCCAGTTCACGCCGGTTTTAGAGAAAAACTCAAATCCCTGTCCGGCCAGCCACCCCTCAACACACCCGCTACCCCCATTTGCGGTATTAGCTAAACTCAAGTTTGCTGAAATTAGTGTCATAGAACACCTTTTTCCTTGTGGAAAAAGTGAAATTATTGGACGAAACTGCCAAACCTTTGGGATTTTTCCGACAACGGACTTCTTTAAAAGATGCTTTTCGACGCCACTCCCCAACCATTGACCCCGCGAGAAATATTCATTGAATAGACATCGTTTTACCTGCAGATACTCTCGGTCTATAAATAATGAACAGAACTGTCTATTTTTAGAATTGCTTTTTGTGTAAACTCAAGTCACAGAGGCTGCTTCAAGTAAATGTTTCGTAATTGTTTACAGCGTTTACTCGAGCGGACAACCAACAAAAACAGCACTTCAACGATTGGAGCACACCCCACAATGGGCAACGTGTACAACAACATCACCGAAACCATCGGTCGCACCCCACTGGTAAAGCTCAACAAGCTCACCGAAGGCCTGGACGCCACCGTTCTGGTCAAGATTGAGTCATTCAACCCAGCAAACTCCGTGAAAGACCGCATCGGCCTGGCCATCATTGAAGCAGCAGAGCAGTCCGGTGAACTGAAGCCGGGTGGCACCATCGTTGAAGCAACCTCCGGCAACACCGGTATCGCACTCGCAATGGTTGGCGCTGCACGAGGCTACAACGTCGTCCTCACCATGCCAGAGACCATGTCCAACGAGCGTCGCGTCCTGCTCCGCGCTTACGGTGCAGAAATTGTTCTCACCCCAGGTGCAGCTGGCATGCAGGGCGCAAAGGACAAGGCAGACGAGATCGTCGCGGAGCGCGAAAACGCAATCCTTGCCCGCCAGTTCGAGAACGAGGCAAACCCAAAGGTTCACCGCGAAACCACTGCTAAAGAAATCCTCGAAGACACCGACGGCAACGTGGACATCTTCGTCGCAGGTTTCGGTACCGGCGGAACCGTAACTGGCGTTGGCCAGGTTCTGAAGGAAAAGAACTCAAACGTTGAGATCTACGCCGTTGAGCCAGAGGCTTCCCCACTTCTGACCGCTGGCAAGGCTGGCCCACACAAGATCCAGGGCATCGGCGCAAACTTCATCCCTGAGGTTCTAGACCGCAAGGTTCTCGATGACGTGCTCACCGTCTCCAACGAAGACGCAATCGCTTACTCCCGCAAGCTTGCTGTCGACGAAGGCATCCTCGGCGGCATCTCCACCGGCGCAAACATCAAGGCTGCGCTGGACTTGGCTGCAAAGCCAGAGAACGCTGGCAAGACCATCGTCACTGTCATCTGTGACTTCGGTGAGCGCTACGTCTCCACCGTTTTGTACGAAGACATCCGCGACTAATTTTTAGCAGCTGTGAACCACTCAAGCTCTGAGCTTGGGTGGTTTTTTCATGTCTCAAGGTCGTGCCGGGTGCGATTCGGGTCGGTTTTGAGTGTCTTTAAGTCCTTTTAAGTCCTTCTTTGCCCGTGAATAATTCTCTGAATAGTTTCCACGTGCCGTTAAGTCACGCTGTTAGACTTGCCTGCATGCTCTCGACAATAAAAATGATCCGTGAAGATCTCGCAAACGCTCGTGAACACGATCCAGCAGCCCGAGGCGATTTAGAAAACGCAGTGGTTTACTCCGGACTCCACGCCATCTGGGCACATCGAGTTGCCAACAGCTGGTGGAAATCCGGTTTCCGCGGCCCCGCCCGCGTATTAGCCCAATTCACCCGATTCCTCACCGGCATTGAAATTCACCCCGGTGCCACCATTGGTCGTCGCTTTTTTATTGACCACGGAATGGGAATCGTCATCGGCGAAACCGCTGAAATCGGCGAAGGCGTCATGCTCTACCACGGCGTCACCCTCGGCGGACAGGTTCTGACCCAAACCAAGCGCCACCCCACGCTCTGCGACAACGTGACAGTCGGCGCGGGCGCAAAAATCTTAGGTCCCATCACCATCGGCGAAGGCTCCGCAATTGGCGCCAATGCAGTTGTCACCAAAGACGTGCCGGCAGAACACATCGCAGTCGGAATTCCTGCGGTAGCACGCCCACGTGGCAAGACAGAGAAGATCAAGCTCGTCGATCCGGACTATTACATTTAAGAACAGTTAGCGCCCTACCTGAAGGTCAGGCAGGGCGCTTTTTTGGGAAGCTCCAGAGTGCGTTTGTTAGCCACGCACTAGAGACCTTTAACCGTCTAAAACCGCCCCTGTGCGCTTCTCAGCACTACTCGTGAGAACCATCCCCCTGTGCCAGCTAGTTCTTTAGATCCTTATACTCAGGGTTCTTCTGAATGAAGCCAGCGACTGCAGAGCAAGCATCATGAATACGGATACCGGACTCACGTGCATCATCCAAAGCAAACTTGATCAATGGCGCAGACAGTCCCTGTCCACGGAATTCAGGCTTAATAACAGTGTGGTTGAAGTTGCGGATATCCGGGCCGTCTAAATAGCTGGCAAATCCAGCTGGCTTTCCATCAACGCTGATAACAAAGCGCCTCTGTCCTTCATTGTGGACAATCTCAATGTTTTTGTTCTCGCTCATGTGCGTTCTCCTCGGTATCTCATCCCGGTGGAATTAACCGGAGCTACTCTTCCTTTATACCTTTTGAACACAAAGACACCCTGTTTTATTTCCTAAGAAATAAAACAGGGTGTAGATGGTGGCCAGAGCCGGGATCGAACCGGCGACCTTTCACTTTTCAGGCGAACGCTCTACCGACTGAGCTATCTGGCCAGGGGCTGCTCTACAGTATAGACCAACTCCAGCGACCCTGACGGGACTTGAACCCGCGACCTCCGCCGTGACAGGGCGGCGCGCTAACCAACTGCGCCACAGGGCCTTAAAGCCATGCACTATTCAGTGTTTGTCACACTGTCCTGCGCACAGATGAATACTCTACACAGACCGGGCGATTAGCCACAAATCCGCTGGTCAAAACTAAGATCTGTGGCCTGTAAGTCACAAAGCTGCAACTACCTCACGCATAAGCTTCGCGGTTTCACTCGGAGTTGTTCCCACGCGAACACCCACGGCCTCCAATGCATGCTTCTTTGCTCGCGCAGTGCCTTCTGAACCTGTCACGATGGCGCCAGCATGCCCCATGGTCTTTCCTTCAGGGGCGGTAAAGCCTGCCACGTAACCCACAACTGGTTTTGTCACGTGCTTAGAAATGAAGTCAGCAGCGCGTTCCTCTGCATCTCCACCGATCTCACCGATCATGACGATTGCCTTGGTCTCAGGATCAGCTTCAAAGGCCTCCAGAGCGTCGATATGGGTTGTACCAATGATTGGGTCACCGCCAATACCAATCGCCGTAGAAATGCCAATATCTGAAAGTTCGTACATCATCTGATAAGTCAGTGTTCCCGACTTTGAGATCAACCCGATCGGGCCGGAACCTGCAATGTTTGCCGGCGTAATTCCCGCAAGAGATTCGCCGGGAGTAATAATGCCTGGGCAGTTAGGGCCAATGATGCGGGTGTGTCCCACCTTCTTGGCATAAGCCCACGCCTCAGAAGCGTCACGCACTGGGATGCCCTCAGTAATAATCACGCACAGTGGGATGTGAGCGTCGATAGCTTCAATGATCGCAGCTTTGGCAAAGGCTGGAGGAACGAAAATTACGGTGACATCCGCACCCGTTTCCTCCATTGCTTCCTTAACAGTGCCAAATACAGGCAACTCAGTGTCATTGATCAAAATGGTTTGACCAGCTTTGCGGGGGTTGGTGCCACCCACGAGCTTCGCACCAGAGGCTAAAATTCGACGCGCATGCTCTGAACCTTCCGAACCGGTAATGCCCTGAATGATGATGCGGGAATCTGAATTGAGAAAAATAGACATGATTAAACAGGTGCTCCTTAACTAATTAGCGGTTGCGAACTGGCCGTGCTGGGCAAGATTGGCCAAATGGGCAGCGTGATCAGCCGCTGCATCCATACCCTCCACAACGGTGACCAAAGGGTGGTTATATTCCGCGAGGATTCGTCTGCCTTCCACCACGTTGTTGCCATCAAGGCGCACCACAAGAGGCTTCGTTGCTTGATCGCCGAGCACATCCAAAGCTCCAACGATTCCCTTTGCCACCACATCACACGCGGTGATGCCACCAAACACATTCACAAACACACTGCGTACCTGGCTATCCCCAAGGATCACATCGAGACCAGCAGCCATCGATTCAGCTGATGCTCCGCCACCAATGTCTAGGAAGTTCGCGGGGCGCTGCCCACCATGGCGTTCACCAGCTGCAGCCACGATATCCAACGTGGACATCACCAAACCTGCACCATTGCCAATGATGCCCACAGAGCCATCAAGTTTCACGTAGTTCAGATCATTCTTCTTGGCCTTCAGTTCCAAAATGTCCAAGCCACCGGCAGATTCAGCCAACGCACCACGGTTATCATGGCGGAAATCAGCGTTATCATCCAGCGTGATCTTGCCATCAAGCGCAATCACATCGCCGCCATCCGTGAGCACCAACGGGTTCACCTCAACGAGTGTTGCTTCCTCTTCGTAATACACCTGCCAGATCTTGATCAGCACCGGAATGACTTTCTCTGCCACCTCAGCTTCAAAGCCAGCAGCAGTGACAATCTCCCGCGCTTTGTCCTCATCAATACCAGTGAGGGGATCCACTTCCACCTTTGCCAAAGCTTCAGGCTTTTCCTTCGACAGGATCTCGATCTCCATGCCACCTTCAACAGAGCACATAGCCAGATACGAACGATTCGCGCGATCCAACAAAATGGAGAAATAGTATTCCTCAGCAATGTCAGCGCCCTGCGCCACCATCACCTGATCAACAGTGTGTCCTTTGATATCCATGCCGAGAATCGCATCCGCAGCATCAAAAGCCTGAGCCGACGTCGGTGCCACACGGACGCCACCCGCCTTGCCACGTCCGCCCACCTTGACCTGAGCCTTGACGACGGTCAGTCCGCCGATTTCCTCAGCCGCTTTCCTCGCCGCCTCTGGTGTTGATGCCACAATTCCCTTCAACACTGGCACACCATGGGTTTCAAAGAGGTCCCGTGCTTGGTATTCAAAAAGATCCACTGCCAATTCCATTTCCGGCCCATGCTTAGAGCCTTCTGCGTCTTTAACAAAGTCTTCCCGTAAAAGTAAGTGTTTCAACTCACCAATATGATCGTATTGTGAAGTCTAACACTGTAAACTTTGCAAATTGCAACAAAATTGGATCCGTGGTGCTCAGCCCCCACCCCTTGGGAACTTTTCCGCAGGTTTTCCGGCAACTAGCCGGTCAAAACATGACATCCGTGAGGCTTAACCTGACAGCCCCTAGAGTTCGACTTCTTAACACCGACTTCTCAAAGGCGACTTCACTAGGAAATCCAGGAAAATCCGACTGAAATCGACCACGAGAAGTTGAGCATAAGAAGTCGCTACCGTGAAGTCGTAAGCAAGAAGTCGAACTTAAGAAACCCCCGCTCCTAAGAAACCCGAAACCTGAGACCCCAAAAACACACCAGAAAATAAAAAACAGAGGCTGTACAATTTCTTGAAGAAAAAGTACAACCTCTGTTGTCACATTGCTGCGACCCTGACGGGACTTGAACCCGCGACCTCCGCCGTGACAGGGCGGCGCGCTAACCAACTGCGCCACAGGGCCTCATGTGCAGCATTTCACTGCTACTTCCTTTGGGGAAGTAGTACTCCCAACGGGATTCGAACCCGTGTCGCTGCCGTGAAAGGGCAGTGTCCTAGGCCCCTAGACGATGGGAGCTCGTCGCTCTCGGCGACTGGATAAGAATATACGTGACTTTTTTCAAACCGCAAAATCGCGCCCTGACCTGCATGTTTAGAGACATGTTTTGTGAAGGTTTGAAAGCAGTCACGCACATAGGTCCCAAAAGTTAGTTGCAGGTGCCGTCGACGGAGCAGCTTTGGCCGTCAATGACCTCAAATGGGCTGACTGGGTTTTCGGCTGCCCACTCTTCGAAGGCTTTTTCTACGGTGCCGGTGAATACTTCTTCTTGTTGGGCGCCGTTGATGGCGTATTTGCGGTCGAAGACAAAGAAGGGCACACCTTGGACGCCGAGTTGGCGGGCTTCGTGGACGTCTTGTTGGACTTCGTTGGTGTACGCGTCGGATTCGAGAGCTTCGCGGGCTGAACTGGCATCGAGGCCAACCTCTGCAGCAATGGAGACCAGCACATCGAGGTCATCAACGTTCTTGCCGTCTACGAAGTGAGCCTTGAAGAGTTCCTGCGCCACTTCTTGTTGCTTGCCGTGGGCTTTCGCGAAGTGGGTAAGGCGGTGCGCGTTGATGGTGTTGGCCGCGATGGTTTCGTCAGGATTCATTTCAAGTCCGGTGGCTTGTGCCATTGCTTGGACTTGGCCGTTCATTTGGCGGGCCTGCTCGAGGCTCATGCCCTTGGCGTCGGCGAGGTATTCAACGTCGGAACGCAGTGGGTGGGTTTCTAGGCCTGGCATGAGTTCGAAGCTCTTGTATTCCACTTCGATGCGTCCGGCCTGGTCAAAGGTACTTAGGGCGTCGTCGAGGCGCTTTTTGCCGATGTAGCAGAAGGGGCACATGATGTCGCTCCACACTTCGATTTTCATTTTTGCTGGTGCGGAGAATTCAATAGACATAGCTTTAAACGTCCTCGTTTTACGCGTAGTTGGAATAGATTTATTCATATATCCCAACCACATACGCCCGCTAACTATTCCGCGCGATAACTGCTGTGACGGTTTCGAGCATGGTGGTGAAGCCGGGTTTTTCGATGGGAAAATGCCCGCAGTCCTTGAGCATAACCACGTCAGTGGGCGCCTTGAGGCGCGAAAGCGTACGCAGACTGAGCTCAACGGGAGTCAGAAGGTCGTGGTCAGGGTGCATCAGAGTGACGGGAACTGCACCCAGTTTGGCCTTGTGTTGCACATATGACGCGAGGAAACCCCAGGTTATTTTGGATGCTCCGCTAAATTCATCGGCCGCGCACAATTTGCTCAGGGCTGGGCTGCGGCTGATTTTGCTGAAGTTCAACACTCTGGTCACGGGAATTTCACGGTTGCGCAAGCGGCCTTGGATCAAACGAGTCAGCGGTGAAAACCTGAACAGTGCCCGGCGCGTCGGCTGGTCGGAGGGGTTGAGCAGGCAGGTGGCAATGACGTGTGCGACCAGTCCTGTGCGGTGTGCAGCTTCTGCGCAAAGCAAGCCTCCGGTGCCTGCACCGATCAGGATGAGTGGCCGACCGTCGTCTTCGGAAGAGATGAAAGCTTCTAAAAGGCGCAGCCAATCGTCGTAAAGCGGAGTTTTAGGCAGGTCGATCGCGGCGAGGTCCGCGCCCTCAATGGCCGCGACGAGGGGCCAGAGGGCGCCACTATGGGTGCCTAGCCCATGCACCACGATAACGCGGACGGGCGCTTCTCGACGTCTCCTTGCAATGTGAACCCTTTTGTTTTCCCATTCCCAAAAGGTGTGCTCGGGTTCAATCCCCGTACGATGCTTGAGCGGTATGAAGGCCTCGTATGGGTTGGTCATACTCCCAACCTAACAAAAGGTCTTCATTTTTCTCAGCAGCTACTGTGTGTGAGGAAAAGAAAAGTACCCCTGGCTCGGAGCATTCTCCAAAACAGGGGTACTTAAGATGTGGGCCCATTGGGACTCGAACCCAAGACCTGCGGATTAAAAGTCCGTAGCTCTACCAACTGAGCTATAGGCCCAACTCAGACCATATTAGTACATGGCACCGGCCTTATTAAAATCGGCCTCAATTAGCTACCAAACACTAGCCTGACCTGGTCTAATTTAACGCTCAAAACCCAGGTGATAAAAGAAACCGCCGCCTCGAAATGTTGTCGAGGCGGCGGTTTCTAAACCAAGAAAAAACTTATGCCTTCATGGAGCCGTTCTTAGCCAGGTTGATGTGGAAATCAAACGCGGTTGCAAGATCATGAGGGGTCTGCATGTACTTGTTGTCACCGGAGGTTGCGCGAGCGTAGTACTCCTCGAGCAGTGGGCGGTAATCAGGGTGTGCCAGGCCGATCATCTTGGCAACGCGCTCACGTGGAGCCAGGCCACGAAGGTCTGCGTAACCGTACTCAGAGATAACAACCATGACATCGTGCTCGGTGTGGTCGATGTGGGATGCGAAAGGAACGATCGCAGAGATTGCGCCGCCCTTTGCCTCTGAAGGGGTGATGAAGCTGGAGATGTAGCCGTTACGGGTGAAGTCGCCGGAGCCGCCGATGCCGTTCATGACGCGGGAGCCAGAAACGTTGGTGGAGTTGACGTTGCCGTAAATGTCAGCCTCGATGAGACCGTTGGTGGCGATCAGGCCGACGCGGCGGATGACCTCTGGGTGGTTAGAGATCTGCTGTGGGCGCAGGATAATGGACTCACGGTAACGCTTTGCGTCGTTGTTCATCTTCTCTGCGTACTCAGGAGACAAGGAGAAGGAGGTTGCGGATGCAACGGTCATCTTGCCGGCGTCGATAAGGTCAACCATGCCGTCCTGGATAACCTCGGTGTAAGCCTGGATGTTCTCAAACTTGGACTCCAGCAGGCCTGCCATCACAGCATTAGGCACGTTGCCCACGCCGGACTGCATGACGTAACCATCGTAGGAAAGACGGCCAGCTGCAACTTCACCTTCGAGGAAGTCGAGGAAGTTACCGGCGATCTTCTTAGAGATGTCATCGACAGGCTTAAATGGTGCGTTGCGGTCTGGGGTGTTGGTTTCAACAATTGCGACAACCTTGTCGGTGTCGAATTCGATGTAGGTCTTACCGATGCGGTCGCCGGCCTTGTTGATTGGCACAGCGATGCGGTTTGGCAGTGCTGGTACAGACCAGATGTCGTGCATGCCCTCGAGGTTCTCGGACTGCCAAGAGTTAACCTCGAGGATGACCTTCTCTGCAGCGTTGAGCCACTCAACGTTGTTACCCACGGAGGAAGAAGGGATGAGGTGTCCGTCTTCAGTGATGCGGGTGACTTCAATGACAGCTACGTTGAGCTGGCCGAAGAAGCCCTCTTCAACCTGCTGGCCGGAGTGGGACAGGTGGATATCGGAGTATCCCATGGAGCCGGAGTTGATCTTGTTACGCATGATTGGATCAGATGCGTATGGCATGCGCCAGCGGATAGCGTCAGCTTCTGCAAGTACGCCATCGCAGTCAGGGGCGGTGGAGGCGCCAGTGAACAGGTCGATTGCGTAGTCGTTGCCTGCACCGTGTGCTTCTTTAGCCCGGTTAGCGATTGCCGTAGGCAGTGCCTTTGGGTAGCCAGCGCCGGTGAAGCCGGAGAAACCAACCTTGTCACCGTGGTTAACAAACTGTGCCGCCTCGTCGGCGGACATGAGCTTGGAGCGCAGCTTTTCTGAAGCAATGCGATCAGACATTGAATACCTCCTCAGGTAATCGGACTTTTTCAAATTTTTCCCGCACTGCTATACCCAAGCAGAACACATAGGTGTGCCACTTCAGCAAGCAGAATGCGACCATTTTAACGTCCGACAAAATTCGTTAACGCAGTTCACACCATTGCTTCAAGGTTCGACCAATCTTTTCAGATAGGTCACTTCAACCGGAAGCATATGATGTACCCCACTTTGATGTTGTGTCCCAAGGATAAACCATCGTGACAGAAAATGCCCGAATACTATCTGTGAAGTGGGATTTCAAGGCCCAGCATTACCCCCAAATTTGCATGCCCCCTGTTTGCAAGCCTCCCAAAGCCCAGGAATAAAGCTCAGACCAACCCTAGAGCCCGCGAAGCTTAACCCAACCCCAGCCCCCAAAAAGTGAAAGCACACCACTTTCCTAGTTGCGCCCTGCTCACAATTTGCTTCAAATATTTTGCCCAACCTGATTCACGGGGGACAATAGTTAGGTGACTTTAAAAATCGGCCCCTTTGACCTTGCCTCCCCTGTGGTTCTAGCCCCCATGGCTGGTGTAACCAACGTTGCTTTCCGCACGCTGTGCCGTGAACAGGAAATGCAACGCACGGGAACAATCTCGGGGCTGTACGTCTGTGAAATGGTGACTGCGCGTGCTCTTGTTGAGCGCAATGAGAAAACCATGCACATGACCACCTTCGCGCCGGATGAAAATCCCCGAAGCTTGCAGCTGTACACGGTTGACCCGAAGTACACCTACGAAGCGGCGAAGATGATCGTTGATGAAAACTTGGCGGATCATATTGATATGAACTTTGGCTGCCCGGTTCCAAAGGTCACGCGCCGGGGTGGCGGTTCTGCGATTCCTTACAAGCGCCGTTTGTTTGAAAACATCGTTTCCGCGGCTGTGAAGGCTACGGAAGGCACGGACATTCCGGTGACGGTGAAGTTCCGCGTTGGTATTGATGATGAGCACCATACTCACTTGGATGCTGGACGCATTGCTGTCGACGCAGGCGCCAAGTCCGTAGCGCTTCACGCCCGCACTGCGGCGCAGCGCTATTCCGGTGAGGCTGATTGGAACGAGATCGCGCGCCTGAAGGAGCATTTGGCAGATACCGGCATCCCAGTTTTGGGCAATGGCGATATTTTCGCGGCATCCGATGCAACGCGCATGATGGAGCAAACTGGCTGCGATGGCGTCGTGGTTGGGCGTGGTTGCCTGGGCAGGCCTTGGCTCTTTGCTGAGCTGTCTGCTGCTGTTCGTGGAGAAGAAATCCCAGAGGAGCCTACCTTCGGCGAAGTTACCCAAATCATCCTGCGCCACGCAGAACTCCTCATGCAGCATGATGGCGAAACCAAGGGGCTGCGCGATCTGCGTAAGCACATGGGTTGGTACCTGCGCGGTTTCCCTGTTGGCGGCGAATTCCGCTCCAATCTGGCCAAGGTTTCCACCTATGTGGAGCTTGAGGATCTCCTAGCACCATGGGCTGACTCCACCGCCAAGGCAGAGGACGCGGAAGGTGCACGAGGTCGACAGGGTGCTCCAGCAAAGGTGGCACTTCCAGACGGCTGGTTGGACGATCCTGAGGATGCCACTGTTCCTAAAGGCGCAGAAATGGAAAACTCCGGAGGGTAGTTAATTTAATACTTACCCCCGCCAATAGTTGGCTATCCCCCATTATTAGGTGATTCAATCTTAAAGGGGTGTTTTAGGTCTGCAGAAATACCATTATCGCTTTATAGTGTTGCCATGCGTACTGCATATAGACAGCAATTGGATGAATTCGCACACGATCTAATCATTTTGTGCGATCTAACTAAGGAATGCATGGATAAGGCGACTGATGCCCTCCTGCGCACTTCTTTGGCATCGGCAGAAAGCGCTTTAGGCAATGCAGAAAAGCTTGAAGAGCTTCGTACTGGATGCGAGTCTCAAGCCGTCGAACTTTTGGCGCTTGAAACTCCTGTAGCCCGTGATCTTCGCCAGGTTGTCTCCTCCATCTACATCGTGGAAGAAATTACCCGCATGGGTGCTCTGGCAATGCACGTGGCTAATTCCGTGCGCCGCCGTTACCCCGATCCGGTGATCCCGGAGGACATGCGTGGCTATTTCAAGGAGATGGCCCGCCTCGCAGCTGACATGACAGATCATATTCGTCAGATCCTCATTGATCCTGAACCAGATCTTGCCCTAGAGATGGCTAAAAGCGATGACGCGGTGGATGATCTGCATCAGCACATCATGCGTATTCTCACGCTGCGTCCTTGGCCTCACGACACCAAGAGCGCGGTTGATTTGACGCTGCTTTCCCGCTTCTACGAGCGTTACGCCGATCACACGGTAAACGTGGCCGCCCGTATCATTTACCTGTCCACCGGGCTGCACCCGGAGGAGTACATGGAAAAGCGCGAGCAACAAAGGGCCGATGCCGACATGGAGAAGCGCTGGGCCGAGCTGGAGCGGCAGTTCCGCACCAGCGAGTAAAAAGCTGCTTCTCGACGCTAAAAGCCACTACCCACCATCTGAAATTAATCAGGTGGTGGGTAGTGGCTTTAATTCTTCGATTTATCCGAAGCGGCCGGAGATGTAATCTTCGGTTTCCTTCTGATCTGGGTTTTCGAAGATCTTCTTGGTAGGTCCGATTTCAACCAGACGACCTGGCTTACCGGTCGCCTCCAGGGAGTAGAACGCGGTCTGATCGGACACACGTGCAGCCTGCTGCATGTTGTGGGTCACGATGACGATGGTGAACTCTTCCTTCAGCTCGTGGATAAGGTCCTCCACAGCCAGGGTTGAGATTGGGTCAAGCGCGGAGCAAGGCTCGTCCATGAGGAGGATTTCTGGCTCAACCGCGATCGCGCGAGCGATGCACAGACGCTGCTGCTGACCACCGGAGAGGCCGCCGCCTGGCTTGTCCAGACGATCCTTAACCTCTTCCCACAGGTTTGCGCCACGAAGAGACTTCTCAGCAACTTCCTTGAGCTTCTTCTTGTTCTTCTCGCCGGAAAGCTTCAGACCTGCAACCACGTTGTCCTCGATGGACATGGTTGGGAATGGGTTAGCCTTCTGGAAGACCATGCCGATGGTGTTACGGACTGCAACTGGGTCGATCTTGGAGCCGTAGATGTTCTCACCGTCGAGAAGGATCTCGCCCTTGACGTATGCACCTGGGGTGACTTCGTGCATTCGGTTGATGGAGCGGAGAACTGTGGACTTGCCACAGCCGGATGGTCCGATGAATGCGGTGACAGAGCGTGCAGGAACCTCGAGGTTCACATTCTGCACTGCGTGGAAATCACCGTAGTAGATGTTGACATCATTGAGCTTGAGCTTCGACATCGCTTTAGATACTCCTGTTGTATTTTCTGAGATTATTATTGCTTGACAGAGAACTTGGCGGAGATGATTCGTGCGCCAATGTTCAGGACAGCGATGATGAGCACCAGGGTGAGGGCTGCGCCCCACAGCTTGTCCAGCGTTGCTGGTGCGGTGCCGGCCTTGTACATATCAAGCATCATCAGTGGAAGGGAAGCCTGCGGACCGCTGAATGGGTTCCAGTTGATGGCCTGGGAGGAACCGACCAAGACCAGAACTGGTGCGGACTCACCCATGACACGAGCGACTGCGAGCATGACGCCGGTGACGATACCGGACAGTGCGGTTGGGAGAACGATCTTTGCGATGGTCTTCCACTTTGGCACGCCCAGTGCGTAGGACGCTTCACGCAGATCCTGAGGAACAACGCGGAGCATTTCTTCGGTGTTTCGGATGATCACTGGAACCATCAAAATCACCAGTGACAGGGACACTGCGAAGCCGGAGCGGTCGAAGCCGAAGAGCACGATCCACAAGGAGTACACGAACAGTGCCGCAACGATGGAAGGAACACCGGTGAGGATGTCAACCATGAAGGTGGTCAAGCGTCCGAGACGGTTACCGTTGGAGTATTCCACCAAGTAGATTGCGGTGAAGATACCGATTGGAATGGAAATCACCGAGGTGACTACCGCCTGCATGAAGGTACCGATCATGGCGTGAGCTGCACCGCCGCCTGGAAGCATCAGCATGACGCCAGCCTGGGAGGTGGACCACCAATCAGCAGTGAGGATCGGAGCGATGCCTCGAGAGATCACGGTCCACAGCACCCAAACCAGTGGCACAGCTGCGATGAGCATCGCACCATAAATGATGACGGTTGCTACGGTGTTGGTGGTCTTACGGCTGGAGGAGATGTCGGTGAAGGCTGAGCTCTTCTTTAAAGGCTCATCCATGCGCGGAGTAACAACATTGTTAGTCATGATTTTGTCCCCTTCTACTTTCCGCGGTTGACCATGGCGCGAGCGCCAGCGTTGACGATGAAGGTAAGGGCGAACAGCACGAGGCCGGCGGAGATGTACGCGCCTGCGCGGGTGTTGTCGTTGAATTCTGGTGCGGCATTGGCGATGGCCGTTGCGAAGGTGGTACCGCCATCGAAAAGCGAGAAGCGGAACGCCGAGGATGGAGAAACAACCATGTATAGCGCCATGGTCTCACCCAGTGCGCGGCCGAGGCCGAGCATCGCGCCGGAAACGTAGCCGGACATACCGAATGGGAGAACCGTCAAACGAACGACTTCCCAGCGGGTTGCGCCAAGTGCAAGAGCAGATTCAATGTGGCCCTTTGGAGTCTGTACGAAAACTTCACGTGCGGTTGCTGCGATAACAGGAAGGATCATCACTGCGAGCACGATGCCACCGGTGAGCATGTTACGGCCGGTAGCAAAAGAAGGTGAGTTTTGGTAAGTAGCGAAGAGGAAGAAACTTCCGCCCCAGCTTTCAATCCAGGTGTAGAAACCGGACAGAGCTGGTCCGAGCACCTGCCAGCCCCAAAGGCCGTAGACGATGGAAGGCACAGCTGCCAGCATGTCCACCATGTAGCCAAGTGGCTTAACCAGGCGCTTTGGTGAGTAGTTGGACAAGAAGATCGCAATACCAAGAGCAATCGGCATGGCGATGATCAGTGCGATGACAGAGATGAGAAGTGTTGCAGCTAGCAGGTTTGGAATACCGAAGTACATTGCATCAATGTCGGTGGTGTTCCAAGCGCCTGAATAAGTGAAGAATCCGCCAATACCTTCAGCATTTCGCATCAAGGCGGGAACAGCACGCCAGATAAGGAACGCCGCAATGGCAATGATTATCGCAGTAATGATTGCTGCAGAAGCGGTGGATAGGACTTCGAAGATGCGATCGCCGGGACGCTTAACGCTTCCGCCACCTTCGGCGACAATCTTCTTTGAAGGCTTGGTCTGAGAGGAGTTCGCATTAACTGCTACAGGATGTGCCTGCACCCTGGTTGCATCCAGGCGTTGCTTCTCCGAGACTGACTCATTAGTGGCCATTGGTGGTTTATTTCCTTAACTGGCGTATTGATAAAAAGCTTGTTAGGAAAATCGGGCGCCCTACCCCCAATTGCTGGGAGAGGGCGCCCGATTCACTTAAAGTGCAACTTCACACTGGTTTCATGAAGCTACGGCAGCGGTTTATTACTGAATTGCTTCAACTGCTGCAACGAGGCGATCGTAGTGCTCGCCGGTAACTGGGATGTAGCCGAGAGCCTCGAGCTGGTCATCCTGGGAGTCCAGTGCAACGGTCAGGAAGTCTTTGACCTGGTCGCGGGTGGTCTCGTCGTAGCCTGCGGAGCAGACGATTTCGTAGGTGGTGAGGATCAGTGGGTAAGCACCGGCTTCGTTCATTGCGAACATAGCGTCGGTGTCAACAACCATGTTGTGACCCTCAGTCAGGAAGTCGAGTGCACCAAGTGCAACGCCAACGGACTCAGCGTTGAGTTCAACTGGGCCGGAACCGAAGTCGATGTTTGCAACGCCCAGGCCGGACTGGTTAGCGAAACCAGCTTCAACGTAGGTGATTGCACCCTCGATGTTGGAAGCCTCAGAAGCTACACCGTTGGAGCCCTGCGCACCGGAGCCAACCTCGGTTGGGAACTGCTGGCCTTCGGTCTCCCAGATGTCGGTGGAAGCTCCGAGGAACTTCTGGAAGTTGTCGGAGGTACCGGACTCTTCGGAACGGTACAGAACGGAGATGTCCTGGTCTGGGAGGTCGGTGCCCTCGTTCTGGGAAGCGATTGCTTCGTCGTTCCACTTGGTGATCTCGCCCTTGAAGATCTGAGCGATGGTGTTGGTGTCCAGGTTCAGGGTGTCAACGCCAGGCAGGTTGTAAGCAACTGCAACTGGGCCAATAACGAATGGCAGGTGCCATGCTTCGTTGCCGTTGCAACGTGCTTCTGCTTCTGCAGCCTGGTCGTCCTTCATTGCGGAGTCGGAGCCACCGAAAGCAACCTGGCCTGCAGTGAAGTTGGTGCGGCCGGAACCGGAACCTGAAGGGGTGTAAGCCAGAGATGCACCGCTGACAGCCTCGGAGTAACGGATACCAAAGTAGTCCATTGCGGACTGCTGGGAAGATGCACCTTCAGCAACGAGCTGACCGGTAACACCGGAAAGGCCCTCAATGGATGCAGCATCGGAAGAACCGGTGGAAGCTGCAGATGAGGAGGTGGAATCAGACTCATTGGAGTCGGAGCAAGCTACAAGAGCGAAGGAGCCTGCAGTAACTGCGCCCACAAGGGCGATGGAGCGCTTAAGAGTGAGGTTCACGGGGAAGCCTTTCCGGTTTAAGTGAAGACATCGTCTGAGCAGATCCTGTAGGCGGGCTAGTTTCCCTCCGGATTGCTCACGACTTAAAAACCTAAGACCTTGAAATGACTAACTCAGGCCAATTTGGTTAACAACTTATGAACTCTGGGCTATCGTTCGGCAAATTCTGCCACTACCCACATCTCACTCGTAACGTTTGGAGACTCTAATCACAAAAATCGGCGATTTTCGACCCCTCCGGAACGAAAATCACCGATTCTTATTATTCTCACAGGTTTTTAGCAAGTCTCTTTTTTACTTTTCGTAAACTACGTGGCTTTCCGCGACAGTGAATCCCAGTTTTTCGTATGCCGCGACTGCCGGAGTGTTGCCAGCTTCCACATAAAGAATCACTTTTCGAGCACCATGAGCCCTCATGTGATGCAGTCCGAGGCGAACAAGCGGATCTCCCAAGCCGCGACCACGGTAGGCTGAAGAAAGGCCAACTACGTAAATCTCTTGTAATTCTGGACTGTGCTGCTTTACCCAGTGGAAGCCAACGATCTCTTCGCCGTCCCAGAGGAATAACACGTCAGAGTCCTTGTACCAATCGGCTTTCTGAGCCTGCGCCAACCGATGAGTTGTCCATCCGCCCTGCTCGGGATGCCAGTCGAATGCTTCGTTGTTGGATTGAAGCCATTTAGCCTCAGCTACTGATTTCTCCACAGGGGCATTCGCCAAACTACTGTGTGTAATTCCATCTGGATCTTTGTATGCTGCAGAGTCATCGAGCGCCCTGTCGGAAATCTCCATCACCAGAAGCTCGCGAGTCTTCTTCATACGCAGGGTGGATGCCAACGCTTGTGCACCTGCGGTATTTCCATGCGCCCAGATTGATGAGGTGGGGGCGGCGTCGATAAGCGCCTTACCGATTCCCTGACGCCTGTGCGCCGGGTGGACAGCCAGTTCCGTGGTTTCCTCATCCGTGGCCGCGAGGCCAACCAGTTTGTCATTGAGCGTAACTATTAAATGGGAGTGACCAAGTCCGGGTTCTGCAAGCCCACGGACAAATTGTTCTGATAAAGCATCCACGCCATCAACTGCGCGAACCTCCTTCAAAAGCAATAGTGCCTGCTCACGGAGGTCACGATCCAGCGCGATTTGAGTGCTTTTAATACGATCGGAAGTATTCATGTCCCCAGGTTAGCCCCAAGTTTGAATCTCTTGCAGGAACGTGGGGTAAAGATATAGATGTGGAAAAATCCAGAAAACGACTTGTGACCATCGCAGCATCGACAATTGGGGCCGTTGCGGTGGCTGGCGGCGCTTTTTGGATCGTTGACGCTTCCATTGCAGCGCACGCGGAACGCAACTTGTCTAAAGCAGTTGCGGAATCCGCAGATCTTGAAAACGACCCGCGAGTATTCCTCGGCAGCTCCATTTACTCCACGGCGTTTTTTACCGGCAAACTCGACTCCGTGAGCATCGACATGCTGGACGTGGAAATCCCCGGCGTCGGCATGGTGAATGCACGCACAGAGGTAGAAAGCGTGGAAGTCTCACGGGATCAAATCCTCTCCGGTGACCTCGACGGCACCACTGCGGAAATCTTCACGCGCACATTACGCATGGACGGCGTCGCAATCGGCGCACAGCTCGGAATCACCGACCTCGACATCTCCCACCCCATCGACATCTCCCCCTCCGGCGGCATCGCCTCAGAAGCGCTCCTGACAGGAACCCCACCAGACATGGAAGACCCGGTCAGCGTGCTGGTCACCCTTCGCCTAGTCGGCTCAGAATTCCAGATGCTGCCGCACGAGCTTATCGACGCACCCTCCGGACTCACCCTCGACGATGTCGCCCCCGACTTCACGTGGAAAATCGACACCCTGCAACTACCCCTCGCAGATCGGGCAATGGCGGTTTACCTATCTGGTGGCTCCGTCCATTTCCAATCTGAAGCCCGCAACGTCCAGCTCACCACCCGCGAACTATCACCACTAGCTGCACCGGAAGAAAACTCCGATGAATCCTAGATGCCAAACGTGCGCACCCGGAGGAAATCACGGACGTGCTTAAACAAATGGACAGCCCAATTCATGATCGGCGGTGTCGGATGCGTCTTCGGCGCATACACTCGCACCGCATCAGTGATTGATTCCAACACCACCTTTGTTGGTTTGCCTTCATACTCACCATCAACTTGGAAACGCTGATCGCTGTCGCACGTGAGCGTTACTTTCTCCGCATCATCAAAAGCAATGGTGCGCTTAGCGATCAACTTCTCCAACTTCCGACCATGCCCCACGCCAATCAGGTGCATCATCGCTGCCACTCCCCCGAATCCTCGCACACTAGTCAAGCCAAAAAGCCCCAGACCTGTATCAAAAGAATTCTGCGGATTTGTCACCACAGGAAGCGGACCCAAAAAAGTCCACGGATTGGTATTCGAGGCAAGCAGCATTGGCACTTCCTCTTTGTGCAATTTGTGCCCTTTGCTGTCCACCGCCTCCACGGTAATTTTCGGTGGCTTAATCTGAGTTTTCACCCACGCCCGAAGACTCACCTGCAGATACAACAACGGTGAAGCCGCAAAGCCGAAAGATCTCGCCCGTTCGACCCTGGCAATAACATCCGCATCAATACCAAACCCAGCATTAACCGCGAACCAACGAGTCCCCTGATCATCACCCTTCCACGTACCCAAGGTGATAGTTCTGGTGTGGTTCTTCCGAATCAACTCCACCAGGGCATCAGCGGCAGCATACGGGTCAGTGGGGTAACCAAGCGCACGGGCAAACACATTGGCAGACCCCGTTGGCAACACCGCAATCGCCGGCAAATCCTCAAGGTTTCTAAAATCACCTTCCGCCGACCCAAGTAACCCATTTATCACTTCGTTGACGGTGCCGTCCCCACCCGCGGGGATAATCACATCAAAATCATCCACCGTCAAACCCGCAACCATTTCCTCCGCATGGCCTCCATAGTGCGTAAACCTCGCTTCAAGCGACACACCATCAAGCGCCATCAACGCAGGCACCACACGACGGAAAAGTTTCTGCGTCTGCGTGGTCGACTCAGGATTCGCAATCAGAAGAACATGCACGTTGTCTAAGAGTAGTGCCAAAACGCTAGTCTTGAGTGTCATGAGCGAAAATTCCACCCCTAATAATCCAGTCGTCCCAGGTGCAGGCGCAGACGGCCCATCACTGTCCGATTCTGCAAGCATCAGCGGATCCGACGCAGTAAACCTCGCTGCCGAACAATCCAAGAGCACCGCTCACCGCAACATCCCAGGCCTAGGTGACCTTCCTATCCCTGACGACACCGCTAACCTCCGCGAAGGCCCCAACCTCCACGACGGACTCCTCGCGCTCCTCCCTCTCGTCGGCGTCTGGCGCGGCGAAGGCCAAGCCGACACCGCAGAAGACGGACAATACGCATTCGGCCAGCAAATCACCTTCGCCCACGACGGTGAAAACTACCTCTCCTTCGAATCCCGCATGTGGAAACTCGACGAAGAAGGAAACCCCACCGGCGTCGACCAGCGTGAATCTGGCTTCTGGCGCATCAATCTCAAAGATGAAATCGAATTCGTCTGCACCCACGCCGGCGGAGTTGTGGAAATCTACTACGGCCAGCCACTCAATGAGCGCGCCTGGCAGCTTGAATCCGCATCTACCATGGTCACCGCCACCGGTCCTTCCACCCTTGGACCAGGAAAGCGTCTCTACGGACTGCTTCCAACCAACGAACTCGGCTGGGTTGATGAGCGTCTCGTTGGCGACGCCCTCAAGCCACGCATGTCCGCACAGCTCACCCGCGTGATCGGCTAGTTTTTTCTAGTTCACCGTCACAGGCGACCAACAGGCTCGAATTTTAGGAGCGGTTGGTCGCCTGTTTTGTTTCTTAAGTTCGATACCGCACTAGCGGGTTCACATTTCCAATATCGCAAGCTCAATTTCTCAACTCCAATTTCCGTCCACTTTTGGCGTTTTCCTAGTGGTATCAAATATGCGAAATTGAGTACAAGAAACCGCTGATGCGAAATCGTTAGTGTGAAATCGAACTTAGCGCCCAAAGCACCCAGCAAGTCCCAGCGCCAGCCTCTACCCCAGAGCTTTGGTAATCAGCGCCTTGATTTCTTTTTCATTGTCTGGTTTCCGTAATTTGTGTCCATCGAGCCTGGTCACCCGAACTGGTCCGCGGACGGAGGACACTAGCCACACGCTGTCGGCTCCGAAAAGATCGTCAATGCTTAAGTCTTTTTCTTTACATCGCCATCCTTTTTCGGTTGCGTGTGCAAAGAGTGCTGCTTGGGTGGTTCCGGGGAGAATATCGCCACCGGGTGAAGGGGTGCGGATTTTGTCGCCTTTGAAACTCACTACGGTGGAGGTGGCGCCTTCTAGAACGCGGTCGCCATCGGTGAAGATCACGTCGTCGAATCCGTTTGATTTGGCGTAGCGCAGGGCTGCCATGTTTGCTGCGTAGGCCAGTGTTTTGGCGCCGACTGTCAGCCATGGTGCGGGGGTTCGTTCCACTTTAGATAGCTCGCCTCGGGTGGCTTTTCCGATTCCGGGGAGGCCGGTGTCGATGGAATATCCTCTTGAACTGGTCATGACCGATACACCGTGTTCACGTTGCGCCAGTTTGTCGGAGGAGACTGGGGTGATGGTTAACCATCCTGAGGCCAGCCCCGTGGAGGAACGACCTCGGCTGAGCGTCCAGGTGCATGAGGCCTCGCCTGCGTTGGGGTGGGAGTACCAGGATTCGATGCCCATTTGGGTGGCTTTTTCCCAGTCTTCCAGGATCGGCTCTGGCAGTCCCAATAGTACTGCCGATGCTTTGAAGCGTTCTCCGTGTCGGCGCACGTTGCAGGCATGTCCGTCGCGGATGAGGAGTGTTTCAAAGATGCCATCGCCTCGGGTTAAGGCTGCATCGTCCCAAAAAACCATTGGTAGGTTGGGGTTTTGTTGCCGGATGGACCCGCCGTAGGGTTCGACAATTAAGATCACCGGCGTCGGTGCAGACTTTATTTGTGGTTCAAGCGCCATAACGCCTGATTATGCACGGTTAAGGCGCATCTCGCTCACTGGTGCTAACCACTTGCGCTTTTGGAAGGAATAACCCTTCCTGTCAGATTGTGGGTACTATCGAAGACGTGGCTAACGAACAAATCGAGGTCGCGAACAACACTGATCAGATTCCTGCAGGATACAAGTCCCCTCTTCTTTCTAGAAGTGGTGCGGCAGAAGCGCAGGGCGCTGCTGCTCAAGCAGGTACTGAAGGTGTCGCGTGGCATTACGGTTCCCCTCTCGTCGAGCAACGCATCTTCGAAACTGGCACGGGCTTAGTTGACCGTTCTAATCGCAAGGTGATCAAAGTCGAAGGGCCTGATGCCCCCACGTTCCTCAATAATATTTTGTCCCAAAAGGTTGATTCCGTTGAAAACGGCTTTACTGCCGGTGCCCTGGATTTGGATGCGCAGGGTCGTATTCAACACACAATGCAGGTAACTGTCGTCGATGGGGTTTTCTACCTCGACACGTCCGCGGCGGAGTTTGATACCCTCATCGGTTTCTTGACCAAGATGATTTTCTGGTCGGAAGTCACCGTCGAGGAAGCCGATCTGGCGATCATCACTCTGCTCGGCCAGGAAATTGCCCTTCCGGACGCGGTCTTTGCCCGTAGGGTCGATTGGAATGGGCCATCGCGTATCGACGTCGCCATCCGGCGTGAAAACCTGGAGGAGGGCGTCGACAAGCTCCTAGAAGCTGGTGCGAAGCTCACCGGTCTCATGGCTTACACGGCCGAGCGCGTGAAGGCGTTGGAGCCCGCTGCGGGCGTGGATTTGGATGATAAGACCATTCCCCATGAAATCCCCCATTGGATTGGCCGTGGCGAACATTTAGGCGCAGTGCATTTGACCAAGGGTTGCTACCGTGGGCAGGAAACTGTCGCGCGCGTTGATAATCTTGGGCGTTCCCCGCGCGTGCTGGTTCTGCTTCATCTTGACGGTTCCGCACCGCTGGATCCTGTGACTGGCGCTGAAATCAAGGCCGGTGCGCGCACCGTTGGTCGTCTGGGCACCGTTGTCCATGACGCCGATTATGGGCCAATTGCTCTCGGGCTGGTTAAGCGCAGCGCTTTGGATAAAGAATTTCACATCGATGATGTCTCTGTAAACGTCGACCGCGATCTGCTTCCTGCGGAGGAAAGTGAACAACGCGGACGCGCAGCGATCAATAAGCTCAAGGGTCTTTAACTAAAACGATTTATAGCGAAATTTAGGCGATTTTTAAACGATACGAAAATCGCCTACTTTGGCATTTTATTTTCATGAACACGCAGGTCAAGGGTTAGTTGCAGAAATTTTCCGAATAACAGGCTATTGTGTCTATCAGGAATACAGTTAATACATCTTGAAAAGCCCATGGGCCATCCGAATTCCCAGGATCGGCCCGCTCACTCCAAGGGGGTCAGGCAATGGGTCGCGGTCGCGCGAAGGCAAAACAGACCAAAGTTGCTCGCCAGTTGAAGTACAGCTCTCCAGACATGGATCTCGATTCGCTGCAGCGGGAGCTGGCTAACCAGTCTCCTAGGCGTTCCTACTCCGATACCCCTGATGATGAGGACCAGTACGCAGAGTATGCGGACTGGGATGAGGACGACACCGACAATCGTGCCTACGGCACAAACTGATTTCGTGTGTCCTTAACTCTTCCGAGTTGAGAACCTCAAACCCATCAATTAGGTGGCTTTGCGACCGTTTCAAGGTGTCACATTCACCTCCAACGGTCCTTATCCCGTTCAACCACTACCGTAGAAGACGGCGCAAGGTTTGACGCGGACAAGTCCCAGGAGTACTTTCCCTCTGTGTTCCCGCACTCCCAGGATTTCAGCCCGTGGCAGATCTAGTGCCGTCTTTTGCGTGCCTGGGGCTGGTGCGAGACTTTAGTTTTCCCGGCTCACGCCTGTCGCGGCCAGGATTTAAGCGACCTAGGTGCTCCACTTCGGGGACTTGCAAAAATTCGTCAAAGTATCAAATTTGAAGCCTGAAAGTGGTCGAAAATTTGCGCGGAACTGACTAGATTATGCAAAAATACGTTCGATTTAGGGCTTCACGTGTCCTACATGATCGGATTCTTGATCAGGGATCTCACAGGGGCAAAATCAGGGCTATGCATGCACAATTGATGATGTTTTGTAGGCCTCTCTAACGGCTTCAAACCTCGCTTTACATCCAATCACTCATGAGACAATTCCAGCCTCTTAAAATGCCCCATTTCACTGCAAAAGCCGGCCCGCACAATTAAGTGCAAGGCCGGCTAATTCTTAGAGCAGACAGTTGGGCTTAATAGCCAGGGTGCTCGCCGTTGAGGATCACGCGAGGCTCCCCCTCTTCGCCGTTGCGTACGGTTCCGATTTCCCAGCAGTCAATGTGACGTGCGGTGAGCATTGCCAGGGCGCGGTCGCGGTCCTTTTCAGCAACGACTGCAACCATGCCGACACCCATGTTGAAGGTCTTTTCCATTTCTTCGCGGGAAACCTTGCCCACAGAGGAGATGGTGCGGAAGATTTGGCCTGGGGTCCAAGTTGCTCGGGACATTTCTGCGACGAGTCCTTCTGGGACAACCCGCTCGAGGTTGCCTGCGAGGCCGCCGCCGGTGACGTGGCAGAAGGTGTGAACTTCGCACTCTGCGATCAGTGCCAGGCAGTCCTTGGCGTAGATGCGGGTTGGCTCGAGAAGTTCTTCGCCGAGGGTGCGTCCGAGTTCTTCGATGTGTCCGTCAAGCGCCAGGCCTGCCTTTTCCAGGAGGACGTGGCGAGCCAGGGAGTAACCGTTGGAGTGCAGACCGGAGGAAGCCATGCCGATGAGGACGTCGCCTGCGCGGACGCGGTCTGGTCCTAGCAGTTCATCTGCTTCGACAACGCCGACTGCAGTTGCGGAGACATCGTAGTGGTCTGGTTCCATAACACCTGGGTGTTCTGCGGTTTCGCCACCGAGCAGAGCACAGCCTGCCTGGACACAGCCTTCTGCGATGCCGGAGACGATCTCAGCAACGTGCTCTGGGACAACCTTGCCGATGGCGATGTAGTCCTGGAGGAACAGTGGCTCTGCGCCGGTGACAACGAGGTCATCCACACACATTGCAACAAGGTCGATGCCGATGGTGTCGTGCTTGTCCATCATCTGGGCGATGACAAGCTTGGTGCCGACTCCGTCAGATCCTGCTGCGAGGATTGGCTTCTTGTATTTTCCGAGCTCAAAGAGTCCTGCGAAGCCTCCGAGGTTGCCAAGAACCTCTGGGCGGGTGGCGCGCTTGGCCATTGGTGCAAAGAGTTCGACGGCACGATCGCCGGCTTCGATGTCGACTCCTGCTGCTGCGTATGAAACGCCTTCGGCGGTGGTGTCCTGGTGATCACTCATCGTGTACTTCGCTTCTCCTGCTGGGGTTTGGAACTTATTAGGAACATAACTGTCTAAAAGTGCGCGGGACAACCCCCACGCATACGGGGAGAGCAAAAATGCTCAACCCCTATCGCCTACCGATCTTAACTTGAGGCGGTTGCTTGCATCTTGCTGACTAGGTCTGCGTTGCTGTTTCCCTGTGGCAGACCCATGGGGTATTTGCCGTCGAAGCAGGCGATGCAGAGTTCGTTGGCTGGTTGCTCGGTTGCTGCAACCATGGAGTCGATGGAGACGTAGCCGAGGGTGTCTGCGCCGATTGCGGAGCGGACTGCTTCTACCATTTCTGCTTCGTTGTCACTGGTGACAGCGTTGGCAATGAGTTCGCCTGGGGTGGCAAAATCGATGCCGTAGAAGCATGGCCATTTCACGGGTGGTGAGGCGATGCGTACGTGAACCTCAGCTGCACCGGCTTCGCGCAACATGCGGATCACGGCGCGTTGGGTGTTACCGCGGACGATGGAATCATCCACAACCACAAGGCGCTTTCCGGCGATAACCTCGCGCAATGGGTTCAGCTTGAGGCGGATTCCCAGTTGGCGGAGAGTGTCGGAAGGCTGGATGAAGGTTCGGCCAACGTAGGCGTTTTTGACCATGCCTTGGCCGAATGGGATGCCAGATGCTTGGGCGAATCCAACTGCTGCTGGGGTGCCTGATTCTGGGGTTGGGATGACTAGATCGCCGACTGCTGGTGCTTCTGCAGCGAGCTTGCGGCCGATTTCAAGTCGGGCTTCGTTGACGTTTCTTCCCTTGATCACGGAGTCTGGACGAGCCAGGTAAACGTATTCGAAGACGCAACCTTTGCGGGTTGTCTCGGCAAATCGGGCGGACTTGAGGCCGGATTCGTCGATAGCAATCAGTTCGCCTGGTTCGACCTCGCGCACATGCGAGGCACCTACGATGTCGAGCGCTGCGGTTTCAGATGCGACTACCCAACCGCGCTCGAGGCGGCCGATGGCCAGTGGGCGGATGCCGAATGGATCACGCGCTGCGTACAGGGTGTGTCCGTCGGTGAAGGTGAGGCAGTAGGCTCCCTTGACGCTGGGGAGGAGTTCCTTGGCGGAATCAAAGAGATTATTTCCGTCATGGACGCCGCTTGCGAGCAGCCCAGTGAGCACATCGGTATCTGATGGCTTCTTGGCGGGATCGACGAGGCCAAGTTCGGTGGCTTTGTCCAACAACTCGATGTAATTAATCAGGTTGCCGTTGTGTCCAAGGGCGATATCGGTGCCATCTGGTGCCATGCGGAACATAGGCTGGGCATTTTCCCAGGTGTTTCCGCCGGCGGTGGTGTATCGGGTGTGTCCGATGGCGATGTTTCCGCGGAGGGATTCCAGAACTGGTTCGTCGAAAACTTGGGAGACTAGGCCCAAATCTTTGAAAACCAGGATCTGTTCGCCATCGCCTACTGCGATGCCCGCGGCTTCTTGACCACGGTGCTGAAGTGCGAAGAGGCCAAAGTAGGTAAGTTTCGAGACTTCCTCACCTGGCGCCCAAACGCCGAAAACGCCGCATTCTTCCTGCGGTGCTTGTTCGTTGAGATCATCGTACGGGTGGTTTACCTGCGTCATTCCAGTGGAATGCTCGGTATTTACCATTGAACCAGGGAGCGTGTGCTGATCAAGTAATGCCACAGGTCAAATCGTAGTCTGTCGGTTGCCCAGAAACTAATGAGCATTAGAAAATCTAAAGTTTGACCACTGGTAACCAGTCCGCAATCTCTTTGGCTCGGGTACCTGATGCGCTAATTTTTCCGCTTTCAAATTCTGCATCAAATGTGGTTTGCCCAGTTGCCAAGCGTAACCAGGTCTTGGCGTCGGTCTCCACCACGTTCGGTGGTGTGCCGCGTGTATGTTTTGGCCCCTCTATGCATTGCACCGCAACAAATGGGGGTACCCGCACCTCCACGCTGTTTCCCGGGGCGTCTTGCGCGAGCAGTCGGACGCTCAGGCGAGTTGCGGCGGCAAGTGCCGCACGACCAGGCTTTTCGACGTCTCCCTCCCCTTCAATCCAGTCTTTGACGGCCAATACGGCTTGTCGGGTTTCCAGCGGATCAATCCTCATGAAGCATCAGCCTAGTACGAACCGTTAAAGTGTCCATATGTCTGATAATCCTCGCGAGAATCCTCACCGCTCCCCAGAAGTCGTCCTTCGTTTCATGGCTGCCCCTACTGACGTTTTGATGGCTGGTAGCCATGGCGTTGGCGGTGGCCGAGTCCTGGAATGGATCGATAAGGCTGCTTATGCTTGTGCTACCCAGTGGTCTGGAACCTACTGTGTCACTGCTTATGTTGGTCACATTCACTTCACTCGCCCTATTCCCTCTGGCCACATGGTCGAGGTGCGTTCCCGCATTGCGATGACTGGCCGTTCCTCCATGCACATCGTGAATGAGGTGCTTTCTGCGGATCCTCGCGATGGCAACTACACCCGTGCGTGTGACTGCTTGGTTATTTTCGTGGCGAAGGACACCGCAACTGGTCGCGCTACCCCAGTTCCTTCATTTACCCCTAAGAATGAAGAAGAGCAGCGCGTGTTGGAAGCTGCTAACTCCCGCATCGGGCTGCGCAAGGCTATTGAAGCGGAGATGGAAAAGCAGACTTACAACGGACCTTCCGAGGCCCCTCGTTTGATTACCCGCTTCTTGGCTAAGCCCACTGATATTAACTGGGGTGGCAAGGTCCACGGTGGCACTGCCATGGAATGGATCGATGAGGCGGGTGCTGCGTGCACCATGGAGTGGTCTGGTAACCACACCGTTGCAGTGTATGCCGGTGGTATTCGTTTCTACCAGCCCATTCAGATCGGTGACCTCATTGAGGTGGACGCCCGCATGATGCGTACCGATAAGCGTTCCATGCAGATGTCCATCCACGTCCGTGCCGGTGATGCTCACCGTGGCCGTGCTGAGCTAGAAACCGCTATTCACGCAACGGTTACCTACTTGGGAATTGATGTCGACGGAGAGCCTTTGCCTGCACCACAGTTTGTGCCTCGTACCCCTGAGGATATCCAGTTGGCAGAGCATGCAAACATCCTGAGGGATCTGCGTGCTCATTACACCCCAATGCCGCTGTTCCCGCGCAGGGTTCCACTGCAGATCGACTAGTTAGACCTTAAAAAGCCCCACTTTTTGTTCATTTGTTCATTAAAAGGGGGCTTTTCTTAGTTAACGACAACCATCCAAACTGCAACCAGATGGACAATCGCTGCGATGATCGTGGCAATGTGGAAATGCTCGTGGTAGCCAATCACTCGCGCATTGCGTCCTGGCCATTTGAAGCCGTATACCAACGCCCCGACGCTATAGACGATACCTCCGGCCAGCAGGAGCCACACCACAGTGTGTCCAGCGCCCGACCATAGTTGAGGGATTAGTGGCACAATAAGCCATCCCAGCGCCAGGTACACCAGTACGCTGAGCCATCGCGGATGATTGATCCACACCATGTTCATGACCACGCTGCCTATCGCTCCCGCCCAGGCAATGCTCAACATCCAGATGGCGGTCCCGAGCTCTAAAACGATCAAGCACAGTGGCGTATAGGTTGCTGCGATAAACACCGCGATGGTGGAGTGATCAGCTTTGCGCCACCACGCCACGGTGTGCAATCGACGCCACGGTCCTCGGTGATACGCCGCAGAGACAGCAAACAGTCCCAGCATGGCCAAGGCGTACACCATGACACCTAGCGCCTGCCACCACACCAGTTCCATCCATGCATACGTGGAGAGCACCGAACCTGACACAATACTCAAAATGGCCGCAACCTGGTGGAAGAGGCCACGGGTAACTGGCCGCTCACCGCGATCAAAAACGTAACGTGTCAGTGCGAGAAGCGGTTCATCCGAACTATCTTTTACTTCTGCTCCACTAACGTCATCCTCAATCAGCGGGTCCGCGTCCATATATTCACGATCTTCAGACACTTCACGCTTCTTTCTTCCCTGACTTGTTGTATCCAATCTAGTGGAAGAAAGAGCAAAAGCCGGGCTTCGCGAAAACGAAACCCGGCTTCACAGCAGAAAATTATGCAACTACTGCGTTAGCTCCAACTGCGTGACCGAAGGCCTCAGGCAAAGTGTTGGTCCATGCTTCGCGGAGTTCCTCCACGGAAACAGTGAACTCAACGTCTGCGCCCTTGACAGCGATTACGGCTGAATCGTTGGTGCGGCCCAGCTTGAACACTGGAACACCCAGCTCTGCTGCGCGCTTTTCCAACTCTTCGCCGCGGTTGGTTGCAACCACAATGCGGGAAGCGGACTCAGCAAACAGTGAGGTGAATAGGGATGGGTGGATCTGGGAGAGATCAACATCCATGCCCTTGTCTGCGTGGATCGCAAGCTCTGCGAGGGTCTGGCCAAGGCCGCCCTCAGACAGATCGTGGGATGCAGCAAACAGATCAGAACCGACGAACAGGTCTGCAAGACGCTGCTCGTTGAGCAGGTCAACTACTGGTGGCAGACCATTAAGGCCAGCGCCAGAAACTTGCTGCCAGATGGAACCGCCGAACTCGTCGAAGGTCTCACCCAGGAGGTAGAGATCGTTGTCCTCGGATGGGAGGACGTTGCCGATGCTCTGCTCGACGTTGTCCAAGACTCCCAAAACACCCACGACTGGGGTTGGCAGGATGGGCTCGTCACCAGTCTGGTTGTAGAAGGAGACGTTACCGCCGGACACTGGAATGCCCAGAAGCTTGGATCCGTCTGCCAGACCGTGGACTGCTTCCTTGAACTGCCACATAACACCAGCGTTTTCTGGGGAACCGAAGTTCAGGCAGTTGGTGACAGCCACTGGGCGTGCACCGGTGGAGACCACGTTGCGGTAAGCCTCAGCCAGTGCAAGCTGCGCGCCAGTGTTTGGCTCGAGCTTGGTGTAACGGCCGGATGCGTCGGCGGAGATCGCAACGCCACGGTTGGTCTCTTCGTCGATACGCAAGACGCCAGCATTGGCGTTCTTTGCCTGAACGGTGTTGCCGCGGACGTAGCGGTCGTACTGCTCGGTGATAAACGCGCGGGATGCAAGTGCTGGCGAAGCGACAAGCTTCAGCCAAGCAGCCTTGATCTCTTCAACGTCGACTGGGCGAGCGATCTCGCCTTCGAGCTGCAGTTCGTCCTGGTTCTCAGGGCGAGCAACTGGGCGGTTGTAGACAGGGCCTTCATCGATGGTTGATGGAGGTGCGTCGATAACAACTTCACCGTTGTGAACCACAACGTAGCGGTCCTTCTCGTCGGTAACTTCGCCGATTTCTGCGCAGGTGACATCCCACTTTGCACAGATCTCGAGGAAACGCTCAACGTTTTCAGGGGTAACAACAGCACACATGCGCTCCTGGGACTCGGAAGCCAGGATTTCAGCTGCAGACATGTTCTCTGCGCGCAGTGGGACGTTGTCTAGGTTGACGCGCATGCCGCCGTCGCCTGCGGCTGCCAGCTCAGAGGTTGCACACGCAAGTCCGCCGCCACCGAGGTCCTGAATACCGACCACGACGCCAGCCTTGTACAGCTCGAGGCAGCACTCGATGAGTACCTTCTCTGCGAAAGGATCGCCAACCTGAACAGCCGGGAGCTTGCGCTCTTCGCCTTCTTCGAAGGATGCGGAACCCAGGACGGACACGCCACCGATGCCATCAAGGCCGGTGCGGGAACCGAACAGGATCACCTTGTTGCCGGTGCCGGATGCGAATGCAAGCTTGAGGTCTTCCACCTTGAGGGTACCCACGCACAGTGCGTTGACCAGTGGGTTACCTGCGTAGGAATCGTCGAAGACGGTTTCGCCACCGATGTTTGGCAGGCCGAGGCAGTTGCCGTAGTGGGAAATGCCATCAACAACGCCAGGAAGCACACGCTGAGTGTCTGGGTTGTCCAGTGCACCGAAACGCAGCTGATCCATCACAGCGATTGGGCGCGCGCCCATAGCCATAATGTCGCGGACGATGCCGCCGACGCCGGTCGCAGCACCCTGGTGTGGCTCTACGAAGGATGGGTGGTTGTGAGACTCCACGCGGAAGGTCACGGCGTTGCCATCTCCGATGTCGACCACACCAGCGTTCTCGCCGATGCCGGCAAGAATCTTGGAAGCCATTTCCTCAGTGGTGGTTTCACCGAAGTAACGCAGGTGAACCTTGGAGGACTTGTAGGAGCAGTGCTCCGACCACATGACGGAGTAAACGGTCAGCTCGGCGTCGGTTGGGCGGCGGCCAAGGATTTCCTTGATGCGCGCGTACTCGTCGTCTTTCAGACCAAGAGCCTCAAATGGCTGATCCAGCTCAGGGGTCTTGATTGCGTCTTCGACGGTGTCATTGACAAAAGTGCTCATATTTTGACTCCTCTTAAGCCGCGATGGTGCCAACGGCGGACAGGAACAGCTCCAGGCCATCAATAGATGGGCCGGTTAGCTTTTCGACGGCATGTTCCGGGTGCGGCATGAGACCGACGATGCGACCAGTTTCATTAGTGATACCGGCGATATCGTTGACGGAACCGTTGAAATTATCGGTGTAACGGAACACCACGCGGCCTTCACCCTCAAGCTGGGCGATGGTCTCTGCGTCTGCCTGGAAGCGACCTTCACCGTGCTTTGCAGGAATAAGGATCTGCTGACCCTTTTCCAAAGTGTTGGTCCATGCAGTGGTGTTGTTCTCTACAACGAGGTGTGCGTCTACACAGTGAAAGTGCAGACCCTTATTGCGGGTCAGCGCGCCTGGAAGCAGGCGTGCTTCGGTGAGGATCTGGAAGCCGTTGCAAATGCCCAAGACTGGCATGCCCTTACCGGCCTGCTCAATCACGGACTGCATTACTGGCGCCAGTGCAGAGATTGCACCGGTGCGCAGGTAATCGCCGTAGGAGAATCCACCGGGAACGACAACCGCGTCGACGCCCTTGAGATCCTCGTCAGCGTGCCACAGGCTGATTACTTCTGCACCTGCGATGCGAGCAGCGCGTGCTGCATCTACATCGTCAAGGGTGCCTGGGAAGGTAATGACACCGATTTTGGCGCTCACTTCGCGACCTCAACTCCCACCACATCGAAGTCTTCGATGACGGTGTTTGCGAGGAGGGTTTCAGCAATTTTCTTTAGGTCAGCTTCGGTGACGGAATCATCTACCTCAAGCTCGAAGCGCTTTCCCTGACGGACATCGGAAACGCCAGAAACTCCGATACGTCCGAGGGCGCGGTGTACCGCCTGCCCCTGGGGATCCAGAATCTCAGCCTTAGGCATGACATTGACAACTACACGGGCCACGGTATTTTCCCTTACTCAAGAAATGGGGAGGACAATGTTTTACGAGCACAAGTGTAACTGTTGCCACTGGTCAAACCTAGCCAGCCCTTAGATAGGGAGATTCTCCTCGATTGCTTCCACTACCTCAGCTGCAGATGGTTCCGTCCGAGGAGCAAAGCGCTTAATCGTATTACCTTCTGCATCTACCAGGAATTTCTCAAAATTCCACTCGATTTCGCTACCATCAGTTGCCTCTTTGAGCACCTTGTACAGGGGGTGGGTACCCTCCCCATTCACCTCGGTTTTGCTCAAGAGCGGGAAGGTGACGTTGTACTGATTTTGCGCGAAAGCACACACCTCAGCGTCGGTTCCAGGTTCCTGGCCGTTGAATTGATTGCAGGGCACGCCAATGACAAAGAAGCCTCGATCTTGGTATTCCTCATACAGTTTTTGAAGCCCTTCATACTGTGGCGTGAGTCCGCACTTGGATGCCACGTTCACGATGAGCAAAAGGTGGCCCGCCCAATCCGCCATGGTGGTTTCTGTGCCGTCATTGAGGGTTACGTTGATGTTATGAATAGAAGTCATAATCGCAACCCTAGTTGAGGGGGAGGATTTAGTGCATCATCTAAATAAAGGTCAGCCAATAGGTGAACTTTGGTGAGACCAAAGGTGAACTGCCAGGTCGACCAAATTACTCGCCAAGCAGACTCCGAGAAACACGGGTAATTCATATGGCTTGTATCTAATCCATACTGAACAGAGGACCTCTCCAATGTCTCGCATTTCTGCGCGCACTCTGGCAATCGCACTTGCCGGTGCAACCGCGGCCAGCCTGGCAGTTGTTCCAGCAGCAACAGCTAATCCTGCCGGAACCGCTCCTGTCATCAACGAAATCTACGGAGGCGGTGGAAACAGCGGATCGTTGTTCTCCAACGACTTCATTGAGCTCTACAACCCAACCTCAGGGGACATTTCCCTCGACGGTTGGAGCGTTACCTACTACGCAGCCAACGGTAACTCCGGCGGAACCACAAACCTGACCGGAAACATCCCTGCCAACGGTTACTACCTCATCCAGCAACGCGCAGGCAGCAACAACACCGGCGCTCTGCCTACCCCAGACGCCACCGGTAACTTGGCAATGGGTGCCTCCCAAGGATCAGTTGCACTGACCGACAACTCTGGCCTAACCGCTGACCTTGTCGGATTCGGTGGCACGTCCATGTTTGAAGGAACAGCTGCTGCACCTGAGGCCAGCAACAAATTGTCTGTTCAACGCAAAGAAGTTGGCGTTGACTCTGATAACAACTCCGCAGACTTCGAGACTGGAGCTCCAACTCCAACGTCCTCGGGAGGATCCGCTCCTGTTGACCCAGGCGAGCCAGAAACTCCAGTAAACCCTGGGGAAACAGTCTCCATCGCACAAATCCAAGGAACCGGTCTCGCTACCCCACTCGAGGGTCAGACCGTCACCACCGAAGGTATTGTCACTGCCGTTTACGCAGAAGGTGGCTTCAACGGTTACTACATCCAGACACCTGGATCTGGTACTGCACCAAAGGTTGCTGGCGACGCATCCGACGGCATCTTCGTCTACATGGGAAGCAATGGTTCCTACCCAGAGCTCGGCGCATCTGTCACCGTCACTGGCAAGGCCACCGAACACTACGAGATGACTCAGCTAGGCAACTCCTCCTTCACCGTTTCGGACACCGCATTCGAGCCAGTAACCCCACTCGAACTGGACACCGTTCCTACTGGCGATGACATTCGCGAAGCATACGAAGGCATGCTGCTGAAGCCAACCGGCGCTCACACCGTGACCAACAACTACGCAACCAACACATTCGGTGAAATTGCCCTCGCCCCAGGTAACGAGCCTTTGTACCAGGCCACTCAAATGGTGGCACCGGGAGCCGAAGCGATTGCGTACGAGGCGGAAAACGTCGCAAAGCAAATTACGCTGGATGACGGACGCTCCGGCAACTACACTCGCGGCGACTCCAGCACGCCTATGGCATGGCTTGTGCAGGACGGTGGCGAGACCATCAAGTCCATCCGCACCGGCGACCAGGTGGAATTCCAGGCACCAGTAATCTTCGATTACCGCTACGACCTGTGGAAATTCCAGCCAACCACCCCTGTCACCGGCAACACCGCAAGCTCCGACCTTCCTATCACCTGGGATGACACCCGCGCGGCTGAGCTAGCTTCAATCGATGACGTTGCTGGCGAATTCCACATCGCAAGCTTCAACGTGCTCAACTACTTCACCTCTCTCGGCGAAGATGAACCAGGCTGCAGCGCATACAGGGATATCAACAACACCCCAGTCACCGCCAACAACTGTAACGTCCGTGGCGCTTACACCGAAGAAGCACTCGAAGATCAGCAGAGCAAGATCGTCGAAGCAATCAACCGCCTTGACGTCGATGTTCTTGGACTTGAAGAAATCGAAAACACCGCGACCGTCACCGGCGACGTCTCCCGTCGCGATGACGCACTCAATACCCTCGTCGCAGCACTCAACGAGGCAGTTGGATCCGATCGCTGGGCGGCCGTCGAATCTCCAGAACAATTGGGCACCGATGAAGACTACATCCGCGTCGCCTTCATCTACGACCAAACCACCGTCAAGCCCGTCGGCGAATCCCGAATCTTCGACGACGCAGCCTTCACCGGCACCGCACGCCAGCCACTCGCACAGGAATTCCAGCCACTCAACGACGGCGAGAAATCCTTCGTCGGCGTAGTCAACCACTTCAAGTCCAAGGGCTCTGTCACTCGTGGCGACGCTGACACCGGCGACGGCCAAGGCAACAACGCCAACGTTCGCGTCGCACAGGCACAGGCACTCATCGACCACCTGGAAAACCAGGACGACTGGGCATCCAAGCCAATCTTCATCCTCGGCGACACCAACTCCTACGCCAAGGAAACCGCGATGACCACCCTTTACGGCGCTGGCTACACCAACATCGCCACCGAATTCGACGCTGGCTACAGCTACCAATTCTCCGGCCGCATCGGCACCCTCGACCACGCACTCGGCAACGAAGCAGCCATGAAGCACGTCGTCGACGCCGAGGTCTGGGACATCAACGCTGACGAAGCAATCGCATTCGAATACTCCCGTCGACTCAACAACACCTCCGACGTATTCGAGAACAACGTCTTCCGCTCCTCCGACCACGACCCAATCAAGGTCGGATTCAACCTCAGCGAGACCACAGAGCCAACTGATCCTGAAGAAACAACCGATCCAACTACCCCTGCTGAGCCAACCGACCCTGCAGAGCCAACCGATCCTGCAGAGCCAACCGATCCTGCAGAGCCAACCGACCCTGCAGAACCTACAGATCCAGCAGAGCCAACTGACCCTGCAGAGCCAACTGACCCTGCAGAGCCAACTGACCCTGCAGAACCTACTGATCCAGCTGAACCAACTGACCCTGAGGAAACGAAGAAGCCAGAGAACCCAAAGAACCCTGGTTCCTCCAACGGAAGCTCCCAATACGCCACCATTGCAGCAATCATCGCAGCAATCCTAGGTGCCATTGCTTTGGCCTTCCAGTTCTTCCCATTCAAGTTCTAATTAACTCTTAGGGAGTAATCCCCTGCCCTCGCATTACGCGAGTGCAGGGGATTCTGCATTTCGGGGCCTCCGCGTTCCTGCGTCTTGAAAACAGCGATTTAAGAGGTCGTGTTTTCAGAATGCCTATCACCATGGGGAGGGTGCCTTGAGGCGCTTAGAAGCGAATCTGAGAGGGCACTTCTTGCAGGGTCTGGCTCTAAATTTGGATAGTTTCCGTGGCAACCAGTGGCGACCAGACAGGCGTGACAAGATTGGCGAAAAAGTCAAAGTTTTGGCACGTGTGTCCGGTTTCCAGTGGTTCAAACCAAACAAGCGTGACAAAAATCTGACATCTTGCAAGATTTTGTCACGCCTGTCTGGTCCCTCCCAATTGAGTGCTCCGAACTGCCCCGAACCTCCCCAACTAGGCCAGTTGTGCGGCCGCCTGAGAATACGTTTGCACCTGAGCACCCAAATCCAAGGCAGCTAATGCAGCTTCCCGGAAGTCAGCTGCGACTTTAGGGTTGGTGAGATTTCGCGCCGATGCGGACAAGCGCACTGTATTTCCTTTTTCCGCTCCACGAGTGACAGCCTTGATGACATTCTTGCGCCACCATTTTGCAGCACCAAAACCTTCACCCACGGAGAGGTTTCTACACGCCAAGAATTCGCCGGTGTCGAGGTTATGTAATCCCCTGGTCGAGGCGGCGACGTTGAAATCAAATTCGGGGAGTACCGCGAAAGTACCCTCTGACATTCTCCAACGAGGTGGGGCGAAGATTTGGAATTCGAAGCCAATTTTCTGCATTTGCCTAATGGCACCGGTGAGACGTAGACGTGCTTCGTGCCGTTCAAGGTTGGCGAATTCTGAGCGACGTCCCTGAACTGCTTGGTCGAAACCGTTGAGGATGAGTTCGTGGCCGCGTTCGCGTTGTTGTTCCATCCACGCGAGGGTCCCTTTGTCTTTGGCGAGACGCCAGTCCCCATCGATGCGGGGTGCGACAAGTAATGAGACCTCGATGCCGTCGGCTCGCAGGTCTGAAATGAGCCTGTCAGCCGCCGATCGGGTCTGGTCGAAAATACTAGAAACTGAAACAAGAAGACGGCCGGACATGCATTGTATTGTCGCATGTCCGGCCGTTGTCGTCCTGTTGAAAACTAGTGGTCTTCCTCTAACTCCACAAATGGAGATTTTCCATTCAAAACGTCATGGACTTGGTTCATGTCCACGGTGCCAGTCCACTTGCCGACCAGCAGTGTTGCCACGGAGTTTCCGGCGAAGTTGGTTAGTGCGCGGGCTTCAGACATGAATTTATCGATGCCCACAATCACGTCAACGCCGTGCAGAAGTTCTGGGCGGTGTGAAGACAATCCGGCAGCCAGAGTTGCGATACCTGCACCCGAGACACCAGCAGCGCCCTTGGATGCGATGATCATGAAGACAAGAAGACCGACCTGCTCGCCGAGGCTCATCGGCATATTCATCGCGTCGGCAATGAAGATAGATGCCATGGTGAGGTAAATTGCGGTGCCGTCCAAATTGAAGGAATAGCCGGTTGGGACCACGATTCCGACGGTTGGTTTAGCCACACCGATGTGTTCCATCTTGCGCATGAGGTTTGGCAAGGCAGATTCAGAGGATGAGGTAGCAAAGATCAGCAGGAATTCCTTGGCAAGGTACTTGACCAGCTTGAAGATGTTCACGCCGGTGAACACCTTCAGTACGGCGCCCAGCACACCAAAGATGAAGATCACGCAGGTGACGTAAAAGGCGAGGATCAAAATACCGAGCTGAACAACGGCATCAAAGCCTGTTTCGCCAACGACGCCGGCCATTGCACCGAATGCACCGACTGGGGCGAGCCACAGAATCCAGTTCAAAATCTTGAAGATGAGCTTCTGCAGATGGGATACGAAATCAAGGATGGGCTGTCCCTTTTCCCCCATCGACTGAGCTGCAAAGCCCACGAGGATGGCGATGAACAGTACCTGCAGCACCGAACCATCAGTAAATGCAGAGAAGAACGTTTCAGGGATGATCGAGTGGATGAATCCCAAGAGTCCTTCAGGGCTGCTCTCTGTGGATGCGAATGAAGATTCTTCATCAACTGAGATGTTCAGTCCGCTACCTGGCTGGATGAAGTTACCGACTAGCAGGCCAACTGCGAGTGCGAATGTGGACATCGTGATGAAGTACGCAAGGGCGATGCCACCAGCGCGTCCGACTGTTGCCGCTGCCTTGACTGAACCGATTCCGATGACGATGGTGCAGAAAATAACTGGAGCGATAATCATCTTGATCAAGGACACAAACATGGTGCCCAAAATCTTGAATTCTTTGCCCAACTCCGGTGAAATCAGGCCTAGGGTAATACCGCCAATCAATGCGATAATGACCGCAATGTAGAGCCAGTGAGTGCGATCCTTCTTCGGCGGCTTTTGAACTTTAATGTGTTCGTTTTTGACCTCAACACTTGAAGATTCTGTGTTTGAATCCATGAACTTCCTCTTCGACCTTTTTGGGGATTCGCCAAAAAACGGCCACCTTATGATGGTCGAAATTTAACGTGGTGTGATCGCTGCCGACGAAGCTTAAATTGCTATCCGCGGACGATTCGGAAAATTATGAAAAACTTTTTCCTGTGACGCAAAAAGCAGATTTCATGACTCCCCTCACAGAAAATTAATATTACCTTTTGTGTTCGCATGTCAGGGCAAGAAAACAGCCCAAACTTCTCCGCTCGTACCCAAACCCCCGAAAAAGAATAAATCACCCCCGCTAAAGTCGCCGAGGGTGATTTAAAGTTCGCTAGTCGAACAAGTTTTATTCGGTCACACCGGTTGCTTGGTTGATCAACCAGCCGTACTCAAATGCAGTCTCACGCCACTTTTCGTAGCGTCCTGACACACCGCCGTGTCCGGCAACCATTTCAGTTTTCAGAAGGAATTCTCCACCGGTTGCAGTCGCCCGAAGCTGCGCTACCCATTTGGCTGGTTCGACGTACAACACTCGGGTGTCGTTGAGCGATGTTACGGCCAAGATATTGGGATAGTTCTTTGCCTCGATGTTTTCATATGGGGCATACGACGCCATGTATTCATAGACGTCCTTATCGTGGAGTGGATCGCCCCACTCATCCCATTCGATAACCGTCAGTGGCAGTTCCGGCATGAGCATGGAGGTCAGCGGATCGACGAATGGCACGTTGGCTTCGATCGCCTTGAAGCGGTCACCGGCCATGTTGGCGATGGCACCCATGAGCATGCCACCAGCTGAACCGCCCTCTGCGACCAACATGTCAGGTGCAGAAATCTTCTGCGCAATGAGGGCGTCGGCAACATCAATGAAGTCGGTGAAGGTATTTTTCTTGGTGGTGGTTTTACCATTGTCGTACCAGCCACGACCCATTTCGCCACCGCCACGGACGTGAGCAATCGCGAAAATCATGCCACGATCCATCAGCGACAAACGTGCGATAGAGAAGCCTGGATCAATGGATGATTCGTAGGAACCATAGCCGTAGAGCAACGTGGGGTTGGGCTTGGATACATCCAGGTCGGTGCGGTGCACCAAGGACACTGGAATCTGCGCGCCATCTTTCGCAGTGACCCACAATCGGGAGGCCACATAGTCTGACGGGTTGTATCCGCCGAGCACTTCCTGCTGCTTCAGCAGCGTGCGTTCGCCGGATTCAATCCAGTAGTTAAACAGCTGCGCCGGGGTGGTGAATGATCCGTAAGAAAGGCGAATGACGGGCGCGTCCCATTCTGGGTTTCCGCCCGATGCGACGGTGTAGATTTCCTCGTCAAATTCCAGCTGTTGGAATTCGCCGAAGGTTCCGTCGATAAGCTTCATGATCGCGACCTGGCCGATCGCGCCGGACCTGTAGCCCAGGATGATGAAATCGCGGTAGGTATCGACGCCCTCAATGCGCACGTCATCCTTGTGCGCGACGAGTGGCGTCAGCGCGTCCAGAGAATTTAGCTTATCGACGCCAGCCCACCCCACCGAAAAGTTCGGGCCCTCGGCGTTGTGTGTGACCAACCAAATATCGGAGCCGTCTACGACTGCATGATCGACGTCGTATTCCACACCCTCCGCGCGCGGAATCAGCACCTCAGGGGTGCCCTCTGGCTGGTCGAAAGGAAGCACGCGGACTTCAGAGGTGATCTTGGAGGCGCAACCAAAAAGGATGAACTTTTCTGAACGAGTGGTGCCCACCCACGTGGAATAGCGTTCATCAGGCTCGTGGTACACCAGAACGTCTTCTTCAACCGGGGTACCCACCTTGTGGCGCCACACAGTATCTGGACGCCACGCATCATCGACGCGCTGGTAGAAGAGGTACTCCTCCCCCACCCAAGTAGCGCCGTAGAAAATTCCAGTCAGGGTATCAGGAAGCAGCTCGCCAGTTTCTAGATCCTTGATGCGCAACGTGAAGCGCTCTTCACCCGTGACATCGGTGGAATACGCAAGGTAGCGGCCAGAGGTGGTGACAGATGATGCACCCATGGAGAAGAATTCGTGGCCTTCTGCCAACTCGTTGGCATCCATGATGATGGTTTCACCCTGCGCTGGCTCACCCTCAGGGATAACAGGAGGGGTCCATGCATCCGACCCTTCAGTCACTGGAATGCGGCAGGAATAGCCGTAGCTCTTGCCTTCTTCAGTGCGAGAGTAATACCAGTACTTTCCGGCACGCACTGGGATAGACATGTCGGTTTCTTTAACGCGTGACTTAATCTCTTCGTAGATGTTGTCCCGCAGTGTGGCTAGCTGTTCAGTCTCCTGCTTGGTGAACGCATTCTCCGCCTCCAGGTAGTCCAAGGTTTCTTGGGATTCTTTATCCCTCAGCCATTCATAGTTGTCTACGAAATCAATACCGTGGTGGGTTCGGGTGATGGGATGGATTGGTGCTTGCGGAGCGTTTAGGCGTTCAGACATAACCCCCGATCTTAGTCACGCACATCTTCTGCACGCTCGTGTGTTCGCCATTGGCGACATTCTGATTTTCATACCCGAAACAGAAGAACCCGGATTCATTTAAGAATCCGGGTTTAGGGAAAATCAAGCAGCTTAGACGCAAGAACCAATCCACTGGCAGAACTTCTGACCAGAAATCAGCTCGTAGGCCTCGATGTAGCGCTCGCGGGTTGCCTCAACAACGGAACCTGGCAAAGCTGGTGGCTCCAAGCCGGAATCCTTGTCCCAGCCAGATTTAGGGCCGGTGAGCCAGTTGCGCACGAATTGCTTATCAAAGCTTGGTTGCACAGATCCTGCTTCATAGCCTTCCAAAGGCCAGTAGCGGGAGGAATCTGGGGTAAGGACTTCATCACCAAGCACGAGGGTGCCATCTTCATCGATGCCGAACTCAAATTTGGTGTCGGCAAGGATGACGCCACGGTCACGGGCGATCTCAGCAGCAGCCTTGTAAATAGCAATAGAGGCATCGCGCAACTGGTTCGCACGAGCTTCGCCGAGACGTTCTTCAACAACGTCAAAGGAGACATTGATGTCGTGGTCGCCGATGTCAGCCTTGGTGGCTGGGGTAAAGATTGGCTCAGGCAGCTGAGAAGATTCAACGAGGCCTTCTGGGAGCTCAACTCCACACACGGAGCTGGTCTGCTTGTATTCAACAAGTCCAGAGCCAGTGAGGTATCCACGAACCACGCATTCAAAAGGAAGCATGTTGAGTTTCTTGCACACCATTGCTCGTCCCAAAACTTCTTCTGGGATACGTGGATCATCAGCTGGACCCGCAAGGTGATTAGGAAAATCGATGGTGTCGAAGAAGAACTGGCTCATCGCAGTGAGCACTCGACCCTTGTCTGGAATTTCGGTATCGAGGATGAAATCGTATGCAGAGATACGATCGGAAGCCACCATGAGGATGTGCTTGTCGTCGATCTCGTAGATCTCACGGACCTTGCCTGCCGACAGGTGCTTGTACTGGGAGAGTTCAGGACGCATGATAGGCAAGTCTAGACCCCTCGGGTGTGTTCGGAAAATTTTAGCATTCACCGCTGGTTTCACCGCTGCTTTTCTTGCGATTTTGGCCCATTCATCGAAATCGTTTTGTTTACCTAAAAGACATTTTGAAGCTGACAGTTTATTCGAACAAAGATTAAGAGAACCTTGGGGCCGTACAGCTAAAAAGCAGATATTGAAATACAAAAAAAGACAGACACTCGCTCATGGTGAGTGTCCGTCTTAAGGTCTCTTGGCTAGTAACACTAGCCAGACCTAGTTGCCAGCGATCCCAGAGGATCGCAATCGACTAGGAAGAGAAGTTCTCGATGGAGTCGAAGACGCCCTGCGCACCATTGAAAACGGACGCAACGAGGCCCTTAACGCCGTCGAAGATTGCCTGGAAGATGTCGAATACAGAGTCCATTTTGGTCTCTCTTTCTATTTTTCGCCAGGCTCTTGCTGCCTGACTGGGATGACTCAAGTGTGGCCCATAATGCCCCTCGACCGCAACCTCGCCACCAAGAAATCAATCATTTTTGAACACTGTTCAGTAAGGGTCATTTAGATACCTTTAAGGGCAATGCAATTTTATTCACCGTAAAAAAATTATTAAATTTTTTTCGAAAATGGCCAATTTTAGTCGTTTCCATCCCCGCCAATGTTGTTTTTAAGACACCTAAAAGACACCTTTCGGAACCTTCATTGGAGCCGTAATTCGAGCTGCACAAATGCTTTAGGTGCAAAAAATGGGGCTCGAGGCCCCATTTTCTCACTGCGATCCAGCGGTAAACCCGCGTGAACGCCGTTAAAAACCTTTAAAGAATCTCACCTGGTCGGTAGTCTGCGGCGCCGGGGTGGGCGTCGACAAGCACCTGAATGCGGTCGAGCACACGGGAGACCTGGGACTCAGCGGCACCGATGAAGGCGTGGCGGTCAGCCAGCGCTGCTGCAAGGTCAGCTTCGGTCATTGGCAGGCGATCATCAGCAGCCAAACGCTGGATAAGGTCCTGGTCACCGCCGTTTTCGCGCATGTTGAGGGCAACGGCGACAGCGTTTTCCTTGATTACTTCGTGTGCGGTTTCGCGGCCCACGCCTGCGCGCACAGCGGCCATGAGGATACGGGTAGTTGCCAGGAATGGCAGGTAACGCTCAAGTTCGCGCTCGATCATGGCAGGGAATGCACCGAATTCATCCAGAACTGTCAGGAAAGTTTCAAACATTCCGTCAATCGCGAAGAATGCGTCTGGCAGTGCAACGCGGCGGATCACGGAGCAGAAGACATCGCCTTCGTTCCACTGCTGGCCGGAGAGATCCGCAACCATGGTGAGGTATCCGCGAAGAATAACCTGCAGACCGCCCACGCGCTCACAGGAGCGAGCGTTCATCTTATGAGGCATTGCAGAGGAACCGACCTGTCCCTCCTTAAAACCTTCGGTAACAGTTTCGGTGCCGGCCATGAGACGAATGGTGTGGGACAGCGATGATGGGCCGGAGCCAAGCTGAACCAGAGCAGATACTGCATCGAAGTCAAGGGAACGTGGGTAGACCTGGCCGACGGAGTCGAAGACGCGATCAAAGCCGAGGTGTGCTGCGATGCGGGTTTCCAGATCGGAGAGACGAGCCTCGTCGCCTTCCATGAGGTCAAGCATGTCTTGGGCGGTTCCCATTGGGCCCTTGATTCCGCGAAGTGGGTAACGGTTGAGCAGTTCGGTGACGCGCTCAAGTGCCACGAGCATTTCATCAGCTGCGGTTGCGAAACGCTTGCCCAAGGTAGTTGCCTGCGCTGCCACGTTGTGGGAACGGCCAGCCATGACCAGGCTTTGGTACTGCGCTGCGCGGGATCCGATAGCTGCAACAACTGCAATGCCCTTGTTGCGGACCAGCTCAAGGGAGCGGTGGATCTGCAGCTGCTCAACATTTTCGGTGAGGTCGCGGGAGGTCATGCCCTTGTGGATGTGCTCATGGCCAGCCAGTGCATTGAATTCTTCGATGCGGGCCTTCACATCGTGGCGGGTGACGCGCTCACGATCGGCGATGCTGGCCAAATCAACCTGGTCGATCACTGCTTCATAGGCTTCAATTGCCTCGGCAGGGATCTCAACTCCCAGATCTTTCTGGGCTTTCATCACGGCGATCCAGAGCTGGCGCTCCATGATGATCTTCTCTTCGGCACTCCACAGGTTAGAAAGTTCCGCGGAGGCGTAACGGTTCGACAGGACGTTTGCGATCTTCTTTTTATCAGCCACGCAAATTATTATTCCCCACGAACCGAAACTAACCTAGTCGCTTCTATTTTTTGATGAATTCTCCGATTTTGCGCACACCTTCAATGGTGTCTTCCTTCGATGCGCACAGGCTCAAACGAATCCACTTGTGGCCTTCCTCAGGATCAAAATCAACACCCGGCGCGACGGCCACACCCGCTTCATCGAGCAAACGCAACGCCCATTCCTCGGAATCATCGGTGTATGCAGAAACATCGACCCACAAATACAGGCCGCCATCCGGGTCGGCGAAAGTGCCAAGCCCGATTTCAGGGAGCTTATCGACGAACACCTCCCGGGCCTCGCGATACGCTTCAACGTGGGCATCAAGTTCGGCCCCAGCCTCCAAAGTGAAGGCTGCGCGTCCCGCAGCCTGCCCGATGGCAGGAGCACACAAGGAAAGAGAAGCCTGCAGGTTTTCAATCGGTGTGACCAGCTCATCTGGAACGATGATCCAACCCACGCGCCAACCCGTCATGGAGAAGTACTTGGACAAGGTACCCACCACGATGGCGTTCTTGGAAAACTGATGCGCAGTTGCCAGCGGACGACCAAAGCTCATGCCGTGGTAGTCCTCATCAGAGATAAGAACAGCATCATTGTCATCGCACCACTTGGCGATGCGCTCTAGTTCTTCCGGATCAATGATGGTGCCCGTTGGGTTTCCTGGGCTGGTGACAATAACAGCCTTCGGCTTGTGTGGCAGTTCCTCCAACATCTGAGCGGTTGGCTGGAAACGAGTCTCTGCAGTACAGCGCAGGTTCAGAACCTTCGCCCCCAAAGATTCCAAAATATTGCGATATGCCGGGTACCCCGGGGTAGGCATTGCCACATAATCCCCGTGATCCAAGGTGGCGATAAACGATGCCACGAATCCACCTGAAGAACCGGTGGTGACAATAACATTGTCAGGGTTGGTGTCTACGTCATAAGTAGCAGAGTGCCAATCGGCGATGCGTTCACGGAACTCACGATCACCAATCACCTCGGTGTATCCCAAAGGACCCGAGCGAAGAGCGATCTCTGCTTCTTCGATGACTGCTTCTGGCGCACCAGTTGACGGCTGGCCAGCGCAGAACATAATGGTGTCTTTGCCTTCGCGCCTGCGACGGTGGACTCGGTCCAACATCTGCATGACGCGAAACGGCTGAACATTGCTTCTAGTGCTTGGCTTCATAAGAGACAAGCCTATCTGCGTACTGCTTTTAGATCGAGATACGACCCTCTAATGCAGCCAATGCGATATCGCTGCGGTAGTGGCTTCCCTCAAGTTCAATGTCCTTGATGGTGGTGTACGCGTTATCACGTGCAGCCTCCAGGGTCTCACCAACACCGATCACGTTAAGAACACGACCGCCCGCAGAGACCAGCTCGCCTTCAGCATTGAGTGCGGTACCAGCGTGAAGGACGTTATCTGCATCAGCATTGCGGATGACATCACCAGTGCGAGGTGCCTCTGGGTAGTTGTAAGAAGCCAACACCACGGTCAAGGCGTAAGCATCCTCCCACTCCAGTGCTGGCTGTTCTGCCAAAGTTCCAGTAGCAACTGCGTTGAGCAGTACGGCCAGAGGAGTCTTCAGTAGTGCCAGTACAGCCTGGGTTTCAGGATCTCCGAAGCGGCAGTTGAACTCCACTACCGCAGGGCCTTCTGCACCCCATGCGATACCTGCATAAAGCAGACCGGAGTACGCGCAACCACGTGCCACCATCTCACGAGCAACAGGAACGCAGACCTCATCGACAATGCGCTGGACGCCATCTTCAGGCAGCCAAGGAAGCGGCGCATATGCACCCATGCCACCAGTGTTTGGGCCCTCATCGTTGTCGTACGCACGCTTGTGATCCTGCGCTGGCAGCAAAGGAACCACAGTCTCGCCATCAACCAGGCAGAACAGGGAAACCTCAGGGCCATCAAGGAAGGACTCCAGCAAAACTGGATTTCCGCCCTCAAGCACTGCATCTACGTGAGCACGTGCTGCTGCACGATCGGGGGTAACCACAACACCCTTGCCCGCAGCCAAACCATCATCCTTCACAACCCAGGTTGGGCCGAAACGATCGATGGCAGCATCAATATCTTCAGAAGACGCACCAGGAGTAATAGCCTCAGCATGAGCAGTACGAACACCCTGCGCAGCCATGACATCCTTAGCGAAAGCCTTGGAGCCCTCGATACGAGCAGCGTCCTTGTTAGGGCCAAACACAGCGATACCCGCCGCGCGAAGTGCATCAGCAACACCCGCAACCAAAGGGATCTCTGGGCCGATAACAACCAGATCAGAGTTCAGTTCTTTAGCCAACGCAGTGACAGCCTCTGGATCATCAGCTTTGATGCCAGGGTGGACAGTTGCGATCGATCCAAGACCAGCGTTACCTGGGGCAACGTGGAGTTCAGTGGTTGCAGGGTCAGTTGACAGTCCACGGAGGAGGGCGTGCTCACGGGCGCCCGAGCCGATTACCAGAATGCGCATGGTTGCACAGTTTATCCTGCAAAACTTGATCCAAGCTATTCCAGTATTCTTGGCGGTTCGGAAATGGTTGAAAGTGGCGTCGAAAGCGCCTTAAAATGACCGGCTCACCTGCATCATTTTATGCAACCTCAATTTGGTTGCACGCCAAGTAGTAGTCTGTGCATATGGCTTCTGTATTCACGAAAATTATTAATGGCGAGCTCCCCGGCCGATTTGTGTATCGTTCCGAGAATGTCGTGGCTTTTCTATCCATCGAACCCCTCACCTATGGCCACACCCTAGTCGTACCCGTTGCAGAAGTTGACCGCTGGACCGACCTTCCTCAGGAAATCTGGAGCGAAGTAAACGAGGCCTCCCAGCTCATCGGAAATGCAATCCGCACAGCATTCGACGCCCCTCGATGTGGTTACATCATCGCAGGATTCGATGTTCCCCACACTCACATCCACCTCTTCCCCACCGACAAAATGGCCGATTACGATTTCCGCAACGCCATGGCCGCAGACGCCACCGACCCTGCAAAAATGGATGAAGCCTCAGAGAAGATCCGCGAAGCTTTGAACGGTCTGGTCTAGTTCTTGTAGTTCTAATTGCTTTATTAAGAAAAACCCACCCCTTTGCTTGGCTTTGGGGTGAGTTTTTGCGATCTGGGTGGGTCGATTGCGGAAAACCAAACCAGGTGACTGAAAACTTCCCGCACCGACATTTTCGGTCACCTGGTTTGGTTCTCGGGATTAAAAACCGTCCTATATGGCCAAGTATCAGGAATACATGCGGATCTTGGTCACCTGGTCTGTTTTTGAAAACTCGAAGGCCCAAACCCCAAAAATCATGACCAGCCAGAATCGTTTCTAAGCGCCTTAAACCTCGATAGCTATACAAGTAGTCATTCCAGATTCTCGACCGCTTAAAACAGCACTAACTGGATTTAATTCCCCTGAATAGGAACTGCGGAGTCGACTCATGCCCTGGTGAGAGGCCAAATCGTTGGTCAAGTTCAGCCAGCCCCTCAATGGGTGTCAATGTGACTTCTTTGAGGCCAGCGTTGTGGAAAAGCTCTGCGAAATTGTGTCCAGTGGAGGTCGTTGACATGGGAAGATTCCTCAAAAATTCCGGGGTATAGGTCTCTACGAAAGCACTCGGACCATCCACTGAATCTACTTCCGTGCCAGCATCAATGCCCTTCGGATACCAAGCCGCATCTACGCACGCAATAACCCCACCAGGTTTTAGCAAAGACACCCAACGATTAATCGCTGCCTGGGGATCCAGCAGAGTCCACAATACATACCGGCTGGTTATCGCATCAAAAGAGCCTTCCCGGAACTCGGGATCATGCGCATCCCCGACCTGAAAAATGGCAGTCGCCCGACCCGTCGACCTGCGAAGACCATTCTCCTGCGTAGCTTGATTGATCATTTCCTCAGAACCATCAACGCCGATTGTTTCGTATCCGCAATCGCTTAGAAGGTGGGTGACGTAACCAGAGCCGCAGCCAAGATCGAGAACCTTTACCGCTTCTTCCGACACGATGGGCAAAGCCTTCGACCACACCTTTTCCCAGATGGGGCGTTCAAATTGTGCGCGCTCGCTTTGGGTTTGGTTGAGGTGATAAGCCTCTGCCCTGCCACTCCAATAATTGTTGAGGATGTTTTGTAATTCAGGTGATGTCACGGATTTTTCAGCCCAATCAGGAATACGTCATTTCAATATCACCCAAGATTAACCCTGTTATCCAACCTTCTTGGCCACCATCAGTGAACCGACACCGATGACGATGATCGAAATGCCAAATACCGCGAAGTATCGGAGCTCGGAGGTGTGGTTGGTGGGGTCGTAAAATTTGGACACATTACCTGCAATAGACATGCCGATGGCGAGTGTGAGGAAATACAGGGCGGAGAATCGTGTGGCAAACATTCGTGGTGCGTGGTGCGCAGTCGCAGCCATTCCTCCGGGTCCGATGAAAAGTTCTCCCAGTGAAATGAGGAAAACACTTAAAGGCAGCACCCACACTGGCGCGAGCGGCATTCCAACAAATGGAATAAGAACTAGAAGCCCACTTCCCGCAATGATCACTCCAATGCTGATTCCAATTTTCACTCTTGGGGCGCGTGATCCGCGCATAAACCATAGGGAAATCGGGATGGACAGTGCCAGGATGAAAAAAGGATTGAGTGATTGTGACCAGGCTGCTGGGATCTCAAAATCGCCAACCATGCGGTCAACACGTTCCTGGGAGTACACAGCTAGTACGCCGTAGGTTTGTGCTTGCACTGCCCAGAATGCGGTTGAGCAGATGAAGATCGGGATGAATGCCAGCACTTTTCGTTTCTCTTCGGAGCTGACTTGTGGGTGTCGTAAAGGCTGGATAATGAGCCATAGTGCTGCACCGATTGTTACTAAAAGCAGAGCTCCGGCAAGTTGGTCTGCGCTGATTGTTTCAGTAAGGAGAAGGTAAAGCAGCACTCCGCAAAGCACAGCCACTGCAGCAAATGCGGTGCCAACCACGTGTTTTTCTGCAGGGTTTTGGGCGCGGAGCAGCGCTTTCTTCACCTCGAGCGGGAACGATTGCAGCATTGGTTTCCGCAACGCTGCGTAGATTCCCAATCCGCCGATCATAAGGACTGCGGCTGCGCCGAATCCCATTTCGAAGGAGTACCTGCTGGAGAGCCAACCGGTCAGGAGTGGTCCGAGCAGTGCACCAACGTTGATGCCTAGGTAGAAGAGTTGGAATGCGGGATCTGCCTTTGCGTCTCCTTCTTGTTCACCATGCCTGGATCCCAGCACGGTGATGGCTGCTGTTTTCACAAATCCTGAACCAATCGCGATGCATCCAAGACCAATGGCTAGACCTATTTTCCCACCAATGCCGGCGAGCACAAGGTGTCCGATGGTTACTGAGATCGCACCGCTCAGCAGGGTTTTTTCTGCGCCCAGGACTCTGTCACTGACCCAACCGCCTGCCCAACAGCAGAGGTAGAGCAGTGCGCCATAAACGCCGACCAGTCCTGTTGCTTGGGTTTGATCAAGGCCTAATCCACCGGCTGCAACATCAAAATACAGGTAGTACACCAAGAGTGCTTGCATGCCGTAGAAGCTGAATCGCTCCCACATTTCAATACTGATTATTGAGGTTGCGCTTTTGAACCTAACCCGTTGATCCAGTTGGACCATGACTTCTCCTAAGACAAAGCTGCGGTAATTAAAAACACTTAGCGCCAAAAATTGAACACTGTTCAATTAACCTATTACACTGCAGATATACATCCAAACCAAGTGACGGAGGAAAATGGAAAACCCCAGCTTGCGAGAGCTTGATCACCGAAACATCTGGCACCCGTATGCCGCGCCGGGCGTGCGCAATAGACTCGTCACCAAAACCGATGGAGTGTTTTTGACGCTGGAAGATGGCAGCACCGTGATTGACGCGATGAGCTCCTGGTGGTCGGCAATTCATGGACACGGACACCCCCGACTGAAAGCTGCCGCCCAAAAACAAATCGACACCATGAGTCACGTCATGTTTGGCGGGCTAACCCACGAGCCCGCCATTAAGCTCACCCACAAACTCCTCAATCTCACTGGCAATGCCTTTGACCACGTCTTTTATTCCGATTCGGGCTCGGTCTCAGTGGAAGTCGCCATCAAAATGGCACTGCAGGCCTCCAAAGGACAAGGCCACCCGGAACGAACAAAACTCCTCACCTGGCGGTCCGGCTACCACGGAGACACATTCACCGCGATGAGCGTGTGCGACCCAGAAAATGGCATGCATAGCCTCTGGAAAGGCACACTCCCCGAGCAGATTTTCGCCCCCGCCCCACCAGTTCGGGGGTCATCGCCACAGGCGATTTCCGAGTACCTGCGCAGCATGGAATTGCTTATCGACGAGACCGTCTCCGCAATCATCATCGAACCGATCGTCCAAGGCGCTGGAGGCATGCGCTTTCACGATGTCGCACTCATTGAAGGAGTCGCCACACTGTGCAAGAAGCACGATCGTTTCTTGATCGTCGATGAAATTGCCACCGGTTTCGGCCGCACCGGTGAACTATTTGCCACGTTAAGCAATGGCGTACAACCAGACATCATGTGTGTGGGCAAGGCCCTCACCGGTGGATTCATGTCTTTTGCCGCCACTGTATGCACGGACAAGGTGGCTCAATTGATCAGTACCCCAGAAGGCGGAGGCGCACTGATGCATGGCCCTACCTTTATGGCTAATCCCCTAGCCTGTGCGGTTTCACATGCTTCATTGGAAATCATCGAGACCGGAATGTGGCAAGAACAAGTAAAAAGAATCGAAGCCGAACTTATCGCAGGCCTTTCCCCACTTCGACGTATTCCAGGAGTTGCCGATGTCCGGGTTCTCGGCGCAATTGGTGTCATCGAAATGGAACAGAATGTCAATGTTGAAGCGGCCACTCAGGCTGCATTAGATCACGGTGTGTGGATCCGCCCCTTTGGACGCTTGCTCTATGTCATGCCTCCATATATCACCACGTCAGAGCAGTGCGCACAGATCTGCACTGCGCTTCATGCTGCAGTTAAAGGGAAATAAACCATGCCATTTTTATTTGTCAGCGGTACCGGAACTGGGGTTGGGAAAACCTTCTCCACAGCCGTTTTGGTTCGATACTTAGCCGATCAAGGACACGATGTTCTGCCCGTAAAGCTAGTCCAAACAGGTGAACTTCCAGGCGAGGGAGACATTTTCACCATTGAACGCTTAACTGGAATAGTTGGGCAAGAATTTACTCGTTTTAGAGATCCGCTTGCCCCAAATCTGGCTGCTCACCGCGAGGGCGTGGAACCAATACAGTTCGATCCGCTGGTCTCGTGGCTTCGTGGTTTTGACGATCCAGATCGCATCATTGTGGTGGAGGGTGCTGGCGGGTTACTGGTCAGATTAGGAGAAGATTTCACCCTGGCAGATGTTGCCCTCGCTGTAGATGCACCCCTGGTGATTGTGACAAGCACCGGACTAGGAAGCCTTAACGCTGCTGAATTAACCGTTGAGGCAGCAAACCGCCGAGGACTCACAGTGTTGGGAGTCCTCGGCGGTTCGATCCCTCAAAATCCTGACTTAGCCACAACGCTTAATCTCGAAGAATTTGAAAGAGTCACCGGCGTGCCCTTTTGGGGAGCTTTGCCGGAAGGGTTGTCACGGGTGGAGGGGTTCGTCGAAAAGCAATCTTTTCCGGCCCTTGATGCCTTTAAGAAACCGCCGGCAAGGTGATCGTGAACACCGTGCCTTCGCCTTGCACGCTGTCGACGGTGACTGTGCCGCCGTGGCCTTCGACCAGGGATTTCGTGATCGCAAGGCCGAGGCCCGATCCACCGGATGCGCGTGAGCGGGAGGAATCAGCGCGGTAGAAACGCTCGAAGATATGCTGAGCATCTTCTTCAGACATTCCGACACCGTTGTCTGCCACGAGAATCCTCACGTTTTGTCCATCGGTGTTGATCTCAATGCTGACTTCCGCGTCCGGTCCGCCGTGGTTGAGTCCGTTGGCAACCAGGTTGGTAAGCACTTGGTGGAGGCGAGTTGGGTCGCCTTCAACAACTGGAATGGACTCGGCTTTATTGGACACGTTGACTGTGCGATCTGGCCAGGCTGCGCGCATTGATCCGCGTACTGCCAAGGCGAGTTCCAGCACGTCAACGCGGTGCTTCTCCATTTGCTGGCCTTCGGCACGCGTCAGTGACAGGAGGTCTTCCACAAGCACACTCATGCGTTGGGCTTCGCCACCGATCTTGGACATGACCCAGTTGGCATCATCTGTTGCACCTGATGAATACAGCTCGGTGAAGCCCTTCACAGAGGTCAGTGGTGTGCGGAGCTCGTGGGAGGCGTCGCCAACGAATCGGCGCATCTGAGCTTCTTTTTGCTGGGCGGTCAGAATTGAGGCTTGGAGCTGCTCCAACATGATATTGAGGGCATTCGACAGCTGTCCAACTTCTGTGGTCATTGGCCACTGCGGGACACGTCGATCCAAATCACCGCCCGCAATCCTGGTGGCGGTCTCTTCAACTTCTCTCAACGGCCGCAACGAGCGTCTGACTAGGAAGAGTGAAGTAATCAAAATAGCAACCAGAATCAGCGCGCCGATGATCATCTGCACCACCACCAATCGGTACAGCAGGTTTGTTTCACGCCCCATGCTTTTACCCACCACGGTGATAATGTCACCGTTCTTTTCCGCCATCACACGCCACGGAGTGTTGGAGGCAGAACCGCTAGCAGCATCCACAGTGTGTGGACCAGTACCGATGGTGGTTTCAGCTAGGTCGGGTGCCGATTGTGCATCGTTGAAGATGATGCTGGATCCATCAGGAAAAACCTTGGCCACATAATAATCGCTGGGTGGCCCTTGGCGGACGCCATCGAAATTAAACAGCTCAACGTTATGCGCCCACGTCCCCATCGAGGTCTCTAGCTCTTGATCCATGCGGGTATAGGAAACTTCACGCATGAGGCTGGAGACAGCAATCGCGTTGACCAGCAAACCAAGCCCGGCGATACCCACCACGATCAAAATGATGCGGGTGCGCAGCGGTATGGCTCGTCCGGCAGCTCTGATGGGACCTATTTCAGGTTCTTTTTCTGCTTCTTTTTTTACGCCGACTTCTTGGTTTTCGTCATCGAGCGCAGCAACATAAGGATTTTCCATAGAAGAATTTAGCTACGTGGGGTGCGCAGAACATATCCAACGCCACGAACAGTCTGAATTAGCTGCGGATCCTGGGTGTCCACCTTGCGGCGCAGGTAGGAGATGTAGGATTCCACGACGTTGCCGTCGCCACCAAAATCGTAGTGCCACACGTTGTCCAGGATCTTTGCCTTGGACAGCACCACTTCAGCGTTGAGCATGAGGTAGCGCAGGAGGTTGAATTCAGTTGGGGAAAGATCAATCAGTTCGCCAGCCTTGGTGACCTCGTGGGTTTCATCGTTGAGGGTGAGGTCTGCGTACTGCAGGGAGGTTGAGGTGTCTTCTTCAACTGCTCCACCGCGACGAAGAATCACGCGCAGGCGGGTGATTACTTCTTCCAGGGAGAAAGGCTTGGTCACGTAGTCGTCAGCGCCGATGGTCAGGCCGTGGATGCGGTGCTCCACGGCATCCTTTGCGGTGAGGTACAGAACTGGGCTGTCAAGGCCTTCGCCGCGCAGCTTGGTCAGCAGCTCGAAGCCGTCCATTCCTGGCATCATGACATCGAGGATGTATGCGTCTGGACGGAACTCACGAGCAATCTTCAGGGCTTCATTGCCATCGTTGGCGGTCATCACTGCGAAGCCTTGGAATTTAAGGCTCACGGTGAGCAGCTCGACGATGTTTGGCTCGTCATCAACGACGAGTACGCGGATTTGTCCGTCAGACTGGTTGTCCATTTTTATCTCTTCCATTGGTGTCCATTGGCGGAATGATTAACTTCCCACTAGTGAACACCCTGGAACTTCAACACCACTGAATACTAACTGTGAATGTACTGAAAGAGTTGAAATTGGGATTATTCCCACTCCACATTCTCCAAGTCCACGCCTTCTACCTGCGCTAATGCTTCAATAAGTGTTAAAAGATATGAGGCGTGTCCTTTATAAGTTTCGTTAAAACGCTCGTCTTCCACGTACATCCGAGCCAAAATTACTTGCTTGTTTGCACTCACGGTGTACCACTGACCGATGCTTGCGCGGTGCGCAAGCGCTAGCTCATTGCCCTCTGCAGAGCCGGGCGCGATGCCGCGCAGGGAGGCGTCGATAAGCTTTTCGACGAACCCCTCATGTTCATCTTTCGCCCTCTGAAATTCCTCCTTGGTCATCTTCTCCTGGATCTTTTGGGATTCTTTCCACTCCGGGGTGTCGCCCCAGCGCTGGAAAGCCTCCTCTTGGTACTTGGGCAGATCCTCGCCGAAGATCTCAATCTTTTCCTTCACGCTAATCGCATCCTTTCCAAGGATTTCATCTACTGCCCGGACCATCCGATGCAGCTGACCGATCTGTTCCACTAGGAGTTCCCGCTGGCGGCGCAGGTGCTGATTGGCCGAATCCGGCTGATCAAGCACCTGCGCGATATCCTTCAATGCGATTCCGGCGGCCCTGTAAATAAGAATCTGCAGGGCGCGCTCGACATCGTCTTCTGTGTAAAGGCGATAATCCGTTGTGGTTCGCCAGCTCGGTTGAAGCAACCCGATGCTGTCCCAATGCCGCAGTGTGCGGGTGGTGACACCGAGTAGTTCAGCAGCCTCGCCGATGGTTCGATCTGTCATGACAATCAGTTAAATCCTTGACGTCGCGTGAAGGTCAAGAGGTTTCCCTAATTGTTTCTGCCGCGGGCAACTACCTTCCAGGTACGGAAAGTGCCATCCGCTTCCCGAACGTAGACCTCATCCACCAAATTAATCACGTTGCAGGCATGGTTGGGCACGATGTTGAGCTGCTCCCCGATTACTGGAAGTAGCACTTTATCTGGCCAGAAAATGGTTGCGTGATGCTCCGACAAAGCAGAGATTCGGGCCTCAGGATTCCCCAGAACAAAACCATTGCCATCAATCCATGCTGGTTTATCAGTGCTGAGGATTTTGGATCCCGCATCCAAAATGATCCGACGATCTGACACATTTCGGCTGACCACAGTAGACAGCACCGTCATTGCCACCTGCTTCTCAGTGCAGGCTCCCGAGGTGATCTGCTGGGAATCGTTAAACACATACACGCCTGGTCGCATCTCATCGATCGCGTCTGTAAACTGCGCAGACGGCGAGGAACCGCCAGAAGTCAGGCCGCCAGCAAGTCGCTGGACGCTGTTGTTTAGAGCCTGAAGCTCATCAGCTGCTGCCTGCTCACCATTTCCCGGGCCATAAGAATGCCCAGGAAAAGTAAACACTCCTGCATACCTGCTGCCCAGGGCCTCGCGGATCTGACTCAATTCTGAAGCAGTCGCCGTGACTCCACTTCTACGATGTCCCGAATCCACTTCAATCAGAGCCTTGATATCTTCCCGCAAACCCGCCGTCGCCTGTGCCATCTCTACCGAATCCACGCCAATGGAAATTTCTCCGGGGATCGCGTTCAGGCGTTGCACTGCATGATCGGTTAGATACAGCGGATATGCAATAAAGATGTCCGTAAAACCTGCGCCGGCAAAAATTTCTGCCTCGCCAATGGTTGCGCAGGTGATCCCTCGGGCACCGGCGTCGACCTGCATCTGCGCAATTTCAATGATTTTGTGCGTTTTCACATGCGGACGCAGGGCAATCTCATGGGCACCGGCGTGAGCTGCCATCCTGGAAATGTTGGCAGTTAAGCGCTCGCGGTCAATGAGAACAGCAGGTGTATCAATCATCATGGAGTAGGAATATTCCTTATGTTCGAACGGGCCAGATCGATCATCGCTCCTACTCCTCCACCAAAGACGGTTCGGGTGGCCGCCTTGCTGAATCCCATGACCTGTTCCCACGTGATGGTTGGTGGGATCGACAGCGCATTAGGATCCGTGACGATATCGATCAGTACAGGTCCAGGATATGCCAATGCCTCAGCTAGCTGCTCGCGAACTTTCTTCGGATCGGTGATGCGTACCGATTTGATACCCGCAGCCGCCGCAATCTCTGCGAAATTCACTTCCTCATGGTCAGTACCAAATTCTGGCTGTCCCTCCACGAGCATCTCCAACTTCACCATGCCCAAAGAACTGTTGTTAAACACCACAGCCTTCAGCGGAAGTTGGTGCAGCTTAACGGTCAGAAGCTCACCCAGCAGCATGCCCAAACCACCATCGCCACACATCGCGATTACCTGGCGGTTTCGATCAACACTTTGCGCACCAATCGCATGAGGCAACGCATTAGCCATCGTGCCGTGGCGGAATGAACCCACAAAGTCGCGAGTTCCCTCCGGATTTTCGATGTACCTCGCATGCCACACATTGCACATTCCGGTGTCCACGGTAAACACCGCGTCCTTATCCGCCAGCTCGTTCAAAATAGAGGCAACGTATTCAGGGTGAATAGGCACATGCTTCTCGACGTTATGTGTGTACGTCTCCACCACCGAGCTCAACTTACGCTCGTGTGCCTTGAGCATCCGATCAAGGAAGGAACGATCCGTCTTTTCCTTCACATGAGGCAAAATATTTTCGATTGTTGCAGCAACATCACCGGTCACCGGGTATTTCACCGTGGTACGTCGACCAATGTGCGCACCGTTGATATCCACCTGGGCAACGTTGTCTTTGGGAAGGAAATCAGAATAAGGGAAATCCGTACCCAACAGAATCAGCAGATCCGCCTCATTGGACGCATCCACGCAGGCGCCGTAACCAAGCAGGCCAGACATGCCGACCTCAAACGGATTCTCATGCTGGATGTACTGCTTACCACCCAGCGCATGCCCGATTGGTGATTTAATCTTCTCCGCCAACTCCAACACCTGCGCGCGAGCATTCTTCACGCCCGCACCGCAGAACAAAGTGACAGTCTTAGCGTTGTTAATCGCCTCCACCAGAGCTGCAGCCTCAGTAGGATCCGGGAACACCACAGGAGTGCCAGAAGAAATAGTGGAATTGGAATAAGTGCCGTCACCTGCGTCTTCCTTAGCGATATCACCAGGAATCACTACCACCGACACACCTTTACCAGCCATGGTGGACTGAATCGCATGATGCAAAATGCGTTCACCCTGCTCACCACCATTCACCATCTCGCAGTAACCAGAGCATTCCTTAAACAAAATCTCCGGATGCGTTTCCTGGAAGAACGTCGAACCAATCTGGGCACTCGGAATATGGCTAGCGATGGCCAACACCTTCGCACCATTTCGATGCGAATCATAAAGACCCTGAATCAGGTGTGTGTTTCCAGGACCACAAGAAGCAGCACATACTGCCAGCTCCCCAGTGATCAACGATTCCGCACCAGCTGCAAACGCCGCCGCTTCCTCATTTCTAACGTGCACCCACTCAATATCTGATTGGCGGACAGCATCCACGATCGGATTAAGGCTGTCACCCACCAAACCATAAATTCGTTTCACACCTTGAGCTTCCAAAGTGTCAATTAATTGTTCTGCGTAGCTGTGTGCCATCTGAACTCCTCAACGTTATGGCTATTGTGTTGCCTAACTTGGTGCGACTTCAATTGTGCTCTTCAATTCGAGTTGCTGCCACGCTTCGCCCGCCTGCCAGGGAGTTTCAGGCCCGGGTGGGTACTCGGTACCAAACAGGGATGCCCACTTTTGGGATTTCCGTCGTTGCTGGGCAGTCTGGTTTGGTTTCAGCCCGTCGAAACCAAACACAGATGCCCACGGAACGCCTATTTAAACATCGTGGGCACGCCTGTCTGGTCGCCTCGAAAACTGGCCAAATTTAGACCCCGACCCCATAAAAAGTGACCTCACAGAATCGCCTCTAAGCGCCTCAAAGAACCCGACCCACACTGACAGTCCCCTACGATTTCCGACGTCTTAAATCCCCACACAGCGCCGTGGTCTAAAACACCAACAAAAGAGTTGTAACTGTACCGACCATTCGTTACAGTTACGATCCATGATTTCAGAAACTTTGCAGGCGCAAGCGCCTACGAAAACCCAACGTTGGGCTTTCCTCGCTGTTATCAGCGGTGGTCTCTTTCTGATCGGTGTAGACAACTCAATCCTCTACACCGCACTCCCCCTGCTGCGTGAACAACTCGCAGCCACTGAAACCCAAGCGTTGTGGATCATCAACGCATATCCCCTGCTCATGGCGGGTCTTCTTTTAGGTACCGGCACTTTGGGTGACAAGATCGGCCACCGCCGGATGTTCCTCATGGGCTTGAGTATTTTCGGAATCGCTTCACTTGGTGCTGCGTTTGCTCCAACTGCGTGGGCTCTTGTTGCTGCGAGAGCTTTCCTTGGCATCGGTGCGGCGACGATGATGCCCGCAACCTTGGCTCTGATCCGCATTACGTTTGAGGATGAGCGTGAGCGCAACACTGCAATTGGTATTTGGGGTTCCGTGGCAATTCTTGGCGCGGCGGCAGGTCCAATTATTGGTGGTGCGCTGTTGGAATTCTTCTGGTGGGGTTCGGTTTTCCTCATTAACGTTCCGGTGGCTGTTATCGCGTTGATCGCTACGCTTTTTGTGGCGCCGGCCAATATCGCAAATCCGTCCAAGCACTGGGATTTCATATCCTCGTTCTATGCATTGCTTACCCTTGCAGGTTTGATTGTCACCATCAAAGAATCGGTAAACACTGCACGTCATCTGCCACTGCTTGTAGGTGCCATCATCTTGCTTATCATCGGTGCGATCATGTTCAACCGCAGACAAAAGATCATCCAAGAGCCTCTCCTGGATCTCTCGCTGTTCCGCAGCCGCCTGTTTTTAGGTGGTATGGTTGCTGCGGGCATGGCGATGTTTACTGTGTCCGGTTTGGAAATGACTACCTCGCAGCGTTTCCAGTTGTCTGTGGGTTTCACTCCACTTGAGGCTGGTTTGCTCATGATCCCAGCTGCATTGGGTAGCTTCCCGATGTCTATTATCGGTGGTGCAAACTTGCATCGTTGGGGCTTCAAACCGCTGATCAGTGGTGGTTTCTTTGCCACGGCAGTCGGCATCGCCCTGTGTATTTGGGGTGCAACGCATACTGATGGTTTGCCGTTTTTCATCGCGGGTCTGTTCTTCATGGGCGCGGGTGCTGGTTCGGTAATGTCTGTGTCTTCCACTGCGATTATCGGTTCCGCGCCGGTGCGTAAGGCTGGCATGGCGTCGTCGATCGAAGAGGTCTCTTATGAGTTCGGCACGCTGTTGTCTGTCGCGATTTTGGGTAGCTTGTTCCCATTCTTCTACTCGCTGCATGCCCCGGCAGAGGTTGCGGATAACTTCTCGGCGGGTGTTCACCACGCGATTTATGGCGATGCGGCGCGTGCATCTTTGGACACCGCATACATTAACGTGTTGATCATTGCCCTAGTATGCGCAGTAGCGGCTGCTCTGATCAGCAGTTACCTTTTCCGCGGAAATCCGAAGGGAGCCAATAATGCGCACTAGTAAAAAAGAGATGATTCTGCGCACGGCCATCGATTATATCGGCGAGTACAGCCTCGAGACGCTGAGTTACGATTCGCTCGCCGAGGCGACCGGTCTGTCCAAGTCGGGCTTGATTTATCATTTCCCCAGCCGCCATGCGCTGCTTTTAGGCATGCACGAGTTGCTTGCCGACGACTGGGACAAGGAATTGCGCAACATAACCCGCGACCCAGAGGATCCACTTGAGCGATTGCGCGCCGTCGTGGTTACGCTTGCTGAAAACGTTTCGCGCCCCGAGTTGCTTTTGCTTATCGACGCCCCCTCCCACCCGGATTTCCTAAACGCCTGGCGCACTGTAAATCATCAATGGATCCCCGACACCGATGATCTGGAAAACGATGCCCACAAACGCGCCGTCTACCTGGTGCAGCTCGCAGCCGATGGCCTCTTCGTGCACGATTACATTCATGATGATGTCCTCAGCAAGTCCAAGCGCCAAGCCATGCTGGAAACAATTCTCGATCTGATACCGAGCCAGACTTAAATTTCTACCTTAAAGTCTTGAGCATGACTGTTCAGGAATTCGACCGCGCGACCAAACCCACACCAAAACCCCCAATTGTTTCTTGGGCGTTTTGGGATTGGGGTTCCGCCTCTTTCAACGCGGTCCTCGTGACCTTTATTTTCTCGGTCTATCTCACTGATTCAGTCGGCGCCACCCTCCCCGAGGGTTCCAACGCCACATCACTGTATTCGATGGCGGTCGCCATCGCTGGCGTCATTGTTGCGGTTGTTGCCCCAGTCATGGGCAGGCGATCAGATATCAAGGGCACTCGCCGCAGGTCACTGCGCATGTGGACACTTGTCACCGTGTTCTTGATGTTTTGTCTCTTTGCAGTAAAGAACACTGATCCCACATTTTTCTGGTTTGGTGTAGCCATCATGGCCATCGCCAACATCACCTTTGAGTTCGCCGAAGTTCAGTACTATGCGCAGCTCTCCCAAATCTCGACCCGCGAAAACGTGGGCCGAGTTTCTGGTTTCGGCTGGTCCATGGGTTACTTCGGTGGCATCGTTCTACTGCTTGTTTGTTACCTAGGTTTTGTTGCCGGTGATGGCGATACCCGCGGATTCCTGAACCTTCCTATCGAAGATGGAATGAACATCCGCCTCGTCGCAGTGCTTGCAGCCGTTTGGTTTTTGGTCTCTGCGATTCCGGCACTTCTTCGAGTCCCAGAAATTGAGCCACAGGTAGCTGTCAAGGACCACCCCAAAGGTCTCATCGCTGCCTACAAGGATCTCTTCGGACAGATCGCAGCGCTATGGAAACGAGACCGCAACTCCGTGTATTTCCTCATCGCAGCAGCTGTTTTTCGTGACGGACTCGCCGGAGTATTTACTTTCGGTGCAATCCTTGCGGTCTCTGTGTACGGACTATCTGCCGGTGATGTACTCCTCTTCGGTGTCGCAGCAAACGTGGTCTCTGCGTTGGGAGCGCTCCTCGGAGGATTCCTAGATGATCGCGTCGGGCCAAAACCGATCATCTTGATTTCTCTTGCCATCATGATCGCCGATGCTGCAATTCTCTTCTTCGTTGAAGGCCCCACTAATTTCTGGATCTTCGGATTAATCCTCTGTGCGTTTGTGGGACCTGCACAGTCAGCGTCGAGAAGCTATTTAACACGCCTTTCCCCAGATGGCCAGGAAGGCCAGCTCTTCGGCCTTTATGCCACTACCGGCCGTGCCGTGAGTTGGATGGTGCCGTCGCTGTTTGGTGTATTTGTGGGGCTCACCGGCGATGACCGCACTGGTATTTTGGCCATCGCGCTGATTCTGCTATTCGGTATTGTGCTGCTGAGCATGGTGAAGCCACCGCACAAGGTGAAGTAGACAAAGCGCCCACAAGGATTACTTGAACTGTCTCATGAACTGATTAATCAAATTCTGCAATGCTTCTTGATTGAGAGCCAGTGTGAAGACCAGCGAGCTCAACGCGGTGAACAACGAGATCCAGCTCACGGTCTCAGCTGTAGAGCTTCCGGTCGAACCAACCTCCAGGTCGCTGCCATCATCAGAGTCTTCAATACCAACATTGTCTGGGATTTCATTCGCAGCGTCAGGCCATACATTGTCCACAGAGTCAGACTCGATATCTACTGCCACATGGTCAATTTGGAAGCGGTGTTCTGGGAACGCCTCGTTATTGTCGACCGCTGTAATCCAGCTGTCTTTGCCAGACTGCTCCACCATGGTGTTCAAAATAAGATGCCAAGGCTGCCCGATGACTTCACGGTATTCCTCTTCCGACAACTTGAAGTGCGCGGGGCGAAGAGGTGCAGCGGCTGGGGTAACAGAGTTGCCAAAGACATCTTTGCCAGAGGAAGTTACTGCCTTGCCGTCAATGGTGAATACGATCTGGCCGTCGAAGACTTCGACGCCCCAGTCATGCCAATCCCCAAACATGGACTCTTCCATTTCCATTTGGCGAAGCTTCATCTCTGGGCGGTTGCCAGCACATCCAAGGTGTACTGCCGAGTACTGGGTGTTCACACGAGAGCTGTAGAACTCAGTAATATCCAGTTCACCATAAGGTCGGCCATCGTTGTCAGCACAGAAGTTGGTATTGTTCTGCATCCAGATAGCGGGGCGGACGCCGTCGACAAGCTCTTCGGACTGCGCCCGTGCGCGCACGGTGAGCCGGAAGTTGCCGGCGGGGATCTCTGGAAGGTGGACACGCGCGGAGCTGTAGCGTGTCACCTCACCCGGCGCGCACGGTTCCTCCTGTGCGTTTTCCGGAGTGGCGATGTCATCAGCGGTGGCCAGACAGTGGCGACGGGTCACGATATCCATGCGTCCATCAACGAATTCGACAGCTTCTGGGCGTTGCTCGAGTTCTGGATTCTGCCACGATTCCTTCAAATTGAAGTAGTTCCAGGAAGGCCTGCGGCCATCGGCAAAATCAGCACTTGCTGGCTCGTAGCGTTCCAGCACTGGCATGCGACCGAGGTATTCCAGAGTGTCTTGGGTCAAAAGCTGGGTGGTATCTGGCATGGGGGTGTCTTCAGATACTGCGGGAGATCCGGTGACCTCGATGCGGTCAATCACCATGGACCGGACTGGGAAATCTTCCTCAGAGGAACGTGGTTTTGCCCAGTCGGCGCTTTCTACCTTTTGATTAAGAGTGAGAGTCCATTCGCGGTCGACGATCTCATCAAACGTCTGCGCGGAGATCCCGAAATCATCAATTTCGGCATGCCCCAAAGTGACATCGTTGCGCCATGACTGGCGGTTAATCGCCTCATCATCAATGAAGTACTCAACACCATCGCGGGTCGTGCTCACCGTCCAGGTGTGCTGCACGCCATCGAGGGATTCATCTAGTTTAAGTTCACGAGGTGCACGGTTGGTGCCGTTGACACTTTCAGGATCACAACCCAAGTGGGTGTTTGATGGGGACCACGGTGCACGCAGATCATAAGAGAAGTGCTCTACTAGGTCTAATTCGCCATAAAGTCCATTGTTGGTTGCTGAGGAACATGCTTGCTCACCGTTTTGCATCCAAATGGCGCTTCGTACACCTTCGACTCCACCGGTGTTAAGGGTTGCAGTGACAGAAAGGTCGAACTCGCCACGAGCAATTTTCGGAGTGACAATGCGCGCACTGGTGAACTTTTCAAACTGACCTGGCGCGCAAGGTTCAACTTGCGCTGTGCTGTCATTGAGTTTTCCACGGTTGGCTGGGTCACTGATCGCGAAGTCCTCGTCAACGCAATGGCGTTGCGTGGTGATGGTGAGCTTGCCATCCTCAATGCTCAAAGCATCTTCGGTATAGAGAACTTTATCGCTGCCATAATCTGGCTGGCGGAAAATGTTCCACCCTTTGAGGGCATCTCGGGAATCAAACTCCTCCACCCATGTATATGGTGCAGAGAGATCTGGGGCTGGGTTAACTACTTGGGCAGCAGCTGGAGAAACGGCGACAGTTAAACCAAATGCAGCCGTTGAAAAAGCCGTTACCAAGGCGGTAACGGCTGAGGTCACATGCTTTTTCAAGATGGATAACCTTCCTTTTGCAAACTTGTTTATACGTCTATTTAAACAAGTTGCTAAGGAATTTCATATTTATTGACAACTACAAATAAGGTTTAAGCCAGCTTCTGTACTGTGTGCTGCTCTGCTGGTTTCCCTCACGATCATCGGACTAGTAAGCAACCCACCAAACAATTACTTAGAAGACGCGGCATATCCTGCCTTAGCTCCCCCGGATTTTCCCGCTTTCCCCACCGCGTGCTGTGCTGCGATCCAACCAAAGGTCATTCCGGAACCAACCTGTGAACCAGCACCTGGGTATTCGGAAGACATGACTGATTGGGCGTCATTTCCTGCGGAGTACAGTCCAATGATGGGCTCCCCATCTTCATCAACAACTTGACCGTTGGGGTTGATGCTGATGCCAAAGGCAGTGGCCAGTGGGGTTGGAACTACTGCGATTGCGTAGAACGGTCCCTTTTTGATTGGTCCGACGTTGGGGTTTGGCTTGTTGTCTGGATCGCCGGCGGCTTGACCGAAGAGGAGTTCACCCTTGTGGAAGTCTTCGTCGATACCCGTTTTAGCGAAGGTATTGTAGCGTTTGACGGTTTGTTCCAGGCCGCGTGCATCCACACCGATGTTGCGAGCTAGTTCGCCTAAGGATGATCCTGCGTGCAGGTATCCGGAGTCGATGTATTTTTGCAGAGCCAGTTTAGGCAGGTGAGGCATGGTGATCATGCCGAGGCCATATTTTGCCAGGGTGTGGGAATCAACAATGAGCCAGGCTGGAACAGTCGGGGTGGTTTTGTTGGATTCGTACATGGCGCGCACGAAGCGGTGGTAAGACACGGATTCATCGACAAAGCGCTCGCCTGCTGCGTTGACTGCGATGACTCCGGGGCGTCCACGGTCCCAAATGTGTGGGTACACCGCGGTAGATCCGTCGGCGCGGGTGCCGATCGATGATGGGAACCACAGTGCGTTTTCACCGTTGTCGTCGCCTAGGCGTGCTCCCACTTTCGCAGCAAGGGCCATGGTGTCACCGGTGGCGCTTTCGTTGGTGCGGGAGAACTGTGGGGTGGGTTCTGGCATGTACTTCTTGCGCAGTTCTGGATTCTGGGAGAATCCACCTGCTGCCAGCACCACGCCCTTGTTCACGCGGATACGGTGGGATACTCCCCCCTGATTGACTACCGCGCCAACAACAGCGTTTCCTTCTTTAATAAGTTCAGTAGTCAGCGCGTTTCGCCATACGTCGCCGCCGCGGGTGAGCACCTGGTGGTACATCCGAGCAGTCAGTGCATTACCCATGACAAGGCGGGTGCCACGAGGGTATTTCACCATGTCGGTTGCCCAGCGCAGACCGAGTTTGAGTGCAGTTCCCACTGCGGCGACAGTTTGTTTTGGACGCTTGGAGAAGAGTCCGAGAAGAACATTGACTTCTGGACGGCGCAGCATCATGGTGCCGTTCATCAGTGCGAACTCGTGGACTGGTGGTCTAACGTGCGCGAAGTTGACCTTGCCGAGCTCGCGGCCGTCGAAAGGCTTTGGCTCAAGTGCACGGCCGGTTTTGCCGGTTTCTGGAAGTTCGGAGTGGTAGTCCACCACGTTGGGTGAGCGGAGGAATTCCACGCCGATGTTTTCCATGTACTTCAGCATGTGCGGGCCTTGGTCGACATAGGCCATGCGCATTTCTTTATCCGATTTGTCCCCAACCAGGGTGTCTAGGTAACGCTCTACCTTTTCACGATCATCGGTGATGCCATCTTCGCGCTGGAAGTGGTTGTTGGGGATCCAGATGGTTCCAGCGGAATATGCGGTGGTGCCGCCGATGTAGTCGCTTTTTTCCAGAAGCAAGACATTCAGGCCTTCCACAACACCGGTGAGTGCTGCAGAGAGTCCGGCTGCGCCTGATCCTAGAACAAGCAGGTCAACTTCTTTGTCCCACTTCGCTTCGGAAGCTTTATCCACCATTGTTCTTCTCTTTTCCTTCTACTTTTGTTTCTTAGTGAGACAAGCTCAGTGCTTCAGTGGTTTCCATCTGAAAGGATTGGCTGATGTGCTTACCCACTGCGTATGCGCGGGTGATGGCGGATCCGATGGTTGCGCCACCACCTGGGTAGGCGTCCTTGAATACGGTTGCAGAGCAGTTACCTGCCGCATACAGTCCGCCGAGTGGAAGGCCATCCCAGCCGAGGACTTCGCCGTCTAGGTCGGTCTGCAATCCACCAGCTGTGCCCAGGACTCCGGGGTGGAGTTCGATGGCGTAGAAAGGGCCACTTTCTAAAGGTGCCAAACATGGGTTTGGGGTGTTGGCTGGATCGCCAAGGTGGCGGTCCTGCTCGGTTGCGCCGCGGCCGAATTCGGAGTCGACACCGGTGCGGGCATCGTCATTGAATCGTGAAACGGTGCTTGCAAGGCCTGCAGCATCCACGCCGAGTTTCGCAGCGAGTTCTTCCAGAGTATCTGCCTGAACCATCCATGCTGGGGCTTCCGTGCTGGAGGTAAAAGTTGGGTTACCTGCCACTGGGTACTTAGAGGTGAAGGAGGAATCCATCACTAGGTACGCCGGGATGTTGGCAAAATCTGATTCTTCTGGGTCGATGTTGGCAAAGACTCGAGAGAAATCGTGGTAGTTCAAAGCTTCATTAACAAATCGTTTACCCAGCTTGTTCACCACGATGGAGCCAGGCAGTGTTGCCTCCACGTTGCCCATGCGTCCAGATTGCTGGCCATCGTATTCCGCGCCGTGTGCGGTGATAACAGGAACGCCCCAGATATCGGTTGTCTCTGTGAACGCAGCACCCACGCCGATGCCCAGCTTAAGGCCATCGCCGGTGTTAGATGGTGCAGAAATTGGAGTGATCGGGAACTTCAGGAGGGTCGAGGTGAGCTCCTTGGACCATTCGAAGCCACCTGAGGCGATGACCACGTGCTTTGCGGTGATGGTGTGCTGAAGGGAGGCGTCGATAAGCAAAACTTTCCAGCCGGACTGGGTGCGCTGGAGGGAGCTGGCTGCGGTGCCAGCTGCGATGCGGATGCCGGCGTCCCAGGCGGACGCGATCATGGCGGAGGATAATGCGCCACCCATGGTGCGTACGCCCTGGTTCGCGCGGTCTTTAAGCAGCTGCGGATCAGGTGCGGCGCCGTGGAGGTGGTCGCGCTCATCCATGGTGATCAGCGGCAGGTAGGTCGGCTGGCGCACCGCCTCAACCAGGCCGGGAACCACGGAGGGGTCAAACGGCTTGTGGTCCAAACCGCGGCCGCCTTCGGTGGACCCTGGCCACTCGCGGTGGTAATCCGGGCGATTCAGTGGCGCGTAATCCACGCGGGTTTTCTCATCCAAAAACAGCACTGCCTCAGCGGAATTCTCGATGTACCAGGCAATTTCCTCGTCAGACAACTTGCCCTTGGTCGCCACGCGAATGTACTCCGCAGCAGCTTCCTCGGAATCGGTGAAACCCCGCTGCCCCATTAGATGGTTGTTCGGCGCCCACATCACTCCGCCACCTGCGGCCGTCGTGCCACCAAGCTTGTCATGCTTTTCGACGACGCCCACCAGCGCGCCTCCATCCGCCGCGACAAGTGCGGCGGTCATTCCAGCACAACCAGACCCAAGCACGAGGACATCTAGTTCTTCAGGCCAGTCGGCCGCTGAGGAAAGAAGTGGCTTAGACATTTTGAGCTCCTGGGAAATCAATGGCGATCTTTCCAACACCAGCATTTGGTGTGGTCAACGTGGTGAACGCCTCATCGAGATTCTCAAAATCAAAACGGTGGGTAACCAATGCGCGCAGGGTGTCCTGGTGCTTATCCAGCAGCGCAATGCTCTCTGGGAACAGGTTTTGGGAGTTGCGAGAACCCAAGAGATCGATCTCCTTGGATACCAGCTTGCGCATATCGAAAACCAGATCGCGGTCAGAGATACCCACGCACACCACGCGTCCTGCGGTTGCTACGAGATCAATCGCAGCGGCTAGGGATGCTGGGACGCCGGTTGCATCGATGATCAGGGATGGGCCGTTTCCGTCAGTCCAGGTGTCAACTTCCACTGCCTGCGCAGCGTTCGGGAAACCGCCATCAACCACGAAAGTCTTATCCGCACCGCAGTGCTTAGCCAGATCCAAGCGGGACTGCACCATATCGGTCACAGCGACTTCGCAGCCCTGATCCTTCAGGTAACGAACCGCCAGCACACCGATCGGGCCAGCACCATTGACGATAACCTTCTCGCCACTCACTGGACGGCCACGCTTGCAGGCCTGCATCGCAATTGAGATTGGCTCTACGATCGGTGCCAAATCAAGAGGAAGGGAATCTGGAATCTTAAACAGGTTCGCGTAAGGAACAGCCTGCTCATCAACCAAAGAACCATCTTCGTAGCAGCCGTAAACGCTCATTTCCTTACAAGCATTCACACGACCAACCGAACATGCGTAGCACTTGCCGCAGTAGAACATGGGGCAAATTACAACTCGATCGCCAACATTGAATCCATTGCCTTCATCGGAAGGATCCATCTCAGTGATAATGCCTGCTGCTTCGTGTCCCTGAATAATAGGGAGTTCTGAAGCGTAATCATCATCCCAAATATGGGCGTCAGTGCCACACAGTGTGACCGCTGCCATGGAGATTCGTGCAGAACCAGGCACAATCGTCGGCGCTAGAAGATTCTGAAACTCGATGGTCTGCTTCGAAGTAGTAACAGCAGCCGTGATGATCTTTGCGTTGGTAGTGGTTTCGGTGAATTCTGCGACAGTCATGTTAATTCTTCTCCGCAATAGCTCCGAAAGCAACATTCCACAGGCGAACCAAACGCTCTGAAACGAAACCACCAGAGTAGATAGGGTCCTGATCCATGATCGCTTCAACTTCCTCAACGGAATCGCCCTTGATGATCAGCAGCGCACCCAAAGGATCACATTCAGTCAAACGACCAGAGATCAGCAAGGTGCCTTCCTCGTGGAGGTTCTTCAAGAAATCAACGTGAGTTGGGCGGATTGCTGCCATCTCATCATTTTCTGGAACGTAGGCGTAGGTAACAGCGTATGCAGCCATAGAGAATCAAACTTCCCTCAAGTGTTTTGTTGTGGGTAATTGCCGAGTTATTTTCCGAGAAGGTGGGTTGGGGTTTTGTAGGTTTCTTTACCTGTGGCAAAGGCGACCGCGGAAAGGACTGCGAAACCAAGGCACATCCAGGCAACTGGCTGCCAGTTTTCTGCTTGTCCACCAGTGAGCATTTCTGCAACAGCTGGCGCGAATCCTGAGACCAACAGGCCAAGCATGAGGCCAATAGCCATTCCTGAGTAGCGAACCTTTGCAGGGAACTGCTCCGGGAACGCTGCCATATACGTAGCGTTTGGCGCTGCGTAGAACAGGCCCATCAGAACCATCGCGGAGAGGTAAATCATGGCGATGTTTCCAGTGCTAATCGCATTGAAGAAAACGAACATCATGCCACCAGCACCAAGTGCACCGGTGATGAACACTGGCTTGCGGCCAATCTTGTCCGACAACAAACCGAAGAACGGCTGAGAGAACACAGCCATAAGGTTTGCCACCGCGATGACACCCAGCATGGTGGTGCGCTCAATGTCGCTGTACACCGCATATGCCAGACCGAAGACGTTCAAGATGGTGTTCATCATGGCGTAAGTAGAGGAGAACATCACGCGGAAGACAGCAGCCCAGTGGTTCTTGAACAGTTCCACAACTGGAGTTTCAGGAACCTTGGCCTCTTCAACTTCTTCTTCAAAAGTCTCAGACTCTTCCAGGTGCCTACGGATCCACAGGGCAACACCGGTCAAGATGATGCTCAAGATGAACGGAATGCGCCAGCCCCAGCTAAACAGCTGTTCATCAGGCAGAGCCGCGATGGGGATGAATACCACGGAGGAAAGCACGATTCCGAACATGACACCGGAAATGGTGAATGAAGAGTAGAAACCGCGACGACGCTGTGGTGCGTGTTCCATGGACAGCGATGCTGCACCCGGGGACTCACCGCCGGCAGACAATCCCTGCAGTAGGCGAAGCACCACAAGCATGATCGGTGCGAGGATTCCCACCTGGCCGTAGGTCGGAAGAAGTCCGATAGCCAAGGTGGACAGACCCATGGTGAACAAGATGATCATCAAAGTCTTTCGACGACCAATGGTGTCTCCCAAGTGTCCGAACAAAACCGCACCTGCTGGGCGAGCAACATATGCAACACCGAGTGTGGAGATAGACAACAGAACTGAGTTCGCGCCGCCTTCTGGGAAGAAGACGTGGGAGAACACGAGTGCAGCTGCCGAACCGTAGATGAAGAAGTCGTAGTACTCCAAGGTTGAGCCAAGGAATGCTGATAGAGCAGCTCGCTTGGCCTGTGGAGTGCCTTTTGTTGGATGGGCTTTGGCCGAATAGGCTTCGTGGGACATGGTGTCACCGACCTTCGGCGCTGGTGAGTTGATAGTCATCGTATTCCCTCTCAAAGGAATGGGTATTTAGGTCAAGTGGCTATCCGTTTGGAACCTAAACTGTGAGCTGGATAACCAATGGAATGAACTATATGGCGGATCACTTTGTAAGAGAAATACGGAATTCCACATTCTTTAAGTAAGATTTTGACTTAATTATGTAGTGGAGGTCACTTTTATGGCGTTAACCTTTGTAAATAGAAACTATTGAGAGTGTGAAGCCGTGTGAAAACACCACAAAACTAATTGAAAAAATCTTTGTTTGAGTCCTAATTTCCCCCTAATTTTTAGGCCTCTTTTGCACTTAAGGCTTAAAGATATCCAACGCAATATCGATGACCGCATCCCTAGCGACCCGACCCGAACCCTTCATCCACGCAATGCCATGCCGAAGCTCCACCGAATGCTGCTTAATAGGCAAATGCACCGTATTCGGTGGCGCCAACAAACCAGTTCCATGCGTCGTGATCGCCACCCCTACCCCAGCCCCCACCAACAACAGCGCCATGTAAGGATCATTAACTTGCTGGCTGATCCTCGGCACAAAACCAGCCTCAGCACACAACTGAAAGGTGGAATTCCTAAACACAGACCCCGCAAACTCCGGCGTCGTCACAAACCCATCTTCAGCCAGATCCACCAAATCCACCACGTCTTCCCCCGCAAGACGATGATCCTTCGGCAACACCACGCAAAACTCTTCCAAACTAATCAGCCGAGTCTCAATCTCTGGATCCTCAATGGGCAAACCCATCAACGTAATATCCAACGCCCCCAAGCGCAGCAAACTTACCGCTTCCCTCGTCAACTTCTGACCAACGAGCTCCAACTCCACATTAGGAAGCCGTTTATGCACCTCACTGGTCAAAAGCGGCAGCGTGGAATAGTTCAGCACACCAGAAAAACCAATGCGAACAACACCAACGATCTCCCCCTCGGCAGCATTCACAGCTTCCCTCGCCACCGCAGCGCTCGCCACAATCCCCCTGGCATGCGGCAAAAACGCCCGACCCGCGGCAGTTAACTCCACTGACCGGGTACTGCGATCAAAAAGCTTCTGCCCCAACTCCGACTCCAACCGCCGGATCAGCTGACTCAACGGCGACTGCGGCATCCCCAAACGAATCGCAGCATTACTAAAGTGCAATTCTTCCGCGACCGCGATAAAGCCTTCCAACCAACGAATCTCCACGAGACCCAATCCTATCGTGGAAAATCCCAGCTGTTCGTGGTTTTAGCTCTCATCGTCCATTTAAGACGTCGAGATTTCCACATGGGTATCGGCCTAGGGAGAGCAACTTTAGGCCCTTAGAAGCGATTCTGAGAGGTCGAACTTTTTGGATCCTCAGCCATGAAATCACCCTTATCGAGGCAAACCAGACAGGCGTGCTCACGATCCTCAAATCTGCGATCGGTGGGCATCTGGGTCTGGTTTTTCCCGCTCGAAACCAGACCACGATGCCCACGAATCCAGTTTATGGTTTCCGTGGGCATCGTGGTCTGGTCCACGGAAACCACCCGCTGAAAACGCTAAAATAGGCAAGGAAACTACATTGTTTCCTTGCCTCTGCATCTTAAAAGCCCTGAATTAGACGTCGCGTGCGATCAGATCGTCCAAGTTTTCTGGGGAGAGCAGGTATGGTGCAACTTCGAGGACGGTGAAGGCACCGCTTTGGCCCTGCTGCTTCATGCGATGAGCTGCACGACCGAAAGCGATCTGTGAGGAAGCGGTGAAATCTGGGTTTCGGTCCAGCTTGAGGATGTATTCCACGGTGTGGTTGAAGCCACCGGTGTCGCCGGTGGTAATCACGTGGCCACCGTGTGGCATGCCGGTGTGCTCGGAGTCAAAGGTGGCCTCATCAATAAAGTTCACTTCGACTTCATAGCCAACGAAGTAGTCGGGCATGGTGCGGATGTCGTTTTCGATGCGCTCGTGATCGGCCGCGTCAGCAACCACGAAGCATTGGCGCTTGTGGGTTTGCTTTCCGGTGAGGTCGCCGGCTTCGCCACGGCGGGCCTTTTCCAGGGCTTCTTCGGATGGGAGGGTGTACTGGACGGCCTTTTGAACGCCAGGGATGCGTCGCAAAGCATCGGAGTGGCCCTGTGACAAACCTGGGCCCCAGAAGGTGTGCTGCTGGTGCTCGGCTAAGACTGCCGCTGCGTAGACGCGGTTGATGGAGAACATTCCTGGATCCCAGCCGGTGGAGACAAGTGCAACGTTGCCGGCTGCGGTGGCGGCTTCGTTCATGACCTGACGGTGGCGTGGGATGTCGCGGTGGTTGTCGTAGGTGTCTACGGTGCAGGCGAACTGCGCGAACTTTGGTGCCTGCTCAGGGATGTCGGTGGCGGAGCCCATGCACAGGAACAGCACGTCTACGTCATCAGCGTGCTTGTCCACGTCGGCGACATCAAAGACTGGCGTCTTTGTGTCGAGAGTGGCCCGGCGCGAGAAGATTCCTACAAGGTCCATGTCGGGCTGCTTGGCAATAAGCTTTTCGACGCTGCGTCCCAGGTTTCCGTAGCCCACGATAGCTACGCGGATGTTGGTCATGTTCTTGTAATCCTCCAAAATTGTGGTGGCACTGTCCTGGTCGAGCTTACCGAGATGCATACTTAGATGATGATTCAGGGACATCTCTTTCATCAGGACCGAAAGCGAACGTTTCGTATTGTTGAGCCTTTTGGTTCCACCACGGATGCGCTGATCTATTTTCATGGCTCCCAGCAATCGGGATCTGTGGGGCGCAGCTTCACCAACAGGACTTTTGATCCACTGCCGTTCATGGTGGTTTATCCAGATGGGGTGGATCAGCATTGGAATGATGCGCGGTTGGGTTTGGATGAAAACACCCGCCATTTAGGTATTGATGATGTGGGGTTCTTTGTAAAACTCGCCACGCACTTGGGCAACACGTATGGCATCAAAAGGATCTTTGTTGTTGGCTATTCCAACGGTGGGCAGATGGTGTTGCGGCTCATGCATGAGGTTCCCAAGATGCTCAGTGGCGCTGCAACCATTGCATCCAACATGCCAGTTGCTGAAAATACCTTGCCGCAGGTGAAAACCTTCAAGACACATCCGGTGCCTTATTTGGCGATGGCTGGAACTGCCGATACTTTTTCACCGTATGAGGGTGGCGATGCCGGTATTGGTCGCGAACACCGCCGTGGCGTGGGCATGTCCGCCTTTGATTCAGCTGCCTATATTGCCGCCCGAAACGGACTGACCGAACACCGCCACAACGTGGTTGATGATGTGGTGTCGATCGATACCTGGGATGGAGAAAATCCCGTTGAGTTTTGGACACTCAACGGGATCGGCCACTTGGTACCAAGTGGGAAAACTTATCCAGAATTTCTAGGCCCCTCAACCACATCCGTGATAGCGGCTGAGGAGATTGGGAAGTTCTTTGATGGGGTCAGGCGTCGATAAGCTCCAGCTTTAAAAACGCATTGCGCAAGCCGTCCTGCCCAACAGCATCCGTGACCAGGTCAGCAGCAGCCTTGAGCGATTCGGTGGCCTCGCCCATCGCGACGCCGTAAGCGCTCGCCTCAAATAGGGAGAGATCCTCATCGCTGTCGCCGAACGCAATGGTGTTTGCGCGATCTGCGTTCAGGTACTTCAGCAGGCGATCCACGCCGATCTTCTTGTTGACAGAGACACCGATCGTGCCGAACAACGCACCCGTCTGGCCACCCCACGTGGTGTGCTCCAGGTTAGGGAACGCCTCACGCGCTGCGTCCAAATCTTCCTGAGAATTGAAGATGTAACTGATCTTGTTCACATCGTCACGATCAAGGCTCGCGCCCCAGAACATATCCGGGTACATGCTATCGACTGTCACGTCGGTCTTCTCCGAAAGGCGAGACAGCACTGGCTTAGAAGCCTCACGGAAACCACGGCTTGCATACAAACCGTTGTTGGACTCGAGATAAAACTCCAAACCACGGTTGTAGAGCCACTCCACAATGTGGCGGGTCTCCTCACCCGACAAACGGCGGTGGAACACAGACTCCTGTGCGCTTTCCACATATCCACCATTTGCGCCAATGAGGCCATCCACTCCGATATCCCACAACTGAGAAGTCACCTCAGCGCTGCTTCGACCAGAGCTCAAGTACACGCGGTGTCCTTTGGCGCGTGCCTTACGGATCGCGTCAACGGCCGAACGCGGAACTTCATTTGAGTAATCCAGCAATGTGCCACCGATGTCTACGAAAAGTAACTTTCCCATGCCCCAAACTTTACGCGTAAATGAGGTACATAATCGAGGAAATTAAAGAACTTCTAATCTGAAAGAAACTCCCGCTACCCTGCAGCCTTACCGACAAGCCCCCTCAGCTTCGCCTCAAACTTGTCACTAACAGCCAAAACAGCGAAACTCGTGGCCCAGAAATCTCCGTCATCCAGAAAAGCTTCGTCATTAAAACCAATGCTTCCATAGCGGGAATCGTGTTGGGAAGCTGGTTGAAAAAATACGATAACCGTGCCCTCACGCGCATACGCTGGAGCGCCGTCTCGCACCTGAGGATCAAGGTGTGGTGCTTCATCTTTAACGACCCTGTGCAGCAACTCCGCGATCTCTCGATCAAGACCCTCCAACGACTCAATCACCGAGACACAATCTGCAGCCTCACGTTCTTTCTCTTTGGCGCCGACCCCACCAGCACCCTCCGCTCTCAATTCAGCAGCACGCAGCTTTAACGCTTGTAGCTCAGCAGCACTAATACCCTGGGCCATCTGACTCTCCCCTGCCATCGATTAGTTTCAACTTTTCAGTTCGATCCTAGGGTAACGATTTTGAAGAGGATTCGCCTAGGGAAATTAGCCCTAATCATTCATATTGAATTTCGCCCCACCTGCCAGGCTTTCGATCCTGGACCGAGCTCAATACCGAGCAGTGCAAAGTTTAACTCAAGATCTTAGAATGTTGCATATTGTTTTTTAGTTGCGTTGCATATTAAAACAATTTGTCATAACTTACATCCATGACAACAAATCAAGAAAAGTATCCAATCAGCGATCTAGTTCGCAACCAGCGCCGAACTCTCGACATGAATCAAGAGCATCTAGCTAAAGCCATAGACAAAACCCGATTCTGGGTAATCGACCTCGAAAAAGGAATATCCCGGAGAACCGGTGAACCATTCACCGTCGATCCAATGATGTGCATGAAGCTTGCAGAGGCTCTCGACCTTGATCCAGTAGAGGTTTTAAGCGCAGCGAAAGTTCCCGAATCTGAATGGCCAAATTTTTCGAAGATCATCTCCCAAAGTGACTATGTGAAGCATGTGGACATAACAAGACTGACCGTCCGCCAGCAAGATCTAGTCATCAATCTGGTCAACGAATTTAAGGAGCTTAATTTGAACACGCCATATGAAAAGTAACTAATTTCGACCCAAACGGGAGCCTAAGTGAAATGAAATAATCTCCTCACCAACTGGCGACATTCAAACACCGTTTCATTTCCAAACATCGAGCCAAGGAAAAAGAAAGCCCCTAAGCCCCGTGTTATTAAATGGAGACTTTTTGGAGACCTCAAGCCAAAAAGGGGCATTTTCATTAAGAAAATACCCCTTTGACCTGGTGTTATTGAGCTGGAGAAGAGACTTGAACTCTCAACCTACGCATTACAAGTGCGTTGCGCTGCCAATTGCGCCACTCCAGCACCGCAGATGCTGATGATCAACAACTACGAATACGTATCTTAGCGTATGTGTACATCACAATGGAATTCGGGGCTAGAGTATCTGGTGAACCGTGCATAAACGACCTGTGATTGGACTCTTTTTCCTTGCAAAATGTTTTCCAGCAGATGTTGAGTTTTGCGACCCTTCGTGGCCGCATTTCAACAGTTGACGCTGCAAAAGCCGCACCTCCGCCATCGCCACTAGCCCCGATTGATCTCACTGACCATAGTCAAGTGGCCGGTGTGATGAATTTGGCTGCGAGAATTGGCGATATTTTGCTTTCTTCAGGTACGTCAAATAGTGACACCAAGGTACAAGTTCGAGCAGTGACCTCTGCGTACGGTTTGTACTACACGCACGTGGATATCACGTTGAATACGATCACCATCTTCACCAACATCGGTGTGGAGAGGAAGACGCCGGTCAACGTGTTTCATGTTGTGGGCAAGTTGGACACCAACTTCTCCAAACTGTCTGAGGTTGACCGTTTGATCCGTTCCATTCAGGCTGGTGCGACCCCGCCTGAGGTTGCCGAGAAAATCCTGGACGAGTTGGAGCAATCCCCTGCGTCTTATGGTTTCCCTGTTGCGTTGCTTGGCTGGGCAATGATGGGTGGCGCTGTTGCTGTGCTGTTGGGTGGTGGATGGCAGGTTTCCCTAATTGCTTTTATTACCGCGTTCACGATCATTGCCACGACGTCATTTTTGGGAAAGAAGGGTTTGCCTACTTTCTTCCAAAATGTTGTTGGTGGTTTTATTGCCACGCTGCCTGCATCGATTGCTTATTCTTTGGCGTTGCAATTTGGTCTTGAGATCAAACCGAGCCAGATCATCGCATCTGGAATTGTTGTGCTGTTGGCAGGTTTGACACTTGTGCAATCTCTGCAGGACGGCATCACGGGCGCTCCGGTGACAGCAAGTGCACGATTTTTTGAAACACTCCTGTTTACCGGCGGCATTGTTGCTGGCGTGGGTTTGGGCATTCAGCTTTCTGAAATCTTGCATGTCATGTTGCCTGCCATGGAGTCCGCTGCAGCACCTAATTATTCGTCTACATTCGCCCGCATTATCGCTGGTGGCGTCACCGCAGCGGCCTTCGCAGTGGGTTGTTACGCGGAGTGGTCCTCGGTGATTATTGCGGGGCTTACTGCGCTGATGGGTTCTGCGTTTTATTACCTCTTCGTTGTTTATTTAGGCCCCGTCTCTGCCGCTGCGATTGCTGCAACAGCAGTTGGTTTCACTGGTGGTTTGCTTGCCCGTCGATTCTTGATTCCACCGTTGATTGTGGCGATTGCCGGCATCACACCAATGCTTCCAGGTCTAGCAATTTACCGCGGAATGTACGCCACCCTAAATGATCAAACACTCATGGGTTTCACCAACATTGCGGTTGCTTTAGCCACTGCTTCATCACTTGCCGCTGGCGTGGTTTTGGGTGAGTGGATTGCCCGCAGGCTACGTCGTCCACCACGCTTCAACCCATACCGTGCATTTACCAAGGCGAATGAGTTCTCCTTCCAGGAGGAAGCTGAGCAGAATCAGCGCCGGCAGAGAAAACGTCCAAAGACTAATCAGAGATTCGGTAATAAAAGGTAAAAATCAACCTGCTTAGGCGTCTTTCGCTTAAATAGCGTAGAATATCGGGTCGATCGCTTTTAAACACTCAGGAGGATCCTTGCCGGCCAAAATCACGGACACTCGTCCCACCCCAGAATCCCTTCACGCTGTTGAAGAGGAAACCGCAGCCGGTGCCCGCAGGATTGTTGCAACCTATTCTAAGGACTTCTTCGACGGCGTCACTTTGATGTGCATGCTCGGCGTTGAACCTCAGGGCCTGCGTTACACCAAGGTCGCTTCTGAACACGAGGAAGCTCAGCCAAAGAAGGCTACAAAGCGGACTCGTAAGGCACCAGCTAAGAAGGCTGCTGCTAAGAAAACGACCAAGAAGACCACTAAGAAAACTACTAAAAAGACCACCGCAAAGAAGACCACAAAGAAGTCTTAAGCCGGATCTTATATGGATGATTCCAATAGCTTTGTAGTTGTTGCTAACCGTCTGCCAGTGGATATGACTGTCCACCCAGATGGTAGCTATAGCATCTCCCCCAGCCCCGGTGGCCTTGTCACGGGGCTTTCCCCCGTTCTGGAACAACATCGTGGATGTTGGGTCGGATGGCCTGGAACTGTAGATGTTGCACCCGAACCATTTCGAACAGATACGGGTGTTTTGCTGCACCCTGTTGTCCTCACTGCAAGTGACTATGAAGGCTTCTACGAGGGCTTTTCAAACGCAACGCTGTGGCCTCTTTTCCACGATCTGATTGTTACTCCGGTGTACAACACCGATTGGTGGCATGCGTTTCGGGAAGTAAACCTCAAGTTCGCTGAAGCCGTGAGCCAAGTGGCGGCACACGGTGCCACTGTGTGGGTGCAGGACTATCAGCTGTTGCTGGTTCCTGGCATTTTGCGTCAGATGCGCCCTGATTTGAAGATCGGTTTCTTCCTCCACATTCCCTTCCCTTCCCCTGATCTGTTCCGTCAGCTGCCGTGGCGTGAAGAGATTGTTCGAGGCATGTTGGGCGCAGATTTGGTGGGATTCCATTTGGTTCAAAACGCAGAAAACTTCCTTGCGTTAACCCAGCAGGTTGCCGGCACTGCCGGGTCTCATGTGGGTCAGCCGGACACCTTGCAGGTCAGTGGTGAAGCATTGGTGCGTGAGATTAGCGCTCATGTTGAAACCGCTGACGGAAGGCGAGTTAGCGTCGGGGCGTTCCCGATCTCGATTGATGTTGAAATGTTTGGGGAGGCGTCGAAAAGCGCCGTTCTTGATCTTTTAAAAACGCTCGACGAGCCGGAAACCGTATTCCTGGGCGTTGACCGACTGGACTACACCAAGGGCATTTTGCAGCGCCTGCTTGCGTTTGAGGAACTGCTGGAATCCGGCGCGTTGGAGGCCGACAGAGCTGTGTTGCTGCAGGTCGCGACGCCTTCGCGTGAGCGCATTGATCACTATCGTGTTTCGCGTTCGCAGGTCGAGGAAGCCGTCGGCCGTATCAATGGTCGTTTCGGTCGCATGGGGCGTCCCGTGGTGCATTATCTACACAGGTCATTGAGCAAAAATGATCTCCAGGTGCTGTATACCGCAGCCGATGTCATGCTGGTTACGCCTTTTAAAGACGGTATGAACTTGGTGGCTAAAGAATTCGTAGCCAACCACCGCGACGGCACTGGTGCTTTGGTGCTGTCCGAATTTGCCGGCGCGGCCACTGAGCTGACCGGTGCGTATTTATGCAACCCATTTGATGTGGAATCCATCAAACGGCAAATGGTGGCAGCTGTCCACGATTTGAAGCACAATCCGGAATCTGCGGCAACGCGAATGAAAACGAACAGCGAGCAGGTCTATACCCACGACGTCAACGTGTGGGCTAGTAGTTTCCTGGATTGTTTGGCACAGTCGGGAGAAAACTCATGAACCGCGCACGAATCGCGACCATAGGCGTTCTTCCGCTTGCTTTACTGCTGGCGTCCTGTGGTTCAGACACCGTGGAAATGACAGATTCCACCTGGTTGGTGACCAATATTTACACCGATCCAGATGAGTCGAATTCGATCAGTAATCTTGTCATTTCCCAGCCCAGCTTAGATTTTGGCAATTCTTCCCTGTCTGGTTTCACTGGCTGTGTGCCTTTTACGGGGCGTGCGGAATTCTTCCAAAATGGTGAGCAAAGCTCTGTTCTGGATGCCGATTATGTGACCTTGTCTTCCCTGGATTTCGATAAACTTCCCGATGATTGCCAAGGACAAGAACTCAAAGTTCATAACGAGCTGGTTGATCTTCTGCCTGGTTCTTTTGAAATCTCCAGGACTTCTGGTTCAGAAATCTTGCTGACTAGCGATGTCGATGAACTCGATCGGCCAGCAATCCGCTTGGTGTCCTGGATCGCGCCGACATCTTAAGGTGCCAGGGCTTTAAAGTGCCAGGGGTTCTGTGGGATCCGTACACTGGTTCCCATGACTTTGACTATTGAGGAAATCGCCAAGACCAAAAAGCTTTTGGTTGTGTCCGATTTTGATGGAACCATCGCAGGATTTAGCAAGGACGCTTACAACGTTCCTATCAACCAGAAATCCCTCAAGGCGGTAAAAGACCTCTCCCAACAAGCAGACACTGATGTTGTCATTTTGTCGGGACGTCACCTGGAGGGATTGAAGACGGTTCTTGATCTTGGTCAGTACGACATCACCATGGTGGGTTCACACGGTTCTGAGGATTCCTCCCGCCCGCGTACCCTCACTCCTGAAGAGGTAGCTCGCCTCGCCAAGATTGAAGCAGATCTGGAAAAGATCGTCGACGGCATCGAAGGCGCATTCGTGGAGATCAAGCCTTTCCACCGCGTGCTGCACTTCATCCGTGTTTCCGACAAGGACAAAGTCCAAGGAATCCTCGCCCAAGCAGCACACGTAGACTCTTCCGGCCTGAAGGTTACTAACGGCAAGAGCATCATCGAATACTCCATCAGCTCCACCACCAAGGGCACTTGGCTGAAGGAATACGTTGACCGCACCGAGCCCACTGGTGTGATTTTCCTCGGCGATGACACCACCGATGAGCACGGTTTCAAAGCTTTAGAAAACGATGATCGTGCCCTAACCGTCAAGGTTGGCGAAGGAGACACTGCAGCCAAAACCCGCGTCGACGATGTTGATAATGTGGGAATTTTCCTAGAGAAACTCGCCTACCACCGCATGCAGTATGCGGAAAGCGTGCGATTGGGGATTTAAGAGAGCCTAAACGCACGAAAAGTGCCACAAGCCTAGATTGGCGCAACCGTGGAACCTGGGTGGAAGGAAGTTTCCAATTCCACTTCTGGTTCCACGTATTCTTTGTCAATCATTTTCAACAGTGTTTCGCCGGCTTTGAACCCTTTGAGTTTGTTGGGTTGGATGACGGTGGTGAGATCCCGTGCGAGTGCCATGTGGGTGCCATCGAAACCAGTGAGGGATAGATCTGCAGGCGCTGATTTACCTACGCTTTTAAGGTATTCCAGAACGCCGAATGCCAGTGCATCGACGGTACAGAGTACTGCGGTGAGATTTGGGTGTGTTTCTAGAAGTTCTTTGGCCACTTCGAAGTTGTGTTGGCGGTTGTTGATCCAGCATTCCATGATCGGCACGGTGTCGGGATCGATTCCCGCTTCGATAAAGACTTCCATGGCACCCCTGACTCGGTCGCGTTGTACCTGGTATTGGGCGTTTTCGAGGCGCTCGCGGGTGACTTCGCCGTCGTTGTTTGCGCGGTCTAGGCGGATGGACAGGATGCCGATTTTGCGGTGGCCGGCGTCGATTAGCGCTTGAGCTGCAGGGGCGATGGCTTTGCGGTTATTTGGGGCAATAAACGGCATACCTTCTTCACCTGCAGGCTGATCAGCGATGACAGCGGGCAAACCACGGGCACGAATGGCATCGATGTGTGGATCACCCTTGGCAACGGAGTAAATAACCACCCCGTCAACTGCAGCGTTGTTGACTAATTGTTGAGCCGAGACATGGTCAACGCTGCTCGCGGGCGAGGCAGGAATCAGCGTTAGTTGGGTGTCTCCAGCAGCTTGAGCCACGCCGGCGAGGAAATCCACGGAGGCCATATCTTCGAAGGCATAAGTGAGGTCCTCGGTAAGTAGCACACCGATCGCGCCTGCTCTGCGTGTACGAAGGCTGCGGGCCACCGGATCAGGGCCGAGATAGCCCATATCTTCAGCGGTGTCGAGGATGCGTTGGCGAAGTTCTGCGGAGAGTTGCTCCGGCCGGTTGTAGGCGTTGGACACTGTGGTCCTTGAGACACCTAATTTCGCGGCGATGGACGCGAGGGTTCCGTATTGTTGTTTCCTACCCATAATCATTTCAATCTACCAGTTACCCCTATGGCGTATCCGAGGTCTAACGCGATTTTGCGATTTTCAATAAGTTTTCATGTTGACAGCTGTTTTCAATAAGCATTTAATGGCAGGTATGAAAAAGCTTCTTTGGACACTCCCCATCCTCCCACTGGTACTAGCTGGCTGCTCAACCGGTTCAGCAGATTCCGCAGATTCCACCAACGCTGCCGGATCCGATTCCCTTAAAGTGGTCACCTCCACCCAGGTGTGGGCTGACGTCGCCGAAGCTGTCGCCCCAGATGTAGACATTGAAGCAATTATTACCGGTGGCGACATCGACCCTCATTCCTTCGAGCCTTCCGCTACCGATATGGCTAAAGTTTCCGAAGCTGACATCATTATCGTCGGTGGCGGCGGTTACGACTCCTGGCTCTACGGCACCTTGGAAGACGATGATCGCATCATCCACGCATTGGATCTCTCAGAGCATGACCACAGCGAGCACGAAACCGAAGAGGCACACGACCACGACGAAGAGGGCCACGATCATGACGTCGACAACGAGCACGTCTGGTACTCCACCGAATACGTCTCTGAGGTAGCTGAAGAGTTCGCAGAAAAAGCCACCGAACTTGATCCCGAGGCGCAGGCCGATGCAACGGCTGTGACCACCAAGATGGACGAGCTGCACAATCAGATTCACGATCTTCCAGCAGTTCGCATTGCTCAGACCGAGCCGATCGCCGATCACATTTTGTCCCACTCCGACATGGTGGAATCCACCCCTGAGGGTTACCGCGCAACCACGTTGAGCGAGAGCGAGCCAACCGCAGCAGATGTTGCGTCGTTCCAGGATGCAATTAACAACGGTGACATCGATGTTTTGATCTACAACCCACAGTCCGCGTCGACTGTCGCGACCAGCTTGAAGGATTTGGCGGAAGAAAAAGGCATCCTAGTTGTTGAGATCTATGAGACCCCTCAAAACACCGAGAATTTCCTCGATGTATTCACCAAGGCAGTTGATGATCTCACCGCTGCCGCTAACCAGGTTTAGAATTATTTAAATGCTGTTGACTTTCACTGATGCTGCGGTGGATCCCCTCTGGAAGGGCTTGAATTTAGAGCTCCGACAGGGGGAATTTCTTGCGGTTTTAGGCCCCAACGGCGTGGGAAAATCCACGCTCATCGGTACGATTTTGGGCACCCGAAAACTCACCCACGGTTCGGTTAAAACTGATGCCCGGGTGGGTTATATTCCGCAACAACGAATTTTCGATGTCCCGTTGCGTGCCCGCGATATGGTTTCGCTGTCCGCGGCGCATGGCGTGGTTTCCAAAAGGGGACCCGCGAAGGGTGACGTCGATAAGCTTCTTGCCCGCGTGGGCGCTTCCGGAATCGCCGATCGACGCGTCGGCGAGCTCTCCGGCGGGCAGCAGCAGCTCGTCCGCCAAGCCCAGGCCCTTGCCACGCGCCCGCAATTATTGCTTGCCGACGAACCCCTCCTCAGCCTTGACCCCGGCGTCGCGCAGCGCACGGTGTCCCTATTTGGTGAATTGAAGGCCGAAGGCGTCGGCGTTGTTGTGGTCACCCACGATGTCAATCCACTAATGGGCCTGGTAGATCGCATTTTGTACCTCGCCCCCAACGGCCACACCATCGGCACGGTTGGCGATGTCATGCAGTCCGAAAAACTCAGCGAACTCTACAACGCACCCGTCACGGTGGCTCGCATCAACGACAGAATCGTGGTGGTTTAAGTGGATCTATCCACCTGGCTTTCCGACACCCAATATCTCATCAGCGTCGATTTCGTCCAGCACGCACTCATCGCCTCCGCGCTGTTGGGCCTGCTCTCCGGTGTGATCGCGCCGCTCATCGTGGTGCGCCAACAGTCCTTCGCTGTCCACGGCACCGCCGAACTCGCCCTCATGGGAGCCGCCGCCGCGCTGCTCTTCGGATTGAATGTAGGCGGCGGTGCAGTGATCGGTTCCGTGGTCGCCGCGATCCTGCTGGCATTACTCGGCATGAAACAACAAGATTCCGCCGTCGGTGCCGTGATGAGTTTCGGCCTCGGTCTGTCCGTGCTGTTCATTCACCTCTACCCCGGCCGAAGCTCCACCGCGTTCTCCCTGCTCACAGGGCAAATCGTTGGTGTTTCCTCATCATCACTGTGGATTCTGGTGGCAGTCACCGTTATCGTGGTTGGCGCCGTGGTGATTTTCTGGCGCCCGCTGCTTTTCGCCAGCGCCGATCCGATCATGGCGCAGGCCTCCGGAGTAAACGTCCGATTCATCGCCGTTGCCTTCGCAGTTCTGGTTGGCCTCACCACGTCCCAGTCCGTGCAGATTGTCGGTGCGCTGCTGGTCATGGCATTGCTGATCACTCCCGGCGCGGCCGCTGTGGCGGTGACCGCCAATCCAGTGAAAGCCGTGGTGCTGGCAGTCATCTTCGCGGAAGTATCGGCTGTCGGTGGCCTGCTATTGTCGCTAGCGCCTGGTTTGCCGGTGAGTGTTTTTGTCACCACCATCTCTTTTGTGATTTACCTGGTCTGCCGCCTGATCGGTTGGCTCCGCGGCCGTGGAGCTCAGCGTGACGAAGATGCTTATCGACGCCGCCAGCACGATCACCACCCTCACTAGGCGTTTCGAAGTCCTATTTCAAGGGTTCGTGTCCACTTAAAAGGGGAAACCAGACAGGCGTGACAAAAATCTAGATTTCCGCCAGGTTTTGGCACGCCTGTCCGGTTTGCCTCGGATGAGGTGATTTCACGGCCAAGATCCCAAAAGTTCGACCTCACAGAATCGCTTCTAAGGGTCTAAAGCTGCTCTCCCCAGACTCACTACCCATATGGAAATCTCGACGCCTTAAACGCCTATGTTTCGAGGTTGCTTCTTAACAGCGATTTCACGGTTCCAATACCTCAAGCTCAATTTCTCAGCGGCGATTTCGCTCGGTTTTCCCCGGTTTTCCGACCGAAATCGCTGTTAAGAAATCGACATTTAGGAGTTAGCCAGTTCTTTGCCCGCGATGTATCCGAATGCCAGCGCTGGGCCAAGGTTGATGCCACCTGCTGGGTAGAAACCACCCATGATGGAGGCACGATCGTTGCCTGCGGTGTAGAGGCCACCGATGATCGTGTCGTCATCGCGGAGAACTCGTGATTTTCCATCGGCTTTGATGCCATCGAAGGTGCCAAACGAACCCGGAACAACTTTTACTGCGTAGAACGGGCCCTTTTCGATTGGTGCGAGTGATGGGTTGGGGCCGATCTTGGGGTCGCCGCCATACTTGTTGAATGCAGTGGATCCGCGACCGAATTCTGGGTCTTCGCCCCGGCGCGCGTTTTCATTGAATTCCGTGACGGTGGCGCGCAAACCTGTAGGATCAATGCCACATTTTTGGGCTAGTTCCTCGATGGTTTTGCCCTTTACCAAGTATCCAGAACGCAGGTATGGGGTGAGTGGTACTGGTAGTGGCTTGGCCATTCCCAGTGGGTATTTGCGCACGAAGGTGGAGTCGGCGATCTGCCAGGATGCAACTGGTTCGCCTTCGGGGGCTGCTTTCAGCATGGCGTCAACGTAGTCGTAGTAGCCGTTGGCTTCATTGACGAATCGCTTACCTGTGGAGACAACACCGATGGAGCCTGGTTTTGCGCGGTCCATGATGTGGGGGAAGGTGCCGACCTTTCCGTTGAAGTATGGGACCAATGAAACAGGGCACCATGCTGCAGGTGATTTCAGGTCGTTGACAAAACCTGCACCGATTTCCCGAGCCATGGATAGTCCGTCGCCGGTGGTTTCTGCTGGCGCGAGGGTCCAGTGTTCTTGGCCTGATGGGGTGCGTGGGAAGAGTTCCTTGCGCAGGTCAACGTTGTTGGGGAATCCACCAGTGGCAAGCACGACGCCGGCAGTGGCTTCGAAATCTACCAAGCCCTGTGGGGTTTGTACTTTCACGCCGGTAACGCGGTCGTTTTTGTAATTCAACGACACTGCGGAGTGATTGACCAGGAGATCAACGCCCAGCTTGTCTGCAGAGGTAGCCAGTCGAGCGGTGAGTGCTGCACCGTTGACCATCTGCATATTGCGTTTGTGCACGACCATGTCCCACATGTGCACGATGACGCGCCTGGCGGCATGTACCCAACCACGTGGATCGAACTGTGAAGCAGAGAGGAATTTCGTCAGGTCAGGCCCAGCCATGATGCCCATTCCCAGGAAGGAGGTTTCATACAGCTGGTGGCGCAGTTTTGGAAGAACACTCTTGGGTACTTTGCGTCCGTTGAATGGTTTTGGCCCAACGGAGCGGTGTCCAGTGCCAGCACCGGGGAGGTTGCCGTAGATGTCGTTGATTTTCGCGCCGGGGGTCCACTGCAGGTCGGTGTTGTTTTCAAAGAAATCGACCATTTCAGGGGCTGCGTCCAAGAAGGCGGAGATGTTGTCTTCTTGGTAGTACTCCCCCACTATCGCTTGCAGGTAGGTTTGGAATTCTTCTTTGGATTCCACTACTCCGTCTTTGCGCGCAAGGCTGGTTCCAGGAGTCCAAGCCCAACCGCCGGACCAGGTGGTGGCTCCACCGAGTACTGAGGCCTTTTCGATTACAGCGACTTTCTTACCGCCGTAAGCTGCTCTGACTGCAGCTGATAATCCGCCAGAGCCGGAACCGACAACGATGACATCATATTGGTGTTTCATTTAGACTGCTTCCTCAATTTTTTCTAACAGAGCTTGGGTGGTGTTGTAGAGGTGGTTGATCCATCCGGCGTCGCCACGAGAGGCTACTTCCCCATCGTTGGGGGTCTCCACGCTGAGTGGGACGTTAGAATCCAGGGCGTTGACAAAGGTCAGGAGGTTTTGTTCACCTTCGCCGGGAGCCAGACGCAGGGAGCGGGATTCTGTAACCAGTCCGTCGAGGTCAGCCGGGCGTTGCAGAGGGCTATCGCAAAGCTGGAGAACTCCTAGAACATCGGTGGCGTCGGTGAGTTCTTCTGGGGTGGCTCCGAACCTGGCCATGTGCAAGGTGTCCGCCACGACTTTTGCACCGGAGTCTCTGGCGATTGCTGCTGCCTGCGGAATGGAATGCACGCTGCGGTAAGAGATTGGCTCTAGGGCTGGGGTGACTCCGAAATCGCGGGCATCGTCAACCATGGCACCGATCGTGTCGGTCAGGCGCGCAATGTTGTCATCACCGGCGGCGATGGTGAAGGTTTTAGCTCCCAGTGCTCCGGCGGCTTCTAGTGCGGGAAGCCAGGCCTCGCGGGTGGTGTCTGCGTTTACCTGTAGGAATTCAGTGTCGAGCACATACAGGCCGGTTTCTTTCAACGCTTGTTGGGTTGCAGCCAGCAGTGGGGATCCTGGGGAAAGGTCATATACAGGTTCGTTGGGGGTTACTGCGATGACGCGCAGACCGACAAAGGAGAAACCAGTGGCAGCTGCGAGGCGCACTAGTTGATCAGGTGGTGTGGACAGGGAGGATAAAGGTGCAAGACCGATTTGGCGTGACATTTTAAAAGCTTCCGTTAGATCAAAGAGACCGGCTGGTGGGTGGCTGCTGATTCGTAGACACCAAGGAGAACTTTCAGAGCTCTGGTGGCATCGCAGCCGGTGATCAGTGGTGGGCGATCTTCGTTGAGCGCATCGATAAAGTCTGCGATCTGGGCGGTGTGATACGGGATCAAAGCACCGTTGATGGTGGAAAGATCGGCATTGGGATAAAGATCCGCGGGGTGGGATGGGGTGGTTTCGACGGTGTTGTTTTCACTGCGAACAATGAGCCTGCCGTCGGTACCTTCAGGGAATTCCAGGATCGTCATGGTGGCACCCTTTGTTCCCATCAGCTGCACTTGTGCGCCGAGTGCTGGCTCTGCGGCGGTGGTGGCTGAAATTGTGGCCAACGCGCCCGATTCAAAACGCACAGTGGCAACGGCGCTGTCTTCGACTTCGATGTTGTCGCCGTGTTTGAAGGAGTTGGTGTAGCCGAAAACTTCCACGGGTTCGCCCAACAGCCAGCACAAAAGATCGATGTAGTGGATGGCTTGAGTCATCAGCACTCCACCGCCGTCGGCTGCCCAGGTTCCTCGCCATGGGGTTGCTGTGTAATAGGAATGCTCGCGGTAAAGCGCTACTGTGCATTGGCCCATGATGGGTTGGCCAAGGGAGCCGTCGACAAGCTCCTTTTTCATTTTTTGAGCCGCGGGCCAGAAGCGGCGCTGGAAGAGCACGCCAAGTTGGACCCCTGCGGTGTCGCAGGCATCGATCATGCGCTGTGCGGAATCGAGTTCGATGGCGATTGGCTTCTCACAAAGCACGTGCACTCCGGCGGCAGCAGCGGCGAGGACCACTGTTTCGTGGGTTGGATGTGGGGTGCATACTGCGACGATGTCCACCCCGGAGGCGAGGATCTCATCGACAGACGTGAAACTGGAAGAAATTCCATATTTCGCTGCGGTTTCCGATGCTTTCGCACCATCCACATCACAGACTGCGCTGACTTCTGCGCCGGGGATTGCCTGAACTGCTTCGATATGGTTTCGGCTGATTGCACCGCAACCGATGATGCCGACTTTCCAGATCTTGTCAGACATTATTTCTTCCCTAGATCTTCAAGCTTGGTGAAGGCGGTTTCCTTGGTGGTCAAAATAACTGCGGCAGACAGTGCGATTGCGCCGATGATGAATCCAGCAACAGCTTCCCAACCGTTCCATGCGTACAGGGCGGTGGCGATGGTTGGTGCGAAACCAACGATGATCAGACCGAGCTGGTTGCCCATAGCCATGCCGGTGTAGCGCACGGAAGATGCGAACATTTCTGGGAAGAAAATGGTCCACACGCCGTTCCAGCAGGAGTAGAACAAACCTTGGTTGACCAGGCACAGTGCGAAGATCAGCACAAGGTCAGCTTCAGAGATTGCCTGGAAGTAGAAGTAGGTGGTGATTGCACAGGTGATGGCTCCGAACAGCAAGACTGGCTTGCGGCCAATGCGGTCAGAGACCCACGCGGCCAAAGGAATCGTTCCGATGGAAAGCCCCAGCGCGATGGTGTTCACCATCACCATGAAGGAACGATCGATGCCGATTTCGTTGGTGGCGTATGCCAGTGCGTAAACGTTGAAAGTGGTCTGAACAACGGCGAAGAAGGTGATCAGGAAAACTCGTGCGACACCAATGCCCTGGGTGCGCAGCACAGCCAAAGCCGGAGCGCCTGCGTCCTCTTCGGCCTTCTCAGTTGGTGCTTCCTCCAGTCGGGTGCGCACGAAGTACGCGACAACTAAAACCAGTGCGGAAAGCAGGAAAGGTACGCGCCAGCCCCATGACATGAGGTGTTCTTCCGGCAGCATCAAGAACGGTATAAATACCAAGCCAGCCAGGACGTTTCCAACTGAGCAACCCGCCATCACCGATGAGGTGAAGAATCCACGCTTGCCTTCAGGGGAATGTTCCATGGTCAGTGTGGATGCACCTGCGGCTTCTGCGCCTGCAGAGAATCCCTGTGCGATACGGGCGATCATCAACAGCACGGTCGCCCAAATGCCGATCTGTCCGTAGGTGGGCAGAAGTCCGATGGAAATGGAGGCGATACCCATGATCATCAGCGTCACCATGAGGGCGGTTTTGCGACTGATCTTATCGCCAACATGTCCCATCACCAGACCACCGATGGGGCGCGCAATGTACGCAACACCGAATGAGGCGAGAGAGCCGATCGTCGCGACGACTGGGTCGCCCTGTGGGAAGAAGAGGTGATTGAACAGCAGCGCGGAGGCGGTGCCGTAAATGACAAAGTCGTAGTACTCCAGAGTCGAACCCAAAAGTGACGCCAAGGCGGCTTTCTTTGGGGACTTTGCTGGGCTTTCTGCCTCACGCAGCTTCAAAGATGCAGTTTCAGGAGCGGCGGTTGCGGTCCTCACGGTTTCCATGTGATCACCCTTTCTCATTAAGAATCATGAACTTAATCACGTTTAATGTTCTTTAGAATAGGTGTCACAAACACACAACCAAGTTCTTCCCATTCAATGGTAAGAGGTGGGTGTAGGGGGCATTCACACCAAATGTGCGCGTTCGAAATGCGAACTTAATATAGAGAGTCTTTTTGTAGCCTTACGCTGAGCTTTTGGCATGCATCAAGCACCACAGTAACCGCCTGATTCACATCAATTTCATCGTTCCTCGCCACTACCCCCACTGATGCCCGAACAACCCCTTTTCGATCAAAAACCGGAGCCGCAACCGCCGTATTCTCCGGAATCAGACCACCCACAAATACAAAATGCCCCGTCGCGCGAATTTCCGGGAGCATCGCAGCTACAGCAGCACCATCCGTAATATCCCCCGAAATGGAATCCTTAAACGGCGAACTCGTCACTGCCTTAATGGTTTGCGGCGAAGCAAACGCCAACATCACCAACCCCAATGATGTGGTGTGCAAATCCAAACGCCCCGCATGCCTGCCCAAAAGACGCAGCTGACTATCCGTCGAATCGAAACGCTCCACATACAAAATCGTACGATCCACAAAATCCGGCACCGCCAAACACACGTATTGTCCCAGCTCTTCACGCACATCACTCAAGATGGTCTGAGCTTGCAGCCTCATGCGCTCCAAAGGATTCGCCCTCACAAACGTCTCCCACGCATGCGTGCCGATGCCATATTTGCCGTCAGAAAAGCGCTCCAGCAACTTCACCGACGTCAATTCCACGACCAAACGGTGCGCCGTCGAGCTAGGCAAACCACTGCGACGCGCGATTTCCGAGGCCCCCAACCTCGCGTTTTCTGCATCAAAGCAGTGCAACACCCGCATCGTGCGCTGCAACACCGTTTCCCCCGATGAAGAATTAGCCATGCCCAAAGTATAGGGAAGCGTCGAAAAGCATTTTGCTTTTCGACGCCAACCTCCGGCTTAACCCTTAATGCGACGCTGGCGCGAGAACTCCGACAGCACGACGCCGGCAGCAACCGAAGCGTTCAGCGATTCAACCCAGCCCTCGGTGGGTATGGACATGATGGTGTCGCAGTTTTCGCGAACCAGACGGGAAATTCCCTTGCCCTCAGAACCGACGACGATGACAACGTTGTCGGTGCCGTCGTAGGTGTCCAAAGTGTGGTCGCCGCCAGCGTCAAGGCCGACGACCTGGTAACCGTTTTGCTGGAATTCCTTCACGACACGAGTCATGTTGGTTTCCTTCGCCACTGGCACACGCGCTGCGGTACCAGCAGAAGTACGCCATGCAACAGCGGTCACAGATGCTGAACGACGCTCCGGAATGATGACACCGTTGCCGCCGAAAGCACCGACGGAACGAATCACAGCACCCAAGTTACGAGGGTCAGTAATGTTATCCAGAATCACGAACATTCCTGGCTTCTTAGAAGCCGCAGCATTGGCGATCAGATCATGAACATCTGCGTACTCGTAAGGAGGGATCGCCAGGCCGATGCCCTGGTGCATGCCGTTGCCGGTCATACGATCCAGCTCCAGCTTGTTAACCTCCAGCACTGGAAGATTTCGGCCAGCCGCAGTGTGCACTGCCTCGCTCAGACGCTCATCGTTCGCCGCACCCTCTGCAACATACAAAGCAGTCGCTGGAACGCGTGCATGCAGACATTCCAGCACTGGGTTACGGCCCACAACCAACTCTGGCATTTCACGCTGGTGGCGTCCACGATCACGACGATCACGCTCCACCTTGCGCTTGTGAGCTGCGTGATAGGTGCGATCCTCAGCTTTAGGGGTAGGCCCCTTACCTTTCAGACCGCGACGAACCTGTCCGCCACTGCCCTTGGTTGCACCTTTTTTATTGGTCTTGCGTAAGCCGCCTCGACGACTGTCATTTCCTGCCATGTTTAAATTATCTCCTTAAAAGTGTTTGTAATTGCTGCAATTACTGCAATTTCCATGTAGCGCCATCTGCGGTATCCACAACCTCAATACCGGCGTCGGCAAGACGATCTCGAACCTCATCAGCAACCGCCCAATTCTTCTCAGCACGAGCAGTTGCACGACGCTCAAGCTCCGAAGAAATCAGCACATCAAGCGCCTTATCTGCCTTGCCATCAGCGCCTGCATCTGAACCCCATTCAACGGGGTCGAAGCCCAAAACGCCAGTCATCGCACGAACCGAAGAAGCAAGCTTCTCCGCTGCCTCACGATCACCCTTATCCAAGGCAGCATTGCCCTCGCGGACAGCGTTATGGATTTCAGCCAAAGCCTTAGGAACTGCAATATCCTCATCCATCGCAGCTTCAAAACCTGGCGTCCACTCGCCTACCTCAACATCCCCCACACGCTCAAGGAAAGACTCAATGCGACGGTAACCCACCGCAGCTTCACTCAAAGCGCTCTCGGAATACTCAAGGACGGAACGGTAATGGGCAGACCCAAGGTAATAACGAAGCTCGACAGGACGAACCTGCTTTAGCATTTCCGGCACAGCCAAAACATTGCCCAAAGACTTGGACATTTTCTCGCCGGCCATTGTTACCCAGTGATTGTGCATCCAGTAGTTGGCAAATTTATCGCCAGCCGCATGTGCCTGGGCAATTTCATTTTCATGGTGTGGAAATTGCAGATCCAAACCACCACAGTGAATATCAAATTGCTCACCCAAATAGTAGGTGGCCATGGCAGAGCATTCCAAATGCCAACCCGGCCGGCCGTCTCCCCAAGGGGTTGGCCATGACGGCTCACCCGGTTTGGCAGCCTTCCACAGAGCAAAGTCCTGTGGCCCCCGCTTACCAAAGTTATCGGGCTCGCCCTGCTCCATATCTTCCACACGGTTTCCGGACAAAGAACCATAATCAGATCCTTCAGCCTTGGACCACGCTGCGACATCAAAGTACACAGAGCCATCAACGGCGTAAGCAAAGCCGTTATCAATCAAGCGCTGCATGTACTCAATCATCTGAGTGACGTGGCCTGTTGCACGAGGCTCCGTTGATGGAGGAAGCACACCCAACGTGTTGTACGTCCAGGTGAATTCACGTTCATAAGTAGACACCCATTCCCACCAAGGGCGACCATTTTCAGATGCCTTGGTGAGAATCTTGTCATCGATATCAGTGACATTGCGAACAAATGCCACATCAAGTCCCTTAGCCATGAGCCAGCGGCGCAAAATATCAAACGCTACTGCTGAACGAACATGTCCAATGTGGGGTGAAGATTGCGGGGTGGCACCACACAGGTACACCGAGGCATGACCTGGTTGAACAGGTTTAAAATCTCGAAGCGTACGGGTACCGGTGTCAAAGATGCGTAGAGTCACGTCCCCTAGTCTAACCTGTGTGCGAACACTCAAGGTTTCAACTTATGGTGTTGCTGGCACCGCTTCTTTCTTTGCGACGTTGAGCAGGTTGGCTCCCGCTTCAATTTCGCCCAAACCGTAAGTGTTTACAGGTCCGGTTTTCTTGTAATTCGAAACAACAATCGGCGTGGTTACCTCATAACCTGCAGCCTTAATGGCATCAATATCGAATTCACACAGCAGCTCCCCTGCTTTGACTTCATCGCCCTGCTTCTTCAGCGGGTTAAAGTGCGTGCCGTTGAGGTTTACGGTGTCGAAACCAATGTGCATCAAGATATCCACATTGGAACCATCCTCAGCCTTAGTGCGGACTGCGAAAGCGTGACCAGATGGGAAGGCCACCACGATCTTTCCGCTCACTGGTGAAACCAGCTGCCCCTTGGTGGGGACGATCGCAACACCTGAGCCAAGCTTTCCGCTGGCAAACATGGCATCGCTGACGCTGCTCAGTGCGATAGCTTCACCGGTCAAAGGTGCCTGGATGATGGTGGAATCGTTTGAAAATTCTGCGGGTGCTTCTGCTTCGGCTTTGGTCGTTCCTGCAGGCACTGGAGCAGCGGTTGCATCTGGATCAATGCTGCCGTTGCGGCGAACCAAGTAAAGGCCATAAGCAATCGCTGCGCCGAATGCGATGACAAAGGTAACTACCGCGCAAACCAAGAACATGACCATATCTGGAGCATCAATAGAAACAACACCCAAGAAACCTGCAGCGCCCAACGCAACTGCCTTGATATCAAAGAGTGCAATCAAAGCGCCACCGATAGCTGCGGTACCGATACCAATGTAGAACGGCCAGCGCAGGCGAAGGTTCACACCGAAGATCGCAGGCTCTGTAATACCAAGAACAGCGGAGACACCTGAAGCACCTGCAAGGCCCTTGAGCTTTTCACTCTTCGCTAGGAAGAACACTGCCAAACATGCTGCACCCTGCGCGATATTGGCCATGGATGCGGTTGCGAAGATGAAGGATCCACCCTGGTTGAACAGCTCCAGCTCAATTGGCGGGAAGGACTGGTGCAGACCAGTGATCACGATTGGTGAGTAGACCAGACCGAAAAGCAGACCGCCGACTGGACCACCGAAATCATAGAGTCCCTGCAGACCGTGTGCCAGCAAGTCACCCACCCAGCGCATTGCTGGACCAATAGCAATGAACGTAAGGAAGCCGGTGAGCAGCAGAGTCAACACTGGGGTGATCAGGAAGTCTGCAGTGCCCTTGAGTCGCTTGTGCAGGAACTTCTCGATCGTTGCCAGAATCCAAGAGACCACCAGCACAGGAAGCACGGTGCCCTGGTAACCAGCTTGAGCAACATCCAAACCAAACAGGGACCACATTGGCATTTCGCCCGCGGTCATGGTGGCGGCCACGTCGTAGCCGTTAACCAGGGTTGGGAACACCATCGCCATACCAATGCCGGCGCCCAGGAACTCATTGCCACCGAAACGCTTGGTTGCGGTGAAACCAACCAACACTGGCAAGAACGCGAACGGCGCAGATGCCATCAGGTTGATCATCTCAGCAACACCGCTGATCTGAGGGAACATCTCCACCAGTGATTGCGGACCGAACAGATCCTGCGCAACCAACACATTGTTGATAGCCATGAGCAGACCGCCACCAACCAAGATTGGAATCAGCGGGACGAAAATGTCCGCCAATACCTTCACAGCACGGCTGAACCAGTTGGCGTTGTTAGCCACAACATCTTTGAGCTGCTCTGTGGACACAGCGATGTCTTTGGAGGTTGCGTCATCGAGTTCTTTGAAAACATGATCCACATCGCCTGGCCCGACGATGATCTGGAACATGCCGCCAGTTTCAAAGGTGCCTTTCAGATCTGGATCATCATCCAGACTTTGGCGATCCACATCCTTGGTGTCTTTGAGCACGAGGCGTAAACGCGTTGCACAGTGTGCGGCGGCGACAATGTTGTCTTCGCCGCCAATGTCGCGCAGGATGCGTTGCGCGAGGTCCTTATGGTCCATGAATTTCTCCTTAACCGGGAAGAAACAAAAATATTCAGACATGAATGTTTGTTCAAAAGCTAAACAATATTAAACCTGTTTATTTGTGTCCGATCAAGGGATTTTGCGAAGTATTTGTACAATTCGCCACAAAAGACCCTTTTTTATGACTTATCTCTCAATAGTGTCACCTTTGAAGGCCCGGAAAGCGAATGAAACCTGTCCATCACCTGCAGTTATCTCAATGGCTGTATTATCGTCCGCGATCACTAATTCGCCAGGTTTTACCTCAGCTACGCGACGATCACCATCACGATCCACAGACAAACGGACACCATCCCACTCGAGGGAAATATTGCCTCGGATGTCTACTCGGACAAGTTCAGAACCTAATACAGATCTGATTACCCCCGACTCCCCCTCTGGGAGAAGGAGCTCTTGGTAGATCGCGTGGTTGCGCAAATGAAGCTTGCGGGGCACAGTCAGGCAGTGCACCCATCCTTCCTGTGCAACTGTTGGGTGATCATCCTGCGCGGGCAGCCCCATCCAGCCCACGAGCCAGGCATCAGAACCGTTTACTGCAACCTGCGGTGCGTAGAATTCATGGCCGAAATCCAGCTCGCTGAATCCTCGCAAGACGCGGAAGGTCGTTCCTTCAAGCTTGCCAACGACATATCCGCACTGGTCAGAGCTTGCGTAGTGAGTAACCTCATCGTGGATTCGGTCCAATCCTTGTGGACAGAGAATCAGCACGTCGAGATCTTCGCCAGTTTCTTCATCGCGAAGCGTAAAAAGGTTGGGGCATTCCCACATGTAGCCACCGGGAACGAGATCAGGAGCAGAACCAGGTTGTGCATCACTGAGGTCAAAGGTGATTTCACCGGAGAATTCCCAGTTTTCAAGATCTGTCGAGCGGTATAGGACCGCTGCACCGGTGAGGTTTTCGCGTTGGGCCCCAAGAACCATTTTCCAACCATCACCATCAGGGCTGATCATGGGATCGCGGTAATGGGGTGTGAAACCGCTGGCGGGTCCGTCGATAAGCGGATTTTTAGGTGAACGGCGATGAATGCCGCCCATCAGCCCAGTTGGGTCCTCGACTTCGACAAGGTTTTGGGTGGCGCGGCGCTTGCCGTCAATTTTTAGGTTGCCGGTGTAGAAAAGTTTAAGTGTGCCGTCAGTAAATACGGCTCCACCGGAATAGCATCCATCCAGGTCATAGGATGCATCCGGGTAAAGAGCGTCGGGCAGGTGCGTCCACTGCAATCGCTGCGGTCCGGTCAACGGCGTGGTGGTGTGAGCCCAGCCGGTGCGCTTTGGTGCGAAGGGGAAACCTGGATCGTGCTGGTAGTAGACGTGGAGGGTATCTCCATCGACGTACATTCCGTTGGGATCATTGAGCCTGCCCTGCGGAGGAGTCACATGGTACGCAGGGCGCAAACTGGAAAGTTCTGTGTGCATAGCCCCACACAGTACTTTCCTTTTTGTTTCTAGCGCAGCTTTAATTGCTCCATGAGACGGTAGTGATCAGCGTTTTCCAGCTTGGATGCTGCTGCTTCATCAACGATGATGGTGGCATTGTTGTGCATCTGCAGGATGGAACCTGGGCAAGAAGCAGTCACTGGGCCTTCCACAGTTCCGCGGATGGCGTCGGCTTTTCCTTCACCAGTTGCCACCAACACGATGTTTTGCGCGCGGGACAAAGTGCCCAAACCCTGGGTGACGGCGTGGGTTGGGACCTCTTCGATGGTGTTGAAGAATCGAGCGTTGTCCTCCACAGTTTTAGGGTGCAGCGCCTGGACCTTTGTCAGTCCTGACAGAGAAGATGATGGCTCATTGAAAGCGATGTGGCCGTTTCCGCCGATGCCAAGGATTTGAACTTCAACGGATTCTGCAGCGATCTTTGCCTCATACTCTGCAGCTGCTTCGTATGGATCAGGGTTTGCACCATCTGGGCTGTAGACCTCTTCATCAACGATGTCGATGTGGTCAGTGAACTCTTTGCGAATGGTTTTAAAGTAGCTGTTTTCATCGTCACGGGTTAGTCCCACGTATTCATCCAACAAGAATGCCTTGCAGTTCTTGAATGACACTTCCCCAGCTTCATACATGCGAATGAGCTCTTGGTAGGTACTCAGTGGTGAGGATCCTGTTGCAAGCCCCAAGGTTCCACCCTTGTTGGCGAAGGGTGCGATTAGGGCTGCAGCTGCTTTGCCGACTTCTTGCTCGTCTTTGCAGATAGTGATTTCCATGGTGGGACTCCTTTAAAATCAGGATAGTTTTACTCGTACTTAAAGTACTTGATGACCTAAATGGACCTTTTGCACCTGGCCGTTTGAGTCAAAGACCACAAAATTTGCAGGGTTGGATTTAGCGATTTCGTGATCGCCAAGACCGAGAATTTTGGCGGCGACGGTTGAGGTGTGGAGGGTCGCGTCGATAAGCGTCATACCCCTGCGCACGTGGTGCACGAACTGACTCGCTAGTGTGCTGGTGCCCCCGGCGATGGCGCCGCCATCGCGCAGACGGGCGACTCCATCGGTGACGGTGACGTTCAAAATGCCCAAAATATACTCACCGTCTGGCATTCCGGCGGCTTCCATGGCGTCCGTGATGAAAAAGGCGTTGTTGGAACGAGCTAGATCGACCGTTCCATCGGCCAAATGCACGCCGTCGGCGATCAACTCAACATATGCGTCCCCGGCACGTGCCGCAGCAAGCAAAGCGCCCACGCTGCCGGGAGCCCTATGATGCAGCGGAGGCATCGCATTGAACAAATGCGTAGCCGTGACCGTCACATTTTTCTCTTTAGCCAAGGCAATTGCGCTGGTAGTGGTATCAAAATCTGCATCAGTGTGCCCGAAGGAAGCAATGATGTGGTGCGCTGCGCAGAGATCGAGAAGCTCAGAAAGATTGTCAGTTTCCGGTGCTACTGTGATCGATTTGATCCAACCTTTTCCCGCATGGATCACCCGGGCAAGATCTGTTGGGTTGCCGGGAAAAATGAAATCCGGGTTTTGAGCACCACAACGGCATGCGTTGATGAAAGGGCCCTCGAGGTGAATGCCGCACAGCAGGCCCTCTTCACACAAGCGAATAAGGTTTTCCACCTGCGCTGCCAGTGCGTCAGCCGGCGCCGAAACCATGCTTGCCAACATCACGGTCGTGCCATGTTCGCGGTGATACTGCGCGGCGTTCCTCGCCTGGTCCTGCGTTCCCGTAGGAAACGCGCCACCGTTTCCACCGTGATTATGAAGATCAATAAAACCGGGAACAATCGTGGGGAGTTCGGGGTGGAATCCTGCGTTTTTAGGTGCTGGTTCTCCAGAGAGTTCCGTGATGATGCCGTTTTCGAGTTGGAGAAAGCCATCAATCACCCCGTGGGGGGTAACAATTCTTCCTTCAATTTTTTTAACTGCTTGACCTGCATTTTCTTGATAATGCACCACTTCTGCCATCTTTCTGAGGTTATTTGCTTCCTTCCAGCAAGCATAGGACGTATGATGTCTTATGTCCACGGATTTAGGTTAATTATCTTCGGACTTGAAGCCTGCTGTTGCAGGTCTACTGAATTACCTCAGCCTTCCAAGCTGATGATGCATTACTTAAAAACTGCAGACACTTGAAAAACTTCTCACCCGCACTCGTTCCCTCAACCCACAAGGAACACCATGGCTTCCGCAACTTTCACCGGCGTGATCCCACCCGTAATGACCCCACTCCACGCCGACGGCAGCGTGGATGTAGAAAGCCTCCGCAAGCTCGTTGACCACCTCATCAATGGTGGCGTCGACGGACTTTTCGCACTGGGCTCCTCAGGCGAAGCGGCATTCCTCACCCACACCCAGCGCAAACTTGCACTGACGACTATCATCGAGCACACCGCAGGCCGCGTTCCCGTAACTGCTGATGTCATTGAAACCACCACTGCTCGTGTTATTGAGCTCGTGGAAGATGCCCTGGAAGCTGGTGCCGAAGGCCTCGTTGCCACCGCACCTTTCTAAACCCGCACCCACGATGTGGAAATTGAAGAACACTTCCGCAAGATCCACGCCGCCGCTCCAGAGCTTGCACTGTTTGCCTACAACATCCCAGTGTCGGTGCACTCCAACCTCAACCCAGTCATGCTTTTGACGCTGGCCAAGGATGGCGTTCTTGCAGGCACCAAGGATTCCAGTGGCAATGATGGCGCAATCCGCTCACTGATCGAAGCTCGTGATGATGCTGGACTCACTGAGCAGTTCAAGATCCTCACCGGCAGCGAAACCACCGTTGATTTCGCCTACCTTGCTGGTGCCGATGGAGTTGTCCCAGGCCTGGGCAATGTTGATCCTGCAGCATACGCAGCTTTAGCAAAACTCTGCCTCGATGGAAAGTGGGCAGAAGCTGCTGCTTTGCAGAAGCGCATCAACCACCTCTTCCACATCGTCTTCGTGGGAGACACCTCCCATATGTCCGGTTCCAGCGCTGGTTTGGGCGGTTTCAAGACAGCACTCGCACACCTTGGCATTATTGAATCCAATGCGATGGCAGTTCCTCACCAGAGCCTCAGCGACGAAGAAACTGCTCGCATTCACGCCATTGTTGATGAATTCCTGTACATCGCTTAAGGCCCACACCTCATGACTGATCCCACTTGCACCCTTGCCCTTGATATTGGTGCCACAAAGATTGCCTACGCACTAGTCCCCGATAACGCCCCGACGACAACATTGTCCACGGGACGCTTGGGAACAAAAGAAGGCGACAGCCCTATCGAGCAGATCCGGCTGGTTCTTCTGGCAGGCTTAAAAGCTGCCGAGGAACACGGCCTCAGTGTCACCCGCATCGGCATGGGCGCTCCTGGTGTAATTCTGGGACCAGAGGGAACCATCGTGTACAACGGTGAAACCCTCACAGAGTGGGCAGGCACTGACCTGCGAGGATTATCCCGAGAAGTCCTCAACGTTCCATTCGCGGCACACAATGATGTCCGCGTATGGGCCTACGGTGAGCACCACTTAGGCACCGGCAAAGACCTCACCGGCAGGGTTCTCTACGTGTCCCTCGGCACTGGAGTCGGCGGAGCAATCATCGAAGACGGAATCATGATGAGTAGCCCCACTGGAACTGCGGGAGAATTCGCAGAAGTTGTGTGCTCTGACCATGCAGGATTAGCCGTTCGGTGCGAAAATATAGCAAGTGGCACCGGCCTAACCAGGTACTACAACGAGGCCGCCGCAACTCAACTTGACCTTCCCGCCATCATGGAGCGCTTCCACCAAGGTGATGGCCTGGCCCAGCAAATCATTACTGGAAATCTCCGAGGCTTTGGCCAAGCGCTAGGCGCATTAGTCACAGTGCTGAACCTTTCCGCAGTAGTAGTTGGAGGCGGAGTCGCAGGCATCGGCGCACCCATCATGGATCCCATCACCGCAGGGATTTTCGATCGAGTGTTAACCCCCAACAAATCCGTACAAGTTTTAAGCACGTCCCTTGGTGCCCAAGCAGCCGTCATCGCAGCAGCAAAATATGCCCGCGATAACGCCTTTTAAGCACCTAAAACGCTGTTCTCAACACAGGAGTTTCCTTAAATAATGGACTTAAATACTCAACGCTCAAAGCTCTACGCACAGCTTCAAGGCCAGCTCATTGTTTCCGTGCAAGCTCCCGACAGCCATGCCATGCGAGGGGGCTGTTGCAAAGTTGGGCCAGGGTCGAAAAGCCCAACCTCAAGACATTAGTTGTCCTTGCTCCGGGGTACTTAAGCTGTCTCGAATATCCGGCTGACGATCACCGCGTCTGGGTTCGGGTGCCCGTAGGCAAACATCGTGCCCTGGCCTTTCCGCAATGAATGCATCGCTTCCATCCCTTTCAACGTCCGGTAGGCGGAAATTCGGTTTTTGAACGCTCCCTTCGGCCCCAGGATTCTTTTAAGTCGGCCATGATCTCCCTCGATAACGTTGTTGAGGTATTTCACCTGCCGGTGCTCCACCGTCTGAGGGCAGATTCCCTCCGCCTTCAGCTCGGATATTGCCTTGGCCAGAGCTGGTGCCTTGTCGGTGTTGATGACCCGCGGGGACCCGGCTGTCGTATTCGATCGCAGCGTCTTGGCCAGGAAACGCTTGGCCGCAGCCACATTCCGTTTTGGTGAGAGATAAAAGTCCAGGATATGCCCACCAACGGTGTTCGCCAGGTCACAGATAGCACCGCTTCCCGCCGACCCGGATATAGGTCTCATCTACCCGCCAGGAACTGGCCTGCCAGTCGGGTACCTGCCGGTATCGGCGGGTCTGCTTGTCCAGCTCGGGGGCGTATTTCTGGACCCAGCGGTGAGAATCGTGGTGTGATCGACTGGCACTCCGCGCTGAAGTCATCATTTCCTCGAGATCTTAGGTCAGCTGAGCCCGTAGCGGCAGTGACCTGTGCACCGCCCACAGGATGATGTCACGGGGGAAATGCCGACCGGAGAAGATGCCCATGGCTCTGATTATTTCACGCCGGTCTTTCTATTGCCCCAACTTTGCAACAACACCCTGCTGGGTGCCCGTGCTTTCCGGCACTGGAACCTCACCGCCACCTGATCCCGGATCAGACGTTCGCGGTGTCACTGTCGCGGTCCTCGTCCGTCTCATCGTCCAGGATGCCGCGGGCACGCTCGACGGCAGGCAGGGAATGATCGGCAGCGGCCGTCACCAGGTCCTCGACCATGGTGCGCAGCAGCCTCGGAATCATCGCAGAATCCGCCCCGTAGAGATGGATCTCACGGATCACCTCATAGAGCATGTCCGCGATACGTTGCGGCTGGTGCACCACACGGACCCGACCGTCGTCATCGGCGATGTAGGGGCTGGGCTCGATGACGGTGACCAAATAGCGGAAGATCCGGTGGATCTCCTGGACACATTGGGCCGCCGTGGCCGGATCATTGATGCCCGGGGACAACGCACGATCGGCAATGTCGACCAGTTGACGCAGTCCGAACGCCACATCCTGGTGAAGTTCCCGCTCGGTCCGCACCTCGATGGCCGAGTGCAGAACGCGTCGGTCCCGGTCGCTGAGTTCCCCGTCCCACCAGACCCGCAGCAGCGGCTGGCCCTCGACGAGGAAGTCCCCCACCGGCCGGTCGACCGTGATCACCGCCTGGTGTTCCGTCGACCAGGACACCAGCTTCCGGTAGTCGATCCACACCAGCGAACCATGGCTGCCCACCCGGATTTCTTCCCGGGGGTCACCGGGCCGCGGTGACCAGCCCGGCCCCTGGACTGGGCCTGCGTCGTCGCTCTGCACGGGATAGATACGTGCGGCCAGAGCCATCGTCTCCTCCCCGATCTCGGAGATGGCGTTGGCCACCCGCATCGAGAAGGTGATGAGCCGGATGAACGCCAGGAACAGTCCCAGACACCCGAGCACCAGCAGGAAGGCAACCGACACTGAAGCACTGGGGACGAATCCGGTGATGTCCTCGTCCTCGCTCCACACGTACCGGATGACCGTCAGGGAGAACACGAACGTCCCCAGGAACATCGCCAGGGTGGCCTGCACGATGCGGTTGCGCAGAAAGCCGTTGAGCATTCGCGGGCTGAACTGGCTGCTCACCAGCTGCAGAACAACGAGAGTGATGGAGAAGATGAGACCGGTCACTGAGATCGTGGAGGCGGCGATGGTGCCCAGCACCTCGCGGGCGGCATCAGGCCCACCCTCAAAAACGAATTTGAGCGCGGCGTCGGACAACCCACGTTCCCACGTGGGAAGCAGGAAACCGAAAACCAGGGCCGCGACCACGCTGGCAGCCGGTATCGCCCAGAAGGGCCGCCACAGCCGGTCCCACCGCGTCTCCCGGGGAATGTCCGGGATCGAACCGCGGATGCGGAAACTCTCGGAGGTACCAGTAGTACCGTGGTCGTTTTTCTTCACCACACCATTATGGCATTGACGACGGTTCTCAGTGCGCACTCAGCCGACTTGTTCCACCCGCCTTCACAACAGAAAACGGCTGTTGTGGCGACGTCGGGGCAGTAGGATCCTCGGCGTGAAATAATTAAGGCCATGAGTCTCTTCTCGGGTCGTCATTTCCCTCGCGAGATCCATCCTGTGGGCGGTGCACAGGTCACTGCCGCTACGGGCTCAGCTGACCTAAGATCTCGAGGAAATGATGACTTCAGCGCGGAGTGCCAGTCGATCACACCACGATTCTCACCGCTGGGTCCAGAAATACGCCCCCGAGCTGGACAAGCAGACCCGCCGATACCGGCAGGTACCTGACTGGCAGGCAAGCTCCTGGCGGGTAGATGAGACCTATATCCGGGTCGGCGGCACGTGGTGCTATCTCTACCGGGCTATTACCGCCGGTGGGCAGACCCTGGACTTTTATCTCTCTCCGAAGCGCAATGTCGCGGCGGCCAAGCGTTTCCTGGCCAAGACGCTGCGATCGAATACGACAGCCGGGTCCCCGCGGGTCATCAACACCGACAAGGCACCAGCTCTGGCCAAGGCAATATCCGAGCTGAAGGCGGAGGGAATCTGCCCTCAGACGGTGGAGCACCGGCAGGTGAAATACCTTCAACAACGTGCTGGAAGGTAACCATGGGCGGTTGAAACGGATCCTCGGACCGAAGGGGGCGTTCAAGAATTGGATGTCTGCGTGACCTGTCACTCAAGGGGATGGAGGCGATGCACTCATTGAGAAAGGGTCAGGGAACGATGTTCGCCTACGGGCAGTCGAACCCAGACGCGGTGATCATCAACCGGGTCTTTGAGACAGCTTGGACACGCTGGCACACGGTACCCATCAGGAGATGAAAAACTGAGTCTTCACGGTTCCCCGCCCAACTTTGCAACAGCACCCATGCGAGATACCCATACGCTCACCCATGTGGCCGCAGCCTGTGTCGATGGCGGTGCTCCTGCCATTCGCTGTGGCGGTTACGGCGGTTTGGAAGATATCCGTTCAATCTCCAACCGTGTCGACGTTCCCGTTTTCGGACTCACCAAAGAAGGCTCCGAAGGAGTTTACATCACCCCAACCAGGGATTCCGTTCGAGCAGTGGCAGAATCCGGCGCCACTGTAGTCTGCGCGGATGCAACTTTCCGACCTAGGCCTGACGGCTCCACCTTTGCAGAGCTGGTCACTGTTGCCCACGATTCCGGAATTCTCATCATGGCGGACTGCGCAACTCCCGAAGAAGTTCTCAGTGCGCATAAGGCTGGCGCGGATTTTGTGTCCACCACGCTTGCCGGATACACCGAACACCGCGAGAAAACAGTCGGGCCAGATTTCGATTGCCTCCGCGAAGCCCGTGAGTTAGTTCCAGATGCGTTCCTCATTGGCGAAGGCCGCTTCTCCAACCCTGCGGATGTTGCACACGGTCGTCTCATTGGTGCCAACGCGATCATCGTGGGCACCGCAATCACTGACCCTGGTATCATCACTGGACAGTTCGCGTCACTGTTGCACTAGCACTTAGTCCAGCGCTGCACGGATCCACCACAAATCGCTCTGATCAGCGGTTTTGTGGTGGATTTTTGCGTCTCATCTGCCTAAAAGCGCTAGGATCCACCACAGATTCCAAGATTCCTCAGGGATGTGGTGGATCCTTGCCCTGCTAACCCCCAGTAACCACACAGGAATCACACCAGCCTCAGTAGCCCCAAAAACAACAGTGCCAGAATCGCTTCTAAGGGCTCAACGGCGTCAAAACCAAACTAGGGGCCACCCCACACGTAAAGGCCCTTAAATCGACCCCTACAGCCCCACCCCAAAATCCTGCTTAACTTCCCCACCCTTGCGGATATCAAAAACCAATTCATCCCCAATTTCCAGGGTCTGTCGCGCGGGCTTGCCTCGAGTGCGGATTTTTTGGGTGCTCGCGTCTGGATTGGACACAATTTTGAATACACCTTCACCCCATTGCGACGCATCCGGCAGCAGAACTTCGATGCCGTCATGGTCATCGTTGATCACCACATGACGGAGGGATATGGCATCGGAAATGGGCTCATCGATCCGCATCGAAATATCATTTACGCTGATCACCGTGCATTTTATCGCGCGCGTTCCCTCTGCTTCCCACACCACGGCAACATCTCCGTTGGGCATTTCCGCAGCGGTTGAATAGGCGGCTTCTTCGCGGTCGATGGTGATGCGATGCGCCCAGGTCGCTCCTTCGTCGCTGGATAAATCAACCACCAAGTGGCGTCGCAGATCAGGGTCCGCCAGGTGCGTTGCGGCGAGCATTCCAGCCGCTTTCCAGTAGAACACGTGGCCGTTGCAGCCGGGGTCGATTAGTTCAGGCACAGGCTCCAGCGGAGTGAATGTCTCCCCGAAATCATCGGACACACTGCTCAGACGGTGTCCCACCCCCCTGGAATGCAGCACAATCCGACCGCTCGGCAGCTGCGTCATCGCGGATTCGTTACCGCCGGCAATATCGGTGATGTGGCCATCGCTGCGCAGAATCCGAAGCGAAATCTCGCGCCCGCGCCGCACCACAAAACTCTAAATCCACCGCCCATCCGCCAGGACAAGTCCCGTCCCCGACGAGGCAAACGCGGCATCAACGTCCGCAAAATAGTGGGCCATGCTTATCGACGTCCACCCACTCACATCCCGGCGCGCCAGCCGGGGTTCAAGGTCGGTGGGATCCTCAAAAAATCCTGCGAGGTTGGACAATCCGTGGAAGCACAGATCGCCCGTGACAAGGCAGACATCGCCCACACCGCGGTGTTCAGTTTCGACGATTGCTGGTTCTGGGGTGGTCCAGGTGATGCCGTCTGAGGATCGCGCTGACACCACGTCGATGGGTGCGGGGAGGTCGTCAACACTGAGGCGGGCGTCGAAAAGCGTTAAAAGACCCTGATCCCAGACCAGCGCGGGAATGCGGTACAACCCGCGCGCAATGAGGCTAGTGCGCATCGAGCATGTTGGAAATCATGCGGCGAAACGGCGCGTAGTGAGCGAGCACGGCGCTGCGATAATCGTCGATGTTGCCGCTGGAGAGCGCTTCGACGATGTCGCTGTGAGCTTTGATGGTTTCGTCGATGTCTGCGGGCATAGCCAGATTGAGCATGGGCTGCGCCTCGGTTTGGATCTGCCAAAACGCATCGTTGAGCTCTCTAATCAGCGGGTTTTTCGTGCGCGCTAGGAGTGCTCGGTGGAATTTTTGATCCTCCACCACAAAAGATTCGCCCTGATCGTTGTGCTCGCGCATCTTGTCCACCAGATCAAGGAGTAGCTCGCGGTCATCGTCGGTGAACACCTCGATCAGCTCTTCGCCAAGTGAAAGGTCAAGGATTTCGCGGGTATCCACCACGTAGAAAAGGTTTTCCACCGAGGTGTCATTGTCCAACACCGTGCGGAACACCATCCCGTTGATCAGGGGCTCGAGGGACATCTTGGACACGAAAGTGCCGTAGCCGTGGCGAACCTCGACGATGTCCAAGGTCACGAGCGCGCGGATCGCCTCCCTGATTGCAGAACGGGAACAACCCAATTCCTCACATAAGAACGCTTCGGAAGGAAGAAGGTCTCCCGTACGCAGCCGGTTGTCCCGAATGTATTTTTTAATTTCGCGCACTGCTTCTTGAGTAGTGGACCTTGATCGCGAAGTCTTTTTGGAGCTTTCCATTGTGTTCACTTCCTAATCTGGAGATGGTTCTGATCATATCGACTGCAGTTTCCATCAGACCCCATCCGTCTTATCTGAAGTGCTTTCAGGTGTTTTACCTGCAAGTTTCTAGACGGCGCCCCACCGTAGGGGTAAGTAAATGTGCATTTTCTGAAATGGTTTCAAAAAATTTATTCCTTAATGTCTGATGTCTGATGCGTATTGACACTACAGCAATTCGATGACACCGCTCACAATTTCTTTTAATGAGCATAGCGTCACAATTCAACTCACGGCCTGGGCCCCTCTTTTAAAAAGGATGTACCTCATGAGCACCACGATTACTGCCAAACCGCCCCAAAACTTAGTCCAGGATTGCGCATCAAAAAGGAGCATTAAATTGGGTACAGCCACAAATGCGTAGAGGCGCGGAATAAACCAATCACAGGGCTTTTTGTAATTCGAAAGTCCCCACGCCACAGCTCCGATGGCTATTGCACTCGAAATCCACATCACTAATGCGGTGGGGTTGTTGTCCCAAAATCCCAAAATCTGCTCGGTAGCCATCCCGCCAAGCACGATGATAGCAACGAGATTCCAGACTTTAAGTGAACTCAGCTTGGGCATGCCCCGACCATACCTTGAAGCCAGCCCCCGCCAGCCCCCGCCAGCCCCCGCCAGCTCCAAACAGACCAAGTCAGCCCAATCCCTACAGAAAACTTAAGCCTTCCACACCACTGCCGTTGCCACAGAAGCACGACCTTCGCTGCGACCAGTGAATCCCATGTGATCAGTGGTGGTGGCAGACAGTGAGCATGGTGCACCGATGATTTCGGAGATGACTTGTTGTGCTTCTTCGCGGCGGGGTCCAAATTTGGGGGTTTGGCCAACCAGTTGGGCGGCGACATTTCCAATGACGTACCCGTGTGCCGAAAGCAGCTCCCGGACTTCCTTCAACAACTGTGTACCAGAAACACCATCGTATTCAGGTCTCCCCACACCAACGAAAGAGCCCAAATCCCCCAGACCAGAGGCAGAAAGGAGAGCATCCACAATTGTATGAGCTACAACATCACCGTCGGAGTGGCCTTCGCAGCCGTCGACGCCTTCAAAGAGGAGGCAGGCGATCCAGCAGGGTTTTCCCGCTTCGATTTGGTGGGCGTCTGTGGCGATTCCTACGCGGGGGATGATTGGGTTAGTCACCTGGTACCTCAAATATTGTGGGTTCGGCTTCGTCGGTGATGCGTTGTGCCAGCATCATATCAATGGGGGTTGTTACTTTAAACGCCATTGGGTCGCCTTGTACGCAGACTACATCTGCGCCGTACCATTCCATCAAGCTGGCGTCATCGGTTGGGATGAAGCCTGGGTTGGGGTCGGCGAAGAATTTCTCATTCGCTGCAACGAGTTCGGAAAGTCGGAAGCCCTGTGGGGTTTGGACGGCGCGAAGTTCTGCACGGTTGGGTGTGTCGACAACTACTCCGCCATCAGGGGACACTCGTTTGATGGTGTCCGATACTGGCAGTACTGGGATGACTGCGGTGGCGCCTTCGTGGACTTTGCGCACCACGCGCGCAATCATGCCGGGTGGTGTGAGCGCTCGGGCGCTGTCGTGGATTAAGACAATTGCATCGGGGGTGGCGTCGTCAAGCAAAATTGCCTGAAGGCCTGCCCAGACCGAGTCCGCGCGCTCCCCGCCGCCGTGCACGAGCCGTACGCGTACCCCTTCGGGGTCGTTCAAAAGACCGCGTTTGCGCAGCAAATCGCGGGCGTAGGTTTCCATGTCGGGGCTGACGAGGATGATGATTTCGTCGACGCTTTCGGAGGTGAGCAAGCCTTGGAGCGAGCGCTCTAAAAGTGTGCGTTCACGCAGCGTGACGAATGCTTTGGGGATGGGTCCGCCGAGGCGGGTTCCGCGCCCCGCCGCCGCGAGGAGTGCGATGACGGGGATTCGTGTAGACGACATGGGCGTCTAATCTTCGTCGTCGAAGCTCAGATCGTCAAGATCCACGTCGGAATCGTCGAAGTCGTCGAATGCGTCCTTCTTCTCTTCCTCGTCGCCGAGCAGGTCAGCGCGGTGGCGAGCAATGGTCTCATCGACCTGGCTGAGGAAAGCATCCGCCTTCTCATCGTCCACGGTTTCGGCGAGCGCGAGCTCACCAACAAGAACCTGACGCGCCTTGGAGAGCATGCGCTTCTCACCAGCGGAAAGGCCACGATCCTGATCACGACGCCACAGGTCACGAACAACCTCAGCGACCTTGTTCACATCACCGGAAGCCAAACGCTCCTGGTTAGCCTTGTAACGGCGGGACCAGTTGCCGGCTTCTTCGACGTCAATTTCACGAAGAACAGAGAAAACCTTCTGCAGGCCTTCCTCACCGACAACGTCACGCACGCCAACGAGTTCAGCGTTCTTTGCTGGAACGCGAACGACGAGATCGGAATGATTGATCTGGAGAACCAGGTAGTCCACCGTCTCACCATTCATTTCACGCTGCTCCAGGGCTGAAATAATTGCAGCTCCGTGGTGCGGGTAAACGACGGTATCTCCGACCTTGAATTCCATTCCCACTCCTTCTAATGGCGGTTCCATTTTTGCTAGAACCAGCCGGTGGCGCCCGCATTGTCCATGCAAGCGACCTATTTAATACTTCACCCTGCTGTGCTACCCCTCAAATTTCAATCGAATTCGGGGCAGGCTTTAACCTATGGAATTCTACCATATTTAACGTAACTTCAGCGCCTTGAGGCGCAGGGATAATGCTTTTCGACGCGGCCCTCCACCCGCAATCTACGGTTGAGCGGCCGAGGCCAAGGCAGCCGTTTCTGCTCCTGTTGTTAATCAGGAAACAGAAAAGGCCATACTTGAAACCATGACGAACCCCTCCCCCGCGCTAAATGAAACCCTTTCCGGCAGGGTGCTGATCGTTGAAGATGAGCGCCCCCTTGCTCGCATGATTTCGCTTTATCTAAGCAAAGCGGGTTTCGATACCACCACGATCCACGACGGCGCTGCCGCTCCTGATAAGGTCGCCCACCTGCGCCCCGACGTGGTCATTTTGGATCTTGGGCTGCCTGGTCTTGATGGTTTGGAAGTGTGCAAACGCATCCGCGCGTTCACCGATTGCTACATCCTAATGCTCACCGCCAGGGGTTCAGAGCGGGATCGGATTACAGGTTTGGAAATTGGGGCTGATGATTACATCACCAAGCCGTTTAATATCCGCGAACTTGTCATTCGTATCCAGTCAGTAATGCGTCGCCCTCGAAAAATCGATGAAACCATCCAAAATGGTTTGACCTTGACTTATGGCCACATTGAGCTGGACACCTTGGCGCATGAAGTCACTGTCAAAGGCGTTGGGGTGACACTGACCCGCACTGAATTCGAGCTGCTTCAAGCCCTCATGCACAAACCGGGAGAGGCAGTGTCTAGGCGTGATTTGGTCAGCCAAGTGTGGGATACCACCTGGGTTGGCGATGAACGCATCGTTGACGTGCACATTGGAAATCTGCGCCGCAAGCTGGAAAAACCTGCCCCTGGTTCACATTTCATCGACACCATCCGAGGTGTTGGCTACCGGATGGCCTTCAAATGACAGCCCTCATCCCAGCTCGCCACAGCCTGACTTTTCGTCTGCTCACCGCGCAGCTTGCTGTGGTGTTGATCAGTCTGCTGGCCGCCCTGATTGTGGCTGCCTTGGTAGGGCCTGCAATTTTCAATTCTCACCTGGATCTTTCCGGCCCGATTGATCCCCGCCAGACGGATTTCCACATTCAGGAGGCCTACCGGGACGCCAATTACATTGCCCTCGCAGCGGCACTTCCCACCGCAGTGTTGAGCTCCATTGGTGTGAGTTTTTGGCTTTCCCACCGCCTGGGTCAGCCGTTGTGGCGACTGTCCCGGGCTGCAACTGCCATGAGCTCCGGCGACTATCAGGTGCGCGTACCCATTTCCGATGTGGATAAAGAGGTCGCTGCTCTATCTCTCGCCTTCAATTCCATGGCGGATCAGCTCGAACACACAGAAGAACTCCGCCGAAACATGCTCTCCGATCTATCCCATGAAATGAACACACCCCTCTCCGTCCTCCTAGTCTATGTCGACGGTTTGCAGGACGGCATGGTGGAGTGGGATGCCGACACCCACGCAGTTTTCGCCGAGCAACTTGGCCGGCTTTCCCGCCTCACATCAGATCTTGATGATGTCTCTAGAGCCCAAGAACACCGCTTCGACCTGGTCTACAGCACCGTCGCCATCGGTGGTCTCATCCACAATGCCGCCGGAGCCGCCGCAGGTTCCTACCAAGAAAAAGGCGTGGCCCTGGAAGTCACAGGTAGCGATTCCACCGAACTCATCCGCGTTGATAGCCAACGCTTCGCCCAAGTCATGGCCAACCTCTTCTCCAACGCCTTGCGGCACACCCCCGCCGGTGGGAAAGTTCACGTCCGCGTCCTGCGCCAAGGCGTGGGAACCATCGTCATCGAAGTCATAGACAACGGCGAAGGAATCGCCCCTGAACACGTAAAATACGTCTTCGAACGCTACTTCCGCGCCAAACGATCCGACTCCGACGACCAATCCGGCTCCGGAATCGGCCTCACCATCTCCCGCGCACTCATCGAAGCGCAAGGCGGCACATTAACCGCAGAATCCGCTGGCCTGGGCAAAGGCGCGAAATTCACCATCCGACTACCCCTTTTAAGCAATTAAAAAAATTGCTTTTCGACGCTTCCCTCCACCCTTGAACAATCCACATTTAAGATTTATGCCCCTTTTGTTTGCCCCCGTTTACACCCTCCGTTTAATCAACCGACTGTGTGAATGCGCTTAAACGGACTAGGGTTGTGAGCAGCATATCCAGATTTTTCTGGATAAATCCTGGAATTTCTTAAAACCAATGGAGGACGAATCCGTGAAGTCCCTGAACTTGGCTGCCCGTCGTGGCGCGCTCGTGACCGTGGCTGCTGCGTCAGCTCTTGCGCTTGCATCCTGCAGTGCCGGACAGATCACCCAGACCTCAAGCCAGGTTGCAGCAGTTGATGGCAACCAGGCAGGCTCCGCGAACGACCCAGTTCTGGTGCGTGATGTAACCGTGCACCTCACCACCGACGGCGAAGCTGGAGTAAAGTTCACCGCCATCAACCAGGACACCTCTCACACTTCTCACACCCTTGAGTCCGTCACCGTTGACGGCGAAGAGGTTGAGCTTGATGATGCAGAGCCAATCGAGCGCAACTGCTCCCTCGTTGCAGACATCCAGTCCGAACTGGATCTGATCGAGGAGCCAGAAGTTGGCTGCATCCAGCACGTAGCAACTTCCCTGGACAACCCAGGTTTCGCATACGGCGGAGTCGTGCCAGTTGAGTTCGTCTTCGACACCGGTGCGATCACCATCGACGCCACCGTTTCCGCACCTGTCCTCGAGTCAGGCGTAGAAAACCGCGAGGTCGGCGGAGACACTGCAGAGGCAAGCAACCACTAAGCCTCTCAAAGCTGCTTGAACCGCCCACTTCCAATGAATTGTTGGAGGTGGGCGGTTCTTTTTCACCCCTTTTCGAACACCATTTCCCTTCATGTCCACCCCACCGTTTAAGGTAGGGGCATGGCAAAAAAGGTTCGCAGCGTACACGAGTGTTCTGAATGTGGTTATTCCAGCCCAAAGTGGTTGGGGCGCTGCCCTGAATGTGGTTCTTGGGGTTCCATGGAAGAGCGCACAGTCGGTGAGTCCGGTGGTGCGGCTCGTGCTGCTGTGTCGGGTGCTGCGCCGGCAGGCTTGACCCCTACCTCCCCGGCAGTGCCCATCGGTAAGATCGTTGCTTCCCAGGCCACAAGCATTTCCACTGGTATTGGAGAGTTAGATCGCGTACTCGGTAACGGCATCGTGCCAGGATCCGTCGTACTCATGGCCGGTGAGCCCGGTGTTGGTAAATCCACTTTGCTGCTTGAGGTCGCAAGCCGTTGGGCTTCAATGAAAGAGGGCGACGGGACCCGCACCGCGCTGTATGTCACCGCGGAGGAATCCGCAGGTCAGGTGCGTCTTCGCGCTGAGCGCACCGCAGCTGTCAAAGACACCCTTTATCTTGCTGCTGAATCCAATCTGGATGTGGTTTTCGGCCACGTTAACCAAGTGAAACCGAGCCTCCTCATCGTGGACTCCGTGCAAACTATGCATGCCGCTGGCGTTGAAGGCGTTGCGGGCGGTGTCGCGCAATCTCGCGCTGTCACAGCCGCGCTCACCACGCTTGCGAAAACCTCCGGAATCCCAATTCTCTTGGTAGGCCACGTCACAAAAGACGGCAACGTCGCAGGTCCACGCGTCCTTGAACACCTCGTTGACGTCGTTTTAAACTTCGAAGGTGACCGCCACTCCTCCTTAAGAATGCTCCGTGGCATCAAAAACCGCTTCGGTGCCACCGATGAAGTCGGCTGCTTCGAACAACAATCCGACGGCATCAAAGAAGTCCCCGATCCCTCCGGACTCTTCCTCTCCCACCGCGGCTCTACCCCAGACGGCACCGCGGTCACCGTCGCCATGGATGGCGTGCGCCCGCTATTAGCGGAGGTTCAAAGCTTGCTTGTCGACGCCCCCTCCAAGAATCCACGCAGGGTCGTCACGGGCCTCGACGCCAATCGGGTCCCCATGGTCCTTGCGGTGTTATCCGCACGCGCCGGACGCCAAACCCAAGGAAAAGACGCTTACGTGGCAACCGTTGGTGGCATGAAAGTTGGCGAACCAGCAACAGACCTCGCTGTCGCGCTCGCTACTGCCTCGGCTTTAGCCAAGAAACCACTACCAGATAAAACAGTGGTACTCGGTGAAGTCGGCTTAGCCGGAGAAATCCGCCGTGTTCCAAACGTTGACCGCAGACTAGCCGAGGCGGAACGTTTAGGTTATGAAAAAGCAGTCATCCCCGGAGGCTCAGGCATCAAACAAACAAGCCTGAGAGTCATCGAAGCTTCAACACTTGCCGAAGCACTTGCAGCAGTAAGCTTATAAAGCATGACACCAACAACCACTCCTGTATCAAACCCAGATGCCCTTTCCACTGGAACTCAGGATGTGCACACCCTCAAAGGAACGTTGCAGCGCCTCGCCCCAGGCACACCACTTCGCGATGGCTTAGACCGCATCGTCCGAGGACACACCGGCGCGTTAATCGTCATTGGTGATGATGAAAACGTCTCCTCGATCTGCGACGGCGGCTTTGAATTCGACGTTTCGTTTGCTGCAACCCGACTCCGCGAGCTGTGCAAGATGGATGGCGCTGTCATCTTGTCTTCCGACCTTGAGCGTATCAAACGCGCCAATGTTCAGCTGCTGCCTTCACCAACCTGGCCAACCCAGGAGTCCGGCACCCGCCACCGTTCTGCAGAACGCACCGCGCTTCACACCGGTGTGCCAGTGATTGCGGTATCCGAATCACAAAACACCATCACTCTCTATGTCGAGGGCAAATCCCACATGTTGGAGCAGCCAGCTGCCCTGCTTAACCGCGCCAACCAAGCTTTGGGAACAATGGAGCGCTACCGCGATCGTCTCGATCAGGTCAATAACCGCCTTCACCTGGCTGAACTCCACAGCTATGTCACCGTGATTGATGTTGTTTCTGTCATTCAGCGCGAGGAAATGCTGCGACGAGTGGGTGAAATCATTGATGGCGATGTTCTTGAACTAGGCAAAGACGCCAAGGAGATTCAGATCCAGCTCAGCGAATTACGTGGCGATAATGACCGCGAACGTGAATCAATCATTGCTGATTACCTCGTCACCGACGGCATTCCTGCAGATGAGGAAATCTACGCAGCCCTCGAAGCGATCTCACATTTAGATGATAAGGCTCTGCTGAATCCTGCGAACATCGCGCGTGTTCTTGGACTGCCACCGACCGAGGAAGCACTTGATGAGCCAGTCGCTCCTCGCGGCTACCGCACGCTCAACAGAATTCCTCGAGTGCAAAAATTCCTCATGGATAAACTCATCGTGGAATTCGGCAATTTGGATGCGCTGCTCAATGCGTCAGTAGAGGATCTAAGTGCAGTCGATGGTGTTGGCTCACTGTGGGCACGCCACATCACCGACGGACTTGGACGCTTAAGTTAGGTTAAAGGTCACCGCTGGTGAAGGGTTATTACCGACCACAGTGTGCAAGTAGTAGCCACCGGCGGGGACATCAGTGCGGTTGTTGCACTGGTTTGGCGCTGAAGTGGTACGAGACCATGTTGCCTGGAAGTAGCGATCCTCGCCGGCAGGGAACACGCTCGTGCCGTCTTCAACTGCAGGGTTGCAGTCGACATCAGACCAGATTCGTGCGTTGGTCGCGAGGTTGTATACCTCGAAACGGAGTTTGTTCTCCTCGAGGTCAATTTCGCAATCAACAGCAGTCGGATTATGCACAGCCATAAATAATTCTGGCTGCGCAGAACCTGAGAAAGTCGGCTGATTAGTGCTTGCGGAAATCACCAAGTCACTAAGCTCACAGGTCTTTTTTGCATCTGCTGCAACGGTGGATGTTGCGGTTGGTTCAGCACTGGAAGTCTCTTCTTCTGTGGTGGCTTCAGTCGTGGATTCTTTAGAAGAAGAACTAGACGTCGTGGAAGATTCCATTGAGGAGGTCACTACAGCATTAGTTGGCTGCTCTTCCTCAGGCTCCGATGATCCACCTCGAAGCGCGACGACTGCCCAGATAATCAAGGCAATCACGACGAGCAGAACTAGGAGCGCTGCCATGCGGCGGCGCTTGTAAATGACTTCATTATGTCTCGGCGTTCCCACACAGAACACTCTATTACTTTCATCGGCCTGTTCAGCGGATTAGCGTTTTGGGCGTGTTGAGTGCGGGATAACGTCGAAAAGCAATTAGCTCCGCTTGATGCCGATCCATCGATCTGTGGTGAACTCCTCGATCGCCCAATCGCCGTTGAAGCGTCCGAGGCCAGAGTTCTTTGAACCACCGAACATCACGTGTGGTTCATCGTTGACGGTGAGGTCATTGATGTGAACCATGCCGGAATCAATCTGCAGAGCAAACTGGGCTGCACGATCAATATCCTTCGACCACACTGCCGCGCTCAAACCAAAGTCGGAAGCATTGGCCAGCTCTGCTGCGTGTGCCTCATCATCGGCCTTCAGCACGCTGATGAGAGGTCCGAAGATTTCCTCACGAGCGATTTCCATGTCAGAGGTGACATCAGAGAACACATGCGGATGAACCAGTCGGCCTTCAATTGGCCCTTCAACCTGGACGGTTGCCCCTTCCTTTTTGGCCAACTCGATCTTTTCCTTCAAGCCACTGAGCTGACTGTCATTAATGACAGGTCCAACAAGGGTTCCTTCTGCGCTTGGATCGCCGGTTGGAATGTTCTTCACTGCTTCAACGAACTTCTCTAGGAATTCATCATGAACTGCAGCATCAACAATGACTCGGTTGATTGACATACAAATCTGTCCCTGGTGTAGGAAAGCGCCAACTGCGGCAGCCTGGGCAGCGGCGTCGATGTCGGCGTCGGCAAGCACAACGAACGGCGCGTTGCCACCGAGCTCTAGTGCAACAGTTTTCATTGGTCCACCATTAATTGCCAGCTCACCGACACGACGACCGACTGGGGTTGAACCGGTGAAAGAAATCAGCTTTGGCACGGCGTGGGTGACAAAGTGATCACCGATTTCAGATCCTGCGCCCGCAACCGTGCTGATCACGCCTGCAGGAACTCCGGCCTCCTCAAAGATTCGTGCAGGAATTACACCACCAGTAACTGGGGTATCACTCGCAGGCTTAATCACTACAGCGTTGCCCACGGCTAGTGCCGGAGCAACCGAGCGGATCGAGAGGTTCAGTGGGAAATTCCATGGACTAATCACTCCGACAACGCCCTTGGCTACGCGGTACACACGGTTTTCTTTACCCGGAGTATTCGAAGGAGAAATTCGACCATGCACACGACCAGGGAATGAAGCCGATTCTTTAGTGATGTTTCCTGCCAAAGTGATTTCCAAATTAGCCTTGGAACGCGTCGAGCCGGATTCCTTGATCAGCCATTCCACGATTTCCTCCCGGTGCTCTTCAAGAAGTTCAGCCGCACGGTAGATGATGGCAGATCGTTCCGCAGCTGGCATCGCGGCCCATTCTGCCTGGGCTTTCTTCGCGGACTCATATGCGGCATCAACATCAGCAATGGAAGCTTGTTTGCTTTCGGCGATTACGGAATCGTCGTAAGGATTGATATTGGTGGAAATTCGATCCGAGTTTCCCTCCACCCACTGGCCTCCGATGAGGTGTTTGGTGGCGTCGATTCCAGCAAATGTTGCAGTCACAATGTCTCCTAAAGTTGATTGTGGATACTTCACCAACTGTACCTTTAGTTACAAACTTGTGATTTTTATGAAATCAATCACTGCTGCCCTAGAGGTCGATTTGCGGGCCTGGATTTCCAAAAGGGCCATAGGGCTGAGTGGCGTTCATCGCCGTTGGAATCGATTCTGCGAGGTCACTTTTTCGCTGTTCAGGACGGGAATTGTGATAGTTTCCACAGCGATCAAACTGGCGTGCCAAGATTACCTAAAAAGCCGAACTTCTGGCACCTGTGTCCGGTTCCCAACCGGTTCTCAATCTCTAAACCTCTAAACCTGACAGGCGTTCCAAAACCTGGAAAAAACCCAGAGTCTTGGCACGCCTGTCTGGTTTCTCTAACTTGAGTCCCCCGAACTACCAAACCACACTGCCCACGGCCCCCAAATCACCGATCATAGGCAATCTCAGACCGAAAACTAACCCACGTTCTTGCTAATTACAGGTTCAGTACGACCGTCAGAGAGTCGGTAGCGCAAACCAATGATTCCCAACTCACCGGTTTCGACCTTCTGATGAATCTCTGGAGAACGGGACAACAGTTGGTTTACCGTTGCCACAACGTGGTGTTCCTCGAATTCCTTGATGGAGCTCAGGCCCTCTGCCTTGGCTTCTAGAATGGATGGTGCAACCTTTTCTACCAAAACTCGTTGGTAGCCTCCGGGAAGTGCACCGCCTTCAAGTGCTTCTGCAGTTGCTGCAACTGCACCACAGGATTCGTGGCCCATGACGATAACCAATGGAACGCCGATGGATTCAGTGGCGTATTCGATGGACGCAAGCACTGCTTGGTCGAGGATTTCTCCGGCAGTACGGACAACAAAGAGGTCACCGAGACCGACGTCAAAAATAATCTCAACTGGCACTCGAGAATCTGAACAGGAAATAACAACAGCTGCAGGCGTTTGTCCATTGCGAAGTTCTCTTCTGCGCGGGGCGTCCTGGTTTGGTCGATCTTCGTTGAAACTGATGAATCTTTCGTTTCCGGCAAGCAATGCTTCCCATACTGCGGGCGGAGTTCTATCAACATTACGCAAAGGCATAAGCTCTATTATTCCACTCGGTGTGACATATGACCTAAAGTGCCAGTCAGTACAATCATTTAGGTCATGTCATTTACAGCTTTTCAAACAGCCCTGCTCGTGTGGTTTAGAGCAAATGCCCGCGATCTTGCGTGGCGTGATCCCAATACTTCAGCATGGGGAATTCTCCTTTCAGAGGTGATGAGCCAACAAACTCCCGTCGCGCGAGTCGAGCCGATTTGGCGTGAGTGGATGGAAAAATGGCCCACTCCGGAAGATTTCGCGAATGCGAGCACCGATGAGATTTTGCGGTCGTGGGGCAAGTTGGGCTATCCACGTAGGGCGCTGAGGTTGAAGGAATGTGCAGAGGTGATCGTCGAAAAGCATGCCGGCGAGGTGCCGGATACGGTGGAGGCGCTGCTCGCGTTGCCGGGGATCGGTGATTACACGGCGCGCGCGGTCGCGGCGTTTCATTTTGGGCAGCGCGTGCCGGTGGTCGACACGAACGTGCGTCGCGTGTACCAGCGCGCGGTAGCCGGACGTTACCTTGCGGGGCCTGCGAAAAAGCAAGAGCTTATCGACGTCTCCCTTCTCCTTCCCAACACTCACGCCCCAGAATTCTCTGCCGCAATAATGGAGTTGGGTGCTCTTATCTGCACGGCCACTTCCCCAAAGTGTGACACCTGCCCACTGTTTGACCAGTGTCAATGGCAAAAACTTGGCTGTCCCTCCCCGAGTGAAGAGGAGCTGGCTTCAGCGAAAAAGCGGGTGCAGAAATTTGTGGGAACCGACCGACAAGTCCGCGGCCTGATCATGGACGTGCTGCGCAAAGCCACCGCACCTGTGCCACTATCCGCAATTGATGTCGTGTGGCCTGACGATGCCCAACGCTCCCGGGCGCTGTTTTCGCTCATTGAGGACGGACTCGCGGAACAAGATGAGGCGGGTTATTTCCACCTGCCACGATAAAACACTGCGCGCCTGCAAAAAACAGTAGGTTTAAGTAATGCTTGGTCTCTCTCGTCGTAAGTTTGCCATGCTCGCTGCCTTAACTGCGGGAATCGTTGGCGTTGTTGCCACTGGTTGTAGTACGCCCGCAGAACCTGAAACGATCGATAATCCGGTGTTCATTGGTATCTCCATTGATCCAATTAAGAACCTAAGTCCGAATCACGCTGCAAACCTCTTCGCTTTATCTGCAGATGGCTCGGGAGGAATTTTCCAAGAACTCGCTCCCACATACTTTCCGTCGATCCATCGATTAGGAAACGGATTCATCGCACCCGATAGAGATTCTTTGGTAGTTGTCGACGCTTCTCTAAAGGAAGTTTATCGAAACGAAGTGGCCAGGCTTGGTGTTGGAATGCAAACTCAATCAGCTAGGTCTCCACTGCATAAATCAGTTGCCTTCTCCTTCAATGAAGGAACAGCTGAAGCCCCATATAGACACCGCATCGTCTCCGCAACTGAGAAAACATCAGCTTCCGCAATGACAGATCAGCGGCACTTCGCGCTTACTGCATGCGATGACGGATCCACACGGTGGGTCGAATATTTCCCTGACCGCGGAATGGAAGATCCAATGGGCCCCGGCTCAGCACGCATCGTGACTCTCCAGGCCGACGGAGAACTCAGTGAAATTGACGTTGAGTGGAATTTCCCGGATCGGCCCTCCGCCCCAATTATTCTGTCTTGCGAAGATCCAAGCGCTTATATAGTTTCAGAAGAAGACATCATCTATGTAAAAGACGAGGTAAGCCCTGCCGAATCCATAAGAAAATTACGTGCATATGAAACTCCGGACCGCGCCCGATTCGATACAGTTTCCGGCGAAGACTACTTCGCTTTTACGTCAACTGGGATGCTGACACGCATCAATATTCCCCAAGCAAAAATCGTCTACGCACAATCCATTGACCTCTACGGCAAGCATCCGGTTTCCATAACTTTCGATTCCGACCGTGCATACGTGGTTACTGCCGGGGATTCCGGGGAAAGCCTTCTTGAAATCGACTTGAATGATCCAACATGCACTTCAGATCAGCTCTCGCTCACTGGTTTCAACCAACTGCTTACAGCTCGGAAACCTAAGCCAGAACCGTCGATCATCATCGAAACCATCTTGCCAATTGACCCAAACTACTCACTGGGTTGTAAGAGTTAGATTTTGGACGGAAGTGTGTATGCCGTTATTTCTTCCACCTGCCGCGATAGTTCAAACCGCCAGGCAACTTCACTGAGATTCCACCACGCGAATTAATAGTCACCGGCCCGATTCGCTTCGATCCGGAAACACCAGACTTGGAAACATTCAGCCAACTGCCTTTTCCGGTCTTAATAATTTTCCGATAATTCAGCCCCATGTGAACCAGCATAATCTTCATCACATGGTGTGTGCAGAAATATTTTTGCCGGCCTATTGTGGCGACCGAGGGCCTTTGAAGGTTCGACAAACTGTATAAGGCCTTAAATCTTGAGAATCTATTTTGAGGAAGCAAGAGGAAGTGTCATGAGCAAAGTTGCAATGGTTACCGGTGGTGCACAAGGCATCGGTCGTGGAATTTCAGAGAAGCTGGCAGCAGATGGTTTCGATATTGCCGTAGCCGACCTGCCACAACAGGAAGAACAAGCTGCAGAGACCATCAAGTTGGTTGAAGCTGCAGGTCAAAAGGCTGTATTCGTTGGATTAGATGTCACCGATAAGGCTAATTTCGACAGTGCAATTGATGAGGCAGCAGAGAAACTTGGCGGCTTCGATGTGCTAGTAAACAACGCCGGCATCGCACAAATTAAGCCACTTCTGGAAGTCACCGAAGAAGACCTAAAGCAGATCTACTCCGTGAACGTTTTTAGCGTATTTTTTGGTATTCAAGCAGCATCCCGAAAGTTCGATGAGCTTGGCGTAAAAGGCAAGATCATCAACGCTGCATCAGTCGCTGCTATCCAAGGTTTCCCAATCTTGAGCGCCTACTCCACCACCAAATTCGCGGTTCGTGGCCTCACCCAGGCTGCTGCTCAAGAACTTGCTCCGAAGGGCCACACTGTCAACGCATATGCACCTGGCATCGTGGGTACCGGAATGTGGGAGCAGATCGATGCTGAACTTTCCAAGATCAACGGCAAACCAATTGGTGAGAACTTCAAGGAGTACTCCTCCTCCATCGCGCTGGGCCGACCATCTGTCCCCGAAGATGTAGCCGGACTCGTTTCCTTCCTGGCTTCAGAAAACTCCAACTACGTCACCGGACAGGTCATGCTTGTCGACGGCGGCATGCTTTACAACTAGTTTTTATCTGCTAATCCCCCGCGTATTCTTGACTAATCTGCGCGGGGATTAGCTATTCAACCAGTCGCCCAGACTGCGAATTACTTCAGCTCCTCAAATTGTGGAACATCACCTGACTTATACCGTTCCCAAGCACGAGAAAAGAGCTGTGGCATCGGCACTAACGGTGGGCAAGATTTCACCACTGGACGCATCCGTGCGTCTTCCCACAACAGGTAAAGCGGCGCTTTCCACACCTCCATCCCCTTTTCACTGACAATTGAATCTAACCAGCCACCGGGCAAGAAACGTGTTCGTCCTGCTCCCGGGCGTTTCCCTACCTCAAGTACTCCCAACTCAGTCAAAGGGGCAGCTGCTTGATCAATTTCCTTCTTCTGCCACGCATTCCATTCCCGAACTAAAGCATCCGACGGAGTTGTCAGTGTCAGTACTTGGAGGAAATAGCGAGCCGCATCCTGGGGTACATTCAAGGAACTCATCACTGATTCCACCACTTCAGGTGCAGAAACCATGGGATCAAAAGGATGACCAGGTGGCGATTCATAAGTAGTGCGCAGATCTGCGATAAGACCATCGAGATGCCCTTCGCTAAGTACTCGGAGCGCATGTACCTCACGATCATCTTTAATCACCGAGAACTCTGCACCTAACTCGCATATAGAGATACTCTGAACAAAATCTTGATCCACTGACCATTGATCAATATGATCCCGGAGACGATCAAACTGCTCCGCGATGAAAGGTCGGATTGGATCATCGCTGCGACGAAGAGCAGCAAGGGTAAGCAGTGGAGCAACAAATTCATATCGAGCACGGTAGAAGTCATCTTCAAAGATCAAGGGGCGCAAGATCTTTTCTACTTCCGCAGAGTCCCTCGAATCCACTGCTCTTTCCAATGCGGTCCGCTCTTGCTTAGTGATTCGATGCCCGGCGTCGTTGGTGCGACTACGCCACACGGCAGCCATTGCAGGATAATCAAGCCCCGCTGCGATTTCCGCAGGGTTTTCTGGAACTGAAGCAACGATCATTTCGCTCATGAGATCTGGCCTTACCGAAATCAGACGTTGCCTAGCAGCCCGAAATTCCCCCAATTTAAGTCCCAATGCATCACGGTGGGCGATGCTTGCTGGACTGTCTGGAGATCCCCTAAACAGCACAGGTCCACCTGCAAGGTAAATACACGCTTCTTCAGGCAAGGTAGTTCCGGACAACAATTGTGAAACTCCATCAGAAATATCGGGAACCACCCCAGAATCCAGCCGTTTTTCTAGGGCGGTCAACGCGCTGAGAAACTCGGCAGCTGAGATCTGTCCACCCATATTCTCATATACCGGTACACCAGCTACTTCTTGAATATCGTCTTGGGTAAGGAGGGAACCACTAAAAACTCTGCGACCGACCTCGCCGGAGATTGCAAACGATCCCTCAACCCAATCCCCTTGTTTCCAAAGTCTCTTATCGCAGCGCACACTCACGATTCGCCACTTTCCACACAGTATTCCCATACTGACCAACTCTCGGAAAATGCCAATTATAGGACGAATGCTGAGAGGATTAAGCTTGGGCGCTGCAATCCGACCTAGCAACTCACGTTCACTCCCCATGATCGAAAGCGCCGAAAATTGGCCATACAGTAGACCTGTGGCCTGCTCGCCCGGATTCTCCAAAATCTCTTTCACATGCCCAAAAAAATCCAACACGGAGCGACGGCTCTTGTGCATACGAACGCCAATGAGATCCATAAGCAATATCGAGGTCTCTGGTTCAAAATCTTCAATTACTGGTTCGATCGGCTCTTTCACCGGCGTAACCAAAGATTCACGCAGTGAATCCCACATCCGTCCAAGCGCGACTGCATCTTCTGCCATATTCACAACAGCAGAGACAAGCACTGGATCTTCGGAGTCCAAAAAGTCCGCAGCTGCGCTCCAAACTGAAGTTCCCGGTTCAGCGTCTACTTGTTCCACATCGGACGGATAGCTCCCCGACAATATCGATTGTCCAGCGACTTTCCGTTCCATATTTGGTTCTACTGCGCCTAAAAGCACTTGAGCTGAAGCAACATTGCAGTTGCGCATCTTTACACTTGCTGCCTCATCTCGAGGTCTCAAGTGGTGAAGATGATCGATGCCATCAAGCATATATACAAGGTTTCCCCCATAGATACTTAAACACAGATCTGAAGAGGCATCACGCAGTTGCTTCCAATCAGTCAACCAGTATCCTCCACCAGGACGAGCTAAGACCTGTTTGAACTTCGCTGGGGATTCAAAGACCCCTAGAGGAGTGACCACTTGGTGGATCTCATCATGTCGAGAAATAATCCTGACATGTTTGCCGTTAATATTTCCTGCCAGACTCCCTTTAGTTTCTGGAAATACCGGGAATATGGAAGGTTGAATCTCACTAGGATTGTCCAGATTCACGCCCAGATCCGCTACCCCCAGCGCATCTACTACTTCGTGTACATCGATTGGATCACTGAATCTTTGCTCCTCCGAGAGCCACTGCGCAGTTCGTTCCCGATCAAATCTAAAGATTCGGTCATCGTGAAGGCTGCAGACCAAACCACCACAGTAGGTCTTTAAATCCAGCGACCCTACAGTGACCAGTCCAGCTGCGGTGAGGCGTCCACCAGCGTAAGGGAAACTCATCTGATCATTCCCTCTGAAGGTCACTGACAGATCCGCGGTCGATACCTCGACTGTGTCACCGTTCCAATACACCAAAGGTGGCCCACTGGAGTAGGAACAAAACGCCACGTCGTCATCGATGGAATAGGCTGTGGCGAGGCGCTCTTCCACTTCATCGGGAAGCTCACCCCGAGTGCGCACGTTATGCGCGTCGATAAGCTCAAAGTACTTTCCGCAATTAACGACAAGATCAGGGAAGGTGCCGAGCAGTTTGATCTTCGATTCGGGGCTTAGTTCTTTCAACCGAGACACCGATTCCTCAAAAACCTGCCAAGTCAGTTCCGCGAACGTCCCTGCACGAATTGACCAAGTAAGTGCTGCAGCTGGATCATAGCTAAGGATCTTGTCCATTGCGGCAGGATTGACCTCCACAAGAAGCGGGATACCCAGATCTTTGAGCCGTTCCTCAAAAATCCACGATAATTCGGTCAATGAACCTTGAGCATTAATTACTAGATCAGCAATGGAATCTAGATATTGCGCCAGCAAATTACGTGCGCCAGAGACCTCACACAACAGATCAAGATTCGCCTGTATGAATTTTGCATCAAGACGGAGTGCCGCACACTTTGAAAGCACTGGATCTGAAGCAATGCTCTCCAAGTCGCGACTGTGTTGTTCTTGTGCAACCCAATTGTCCCACTGCCATTGTGGATAAAACCCGACCTCCGTCCAGGTCACGCCAGCCGCACACAGCGCATCCAGGTATTCCAGGGGAAACTCAAGAATGTCAATTTCTATTTGTGTCCCTGCCAACTTAGTACCCAGCAACTCAATGGCAGCAAGCATCCGGGGACTAAAAGATCTGGATTTCCTATCTTTTTCCGCGAGTCTTGCTCGAACCCAAGTAATTAACGCGTCCTCATCGGAGAGCAAATTTTGCCAGACGCCAGCATCTTCTAAGAATTCCAACCACTGTTCCATCGAAAACTCTATTGGCCGATTCTGCAGAAGAATACCGGCGCGTCCAGGATTGTCCCGAAGCCAGAATGCGAGTGATGCCTGGGCCGTCTTCCAAAAACCAGCTGGAGCGTAGATTATTGAACGAAACTCAATCATGGAATCAAAAAAGCGAGCATCTGCCTCGGTAGAACTCAATCCAGCGAGCGTTCCTAGCTTTCTTAAATCTCGCAAGACACCCGGATATAGTGGCTGCCCGGCGCGCAGACTATTGACATTAATCCGCACAATGGCATCAAAAGCACGGGCTGGGTCTTCGAAAAACTCTGGTGTATCTTTAGCTGCCCGGGTAAGTTCTTTCGGTCCAACTACACCGCTGAGAGCAAACTCAAGAAGTGCTGCCTCATGACGTGCTGGGTCAATGGAGATCCCATAGCTTCGTTCAACCTCCCGTGCCCTGTTGAAATATTTCCGAGCGACATCGTAGTTGCGCACAGCAATAAAAATTCGTGCGAGTTCTTCAAGCAAAGTCGGCACGAAATGCGGCGCGGACCTAGTGAGATCGCCAACACGGTCATCAAACCGGTCTCGTACTTTCTTCGCACTACTGCTTGCGTGTTTTCGCGCCCACTCCAAATCACTGACCAAGTTCAATGCGAACCGGGCATTGTCTGGATCAGTGATGATCGGCCAAGCCGGAAATCCCAATGCTCTTGGCTGCACTCGTGCAACCGGTTGCGCATCCTGCGCAAGAAAACCAAGGGTCGTCTGCATTACTGTCTCTGCAGCTAGTAGTGCTTCGGGAACCAGTCTCACCATCTTGCGACCACCAGCAACGAAGCTGACTGCAGACAGTGTTACTGAGTCAGCGTCCGGGGTTCCTAACGCCTGTAGCTTTTCGACGACCACTTGAGTTTCTCCTTAGCGCCTTCTATAACGCTGTGTTCTTAGCTCTTCGTACCCTGGGACGTCGCCGCTTTGGTAGCGTGCCCAGGCATCTGAAAATAGCTGAGGTAGCGGGGTAAATGGTGGGCAAGTGCGCACAATTGGACGTACCTTAGCATCCTTCCACAAGAGATACAGTGGAGCTTTCCATACCTCAAAGCCTTTTTCACCGGCGCTAGATTCCAGCCAGCCGCCTGGAAGGAATCGTGTTCGCCCTGCTCCTGAGCGTTTTGCGGTGATGAGAAGTCCGCGGTCAGTCAACGGAGTCGCTGCAGCATCGATGTCCTTCTTCTTCCAAGAGTTCCACTCCCTGATCGATGCATCAGTAGGCGCTGTCAGTGCGAGTACTTGTAGGAAGTATCGGGCAGAATCCTCGCTGAGATCCAAGGTAGTAGCAATTTCGGCTACCGTTTCGGGCGCTGATACCAGTGGATCCAAAGGGTGACCGGCTGGGCTTTCATAGGGGTGTTTGAGATCTTCGATGAGATCGTCAAGAAGCCCTTCGGTGAGAACCCTAGTTACATGCCAATTGCGGTAATCACCAATTTTGTCAAAGCTATCACCTAATTCAACTTTGTCGGTTTCTTTTAGATAGGGATTTTTAGCCTTGTGTTCCTCAACGAACTGTTTAATTGTTTCAAATTGTTGAGCGATGAATGGCCGAAGTGGATCGTCACCACGCACGTTCACTGCCAAAGTAAGCAGAGGTGCGATAAAGCGGAACTCTGCAGAATAACCTTCCTTATGAAGTTCCAGCGGTCGCAGAATACGCTGTTCATCGTTGCTGGTATGAGGTTCAGTGGCACGATTTACCGCACTGCGCTGTTTTTCTGTGATTCGGTGTCCCAGATCGCCGACTTCATTGCTCCAGGCAGTGGCCATGGCGGCAAAATCTGGATAGGTTGCTACTGCTGCTGGATCAGATTCAGGAACGAGAGCTGCGAACATTGTTTGCAAGAGTGTCCAAGGTTCTGACCGCAGCTGTGTACGTGCAGAATTGAACGCAGTAACTCCTAGTCCCAATGTCTCGCGGAGGGTGTTGAGCTTCTCATCAACCTCGCTGCCCCATTGGTTTGTGCGTCCGGTAACTCCGCTCTGGAGATACGCGCAAAACTCTGGTGTCAAAGTAGTCTTTTGGGCCAAATCATCGACATTTATTTCCCGAGTATTTGCAAGATTGTTTTCAATCGCAGATAAGCCTGCGAGGAAATCTTCTGCGGAAATTCGCTGGTCATGGTTGTCCACGACTGGGAAGCCAGAAATCGTTGGTCGATCGCCAAATACCAATAATTCATAGCCGTCGTAAACCTTTGGGCCCAATGCTAAAGCACCGTCAACCCACTCCCCTATTTTCCAGCCTTGGTGTTCCGCGTATACGACTACTGATCGCCAGCCAGAACACAACAAACCAGCCTTTGTGAACTCTCGGAAAAGCTCAACCAATTCCTGGACGGCTGGCTTCTCCGTGATCTGAGCAGCGAGCATTCCCAATAAGGCTCGTTCATGGCCGATCAGCGCAGGAAGAGCAGATTCAGTAATGTTCTTTTGCTTCACCGGAGTTCCCGGAGTCTGCAATCCTGCCAAAAGGGTTTCAAAGGCCTCTGGAACATCGAGGTAGTTACTAAAGTAGTGGTGTCCGTCAATCAAATCTACGAACAATGCTGCTGCCTGTGATGTCAGCTGTCGATTCTCTGGTTTTGTATCGGGAGAAATCAGCTCGTTTCGCAAGCGTTCAAATTCCAGATCCAAAGCTGCGCTATCAACTGCCAGTTCCACCACAGCGCTGACCAGTACTGGATCTTCAGAGTTCAAGAATTCCGATGCTGCTTTCCATGCGGATGTCCCAATAGCAGAATTAATGTTGCTAGAAACTTCCTCTTCTTCTCGGTAACGATCCCAAGAAGGACGTACCCTAGCTGCTTCACTCGATACCTTGCGCTCAGGTTCTGGTTGCAATGCGTCCAGTAGCTTTTTCGCATCAGAAGGCGTGCACGACCGCATGACTTCGCTGGTTTCGGGGGATCGGGCCTGCAGCTGGTGCACCGCGTGTACTGGCAGTTTGTCTAGATAACCGGAATGCCGACTGAGGTTGTTACCGCTCTCTGCATCGATAAGTGTTAGATCGCGCGACAGCCATACTCCACCGCCTGGGCGACTGAGCGCATAGTGGAAATCCGTTGGGGCGCTGAAGCTACCCAGAGGGGTCACTGCACGATAAGTGTCGTCTGAACTTGATCGGATTGTAAAGTGCTTGCCGTTATACGTTCCGGCGAGGCTGTCATTAGTTGAAGCAAAGGCAGGGAAAATCGTTGGCTGGAGTTTACCCTCGCCATCCTCACCGACCTCTCCAACCTCAGTATCCGCGCCAAGTGCAATGCCGATTTCGTCAAGGCCAAGGTGTGGCAAGATCTTTGAATTTACTTCCCAGTCACTGAATTTTTCAGCGTCGGCTAGCCACAGGGAACCACCGCGATAATCAAACTTGTAAATCTGATCGCTATTCAGCGAACAAACTAATTCACCGACTCCATAGTTCTTATCGGTCGCTCCGACTTTAAGCAATCCGCTGCCTGTCAATCGACCATCCGGTACCGGGAAGGTTACGCCCAATCCGTACCTGAAATATCCGCCGCTGCTATCGCTAGCTTTTTGCCCGGTGCCACCATTCCAGTACACGTGGATTTCCCAACCTGACGGTGGGCGGTAGAAAAACACCACGTCATCGCCAACTGAAAAAGCAGACTCGATTCGGGCGCCTACTGGTAGCTTTCCTGTAATGCGTACTGAAGAACCACTGATCACCTCAAATTGATCACCACACACCACAATTAGGTCTGGATGACTGTGATAAAACTCGATTTCTTTATCTGGTGATTCAGCTTGCAACCTCGACGCGGATTCTTCCATTGCAGGCCACGCCAATTCAGCCAGTATTCCAGCACGAATCGCCCAACTCAACGCAGCTTGGGAATCAAAGGCAGTCATGGTCTTCATTGCCTCTGGATTGAGTTCCATCAGGCGAGGGTCATTTAGATGAACCAAGCTCTGATTAATTAGCAGCGCTAATTCGGCAAAAGCTCCTTGTGCATTAACAACCCGTGATGCAATCAGATCGAGATAACGGGATAGCAGTTCCTTTGCGCCGGAGACCTCAAGGAGCAGATCTAAAGAATTGGAAACAAATCCGGCCTCTAGTGATTTTGCAGCCAACTCAGAGATTTCTGGATGTGCGACTAGCGCTTGGAAATCCCTAGTTCGGCTTGTTTGCTCTGCCCATCCGCGCCAGTTGACGTCATTTCGTTTCCACTCAGCAGCCTCTGTCCACTTAACGCCTGCAGCAATTAGTGCGTCAACATATTCCAAAGGCAGCTGGCTATATGCCCCTTGGATTTCGGTGCCACGCAATGCATCGCCAAGGAGCTCAATGGCGCCAAGAAGTCGAGGGCTAAATTTCATTAGCTCATAAGAACTTCGTCCAAGCACTATTTGCATCCAGGTGAGGAATGCTTCATCATCTGCAATGAGTCGTTGCCAAATTCCGGCTTCATCCAAGAATTCAAGCCACTCTTCATTGGAAAACTCTTGTGGCTGATCATTGATAAAGGCTTCCCCTCGATCTGGGTTGGAGCGCAGCCATTCTGCAAGAGGAGTCCGCGTTGCTTTCCAGAATCCACCAGGGGATTTAAGAACTGAAGACAGTCCTACTATTCCATCAAAAAGTTGAGCGTCTACTTCCTTAGCGCTTAATCCAGCAGTGGCTCCGAGCTTGCGAAGGTCCCTGGCAAGATACGCATATGGTTGTTGACCTGCACGAATACGCGCGACATTAAGACGCAGGACATATTCAAAAGCAGCTGCTGGAGACTCCAACCTAGCCGATGCATCAGTGACTTCCTGAGTCATGTTTTTCGCACCAACAACACCAGATCGGGCAAACTCCAAGAAGGCAGCTTCGTGTCGTTCTGGATCAACAGGAATATTGTGGGCCCGTTCGATCTCACGTGCCCGACCAAAATACTGCTTGGCAAAACTATTATTTCCGGCAGCGGAGAAAATTCGAGCAAGTTCCTCAAGCAATGTCGGAACGAAGTGTGGGGCAGAATTTGAAAGATCACCAACGAGGGCGTCGAAACGCTCTTTTACTTTCTTTGCCTGACTACTTGCATGGCGACGCGCCCACTCCAGATCGCCTACCAAGTTCAACGCGTGCTGGGCATTATCCGGATCATGGATAATCGGCCAAGCAGGGAAACCAACTGCCCGAGGCTCAGCCTTTCCAACAGTATGATTTTCAAACAAATTGAGTCCAAGAGTTGCCTGGGCTATCGATTCCGCTTCAATGAGAGATTCCGGAATAAGCCGGACGATAGTATGTCCACCACCAACGTAAGTGGCAGCGCTAAGCAACGAAGTGTCTGTGTTTTCAACTCCCAGGGCATAAATCTTATCGACGCTCACTTGTTTTCCTCATTATTGTCTTTAATGGTGCGGCCGCTGAACACGAACTCAGCCATTCGTACGCCTTCAGACCAGACGACAGGTCCAACTTCCTCAGCTGGAACAATTCGACCGTCCCAAGTGAAATAAAGGGCACCCAGGGATGCACTTTCTTCGTAGGAATCAATTACCTCTAGTGTCGCAGTAATCTCCGCGTTGTTTTCCATTCCCGGTTCAACCACATCAAGGCTGACACCAGCAACGCCTTCCTCAAAGTCCACGGTAAATCCACCACCGCGGGAACGACCCACCAAAACATTTGTCTTCTCATACTCTCCGCCAGAGTATTTTCCGAGAACTTCGCGCTGCCCTGCCTCGTCAGCAGGCTTGGGATAAGTGTCTCGGAATAGTTGGTCAAATCCTTGGTGAACGCTAAGCTCCACGGCGAATTCACGCCAGTCGCTTAAGTCATCCATCAAAATGGGATGTGGCAAAGAAATCACAGAGTTATCATCAACCGGCACGTTGACGGTTTCTCCATCAAGGTCAACCAAGCTCAGTGAATCTGCTGTTGCATCCCGAAGAAGACCAACGGAGCCATCGAAGTTGAGGATGGCGTCTTTCAGCATTGCTTGCCATGCCGGATCATGCCACACTGCTGAAATCACCCGAGTAGGGATTGTTTGGCCGTTAAGAAACCAAGCACTCACTGTTGCAATACAGGTCTGACGGTGCTGTGAAAGTGCAGTTCTTAGGGCATCAAGCTGCTCAAACTCTGGTAATTTACGAGCCTTTGCAGGAACCGTTTTGAGCTGTTTTCCTTTAGCATTACGCGCTAGGATTTCTTCCCCGTCCAGCAGGAATTGATATTCCCCCGCGTCAATCCACTCAACTGCCAACTCAGCCATATTTGCTCTTTTCGTCTTGACTTTCAACGAGGAAGTCACCGCAACGGGATAGCCACCGCCATGAGGCGACCCTTAGAATTTTCTTAAGTCTAAATGAACTTGCGCCCTGTCGCCTGAGAGAATTACATCCGCAGCGAAAATCAAATACCGATTATTCACATCACCAGCGCTGGAACAGCCAGATTTGTATTTGAATTCCTCCTAGAAATTACCCAAATAGCCCTGTATTCGAGCCAGCGCTGTTGCATCCAGTTCGGTTAAAAGACTGCGCAATAGACCTGCCGCCACAGGTGCCGCCAACGCATCGAGTTTGGCAGCATCATTAGCCAAACGGTTTGATTGTCCACCTAGTGCCACAGCGCCACCAGCTGTAACAATCCCACACCACAGGGACAGTAACTCTGACACACCGAGAGTTTGCATACGGAGTTCCCGAGGACCTGAATCATCGGGAAGATCAGTTCCATCTGGGTGATCTAATCCGGGAAACACTTGTTCCGTGGAGGTAAAAACTCGAACCACATGTCGGTCTCTGCTCACTACCTGCAGTTCAGGTTGGTTTTTTAGCCAGCTCAGTACATCACCAAGCCCGGCGCGCCTGGCTGCCGATAAAAAACTAAGGGGAATGTCACCAGAGTCGGTGCGCAGAATAAATCCGCGTCGGTCACCGGATATTACGGTTCCGGAAAAGTACTCAAAGCCGGGTACTTCGGGGAGGTCGGTAATCCCCACGGCCTCACCAAGGGCAGCACGCACACCTTTGCCTCGACCGATCCTGCCGTCTGCGCTGGTTCGGCCACCAGAGAGCAACAATTTGTGCTTGGCTAGTTGTGAATAGGAACAGTGAAGATCTCCTAAAGCTGCGCGGCCTTCCCAGGCACTTGCAACGTCTTTAGCTTCACCTGGCGGGGTATGTGCGAGCTGGAATAATTCGCCTTGGGTATCTGCAAAAGTGACTACCACTCCAGCAAATCCAGAGGCAGCTACCACTGGTTCCGCCATCAAAGGCACAAAGATTCCGGTGCCTTTGCCATCAAGATTTGAATAGCTGCGCCGTGTTTGTCCGATGGCTTCTTCAGACGTCGGATCTTTAGCCAACACGAAGGCGGCTAACGCGAGAACGCTCAGTCGGTTTCCAAGATCATCGCGTCCTGGTGGCGTGCCTAAACGTGTACTTCTCAATCCACCAACTACGCCGGTGAGTGCCCGTTCGAGTCGAGGTAGCACTGCTGCGCGGGTTGCTTGAAGCAAGGCCAAAGCTCCTGCGTAATCTTGGACGCTCAGTGCGCCGAGCCCATGTTTCAGGCAGGCGTTAACCAGATCAGTGCAGCGAGAGGCTAGTTGAATGCGGGTATTCAGTGCAGATTCGTTAACAAGCTTTTCCGGCTGCGCCACATCCTGCGCCACATCCTGCACCCCACCAACCGGCACCTCAGCAGCAGCTCCCACCGGCGCGGCCAACACAACTGCTCCAACGTGAGCGCATTTTGGAGAGAGCAAACAACTGCACGTGATGTCTTCAGCGACCGTCACAGTGTGCTCGCCAATCACCACCACACCATCCTGAACGGACCAGGAACTACTTTCGGCGGCGAGTGCTTCGGCTCGTCGTTTTAGCCGGGAAGGCAAAGCGGAAAGCAGATCAGCTGCAATATCGGGGGCGACAGCAGGAAGCGATGTTGATGTCATGAAAGTACCTCTGCAACCCATCGTGCCAATTGCATGGGGCTTAATGAGGCCACGCGCATTCCCGCGGCTGCTATTGCTTGAGCGATGCCAACGTTATAGACGGCTGCTCCGGTGTCATCGAGTGCTGCGCAGCCGATGAGGTGAACTCCAGATTCTGCGAGGTTGCGGACTCGCTGAACCAGTCTGGATACTGGTCCGTATTCGTCGAAGTCAGAGACCACAATAATTGCAGTGCGCGATGGTACTTTTACTAGATTTCCGGCGTAAAACAGTGCTTTGGCAATGTCAGTGCCGCCGCCAACGGAGATTTCTAAAAGCAGTTGCAGTGGATCATCAACATGTCCGCTTAGATCCACTACTTCGGTGTCAAAGGTGAGGAAGCTGACTTCATAGGTTTTGATTCCGGTAAGTATTGCTGCTGTCATTGCTGCATAAACAGTTGATGCTTCCATGGAACCGGAAACATCAACGACCACGATGATATGCCAGGGGCTGGTGCGGACTTCGCGTGATTTGAAGTATGGGGTCACTGGAACAACGCGGGGAGTATCGCCAATCATGGTGACGTGCCGGAGGTTTCGTCGAATAGTGGCGTTGAGATCGATGTCTGGTCCGCGGCGGCGGGTGGGCACGGTTGAGGGCACACCTCGCAACACTGGGGTGAGGTCGCGGGCGAGCAAAGCGGATAGTTCTGCAACAACCTTTTCGATGAGTGGCCTGATCTTGCGCAGACGTGCTTCGGGCAGCGCGCCACGTAGATTAAGCATGGTGGTGAGTAGCTCTACGCTGGGGCGGACCGCATCTAGGCTGAGGTTTTCCACCACGTCTGCTCGCCCCATAGAGGCGGCTGTACCGATGATTTCTTGAAGGTGATCATCGCCGAAAAGCATGGTGATCTCTTCAGTCCACTCGCGGGCGCTCAGTGTTCCGGGTTCATTTCCAGCGCCGATCCGCCCGTCTGATTCCCCGGATGGGTCCAAACCAGGGTTTCCGTAAAGTTCATCAAGAGCGGCTGCAAACCTGCCAGCGCCAGCGCTTAGTGCACCCGGTTCAGCGCCGAGTGCCAAACGCCAGCGAGTAGCAGGACTGAGAGCAAGGTCCATTAAGCCAAGAGCTCGAAGGCGCGCGGCTGCTGCGGTATCTGCAGTAGCATTCGCAGCAAGGGTGTCCGGATGCGCAGCTTGCGGGGGAATGGTGCCGATTCTTAAGGACAAATGATCCAAAAATCTTTCCCGCTCTGCGGGTGGCACCGGATCAAAGGCAGCGCGCAGGCGCGGGAGGATCTGGATGAAGCCCGCGTCGGAAAGCTGTTCCACCCGCGAGGTCGCGCCGTCGAAAAGCTCACTTTCGCTCCATGTACCGTGGCTGGCGATGAGGAAACCGCTCAACGTGCGCGCGGCATCGGCGGAGCCGGCAAGCTGGTCAATCCAGCTGCCTACCAGCTCAGATATGCCCTCCACAGATCCCATTGTGGCAAGCACAGCCGTTGCGGCGCCGCGCATGAGTGGCGATCCGGCATCCGCAATGTGCTTGAGCAACGAGGTCGCACGCACCTGATGGCTTTCCACCAACCCATTTACTCCGGACAGCAGGGCAGCATCTGAAAATTCATTCGACCCCGCAATGCCGGGGAGTTCGCGAACTGCCGCAGCGCTCAGCGTTTCCGCCACCTGCGTGGAGCGTTCAAGCAGCGCCTCGGGCAACAGCACAGCTGCCGGTTCCCTGCCACCGCTTAAGCCCAACAAAGTTTCTGTTGCGCGCACTGCAGTGGCAAAACTCGCCCGCGCAGACAGATCCAAGTCAACAAGATCCAAACAAGCAGCCACTTGTTCAGGCAATGCGCAGCTCACCGACGTATCAAGCAGGTACAACAGCTCATCCGCATCGCCCGCCCAACAAGCAATACGATTCGCGATCGTATTCTGCACCGCCTGCTCCAACGTCGCACCCGCAATGCACACGCCCAACGCGCCCGCAGTTCCAGTACTGAAATTACATTCGGCACTATAACTACGGTTTTCCAACCCACGATTTTGCCCCAAGCTACGCTCGCGCACATACGGAATGTTCAAGGCCTGTAAACGATTCAGCGCAAGATGCCGCTCGAGCTGCCGACCGCCCTTAAAAGGCTCAACGCGCACGATTGCGCTCCGGTCAGTCTCACCAGCAGGCAGCCTCAGCTGCGCCAACAACTGCTTCACCTGGCTCAGCAACGCCGGCACAGGCGCGCCGGGAGGTAACGTGCCACGGCGATCGCCGATCATGACGGCCTGCAACGCCTGAGCCACCGCGCGACCTCGGCCAATCACGGAGCCTTGCGCGAATACGCTGGTTAAGGCTTCAATTGCTTCTCGACGTCCAGTTGCTGGCAATCTGCGCAAGCGAGCTAAATCCCCCGCCATGCGTACTGCTTCAGCCACTTCGCCGGTACCCGCAGGAGTGTCTTTCAACCGCATGTAGCGGGCTACTTCAGTAACAATTCTTGCAGTGTGCTCTGCTATGTCCTCGGCATTTGTTGCGTCAAAAACACCTTGCTGCCACTGGGGATCCCTGATTCCGGAACCATATCCAGAACGAGAATCCAATTGTGCAAAAGTATAGGGCAGCAATGAAACCGCAGCTGGCGGTGTTACCGGCGGCCGGATTGCGGGTCCTTCAAACAAACCCCCGCAATGATAAGAACCAACCACCACTAAAGTTCGGGTTCCTTTGAGATCCTGCAGGCAAGCTCGCATATGCGCTTCCCTGGCGCGCGTTTTTGCATCTGGAGTGTGCTCAGCCAAACGCACACCTAAACCCACGCCCAGAGCTGCCCGGCGCACCTGCTGCCAGGTTTGCCCCACTGCACGCGCCTCCACCTGGGTATCCCAAGATTCCTGTCCGACCAGCTGCTCCACATCGATCGTCGGCCCCTCTTCGGGGATTTCGTCCTCTAATATTTCCGCCCCTGCGGGCAAATCAATGCAGTGCACCGGAATGTTCTGAGCCTGCGCCCACCTTAGAATGGCAAGTTCAGGAGAAAAATCCGCAAAAGGATAAAAGCCCGTTCCCTGACCACCCGCAATGGCCACTGCAACCGGAGCTTCGGTTCGTGGATCGGCAATTATTGGAACAAGTTCATCAAGGTCAGTGGGTAATTCAATCGCAATTGCCTCTGGCTGCCACTCCTGCGCAGCTGCTACCACCGCGCGGGCACATGCTGGGGAATGATGCCGCACCCCGAACAGCAAGGTGTCAGCATCAGGACCTGCAATAAGGTCACTTAAGAGCTCTTCCACGGACTGCATTAGAGCTGGCTCCGCTGCTCCCACAGCACGGTCCAGGCACTATTGTGATCAGCCTGACTACGACGATGAACCACGCCATCCCAATATGCGCGAAGACGATCAGCATCACGATCATCATCTTTACGAACCGCACCCAACAGATGCTCTGGGATAAGTGCTGTTGGTGACGCCACAGGAAAATACGCGCCGGCAAGCGCAATGGACGATGAAATAGCCACTGCTTCTGCAGTCGACAGCACACTGCCTGGCTTTTCCACCGCCCAACCTTCACGAGTTCGACCCATGCGCAGGTCCCGGAAAATATCCACAAGAGTGTGCACTACGACTTCGTCGACATCAGCAATGACATCAGCTTGTGCCAGAGCAGTCGCGGTCTTAGACATCACCAACGATACTTCCGCATCACGATCAGCGATGGGTTCAACCAACTCAAAGTTAAAGCGACGCTTCAGCGCGGCACTCATTTCACTGACGCCCTTATCCCGCAGGTTAGCTGTGCCAATCAGCCCAAACCCCTCCACTGCCGCAACGGAGTATTCACCCAACTCAGGGACGGAAATTCTACGTTCAGAAAGCACCGGCACAATTGCGTCTTGAACCTCCGGCAAACAACGGGTGATTTCCTCTACCCGAGCAATACGTCCCGATTCCATTGCCTGCATCACTGGCGAAGGAACAAGCGACTCCCGCGAAGGCCCATGCGTCAATAGCAGACCGTAGTTCCAGCCATAACGTAATTGATCCTCTGTGGTACCAGCACTTCCCTGCACCGTCAGCGCGGAAGAACCACAGATCGCCGCTGCCAAAAGCTCCGACAACATGGACTTTGCCGTGCCTGGTTCACCAACGAGCATCAGTGCCCGTGATCCAGCCAAGGTAACCACGCAGCGTTCAACTAGTGCCCGATCCCCCACGAATTTGGTGGAAATATCCATCCGCTTCCGGCCATTTCTTAAGCCCTGCGCACCGCAAATGAAATCCACGGCTCGCGCCGGTGTCATTGCCCAGCCTGGTGGCCGAGGCCCATCATCCACGCTACGAAGAAACTCGAGTTCATCCTGATAACGTTGCTCGGGCAATAAAACTTGGGCGCGGGAGTTCATAAAGCGAAATACTACCGAAAAAGCGCCATTGCTTTTCGACGACAAAATGCGCTACACCCAGGTGACTAAATTTCCCGGGACTTTATCTAGTTATTCGTTTGAAGCTGTATACGGTTTTCTGGGCGTTCTTGAGTCTCATTGGCGAATCAATGTCACGACCATTTGCTCGGGACTCTGACTTTTGTGTTTTCGCTTCGCGGTAGGAAATCCACGCATATCTGAATTCCTCAGGGTTTAGATCTAAGGATTCACTATGGAAGTGAGCAATGAGCGCCACCAGATAATCAATGACAACGCGTCCGCCCTTGAGCTGTGCTACTACCTGTTTCCTCTCCCCATCACCTTTTGTTCCGAGCTTTAACTCAATCAGAAGAATCCTAGAATGTTGGGCATCAATAATTACGTAATCGCACCTTTTTCCCACATCTGAATTTCCGGCAGTACAAATGAAACGACCTTGAAGATCAAAATTGTCGACCTTAATGATCTGCGCGTCAGCCGGAACATCCGAGAGTTTAACGGTCCTCTTTTCTCTACCCGCCTCATCTTCAGTTAGAACTAACAAGCCGTCCTCATTAATACGTTCGCCAGCCAAGAAAAGGGAATCATCCTTAAGCAGTTCGCTTAACTTCGCTGCAAACCTGGATAGCTCGCTCATCCCCACATGACCTCTTCGAAGACATCATTCTGTTGCCGGATTGCGTCGTCGAAAAAGGGAGTGGAGATTCCATCTTCAGCTGTCACTTCAACTGATCGCAGCTTTGACCGTTGTAAATCTCCTTCAAACTCAGTGTAATCAACTCTCACATCTTCAGGGGATAAGACGAAGTCATGAATGTAACCAGTGGGCAGTGCTGACTGGTCTTTTTGACTCAGCATCACAAGAATCGACAGTTCCCTAACGATGTAATCACTGTGCGTGGTCACCAAGATTTTGAGCCCTGCATTGGATAGCGCGGCAAGTAGACGGCCCATCAACACTTGGTTTTGTGGATGGAGATTCAACTCAGGCTCGTCGATAATTAACCACTGACCTTTTTGAGCTCGGTACCTGAGAAACTCACCCAACTCAAAAAGCGCACGAACAGTACTAGAGGTCGAGGTCATTGGGATGGGGCCTTCAGCACCTTCTGGGGCAAACTTGAAGGCTCCGTCAATTTCAACGAACCGTCCCGAGACCATTCGGTCAAACAGTTCCAATACTTCCGGATGATGAGCTGCTAGAAAGCTGTTGCTCTTTCGCCAACGATTGAGAGAACGAAAAGTATTGAAATTATCTTCAATTGCAGGCGACCAGATACTACGGTCAACTCCGTCTAGGGCTTGTTCACCCTCAATGCGAAACTCTTCGACCATGCGAGATCGTCCAAAATCAATATCTTGCTGGAATAAACTGATTCCGGTTCGCTCTGCACTTAGAATATATGGAACAGGATTAGATCTGCTGAATGCCATTTCTAAAAGGAACTTGATGTTCTGGGAAATTGTCCTAGTATCTGGCGCTGAAAGACGATTTTCAGATTCATCGTTTGTGCTATTTTCAACACGACTAATAGTAAAAGTAGCGCTGCGCTTAGATGAATCCACTTCCAAATTGCAGTTGAAATCCCCCGATCTAGCTTTCACCTGAACGCCAATTCGTCGATGCATCTTGAATAAGGACTCTTCAACCGTGCTTTCATCCAAGGTGAGTTGCAATCCCAATTGAGCTTCACCATCTCCAGCGTTCAGAAAACTTTCGAGCTGTCGTGTAGATGCACTAGCTCTACGTTCAATCAGTTCTTTTACTAATTCGATCAGTTCTTGTCCGCCCAGCTCGACTATATGGTCATCGACAAGTAGCTGTGCAAGATCCTCTAGAACCGGTGAAATCTGTTTTTCTGAAAGACGGATACTCCTGGACAGGCCTTTAAGCAACAGGTAGATGGCATGCGCCAAGTATGTTTTTCCCGAGCCATTGGGACCTGCGATAACATTCAGATTTTTTGGGGACCATTGAGGATTTTCAAGTGGGCCAAGTTTGCTCGCGGAGATCTGCATATCTGCAGGTTATCACAGTAATTTCTGATGAGTCTGGATCAGACACAGACCAAACCCCGTAACCTTTTTCAAAGTTACGGGGCTTGGTTTTTACGTCGAGAAGCGTACTACTCCTTGCTTGGAGCAGTGCCTCCCTGATCATCGGTGCCGTAGTAGTCACCGGATACCTGATCAATGTCGGTGCCGTTTTCTACATCTTCCTCGAACTTCTCAAGGGTTTCAAGGTCAATGTCGGAAAGTGAATCGGTTTCTGGGACATCGCCGTCAGCTGCGGAATCTACATCTTGGATTGCTTCTGCAGCCTGTACGGAGATCTCAGAGAACTTACCTTCTGGCATTGGCTTTGGACGTGGTGTGAAGGTGAACTTCGCACGGTCGGTGTCCTTGGACTCGCCGTCCCAGCCTTCGACGTCGACGGTGACGATCTCGCCAGCACCGATTTCTCCGAAGAGGATCTTCTCGGACATCTGGTCTTCGATTTCGCGCTGAATGGTGCGACGCAATGGTCGTGCACCCAGAACTGGATCGAAGCCGCGGCTGGCAAGGAGATCCTTAGCCTTCTCAGTCAGTTCGATGCTCATGTCCTTCTCAGCCAGTGCGTTGGACACGCGGCCAATAAGAAGGTCGACCATCTGAACGATCTGATCCTTGGTGAGCTGGTGGAAGACCACGATCTCATCAATACGGTTCAGGAACTCAGGGCGGAAGTGCTTCTTCAGCTCGTCGTGGACCTTGTTCTTCATGCGGTCGTACTGAGCATCGCTGTCAGTCTCAGAGGATCCGGAGAAGCCCAGGCCAACAGCCTTGGAGATGTCAGAGGTGCCCAGGTTGGAGGTGAAGATCAGGACGGTGTTCTTGAAGTCCACAATGCGACCCTGACCATCGGTAAGGCGACCATCTTCCAACACCTGCAGCAAGGTGTTGTAGATCTCCTTGTGGGCCTTCTCGATCTCGTCGAAAAGCACAACGGAGAATGGCTTACGGCGAACCTTCTCGGTCAGCTGGCCACCTTCTTCGTAGCCAACGTATCCCGGAGGGGCACCGAAGAGTCGGGACGCGGTGAAGCGGTCGTGGAATTCACCCATGTCGATTTGGATGAGGGAATCATCGTCACCGAAGAGGAATCCAGCAAGTGCCTTGGACAGCTCGGTCTTACCAACACCGGATGGACCAGCGAAGATGAAGGAGCCGGAAGGACGCTTAGGATCCTTCAGACCTGCACGGGTACGACGGATCGCACGGGAGACAGCCTTGACAGCTTCATCCTGTCCGATGATGCGCTTGTGCAACTCTTCTTCCATGTTGAGCAGGCGGGAAGACTCAGCTTCGGTGAGCTTGAAGACAGGAATACCAGTCCAGTTGGCCAGTACTTCTGCGATCTGCTCTTCGCCAACCTCAGCAATGTCCTCGAGGTCGCCGGAGCGCCACTGCTTTTCCTTCTCTGAACGCTCTTCGCCGAGCTTGCGCTCCTTATCGCGAAGACCTGCTGCCTTCTCAAAGTCCTGAGCATCGATCGCTGCTTCCTTCTCACGGCGAACATCAGCGATGCGCTCATCAACCTCGCGGAGGGAGGACGGTGCGGTCATGCGCTTGATGCGCATGCGGGCGCCAGCCTCATCGATGAGGTCAACGGCCTTATCTGGCAAGAAGCGGTCGTTAATGTAGCGATCAGCAAGCTGAGCTGCTGCGGTAAGAGCACCATCGGTGATGGATACGCGGTGGTGAGCTTCGTAGCGGTCGCGCAGACCCTTCAAGATCTCAACGGTGAGATCAACCGAAGGCTCTGGAACCTGCACTGGCTGGAAACGACGCTCAAGAGCTGCGTCCTTTTCAATGTGCTTACGGTACTCGTCCAAGGTGGTTGCACCAATGGTCTGCAGTTCACCGCGGGCAAGCTTTGGCTTAAGCAGGGAGGCGGCGTCGATTGCGCCTTCTGCTGCACCTGCACCCACGAGGGTGTGGATCTCATCGATAAACAGGATGATGTCGCCGCGCTGGTTAATCTCCTTGAGGACCTTCTTCAGGCGCTCTTCGAAGTCACCGCGGTAACGGGAACCTGCAACCAGTGAACCTAAGTCAAGGGAGTAAACCTGCTTGTCCTTGAGGGTCTCTGGAACCTTGCCGTTAACAATGTCTAGTGCAAGACCTTCAACAACTGCGGTCTTACCAACACCTGGCTCACCAATAAGAACTGGGTTGTTCTTGGTACGACGGGAGAGCACCTGCATGATGCGCTCGATTTCCTTATCACGACCAACAACTGGGTCCAGCTTGCCGTCCTTTGCGGCCTGGGTGAGGTTGCGGCCGAACTGGTCAAGAACCAAAGAGGTAGAACGCTCGCCTGGGCCGCCCGAAGATGGACGACCGCCAGGAGCAGCTCCTGCACCAACAGCGTCACCGCCAGTAGGGGCGCCCTGACCGCCCTCTGGGGATCCGCCCTGGCCACCTTCGTAGCCGGAGAGAAGCTGAATAACTTGCTGACGCACGCGTGGCAGATCAGCACCAAGCTTGACCAGGACCTGGGCAGCAACGCCCTCGCCCTCACGGATCAAACCGAGAAGCAGGAACTCAGTACCGATGTACTTGTGTCCCATCTGTAGTCCCTCGCGGAGGCTGAGCTCCAGGACCTTCTTGGCACGTGGAGTAAAAGGAATGTGGCCGGTGGTGGGCTGGGAGCCCTGGCCGATAATCTCTTCGACTTCCTGGCGGACGGCGTCCAGGGAAATTCCCATGGATTCCAAAGCCTTGGCTGCAACGCCCTCGCCCTCGTGAATGAGGCCGAGGAGAATGTGCTCCGTGCCGATGTAATTGTGGTTGAGCATGCGCGCCTCTTCCTGCGCGAGCACAATCACGCGGCGTGCACGATCGGTAAACCTCTCGAACATGTCTCTCCCCTTAATTCTTTATTTCTAAATTCGCTTTCACTCACTTTAACGCCCTTATTGGGCAAAACTTCCAGACTTTTTCAGCTCGGCTTGGAATTAGCTAAACACCAAACCATATAAGCCCTGTTCAGGGCTAGTTTTTGAGGCCCGAAAGGCCCTGTACGCCTGTAGCGAACACCGGGTTGGGGCGTCGAAAAGCAGTAGTAAAGCAGCAGGAAGGCGGTGGAAAGAGCAATTGAGGTACCCTTGCCGTGTTCAGGGATAACTGATTTACCAACTAGGAGACCCATGCGTTTTCTTAACAATTCCAATCCGCCCTATGAGCTGACCTACTCGGACGTGTTTATGGTTCCTTCACGTTCTGATGTGGGCTCCCGCATGTCCGTGGATCTGCGCACCAACGACGGAACCGGAACAACCATCCCGCTCGTTGTGGCAAACATGACTGCTGTTGCTGGCCGACGCATGGCTGAGACCATTGCGCGCCGCGGTGGCATGGCGATTCTTCCGCAGGATGTGCCCGCCGATATTGCTGCAGAGACTATCGCGAATGTGAAGAAAGCGGACCTGGTTTTTGATACCCCAATTACCGTAAAACCGCACCACACCGTGGGTTATGCACGCAACTTGATCCACAAGCGTGCGCACGGTGCAGCCATTGTTTTGGAGGGCGATCAGCCGGTCGGCATCGTCACCGACAAGGACCTCGAAGGCGCAGACAACTTCACTCAGGTGGGCACCCTCATGTCCACCTCCCTATTGACGCTGCCTGAGGATATTTCCCCCGAAGACGCCTTCGGAATCCTCCACGAACACAGCCGCAAACTCGCCCCCGTCGTCGCGGCTGACGGCTCACTCCGCGGCATCCTCACCCGCACCGGCGCCCTGCGCGCCACCATGTACAAGCCGGCTATCGACGCCAACGGCCGCCTGCGAGTCGGCGCCGCCATCGGCATCAACGGCGACATCGAAGGACGCACCAAAACGCTTCTCGACGCCGGCGCCGACGTTCTAGTCGTCGACACAGCACACGGCCACCAATCCACCATGATCAGCGCCCTCAAACGCATCCGCGCACTCGACGTCAACGTCCCCATCGTTGCCGGCAACGTGGTCACCGCCGACGGTGTCCGCGACCTCGTCGAAGCAGGCGCAAACATCATCAAGGTAGGCGTTGGACCAGGCGCAATGTGCACCACCCGCATGCAAACCGGCGTTGGCCGACCACAGTTCTCCGCAGTGCTGGAATGCGCAGCCGAAGCCCGCAAACTCGGCGCACACGTATGGGCAGACGGCGGAGTCCGCGACCCCCGCGACGTCGCCCTCGCACTCGCAGCTGGCGCCTCCAACGTGATGGTCGGATCCTGGTTCTCCGGAACCTACGAATCCCCCGGCGACCTCCGCTTCGAATCCGACGGACGCATGTACAAAGAATCCTTCGGTATGGCATCCCGGCGCGCCGTGGAAAGCCGAAACCAAAAGGTCGAAGCTTTCGAAAAAGCACGCCGCGCAATGTTCGAAGAAGGCATCTCCACTGCCCGCATCTACATTGACAAACGCCACGGCGGAGTCGAGGACCTGGTAGATCAAATCATCTCCGGTGTCCGCTCCTCATTCACCTACGCAGGCGCCGATTCGATTGAATCTTTCTTCGAACGCGCCACCGTCGGAGTTCAATCCACCGAAGGCTATGCAGAAGGAAAGCCACGCGCTTCACGTTAAATGTTGTTGGTGGTTGCGCCGGGAGCCGTAGGGTTCCCGGCGTTTTTCTACGTTTTGGAGCAACAACATGCTTTTCAAATTAGTCTCAAGCTCATGGAATCCATTGATGAACTATTGAACCTGATCCAACGTGGCGCAGAGACAACAGTGAGCATGGATCTCACGGTCACTCGCACACAGAAATCTTCAGGATATTCAGGTTGGCATCTCGGCGAGAACCTATTGAAATACATTGAAGCAGACGGGCTGACTGTTCATTACAGCTCGAACAGCTTACATCTAACCCGCGGAGATGAAGACATTCTGCGAGGGGTAGGCTCCATGCGCTGGCTTTTTAATGAAGATGATTTTCCTATTTCCGTCAATTCCAAAGATCTTAAAATCCTGGGCGGAGTTAGATTCTATATTGATCCGCTTTCAATAATTCGTGCTTTAAGGATCACTGCTACCGACCCCAGCGCAATTACTAAAAGTTCAGTGTTGGAACGTGATACCTGGGTTATTCCAAGCGCTACCCATGGATTCCACAACAATGAAAATCAGCTTAAACTTGTTGAAATCGATGCTGAAGCAGGTGTTATTTTAGCTGTAGAAAGCAACCGAGAACGGATCGAAGTCAGTAGCGTTTCCTTCCCGAGTGAACTACCTGATCCCACTTGGGTAGGCTCCTCAATCGAATGGGCGAATCCTGAAGATCAAATAAATCTCCCCGAAACAGTTCCGCATGCCGTCTCCGCTTTGCCTGCCCAACCCGAAAGTCCTCGACATCTGAGAATCTGGATCAGTGAAGATACATTAGAAGGTGCTTACCCAAAATTTAAAGTCGGCGAGTCAGTACGTTTAGCACTCCATTTCCGGAATGATCCAGCACCAATAGCCAGTCTAGAAACCACTCGACGAGGGTGGATTGAACATTTAGGAGACCCGATCCCTGGTCCGAAATGGCCAGTGCGATTTATAGGGGATGGATGGTCTGCTGACTCTTTTATCACGACTCCTACTTATTCGGATATCGAGATGAAAGGCTGGTTTTCCTACGCTAATGATATTGAGAGAAACGATGTGAGAGTACTGCGTATTTACGGTGGAATCGGTGTTTACAATAAGCCGGAGCGTCTATGGCAAGAACTCGACAACACCACTGATGCTTTCCAAACTAAAGATATCCGCCTCCGCGACACCGTCCTCGATGTCACAGTCGACGGTGCAGTTTCCCCACCGCTTCAGCCTCTGCGTTTTGAACGTGGAAGCACCCACCTTGTCGACGGGAAGCTCTGGGTCCTGCACTATTATTCTCCAGTGTTACGTTGCTGGGACTTAGAAACTGGGCATTATTTAGGACAAACCTTCGTACCAGTTTCATTTCAGTCCGCCGATTCTCTCTCCTTTGCCGAACAATTTATCCATAACGATGATATTGCTTGGCGTTTAGTCCCTGGAGCCCATGCTTTATCCGATCCTCAACCCTGGTCGCCGTCCTCCCCAAAACCTGGTTCGAAATCTCCACTTCACATACCCGAGCCATGGGAACTAATGTCAGATCTCACGGATGGGCTCTATTCACTTTGTGCTTACTCTGAGTATGAATCACGCATTGCTTTAGGAAGAATGAATGCCAAAAGGGAAATAGAAATATGTCCCATCCCTTCAGACGGGATAAGCATCAATTACGCCACGCGCGTGGGTGATGAGTATTTTGTTAATCTCTGGCAGATAAGTGTGACAATCGATTCTGATTTTCACATCACTTCCCTGCAGTATCATCACCCTGCTGCGGCACCGTGGTCATGGTTTGTTTCTGAAGGCGTTGCAGTTAACACTGATGAAAATCAAATCTTTTTCGTCGAACAAGATTCCACTGCAGAAATTACGCACTTAGAAACTCTGCCAGATTGCTCTCCACAAATCGAGGTGCATTCTCCCAGTCATTTCACCGTGCTGATGATCCCTCATAACACCAACTCACACACCAGGTCGCTTCCAGTGCCCAGCTCAATTTCTATTTTCCAATCCGGACAATGGATCACAACAAGATTTGAAACAGCCCCTGGAGAAATCTAACTAGAGGGATCTTATGAAGAACATGTTCTAACCCATGTGCATGTCACCAGCACGGATGTAATCCGCTTTTATCGACTTACATATTAGTGACTTATGTGATCTGAGACTCTATTGTGGTACGCACCATGACTGCTCAACCAGACCACGAGCTGCCAAGGCATCTCCGGTTCAGTACGAGCGGAATCCTCCCGGACAATCGCGTCCAAATGTGGGAGGGCCACAATGCTCGCGCATTGCTTCCGCTCGACATTAGAACCATTGACGATCGCCCCATGCAGGCCTCCGAAACCAACCTGCACCTCCCATCAATGCGGATGGCGAGCGTATTCGGGACTTCGCAATTTGTCGAGCGTTCAGAGAGTTTCATCTCAGAAAACCCCACGGGTGTGGTTGCGATCTTCTTTGCGACTGAAGGCGAAGCAGTCTTCTTCCACCGTGGTGGACATGTAGCGCTTCGCCCAGGTCAGGCCATTGTTTACGACGCCGACCGACCATTTCTCCGCGGATTCAACAATCGCTTCCGCGAGCTAGTTCTCACCATCCCAAAGCAGTGCTACCTTGAAATTGTTGGCTCAAAAGGTCCTGAGCTTCCCGCTATTTTTGAGTTCGGAGCAACAGGAACGGCCAACGAACAAGCTTTAGCGCGACTAGTTCAAGAATCCCTGCACAGGATTGAGAGTGGCGAGCCGAAACATATCGATTCCAGCGGCCTTTTAGGAAAACCGTGGAGCGATATCGAGCACGAGGCCCAGGGGCTTATCCGCAATGTGCTTGGCGATGCCACAAGTAGCGAAGAAGGCTTAATTTCTGCAGCCCAGAGATTTATTGACATCAATATTTCCGATAGTGGCTTACAAGCATCACGAATCGCCGCAGCCGTCGGAATTAGCGAACGCCAACTAAGTCGAATCTTCTCAGAATCAGGACAAACTATCGGACGCTACGTCCTAAACACCCGACTGGATTTTGCAAAGGAAGCGCTGTCGACACCGGAGCGAGACAAGGTTTCGGTCAGTGAGATCGGAAAGCGCTTTGGGTTCGCTTCTCCAAGTCATTTCAGTCGCACCTTCCGTGAGCGGTTTGAAATGACACCGCTTCAATGGAGGAAGGAATCGCAGCGTCAAACCTTTCAAGATTGAGGTTTTTGTTCTCAGGCGGACATCATCTTGCCCGAGACGGACAATAAGATGAATCACACTTTCATTCAGAGTGTGAGCTGAACTACATTTCTGGTTACTGTACGGAACACGCTCCGTGAATGAGATTGGAAATCCCCTCGAAAGGACCAGACATGCAGTTTCATTATGATGGATACGCAACCGGTGACCCAATGGAGATGCGCGCGGAAGGTAGCGGAATCAACCGCCCGGACGACCTCCCTGAGGTCATGGATGTTCTCATCGTTGGTGCAGGTCCCGCTGGCACCATCGCAGCGGCTCAGCTTTCCCGATTCCCCAATGTGACCACCCGCCTCGTAGAGAGAAGCGACCGTCGCCTCGAACTAGCCAATGCAGATGGCGTGCACTCCCGAACCATTGAAACTTTCCAGGCATTTGGTTTCGCCCACGAGATCCTCGCCGAAGCTCATGAAATCACCGACATGGCGTTCTGGAAGCCGGACCCGCAAAACCCTCGTGAGATCATTCGTGACAACAGCACCCGCGAGCTGCCACAGCACATCAGTGAATTTCCGATGGCGTTGCTCACCCAGACCCGCATCATCGACCACTTCAACCGGTTCATGAAGAACTCCCCAACCAGGATGAAACCTGACTATGGATACGAGTTCGTGGACTTTGAAGTAGAAAAAGACGCAGAATATCCGGTAATTGTCACCCTCCGCCGCACCAGTGGCGAGCAAACTGGCGAATTGGTCACCGTCCGCACCAAGTACCTGGTCGGTGCCGATGGTGCACGAAGCCAAGTGCGCAAATCACTGGGATACCGACTCCAAGGTAAGCAGGCTAACCACGCTTGGGGTGTGATGGATATTCACGCGAACACCGAGTTCCCCGACGTGCGCAAGAAGTGCACCATCAAATCTGATTCGGGTCGCACCATCTTGCTGATCCCACGTGAGGGTGGCTTCCTCTTCCGTCTCTACGTTGACCTGGGCGAAGTACCTGATGATGGCAGCAAGGCTGTTCGTGATACCCCACTCCAGGATGTCATCGACACCGCGAACCAGATCATGGCTCCATTCACCCTCGACGTGAAAAACGTTGTGTGGAACTCCATCTACGAGGTAGGCCACCGCGTCGCAGACCATTTCGATGACCGTGTTTCAGAAAAAACCTCGAGCGAACACCCACGCATTTTCATTGCTGGCGACGCCTGCCACACTCACAGCGCTAAGGCTGGCCAGGGCATGAACGTGTCCATGCAGGACGGATTCAACCTTGGCTGGAAGCTTGGACATGTGGCCAGCGGAAACAGTCCACGCGAACTACTTCAGACCTACGCTGAAGAGCGCGAAGACATTGCCTACAAGCTCATCGAGTACGACAAGAACTGGTCAACACTCATGGCAAAGCCAAGCAGCGAAATGGGCAGTGCCCAAGACCTTGAGGATTTCTACCGCGCGAACTCTGAGTTCAATGCCGGCTACATGACCCACTATCCTCCTTCTTCCATCACAATGGATGGCAGCAACCAAGATCTGGCAAAAGGCTACCCAATTGGCCGACGCTTCAAGTCAGCGATGGTTGGTCGAGTCTGCGACTTCACCGAAACACACCTCGGTCATCAAGCAACAGCCGACGGACGCATGCGTGCATATGTCTTCGCAGGATCCGATGCACTAAACGGCGAGGGTTCTGAGCTAGACCGCTGGGCAGAATGGGCAAAGGCGAACCTTGACCCCACGCTTGTCGACGCCAAGGTTATCTACCAAAGCCCTTACACCGAGCTCGACATCCGCCAGGTTCCATCCGCGTTCAAACCTAAGGTAGGCATCTTCGAACTGACCAATGTGGAGAACTCCTTCGGTATCACTTCAGACTCCGACATCTTCGACAGCCGCGAGATCTCCCGCGATGGTGTCGTGGTGGTAGTCCGACCAGACCAGTACGTGTCCGGAATCTTCCCGCTCACTGATACTGAAGGTCTCGGCGAGTTCCTCACCGGATACTTCCCCAACATGAAAGGCGCACATCAGCTAATCAACGCGAACTAAGGCACAGCTCTTAAGACAGTGGACGTTCTGCTCAAATTAAGCAGAATGTCCACTTCTGTCTAGCCGTGTACAGCTCGAAGGACTCGAAGAGTCTTAAGACTGTCCCTCACTCTGCGAGCAGCCATTGCGCTATCGGCAGCTACCTGCAAGGTGCGCTGGTGGGAAGCGTCGACAAGCATCTTTAAGTAGCGTTGATGTATGCGCTCACTTCAATCGGTCCTTGACCTGCTGACTTCTAAGTCCAAAGTGGCTACCAAAATTGTGGTGGAACGAATTGAAAAGCATCCTGTTCATGGATTGGGATGGATGATGTATCCGCCATTTCATCCATGGACTGATGCTTCGACCTTGACGATTGAGCGAAACGGAACCAGTCGGCGCGCGAGTCAGAATGGCGTTGCGGTTCTTCATCAGCATGAGCAAGTTCAAACTATCGGTCTGGCCAGCTATTTTATCGACTCAAAAGTTTGGGTAAACGAGCTGGCTGGCCTTGATCGTATCAACATTTCTGAGAGTGAAGTTGCTGGTCGTGACGTATTAGTTCTGCCGTTATCTGATCTGACTTTAAGCATCGATGCGAAATACGGCGTGGTTTTGGCTGCGGAAGACAGCGATGAATCAGTGCGCGCGGTATCCGTGGAGTTCCTGGACCAGTGGGTAGATGAAGAAGAACCCCCAGCGGAAGAAGTGCCTAAATATACGGAAACCAGGGAGGAACTTCCTCCACTTGAGATTCCTCCGGCTCCTTCCGGAAATCGTAATCTCCGAGTTCTGTGCACGTGGGGAGCGATGGAAGGAATTATTCCTGAGTGGAAACCCGGCGATCAAGTTTCACTGTTTTTGTCTTTCGACCTCGACGATCCGCCGTTCGAACAGCTCAAAACCACTCGTCGCGGGTACACCGAACCTGGCGAGATTTATGGAAACCAGCGCAGCTATAAATTTCACGCTGATGGTTGGAACGCTGTTATTTCCGCCAAAGTGCCACTGCACACCGAAGAAAACCTCACCGGCTACTTCACCCACAGCTCCTACGCGGACACGAGCCGCCGCACGTCAGCGGTCATCACCGCAGTCTACCGCCACGGTAAGGACGCAATTATCGACGTGACCCTCGACGGTGCGAAACCTCCTAGATATCAAGAATCCTTGGATTGGAGCAGCACCAGTACCTGTGACGGTGAAACATTCTGGCTGTCCGATAAGAGCTTGCCCTTCGTCCGCGGTTTCAATGTCTCCACAGGCAAGCTAGTACACGAGATCTCCATACCCACCTTCAATGAGATCGCCCTCGAATCCGGCAATAGAGCCCGCGCAGCGAAAAAACTTTGGGAACTTCCAGACCTTAAAGAGGCAACCGACCCTGTCCCAGCGATCCCCGCAGGCTGGAAACTACACAAAAGATTCGGGAAGAACTTCCATGTCGTAAGCGCTGACAACGGAACCTGGAAACAAACCATCCTTAGGATCAAACCCTTCAAAGCAATTGAGCTTGATCTTGGATACGCCGAGATTTCGACGATTTACCAATACGGTGAACGAATTTATCTGCGTTCCGATCTTCACCAGATCACGTTTAATCAGGATCTTGAAATCCTCAGTGTAGAGGTCCACGGAAATCCCGATGCAGGTTATTGGCCACTTTCCGATCTTCCACCAGGGGATTCTCCAACGCTGGGATTTCCTATCGGATCACTCATGATGTTCCACGAACAACAAGATATCTACGCTTTCCACGATCCTAAAACAACAAAGCAACTAACAACTGTGAACTTGCCCAAAAGGCAGTTTGAAGTGGAATATGCTTCTCAGAACAGAATTGTTATTTCGCTGAAAAATCCAGAAAGCCGCCTCATTGACAAACTGTTGGTGTGGGAACCACAAACCGGGTGGCGAGAACAAAACCTGGAGCGCTGAGCACGCTTAAGGTGAGGTGGCGGCGGGAGGCGTCGAGAAGCAAAAAATGGGGCAGAAAGTCAATGACCTTCTGCCCCATTTTTTGGTGTTTAGTGAGTTTCTTCCTCGACGCGAGTGACGAAGAGGGAAATAACCAAAGCGATCACTGCGATGATTGCGCCTGCGATGAACGCAACCTTGGTGCCAGCGGCGACAGCTTCGGCGTGTGCAGATCCGGAAGACGCTGCAATGGAAGTGCCGAAGGAAAGTGCCGCAATCATGATCGCTGTTCCGGCTGCGCCTGCGAGCTGTTGGAACGTGTTCAGAATTGCGGAGCCGTGACCATAGAGGTGCTTCGGAAGGGCGCCGAGAGCGGTGGTCATGAGAGGGGTCATCATCAAACACATGCCGATGCTGAACACAACGTGCATGACCACGACCATCCACACAGGTGAATTCTCATTGAGGAAAGTCATCGAGGATGCCGCGATAGCCAGCGCAATTGCTCCGGGAATCAGCAACGGACGTGGACCAACCTTGTCGTAGAAACGTCCGATGAATGGGCTGATCAGACCCTGGAGGAGGCCGCCGGGCATAACAACCAAACCGGTCACCAAAGCAGTAACTCCGAGAGAAGTCTGCAGGTAGATTGGCAAAACCATGACGGTTCCGAGCATCGCGCCGAACGCCAAAAGGATGGTGGTCAAGGAGAAGCTGAAGTTCCTCACCTTGAAAGCACGGAGATCCATCAGTGCCTTGTCTTGTTTGCCGAGTTGGTGCTGTCGCAAAGCAAAGATGAGAAGTGCGATGGCGCCAACGACGATCGCGAGGATACCTACGGTGCCTTCGCCCTCCAGGATTGCTCCGAAGGAACTGAATCCGTACACCAAACCACCGAAGGCAAACACCGAAAGGATGACAGACAGAACATCCAGTGGGGTGATCTTGGTTTCGCCGATATTTTTGATCAAAAAGAAGCCAATAACCAGCGCAACGGCCACGATCGGGAGCATCATCCAGAACAACCAGTGCCAGGTCAAAGAGTTAAGAATGACACCAGACAAAGTAGGACCAAGCGCCGGCGCGACAGAAATCACGATGGAAATAATGCCCATCATCGAACCACGACGCTCCGCAGGAACCACCGTCAACGTGACTGTCATTAGCAAAGGCATCACCAGCGCAGTACCAACCGCCTGAATGATACGAGCACCAAGCAGCACAGCAAACGTTGGGGCCAACGCCGCAGTCAAGGTACCAACAGTAAAGAACAACAACGCAGTAACAAAGATCGTCTTAGTGGAAAAACGATCAAGCAAATAACCAGTAGTAGGAATCACCACTGCCATCGTCAACATAAAGCCAGTGGTCAACCACTGCGCAGTAGTTTCTGGAACCTGGAAATCCGCCATGATCGACGGCAACGCGACCGACAGGATAGTTTCATTAAGAATCATGATCATCGCAGAAATCACGAGGATCGAAAGAACAACAACGACCTCCCTAGGCAACTTCGCAGCTGCCGGAGAGGTCTGAGTATTAATTTGGGAATCCATGAATGGAGAAAAAGCCTTTCACAGCATGAAGCTCAGTTTCTAGTGTTACGAAACTGAGCTATGAGAAAAAACTCCTAAAGAGTGCCATAAGCAAGTGCATTGTGCAAGTGGTGGTTCTTGGAGTGTTTAGGCGGCTTGCCTGAGGTGCTCTGGTGGGGTCTTCTGCAAAGTGTTTTTGAGGATTCCGATGAACTCGCACTCGCCGTTTTGGTCGAGGTCTAACGGATTTTGACGTCTTTCCTAGTGGTATCGAATATGCGAAATTGAGTACAAGAAATTGAACGCGAGAAACCGAAACCCGTGAAATCGCTGTTAAGGTCTCGAAACCGTGAAATCGAACTTACGGACCGACGCCGACCCGACCTTACAAAACCCATCCCGATCAACCCTAGGAAGAGGAAAACTCCAGGACACAAAGTCCTGGAGCTAACCTACCCAAACAGAAAACCTACTTTTGTTCTGGTTTCACCATTGGGAAGAGTACGGTTTCGCGGATTCCGAGGCCGGTGAGGGCCATGAGGAGGCGGTCGATTCCCATGCCGTTGCCGGAGGTTGGTGGCATGCCTTGTTCCATTGCGGTGAGGAAGTCTTCGTCGAGGACCATGGCTTCGTCGTCTCCGTCGGCGGCGAGGCGGGCTTGGTCTTCGAAGCGTTCGCGTTGGATGACTGGGTCGATGAGTTCGGAGTATCCGGTTGCTAGTTCAAATCCGCGGACGTAGAGGTCCCACTTTTCGGTGACGCCTGGCTTGGTGCGGTGTTGGCGTGTGAGTGGGGAGGTTTCTACTGGGAAGTCTTTGACAAAGATTGGTCCGTAGAGTTGGTCTTCGCAGAGGAGTTCCCAGATTTCTTCGACGAGTTTGCCGTGTCCCCAGCCGCCATTTTCGGGGACGGAGAGGCCGATTACCTTGGCGATTTCGCGGAGTTCTTCGACGGTGGAGTCGATGGTTACTTCTGGTTGTCCTGGGAATTTGCGTGCGAGGGCTTCGTTGAGGGAAGGGTACATCTCGATGACTTTCCACTCGCCGCCGAGGTCGTATTCGGTGCCGTCTGCGAGGGTGACCAGGGTGGTTCCGAAGACTTCTTGGGCGACGGATTGGACGAGACCCTTGATCAGTTTCGCGCCGGTTTCGTAGGTGCCCCAGGCTTCGTAGGTTTCGAGCATGGCGAATTCTGGGGAGTGGGAGGAGTCGACGCCTTCGTTGCGGAAGTTGCGGTTGACTTCGAAGACACGCTCGATGCCGCCGACAACGCAGCGCTTGAGGTAAAGCTCTGGTGCGATGCGCAGGTAGAGGTCAATGTCGAGGGCGTTGGAGTGGGTTTTGAATGGTCGTGCTGCTGCGCCACCGTGGAGGGTTTGCAGCATGGGGGTTTCTACCTCAAGGAAGTCTTGGTCTTCGAGGTAGTGGCGGAGTGCACGCATGACCTTGATGCGGGTGAGCGCGTTGGTGCGGGCTTGTTCGCGCATGATGAGGTCGGTGTAGCGGTGGCGGACGCGGGTGTCTTCGCTGAGGTCCGCGAATGCGACTGGCAGTGGGCGCAGGGACTTGGAGGCCATGTGCCAGGAGTCAGCCATCACGGAAAGTTCTCCGCGCTTGGAGGAGATTACTTTGCCGCGGACGGAAACGATGTCACCCATGTCCACATCGGCTTTCCAGGCCTTGAGGGATTCTTCACCGACTGCTGCCAGGGACAGCATTGCTTGGACGGTGGTGCCGTTTCCTTCTTGGATGGATGCGAAGCAGAGCTTGCCGGTGTTGCGAACGAACATGACGCGGCCAGCGATTGCGACCTCAACGTCGGTTTCTTCGCCTACTTCGAGGTAGGTTACGCCTTCTTCGCGCTCTTGGAGGTCTTCTGTAATGACAACAAATTGGGAGCGCAGGTCAGAGATTGAGATGGTGCGATCAACCTCGACTGGGTAGGCGTCCAATCCACTGTCCAGAATGCGCTCGCGCTTTTCGCGACGAATTCGCAGCTGCTCAGGCAAATCGGCGGAATTGTTCTTGGAAGTGGGATTGGAATTAGTCACGATTTCCTAGGGTAGTCGAAAGGTATGCGAACTGGGTAAACCGGGATCAGCCTTCGATGTTTTTGAAGCCGATTCCAAGGGGTAGGCCGACGTTGTCGTGGAGTTGGACATCGCCAAGCGTGATGGCTGCAAAGAGTCGGGCGTCACCGATTTCGGGGGCTGGTCCAAGATCCAGGCCACGGATTTCCACATAATCGGGGGTCACGCCGGCGGCTTTGAGCACTTGCGTGACGGTTTCTTTAACTACTGCTTCGCCGTGTTCTGCGGAGTGTGCACCGGCGGTGAGGGCTGCTGCCAGGCTCAATGCAGTTTCACGGGAGTCTTCGGGCACTGAAACGTTACGCAGGGAAATAGCAAGGCCGTCTGGCATGCGCACGGTTGGAACGGAATGCAGTTTTACTGGAATATGCAGATCATTAAGGGCGCGCTGGACTAGAACCACCAGCTCATAATCCTTTTCACCAAGCACTACATCGGTTGCTCCGGTGATTCCCAACAGCCCCAGCACCTTGGTTACTTCCGCACCTTGTGGGGTAAGTGTTGGGCCACCTGTCACTTCCACCCGGATGCCGTGAGGCCATAGCGTTTCGGGATTGAACGGGAAGATCGCGTCGATAAGCTCTTCCCTTAAACGTGCGTGATCGGATTCCGGGCCGGCATAGGTAACGACGACCACCGCACCGGGGATGCGTTTTGCTGCGCGGATGAGCGCAATATGGCCTGCGTGGAGGCCATTTCCCAAGGGTACGAGCACCACTGGTTTGCCGGTTTTGCGCAGGGCGCCGCCGAACATGCGGATCTGCTCGACGGTGTCAAAAACTCTGCCCTGACCATGCGTGAAACTCAACGGTCCTCCTTCTGAATTGCCCACAGCTCGATATCTTGCGCGCGGGAAATCTCTGCCTGCCTGCGCGCCAAATCCCGGAAAAGGCGTTGCCTGCCGGGGTTGTTAATCGAATCGTACTGGGCAATGACCTCATCCAACGAAGGCAGTGCCTGGAATTGCTGTGCGGAATCCATAATGATGTCAGAGGTCACATCGGGATCGCCAAGAAATTCATCCAAGAAATTCGACGCATCGCGCTGCAAGGTGCTTAAAAATCCGGCATAGGTCAACGCCGCAGCCAACTGTGCGCGCTTGTCATCAGCGATATCAATGACCGAACCGCCGAGCTCCCCCACCAAAAGCCCCACGATGGTCTCCCCCAACTCATCCAACGCGGACGCCACCCACCGGTCCTGACCAATCGGGTGCGCAGACATCACGATGCCGCCGGACGTCTCCAGCGGATCCATCACCGTGATGCCATGCGTGAGCGAGGTATGCAGGAACATCTGGCCCCGGCGCGCATAAGCAGAAAGCTTTTCGACGTACCCCTCCACCCCGAGGGCATCAATCACGACAAGCTCAAAGTCACGAATATCTTCGGGCGCGTGAAGCACAGTCACGTAGTGCCCTACAGAATCTAATTTCTCCGCCATGTTGACGGTGGATGATCCATCATCAAAAATTCCAACGCGAAGGCGAGGAGCCTGCATTAGTTGTTTTCCTTTTTCCTTGCTGCTGCCAGAAGATCAGCCACGCTCAAACCGCCTTGGCGTTCATCTTTGCGTCGGCGTCCGCCAGTTTCTTCGGGAGCTGCGTGCCTACGCCTTCTACGACCTGGTGCTGGTTCTTCCTCAGCTTCGACAGCAACTTCAACTGGCTCAGGTTCTGGTACTGGTTCCGGCACCGGTGCAGGTTCCGGCGTTGGCTCTGGAACTGCAACAGGCTCCGGGACTTCTGGCTGCGGTGCCTGGAACTGCTGGGAAAGCTGCTGGGATTCCAACTCAAGGATTCGTCGGGCTTCGGCACGCAGCATGGTTGGCTCATAGCCCCATTCACGGCCAGAAAGCTCTGACAACTGAGTGCGCATTTCCTCCAGCTGAAGTTTGATTTCCTCGAGGGTTTCTTGATCGCGTGCACGACGGGATTCAGAAATCTCCATTTTTTCTTGGAGGAGTTCAGCTTCTAGTCGGTTGAGTTCAGACTGGTGTGCGTATTCGAGGGTTTCCTTCTCCCGCGCAGCAGCTTCGACTTGTTTGCGGGATCGATAAACAAGGAAGAATCCGATGATTGCCGCCCACAGCGCTGCAAGAAGTGCTATTTTCATGGCGCCGTCACTGTTGGCCAGCAGCATGATGACGCTGGCAATCAGGGCAAGTCCAATGAGTACTGCTAGCAGAATCTGTCCACGGTCGACAGAATTGCCGTCGCCGGAATCCTCGTGTGACAGGTCTTGATTCATGAATTCCAATCTAGCTGATCGCTTCGCCAGATTGGGGAGGCGGAGCCTCACAGCTTCGCTCTAAATAAAGTCCGGCAGCTGAGAGCGCGATTCCGCCCAGCGCACAGGCAATAACTCCCGGAAGATCATTCGATGCTGCGGACAACTCACCGGCGCGTGGGATCACGTAACTGCCAATTCCCACATAAACGCCACCGAAAATTGCGCCACCCCACGCACAAGCACGACCCAACATGGCCAGATAAGCAATGGTCACGGGGTTCATTTGGGATTTGTCCTGGCCGATCAAGCCCTCATCGAGGCGACCTTGGACTTTCACACCGGCAAATCCACACACCACAGCCAACAACCAAAAGGTGATGGATACCGTGATGGAAATAGAGGTCATGGATCCATAAAAACGCCACGTCAAAATGGCGGACACAGCGGCGAGGAAACCTCCCGTTGCGATCAACCAACCTGCTGACGTTTTCTGCATGAAAGCCACGACTCCTTAAATCTTGGTGACACCTTCAATGTCTGTGGGATCAAGATTATCCACATGTTCTGCAATGGTCGTGCCGTGCAGAACGGCGTCAGGTTCTGCTTCCAGCCAAGGGATCAACACGAAGGCACGCTGCCATGCCCATGGGTGTGGCAAGGTCAGTTCGGGATCCTCCGAGAGAATCTCTTCCCCATCTTTAATGATCTGTACGATATCCACATCGAGGGTGCGTGGCCCCCATTTGCGGACGCGGACTCGCTCGGCGGCTTCTTCGAGTTTTTGGCCACGGCGCAGCAACTCGATGGGGGTGTCTTCAACCTCAACAACGAGCACTGCGTTGAGGAATTCATCCTGATCCTCAATGCCCCACGGTGGGGTTGAGTAGATCGCAGACTGCGCCACGATCTCATCTTTGAATTCCTCGATCACTGTGTTGAGCAGCGCGTAGCGATCATCCATGTTGGAACCGATGGACAAAACTGCATGCATTAGGCGTTGCTCCTTCCAGCAGCCATGGATTTCCTGGAACGTCGGGCAACCACCGCGACGTCAGCAAAAGTACGTGGGATCGGTGCTTTGGGCTTATGGATGGTTACTTCCACCGCATGAAGCGCATCAAATTTAGCCATCACAGCATCCGCAGATTCCGTGGCCACCGTCTCGATCAAATCCCTGGATGGGCCTTCCACGATTTCAGCAACCAACAATGCCAACGCGCCGTAATCTACGGTGTCGGAAAGGTCATCGCTGGCACCTGCGGCATCGAAATCCATCCAGCAGGTGACATCCACAATGAAGGGCTGGCCTTGCTCTTTTTCAAAGTCGAACACACCGTGGTGTCCGAAGCATTCAAGGCCTTTAAGTTCAATACGATCAGCCATGGTGAGTTCCTCCACTTCGCCACAATGCGGCAACATCAACAGCGTCCCTTGATACTGGGACATCGTGCACGCGCACACCCCATGCTCCCATATGTGCAGACACTGCGGTCACCGCTGCGGTTGCTGGGTCGGCATCAATGGGGGTGACATCTAGGCCACGGTCTTTGCGCACGCCAGCCAGGAATCGCTTCCGGGATGCTCCCACCAGGATGGGGAAAGGTCCAGAAATAAACTCGGGCAGTGCTTGCAGCAAACGCCAGTTGTCTTCACGTGATTTGGCAAAACCCAAACCTGGATCAAGCACGATCTGGTTTTCGGCCACACCAGCAGCGGTGGCGCGGGCGACAAGATCATCAAGCACTGCGTGCACATCGGCTACAACGTCTCCACCGTGATCTGCCTGACCTGCGGCATCACCGAATTGGAGGGTGCGCCAGTGCATCAAACACACGGGAATTTGCGCTTCCGCCATGACAGAAAACATCTCAGGATCAGCCAAACCGCCAGAGACGTCGTTGATCATGGAGACGCCAGCGCCCGCGGCAGCCTGCGCCACGGAGGCCCGCATGGTGTCTACGGAAGTGTGGATGCCGGCGTCGTGAAGCGCCTTAATGACCGGCACAACCCGGTCCCGTTCCACGGACGCGTCGACGCGCACTGCCCCAGGCCGGGTGGACTCGCCGCCGACATCAATCATGTCGGCGCCAGCAGCCACCAATTCCTTGGCATGCGCGATCGCCTGATCAACGTCAATGTACTTGCCACCGTCCGAAAAGGAATCCTCAGTGACATTGACAATTCCCATGACCAAACAGCGTCCCGGGATGGTCAAAGAGGATACGTTCATTTAGTGCCCCCGAATCAGGGAGAACACCTCAGCACGGGAGGCAGCGTTGTTCTTAAAGCCGCCACGCACCGCAGACGTCGTGGTCACAGCACCAGGCTTACGGATTCCGCGCATAGCCATGCACAGGTGCTCAGCTTCAATCACCACGGCCACGGCCTGGGCATCAAGCTTTTCGACGAGAGCATCCGCAATTTGGGAGGTCAAGCGCTCCTGAACCTGAGGTCGCTTAGCAAACATATCCGCTAAACGCGCCAGCTTGGACAGGCCAGTCACCTTGCCGGACTTACCCGGAATGTAACCAATGTGCGCCACACCAAAGAATGGCACCAAGTGGTGCTCACACATGGAGTAAATCGGGATCTCACGAACCAGAACCAACTCTTCATGGCCCTCAGAGAACGTCTTCTCCAGCACAGTGGTGGGATCCTCATGCAGACCCGCGAAAGTTTCCTTGTACGCCCTAGCCACTCGAGCTGGGGTTTCCAACAGGCCTTCGCGATCTGGATCCTCACCCACAGCGATGAGCAACTCACGAATCGCAGCTGTTGCGCGCTCCTCATCGAACTCGCGAACTGCAGCGTGGTTATCCACGGTTGTCTCCTTCATTTTCCGGATTCTCCTGTGTGCCCTCAGCGGACTTCCCGGAATCACCATCGATGGGCTGATCTGGAACGACAGGCATTTCTGTGGTTTCAGAAGCATCCAGCACCGACTCTTTTTGAGCCTTTTCTGGGTAGTCCGAACGTTCATGATCCGGCAAACGGAACCCGATCATTTCGGTTGGGGCTTCCTGTGAAACGTTACCTGGGGTATGTTCCGCACCTGTTGATTGGTCCATGAGTTCGGAATCGCCGAAGCCATAGGCCTTCATACCAGGGTGCTCACCGGATGCGGTTGGAGTCGCGTAAGGGTTGGGGCGGCCGCCACTTGAATCAGGGGACTGCTCAGGAGCTTGTGCCGGGGTCTGAGCCGGGAAGCCCTGCTCAGCTGGCTGCTCTTCTGCCTGTGAGCGGTGCTTTCCAGCAGAACCGGGCACGCTCCAATCAGCTGGAGGAGGGGTGCCGTAGGATCCGGCAGCTGCTCCGGCCGCAGGTGCCACACCCACAGAAGGAGCCGGCTGCACCGGCAACTTACCCTGAGCTTCCAATTCCTTGCGACGGCGTTCGCGGGTTGCGCGGGAGGCCTCAAGAATGGAGAACTTCTTTGGTGGTTCTTCGCCACGTTCCAGTGCGAGCTCCACTGGGGTTTTTACTGGTTCGCGATTTTCTTGGCGAGGGAATCGTGTGGACTCGTCGGGGAAGACTTCGGCGACCTTGCGTGGGACGATGTCGTCGAAAAGCGCTTCGAGGTCTGGGCGTCGCAGGGTTTCCTTTTCCAGGAGCTTTTCTGCGAGGCGGTCCAGGTGGTCGCGGTATTCAGCCAGGATGGAGTAGGACACTTCATGGGCTTTGTCCAGGAGGAACTGGACTTCGGTGTCGATGGTCGCTGCGACTTCTTGGGAGTGGTCCAAGCTTCCGCCGCCACCGCGTCCGGAGAATGGGTCGCCTTGTTCTTGGCCGTATTTCACCATGCCGACAGCTGGAGACATGCCATATTCGGTCACCATGGATCGGGCGATCTTGGTGGCCATTTCAATATCGGCGGAGGCGCCGGTGGTAGGTTCACCGAAGACGAGTTCTTCCGCGGAGCGTCCACCCATGGCAAAGACCAGGCGGGCGAACAGTTCGTTGCGGTTGTACATGCCCTTGTCATCTTCTTGGGCAGTCATGGCGTGACCGCCGGTGCGACCGCGGGCCAAGATGGTGACCTTGTAGACGCGCTCGATGTCTTCCAACGCCCATGCGGACAGGGTGTGTCCACCTTCGTGGTAGGCGGTGACCTTCTTTTCCTTCTCGGAGATCACCTTGCCGGAGCGACGTGGTCCACCGACAACGCGGTCGGTTGCTTCTTCCAATGCGTCGGCGGTGATCACGTTGCCACCCACGCGGGCGGTTAGCAGTGCGGCTTCGTTAAGCACGTTTGCCAGGTCAGCGCCGGACATGCCGGCGGTGCGCTTTGCCAGAGCCTTGATATCTGCATCGGGTGCGAAAGGCTTACCCTTGGCGTGAACTTCCAGGATCTGTTCACGGCCACGCAGGTCAGGGTTAGTGACTGGGATCTGGCGGTCGAAACGGCCAGGACGCAGCAGCGCTGGGTCAAGAACATCTGGGCGGTTGGTAGCAGCCATCAGAATGACGCCTTGACGATCACCAAAGCCGTCCATCTCAACGAGCAACTGGTTCAGGGTCTGTTCACGCTCATCGTGTCCGCCACCCATTCCTGAGCCACGGGCGCGACCAACCGCATCGATCTCATCGACGAAGATGATGCAAGGGCTGTTTTCCTTGGCCTGCTTAAACAGATCACGCACACGCGAGGCACCAACACCGACGAACATTTCCACAAAGTCAGAACCGGAAATGGAGTAGAATGGCACGCCAGCTTCACCAGCCACGGCACGAGCCAGCAGGGTTTTACCAGTGCCGGGAGGGCCGTAAAGCAGCACACCACGGGGGATTTTCGCTCCCAGGGCTTCGTAGCGGGTGGGGTCTTCCAGGAAGTCCTTGATCTCATGGAGTTCATCCACTGCTTCTTCAGCGCCAGCAACATCCGCGAAGGTGTTGGTGGGCATATCCTTGGTCAGCTGCTTGGCCTTGGATCCACCGATGCCGAACATGCCACCACCCTGCATGCGGGTGAGGAAGAACATCAGCAAACCGAAGATGATCACCATCGGCAGGATGAAGCTCAGCATGGACATCAGGAAGCTTTCCTGCGTCACATTGGTGGTATAGGAATCAGTGTTGGATGCTTCCACCTTCTCAAAGATCGCTGGCGCGGTACGAGCTGGGTACTGCGCGAGAATCTCTTCAACGTCTTCGCGTTCATCCACCGTGATGGGTTCACGCAAGGTCAGTCGGACGCGCTGTTCCCTGTCATCGATTTGAGCTTCGGCGACGTTTCCGGCGTCAAGCTGTGCCATCGCAACAGAGGTATCGACCTCCTGGAAGTTCCTGGTGTCACTGCTAAACAGGGACACCAAGAACAGAACGATGAGGATTACGGCTGCGATACCGCCGAACTGCAGGTATTTCTTGTTTTTCATACGCAGTGGCAACCGGCTCAACTAAGGCCGTTTTGCCCGTGCCTTTCTCGGAATCGAATAAAAGGGATCTACTAGACAACTAATCAAACGAAGTTGAGGGCCAAAACGTTCCCTCTTTCGCACTTTTGATTACTAGTCGGAGTACACGTGAGGCTCGAGGGTGCCCACATATGGCAGGTCGCGGTAGCGTTCTGCGAAATCAAGTCCGTAGCCCACAACAAACTCGTTTGGAATATCAAATCCAATGTCGAACATGTCGATGTTGGTGGTCAGGCGCTCTGGCTTACGCAGCAAGGTGATCACGTTGAGGGACTTAGGGTTGCGGTTTTTCAGGTTGCGCATCAGCCAGGACAAGGTCAGTCCGGAATCGATAATGTCTTCCACGATCAAAACGTCGCGGCCTTCAATTTCCTTGTCCAGGTCCTTGAGAATGCGCACCACGCCTGAAGAGGAGGTGGAGTTTCCGTAAGAGGACACCGCCATGAACTCGGACTGGGTGGGGATGTCGAGCATGCGGGAGAAATCTGCCAGGAAGTAGAACGCACCCTTGAGCACGCACACCAGGATGAGGTCTTCTTCGGCGTCTTTGAACTCTTCGGAGACGCGCTTGGCCATTTCGGCGATGCGCTGCTTGAGCTTCTCTTCGCTGATCAATACTGATTCAATGTCGGTGCCGTATGGGTTGGCTGGAACATTGAGATCTTTGTGGTCGGCCATTTCTACGTTGTTGCTCATCGTCGCGTTCCCCTTGTGTTGTAAATTCAGGTGTCAATCAGTGATCTTAAGCTTGCCACTTTGCCGCACCACTTCCAACCTTCCATTATCGCTTTTACCCACGGCTACGCCACCCTGTCCGCGCCAATCGGTGAGCAATCGGTCAATGGCGTCGAGTTTCCTCGAGCTCACAGCGATGCCTTCCCCACGCAAAAAATCCGCCAACATGCGTCGCCTAAGGCCCGTAGGTTCCCCGGCCAACGCCACAGGAAAACCGTCCTGCCACTCCAAACGCCGCTTCTCGACGTCGCCCTCCACCACTTCGGCATCCTCCACAGCGCGTCGCGCCGCAAGTGCCAAACCAGGTACAGGGTCTCCCCCGTGCACCTGCGCAAGAAGAGGAATCACCTGGTTTCGGATGGCTACCCGCCGAAAGGCATCGTCAAAATTTTGCGGATCGTGCCACGGTTTCAACCCCAACTCCACGCACGCCCCGTGCGTGTGCGCACGCCGAGCCCCCAGAAGGGGTCGAATAATGGATAGCTCGGGGCGTCGAGAAGCATCTTTCATGCCCGCGGGATTCCCCCGCAAACCGCCAAGGAGATAGGTCTCGGCTTGATCATCCATGGTGTGCGCCACCCAAATCTCATCGGTGAGCTGCGCAAAAGCCGCGTACCGAGCCTCCCTGGCGGCGGCCTCCATCCCCTCCCCCGGCGCGACCTCGATGCTCTTCATGATCGCCTGTGCGCCCATGTGGCGCGCCATCGCAGCAGCGTTGTGCGTGACTTCAGCAGAACCGGTCTGCAGATTATGATCGATACAAATCGCCGTTACCTGGGATTTCTCCGCGAGCACAGCAGCCACCAGCGCCAATGAATCCGGCCCGCCCGACAACCCAATGTGCACATGCTCTTTCAGGTAAGGGCGCACCGCCTTGCGTAATTCCAAGAAATTAGGGCTTACCCTAGGCAGCTCAAGATTCCCGATGAGGGATGCCACCTTAAAAGTCCCTCAGAATCGACGCCATCTCATCCAAAGCCTCACGCGCCGGCACAATCGCGGAACCATTAGACACAAAAGCAAAGGTAAACACACGCCCCGACTCCGAGGTCACCACCCCTGCCAATGCCGATGTATCCGTCAGAGTGCCAGTTTTCGCCCGCACCCAACCCGCGCCCGAGAGTCCGACGTAGCGATCCTCCAAAGTGCCCGTTCCGTGCGCGATCGGCAGCGATGTCAGCAGTGAACTCAACTCAGGTTCCGTGGCGGCGCGGGTCAAAATATCATCAAGCAGACGAGGCGTAATGAGGTTGTCAAAGCTCAAACCCGAATTATCCACAATGGACACGCCACTCAAATCGAACCCCTTGTCCTTGAGAATCTCCAACGTCATCTTCGAGGTACTCGCCGAATCGGTCGCCACATCCTTCGACGCAGCCACCTCCTTAGCGATACCCTCTGCCATCACATTGTCAGAATCCTTCATCATCCGAGCCAGACGCTGATCCAAAGTGTCAGACTCCACGGATGCCAGCACGGTTGTGTCCGGAGCGCTGCCCTCATCTACGGTGTCCGCGCCGACACGATCCGCTAATGCCTGCGCAACATCTAACGCAGGGGTATGCGACCTCGGCAGATCCCCCTCCGACCCACCAATGCGGGCAGCCTCAATCATCGCGGGCTCCACATCAGCGATATAACCAGCATCAACATCCACTGGATCCCACGTACTAGCAAAGCCCTCATCAGGCCAAATAGACGTATCGATCAACACAGTGCCAATATCTTGACCATCAAGCTGGGTGGCCAAATCATCGAGCATCTCCTCACTCAACGTGACATCACCACCCGCCTTAATCACCACCGTTCCCGGCTGCTCCCCCTCAACAACCTCCGTCTTAATGGTGTCCTCACGGCCAAGCTCATACAAAGCCACCGCCGCCGTCAGAATCTTCGTCGCCGACGCCGGCCTCACCGCAGTCCCCTGATTCTGCTCCCACACCACCTCACCAGATTCCACATCCCTGGCAACACCGACAAAAGTGCCCAACCGAGAATCCGCAGCCTGCGAGGTCAAATCCTTCTCCAAAGTGGCAAAATCTGGGGCTTCCGTCGCATCCGGATCAATCGCAGAAGAAAACAGCTGCTCAGGCATCTCCACCGACATGGGCTCCGGGTGATCCAAACCAAAACCAGAATGATTCACCCACACGCCACCACCGATGACAGCCCCCACTGCAATCAGCACACCAACCGATGAGCCAACCCACCACGCATTTTTCATGGGCGCTCCTTCTCCTGCAAATTCTCTTGCGATTCTTCTTGCGATATCAGGACTCCAACCTTATATCGACCGTCGTCTCACGCACGAACCATACGCGCGGTTCCAAAATTTTCGAGGATTTCCTTGCCCCGGGTCTCGTTTATTTTTGAACACGCTAGAATTCAAGGGCAGTAACTAATTTCAACCCGGGAGAAATACCTATGAGCATCGAAGTAACCGTCGAAATCCCTAAGGGATCACGCAACAAGTACGAAATCGACCACGAGACCGGAAAGGTCTACCTCGACCGCTACCTGTTCACTCCAATGGCATACCCACTGGACTACGGCTACATCGACCACACCCTCGGCGAAGACGGCGACCCATTGGATGCACTGGTCATCCTCCCCGAGTCCGTTTTCCCAGCAGTTGTGGTTAAGTCCCGCATCATCGGTGTCTTCAAGATGACCGACGAAGCCGGCGGCGACGACAAGCTGCTCTCCGTTCTCGACGACCCACGCTACGACCACATCCAGGACATCTCCGACGTGTCCGATTTCCTCAAGGATGAGATCGAGCACTTCTTCGTCCACTACAAGGACCTGGAAAAGGGCAAGCACGTTGACGGTTCCGGCTGGGGCGACAAGGCTGAGGCTGAAAAGATCCACGCTGAGGCACTCGAGCGTTACGAGGCATAGGTCTTTTGTAATTTAAGAGCTGCGCACCCCGCCGATTCCGGTTTCCTGGTCTTTTCTGGTGGGGTGCGCAGCTTTTTGCATGCTTGCTTGGGCTGGGAGGGGTGTCTGCGGCCCTCCGACTCCGCAAAACCTGGCACATGTGACAAAGATGTCGGATTTTCAGATTCTTTGTCCCACTGGTCTCGCCCGAGCCCCGCCTGATTCAGCATTCGAGTGCCACGACCAAACCACGGTGCCCACCAAATCCATTTTCATGATTCTTGGGCATCGTGGTTTGGTTTCAAGACCTCGAAACCAGTCACAGATGCCCACGAAACTCATTTTGGACCTTCGTGGGCACGCCTGTCTGGTTTTCCAAAAGTCAGCCAGAATTCCAGCTCAAACCCCAAAAATCACACCATCACAGAATGCGATTTAAGGGACTTTCACACCCATCCCGATACAAATACTCATTCGAAAAAATCGACCGCTTAAATCGTCACACAGCGCATCGTTGCAGCTAGTCGCCTGATTCGCGATATCCCTTGCGCAGATCCTCCACCACGCGGGGATGATCCAGCGTGGAAGGTTCCAATTCACGAGGCTGATTATCCAACCCAAACACCCCAGCAGCCACCAGAACTTCATCATTAAGGAAAGTCAGTGGCGGGGTGTCTTCCCGAAGCTCTAATTCCATGTCGGCAGGGCCACACAGTTGGAAGCCCCAGTCGCCAAATGTGGGAACATGCACGTGATATGGGATGACTTGTTCACAGCCCGCCGATTTCAAGGTTGCTCCAACTCGCCAGAACACATCTGGAGTGGTGTAGGCGCTGGAGGATTGCACCACCATGCGGCCTTGTTCGTTCAGTCGTGCTCGGGCCAAGGTGTAGAACTCTTCTGAATACAGCCTGGCCATGGTGTCGTTGTTTGGGTCGGGAAGATCGATGATGATGGAATCGTAAGTTTCGCCATTATTTCCGCCGGAGCGCAGCCAGGTGAAAGCGTCGTCAACGATGATGGAGACGCGGGGATCTTCCATCGCTCCCCCATTGTCAGAGCGCAGCACTGTGTTGGCTACTTCGATGACTTCTGGGTCTAATTCAACTTGGGTGATCTGCATTGATGGGAATCGGAGGAGTTCCCGTGCTGCGAGGCCATCGCCACCGCCGATGATTAACACCGATTCTGCCTCTGGATTAAGGCTTGGATACACCAGTGATTCTGTATATCTATGCTGGTCACGAGTGGAATACTGCAAACCGCCATTGAGGTAGAGGCGTCGGTCTTTGCCTCGTTCTGTCACTACGATGTCTTGGTAGTCAGATTGGTGTGAATAGATCACGGGGTCGCGGTAGAGCTGTGCGCGGGCGGTGGCAACGATCCCGTCGGATTTCACCAACACGGTGGCAAGCGCTGCGATCGCGAGAAGAAGCGCCACCACGGATACGAAGAAGTGGGTGCGCGGAAGCAAATGTCGCAGCAGCACACATCCCACGAATAGTGCTGCAACGAGGTTGATCATTCCGGCTGCTGCGGCACCGCGCATCATGCCAAGCCACGGCAGCAACACAAAAGGCCAGGCCAGGCCACCTAAAAGTGCGCCAAGGTAATCAGCAGCATTCAAGGTGGCAACCAGAGATCCTGTGGTTTTGGCGTCGGCGAGGCGGCCTTGCTGGATCATGGTCATCAGCAGTGGAAGTTCAGCGCCGACCAGGATGCCAATTGCAGCGGTGGCAATCACCAGAATCCACAAGGACTGGCCGATGGTCGCAAAGGTGAAATATAGCACCAGCGCGGAGCAACCACCGATGAGTCCCAGCAAGGTTTCCACACCGAGGAAGGTTTGTGCAGGCCAGTTGAGAAACGGCTTGACCAGCAGTGCACCAAGTCCAAGGGCAGCTACATAACCTGCGACGATGAGGGAGGTTTCTACAATTCCGCCACCGTTCAAGCTGGTGGAAAGGGACACCAGGGCTAGCTCATAGACCAGCCCCGATGCCGCACAAATGGAGACGGAAACTAATAACAGCCAGCGCCAGATGGGTCCTAAATCAGACATGCAGCGTTTACGGCTCCCACCACGATCAAGATGACGGCGGCCACGACGGCACCGGAACGGAGTTTGGGATCTTCCACGAGATCACGGAAACGTCCCGGAATGACAGCTTCCAACACCGCCATGACCACCACTTGGATAACCAGACCAAGGGCACCGAACACTGCAGTCTCCAGCAAACCTTCACTCAGAATATCTGAGGAGGTCAGCACAGCAGTGACCACGATGATTCCGATGGAAACCTGCTGCGCCACGGTGATCACAGCGGCGTTGGGCAGATGGTGCACAAACACGAGTTCATGCAGTTTACCTGGGGTGATCAAGTCCAAAATCACAAAACCGACCACGAGGATCACTGCGGCCAACACGAAATATGAAAGGGTGCCGATCACTCCGTCGACAAGATATTGAGTCATAGTGTTCTTTCTATTTCACGCCACCGCCGGAACCGGAGGATCCGCCGCTGGAACTGCTTGGTGAGGATGGGCCGAAACCGCCACCGAGCCAGATGAACGCACCACTGTTGACGCGGTCAAGGCCTTCGACGGTGATGGTGCATTCCGGCGTGCCTTCACCTGAGATGATGATCAGGTTTTTACTGTATCGCAGGTAAGTATCGCCAGTTGCGGGGTCGGTGGCGCGGTCGGTTGGGGTGGACATGTTCACGATTTCATCCACAACCCCACTTTCGCCAGCGCATGAGTAGGTGCCGTTGTTTCCGGGCCAGCGGTCGGAGACTTGGCTTCCCACCGCAGGCTTGGCAAAAACCGCAGCGAACAGGCACAACACTGCTAAAAACAGCAGGATGAATCCTATGCTTCGGTAGTTTCGGGAGCTCATGGTTTGTAAATGCTCCTCGTGCTCACGATGGTGAGCTCTTCTGGGTAGAGGTGGTGGCTAAACCATTCCCATACGTCTTCCAGAAATTCTGCGGTCAGCGCGGTGAGGTGGTGTTCGCCGGCGCCGGGGAAACTGGCGATCAACCAGTCGTCGTCGCCGTTGGAGATTTCTTCGGCTGCGCGGGCAAAATCTTCCTCAGACAGCACGGCGACGTTGGTTTGCAGCAGGTAGTTTTCCCGCGTGATGCTATCCGGCAGTGGCCAGCGGGAATCTTCCGCTTCTTGTGCATGGCAGGAAATTTCTTCCCGGAAACGCCCATCGGGCGTTTCAACGGTAACCACATGCGAGCCGCCAATCACCGCTAAATGGCAGGTGCTGGGGTGTGGGGATGCGTCGATAAGCTTATCGACGAGCACCTCCGGCGATTCCCCATTCCAGCTCACGCCGAGCGCTTCGGCGGAGACATCTGTAGGCATGCAATCGATGTGATGAATCATGAGGCCTCTGGTGCTGGGTAAACGGTGAGTTCGCCGGGCAGCACCGTCCACCCGAGCGATACTTCAAATGGACTGTCTTTGCCGTAGCGTTCAAAACTGAGCAACCTGTTTCCGCCAACTTCGGCGAGATCCCAGTATTCAAATTCACCCTGATCAGCCACGCCGGTGGTGCCTTCGGAGGTGAAGGTGCCCACGCCGGATTCGGTTTTACGGTAGCGAACGCCCTCCACCGTGACATCATGTGCGGGCTGTTGTGCCAGGTCAGGGCGGGTAATCCACCATCCGAGGTTGAGTTGGCCCTCATCGTATTCCACGCTCAGGTACTCACTGCCTTTGCCGCCGTCGAGTAGATACTCGTGCCAAATGTATTGGCCTTGACGGAACTGGATGGCTCCGCGGCAGACATAATCCACACCGCCGCGGGAAATAATTGCTCCAGGACCCAAAATGCGGGCATTAAAAGTGTCGGATCCGTCGGCAAATTTCAGAGGATCTTGACGCTGACGAGGAGGCTGCGGTTCGCTCTTTTTCTTCTGTGCTGAAAGATAAAAGAACACGACAGCGATGATGGCTAAAACACCGGCCAGGATAAGCCACGTGATATTCATGCGAAACTCCCATGAGTTTTCTAAGTTCGGTACGAGCCAATCCTACAGACCGACACGCCCCTCCTCTTATCGCGACAACTTCATCAAACTCGCTACATGCAACGCCAACTGCAGCACCACTGGAATGCCTAGGAAGGTAACGTCATTACCAGCCTTTTGGAAAGCCACCAGAGTCATCGACTGGAGTTCACCGTCAACCAACACGGTTACTGCCTGAAGCTGTGTGTGCAGCAATGCACCAGCTAGTGCGACTGATGTAAAGACATTGGCACCGAATTTACGAGCCGCAGTAATCGCCAAAATGACTGCCAAGAACATGAAAAGGCATCGCCTGCAGCATAAAGAATTTGATAGGTCGTGGATGTCGTATCCACCGAGTGCGCTGCAGCTGCAACAGCTAGAAGGCCTTTGAGGATACCAACACCAGCCATGGGTCCCAGAATCGGAGCAAAGATGGAAGACACGATATCCACTGCTTTGCCGAGACAGTTTCCAGAACCTCCACCTTGCGCAGCGCCCTCTGAATCCGCAGTGATCGATGCCGGTAGTGCTGCGTGAACCTAAGGAACGTCGTTTCCAATCACAACTTGGAACTGACCACCGGATTCCACAACGGTGATAACACCTGGCAGCTTCTTGATATCGTCACCGTTCGCTTTGGCGCGATCTTTGAGTACAAACCTTAAACGCGTTGCGCAGTGAACAACTGAAAAAACATTTTCTTCCCCACCGATGCGCGACATTATCTCACCCGAAAGGGCTTGATAATCCACTTTTGTGGCCATGATGGACCTCCCTAAAAACCTTTAAGGACTGCTTTCCATCTGTTTCTGAAATGCAAAAAACCTGGCCACCGTTGGCGAAAATGCATCCTCAAAAAAGGAGGCAGATTCAGCATTTGATGACCAGGTTTTGCTTCCAGTGCCTGGAAGAACAACCCTGATGGACTATTGCTTATGTAACTGAAATTTGCTCTAGATCAATTCTTTCAAAAAATGCAAGAGTGTTTTCCAACCCACTCCGCCCCAGACAAGAAAAGGCCACGCCTCCCCTCTTTGCAAAAGGGCAGCGTGGCCATCAAACACACTGCTTAGAGCTCTGAATACGGAACTTCTGGATCCACTAGATTCTCGGTGTCAACGCTCTTTCCTGATGCGATGAGAGGCTTGATTTGATCAGGAACATCCCACACATTCACGTTCATTGCGGCGAGAATTCGGTTTTCAGCATCAACCCAGAAGGCGACAAATTCTCGTGTTTCAAGGTTTCCACGGATGAATACCTTCTCCTGCGAACCGGTGGCGTGGCCGACGTATTCACAACCCAGATCGAATTGATCTGTAAAGAAGTACGGAAGGTTGGTGAACTCGGCGTCTTTGCCAAGTAGGGATTTCACCGCAGCCGCAGGTTGATTCAACGCGGTGGCCCAGTGCTCCACGCGGATGCGGTGTCCTAGAACTGGGTGATCGTGGTTCGCGATGTCTCCAACTGCGTAGATATCTGGGTCGCTGGTACGCAGTGCTGCGTCCACCAAAACACCATTGTCGATTTCTAGGCCAGCAGATTCTGCCAGGTCAATCACTGGGGTGACACCGATGCCAATGACTACTGCGTCTGCGGGAACCACTTCGCCGTCATCAAGTCGCACGCCAACTGCACGTCCATCTTCGGTGACGATGTCCGTAATTTTCACTTCGGTGCGCAGGTCAACGCCGTTTGCCACATGCAGATCGGCAAAGACTTGCGCGACCGTTTCACCAAGGACTTTCAAAAGTGGGAGCTTTCCACCTTCCAAAACAGTGACGTCAGTGCCAGCTCCTCGTGCCGCTGATGCGACTTCGAGTCCGATCCAGCCACCACCGATGAGGACCAGCTTTTTACCTTCACCGAAGGTTGCCTTGATCGCGTCAGAGTCTTCCACGGTGCGCAGGTAGTGCACATTAGAGGCGTCGGCTCCCGGAATTGGAAGTTTGCGCACTGCTGAGCCAGTAGCAAGAACTAGTTTGTCGTAGTTAATGGTCTCAGTGTTTCCGCCATCATCAACGGTGACTTGGCGTGAACCCGCATCAATTGCCGTTGCACGCACACCTTGACGCAGCGTGACATTGTTTTCTTTGTACCACTCCGCCGGGTGAACAATCGCCTTGTCAAAGCCTACTTTTCCCGCCATGTACTCCTTTGACAGCGGTGGGCGTTCATATGGCAGATGATTTTCTGCTGCGATGAGCGTGATGGAGCCTTCATGCCCGTTTACACGTAGTGCCTCTGCGGTTTTCGCTCCGGCTAAACCGCCGCCGATAATGACGATGCTTTGTGGTGTGCTCATGCTGTACTCCTAGTCCCTAAAAAAGTGGACGGTCAGGCGCAAGGTCGACCGCATGGATCTATACGCCATGCTAGTTAAAAGGCCGAAACCCTCGGCGAGCGCGCTAAATACCCGGCCCCAATTGGGGGTGTGAGGCAGCACACAAGACCAAACTCTAACGAAATCGCCGGACTCCTCGCAATCACAAGAAGCGACGACTAGCCTGTGGGGACAAACTATTTCAAGAATTTATTCAACAAAGGAGTTCTTCGCACATGAAGGAAGTAGCAGTCAACGAAGTCCCAGCAGGCGCACAGCTGATCGATGTCCGCGAGACCGATGAATACGCAGAGGTTCGCGCACAGGGTGCCGTCAACATCCCTATGAGCGAGTTCGTTGGCCGCATCGATGAGATCGATCTGGACCGCGACATTTATGTCATTTGCAAGCTGGGTGGACGCTCCGCTCAGGTTGCTGAATACCTTGAGCAGCGCGGAATTGAAGCCATCAACGTAAACGGTGGCACCGACGGCTGGGTTGCTGCAGGACTGCCAACCGAGGCATAAGAGCACGCCGCAAAAGATCCCGGCATCTGAATTCACGTCAGATACCGGGATTTTTCATGCCTGCTACATGCCCACTACAAAGCCCCAGAAAGCCCCCACCCCACATACCCCCACTCTCAAGTAGACGTCGAGATTTTCATTTCACCGCAAACATAGTTCTAGATCAGACCATTTAAAAAATCACACCCTCACCTGGAATTTTGTAGAAATAGGGCAAGAATCAAAATAGTGGGAAATCCCCATGTTTCGCGAAGTCCCATTGTTGGAGTTAGGCTTATACCCATGGCTACACATCCAGATATTCCCACAGAGTTGCTCGAATCTCCGAGCTATCAACTTGAACGACTTCGACGACGCACTCGTGACCATGTTGAGGCCGAATTGGCCAAGCATGAGACCACGATGAGGGAATTCTGGACGCTTACATGTCTGGTTCATTCCGACGCTGCAAGCCAGTCAGTTCTGTGTGAGCTGCTGGCCATCGATGCATCGGATATGGTCAGACTCGTTGACGCACTTGAAGTACGCGGCTGGGCGAAAAGGGAACGTGATCCCAAAGACCGTCGTCGCCAAATTGTTGCGTCAACGAAGAAGGGAAAAAATGCCCAGGCGGATCTGCACAAAGTTGTGCTTGAGGCAGAGGATGCTGCGTTGGATGAGTCTACGTCCAAGCAGTTGAAGCACCTTCGTAAATTGGCCGCAGCAATTATCTCCACCGAAGAGGACTAAATATAACGTGGCATTGAGCAGTGTTCCAGCACAGTTCCTGAGATCCGCCCAGGCGCCCCCGAAGCGTACTTTGTGGGACGTTTTAGAATCCGTCGCCTCTACTTATCCTGAGGCAGCAGCTATTGACGATGGCCAGGTATTGACCTACGCAGAATTGATGGAAGAAGTCACCGCATTGGCTGATTCCATTCATGCACAGGGCATTCGCCGTGGCGATCGCATCGGTATTCGCATGCCGTCTGGTACGCGTGACCTTTACATCGCTATTTTGGCCACTCTCGCTGCTGGTGCTGCTTACGTGCCAGTTGATGCAGATGACCCCGAAGAGCGCGCCGAGATGGTGTTTGGTGAAGCAAATATTAATGCGCTTTTCGACGCCACCGGCTTCCACATGCTTCGCCCGACCGCGGGAGGCGATACCCGTAGACCACGCTTGGATGATACGGCGTGGATTATCTTTACTTCCGGTTCCACCGGCAAGCCTAAGGGTGTGGCTGTGTCACACCGTTCAGCTGCGGCTTTCGTGGATGCCGAAGCACAAATGTTCCTTGTCGATCACCCTTCCGGACCCCTTGGCCCAGAAGACCGGGTCCTTGCAGGATTGTCTGTAGCCTTTGACGCATCTTGTGAGGAAATGTGGTTGGCTTGGGGCCACGGCGCCTGCTTGGTGCCAGCACCACGCTCCCTAGTCCGTTCCGGTATGGACTTGGGCCCATGGCTGATTCGCCGCGACATCAGTGTCGTCTCCACCGTCCCAACTCTGGCTGGTCTGTGGCCAGCAGAAGCATTGTCCCAGGTCCGCTTGCTCATCGTCGGCGGCGAGGCTTGCTCGCAGGAGCTCGTTGAACGCTTATCGACGCCTGACCGCGAGGTGTGGAACACCTACGGCCCCACCGAAGCAACGGTGGTTGCCTGCGGTACTCAACTCTATGCTGGTCAGCCAGTGGGCATTGGTTTGCCACTTGCTGGTTGGGATCTTGTTGTTGTCGACGATGCCGGCGAACCTGTCGGAATCGGCGAGGTCGGCGAATTGGTCATCGGTGGTGTGGGTCTTGCACGCTACCTTGATCCAGAAAAAGACCGCGAGAAGTATGCGCCACTGAAGTCTGTTGGTTGGACCCGCGCTTATCGTTCCGGTGACCACGTTCGTCTGGAAGAAGATGGCCTCTACTTTGTGGGCCGCGTTGATGATCAGGTGAAAATCGGCGGTCGACGCATTGAGCTCGGTGAAGTTGATGCCAATGCGGCAGCGCTTTCCAACGTTCGTTCCTCCGCAGTGGTTGTTCAGACCACTGGTGCGGATCAAAAAGTTCTGGTTGCATACGTTTCTTTGGAAGATGCTGCAGCTGGATTTGATCACAACGTCGCGACTGCCCGACTCACCGAAACCATGCCTGCTGCTTTGGTTCCGCGCATTCACGTGATGGATGATCTGCCTGTCACCACCTCCGGCAAGGTTGATAAGAAGTCTTTGCCGTGGCCTCTTCCTGGCACCGTGGTGGAAGCTAATGACCTCAGCGCAACGGAAGCCTGGATTGCTCAGGAATGGGTCGATATCCTCGGCACTTCTGTGAGCAGCAAAGACGCCGACTTCTTCTCCCTTGGCGGTACCTCTCTCGCGGCTGCGACTTTGGTTGGCCGGGTACGTGCAAAGGTTCCCACCGCTGCGGTGCGTGATCTTTACGATCACCCTCGTTTGGAGAAATTCGCCGAGCGTGTCGAGGCTATCGCCGCCGACACTGGCATTTCTTTGGAGGCGCCAAACCAGGTGGAGGAGCGCGTCGTCAAGCCTGTTTCTTTTGGCACTCGTGTGATGCAGACCCTCATCCAGATTCCGATCATGACGCTGCAAGCAGCACAGTGGATTGCATGGTTGCTGTTGGGCAACAACATCATGGCAGCGCTTGATTTCGATTGGGCTGTTCATGTCTCCTGGTGGCTTGTCATCGGCATGATTTTGGTGTTCGCTACCCCGATTGGTCGCTTGCCGATCGGCGGTTGGGGCGCCCGCATCATCACCCATGGCATAACTCCTGGCTCCTACCCTCGTGGCGGTTCCACTCACCTGCGCATTTGGTCCGCCGAGCGCCTTGCTGATGCCTCTGGCTCTCGCAATATTTCTGGCGCAACCTGGGTGAACTACTTCGCGCGTTCCCTGGGTGTGAAGATGGGCAAGGGCGTGGATCTTCACTCCCTGCCACCAATCACTGGCCTTTTGACCTTGGGCAACAATGTTTCCATCGAGCAAGAAGTTGACCTTCGTGGCTACTGGCTCGACGGCGATATCCTGCGCGTAGGCACCATTGAGGTCCATGACAACGCTCGTATCGGCGCTCGTTCCACCCTGCTTCCCGGCACCGTGGTGGGCACCGGCGCTCACCTGCTGCCTGGTTCAACAGTGACTGGTGATAAGACCATCAAGCCTGGTTCTCGTTGGGCTGGCTCCCCTGCACAAAAGGTGGGTCGTGCAAAGCACCGCTTCCCAACCTCCCATCCTCCACGCAGGTCCCGGTGGGTTCCGGTGTTCGGCGCGACCTCCATCGTGTTGTCGCTGCTGCCACTTCAGGCTCTCGCTATTGGCGCTGCTATCACCTTGTGGCTGGCCACGATTAGCCCGCTTCCACTGATCTGGGGTGTGCTGGTTTTTGCTACCGTCGGCGCGTTGGCTGCGTTCTTTGCTTACACCGTGACCATCTGGGTGCTTGTCCGTTTGATCCAGATCGGCATCAAGGGCGGCACCGCACCAGTGAGGTCCCGTCTTGGTTGGCAGGTCTGGGCAGTTCAACGCCTCATGGACGATGCCCGCACCTATCTCTTCCCGCTCTACGCATCTCAACTGACCCCACTGTGGTTCCGCAGCTTGGGCGCGAAGATCGGCAAGGATGTTGAGATCTCCACCGCGGTGATGGTTCCTAAACTGGCTGATATCCGCGAAGGCGCATTCCTGGCCGATGACACTCTCATCGGTGGCTATGAGCTGGGTAATGGTTGGCTGCTCAGTGGTGAAACCCGCGTGGGTAAGCGTTCCTTCATTGGTAACTCTGGCATCGCAGGACCTGAGCGCAAGCTCGCTAAGAACTCCCTGGTTGCAGTGCTCTCCTCCACCCCGAAGAAGGCTAAGGCCAACTCTAACTGGTGGGGTTCCCCTCCAGAGCGCATGCGTCGTGTCACTGTCGAAGTTGATGAGGGCGAAGCAAAGACCTACAGCCCTGGCTTTGGTGTGAAGTTTGCACGTGGCGCGGTGGAAACCGCACGTCTGCTTGCTCCAATAACCTCTGGTGTGTTGGCTGCGCTGTCACTGCTGCTCATGCAGTACCTGCTCACTGAGTTCAACATGTGGATCGCCTGGTTGCTTGGCGGACTGATCCTCATGACGGTTGGTGTGCTCGCCATGGGTATTACGGTTGTGATGAAATGGGTTTGCGTCGGCAAGCATAAGCCGTCTGAGCACCCTCTCTTCAGCCGCTTTGTGTGGCTGAATGAGCTGCAAGATGCGTTCGTGGAATCCGTGGCTGGCCCATGGTTCCTCGTGCCCAACCTGGGCACCGGCGCGCTGAACGCCGGCATGAGCGCGCTTGGCGCACACATCGGCCGTGGCGCATGGATCGAATCCTACTGGCTGCCGGAAACCGACCTCTGCTACATCGGCAAGGGCGCAACCGTGGGCCCTGGCGTGGTCGTGCAGACCCACCTCTTCCAGGACCGCGTGATGAGCCTAGATACGGTGACCGTCGCTGACGGCGCCACCCTAGCGGACCACTCCGTTGCCCTTCCTGCTTCGCTTATCGACGCCTCCGCCACCATCGGCCCAGGCTCGCTGGTGATGCGCGGCGACAAGGTACCAGCGCATACCCGCTGGCAAGGCAACCCAATTGAGCCGTGGAGCAACTCTTAAATAACAACAATCAGCCGGATCCTTAAAGCAAGGGTCCGGCTTTTTGCTACGGCAAAACTTTAAAGATTTTGCCCAGCTTTAGCGCTGTGGCCACGGTGTCTGAGTACACCTTTCGCGGCATTTTGGCCGGCCCACGCATAGACATCCAGCGCTGCTCCGCGATGTTTCGGATCTCCGCATATTTTGTAATTCCCTCCGCACCATGGCGGTGCCCCAGCCCCGACTGCTTCATGCCACCCAGAGGCGTGGACACGCTCGCCCACGTCGCGGCGTAGCCATCATTAATACCGATACCGCCAGCTTCCAGCTGGCCTGCAACAAGATTGCCGGTTTCCGACGACGCAAAGACGGACGCATTCAGGCCGTAGGGCGTGCCATTTGCCTTATCGACGGCTTCTTCCAGTGTGGCTACCTTTTCGATGAACACCACCGGCCCGAAGACTTCCTCCGTGAGCAGTGGGGTGCCCTCTGGGACATCCGCCAACACCGTGGGCTCATAGAAGAAGGGACCAATATCAGGGCGTGACTTGCCACCGCACAGCACCGTGGCGCCCGCAGCTTTAGCCTGATCAACAAAGATGCTCACCCGATCCAGCTGCGCCTGATTGATCAACGAACCCATCTCATATTTCCACTCAAATCCGGCACCAATGGACATGGCTTTCACCGCCTTGCTAAACCGTGCAACCACCTCCTCGTACACGTCTTCCTCGACATAAATACGTTCAATGGAGACACACAATTGCCCCGAGTTGGAAAAACACGCCTGCGAAAGCTCAGCTTCCACTTTGACCAGATCTGCATCCTTGGCCACAATAAGAGGGTTCTTTCCGCCTAATTCCGCAGAGAAACCCACCAAACGCTCGCCCATTGTCCGACCCAAGATCCGGCCCGTGGCCGTGGATCCAGTGAACATGAGGAAATCACACTGAGCTGCAATCGCACCGCCGACAACATCACCGGGACCGGTGACAACCTGCATCAAATCACGCGGCAGACCGGCTTCAATGAGCAGGTGCACCATGATCAAGCAGGAGAAAGGTGTCGCGAGGTCAGGTTTAGCCACCACTGCGTTTCCTGCCAGCAGCGCCGGAACAGCATCAGATACTCCCAAAGTTAAAGGGTAATTCCACGGCGTGATCTGCCCGACCACTCCCTTGGGCACATACTGTTGTGTGTTTTTCGTGATGATCGGAAGCGCGCCGGGGCGTTTCTTGTCATTTAAGAATTTACCCGCATTGTTGGCGTAGAAACGAGTCGTGATCGCAACATCCAACACCTCATCGGCAGCTGATGCGCGGTTCTTACCTGTTTCCAACTGCACGATGTCCATGAGCAGCTCACGGTTTTTTAACACCAGATCATGAAACCTCAGGAAGATCTTCTTCCGTTCCGCTGTTGTTGTGTGCACCCACTTCTTCTGGGCTGCCCTTGAAAGTGCAAAAGCATGCTCGACGTCTTGCTCATCACCATTGAACACGTATCCAATGACCTCGCCAGTAAAAGGCGCTTGTACCTCTACTTTCGCCGCTTGTTGGGTGTTTGCGGTCAAATCAAGCAGAGTCTGATGAAGTTCTTTAGGCAGCGGACCTAAAGGAAGACGTTTGATCATGGGCTTTTACCTTTGTTTCGCGTTCTGATGCTCGTGTGGTTCCCAGCTTATGCAGAATCCTTCACAGCTGATTTGAGACCCGCCAAAAAGTTGTCTACTGCCCATTTGGAGAATCCTGGTTCAATGACTTCCACCTGAGCTGGCAGTGGACGTGATGCGGCAACTAACCCAAAGTGAAAACGAATTGGACTTAGACCAGGAGCCACAAGACCATGCATTGGCTCGTCGTCGGATTAATGTGCCTTTGCCATGATGAAAAAATATGAGTTTTATCGCGATCCTCAGATCTGCCAGGAGATCGCAGCAGCATAGAACACCGAACTAGATCACAACCGATTGGGCTTACTTAAATAAAAAAACTCCCCAGCACCTTCTACTGAAAGGTACTGGGGAGTTTTTCACGCCCATCTAGCGACTAGTCACCAATCTGATCGCGCCCACGAAGCACAACCTTAGGGTCAGGCTCACCAACGAGCTCGTAATCCTTGTCGGTGTAATCAAACTTGGACAATACATAACGCATCGCGTTGATACGCGCACGCTTCTTGTCATTCGACTTGATGGTGATCCACGGGGACTCATCAGTGTCGGTGTAACGGAACTGCTCTTCCTTTGCGCGGGTGTAATCATCCCAGCGATCAAGTGAAGCCAAGTCCATTGGGGAAAGCTTCCACTGACGCACAGGATCAACCTGGCGGATAGCAAAACGGGTGCGCTGCTCTTTACGGGTCACCGAGAACCAGAACTTGGTCAAGCTGATACCAGAGCCCAGGATCATGTTTTCCAGCATTGGAACCTCACGCAGGAACTCTGCATGCTGCGATTCGGTGCAGAAACCCATAACGCGCTCCACGCCGGAACGGTTATACCAAGAGCGGTCAAAGAAAACGATCTCGCCAGCAGCTGGGAAGTGCTGAATATAGCGCTGGAAGTACCATGAGGTGGATTCACGTGGTGATGGCTTCTCCAAAGCGACGGTACGGGCACCACGAGGGTTCAGGTGTTCGTTGAAGCGCTTAATGGTGCCACCCTTACCAGCGGCGTCACGCCCTTCGAACAAAATGATGTGGCGCTGGCCAGTTTCCTTGGTCCAGTTCTGCCACTTCAGCAGCTCGATCTGGAGGGAGCGCTTGACCTTCTCATAGTCTTCGCGGGTGACGCGCTCTTCATAAGGGAAGTCTTCGCGCCAGGTTTCAATGGGGGTTCCATCTGGACGCAGAAGTACCGGATCATCTTCATCCGAGTCATCGACAACGTAGCCTTCGATTTGGGCAAGGTCGATAACTGGAAGATCATTTTCGTTGGTTTCAGCCATGATGGGAAGTTTACTCACCATTGACTAATTCGGCGTGCCAAAGGGGCGTCTTTCTGGTGGCAGATACGAAAAAACTCTGATCCATATGGATCAGAGTTTTTGAAAACTTTGCCCGTGGGCGAAGTTAATTAGCCAAGCAGACCGATGAGGTCAGCAACTGCGCCAGCCCAGTCAGCGGAGTCGCCGAGGAAGCTGAAGACGGAGCCGATGAGTCCGGTGCTGGAAAGGACGGACAGGTCGCCGAGGAACTCGAAAACGTTTTCCATTTTAAATTCTCCTATTAAGAGTTTAGATGAGGGGGAAAGGTGAGTGGCCGTGGATTTTTAACCAATCAGCCAAATCGGATTTCTCTTAGGAAGAGAAGCTATCCAGGTTATCGCCGGTGGTGTCAGCGAGAACTTCGAAGTTTTTGAAGAAGTTAAGGATGGAAGTCAGCAGGGTTGGGATGTCCTGCAGAGCGGTTCCGATGTTGCCACCGAAGGTCTCGTAGTTGCCGAGGGTTTCCTTGAGAAGGGAAAGATCCATGAGAAATCTCCTTGAGAGGACCAGCAAAGAAAGCTGGTGATGGTTGCCAGTTTGCTGACGCCCTCAGGACGTCACTCAATTATTCAATCACATTTTGACAACACGTCAAGGCGAATCAGGAAAGTTTCCCAGCGTGCTTTTCAACCAAACTCAGCAAAGAATTATTTGACGATTTTCCCGTAAATATATCTTGACCTGCAGAAATGTTAGATATTTAAGTGAACAGGGAGAAAACTTTCCAGCTAAACCCCATGAAGGTGTAACACTACTTAACAACGGCTCGATTAAAGCGAAACTTTAAAAAAGCGATTGTCATATACACCCTAATGTGGGGGTAATTTACACCATTGACTAAGTGGGGTGGTCGAAAAAATGGTGTGCAATTAGTCGTTTTTAACAAGATTTGAGATGTCTTACAGGTTAACGGAAGGTTGCCGTGCATGTCACCTTACGCCCCTCCGAAGGGGTGGGGAGACGTCGAAAAGCAATATCTTTTGACACGCAAAAGCCCTCCCGCAAAGCGTGCGGAAGGGCAATTGAGGTGCGCGAATGAGGGGCTTAGAAGCCGCCCATGCCGCCCATTTCGTCTGCGCCTGGCATGCCAGCTGCGCCTGCAGGCTGTGGCTTGTCAGCAACGACAGCCTCAGTGGTCAGGAACAGAGCTGCAATGGATGCAGCGTTCTGGAGGGCGGAGCGGGTGACCTTAACTGGGTCGTTGATGCCCGCAGCCATGAGGTCGACGTACTCGCCGTTTGCAGCGTTGAGGCCCTCGCCCTGTGGGAGCTGGGAAACCTTGTCAGCAACAACGCCTGGCTCGAGGCCAGCGTTAGCAGCGATCTGCTTCAGTGGAGCGGTCAGAGCCTCGCGGACGATGCGAACGCCGGTTGCCTCGTCGCCGGAAAGCTCAAGATCGTTGTCCAGGACGTGAGCAGCCTGCAGCAGCGCTACGCCACCGCCTGCAACGATGCCCTCTTCAACAGCTGCCTTAGCGTTGCGGACTGCGTCCTCAATGCGGTGCTTGCGCTCCTTGAGCTCAACCTCAGTTGCAGCACCAACCTTAAGAACTGCAACGCCGCCGGCAAGCTTAGCCAGACGCTCGTTGAGCTTCTCACGGTCGTAGTCGGAATCGGAGTTCTCGATCTCAACGCGGATCTGGTTAACGCGACCCTCGATCTGAGCCTCAGAACCTGCGCCGTCAACGATGGTGGTGTCATCCTTGGTGACAACAACCTTGCGTGCCTGGCCTAGAAGTGGCAGATCAGCGGTCTCGAGGGAGAGGCCAACCTCTTCAGAGATGACCTGGCCACCGGTGAGAACAGCAATGTCCTGCAGCTGAGCCTTACGGCGGTCGCCGAAGCCTGGAGCCTTAACAGCAACAGACTTGAAGGTGCCACGGATCTTGTTGACAACCAGGGTGGACAGAGCCTCGCCCTCGACGTCCTCAGAGATGATCAGCAAAGGCTTGCCGGACTGCATGACCTTCTCCAGCAGTGGGAGCAGGTCCTTGATGTTGGAGATCTTGCCGGAAACCAGCAGGATGTAAGGATCTTCCAGAACAGCCTCGAGGCGCTCCATGTCGGTTGCGAAGTAACCGGAGATGTAGCCCTTATCAAAGCGCATACCCTCAGTAACCTCGAGCTCAACACCGAAAGTGTTCGACTCTTCAACAGTGATGACGGAATCCTTGTTCAGCTTGCCACCGCCAACTGCGTACATTGCCTTAGCAATCTGTGCGCCGATAGCTGGGTCAGCTGCGGAGATACCAGCGGTAGCAGCGATCTGCTCCTCGGTCTCAACTTCCTTCGCAGCCTCGAGCAGCTTCTCAGTTACCTGAGCAACAGCCTTCTCGATGCCACGCTTGATGCCCATTGGGTTAGAGCCAGCAGCAACGTTGCGCAGGCCTTCCCGAACCAGAGCCTGTGCCAATACGGTAGCGGTGGTGGTGCCATCGCCCGCGACGTCATCAGTCTTCTTAGCGACTTCCTTGACCAGCTCTGCGCCGATCTTCTCGTAAGGATCCTCAAGCTCGATCTCACGTGCGATGGTGACACCATCGTTGGTAATGGTTGGGGCGCCCCAAGCCTTTTCCAAAACGACGTTACGGCCCTTTGGTCCCAAAGTAACCTTAACAGCGTCAGCCAGGGTGTTCAGTCCCTTTTCTAGGCCACGACGTGCTTCCTCATCAAAGGCGATGATCTTTGCCATGTGTTTGTGCTCCTGAAATATTTGTAGGACGACACTCACGTCTTCTGCCCGGTAGGCGCCCGCGACGGCACGGTTAGTGAGTGTGGACCAACCTCACCCACCAAGCAGTTGATGATCAATATTGGCACTCTGATTAGTTGAGTGCTAACTACTTTTCTAGCACTCAAGGGGTGTGAGTGCAAGATTTTATAGCTTCAAATGCCCTAATCAGATACGTGACCAGATAAAAACCATCACGAGCACAATAATTACGGCTGCCGCAATGCCAGTGCCGATCCACAACATCGCAGAACGATTCCGTGCCTTTCGCCTGGCTTGTCGCTGCGCCTCAAACTCTTCCTCAGCGCGAACCGCATCAAGCCTCACGCCTTCGGCATGCTGAAAACTCATTTAAACCACCTCAGGAATCCACGTTTTTTAGGTTCTTCAACCGGGGCCTCCTCGGCTACCGGCTGGCTGGTCGGGGCAGGTTGGGCAGGCGGGATATTGCTTTTCGACGTCTCCAGCCCCTCTAGAATCCCAATTTCCGAGAACAACTCTCTCAACGGATCCAGGCAACGAAACGGTGCGATACCGCTTCGATTAATCCGATCACCTTCAGGACTTGCACCCAGAGGAGACACCGCGAAGCACTGGAACGGATAAGCCTCTTCACCAGCTAGGGGCTGATTGAACTGGTTCAGCAAATGCGTCGCATCCAAGCACTGCAGCATGCTTCGAATTTCCAGATCCAAAATCTCGCCAGCAACGCGATCATATGCACCATCAAGCGGAGCACTGTCCCTGCGGAAAGTTGCACCAAAGTTGCTCATCACGCGCTGCCAATTCACCATGTTTGCTCCTGCATAGTGCAGGTGATCTTGGTTCACTTCAGCTAGCTGCTGCATGGTGTCGAACTTAGACATGCACAGGGAAATCTTAGGGCGATAATCCGGTCCCAACACTCGGAGCACGTTTCTTAAGACAACCATCGGCCCATCAGTGTCCACCTCATGAGTGGGGACTGAACCTTCCAACATCTGTCGGATTCGTGGAACAGACATGGGATCAAACAGAAAAAGAATACGGTCCGCGTTTTGGAAAAACGCTAGTTCGTCTTCACGAGCCGAAAAATTCTCTTCCTGCAGATCTTCGCCTGCCACATCCCTAAAGACTAAAAAGAGTCGCTGCTCTGGATGATTCGAGGTTGAAATATCAAAGATCAATGGACGCTGCTGATGTGCATCAGGAGCCGATGCTGGCGGAGTAGGCGGAAGCAATCCCATCTGTTCAAACAGTGGCTTCTCGTATTTTTCCTGGTAAATCCGGCGGGTGTGCTCATCGGCGTATAAAAATGATCCACCGTTGGCAACGACCAGTTTGCGCAGCAGCTTCACGATCACCGCAATGTACATACTCTTGCCCGATGACCTGTCACCTGCCATTGCGAAAGTCAGAGTTCCGGAATTTTGCCACCCGTCTGGCAGGGTCGCATCCTGGACCGTCGCATCAACAAAAGGTGATGAGGTCGCTTCTGGATCCGGCAGCACTTGGAAAGTGAAAGGACACCGTGTGGGGAGCAGACCAGTGGAGGGTGGGTAAACATCAGGAGCGGTCATGTCGTTGGATCCTCTCGTCGTGCAACCGAAGTCAACGCGTTAAACATTTGGTGGACAGGTCCAGCGAGAAGACGCTGATCATGATTTTTAATAGCGTTAATCAGCACTGGATCGAAATAGGTGGTGCTGGTTCCATGTTCCACCAAGGGTTTCCGAGAACTCAAAACATGCAGGTTGTTGGAGAGTTTTAAGATCTCGGCAGGAATGTCATCAGAGATCACCACCAGCGCATCGTCTGGGGAAATCTGGTGCAAATCCGAATTCCACCCCACTTCCCTCACCGGCGCGTACTTTTCCGAAAGCTTGCTGATCTCCTCCGGATTAGCGACACGCACTTTTGGATCCGTAGCGCTACTGGTCATCACATGGATGGAGCGTCCCTGGCTCACTACTGATAAAACACCAGTGGCGAAAGAACACATGAGATCAAAGGTCTCGCGGCTGGTGCTTGCTTTCATCGACGCCGTCTTATCGACCAACACGGTGACATTAGCTCGAGCAATATCAGCTGAGCCGTCCTTATCAATGGTGCGTCCCAACGCTGATCGAACTGCCGAAGCCTCAGAGTCCAAAGAACTGTCATTGCTCACATCGCCAGCCTGCATGCGAATGATGCCCTGGCTTGGGAAAACGTTAAGAATCGGGATGGAGCGTAAACCACCGATAGGATACGTTGGAAGCTGCAGCGTAGTTTCTTGGCGCCCAGCCTCCTGAATCACCACAGTTACATACAGCTTGGTTCCCGAAGGGAATTCTCCCCGATCGCCATCAGGAAACACCGTGACCTCGGTATTTCCTTGAGGATTACGAATCCACCACGTATTGCCACGTCGGTTGGTTTCTGTGGAAGGAACCTCTACCCGGAATCCTAAGTCCTCGCTGAGATCAAATTCCAGACGTGCAGAAAATCCCTCGCGTGGTACGTCATAGGTCTGGTTGGAATCCAGTCGAATCACGTTCATGACCGCATGTCCTTTCCAATATTATTCCGGCTAATTGCTCTGATGATAGCGCGCGCCATCTCAGTAAAAATCTGGTTAACATCCCTAGACCGGGACACTTTCTTATTGATGACATCTTGGTCGATATAGCCGAGATATTGCTGTACTGCTCGAGCATTGGTGAGAATCGACGGCAAATCCTCTCGGGCAATCTGCTCACCATATTTCTCGAATCGTCTAATGTCTTCCGTTCTGCCCTCTTGAAGAGTTAACTGCACGAAACTAAGAACAGAATCGACCGTGAGAGTAGTAAAAGCCCTGTAGGTATCTTCGTCGCCGATCAAAGCGACTCCAAAATACGCCCGCAAAAGATCCCACATGAAGTGGCTTCTACCAGTTTGAACAGACGCACCCGCAATGATTCCTGCAAAGATCTGCTGAGCTTCATCGCTTCTCGTCCAGTCTTCGATGTCTGGCAAAGACCGATCTCTGCTGAAGTTCGGAACGATATGGTCCAAGACGATAGCCGCAGGTGCTCTGTTCCTAGCATCGCGTTCTGCGTCCACGAGTAGTTCCCTCAAGCGAGGGTGCGCATCCTCGGTGAACTTAATGTGTCGCCAGTTGTCCATCGCTGGAAAGTCTGAAAAACTACTCCGAAAAAAGGGATCCGAAGCATTAATGCTTGTCGCAAGCTCAGTTTTCAAAAGGAAATCCAAATAGGCAACAAGATCCTGTGCCGGCGAATCATGAAGCTTCTCAATGCTGTTGATCGCCTGCTCTGACATATTGATGATCCTGCGCCGACTATCCGGCAATCGCCTCAGACTTGGCCAATCTTGTGATTCTGATGCTCTCCGAGGATTGTGAACTACCTCAGATGCACGCGCCCAAATTGCATTGGGGTTTGGTGCCGGAGCGACAGGCCCCACCTTAGGTGCTGGCTTGTCTGGCACCTTTCCAAACATATGCTGATCAGCAAGTACGCGAAGCGGGTGCGTGCCGGAAAAACGGCCATTCCGGATAAATCGCGCTAAACCGTCTCCAAATTGAGCAAGTTCCTTTTGGCTATTATCCAGGTTCTCGTTGGCACGAATCAGCCCTGCGACAAGTTCATCAGCATCAAAACCGTCGGAGAAGAGCCCTTCTGTCATTCGGGACCAGGATCCCTGCGGGCCAAAAGGTTGGCTCTGTGGAATCTCCGGATCGATAATCACAATCCCTGAATGCTCCGCCAACAATTCACGATCAATTCCTGGGACCACAAACAGAGAACGAGCCTCCATTGATTTATCTGGAGCTGGCAAGGTAGCAGCACGCTCAAAGGTTGAGAAGTGCAACAGACGCCGGGCTTCATTCGGAGTCAATGTAGAAGACAACGCTTGAAGCCAATATGCTGCCTCGTTAGTGCTGTTCAGAACCAAAACAGCAGCTTTATCTCCAGCTTGGAGAGCATCTTGAAGCTGGTAGAACTGCTGTCTGCGATCGCCAAACATGCTGTCGATCATCATCCACGACAAGGACAGATCAGTGATGGGGCCAATTCTCGGCTCGCCTGCATCCAAAGGGAGCTCGGCAGCGTTGACCGCGGCTGCACGAAAAGGGGTCAGCAAATCAGGTGAACGGTACAGGGAAATGGGATAAACAGACTCCAGTGGGCTTTCCAGATCCCCATCAAATACTGCATGGGTGAACACATTTCCTGGACGTCCAGTGGCATCTTTACCTGCAGGAACAGACTGCATGATCAACGATCGGCCTGCCAAAGGACGGTACTCAAACCTCCTCGGCAACGCATCGATATCTTCTGATGAGATGAAATCATCAAAAGGCGTCACCGTTTCAATATGAGTGGGCGCGACCTCCGCGATAAATTGGAGGTCTTCTTTAGTGGCCTGAGCAGACCAAGTTCCCACCTTCCACCCACCCCTACCTGCAGTTCCTCTAAAGGACGCGTAGGTGACATGAGTCCATCTCAAGGCCACGGGCAACTCACCTGCTTCCACCAATCCACGTTCCCAGATTCAGCAAGGAGGGAGCGGGATCGATTAGAGCTTTCACATGAACGTCATCGGACTCTTCTTGGTGGATGAATAGGCGAAGATAGCTAGTTGGTGGAAGGCTAGCAATCTTAGGATCGATCTCCCAGTATTCAACTTCCGGTTCTTGCTCAGATCGTAAAGATGAGGAACTAATGCCAGCTAGAAGATCAGCATACTGCTGCCCTCCCCCATCATTGATGATCTTTCGAGTCATCACTTCTTGACCATCTTCTGGTTCAAGCGGGAGACGGGACGGGTGAATCCTCAAAGAGAACTGGTTGAACTGATTGTTTGGTCGCTCGCTGTAAATAGAAAGGAACAAACGGTTATTCATCAAATGCAGTTTGTAACTGAATTTGTCTAGACCTCGGTACTTGAGGATCTCAGGCTGTCCCCAAATCTGGCGTCCTTCATAAACTCGGGAGGCAAACAGCGCAACATCGCCGGCACCAGGCAGTTTCACCCGCATGCCGCCTTCCTCCTCGTAGGCTTCCCTATGGATGGAGACAAGACTAGAACCTGGGGTGTCGGCAGTTGGTCCTACTGAATGACCTGAACCGGGCTCGCCAAAAACAGCAGTGACTTCGTGTGCTTCTTCAGGCCAACCAAAAGTGAGCAATTGGTTATTCACCCGCTCGTACAGCTTCGGACGGCTAATCTCTCCCACCCGAACTCGTGAATAGGTTTGTCCAACTTGAGCTTGGTTGCCCACAACATTGACTGGGGTGAGGAAGATCGAATACCAATCTTCAGGCCACACCACATTGCAGGAGGTCTTGGTGTCCTCCAGGTCATTGGCCCAATCTCTTCGCGCCAGGCCAAAGCTTTCCAGTTGGTCTGTTTCAATCGCGTTGAACTGCAGGTCGCTTTCTGGTGCTTCCTGAGTTCGGTAAATCCAGACTTCACCAGAGTGAGGAGCATCCCACGTCACGTCAAAACTCGTGCTGAATCCGTCGAAACGCTCTTCGATCGAAATTGGCACCTCGACGACCTCAGCTGGGACGTCGATGACGAACTCCTCTGACGGCGCCGAGCCGACCAGCTTTCCGTGGATTTCCGCAAAACGGCGCGCGACAAACTTGTACTCCCGGCCGCGGTGCTGCGGATGGAAACGGAATCCCTGGAAGTTGCTTTTATCAGCGGCGATCTCATTTCGAGACGCCGTGACCAGGCGTTCATTGCTCGGAGCTGCGTAGACAGCAACTCGGTGGGTGTGTTCAGCAGGAGCCCACTGCCCCTTCACCTCAGAACCTGCCACCGACAACTCAATGTTGGAAACTGGGTTGATAAACACTGATTCCCCCACCAATTGCGGTTGGGAATTCACTGCCGAGGACTCCGTAACACCCTCGTACATCCACACCTGATACATGCGATAAGCAGTGGTCAAAGGCTCCTGATCCACCCAATGGGTGCCCACGGTACTCACTCGGTGCTCCGCTAAATCAGGATCCTGCTCAAACGCCATCTCATCACTAACAATGCGGAAAACCCGAGATGCATTGATATAAGACTCCGGCGCATCCCACTCCAGATCCAACCCACCCGTGAGGTTTGCTGTAATCCGGAGGAAACCACCGTGAGCCTGCTTGACCTCTGCAAAGCCATCAAGTCGTGCGAACTCATAGTCCTGCCAATTGCGGATATCACGATCAATTGATTGAGCTTCAGCACTTGCCGAACGATGTGATCCGGTGTTTTGGCGTCGTCGACGTGGTGCAGGGGTTGGATCAGCCATAGGCTCAGGAGTCGGCTCTGGTTCCGGCGTAAATTCCGGAGTAAATTCCTGCTCAGGCACTAGCTCAGGCTCTGGATCCAGCACTGGTTCTGGCGCTACTACCTGCTCAAATACCTGCTCAGGCACCTGTGCTGGCTCTGGAACAGCATGCACAGGCTCCGATTCCAGTTCCGGTTCATACTCAGGCTCATCAATCACTTCCGCGTAGTGATAATCAGCTGGCTCATCGTCGTAGAACTCTGCGTCAACGGGTGTGTCTTCGAGCGCGTCCACGGAAGCATCTTCAGGTTCAAAGTGCTTATCAAAATCAAGGTCAGGGGTGAACATCGCTGCGTCGGTGCCCTGCTCAATGACGTGAAGGGTGCCTACTTGGACGTATCCCAGGACTCGTCGAAGGGCTGTCGCCCACACGAGAAGAGCTGGGTAGTCGCCGCCAGGTTTGAGCTGGTCAGGGTCCTTAGCGGTGGCGAGTAGTTCCTCGTCGGTGGGGAGCTGATCTTCGTTGAATTTTGTGCGGGCAATGTCACGCCAGGTTTTAAACGCACTGAGAATTTGGTATTCGCTAGCCATTAAAACTCTCCCGTACCTGGTAGTTCTGGCCGCTTGTGAGATTGGTTTCCGCGGTCAAGGAACGGCGATTCAGCGGGATTCTCTGAGCGGAAGTCTTCATTGGTGGGCATTCTGTCGAACAAGGTTGGATCAAAGGTTGTTTGTTGAGGTCGGACAAATGAGATGTCAGCGTCTTCGGCGGGTTCACTGATTTGGAGCAGCACTTCGCTGATTCCGATGGCATCTGATTCGTTTTCTTGTGGCTGGTACATGCACAGGGAAGGATCCAGGCTGAGGATGCCTTTCACGCGACCTTTTTCGCTGGCGATTTCGCCGTTGAAGAAACCAACAGTTACCAGGTCTTTTAGTGGTTGTTGGTATGGTGCGTCGACCTTTTCGCCACCGCGATAGATCTGGAGTGAATTCAAAATACCGGATCGAACTTCATGGCTTTCCTGCGAGAGTTGCAGGGTGATGTCATCCCAGATCTGCACGCTGCGATCTGTTTGGCGGAATTTTTCGCCGGTCACGAAATCCGACAATCTGGCTAGATCACCGTAGGAGCCTTCGCCGGTGCTGCCAAAAAGGGTGCGTTCATTGACGCTGTTTCCAGACTCCGCTGCCAAGGCATCTGATGCGGAGTTCAGCGCAGCCATTACCCGTTCGCTCACCCATCCCTGCTGGTATAGGTCTCGGCGGAATTGTCTGGTCAGTTTCTCCACGGCATCTGAATCAGGAATAGCCTCGGCGAAAATGACTGAATCTGGCATCGAGTTAATGGGGATCGGTGATTCCCTGCGGGCTCGTTCAATGTTGCCGAAAGGTCGTTCCAGCAGTGCACCCATAATCTTGGATACAGATAGGAACTGTTGGTAGCCCACTTGAATGCGGAGCTGTGCCTGCTGCGAAATCTTCAAGTTCTTTTTCGCAGCATCAAGCTCGGTGACTAGGTCTTTACGCAGGTGAGTAAATCGAATTTCATCGCGAGTCTCAAAAATACATTGCGCAATCCAACAAATCAGCCAGATACCAAACCAAATTCCGAAGAATTTCCACTTGAAAGCGGTGTCTGTCGCAGCGAAACTTACAGCCCAGCGACTGATGTCCATTGGAGTTTCAGCCAAGTAGTATTCTGCAGCCCACCACACGCCAAAGATGGCCGCGGACCAGAACGATACCCAACCCAACCAGCGGAAAACTCGGGATCCTAAACCTGTTCCATCGAAGGATTTTCCTTGTTGGGACAGGCGATTAATTTCTTGATTCCACCACTTTTCCTGAGATTCCATCTCCAGTTGGAGATTTTGCAGCCCAGATCCCACGAAGTAGGCAAAACTCTTCGAGTTTTGGTCTTGCCAGCGCTTGAATTCGCCAATAACCTGGCCCATTCCGCGCTGCCCGCGGTCGCTTTCTTTTGCTAATCGACGCTCAAACTCAGCGACGCCTTCCAGGTCGTACGGGGGCACTTCTTCGACATCGACAGCCACTTTGACCTCAACGGGCAGCCCATCACCATAGTTAGTTTCCGGGCCTGGGATAACGTCAGCGCTTCGTCGTGCAACAACCACTCGTTGGGATTGTCCAGTGTGAACGACCGACGGGGTTCTCATCCCGTTTTCACCGTAAGCAATTGCGCGAGGCTGAGCATCAAGAAGGCTCATTGCGGTGTTGGCATATGCTTGCCACAGTTCTTGAAGATCAGCGGCATATCTGATTTTGAGGTCCTCAGACTGCACTGCCCTCTGGTTTTTGTTTCCACTCAAAGCAGACGCAGTGACACGATCACCCACGCGAGTACCCGAACCGGAATTGCCGTAGATACTTGCTTGAAGTGCATCTTCTGCGAAGGTCTTTGATTCAGCAGAAAACTCAGCAAAGAAGCGGTTCGGTGTAGTCACCATCTTCTTGATCCAGACGCTGAAGAACTGCTTAACTACCGCACTTCCAGAAATCGTCTTCGTTTTCTCAACATGAGCTGCAGCTTCTCCACCGATCAGTGGAGTTCTGAACTCATCAAGAATTTCCTGAGCTGCTTTTTGGGCGAAGGTATCCGGATTTTCTGCGTACTGCGCAGTGCGCTCCTTACCTGGAATGTCCAAGCGAGGAAGCGGGTTTTCCGCGGTGCTGAGAATCTTCTCCTTGAGACGAGCCTGAACTGCTTGGCCGTCAATTCGCCTGTAAAAAGACCTCACCAAACGAAAGCTGGAACCTTTCGCAGGCACGAGCTGTTCGATTGGTGTGGATGTGCTGCCTTCCCACAGTCCGTACAAGCTGGCGATATTAGCCACGCAGTGCAGGGTGAAACGGTGATCGCTGAAACCATGACGGTAGGTCACTGTTGCCGTGCCTGGGCTGTGGCTATCTTCAGGTGCCAGCATCAGGTTCACATAACCACGAAGAATTGGAAGTTCCTCATCAAGTGGGGCAGCCACCGCACCGATCATCACGTTGGATCGGTGAATTTGGTGGTGTGAACAGACACTGTCGATGATCCCAACCAATGGGTTAAGTTCTTCTGCATGAAGCATGCCTTCGCTGCCATCAATGACGTTGATGACACCGATGTGAAGCTTGGTGGTTCGTGACCGGGACACCAACTCATTGAAAGGTCGTCGCTGAAGCTCCGGAAGACCGTCTTGGTTGGTTGCCAAGTGGGTGACTTCAGATGAAGACTCGTGGAAACTATCGGCATCAATCCACACCAGGTTGCGGACTAGGCCGGTTTCTGCGAAGTCTTCTAGGGTCTGTCGGATCCCTTCAGCGGTCAGACCCCTCCCCAGAAACACCGTCAAAATGGTGTCCTGCGAATAGGCGGCGGACATTTAGAACTCACCCTCACCAGGTAGAGAAGGTCCTGAAGAAACGTCGCGGCGAGCTACGTTCATGTCAAAGACCTGTGCTGATGGTGGACCTGCAGCCAAGCACTTTTCCAGGATGTCGATGATTTCTTGGGTGCCATCAAAAACATCGGCTGCAAGGTCAGCAAACACTGGAATCTGTGCTGCTAGTTCACGATCCTTGACGTCGCCAAATGGACGATCAGCGGTGGTGAACAGACGGCCTTGGCGAAGCTTGTCGCTTGGGACGTAATTTTGCGAGATCTCGTTTTGGCGCTGCAGGAAGTTCTTCGCAGCCTCAAAACGTGCAGCTGGGGTGACACCAGCTTCGGTTCCTGGGATCTGGAGGACGTTTCCAGCCATGCGGTTGCCGTCGAAAAGCCAATCGTGCAGCAGCTTCTCACCGCGGGTGGTGCGTCCTGGCAAGGATGGGCTCGCAGCATCATCCCACAGTTGGCGGAGCTGAATGTAAGGCTCGACGGATTCAAAGACAGGACGCTCGCCTGCCCGTGCCCATGCCAATGATGCTGATTCCAGAAGGTTTGGCAGCCAATCGAGGCTTCCACGGAAACGGGACACTGGGGTGAGCATTGGGGTGGAGAAGTTGATCCACGAATCAGACTTCTCATCGTAGATCTGCACTGGAGTGGTATCCGCAGTGTCCAGAGTTGCGGGGAAGAATACTCGTCCGACCAGACGACCGATGTACCAACCCTTGACCATGGCGTTGCGCTCTAGGTCTGTCATTGGAAGTGCAGCAGTCAAAGGACGAGTACGGCGGCCATGCCAGAATTCCGTGCGATCGCCGGTGATCTGACGCCACTGCTTCTCGATTGGAGGCAGCAGGGAGTCAAACACGATCGGCGCGTAGTTGGGGTAAGAGCCGAAGATATCAATAGAACGCTCTTCACCTTGGGAGACCAAAGCCTTGCCCAGTGGCTTGGAAATATCTGCTGGTCGGTGGTTCGGGTAATCACGAACTGCCTGTTCCAGGCTGGATCCAAGCTCATCGCCGGCAAATGGGATGCGAGAGAAGTTGAAGTTGTAGCGGACTTCATCGCCGTAAAGCGCACGAACCAGTTGAGGGTTGATCTGCGCCAATGGAAGCGCGTAGGTCATTGCCTCACTGAACTTGCTCAGCACCTGCTGACGGCGCGCGCGACGCTCGTGGTCTGCCAAGCCCGGCGCGGTGATGAATTCACGCAGTGAGCTGGCGATGAACTGCTGGAAGGAGAAACCGGGGCGGCGGATGTACTGGCGGGAGCGCTCGAGTACTTCGCCGGTATCAATCTTCAGCTCAAAGCGTGCTTGCTTAGGGTCGCGGAGGCTTCCCGAACCGGACGGATCCCTGGTCAGGTCACGGGCAACCCATACGTCGATGAGGCGGATGAGATCGCGTGGTGCTTTTTCAGAGCCGGACTTGGATTCCCACACACCGCTGACTACTCGAGTTGAGGCCTCTTGCAGGGCGCTCGAGTAATCGTTTTGTTCGTTGATGTCATCGGTGGACGAGCGGACGTGTGCTTGGAACTGCTCCGGGAAGGAGGCGACATCGGTCAGGAAGACTTCGTTGGCTGCCTGACTGAAACGTGACGGGACGGTGGTTTGAGATTCATCTGGCCACAGTGCTGGAACGTTGGTTTTCAGCTGGGAGATGCCCAGGTTCACATCGTTGGTGAGCTGGTAGTCCTTTTCTAGGGAGTGGTGCTCACGTTGGATGGTGCGCTGAAGTGGGTAGATGAAGTTTTTGAGGAAATCGTCCAGAACCGAAGCCATGTGGTCCGCAATGTATTGCACTGCGCGGGTGTGTAGTTGACCAGTGGATCGTGACACGATTTCCTGGATGTAGCTGTCAGAATCGTCGATCCTGCCCTTGCTGTTGTCCAGTTCACTGCGGCTGACATCGTCTAGTTGAACAGCCTCAGGTGCACGGTTGTTTGCCAGATCAGAAAGCTGTCCGATGAGTTGGTTTTGGATTGTGGCGCTGAGAGATTCGATCACGCTGACGCCGTAAGGAACGCCCAGTTTTGCGATCTCATCACGAAGCAATTCGACTACTCGGCGCTGCAACACATCAGCACTGGCCCAGTCGGCGACACCCATGTAGAGCTCATGGCGGGAGTCGTTATCAATCATCTGGCTGGATGATTGGAAAGCACGCTGGACATCCCCGAGCCATTCACTTCCGCGCTGGCCGTTAGCTGCAGGAATTTGGCTCTTGATGATTGCTTTCATACGCTGGGTCCAGTTTTCAATCATCTGGTTGAAACTGTGGAAAATCCAGTCCCCTGCCGGCGCGTTGACGGGCAAAACGTCGCTGAGGTTGCCCATCAGCGATGGACGGTTGTTCTCGAGTCGCTTTTGAAGCTGCTGGTCAGAGGCCGCATCATTGCTTGGATCAAAGTGTCCCTTGAGCAGACGATCCACGGCAGAGCGTGCCAGTCGCTGGGCGGCGTATTCTGCGTAGCGATCACGACCCATGGATAGTTGTGAGTAGCCGTAGCTGCCCCACGGAATGTTCTTAGCTTCCTGTGCACCCCATGCGTACTTGCTCTGATCGGCACTTCCGCCACCACGGTTGCCGAGGGTGAATTGCTCGAAGTTGTCCATGGACACTTCATCAGCCATCAGAGCTGCAAGGCCACGGCCGAGTGCGCGGTAGACGGTATCTGGCTTGCCATCACCAAGCAGAGCACCGTTTTCACCGGAGCGAATACCCACTGGGAAGATACGTCCAACTGGGATGGAGTCATCGCCAACAGAAACACCCAAAGCGTTAAACAGTCGGGCATCTTCTTCGGAAGCTGCACCCATCTGTGCTGCTGCGAGCTCGGCAAACATGGCCAGCGCGTTTGGGTTAGTTCCGGCAACCTGGTCTGGGGAAAGCTGGGAGAAGATATCCGGGGTCACCATAAACAGTGAGCTCAGACCCACTGCGTTGCCTTCAAGACCGGTGAGCAGGCGGCAGATATCTAGAGCCATCGAAGCACCGGCGCCACCAGCCATGGAGGAGACAACGAAGATAATTGGCTGCTCTTTAGAGGTTTCACCACTGGAAACAGACGTGCCATACAGTGCAGAACGAAGGTCAGCGAGCTCACGCTCAGTCTCACCGCTGAACAACACATCCCATGATTTACGTAATTCAGCCTGAATTTCCTGAAGTCGGCTCAGGATCAACATACGGCCAATGGAGCGGTACTGGCCCGCACCTTTACTAATTGGGGTGGTTTCAGAATCAGGGTTTCGAAGCGCCCATGAAGAAACGCCACCCAACGCGCCCCTGGAGGAGAGCTGGTTGGACACCGCAGTATCAACGGTGGCATAGCGATCCGAGGAACCACAGGAAATATAACGTCCACCGGCTTCTGGAACATTCGGAAGGTTCGGGCCGGGGCTTTCTGGGGAGGTCGGAACATCCACCGACACGAACTGCCACGCACCAGGAAGTTTTGCTTCCTTTGGATTTGGGTAACGCTCGGGAAGACTATCCGCCAGGGTGGTCTTGAGCTGGTCCATCATATAAGCGAGCGTTTTGGCACCTGAACCACCACAGCCGACAACGAGAACTTTCTTCATGTGTAAATCCTTAAGTTAGTTTTTAATCGCAAGTTACAGGTTATCGCGCGCCGAAGCCGCCGCTGGAACCAAATCCACCATTTGTGTCGTTGGATCCGCTACCGGAGCCAAAGCCTCCACCATTGCTGGAGCCGAAACCACCACCGGAACCACTGCCAAAACTAGGAGCTTGCTTTTCGACGTGGCCCTGCGCGGCTGGGGCGCGCGGTGGAACCTTTGCGGGCTGGGAGGTCGCGGCGTCGTCAAGCAATTTTTGTAGTTCGCGTGCCCTATCAGGGGCTTTGCTGGTGATATCTGCGATCATGCGGTCGATTTGGCCCTGCTCGAGCGGCAGGTTTGTCAGTGCGATGAGTTCCATCTTGGAAGGGTCAGCGCCGCTTGCAGTGAGGAACCAATTGCCTTGGACCGCCAGCGGGAGTTTAGCTTGTGTGCCCTTTTGTTTGCCGTCGAAGCTGATCGACGGGTCGGTCTGCACGATCACTGCAGGAGACGCAATCGGGTTCAGCTGGAAGCGCTGGACTTTAAGTTTGTGGCCTTCCACATTGAAGGTGTCTCCATGAACAACGACCTGCTTGGTGGCGGTGGTTTGCGATGCGAGATCAGGCATAGTGCTGCCCGCATAGCGCAGAGCTTCACCGGAGAATTCCACTGGAATGCGCACGCCACTCATCGCAGAGGACGGAACCTTTGCGGAGAGGAAACGCACAATATACAAAATGAGCAGCGGAATCAGGAGGGAAAGCAAAAGGGCCAAAATGAATGCCAATGCGAAAGTGGAGGCGTTAATGGGAACGCTCAACGTGCCTTCTGTCGGCAGATCCACGCTGGTTTCATTGGCGCCCTCAGCGTTGGAGATCTGGAGTGGAATCGAGCCGTTGACCAGTCCGTCACGAAGATCGCTCACGGTTAGTTCAACAGGAATCGTGCCCTGCTCATCCAGTCCGAGCACCAAAGCATTATCTGGGCTGTCGAAAGTACTTGATGCTGCAATGCCGTCCACGCCGTCTGGAAGCACTCCGCTGAGCTGGGTTCCCGGTGCAATCCATACCTTGCCGGGGCCGGTGATGGGGATGTCTACGGTAACAACGTCCTCATCCGCTGTGAAGCGAACCGACGCTGGCAGCTGAGGCATATCGCGCTGAGTGATGGTGATGCGCGTGGTGTTGAGAATTGGGCTCAACGTGGTGCCGGGGAGATCATCGACGCCTGCGGTGGTGATCGTGGTGCGGGCTTCCACCGTGCCGATGGCTGGGAGCTGCGAAATCGTATCCAGCGGGAAGCTTAATTCGCCACCAGAAATATCAATTCCTTGAGCCAAAGGGGTGAACTCGCCGGTGTCTGCGCGGGTGAAACCAAGATCGACCAGCGCGGACCCCTCAAGGATGCGTGGCTGACCATCACGGCCCACCAGCTGCATATTCAGCTGCTGATCATCGCGAAGGTTAAGTGCACCTGACGTCGAATCACCGCCACTGAACACAAGCTGGAGGTCAGGCTGGATTTCCACTGAGTTGAATACGCGTCCATCAACCGCTGCAGGATCAATTCCTTGGAACTGAATCTGCCAGACACCCTTCCAATCCCCACCTTGCTGCAGGTTGAGGGAACCATCAGCCATTTTTACTGGACTGCTTTCGGCTTCCCAACTCACGTCAGTGCTGTTGGCGACGCTGCTTCCAGAATCTTTGAGCTCAACCGTTTCGCCGTTGGGCGCGGTGAGCACCAAGTGGGCGTTCGGGCCGAGATCATCCTTGGCGATCGCAGTGAAACGCACAGAGTTCACCGAGTTGTCCAGGGTGAAGCTGAAAGGATCACCAGCTCGGGTTTCACCAATTGTTTCACCACCAATCGCAAGGGCTTCACGGAATGCTGCGAAAAGTCCGCCCACGTTATCTGCTGGGAAGAATGCACCGTTAGCTGGTTCGACACCACATGTTCCGCCACCTGCGGTGGTTCCGCGCAGCAGGCTGAAATCAGATGGGTTGGTAGGTGCCGATAAACCGATGCCGATGTGGGTGATGCCAGCACTGCGCAGTCGATCGGTGACGCCACCTGGCGCGCACAGTGCTGCTTCTGCAACATCGGCGCCTTCTTGAGCGGTCAGTGCTCCGTCGGTGAAGGTCACCAGCATGCGGCAGGCGTCCTCAGAGCCGGACCTAGTGAAGTCCTGGTAAGCGCCCTCAATCGCGGAGGCGTAGTTGGTGTACTGCTCCTGGGTGCGGTCAGCGAAGCGGGAGATTTCATCTTGTACTCCGCCAACGGTGGAGGCATTTAGTTGCGTCCATGCTCCGTAATTGTCTGGATCAGTGGCACCAGATTTGTACGTCTGGCCGAAACCAGCAACACGGATGCGGGTGTTCAGATCGCCATCGCTTTGCTTGGCTAGAAGCTCATCCACAAAGCTCTGTGCTGCAGGAACACGGTGGTGCTGTGCATCCGCGCCTGGTTCATTGGCATTGACCACGCCGTCACGAGCTTCATGGATCAAGGATTCTGTCTCATCGATCATGATGATGACATCAAGAGCGCCTTTATCAGCGATGCAGGCACCCAGGTTGCTCAAAGAACCTGACGCTCCGGCCTCAACTGCAGGTGGTTCCTGCGCCAACGCACTAGGCGCGAGGCTTACCAAAGCGCCAAAAAATAGCGCTGTGGCTGCAGCAACAACGCCTCTGGCAAAACGGGGTACATTCACGGTTTTAGAGTTCAACGTGTTCACCATGACTGCTTTCCTACCCACAGGGCAATATCCAAGGCCGACCACACAACAGCAAACACCAATAGGACGGCTGTCGCAGTAAAGAGCGCTTTCTTCCACGGCACTTCTGTATAAAAGCCTGTCGACTTTCGCTCATTTACTGCTGACATGTACTTGCCGATGGACAGCACGCTCAAAATTCCTGCCAACACCCACGCAATTCCAGCAACGATGAGAAAAAGATTATCGGTGGCCACTGGCGCACCGAAGGTAATCCACGCATTGAGTCCCAGGCTAATCAGTCCTAAAACTAGGCCCGGAAGAATCCATTCAGTGGGTGCCGATTGAAGGCGCCCACCAGCTCTTTTTCGCCCCGATGAGCGCCCCGGCGCTGGGCTTTCTGCAGCCTTTGGCGTCGAAAAGCCCGATGGGTTTGACGTTGATCCGGCCGGGGTAAACCCGCCAGTTGAACCGCCGAACGAGCCATTCGATGAACCCCCAGAGAAACCGCCTGAAGAGCCACCAAAACCACTGTTTTGGGAGCCTCCACCGAAACCTGATTGCCCGCCTGAAAATCCGCCAGAGGAAGAACCAAACGTTCCCCCGGGTGGTTGGGTAAATCCTTGTGACATCAGCTACTCCGCACGTGAATAATTGATCGAAACTCTAAAGCTGCCAAGTTTCCATGAGATATGCCTTCTTCTCTGACATTTTCCTGTTTGATTAATATAACGCACGGGGTGGACACCGCTCTCGTCCTAATCCATAAACGAAGTAGAGTTTTCGAACACTTCAACGCTGCCCCTCTATGCTGCTCCTAGTTACACCTGCACAAATAGCGGTTTTTCTCACGCATTCTGCATCGAGTCGGGTCGACGTATATAAGGTGGAAAGGCATGACCCAATTCGAAAACGCGCAAGTACTTAAAGAGAACATCGAAAACCAACGCGAGCAGATCTTTACCCAGTTGAAAGAAATTGTGTCTTTCAACTCCGTGCACAGCGATCCAAACCTACTGGAGGACTACGCCGGCGCGAAAGAATGGGTAAAAGAAACATTGACCAACGCAGGGCTTACCGTCAGCGAATTCGCTGCCGAAGATGGAACCACCAACTTCATCGGCACACGCAAGGGCTCCGAAGGTGCACCAAAGGTACTGCTGTACAGCCACTTCGACGTTGTCCCATCCGGCCCTTTGGATCTCTGGGACACCAATCCTTTTGAACTCACCGAGCGCGACGCTGGCCACGGCACCCGCTGGTACGGCCGCGGCGCCGCTGACTGCAAGGGCAACCTGGTCATGCACCTCGCAGCACTGCGCGCCGTCGAAGCCAGCGGCGACACCACACTCAACCTCACCTACGTGGTCGAGGGCTCCGAGGAAATGGGAGGCGGAGCGCTCAGCGCGCTCATCAAGGACAAGCCTGAGCTTTTCGACGCAGATGTCATCTTGATTGCAGACAGCGGAAACGCTTCCGTGGGCACCCCAACCTTGACCACTACCCTGCGCGGTGGCGGACAGGTCACCGTCACCGTGGACACCCTTGAAGGCGCTGTTCACTCCGGCCAGTACGGTGGCGCTGCCCCAGATGCTGTTGCTGCTCTCGTGCGCGTTCTGGATACTTTGCGCGATGAACACGGACGCACCGTCATCGACGGGGTCAACACCACCGCAAACTGGGAGGGCGAGCCTTATGATCCAGAGACTTTCCGCAGCGATGCCGGCATCCTCGACGGTGTAGACATCATGGGCGACGGCGACAACCCAGCAAGCATGCTGTGGTCCAGGCCTGCAATCTCCATCACCGGATTCACTTCCACCCCAGTGACAGAAGCACTCAACGCAGTGCCCGCAACGGCGTCCGCCAAGCTAAACCTTCGCGTGCCAGCAGGCCTGGAAGCAAACGATGTGGCCGAGAAGCTGAAGCAGCACCTGATCAACCACACCCCTTGGGGCGCAAAGATCACGGTGGTGATCGATGACATCAACCAGCCGTTCTCCACTGATATCACCGGCCCTGCAATGTCCACCCTGGCGTCCTGCCTGAGCGCTGCGTACGAGGGCAAGGATCTTGTCACCGAAGGCAGCGGCGGATCCATTCCACTGTGCACCGAACTGATTGAGGTCAACCCAGAAGCAGAATTGGCACTCTACGGTGTGGAAGAACCCCTCACCGTTATCCACTCCGCTAATGAATCTGTTGACCCCAATGAGATTCGCGATATCGCCACCGCAGAAGCATTGTTCCTGCTCAACTACACCAAGTAGACCCAAAAGCAGGCATTAACACTGCCACCTTTGCAAAATTAACCACCCCCTGATGGGGTGGTTTTTTCATGAGCTGATAAAAGTGTCTTGATTCACTTTGTGATAACGGTTACCATAGCCATCGTGACTAAAAACATTGACCTTAAGCGAGTAGCCAAGGCTACGTACCCTACTGCGGGATAGATGGACTGGCTCCCCGCACTAGGGAAGTAGTCGTTAATCAACACCAAGAAGCTTAAGAGTCGGTCCTCCACCTAACAGGATCCTTCACACCCCTCTTTTCAATATCTAGAAAAGACCGATCCGCCCAACATCTTTTTCATGACCCAAAGGACCGTGTCAATGTCTCTCTACACCCGTACTCAAAACACCCGTCACTCCACCATCATCGAGTTCCGCCGCGAGCAGACTCGTAATCACACGATGGAGCCAATCCAGTCCGAGCCACGGATCTACGCTGACGATCCTTTCCGTGCACGCTTCGGACACCAACTCCCCCGCGGACTTCGCGAAGAAGCACGCGGCATGGAATGGCGCACCTTCACCAACACCTACGCACCAACCGGCAACCTGCGCATCAGCAACCTCGAGTCCGAGGCACGCCGCGGAGGAATGTTCCACTTCAACGCAACCCTGATCAACAACTGCCAGGGCGAGCGCACCACCACCGACGCTCACATCATGGCAACCGGCCCAGTTTCCGCATGCACCAACTTGCTTGCCGACGCCGGCCGTCGCGTTGAAATCCTCGAATTCCACCAATTCGACATCTTTGAAGCAACCGTCACCTTCATCTACACCTGCAACAACGTTTCCCGCACCTGGGCAATGGGCTTCGGCGGTACCCCTGAGCAGTCCGCTGCTTCCGCAATGAGCTCCGCAGCTCACTTGCTCTACGGATAGGTTGCAATAACATTCATTCCCCGGGAGCCTTGAGGGCATCCGGGGAATTTACTATTTTCCATAAATCTTTCACCTACCTGCTACAACCTGTTGAGCTGCAGCAACACTTGGCAAGCGTGCGCAATAGCCCCCAATATATACAGTGCAATTCGGATTTCCGTTGGGATCTCAGTCAAGACACAGGTAGACTGCCCCTGTATTGGTCGCGCCCTGTGCGACGCCGACTGAGCTTTAAAAGTGTTTCTCAGTTGACAGACTTGGTTTCTTAATTACTAAAAAATCGATGTGTGTTGCTAACTGGGGGTGGCACGCACGTTGGCGTTGTTGTTTGGTGTGGCTCCAGAGTAATCCACAACGCGCAAAGGGGAACTGGAGAACACGTGCTCATTCTTTTTCTCGCGCTCACTGCAGCCGCAGTAGTCGCCCCCATCCTGATCCGAACTCTCGGTCGACCAGCTTTTGGTCTACTGGCGCTTGTACCTGGCATTGGTTTTTTCTGGGTGCTTTCGGAGTTCATCAAAGGCACTTTCAAGGATGGAGGTGAACTTCTCCTCCATTATGCCTGGATGCCTTCGGCTCACCTCAATATCGATTTCCGCATGGATTCCCTCGCGGCACTGTTCTCACTCATCATCTTAGGAGTGGGCGCCCTAGTGCTGCTGTACTGCTGGGGATATTTTGATTCCAACGCGGGTCGCCTCAGTGCCTTTGGTGCTGAACTGGTGGCCTTCGCCATGGCGATGTTTGGTCTTGTCATTTCAGACAACATCCTACTGATGTACGTCTTCTGGGAAATCACCTCCGTTTTATCCTTCCTCCTGGTTGGTTATTACGGCGAACGCGCATCTTCACGTCGCTCTGCAGGTCAAGCCTTGATGGTGACCACCCTGGGTGGATTGGCCATGCTGGTGGGCATCATTTTGATGGGTACCCAAACTGGCGTGTGGCGATTCTCTGAGATCCCTGCCTACTCAAGCTCCTGGGCAGATGTGCCGTATATTTCCGCTGCTGCTGCCCTTATCTTGGCTGGCGCACTATCCAAATCAGCTATCGCGCCAACCCACTTCTGGCTTCCCGGCGCGATGGCCGCACCAACGCCGGTGTCTGCTTACCTGCACTCTGCAGCGATGGTGAAGGCGGGTATTTACCTTGTGGCTCGCCTCTCTCCAGACCTCAACGTAGTTGGTTCGTGGTACCTGATCATCATCCCGTTGGGCATGTTGACCATGCTCATGGGTGGTTGGATGGCGCTGCGCCAAAAGGATCTCAAGCTGATCCTGGCGTACGGCACGGTATCCCAGTTGGGCTTCATTATTTCCGTGGTAGGCATTGGTACCCGCGAAGCTTTGCTGGCAGGTCTTGCACTGACCGTTGCGCACTCCCTGTTTAAGGCAACACTGTTCATGACAGTTGGCGCCATTGACCACACCACCGGAACTCGTGATATTCGTAAACTCTCCGGTCTGTGGCGTAAACAACCGATCCTGTTCGCCGTTGCTGCTGTTTCGGCGGCGTCCATGGCTGGTATTCCGCCACTGTTTGGTTTTATCGCCAAGGAAACAGCGCTGGATACCGTGTTGAATGAGCAGATGTTGCATGGCATGCCAGGTCGATTGATGCTGGCTGGCATCGTTTTGGGTTCCATCTTCACCATGGCATATTCCTGCTACTTCCTGTACGAAGCCTTTGCCACGAAGCACTCCAAATTCCCAGAGGCCAACGGTGTCTCACCTGCAGTGGAGGCAATGCATCCGGTGAAGTTTAAGCTGTGGATCGCACCTGTCATCCTGGCTATTTTGACGATTGCGTTTGGCGTTTTCCCCAAGCCAGTATCAGAAGCAATTGTCACGCACCTTGATAACGTCACGCCATCGCTTGATGATGCCCACACCAAACTGGCCTTGTGGCATGGTCTGAATCTACCGCTGCTGCTGTCTGTGGTGATCATCATTTCCGGATTCATCATCTTCTGGGAGCGAGACACCGTCGAACGTTTGCGCCCTAACACCGCAGCGTTTGGCAGTGCCGATACCGCCTACGACGCCATTCTTGATGCACTGCGTGTGCTCTCCCACCGCCTGACTGCATCCACCCAGCGTGGTTCTTTGACCCTGAACGTCGGTGTGATCTTCTTCGTCCTCACGATTGTTCCGCTGATCGCTTTGATCACTGGCGAACAAAGCGATGTCCGCATGGAGCTGTGGGATAGCCCTGTTCAGGGCTTCATCGCGGCCATCATTATCGTCGTTGCGATTGTGGCAACCACCATGGATAACCGTTTGTCTGCGCTGATTTTGGTGGGTGTGACAGGTTATGGCATTGCCGTTATCTTCGCGCTACATGGCGCACCGGACTTGGCGCTAACCCAGGTGCTGGTGGAGACCATCGTCATGGTGGTGTTCATGCTGGTCCTACGTAAAATGCCGACAGAAGTTGCCTGGAAGGCAGAACCTAAACAGTCTCGCGTGCGAGCGTGGCTTGCTGGTGCCACCGGATTGTCCGTTGTTATTGTCACCATTTTTGCCATGAATGCTCGCACCACTGAACCGATCTCTGTATACATGCAGGATCTGGCCTATGAGATCGGACATGGCGCAAACACCGTCAACGTACTGCTCGTAGACCTGCGTGGTTTTGATACCTTCGGTGAAATTTCCGTCCTTGTGATCGCGGCAACCGGTATCGCCTCCCTGGTCTACCGAAACCGCAGCTTCCGCAAGGATTCTCGCAGACCAACCCTGGCCACCACTGGTCGCCGTTGGTTGGCTGCTGCTGTTGATACCGAAAGGGCGCAGAACCGCTCGCTGATGGTTGATGTGGCAACACGTATCCTCTTCCCCGCCATGATCATGTTGTCTGTGTACTTCTTCTTCGTTGGACACAATGCCCCTGGTGGCGGATTCGCTGGTGGACTTGTTGCCTCCTTGGCGTTCGCCTTGCGCTACCTTGCCGGTGGACGTGAAGAACTTGAAGAAGCGTTGCCTATCGACGCCGGCCGTATCTTGGGAACTGGACTATTTGTTTCTGCAACTGCAGTGCTGTGGCCAATGGTTCTTCTTGGTGAACCACCGCTGACCTCCCATATTTGGGATCTCACACTGCCACTTATCGGTGAGATTCACATTGCATCCGCGCTGCTCTTTGACCTTGGTGTCTACCTGATCGTCATCGGTTTGACCATGCACATTCTCAACAGTTTGGGCGGCCAGCTCGACCGCGATGAGGAAATGCGTAAGCAGCGTGCGCGCGACCGAGCTCGACGCTTGGCGCGCAACCAGCGTCGAGAAGCAGCAACCGTCGGCGCACGCAGGTCGAACGAGAAATCGACACGCCAAATGCCGACGATTCGGCCTCCAGGGGCAGACACAGAATCGGTGGAGCAGAACGGTGAGAACCAGACGTCGATAAGCACAAAGCGTTTAAAGCAGGAAGGAAAATAACACATGGTAGCCAACCTTTTTCTGCTCCTAGCTGCTGGAACTCTCATTTCTGCGGGTGTGTATCTGCTGCTTGATCGCGCGATGACCAAAATGATCATGGGTCTCATGCTGATCGGCAACGGAGCCAACCTGCTGATTTTGGTCGCTGGAGGTTCCGCTGGATCGCCACCGATTCTGGGTCGTGAAAGCGAAATCTACGGCGACAAAACCGCTGATCCGCTTGCCCAAGCCATGATCCTGACCGCCATCGTGATCTCGATGGCGCTGACCGCGTTCATGCTGTCGCTTGCCTACCGTCAATACCGTTACCGCACCGAGGACTTCATTGAAGATGACACCGAGGACGTTGCAATCACCGTCCGCCCCAGTTTTGCGTCTGCTGCACCTGACCACGATGCATCTGACGACCCAGAAACTGGTCGCATGACCTCAGACGGCGATGATTTTGGACCCGAGTCCTTCGAGGCACCACTGAAGGGAGATAAGGATGACTAGTTTGTACGAAACTCTCGTCCCGTTGATCCCTTATATGGTCCCGCTGCCCATCATTTTGCCTGCGGTTGCGGCGGCGCTGGCATTGATTTTGTCGAAATATCTGACAGCGCAGCGCACCATTACTTTGTCTGTTTTGGCGTTCCTCATTGGTCTTAACGCCACCATGCTGTACGTGGTGGATCGCGAAGGCATTCAGACTTTGCAGTTGGGTGGCTGGGATGCCCCGATCGGAATCACCCTGGTGGCCGACCGACTGTCTGTTTCCATGCTGACGGTTAGTTCCATCGTGCTGTTTTCTGTCATGTGGTACGCGATCAGCCAGGGTATTCGCGACGGCGGCAAGGACGAACCTGTTGCGGTGTTCCTGCCTACTTACCTGCTGCTCTCGATGGGCGTGAACCTGGCGTTCCTCGCTGGCGACCTGTTTAACCTCTACGTTGGTTTCGAAGTGCTGCTGGTGGCGTCATACGTGCTGCTCACCTTGGGTGCTTCGCCGGCACGTGTACGTTCCGGCGTGGGTTATGTGATGGTGTCCATGGCGTCGTCGATGGTGTTCCTGTTTGGACTCGCCATGGTTTACGCCTCAGTGGGCACGTTGAACATGGCTCACGTTGGCCTACGCATGGAAGATGTTCCGTCTGGAACTCGCTCCGCGATCTTCGCAGTGTTGCTCGTGGCATTCGGTATTAAAGCTGCCGTGTTCCCCCTAGATTCCTGGCTGCCGGACTCCTACCCCACCGCGCCATCGCTGGTCACCGCGGTGTTCGCAGGTCTGTTGACCAAGGTGGGTGTGTATTCCATCATTCGAGCACGCTCGATTATTTTCACCGATGGATCGCTAGACACCATGCTGATGTGGGTGGCACTCGCAACCATGCTCATTGGTATTTTGGGCGCGATGGCGCAGAACGATATCAAACGTTTGTTGTCATTTACTCTGGTCAGCCACATCGGCTACATGATTTTCGGCGTGGCCCTTGGATCTGCACAGGGTTTGTCTGGTGCGATCTTCTACGCAATCCACCACATTCTGGTTCAAACTTCCCTGTTCCTGGTGGTCGGTCTGGTGGAACGCCAAGCCGGATCCTCCTCGCTGCGACGCCTTGGATCCCTGGCATATATCTCCCCACTTCTTGCGATTTTGTACTTCATCCCCGCTATCAACCTGGGTGGTATCCCGCCGTTCTCCGGCTTCCTGGGCAAGATCATGCTCATCGAAGCCGGCGCCGAAGATGGCAGTTGGCTGTCATGGGTCCTTATCGCAGGCGCCGTTGTCACCTCACTGCTCACCTTGTACACCATGGTTCTGGTCTGGTCCAAGGCCTTCTGGCGCGACCGTAAAGACGCCCCCGATGGAGCAACCGCACTTGCGCGACCCGCACCTTTGGTAGATGTCCAAGACGAAGTCGCCGTTAAAGACCGCAACGATGTCGGACGGATGCCTTGGGGCATGGTCTTCTCCACTGCTCTCCTGGTTTCAGCATCTCTTGCTGTATCCGTGCTCGCAGGACCACTGTCATCTATTACTGGACGCGCCGCCGAATCCGCACAAGATGTCAACATCTACCGCACCGCAGTACTCGGCCCCAACTACCTCGACCCATCACGCACACTCGAGATGGAGCGTTACGACGCCAACCGCGATGACATCAACCACCGCGTCGACACCAACGGAACGGAGGAACAATCATGATCAGTGGATTCAAACGACGCTTCCGCCCCGTCTTCATCATCGGCCTCACCCTCATGTGGGTCATGCTCATGGCAGAATTCACCTGGGCAAACTTCGTCGGCGGTTTCCTCGTAGCTAGCGCAATCGTGCTGTTCCTCCCACTTCCAGCCATGCCGATTGAGAACATCTCCATCCGCTGGGGATCATTCATCCTTCTGATCCTCAACTGGTTCAAAGGCCTCGCTGGGGCATCAGTCAAAGTTGCATGGCTCGCACTACGCCCAGCCGACCCACCGCGCACCGCCATTCTGCAAGTACCTATGCGCGTTCAAAACGACCTAGTTTTGTCATTCGCCACAATGCTCTACAACTTGCAGCCCGGCGGAACCGTCACAGACATCGACATCGCCAACAGAATGTGGACCATCCACGTACTCGACGCCGACGACGAAGAAGACCTCCGCCGCGAAATCCAAAACGTCGCAGACCTAGAAGCCACCCTGATCCACACCTTTGAAAGGAGCTAAGCGATGGACAACACCCTCTACACAGCAGGCCTCACAATCGCAGCTGCCTTTTTCATGCTGTCGTTCATCTTCACCATCTACCGCATCATCGTCGGACCCAACTCCATCGATCGCCTACTCGGCCTCGACGGAACCGTCTCCATGATTCAATGCTCCATGGCGACCTACATCTGCTGGACACTCGACACCACCGTCACCAACTTCATGATGGTCATCGCACTCCTGGGATTCATCAGCTCCGTATCAGTAGCCCGCTTCCGCAAGAGGGATGGTGCCTAAATGACCCTGCAACTATTCACCGACATCGTGTCTCTGGTGTTCATTCTCAGCGGCGCATTCTTGTCATTCTCCGCATCCATCGGCCTCATACGATTCAAAGACACCATGTCCAGAGTCCACGCCATGACCAAACCCCAAACAACCGGCCTTATCCTCACCGTTGTAGGCGCAATCATCCGCATCTTAGGCCACGAACACTTCGATCAATCACAACGCAGTGACCTCGGAGTCCTTGTTCTCCTCGTACTGTTTGCACTGCTCACCAGCCCAGTGACCGCGCAGCGTGTCGGCCGTGTGTCCAGGCGTGAAGGACTCTACGGTGCAAAGGACGATATGTCGGATAACCAGGCTCCTGCGGAGTTGAAGCCGAAGAAGTCTTGAGTTTTCTGAAGGCTTTCTGGAGGTTTTAGAAAGAATCAGCGCCCGGGAGCTGTTTGGGACTCTCCTGGGCGCTGATTTTTGTTATTTCAGGGTGGTTTTCGGGTTTATTGTGGTCTGGGTATGCCCCGAGTAGGCCGATGTGCAAGGGCGACTCCGCAGAACCGGACAGGCGTGCCAAAATGTCGAGTTTTCAGCACATCTTGGCACATGTGTCTGGTTTCAAGCTCTCATAACCGGACACACGTGCCAAAACCTACGGATTTCCAGGATTTTTGGCACGCCTGTCTGGTTTTCCAAAAGTTAGCCAGAATTCCAGCTTAAAGCCCAAAAATTACACCATCCCAGAATGCGATTTGAAGGACTTTTACACCCGCATCCATACAAACACCCATTCGAGAATATCAGGGCCTTAAATTGGCGTTTAGGCGTGCCCTTCTATTGGGCGAGGAATTCCGCAATCGCAGCACCAGTTTGGCGTCCATGCGTTGTGTAAGTCAGCCAATTGGCACCAATAATGGTGGTAGCCCGAGCGCTCGGGATTTGTTTTTCCAAGTCAGAATCAATTCCAGCCTTCGCAGCGGAGCCTCGGATGATTAACGTCGGCATGGTAATCTCGGAAAATCCCATCGGAACTGCAGTACGGGCTTCTTCTACCTGCTGCAGGAGGTCTTTCTTGTTCTTCTTTCGGAAGAAGAATCCTGGCATCATTTTCAGTGCGGTGCTCATGCCTTTGAGTTGTTTCTCATCAAAGGTCACCAACGGTGAATCCAGCACGAGGCGTTCCACGCGGCGGGGTTGGTTCTTGGCGATTTCCAACGCCACTCCAGCTCCGGTTCCAGCGCCGACCAGGATGACGCGTCGGATTTCTTCACGATCGAGGATGGATTCCACAGCCTGCACACCTGCGGAAACACTACCGCTCCACGGTACGATCCGTGGTTTGATTCCGGCGGGAATCTCGTTGACTACCTCGGTAAACTCGTCGGGTGTTTGTTGGGATTCCGGGATGAAAATGATGTGTTGGGATTCCACCATAGCTGTTTAGTCCAATGCTTTGAGGTCGTTGAGTTCGTCGCAGGCTAAATCAACTGCAGCTTTCCAACTGCCAGTTTCCTTAAACACTCTGCGTTGGCGTTCGTATCCACCACCACGTTCCAGGATTTCCAACACAAGTTCAAGCTCACGAGCGCAGCCGAGTTCGTTGGCTAGAGGCATCAATTGCGCAACTAGTCGGCGGAGTTCGTCTTGAACCATCGCTTCATCGGTGTCTCTGGAAATGATGATTTCGGCATCCAGACCATACCTAGCCGCGCGCCATTTATTTTCCGAAACGTGCCATTGTTGCAGGGAGGGAAGCTCTTCGCCAGCGTCGATCATGCGGTCGTAGTGCACCACGAGACAGTGGGTCAACGCCACGATGGCAGACAGTTCCCGCAGGTTGGAGGTAGAATCGGCCACGCGGACTTCGATGGTTCCCCATTTGGATGCGGGGCGGATATCAAAGTGCATGGATCCTGTGTGGTTGATGACACCGGATTTATCTTGATCCGCCATGTAACTGCACCATTCATCCCAGCTTTGGAATTGGTATGGCAGTCCGGCTGTAGGCAGCTGTTGGTAGAGCATCGTCCGGTTGGAGGCATAACCGGTATCAAGTCCGTCCCATGCTGGAGAGCTTGCAGAAAGTGCCAACAGATGTGGGTAATTTGTCAGCAGCGCATTGATGATCGGCCACACGCGATCTTCATGGCTGATGCCCACGTGGACGTGAATGCCCCAAATCAACATCTGGTTTCCCCAGTATTGGGTGCGCGCGATGATCTCGTCGTAGGAGCCTTTTTCAGATACTGGGTTTTCGCGGAAATCCGAAAATGGGTGGGATCCAGAGGTCCACAACCGAAGCCCGAGAGAATCCGCTGCTTCTTTCAGCGCATCTAGATCGTGGGAAAGCTCTGCCACTGCTTCGGGGACGGTGTCGCACACTCCGGTGACAAGCTCCACGGTGTTTTGGAGGAATTCGCGCTCGAGGTGCACCTCAGGGTGGTTCTTGGCCACAATCTCTAGTATTTCTGCAGCGCGCGGGGCTAGATCACGTGTTTCTGGATCAACAAGTGCAATTTCCCACTCAACGCCCAGGGTGGGTCGCGGTGAACGCTTAAACTCAATGCCCATGGCGTGAGCCTCCTTAAAATCCGACTAAGTCCGACTAATTACGACTAGCTCCAACAAATCCGAGAAAACTACAGCGCTACGTCTTGGACCAGCACCAAAACGAGGGCATCTTTGCCTTCAGTTTCGGTTGGCAGTGCATCGCTGCGTTCCATTGCTACGCCACTGACGCGGTCAGCGAGTTCACGTGCAGCCTTTTCAGCTTCGGTGTTTCCAGCGGTGAAGTACACAGTGTTCTGCGGAATGATGGTGTCTGGAAGGTTTCCGGACTCTACCTTTTGGTAGTCACCGCTTAGGCTGTCTGCCACTCGTGCTGCAAGTTGTGGGACGGTGGAGTTGTTGAGCACGTACAGGGTGTTCACTGGGGTGGAGTTGCCGTTAGCCGAACTAGCGCCACCAGAAGCAGCGGTCCCAGCAGCATTAGCGGCTTCGCCATCTGCAGCTGGCTGCTCAGCAGAGGTTTCTTCGGAGGTTCCAGGTTCTGCTGATGCCTGCTCGGAATCCGAAGAGCCAGAAGATTCAGCAATCGTTCCCGCGTTGGTTTCCGTGGACTGGGTTTGTCCGGCGCTGGTGGTGGAGGTGTCGTCTTTGCCCTGCATTGACCACAGTGCCCACGCTGCGAGCAATACGGCCACGGCGATCAAAATCATGGCCAAACCGCGCATGGGCAGTCCGCCTTGTTTTTCTTCTGAAGGCGTGGCCGAGTGCTGTGGAGAATTCTGCATGTCCGAAGTCATGTGGCTTAGTCTATCTTTCCGGCGCGACGTCGTAACCTGGACACCAAAGTTGGATTCACTTTCATGGCTTCGGGGGTATCGATGATCACGTTGAGGCGTTGGTAATAACGCACCGGTGAGATACCAAAAGTGGCGCGAATGGCTTCCTCTTTAGCCCCGATTGCGTGGGGTGCGTGGGCCTCAAACTCGAGGAGGGTTAAATCATCTGCGGAAAGCATGCTTAGAATGTTGCCATGACTGTCCGACCAATCGTTATTCACGGAGATCCTGTTCTCCACAACCCTACCCAGCTTGTTACTGAGGATGTCTCTGAACTGCAGGAACTAATTGCAGATATGTACGAGACGATGGATGTCGCCAATGGTGTGGGTCTTGCGGCCAACCAGATTGGTGTGTCCAAGCGCATTTTTGTTTATGACTGTCCTGATGATGAGGGCGTGATGCACAAGGGTTGTTTCATCAATCCTGTGTTGGAAACCTCTGAAATCCCAGAGACCATGCCTGCCGATGATGGCTCCGACGAGGAAGGCTGCCTGTCTGTTCCTGGCGAGGGCTTCCCCACTGGCCGTGCTCATTGGGCGAAGGTTACTGGACTGAATGAAAAGGGCGAGGAAGTTTCTGTTGAGGCTGAGGGTTTCTTGGCTCGTTGCTTCCAGCATGAGGTTGGCCACCTTGATGGTTTCTTGTACACCGATGTGTTGATTGGTCGGTGGAAGCGAATGGCTAAGAAAGCTATTAAGGCCAATGGGTGGACTGAGCCTGGTTTGACCTGGATGCCGGGTGAAGATGAGGATCCTTTCGGGCATGACGCCTAGTCTTCCCCGTTTCCGCAGCCAGAAACCTGCCGTCGGCGATCGTGTTGTTGCACGTCGTCGGATTCCTGGTGCCAATGTGCATTGGACAGATGTCATTGGCCATGTGATTGGGGTGGATCCGTTGGTGGTTCGCCCGCAGTCGGTTGGTGGGATGCCGTCGGATGCGGAAGAAATTGTCATTCCTGATGATCAGCTTGAGGTGATTAAGATTTTGTCGCCGCGCACCATTAGGAATTCGGATATTCGTGCGGTGGAGGTTGCCACGGCGAAGGCCTTTCCGGGGCTGGTCAATGAGTGGCATGATGGTTGGCTGCTGCGTGCCGGTGATGGCATTGCGGAGCGTTCTAATTCTGCGTCGCCACTCGGCCCAAGTGTTGGTTTTGAGCCGGTACCGATGGAGGATATTTCGCGGTTTTATGCACGTCACGATCTCCCCGTGAAGCTGCACATTCCGGAGCGGATTGGTCGGCCTGCGCAAAAAATGGTGGGCGCCGATCCGAAGCAGTGGGTGCTGGGCCCGGAGATTTTGGTGATGACGAAATCTTTGGACCATGTGGAGTCGCACGAATTGCCCGGTGGCCTAGAATTTAGCGTCGATAAGCAGCCTGACCAGGAGTGGCTGGGCATGTATCATTTCCGCGGACAGGCGTTGCCCGCTCACGCCCTTGAGCTTTTGCGCACGCAAATCGAGGGCCGCATGGGGTTCGGGCGCCTGACCACGCCGGCGGGGCAAACCGTCGCGATCACGCGCGCCACCATCACAGCTGCGGAGGAGCGCATATTTTTGGGCTATTCAGCGGTCGAGGTGGATCCTGCTTTTCGACGTCAGGGGCTGGGCACCGCGCTCGGCTCGCGCATCCAGGAGTGGGGCGCCGAGCAACACGCACAAGAGGCATATCTCCAGGTTGTCGCCCATAATGAAGCAGGTATCGGCCTGTATCAAAAGCTCGGGTTCAGTGAACACCACCGACACCGGTACGCCGAACGGAAATTCTAAAACCCAAAACAGCTAGGGTATAAGTCATGCGCATCGTTAATTGGAACGTCAACTCTGCTCGCACTCGTGTGGACCGGATGGTCGATTTTTTGCTTCGCCATGATGTTGATGTATTAGCGGTGCAGGAAACCAAGTGTAAAGATGAGCAATTTCCCACCGAGCGTTTCACCGAAATCGGCTATGAGGTAGCCCATTTCGGCCTTAACCAGTGGAATGGTGTCGCCATTATTTCCCGCGTTGGCATTGAAAATGTGGAAACCCACTTCCCTGCTCAACCGGGATTCAACAAAGACATCACCAAGGAACAATCCATCGAAGCCCGTGCCATCGGCGCCCGCTGCGGTGGCGTCCAGGTGTGGAGCCTCTATGTTCCCAACGGCCGCGAAATCGCCGACCCTCACTACGACTACAAACTGCGCTGGCTATTCTCCCTGCGCAACTACGTGATCGACACCTTGGAATACCGCCCCGAGGAAAAACTGGTGTTGCTCGGCGACTTCAACATCGCGCCCACAGACATCGACGTCTGGGACATCGCAGCCTTCGAAGGAAAAACCCACGTCACCGAACCAGAACGTGCAGCTTTCGACGGCCTCATCGAAGCCGGACTCAAAGAAACCACCCCCGGACCTGGTACCTACACCTACTGGGATTACAAAGGCGCACGCTTCCTCAAAGGCGAAGGCATGCGCATCGATTTCCAGCTCGCATCCCCGGCCCTTGCTGCAACCGCGGGTGAAACCTTTGTGGACGTTGAAGAACGCAGCGGAACCGGCGCCTCTGACCACGCACCAGTCATCGTTGATTACAAGGTGTAACTGCGTATGATCTTTCAGATCAACCTCGAATCTTGGCAAACCGTTGGTTTGATCATCGACTACACCATCAAAATCATCGCCATTGGCTACGTACCCGAAGGACGCCGACCCAGCTCCTCCACCGCGTGGCTCCTGGCAATTTTGCTGCTCCCCTACGTCGGACTCCCACTGTTCCTGCTTATGGGATCGCCATACATCAACCGGCGACGCCACCGCATCCAACAAGAAATCAACGACCTCATCGAAGACGTCCACGACGACGTCCCCGACATCCCCACCGGAATGGATGTCTCCACGGAAGTTGAATCTGTCATCAAACTCAACCGCCGCCTCACCCGCATGCCAGCAGTGACCGGCGGAAACAACGGCTTCTACTCCGACTACCGTGAATCCCTCAAACGGATGACCGCCGCAATCGACGAAGCCGAAGAATACATCTACGTCGAGATCTACATCATGGCCTGGGATTCCTGCACCCAACCATTCTTCGCAGCACTCGAACGAGCCCACAACCGCGGCGTCCAAGTCCGACTCCTTTTCGACCACGTCGGCAGCTGGAAATACCCCGGCTACCATCGCCTCAAAAAAGAACTCAACCGCATGGGCTTCGCCTGGTACCTCATGCTCCCCCTCCAACCCTGGCGACGCCGCTTCCGCCGACCCGACCTGCGCAACCACCGCAAAATGCTCATCATCGACGGCCACACCGCATTCATGGGCTCCCAAAATCTCATCGCCCCGAGTTACCTACAAAAGAAAAACATCAAACTCGGCCGCGAATGGAAAGACCTCATGGTCGAACTCACCGGCCCCATCGTCTCCTCCATGGAAATGATCTTCGCCGGCGACTGGTACGTCGAATCCAACGAAGCCCTCGACATCCGCGACCACGCAGAAGCCCACGGCTACATCGGCAACACTCAAAAAGACTCCGCCACCAACCTCGTGCAGCTCATCCCCTCCGGCCCTGGTTACACCACAGAACCCAACCTGCGCATGTTCAACTCCATCGTTCACCACGCCAAAGAACGACTCATCTTGTGCAGCCCCTACTTCATCCCCGACGAATCCCTCCTCGAAGCCGTCACCTCAGCCTGCTACCGCGGAGTAACCGTCGAACTATTCGTCTCTGAACAAGCCGACCAATTCGCCATCGACCACGCCCAATCCTCCTACTACCAGGCACTCCTTGAAGCCGGCGTGAAAATCTACCAATTCCCCAAACCCGACGTCCTCCACACCAAGTACATGATCGCCGACCCCGACGACACCACCGGCAACGAAGCCCTCGGAGTCCTCGGATCCTCCAACCTCGACATCCGCAGCTTTGGCCTCAACTACGAAATCTCCCTGATGATCGCCAAAGGCAACCTCATCCACGAACTCAACGCCCTCACCGATCGTTACCGCACAGTAAGTCTCAAGCTCACCTTGGATAAGTGGAACCAGCGCAGTTGGCGGCGCCGCTACGTGGACAATGTCATGCGTTTGACCTCGGCGCTGCAGTAGTTTGACGCGTTTGGAGTGCGTTTGAGGTGGCTTTTAGAGGGCCCGACTGTACCCATCGCCATTATGCAAATATCCGTTCGAAACTTTGGTCGGGCCACGCGTTTGTGGTGGATTTTTGCACCTTGCAGCCAGTTTGATGCGAAAATTCGTTCGATTTAATGGTCGGGCCACAGGATTGTGGTGGAAATTTGATCAGGGAACTGACAGGATCCCCAATGGTCCCATCAGCCCCAAAAGTCACACCCCTAGATTGCCGTTTAAGGGCCTCGAATCACCATTTCCACCCATGTATCCATCTGGCACCTCAAAGCCCTTAAAACGCCACCTAGAGCTACTTCATTTCTGGAATACCTTTTCGACCTGCCAGGTACGCACACCCACACGCCAGCAGTGCACAAGCAGTCATTGCGATTCCCATAGTCAAAGCCTTATCAGAGCCTAATCCGACCAGTGAACTCACCAAAGCACCCATCGTGAATTGCACGAAACCCAAAATTGCAGAACCCGATCCCGCCCTGCTTCGCACCACTTCAGTTCCCAGAGCTGTCGCGTTAGCCATAACCATCGGAATATGGGAAACGATAAGAAACAGCAGCAACAGGAACAGCGGTATCCAATTAATAAACAGCACTTCAATCAGCAAAAGCGCACACAGCACAGTAAAACTGGCCAGCACAGTTTGCATGATGCGGTGTGGATGAATCCGCTGCAGAAGTCGCCTATTGACCATTCCGCCCACAATCAAACCAAAAGCATTCACTCCGAAAATAATGGAATACAGCAGTACCGGAATGCCCATTTGATTCTGCAGCACGAACGGCGACGCCGAAATGTAGGAGAACATCGCCCCAAAAGACAGCCCCAATGTGAATACATATGCCAAAAATTGAGGATTCTTCAGCACAAAGACATAGTTGGACAGCATTCCGCCAAGTCCTGCTGCGGTACGCTCTTCAACTGGCTTCGACTCCTTAATCTGCAGCAAAGCAACAAGCAGCTGCGCAAAATTCACCAGTGCAAGTGCCCAGAAAATTCCCCGCCAGCCGAAAGGCCCGACCAGCACACCACCAATGAGCGGAGCTACCACGGGAGCAATTCCCTGAATAATCATCAGCAGTGCAAAGGCGTGCGCAGCCTTTTGTCCGCGTTCAAGGTCTGGCACGATCGCGCGCGCAATCACCACGCACGCACCGCCGCCAAGCCCCTGCACCAGGCGTGCGATCACTAATACGCTTATCGACGGCGCCAGCGCGCACACCACACTAGCGACCAGCGCGGCCACCGCACCTGCAACGAGCAGGCCTTTCCTTCCCAATTGATCCGACAAAGGACCAATGATCAATTGGCCAATCGCCATTCCAGCCATAAAGGAAGAAAGAGTTAACTGCACCATCGGTGCAGTTGTCCCCAAATCTTCCGCAATACCAGGCATTGCCGGCAAATACATATCGGTCGCTAGCGCGGAGCTGGCTGACAATAATGCCAATCCCATAATCAGGGCGGTGCTCAGCTGTTGTTTTTTCTGCATCACTGTCTCGTGTATCTATATCGAAGATTTGGGGGTATTTTTAATTAGAAATTTTCATTCAGGTACCATCAGCACCGGAAGATAGCACCAATACTTAAAACTTTTAAGACTAACGGATTTAAATCGGGCACGTGAACAAATCGGGAATTTTGTTATTGGTTTGTTCACTCCCATGCAATGTACGATCGGTTCTAACGTCTACGGCAATTGACACGTCAATTTAATTCAGGAAAGGGGTGGGGAGAATTTATGTCTAGTGGTTTTGAATATGTTCAACATCCTCGACGAGCCCTCCCTCCGCCTATACCTGAACGGAAAGGTCCTGCCGCAGCATTCCTGCCGGGAACTTTCCATCCCATTAATCCAAAGAATATTGCAGCGAGCCACGATCAGGTGCTTCTATCTGGTTGGGGCAAATTTGTGCGTTGGCTCTTGGTGTTGTTGTCCATTTTGGTCATCATCATTGGCATCAACCTCATCTTGGACGGTGTCTACGGATTTGGTACTTTTTCAACCACCCAGATGTACCAAGTTGCGAAAGATCCACTCATTGGTGTGCTGATCGGTATCTTGGCTACGGCCTTGGTGCAATCATCAACCACCACCACAACGTTGACGGTGACTGCAGTTGGTACGGGCATTGTGTCGGTGCCTGTGGCGATTCCGATCATTCTTGGCGCAAATATCGGTACGACGATCACCGCGATGCTCGTTGCGTTTTCTTATGTGGGTGAACGCAGGGAGTTTAAGCGAGCGTTTACGGTTGCCGCCATGCATGTGTGGTTTAACGTGCTCGTCATTCTTGTTCTATTTGTTGTGGAATTGCTCTTTCATCCATTCCGCACAATTAGTGGTGCGATCGCAACGGAGATCACACTGACAACTGGTGGCTCTTTGCCTACCAGTGATGTGATGACCAAGATTTTTGATCCCCCAACCCAACTTCTGGGTATGAATGGTCTTATCGGTTCGATCGGCAATCCAAGTATTTCGGCGATTGTATGTCTTGTGGTGGGCACCATTCTTATTCTGATTTCGGTGCGTGCCATGAGTTCTCAGATCCGAACCATTACGGCAGCGACCGTAACCTCAATTATGGACAAGGTGATCAATCCAGAGAACAGCCCCAAGGCGACGATTCTTTCCAATTTCTGGAGCTTCATTCTTGGAGTTTTGTTCACGCTCATGGTCACTGCCTCGTCAGTGACCGTGGCTTCCATGCAGCCAGTGGCTGCCTCTGGTGTCGTTAAGCAAAAGCCATTGCTGGGCGTCATTTTGGGTGCCAACGTGGGCACCACGGTGACCGCAATGTTTGCTACTTTCGCGATTGTCAGCGATCAGGGTGAGTTCGCTATTCAGGCTGCGTTGATCCACCTCATTGTGAACTTCACCGGCGCATTACTAGTGCTGTGTATTCCGCAGCTTGCCAATGTGATTATTCACTTGGCCGAGAAAACTGCGAACCTCACTGCCCGCAGTTACTCCATCACCCTGGCCACAATTGCAACGGCCTATGTCTTGGTTCCTTCAGCTGTGTTGATGATTTACTTCTTCATTTAAAACTCTGCTGTTCCTTGAAAGATCGTGGTCACAGAGCCGCCCACCCAAATCACATGAGATTCAATACTGATGTGGATTTCCCCGGCGCGACCGATGGCGGTTCCTTGGGATGCCAAGTAACCTTCGCCGGCGCGACCATCTCGGTGTAGCCACTGCGCAATGGATGCATTGAGGCTTCCTGTTACTGGGTCTTCACCGATTCCTGGAGCGAATGCCCGTACTTCAAAAGCGTGGGGAGCCCCTTCGGGATAGGCCCCAATCACTCCGAGTTTCAATGTTGGATGTGCACTGAAATCGGGTTCCAGATCCAATACGTGTTGGGCGCTCGGTAGCTCCACTACTGCCCAGCCGGGGCCGTTGTCTACCCATTGGTGGGCTCGAATGAAGTCGGGGCTGATTCCTAAAGCCTCACAAGCTGCGTCTAGGTCGGAAGCATCCAATGGCCCGTCTTTGAGTGTGGGTGGAGCCTGAAAAGCCAATCCACTTGCTGGCCCGTCAATAGCGCGCACAGCAACTAAACCGGCGACACATTCCTGAACCAACTGGGTTCCCTGTTCACCGTGCAGTTCCCTAAACACGTGGGCGGTTCCGAGTGTTGGGTGTCCAGCGAAGGGGAGCTCACCGGTTGGGGTGAAAATGCGCACTCGGTAGTCAGCACCTTCTTGGGTTGGCTTTAAAAGAAATGTGGTTTCTGAGAGGTTTGTCCACCTAGCGATTCGGGCCATTTGTTCGGCACTTAAGTCATCAGCATCGGCGATGACAGCAAGCGGGTTTCCCATGAACGGCTCGGAGCTGAATACATCTACTTGGTAATAGGGCCGCGATATTTTAGAGGGCATTTTAGGCGTCTTTCTTTTCTAGGACGACGATTCCGAGTGCGAACAGCACGAATGCCCACGCTCCGAAGTACACCGCTCCCATGGTGGTGGACCATCCTGGATCAATTGATTGATAGTCGGTGATAAATGCGTAGAGGTTGGTGAAGGGACCATACTTGCCGACGTATTCGCCGATGCGTGGCAGGAAAGACAGGAGGTTTTCGATAGCAAAGTGCCACATAAGCACCAGTGCCACTGCTCCTGCAGTTTGACGCAGCAGGAGCGCAATTCCGGAACAGAAAGTTACCAATAGTGCTGCTGCCAGTGGGTATTGCCACATGATTCGTCGTGCTTGCGTATCTTCCCACACCACCAGGGTGGAGCTTGCAGTGTCTGATGCCAGGGCTTTGGCTAGATAGAAGCACAGAATCACGGTGATGAAGGTCAACACTACGGCGAACACGAGGTACAGCAACCATTTGGAAACGGCGACAACCCAGCGTTTTGGTGTGGCGAGGAAGGTTTGGGTTTGGTAGCCGAATCGAAACTCGGTGGTGAACATCATGATGGATTGGATCATGATCACCACGAAACCAAGGAGGTAAAGGCCGGTGACTGTGCTGCCTGCGAGAAGGAACAGTGATGCAAAGCTTTCGCCGGTGGCGAGTGATCCGGTGAGCGCTGCGTATCCCAGGCTGAAGACCAGAATTAGTGCGGTTGTCCACCAGAAGGATTTGGTGGTGACAAGTTTGGTCCATTCGGAGCGGATGGTATTAATCATTGTTGTCCACACTTCCAGCCTGGTACTGCACTGCTTCGCCGGTGGTTTCGAGGAATGCTTCTTCCAGGGATGCTCGGGTTTCGGACAGTTCTAACAAGGCAATTCCTCGTTCGAATGCCAAACGGCCGATGTCATCGGTGGTGGAGCCATCGATGCGATAGGTCATGCGTCCGCTTTCATCTGGTGCTGTGTTGAATGCGACTCTGGCTTCTTTCAACGCGTTTTCCAAAGCGCCGGGTACTGCTGCGCGCACCACAACTGTGGAAGCGGAATGGGAGCGCACAAACTCATGCATGGGCATATCGGCGACCAGCTTGCCACGCCCAATCACGATCAAATGTTCCGCAGTTTGCGCCATCTCGGACAGCAGGTGGGAACTCACGAGCACGGTTCTGCCCTGCTTGGCGATGTTTTGCAACAAGGTGCGCACCCAGTGAATGCCTTCTGGGTCAAGGCCGTTGACGGGTTCGTCGAGAATTAAGTATTCCGGATCGCCGAGCAATGCTGCAGCAAGTCCTAGACGTTGGCCCATGCCTAGTGAAAACCCACCGGTCTTCTTTGACGCAACACCAGTCAGTCCCACGAGGGTGAGAACTTCATCGACTCTTTTGGTGGACAGCCCATTAGCGCGGGCGATCCACTTGAGATGGTTTTCTGCTGTTCTATTTGGGTGTGTTGCTTTGGCATCAAGCAGTGCTCCCACTTTGGTCAGGGGATTTTTGAGCGATCGGTAGGGTTGTCCTTCGATCGTGGCATGCCCTGCAGTTGGATTATCTAAGCCAAGGATCAGCCGCATGGTGGTGGATTTTCCGGCGCCGTTGGGGCCGAGAAATCCGGTGACTATTCTGGGTTTTACTTCGAAGCTCAGATCATCGACTGCACGGACCTGACCATATTGTTTGGTGAGGCCTTCAACGTTGATCATGCGCACCAGTGTCGCATAAACCTACTCTGTTGTGTTCAGTAGCTTTCTTAAAGAGGGCCACGCTTTGGCGAATGCTGGCATCAAAGCCAAAGAGTCAACCGCTGCGATATCTACCCACCGTAGTTCGAGGGATTCTTCATTAGCGGTGGTCTCTAGGGTTTCGCCGGTTTTAGTTCGTGCGATGACCGTGGTGTAGGTCCAGTTGCCGGCAAGTTCTGGGCGTTCTGGATCGGCGGGAAAAGGGCCTGCGGTGACTATTGAATCTAAAACTTCCACGTCGTCGGGCAGGATTCCAGTTTCTTCAAATGCTTCACGCAGGGCTGATTCCGCTGCGGTTTCATGTGAGTCTCGTGCGCCTCCAGGGAGTGCCCAGGTGTCGCCGTTGTTGGTCCATGCGGCTCGGTGCTGCATGAGCATTTGTTTATCTGCTACCAACAACAATCCTGCTGCTCCGTTTTTGCCCCATACTGCCCCGCCATTGGGTGCTGCTGCCCATCCATCGCCGTCGCCTTTCATGGTGTCCACATTAGGCTAAACGCTGGGGGTATTCATCAAGGTAGCCAATACTTTCAACATGTCATGAGTCACGCTATTCTGAAACAATGATCCGGGATGGAAATGGGGAGCATCCAGAGGCGCCTGATCCTCTGGATGATTCTGCGGTGCAAAATTCAGCCCCACATTCAGCCCCACATTCAGCTCAGACCCGGTTGGAGTCTTTGGATACCGATGACTCGCCTGATCATTGGCTTGATCCGTTAACGGAGAAGGATACTTCTAAGCGCACTCTCGTTAATTCGATTGTTCAGGAAACTTTCGGCCAGCCTATTTTTGTTGCCCGCAAGATTTGGGCTTTCGTCAATACGTCGCCGGGCCGGATGACGTTGATGACGATTATCATTTCGATCGCCATTTTTGCTGCTGGTTACGCCATGTCGGTGTCTTCGGATACTAGGCAGTCCAATTTGGATGATTTGATCACTAATGCGGAGCCTGTTTCCTATAACGCGCATGTGCTTTATACATCATTGTCGGTTGCTGATACCACTGCTACCACTGGTTTTGTTCAGGCTGGTGTGGAAGGCCCGGTGAATCGGGTGAAGTATCACACTGCCATTGATCGTGCGGCGGTTGCGGCTACTCATACTGCGGCATCTGCGGATAGTAGTAATGAGCATTTGATGGAGTTGGTGCTGGAGATTCAGCGTCAGTTGCCGGTGTATACGGGGTTGGTGGAAACTGCTCGGACTAATAACCGTGCGGGTAATCCCGTGGGTGTGGCCTATATGTCTGAGGCCAGCGCGATGATGCGTAATGAAATTTTGCCGATGGCGTCTGAGCTTTACAACCTGACGAGTCGTGCGGTGTCTGATCAGCAGCGTTCGGTGACGGGTCCGCAGTGGTTTCCGCTGTCTGGATTGCTTGCGGCTCTTGCCATGTTGATTGTTGCGCAGTGGTGGTTGATGCGGATTACGCGCAGGCGCATCAACAAGGGGTTTGCCCTGGCCACGGTGATGATGATGACGGCAACGTTATGGGTGTCAGCTGCAAACTGGGCGACGTGGCAGGCTGGCACGAAGGGTTTTGAGGAAGCGTCGGGGCCGTTGAATTCCATGACTACGGCTCGTATTTATGCGCAGCAGACCCGCACGACAGAGACGTTGTCGTTGGTGCGTAGGCAGTCGATTCAGGGCAGTGGCACTGGTTTTACCGCAACGATTAATCAGATTAAGCGTGCGCTGGATGAGTATGAAACCACTGCGCAGTCACAGACTCCGGAGCATCAGCAGTTGATTACGGCGATTCGTAATGCGATTGCTGCATGGACTGCTGATCACGATGAGTTCACGGTGTTGTTGGCGTCTGGTGAGTACAACGGCGCGGTCAGTGCGGTGCTCAACAAAGATGAGGAAGGCCAGACCAGCTTTGATGAGCTCGATACTGCGCTGGCTGAGTTGATCGCGGATTCTCGCAGCTCCATGCGTTCCTACATCCAGTCGGGCCTGCAGGCCACGGAGTTGGTGTCCGTCATGGTGATGCTGCTGTCTGTCGTTTCTGTGTTGGCTTTGTGGGTCGGCATCCGCCCCCGTTTGCAGGAGTACTTATAAATGCACGCTTTTCGACGCCCCCCTCCACTCACCACGCGAGTCGGCGCTGCATTGCTGGCCGCAACGCTGCTTGCTTCCTGCACTCCAACACCTGTGGAACCGGCAGAAACCTTGACTGCTTTGGATCCCGATGCCGGTCCACCACTGCCACCGGATTCTTCGATTGAAGCTCCCGGTGAAAAAGAGCCCATAGTGGAAGCAATAGAGAATTGGCCAGGTTCTTTACGCCCGGATGATCTGACCCCTGAGGAGCGGGTACCTGGCATCGTCAACCGGGGTCGCATCATTGTGGGTGTGGATCAATCGCAAAACTTGCTCAGTTTCCGTGATCCGGTGACTGGTGAGCTGCGCGGTTTTGAAGTGGAATTAGCGAGGGAAATTTCCCGTGACATTTTCGGTGACCCCAATAAGGTGGATTTCCGATTCGTCGGCTCGTCCGACCGTCTGCGTTCCCTTGACCAAGGTGATGTAGATATTGTGATTCGTTCCGTCACGATCACCGACGAACGCGCCAAATTGGTGGAATTTTCCACACCGTACCTGCGCACCCAAACCCGCATGTTGACCATGGAATCTTCAGGAATCACGTCCATCGCAGATCTACCCGGCCACACCATTTGTGTCACCGATGGCTCCACTTCATTGCAGCGAGCCCGCACCATTGCGCCGGAGGCCTCAATCTTAAAAACTCGCAATTGGTCCGATTGTCTCATGGCGTTGCAGCAGCATCAGGCTCAGGTCATTTTGGGCGATGATGTCATTTTATCCGGCATCGCAGCACAGGATCCCTACACCAAGATTCTTGATACCTCCCTCGATTCCCATTCCTATGGAGTGGCAGCGGCATCGACCACTGCTGAAACAGACTCTTCGGGGTTGATTCGGCAGGTAAACTACACAATTGAACGGATCCGCACAGACCGCATGTGGTGGACAATGTTCGACGATTGGTTCGGACCTTATCTCTGGTCCTACGGTCCACCACAGCTGCAGTACATGCCAGAGGAAGAAGGGACAGAAAACGATGAAGGATAATGAAGATTTCGATCCAGATTCACCAGCAACCGAAGCTGTTGCCTTCAACCCTTTCGACGATGACGATGAGGATGATTCCCCCGCTACCTCAGCCGTTGCCTTTAACCCTTTTGAAGATGACGATGACGACGATGAGTTCCAAGGCGAAGGCCTAGAATTCCTGCTGCGCGACCTCGACAATCTGCGAGCCACCCAAGGTCAAATGGTGGTGGAACAACCAGCAGTTGAAGACAGCCTTGGGTCGGCATCCGCGCACACTGAAACAACTGCGGCCTCGCTGCGTCCCCGCCCAGAGGTGGATCCAAGTGAGAGGAGTCGTCGACAAGCAATTTCGCTGTTCCGCGAACGGCGCCGCGTAAGGCGCCAATCCCGCCCAGTTGCTGATGGCATGGTGGAATTGCCGTTCATCACCCCCAAACCGGAAGATGAGCTGCTCATCGACCCGGAAAAGAAGCGCAAACCTGGTGTGGCAGCGCCGCAACTTGTCGCGGGCGATATCGTCGCAGAGCAATATGAAGTCCTCGGCGTCATCGCGCACGGCGGCATGGGTTGGATTTACCTCGCCAACGACCGCAATGTGTCCGGCCGCATCGTGGTGCTCAAAGGCATGATGGCGCAATCTTCCGTTCAAGACCAAGGCACCGCTGAAGCCGAACGCGAATTCCTCGCCGACATCACCCACCCCGGCATCGTGAAGGCCTACAACTTCATCGACGACCCCCGCGTCCCCGGCGGATTCATCGTCATGGAATACGTCAACGGCCCCTCCCTGAAAGACCGCTGCAAAGCCCAACCCGACGGCGTCCTCCGCGTCGACCTCGCCATCGGCTACATCCTCGAACTCCTCCCCGCCATGGACTACCTGCACCAACGCGGCGTAGTGTACAACGACCTCAAACCCGAAAACGTCATCGCCACCGAAGACCAAGTTAAACTCATCGACCTCGGCGCGGTTACCGGCATCGGCGCATTCGGCTACATTTACGGCACCAAAGGATTCCAAGCACCCGAAGTAGCCACCGATGGCCCCTCAATCTCCTCCGATATTTTCACCATCGGACGCACCCTCGCAGCACTCACCATGCCCCTCCCCGTTGAAGACGGTGTCCTCGCGCCGGGCATCCCCTCGCCCAAAAATTCACCTCTTCTGCGCAGGCATTTGTCGTTCTACCGCCTCCTGCAACGCGCCACCGCCGACGACCCCCAACACCGATTCCACAACGTCAGCGAACTACGCACCCAACTCTACGGCGTACTGCGTGAAATTTTGGCAGTCCGCGACGGCAAACAATACCCGCCACAGCACTCACTATTCTCCCCACAGCGAAGCACCTTTGGCACCAAACACCTCGTGTTCCGCACCGACCGCATCATCGACGGCATCGAACGACAAGCACGCATCACAGCACCAGAAATTGTCTCCGCGCTGCCTGTCCCACTCATCGACCGCACCGACCCCGGCGCCCGTATGCTCTCCGGATCCTCCTATGCAGAACCCTCCGAAACCCTGGAAACTCTGCGCAACTCCATGGAAGACGAGCAATACCGCCAATCAATCGAGATCCCCCTCGGTGTCGTCCGAGCCCTCCTTGACCTAGGCTTTACCACCGAAGCACGCCAATGGCTCGAAACCCTAGAGGGACGCATCGGCGACGACTGGCGACACAAATGGTTCTCCGGAATCACCTACCTACTCCTCGACGACTACGCCACCGCCCAAGTATTCTTCAACCACGTCCTGACCATCCTGCCCGGCGAAGCCGCACCAAAACTAGCCCTCGCAGCTGTTGACGAACTCATCCTCCAACAAATCGGCGCCGAATCCACCGCCTATCTCACCCCAGACATCGTCTCTGCAACCGCGACCCTCAGCAAAGATTTCGAAGACCTCGACGCCTCCGCCTTCGAATCACTCAGCGACACCTGGTCCCACATCTCCAGCGACCCACACGTAGTCCGCTTCCATTCACTGCGCCTCTACGCACTTGTCTGGGCAACCAACCCCACCACCGTGTCCTCCGCGTTCGGGCTCGCCCGCCAACTCATGGCCGAAAACCAAATCGAACTCGCAGTCCAAGCCCTAGACAAACTCCCCCAATCATCCACCCACTACCGAATGGCCACCCTCACCACCATCTTGTTGCTGGTCAGCTCCAATTTGAGTGAATCCCGCATCCGACGGGCTGCCCGCCGACTCACCGAAATCCCCACAAACGAGCCCCGCTTCAACCAGATCAAAATTGCCATCATGTCGGCAGGCCTCAGCTGGCTTCGAGAACGAAAGCTCAAAGCCTCCGCCTCCGCGAACCCACTATTTGAATACCCGTTCTCCCAAAAAGGCCTGCGCACCGGTATCTCCGAAGCACTCCGCATTCAGGCGCGTTCTGCACCGTTCCCACACCACCGTTACGCACTTGTGGATATGGCGAATGCCGTGCGGCCACTGAGTTGGTTCTAGCTGTTTTGACTTGGGGCTATTTGGTAGGTGGCGATTTAAGGGCCTTTAGGGGTGCGATGTCCCCTAGTTTGGCTTTGGGCGAGTTAGGCCCTTAGAAGCGATTCTGGGGGCGTTACTTTTGGGACAATTGGGACTGTTGGGATTTCTGGAGGGTTGCTGCAGGTTTACTGTTCAACTTCTCGTTACAGATTGCCGGGATTTGCTTAAATCGAACGAAGATTTGCATAATAGCAAGGTGTTAGAGCAAATTTTCGACCAAAACCGGCCTTTTAATGTTCGGTGGGGACGAAAATTCGCAACCCCAAGAGGTCTAGGGGCCAACAAGCGATTCCTGTGAAGTTCCAGGGCAAGGATCCACCACGTTCCAAAGGAAAACTGGGATCTGTGGTGGATCCGTGCAGTTTCACCCCTTAAAAACGCAAAAATCCACCACAAAACCGCTGATCAGAGCGATTTGTGGTGGATCCTAACCAGGAGAGCTAAGCGAACTTCACCGCGTACCTAGCGATAGCTAATTCTTCATTAGTTGGGATGACAAACACCTTCACCTTGGAGGCATCAGTGGAAATCAATCGAGGACCATCGTTTGGCAGTGCGTTGCGCTCCGGATCGATTTCGATGCCGTACATTTCCAAACCTGCCAAGGCATCCTCACGGACAAACTGGGCATTTTCACCGACACCGGCGGTGAACACGATGGTGTCTACCCGTCCCAGTGCCACCATGTAGGAACCGAGGTAGCGGCGGAGTTGGTGTATGTAAATGTTGTACGCGGACCAGGCATCTTGATCATTGTTGTCGATCATTTCCCGCAGTTCACGGAAATCATTGACTCCGGAAAGACCTTTAACGCCCGACTTCTTGTTCAGTAGGTTATCGATCTCATCGATGCTCATGCCAGCGGTGCGTGAGAGATGGAAAACGATACCTGGATCAATGTCACCGCTTCGGGTACCCATGACAAGTCCCGCGAGAGGTGTCATACCCATGGAAGTATCTACCGCACGGCCGCCTTGAACAGCAGCCATGGATGCGCCGTTGCCCAGGTGGAAGGTGATGGTGTTGATGTCTTCGGTGGGCTTTTCCAGAATTTCCACCACGCGCTTGGACACAAATTCATGAGAGGTGCCGTGGAAACCATAGCGCCTGATTCCGTGTTCAGCGGCAACATCTTTATTGATGGCATACAGCGCAGCTGCTGGTGGAAGTGAGTGGAAGAAACCGGTGTCAAAGACAGCTACGTGTGGGACATCGGGGAGAATTTTTCGAGCAACATCAATGCCGTCAACGTTTGCAGGGTTGTGCAGTGGTGCGAGTGGAATGAGATCGCGGATCATTTCAACGATTTCATCAGTGATAAGTTCCGGTGCAGAGAACAAGATTCCACCGTGGACCACGCGGTGTCCAACTGCGGTGATTTCCAGTTGGGAAGGACCACAGTTGTGCTGGTCCATGAGATCGAACGCCAGGTTTAGGCCTTCGGAGTGATCTGCGATGGGTGTCTCTAGGGTGTATTTTTCACCCTCTATTTTGAGTACGATGCGGCCGTTTGGCTCACCAATCTGCTCCACAAGACCAGAAACATATGGCTCGTCGATGGCAGAGTTTTCGGGGTTGACCAGCTGGAATTTGATGGAAGATGAACCGGAGTTCAAAACAAGTGCCAATGCCATTAGCTGCGTCCTCCTGCCTGAATTGCGGTGATGGCTACTGTGTTGACGATGTCAGGGACTGTTGCGCCACGGGAAAGGTCGTTGACTGGTTTGTTCAGGCCCTGCAGAATCGGACCAACTGCCAGGGCGTGACCGGTGCGTTGTGCAGTTTTGTAGCCGATGTTTCCGGCTTCCAGGTCAGGGAAGATAAACACATTTGCCTGGCCAGCGACGTCAGAGTCTGGCATCTTCTTGCGCGCCACACCCGGGTCGACGGCGGCGTCGAACTGAAGTGGTCCATCGACGCATAGTTCTGGGTTGAGTCGGCGTGCTTCTGCAAGAGCGTCGATGGCGCGATCCACATCTGAGCCTCCGCCGGAGTTGCCAGTGGAGTAGGACAAGATGGCTACGCGAGGATCAATGCCAAATTGTGCTGCAGTTTTTGCTGACACAACGGCGATTTCACCAAGCTGTTCAGCAGTTGGGTTCGGGTTAACAGCACAGTCGCCGAATGCCCACAGTCGCCCGCGCAGCACCATGAGGAAGATGGAAGAAACGACGGATGCTTCTGGAACAGTTTTGATGATCTGGAAGCTTGGCTTAATGGTGTGTGCGGTGGTGTTTGCTGCACCGGATACCATTCCGTCGGCGTCGCCGTTGTGGACCATCATGGTGCCGAAGTAGGAAATATCCTTCATGATTTCGCGGGCTTCATCGATAGTGACGCTCTTTGACTTGCGCAGCTCCGCGAATTGTTCGGCGAATTCCTCCAGGCGAGGATCTGTCAGCGGATTGACCAGGTATGCAGTGTTAAGGTGCAGGCCAAGTTCGGTAGCGCGCTCCTTGATCTTTACTGGATCGCCAAGGATCGTGATGTCACAGATGTCTTGGTCAAGCAGCTGGTGGGCAGCCATCAAGATGCGGTCGTCGTCACCTTCTGGCAGCACAATGTGGGAGTGCTCTGCGCGTGCGCGCTTGAGCAGCCAGTTTTCAAAGAGTTCGGCGCTCATGACTGGTTCGAGGTTGCTGTGGTTGCGCACAGCCTTGCGCAGCTTATCCGGCATTGGCTCTTGTTCAGCGGTAAATGCTGCTGCAACAACTGCGCCGGCATTGTTTACCTGGGTGCGAGCAAGAGCAACGTGCTTGCCTTGCTTGTCTACCAGCAGTAGCACTGGGACGCCGAGGGCAGCGGCGACCTGGGCGTCGAAAAACGTGTTTCCTACACCGATGATGAGAGCTGGCCCCTCAGCGAGGAGGTCCGCCGCGAGAACTTTGGATACTTCTAGTTCTTCGTCGGGCAGGTTGGTGAGCCGAACTCCAAGGTCTGCTGCTACTTCTTCCAAATCGAATCCATCGAAGCTGCGGTTGACCGTGGTGATCAGAGCTGAGGTCGGTGTGTCAGACATACATCGCCTTTCTAGTTTCAGCCTGAACCTTCTCATTGATGACACTTCAGGCTTGTGCCTCCTGGCACTACTGAGGGGAAGTTGTGATTTCTTACATAGTTTAGCGTTCGTCCGCCTTGCGTACAGCCCGGTTTGCAAAGTTTTATTTTGTAATTTTCAAACCGATCTCAATTCCACGCTTTGAGCAGCACAAATGCTTATTGCCGTAGAAAACAATACGGAGCGGTTACAAGTTGCGAAGCACCCTTTGCAAAGTTTTTAGCGGTACTTTACAGCTCTTCACCCCACATTAATGGGGTCTATGAAAGCGCACAGCGTGACAAATCTGCCCCCAGCAAAGCCCCCAATACTCCCCGACTGGCCTTTATTAGTCTGCACTTACCACGTATCATGGAGGGTTGATAGCAGGGCACCATTAGCAGTCGCACCCCGATAGGAGTCGAATCTACAAGTGGAACCCCCGCTCACATACTCCACATTTTTTAAAACCCCTTTAAGGAATCGAACTTTATATGTCTCGCCCTTTGCGTGTTGCCGTTGTCGGTGCAGGTCCAGCAGGAATCTACGCGTCTGATTTGTTGATGAAATCCGACACGGACGTGCAGATTGATCTTTTTGAACGCATGCCAGCGCCTTTCGGTTTGATCCGTTATGGTGTTGCGCCTGATCACCCTCGCATCAAGGGCATCGTGAAGTCCCTGCACAATGTGATGGACAAGGAGCAGCTGCGTTTCTTGGGCAACATTGAGGTCGGCAAGGACATCACTGTTGAGGAGTTGCGTGAGTTTTATGACGCGATCGTGTTCTCCACTGGCGCTACTGGTGACCAGGATCTTCGGGTTCCAGGTTCTGATTTGGAAGGTTCTTGGGGCGCTGGCGAGTTCGTTGGTTTCTATGATGGCAACCCGAACTTTGAACGCAACTGGGATCTTTCTGCTGAGAAGGTAGCGGTTGTTGGTGTCGGTAACGTGGCGTTGGACGTTGCTCGTATTTTGGCGAAGACTGGCGATGAGCTGCTAGTTACTGAAATCCCTGACAATGTCTATGAGAGCTTGGCTAAGAATCAGGCTAAGGAAGTGCACGTTTTTGGTCGTCGTGGACCTGCTCAGGCGAAGTTCACTCCGTTGGAGCTGAAGGAACTTGATCATTCCGACACCATCGAGGTGATCGTGAACCCTGAGGACATTGATTACGATGCAGCTTCGGAGCAGGCTCGTCGTGATTCCAAGTCTCAGGACCTCGTGTGCCAGACTTTGGAAAGCTACGCGATGCGCGATCCTAAGGGCGCTCCTCACAAGCTGTTCATTCACTTCTTTGAGTCCCCAGTGGAGATCCTCGGTGAAGACGGCAAGGTTGTTGGCCTCAAGACTGAGCGCACTCAGCTGGATGGTAACGGTGGCGTGACTGGTACCGGCGAGTTCAAGACCTGGGATGTGCAGTCAGTTTACCGCGCGGTGGGTTACCGTTCTGATGCGATCGAGGGTGTTCCTTTTGATGATGAGCGCGCGGTTGTCCCCAACGACGGCGGCCACATCATCGATCCTGAGGTCGGCTCCCCCATCACTGGCCTGTACGCCACTGGCTGGATCAAGCGTGGCCCAATTGGACTGATCGGCAACACCAAGTCCGACGCCAAGGAAACCACTGAGATGCTGCTTGCTGATCACGCTGCTGGTTCTTTGCCTGCGCCTGCAAAGCCTGAGTTGGAGTCCATCATTGAGTTCCTCGATGAGCGCAAGGTTGCGTTCACCACGTGGGATGGCTGGCACCTGCTGGATGCTGCGGAGCGCGCGCTGGGTGAGCCTGAGGGCCGCGAGCGCAAGAAGATCGTTGAGTGGAATGACATGGTGCGCCATGCTCGTCCAGAATACGACATCTAAAGTCGCTTAAAGCCTCAAAAAAGGGCGCTGTTGGAGGTTAATCCACAGCGCCCTGTGTGCACTCTACTAGTGAATATCCGGTGAATGCTCGTCCCTCGACTGTCTACTTAGTAGGTTTGCAGGCTAGTCTTTTGTCATGACCCGATACTTTGCAGTTTCCAATCTTCAGGAGCTTGGCTCCCTCGAAGTACACAAATTGTACAAACTTCGTGTAGATATTTTCGTCCACGAGCAGCAGACTCCGTACGCGGAGATCGATGACACCGATGCTGCCCCAACCACCAATCACATCCTGGCTTGGGAGCGCACCGACGCCACCCCAACCAACCTCATCGGCTGCGCACGCCTCGCGCCCATCACCGCCGCCGAGCTTAAGGCGTACACCGGCAAGGGCATTTCGCTTGACGACGCCACCCCGCTCTCACAACTCGGCCGCGTAGCGGTGGCACCGGAAGAGCGGGGCTCGGGGCTCTCAGGTGAGCTCATGCACAACGCGCTGCGTCTTGCATATGAGCAGTACCCCGACCGCGATGTTGTCCTGACCGCGCAGAAGCCTTTGGCAGATTTCTACGCAGAATACGGCTTTGAGGTCTTGGGCGAGGAGTACCTTGACTCTGGTGTTCCTCACTTGCCGATGTTGCTCAAGGCTGATGAGCTTGAAAGGTTCTCAGACCTAGACGCCTAATCCGTAGTCACTGGAACTCACCCACATCTCCTCGCCGGTCGCGGTGCGGAAACGCACCCGATCGCCGTCGAGTGTTACGGAGAGGGAGGCGTCGAGAAGCGAATTTGGCGCCTCAATGAGCTGGCGGCCGCGGAAATAGTCGAGGCCGGGGTTGCCCACTTGGGTGCCCATCAGGCTGAGTTTTCCGCCGGTGACCGTCAAATGAATAAGGTTGTTGCCGTCGTCCCAGCCGGGGGTGCTGAGTGTTTGGCACCAGAAATCTTGCGATCCCGGCGCGTCAAAGAAACATGACATGGCGTTGCCGTCACTGAACCGTAATTCCGCGATGTTGGAAAATGCCTGGTACAAGCCACCTTGTGTGGTTAGTTCCGCGTCGTGCTGGGCATTTGAGAGCATCTCAAAACCCTGCGCGCTGATGCGGAATGTTTCATTGGTCGCGTACTTAATGCAGGAAATTTCATCGGCAGACTCGGTGAAACAAGCCATGGTGTGTAAATCGATGTAGGTTCCCGGCGGCAACGTGGTGTAATTTTCCGGCATGACATGAGAAATCGCCGTGGCGTACTCAGCAAAACCTGGTCTGTTTTCCACATTTGTATCCGCCACTACGTAACCATCGTCGAATTGGCACGCACCCTGTGCGAAACTCAGCCGCCAATCGGTGGAGGGCTCCCGGTTGATAGGTGCGTCCTGTTCCATGGGGCGAAACTCACATTTAATGGTTCCATCAGCTGAGGAAAAACTCACCTGTCCAGGCTGATAACCACTAGAAAAATGCCCCACATTTTGGCGAGTGTAGCGAGGCATCAAGTTGATACCTTCTGCCTGCTGCGTGGTCGTTTCCGCAGGTGTCGTGGGTTGTGGTGGCTGCGCTGCCGTTTCAGAAGTAGGTTGCGGGGCGGTTTCTGTCACTGTTTCTGTAACCGGCGGCTGCGTATCAGAGCATGCAACCACCGCAAGCGCCACGAATGGAATGATCGCTAACCACTTGGTTTTCATCAGTGCTCCTAAAATTAGTGTGTGCCGGCTCCAAAATCGTGTGTGTTTGCCCAATACTGATTCCCCTGAGGCGTGGTCAGCGTGAGGGTGGTTCCATCAAATTCTGCACTCACACCGTTCGCGAGGAGATACGATCCCGGACCGAATATTTGTTGAGATTTATAAACGCTTTGCGTTGGATTCGTGGGGCGAGCACCCTCAAACTCGGAGTCGGCCTGGTTCAGATTCCACCACAGGGTGTTGGCAGGGCCAGCTGAAGTTGACCAGCCTCCAGGACCACTGTTGTGGCACAAGAACTCTTCCGCCTGCAACTCACTGACACAGGTGATGCTGGTGCCATCGGTGAACTGGAAATTCGTCATTTTCGATAACGTTTGAACCTGGCCACTCGAATTAGTTAGCTGCTCAGTGGCTTTTGCAGGATCAAGCTCATGGAAGCCCTGTTCATTGATTGTAAATGCCTGGTTGGAGGCGAAATCGAGACAACTAAACTCCGATACACTCGGCGCCCAACAACCCATGTGACCAAGATGCACCATCTCACCAACATCGAGAGTCGCTTGCGCTTCTGGTAATTCTTCTTCGGTTTCACTCAATTCGGCAAAGCGTTCCCGGACATTTTCATCCGTGGTGACGCTGATGTGTTGATCACCAAAAGCGCACGTTCCCGCAGTTTCGTCGAAATCAAATTCCTTGATCTGATAGCTGGTCTCTCCCGGTGTCGCTTCAAAGAAACAGTGTGCGGTGATCCCATCGCCAGTGGTAAATACGGCAGTTTCTTGGTCTTGGACACCGATGTCATACGTTGCTGGATCGATGTGGAGATAATCCAACTCGGTGGCTGCTATGGGAGTAGATGCGGAGCTTGCTGTGGAGGTTGTTGAGGCTTGAGGGGTCTCGGGAGCCTGCGAAGTTAAGGTGGGCGCTGGGGTTTGTTCCTGTTCGGAGCAGGCCTGGAGCACTAAAAGCCCGACTGAACTAAGCGCCATGAGAACTGCGTGCGCTGTTGTCGTTCTAGCCATGATGAACCTGCCATCTCACGAGGTGTGCTGGAGTCCACTTGTTTCTAAAACGTTAGTCTCCCGAAACCTTGATTAATACCCTCACGGCTAATTGTTATAACCTCGTTAAATTTTTATGTCTACTCTGCTGTCTCTCCTGAAAGCGCAAAAAATCGTGATCCCCAACCACAACACTGCACACCCAAAGTTAATGAGCGCAGGGTGGAAGATCACCGGGTCACTCACTGGTGTAGTCCACACGAGGTAACTGATGAAAAACAGGGCAGCAATTGCCACTGAAGCCAGCACCTCAGAGGTGGTGGTGTGCCTGAGAGAAATCCCGATGATGTACAAATAAGGCGATACCACGGCAAACACTGCCCCAATACCTAAAGCCCACCAGCCGGAAGCTCCGCCGGAGTCAAGCTGCGGGCCAACAGCTACCGCCGCGTATCCGATCAAGATGACACCGATGGCAAGCAGGATCGTAGAAACCCACGAAATGCTGCCCCGATGCGTTCCCAGCATGTTAAGCCTCTGCGGAATTTCCTGGATGAACCTTGATCGCCGCGGCAGCCAAAGTGGCGCGGTCCCGGGCTGCAGCCACATCCTCAGCGGTGGACACTGCAACACCCATGCGACGCTTGGTGAAGGCCTCTGGCTTGGCAAAGATACGAAGATCAGTTTCAGCCACTGCCAGCGCTTCAGCCAACCCGGTGTAGCTCACGCCTTCAGATTCGATGCCACCGTAGATGACAGCGGAGGCACCTGGAGAAATCAGAGTGACATCAACAGGCAATCCCAGAATTGCCTTGGCGTGGAGTTCAAATTCAGAGAAACGCTGGGTGGCAAGGGTGACAAGGCCGGTGTCGTGTGGGCGTGGGGAGACTTCAGAGAAGTACACGTCATCGCCGGAGACAAAGAGCTCCACACCAAATACGCCGCGTCCGCCCAATGCGTTGGTGATGCGTGCGGCTACTGAGCGTGCGTTTTCCAGCGCGCGAGGAGTCATCTCCATTGGCTGCCAGGATTCCACGTAGTCGCCGTCTTCTTGGCGGTGTCCAATGGGCTCACAGAACCAGGTCGCAGGCTTAGAGGTGGTGGGATCGATGGACCTTACTGTCAACAGGGTGATCTCGTAATCGAATTCCACGAAAGCTTCCACAATGACGCGGGAGTTGGCCACGCGTGCACCGCTCATCGCATAATCCCATGCTGCCTGCAGATCGTCTGAACTACGCAAAACAGATTGGCCCTTGCCGGAAGAACTCATCACTGGTTTCACCACGTTCGGGTAACCAAGCTTTTCAGCAGCTGCGGAGAATTCCTCGAAAGTGGAGCAGAACTCATAGTTGGAGGTCGGGAGACCCAGTTCCTCTGCTGCCAGCTTGCGGATGCCTTCGCGGTTCATGGTCAGCTTGGCTGCACGTGCAGTGGGCACGATGGTGGCCAGGCCTTCTTCTTCGATCTTTACCAGTTCATCGGTTGCCAGTGCTTCGATTTCAGGAATGACAAAATCTGGGCGCACACGCTCCACCAATTCCCGCACCTGGGCTGCATCTGTCATGTCGATGACATAGGAGAAGTGAGCGACCTGGTGGGCTGGGGCATGTTCGTAGCGATCAACAGCATGGACTTCCAGGCCGAGACGCTGGAAAGCAATGGCTACTTCTTTGCCTAATTCTCCTGATCCCAGCAGCATCACTTTCGTGGCATTGGGGGTCAAAGGGGTGCCGATCGACTCTGGGATGTACATGCCTTTTAGCCTCCGTTGGAAGATGTCAGAAATATTGGTGTTCACTCTATCTGACATGCCGAAGGCTTAAACCCTAATGCCTTAAATTAGGGGCATCCCACTGACAGAAAAAATCCCCGCAACATCAATCTGTTGCAGGGATTTTTCTCATTAACTGGCTTAAACGGAGGTGTTTTAGCCTTCCAAAACGTCATGCAGGACGATGGTCTGATCGCGACCAGGTCCAACACCGATGTAGGAGAAGCGAGCACCAGAGAGTTCTTCCAGGCGTCGGACGTAGTCCTGGGCCTTTTGTGGAAGATCCTCGAAGGTCTTGCAGTCGGTGATGTCTTCGTCCCATGCAGGCATGGTTTCAAAGATTGGGGTTGCGTGGTGGAACTCTGACTGGGTCAGTGGCATTTCATCGTGGCGAACACCATCAACGTCGTAAGCTACGCAGATTGGGATTTCACCGATGCCGGTGAGCACGTCTAGCTTGGTCAGGAAGTAGTCTGTGAATCCGTTGACGCGGGATGCGTAACGAGCAATCACGGAGTCGTACCAGCCACAGCGACGCTTACGGCCGGTGTTCACGCCGACCTCGCCACCGACGGTCTGCAGGTACTCGCCCCACTTATCAAACAGCTCAGTTGGGAATGGGCCGGCACCAACACGAGTGGTGTAGGCCTTGATGATGCCCAAGGAGCTGGTGATCTTGGTTGGGCCGATACCTGAACCAACGCTTGCGCCACCGGCGGTTGGGTTGGAGGAGGTGACGAATGGGTAGGTGCCGTGGTCCACGTCGAGCATGGTTGCCTGGCCACCTTCCATAAGAACGTGCTTGCCCTGATCAAGTGCCTCGTTGAGCACCAAGGTGGCATCGATGACCATGGGGCGCAGGCGATCAGCGTAGGAGAGGAAGTACTGCACGATTTCCTCAGCGACGATGGCCTTGCGGTTGTACATCTTCACCAGCACCTGGTTTTTGTAATCCAGGGCGGATTCGACTTTTTGACGCAGAATGGATTCGTCGAAAATGTCTTGAACACGGATTCCCACGCGGGACACCTTGTCCGCGTAGGTAGGGCCGATGCCACGGCCGGTGGTGCCGATTGCGCGCTTGCCCAGGAAGCGTTCCTGAACCCGGTCCATCACCTGGTGGTATGGAGCAACCAGGTGAGCGTTTGCAGAGATGCGCAGGCGGGATGCATCCGCACCGCGAGCCTCAAGGCCGTCGATTTCTTCGAACAGTGCCTCAAGGTTGATCACAACGCCGTTGCCCAAAATTGGGGTGGCCGTTTCGGAGAGGACGCCGGCAGGAAGGAGCTTTAGCTCGTACTTCTCGCCGCCGACCACAACAGTGTGTCCAGCGTTGTTACCGCCATTGGGCTTAACCACGTAATCGACGAGTCCGCCGAGAATATCCGTGGCCTTACCTTTGCCTTCATCGCCCCATTGAGCGCCGACAATAACGATTGCAGCCATTGGTTTACGTCACATCCGATCCATGAAGTTGGAGTATGCACGCGTGTGCGCACACAGACGTTATTTCATCTTACTATCCCATGTGAGGTTTTTAATCATCGCGATACTAAGCTTGCGGTATGCGTCTTCTGGTTTTGCGGTGCGATGCCCCACACATCAACGAATTCCCTGCCCTTTCCACCTCTGCGGAGATCCACGATTTGCCTGCGGTGCCCACCCGAAAAGACCTCAAAATTCTTGATGATGCGGCCTTTGATGTGCTCCCTCAGGATCCCACTCCGTCTCTCGATGAGATCGCCAAGCAGCCTGATGTCGAGCATTTGAACAGCCCTAAGTTTGCGCCACAACAGCCTGAAACCCGTTTGCGCATCGTGGTGATCGGTTCGGATGCAGCACTGTCTGCGGTGCTGACTCGTCTCATGCGCGCGGATAATTTGTGGGCGGAGATTGGGTTTGTGCCCGTCGGCCCTTCAACGGCTGCGAAGAACTGGGGTCTGCCCACCGATGAGGCTGCCGCGCTTGAGCTCGCACTGACCGGATTGGTCAATCCTGCCCCGCTCATCCGCGATGACGCCGCGGTCGCCGTCGCAGGTTCAGCCACTATCACCAACTGGGAGCCGGGTGAGATCACCGGCGAAGTCATCGTCGATGATCATGTTCTCATCCGCCACGAGGCTGCGTCGAAGGCCCCACGCCGTGGCGTCTACGGTGCCCGCTTGGTGCCGATGCTTGACGCCCCAGGCATCGCTGCGGTCGTCATGGACACTCCCCTGCCCGGCGAAGTGCCCTCCCGCAGCCTGTTCCCTCGCCCCTCGGGCTCGGTTATTCCAGAGAGCTTTTCGACGGGTCGTGCCATGCAAGCCGGCGGCCCCTCGCTACAAATCCGGGTTGACGGAATTTCCCGCAAACGTAAAGTGGAGCGCGTTACCTTCTATCGACATTTGCGCGATCTCCAAATCGTGCGGCCGTAAAACAAGGAGCCCGCATGGCACCAGCGACATCTCTCCCGCTTGAATCAGGAAATAATATTCTCTTCCCGCCAATGTATGACCTTGTCTGGTCTGTGATTCCCTTCGTCATTCTCTTGGTTGTGGCCATCACCGTCGCAACTGTGGAATACACGAGAAAACGGGATGTAGTGGCTTCATTGGGATGGGGAGCTCTCGTGTTGTTCCTCCCCATCATCGGATTTGTCATTTGGGCAGTAGCAGCGCTTATTCGCCGTGAAAACCGAACCGCGATAAAAGGCTAGTCTTCGTCATCCCACAGCTCCGGAGGGTAAGCCGGACTCTCTGAGGTCGGAACCAACACTGCCACTGCAGATTCCCTGGACATGCCGCAGATCTGCAACAGGTCCACAATGATGGATCGCGATTGCGCCAAAATTACTTGTGCGGATAGCACTCGATCTTCGGCGATGTCCTCGCCCACTTCACTGCCCAGTTGACGTAGACGGTTTACCAATTCAGGAATTTCCAGTGCTTCACTGATTTCTTTGTGGTGCTCATAAAGGTCTGACAGTCGCAGTGCAATGTCTGCGATTTCCTCAATCACGTGGATTTGTTGATCGCTGACGGTGTCATTGTCTTCGGTCAGCACCACTGCCCGTCGCGCAAGGACTCGAGCATTTCGGATGACGTTGTCCACTGGCGCCAGAATGCGATACAGCGATCTCACGCGGGACCTATCTCCCCACAAAAATGGCGATACGGTGGTTGCTTCCTTGCCTGAAGATGCCGCAGTTTCCAGCTTGTTCACCGACGCCTGCGACCTTCTCAATGCTTCCAAAGCATTGTTGAGTTTGGCTGCATCCTTGGCTTTTAGGGAAGCTGCCACGTCTTCCAGCACACTAGCTGCGATCCCCAAAACGTTGGCCACTTGATGCCGGCCGGCGTCAAGAGGAGATGAGGGAAGAAGTGCGATGACCAAAATTCCCACGCCACCACCAATGAAGGCGTCGATCATACGGTCAATGCTTCCACCATCACCTGGCGGGAACATCGTGGCAATCAAAATGCCACCAATGGCCATCTGATTACTCACCAACGGTGCCGGTGAAACAAACGAGGCCACCAGCAGCGCTAATCCAACCACCACAAATATCTGCCAATAGCCCGTGCCGATTTGCATGATCAGTAAATCACCCAAACCAACGCCTAAAGCACAGCCCAGGGTGAGTTCCGTGGCTCTTTTGATGCGGTCTCCTCCGGAGAGACCCAAAATAATCACCGCGGACATCGGTGCGAAAAACGGTTGTCCGTGTTTGATCACTTCCACGGCAATCCAATACGCCACACCCGCACCAATTGCGGAATGAACAATAAACAGCAGTCGGGAACGAACCCGCAGCAATCTATTGCGCAGGGACTTATCCAGTTCAGACAGTCTGGCGACAGTCCCCAGTTTCTTCTTTGCCATGGCCTCAAGATTAGCTATGCATATTCACAAGAGCATGAGAAGACACGAAAAAGGGCAGTCCCCTTGATGCGGAACTGCCCTTTTTAACTGCTGAGATTACTTAGCGGTGGTCTTTCCAACAGACTTGAGGTCCTGGCAAGACTCGATGATGCGCTCAGACATGCTCTGCTCAGCCTTCTTCATGTAAGAGCGTGGGTCGTAAGCCTTCTTGTTTCCGACCTCGCCGTCGATCTTGAGAACGCCGTTGTAGTTCTCAAACATGTGGGAGACGATTGGGCGGGTGAATGCGTACTGGGTGTCAGTATCAACGTTCATCTTGATGACGCCGTAGGTCAGCGCCTCTTCGATCTTTGCCTTCTCGGAGCCTGAGCCACCGTGGAAGACGAAGTCGAATGGAAGTGCGTCGTCTGCAAGTCCAAGCTTCTTGCGTGCAACCTGCTGGCCCTCAAGGAGGACCTCTGGGCGCAGCTTGACGTTGCCTGGCTTGTAAACGCCGTGGACGTTACCGAAGGTAGCTGCTAGTAGGTAGCGGCCCTTCTCACCGGTGCCGATTGCATCGATGGTCTTCTCGAAGTCTTCTGGGGAGGTGTAGAGGTTTGCGCCAGCCTTAGCCTCAACGCCGTCTTCTTCGCCACCGACAACACCGATCTCAACTTCCAAGATGATGTTCGCTGCCTTAGCCTTAGCCAGCAGCTCCTGTGCGATTTCGAGGTTCTCGTCGATTGGGACAGCGGAACCATCCCACATGTGGGACTGGAACAGTGGAAGCTCGCCGCGGTCGACGCGCTCCTGGGAGATAGCCAGCAGTGGGCGGACGTACTCGTCCAGGACTTCCTTCTGGCAGTGGTCAGTGTGCAGAGCAACGTTGATGCCGTAGCTCTTTGCTGCCTCGTGGGCGAAGGCTGCAAGCGCAACTGCGCCCTTGACCTTGTTCTTTACTGCCAGGCCGGAACCGAACTCTGCACCACCGGTGGAGAACTGGATGATTCCGTCAGATTCAGCCTCTGCGAAGCCCTTGAGAGCTGCGTTGATGGTTTCCGAGGAGGTGCAGTTGATGGCTGGGAAGGCGAATCCGCCTTCCTTAGCACGATCGAGCATCTCGTTATAGACCTCGGGAGTTGCGATAGGCATAAGGTGTCTCCTCCAAAAGGTGACTGTCACTGAACTATGTATGTAATTTCATCATGCAGAAACATGGTGAAGCGCGAACCGATAATCCCACATTCACAATGTCTGATTCTGTTTGATCAAACATTGGTTGTGGCATCTTCAGTTGCCTATAGCCAATTATGCCTGCATCACTCAACTTTTGTCGTGTGATATTCCCTTCAACCTAAGGAAAATGCATAAACGCAGGTCAGCGCATACACTATCGGGGCTATCGGGAGCGACCGGTGTAACTATTGCCGTTGTTTTCCAGTTCTTCGGCCACTTTCGCTGCTGCTTCCATGAGCATCCAACCGGACAATTGCACGGACAGATCACGTTCATCCACGCGCACAACACTCACCAGATCGCTCAAACTAGAGGAACTCAAACCAAAGTTTTGTGGCAGGCGTGCATCCGTTGTCCAGTCTGTGGCGAATACCGGAAGGCCATCAACTTCCAATCGGTGGTTCCATACGCTTTCCGCCGATTCCAGTACCAGGCGTGCTGCAATCTTTTTGGTTTCCCGGTTGGTTGGGGAATCGTCAGGCAGGCGGATGGCCACATCAGCTAAATAGCGGACCAAAATGCCCTTGAACAAACCGCCGTCGCCGTCACCGGTGTCCCAATCAATAACGCCCTGGAAGTTGGTCATCTTCCGCGACACAGCCTGAACCACAGCGTGGATGTGTGCGAAGTATTTGAGGGAGTCTTCTGCCTTATCGGCATCCGACCAGTGATCCACCACAGTAGTGGTCAAGCCTGCGCGCTCACGCAGTTTGAGAGCAATTTCCAAACACGCACCAATGGCGACACCTTGACAATACGGGTGGATGGAACGGACAAGCTCAGGTCCGTGCATGCGCATGCGCAATCCGTCCATCACAAGGCCGTCGTCATCGATCAGGTTGTCAAAAATCCAATCGGTGATTTTCATGGCCTCGTCCAAACGGTCGGTGCGAGCCATCATGATGGCAGCGGGACCGTTGGAGGGAACATTGTAGAAGGTTTCACCGGAACGCCACGGCAGCACACCAGTAAGGGAATCAATGCCATCGACGATGTTTTGTTCCAACGAGGGCAATGATTTTGGTGTGCGCACCTTTCGCACTTTTCCGGCACGCCCAAGAGCAAGGGCCAGCCAAGCTTTGTCGTCGTAATAACGATTCGAGGTCAGCTTGCCCACATTGCGCACCGAAATGCCGCGGATGGTGTCCCTGATGCGGTCACGGCGGGCCTTTGTGGTGCGCCGACGAGCTGCATCCACCAGGCAGTCTAGATAATGCGCTTGCCACCAGTAGTGCCAGTGGATAAACAGTTTTTCTTTGGCGTTGGATGGCCATGCCACAAACCCAAGATTTGTTCGAGGCAGACCCCAAACCCTCGCGGAATGCCTTTCGTTGATGGCGGATTCCGCTAGGTCAGCTCTGTTTACCCATTTGTCTAACACTGAGTGTTTCTTCGCTCCAATGCAGGTGTTGTACAATTAAATACGACACCCAAAAGTATAACGAAAGTCTAACGATCTAGGGTATAAAATTACCAGGCTTGCGATAAGTCGGCATGTTGACGAATCCATGCATGCATTGCAATACCAGCAGCTACACCCGCGTTGATGGATCGAGTGGAACCAAATTGGGCAATCGAACAGGTCATTAACGCACCTGCACGCGCAGCTTCGGTGACACCTGGGCCTTCCTGACCAAACAGCAACAGGCAGTTCTTCGGCAACTCAGCGGTTTCCAAAGGCACGGAACCTGGGGTGTTATCGATCGCGACGATGGTAAGCCGCTCCGCGATTGCCCATGCAAGCAGCGAATCAACGTCTTCGTGGTGCATGAGGTGCTGGTAACGGTCAGTCACCATGGCTCCCCTGCGGTTCCACCGACGTCTACCCACAATGTGGACTGTGTTCACGGCAAAGGCGTTGGCGGTGCGCACGACGGTGCCGATGTTGGCGTCGTTTTCAAAGTTTTCGATCGCTACGTGGAGGCTGTGGCGGCGGGTGTCGATATCTTCAACAATCGCCTCACGGGTCCAATAACGATAGGCGTCAACAACGTTGCGGCGATCGCCCTCGTTGAGGAGGGTGACGTCGAAAAGCGGGCTTGTAGGCCGAGGTACGCCGGGGTTTTCCTCTTCCCATGGACCTTTGCCCACGCGGGACTCGCCCCACTCCGTGGGGCCGGGGGTGTTAGTTGAGTCCAAGATCAGAAAGTCCCAGCAAGCTGCGGTAAGGAAGGCCTTCCGCTGCGATAACCTCATCTGCACCGGTTGCGCGATCGACCACGGTGGCAACGCCCACAACCTCAATGCCAGCTTCACGCAACGCGGCGACAGCTGTCAGAGGGGAGTTTCCGGTGGTGGTGGTATCTTCCACCACGAGCACCTTCTTGCCCGTCAGGTCAGGGCCCTCAATGCGACGCTGCATGCCGTGCTTCTTGGCTTCCTTGCGCACCACAAACGCGTTGATATCGCGGCCGTCGGCGTGCATGATGGCGGTGGCAACCGGGTCAGCGCCCAAGGTCAGGCCGCCAACTGCGTCATAGTCCCAGTCAGCGGTGGCTTCGCGCAGCAGCTGACCGATCAGGCGAGATGCGCGCGCGTGCAACGTAGCACGACGGACATCGATGTAGTAATCAGCCTTCTTGCCCGAAGACAAGGTGACTTCACCGTGGACGACAGCCAACTCTTTGATCAGTTCAGCAAGCTCAGCGCGCGCTTCTGCGTTAATGGAATTAGATGACATGGATTTCCCAGCCCTTCCCTAATTTGATGATTGAGGTTTAAACCCGCGTTTGTTACAGCATAGAACCTGGGGTGGACACGGCCGAAAAACACCAGTTGTCTACCACTGTTTTGGTGGCTCATCCGCGTCGGTGGAATCTTGGAAAATACTGGACTGACCATTGAGATCACGCAGCACACGCGTGCCATAAAGATCGCTCGGACGCTCTGGATCACCCTCTGCAATCGACTCCACATCATCTGCACCCAATGACCGTGGTTCGACCACTCCGCGGCTTTCCTGCACACCGCGAACCGGCATCTGCAACGGCTCCTCGGGGCGGATCACCAACGGCTGCGACAAATCTTCTTCCGAAGCATTAGGAGTAAACGCTGGCTTTTCTGGCTGCTCCGGCTTCAGACGACTTGGCTCCAAATGCTTCAAATCCAAGGTCTGCGCACGCGTGGAACGAGGTGGCAACGTGAAAGACGCGTCCGTGAGCAGCGCCAACGGCCGTAAAATCTCTTCCCAATCGGACGGCGTGGAACCCTTGATGGTTTCCGCCAGCACCCAATCAGATTCCATCCACACAGCAGTCACAGCTTCTGGCATGGAATCCAAACCGACGTGAATGCGCTCGTCGACAAAGCGCTGCGCAACCCCCGCCACGTTACTGAGCAGGCGGAATCCGGAGACCGTATCAATCTCGACTAAATCATCAGATTCTTCACGCTCTGGATCGGCTGGCTGCTCACCGCGGCGCGCATCAATGACCACGTCAGAGGTAATTCCACGGCGCATCGCCATCACGGGCACGCCCGCCAAATCCACCAGATGCGTTTCATATCCTTCAGCCATGCCACTGACCACATCACGTGCAACGGCACCAGTCGATGCCGCACCCCTTGACCATTCATCGGTCAAAAAGGCATCTTCCTTGATGAAATCGAAGTGGTGCTTCGCAGCCCAGTTTCGGCGCTCCCGGCGCTGCGAACCAGGCAAAGAGCTCAAAAACGAATGCTTATCGACGCCCCGTTGCTCCTCGTCCGCAGCTACCTCCGCCGTGGCAGGGGCTTGAGGTTGCTCGGATTGCGCTGGTTGAGCTGGCTCTTCCGGGTAGTCCTCTACCTCAGCAAGCTCTGCCAAGGCATTTTCAACATCAGCATCCAGCTCAGGGGAATCATCAAAATAAATGTCCTCAGCCTGGTCCGGCTCAAGATCTTGCACTGGTTCTGGCGCAAATCTAGGCGCAACTTCCAGCTCTGGCTCCAGCTCTGATTCAGGGTCCAGTTCTGGCTCAAACTCAGGGTCCGGCTCTTCTTCAACCAGCACGGGTGCAGGTGCGACTGAGCCCACAGGTGCTTCAGCCTTTTTAGCTGCCTGTTTAGACGAGTCCGCGCGCCACAGTACGATGCCTGCCACCAAGATCAGTGCGGCGATGATCAAGACACTTATTTCCATCACATCACACACCTTACTGGCAGTGCGTCCTCAAGCCACGATTTTAGGCCTCGATAGGATTCTCGGGGTTAGCGCTCCACTGTGACCAACCAGCAAAATAGTGGCTCGCACCGGTCAGCCCCGCGTGCTCCATGCCAGCCAGCAACTGGGACGAGTGGTTACCGGAACCGGAATAAACGATGACGTTCTCTCCGCTGGTTACCCCCTTGTCCGCAAAAATCTGGCGGATTTCTTCTGGCGATTTGAAGGTGAAATCATCTTCCAGCAAAGTTTTCGCATTGATGTTGATTGCGCCTGGAATGTGTCCGGCTTTCAGATCGAGCTTTTCACTGCGACCTGCAAATCGTTGTTCATCGCGAGCATCAATCAAAATGCCCTGATGTGCCTTGACATCTTCGATGGTCGCTACTGGCAGCTGACCTGGGTTGGGACGCACATTGCAAAAGTGCGGGAAGTTTCCAGGCCCGCCAGCGTGACCCAATTTGTGGTTTTCCCACTTCTGGAAACCACCGTCAAGGATGCGAACGTTGGGCATGCCCGCCCATCGCAGGATCCACCAGGCGCGTGCAGCAAAAAGGCCACGTCCCTGATCGTAAAACACGATTTCACGATCGGTATTCAAACCCCAGGTCCTGAAAGAACGTGCCAACACATTCAGCGGTGGCAGTGGGTTGCGGCCATCTTCAGAGGAAGGAACTCCGGAAAGCTCAAGGGCAGGGTCGCAGAAAATGGAAGTTGGGATGTGCTCAGAGCAGAAAACTGTGCGGCCTGCTCCTTCAATTGGAGCCCAGAAAGCAGCGAGAACAGTTTGTTTCTTACCAGCGTGGATTGATTCAGCAAGGGTGGACGGAGAAATCAACACGGTCATAGCCCCGAGCCTAGGCGTAAATGTGACCAAGCGCAGCGCGGACATAACCTAACCAGCATAAGACATCGAAACTTCCCCTACCATTCACATTGGTAACCCGTTGGGGTGCGTACGCTAAGTATTTTAACGCCAACCGCTCGTGAGGTAATCGGCTTCCTCAAACATGTGGAGGCTGTGTAGATCAATAACTAATTGCACGGGTGCCACAAAATTCAACCTGTCCTGGGTGTAACTTCCCACCAATTCCGTGGCCGTTGCGGGCAGGAGAATGAGATCGGCATCTTCTGCCACATCAACAATGGTGCCCAGCGCTGAGACATCAAGATCGTGGGCAGGTTCGTGCCACACAATCGAATTCCCCAGCACAATTTGCCCCATGATCACCGTGGCAGCCGCAGCGCCCGACAGCGCCCATTTGGTTTTGTGCTGTTGGAAAAGCTCCGGTAGCTCAGCGATGCCGCGTGGATTGAGTTTCACAAACTGCGCATCCTGGCGATGTGTGATGCCCTGAAGCGTTCCGGCTTCAGAGACAAGGGTGAGCGGATCGTTGATATTCCACCGCTCAAAACGGTGCAACCAAGCGAGAATGTCCTGGTTGTGGGGATTTTCGGGGACGGAGGCGTCGATAAGCGTGCGCGCTGCAGCGGCCGCAAAGGGATCGCAGGCGTGGTGCGCGGCGACCTTAATATCAAGCCCGAGCGCCAACGCGACCTCACGCAGCGTCGACAGGGTGGGCTCACTGGTGCCATCGCCGACCCGCTTCAGGGTCGAGCGTGAGACACCGGAACGCCTGGAGATGCGAGTGGGTTGCTCCGCGGCGAGAGCAATCAATTCATCGATCTTCACAACAAACCATGCTAATCATCACGGTTTTTCGCTCAGGCACCGGCCAACGCTTTTCGACGCGCCCCTCCACCTTTTCAGTAGCGTCACGGGCGCCAATCCTGTATTTTTAGCAGCAGTTTGAGGGTTTTTGCTCCCCATCTTTAGGAGACACCCCGTGTCCACGTTTCATAAAGTTCTGATCAACACCATGATCTCCAACGTCACCACTGGATTTCTGTTCTTTGCCGTGGTGTTTTGGATGTATCTTTCCACCGGCAACGTCGCACTGACCGGCATCGTCAGTGGAATTTACATGGGTTTGATCGCCGTTTGTTCCATCTTTTTCGGAACCGTTGTTGATCACAACCGCAAGAAATCCGTCATGCTGTTTTCCAGCGTCACCACACTCGTGTTTTATTGCCTCAGCGCACTGGTGTGGGTGTTTTGGCTGGAGGAAGACGGCCTGAGCATCGGAAATACCGCACTGTGGGTGTTCGTTTCTTTCATCCTCATCGGGTCAATCGTGGAACACATGCGCAACATCGCGCTGTCCACAGTGGTCACTTTGCTGGTTCCTGAAGCTGAACGTGACAAAGCAAACGGCCTGGTAGGAGCCGTGCAAGGTGTTGGATTTTTAGTCACCAGTGTCATTGCTGGTTCCGCGATCGGGTTCTTGGGCATGGAAATCACCCTGTGGATCTGCCTTGGGCTCTCACTTGTCGCGCTGCTGCATCTGCTGCCGATTCGCATCGACGAACCGGAAATCATCACCCAAGAAGACGCACAGCCTACTGTTTCTGACGATTCAGTTCCCACACCTACCTCCGATTTGGCAATCGTGTCCAAAGGCATTGACCTTAAAGGATCAATGAAAATCATCCTGAGTGTTCCGGGACTGCTCGCGCTTGTGTTGTTTGCGTCCTTCAACAACCTCATCGGCGGCGTGTACTCCGCACTCATGGACCCTTACGGCCTGGAACTTTTCAGCCCACAGCTGTGGGGGCTACTGCTTGGACTCACCAGCCTCGGCTTCATCGTTGGTGGTGCTGTGATCTCCAAAACTGGCTTGGGCAAAAACCCTGTGCGCACCTTGTTGCTGGTTAATGTTGGCGTGGCTTTTGTTGGCATGTTATTTGCCATCCGCGAATGGTGGTGGCTCTACATCCTGGGAATTTTCATCTTCATGGCTATCACCCCAGCTGCCGAAGCCGCAGAACAAACCATCCTTCAACGAGTCGTCCCATTCCGCCAACAAGGACGCGTATTTGGATTAGCCATGGCGGTAGAAATGGCAGCCAACCCGCTGTCCACAGTGATCGTGGCGATTTTGGCCGAAGCCTACCTCATCCCGTGGATGGCAGGCCCCGGCGCGGACACCATCTGGGGCGTCATTCTCGGCGATGGTAAAGCTCGCGGCATGGCACTGATGTTCCTCGCATCAGGTGCCATCATGTTGGTTGTCGTGCTGTTGGCATTCATGTCGAGGTCCTACCGGAAACTCAGCCAGTACTACGCCACCACCAGCCAAGACATTGCGGGAGCTGCTGAGAAATAAGTTCCTGTTAGAGCGCCCTGAAAATTACCCCTTGAGCGTGCAGATCATCGAGCAAGATCTCCAAACCATGCGACGGTGAATCGGGGGCAATATTGACAGTTAGCATTTCTGACATGGGGGCTTCCACGTATAGCCCCAGTGTTTCTAGTTGGGCTCGCACCTGATCAGCAGCGATGGCATCAACAAGCACCCGGAGGGTTTTGTTTCCGCCAGCAACTGCTACTTCTTGAAATTCCAGAACCTCATCAACATGGTGTGCCCGCACGACGTCGCCCAGGGCACAATCCTGGGCGACAGCCGGCAAGGAGGATACGAGGTAGTAGCCCTCGGCAAGCAGTTCCACGCCTACCTCTTCTGATTCCACTCCCGGAATATCGAGAGGAATGCGCAGCTTTTCCTGCTTGCCCACGAGCCGTTAGACCGCCCTGGAAACGTCGAGCTTCTGGCCGCCGTCGGCGACGTCGACAAGCACACCATCGCCATCACGGACGTTGCCTGCCAGCAGTTCCTTAGCCAAAGTATCACCGATGGCCTGCTGGATCAGCCTGCGCAACGGACGAGCACCATAAGCAGGGTCGTAGCCACGCTCCGCCAGCCAAGCCTTCGCGCTGTCGCTGACTCGAAGGTTAAGCCTGCGGCCAGCCAAACGGTCAGTCAGCTGCTTGATCTGGATATCAACGATGCTGGTCAGCTGCTCAGGGGACAAACGATCGAAGATCACAACATCATCGAGACGGTTCACGAACTCAGGCTTGAATGCCATCTTCACAGCATCCATCATTTGTTCGCGAGTACCGCCTGCGCCCAGGTTAGAGGTGAGGATCAAGATGGTGTTGCGGAAATCCACGGTCCGGCCTTGGCCGTCGGTGAGGCGACCCTCGTCGAGAACCTGCAGGAGGATATCGAAGACATCAGGGTGAGCCTTCTCCACCTCGTCGAAAAGCACGACGGTGTACGGACGACGGCGCACTGCCTCAGTGAGCTGACCGCCCTGGTCATAGCCGACGTATCCCGGAGGGGCACCGACCAGACGAGCAACCGAGTGCTTCTCACCGTATTCGGACATATCGATGCGGATCATGGCGCGATCATCATCGAAGAGGAACTCCGCGACAGCCTTGGCCAGCTCAGTCTTACCGACGCCGGTAGGTCCAAGGAACAGGAAGGAACCAGTTGGACGGTTTGGATCGGCAACACCCGCGCGTGAACGACGCACCGCGTCAGACACTGCAGTTACTGCTTCCAGCTGACCGACCACACGGTTGCCCAAGACGCTCTCCATGTTGAGCAGCTTCTCGGTCTCACCCTGCATCATCTTGCCTGCAGGAATGCCCGTCCATGCGGAAACCACATCGGCGATCGTGTCTGGCGTGACCTCCTCAGTGAGCATGGCATTTTCATTGACCTCGACCTTGGATTCTGCATCCTCGATCTGCTTTTCCAGCTCAGGGATTCGGCCGTAGCGCAGCTCTGCGACACGACCATAATTGCCGTCACGTTCTGCAATATCCGACTCAGAACGCAGCGCTTCCAGCTCTTCTTTCATCTCACGGACATCGTCAATAGCAGTTTTCTCATTCTGCCAACGAGCCTTCAACTCAGAGAGCTTTTCGCGTTCATCAGCAAGTTCCGAGCGCAGCTTTTCTAGACGTTCCTTGGAAGCTGCATCGGATTCCTTGGACAGCGCCATCTCTTCGATCTCGAGGCGGCGGACGATACGCTCCAGCTCATCGATTTCCTGAGGTGAAGAATCAATCTCCATGCGCAGGCGTGATGCTGCCTCATCAACTAAGTCAATAGCCTTATCAGGAAGGAAACGGCTGGTGATATAGCGGTTTGAGAGTTCAGCTGCGGCGACCAGTGCGGAGTCCTGGATGCGGACACCGTGATGGACCTCGTAGCGTTCCTTCAATCCACGAAGAATACCGATGGCATCTTCTACCGTTGGCTCACCGACATAAACCTGCTGGAACCTACGCTCCAGGGCAGCGTCCTTTTCGATGTACTTGCGGTACTCATTCAGCGTGGTGGCACCAACCAAGCGCAGCTCACCGCGGGCAAGCAGTGGCTTAATCATGTTTCCGGCATCCATGGCGGATTCACCCGAAGCACCAGCGCCGACGATGGTGTGCAGCTCATCGATGAAGGTAACGACTTCGCCGTTAGCTCCCTTGATCTCATCCAGAACAGCCTTCAGGCGCTCCTCGAATTCACCGCGATACTTAGCACCGGCAACCATGGAACCAAGATCAAGACTGATCAGAGTTTTGCCCTTGAGGGATTCTGGAACGTCACCAGCAACGATGCGGCGTGCAAGGCCTTCCACGATGGCGGTTTTACCGACACCTGGCTCACCGATCAGAACAGGATTGTTCTTGGTACGACGGCTAAGCACCTGAACGACGCGACGAATTTCATGGTCACGGCCAATAACAGGATCAATCTTGCCTTCACGAGCAAGCTTGGTCAGGTCAGTGGAGTACTTTTCCAAAGCCTGGAACTGTCCCTCTGGATCCTGAGTGGTGACACGCTGAGATCCACGAACCGAAGGGAAGGCCTCCTTGATGGCGTCATAGGTTGCACCCTTGTTGGTCAACAGATCCGCAGCATCAGACTTTCCGCGAGCGATACCGGCAAGCAGTACTTCGGTTGACACGTACTCATCGCCCAACTCACCGGCAAGCTCCTGAGCTGCAGTGAACGCATTGAGGGCATCCCGGTTGAAGTTTGGATTAGCCATATTGGCGCCAGAAGCCTTGGGGTAAGAAGCAACCAACTTCTTGGCCTCTGCGAGGATCTCCTTAGGATCCACACCAGTAGCCGTGAGGACTGGCGCTGCTACGCCATCAGTTTGCTCCAAGATGGCAGCCAACAGGTGAGCTGGACGAATATCAGGGTTGCCAGCCGAGGATGCCTGCTGAAGAGCAGCCTGCATGGCTTCATTGGTTTTGGTAGTTGGATTGAATGAACTCATCTTTCAACGCCCTTTCTTTGTTGGGCGCCAACCTACACAATCAGTGTTGATCTCAATTTCCTGCAGGTCAAGCGCCATTATTTAACTCTCTAATATCTATAACGCACAAAGAGTTGAGTATGTTCCACTCAAGTTCAAAAAATTTGAAAATAAATTGAGTGGACCGCAGTCAAGTTTAAGCACTGACTACCACTTAAGCATCAGGGAAAACCCGTAACTTTAATGTTACGTGGAGGGAGGCGTCGAAAAGCGTACGAAAAAAGCGCCGGACCTAGACCCGGCGCTTCCAACCTTTATTGCGGCTTACCCTCGCCGCGGACATGTCCGCGCTCCGGCAACCACTTCAGACCCCACGCGAGGCCAAAAATCACGATCGCAACAATCAACGACGCCCAACCCAACCCCATAGTAAAGCCTGCGAGCACCGCGATCGGCGCGATGATGGTCATGCCGATTTCAAACGGAGCGAAACCGATATAAGCCACGCCGTACTCATTAAGCGTTCCCGACTTCAACTTCGGATCCACGATCTTCAACAACGCGATACCGGTAGCAACCGCGGCAGTAGCCCAACCCCAACCGAAGATCGCACGCTCCAGCCACTTCTCGCCAAAGAAACGAGGCGCAACCCAGAAAAAGAAGAAACAACAGTAGATGGTGCCCAAAACAAACAGCACCACAAGAGGAACCCAGTAATCAGCAATCGCAGCAGGAGCAATCGAGGCAATACCAAACGCAATGAGGTAATCCGTCGCCGCGCCCGACACGGAATTCACGGTGTCGCGATCCAAATACTCAGGCTTCTTCAACAAACGCATAATTCCCATGCCCACAATGCCGACCACAAATGACATCGCAAACAACGGAATCTGCACGGTTGGGAACATACCGATCAGCCACTGATTAATGGAATACGCAGCCGCAACAGTCAACAAAATAATGCCAGTATGCAGCGCCAAAGGCTCAATCGCAGACGGATTCGTACTCGCCTTACCAATCGACGGACGATCACTCAGCTTATCGATATAACCCGAACGCAAATCCCACGGCAACTGCGCAGGCATTGCCGCAGTCTTACCCTTCTTAATACCCCACGTTGTGAAAATAATTCCACCAACAATCGCAGCAAAAGTACCCACCGTCGCAGAGGTAAAGCCCAAAGACATCGCAGCCTCCGCACCCGAAGACTCCAATGCAGTACCCACCGCAGCAGCAGTACCAAAACCACCAACAAAACCAACCGGCAACATCATGCCGAACCACTCATCAGTACCCCACACCGGCTGGAACAAAAACAGACCCAGCAAAATGAACAGACCCCACTGCCCCACAAACATCGCAGTCGAATACGCCCACATCGTCTTCATGCCAGTACGCACGCCACGGTCAAACTTCATCGAATACGGCATCGAAGCAAACACAATCGCAATGAGCACCGTGGTGTAAGTGGAAAGATGATCCGACCAACCAATCAGACCCAACACCTTAGGCCCCAAAATCATGCCGATGATGCCAGCAGTAATAGAGGAAGGAATGAGCAAAGTCTGGAAAAACGGAATCTTCCGGCGCATGATATTGCCGATGATCATCAACCCCGAGATCCACCCCACATCGAGAATCAGACTAAATGGTGTGTACTCCATACCTAAAGCACTTCCTTCCACTTCTTCATAGAAATCTTTTTTGAGATTCAGTTACATTCGGCCGGGTTCAGCCTTACTGGTTTTTGTTTTGCGTTCTAGTGCGCGGGTTTTGGGGCGCAATTGTTGAACAAAACACAACAACCCTAATCGAGTGGCGCGGATCTTCCACATTTCCTATACGGATCGACAAAATCTGCAGGGAATAGGCTCGGGTTGGTGGCATTGCCGGGTGCTGTTGGGGCTTTATTGGTGCATTCTCGGAACTTTCTCAGGGTATGAAAGGTGCGCATGCCTCAGTGGTGATTTAAGAGGCCGAGTTTTTGGAATGAACATAGATGTGGTCGCGACACTTTCAGGCCCTTAGAAGCGATTCTGTGAGGTTAACTTTTCTGGGATCTTGGCCGTGAAATCACTCTCTTCGAGCCAGACCAGACAGGCGTGACAAAAGCGGCGGAAAAGTCGAATCTTTGTCACGTGTGTCCGGCTTCCCACGAGTTAAACCAGACAGGCGTGACAAAGCCAAGTGAATTTCCAGATTCCTGTCACCCCAGTCCGGTTTTCCAAAACTCCACCCCTCGATGCCCTAATTAACGCCTCAATTACTGCCAGACCTTGCCGACCGCAGACCAAACTTCACCATTTCAAGCCATCCCTAGCCACAACAACGGCAGTTGTGCGATAATCTGCGCATGAATGCAGATAAGAAAATGTGCGGAATGAACCCGGATAGCCAATACGTCGAACTTGCCGTCGAAGTTTTCGGACTCCTCGCGGACGCCACTCGAGTTCGCATCATCTTGGCACTTCGAAACAGTGGTGAACTTTCCGTAAACCACCTCGCGGACATCGTCGATAAATCCCCCGCAGCAGTTTCCCAACACCTCGCCCGGCTGCGCATGGCCCGAATCGTGTCCACCCGCCAAGAAGGTCAACGAGTTTTCTACAAACTCACCAATGAACACGCATCACAGCTAGTCTCCGACGCTATTTTTCAGGCGGAACACACCATTGCGGACGGCCAGACTCCCCCACACCACCACCGAGAACGAGAACAATCATGACCACCCACAGTCACCAAGAACATAGCCACTCCACGCACAACCACGAGGGTCACGACCACCATCACCCCACCGGATTCAAAGGATTTTTGTACGGGATTTTCGTTCCACACTCCCATGACACCGCCGACTCGATTGATGATGCTATGGAGGCGAACTCGGAGGGCATTCGAGCGCTGAAGTTTAGCCTTGTATTGATGCTGCTCACGACGGTTTTGCAGGCTATCATTGTGTCTTTTTCTGGATCTGTTGCACTGTTGGCGGATACGGTTCACAACCTTTCCGACGCATTGACTGCGATTCCTCTTTGGATTGCTTTCATACTTTCCCGGCGCGCAGCGACTCAAAAATATACGTATGGATTCAATCGCGCGGAGGATTTAGCGGGGTTGTTTATTGTCGCGATGATTGCTCTTTCGGCGATTGTTGCTGCATGGCAGGCGATCGACCGGATGATTGATCCTCGCCCAATGGAGAATATTGAATGGGTGATTGCGGCAGGTGTTATTGGTTTCTTAGGAAATGAGGCTGTGGCAATGTATCGCATTCGTGTTGGTAAGAGGATTGGTTCGGCTGCTTTGGTTGCAGTTGTCGCAGGTGGTGTTGGAGTTTTTCTGGGATTCCCCCTGGCTGACCCAATTATCGGATTGATCATTTCCGCGATGATTGCCACCCTTCTTGTTGGTACGATCCGTTCGGTTGGCAGACGCCTCATGGATGGCATCGAGCCGGAGTTGGTAGATAAGGCAACGCACGCGATCTGGCACGTGAAGGAAATTGAGTCGATTGATCGACTGAGGTTGAGGTGGGTTGGACACCGTCTTCACGGCGATGCCACGGTCAGCACTTCTACATCATCGCTATCGGAAGCCACCGCAATCGCCCTTGAGGCTGAGCTTTCCGTCAAACAACATCTTCCCAATGTGGATGAAATGACTGTAACCATCACCCCTTCCAAACCTTGAATCCCGTGATACAATTGTTGATATGTCAACAAATTATGAAGCAATCATCATTGGAGCAGGTCAGGCTGGACTCGCGGCGGCGCATGAACTTTCCCGCCGCGGTTTCACTCCCGGAAAAGATTTTCTCGTCCTCGATTCCAACGACGGACCCGGTGGCGCCTGGCGGCATAGGTGGGATTCACTCACATTAGGTAAAGCCCACGGAATCGCCGATCTCCCAGGGCTTCCCATGAATCGCCCCGATCCGAAAACTCCGGCTTCCACATTGGTTGCTGATTATTACGGCGCTTACGAGAACGAGTTCTCCTTCGCAGTTGTGCGCCCAGTCAAAGTCTCACGAGTTGAGCCCACTTCCGAGGATCCTTCGAGCCCATTGCGCGTGAGCAGCGACGATGGTCGAGAGTGGATTACCCGCATGGTTCTTAATGCAACAGGTACGTGGACAAACCCTTATGTTCCGTACATTCCTGGCATCGATAAATTCCAGGGCAAGCAGCTCCACACCGTTAATTACCGCAAGGCCGAGGATTTCAAAGGTAAGAAAGTCCTGGTCGTCGGCGGTGGTTTGAGTGCTGTGCAATTTCTGCTGGAGTTGGAAGGCTTGGCGGAAACCACCTGGGCGACGCGTCGTCCGCCGAACTTCACGCAGCGCGAGTTCGACGCCGGCTGGGGCATTGCGGTTGAGCGCGCCGTCCGCGAACGCACGTTCAACGGTAAAGCTCCTGCTAGCGTCGTGCGCACCACGGGAATTCCGCAGATTCCTGATTATCTCGCTGGCGTGGATCGTGGACTCATTGTCAGCCGCGGCATGTTCGAGGAAATCACGCCCACCGGTGTGGTTTTCGGTGAGCCTCCCGCCGAGAGATCTGAAGGTTTAGGCCCTTCAGCAGGCACGACGCTGGCGGTTCCGGAAAGCTGGAAGCCATATCCTGCAGGCACGCACCTGGATGTGGACGTCATTTTCTGGAATACCGGCTTCCGCGCCGCACTGCGTCATCTCGCGCCAATGAAACTCCGCGGGCAAGGTCGCGGTATCGAGCTGATCGACGAGGTCAGCCCCGCCTCCGACGCGCGTGTCCTCCTCGTCGGCTACGGCTCCACCGCATCCACGGTCGGCGCCACCCGCGCGGGCAGGGTCGCCGGCCGGGTTGCTGCTAAAAGATTGCTTGTCGACGTCTCCCCTCACGTAAATTAAGGTAAAGAAAATGAAAGCATTCGGTTTTTTAAGCTTCGGGCACTATCAAATCGGCCACGAACGTTCCATGCTGAAACAAGCACTGGAATTAGCAAAAGAAGCAGATGCCATTGGAGTAAATGGCGCATACTTCCGCGTTCACCACTTCGCTCCCCAAGGTGCATCCCCGATGCCACTTCTTGGAGCCATCATCGGTGCCACCAAACACATTGAAGTGGGCACTGGAGTAGTGGATATGCGTTATGAAAATCCCTTGTATATGGCCGAGGAAGCAGCCGCCCTCAATCTGCTTGCCGACGGCCGACTAGCCCTCGGAGTTTCCAGGGGATCACCCGAACCAGCCGAGAAGGGTTGGGAAGCTTTCGGCTACGACGGCGGTGATGATCCTAAAGCTGCAGGCATGGCACGGGAGAAATTCCTTCGCTTCTTCGATGCCATCGATGGTCGCCCCATGTCCATCGCTTCCGAGAATCAATACCCACGCCTCTACCATCCGGGCACTCCCCTGCCGATCTTCCCGCATGATCCTGACCTGCGTAAATCCATTTGGTGGGGCGCCGGTTCCCACAACACCGCCGAACAAGCAGCACGCGATGGCGTTAACTTGATGAGCTCCACCCTCGTCGCCGAAGCCACCGGCCAATCCTTCGGGGATCTGCAAGCCGATCAAATCGCGTTCTACCGCCAAGCTTGGAAAGAAGCCGGACACGATTGGACCCCACGTGTGTCTGTCTCCAGGTCCATCTTCCCGATCGTCACCGACCGCGACCGTGAGCTTTTCGGACTTCAGGGACAAGGCGGTGACCAAGTAGGAATCCTGGACGATACCCGATCCACGTTCGGTCGCAGCTACGCCGGAAGTCCCGATGAACTCATCGACCAGCTCAAGGAAGACAAAGCTGTGATGGAAGCCGACACCTTGATGCTCACCGTCCCCAATCAAATGGGTGTTGAGATCAACGCGTCGATCCTGAAGAACTTCGCCGAACATGTAGCTCCAGCACTTGAATGGCAACCAAACACAGAAGGCCTGGTCACCGGTTACGAGTTCTAACCCAGAACTTTGTCGATTGAGGCGTTGAGGTCTTCCCATAGATCTTCAACGTCTTCAATTCCTACGGAAACGCGGCAAAGAGTCATCGGTACTCCTGCCACCACTTCAGCATCCCGCCTGGTGCGACGTTCAATGGCTGTTTCCACACCTCCCCAACTGGTCGCGTGGGTTAAAAGTGACAGGCTTTCGAGAATCTCATCAGTTCATTCAGGTGTTGCATCAAGCTCAAATGACAACATGTTTCCACATCCAGAGGGTAGGACTCGCACGGCTTTTTCATGTTGGGGATCATCAGGAAGTCCTGGATAATTGACGCGGGTAACCGAAGGATGCGCGTTAAGTCGCCGCGAAAGTTCTGCTGCGTTGGATTCTGCTCGATCAAGACGCACCGCCAAGGAATGCAATCCACGGAGAGCAAGAAACGCTTCAAGACCTCCCGGCACTGAACCATGATCATGACGGTGAGTGGCAAGAAACTGCGCATGGTGCTCAGACTTGCACACTGCGACTCCAAGAAGAAGATCAGAGTGTCCACCGATAAGTTTGGTTGCCGAGTAAAGCACAATATCAGCACCAAGTTCCAATGGACGTTGACGAAGTGGCGTTGCGAAAGTCGCGTCAACGACAGTCAAAACTCCAAGCCCACGCACACCGTCGACTATTGCAGGGATATCAGCTACCACCATCGTCGGATTAGCGATCGATTCCACCCACACCACATCTGCACCTTGAGCAGCAGCAATCACTTCTTCGGTATTGTCTGCATCAACAGTTCGAACCTTCAGCCTTCCGCGGGCTTCCATCCTGGCGAAAATATTGGTCACGCCATAATAGGCAGCTTTAGGTAAAACAACTGTGCCACCAGTAGGAACCAAATCAGCAATCGACGTTGCCACTGCCAAACCTGAAGAATAAGATACCGCGAACCCACCATCTAGAGTTCCCATGGCAGCCTCAAATGCACCCCATCCATCATTGCCATCGCGCCCATAAGCTTTTTCTGAATCATGAACATAAGTGCTGGACAACGTGATAGGTGGGTTCATCGGCGCACCAGGAGTTCTGGCTGGCCGTCCCGCTTGCACAGTTACTGTGGGTGGACGCCACGCAGGGTTAATAGGTACAGATGGTGGGTAAAAATTCATCAGGCTTCCTTACTTGTTATATCAAGCACGAGGTACACGCTTGTCCAAGGCAACTAAATACCTAGTGGCTACGGTGGTGGGATTAGCAAAGTCGGTGTCTCGCGGAGGCCCAAACCGTAGACAATCCCCCGTTGAAAGTTCGTGGACCTCTTCACCTTCAGTAATACGAACGGCCCCTTCGAGTACCCAGACCACCTGATCCATGAAACGATAAGCATCAGCTGGGTAGCCAACTTCCGCCCCAGGAGGCAGCATTACTTCCACTAGTTCTAGTGGGGATTCTGACGGCTGTGACACTGCACGCCGTGTGTAACCGGTAGCTGGATCTGTCCATACAGACTGCTTTGACCGCCGAGCGCCCCGGTCATAGCCGCCTTCAGCCTGTGCAATGAGCTCCGAAAGCGTCATACCCAATGCACCGGAAAGGCGTCCAAGTAATGCAGCGCTTGGTTGCGCCTCTGCGTTTTCCACGCGGGAAATCATTGCTCGTGACACACCGGAGGATTCAGCTAACGCCGAGATAGAGAGCCTGCGTTGGGTTCGCGCGTCGAAAAGCGCTTTGACGAGAGCAGGACTGAGATCGTCTTCCATGCAGACAATAATGTCGCTTTAAGAACAATTTTATCTACTATGAGAACATTTTTAGAGAAAGTAGCCCGCTCTGTGGGAGTAGCATTGGATTGCACAAAACGGATCGGGTCACGGGGCTCGGAAGACTACGATGATTCACCCACCTACCGAAAGCGCTTACTGCGATGAATAATCAGCTAGATCAGGGCCCCTTTTTCCACGGAACAATAGCGCGGCTTCAACCTGGTGACCTCCTTAAACCTGGTCATAAGTCTAATTACCGTCCTGACATAATCATGAACCATGTTTATTTCACCGCTCTGATTAATGGCGCTGGGCTTGCTGCCGAAATCGCTGCTGAATTAGACGCTGGCCTATCGGACGATGTTTCAGTTCCCCGGAAAACTCCGCGAGTTTATGAAGTGAAACCACTGGGGAGTTTTGACAACGATCCCAACGTGACCGACAAGAAGTTTCCAGGCAATCCAACGAGGTCTTATCGCAGTGACGAACTGCTGCAGATTATTCGAGAGATCACCGATTGGACGCGGTTAACTCCTGAGGCACTAGCGAAGTGGAGGGAAAGGTTACGCAATTACCTCCGATAAGAGCGTAGAAATCATTAACTAGCTGCATCGTTCAATATTAGTGAACGTTCAATATTGATGAACACACGCTACACTTAGATTATGCCAATGGTAACTTTTGAGGACTGGAATGAATCGTTCTTTCAGACGGGACTTCCCTTTGAACTCCTTGGACAGGTTCAAGGCAAGACTTTAGAAGACGAACCCTTCGCCGATATGGGCGAAGCCAAGTTAAGGATTAAAAATTTTGAATCGGTGAATGCGTCAAAAATAGTGCATGCGCTATATTTCCCCAACTTGAAATATCTCCGATTTACACTGCCACAGTCTGTGGACAAGTTCTTTATCTTATCCCCAAGTATTCCCCCTCGAGTTGCTGAACTTTTGCGCGAACAAGGGTTTATGTTCGCCGACCAACGAGGCAATGGTTTCGCATCATGGCCTGGGGTCCATATCGATGTCCGCGGTAAAACAAGCACCGATTCATCGAAGAAAATCAAAAGACGAACACCAGATCGTCGAACTGCATCACTTTTCACTCCTCGCAGAGCTCAAGTATCCGGAGCATTGCTTGCACAACCAGCCATATTAAGGTCACCAATCCGCGAGATTGCAGACTCAGCGTCTGTCTCTGTTGGCACCGCGATCCAAACTCTTGAATTACTCACCGAAGCTGGCTACTTGCGCAAAATAGAAAGCGGATACCGACTCATGAAAGGCGATGCACTGCTTGATTCATGGGCGCATGCCTATCCGACTGGGCTCGGTGTAAGCCAACAAACTTTCAGAGGCAATGGAGACCTTAATCGCTTTAAAAACATTGAACCTCTTGGGTGGATCAGTGGCGAACAAGCTGTCCCAAAACTTATCAGTGGCGGAAATACTGCACATATTTATGTCAACGATGACAGCGACGACAAGGCCACTAACAAAATCATTCAACAAGGACGACTTCGGAGAGATGATACCGAGGGCCAGGTATTAGTTCGACGAGCATTTTGGCGCCAATCAAAAAAGCATAATGAAAGCTACCATAAAAGAAATCTATCGCTAGCTTTTCCAACCCCATTTAACATGTGGCCGATCGCTCCATTACCAGTAATCTATGCAGATTTACTGTCCGTTGGGGATCCGCGCCTATCGGAAGTTGCCTACATTATAAAAACTCAGATTCAGGAATACACAGACCATGATGAATTCACCGAACGCGGACATTATTTTAGTAGTTAACAAGCTGTCCAAGTTTATTGATATCGAAAATATTATGCTCGTTGGAGCACGATGTAGAGACATTCACCAGCAAAAATATCGCGATCAAACAGCGGGTAGAAGAACTAAGGATGTTGACTTCGCTTTAGCTTTAGAAAGCTGGGACGACTTCAATCTATTAAAGCAACAATTCTCACCGACTGGTAACGCATGGCAAGGAATCACCATTGGAAACATTCCAGTAGATCTCGTGCCATTCGGAAATATTGAAAACCCACCCGGTGAAGTCTTGTCCAGAAAAGGTCATCTACTTAATGTCTCTGGGTTCAAGGAAGTATTCGAGCAAGCTGAGCTATATCCCCTAAATGATGCGATAGACATTAAGTTGCCTACAGTTCCCGGACTTACTGCGCTAAAGCTACATGCATGGCTCGACCGTAAAGAAAATAACATCAAAGATGCAAGCGATCTAGCATTAATCTTGTCGTGGTACGAAGAGGATGTAGAAACTTTATGGAATCGCTATTTTGCCCTGGAAAATCAAGGATACATAGGTGAACCAGAGGCAATGGCAGCTGAATTACTAGGACTTGACACTGGAAGAATACTCGGCCACAAGGAAACTCAAGCCCTCCTTGATCGATTTAATGAACAGTCTCCTCCTGAGCTAAACCAATTTGCTGAATCACTTGAAGCCCCTCCTGAACACAGTCACCCATTAGAACGGCGTCGTATCCAGGTCGAGGCACTGTTAGGTGGACTTAGAGATTCCCTCGGTTACGATGAATAGTTTCCAATCCCGCATTGTTCAATATTACTGAACGTTCAACATTAATGAACACGGCTGTTTAATTTTCTTTTATCCATCAGTCATTTTAAGCTTCCGTCCCTCGGCAAGGTGACGAAAATTTTGTTATTCTCGACGGTTTGAGGGCTTCTCGCGGGAAGGATTGGGTGAGGAGGGAGGCGTCGAAAAGCAAGAAACGCCTGACACGCGTAGCCGTGGCTGCGCACCTTTTACCTTGATTAGGTGCACAATAGGGAGTGTGACACCTCGCCCTGTTTCTTCTGTTGCGCGACTCGTTGAGGATAACGCGCAAGATTTTCTTCGCGCCGTTCAGGCGAAACTTTTAACGCTCGCGCCACAGGCTCGTGGGCATTTTCCCACTGCGGATGATGCGACTCATATCAGCATCGCCGAAATGGTGAGTGCGCTGTTGGAAGGCACTGGTGAGGAAGGGAAAGTAGACGACAAAACACTGGAGTTTTTTAAAGAAGCGGCGTTAGATGCGCGTCGATTTGGCCTGACCCCAGAAATGCACAGCGCTTTGGGTGAGGCCGTGCGCAGCGAACTATTGTCATTATGCGAGGATCTTCCCTTTGAAAATGTGCTGTTTGCCGAGCGTGCGATTGCTGCAACCACGGCTGTTTCCGTCGAGGCGGTTCGTGAAGCTGATGAGGCACACATTCCTGCCTCATATCAGGCAGAAATTGTAGAAGTTGAAAAGCGCAGCCGTAGGTTCACCGTCGTGCGCATGCAAGCTGAAACGCAACTGCCCTACCTACCGGGACAATATCTTGCAGCAACTGCGGATTTTCTGCCCAACACATGGCGCTACCTGTGCCCTTCGATCCCCACTAACGAATGGGGGCAGGTGGAGTTTCACATCCAATCAGACGCAGATGATATCGCTGGACTTTTAGCCACCACACGCCCTGGCGATAAATGGCGACTTGGCCCCGGTCGTGGAGATTTCGGACAAAGCAAAATTAGTTCCGGCAATGATTTGTTATTTATTGCACATGGAACGGGCCTAGCTCCTCTTCGCTCTTACATGTTTGAGCTGATGAACCAAGCGGCACCTCCACGTTTGCACTTTTTCGTCGGTGCCGACTACCCCGGTGAGCTGTATGAACTCACCGGCATGTGGAATTTTGCTGCAGCCAGCCCATGGCTTTCTGTCGTACCGGTGTCAACGCATGACAAGGATGCGTGGTGGGTTCAAGCCACCGAAGCATCGCAGCCACCGAGGGGTTTGCATTTGCATCAAACGGGTTCGATGGCGAAGATCGTCACCGAAGCAGGTGCTTGGGCCGACCGCGACGTGTTAATTGCTGGCCCTGAATCGTGGGCTCGGGATGTTCGGCGCGCGATGATTAGGCGTGGAACTCCGGCCCAGCAGATTGAGATTTTAGGGTTCTAGGTTGCCTCACCGGGCTGACCAATCAGAAGCGCCGACGTGCCCAACGAGTGATTCCTTAGAGAGTGGTTAAAGAACAGGCAATGCCTCCCGAATTTTGGCCAAACCGCTGACATCAATATCCGCGATCAACATTTCTGGCTCATAACCCGCGCTAGCAATTACTTCACCGTGTGGGTTTGTCACCATGGAATGACCAATCCCCGTAGGGCCTTTTCGTTCATCGCGTAATTCTTCTGGAAGTCGCGCTTGCCCACACGCTACGAGCCAGCAGGTGGAATCCAGTGCACGCGCGCGAGGGAGGACTTCCCATTGTTCTAATTTTCCAGGACCGTCTTGCCACGACGTGGGAACCACAATTATCTGTGCACCTTTGCGGGCAAGGTCTTTGAATTGTTCGGGGAATCGAATGTCATAGCACGTAGCCACACCAAAACTAATCCCGTCGATCTCGAATACCACCAGTTCATCGCCCGGTTTCACGGTATCCGATTCTCTATAACCAAACGCGTCATAGGTGTGAATTTTGCGGTACCCCTGATGCAATCCAGCACCACTAATAAGCACAGTGTTGTGTACTCGCGAAATGGTTTTGTCATCGCGCTGCACGGTATCAGCTGGGGTAAACATGCCCGCAACGATGACAACGTCCAGCTCATCGGCTAATTTTCGTACCGCGGTGGAGAATTCACCATCTAATTCCTCTGCCTGAGTATCAAGGCGCCCAGTGCCGAAACTTTGCGAAGTCGCCTCCGGAAACACCAGCACTCTAGCCCCTTGTTCCGCGGCTTTTACAGCGGCATCGCGCAGGAGGGCGAAATTGTCCATCTTATCGGAATTCGTTGAGATCTGAAGCAAGGCAATACGCATAATCCACAGCCTAGGCGCTTTGAGGCAAGTTATACACAGGTTCGCGTGATCACTTCTTGCCCAGCATCGCAAAAACCACTTGAATCAGCAGCATGTACCTACAAACCGACCTCCCCAATCACCTCATCCACCGCGACATCACCTATCCCAGCCCCACACTTAACTGCACGCCCAGCCACACGGCCACCGCACTGAGCAGCGCGAATCAACACTGGCGTCTATTGCTTTTCGACGCCAACCTCCATCTCAACAATCATCTTTCCGATATGCGCACTGTCAGCGAGCAGATGCTCAACATAGACGTCGATCTTGGCCACACACTGAATAAGTTGCACTGATGCTCGCCCTCAAAAGTTCAGAATTAGAAGGCATAGCCACATCACTCACCGCCGTCGCAGGTGCGCTCCACGAATCAAACACTGACCGGTTGCAGTCCTGGCAGCAGCTCGAAACGATGACCTCTGCCAGCTCCCTTATCCAGGGCTTTATCAAGCTTGTCGATTACAACCGACCCACAGTGAACATCGTGGAACAAATGCACAAAACCGCATCCACGCTTTTCAACACCGCTGATTTCCTACGCACTTTGGAAGGCTATGTTGATGTACTGGAAAAACAAGCCGATAAATCTATAACGCTCACCGTCATGCTTCGATATATTGCCAGCTTGAGTAGCCTTTTAGACCTCATGTGTGCACGCGAGATCAACGCGTTGTGCACAGCGATTGCTCCAGAACCATTGAAGCATCTGGGCGATTTTGGCACTCTTCCAGCCTCAGCAATCCACGAATTTCATCTGGTGAATGCCCCACCAGAAATCCGTGCCTTAGCCGAAGCCCATCCCGATATGCAGATCTTAGAAGCCGGCGACGGCTCGCTCGTGGCGTCGTTTGGAGACATTGATAAGGCTGCGGCCGTGACCACCATCGTGGCAGGTGTGGGTTCCTCCAACCCAGAAGGGTGGAATACATATGTTGACCGTGCCCGCACAGTATCTGCTTCCACCGGTTCCGCAACGGTGTTGTGGCTGGGATATCAAGCACCCGCTTCGATTCCTGCTGCGGTATCCGGCGCGGCAGCGAATCGCGCTGCCTCGGATCTCCAGAGGTTTCAAGCGGCACTACAGTCCCGCAATCCCCACCAAAGAAAAGTAGTGATGGGCTACAGCTACGGTTCCACAGTGGTGGGAAAAGCTGCGTCTTCCGGCGAGCTCAGTGCCGATGCGTTGGTATTGGTTGGCAGTCCCGGCGCGGGTGTCTCGCACTCTTCCCAGCTTGGTGCACCTGTGTATGCGGTAACAGGGTCTGCTGATCCCATCGGTTTTGCCGGCACCCAATATGACGGCATCCACGGCACTGATCCCACCGCTGCCCTATTCGGTGCAACAGTGTGGGATTCGCCCTCAACGCATTCCGGTTATTGGAATGACCAGGAGTTCCTGGGCAATGTGGCGGAGGTGGTTCGCGGCAAATAGAAAAGCCGCCGCACACTGGAGGATGTGTGAGGCAGCTTTTCTAGGACTTAACGCTTAGATCAGAACAGTCCGGTTGGGTTTGGATCGTAGGAGACCAACAGGTTCTTGGTCTGCTGGTAGTGGTTCAGCATCATGAGGTGGTTCTCACGGCCGATACCGGACTCCTTGTACCCACCGAAAGCGGAGTGAGCTGGGTAGTTGTGGTACTGGTTGACCCAAACTCGACCAGCCTGGATTGCGCGACCTGCACGATAAATGGTGTTTTGGTCACGGCTCCAGACACCAGCGCCGAGGCCGAAGTTGGTGTCGTTTGCAATACGGATGGCCTCATCGAAGTCGCTGAAGGTAGCAACAGAGAGGACCGGTCCGAAGATTTCCTCGCGGAAGATCCTCATGTCATTGGTGCCGCGGAAAACGGTGGGCTCAATGTAGTAACCGTTCTCCATGCCATCAACCTTGTTGACCTTGCCACCAGTGAGGGTTTCAGCGCCTTCTTCTGGGCCGATCTTCAGGTAGGAGGAGATCTTGTTCATCTGCTCCTGGGACGCCTGAGCACCCATCATGGTTTCAGTATCAAGTGGGTTACCCAGCTTGATGTTCTGAACTCGCTTCACGCCAAGCTCGAGGAATTCATCAGCGATGGACTCATGAACAAGTGCACGGGAAGGACAGGTACAAACTTCACCCTGGTTGAGGGCGAACATCGCGAAGCCTTCGACTGCCTTCTCTGCGAAGGCGTCATCCTGTGACAGAACATCGGAGAAGAAGATGGATGGGGACTTACCGCCGAGCTCCAGGGTGACAGGAATGATCTTGTCGGATGCAGCGCGGTTGATCAGCTTGCCGACCTCGGTGGAACCGGTGAAAGCAATCTTGCCAATCCGATTAGAGCCGGACAGTGCAGCTCCTGCTTCACCGCCGAGTCCGTTGACGATGTTGAGGACGCCCTCTGGGATGAGATCGCCGATGATGTTAATCAGGTACAAAATGGATGCTGGGGTCTGCTCAGCTGGCTTCATGACGATCGCGTTACCTGCAGCAAGTGCCGGTGCGAGCTTCCAGGTAGCCATGAGGATTGGGAAGTTCCAAGGAATGATCTGACCAACAACACCGATTGGCTCGTTGAAGTGGTAAGCAACAGTGTTGTGGTCGATCTGTGAGGAACGATCTTCCTGAGCACGGATCGCGCCAGCAAAGTAGCGGAAGTGGTCGATTGCCAGTGGGATATCTGCAGCAAGAGTCTCACGGACTGCCTTGCCGTTCTCCCAGGTTTCTGCAACTGCGATTTCTTCCAGGTGCTCTTCCATGCGGTCCGCAATGCGGTGCAGGATCAGAGCACGTTCAGCGACAGAAGTCTTGCCCCACGCATCAGCGGCTGCATGTGCAGCATCCAGTGCAAGCTCCACGTCCGCTGCGGTGCCACGTGCGACCTCACAGAAAACTTCACCAGTGACAGGTGAAATGTTCTCAAGGTACTGGCCCTCTACCGGTGGAACCCACTTGCCACCAATGTAGTTCTCGTAGCGCTTTTCATAGTTAACGATCGAGCCTTCGGTTCCTGGATTTGCGTAGACAGTCATTGGGTCTCCTTTGGGCCACCTCCACCTGAGCACTACCTGTGCGTCAGGTGACACTTGGTCAACGATTGTGATAACGCGCACATTCGCACGCTTAGCAGCCACCATATTCACGAAAATCAATCCGCGCTAGAACCCCTGTTAAATTCACCCCCTTTTTCTCAAAATTCTCGCAGCTCAACGCCGAAAGCCTTTCAAAAGTTATTACCCCCTGTTCGGGTGGTTATCCATGTATCTAATTGGCGAAAGCACGAAACGGGCACCTCCAAAAGATAAATGGAGGTGCCCGCTTAATTTGCTAGAAAGTGGCGTCGACAAGCATGTTTTTACTTGGAACGCCCCTTGCGGCGTTCCCACATGACCACCGCGGTGGAGCGGGGCACGTGCACCAGCTCGCCACGCGGACGCCCGCTGCGTAATTGATCTTTGAGCTGCTCATTCTCAGCTGTGACCTTACGCAGGGATTCTTTGAGGTTTCGGTTTTCTTCGCCGAGTTCGATGATCGCCTTGATTCCGGCGAGGTTTACGCCTTCCTCCTGGCTGAGATGCTGAATTTCTCGGAGTAATTCCACGTCAGCGCGGGAGTAACGGCGACCGCCTCCGCGAGTGCGTATCGGGGTGACCAAACCCATGCGATCGTAGGTTCGCAAAGTTTGGGCATGCATGCCGGCAAGCTCGGCTGCGACAGAGATAACGAAGACTTCCCCTTGAAAATCGACACGGTCAAACTGACCTTCATCGTTGGATTCTTTCGGTGTGGATGCCATGTTTCGTCACCTCCTTTCTCAAAGAGAACGTCTAGCGGTTCTGGCCCGCCCAGTTAGCGCGGGGATCAAAACCTGAATTAGTTTCTGCTTCAGCATATGCGCGGAGAGCTTCCGCAGCGTTGTCATCCAGATTCTTCGGGACAGAAACCTGGACTGTAACAAGCAGATCACCAGTGGAATCACGTGCTTCGATACCGCGACCGCGTACACGCAAAGTACGACCATCTGGCGTTCCCGCAGGTAGCTTGAGTTTTACAGGCTTGTTGAGCGTTGGCACAGAAATAGCACCACCCAAAGCCAGCTCGCTGAAGCTCACGGGAATGGTGATCAAAATGTTGCTGCCGTCGCGTGTGAACACATCGTCCTTTTTCACGTGGACTTTCACAAAGAGATCGCCCGCTGGTTTGCCATTTGGTCCTGCTTCGCCTTGGCCTGCAAGACGAACTTTCTGTCCATCTTCCACACCAGTTGGGATACGCACGGTGATGGAACGAGACTTCCGGACGGTGCCTCGGCCGTGGCAGTTATCGCAAGGATCAATGATTACTTCACCAGCGCCACCACAGGTTGCACATGGAGCGGAGAATCCGAAAGCACCCTTGTTCTCAGAGGTGAATCCGGTTCCATCACAGGCTCCACATTTTGCGGGGTGGCCTGATTTGGAGCCCGATCCGTGGCAGGTGTTGCAGGGCGCATCGCCGGTAAGTTCCACTGGGATGGTCGTGCCTTTCGCTGCCTCAACAAACGAGAGAGTTATTTCGGTTTCTACATCCGCCCCCCGCGTCGGCCTAGCTGACTGGTGAGAACCAGCGCCGCGGTTGAAAAGGCCACCGAAGATATCGCCCAAACCGCCGTCCGTAGAAAACCCTCCACCTTGTCCTCCTCCGAAGAGGTCTGAGGTGTCGAATCCTCCCGTCGACGTGCGAAACCCGCCGGGGAATCCCGCACCTCCGCTTCCGAATCCTCCGCGGATTCCACCAGAAGCTAGAAGTGCTTTGAGCTCGTCGTATTCTTTTCGTTTCTTGTCATCACCAAGTACGTCATATGCCTCGGCCGCTTTTTTGAATCGATCTTCAGCGGCCTTGTCACCTGGATTTTTATCTGGGTGATTTTCCCTGGCGAGCTTGCGGTAAGCCTTTTTGATCTCATCTTCTGAAGCGGACGAGGAGACCCCCAGGTCTGCGTAATAGTTCTTATTTGCCCATTCGCTGTTGTTCACTGGGCATCCCCTCCTTCCATGAGTCTTATATGCGGTGAATTGTATGTAATTTCTTAAGTTATCTTGTGTTGCAAGTTTTGTTGTCCGGACACCGGCGGATACCTTTGAGTATTTATTACTTCAAGGATATCCGCCGGTGTTGTTCAAGGAGTTCCATCTGTGGACCGTGGACAACGGCGGAAACCACTAAGAGACTTAGTCTCTCTAGCTCTCCTCTGGATCCCCAATGAGGACCATTGCGGTGCGGATGACGCGGTCGCCGAGGCGGTATCCCTTGCGGAGTACCGTTCCCAGAACCTTGACATCACCCTGTGAGAGATCCTGTACTGCTTCGTGGATCTCTGGATCGAATGCTTCGCCGATCTCGCCGAAGGATTCCACCTTCAATCCACCCAGGATGTTGATCAGCTTGTCAGACAGTGACTTCAGTGGACCTTCGTTGAGGTCACCGTGCTGTTCGGCAAGATCCAGATCATCGAGCAGTGGCAGCAGCTGAGTAACAACGCTGGCACGTGCGGTGTCGATGATGCCCTGGCGTTCACGCTCGGTACGTCGACGGTAGTTGGCGTACTCTGCGGTGACTCGCTGCAGATCCTCAGTGCGTTCGGCAAGCTGTGTTTCTACAGCGGACACTTCACCATCGCCATCCAAATCTGGATCAACATCTGATAGAAGATCATTGATCTCTGCTTCGAGCTCTGGAGAAATTTCTTCCTCTGAGGCCTGTCCAAATGGAGATTCCTCCGCTTGGCGGGCAGCTGCTTCTTCAGCTGCCTGCTCAGCACGATCAGCAGAGGTTGCCTCTGGATCGGTATTTTCAGGATCCCCAGGATTGTCGGGCATTCCGTTAGGGGTAGTCATTTACTTCTTGTCCTCACCATTGTCAGCTGCGTCGTCTTCGACAACTTCAGCGTCAACAACATCGTCATCTGCAGCGCCTTCTGCACCTGCGTCAGCCTGGGTTGCACCAGCAGCAGCGTCAGCCTCGTAGATAGCCTTACCCATTTCCTGGGACTCGGTGTTCAGCTTCTCAACTGCAGCCTTGATTGCCTCGAGGTCCTCGCCCTTGAGTGCTTCTTCAACGCCCTTGGCTGCCTCTTCGACCTTTGCCTTGAGGTCTTCGGAGACCTTCTCGGAGTTCTCTTCAACGAACTTGCGGGTCTGGTAAACCAGGGACTCAGCGTTGTTGCGGACTTCCTGCTCCTCGCGGCGCTTCTTGTCCTCATCAGCGTGAGCTTCAGCATCCTTGATCATGCGATCAATTTCATCCTGGGAGAGACCGGAGCCGTCCTGAATGGTGATGGTGTTTTCCTTGCCAGTACCCTTGTCCTTTGCGGTGACGTGGACGATGCCGTTGGCGTCGATGTCGAAAGTGACCTCGATCTGTGGGACGCCACGTGGTGCAGGTGCGATGCCGCCGAGCTCGAAGGATCCGAGCAGCTTGTTGGCGGTTGCGATTTCACGCTCGCCCTGGAAGACCTGGATCTGAACAGAAGGCTGGTTGTCCTCTGCGGTGGTGAAGGTCTCGGAACGCTTGGTAGGGATGGTGGTGTTGCGCTCGATGAGCTTGGTCATCACGCCACCCTTGGTCTCAATGCCGAGGGACAGTGGGGTGACGTCAAGAAGAAGAACATCCTTGACCTCGCCGCGGAGAACACCGGCCTGAAGTGCTGCACCAACTGCAACAACCTCATCTGGGTTAACACCCTTGTTTGGCTCACGTCCACCGGTCAGTTCCTTTACCAGTTCGGTAACAGCAGGCATACGGGTGGAACCACCGACGAGAACAACGTGGTCGATCTCCGAGACGGACACGCCAGCGTCCTTAACAACCTGGTTGAAAGGAGTCTTGGTGCGGGCCAGGAGGTCCTGAGTGATGCGCTGGAACTCTGCACGGGAAAGGGTCTCATCCAAGAACAGTGGGTTCTTGTCTGCATCAACGGTGATGTAAGGAAGGTTGATGTTTGCACTCTGGGAAGAGGACAGCTCGATCTTTGCCTTCTCAGCTGCCTCACGCAGACGCTGCAGGGCCATCTTGTCCTTGGTCAGGTCGATGCCGTTGGAGGACTGGAACTTCTCTACCAGCCAGTCAACGATACGCTGATCCCAGTCGTCGCCACCGAGCTCGTTATCGCCGGAGGTTGCGCGAACCTCAACAACACCGTCGCCGATCTCTAGGAGGGAGACGTCGAAGGTGCCGCCACCGAGGTCGAATACCAGAATGGTCTGCTCCTGCTCGCCCTTCTCAAGGCCGTATGCAAGTGCAGCCGCGGTTGGCTCGTTAACAATACGCAGAACGTTAAGGCCTGCGATCTGGCCAGCTTCCTTGGTTGCCTGGCGCTGTGAGTCCTCGAAGTATGCAGGAACGGTAATAACAGCATCAGTGACGTCCTCGCCCAAGTATGCTTCAGCGTCGCGCTTCAGCTTCATCAGGGTACGAGCCGAGATTTCCTGTGAGGTGTAGTTCTTGTCATCGATAGCAACGGACCAGTCGGTGCCGATGTGGCGCTTGACGGAGCGAATGGTGCGGTCAACGTTAGTGACTGCCTGGTTCTTAGCGGACTGGCCGACTAGAACTTCACCGTTCTTTGCGAATGCAACGACGGAAGGGGTGGTGCGTGAGCCTTCTGCGTTTGCGATAACTACTGGCTCGCCGCCTTCAAGTACGGAAACCACAGAGTTGGTGGTTCCAAGGTCAATTCCTACTGCACGTCCCATAATGGTGCCTCCTGTTTTAGGTGATTTTAGTATTGTCCACGGCTTGAGCTTTGACTTGCTTCCCACCGACTTTCGCCGGTAAGAAAAACTCCTCATTGAGCCTGCCTGACTCAAGCTTACATATATAGCAACGGTAAATGCCACAAAGTTGTTCCCACTAGACTCAACTTTCTTAATTTACACAGGTCAAAGTGCTTCACTTGAGAAAAAATCCGGGTTTACCCCTAATTTTCAACCACCCAATCAGGGAAGATAAGAGCTGTTTTCAACAGGTCCCACTCAACTTTGACACCAAGTCTCACGCAAAATTAACAGCCATAAACTTTAGAGGGACACCCCGTGTCCCACACCTGTGGCATAGTGATTTTTGTGAGCACAGAATCAGGAAACACCCCAAAAAGGGATGATGCAAAAAGCACCATCCCTCCGAAAGATTTGCCTGACACCGTCCTAGACGCGATTGAAGGCAATTTTGAGCCACCGCTAAATACCCAGAAGTCGGCGGTTCCCCCTAATGCCGAAGCAACTGTCGAGGCTGATTCTGAAGGAACTACCGACCGCTCTGTCATTTTGGGCAGGGACGGCCGCTGGCTGTCCGGATGGGCATTGCGCTTCATCGTGCTGGTTATCGCCGGCGTCATTGCACTTCGTATGCTGGGCTTCATCTGGGTTGGCATCCTCCCAGTCGTCCTCGCACTTCTAGTCTGCACCGTGCTATGGCCACCAGTGAAATGGCTGCGCGAGCATAAGATTCCCGCGGCGCTCGCCGTTGTCATCACAATTTTGGGTTTCTTCGCCCTCATCGGCGGAGTTTTTGCAGCCATCGCGCCAAGCGTGTCTTCCCAGACAAAGCAAGTGGTAGACCAAGCAACTGTTGGTATCGAAGATCTAATGGATTGGGTTCAGGGCCCACCTTTTAACTTTGATATCTCACAGTTTGAAGGCGCGCTCAATGACCTAACATCCATGCTGCAATCACAGTCTTCCACCATTGCTTCTGGTGTGTTCTCTGGACTGTCAACTGCATCATCCATCGTTGTCACGCTAGCAGTGATGCTGGTGTTGACCTTCTTCTTCCTCAAAGACGGTCCTCGTTTCCTGCCATGGATGCGCGGCTTCACTGGTGAAAACGCAGGTTGGCACCTCACAGAAGTCCTGACCCGTACCTGGAATACCTTGGCCGGATTCATCCGTGCTCAGGCATTGGTGTCCATGGTTGACGCAATATTCATTGGTATCGGATTGCTGCTTCTTGGCGTCCCAATGGCCCTCGCGCTCGCGGTCATCACATTCTTCGCGGGCTTCATCCCCATCGTCGGTGCGGTGTCTGCAGGCGCCCTGGCTGTCATCATCGCGCTAGTTACCAACGGCGTGACCAATGCGCTTTTGGTACTTGTATTGATCCTGGCGGTTCAGCAGATCGAGGGCAATATCTTGTCCCCATTCCTGCAGTCCAAGGCCATGAACCTGCACGCAGCGGTTGTTTTGCTATCCGTCACCGTCGGCTCCACCATGTTCGGCATCATCGGCGCATTCTTGGCTGTTCCAGTAGCCGCGACGTTGGCTGTCTGGGTGCGCTACCACTCTGAAATGGTTGCTTTGCGCGCCGGTGAGATCACCAGTGATGACATTGAGATCGCCACGGCGAAAGGTTCCCCAACCAGCCTCAATGGCCAAGAAACCCTTGCTGCCATTCGAAGCAGATTCGCCATCCTTGGCCGCAAGAAGCCGACATCTGCCACTGCAGAAAAAGCAGACTCAGAAAGCTAGCCAATAATGCTCACTCCCGATGCCGCCAGGCATCGGGTTTTTGTTATTTAAACTCCTTCACAGCCTCCGCCAACTGTCGTGCGCCCGCATCGACCGCATCAAACCACGACCCCGAAGCCTCCTCATCCGCGCTGTCGCTAACCTGCTTCAGCAGCGTAATCGGAACACCAAAATGCTTTGCGACGCCCACCAGCGCCGCGCCCTCCATATCGCAGAGGGAGGCCCGGGTGGCCAGGTGGTTGCGGGTTTCTGAATCTGCAATAAATGAGTTTCCTGTTGCCAAACTCGCTACTGGGAAGTGCCCACTCGTGGCCAAAGTTGAACCATTTGAGCATGGCTTTCCTGTCATTTCAGCGATTAACTCGCTACTGAAATCATGCTGCAGAACGTATTCGATCTCGTATACGCCAGCCAATCCATCCACCAAAGCTCCCGCCGTACCAATATTGACAATTCGGGCAGGAAGCACCTCCCGAGTAGCCAACTCCTTAGTCAAAATCATCGTTGCTGCGGTCGTTCCGATGCCAGTCACCAGCAAGTCGATTCCATCTGGAAGATACACCGCTTCCTCAGTTGTGGCGGATACAAAAAGAGTCTCAGTCATGGTGACCAAGCATAGAACGACCAAGAGGTTACAGGCTGAGTTGTTTAATAAAAAACAACTCTGAAACAACTTCACCCACGAATTACTTTCTCGATTTCTTCAACAGCAACATCGAGGCGGATGCGTTCTTGTTCAATGCGGAGCTCACCGTCTGTAATGAGTAGGTCAAGTGCGTCAGATTCAAAATCGTGAAGGTTGTCAAAGCTTTCTGCCTTGAATTCTCGGTCGGCAACGCCAAGGTATCGCCACCGGGAGACGGTTTCAGGGTTCATCAGCACGGATTCGGTGTGGGGAACGTGGCTGCGGACGCCGTCGAGAATTTTGAAACCGTCCAGGTCAAGGTCACCCCAGTACAGCAACCGACCATTAGAAAAGTAGGGTCCTCGAACAATGTCTACTGCACGGTAGCCCGCACCCCAAGCAATTGTTACGCCCGGCCAAGTGAGTAAAGCGAGAAATGAATCGAGGTTTTCCACCATCAGAATTACTTGCGGTTCTTGTAATTCGCACAGGTTGGAAAGCGGTACTTCAATGTCTGTGAGCCCAGCGGGAGCATCTACGGAATGGAAGCGGAGCCGGACGCGAGCTTCGGCGTCACCAAGTCCAAGATCGGCACGACCAGGTTCACCACGTTTGTCGGCCACTAACGTTTCAATGAGTACGCGGTGGTTTTCAAGCCATTTAGTGTGCACGCCTTCAACCGCGACTGCGCGTTTCAGCAGGCCAGAGTTGGGGTTCTCCAAAAACCATTCCACAACTAACACCGCCTTGGAGAGATCCTCGTTAGACAGCGAACGCCACAGCGACACATGTTTCGCCACCACCTCCGCTGTAAAACCAGACAGCTGTGAAAACCTCTCGTGAAGTGAAGACCATTCATCCTCTACCTGCGCAAACACAACTAATTCCTCAATCGTGTTCAACGTCAGCCTAACGGGTACTTCAGTTTTACCTAAGCCCACAGGAGACCAGTTTCGCACGGCATATTCCACGTCATCGCGTCCCTCCCATTGGCGGATAAATTCCCTCGTGGCATCAATATCGGCGGCGGCTTTAGCTGCCGTCGGTGGGTGCAGGGGCAGGCTGAGGCCTGCAAATTCGCCGAGGAGCAGCTCGCTTAAGTGCGCGTGGAAGTATTTTTTGCTGCGGTGGAGGGCGTCGTCGATAAGCAATGGCATGTTATTTCTCGATCCTAGAGAAACTGGAATTGCCCTGGATTGCGCCCTGGGCGTTTGGTTTTTCGGTGTAGCTGACCACGATGGTGGAGCCGACATAATCGCCGAGGGTTTGGATGAGTTTCAGCGGGGTGGCGAGCACCATGTGGAAGCCGAAGCTGTGGAAAACGTTCATGGTTTGGCGGGTGAAGGCGGGGTCGGCGCGGTCGAAGGCTTCGTCCAGAATGACGGTGGCATAGGTGGGATAGTGGGCGCCGGGTTCGGCTAGCTGGTAGCGCAAGGCAGCGGCGAGGCAGAAAAACACCAGCTTCTGGGCTTGTCCGCCTGAAAGTGAAGCGGAGTCGACGTAAGTGTTGACGGTTGCGCCGTCGGAATCGCGCTCGAGGCCGATGAAGCGAACGTGGCGGCGGGTGTCTAGAACGGTGTTGCGCCAGCGGGCGTCAGCGGAGTCGTGGGAGGCGAGTTTGGAAATGATTTCAGCGATCAGCGCATAACGGGCGAAGGCTTGTTTCTCGGTACTGGTTCCCAGGTCACCGCTGGTAGCGGCATCAAGTTTCTGCTGGAATTCCCTCACAATCGGACCACTTTGATCACGGATGTCGATGTGCAGGAAGCGACCTTCGTTGAATTCCGACTGCGCCAAGGAGGCGTTGATCGGCTCGATGCGCTCCTCGATTTCCCGGCGCGCATCACGTAGACGCCGCGAGATTTGGCCGAGGTTTCGGGTAGACATCTCGTTCATGAGCCCTAGGAATTTAGCCGTGAATTCTGCCAAACGATCGCTGCGAAGCTCGCCGAGGCGGTTGATGGCCTCACCAACAAACTCAGGTTCGGCTTGTAAGTCAGCGCGGTTCGCAGGCCACGTTTCAATATAGCTGCGCAAAATGCCAACAATTTGGTTTTCACAACGTCGAAGTTCTGCCTCATTGGCATCGATTTGTTTGTCCAGATCCTCGCGCAGCGCAATGGTCTGCTCATCCACGTTGGCGGCGTGAACCCGGCGGGTGTTGGCAAGAAATAGTTTCTCCACTTCCCGCGCGATTTCTTCAGAAACCTCCGTAACCGGCAGGCTTTCGAGCCGTTTCAATTCAGTTTCGGCGCGTTTCAGGTTCATCGACGCCACGGTTTCCTCACTCTGAGCTGCGACAAGCAAGTCAGAAACCCTCGCAAGCGTCTGCTTTGCTGCCTCATGGCGCGCGGAAAGCTCAGTGGCCTCTGGAGTGTTGTTCAGCTCTTCCAGCAATCGGTCCAGCTCAGCAATCGCCGCGTCGGCTGATTCCACATCAATCTGAGCCCACGACACCTTCAAGATTTCTTGCGAAGCCTGATACTGCCGTTCAAGTTCCCGCAGCTCAGCGCGGTTTGCAGCAATGCGATTATCAGCTGCCTGCACAACTGCTTTGCCAGCTTTCACGGTTTCCCGAAGCGTTTCCACCTTGGCATCATTGGTGGAACCCAAACGGTATGTGGACCGATCCCCCAGCTTTCGGCGATCATCTTTTTCCCAACGCGTCGTCGGATCGCCTGTCTGCTGCGCTAATTTTCGCACACCCAAAATAGTCACGCCCTGATCGCGTGGCCCCAGCGCCGACAATTCCTCAGGAGTGCGCACGCACCGAATATTAAAACGCTTGCCTAATTCTTGATTTACCCAATCTCGAAACGGCGACTCCACAACATCAACTTTTCGGATCAGGGAATCCGCCGGAAAACGCGAGGTTTTGTACTCCCCCGTTGTCACCACGCCGTTGAATTTCAGCAGCGCTGCCAAATGTTTGGCATTTACCCAATCCCGAACCCGTGGCAACAACCCATGAGGAACCAACATTTCCGCAGCAAAACCACCCAAAATGCGCTGCACAACGGGTTCCCATTCCGCATTATTCGGATCAATCAGCTCACCGGCAAAGGGCATATCCCGCGGGCTCACGCCCAAATCCTGACACAAATTTTCCCGCACCTGCAGCAAACGGTACTCAATATTACTGCTGCCTTTACTCAAAGAAGACAGCTCTTGATCCGCCGCTTTGAACTCATCAACCGCACGGGTTCGGTCCTCTACATTCCTCTGACCTGCAGATTCAAGCGCTTCCCTCGCCGCCGGATACTCATCCACGGTCAGCCGCGCAGCGTTGTTGAGCTCCAAAAGCTCCTCCGCCGATTCCGGCGCCGTACCGCCCAGCCCCTTAACCAATGCGTCCAGGCCAGCACGCGCAGCGCTAATTGTTCTTAGCTTATCGACGGCTCCCTCCCTCTTCGCACTCAAAATTCCATGCTGCGCCCCCACAATTTGTTTGACGTTGTCGTGCGCGAGGGTTTCCATTTCGCGGGCACGATCTGTCTCAATTTTGGCGGACTCCACCTTCGACTTCGCCTGCGTTTGCTCGACAGTAAATTGTCGAACCAGCGTTTCTTGCTCTTCCTTCTTAATGCGATTCCCGACGGTCGGCAGCGCCTTCTTCAGTGCATTGGCATGATCTTTGGACTGTTGCGCTTTCTCTCGCCGATTCTTCAGCTGCACCAAAGGATCCAGGGTGTGGATCTGCCGTTTAATATCTTCGACCTGCTCATAAGCACCTTCAAGGTCTTGGAATTGTTCCACGGCAGTTTTGGCAATGCTGAACGTATCCGGTTCCACCAGCATGTAATCCCGAAATAGATCATCCAAGCTTTGAAGATCTTTCGCCGACTGCGCGCGGTGCAACAACAGCAAAGCTTCCTCACTGGAGATCCCCAAACGGCTTCTAAACCTGCCGGAGAATACAGAATGCTGCTCACTAAAGGTGGCGTCCTTGAAAGCGGCTCTGATCTGGCGTTTATCGATGCCCTCTTTCAAGAAATCCAGCAGCGCATTGATGTCTTGATCAACGGGAAACACACCATAATATGAAGAGATATCGGAGGTTAAATTGTGTCCCGATTTCAGATAGAAAATAGCCACCAAGGTGTGCTCGACGCCTTCACCGTTGGAATAAGTCAATCCAACCAGTGAATAAGTAGCACGAGGGCGAAGGTAGGTAGAAACAATCTGATCCTGCAGCGGATCCTCCTGCGCACGCCAAGCGCCACGGATATAGGTAACCAAACTGCGTCCCTTATTCCGCGGAGTATTAGCTTGTGCGGCAGAGTTAAACCTCAGCTTTCCTTGCGGAAGCAATACCGCCGTGATCGCATCAATCAGCGTGGATTTTCCTGATCCCGAACCACCGGTAACTAAGATTCCTTCCCTGGTCACAGGAATGTCCACCGTTCCGTGGAAGGTTCCCCAGTTGATCAACTGAATCCGAGAAAGACGGAACTGACCTGGGTGGATAGGATCTAAAGCTTGTTCGCTGGTCACTTCTTTTCCTCTTCATTTCCGTCATGGGCTGCTTCGTTAAATTTTTCGTACTCAGCGCGCACACCTGCCACGGTGTCGGCATCAAAAATCTGGCGCAGTGCTGGTGAGACCTCAAAACGTTCAGGTGTCTCTGTCTTTTTAGCCAATGAATAATCCACGATGCGCCTAAACGCAGCGTCGAATCGTTTGGCTAATTTGGCTTCATCTCGTTCTTCATCAACGCGGTAGAGCAACACTTGTTCGCGGATTTCTTCACGATCCACAATGACTCGTTCCCCCGGAGGTGCCATGGTGAGTTCTTGGCGCAGAATCAAAATGATCAACGTATCAAAATGCGACAGCGTCTCCGTGCGCAGCACTTTGGGCATCGCTTCAGTTTTGTTATTTCCAACCAATACGTCTTGTCCACCATTGGCAGGCCGAGTAAATGCAACACCCGCATCCTCATCAAGAACCAACTCGAGGAACAGATTGTTAAGGACAGCATTGAGCGCATCTTGATCTGTGGTGATGGCCCGCCACACTTCAACGTGCTGCAAAGCATTAACCATGGGACCTTTAAGTAATTGCACCAGCGCTTTCCTGGACCCAAAAGTCAGCGTTCCCGTGTCGCCTTCCCACAGCTGATCATTCATTTATTCATCTCGCTTTCTGCCAAATCTTCACTGTTTAAACCCCTGATAAATTGCCATCCCGTAATCCGTCGCCGATGCAGGACAGATTCACTTTCCCACTCCACTACTTGCGCGTGACCTGTGGAAACACCATCACGCATCGCTAGGTACAACAAGCCAACAATGCTGGCGAGGCCTTGAGTTGCTGGGAAATGTTCCAGTACCTCGGTGATCGTGGCATGCGATTGCTCAGCAAGAACTAAACCAACTGCTTCTTCCAATTCTTCAAAGTCAATCTCGCTTGCTCGAATCTGTTCCAGCAAGACTTCCGTGTCTAGTTCTTGCTCTTCAACTGGCTCCGGCAGATCCTCGACGCGTTCTTCACCTGGATTTTTCAACTTCAATCCAGCAATGGAGCGCACATCCATACCGATGCGCACGAGTGGAGTGTCCATATGATTGAGCGAGGTCACTTCACCAGCCTCGGCAGCCTTAGCTGCGGCACTGCGGGTATCGCGAAGCAACTGAATCATGCGTCGGCTCTCTGCGAACTCCTCGGTAGTGACATAGTGACGCAAACTTCGAGCCAGTCCTGTCATTTCCCCGTTGACCTCGAAGCTGGCATCCTCCATATCCCGGAAAATTCGGTACAGCCCTGTCCGTAATTTTGCATCCAGATCAATAGCCTCATCGCGTCCTAGAACTTCTCTGATCCATCGATCAATCAGACTTGAACGCTCGCGATCCAACAAAACATCAAAGAAACTATTGAAGCTGCGCCCCGCATCGGAATCCCCAATCAGATCAACTCCCCTGAAGATCTCTTCTAGAACATCACCACGGGAGTCTTCAGGATCAAGCAACTGCCTGCGCAGCTTCCGATTCAAATCGCTCAGCTCATGCCGAACCCTGGCAAAATCTGCGGGAATAGAAGCCGCCAGATCCAAGATATCCGCTACCCGATCACCTATCTGCACAGTGGTAAGGACCTCAAATTCACCAGCGTGAACCGCTTCAATCTGGCGTTCGATCCTGTCGCGTTCACGCTCTAACTCAGCCAAACGTTTCGCCGTGCTGGGATCTGATTCCAACGCCAAAGTCTGAAGCGCTTGCGTCAACGATTCAATTCGAGACGCCGAAATGCTTCGATGCGGGTTATCCCACCGCTGTACCGAATCCAGCACTGCCAACAGCTCTTCACTCGGCTCTACGGTTTCACCAGTCTGCGAACTACCAGGACGACGCACAAACCACCGGGACTTCACCCAATCGCTGACATAATCCGACGGGCTTTTCGGCAGCTCAAATCCTTCTTCCCGCAGCACTCGAAAATCATCGCTGAGCAGCTGATACAGCTCTGAGGCTGGCTTAGCGATAGCCCCCTGCGGAAAATACTGCGCCACCACGGCAAGCACCACCGGAAAGTTGTCACTGCGCAACAAAGACAGCTCTAGGGATTCCTGCCTAAATCGCTTAAACCCAAGCGCGTGCGATACAACGGTCATGCCAATTGACTATTCCAGAAGGGGTGGACACGTGTCGTACATTCCTGTTCGAATCCGGTCACACTCCCCCATCACCGCACCAACTTCAAACAAAGGTTCATGCCTTAAGCAGCAAAAAGCCACGCCCCTCCTTTAACTGGCTATGAACCAGCTATATATAAGGAGAAGCGTGACTTTTCAATGATGAGAACGATGAGAATGTCGAGAACTACAAAAGCGACGAAAGCTCAGCCAAAGTTCATCACATTTTCAGCCAAACCGCTCTGAAGCAACCGCCTCAAAGTAGCTTCAGAGCAGTTTCAACACAATCCGTTAGAAACGAATCGCCACACGACCATCGATCTTGCCGTTTCGCATGCGGTCAAGCACACCATTGACCTCATCGAGGGAGCACTCACTCACGGTTGGCTTGATTAGTCCGCGCGCAAAGAAATCGAGCGCTTCGGCCAAGTCTTGGCGGGTTCCCACGAGGGATCCACGGATGGTCAGGCCCTTGAATACGATGTTGAACACGGATGCTGGGAACTCTCCCGGTGGCAGACCGTTGAACACAATTGTTCCTGCACGTCGAGCCATATCCAGTGCCTGGCCGAATGCTGCCTCGTGAACTGCAGTCACAAGCACGCCGTGTGCGCCACCGTTGGTGTACTTCTGTACAGCTTCGCCTGGATCTTCATTACACGCATTCACGGTAAATTCCGCACCGTGCTTACGGGCAAGTTCCAGCTTGTCATCGGCAATATCTACCGCAATGACACGCATGCCCATCGCCGCTGCGTATTGGATTGCGATGTGGCCAAGTCCGCCGACACCGGAGATCACCATGAATTGGCCCGGGCGGGTTTCAGAGACTTTGAGTGCCTTGTAGACAGTCACGCCTGCACACAGAATTGGCGCTGCTTCGAGGTAGTCCACGCCGTCTGGGATGCGAGCGGCGTATCGGGTATCCACCAGCATGTACTGGCCGAAGGATCCATTTTGGGTGTAGCCACCATACTCAGCTTCGTTGCACTGAGTTTCCCTGCCGGTGATGCAGTATTCGCAGGTGCCACACGCTGACCAGAGCCATGCATTGCCGACAATATCGCCGACCTTCACATCGTGTTCACCTGGTCCGAGCTCAACAACTTCACCTACACCTTCGTGTCCTGGTACGAATGGTGGTTCCGGCTTTACTGGCCAATCGCCCTCCAAGGCGTGGAGGTCGGTGTGGCAGATGCCGGAGGTGAGTACCTTCACCAATGCCTGGTGTGGCCCTGGCTTTGGAAGGTCAATATCCTTCACGGTCACGTCATGACCGAATTTTTCAACAACAGCAGCGGTAAATTCTTGGGGTGCAGCAGTGGTCATAAAACTCACTCCTTCTCGCTTGGATTACTTGGCAAATTGCTCTTCTGGCACATGTAATTTCACACCGACATAGATGTGCCTTAAATTACAATCCTTGCAATTGTGTGATTTACAACATTCAATTGCTGCCATCGTCCACCCTAGCAAAATCCCAATAAGGTGAAAATAGAAAGTTGAGTTATTACCCCCGAACATTTCAACAACCGTGAATGAACTGGCAATTGTAAAAAAACAAACCACCCCCGCACGCTGAAATTTCGAAAAATAGATTCACAAAACTCCAGCAAATCACCCACTAATGGGAATGTTTTTCAATTAGCTTTCCAAGATTCACACAATTCCCTTTAAAAGCATCAAAGATGCTTTTCGACGCCCCCAGCCACCCATTCCCCACCACCCCAGCGGGCAATTAAGGCACGCGCGCCGCACCTACTAGATAGGCTCAACGGGCATGCAGCACGCAATGACATTCCCAGGGTTGCTCTAATGCTGTTTTAGAAAGCAGCAACCCACACCCAAATCCTTTGCGTGGCGATCGCATTCTAGCCTTCATCCGTCATCTAGTTGGTTTAGATGAAAGTGCCGTGCGCGAAGAGTTCGCAGATCTAATTAGGGGATCAACTCTTAGCACCAACCAGAACAGTTTTATCAAGAAAATCGAAAAGGGTCTGATCAAAGGAGGTTATCTCGAGTTCTCTGATCTTTTCCAAGAGTCATTTACTACATATTGAAATGTAATCACCTCATCAAACAGCAACCAATCAGTAGTTTACGACCTGAAAACACGCATCGATCGGATTAACAGCACCACCGGGGCTTCTGGATAAAATTACTGTACCCTGGGACAATGTCAGAACTACTCGTATTTGAATTCCCTTCCACCGGCCCGTTCGGTGCCGATGCTGAAACCGCCTACGCCGACCTTGCTGCCGATATCGCCGAGCAGCCAGGATTGATTTGGAAAGTGTGGACCGAAGACCCTGAACGCCAAATTGCCGGTGGCGTTTACCTTTTCACCGATGTCGCCAGCGCTGAAGCTTATGTAACTAAGCACACCGCACGTCTCAACAGTTTCGGAATTACCGAAATCACCGCAACCTCCTACGAGGTTAACGAGGGACTCTCCCGTATCGACCACGCAAAACTCTAACCCACTTCTAAAAACACAAAATCCCCGGTTCAACCAAGAAAGCTGAACCGGGGATTTTTGGGTTAAGAACTAGCTGGAGCTAGAGCTTGAGTTGTCCATTCCACAAAGAACTGGAGTGGAGATCAAAGCCAGAGCTGCGGTTGCGAACAGCGCTTGGGAAACCATGCGGTGATCGACTGCGTTTGCAGCATCGTTCAGACCACGGTTGATGTTGCGAACCCACTCAGGCTGGTTTGCGCCACTTGAAGCGTTGGTCAGGTTACGAAGCGCGCGGTCAAGCTCAGCACCGATGGACTTCATCAGTGGCTCAAGAGCTGGGCCAGCGATAGCACCGACGGTTCCGAGTGCAACCAGGAGACCTGCGACGCCAGCAGCTGGGGAGTCGAGGCACTGCTGCAAGAAGTCAGAAGAACCGTTGGAGGTTCCATCGGAGCTTCCGGAAGATCCATTGTCAGAGCTGCCGTTATCGCCGTTACCATTGTCGCCGCCACCGTTGTTATCCTTCTTAACAACAAAGATGAAGGTTTCAGTTGCGTCTCCGCCGTCGTTGGTAGCGGTCACGGTGACAGGGTAGCTACCCTCGGTACCCTTTTCTGGGGTACCAGAGATCTCGCCGTTCTCTGGATCGTATTTAACACCCTTTGGAAGACCATCGACCTTAACTTCAACATCTTCACCAGTGACTTCAACCTCAATTGGGTCGATTTTCTTTTCCTCAGTGCCTTCGGCATCAGCGATAGGCGCGATGGTAGGTGCATCAACATCGCTGTCAGGATCAGTAACTGTGATCTTGAAGCTGGTGCTAGCGGTTAGACCCTCATTTGTAGCAGTGACCGTGACATTGAAGTTTCCAGGCCTAGTTGGGGTTCCGGAGATAACGCCATCAACGATGGTCACACCGGCAGGCTGGCCAGTGATGGATACTTCTGCACCCTCTGGAGTGACCTCTGGAGTTACCTCTGCAATTGAATCGCCAAGGTCAATGGTCTGGCCAGAGATAGGTGCAATGGTCGGCGCCTCCGCTGGAGTGGACTTATCGGTGACAGTGATGTTGAAGGTGGTCTTAGCGGTGCGGCCTTCGGTGTCAGTTGCGATCACGGTGATCTCGTAATCGCCAGCCTTCTCTGGCTTTCCGGAGATCACACCGTCCTCAAGCTTGAGACCATCAGGAAGCAGCTCACTCGTAGTGATCTTAGCGTCAGCTGGAGTGACCTTTGGAGTAACTGATGTAATTGACTCTCCAAGGTCGATGGACTGATCAGAGATAGGAGCAATGGTCGGACCGTTTGGATCAGGGTTCTGCCAAGTATCAGCCGCAGAAACTGAAGCTGAGGCAAGTGGCAAGTGAACCGCACCATCTAAGACATTGACGTCAAGTGCAGTGACGCTGTAAACATCGCCGACTTTTTCTTGCTCGTTGATGGTGATAGCAGCAACGCCACCCAGGATTCCGTCTTTCCCTCCGAGGGCATCGCCCAATGGATCAACGATTCCGCTAACGAGGTTTGGTAGGCCCGCAGTCAGTGTAGCCAGCACGCCATCTTCGTCGAAGAGGATCTTATCTAGAGCTCCGCCGACGTATCCCAACAGTCCCTTGACGATGCTAAGGACGCTCGCAACAGTGCCACCGACGACCCCCTCTCCGGCAATCAAGACGTACTCATTAGGATTAGCTGCGTAGACTGCAGGATCAGCTGTTGCCTGAATATCGTCGTTAAGCAAGCCACCCACAGTGGTCTTGAGCGTGAATCCGCCGATGAGGACATCAAACAGATTACCCAAGCCAACTACACTGAGGATAGTCCGCAAAACGCCAATCAAACCTGTGTCGCCGAGACTTACTCCCAGATTCACTGTGGTGCCATAGAGTCCACCAGTGTGAGACTCGGAATCACCTGTTACAAGGCTGTTCACCTTTCCAATGAGACCGTTCGAGTTGGTTGGATCAGTTAGCAGATTAGTAATTGTTTCGACGATGCTGTTGATTGCAGCCTCGCTCAACAATGGGGTGCCGGGATCAAGATTGTTGATGCCCTTATCATGCACCTTGTCCAAGTCAACTTCGATGGTTCCATCAGCAAGGTTGATCGAAACCAAGCCGTCATCATCCTTAAGTGGCTCGCGAAGCAGCGTCTGAAGTGCACTGTTCAAATCAACATTGACACCGAGATCAAGGTTCAAGCCCACTGCTCCACTTGCGATGGTCGCAAGGACTCCGCTAAGACCTTTTTCCTTTAGGACCTCTTCAGTTGGAAGCAGCCCGTTAACAGTGTCGCCAACTTTACCGAGAGTGTCGTCGAGACCAGTTACGACGTCACCAAGCACTGGAGCATCGAGAGTCAGTTTTGCATCTGCAAGAACATAGTCACGCGTAACAGTGGTGCCATTTTTCTCAGCAGAAGCGCCAATAGCACCAAGGCTCAAGGAAAGCTCATCAACGAGGTTTGGTGGCAGTTCTACACCCAAAACGTTCGTGAGATCTAGCTCAAGCGCTGCATCCTTGTCTGCGCCTGCGTTATTCAAAGAAAGTGCGCCATCTGCACCGATAGTTCCCGCAGAAGCCTTGGAGTGGGTTGCACTTTCGGCATGTGCATAAGCGCTAAGAAGTCCAGCCTGTCCCTTCAGCAGTGAATCACCGGTTTCGGAAATCAGTGGGACTGTTACGTCACCAAGCTTGACCTTCAGCAAACCAAGCAGCTGAACATTAAGCTGAGCTACGTCTGCGTCCTGACCGTTGTCGCCGGTGTTAGCCCAGTTCTGCTCTGCCTCGATCGCTTCGATAATGCCGTCGACACCACGAGAGTCATCAGTGGAGAGAAGGTTTCCAAGGTTTAGAACCTTCAGATTAATAAGCTGTGCATGTGCAGTAGCAACCGCTTCCTGCTCATTTTCCTGCGCCTGCGCAACCGCAGTGGTTGGCAAGAGTGGGTGGGCTGGAACTGCTACCAGGACGCCGCCAAGCATTGCGGTGCTGGTGATAGTGGCGATACCGATGCGCATGCTGCGGCTGAGCGCAGATGCTGACTTCTTGATTTTCACTAGTCCTCCGTTGGAATTCGTTTAACAGTCGCTACCGTTACCTGGGCGTTTCACCCTGTGGTCCTGGTGCACAATTTTCGGTGCATGTGATCCAAGCATTAGGCTAGCTGAAGCTGGGAGAATTTCTATAGAAACTTTATTCGCATAGTACATTAGGCATGGATAACATCTCGGCAACTATTACAGTTTCATTACAAAACATGCAGCTCAACACATGGATTTTCCTAGGAAAAACTTTGACTAAATCTGAAAATTAGCTTGAGGATTTCCTGAAAAATATTGTCCATTTTACCCCCAAAACCTTACCCCCACCCCCGTGATACACATTCCAAGATGTCGGTTTTCCTATGCAATTCACACGTCTTCCATATGTAAACATTTCCGCATGGCGGGCCGACCTAGATGAAAAGCCCACGTCGCACAATATTTATGCCCACAAATATTCAATACCTGCAAAGCCAACTCTCAGATACCCAATCTGACCCACTTTCTATTCCTCTCAAAACTTCACAGCCTTTTTCTATGTGAACACTTAGCAAGATCTCTAACATTTAAATCCAATTCACTTCAGCCTCATCCGTAACAATAGTTTTTAGAAATGGAAACGTTATCTAGGAGTTTTTGCTAAAATAGACTATATGTTCTATTGGAATTTTCGGTGTTCAGCGCACAAAAACGCCCACCCGCGGTGGTGCGGGTGGGCGTCGAAAAGCGTGTTTTAAGTGCTTTTAATCTTTTGGCCCTTTGGTTCGGAGACAACTTCGCTGGAGATGGTTTCGTTGAGGAGGTTTTTGCGGTAGCGGCGGAAGCCGAGGTACGTCAGCGGCAGGCCGATAAGTAGGACGGTGACCTGGACGAGGCCGGTGGGGATGAAATCAAGGCCAACCACGTTGAGCACCTTTGGCAGGTTCAGTGTGACAATCAGGGTGCCCACGAAGCCACCGAGGACGGTTGCATTAACGCGAGAGATCATCCAGGCGCCGATTGGTGCTGCGATTGCGCCGCCGATGAGCAACGCGAGAACTGCAGAGAGGTTAGCTACTAGGTCATCCCACAGTCCCACGACGAAGCCCAATGTTGCGGCTAGGGAGACTAAGAACTCTGCGGTGTTGACGGTGCCGACTACTTTGCGGGGTTCGGTGCGCCCCAAAGACAGCAGCGTAGAGGTGGTCACTGGACCCCATCCGCCGCCACCGGACGCGTCAACGAAGCCACCGACAATACCGAGTCCACCGAGGAATCCCCTGCTGTGCGGGCGATCGGAATAGTCGCGGCGGATGCGTCCCTTGCTGAATCGCCAGACTAGGTTCATGCCGATCAGGGCAAGAATCAGGGAGGTGATCGGTGCTGCTGCTTCGGTGGAAATATTGGACAAGAAGGTAGCGCCAGCAAATGCGCCGATAGCGCCGGGGATACCGAGCCGGACAACTACTTTCCAATCCACGTTGCCAAATTTCCAGTGGCTTAAACCAGAAACTAAGGTGGTTCCAACCTCTGCGGTGTGCACGACGGCGGATGCCTGCGCAGGGCCCAGACCTGCGAGCATGATGAGGATGGTGGTGGAAGTGACGCCGAACCCCATGCCGAGGCCGCCGTCGACAAGCTGTGCTGCGACGCCTGCAATGGCGATAAAGATTAATGTCTGCATAGCTGATTTCCTTAGCGGTCTTAGATATGTGCCAGCAGTGCGCTCAATGCAGCGTGGTAACGAGCTGCAACAAGTGGTGCGAGGTCAGTGGTTAGGGGTTCGGAATAGGTGAAGTTTGTGCCGGTGGCAGCTGCGATGTTGGCGGATTGATCAATAACCCGATCCAGCAGCAAACCTTCCGTAACAAACAGCGGCAGGATGTGGACGGCCTTGTGTTTCGAGGCCACCTCTATTACTCCGGCGCCGCCGGCACCTGGCCCACCGGTAGCGGGCACCACCTCAACCGAAAAGCCAGTGAGGAGAGCAATGGTGTGGGCAAGATCGATGACTGATTCATTGGCGGACACGTGTGAGCTGCCAACGGAATACAAAATCACATGGGCATCTGTGGGGGCGTCCGCACGCAACCGCTGCGCAAGCACGCTGGCTACATCGGAGCCAGTGCCCAAATGCGGACCCACGAGAAGTTCCACACCATACTTTCCTGAAGCATCTTTTACTGCCTCAGGAACGTCAATCTTTGCGTGATACGCATTGCTAAACAGCAAAGGAACCAACGCTGCCCTGGTTACGCCTTCTGCGCTGAGCTGTGCCACAACCTGATCAAGGGAAGGTTCAGCAAGCTCTAAATGCGCTTCCACGGCTGGTGTTTCCAGCATTCGTCCGGCCTCATGAGTCAGCGCAGTAATGCCTGCAGCTGCGGACTTTTTGCGGGAACCGTGGGAAAGCGTAATCAGGGGAATCATGAGGTGTCCTAAAAGGGGGTCTTGCCTAAGACACTGGTTTAGATCGACCAGTTATTGCGTAGGCGGTGGCCAACCAAGCCAGCAGCGAGGGTATCGCCGGAGGATTGGTCGATGAGGAGGAAGGATCCGATGGCGCCGCGGGCAGCGTAATCTTCAACTTCGAGTTCGCCTGCAACGTCGATGCGCACGTGTGCGATGTCGTTGAGGCCGTAGGTTTCTGGTGCTTCGTTGTCGTTGACGCCGTCGATGTCGAGGACTCGTTCGATGGCTGCGACGCGTCCGCGGACCAGCTCGGTGCCGTAGCGAACCTTGACTGCTGCACCTGGTTTGATGGTGCGATCGGCCAAGCCAACAACAGTGGCGTTGAAGGAGCGAACGGATTCTGGGCGGTCTTCGCCAGCGATGAGTTCGCCGCGGATGAGGTCGATTTCCTGGGCTAGGCGCAAGACAACGGCTTCTCCAACTGATGCGGTCTGGAGGGATCCGTCAGCGGAATCGATGTGGGTGACCTGGGTCGTGCGGCCTTCAGGTAGGTACACGGTATCGCCCACGGAGACGGAACCAGCGTTGATGGTGCCGGCGTAGCCACGGTAATCGGTGGCGTGCTCGCGGATGACGTACTGGATTGGGAAGCGGAAGCCCAGGTCGTGTGCACGGCCGTGGGAAACTTCTACGTTTTCCAGGATTTCCAGCACGGTTGGTCCGGTGTACCAATCCATGTGGGTGGAAGGTTCTGCAACGTTGTCGCCCTTGAGCGCAGAGATTGGAACGACGTGGGTGTCAGTGACATCGAGCGCAGATGCCAATCCGACGAATTCCTTTTCAATGTTGCGGAAGACTTCTTCGCTGTAATCAACAAGGTCAATTTTGTTGACTGCGAGGATCACCGTGCGCACGCCCAGCAGGGCCGATACGGACAGGTGGCGGCGGGTCTGCTCGACGACGCCGTGGCGGGCGTCGACAAGCAAAACTACAACCTGGGAGGTGGAGACGCCGGTGACGGTGTTGCGGGTGTACTGCACGTGGCCTGGGGTATCAGCCAGGATGAAGGTGCGCTTGTCGGTGGCGAAGTAGCGGTAGGCAACGTCGATGGTGATGCCCTGCTCACGCTCGGCGCGCAGGCCGTCGACGAGGAGGGACAGGTCGAGGCCTTCGAAGCCGCGGTCGGCGGAGGTGCGCTCTACGGAAGCCAGCTGATCAGCAAGAACAGACTTGGTGTCGTGCAGGAGGCGGCCGACGAAGGTGGACTTGCCATCATCTACGGAACCTGCGGTGCACAGACGAAGGGTCTCGCGTGATGCAATCTTTTCAGATGCTTTATTCAAGGTTGGAGCAGTCATCAGAAGTAGCCTTCCTTCTTGCGGTCTTCCATTGCGGATTCGCTGAGGCGGTCATCGGCGCGGGTTGCGCCACGTTCGGTAAGGGTGGAGGTGGCGATCTCTTCGATCACATCGTCAATGGTGCGGGCTTCGGAGAGCACAGCACCGGTGCAGGACATATCGCCGACGGTGCGGTAGCGGACAGTCTTGGTGACGATCTCCTCGCCCTTCTTTGGTCCACCCCACTCGCCTGCGGTCAGCCACATGCCGTCGCGCTCGAAAACTTCGCGCTCGTGGGAGAAGTAGATCGGTGGAAGTTCGATGCCACGGGCGCCGATGTACTCCCAGATGTCAGCTTCAGTCCAGTTGGAGATTGGGAAAACACGGATGTTTTCGCCTGGCAGGTGGCCACCGTTGTAGAGGGTCCACAGCTCTGGGCGCTGACGGCGTGGATCCCAACCACCGAAGGAGTCACGCACAGAGAACACACGCTCCTTGGCGCGGGCACGCTCCTCATCGCGGCGAGCGCCACCAAGCACGGCGTCGTAGCCCTGCTCAGCGATGGTCTCCACCAAAGGGACAGTCTGCAGTGGGTTGCGGGTGCCGTCTGGGCGTTCCTGCAGGTCACCGCGATCGATCCAGTCCTGGACTTTAGCTACGCGCAGGCGGGCGCCGGTGCGCTCCACCAGGTTGTCGCGGAATTCCAAAACCTCTGGGAAGTTATGGCCGGTGTCCACGTGCAGCAATTCAAAAGGCACGTTAGCTGGAGCGAAAGCGCGGCGCGCAAGCTCATACACCACGACGGAATCCTTACCGCCGGAAAACAGCAGGCCGACCTTATCAAACTGGCCAGCTACCTCGCGGAGGATGTGGATGGATTCATTTTCAAGATCTTTAAGGTGTGGGGAAAGTTCTGATGCAACGGTTGTGGTCATGAGTGAAGTCCGCATTCTGTCTTGGCGTTTCCAGCCCAACGGCCGGCCCTAGGGTCTTGTCCTTCAGCAACAGGAAGGGTGCAGGTTTCGCATCCAATTGATGGATAACCCTGATGGGTAAGTGGGTGATCGATGAGGTTGTTGTCCGCAATGAACTCGTTGGTTTCCTCCAATGACCAGGTGATAATTGGAGAAATCTTGAGCCTGCCGGTGGCATCCAAGCTCAGCGCAGGGGCTTGAGCACGGGTTGGGCCATCAGCGCGGCGCAGGCCGGTGATCCAGCCAGCGTATGGGCTTAACGACGCCGCCAGCGGTTCAACTTTGCGCATTCGGCAGCACGCCGCTGGGTTGCTGTGGTACAGGTTGAGACCATAAATGGAATCCTGCTCCGTGCGCTTGAGGATCGGCAGCGCGGTGACAAGCTTCTGGGAATAGCGCTCATCTACCTGACGGGCAACTTCAAGAGTTTCCTTGAAGTGGTAACCGGTGTCCAAAAAGAGGAAATCAGCTTCCGGCAGGTGCCGCGCAGCCAGCTCCGCCAGCACGGTGTTTTCCATGCTCAAGGTCACTGCAATAGCGCCCGGCGCGTGCTCGGCTGTCCATTCCAGGATCTCTTGCGCGCTGGCGTCATACAACGCAGCAGCATGCTTTTCGACGAGTTCCTCGTTGTGTTTTGCTACCTCTGGTGACAACGGTGTGGTCGTGCGAGGTCCTTCGGGTGAGATCTCGGGATCTTTTACCGAACCAGTATTTTTCAGGGCGTTAACTAGTTGAAAGCTCATTGTTGCGACTCACCTCTTTTGTGTCTTTCGAGAGATTCTTTTAATGCTTGCGATGTGGACTTTGCTGGTGCTGGCCTGTGCACTGGATCGTCCTGGCCGTGATATTTCACTTCAAAAACTCTGGTGCAATCCGCACACAACCACGCGAATTCTGTTTGCTCATCGGGGAAAAGAACTTCTCCCGCGCAGTATGGGCAGTACAGAGGGTGGTTGCGGTTGGGATTGGGTTTCCTCCGAAGACTCACACCAAATCTTCCTCAGCGGCCCGCTGGACCCAATCGCGGAAGTGCTCGTCCTCGTGGCGCTGTTCCTTGAAGTGGGTAACAACGCGAGTGACGTACTCTCCCACTTCATCGGCAATAACCTTGTGGCCCTTGAGCTTGCGTCCGAAGTTTGGATCCAAGTTCATGGAACCGCCCAGGTGAACCTGGAAACCTTCAACGCGGTTGCCGTCAGCATCAGTGACGGTCTGTCCCTTGAATCCGATGTCGGAAACCTGGGTGCGTGCACAAGAGTTAGGGCAACCGTTCAGTGCAATCTTGATGGGAACATCCAAATCGCCGAGTCGCTCTTCCAGTTCGTCGACAAGCTCAATTGCTCGTGACTTGGTGGTTGCGTGCGCAAGCTTGCAGAACTCCAAGCCGGTGCAGGAAATGATGCCGCGGCGGAACTCGGAAGGTGAAGAGTACAGTCCGATTTCATCCAGGTCACGTGCAACGGTAGTAAGGTTTTCTCGCTCAATATCGAGGAAGAGCAGTTCCTTTTCCGCCGTGGTACGAATCCTGGTGATGCCGTGCTTTTCTGCAACATCAGCAATGGCAATGAGCTGCTCACCGGTGGTGTGTCCAACGGTTGGCTTCACACCGAGGTAGAACTTGCCGTCCTTTTGTGGGTGAATGCCAATGTGGTCACGGTAGCCAGGGTTGGTGGTAACAACTGGGCCATCGATCAGCTTGCGCTCGAGGTATTCGGTCTCAAGAACTTCACGGAACTTCTCAATACCCCACTGTGCCACCAAGAACTTGAGGCGAGCGCGGTTACGCAGGCGTCGGAAGCCGTAGTCGCGGAAAATTCCGGCGACGCCAGCCCACACTTCTGGAACCTCATCAAGTGGAATCCAAGAACCAAGTGGCTGAGCAAGCATTGGGTTGGTGGACAGGCCACCGCCCACAAAGCACTCAAATCCTGGGCCGAATTCTGGGTGAATCGAAGGAACGAAGGAAACGTCCTGGATTTCGTGGGTAACATCCTGGCGCTGGTTGCCAGTGATAGCAGTCTTAAACTTACGAGGAAGGTTGTGGAACTCTTCCTTGTCTAGGTAGCGCTCACGAATCGCATCGATAGCCGGGGTGGCATCGATCAGCTCTTCAGCAGCTACGCCAGAAACTGGGGAGCCCAAGATAACACGTGGAACGTCACCGCAACCAAGCATGGTGGACAGTCCGACGGTTTCTAGCTTCTCCCAGATCGCAGGCACATCTTCAATACGAATCCAGTGCAGCTGAATGTTCTGGCGGTCGGTGAAGTCCGCGGTGGAACGAGCATAATCCCTAGAAATTTCACCCACGGCACGCAGGCGCTCAGGGGAAGCCAGTCCGCCATCAAAACGCACACGCATCATGAAGTACTCATCCTGCAGCTCATCATCAGGAAGCTGACCGGTCAGTTCACCGCCCAGATCCTGCTTACGCTGGGTGTAAATGCCCAACCACTTAAAGCGTGGGGCAATGTCATCCGGTGCAATGGAAGAAAAACCCTGCTTGGAGTAAATATCAATGACCCGCTGCTTGACAGCAAAAGCGGGTTCTTCTTGCTTAATTTCCTCGGCATGGTTAAGCGGCTCGGTGCCGTCGATTTTCCATTGGCCTTCGGGCTTAGGCTTCCTGGCGGCACGTGCTGGCCGGGCACTTCCGGTGGTTGTTGTCATAGGGAGTTAATCCTTAAAGAGCTAGTGAAGTACATGTCACTCGGTTTGATCTATCCGCAAACTTAGACGTACCGCTCTGTCTAGACCAACCATTAGATTCATGAGACTGAAAGCAATGGAGTCACCTTACGCCCGTTTAAATGAATTAACCTGGGGATATTAGGTTAGGTTCACCGTGAATATAATAGACTGATCTGTCTAGTTTTTTCATGGAGTTTGAATTTAATTAAGCAAAAGTCTTCGCATTGTCGCATTTCGCTGCTACGTTTACAGACCAAGCGGTCTAGGAGAGTTAAACAACCTGGACTTGAAATACCTTTAACTACTTGATTTTCACACCCTTGTTTCCATAAAAGGGCTCACGAAAGGCAACTTCAAACACATGACAACTCCCCTGCGCGTAGCCGTCATCGGAGCTGGCCCTGCTGGCATTTACGCATCCGACCTCCTCATCCGCAATGAAGAGCGCGAAGTGTTCGTTGACCTTTTCGAGCAAATGCCTGCACCGTTCGGACTCATCCGTTACGGCGTTGCACCAGACCACCCACGCATCAAGGGCATCGTTAAGTCACTGCACAACGTGTTGGACAAGCCACGCCTGCGCCTGCTCGGCAACATTGAAATCGGCAAAGACATCACCGTCGAAGAACTCCGCGACTACTACGATGCAGTCGTGTTCTCCACCGGTGCAGTTGCAGACCGCGACCTCAACATCCCCGGAATTGAAGCAGAAGGCTCCTTCGGTGCCGGCGAGTTCGTTGGCTTCTACGACGGCAACCCACGCTTCGAGCGCTCCTGGGATCTGTCTGCACAGTCCGTCGCTGTTATCGGCGTTGGTAACGTCGGCCTCGACGTAGCCCGCATCCTGGCCAAGACCGGCGATGAGCTCAAAGTCACCGAAATCTCCGACAATGTCTACGACTCCCTCAAAGAAAACAAGGCCACTGAAGTACACGTTTTCGGACGTCGTGGCCCAGCACAGGTCAAGTTCACTCCACAGGAACTCAAAGAACTCGACCACTCCCCCACCATCAACGTGGTTGTTGATCCAGAAGACATCGACTACGACGGCGCCTCCGAAGAAGCCCGCCGCGCATCCAAGTCCCAGGACCTGGTCTGCCAGATCCTGGAACAGTACGCAATCCGCGAGCCAAAGGATGCTCCGCACACCCTGCAGATCCACCTCTTTGAAAACCCAGTTGAGGTTCTTCAAAAGGACGGCAAGGTTGTTGGCCTGCGCACCGAACGCACCGCACTTGATGGCAACGGCGGCGTAAACGGAACCGGCGAATTCAAGGACTGGCCAGTCCAGGCTGTTTACCGCGCAGTCGGCTACAAGTCCGACCCAATCGACGGCGTCCCATTCGATGATGCCAAGCACGTCATCCCTAATGACGGCGGACATGTCCTCACCGCCCCAGGTGCAGAACCAGTACCAGGCCTCTATGCAACCGGCTGGATCAAGCGTGGACCAATCGGTCTGATCGGCAACACCAAGTCTGATGCCAAGGAAACCACCGACATCCTCATCAAGGATGCCGTCGCCGGTGTACTTGAAGCTCCAAAGCACCAGGGCGAAGAAGCCATCATCGAGCTTCTCGATTCCCGCAACATCCCATTCACCACCTGGGAAGGCTGGTACAAACTCGACGCAGCAGAGCGCGCACTCGGTGAAGCCGAAGGCCGCGAGCGCAAGAAGATTGTTGATTGGGAAGAAATGGTCCGCCAGGCCCGCGAAGCTCCAGCAATTGTCTAAATTGTTTTAACGCGTGAAGCAGTCCCCGCTCGATTTATTCGAGGCGGGGACTTTGGCTTTCCGGGATAAAAATTGCAACGCACTACACTGAGCAGTATGAATGATGAGAATATTCAAAGCTCCAACTATCAGCCATTCCCGAGTTTTGACGATTGGAAACAGATCGAGGTGTCGCTCTTAGATGTCATCGAATCCTCACGCCATTTTTCTGATTTGAAAGATAGCACTGATCGTTCTGCATTAGATGCTGCGCTAGAGAGAGCAAAAAGAGCTGCCGCAGTTGATACCAATGCCATAGAAGGAATCTTCCAAACTGATCGCGGTTTTACCCATACAGTTGCAACGCAGGTAGGGGCTTGGGAGCAACAAATGGCGATGAAAGGCAAACATGTTAAGCCTGCGTTTGACGATACTCTAGAAGGCTTTGAGTATGTTCTCGATGCAGTAACTGGTAGAACTCCAATCTCTCAGCAATGGATTAGAAATTTGCACGCCGTCATTCTGCGGAGCCAAGAAAGCCACGAGGTTTTTACAGCCGTTGGAGTCCAAAATCAGGCGCTTCAGAAAGGCGAGTATAAAACTCAGCCAAATAGTCCACAGCGCTCAGATGGATCTGTACATGCATACGCCCCAGTTGAAGATACTCCTGCTGAAATGGCTAGATTTATTTCAGAACTTGAATCTAAGGAATTCTTAGCAGCCGAGAAGGTTATTCAAGCTGCCTATGCCCACTATGCTTTCGTATGTATTCATCCATTTGCAGATGGGAATGGACGAGTTGCACGAGCCTTGGCTAGTGTTTTTCTATACAAAGATCCTGGTGTCCCTCTCGTAATCTACCAAGATCAACGCAGAGATTACATCCATGCTCTAGAAGCAGCGGACAAGAATAACCCGCTCCTGCTGATTAGATTCTTTGCTGAACGAGTGACCGATACTATTAACTCTATTATCGTTGATCTCACTACCCCGATCGCGGGTAAATCTGGTTCGGCTAAGCTTTCGGATGCGCTACGCCCCACTCGCGTATTACCAGAATTACATGATGCTGCACATAGGCTCCAAGAAAGTTTATTTACAGAAATCCGATCTCGATTGGATGAAGAAGGAAAAAGGAATGGGTTGGAGTTTCTACTTCAACGGATTTTTATCGGTTCCCCATTCAATCTGCCAGAGGGCTATAACGCTTTCCCTGATAGCTATTGTCTGACCTTAGCTTTCAATAGCAACTCTCCAAAACAAATCTTCCACCCGCTATCCATAGTAATAGCAGCTCGAGATGGGAAAAGAGCGAGCAGCGACCTCGTGGCAGCTACTTCTATTGGATACAACTTTCACGCTTACGGACGTGAAGTCGAGCCTGTTGTTACTGAAAGCTTTCGAGAACGTGTGAAAATTTACGCCGACGGGATTGTAGATCACTTCTTAACCGAACTGGCTAAAAAGTTTCAACAGAATTAATTAGCCTATCTCGGCTTTCGCCTTCCGATCCTCAGTCTAGGTTTAGCGACTTTTAAAGTCCCCGCTCGATTTATTCGAGGCGGGGACTTTCACTTTCCGCCTTGCGCGGCCGATTCACCATATAAACCAGCACTGCCACTGCCAATCCGGCGATCATAAAACCAAACGCAACCAACGCATTGGCATACATGATGCCGATGTACATCCCGGTGAGAACTCCAAGCAAGAAGATAATGAACGCCTTAACAACGGCCCTTCGTTGAAGATCTTCTTTCATGGCAATCACCTTTTCTTAAATACTAAATCTCAGCCTTAAGTCCAGAGTTGCAGTTGCTTCACCCGAATTCAATAAGTTTCCGTTTAAAGGTAACTTAAGTTTCCAAAAGTTTTAGCCACCGATGTTGAACATCCAGTGGGTGCCAAAACGATCCTCCAGCGCACCATAAACCGCGCCCCAAGGAACCGCTTCCAAAGGCATGGTCACGGTGCCGCCCTCAGACAGCTTCTCCCAGTATCCACGAATTTCCGCATCAGCATCAGCGCCACCAGTCAGCGACAACGGAGTGTCCTCGCCCTTCATACGCTGCATCATGCGCGGAATATCACTAGCAAAAAGCAATTTCTGACCATCAACGACCAACTCAGCGTGCATGATTTTCTCGCCATCGCCGCCAACTTCCTCATCAGAATGCACTGCAGAAAACGGCATCATCTGAAGCTCGCCACCAAAAACTGTTTGGTAGAACTCCATTGCTTCTTTGGCATTTCCATTGAACTGACGGTACGGGGTGAGATCGGCTTTCATCGGATTCCTGTCTTCCAAGCGAGAGCATTTTCTGTGACTCACATTACTCTAGAAAGCATGCGCCAATCAGATTCCAGACATGTCGCCCTCCTCAGCACCGCCACCCCACAAAAGATTTACGAAATAGCGCGCGATCTTCCTAGGCTGCCCGCTTGGGCTTCAGGTTTAGCAAGCGGGACGCTTTCGCTTATCGACGCCAACTCCCTCCATTTGGAATCCCCCATGGGCCTAGTTCACACCGAATTCACCCCAATAAACACCTACGGAATCCTCGACCACGTAGTCACCCTCCCCCGACGGAACTAAAGTGCTCAACCCTTTCCGAGTCATCCCCCACGACACCGGCTCCGAACTCATTTTCACCGTCCGCGCCAACGAAAACTTCGAAGAAGATTGCCAAGCAGTCGCAGCAGACCTCGAAAGGCTGGTCGCACTGGCCGAAAAAATGACCCCACAGAATGGTCTCTAAGCGACTTCGAGGCCTTAAACAAGAAACAGGCAAACCGTAGCCCACAGCTACGGTTTGCCTGTTTCTATATGGAGACTTTAAGCGTCGATGGTTTCGAGCTGAGAAGTCAGGTGCTTGCGGCGACCTCGTACTGCAGTAATGATGCTGACCGCGATGAAGATGGCGAGCACTGCGTAGAGGGACCAGGTGATGGGGCTGGAGACGAGGATGGAGAAATCGCCAACCGAGGACAGTAGTGCGTCGCGGAGAGAGGTTTCAGCCAAAGGTCCAAGAACCATACCGATCATCAGCGGAGCCAGCGGGTAACCGTAGCGACGCATGATCAAAGCCACGACACCGATACCGAGCAGCATGAGCAGGTCGAACACTGCGCCGGAGGTAGCGTAAATGCCCAGGCCACAGAACAATGCGATGCCGGAGTAGAGGTAGTGGTTTGGAATGAGCAGGAGCTTTGCCCACAGCTGCGCGAACGGCAGGTTGATGAACAACAGGACGATCATCGCGATAAAGAAGCTGGCAAGAAGTGCCCAGACAAGTTCAGGGTTGCGATCGAAAAGCAGTGGTCCGGGCTGGATTCCGTACTGACGGAACGCTGCCAACATGATGGCCGCAGTTGCAGAGACTGGCAGACCCAGGGCAAGAAGAGCACCCATGGCCATGCCGGTGGTGGCGTTACCTGCAGCTTCAGGAGCAGCGAGTCCTCGGATTGCACCCTTATCGCCGAACTGTGGATCTTTGCGCCGTTTATCCAACGCGCGCTCCGTAGAGTAAGCCAAGAAGGTTGGAACTTCAGATCCACCAACAGGGATCACACCGAAAGGCAGACCAATGATGGTTCCGCGTGCCCAGGCTGGAGCAGCTTCTTTGAATTCCGTTCCGGTAAGCCACGGACGTCCTGCGGAGCGCGTTTCCAGATTTGTTTTGTCACGGCGTGCGCGGGCTGCAATGTAAAACACTTCTCCCAGTGCCAAAATCGCGACGGTAACAGTAACGAGGGAAATGCCGTCGAAAAGCTGCGGTGCCCCGAGCGTGAAGCGCTCGATGCCGGTGACCGAATCGATGCCGATGGTCGCAATGCCGAGGCCGAAAATGAGGGACGCAAGTCCCTTAAACACGGAGTCGGACACCACGGAGGAAGTGGCGACGAACGCGAAGAGTGCCAGCGCGAAGTACTCGGCGGGGCCGAATGCGGTGGACAGTTCCGCCAGGGTTGGTGCGAGGAAGACCACGATAAAGGAGGAGACGATACCGCCGATGAAAGCACCGATCGCTGCGGTAGCCAGAGCCTGTGGCGCACGACCGTTAAGAGCCATGCGGTGGCCCTCGAATGTTGAGGCGATCGCTGATGCCTGACCTGGGGTGTTCATCAAAATTGCCATCGTGGAGTCGCCGAAGAGACCACCGAAGTACACGCCGGAGAACATAATAAACGCCGCAGTTGGATCAAGTGCGAACGTCATAGGCAACAGCAACGCCACAGCCATCGAGGAGCCAAGACCAGGCATGACGCCCACCGCGGTGCCGAGCAAACAGCCGACGATAACCCAGAGAAGGTTCATCGGCGTTAATGCGCCGGCGAAGCCTTCCATCAAGAGGGACAAAATATCCATTAGAAGCCACCACCCAAAAGTCCAGAAGGAAGATTAAGTCCCAAGCCCACATCGAATGCGAGGTAGACCACGGAGCTCATCATGAGGGAAACAAGAACATCGAAACCTGGGCGTTTGGAACCGAAAGCCCTGGTCATTGTCCAGAACAACAAGGAGCCAGCAAGGACCCAACCAAGATATGGAAGCAAGACTGCAAAGGCGAAGAAGCCACCGATCGCCCACGCGAGTGAGACGTAATCAGAGTGGAATTTCCAGCTTCGGCCAGATTCATTTTCTGGATGCATGGGGTACTTGATGGTTTGAATGGTCAACGCCACTGCCACCAGCAAACCCGCAATACCGAGGATTGTTGGGAAGAATCGAGGTCCTGGGAATGCTGCATTGCCCACATCCATGTTTAAAACACCGATGAGCAAATACAAACTAAATACCGTGAGAATTGCGGGCATGATGAGCCCGGAGCGGCCTTCCCAGAAAGTGCCCTCGCCAACTGGACGAGGTCCGGGCAGCTGGTGTGATTCCGGGATGTCGATATGGGACTCGCCGGATTGTTCAGTGACGTTCACTAGCCCATCTCCTTGAATAGCTGATCAATTCTGTCAATTTCATCTTCAACAAACTGGTCGAGTTCTTCGCCTTCAAGTGGTGCACTCATCCAGTAGTTACGCTCAACTGCGGATTTCCATTCAGGTGTCTCGATAGATTCAGCAACGATTTCCCGAAGTTCTGCGATCTGCTCATCGCTCAAACCAGGAGGAGCGAACATGGCACGCCAGTTGGTCAAGGTCACGTCATAGCCTTGTTCCACCAAGGTGGGGATCTCGGTGCCGGGCAGTCGTTCTTCAGCAGCAATTCCCAAGACCTTCAAGCGACCAGCTTCTACCTGCGGATACATATCAGCAAAACCACCAGTTGATGCCTTTGCGGTTCCGTTCAGTAGCGCCTGAATCGCTTCGCCACCACCATCAGAAGGAATAAAGGTGGTTTGCTTTGGATCTATACCTGCAGACAGTGCAATTTCTGTCATAACAAGCTGGTCAAAGGAACCACCACCGGTCCAGGACACTCCTGCTGGATCTGCCTTCCAACCTTCAATGAGCTCTTCAAGGGTGTTGTATGGAGAATCCGCTGGCACGGTGATGATGTCGAACTCTTCCACCACACGAGCAATTGGGGTCACATCCTGGATTTTCGCAGGGGTATCGAATTGAATTTGTGCTGCAATATGCCCCGTTCCACCCACCATCAAGGTGTTCGGTGCAGTCATGGTAGACAGTTTGCCAAGTGCAATGGTTCCACCAGCTCCAGGGATGTTGACCACCTGAATATTGTTCACGATCTTATTCACGCGCATAGACTGCTGCTGCTCACGTTGGAAAGTATCCCAACCTCCACCTGCAGCTGCAGGAGCAATCAGCGTCATGTTGGAACGAATATCCTCGCCACCGGATGCAGACTGGATGGAGAAAAACGCAGCGATTGCAGTGATGACCACCGCTGCGGTACCTACAACAAATTGTTTAGTTTTGGATTGTGCAGACCCTGCGGGTTCTGCTCCTACTTCGGCCATTTTGGGGGAATCCCTCTCGGTCGGACTTTTGGACAACAAGCTCTTGAATGTTTGATGCCTAAGTGCTTGGGTGATTCACGTCACCGCTTCACTGTGGTGTGGACTACATTAAATGGCTTGCCGTGATCCCTAAAAGTCCTTGATGGAATTCTTTGAGATTCACCCCCAATCAGAGTGTTAAAACTCATTGACCTCGATATATGCTTATTTGGATCATTTTAAATCATTTAGCGCACAGTGATTTGTAGATCATTCTTCAAGGTTTTGTGATCCAATCGAGAACTACTTGTGAGCTAGGGCTCCTCTTTCGCGTCCATCATGACGTCCATCATGTACTCAGCAATTTCTTCCGGATCCTCAAAGAAGTCACGTAGCGCTCGAAACGCCGTTGTCACCTCAAAATCAAACCCTCGATGCAGTTCCCCCGATGCACTAAACTCCCAAATTTCTGCACCCGGAATAGCCATCAACACCGGTGAATGCGTCACGATGATAATTTGCGCACCACTTTCCGCCAGAAAATTAAGCTCCGCCAGAATCGCCATCTGTCGAATGAACGATAGCCCCGCTTCAGGCTCATCCATCAGATACAGCCCCTTGCCCACAAAAGCATTCTGCACAATATGCATCACTGACTCTCCGTGCGACATGTGATGAAGGTTCACCCAGCCGGGAGCCTCATCGCGATATCCAGACGCGACGTTGAAATGAGTTTCCGCCCGCAGGAAATACCCCCGCATCGGCTCTTTTCCCTTGTGTGCTTTTGCCACAGTTTGCAAAGGGTTGTCGGAAGGTTTGAACTTTCCGGTGTGTTCACCACCTGCTGTGTCGAAGCCGGCATTGATCGCGATAGCCTCCAGCAATGTCGACTTACCCACACCGTTTTCCCCGGTTATGACGGTGATCGGCGCACGAAAGTCCAGTGTGCGTTTTTCTCTCAACACCCGAAAAGCAGGAACCTTCTCTGTCCAAGCAGCAGCCACACCCACATGTTCAAGCGCTGCAATATCGGTGATATACGGCATCATTGGTGATCCTCCTCCGCAGTCAGAAACGCCGCCGTACCTCGCGGATCTGCCACAAATTCCCGAGCCGCACGAACAGCCTCCGCATCCTCAAAATTCACCTTTGCAACACCCGAAGATGTAATTTCAAGGATCTCTGCCCCCGGAATAGCCAATAATATTGGAGAGTGCGTAGCCATAATTATTTGCGCACCACCTCGAGCAAGGTTGCCCAGCTTCCCCAATAGCTCCAACTGCCTCAGCATGGAAAGGCCTGCCTCAGGCTCGTCCAAAACAAAAAATCCCTGATTGTGAAAACGCCGATCAATCACCGCAAACACCGATTCACCATGGCTCATCTTGTGAAGATCATGCATATTCTTTTCATCCATTAGCTCCTCATAATAGGAAGCCACGTTATACATCGTCTCACCCCGAAAAAAGAACGCATCCCGAGGGTTTTCCCTCCGCACCAACTTCAACGACTGATGAAGCGACGACACAATATCGCCTTCCCTGCCAAAGTTTGCATGCCTAGAGCCACCAGACGGATTAAGGCGCATCCCCACCGCCAAAGCCTCAACCAACGTGGATTTACCCACCCCATTTTCACCAGTAATCACAGTGATCGGTGCACGAAACTCCAACGGCTGTTCATGCAGATATTCCACGATGGCCAGGCTCGATAGATACCCTGGTAAAGACTCCGGATGATCAAGCAGCGATACCTTTGTCAAGAACATAACTCCCCACCCTAGACAAAAGCCCAAATAAATCTGCTCAATAACCTAACCTAAAGTCCATGCACGCCCCTTCGTCCCAACCTCACCCTCAGCGCACCCGTGTTCTCAGCGGCCTGATTTTCGCCCAAATCATGGTTGGTGCGTCCAATGGCGTGACACTGTCGATGGGAAGTTTGCTGGCAGCGCACTTGGCGGGAGCTTCGTGGGGAGGATCAGCCGCCACATTGACCACGATCGGCGCAGCTATCTTTTCGATTCCCCTTGCCCGCATGGTCTCCACATACGATCGCCGAACTTCACTCAGCACGGGCATGTTGCTTGGTTGCGTGGGCGCACTACTGGCGATCCTCGGCGCACAATTCGGCTTGTTTCCAGTAGTACTTTTGGCATTCCTATTCATGGGATCCATGTCCGCGGTCAATCTCCAAGCACGTTTCGCCGCAACCGATGTGGCTAGTGAAGAAACCCGCGGACGAGACTTGTCGATCGTCGTTTGGTCCACCACCATCGGCGCAATTGCCGGACCAAATTTATTTGAACCCAGCGCCCGATTCAGCGAATCCCTCGGGTTGGAACAACATGCCGGCGCCTACCTGTTGTGTCTATTTGGCCAGCTCATCGCCGTCGCAGTCTGGCGATTCACCCTCCCCAAAGGCCTCAAACCCGAAGCCACCCCAAATGCACCAACAGAAAAGAAGCGCCTCACCCCGAAAGCCCTCCAAGCCATCACATCGGTTGCAACCGCGCACTTTTCCATGGTCGGCCTTATGTCCATGGCCGCCATCCACATGCAAGGCCACGGCGCCAGCCTCACCATCATCGGCTTCACCATCAGCTTGCACGTCGCCGGAATGTACGCCCTCTCACCCGTTTTCGGCCTGCTCACCGACAAACTCGGCCGCAATTTCACCATCTTTTCCGGCTTCACCATGCTCGCCGCCTCCGCCGCATTGCTTCTTATCTGGCCCGAACCGCAGTGGGCCATGATCACATCCATGATCCTGCTTGGGCTCGGCTGGAACTCCGCCCTCGTTGGTTCTTCGGCATTGCTTGTCGACGCCACCCCCATCCATCACCGCACCTACGCCCAGGGGCGCAGCGACCTAACGATGAATCTTGCGGGAGCTTCAGGCGGGTTGATCGCCGGACCGTTAATTGCCATGGGCGGAATGCCCTTGTTGGCAGGCGTCGTTCTTGCAGTTGTGACGCTTCAAACGGTGCTTAGTTTCAGAAACCGTTCAATTGAAAAGACGCCTGCTTCACGTTTTTAGCTTAGGAATTCACGCACCACGGAGTCATAACCCCGGACAGTCAGTTCGAGATCTTCCAGGTACAGCGCCTCGTCATGGGAGTGGAGTTGTCCCATTGCTTCCGCCAAAGTTCGTTCACGTGCATGAACTGCAAAACCATAACCAACACCGCCTAGTCGACGACCAAAGCGCAGGTCAGAGCCACCAGAGGAAATAATTGGGACCACAGGCGCATCGGGGAAGAAATCACCAAGAACTTTTTCCAAGGTGTTATACAACCTGGAATCAGTTGGGCTCACCGTTGCTTCTTCAGAGATGAGGTGTTCAATTTCTACTTCATCGGCAAGATCACCCAAAGCAGCACGCAAAGTGTCATCAACATAGTCGTTGGTTTGGCCTGGAAGAGTGCGGATATCTAATTCCAGGTACGCGTGCGATGGCAATACGTTGATGGCTTGACCTGCGCGAACCACCGTTTGGGCAATCGTGAGGTGCGATACCGCGTGGGCGAACCTAGCTAAGTCGCCGAACTCGGCGTAGGCCTCGGGGGAAGTGCCGTCGAAAAGCGCTTTCTCGGTTTCTGAGTCGAAGCGGTGAGCTTGGACGAAGCCTTGCCAGATATCGTCTTTGGCTACCTTTAAATCAGCAGCCGCAATGCGGCGGGCGACTTCACCGATTTTGACAATGGCGCTATCGCGGTCAAAGGGAATGGAACCATGACCGGCATCGCCATTGACGTGAATACGGCGCTGAGCTGCGCCTTTTTCACCAACAGTGATCACTACCGCATCGCTGCCATCGCGGACTGGAAGGTGCGATCCACCGGATTCGGAAAGGCAGTTTTTCCAACTGAAGAGGTTTTGGTGTTCTTCCGAAAGCCACTTCGCACCAAGCCCGCCGCGCGCCTCCTCATCGGCCACGCCAACAAATGTCAGCGTGCCACGCAGGCCGCCTTCACGGGCTACTTGACGGGTGACGGCCGCTTGGGTTGCGGTGATAAAGAGCATATCGACGGACCCTCTACCCCAAATCTGTCCATCCGAAATCTCCGCACCGAATGGATCTTTAGTCCATTTAGGCAGATCAACAGGCACAACATCGGTATGTCCAAGCAGTGTTAAAGGCTCAGCATCTGGATCGCTGCCTGGAACAGTCACGATAATTGAGGTCCGGCCCAGACGCGGTTCCAGCTTGGTGATTTTAACGTTGGGGGTTCCTTCAAAGAAACGTTCTAGGCTTTCCGCGTTTCTAATTTCCTGACCTGAATCTGGGGTTAGATCATTCACGCAGGCGTTGCGGATAAGTTCCTGAAGGAGGGTGAGGGTTTCGTCGTAAAGCGTCATCTTTTTCTTTCTAATATCGCGTTCATCGCCACTGTATCGAATTTCCAGCTAACTGACACTGGATTCTGTCTGTTTTCCCTGGAGTTTTAGACCGTATCGTTCAATGCGTATAGACTATGCAGTCTAGTAATGTTTCTTCGAACACGCTAACCATGCACCAGCCCACATGACTTTCCAGCGTGCCCGATTCGAAAGCATCACCCACCCAACACAACGTCACAGTATGAAACAAACCAGCTCACGATATGGAATTTCACCAAATGCAAACTACCCTAAATACCAAAGACAGACAGTGACAGCCCCTTCGAGAATGCAGCAAGAGACGACACCTCCTATGGACGGCACCTCGCCACAGAACAAAATTTCCACCACTCCCCCAGCGCCAGGAAATGCTATTCCTGCACCTGGAGGCGCCATTCCTACACCAGCGAAAACTGAGCAGGACGCAGTACCTCCAACTGTGGCGGCGAAACTACCCGTACCTGGAAGTTCTATTCCAGCACCCGGTAGAGCATTGCCAACTCCAGTGGCTCCGGGAGGTTCCGTCCCAGCTCCGGGAGCGTCCGCACCTGCGGTTCCTAACGTTCCTGCAGCTCCCGGCGCTGCTGTTCCAGCTCCGGGAACCTCGATCCCGGCAGCACCTAGTGCCCCAGGCAGTGCAATTCCAACACCAGGCACAGCAATCCCTGTGCCTGGAAGTGCAACTCCTGTCCCAGCACCTGGGGTTAGTGCACCTGGCGCAAGCGTTCCAAGCATTCCAGTACCAGGATCTGTCACCCCACCTGCACCAGGAATTTCCGCACCTGGCGGTGCACTTCCGACTCCTGGCAGTGCGCTCCCAACACCTGGCGGTGCCCTTCCGACTCCAGGTGAGGCACTTCCCGTTCCCGGAGCACCTGGTGCACCCGGAGCATCCGGAATCCCAAGTCCTGGCCTTCCAACCCCAGGTGTCCCAACTCCCGGAGCTTCCTTACCAGTCCCAGGAGCACCAGGCGCACCTGGAGCCCCAAGCATTCCCGCAGCTCCCGGCATTCCAGCACCAGGAATTCCGGCAGCACCAGGAGCCCCTGCCCAAGCTGCTGCTCACGCAAAGCCAGTATTCCAAGATGCAGAGAAACGACCTCGCACAGATGAAGCTGGAAATGCGAAGAAGGAACTGCCGCTGAGAGTTCGGTTGGCGCAGCCAATTACACGTAAGCAGTGGGCAATGACTCTTGGTGTCCTGGTTCTCGGAGCAATTGTCGTGGCTGCAATCGCGGTGGTCCTTACCAAATGGGCGTTTACCACGGAGTGGTTGCAGGACTTCGTCGAGAAGTATCCGGGTAAATATGACAACCCCGAAGGTGCGCCAGTAGGAATTCCAACGTGGCTGAGTTGGCAGCACTTCTTCAACATGTTCTTCATGGTGTTGATTATCAAGACGGGCATTGAGATCAATAGAACCCGCAGGCCAAAGGGTTATTGGACGCCGAAAAAGGGTGGCAAGAAGATCTCCTTGACGTTGTGGATCCACCTGGTTTTGGATTTGTTGTGGATCATCAACGGTGCGGTGTTCATCATTTTGTTGTTCGCGACAGGTCAGTGGATGCGCATTGTTCCAACTAGTTGGGATGTGTTCCCGAACGCGCTGAGTGCTGGTTTGCAGTATGTGTCGTTGGATTGGCCGACTGAGAATGGTTGGGCGAATTACAACAGTTTGCAGGAGCTGACGTACTTCTTCACTGTCTTTATTGCGGCACCGTTGTCGATTGTGTCTGGTTTCCGGATGTCGAGTTACTGGCCTAAGAACAATGCGACGATGAATAAGTTGATCCCCATCGGGTTTGCTCGTGCGCTGCACATGCCGGTGATGGTGTATTACATCGTGTTCATCTGTATCCACGTGTTCTTGGTGTTGGCGACCGGCGCGTTGCGCAATTTCAACCATATGTATGCAGGTCAAGACGTTGTGAACTGGGTTGGTTTTGGCTGGTTCGTGGCGTCGTTGGTGGTGATCATTGGAGCATTTGTGGCCTTGCGTCCAACGATTATCGCTCCGGTGGCCAAGCTGTTTGGTCAGGTCACTGCCCGTTAAGCGAGATCCCTCATTGCCCTTCAGATGTAATTCTGAAGGGCCTTTTCTGTTGAGTGCTCATCTAACGGGTCGAAGTCATGAGATGAGCTCTTTGTATAGCTTGGGTGCGTTCAGCCCCTTAGACGCGATTCTGAGAGGTCACTTCTTTTGGATCCGTAGGTAGATTCCTGACTGCACCAGACCACAGTGCCCACGAAGCCTCGAAACCCAAAACTTGGGCATCTGTGACCGGTATCGAGGGCGATAAAACAAACCACAGTGCCCACGAACTCGGAAAACCCGATCCGTGGGCACTGTGGTTTGGTCCAAAGAAACCTAGAGCCCCATTTCCTTCACTATCGCGTATTCAGCTACCTCTGCCACGAAGGTTTCATCATGGCAGGTCAGGATTATCGCTCCCCCATTCCCCAAAAAATCAGCAAAGCGCTGGTGGATGGCGTTTCGGCCGCCGATATCAAGGCCAACGTCGGGTTCATCAGCAAGCAAAACTTCCGGGTTATTACCCAGGGCTGCGTCGCATTGGGCAAGGCGGAGTTCGCGTTGCGATAAATCCAGCGGATGTTCTTCACTGTTATTGCCTGGTACCCACTGCGCCACGGTTGCATCAATCACTTGGTCGGCCGCATTTTGCAGCATCAATTCAGTGCCAGGTTCATTGGCGAGACCACGCAGGAGTGTGGATTTTCCAGAACCATTGGGACCCCGCAACCACAGCACTTGACCTGCAGAAACAGTAATATCCAGGGGGTCGATCTGAAACTGTGGTTGGGGTTCGTTGAATTGCCACCAGCGTCGGCGTTGTTGCCCGCGGGTTCCTGTAATTTCCGAAAATGTTCGAGAAGTGCCGGAAAATTCCACCCGCGCAGGCAGGGACAGCCCCTCCAAGTCCCCTAAGTACACAGTCGGCGCGTCGAGCCACCGTTTGTGTGCAGCGACGATGACATCGCCCTCATATGATTCCAACATTGTGATGAGTTGGGCTCGCGAGGAGGTATCAAGACCGGAGAAGGGGTCGTCGAGAAGCATCGTTGGTGCCTCTAAGATGGCGACAGTGCCGATCGCCAGCCGCCGGGTTTGCCCGCCGGAAAGTTGTGCAGGTGCGCGGTCGAGCAGATTTTCTAGGCCAAGCCCGATTTTTCGGACCCGTTCCCACATCTGAGCAGGTGCGATGCCGCGTTGTTCCAGCCCAAAGGCCAGTTCCTCCGCAACTGTTGCGCGCAGGTAGGTGATATGCGCGCGCGGGTCGGCGGTCAGCATCACCGCTCCGGGCGTTTCCCGGTAGCGTTTTTCCAATTCCCGCGTGAGCCCGGAGCCGGACGGTCCGACGATTTGAGTTAGAGCCACCACGCCATCCCGACTGCCAAAAGCGGCAGCAACCAGCGACAATGCTTTTCGACGCGCCCCTCCACCACATCAATCAACACCGTACGCGGCCCCGGCCTGTCCAGCCCCGCGACCTCCAAAGGAATCGCACGTGCGGCACCGGCACTAAGTAGATGTGTAATCAGTGGCAAACCCACATATTTCACCGCGCGCACGGGACCTTTGATGCTGCGCCCGCGCAAAGCATTGGCATCTCGAACCATCGCCAAGGTCTGTTTGCCCTGCGGAATCATCTGCAGCGCGGAGCCCACTATATACGCCAGCTTGGGCCAGCGATACAGTGATTTCACCAGCTCAGGGATAGTAATCGCCGTGGCGGCAAGAAGGAAAATAGACATCAACGCACTAAAACGCACCGTCAACGTCAACGCAATCAACCAGCCGTCGGAAGAATACGGCATGTGAATCAGCGCCATCGAGGCCAACACGGGAACTGATAACAACGCCGTTGAAGCCAACACAGATACATTGCGCACCCGAATCATCGCCACGACCTGCGCGATGATGATCACGGCGATGCTTAAACCAAGCTTATTAACGCCCAGCACCACGATCCACATGCTGAATGCGCCAATGATCCATGTCAAAGGATTCATATTTAAGCGACGTCCTCCGGAACCCGCTGCGGAGCCAATGCCCTGGTGGTGCGCTTGGGTAGCGACTTGACCACCACAAACACGATGAGCATAACAATGGCCTTATCCAAAGGATCGGAAATAAACGACTGCCACGTCACCGATGCGAGCAAAGAATTACCCATTTCGCGGAAGAGGCTGACCACCGCGCCAGTTCCCACACCTGCGGTTCCGCCATACACAAACGCCGCTACCGGAGCCGCCACAGCACCCGTGATCAAACCAATGACCGCACCAGAAATAACGGTGGCAAAGATGTTCTTAAACGCACCCTTTTTAATCACCACACCAGTCAACCAACCAGTCAGCGCGGAACCTGCAGCAAACGGCAACGCCAGCGGATTGAACAACGCCCACACCACAGAACTTAAAGCACCTGTTGCCAAACCAGCACTAGGACCAGCCAGAGCTGCGACCAGCACAGTTCCCACCGCATCTAAATACAGCGGAATGACAAAAGAACCAGTGACTTGGCCTAACAAAATATTGAGCACCAAAGCCACAGGAATGATCGCAATGGTCCTGGCTGGAAGCGTAGGCAGCACACCAACCAACAACGCGATCGTGCCGGCAACATAGCCCACCAACGTGATCAACGCTTCCGTGGAACCACCCACTGATTCCCAATCAGTAGGCCTGACCAAGACCAAATACAGCCAGGTAGCAGCGATGAGTAGGCCACCAAACGCGACCGAAATTTTAGATGAGCGTGACATAGTAATCCCCATGCAGATCGTCGAATGCAAAAACAAGCCAGCAGTATGTCACCTCGTGCTGGCGGAAACGATTTGAAAGTATAGCGGACTAGCGCATATTTCTCTGCATAGCGCTAGAATTTTCCACTTTCAATCAGTTTCCGGTTACGTTCTAAATCAATGGCCTGGAAGCGGTAATAATCCTCCAAGGGAATGCGCGGAGTAAAAGGATCTTTAATAAGATCCGGGCCACCAACGATGTACAGTAAAGATTCACCCTCATAAAAATTTGGATCATTCCACCGAATGCCATAAGTTTCTTCCAACCACTGGGAAACTAGGCGGGTATTGAAGAAATCCACAATGCGCTCTTGCCCGCGATGATCAAAGGGCAGTACTTTCAGGTAATCAGCTGAGGCCTCGGGATCCTTGTCATATTCTCGATAAGATGGCCCCAGATCAAATAACTTACGGAAACCTAAATCACAATACGATGGATAATCTTTAAGGATATGCTCTGGAACTTCCGCCCTCAGCGGAACATCTAGGCCCTCAAAACCAGGTAATCCATTTCCTGCGATTTCGTACCTATTCCAATTTAGACCTGGGACGTAGGAAGAATTTTCTGCGAAACGAGATGTCATAGTTGTCGAATAAACACCAACCACTAATCTATCGCCATACCAATGTGGACCGTATTCAATTCGTGGTTCGCGCAAGTCATATCGAATATGAATTTGAGCAATACCCAAGGGATCATTAAGTGGTGGACAACCATCTCTTTCAGCAACAGAACAGTATACCCCTTTACCAAGTTCAATATCCCGAGGCTCAACCGTGGGTTCAAAAATCATCGCAATCCACCCTGGTAACGCAACATCGATAAAAAAGAAGCGCTTGACATAATTCTGTGGCTGCAAAATCCTCAACCAGTCAGATGGAGAAGACTTTCCACTATAGAACTCACGGAACTGGATATCAGAACGCTCATCCTCAAAAAATGGATTCCGCCCCGGAGAGCTATTCCAATAGGAGGGATATTCTGACATCAGCCACCGCACATCATCCAGTGTGGCACGAATAAACAACATTTGCCGACCAGCGGGGTACGAATCAAAACTAAGAGTCATTTAGGCCTCACAGCACCATCGATAATCACAAAACGACCAGTAAGAAACTCAGGGTCTTGCAAGTCAATCCCCATCTCCATGCATAACGCATATAGTTTTTCATGATTAAATTTTTTCCAACCACGGCCTTCGTATGAGGGCTCACCAGGAAACTTGTAGGAAATATCATCGGAGAAGCTTGAATTAAACTTGCCACGAAAACGCTGCGCCCAGCGTTCACGAAGCTGGCCTCCAATGCGATAATCATAATGCCGAAAACTAACTGTTGGTGCTCCATTGCTCAATGTATAGTTGATCTGTATGGCCTCAGTCTTTCGTGCTACCCCGCTGTCTCTTAATGCGTTATGGAGAGGCCCAGAAAGGCTTGATTGTTCAATTGGAGCGCTGAAACACCATTGTGGGTTCTTTGTTTCAGAAATGACGTAAGTGACTTTCAATGGCGTCTCTTGAAAACCCTCCAACCATGTTTTAGGTGATCCCAGCTGCGGAGCCATAACAGGAGGAACGACATTACGTGGGTCCACGGATTGTGCAAAAGACCACCACGCCTCCAAAGCTTCCTCCAGGCTCCATTTCACCAATTCAAAAGACGGGTCAAAATGGCCTTCCGTACCTGCAAGAAGAATTGGCTTGAGCCCTTTAGGGATCTTCTCCTCTGAATCCTTCATGACGCTTTTTCCATCGTAGTTAAGCCCTTCAGAAGTGCTTCTTGATCAGCAATAAAATCTGTCAATGCCTTCTGTGCAGAATCTGACATTTTAGAGGTCTCCATCTTGAACAACACTACTGCGGCATTCGGATTCGCGTGGAGAAAGTGCTGAGCGTGAGAAACCTCACGACCACTACGAGGACGATCAAACTCATAGGAAACGCCATAATTGTACTGAGTGATCGTGGGGTTGTTGGTCGCATCAGCATTACCTTTAGTGAAAATTTGTACGTCAGGGCGCTTCTTTCCCACAAACCCTAAAATGTTTCCGATCTTAAGTAACAACCCTTGATCAATTCTGACATCCATATTGCTCTTTCCACCGACCCCTAGATGAGTTTGGGCAATTATTGATGCATAGGAGTTTTGCGCTGGGTCACCTCCCACGCTTCGGCGTTTCAGTTTGCCTCCCAGAAATTCCTTATTTTTTGTTCCGCTCAAAAGAAGTTTCTCATCTATAGAAACTGCCTTCGGATCTTTCTTCGCAGAGGACACCGCACGGCCAAAGCCATCCTTTAACTGAATGTTTTGCATGACTTCGTTAGTACTGTCTTTGACCAGATCATTCAGTCTTTCAACTTCCTTGCCTTCCAGGGGCTTCGGAACGAGCAGATTTCCTTCACGTTTGAGTACTACTGGATTTTCCAACCCAGAAGAAGGAATCCAATTAGCTACAAGGCTGAAATCTTCCTTCGTCTCCAACTCTGCTGCATCAACCCGATAAACCCGTCCAGCATCTCTGTCCGGATCAAAGCCCGATGGAACACATCCCGAATCTGCCATTGGGGCGGCCATCGCTGTGCGTGGAGTGATCCCACACGAGGCACCGCTGAACCTATTTTCTTCATAAGCCCTACGCTGTTGCTTCGCATCATTAAACCGCTCGAAAATCCTCCCAGACTTCCGAATCAAATCACGAATCACCGGTGCCGATTTCGCTAGCTTCGCAATTTTACCAATAGGTAACGCACCCGCAGCAGCCCACAAACAGGCACCAAAGTCACCACCAACACAATCAATAATGTCAGTAACCCCAATAAGATCCAACACAAGATCAGAAGCAGCAGGACCGATTTCTTCCCTAATGATCTGCCATAAATCAACTTCAGGTTCTAACTCACCATCAAGAACAGCATCCTGGATACCCATATCAGAACTGTTATGCATCTGGGTGGAATAGGCATACATTCGATCCGCCGCAGCCTGCGCTGCGGTAGCATCTTCTTGCGCATTAAGCGCAGATTCTCGAGCAGAAGCCGCAGCGACCTGGGCCTGCGATGAAGATTCACGAGCGGATGCTGCATATTGACCTGCAGCAACAGCATGAGTTTGTGCTGTGCGCGCATCATTTTCTGCCCGCCCTGCAGCCGCAGCTGCTCTCTGCCCATGCATCCGAGCAGTCTCAAGGTGCCCTTTAGCAACATCTAACAAGTTTCTCGCTGACGCAGCCGATCGGGCTGCATCTTCAGCATGCCCACGCGCGATCCCTGCATACTCATCAGCACGAGCAGCATCAACAAGAGCTTGAGCATGCACTACTTCTGCACTCGCAGCAGCTTCTTTAGCGACAGAGACTAACTCACTAATCACCTCATGAAGCCCTGCCACCTGCGCATCAGTAGCTTCTAAAGCCATATCGGCATGAAGAGCAGCAGGGCGGGTATAAAACAGATACTCCAAACGGTCGTTATCAGACCCTCTGATTGCTACTTCCGCCGCCATTGTTGAATGTGGCCCTAAAGTATCCAAGCTGTTATAAGCAGTAATCCGCGCATCTGTTGCCATGCCCTGGACAACACCAGCACTAAGATAAGACTCCATCTGCTCAACGGACTGTGATGCAAGTGCATCCTGTCCCCAACTAATAGCCACATCAAAAACAGGATCAGACCCAGCCTGAACTAGAAGATCATTTTGGGCACCAAAGCTATCAATGTAGCCTTGCACCTGTGCGCTCAAACTAGGAAGCCTCAGGTGTTCTAATTCCACACTCAAGAAATGGTGAATGTCTTCTTCGGAAGAATCCACCACTTCCCCTGCACGCAGAGACACAGCCTCATCACCGTGCTCCCACCAATACTGCGCTTCACTTTGCTCATACTGAGCAAACGCAAACTGATAACTGCTCAGCGAAAAATCGAAGATCGCCTCATCAGTACCTGCAGATAGAGCTACTGCAGCAGCACCGCGTACTGGTTCTGGAGCAAATTGCAATAAATCAACGGTTAAGTCATAAAGCTCACCAGCATGATCTTCAAGATCGACCTCAAAATCTTCAACAAGCTCGACGATCCGATCACCGGATTCATGCCAATTCTTATGCGCTTCGTCTTCTGCTTGTTGCTCCTGATCGAGCGTGTACTGAGCTAGAGCGTTCGCCTCAGCTTGGGCGATGCGTTTGTCACGTTCTTGCTCAAAAAGAGCCACTTGAGCTGCATCAGCAAGATCAGAAACCTGCAGCGCCAAGGCTGCAGTCGCTTCAGCAGCATTCGCTGCTTGTTGTGCGTTGCTAGCCGCTTCACCTGCTTTTTGTGCAGCGACAGAGCTATCACCTGCGTGAGCAACTGCCTCATATGCTGACTGGGCAGCAAGAGTTGCCTGGGTTTGCGCTTCAGTGGCAGCCGCTTGAACTTCACTGACGGTGTTATCAACTTCAATAATCAAACTGTTAACACGCTGTGATGCCGCCCGGGCGCGGTCTGCTGCCGCACGCGCCACTGCAGCACCTTCTCGTGCTTCCGCAGCTGCCTGCTCGCTCATACCAGCGGCTTCAGAGGCCTGTTGCGCTGCATCAGCTGCAGCGCCTGCGTTACCCGCAGCATTTAATGCAGCAACACTGGCATTATTAGCTTGAAACTGCGTTGCTGCTGTCTGTCCAGCAATAACAGTAAGGTCCTTGGCCAAACCACCAAGACGTTCCGCTTCTTCTGCTGCCTGCCGTGCTTGGGCTGCCACTTGAGAATCCCCATATGCAGCTGCAGCGAACTGTTGTGTCGTCGCGGCCCATTGCTGCGCCTTCGCTGCACCAGTAGCTGCACGATTCATTGCTTGTGCTGTACGAATCATGGCTGATTGAGCCTCATCAGCCGCAGCTACTGCCTCATCTGCTGCTTGTCCAGCCAATCTTGCGAGCTCACCGGCTTGACGTGCCCCGGCTTCCGCTCTTTGTACAGCCTGCCCAGCTGCTAATGCATGATCACGGGATCTTTCTGTGGCAAGCCGTGCAGCTTCAGCCGAGCGCTCTGCTTGTTTGCCGAACTCTACAGCATCGTTATAAGCATCAAGTGCAGCATCAGTTTCGCCCCTTACCTGATCAACTAACACGGCAATATCAAGTACTTCTTGATCTGCAGCAGCTGCGACGAACTGACCAAACTCCAAAAACTCGGTCACAACTTGATCCGAACCGCTTGTCAATGCATGGTGTGCGCCAGCAGCTACCGATGGCAATGGTGAGGCAGCCAACTCATACAGTGCACGACGTTGATCATGGATCTGTGCTTCAAGCTGTCCAGCGGAAACAAATTCTGTGATCGCGTGATCACCACCGGCCAAGGCTTCCTGTGCCCATTGGGTAACCACATCATGAGGATCGCCTTGGCTTAAGGCAGTTACCTCAACACGATCATCTTCTAACTGGAATGACTCCCACCCGGAATCAATAAACGTAATCATCTCATCTACATCACCTCCCTGGAGGATCCGCATTGCTTCTTGCCCTGTTGTTTCACCAGTAACTTTCACCAAGAAAGCAAGAATACGTTCTAGGTCAGCTTGCTGGGCTTGTTCGTATCCGCCCTCAACAAAATCCCCCAGACCTGCTCCGTGATCGGCCAAAGCTTCCGCACCAGCGGCTGCAACGTTAGGCAACGGCCCCAACACAGCATTAACCGCAAGTTGTCTCGCTATTGGCGACCCACTTTGTGCACGCGCTTGTGGAATCTCGTGGGTAAATACCGCACTGAGAAACACAGCAAGAGCGACAATAAAACTGACAATGAAGTGGGAACTGGTTTTCAATCCGCGTTGTACAGATGTCATTACTGTGGATCCGCCAATCCACGATCTAATCGCCACAGACCATTGTTAGATGACGCCGTTCTCAATGTCACTGAGCCAAGAATGTCGTTTTCTAACCAGCGCCCAGTCCCATCAGCAACCTGCAACCGAACCTGGGTGGAACTCGCATGAGTAACACACCATGTCGCTCGATTTGCTACCGTATTCATGGTTCGGATGACACCACCACCAGAGGCGGCTGCTGCTTGCAGGTACATCCCCGGATACGCTGCGCTTTGAAAACTGACACAAGAATCATCAGAAAGACCTGGTTGTACAACGAAAGAGGCATCTAAACGGTCTTCAAACCCGCTGTTTTGTCCCACTGACTTCAACTTTGCTTTGTCATCAAAGACATCAAATCCCAGTGTTCCTGAAGATAGGAAACCACTTTGATAGAAAGACACCGAGGCGCCGTCTTCGATAACTCCTTGTCCCTGCCCTGAGGTCGATGATGGAGTACCGACCATCATCTCAATGACTCTCGACCGAGAACGATCAACATCAAGGGTGCGAACTGTGCCAGCCTTAATTGTTTCCTGCCAAAATACGCTGCCTTCAACCAGCCTGAAGGCAATCACGACATCAAAAGAAGATCGGTTGTAGACTCCATATACTTTTTCAATATCGGTTCTGATCCACCCGGTTCCAGTCGTTTCAAAACAAACCGACCCACCAGGATTAGACGTATCAAGTTGAATTTGAGCACGACCATAATTACAGGTAGTCGCTGCGATGCCGCCATCACCGTCCTCCGCAGCAACTGCAGGTGTCACCAACACGGCCACAGCCGTTAATGCACTAAGCATGCCCAGGCCTAGTCGCGTGCCTAATCGTTTACTCATGATCATTAACCTCGCATCCTGAAGGGGCGCATTCTTCCAGTGGAAGAAGCTCAGATGCTTCAGTTGGCTTCTGTGTTCGTCTCATTGGCGATATGGCTTGCTGCTGAGCTGAAGCAGATGGTTCAGCTACATCCGCAAGGAGGGTGTCGTCAATACCTTCTACTAGGTAAACCGTATTCATATTGTCAGTTTCAATGAGAATATTGCTGCCCATATTCGCCCAGGACATGGCACCGATACGCCGATTGTTAAACGGACCAGACCACTGTGCATCAGCAATAGGACCAAATGACTCCACTGTCATTGCCACCCAGGATCTAGAAGGCTCTAATGTCTCGAAAAGGATTTGAGAGGCGGAGTTAGGAAACACAAGATCAACGTCCGAACTTCTGCTTTGAATAACATTAAACTTAAACGTTGTTGTTCGACCGGCCCCCTCAGGGGAACCTTCCAAGGTTGTAAGAGCAAAACCATCATCAGAGATGGTGGAAATCTCTACTGTTTCTTCCAACCCACCCATAGCTTGAAGCTGGCACGTCGACCCGACCCAGATTCTCTCAGGACAACTGGAATACGGAAAGACACTGGAAAACATCCGCTTGACATGCTGATTTACCCCTTCTGGCCCTAGATGTGCAGTTTTCGAACCAGCAGTAAAATCGACGGGGAAAACAGGAACAACCACCCGATAACTAGAATGTGGTTTCTTATCACTTAACGGAAGTGGAGTCATACTCCGTAGCGCCACACGAACATCGCCATGTTCAAAATGCTGAAGACCAGTGACATCAACGAGGTCGAGTTCTGGATCAGATGTCGGTAATCCCAACAGCGAGTTTTCCCACCCCTGGGCACTCCAGTATTGTTTAATCGCTCCAGACACCGGATGCGCCCCAGTTTCAGGACTCCAGTAAATCGATCCTCCCTCAAAATGATTAAACCGCCCCGTTCGCTGCGGAAGTGCGGTTTCATCAGTTGTGGGGTAGCCAAGGTAGCCTTGCTCCCAGTCGTTTTCTTCCCATTTTGACCGGATTAGTCCACCGACTTGGCGCGCAACACCACCTGAGACATCAGGATTCCAAAAAATTGATGCATCGTTGTAAAAGTGTTGATTTGTTCCACCCCGTGCTCCGGGAGTTTCATCGCTGATGGCATCTCCCCACACAGCATGTCCGCCTAGGCGCACATACGTTTCTTCGATAGCCCCACGAATCCATCTGCCGTGGAACACATCCGCGATAGCTGTAGGTACGGCTAGTAGTGTTGCCACCACTATGGTTACTAGGACAGTGCTATAGAAAGCATTCCTTTTTTTCCGGTAATTCCCCATAGTTACCGGACAGTATCATTGGAGTAACCTGTGTGCTGGTCGGAAATTAGATTATACACATCCTTTACCCGCTAACAGGGGTGTTTATTTTGCACAGCGCAGGAAAACACCTTAATCAGCCTCTTCCCATGCACAACTTTCGCACCTCTGGTAACAATAAACTGTAATGAGACTGTGAATTTTCCTTGAGCTCTTCCCTAAGATTGCACAAAAGAGTAGAAATAATGCGCCTAAATTACCGATGTGCTGTAGCCACTATCCTTCCCATGACACTATTTACACTCACAGCATGCAGCGGTGACAGTGCCGCCACCAAGGCAGGTGAAACGGCTGAAACCACAAGCAGTGTGTCTTCTGAAAGCACCTCATCTGAGCAACCTTCGACTGCTCCCCTTTCAGAAATCATTGTGGATGCATCGGTGGCACCGGTTGGATTTGAATACATTCCTCCTGCTGCAGAAGGTGAACCATCATTGGCTGAGCTTTTGGGGGCAGAGGATCCTGAAGCTGGTCTACCCATTGACATCAACACATTTAATCCACCACAATGCGCAGGTGTCCACATGGATTCACTGACCGTCTTGGACTGGATGATGGAACCAACTGACACCACGGCGACCGCCAGTTATGCCAATCCAAACAATGATAATGAAGCTATCTTTGTAAAAGTCACCTCGAGCCCAGCAGACCCAGAAACGTTCCCTGCAGATATGAGCGAGTGCGCCGAGATTTCTCGTGATATGTCAGGTGACGGTGAACAAGGCACTTTGTACTACGCAGCATCACCTGCTGATTTTTCCGTCGATGGTGCAGAGGTATTGGTGGCTGCACATGTGTCACTCACTGGTGCGAGCATGAGCGGTATTCCACTGGAGGCCGAAGGTATTGGTCAGGGCTTCCACCTGGTTACCGCAACTGTTGATGATTTAACGTTTACAATCGCTGCCGCGGATACTCTTGCTGTTGATGCGGTGTCCACTATTGCTCATGAGCAGGCAGCGCGCATCGCTGCAGCCCGCAGCTAAACGCCGCGCGCTTGGGTGGCGGGCGACGTCGATAAGCGTGCTTTTACCTCAGCCTAACCTCTAGCACACACCACAACAGCTTCTTGCCTGAAAAGTCCCCGATGATGCCGTGAAAACGATGGCACAATTCGTGTCACTGCCAACGGGTGTACTGAAAAACTCTTAAGCGAATTGTGTCCCTTCCAGAATACTAATGTGACTGATCAGTTCTGTGCACGATAAGCCACGGTCAAACACACTTCAGCTGTCCACTTACTGGTATTCAGCAGGAAAGATTCTAATTGCTCATCGCTAAGACCAGCGGGAAGATCGAGCCTTGCCTCCGCAAATACGCCCGAGCGTGCACCATTTTCAATCTCTTCGGTAAACACTGTCACCAATACGTGTGCCTCAGTGAATTGATTACACAACTCTAGAAGCTTCTGCATCTGCTTTTTCGACGACACCTTCATGCCAGTACCTGACGATACTGCTAGCGTCTGACGAGCCCGCCCATCACCGCCATTCGTTAGCCATGCGCTTACTCGCTGTCCCATCAGTTGGAACTCAACAAATCCATCTCTTTTTACCAAGCCTTCGGCTGAGAGTGACCCCAAGGTTGCATAGATTCTCTCCAGATCCACAACCTGCGTAGGTTCATCAATCAAGCCAAAAGGATTTCCCTCCGCACGCTGCTGCGCATCAAATTCAAAAGGAACATCTGAAGGCTGTGGTTCCTGCAATACAATTTGCTCGGGTGCAAACTTTGGCCAGGTCTGAGCACACCACGACACAAAGGTCTGGGAAACTTCAGTCATACAATAATGAACAAACTCAGTAGCTTGCTCCCAACTAACACCTGCGCCCGAGAACAGAAACTCGCGAGCTTGAACGATAACTCCCTTGGACTCAACAAGCTCAAGAAGCACCTGCAAGTCTCGGGTAGGGCTATTAAATTCATTGACGATTTTGAGATGATCCTGCAACTTTTTTGCAGGAAGGTATGCATGCCATACAAATACTGCCTCTACACAGGAAGTCACTGCATCCATGCGGAAAGTTACCGTCAAACCTGGCTGGCGCACAATAAGGGCAATCCCGTTATCAGTCACTGACATGTCATGGCTATAACCCAACACCAGCAAAGCCATTTGCACAGGCTTCATCTTCATACCTTGCAATGCGCTATTTAGATTTTCAGACATGTTCTCAGACATAAAACTACCAATTTCCCTCATCGACTACGACACATTTAGGTGTCGCTAGAATTTTCCACTTTCAATTAATGCCTTATGGCGTTCCAGTTCAATAGCTTGGAAACGATAGTAGTTCTCTATCGGAACACGCGGAGTAAAAGGTTTCTTAATAGCATCAAGCGAGGTCTCCGCCCCCTTGCCATAATAAGGCGTCATAACAGATGGAACGACATTTCGTAGATCCAATAATTGCGCAAATGGCCATCCGTGCCCTCAAGAAGAATCGGCTTGAGACCTTTTGGGATCTTGCTTAGAACTTCACTCATTTACTACTCCGTTCATCCTTCGACTGGCCTCTATCCTCAAAAGTCCACGTCACACGTATTTTAGGAACGCTATCATTTCGATTTACTGAATGCAGTTTGAAAAGAACTTTGATATTCCATGCCACCCCGACAAAGGGGGAGCATTTTCAGCTGTTCAAAAATCTTTAAAATTCCCAGTTAGAATATGTATACAATCTTGCTTTGTCGCCAAACAATAACTAGATCAAAAGCGCTATAGGTTCTAGTTCAGATTTCACGCCACACGGCGACCTACCTCCTGAACTCTCCAGAATTGAGAACCCCATGTCCGTAGCACCTGAAACTTTCCGCAATAATCTTTTTCCTGAAATCAATGCAACTTTAGAATTTCGTGGACTCACTTATGTCTTTTTCGAGCAGTTCTCCCTGCCTACTGCAGAGCAACTAGACCTGATCCAATCAACGCTTCCGGGCTGGTCGCTTATTACTTGGGGCTGGTGGAACGACGATGCTGATATTGAAGATCAAGATATCGAGGGGATCACTGAAGAGGGTGATAGCTTTGAGGATTTCTCAGAGGAAAATCAGACTGTCGCTTTAACTACGTTTGGCCTCAATGCTGAGGGTCTACCTCTTGGTGATCGCCAACTTCAACCCATCGACACTGCTGCAGAGCTTGAGCAGATTTTCCCGGAGGGTGACAATTGGGGCTTAGTGGCAATTAGCTGCCCGAATTGGCGTACTGTTTCTGCTTGCGAGTGGCGTGGCTGCATGAATGTTGCAGAGCCAGATGAAATGGCCTTAACGCTTAAGAAGTGGCAAGACAATTGGGGTATAGAAGCTCTGGCTTTTGGCGGTGAGGAAGATGATGCTGATTTATTAGTGCGTATCCCGGCAGAGCATGAAGCTAATTTAGAAATGTACTCGGCTTTGAGAGTTGCTGCTGATCAAGTAACCATCTTTAAAGATGACAATCTCGGCCAGCTGGCTAACCTGTGGTTTGACTAATTTCCCAGGACAATTCTAGGAATGGTGTTTCACACCCACCTATTCACGAGGTTCAAATACTCCCTCCACTGCTCTTAAAAGTTCGGCATGGGCACCGCTGATATCTGCAGATTCGATGAGGTGAGCGTTTGCTGGACGCCCCCAATGACCACGGATATCTGCAACAGTGGTGCCTCGCATGAGCGCAGAGTCCGCCTCGACATCAATAGTGGTATCGCGTCCTTGGTATTCAATTTTATCTAAGGCGATCATACAGGTGAGAAGGTCATGTATCTGGGCAAGATATCCTTCTCCTTGCGCTTCATGGAATTCAAAGTAGAAGCGGAGCATCTCGGGGAGAAATTGTGCAATGGGGGCGGAATCCAGGACGCTGATAAGCGCAGACAAACTCTCCGAGTTCAAGGTAAATTGTTCTGTTACCCCGAGTGAGCACACCTTGATGGGGTGCTCTGCCTGTGCAAAGGCTTGTTTTGCGGCGTGTGGATCTACCCAAGTATTCCATTCCGCGGTTGGCGTGGTATTCCCAGGATAAAGGTATGCACCACCCATTAACGTGGTGTTTTTAATCGGACCAAATGCGGCGAGGTTGGTGGCGGGGCCGGTAACGATCAACCTGGTAGCTGTGTTGCTGAGGTGTTCTTTCCACAGCTGCTTCCAGTCGATCTGGGAAATTTCGACGTGACCTGGGTTTATATAGCCAAGGCCGTGGTCGCCGTGCGTTTCGGGAGTAGTCACTAGCGACACGCGCTTTGGTTCAGATTGTCCTGAACAGACTGGGATGTCTGGTAATCCGCACTGGTTCAACACCCATCTGGTGTTAATGGCGGTTTGTTTCACATCTACATTTCCTGCGGTGGTCGTTGCTCCAAAAAGTTGGATTTCACCACGTTTATGCAAAGCAGCCAGGTAGATCAGGGCGAGGGCGTCGTCGATGCCGGTGTCGCAGTCGATGAGAACAGGAATCATGTCTCACGAGCTTAGTGTTTTCTGGTTTTGGGGTTGGGTCCTAGTTGGGGTCTAGTGCTGGATAGGCTCCTTGGTGGACTAACTGCCATAGCAGCCCATAAGGGGGAAAGAATGTGCGAAAATCCGTCTCCAACAAGGGGGAAACCGAGGATGAGAAGCTGATCAGCAACCTTTCAGGTTTCACTTCTGCCCCACTGGCAACAATATGAGCACCGCCTAGATTCGCCTCTAAGCGCCCGAACGAATCCCTTTTATGCTTAAGCCACACTAGAAACCCAACCCCTTAAATCGCCTTCTACCCCTGATATGTAAGCCTCAAAGCCATAATTCAACGAGACTTCATCGATATCACTTGAGCCGAATTGCCAGCAAGGAGATGCAACTCTACCTGCTCTGCGACCCAAGAATTACCATTTAATACACTGCCATCCATCAAACCAAGCTCATCACAGCCTTGCTTCGCAAACTCAGGATTTCCGAAAATACGAGCAACGGGAACATCTCCAACTACTGATTAGCGTTCTCATATGCATCCCCTGCGCAGGATTAATCTCAGCACCATGAGAACTATCGGTGTCTTTCACCATCACATGTACCTTATACCGGTAAAAAGTACAGTAAAGAAACCCGACACATAACGCCAAAGGTTTTCTTTAGCCCCAACCCTGATTTTACAGACCCAGAGACACCCACTACTTCCATGCGAAAACCACCCTGCACACAGCAAGGTGGCTTCAACGAGAAGTGTACAAGGTACTTAACTTACGGGTGTACTGCACTGGTGAAAATCCTCAATCGTCTGTAACGACGATGATCTCCCAACCACTACCCACCCCTCATCCAACTCACTCACATCACCATAAGTTGTCGTCAGTTGATGCGCTTGAGCATCTTTTCCACTCACCCAGGCAGTAACAAGGAGCTCAAATCATCGAATACTTCTTAATCAATCTTCTTGTCCTTGTATGGCGAAGCGGAGTGCTAGTGATCGTCTTAACGAATAGGAAAAACCTGACACAATCATCCCCAGACCTAAAAAAAGGAACAAATTGAGGAAAATATATGATCCATCAAGAAATGACCTGAAGTAAAGGAACAGCGGTAGACCTACCCCTATGTAACAAAAATCCACCCAACGCACACGAAGAGGAATAAATAGTAGAGGAATACCGGCTATAAGACCACTGAAACCAGCTATGTTCAAGATTCCTCCAAGTCGATTTAAATCGGAGAGAATTTCCGGATTGGTAAATTCAAGAACTAGACCCACAACGAAACTGACAAATTCCAACAGTGGTAAATTCCACCATTTCACTCGATAAAGCTTGCTATTTATAGTGGCTGGATTTGCGTCATTGTGTTTCTCATATGAGTTTAAGAACAAAGATCCCTCTTCTCATTTAGTACTGAGCCATTGTTCTGTATATCAGAGAAATAGGAGCTGTTTCTCATTGACGATCTACAGATGCCCCACCAGAGCATCTTGCACATGTCATCAATTCCCACCGTTAGCAAACCTTTGATAACCCTTTACAACTTGATACATCCCTTCAGCAATTGACCAACAATAACCTCTAGTAACAGATGTTCCATATGCTTCCCTACAGGCCGTTTTAAGATCTCTTCTGAGATTCGGATCACAGGAGTCAGCGCGGGTGCTATAGTCCCGATTTTGGTCGTAACATATATCGTGTGTTGCACAAGGTCCTCTGAAGTCTGCTACTCGATCCGTGTGGTTGAAGTTTTGAGTATCTTCACCCCACAAATCTTGCGAGACGCTGCAAAAATCGTGCAACCTACGTTCAGGGTGATTGGTGTCATATACATAGTTCACTGGGATACGAACTGGGGACACAATTCGCCATACTCTCCCTTTATAGGACCAGGTGGAGTTTTCTAAAGGGTCCCAAAGTTGAGTAGTGCGCAGCATCGGTTCTACTTGAGTAGTGGCCGATGACCCAGGGGGAATTTCAATTCCCAAAAATTCCTCTAGAAAGTTAAGATAGTCCAAGGAAACTTCACGATCACCCACCAATACAAGTTGATTTGATGTGAAATAGTCTCCGAGATTTAAGCTTTGGTTGCTGAAGTCTTGTCGAACATTGCTATCAGAATCTAGATATACGTCGGAAATAGGATACCCACGAGGACCGTTTTCTGCACCTTCTTGTTTCCACACTTGGAAAACGGCTCCATCAACTGCATGGGCTCCATAATTTGGGTGCCAATAGATTGCACCACTTTGGAATAGACCGAATCTACCCACACCGTCAGCTGTAACAGCTTCATCTGCGATAGGGAAACCGAGGTCACTCTCCGGACCACCCAGCTCAAGCCAACGATCCAAGATCAGCCCATTAATACTAGCAACCTGGAACCCGTCCACTACCGGACTGCGATACACTCGCCCACCCTGGAAAGTTTGCACCCATCCGTTCAACTCGCCATCAATTGGATTGGATCCTGATACTGGGACTTCACCACCAGTGGGATACCCCATCCACCCAGACTCCCAACCATTACGCTCCCACACCTGCGCACTGTAATTATTAACCGCATGCGCACCAGTAGAAGGATGCCAATAAATAAACCCAGCCATAAATCGCTGACGATACCCCTGACCATCAGGATTAAGCGCTTGGCCTTCAGTAGGCAACAACATCCACCCAAACTGGGACCCCTGCTGAATATAACGCTCTAAAATAGCACCACAGACCTGATAAGGCGACGGCCAAAACGTCTGACACGCCGCAGCCGCAGCAAGACCCCTCGCCTGCGGTTGGGACTGTTGCTGTGCAATAGCTATCTCAGCTTCATCAGCAGCGGCTTTATCAATAGTTGCTGGCAGCTCCACCTTATCTGACCACATCTGACCAGGAATAAGTTCATCATTAGGTGCACCAGAGTCTTGGGCTTGACGGATAGCCTCATGAATCTCAGCAATTTCTTCCTCCGTGTAGCCACCAACCCCATCAACAACAGGTGGGGTATCACCATCGTGGTGGAACTGTTGGACATAGGACTCTTGGTCTTCAGGTGTGACCACCTGAAGAGCTTGCCCCTGTGCCACAGGTGCTATACCACCTGTGACAAGAAGTGCTGCGGCAATCACACCTGCAGCCTTGGAAAACAGTTTCATTCACATATTCCTTTCGTCTCTATATAATGTGAACGAACTGACCCTAACCTGAAAACGTCATTAGTTCTGCGGATAAAACAGATAGTCATGTATTTTTACCCCCGTTATAGTCATGGCAAACAACACATAAAAAGGTAACTTTTGGCCACTGACTTTTGTGCCTATTCAGGGTATTTATGTGACTCCGCGAGCCAGGACCAAAAGCACCTGAAACATGAGGTAATCAAGGTTTTATTGTTCAAGCAGTTCACAAAAAGACCTCTCACGGTGGACGCGATTAGAACAAGCTCACTCCAGCATCACCCGCAAAAATCAGAAGACCCCTTTTAATGTGATATCACTTTCTGTTAAACTGATATCACATTCTTTTTCAGCACCCCAGACTTAAAAGGAGCACCACCATGAGCAGCATAGAAGAGCGCACTCCTGGAGCTGTCGCTACAGAACCAGTTGGACACGAGGGCGCACGCGTCAGTATTAATGAGAAGAAAGTGTGGTCTTTGGGCGCAGGTCCAGCAGCTTTCGCACTGCTCGCAATGATTGTGCTCATGATTGCCAGTGGAGTTTTCTTCGCTCAATCCATCAACACTTTAGAAAACGATGGCGGTGGAGCACTTGCGGTAACGGGACTGATTGCCAGCATCGTCGTTTTCACTGTTGCATTGGTGGTCACCATAACGTCGGTGAAGGTGGTCAGCCCTGGACATACTCTGACTGTGCAGTTCTTTGGACGCTACATCGGAACCCTGCGTCGGACTGGATTGTCCTTTGTTCCTCCATTGTCTGTGACAAAGAAAGTGTCCGTGAGGGTCCGAAACTTTGAAACCAACGAAGCCAAAGTTAACGATTACAACGGCAACCCCATCAACATTGCAGCGATCATCGTGTGGCAGGTAGCCGATACTGCACAGGCTAGCTTCTCCGTGGAAGATTTCGAAGAGTTCCTGCACCAGCAGGCCGAGTCCGCACTGCGTCACGTGGCAACCCAGCACCCCTATGATTCCCCAGTTGATGGTCGTGTTTCCTTGCGTGGCGCCACCGATGAGGTCAGTGAAGAACTCGCAGATGAGGTGGCACAACGTGCGGCTGTTGCAGGACTTGAAATCGTCGAAGCCCGCATCTCTTCTTTGAGTTACGCACCGGAAATTGCCCAGGCGATGCTGCAGCGCCAGCAGGCTTCCGCGATTGTTGATGCCCGCGAAAAGATCGTCGAGGGCGCTGTCACCATGGTGGAAACCGCACTTGACCAGCTTGAACAACGTGAAATCGTGGATTTGGATCCAGAGCGACGCGCCGCGATGGTTTCCAACCTGTTGGTTGTGTTGTGTTCCGACACCAATGCTCAGCCAATCGTCAACGCCGGTAGCCTCTACCAATAAGACAATGGCCCGCAAACAGGTGCCGCTGCGCCTTGATCCGGCAGTCTACGACGCAATCGCGAACTGGGCTACTGATGAAGCTCGCAGTACTAATGCACAAATTGAAATGATGCTCAGGGAACAATTGCGCAAGGCGGGTCGGCTGCCTAAAAATATTGGGGACATTCCGAAACCAGGCCGACCCAAGGAGAATCCATGAGTTCATTAATCGTTGGCGAGGACGGCCTCAGTCGCCCGAGTTGGGCTGCGCAAGATCCCCTGATGCGCGATTATTACGACACCGAGTGGGGCATGCCGATTCGCGATGAGCAGGGATTATTCGAAAGAATCAGTCTAGAAGCTTTTCAATCCGGGCTGTCCTGGGCGACGATTTTGCGCAAGCGCGATAATTTCCGCGCAGCTTTCGCTCAATTCAATCCGGAATTAGTCGCAAAATTCACCGACGCTGACATCGAACGCCTCATGGAGGATGCCGGCATCGTGCGCAACAAACGCAAGATTTTAGCCACCATCAACAATGCCAAAGCCACCCTTCAATTGCGTGAGAAGGGTGGCTTGGTGGATTTCGTGTGGAGTTTCAAACCTGCCAAAACCCCACAACCGGAGACCCTGGAGGAAATCCCGACGCAGTCGCCGGAATCAGTTGCGCTGTCAAAAGCGCTGAAGAAGGAAGGTTTTTCCTTCGTTGGTCCCACCACGATGTTTGCCCTCATGGAGGCCATAGGGATCATCGATACCCATTTGGTGGGCAGCCATCGCCGTGGAAGTTCTGGGGTGTGGGCTTAGGAAATCAGCCAGTCGTTTGGTGAGAACAGCTCGAAGTTCACATCGCGTGGCTGCTCTTCCAACGCTTCAATCTGGCCACGGACATTCTTCAAGAATTCCACGCCACCACACAGGTACACGGACGCACCTGATGGAATGCGGCCAGCGACCTCGAGCCACTGGTCGTTGTCGCGATAGAAGATTTCAAACGCAGCCTTAGGGAGCTTTTCGACGAGCCCCTGCACTTCCTCCACCTGCGCGTAGGTGGACTCGGCCTGGTCAGCATGCAAAACCACAACGTCACGCTCTGGATCCATGCCTGCGAGCATGCCTACCATTGGGGTGGAGCCGATGCCCTGGGAAATCAGCACAACTGGATTGGTGTCCTTGTTAAGAACCAGGTCGCCGGCCGCGATTGTGGCTTCAATCTTGTCACCAACGGATACGCGATCACGCAGGAATCCAGAAACCTCGCCGTTATCCTCAACCGCAATGCGATACTCGGAGCTGGAGCCGCCGAGCAAACTGTACTGGCGCAGCTGGCGGGCGCCGTCGTCAAGCACTACTCCGATGGAGGTGTACTGACCTGGCTCTGGGGCAACCAGCTCACCTGCCAGGGTGTATTCCCAGACGGTTGCGCTGAGCTGCTTCTTTGCAGTGACGGTGACTTCGCGGAAGACATCGCCAGGCTCCAGATCGTTGGAGGCGTAGAGGCTGTTCTCAAAACCGATGAGCACGTTAGCCATCATCCAGTACACGGCATCCCATGCTTCAGCGACAGGTGCGGTGACAGTTTCCGCTCCCAAAACCTCAACGATTGCGGCAAAAAGGTGATCGTGAACAATGTTGTACTGATCAGCAGTAATGCCGAGGGACACGTGCTTGTGACCAATACGGGACAGCAGCTGAACTGGGTCCGGAGCATCAGGAGTAACGAGCATGGTGGCAAACGTTGCAATCGAAGCCGCCAGCGCCTTCTGCTGATCGCCTTGCTTCTGATTGCCACGGTTGAAGGTGTTAGCGATCAATTCTGGGTGAGCCGCAAACATCTTGTTGTAGAAAACCGGCGTGATCTCATTAATCTTGCCGCCCACGAGAGGAAGCGTTGCTTTGATCACCTCTGCATGTTCTGCCGAGAGTGCGCTGCGATCAGTAATGGGCTGGGTGGAAACGATCAAGGGGTTTTCGCCTTTCCATGCTTCATGGGCTAATTTCTACGGATTTAATCTAATTAAATAAATCCCAGGATCCAAGCAATTTGGCCTTAATATGATGGCAATCACTAATTGGAAAAATGTTTAAACGGGCATTAAAAACGGATTCAACCGGGTTTAATGCCGTTTATCGCGATTTAATACAGGCCTACCCCCACTACCCCCATTCAGTTCAGGGAATCCCCGGATTTAAAACAATTAAAAACCCTCTAGAATGAGACATTATGGGCGAACAATTTCCAGGCGATAAAAACATCCGAGTCAGCGACACCGAAAGATCAGCAGCACTAGCAGCACTCGGCCAGTTCTACGCAGAAGGTCGCCTCTCCCTAGAAGAAACCGACGACCGCTGCGAAGCCGTCGCCGACGCCAAAACCCGCGGCGACCTCAACGCCATCTTCTACGATCTGCCCAACCAACAAATCGCAGTCGTCGACCGCTCCGAACAAACCTACACAGCCACCGAAGTTGCCGAACTCCACCGCAAAGGCGCACGCCCACGCGCCGGAATCCTCGGACTCACCACAGTTTTAGCCATCACCGGTACCGCTGCTTTCGCCAGCACCACAGCTTTTGCAACAGCACTTTTAGCCCTGATTCCGATCGTGTTCATCATGCTGTACGTGATGAAAATTGGTCCTGAATCCTGGCACGCACCAACACCTCGCCAACTTCAGCGAAAGCGCATGATCGAACTGCGTGAAAAGGAAAAACTCCGCGACATGGAGCTCAAAGCCCAGCGCAAGGAACGCACCCACGCATTAACCAACCGCGCGTTGGATGCTGCTGAAACTGCTTTCAACACCAAGCCCTGGAAGAAGAACAAATAGGGCTTTTGAGGTGTGTCGCGTGTGCGGACTGAAATAGTTTCCGCTTCAACTTGGTTGCTAAGGATAGGCTCCATAAAAATAACCAAAGGCGGAAAATTTCAATGTCACACACTAAGCCATCCATTGCCATCCTCGGTGCTGGCCGAGTGGGTTCTTCACTTGCCAGGTCAGCGGTCGCCGCAGGCTATGAGGTAAAGGTTGCTGGTTCAGGTGCTGTCGACAAAATCGCTCTTACCGCTGAGATCCTTATGCCCGGCGCGGTTCCAAGCACTGCTGACCAGGCTGTAAAGGATGCAGATATTGTGTTCTTGGCTGTTCCCCTGCATAAATTCCGCAGTGTCAATCCAGCCACTTTAGAGGGCAAGATCGTTATTGACACGATGAACCACTGGGTTCCGGTCAATGGTGAGTTGGAGGAAATTGATCAGGATCCGCGCAGCACTTCGGAGATTATTGCGGAGTTTTTCGCGGGATCAACCATGGTGAAGTCTTTTAACCACATTGGTTATCACGAGATTGAGCAGGATGCGGGTACCGGGCGTGCGATTGCGTATGCCACGAATGATGTGGATGCAGGTGCCCAGGTTGCACAGCTAATTAAGAGTTTTGGGTTTGTTCCTTTAAATATTGGCGCATTGGAAAACGGCCGTATTCTGGAACCTGGCCAAGAAGCTTTCGGCGCGCACCTTAATAAAGATTCGCGCCTAGAGCTTGTTAATCAGCGGTAGTACCTCGATCTTCAGCCAACCTCGCGACATGGAGCGCGAGGTAGGTTTGCTCGTCGGAGGAAAGCTCGGCACCCAATCGGAGACTGAGGATTTGGCTGAGTCTTTCCGCACATGCCACCGAATCCGGGTGGGAAATTTCTAGGCTGTTGCGCAGCACGGACATGCCGTCGTTTAGTTGGCCATCATGGTGAACTCGGACGAAAAAATAGCGCATGTGGGTGATAAATCGTGCGGCGTTGACGGATTGTCGGTCAAGGGTGATGCCAAACGAGGAATCGATTACCTCAAAGAGCTGCTCGAAAACACCAGTCATCACGTAGGTTTCTGCGAGGTCTTCCGTGTGAAAACCAGCATTAACCAGGTGTAATGAGATGGCTACAACTTCCGCTGGTGGCAGCGGAGGGATCCCTTTTTCAGCAAGCCAATTGTTGGTGCGTTCCAGGATCTCCGTTGCAAGACGAGTTTCCTCAGAATACAAATGATGCACTTCTGCGCTTAATGGGTTGGGTTTGGAGGTCAGCTCGGGTTCCAACTCATTACGTTTCACCTCCATTTGAAGGTGATCCGCCAACGCCACCACCGTGGTACTTCCGCCAGCAAGCTGACCATATGATCAGCGTCGCGGTTATTTTCTGGCACAAACACCTGCGCCACTTTGGACTAATCAATATCTTCACCTGGTTTTTTCTGGAAACCCACACCTCATCCGGTCAGTACCACCTCGGCACCGTCTTTCATGGCAAGCACAACATTATTGTTGAGCACTCTCAACCCTTTCACCGAAGTGACACCTACCTTTATTTCTTAGGATTCCAGGCTTTCGTCATTGGTGGCGATGACGTCGCGGCACCAACCAAAGGACTTCTTCTTGTAGCGCTTCAAGATTCCTGAGCCGCCGTCGTCGAGGTATTTGATGCGGTAGTCATCGTTTACTGTTGGGCCGGAGGGTCCGTCGATAAGCACGTCCTTTGCTCCTAGTCCGTTTTCGACGATGAACAGTGGCTTCTGCCAGCGCTCCCAGTAGTTGTTCAGGACGATGCGCAAACCGAGGGGATCAACTTGCCAACCCCATTCGGAAGCCGCGAGAGTGGGGCTGACCACTCCGCCGATGATGTTACCGCCACCGGTTGAGTAGTTTTCGGGGTTGTGGGCTTCACATACGGACATGTAATAGGAGAAGGAAATGAAATCGACGGTGTTTTTTAAGATCTCACGGTCTTCATCTGTGATGTCGATGGTGATACCCTTTCGCGGAATTTGCGCAGCAAGTAGCCTGGGTATTCGCCACGGACGTGAATATCGCCGAAGGCATAGTCCTCGTGGGACTTTTGCTGGGCGGTAAGTTGATCGCGTGGGTCCGGGGTAATGCCATAACGAGGAACGGCAATAATCATGCAACCGATCTGGTTTTGTGGGTCGATCTCATGAGCAATCTTAGTTGCCAAAGCACTTGCTACTCAATCATGGTAAACAGCCTGGTCGCAGTCCTTCACGATTCAAACTTTGCCTTCCGCTACGCCTTCCACCTGATCATCATAGAAGACGGTGAAGTAACAGCAGCCGGAGATCCCACAGAGATCGTCACTGCGGGACTGATCGAAGAAGTCTACAACGTCAAAGCCTGTGCATCCCAGACCCCGTGAACAGCAAACCGATGATCGTGCCACTGGAAAGATCTTAGGCAGCCGTGGGATTACACCCTTTTAGAGCTAGAACAGCAAAAATTCACCCAATAGCTTTCAACTACGCACACAAAGTGGCAACATTGAGCGGGTGACTACAGACAAGCGCAAAACCTCTAAGACCACCGACACCGCCAACAAGGCTGTGGGCGCGGATCAGGCGGCGCGTCCCACTCGGCGAACAACTCGCCGCATCTTCGATCAGTCGGAGAAGATGAAGGACGTGCTGTACGAGATCCGTGGCCCGGTGGCCGCGGAGGCGGAACGCATGGAGCTTGATGGGCACAACATCTTAAAGCTCAACACGGGAAATCCAGCCGTGTTCGGATTCGATGCCCCCGACGTGATTATGCGTGACATGATCGCCAACCTTCCAACTTCCCAAGGGTATTCCACCTCCAAAGGCATTATTCCGGCCCGACGAGCAGTGGTCACCCGCTACGAAGTTGTGCCCGGATTCCCCCACTTCGATGTTGATGATGTGTTCTTAGGCAACGGTGTCTCAGAACTAATCACCATGACCACCCAAGCACTCCTCAACGACGGCGATGAAGTTCTTATCCCCGCACCGGACTACCCACTGTGGACTGCAGCAACATCACTTGCTGGCGGAAAACCTGTGCACTACCTCTGTGATGAGGAAGATGACTGGAACCCATCCATCGAAGACATCAAGTCCAAAATCTCAGAGAAAACCAAAGCTATTGTGGTGATCAACCCCAACAACCCCACGGGAGCTGTCTACCCGCGCCGGGTGTTGGAACAAATCGTCGAGATTGCACGCGAGCATGACCTGCTGATTTTGGCCGATGAAATCTACGACCGCATTCTCTACGATGATGCCGAGCACATCAGCCTGGCAACCCTTGCACCAGATCTCCTTTGCATCACATACAACGGTCTATCCAAGGCATACCGCGTCGCAGGATACCGAGCTGGCTGGATGGTATTGACTGGACCAAAGCAATACGCACGTGGATTTATTGAGGGCCTCGAACTCCTCGCAGGCACTCGACTCTGCCCGAATGTCCCAGCTCAGCACGCTATTCAGGTGGCTCTCGGTGGACGCCAGTCCATCTACGACCTCACTGGCGAACACGGCCGACTCCTGGAACAGCGCAACATGGCATGGACGAAACTCAACGAAATCCCAGGTGTCAGCTGTGTGAAACCAATGGGAGCTCTATACGCGTTCCCCAAGCTCGACCCCAACGTGTACGAAATCCACGACGACACCCAACTCATGCTGGATCTTCTCCGTGCCGAGAAAATCCTCATGGTTCAGGGCACTGGCTTCAACTGGCCACATCACGATCACTTCCGAGTGGTCACCCTGCCATGGGCATCCCAGTTGGAAAACGCAATTGAACGCCTGGGTAACTTCCTGTCCACTTACAAGCAGTAGCAGTTGTTAGGATTCACCACGAATCTCAGGATTTTTGAGATTCGTGGTGAATTTTTGCGTTTTCCAGTCAGGTTCTTGCAACTTTCGAACCGATTTCAGAGGGTCGGAGCCGGTTTGTGGTGGATCCTTGAAATGAAACCTCGCAGGAAGCTTTCAGGAAGACCAAGTTGGGCCTAGGGGTGGCGCGATTGCAAAAATCCGTCCCCGGTTCGCCATGAAATGCTGATTTTGATCGAATCTTTGCGCTAACTGTGGGAGATTGTACGAAAATTCGTTCGCCTTTCGGATTTCCTGGCGATCTGAGACGAGAAGTTGAACAGCTAACCTGCAGAAACCTTGCAAGAATCACAACAGTCCCAATGGCCTCAAAAGTCACGCCCTCAGAATCTCTGCCAGGCGTCTAAATCCCCTAAAACGGGACAATAGGTCACTGGGCGATCCCAAGCCCTTAAAACGTGATCCTTAAATACCCACTGTCCTCTATTCTGGGTTAGGCTTCACTGGGTAAAAGTGCCTGCCTATGCCTGAAACTTGAGCATGGCAACAGCAAGGAGACACCGTGGGAAAACATGCAGCTGACACGTCGGAATCGAAGAAAAATTCACCGTGGCGCATTGGATTGTTGACGTTTTTGATTTCTTCAGTTGTCGTGACGCTGGTGGGCATGGTGATGCTGTGGCCGGATTCTGACGATGTGGTGTTGGCGGATAACTTTTCGCAGACGTTTGCGGGAAATCATGAGCAGGTGGATGGAACGATCACGCTCGTTGATAATTCTGCGTGTAATTCGCCAGACACCGGCCGAGTTTTTGCGGAAAGCCCCACGATTTCTGCGGAGCCGGCAACGTTGGAGTGCGTGCGTGCACTCGTAGATATCACATCGGGTGCCAATGAGGGTCAGAAAACTCAGCTGATCACTTACGCGCAACCTGGTGATCCGGAGTTTTCCGTGGGCGACAAGATCCGCATGGTGGAAACACCGGATACAAATGGCGAGATCATCTACACTTTTGCTGATTATCAGCGGGGCACGGCATTGGTTATTTGGGGTGTGATCCTTGTCGTGGCGATGGGAGCTTTCGCGGCGTGGCGAGGTGTGCGTGCGCTGGTTGGTTTGGTCGTGACCTTGGGGATTGTTGGTATTTTCTTGCTGCCAGGATTGGCCAGCGGGCACGATGCGATGTGGTTGGCGCTGGTGTGTGGCGCGGCGATCTTGTTGATTGTGGTGCCGATGGTTCACGGAATCAACTGGAAATCGGCAGCTGCGTTGGCGGGCACGCTGGTGGCATTGTTGTTGTCGGCAGTGTTGTCGTGGGCGTCGATCGTCACCACGAATTTGCGCGGACTGGGCGATGAGAATCATCTGAAGATCATCAACTATTTGCCGGAGGTGTCGATCTCTGGGTTGCTGTTGGCATCGTTCATCATTGGTACCTTGGGTGTGCTCAACGATGTGACGATCTCACAGGCGTCGACCATCAATGAGCTCGCGGAAATCGATGAAGATGCCACCCCGTGGAGGCTGTTTACCGGCGCGATGTCGGTTGGTCGCGACCACATTTCCTCAATGATTTACACCCTGGTGTTGGGCTACACCGGCGCAGCTTTGCCACTGTTGCTGCTGCTTTCCTTGGCAGAGCGTCCGCTGATTCAGACTCTGAGCAGCGATGTTATGGCCGGCGAGCTGCTGCGTTCAGGTGTCGGTGCGCTGACGTTGACACTGGCGGTGCCGATCACCACGCTGATCGCCGCATGGACGGTACCCGGCGATGAGCCTGCCCCAGATGATGGCAAGCCCCGCCTGGTCCACCGCCACTAAAGGTTGCGGCCGAGCGCTTCCATTTCCCAGCCGGCGGCCTTCCATTTGGCAACATCGAGGACGTTTCGGCCATCAATAATAGCGCGCTTCTCGACGACCCCTCCCGCCACTTGGGGGTCAAGGTCGCGGAATTCTTGCCATTCAGTGGCAAGAACGACGAGGTGGGCGTCGATAAGCGCCTCTTTAGTGCTGGACGCATAGCTGAGCGTCGGGAAGACGCGTCGAGCGTTGTCCATAGCTTCCGGGTCGTAAACCGAGACCGCAGCACCCTGGAGCGACAGCGAGCCAGCGACCGACAACGCCGGAGAATCGCGGACATCGTCCGAGTTGGGTTTGAATGCGGCGCCGAGTACCGTGATGCGCTTGCCCAGCAGCGAACCGCCACACATCTCTTTGGCCAGCTGCACCACGCGGTCACGGCGGCGCATGTTGATGGAATCGACCTCACGCAGGAAGGTAAGTGCCTGGTCAGCGCCCAATTCGCCCGCGCGCGCCATGAATGCGCGGATATCCTTAGGCAAGCAACCGCCACCGAATCCCAGGCCCGCGCCTAAGAACTTTCGGCCGATACGATCGTCGTGACCGATGGCATCCGCAAGCGCAACCACATCGGCGCCGGTCTGCTCACAAATCTCAGCGACCGCATTGATGAAGGAAATCTTGGTGGCCAAGAAAGCATTCGCGGAAACTTTCACCAGCTCAGCGGTAGCAAGATCAGTCACCAAAAATGGGGTATCGGCAGCAATCGCGGTGGAGTAAACCTCCCGAGCGATCGCCTCTGCTGTCGCCCCCTCACGCACACCCACCACGATGCGGTCCGGAGTGATGGTGTCTTTGACCGCGTAGCCCTCACGCAAGAACTCCGGATTCCACGCGATCTCCACATGAGAACCAGGCTTGACCAGAGAATCAGCAAGCTCCTGCAACTGCTCAGCAGTACCAACCGGAACCGTAGACTTGCCGAAAATAATGTGCTCACCCTCAAGCATCGGCACCAAATCCTCAACAACCTGACGAACATACGTCAGATCCGCCGCATAAGTACCCTTCTGCTGAGGAGTACCCACGCCCAAGAAATGCACCTGCGCGAAAGCCGCAGCCTCCGCATAATCAGTAGTGAAGTTCAGACGACCATTATCCAGATTGCGCTCCAAAACCTCAGGCAAACCCGGCTCAAAAAATGGGACCTTGCTGTCCTTCAACGACGCAATCTTTGCCTCATCGACATCAACACCAAGAACCTCATGGCCAAGCTCAGCCATGCAGGCCGCGTGCGTAGCGCCAAGGTAACCCGTACCAATCACTGTCATCCGCATGTAGGGTGATTCCTTTCAATGAAGAGTGGACTGGAGATTATCTCAACACGTTTTGATACAGCCCGCGACCGGAACACATGATTGCTTACTTGTTGGGGAAATTCAGGTACGCCTTCGAAGGAGTAGGACCACGCTGCCCCTGATACTTCGAACCAAGCTTGCCGGAACCATACGGAGTCTCCGCAGGGGAACTCATCTGGAACAAAGCCAACTGCCCCACCTTCATACCCGGCCACAACGTGATCGGCAGATTAGCCACATTGGACAACTCCAACGTGATGTAACCACTAAAACCAGGATCAATGAAACCAGCAGTAGAGTGCGTCAACAAGCCAAGACGACCAAGAGACGACTTACCCTCCAAACGACCAGCCAAATGCGCAGGCAAAGTGAACTTTTCCAGCGTGGACGCCAGCACAAACTCACCCGGATGCAGAACAAAACCATCGCCGTCCTCAACCTCAACAAGGCTGGTCAGCTCATCCTGATTCAACTTAGGGTCAATGTGGGTGTACTTAGAGTTATTGAAAACCCGGAAGTAACGGTCCATGCGGACATCGACACTCGACGGCTGAATCAGCTCAGCGTCGAAAGGTTCAATTCCCAAGTCGCCTGCGTCAATTGATTTACGAATGTCACGATCTGAAAGAAGCACGTCAACCAGTGTAGCGTTCAGCGTTCAGGGTTGGGCCACGGGTTGCTGCGATGAGGTTCCTGGGGCGCGTGGTGCTGGCGCTGATTTTTATCATGCTAGCCTTATTCTCGGCCCTTAATTAAGCGCCACCTTTACACTGCCGGTGTAGTTCAATGGTAGAACCCCTGCTTCCCAAGCAGGCGGCGCGGGTTCGATTCCCGTCACCGGCTCCAAATAAGCCCCTGACCTCTCAATACGCAATGAAGGTCAAGGGCTTAATTCTATGGAAACTACAAAAAGTACCCACTTAAATACACGCTTTAAATCCCCTCACGATGCGATCATCAGCCCTTTTACATTTTTAGAAAAAGCTTTGCAGTTTTCCATCGCAGCCGAAAACCGCTCCAGTGCGAAATTGCACACTACATCACACCGAACACTCGACGACATCTTTAATTTTCAACATATCCCCACCCCCAGAAATTATTCACCACTTACACTTCACATACTCACCAATGCATAACCCAAAAAGCGTTAGATGAAACTCCCCACCCGAATCCACAAGAACTCGGGTGCCCTCAGTTTCACATACCCCTAAGCGCAACACTGTGCGAGCTTTCCGCCAGTAGGCCAAGCACCCTTTCGATTAACCCCGACAAACTTTTAAGGCAAGCCTAAATTAGGTAAACCTTAAACAGTCGCCATTGAAGAAATTGAAGAATTTTAAAAACAAACAACCTTCAACGCGCTAACAAGCATCTTCCCACTCTCGTTACCGGAGTTTCTCACATGTCTCACAAGTTTTCCCGCCGCGCTTTCGCAGTACTGACCGCTGCCGCGATTTCCACTTCCGCTTTCGCAACCACTGCTCCGTCTGCGATTGCAGAACCAGTTTCCATAGTCACCACCGCAGACGATTCTAGCGTCGCAACTTCAGAAAACTCCCTTGACTGGGGTTTCAAGTCTTCCTGGCGCACCTATGTCACCGGACCTTGGACTGGTGGAACCGTTGACGCAACTGGCGGTGCAACTGTCAACGAAGATGGAACCTACAACTTCACCCTCGGAACTGGCTCCACTTACGACATCGACACCGAGAAGGGCCAGCTGAACTACGAAGGAACTGTTGCCTTCGCCAGTGACGCTCACGGCTTCAACATCACCTTGTCCAACCCGCAGATCACCGTCGAGGGCGACACTGCAACTTTGAGCGCCGAGCTGTCTGACAATGCCGCTCCAGAAGAGACCTCCACTACTCGCGTTGATGTCGCTGAGTTCGAGCTGACTGCTCCTGCGGTTTCAGAAACCGATGCAAACACCACTTACACTTGGATCGATGTTTCCGGCACTTTCCTAGAATCCCTGCAGCCTGAAGAATTGAGCCGTTACGCAGGCCAGGAAGCGGATGCGCTGAGCTTCTCCATCACCGTGGACAAGGCTTCAGAGAACCCTTCCGATGATGTTGCTACCGGATCTTCCTCCAGCTTCCTCTCCACCATCTTGAACTTCCTTCAGCAGCTGGCGAGCCCACTACTCAAGCTCTTCGGTTCGCTTTCTTCCTAAATAATCAGTAATGCCCCACCAGATCTGGTGGGGCATTTTGTTTTAGGAGCAGACCACGTTTGGTGAAGGATCGTAAACCGTGGTGACGGTTTCTCTGGTGATTTCGTTGCCAGAAAGATCGCTGATGATTCGGGTGTCGGAGGTGGTAAATCCTGGTGCACCGGTTGATGGCACACAATCTGAACCCGATACTCGAACTGTGTTGGGCTGGGTGGTGGACCAACGTCCGTTGTTGATGGATTCCACGGAGGTGGTGTCCACACCCATGATGCGCACGGTCACGTTTGAGGCGTCGGCAGAGGTGCTGATCATGACGGGGTATGGGGAGTTGTTGCGGAATTGAAGGTCGATGGCACCATCGAAAATAGTAGCTTCACGTCCGGCTGGGTAGCGGGAAATGTAGTAGCTGTGCGGGGTGTGCGTGATGTCTTCCAGACCTGCGAAGTAGTACGCGTTGTACAAGGTGGTGGCGAACTGACTGATGCCACCGCCGACTGCGGTGTCGGAACGACCATTCAAAATGATGCCGGAATCAACAAAGCCTTGGGCTGCGCCACGTGGGCCGGTGTAGTTGTTGAGGGAGAACGTATCGCCAGGTGAAACGACTGCGCCGTCGACCATTTGCGCGGTGAGGCGGATGTTTGTTCCGGAGGCAGCAGAGAAGCCGCCGGTGGTGAACTCGCCCATGACCTCATTGAAGGTAGCGTTTTGGGCGTCGGTGGCGGTGAATGTTGCTGGGGTGTCCTCATAGACAGCGTCGATGGTGCGGGGGCCATCGCCGGTGAGGTTGTTGGGCAGATCGGCCAGGGTTTCTTCCCAGTTGATTCCGTGTCCGGTGACTTCTGGGGTGACTACGCGGGAGCCTGAGGAGAAACTGATTTGAGCGTTGGTGGGCTCGATCTCTGTTTCTTTGAGGCCTTCGGCCAGCATTGCTGTGGCTGCTTCTGCATTGATGTCGACGCGGATGGTGCCGTTTTCTTCTGGGAAACTCACCACTTCACCCATGCGCTCGACGGGGATGGTGCCTTCAATTCCGTCATCGCCTCGGACGACGAAGGGGCTAGATACGGCTTTAGCTCCGGCGCCTTCTGCAAGTTCATCGATGGTGTCTTGGCTGATCGCAGCGGGAACAACGTATGGCTCGGCTTCTACGCCCTCTGGGTTGAGCCAGTTTTCTGTGACTGCTTGTTCCAAAACGGTGCGGTCTACGGCTTGTCCGTCGATGGTGTCGTTGACCACGAGGGTGCCGGCGTCGATATTCAGGTTTCCGGAAATGGGATCTCGATAGAGTTCGCCGACCATGCGATCAAGGGTTGGGCCGAAGGCTGCGGGATCGACGGTGCTCACGATGGGAGATTCGGATTCTTTGAACAGCGCCACGAAGCGGGTAATGGGGTTCCAAGACTGCTCGCCGGTGCCTTCGATGGTTGCGTCCCAATCGATGCCGACGCCGGAGGAAACTGGATCAAAAGTGGTGCTCTGCTCCCCTGCCGTCACGGTGACGGGCTGAACCACATCATTGGCCAGTTCAGTTTCCAACTTTGTGCGGGCTTCTTGTGCACTGAGGTTGGAAATACTGACGCCACCGACGGTTGTTCCACGAGGGATGTTGTCCTTGTTGAGGAAAACATCGACCGCATAGATGCCTGCAAAAATGGCAATAAGACCAACGAGAACCCCGATTAGGATCCCTTTGGTCCGATTCTTTGCCGAATTTTTCCCAGAGTTCTTCACACCTGAAAGGCTAGTTGCACTGATGCGAAATTCCTACTCAAAAGGGGTTACGGACTGGTAACTTCACTTTTTTTCGAGACGTGTGATGTAGAGCAATTGGACTCTCAACGCAGATGCCAGCATTTGTTCTTGAGGGTATTCACCGCTGCTAACGGCAGCATCAACGCGATCAATCGCGGAGCCCAACGACCCATAGTCGATCCATAATGCTTGGTCTGCGCCTGCTTTGAGGGAGGCAAGCACTGCTTCTGCGGGTGAATGGGTGGCGGAAATGGCACTCATTCCAGAGAGATCGTCGGTGTAAATCACGCCATCGAAAGGCACGCCACCTGGGTAATCGCCACTGCGGAGCAGTTGATAGGTGGCGGGGTCGATAGAGGATGGAACTCCGTCGGTACCAAGACCTGGAACAATCATGTGGCCAACCATGACGGCTCCGTCAGTTTCAGAAAGTGCTTGGCCATAAGGGATGAGGTCGTAAGTTTTAAGCTCATCAAGTGCGGGGGTCACCACATCTTGGGTGTGCGAATCGCCACTTGCACGACCGTGACCTGGGAAATGTTTGAATACTGGGGTAATTCCTACTTTGCTTAAGCCCTTTGCAAAAGCTGTGGCATAAGTAGCTGCTACGGCTGGGTCGTTGGAGAAAGAGCGATCGCCAACGACGGGGAGGCCCCAGGCATCGACATCTACGACGGGTGCAAAGTTCACGGTCACGCCATGGGCTGCCAGCCCGGTGCCTAGGATTTCTGCGAGGTCTTCTACCTGCTCTGGGGTCATGGTCTGCGCCATCACGCGAGGTGAGGGGAAATCACCAAGAATATTGGTGGCACGCTGGACGCGGCCGCCTTCGAAGTCGATGCTGACGGAGAAATCCCTGCCGACGGCTTCGCGGAGCGCCTCAATATTACGGCCAGGTTCCGTGAGCAGATTTTCATCTGTCCAGGAACCAATGAAAATGCCACCTACGCCTTGGTTGAGGGCATCCAACGCTTGATCATAATTTGCAACTCCAACCATCATCAGCGACGCGACTTGGTCGCGTTGCTGTTCAGGGATTTGCGCGCGCGCCAAATCCTCCGCGGTCGGTGCGGGAGGGGTGGAGGTGGACGTCGATAAGCGGCTTATTGCTTTTTGCTGTTCCAGCTCTTCTGCGCAGCCCGCAAGGAGCACACCGGCTACCGCGACGGCTGCTGCGAGGGGTTTCAATCGCTTCCACACGGCTCTAACTATAGGAAAAGACGGCAGCAAAGCATTAATCGTCGGTAGGCTGAAGTGAAGTACTTTCCACAAGTTTCACAGGGAGCATGCAATGACCGACAAAACCATGCTGGTTGCTTTTGATGGCTCACCGGAATCCCGGCGCGCTTTGGAATATGCAGCGAAATTGTTGCAGCCGCGCACCGTGGAAATTTTAACTGCGTGGGAGCCATTGCATCGGCAAGCTGCGCGCTCGGTTTCGTTGATCACCTTGGGGGTGGAACCCGAAGACCCCGCCCATTCCGCTGCACTAAAAACCTGCCAGGAAGGCGTAGAGCTGGCCCAATCTCTAGGTCTGGAAGCGCGAGCCCACATGGTGGAATCCGCAACGGCCGTGTGGAGCGCCATCGTTGATGCTGCTGACGAGCTCCGACCCGACGTGATTGTCACCGGCACCCGCGGGATCTCCGGATGGAAATCCCTGTGGCAATCCTCCACCTCAGACAGCGTGCTCCACCACGCCGACGTACCAGTTTTTGTCGTTCCGCCGCTGGACTAAAACCGAGACGAGAACCAAGAAGATGAAACCAAGGGGTAAAAACTGGTAGTCTCTTCCACGTCATGGCATACGAAACTGATTCCCTCAACCGACGCACCCTCGGGCCCGCGATTGCAAGCGCAGTCGTGGGAATCGCCGTCGGCGCAGTCGCAGTAGTTGGGGTCTCAATGATCTCAGGGCAGGACACTGTTCCCACTGGTAACGCCGTAACTGCAGACGATGCCCTGCTCGGTGGCCCTGAGTATGGTTCACGCGAAGCAGACTAAAAAGCCACTTCCCCGTTTTCTTCACTCGGCGCATTTCTATGTCTGGATTGCGCTGGGTTTTGTGGTGTTTGCGCAACCTTATGGTCAGGTTGCTGCCGATACTAAACTAGATTTGCTGCTCAACCCCGCAGGATTTTTAACCGGTGCGCTTCATGCGTGGACTGACACGTTCACCTTGGGTCAGTTGCAAAACCAAGCTTATGGCTATCTGTTTCCCCAAGGGTTTTTCTTCCTCATCACTGATTTCCTCCCTGACTGGATTGCGCAGCGACTGTGGTGGTGGCTTGTTCTTAGCCTGGGATTTTCTGGATTCTACGCACTGGTAGCCCGGCTGGGGATTGGCAATCCTGCATTCAGGGTGATCGCCGCACTGCTGTTTGCTCTGTCCCCGCGCACGCTCACCACCCTCACTGCAATCTCCTCCGAAACTTGGCCCATCATGCTCGCGCCATGGGTATGTCTGCCTCTGCTTTCGCGAAATGTGGGTGCACGAGCCATCGCGTTGTCCTTACTTCCCGCGGCATGCATGGGTGCAGTTAATGCCACCGCCACGATGGCAGCACTCATCCCGGCAGCGCTGATCTTGCTGTATAGAGGGCTCTTCTTAAGGCTGCTTCTGTGGGGAATGGGCGTTCTCGCTGTTAATTCATGGTGGATCGGACCTTTGTTGGTGCTTGGCAAATACGCCCCGCCCTTCACCGAATTCATCGAAAGTTCCTCCGTCACCACCTCCTGGCTCAACCCAGTAGAAATACTCCGCGGAACCACCAGTTGGACACCCTTCGTAGACACTGAACGACAAGCCGGATATCTCCTGGTCAACGACGCTCTCTTTGTCACCCTCAGCGTTCTCGTCGCAGCCCTCGGCTTGATCGGCCTCACCTTGATGAAACACCGTGGACTGTGGGCATTCATGCTGGCCATCGGACTCCTCATCCTCGGCAGCGCCCACCTAACGGCTGTTCAAGAATTCCTCGACGGCCCAGGCGCAGCACTTCGAAACATCCACAAATTTGATCTATTAGTCCGCATGCCGTTGATGGTGGGCGTTGCCGCATTGGGGTCGCATATCAGTCTGCCCTTGCTTGGGACGACTGCATTGACCAGCGGACAAGGCAAACACCACACCATCCCGCTGCCTCTCCAAAAACGCCAAGCCGCAGGACTCCTCGTGGTGATCATCGCTGTCGGTGCTCTTGCTCCCGCATGGTCGGCACGGCTGCTACCTCAGGGAACGTGGGATGAAGTGCCTGACTACTGGTACGAAGCCACAGAATTCCTCAACCAAAACGCCACAGGCACCCGCACGTTGATTTGGCCTAGCTCTCCGTTTGCCCGCCATGACTGGGGATGGACTCGGGATGAACCGGCTCAACCACTTCTTGATGTTCCGTGGGCTGTCCGCGATGCCATTCCTTTGGTTCCCCCGGAGGCGATTCGCGGATTAGATGGTCTCGACGACCTAGGCACTCTAGGCACCGGTCTAAACGACGAGGCATTAAAACGTCTAGGCATCGGCGCAGTACTGGTGAGGCATGATCTGGAAGCCGACCCAGATATTGAGGTGGATCTGCCTGGGGAAAAGCACACTTTTGGCTCCCAAGGCCAAGTAGACGTCTACCTCATCGACCCCGACCGCAATATGTGGATCACTTCCGGCACATCCAAGCAGCTGCCCACTGTCGCCGGCGGCGGTGAAATCCTCTCCCTCCTGGACACCATTAACGGCTATTCTCCGCGGACTTTGGTGAGTGAGAACGCCCAGATAGTCACCGATACCCCGCAGCTAGTCGGCACAAATTATGGCGATGGCACCAGTTCCGCAGCGTTGGCCAGCCTTGATGAGACTGAGGTGAAAAACCGCATCGTGGATTATCCTTCCGCGGGGCCAATGACGCAGGTGGTGCAGGAAGGTTCCATCACGGCGTCTTCGTCTGGTTCCGATGCCACTTCTTTCGGCGGCGCGGATCCTGATCGTTCCCTTAATTCACTTCTTGATCATCGTTACAACACCGCCTGGTACCCGACACCTGGCGATACGTCTCCGTGGCTCGAAGTCTCCGGTACCGGCACCACATTATCGATCTCCCCCCGTAGCACCGTCACCGCCACCATCACCTCCGGCGATTCCGTGATGGTCCGCGAGTTCGAAAAAGGCCGCACCACCACAGTTACGTTGGCGGAGCCTGAAGCTCACATTGAATTCGACGGTTTCGTAGGAATTTCCGAGCTGTCCCTCGAAGGCCTCAGCCGCACCATCACTGTGCCGGAGACCTCTCCTGACGTGCAGCAATTCGTTTTCCAACGCCTCACAGTGCCCACCTCGTTCCTCGACCGCACTTTCACAGTCTCCCGCCACATGTCCGTCACCGTGGACGCCCAATCCTGCGTCACCTTGGAACTCGACGGCGATCGCATCGACTGTGACCCCCTCGAACTCACCCCCGGAACCCACACGCTGCGCACCCAATCGGAATGGGTCACCCTCACCGAATCCGCCCCGCTCGCCGCTGTTCAGCCAGCAACAAACATCGAGGCAGCACCCACCGACCGCGTGCTCGTCACCACGCGCGCTTTCAATTCAGGTACCAGCGCGCTTATCGACGCCACCCCCCTCTCCCCCATCCAACTCGACGCCTCCTCCCAAGGTTTCATCATCCCCGCGAACGCCTCCGGCGAGTTGAGCTTCGCTTTCGACGGCGAAAAACCCTACAAACTGTCCCTTTTCGGTGGCGCAACCATCGCATTAATCGTGGTGTTGGGTTGTGTTGTTGTGGGGAGGCGTCGAGAAGCAATAAACCCCGTGTGGCAGGACACCCGCAACGCGCAATGGGCGGTGGTGGCATTGATCCCGATGTTGGGGTGGTGGTTCGTGCCGGCGGTGGCGTCGTGGCTAGTTCTGCGATTCACCCTCATCCCGAAATGGGTGTTGGCAGGGCTCCCGTTGGCTATCTGCGGATTGTGGCTCGCCCAAGCTCCCTGGCCGGCAGCCGCATACCCAGGAGATTCCCCCGCATTGGCCCTGCTAGCGGGCATTTCCGTGGCTGCGCTATTTGCTGGCGATTTAAGGCCTCCAAAGCGTTAAATGGGTGTCAGTTCATTCTGACAGTTCTAGGCCCTTGGAGGCGATTGTAGAGGGGGTCGGTTTTGGGACCATTGGGGCTCCTGTGATTCCTGTCAGCTTGTTGATCAAGGATCCACCACAATCCTGTGGCCAGACCTTCAAATCGAACGTATTTTTGCATCAAACCACCGGCGATTTGCAAAAATCCACCACAAACGGCTGAAAATCCGGATCCTGTGGTGAGTATTAGCAAATTAGTTCCCTTATCGGCTTGCCATGCCCCGTCCCCGTCTTGACGTGGTGCCGATTCACCATTTTCCAGACCTACCCCCAGAAAAATGGTGAATCCTAACGACCCCCAGTCCGAATGGCGCGCCGGGTCCACCGCATGATGGGCTCTTCGATGAAGGTGTAGCTGATGGCGGCAACTGGGATCGTCAACAAGACCGTCACGACAAACACCAACAGGAAATTTCCACTAAATAAAGGCAACCCGAGCAGTGGGAACACAATCGTCAGCACGGGAAGGTGCCAGAGGAAGATGGAATACGACCAGGTGCCGAGCGTTTTCATCCAACTGGAATCAAGAAGCCGAGAGGGCGTACCCAGCGCGTAGGGAACCACCAGAAATACAGCGAAAAGTGTGCCCGCGAGGACTCTTAAGTTGAATTCCCAGGGGCTGGGGTGCACTAAACCTAGTGGTCCGAACCATTCTTGGCCCGCGATCCAAGCGACAACTAAAGCCAGACCCACCCACACAAAGCTCGGAACCCGGGGGAATCGAACTCCTTCAATTTCTGCGGCGATCATGCCGACTGCAAACCAGCAAGCGTAGGCGGGTGGCCAGATCTGCATGTTTGCCCACCCCTCGTCCAACGAATGTTCTACTACTGGAATCCACGGCCACGCCAGACTCAACACTGCCCCACCAGCAATCAACAGGATGCGCACCGGCCGATCAAACCTATCCAACACCCACGCGAGAAGCGGCATCACCAGGTAAAATGCCACTTCCACGCACAGGGACCAAAGGTGGGTAAGGCCTGTCATGAGGCCGTCTGGCCAGTAAATTTGAGTCATCGTCAGGTTGGCTAACCAAGGGCCGGTGGGAATGAACAGTAGGACGGCGATGACCGTTGCCCAGTATGCGGGCATGATGCGGGCTAGGCGTTTGAGGTAGTACAGTCCCACTGGTTGCCCGGCGCGGCGTCGCCAAAGAACGAAGGCGGAGAGTGCGAAGAAGACGGCGACGAAAAAGTCGAAACGCGCGAGTACTGCACCGATGTTGCTGGCGGGGTCGACGGAGGTTTGGAATGCAACGTGGGTCGCCAAGACTCCCAGGGAGGCGATTGCGCGTAGTCCCTCGAGTGAGCTGATGAATCCGCGATGGCGGATGGGTGCATATGATTGGGTAGACATTATTTCAACATGCGAGTTTAGCGGAAAGGTGTGGGCTGTTTTTATGAAGCGATCTGCAACGGTCCTCATTATTGCGGGCGTGCTGTTCCTCATTTTTGCCTTCACGGTACCGCCGTATGTGACTGGTCAGGCGCGGACGATTCCGAAGGATTTGGATCTGACGTTGGTGAGTGAGAGTCCGCAGGGGTTTGTGCGCACTGAGCATATTGTGACTGCGCCGACGTCGATGGTCGATGAGATCGCGACGCATGTGGATCAGACAGTTACGGATGTGCAGGGGAAAACTGTTGCGGAAATTTCGGATGATGTGGTGCTGATTGGTCACTCTCGTTTTCCGGTGATTGAGCCGACTGCCACCATTTCGGGTTCGCCGGCGGATAGTAGCAATGTGGTGCGGGAGGGGTTGCATTACTTCTTCCCGGCGAATACGTTGCGGAATTCTTATCCTTATTACGACATTGTGTTAGGTGAGGAGTCCCCGGTGGATTACGTGTCCCGCGAGGGCAATACTTATACCTTCTACCAGCATCTTCGTTATGTTCCGTTGGATGATTCCAGGACGTATTCGGTGGAGCGGACCCTGAAGGTGGATCGTTTCTCTGGCATCATTGTGGCTAAAGATGAGGCGATGACGTTCCATGGCTCGGACGGTGATGACACAGTAGAATTCACTTATACTGCGGATACGTTGAAGCTTCTGCAGGATAATGCGCATGATATTGATCAGCAGTTGTCGTGGGCTAAGGGGTTTGATTTCTTTTCTAAATTCTTAGGCCTGTCGTTGCTTGCGATTGGTGTGTTCCTCACGGGAATTTTCAAGCGCGGCCGCCTGATGAGCACTGTGAATAAACTCAGGAGTTAAATCCTTATGACCCCAACCCGGCGTATCCTGCTGTGGGCATGGACGACTGTGCTTTTGGGATCTTTGCTGTGGCCGTTGGCTGCGCCTGGCGAGTTGTTGTTGCGGGATATGTCGGTGGTGGACCATCCGGCGTTGTCGTTGAATGCGTTGGGTTTTGGTGATTTGCCGTCGCGGAACGCCCCGCAGGATGGTGTGCTGGCGTTGCTTGGCTTTTTGCCGGTGAGTTGGATCGTTCGCGGCATGCTGCTTGTGGCGGGTTTCGCGGGCGCGTGGGGTGCGATGCGCCTTGGGCCTTCTAAGTTTTTGGCCGTTACCGTGGCGATTTACAATCCCTTCGTGGTGGAGCGTCTGCTGCAGGGCCATTGGTCGTTGGTGATGGCGGTGTGGCTGTTGCCGCTGGTTGTGGCGCTGCGCAGGCATCCGCGTTGGCAGGTTGTGGCGATCTGGGCGGCGTCGTTGACGCCCACGGGTGCGGTGGTTGCGGCGGTCACGGGCGTGGCGAGTTCCAAAAGAAAATGCTTTACGACGCTATGTTCCTTCCTTTCGTGGCTTCCTTGGCTAATACCTGCGCTTCTTGCCACCCCCACTTCGGGAGGTGCGCTGACCTTCGCCATTCGTTCTGAAACATATGCAGGAACGTTGGGAACTGCGCTGGGTCTGGGTGGAATTTGGAATGCGGGGGCAGTGCCGGCTTCCCGTGAAGTGGGTTTCGCAGTTGCTGGAATTTTGTTATTTGCGATTCTGCTGGCGGGTTTCAAAAACTGCCCGTTGATTCTCGCTCTGCTTGCAGTTGCAGGTTTCGTGGGGGCGATCGGTCCGTGGCTGATGCCGAATCTGTTCACGTGGACCATCGCATATGTTCCAGGCGCCGCGCTGTTTAGGGATTCTCAAAAACTCCTCATGCTGGCTATCCCTGCCTATGTGTGTTTGGCCGCCGGGGTGAAAAGCCCGCTGTCGTGGGTGGCTACCGGTTTGGCGTTGCTCCAGATTCCTGATGCACCACGTGAGGTTTCCGTGATACGCCCGAGTTCAGCGCATGTGGAATCAGTGGAAGCACTGGCAGAAATCGCTGATGGCCGCGACATCTTAATCATCGGCCAAGGCCCCTTGGTGACCCGCGAGGATGGGATCCCGGTTGTCGATCCCAAAACCAAAGCCCTCTCCGTGGTGGAATCCGGCGAACTGCGTGTGGATGGCATCATCACCGACGCGCCCTCACAGCGGTGGACCGAAGCAACGCAGGCATGGGCGGCCGGGGATATCGAGCGCCTTGAGGAACTTGGTGTTGGTGTCGTGGTGGATGGCGATACGATCACAGAAACTGGCGCACCACCGCAGCGTGGCTGGAAATACTACCTCGGTGTGGGCCTGACCGTGCTGTGGATGGCGTTGCCGCTGGGACTACTTCTTCGACGCAAGACCAAGAAGTAGTTCCTCGAACTGCGCTCCCGCGGTGTCCCACTTGTAGTTTTCGGCGCGCTGCTTCGCGCTGGCGCCGAGCTTGGAGCGGAGGGAGGCGTCGATAAGCAGGGTTTTGGTGGCTGAAATAAGCTCGGCCTTGGAGTCGACAAGCATGCCGGTTTCGCCGTCGACGACGGAATCGCGCAGGCCGCCTGAGCTGCGGTAACCGATCGTCGGAACGCCGTGCTGCGCCGCCTCCGTGACCGCCAGGCCCCAGCCTTCCTTGCGCGAAGGCATGAGATGAATCGTGGCGCGCTCCAGCAGGGCATGCTTGTGATCCTCGGCGACCTGGCCGTGGAAAACCACGCGATCGCTCACACCCAGCGTGCGGGCATAATCGACCAGTTCCTCCTGCCACCAACCGCTTCCGACTACATCCAGCACCACGCCGTCGAGCGCCGCGACGACATCCATCGCATGCTCAATCTGCTTGTGCGGAACCAGGCGCGACAACGTCACCGCATGCTGGCCATCGCGATCCAGCTTCGGCGTGTGCAGCGGCACGGGATCCACGCCATTGCGCACGATATGAATCCGCTGCGGATCCACACCCAACGCAATGAGCTCCTCAGCGCTCGGCTCTGAAACAGTCACATACGGCGCGGTTTTGTAAGCGCGCGGCGCGATCTGGCTCTCAATCAGCCAACCAACCTTCGCCAGCACCCGACCCACCACCGGCCACTGCTCCTTATGGCAATGATGCGTGAGCAGCACAGTCGGCTTACCGGAGAAAAACTTTCCAAAAAACGGAATGCCATTCTGCGTATCCACCACCACATCAACCTTGGAAAACGTGCCAATCCCCACACGACCCAACATCATGGCCACCCACGCCTTGGGATACACACTAAACTTCCCACCGCTCCTGGAATACCTCACACCATCGCGGAAAGAACGCCGTGGCGCATCCGTGTGCCCAGCAGTACGAAACACCACCTCATGGCCCTGATCCGCCAAAAACTCGCCCACTCGCTCCAGATAGCGTTCACTTCCGCCACCTTGAGGATGAGTGGTATCACGCCAGCACAACAAAAGGATCTTCATAGGGTTATTCAGTCTAGCTGCTTTTAAACAAGCCATAATGGAAGCCATGGCCACAACGATCACCGTTTTCTCTCCCACCCACTCCCCCGCACAAATCCGCGAAACCATCCTCAGCGCCGCGAAAGAAGACGACGTGGACTTCCTCGGAGTCCCCTTTACCCACCCCAGAAACGTCACCATCGAAGTCGACGACGAACTGATCAACGACTGCTTAGGCTGGCTCGACGACGTGGCACTCGCCTCCGGCCTGGGCATCCAATACAACGACGAAGTCCTCCGCTACGGCGACGAAGACATCTCCTTTACCGTCCAAACCAAAAATGACGACGACGCCCGCATCGGCGCCTCCCGCCTTGGACTCGAGCACCAGTTGAACGTCATTGCCGGGGGCTCTGGAGATTCCGGGGATTCCGGGGATTCCGGGGATTCCGGGGATTCCGGGGATTATTTGAAGATTGCACACTTCGACCTAGACAACCCCGCCGACGAGTCCTCCTACATCTCCGCGCGCAGCCTCGCAGAAGTAGACGGCTGGACCCTAGAATTCGGCGTTGCAGGAGTAAATAACACCACCATTGTTTCCTCCATCGACGATGCCATCACCACCATTTTGCGATGGATGAACGGCGAAGACATCCACGACCTCAACTGGACCCGCGCATAAATGGCCTCATTTCCGGAGCTTCCGGCTCTTCGTCGCTTGGCTACCTTGGGCAGGTCGTGGGGTTTACTGTCTGATTTCAAATACGAACAAACCCGACCTGACATCTTTTACGGAAACCTGGCCCTCGATACCTCGAGTCTGGTGGCGGCTTTGTCTGAAGATATTTCTGGCGCCGGATTAAATGACCTGAAAGTTCTCGACGTCGGCGGCGGACCCGGATACTTCGCCGAAGCCTTTGAGACACTGGGCGCCACCTACTTCTCCGTCGAACCCGACGTTGGCGAAATGTCCGCAGCTGGCATCGACGTCCACGGATCAGTCCGCGGATCCGGCCTCGACCTGCCGTTTCTTCCCGATTCCTTTGACGTGGTGTACTCCTCCAACGTTGCAGAACATGTCTCCGCACCGTGGGAATTGGGAGAAGAAATGCTCCGCGTCACCCGCAGCGGCGGCCTGGCAATCCTGAGCTACACCATTTGGTTAGGCCCATTCGGTGGTCATGAAACCGGACTGTGGGAACACTACGTTGGCGGAGAATTTGCCCGCGATCACTACACGAAGAAACACGGGCATCCACCCAAGAACGTTTTCGGGGAGTCACTGTTTAATGTGTCCTGCCGGGAGGGGCTGGAATGGGGAGCCTCCGTGGGCAATGCGGAATTGGTTGCCGCTTTTCCCCGCTACCACCCGTATTGGGCCTGGTGGATGGTTAAAGTCCCAGTGCTCCGAGAATTCGCGGTAAGTAACTTGGTGTTGGTGTTTAAAAAGCACTGAGGTTTTGAGGAATTCATCGCTTAACGACAAGAAAGGCTCCCACTTTCGGTGGGAGCCTTTCTTGTTATTTAGCAGTTCTTAAGCGTGAACTTTAAGCGTGAGCTGCTGAAATGCGGGCCTTCAGAGCATCGAACTGGCTGTGAACCTCTGCAGGAACACGTGGTCCGAGGAAAGTGAGGTACTCGGCGTTGTCTTCAACGTCGTTCGCCCACTGCTCTGCAGGAGCGGTCAGTGCTTCCTTGACATCCTCAATTGGGGTGTCGAGGCCGTCGAGGTCGAGGTCTTCAGCCTTAGCGGTGTGTCCAACAACGGTCTCGTCTGCGCCAACGCGGCCTTCGATGCGGTCGATGACCCACTTCAGAACGCGAGAGTTTTCGCCGAAGCCAGGCCACAGGAAGCGTCCATCTTCGCCACGGCGGAACCAGTTGACCAGGAAGATGGATGGCATCTTGTCGCCACCCTTGTTACCCATGTCAATCCAGTTCTGCAGGTATTCACCAGCGTTGTAGCCAATGAATGGGAGCATTGCCATTGGGTCGTGGCGGAGTGTGCCGACCTTTGCTTCTGCGGAAGCTGCGGTCTGACCGGATGCGAGCAGTGCACCAACCATGGTGCCGTGCTCCCAGTCGTAGGTCTGGGTAACCAGTGGGACGGTGTCTGCGCGACGTCCACCGAAGAGGATTGCGTCGATCTTGACGCCTTCCCAGTCGTTGAACTCAGGTGCTGCTGCTGGGGACTGGTCGATTGCTACGCAGTAACGGGAGTTAGGGTGAGCAGCGTTTTCGTCGGACTCTGGGGTCCAGTCGTTGCCCATCCAGTCAATGAGGTGAGCTGGGGCGTCGCCGTCCATGCCTTCCCACCAGATGTCGCCGTCGTCGGTGAGTGCCACGTTGGTGAACAGGGTGTTGCCTGGTTCCATGGTCTTCATCGCGATTGGGTTGGATGCGTAGTTGGTGCCTGGAGCAACACCGAAGAAACCATTTTCTGGGTTAACTGCGTAGAGGCCGTCCTCGCGCAGCTTAAGCCAAGCAATGTCGTCGCCAACAACCTGAGCGGTCCAGCCTGGGATGGTTGGAGTGATCATGGCGAGGTTGGTCTTGCCACAAGCAGATGGGAATGCTGCTGCGATGTGGTACGCCTTGCCCTCTGGGTTGATCAGTTTCAGGATGAGCATGTGCTCAGCCATCCAGCCTTCTTCGCGAGCCATGACAGATGCGATACGCAGTGCGTAGCACTTCTTTGCCAGGATTGCGTTTCCGCCGTAGCCGGAACCGTAGGACCAAATTTCCTTGGTCTCTGGGAACTGGGTGATGTACTTGGTGTCGTTGCAAGGCCATGCAACGTCTTCCTGGCCTGGCTCCAAAGGAGCACCAACGGAGTGGAGGCACCTGACGAAGCTGCCGTTCGCGCCGATCTTGTCCAGCGCTTCAATACCCATGCGGGTCATGATGCGCATGGACATGACAACGTACTCGGAGTCAGTGAGCTGCACACCAAGCTTAGGATCCGGATCGCTGATTGGACCCATGCAGAAAGGCACGACGTACATGGTGCGCCCCTTCATGGAACCAGCGTAATGCTTGGACATTTCGTCCTTCATTGCCTGTGGTGGAGCCCAGTTGTTGGTTGGGCCAGCATCTTCTTCCTTCTCGGAGCAGATGAAGGTGCGGGACTCAACGCGCGCAACGTCAGATGGGTTGGAACGAGCTAGGTAGCTGTTCGGACGCTTTTCCTCGTTGAGCTTGATGAGGGTACCGGCTTCAACAAGATCCTCCGCCATGCGATCCCACTCAGCCTGGGATCCATCAACGAACACAACAGCCTCAGGCTGGAAGAGCTCGACGGCGTCTGCGATCCAGTTCAGCAGTTCCTTATTCTTGGTCGGCGCCTCACCCTGAAGGCCCCTGATTGCAGCAGTAGTCATTACTTCTCCAGATTTTGTGTCATTCGACAGAGTTCTTGCCCCCTAGCGTAGCTTTCAGATACAGAACTAGTTAAAACTTTAGGTGAGACAACGGACACATTTGTCATTACCAGTGGACCTACCCCCTGCCCACACGCATCTACACACTTTCTTTAATATGAGAGCACCCGTTTAAATAGCCTATTTTGGGGGTGGTTTCAAGAATTAACCTCAACCGTTCTCTGACAGTTCATTCCCCGTCCATGGCCATTGGGTTCAGATTTGGGCAATTCTCACACATTCCAGGAGACAACTTTCCCAGATTTCCGACCATTAACACTTAACATTCGGACAATAGGCAACAAAACGCCAAGAACAGCGGTACTGGTAATCCCTTTCCCTTACTCTGCCATCACAATCCAAGCACTCCGCTAGTGGCCGACCAGCACAAACCGGCCCACTGTCAGTACACCCCTTTTTAAAACAACATTTACACCCACATGCATGCCCGCACTGTCACCACCCGCCCTCAACTACCGAACTAAAGGTATGTACTTGAAGCCAAATTTTTACCCTAGATCCCCCTTTTGAATACTCTGAAAATTACCCACACACATCCCCCACGTTACCCCAAAGGTTATATCCAGTTGGTCGTATCAAAAGGCGCTCTGAACTTAACTTTGCCCTACATAAATACATGACCTCACCACGACGGCCAGTACTAACGACAGAATCCACTAGCGAACCCATTTATTAACAAACATTGCAAACAAGTGTTGAAGCATTCGCGAAATTGCAACTTTTGGAGCCCAAAGGTCTAGACCAGTGATCGAGCGCACAACGCCCCCATTTAGCGGTTTCACTGCCCCAAAGGCTTAAAGTAATGGGCATGCCCACTCCCTCTTCGACCAAAAGCTACGCTGCGGTCTTACCTCCACCTGGCCCCTCGTGGGCTGGTTCCCTCATGGGCATCTCATTGTTGTCATCACTGTTAAAAATCCATGGTTTTCCAGTCGTCGCAGATTCCTTCTTCGCGTTAGCTGTTGTGGTGGCAATTGTCATTATTGGCGGTTGGCTAATCTACCGCTCTCCTTCATTCAAAACTGAAGTCATGCCGGCATGGGCAATGCTGTCCATGGGTTTGATCGCATTGGGAACTGCAAGCCCCGTAGTTTTGGGTGATGATCTGTGGGGATTCATGTTTGTGTGCTGGTCTATTGGCACAGCCGTGGGACTTGTTGCCTATTCCTTATATATAACGGCCATTTTGCGATCTAAGGCGGGCACACCAACTTTTGCGTGGGGTCTTCCTCTGGTCACGCCGATGGTTGCTTCCACCTCGGCAGCACAACTCCAAGAGCACTTTGAACTTCCGGCGATGCTGTGGGTTTCTTTCGGGCTCTTCCTTTTAACTTTGGCGTCTGCACCAGCAGTTTTTACCCGAGTGTATTTCTACTATTTCAGCCCCAAGGCGCAGGGCATCCCACTGATGGCAACACCAACATCGTGGATTCCTTTGGGTATGGTCGGCCAATCCACTGCAGCAGCTCAGCTCATCGGTGCGTCCTTTGGATCCAAGACAGCAATCACAATGGGCATTATTTACGGCATCGTCATGGGAATTTTTACGATTCCTCTGGGAGCCATCGCTCACTTTGTGTTCTACAGAGCTGTTTTCAAAGGGGCGACATACAGCCCCACATGGTGGGCCAGTACCTTCCCAGTTGGCACTTTGAGTTTGGGTGCGCATTTTTTATCACAGAGCACCGGAGTGGAGTGGTTTAACTACTTCAGCCTGTACTTAATTGCTTTAATGCTCTTTCATGTCATCGTGTCCACCATCGCCGGTACGATTGCAGTAATGAGAAGAATCGTCGGAAAGCTTAAATCTCAGCTGGCCTAAATTGCAGCGAGAGGTCTAAAAGGTAGTGCTCGAGGGATTCATCCAAACTCACGAATATTGAAGTTTTAAAGTTGAACAGGAAAAATAACAAATAATGTCTATTTCTGATAATTCCCGCGATCAATTAGGAGAACTGCCAGCTGGTCGGCCTCTCCAATCCGATTTTGATAATGACCTCGACTACCCACGTCTAGGCAGTGTCACGTTTAGGCGTGGCACCCTCACTGAAAACCAGCAAACCATGTGGGATGAAAAGTGGCCTGAACTGGGTCGCGTCCTCGAAGATGAGCTGATTGATGTTGATGCGTGGTTCGGGCGCGAAGGCGCAAAAACCATCGTAGAGATCGGCTCTGGCACTGGAACTTCTACTGCTGCCATGGCTCCACTTGAGGCTGATACCAACATTGTCGCCGTCGAACTATACAAGCCGGGCTTGGCCAAGTTGATGGGCTCTGTTGTCCGTGGAGACATCGACAACGTGCGCATGGTCCGCGGAGACGGCATCGAGGTACTCAACCGCATGTTTGCCGATGGGTCCCTGGACGGCATCCGCGTATACTTCCCGGACCCTTGGCCAAAGGCGCGCCACAACAAGCGCCGCATCATCCAGTCTGGTCCGCTGAACCTGTTTGCAAAGAAGCTCAAGCCAGGTGGAGTTCTGCACGTTGCTACCGACCACGCTGATTACGCAGAGTGGATCAATGAGCTAGTTGAGGTCGAACCACTGCTTGAGTACAAAGGCTGGCCATGGGAGGAATGCCCTCAGCTGACTGACCGTCAGGTCATCACCAAGTTTGAAGGCAAAGGCTTGGAAAAAGATCACGTGATCAATGAGTACTTGTGGCAGAAGGTGCAAAACTAATGTCTGATGTGCATGAGGTCATTCATAGCTACAATCCCACTGACAAAGAAGGCCCTGAAAGTGTCCTTCTAGTGTGGGACGCTCCCAACCTAGATATGGGTTTGGGCGCTATTTTGGGTGGTCGCCCAACCGCTGCGTACCGACCTCGCTTTGATGCCATCGGTCGGTGGTTGCTTGCTCGCGCAGGTCGCAGGGCACATGAGTTGGGCCGCCACATTGAGCCTGAGGCAACGGTGTTTGCCAACATCACCCCAGGTGGCTCTGATGTTGTTCGACCTTGGGTGGAAGCGCTGCGTAACGTTGGTTTCGCGGTCTTCGCTAAGCCTAAGATCGGCGAGGATTCCGATGTCGATCCGGACATGATTGATCACATTCGCAGGCGCTATGAAGAAGGCGTGCTGCGGGGTGTCATCGTGGCCAGTGCAGATGGTCAGAACTTCCGTGAGACTCTCGAGGAGCTCGTTGCAGAGGGCATTCCTGCCACGGTCATTGGTTTCCACGAGCACGCGTCATGGGCTGTAGCTCATGACACCATCGAGTTTGTTGATCTGGAGGAAATCCCCGGCGTCTTCCGTGAGCCGCTTCCTCGCGTCAGCCTGGATAACCTGCCAGACGGTGGCGCATGGCTGCAGCCGTTCCGCCCTCTGACTGCCTTGTTATCCAACCGCCACAATTCCCAGGAGTAATCCACCCGTGTTTTCTAAATGGGGCCACTTTGCTTACAGATTTAGGCGCATTGTTCCGTTAGTTGTCATCGCCGCGATTTTGGCTTTGTTTGTCATTTTCGGCACCAAGCTGGGCGACCGCATGAGCCAGGAAGGATGGGATGATCCTGGTTCTTCCTCGACCGCTGCGGCGCGCATCGAGTTGGAGACCTTTGGGCGTGACAATGACGGCGATGTCGTGTTGCTGTTTACTGCGCCTGAAGGCACTTCTTTCGATGATGCAGAGGTGTTCTCCAGCATCTCTGGCTACTTAGCTGGGCTAATCGAGAACAACCCTGATGAAGTCAGCCACATCAACAGCTACTTTGACACTCGTAATCAAAATCTCCTCAGCGAAGACGGCACCCAAACCTTTGCAGCTCTCGGGCTCAAAGGTGACGGCGAGCAAACGCTGAAGGACTTCCGGGAGATTGAAGATCAGCTTCATCCGGACAACCTTGCCGGTGGCGTCACCACTGAGGTCGCGGGTGCCACCGCTGTAGCCGACGCACTCGATGAGGGCATGGCTGGCGATATTTCACGCGCCGAAGTTTTTGCGCTGCCTTTCGTGGCTATCTTGCTGCTCATCGTGTTTGGCTCAGTTGTTGCCGCGGCGATGCCATTGATCGTGAGCATTTTGTCCATCTTGGGTTCGCTGGGCATCTTGGCAATTTTGGCTGGATTCTTCCAGGTCAACGTATTTGCACAATCTGTTGTGACCCTTCTGGGCTTGGGTCTTGCCATTGACTATGGCTTATTCATGGTCTCTCGTTTCCGTGAGGAAATGGATAAGGGCACCCCGGTTGAACAGGCTGTTGCCACCACTACGGCGACCGCGGGTAAGACTGTGGTGTTCTCTGCAGCGATGGTGGCTGTGGCGCTGTCCGGGTTGTTTGTTTTCCCACAGGCTTTCTTGAAGTCGGTGGCATTCGGTGCGATTTCCGCGGTTGGCCTTGCTGCTTTGATGTCGGTGACGGTGTTGCCGTCGCTGTTCAGCATGTTGGGTAAGAATATCGATAAGTGGAGTTTGCGTCGCACTGCTCGAACAGCGCGCCGTTTGGAAGACACCATTTGGTACCGCGTGCCGGCATGGGCAATGCGCCATGCCAAGGCAGTGACCGTGGGCGTCGTATTGCTCTTGCTTGCTCTTACAGTGCCGTTGACGGGCGTGAAATTCGGCGGCATCAATGAAACGTATCTGCCACCAGCTAACGACACCCGCGTCGCCCAAGAGCGTTTCGACGAGGCGTTTCCCGCCTTCCGCACCGAGCCGGTCAAGCTTGTGGTCACCGGGGCGGACAACAACCAGCTGATCGATATCTATGTTCAGGCCAACGAAGTTGAGGGACTGACAGATCGTTTCACCGCAGGTGCGACTACCGATGATGGCACCACGGTGTTGTCTGCTGGTATTCAGGATCGTTCCCTCAATGAGCAGGTAGTGGAGCAGCTTCGCGCTATTTCCGTCCCTGAGGGCGTTGAGGTGCAGATCGGTGGCACTCCAGCCATGGAGATCGAATCCATTGAGGCGCTCTTTGAAAAGCTCCCCTGGATGGCTCTCTACATTGTGCTGGCCACTTTCATCCTCATGGCATTGGTATTTGGTTCGGTGATTTTGCCGGCGAAGGCCATCATCATGACCATTCTGGGTATGGGTGCCACCTTGGGTATTCTCACCTTGATGTTCGTCGATGGCGTGGGTGCCAGCGCATTGAACTTCTCCCCTGGCCCACTGATGAGTCCAGTGCTGGTGCTGATCATGGCTATTATTTACGGACTTTCCACCGACTATGAGGTGTTCCTGGTATCTCGCATGGTGGAGGCCCGCGACAAAGGCGAATCCACCGACGACGCCATCAGATACGGCACTGCACACACCGGATCTATCATCACCGCGGCCGCACTGATCATGATTGTGGTCTGTGGAGCGTTTGGTTTCTCTGAGATCGTCATGATGAAGTACATCGCGTTCGGCATGATCGCAGCGCTGATTCTGGATGCCACCATCATCCGCATGCTGCTTGTCCCCGCCGTGATGCACCTGCTTCGCGACGACAACTGGTGGGCACCCGGCTTCGTTAAAAAGGCCTACACTGTCATGGGTCACGGCTCTGAGGTGGAGGAAGCACCTCGCCCAACCACCCGTCGCCTCAACGACGATGAGGAAGTCACCGTGCATGAAGCAGTTGTCGCTGGCGATACCGTGGCATCTCGCGGTGGTTTGAGCACGCAGGAAAACCGTGATCTGGTGTCCTTCGTGGAACTTAAGGCTCGTTTGGAAAAGCGCAGGCTTGAGGATCTAGATTAAATCTATGCGAGGATTTTTCAGCAACCCCTGGATTCGTTGGGCTTTGTCCCTGGCGTTTCTAGGGGTGATCCTATTTTTCCTGAGGGATCAGCTGGATTTCCTCAAAATGGGCATCCAACAAATCCGCCACGTCAGCCCCGTAGGCGTTGCCCTCACCATGGTGGCGTTGGTGTTGTCATTCGTTGCGATGGCCAGAGTCATGCAGATCATGTTGAAAGCCGGAGGTAGTCCTGCGACTCTCAAAGCCACCACGGCTTTAACTTTTGCGGCTAACTCCTGGTCCGCGACCCTTCCTGGCGGCCCGGCGTTTTCCGCGATTCTCACCTATAAAGTGCAGCGCAGCTGGGGTGCCAGCGCCGTGCTGTGTTCGTGGTTTTTCCTGCTCTCCAGTGCCCTATCGACCGTCTGGTTGGTTGCTCTCGGTGTCATCGCCGTGTTTTATATGGGCGCATCGCTGAACTTATGGTCACTGATCGCCACATTCATCGCCATGGTCGGGCTGTCTGGCGCCGTTTATTGGGCAGCCAACAACCCCGACTCCTTGGCTCGGTGGGTGCGAAAATTGACGAAAAACAGGGAGTGGGGCTTCGTCGAAAAGCTTCTTGGAAGCATTGAGCAGCTGCGCTCGGTCTCGCTCACCGGGCCACAATTCGCGGCCAGCGCCGCGTGGTCTTTAGGCAATAGGCTTTTCGACGCCATCTCCCTCTGGATTTGCATCTGGGCGGTCACCGGCACTGCCCCGATGTTTGAACCAGAACCCAACAACACCACTATCGCAGGCGTGCTGTTGGCGTACACCACCGCAAAAATCGCAGGCTCAATCCAAGCCACCCCAGGCGGAATCGGCCCTATCGAAGCCGCCTACATCGCAGCCCTCGTAGCCACCGGTATGACCGCAGTGGAAGCCGCCGGAGCTGTCATAATCTACCGTTTATGCTCATTTATCATCATGGCGATTGTCGGATGGGTCATCTATTTTATCTATTTCACCCCCAAGGGACTCAAGGCCAATGAATCCCTGGATGTGGAACAGGATACGATTAACTCAGACTCTAACCGACAGTCCGCAATTGAAAGGCCAGATACGTGAACCGCTGGATGTCCTTGCTGTGTGATTCCATCGCCATCGGTCTCTTCGCACTCTTCGCCCGCGTCGCCCACCAAAGCGCCGACATGCCACTAAATGTGCAGGGCTGGTTTTTCACATGGCTGCCATTCCTCGCAGGTGTGTTCATCGCCTACCTGGTGGCAATCCTCCCTGCGAAGCTTCCCAGCGAACGCATCCGCCCCGCTGGCCTGACCGTGTGGATACTCGCGGTAATTGTGGGACTTGTGATTTGGGGCTTCAACAATGGTGGGGTTCCACACTGGTCCTTCATGATTGTCGCAACGACCGCCTCCGCCATTTTGGTTCTCGGCTGGCGAGCGTTGTTTAAGGTGACAATGCGCTAAGTGCTTTTAAAAAATGGGAGCTTCTAGATTTCTAGAGGCTCCTTTTTTCACAACTCATCGACCCTTACTCCTTGTCTAAGACGCGAAAGAGGGGACCTTCTAAAGCGTTCTAGAAGGTCCCCTCTTTCTTGAAAGGCTTAGTAGCTCAAGAATCCTTGCAGGTAAGACAGGCTTACGCTGAGGAAGTCAATACCCGACAGAACTGCGAAGATGGTTGCCATTGCGGTCTCCTCTGGTGAATTAGTTACAGAATTTCTATCTGGATAATTCTTTGGACGTTACATCGGCATGATGGTGTGCTTTTTGTCGAGGTCTCGCACAGCCTTGGTTTCCAGCTGGCGGACTGCTCGGCGAAGCACCAAACGGGTCTCTGCAGGTTCGATCATGGCGTCGATGTAACCACGCTCGGCGGCCACATATGGGCTGGTCATGTTCTCGTCGTAGAAGTCCATGAACAGTTTCTTCATGTATTCACGCTGCTCAGGTGGGGCAGCTTCGAGCTGCTTGCCCTGGATCATCACGACAGCTGCGGCTGCGCCCATCACGGCGATCTGTGCGGTTGGCCATGCGAAGTTGAGGTCACCGGTGAGGTTCTTGGAACCCATCACGGCATATGCTCCGCCGTAGGCCTTGCGCACGATCAAGGAAATCTTAGGGACGGTCGATTCCACCACTGCGAAGGCTAGCTTTGCGCCACGGTGAATCAAACCGACCTTCTCTTGGTCCACGCCAGGCAGGTAGCCAGGGGTGTCCACGACGAAGATGATCGGGATGTTGTAGGCGTCGCAGATACGGATGAAGCGGGCGCCCTTGTCGGCGGCGTCAGCGTCGATGCAGCCTGCCTTATCCATTGGTTGGTTGGCCACCACACCGACTGCCTTGCCATCAACGCGGGCGAAGGTAGTGATCAGGTTGGGGGCGTACTCCTCTTGGATTTCCAGCAGGTTGGCGTCGTCGAAAAGCTTGTCCAGCAGGTCATGCATGTCGTAGCCCTGGTTAGTGTCATCAGGCATGAACGAGTTCAGAGCTTCGTCGTAGGCGATCTCTTCATCCGTTGGTGCTGCAAACACAGGGGCTGGATCATTGCAGGTCAAAGGCAGGAAGTCGAGCAAATCCTTGACCATATTCAGGGCCTCTTCTTCAGAGGACGCCAAATAGGAAATGTTGCCGTTTTGCATCTGCTGCGCACCGCCACCGAGGTCTGCGGAGGTGATCTGCTCGCCGGTGACTTCCTTGATCACGGCTGGGCCGGTGACATACATTTCTGTTTCACCATCAACGCCGATAACAAAGTCAGTGGTCACAGGTGCATACACTGCGCCACCTGCCGATTTACCCAGCATGATGGAAATCTGAGGGCTGCGGCCAGACAGCGGAAGCTGACGACGCGCGATCTCTGAGTACATCGCCAAGGAGGTCACCGCATCCTGAATGCGGGCTCCGCCGGAATCCTGAATACCGATAACTGGGCAACCAATGCGGATAGCCATGTCCATGACTTCGCTGACTTTACGTCCGAAAGTCATGCCCACGGAACCACCGTAAACGGTCTTGTCATGGGCGTAGATGGCCACTGGGCGACCATCGATGCGACCATAACCAGTCACCACACCGTCAGAGTAAGGCGCATCGGGTTCATCCGGGGTACGGCCTAGTGCACCGATCTCCACAAAGGATCCGGCATCAAGCAGAGCATCAATACGCTGACGAGGGGTGGTTCGGCCTTCCTCGTCGCGCTTTTTACGTGCGCGTTCACTACCTGGGTCTTTGGCAATCTCCAGGCGTGCGCGCAGATCCGCTAGCTTCTCTGCAGTAGTGGTGTTACTCAACTTCCGTCAGCTCTCCGTTACTAATTCTTCCGAGAAATCTCTTCAATGCGGCGACTCAAATGAGCTCCGACTGTGCCGATTTCTGGTTCATCGACAACTGCCAGGTGGTCACCATTCAGCTGAACAATTTCCAAATCGTTGACAATTCCGGACCATCCTCCATCTTGATCAATCTTGGCATAGTTTGGTTCAAGTTCGATAGCTCCATCATGCATGCGTTCCGCGCGGAACAGGATGACAGGGGCTTCAACGTTGGCCCAGTCTGCAAAATTAAGTTTAGCCAGGATGCGGTTGTCCACAAAAGAAGCGCGCTGGTGTTCAAGCACACCTGCGGACAATCCGTGTTCGGAGGCGTCGGTGTTGGCCAGGAAGTCGGTCATCATGGACAGCATTCCGTCTTCACCGATGGTGTCCAAGATTTCAAAAGGTACCTCGAAATCAAGGCCGTAGGTCTTCTTGGCGAAGTCCGCGTAGCGAGTCCAGCGTGCACGAGTTTCCTCAGCGGTATCTGGTGCTGGGTCTGAAGGCTGCACAGTATCCAGCAACGCCACGGTAGCTACCTCAACATCGGAGCCAACCAGTTGGTGGGCAACCTCGAAGGCAACGGCGCCGCCGAAGCTCCAGCCACCCAAAACTACTGGGAAGCCATCGGAGTACTTCTTGATGTCATCAACATATGCTGCCGCGCGGTCAGCGAGATCGCCTTCCAGACGCTCAACGCCATAGACAGGGACATCTTCAGGCAGACGACGCATTAGTGGTTGGTAGACCACGGAAGAACCGCCAGCTGGGTGGAACATGAACACTGCAGGCTTGGTGGAGCCTTCTGCACGTCTACGCAGCACACGAATGTTGCCCTGAACTTCAGTTTCGAGGCCTTCACGCACCAGGTCAGACAGTGGTTCGAGGGTTTCTGCAGCCAACACCTGTTCAGTGCTGATTTCAATTCCGGAACGCTCGGTGAGGCGCTCGGCAATTGCGGTTGCAGTATCGACATCGATCTGTGGCAACTTGCTGGTCACGCCAGCTGCCGCAGCGCCAGTCAGGCCTGCCCAAGTACCAAAGACCATGCGTTCCGACGCATCTCGCGGTGCAACGCCAACGCCCTGCACGTCCTCGCCCGAAGCAGAAGACTCAGCAGCTTGAGCCTCCCCTGCTGCCTCAGCTGGCACCTGCGGGGTGGCGTCGACAAGCGTCTCAGAGGAGCGGCCAGCGACCATGTTTTCCACCATGATTACCACGTCAGCGACGGATGCATCGCGGAGCGCTTGGACCTGGAGTGGTGGAATCTGGAAGTCGTTTTCGATGCGGTTTTTGATGCGCATGCCCATGAGGGAGTCGAGGCCGAGGTCAATCAGTGGGAGTTCGCGTGGGAGGTCATCCACGTCGTAGCCCATTGCTTCGGAGACGATGGCGCGCATGCGCTCTTCGACGGTTTCGGTCGCTGGGTCCCAGCGGACTGCTTCGATGTCCAAAGGCAGGTCGGAGCGAGGGTCTGGCTGGTCGCTGTAATCGGTGTTGAATCCGTCGTAGCCTGGACCGTCGAAGGAAGATGCTGCGGCGAATCCTGGGTTGGCTGCGAAACCTTCGGCGACAAGAGTGCTGGTGGTTCCCTCAATCTTGTATACGGACAGGCTCAAACCGCCCAAGGAGCGAGTCACGATGGTGGTGATTTCGCCGCTTGGTGGCAGCATGTCGCGCTCGTCCACTGCGTCGACGGAGGAACCTGGGGTGACAGCCATGGCGGCTGCTTCCATGATTGCCACTGCGGATGGTGCCAGTTCGGCTGCGGTGGAAAACGCCACAGTGTTGTTTGGCAGATTCACGCGGAAGCCCGGCAGATCCAGGGATGCGCCAGAGGATGGGCGTGCGGAAGTCCAGAAGCGCTGGTGCTTCCAGGTGATGTGTGGCGGATCGATGGTTTCACCTTCGCCGTACAGCGCGGAGAAATCAACGTTTGCGCCGTTGACGTACAGCTTCGCCAGAAGGTCGCGGAGGGATTCTGCCTCTGGGACTTTTCGCTTCAGGCTGAACAGCAGCTGTGCATCAGGCTTGCCCACGGTGAACGCGGTGTTCATCATGCCCATGAGTGCAACTGGGTTCGGGGAAATTTCCACCAAGGTGTTGTGGCCTGCAGCGAATGCAGCTTCGGTGGAGTCCTGGAAGTACACGGACTGGCGGGTACAGCGGAGCATGTAATCGGCGTCGTGGACCACTGCTCCAACTGGGTAGGTAACACCCTGATCGACAGAGCTGAACAACGGGATCTGCAGCGGAAGTGGCTCGATGCCAGCGATTTCGCCAGCGAGCTCACCAAGAAGTGGTTCCACAGCAGAGGTGTGGCCAGCGCCCTTGACGTTGAGCAGGCGGGCAAACTTGTCTTCAGATTCCAGCTTCTCTACGAACTGAACCACGGCGTCGCGAGGTCCACCCACGGTAGTCATGCCTGGACCTGCATAAACAGCAGGCTCAATGCCCTTGTACTCAGGGTTTTCTTCGATGAACTTATCCAGGTCCGCAGCGGCGAATTCCACCACAGCCATGGCACCCAGCTGATCCTCAGCCAGGGACTTCTCGCCCTCGCCCATTAGGCGGGAACGGTGGCTGGCAATGAGCATGGTATCGCGGTCGCTGAGTCCACCGGCAGCGTAAGCGGCAGCGATCTCACCCATCGACATGCCCATGACGGCAGCTGGCTTCACACCGAAGCTTGCCAACAGGTCAGTCAGTGCGATCTGGATTGCGGTGATCGCAACCTGCGCGGTCTCGGTGTCGTAAGTTTGCTCATCATCCAAAACAAGTTCCATGATGGACCAGCCGGACTCGAACTTAACCATTTCATCGAGCTCTTCGATGCGCTCGCGGAACTGTGGCGAAATTGAGCACAATTCCTTGATCATGAGGCGGTGCTGGGATCCGAAACCGGAGTACACAAACACAGGACCGTTGGCCGCTGGGGAATCAGCTGCGGAGATACCGACGCTGACCTTGCCTTCTGCGACCTGGCGCAGGCGCTTTACGGCTTCCTCGATGGTGCTTGCAAGCACGACTGCGCGGGAGCGGCCATGATTGCGGCCTGCCAGCGCGCGGGCTACTGGGGTCAGGTCGCAATCTTTGCGGCCCTCCAAGAAGTCCGCCAAGTCAGCAGCTGCTTGTCGACGCCTGGATGGCAGGTGACCAGACACCGGCAGGGCAACCTGCTGGTCAGGAAGCAACGCCGCCTTCGGGGCACGGGTTTCGTAGTCTTCTGCGTTGTACTCAGAGATCACCACGTGCGCGTTGGTTCCACCGAACCCGAACGCGGACACACCAGCTACTGCGTGACCGTTGTATTCCGGCCATTCACGTGGATCTTCCACAACTTCCAAACGCTCAGCATCGAAATCGATGTAGCGGTTTGGACCTGCAAAGTTCACGGTTGGTGGCAGAGTCTTGTTCTGCAAAGCAAGCAACACCTTGATGACACCTGCAATACCCGCAGCTGACTCAGTGTGGCCGAAGTTGGACTTTGCAGAGCCCAGAAGAGTTGGGGTGGATGCGTCACGGCCATAGCCCAAAACAGCACCCAGGGCGGTTGCTTCAATGGGGTCACCCAGGATGGTGCCGGTGCCGTGAGCCTCAACGTAATCCACGGTGGTGGGATCAACCTGAGCGTCAACATATGCACGCTGCAGCACATCAACCTGTGCGTCAGGGTTTGGAGCGGTCAGTCCGTTGGAGTGACCATCGGAGTTCACTGCAGAACCCTTGATCACACCGATGATCTTGTCGCCGTCGCGGATTGCGTCATCCACGCGCTTCAGCACAACGACTCCGGCGCCGTCGGAACGCACGAAACCATCGGCATCATCAGAGAATGCGTGGATCTTGCCGGTTGGGCTGATCACACCGAGCTCAGCGAATGCAGTTGTGACAAATGGAGATGCCAAAATGTTCACTCCACCAGCGATAGCGTGATCCGCTTCGCCATTCCGCAGCGCACGGACAGCCTGGTGAACCGCTACCAGAGAAGAAGAACATGCGGTATCCACGTTGACGGAAGGACCGCGGAAATCGAAAGCGTAGTTAATGCGGTTAGCGACAATCGCACTAGAAGTACCAGTCAGCGCATAAGGATGTGCTTCTGCTGGATCGGCAGCGATCATCATGCCGTAATCGTTGTTGGAGGAACCCATGAACACGCCCACGGCTTCGCCACGCAAAGTGTTTGGTGCGATGCGAGCGTACTCCAAAGCCTCCCACGTTAGCTCCAGCAAAATACGCTGCTGAGGATCCATGTTGGCGGCCTCGAGCGGAGACAGACCAAAGAACTCCGCATCAAAGCTAGAGATATCTGACAGGTAGCCACCGATGGTAGAAAACTCTTCCATCTTCCGAGACATAACCTCATCGCCTGCATACTCAGACCAACGGCCAATCGGTAGATCCGAGATACCGTCACGGCCCTCGACGAGTAGCTTCCACATATCCTCCAGGCTCTCAGCGCCTGGGTAACGCGCAGCCATACCGACAACCGCAATATCGTGGGAACCTGGGGAATCGCTCACCGCGGAGAAATTCAACTCACGCTGGGTATGTGCACGACGAGGCTCGCCCTCAACAAGGCGCTGCGCCAAACTACGGATCGTTGGGTACTCATAAGCGATGGTGGCATCCAAGGAGGTGTCCAGCAGGTTTTCCAACTCACCAGACAACACAACAACATCGCGAGAGGAAAGGCCAAAGGTCTCCATTGCCTTGTCATCCGTAACTTCCTCCACCGGAATACCCGTGGTGCGGACAACCCAATCACGGAGCCAGGTGCGAACCTGTTCAACGGTCATCTTCTGATCCGACGATTGGCTCTGTTCCATATTGAGGCCTCAGCCTTTCAGCTCGATTACAACTTAAACTTAAAAAAATATTAAAACTATCCGCATCAACCAAAACGAGGCTGAGGAGAATAGACATCCAGACGTTTATCGCTATTCAACCTTCGAACGTTTCATCCCCAGGTCAGAAGCAATTTTTTCCAGACGGATTTGTAAACCTATCGCGTCCACCGCTAACTGCAATAGTTTACAAGGACAAAGCGCTCGATGGAATTTATAGAGAAGCTTCACCTGACAATTCCGCTGATGTTTCTACTGATGTTTCCACTATGCACAAAACCAAAAGAACCCCGATGGATTCTGTTGAAAATCCATCGGGGTGCTGCTGTGTTTGCAAAGAACTAGTTAGCTTGTTCCTGAATGTAGTTGCGCTGGTTGACGCGGCGTGCGATCTTTCCGGAGGAAGAACGCGCGATCTCGTCAGGTGCGAGGATACGGATCTCTTCTGGAACAACACCGTGTGCAGTGCCAACGGCGGAGCGGATTGCTTCTTCAGCAGCTGCATCGTCGGCTTCGTTTGCAGTGGTGTCGCGTTCTGCCAGGATGATGAGCTTTTCAATGTCATCGCCTGGGACTGCGAATGCTGCGACGGAATCTGCACGGATGTGTGCGGAAGCAGCCTGGACGGTGTACTCGATGTCCTGTGGGTAGTGGTTTCGGCCTGCGACAACGATGAGGTCCTTCAGACGACCGGTGATGTAGAGCTCGTTGTCTACGATGACGCCGAGGTCACCGGTAGCCATCCAGTAGTTGTCGTCGGCAGCGCCTTCTGCGCGGGAGTTTTCCTCCAGGCGGGTGTTCAGTCGGTTGCGGAAGGTTTCTGCGGTGTCTTCCTCGCGGTCGAGGTAACCGGCTGCGGTGTTTTCGCCGTGGGTCCAGATTTCTCCGATCTGGCCGTCTGCCAGCTCAGTTCCGGTTTCGGAATCAACGATGACCAGCTGCTGTGGGGCTGCAACCTGGCCGTTGGAGACGAAAGCAACAGCCTTGTCATTGCTCTTTTCTACAAGCTCAACGCGGTTTTCGGCCAAGGCCTCGCGGTCGAAGAAGGAGATCAGCGGACGGTTTTCGGTCTGTGGGGTGGTGACCAGCAGGGATGCTTCTGCGAGACCGTAGGAAGGACGCAGGGTCTGAACAGGCAGGCCGTAAGGCTCGAAAGCTTCACGGAAGGTGGTCAGAGCATTCTCGGTGACTGGCTCGGAACCGATAATGATGGCATCCAATGCGGAAAGATCCAGGGTCTCTCCCTCTGCTGGCTTTGCGTAGCGTGCTGCAAGCTCGAGGGCGAAGTTAGGAACCACGGTGTAGACGTTAACGTCCACGTCGCTTTCACGGCGGTTGAGCTGCTTGATCCAGCGGGAAGGCTGCTGCACGAAATCGCGTGGGTTCATGAACTCGTTGTCCAGGCCAAGCATGGTGACAAACGCGGCGAGGATAATGCCCATGTCGTGGTGCAGTGGTAGCCAGGAGACCAAGCGCAGTGGGGTTTTAAGCTGTGCAGCGCTGAAGATCTGCAGGACGTTGGTCAGGATGGAGCGGTTGGTCAGAACAACGCCGGCTGGGGTTCGGGTGGAGCCGGAGGTGTACTGCAGGAATGCGGTCAGATCGATAGGTGCGGACTGGCGCAGAGCAGCCAGGCGGCGGCCGGCTTCGGTCAGCATTGGGTTCTCGTAAGAATCTGCGAGGGAATCAGGCAAGGAATCTACAGAGAGGATGCGTGGGCGTTCTGCAGCTGGAAGGCTGGAGAAGTGCTTGCGCACGGCACCTGCGGACTTAGAGTTGGTCAGCACAACTACTGGCTCGCTGTCTGCGAAAACAGCGTTGAGGTGGTCTGCGTGTCCTGGCTCGTTTGGATCATAAAGCGGCACAGGGACCATGCCAGCGTAGATCGCGCCGAGGAAGCTGAAAATGTACTCAGGGCTGTTGTTAGCCAGGATCGCTGCACGATCACCCAGGGTGGCGACCTGCTGCAAGCGGCCTGCTACAGCCTTGATACGAGTATCGATCTCGTTTCGGGTGTACTGAATCAGCTTGCCATCGCGGTCTTCGGAGAAGTCCCAGAAATGCATGCGTGGTTTATCCCCGCCGCCTTCAGCGATGTCAGCCTGGTACATGAACTCACCCATGGCTGCCAAAGTTAGGAATGGAGGAAGGTTGATTTCTCCATTCTCATCGAAGAATGAACCAATCGCTTTATCTAAATCCATGTGAACCCCTCTTACAATTCTTTAATGACTATTGTGACCATCGACAAAGATGAACATTTTATTACTTTTGCAAACTAACACTACTTGAGCGAGTGACCGTTCCTCCAACAAAAGACGAAGGGCTCGCCGTTTAAGGCGAGCCCCTGCGCAAAACCTCAAGCTTTAGCGCACAACGTCCGGGAGGTGGACGTCGAAAAGCGAAAAAGCTTTATCCGTTGTCGATGAGGTTGGTCGCCCAATCCACAACCCACGCATTAGTGGTTGTGCCTGGGAAAACATCCGGATTGGTGGCGTAGAGCGCGTGCACACCGTTGGCGGAGACCATGGCCAACGCACGATCAAGGGCGTTGCCGACATTCACCGGAGCATCACAGATCGCATCATTTGGAGCACAAATATCCTGCACCCGGTCGTTGAGCACACCGAAACCGCCCGCGCGCCCGCCACGCATGGTTGCGCCCGGAACAATCGGCTGCACCAGCAAGTTCAAAGGCTGCAGAGTAACCTCCGCGCCGATGCCATCCACAAACGTGCCTGGGAACTGGCCCACACCAGGCTCCCGGCGACCGTCAGCGATCAGGGCGACACCCCTGACGCTATCAGCTGGAATAACACCTTGCTCTGAACCGATCTGAGCAGCCACATCGCCCGCAATGACCGCACCCTGGGAGAAACCAACGATGATGAACTCCGTGGCAGGGCACTCATTGTGAGTGTTGATCAGTTCCTCATTCATCTTCGCGGTGCCTTCATTGCGCGAATCGTCATAGGACATCTCATTTTGCGAGTTGATGTTGCGGAACTGCGCAGTGTACGGCAGCGTCCACACCTTGACGTCATCCGCAGAATAACGCTCCTGCAGTGGCTGAGTGATGCTCAACATGAATGACAGCGGATTAGCGGTCGGGTTGATCGGATCATCATTAGCAGCCGACTCCCACGTACCCGGCGCGGCAATGACTTCTACCGCAGGGCACCAATCAGGTTGAACCGGTGGTTCCGTGGTTTCGGTACCGGTTGGCTCGCCAGGCTGGCCAATGAAATCTGAGTCATCGGATGTGTTCACATACTGCACGATGCCCACGCCGATTAAGACGAGGACGATCAATACAGCAATAACGGTGATGGTTTTCCTCATCGGTTAACAATACGTCCGATCCGCAGATTCCTTCAGCAGCGTAGAAATTTCCGCTGCTTGATCTTCCTTCACGCTGGTGCGTCCCTGCACGATGAGCTGGCCTGCAACCGCATCGACAGTGACGTTTTGGTCCTTGTTTTCCGAACTGCAGTAATTTTGCGCAGTCGCAATCAACTGGTCCTCCACGCCGGAGATGTCGATTTTTTCATCTTTCAGCGCATCCAGAAACGCTTGCGCCTCAGCGCTGCGTTCCACGGTCACCTCGGGCAGGCCGTCGATTTCCTCGGCTGCCCCGTCCCGGGCTGTGCTTCCGCCGCTTCCATTGCTTTGCGACGCCTGACTGCTGCGTTCGGTCGACCTTGCGGTGCTGCTTGACCCAGCGCTGCTTTCTGTTGGGGCTGCCGCTGTCGAGGGAGAATCATCTCCTTCAACAGTGACTCCCCCACAAGCAGCAAGGCTCAGGCACAAAAGTCCGGAAGCGAGAGTTGCGTAGATGCGCTTCACTATTAGCGAGACTCCTCAATTCGGCCATTGACCTGACGGATGGTGCCGTTCTGGAAATCAATGGTCTGTCCACCCGCGGTGATTGCGGTCTGGTCAGAGGTTGGGAAGCCGTATTCGCCCTGCTCCCAGCCCTTAGCACCCCATGCGTCGAAGATGTCGCCGTGCAGAATCACGTGCGCGCCAGTGGACGCGGACCAGTAGATGTTGCCCTTTTCGAATTCCTGGAAAGCGCCACCGTTGATCAACTTCTCATTGCCGGTTGGGAAACCAAGCTGAGCGAAGATTCCGTCATCGGCGTACTTCTTGGAGATTTCTCCGCGAACCCAGTAAGACTGGTTATTGGAGGTACGGAATACGTAGCCACCTTCGAACTGCTGGCGCAGGCCACCGTTGTATTCAACTGCAGCGCCGGTTGGGTAGCCGAGGCTGCCCTTCTCATAGTCCTGGGTGCCCCATGCGGCGAGCATATCGCCTGGGATTTCCCAAGGACCAGTGGTGGCGGTCCAGTAGATAGAGCCGTGCTCGAAGGTGACGAAGCGGCCACGTCCGTCTGGTGTCTTCAACTCAGAAGAGGTTGGGTAGCCCAACCAGGAGTCAGGTCCACCCAGCTCAGAGTAACGAGCGTTGATGCGTCCAACCAGGCCGAAAGCGCCAGTGTTTGCAGACCAGTATGCGCGACCGTTAGCGAAGTCCTGGGCCTTACCGCCGGTAACATCGTATTCGTTGGTCAGGCAGGTGCCCATCGCGCCGTCGGCAACAGCGTCAGCGATTGCGCCGACAGGTGCACACTCAACGCCACGGTCCTCAGTGGACATGCCAAGAGCGTTAGCGATGTGAGGGAACGCCTGAGTCATCTCGAACTGCCAGTATTCCCATGAGTGCACGCCGGATGGACGGAAGCTAGCAACAACTTCCACGCCAGCCTGGTTTGCACGATCGACGAAGGTCTGGGAAGTCATACGGGAGATAACTTCCAGACCGACACCTGCTGCGTTTGCAGGTCCAATAGCTACAGAGTCTTCCTTACCGAAGTCATCTGCACCGTTACCAGAGGAAACGTAGATGGTCTTGCCCTTGAGCTTGTCTACGTTGCTCTTTGGATCGTTTTCCTGCCAGCGCTCAGAACCGACTGGTCCCCACATTGCGTTGGCATCGTATCCGCCGGCGTCTGCCAGGGCTGCGGAAATAGCGATTGGCATGCCAGCGGAGGTGGTGTCCAGATAGCCGGAGAAGGAACCGACGAACTTAAACATGTCTGGGTGGTGGGTTGCGATGTTAACCGCAGCGGTACCGCCCATGGAGATACCGGTGATGGCGCGATCGGTGTTGGAACGGAAGCCCTTGTCCAGGATCGGTGCGAGCTCCTGAGTCAGGAAGGTCTCCCACTGGTAGTTCTTGCCGTTGTTTGGCTCTTCCCAGTCAGAGTAGAAGGAGCTCTCGCCACCGATTGGGAGCACAACAATGGCGTTCTTATCGGCGTAGTACTGCTCAATGTTGGTCTCAATGGTCCAACCACTCTGCTCTTCAATCGCGCGCAGACCGTCAAGTGCCCAGATTTCAGGGAACTCACGGTTCGGGGAAGAGTACCAGTCACGCGGAAGCAGCAGCTGCACCTTGATTGGGCGCTCTGGCATTGCTGCAGACTGAATAGTCAAAATGACATGCTTGGAGGTTGCCCACTCAGCGCTGATCACGCGCACACCATCAGGCAGCCCGGCGATCTCTGGGTAGGTGACTTCACCAGCAGGAAGCTCTTCGACGCGAGGCTTCAGGTAGTCAGTCAGGCCATCGGTGACGCCCTGCGCGATGCTGCCAACAACGGCATCAGAGGAAAGGTTGCTGGACTGAGCCGAAGCCATAGGTGCCAGGGACATAGTCAACGCAATTGCGGTTGGGACAGCGCCTGCTGCAATCCAGAGGGAACGGCGCTTAGCCTGAGCTTTAGCCTTGATGGAACGAAATGCGGTGTCGCGCATGAAGTTTTCCTTCTCATTTTGATTTTTGGATACTGCGCACAGGCCCGCAATGAGTTAGATCCGTCCCGAAAGTTCCCCGCTTCCGGCCCGACAAACACACGTGGGCTATGCCTTGAGAGTCTTCAGTTCTTTTCAGTCTGTCGTGATCTTAGTCCAGAAGGTTACATATGTGGGTATGTAACTCTTCTGATGCAGGTCACAACTTCAGAATGACCTCAATCTTAAGTTCAACTTTAGACTTTTTTCAATGCCACGCCGGGAATCCGCAAGACTCGCAGCATTTCCCCTCCACCTTTTCGCATTTCGCTGAATTTTTCAATCCGCCCCTCCGCTTCCTGTGGATAACTTTTCACCCCAGGGCGCGGATCACTTCGGATCTGTGGATAACTTTTAAGGCCCTTGTTTTCCCCTTGAAGCTTCGGTTGTGTGGAAAACAGAAAAGGAGGGGAAAACAAAATGCAAGAAATCCACACCATCATGAAACACATGGACGCGCTCATCGCCGACCCGTCCGCCGCCGCATTCAAAGCAACACTCCCCTTCGCCGAACTCCTCGAAAAGCTCCACAACAAAAAAGCGCTTTTCGACGCCGCCCTCGCCAAATCCGCCGAGCGCGCCGATGCCGGACGCATCATCGGAAAAACTTCCCACATCGATGCCCTCGCGTACCTTCTCGACATCTCCAAATCCGAAGCATTCCGACGCACAAAACGCGCCGAAGAACACTACGGCAACCCAAGCCCGGAACCCAGTTCAGAAGAACTCGCGAAAGAAACCCCCGAAGAGAAGCTAGCCAGAGAAGAAAAAGAGAAACAAGACCTAGCCGAACAAGCAGAAGCCAACCGCATCGCCCGCGAACACGGCATCTCCGCCGAAAAACAAGACACCATCCGCTACGAACTAGAAAAACTCAACGACAACACATCCCTATCCCGAGCCTCACTCCGCAAACTAGCAATGCAGGAAGCCACCAGCCGAACCCCCGAAGACCTACGCAACTGGACCCGCAACAAAGTTATCCGCATAAACCCCACCGCCAAAGACCCACTCGCCGCAGTAAAGAAACGCTCCTTAAGCATCGGACGCCAAGACCACGACGGCGGAGCCAAAGCATCCCTCTATTTAGATGCCAAAGGTCTAGCCCTGCTCAAATCACTGATGTCTAAAGCCAAGCCGGGGCATTTGCTTGAAGACTCTTTGGCGGAGGATAAACGTACGAAACCGCAACGCCAATACGATGCCTTCGCCGACATCCTCCACCGCGCACACAGCGATCTCCTCCCCGCACGATCCGGAGTGGGCACCATCCTCGTCTCCCTCTCCGCCAAAGACGTAGCAAACCTCAAAGCATCGGGCCCCGACCACCGCTACCCCACCAGCACCGGCATAAAACTCACACCGCTTGAGATCCTGCGACTCGGTGCAGCCAAATATGACTTCGTGACCGTCCTCGACTCCGAATCCGGCCGTCCGCTGCACCTGGCACGCACTCAACGCACCGCCAGCCTGTATCAACGCCTAGCCCTCTTCGCCTCCGAACTCGTCTGCACCCGCGAAGGCTGCGACTCCCCCTTCGAAGACAACGAAATACACCACATCAGATCCTGGCTAGACGGCGGCCCCACAGACATAGAAAACATCACCAACATCTGCCCCCACGACCACGGAAACAACAACGACCAACGCGACGGCAAAGACAACATGGGGCACATGAACATAGATCCCACAACCGGGCGCGTCGGATATCAACCCGCCGACCGCCGAAAACCCATGCGGTTTAACAACACCGCAGCCGCAGCAGAATCAGGAGGAGCACAGGCCAGGACCTGAGTTTTTAGCGCGCCAAAAAGCCCACTGCAATAGTACAGTGGGCTTTTGATTTTGGTGTGGCCTTTGGTGTGGCTCTACCAGGCGTTCATGACGTCTAGAACACGACCCTGAGTTCTCTCCAGCTGGGAGTTGAACTGAGCCCAGCCGTGAATGCCATACATTGGGTAATCCGCAGTTGGGTTCAGACCCTGAAACCTTGCCTTTGCTTCCCAAATCCTGGTGGATGTCATTGCCACGAATTCAAGCACAGAACCAGTGAGGCGGTGGTCTACGCGAACTCCATCATCCTGAGGGCTCCACAGGCCGGAAGCTGCAGAGATGTAGACGTCGGTGTTAGCCAAGCCGCCCATGTTCCAGAATGGGTCGTTTTCAAAACGACGTGGGTTAATGATTGAGCCATACATTGCGTTGACGTTGAATCCACCGGTGTCCAGCATGGCCAGACGCAGCAGGGTTTGCATGCCTGGTGCAGTGGTGTTCAAGTAGCCGGACCAAGACATAGCCTGGCGGAACTGATCTGGGTGCTTTGCTGCGAGGTTCAGCGCGGCAGTTCCGCCCATGGACAGGCCACCAATGGAGTTGTTGTTTCGCGCAACGCCGAAGTTCTGCTCAAGGTATGCAGGCAATTCCTGGGTAAGGAAAGTCTCCCACATGTAGATGACAGGATCGGAGGAAAGAGATGCCTGGGAGTTCCAGTCAGCATAGAAGGAACCTGCGCCACCAACTGGCATCACGAGGGTGATGTTGTTTGGTGCGTAGAGGCGCGCAGCGTTGGTATCCACGAGCCATGCGTTTGAGTACTCAGTAGCGCGCATACCATCGAGCAGGTACAGGCCAGCGTTTCCGCCACGCTCTGCAGGCTGGATCTGGACAGGAATGTTGCGGCCCATTGCAGGCGACCAAACATCACAGCGCTGAACCCAGAAGCCCACAGCATCCCAGTCACAGTAACCAGAGTTATCTGCGCGCAACCAGTCACGGTTTGCAGCTTGTGCGGTGCCTTGTCCAACAACCATGAGGGCTGCCGCGGTGGCAAGAGCCACTACAAGGGCGACGAGCTTACGGCTTGCCTCGCCAGCTCGTGTAAATACGGACATAATTCTCCTCCGGCAAAAATTGATATGTACCCATCGGCGGTATGGACCGCTGATACCTCTCGATGCCTATCTTGTTTTTCCGCCCACACGTTACCAAGTTGTGACACTCTTGGGTAGTTATCACAGCCCAATGATTTGTGAATAAGTGTTTACTGAGAGCTATATAAAGGTTCTCCGCGAGGTTCATCAAGTTTAATTTCCCCAGGCCAAGCAATAGTTTCTAACCCGTCCTGAATCTCTGCAGGGGTCGGGTTAAATTCTTTCAAAAGATCTTCAGGATTATCTGAAATTTCCAGTGTCCTTCCGGTAGTGAGTGCGTATTTAATATTGTCCACAAACCGGTGGTAGGACATTGGCTCACGGTAAGTCTGGAAAAGGTGAACCAATTCTGGGTGGCGTAGCGCCTGGCGGGCCTCATAAGTCTTTTGAGCATCCAACCAACCCGGTGTGTACGCCAGCGGAGTGGCGGATTCCGCGACCTGCCATTCCAAGTCCATCAATTTATCGTGGCCGATTCGACCACCTTCAATGCGTGGCTGGCGGGCTGCCAGTGGCGTTGCCAAACCAATCAGGTCTGTCACACGCACGTTGAGCGGTGCGTTCATGGAGGTCATGCCGAGGTTCACATGGAAAACAGTTGGCGGGAGGTTAGCCAAATCACCGGCTTCAACCCCCTCCACGCGAGGTGTGGTGATCCACGAATAAGTGGTCGGGTCACTGCTGGCCAGAATATTGAGTTGCTGGCCTGTTGGATTAACCAACGTCTGATCGCGCATAACCTCTGCGTAATCATTCATGGAATCAACAGTGAGGAAATCCTCTGCATAAAGCGGAGGATGATCTTCATCTCGGTTGGTGAAATCAATCCAAAAATCACGCTCATCAACCACATGCTGGCCGGTATTTTCCCATTGGTGCCCCTGCACAAAAACCACAGTGGACCACACCCACGTAGAGAAAACGAGAACCAGCGCAACCAAATCCTGCCAACCTCGATCAACAACATTGACCGGAATGACAGAAACAGGCAGCAGAATGGCAAAAAGTGGAAGGAGCAGCATGCGTCCATGCATGAAGTCGCCACCAACACGGATAACGTAAAGGAAGTGGAGGAGCGCACAGATAACCAGCAACGCTATAGCCATACCCGGAGTGCGCAGCCCCAGCCGCCCCTTCGGTATCGCTAAGTGCTTGTCAGTTTTCCACACTGTCAACGCGCCTGCGGCCAACAGCAAGGCCAAACCGAGCCACAGGTTGTAAGGCCCCGTGAAATCCTCAACATATTCCCAACCAGTCCCCCACACCGCATCTGAGGCTGATTTCGCTACAGCCGTGTGCGGCACCATCAGCCCGTAATAACCCATGCGGAAGATTTGGTACGCAGCTGGAAGAGGCAAAGCCGCCACCAGGATCCCCAAAACAACCCGCCATCGTGGCGCAGTAAGCAGCAGCAACACTCCAGTCAAACCGCCATACATCGCCAGTTCTGGGCGAACCAGCCAGCTCAAGCCTGACCAAAAGGCCAAAGCATAGGTTATTGCACCGGCATTAACGATAGGATTTGAAGTTTTTGCGCCCGAAGCCTTCTTGCCCGAGGTCTTGCCCGAGGTCTTGCCCGAAGTCGCCCACAACACCAGCAGCAGCCATTGGATGGAAATCCACATCAAAGATAGGCCCCACTCCAATCCGGAAGTGGCAAAGTCTCGCGCCGGGGAAAGGCTGAAGTAGCCGATCACGCCTGCAGGAAGCAATACGGCAATGCGTTTGCGGTGGAGATGCGCGGTACCCAGGACACCGATGATGGACGCTGCGGTGGTGAACAGCAGCGCAAGCCACAGAGCAATATCTTCGAGGCGATAGTCAGTTACTAAGGCAACCAGATAGATGCAGTATTGCCACAGAGTAGATGTGTTGGCTTCGACGCGTTCGCCAGCGTTGAATACTGGCCCGTTTCCAGCCAGGAGGTTTCGGACGGTGCGTAGGACGATCAGTCCGTCGTCGCTGATCCATTTGCGGGTCCAGCCTGCCCAGAAAGCAAAGATGCCAGCAGTAAGGGCCGCTAAAAACGTTGTAATGAGGGTGTAGTTCGGACCAGAAGAACCGTTAGATGCGGCGCGAGGAGCACTGCTTGAGGTTTCTTCAAGGAGGTCACCTGCGTGTTCAGTTTCTGGATCTGGCTGCTTACCGGTCTCAAACTCCGGACGCTGGGGGCTAAACGTCATGAGGCCACATGCTAGCACCGCATGTGGCCTCAAACGTTAATGGACATGCTGGTCAGAGCATGTTCATTGGTAAATATTTAAAACATCGGCATGATGTACACAGCCATCACGATGCAGAAAACCCATGCTAGGGCTAGTACCTGCAGAACTTTGTCGCTGAGTGCCACTTCGTCAGGGGCACCGCCGTCGCCGGTGTCTACGCCGGCTGCGTAGCGCAGGATGGCGATGGTGAATGGAACCATGGAGATTTGGTACCACGGACCTGCGTCGGTGGAGTGTTGGGAAAGGTCGAAGCCCCACAGTGCGTAGGACATGACCACTGCTGTTGCTGCCATGGTCCAAACGAAGCGCAGGTAGGTGGGGGTGTAGCTTTCCAGGGATTTGCGGATTTTGGCTCCGGTGCGTTCGTGCAGAAGGATTTCTGCGTAGCGCTTTCCAGATGCCATGAACAGGGAGCCAAACGCTGCAACCAGCAGGAACCACTGGGACAGCTCGATGCCTGCTGCGACACCACCGGCCATTGCGCGGAGCATGAATCCGGAGGAAACAAGCGCAATATCGATCACTGGCATGTGCTTCCAACCGAAGCAGTATCCCAGCTGCAGCGCAATGTACACGCCAATCACGCAGGCAAGTGCCACGCCGTCGGTGGCGAGGAAAGACAGTCCGATGGATAGTGCAATGAGCGCCACGGCCATGCCGTATGCCATTCCTACTGGCAGGACTCCTGCAGCGATGGGGCGGAAACGCTTGGTTGGGTGCTCGCGGTCAGCTTCCACGTCACGGGCATCATTAACCAAGTAAATGGCTGATGCACCGAAGCAGAACACTACGAATGCGATAGCAACGTCGATGATCGTGCGCTGGTTGAAGATCGCATCTGCACCAGCAGCAAGTGGTGCTGCTAGCACAAGAACGTTCTTGACCCACTGCTTGGGGCGCAGCGCCTTGATCATGCCGTCAGCAAGGTTTTTCGGCGGTTGGCGGTTCTTGTTGTCTTCGATTGCCGTGGTGTGCGGTTCGGAGGTTAAGAAATTTTGGGTATCGCGGTGATGTTCAGCGGCGTGTTCGCTCACTTCGTAGCCCTTTCGATCTTATGGACGGCCTCTGCGGTCGCTGCTCCCAACAACGCGCCGGCTAGCACATCGGTTGGGTAATGCACGCCAAGCACCATGCGTGATAGCGCCATGATGGGGATTCCTAGCAGTGGCACTGGTGACTTGGTGATGCGCGCAAGATAAACCATAGTTGCGGTTGTCGAGGTCGCATGTGAAGAAGGAAAGCTTAGCTTTGAGGGGGTGCCCACACCAATCCTGATGGCTGGGTCATGTGGTCGAGCGCGGCGGACAACTCGTTTGATGATCACTGATGCTGCGTGGCTTCCCAGTGCAGCGATGAAGAGTCCAGCCCAGGAGCGGCGACGTTTTTTGTCCACAACAGCACCGCCAGCGCCGAGTGCCAGCCAGCCTGCAGCATGTTCGCCGAGCAGGCTGAGTCCTCGTGCGGTGGGCAGTACTCCTGGGGCATCCATGAGTTGATCCTGGATTGCTACCAGAATCTGTACTTCCTTATTGCTCATCGAAGACCTTTCCCCAGGCTTCACGGCTCACAAGCTCAGGATGAGCGTTGCGGTAGGCGCGACTGAGTTCGTCGAAACGCTCTGCTACTTGCTTTTGCAGTGCGCGTGCTTCTTTGCCAAGTTCTTTAGCTTTGTCGCGGTCGCGCTTGCGGTAGACCACGCCGCGGCCATCCGCGGTGGTAACTGTTGCGCCATCGACTCGGGACAGGCTGAACCAACGTGCTTCGATTGGTGCGAAGTTGGCCTGTGGCACCTCGTGGTGGGAGGCATCTTCCTTAGACAGGGAGTGCTTCAGGCCCTTAGCCAGCCACATTGCCTTCTTGATTGGGGCAAGGCGTCCACCGATGTCCTTGGTTGGGACACCCGGCGCGCCGGTTGCTCGTGGCAGTTCGGTGGCGCTTGGCAGCACAACGGCGTCTGGATAGGTTTTGCGAATCGCTGCAATTCGAGGTAGTGAGGTGTCCAGGATCGAGAAGAGCTGATCTGGTCCTGCAAGGAAGTCCTTCATTGCTTCGTTTTGGATTGCCACGGTGGAGTATTCCAGGCACAGCAGGTGCTTGAAGGTGGCTTTTTGCATCGATCGGACAATGCCGTCGACGCTGCCTTGGTGGTACATCGCGGCAACCACGAGGCGGTTGCGGAGGTGGAAGTAGGCCTGCCAGTCGATGGCGTCGTCTTTGTCGGACCAGGCCATGTGCCAGATTGCGATTCCTGGCCAGGTTGCTGTGGGGAATCCGGCTTTGCGTGCGCGTAGACCGTATTCGGCGTCGTCCCACTTGATAAAGAGTGGGAGTGGTTGGCCGATCTGTTCGGCGACAACGCGTGGGATCATGCACATCCACCAGCCGTTGAAGTCAACGTCGATGCGGCGGTGCAGGTCGCGGGAGTTTGGTGCGTCTGGCTTGTCGTCGAATTTACCGCGATCATGCAGTGGGTGTGCAGAGAAGTCGTGGTCGTAGTGCACGTGTGGTGCGGCGGTCCACATGAAGTCGTGTCCGCCAACTACTTCGCCCATGGTGTGAAGGTGGCTGCGCTCTTGCAGGTTGAGCATTTGTCCGCCAACGAGAATGGGGGATTTTGCGTAGCGGGCTACCTGAAGCGCACGCAGCACTGAGTCTGGCTCAATAGCAATGTCGTCATCCATGTACAGGATGTATGGGCTCTTGGCAGCGCCTGCTTCGCCCTTGCCGTCGACTCCGCCAAGGGCTTCGAACATGATGCGGGAGTAACCGCCGGATCCGCCGAGGTTGCCCTGGCGGAATTCGAAGAAGCGGTCGCCGAAGTGCTCAACAGCTGCCTTGTAACCTGGCTCGTCGGCAGGGTGCTTGTTGCCTTGATCAGGCATGATGACGGTATCAATGACGGCGTCAACTGCTGGGTCGGAGGCAAGTGCTTCCAGTGCTGCAACTGCATCAGCTGGGCGGTTGAAGGTCGGGATTCCGACGGTTGCACGGGCTTCAAATGGGCCGACTTCAGATCCATCTGGCATGATCTGGGCTTTTGGCGCGTGTGGAGCGTACCAGCCTGCTTCTTCGACGGTTGCGTCGGTTTCAGCGGTGAGGTCGAACCAGATCCAGCCGCCGTCTTCGAATGGGGCTAATGAAACTTCAAATTCGATGAAGTCATCTTTGACTACGGAACCGGTAATTCCGATGCGTGCTCCATCGATCTTGGATCGGTAGAGGTCGACGCGCGCTTCGCCGGAAACTTTCAGTTTCAGTACGACAGAATCTAGCTGTGACCAGCGACGCCAGTAGCTTGCAGGAAATGCATTGAAGTAGGTCTGAAAAGACACCTCGGCGCCAGCGGGGACGGAAACGCTAAAACGATCTTCCCATTCCAGGCGTTCCTTATTACTTTCTGCTTCCAACAGGTACAACGACCTGACATCTGCTGGCTCGCCGCGCCTCGGCAGGAGTACTCGCTGTAGCTGCTCAACCGCCAGGTTTGTTGCGCTCATTGACGTATCTTCACCCTTCATTGAACTCACAATTTATCTTGCCTAAGCGTAGTATCCGGACCCCGCATTCACAGAACTTACGCGCCGTATCCGCCATGGAAGATCCTGGCAATTGTATGAGATTGTCTGTTTAACCGGGCTGTCTTTAAAAGATTTTGCTTTTCGACGCACCGTTCGGCCGTTATCTAGATCTGGTCACAATGTCGGTTTTTCATGGATTCATGTCCTTTATCGGACGTACTGTGGGGAGTATGCAACCTTTTCCACTGTCCTTAACCAACAGCTCCGTTGCTGGTATTGCAGCGGGAGCGTTGCTGTTTCTCTCAGTCCCTTTCGCATCGCCTGTTCACGCGCAAACCATACTGCAAGACACCCTTGAAGTGACTGTGTTGGATAATGCCGACGAGCTCGCTCCAGAGGATGAGGATTTCCTCAGCACGGAAACACCCAAGATTGATTTCCCTGACTCAGTTACCGCAGTCCGGTACATCACGCTCACGGACAACACTGACAAAATCAATGATGACGTTGAAAATTACCTGCGCGCCGAACACCCCGAGTGGATCCAAACAAACTCTTTCGCCCCTGGTGAAGTGATCATCGCAGTCGGTTTCGACCCCAACACCATGGGTGCCTACGCGGGTAACGATGTGGCCGCAGAGACTGGAATCGCAGAACAAGACCGCATCGATGGCACCACCGATGCGATGCGCCCATTACTCCAAGACGGTCGCATTGCCCTAGGCATGTTGGAGGGTGCAAAATCGGTTGCTGATACCTCCGTCGTTCGGGAAAGCTCAGCTCCAAGTGGTGGAGTAATCGCCGCTATTTTGGGTGGCATCGCTGCTCTCGTGGCAATTATTGTCGCGTGGGCTACGAGTTACGCGAATAAGAAGAAGGCAGAAAAGGCTCGTGAGCAGTTTGATTATGCATCACGCCATTATGGTGAGGTCGCCCAGCAACTCGACGGCATCAACGTGCGAGCGCACTCGCTAACTTCCCCACTGGCTGATGATGAGCTCCGCAGGCAATGGGACGATGTAAATTCTCGTTTTCTTGAAGTCAATGATATTTTTGGCAGGCTCGAAGGTTTGACCTCGACCTCAGAAAACAAGGCATTTCGAAAAGCCTTGCCAGATATTGAAAAAGCTCATACTGCCGTGACTCAAATGGAGATCGCACAGAAAAACATTGACACGCTCTACGATATGGAGCACGGCCATGAAGACACCCGTCGCAGGGAATTAACTAGGCTGCGTGCCGATATGCAGGAAGCCCGTCAAGATATCAACGATAAAGATACAGTTGTTGACGATATTCTCCGCACGCTGATCCAGCGCACGGAAACTATCGCACCGTCCGCACCTGATTTCATGGACCAATACGCCCGCTTGATCCGTGATTATGCCGTGGCGCTTCAAGGTGTGGAAAAGAACCTCGAGCAGGTTAAACAGACCACCGAGCGCAATGCTCCAGCCATCTACGACGACAATTGGCGCGTGGGCACTGGCTACAACTCGTGGGTCCCGTACTACATGATCAGTTCTTGGCACGCAGCTGATGTCAGTGCTGCATCGTCAGCTTCTTCCAGTTCAGCAAATACCACTTTCAGCAGTGGTTTCAGCGGCGCTGGAGGAGGTTCCAGCTGGTAAACACCACCACTGAAGTCAACGCACCGATGGCCCAGCCGGCAAGCACATCGCTGGGCCAATGCACACCGACATACAACCGAGACAGCCCCACAAGCAGCGCGATGACCCACAACGTGAGTTTCCACCACCGGTTCACAGAGTAGCCAACCGCCACGACACATGCTGCAGCGCCCACAGCATGACCAGAAGGGAATGAAAAGTTAGTTTCTACAACCAAGTGCTCTGCTGTATTTGGTCGAGGCCGTTCAAACGCCCTCTTGAGAAAATGACTGATCAGATTAGCCAGCCCCACCGCGATCGGGGCGGTGACGCTCTTGCGCAACAAGCCCCACACAAGCGCATACACAAACATCAGTGTTGGCCCGGTGAGCTGGGTGAACAAAATAATCACCGGACTCAGCCAAGTCACTCTCAAGCCGATAAATGCGTCGAGGATTAGCTGATCCATAATTCTCCTTTACGCAAGTAGGAGTGCATAACAAATGCCGGTTGCAACTGCTCCTGTAACAACGCCCGCCACAATCTCCGACATCGTATGATGCTTGATCCGCATACGTGCCCACGCGGTGACTGGGGTAAACAGCAACCCGAGTAACCACCACGAAGAAACCGTCAGACCGAGGAACATCACTAAACACACCCACAGCCCAACATGAACTGAGGCTTTAATTTTCAACGTCACTTGTGCAAACAGAACTAAGAAAATCAGTGCTGAGAACATGCCGTCCCAAATCAGCTGAGGTGCTTCAAGGGCTCTGAGGATAAAAATCAAAATGATGACACAAACAATGATGCCCACAAACACAAGGCCGCGCTGATTTCGGGCCGTCACATGGTGGTTTCCTACCCTGCCGAGCTTCATCAAGCCCAAAATTAAGATCATCGGAACGATTCCGGTTCCGATTGCCGCCACAATTCCTAGCGTCCAGGCGCCTGTTGCGCCGCCCAGGATGAGGAAAAATCCGATGTTGAGTACCCACGGTGCACAGATTTCACTAACGATTCTGGCCGCAAGCTCACTGAGACTTCTTTTGTTTTGGTCAGTTGTCACGATCTCCAACCATATAGTGTCCGATTTCCCCTCTCCCGTTGACTGTGGTTCAACCACAGGATCCATCCAGTTTTCCGTCATAGGGGGTACTTTCCCAAAGTTATGTTTTGCCAATTCATTCGATAGATCCTCGCAAAAAGTACACAGTACCCACTTTGCAAGAATTACAAACGGGGGCACCCTCAATGACTTGAAACACTTTATTGAGTAGAAAGTGAGTCACGACACTTTTTAAAGGAGGATGCTTTGCCCGAACAAGACTTAACCACCTTGGCCAATGATTGGCTCCAAGCTTTTGAAAAGGCCACTGCTAGTTCCAGCCCTGATGAAGCTGCCACTGCAGTCGTGCAACTTTTTGAGGATGAAGGATACTGGCGAGACCTTCTTGCATTCACGTGGAACCTCACCACCGCTGAAGGTGCAGATGAAATCGCCGAGATGATTCGCAATACGTGGCCATCAAGCATCTTCCGAAACGTTGAGCTAAAGGGCGAACCAGCTGATGAAGGAGATGGTGTCACTCGCGTACATTTCTCCTGCGAATCCGCAGACTTCAAGTGCACGGGCATTGTCCGCCTTCGTAATGGCAAGGCGTGGACGCTACTCACCTCAGCTCGTGAGCTCCTGGAGCACCCAGAGCCCAAGGGGCGCAACCGTGAGATGGGCGTCGTCCATGGACAAAATGAGGACACCCGAAATTGGACTGACCGCAAGAATGATCGACAAGCAGCGTTGGGTGTCACCGAGCAGCCATACACCCTCATCATCGGTGGTGGACAGGGCGGCATTGCCTTGGGCGCACGACTCAAGCGACTTGGTGTGCCCGCTCTAATCATTGATAAAGCATCTCGCCCCGGCGACCAGTGGCGTAGCCGTTACCATTCCCTCTGCCTGCACGATCCAGTTTGGTACGATCACCTGCCTTACATTCCATTCCCAGATCATTGGCCAGTATTTACTCCAAAGGACAAGATGGGCGACTGGCTCGAGCACTATGTCGGCATCATGGATTTGGACTATTGGACCAACACCGAGTGCCTGCGCGCCTCCTACAATGAGGACACCAAGCAGTGGGATGTGACGGTCAATCGTGATGGCGCGGAGTCCACGCTCCACCCCACCCAACTAGTCATGGCTACTGGAATGTCGGGCAGCCCGAACAAACCAACTTTGCCTGGCCAGGATAAGTTCCAGGGTGAAATTCGGCACTCTTCAGAGCACCCCGGCGGCGATGTCGATCGCGATAAGAACGTTGTAGTTCTGGGCGCTAACAACTCAGCCCACGACATCTGCGCGGATCTTTATTCCAATGGTGCAAAGCCCGTGATGATTCAGCGCTCGTCTACACACATCGTGCGTTCTGATTCGCTGATGCGCGAAGTCTTCGGCCCTCTCTATTCTGAGGATGCCGTTGAAGCCGGCATTGATACCGATACTGCAGACCTCCTGTTTGCTTCGTGGCCATATAAGGTGCTGCCAGGCGTACAAAAGCAGGCTTTCGACAAGATCCGTGAAGACGACAAGGAGTTCTACAAAAAGCTTGAAAATGCTGGATTCTTGCTTGATTTCGGCGATGACGATTCGGGGCTTTTCTTAAAGTACCTTCGCCGTGGCTCTGGCTACTACATCGATGTCGGCGCCTCTGAACTGGTGGCTGATGGAAAGATTCCGGTGCGCTCCAATGTCAGCATTGAAGACGTCAAGGAAAACTCTGTGGTGCTCACAGATGGCACTGAGCTCCCAGCTGACGTGATTGTTCTAGCGACCGGCTATGGAAACATGAACAACTGGGTTGCTCAGCTGGTTGATCAGGAAACCGCTGACAAGGTCGGCCCATGCTGGGGCCTGGGCTCTGAAACCACCAAGGATCCAGGCCCATGGGAAGGCGAACTGCGCAATATGTGGAAGCCCACAAACGTGGATTCGCTGTGGTTCCATGGCGGCAACCTTCACCAGTCACGCCACTACTCACGGTATTTGTCCATGCAGTTGAAGGCGCGCTACGAAGGTATGAACACTCCGGTGTACAGCAAGTAGATACAAAGAAAAGGGCATCTCCGCCATATGGGTGATGCCCTTCCTTTTAGTGTCCGCGTTCCTGCTCTAGCGGTGTGCCTTCTTCAAAGAACGGCACCAGCTTGTTGTCAAACATGCTCAGCGCAGAACCGATAGCCATGTGCATGTCGAGGTATTGGTACGTGCCCAGTCGACCGCCGAACAGCACCTTATTATTAGCAGCCTCTTCAGCAGCCAGAAGGCGGTACTGCTTCAGCATATCCCGGTCATCTGGAGTGTTGATTGGGTAATAAGGCTCATCCTCGTTATCTGCGAAACGGGAGAACTCACGCATGATGACGGTCTTATCCTTGGGGTAACTGTCATCACGCTCTGGGTGGAAGTGACGGAACTCGTGGATGCGGGTGAAAGGTACATCCGCATCGTTGTAGTTCATCACTGGGGTTCCCTGGAAGTCACCGGTTTCTACTACTTCGGTTTCAAAGTCGAGGGTGCGCCATCCCAGCTTGCCCTCTGCGTAGTTGAAGTAGAGGTCGAGTGGGCCGGTGTAGACCACAGGTGCGTCGGGGTTGCTTGCGCGGAGGTCATCGCGAACGTCGAACCAGTCGGTGTTGAGGCGGACGTCGATAAGCTCATGCTCTGCCATCTTTTCCAACCATGCCGCGTAGCCGTCTGTGGGAAGGCCTTCGTAGGTGTCGTTGAAGTAGCGGTTGTTGAAGTTGTAGCGAACTGGCAGGCGGGTGATGTTGCCGGCTGGGAGGTTCTTTGGATCAGTCTGCCACTGCTTTGCGGTGTAGTCGCGGATGAATGCCTCGTAAAGTGGGCGACCAATGAGGGAAATGGCCTTTTCTTCGAGGTTGGTGGCGTCGGAGGAATCGATTTCTGCAGACTGTTCCTTGATGAGCTCACGGGCTTCATCTGGGCTGTAGTACTTGCCGAAGAACTGGTTAATCAGGCCCAGTCCCATGGGGAATTGGTAGGCGGTGCCGTTGTGCATTGCGAAGACGCGGTGCTGGTAGCCGGTGAAACTGGTGAACTGGTTGACGTATTCCCACACGCGTGTGTTGGAGGTGTGGAAGAGGTGTGCGCCGTATTTGTGGATTTCAATGCCGGTCTCTGGTTCTGCTTCAGAGTAAGCATTGCCACCGAGATGCGAGCGGCGTTCAACGATGAGGACTTTCTTACCCAGCTGGCTAGCTGCACGCTCAGCCACGGTGAGCCCGAAGAGGCCGGAGCCTACAACGATTAAGTCGTAATTTTTCGATTCCGTCATGCATTCGACACTAACTTACATTCGGCGTTGCCGAAATTTCAGACACCCGATCGGGCCAAGTTTCTCCAGTTAGCAGGGCATATCCACACCCAGATACCTTTGTCGTTCTCACAGGCTCTTAACAACTTGCGACACACCCTACGAAACTTTAGTCACATAGGTACCATTATCCTCAGAAGTGCACTAGGCTTCTCAGTTGTTTCATATAGTCTCAGCCGCACCAATATCATCAGGGAGAACATCGTGCAGCAACGACGCCGCATCAGCGAGACTCGGAAAAAACCGATGCTCGCTATTATTTTGACCGCCGTATTGGGCGCATCTGGCCTTGCAGCCGCTGGCACTCAGTACCTCAATACTCAGGGCGAAGGCATCGGTCCGGTCGCCGTCCAAAACGACAGTGAATCGTTTAATTCCGGCACCAACGTGGTTGTTGAAGACGCAGCAGTCACCGCCCAGGGTGAAGGCGGAGGCGCTCGCACCGTTAAGGAATTCCAGCGTGACCAGCAATTCTCAAGCTTTGCTCTCACCTGGTCTGGCCAAAAAGATGTCACTGCTTTTGTTCGCGCAGAACAAGAAGATGGCACCTGGTCACAGTGGTACGACTTGGAGCCAATGGTCAATGAAGATCAAGGCACCAACGGAACTGAGCTGATCTGGCACGGCCCTACCAACAAGATCCAGGTTTCCACCCTCAACGTGGATCTCTTTGGAGCAGATGCTGCAGCCGCTGATGAAAACGGTCAAGACATTCCAGCAGTAGATGCAGCCGAGGCAGCGCCAGCAGCAGAACCTGCACCAACTGAAGCGCCAGTCGAGGAAGCTCCTGTACCTGTCGCAGAACCAGCACCAGCTGCTGAACCTATCGCTGAGCCAGCACCAGCTGCTGAACCTATCGCTGAGCCAGTCGCTGATTACTCAGCAAATGACGGCCTCGCTCCCCTGCCATCCAACTATGGCGACATCCAGCCTGTTGCCGATGTTGATGACGGCCTAAACGCAGTATTTATCGATGGCAATGCTGATGCAGGCGTGGGTATCGCTAACGTTGCTGACACCGATGGCATGCCAAAGGTGATTTCCCGCGCTGGTTGGGGTGCGAACGAAACTATGCGTTGCTCAACCCCAACTATTGATGATGGCGTTTCTGCAATCACCATTCACCACACTGCGGGTTCCAACAACTACACCGAGGCGCAGGCTGCAGCCCAGGTTCGTGGTGCTTACAGCTATCACGCTCAGACCCTTGGGTGGTGCGATATCGGATACCAATCGCTGGTTGATAAGTTCGGCAACATCTACGAGGGTCGTGCTGGTGGCATGACCAACGCTGTTCAGGGTGCTCACGCTGGCGGCTTCAACCAGAATACTTGGGCAATCTCCATGATTGGCAACTATTCCACTGTCACTCCTCCTACAGCAACTATTAAAGCTGTCGGTGAGCTTGCGGGTTGGCGTGCAAAGGTTGCAGGTTTCGATCCAACTGGTACTGATACTCACTACTCCGAGGGCACTTCTTACGCGAAGCACTCCTATGGCACTCCGGTTGTCTTAAAAAATATTTTCGCTCACCGCGATGTCGGTCTGACCGCATGTCCTGGCGATGCCGGCTATGCGCAAATGGATAATATCCGCCAGATCGCTAAGGCAAAGTACGACAGCCTGCAAAGCGGCAACACTGGTGGCACGACCACCGCAGCATCAACGCCGAAGGAAACGTCGACAAGCAATGCTCCTTCGACTACCACCCCGGCGACAACGCCGAAGGAGACGTCGACAAGCAATGCTCCTTCGACGACCACTGCCCAGCCTGTAACTCCCGCTGAACCTCAGCAGTACAGCGAGTCCGATGCCCTGGCAGCTCTGCTGACAGGTGGCTCTTCCGGTGGCACAGACCTGCTCAATGGCGCAAACTCTGAGCAGCTCCTGACTGGCCTGGGTTCCATTGCGGCTGTGCTGATTGCTGCGTCTTTGGCTGATGGTGGCCTGAATGGTCTGATCAGCAATGTTGGTAGCAACAACGGCGTCCCGGTGCTTGGCGATATCAAGATCACTGACGTCATCCCTATCGTTGATACCGTGATCAATCTGACTGGCGACAATAAGTACTCTCGCGGTTGGAACGACCTAAACAACACGCTTGGACCAGTGCTTGGCGCTGCCACTGGTGGCGAAACCACCGTGAAGTACACTAGTGACCAGAACTCTGAGGTTACTTTCGTGCCATTTGAAAATGGCATCATGGTGTCTTCCCCTGAGGCTGGAACTCACGGCCTGTGGGGCGCAATCGGTGACGCGTGGGCTCAGCAGGGCGCTGACCTTGGCCCTCTGGGACTTCCAACCAGCAACCAGTACCAGTCTGGTGATCTGCTGCGCGTTGACTTCCAGAACGGTTACATCACTTACGATTCTGCGACTGGCCAGGCAAGCATTCAGCTGAACTAGTCTCAATTAGAGCCAAAAACCCCGCTACCTTCCCTGAGGAGGCGGGGTTTTCTCCAATCAAAAGCCAATTAAAGGCCGACCCAAATCAGCTAGGCCTGGTCATAAGAATGCTCCACTGCCCTATTCCATTCGGCATAGCGACGTTCGCGCTCTTCTTCGCTCATGTCAGGGTTCCAGACTTTCTTCACTGCAATAAGTTTTTCGATCTCGTCAGTTGTTTTGAAGAATCCAGAGCCGAGACCTGCAGCGAATGCGACGCCGACGGCGGTGGTTTCTACGTCCTCGAGACGTTGGACGTCGATGCCGAGGAAGTCGGCTTGCATTTGCATGAGGAGGTCATTTTCCACCATCGCACCGTCGACGCGGAGGGATTCGAGGGCTTTGCCTGCGTCTTTGGCCATGGCTTCCACAACTTCGCGGGTTTGGAAGGCGTTGGCTTCAAGGACTGCGCGGGCGATGTGTTTGCGGTTGGCAAAACGGGTGAGGCCTGTAATGACGCCACGAGCATCGGGGCGCCAACGTGGTGCGAACAGTCCGGTGAATGCTGGGACAACATGAACGCCGCCGTTGTCTTCGACTTCTCGGGCGAGGTTTTCAATCGCTGGTGCGTTGGGGATTAGCTGTAGGTTGTCGCGCAGCCACTGCACCAAGGAACCGCCCATGGATACGGAACCTTCCAGCGCGTAGACCGGCGCGGAGCCTTCCCGTTGATAGGCGATGGTGGACAGCAGGCCGTGCTCGGAAATCTTCAACGAAGTGCCGGTGTTCATTAGCAGGAAGAGGCCGGTGCCGTAGGTATTTTTAGCAGCACCTTCGTGGAATCCGCCCTGACCAAAAAGGGCCGCTTGCTGGTCGCCGAGCACGCCAGTAATGGGGACGTCGGCTAGGGTTCCGCGGTGGCGCACGGAGCGGAATTCTCCGACGGAGGGACGAATCTCAGGGAGCATGGACATCGGAATGTCTAGGGCTTCGCATAGTTCTGGATCCCACTGTTGCGTGCGGAGATCCATCAATAGTGTGCGGGATGCGTTGGTGACATCGGTGACGTGGATGGCATCATCACCGTCGTCGCCGCGGACACCGCCGGTCAGGTTCCACAGCACCCAGGTATCCATGGTGCCAAACAAAAGGTCGCCCTTTTCGGCGCGTTCGCGAGCTCCCTCAACGTTGTCGAGAATCCACTTGATTTTGGGCCCCGATGGGTAGGAGTTGATCAGCAGGCCGGTGCGGTCAAGCCACTTTTCCTGGCCTTCTTCGCCCGCGATCTCTAGGCAAATGTCAGAGGTGCGGGTGTCTTGCCACACGATTGCGTTGTAGACAGGTTCGCCGGTGTGCTTGTCCCACACCACGGTGGTTTCGCGCTGGTTGGTGACTCCCAGCGATGCAACCTCGTGCGGGGTGATGTCAATGGAGACCATCGCCTGGCTGACGACAGATCGGATGTTGTCCCAAATTTCTTCAGGATCGTGCTCTACCCAACCCTGTTGTGGGAAGATTTGGCGGTGCTCCTTGGAAGCAGAAGACACCACTTTTCCTTGGGCATCAATTAAGATGCACCGAGTGGAAGTGGTGCCTTGGTCAATCGCTGCAACATACGCATTGGCCTTTGAGATTCTCATGGCCCTATTTTTGCACGTATTGGGCCACTAGGCAGTGTTTTAACACCACCTATTAGAACCACCACTCCAACACATCTGCTACTCCGGCGTCGTCGTTGGTGCGGGTGATGTGGTCGGATACTGCTTTGACCTCTGGTCGGGCGTTGCCCATCGCCACTCCCCGGCCGGCCCACTGGAGCATTTCAATATCGTTGGGCATGTCGCCGAACGTTATAACGTCCTTTTGCGCAATCTTTAGGCGCTCTGCCAGCATCGATACGCCCAGTGCCTTGGTCACGCCGGGCGCTGCGATCTCAATGAGTCCGCCGGACATGGAGAAGGTGACGTGGACTTGATCCTCGGGAACGGAAGCGCGGACGATATCAAAAAGCTGCTTGGAGTCGAGGTAATCGCTGCGCATCAACAATTTGGTGGCTGGTTCGGAAAGCACTTCGGCTTCCTCGAAGGTGCCGTGATCATTCGAGGGCCACGCGTGGCTGTATTCCGGGGTGACCAAAAACAGCTCATCGGCTGGATCGTAAGCGGATTTTCCAGCACGCTCGACAGCAATGCTGACCCCGCCATGCTCTTCCAAAGCGGCACGCGCAGCCATGACGGCACTCGTCATAACCTCCGAACTAAGCGTCTGAGCTGCAAGAATCTCATCGGCAGCGGAATCGTACAGCACCGCGCCATTCGCGCAGACGCAAATCGGCTTCACGCTCAGCTGATCCAGCACATAATGAATCCAGCGCGGCGGGCGGCCCGTGGACAGCGCCAGGGTCACGCCCTGATTGGTCATCCGCGTGATCACATCGCGCAGGCGTTGCGGCACGCGCTCAGAACTATTGATGAGGGTGCCATCAACATCGGAGGCAACCAGCTTGGGCGCTGAACCCAGTGCAATCATTTTTTAAAGATTTTCCTTATAAAGGTGGTGCGTTTCTTGGCGGCCTTAGCCGCGCGTTTTGCTTGTCGACGTTCCCGTTCGGCGATTTCCAACATTTTCGCCTGCTCCAACGTTGGGGCGCCGCCGCCGAGGGATTTCGGGCGCCACAATTCTCCACCTTCGAATGGGCCATACTTTTGTTCGTAGGCGGTGCGGGTTTCGTCGAGAAGCTTTTTCATAGCCTCGTAGAGGCGTTCCGTTGCTTCGTCGGGATCGCCGCTGGCGTCGACGGGTTCACCCACGCTGATGAAAACGGGGATGTGGGAGCGGCCAAAGTCGCGCTCGATGTCTTTGGTGATGATGCGCTGGCCGCCCCAAATAATAAGTGGCAGCAGCGGAACGTCTGAGCTGTCGGCAATGCGGACAGCGCCGGTTTTTAGTTCCTTGATTTCAAACGACCGTGACACCGTCGCCTCGGGGAAGATACCGACGAGGCTGCCGGCGTCGAGACGCTTTCGCGCATCTTCCATGGAACCGGCACCTGCGGAACGGTCCACAGAGACGTGCTTCATCCAGCGCATGAGGGTGCCGACAACTGGGGTGTCGAAAATTTCCTTCTTCGCCATGAAGCGAACCAGGCGCTTGCCCCGCACGAATGCGGGGATACCACCCAGAATGAAGTCATAATAACCAGTGTGGTTGATGGCGAAAAGCGCGCCGCCGGTGGTCGGAATGTTCTCCGCACCGAAGATGGAAATCTGCACATCCTGGGCTTTCATCACCGTCCGCACAGCACTAATGATGATGCGCCCATAAAACGTCTCCCGTGACTCTTCGGGATGCAGCGGAACCTTAGGCAGGGAATCCTCTACGAAAAAGCCAAACCTTTTGACCATATCGACCACGAGCTTTCCGCTTAATTAACCGGCTTGTTTCACTGGCTTGAGCACGTCTTTGCCCACGAATGGACGAAGCGCCTCAGGAACAACAACAGATCCGTCTGCCTGCTGGTTGTTCTCCAGGATCGCGACAAGCCAACGAGTGGTAGCCAACGTACCGTTCAAGGTTGCGGCGATCTGTGGCTTGCCGTTTTCATCGCGGTAACGAGTCTGCAGACGACGAGCCTGGAAAGTGGTGCAGTTAGATGTCGAGGTGAGCTCACGGTAGGTGTCCTGGGTTGGCACCCATGCCTCGGTGTCGAACTTGCGGGCAGCAGATGCACCCAAGTCTCCACCGGCAACGTCGATGACGCGGTAAGGAACCTCGATGGCTGCGAGCATTTCCTTTTCCATGCCGAGCAGCTGCTGGTGTACATCTTCAGCATCTTCAGGCTTGCAGTAGACAAACATCTCAACCTTGTCGAACTGGTGCACACGCAAAATGCCTCGGGTGTCCTTGCCGTAGGAACCAGCCTCACGGCGGAAGCAGGAGCTCCAACCGGCATACTTCACTGGGCCTTCGTTGAGATCAATGATTTCGTCCTTGTGGTAACCCGCAAGAGCCACCTCAGAGGTACCCACCAAGTACATGTCATCGCGTTCGAGGTAGTAGATCTCCTCGGAGTGATCCCCCAAGAAACCGGTGCCCGCCATGATTTCAGGACGCACCAAAACTGGAGGAATCATCATGCTAAATCCGGCTTCGCGCGCCTTCTGAGCAGCCAACATGAGCATGCCCAACTGCAGCATTGCGCCGTCACCGGTGAGGTAGTAGAAACGTGCACCGGAAACCTTGGTGCCACGCTTCATATCGATAAGTCCGAGGGATTCACCGAGCTCCAGGTGATCCTTTGGCTCGAAATCAAAAGTGCGAGGCTCGCCGATGGTCTCCAGGACGACGAAATCATCTTCGCCACCAGCAGGCGCGCCGGAAACCACGTTGGAGAGCTTCATCTGCAGCTCGTTGACCTTTGCCTCTGCAGCTTCCTGCGCAGCCTCGGCATCCTTCACCTTGGCCTTAAGCTCGTTGGAACCCTCCAGAAGTGCAGGGCGGTCCTCCGGAGAGGCCTGTCCGATCTTCTTTCCAAAAGCCTTCTGCTCAGCGCGCAAATCGTCGGCAGCCTTGATTGCTTCGCGACGAGATTCATCAGCACTAATCAGTTCGTCCACAAGCGCGGGGTCTTCGCCGCGAGTGATCTGGGAGACACGAACAACGTCCGGGTTATCACGGAGGAATTTCAGATCGATCATAAAGAACAATCTACCGTGATCGGTAGACATGTGGGCACTTAGGGCTTATCTGTTTTCCAGCCTTGCTTTTTACTAGGCACTCCTGTCCCGCTTCAGTCACCAAAACCACACCCCTGGTTATGACCAGATCGGCTAAAATGAACACCATGCCTGACCAACCGCTCAACCAGGACGGATTCCCTACCGCATCCAAAGGGGTGGAACCCGACAACCTCCCCGACCGCGTTCTCGTGGACGGCCTTAAACCAAAGCATCAGCAGCTTCGTGAAATTTTGGAGGAAATCTGCACCACCCAGCTTCAGCCTGGGGACATGCTGCCTGGTGAGCGCATCCTGGAAGAAAAGTATGGCGTCAGCCGAATTACGGTTCGTCGGGCGATTGGTGATCTGGTCGCGTCCGGCAGGTTGAAGCGAGCTCGCGGCAAAGGTACCTTCGTGGCCCACTCGCCGTTGATTTCCCGCCTGCATTTGGCCTCGTTTTCCGCAGAGATGGCCGCCCAGAAGCTATCGGCTACCAGCAGGATTTTGAGTTCTTCCCGCGGTCCCGCCCCAGATGATATTGCTGATTTCTTTGGTACCGATCGCGCGGCCCAGCACATCACGCTGCGCCGCCTGCGCCTTGGAAATGGTCGACCCTATGCCATTGACAACGGCTGGTACAACTCCGAATTCGCACCTGACCTGCTGGAAAATGATGTGTACAACTCCGTGTACTCCATCCTGGACCGCGTCTATGGCGTCCCCGTCACCCAGGCCGAGCAAACGGTCACCGCCGTAGCAGCCGACGAAGACACCGCACGGCTTCTCGACGTCACCCCCGGCGCCCCACTCCTTCGTATCCTTCGACAGTCACTTTCTGGCGATAAGCCCGTGGAATGGTGCGTTTCCTTGTACCGAACCGACCGATATTCTTTAAAAACATTGGTTACACGCTCCGAAGATCTCTGACGTGAACCCATTTTGGTGGCATGATGGTGTCAATTATGAGTACAAACTTTGACACTTCGACGTCTCCAGAGGGTGAAACCAAGAAGAACTCTTCTTTCCGCACTGCGGCCTCTGTGCAGACCATGCTTGTTGCAGCTTTGGCAGCAACGGCTGCTGTTGGCGTGTACTCCTACAACACGGACAATTCAGCAAACGGCGGCGAATCCCCCACAGGACCTGAGCAAAGTACAGTGTCCACCACCGCAACTATTGCCCCATTTACCACTGCTGACGTGGGCCAATGTGCAACCTGGGATGTTAACAATGAAGGTCTAGTGTCTGGTTTTGAACAAACCAGCTGCGATCAAGAGCACCGCTTTGAAATTTCTGCTCGGGAAAACTTGGCAACTTACCCAAGTTCGGAATTCGGTCCGGACGCAGCTCCACCAAACCTCACCCGTCAGGCGCAGCTGCGTGAAGAGCTCTGCCAATCTCCTACCTTGGCGTATTTGAATAACCGTTTCGATCCATCGGGGCGCTACACCATCGCCCCGATCCTGCCACCTGCGGAAGCGTGGGCTGCGGGAGATCGCACCATGCTCTGTGGACTTCAGGCAACCGACGCTTCAGGCACTCCACAACTCACCGTCGGACCGGTAGCAGCCAATGACCAGGCACGCGTTTTTGAAACCGGCGCCTGCGTGAAGGTGGAATCCTCCGCAGAGTTCCGCCAAGTTGATTGCACGGAAGATCACCACCTCGAATCAATTTTGACAGTCAACCTTGGTGTCCCCTTCCCACAGGGCGTGCCCAGCACGGATGAGCAGAACAATTTCCTCGGAAACACCTGCACCCAAGCATCCATTGATTACCTAGGCTCCGAAGAAAACGTCTACCAATCCACCCTGCAGACCTTCTGGCCAACGATTACCTCCAATTCCTGGTTGGGCGGTTCACACAGCGTGAACTGCTTCCTCATGTCACCATCCACCGAGGGTGCTGCAACATTTAACACCCTCAACGGTTCAGCGACTGGCACATTCACCATCAACGGTGAAGTTCCCCCACCTCAGCCAGAGCGCGATCCGCTCCGTGACACTGCAGGAACGACAGCATCCGCGGAGGTCGGAGTACCTGTAGAGGAGAATGCTCCATGATTGAAGTCAGCGACGAACGCTTCGAGGAACTGGTCGAACTAGCCTTCGACCAAGTTCCCCAGCAATTCCTGGATCACATGCGCAACGTGGTGTTGCTCATTGAGGATTTCAACCCAGATTCGCCTTATATCTTGGGTTTATACCACGGCGTTGCGCTGACTGAGCGTACTTTCAACCACGGTGGCCTGCCGGATTCCATCACCATTTATAAAGGTGCGTTGCAAAATTACTGCAATTCAGAGGAACAACTAGTGGAGCAGGTCCGGGTGACGGTACTGCATGAGATTGGGCATTATTTTGGCCTCGGCGAAGAGGACCTGCACAGGCTCGGATACGCCTAAAACGCCTCATTAGGTGCACAGACCAAGAACCCCTAAAAAGTGGGCGTCCTTGGTCTGAAACAGCAGTTTCCCAAGCCTAAACGCTCGCTGCCAGGGGTTTGTGAACCAGGGGGGCGATAAGAACACGTGCTAACTCAAGCACTTAACAGCGACGCTACACCACCAACCCTCTCCTGTACAGACCCATCATCACGCGCACCATTAAGACGCACCACACCAGCAACTTCCTGAACCACCGGCTGTCCCACATACCGCTGCGGGAACTGCCGGTAATGGGCATCCAACGCCTGCACACGCAACCGATGCACCGCCCTCCAACTACCATCAAACACCGACTGTGGAGTATGCCCAGCCACACCAGAATGCGGATGAACCGTGTTGTAATACACCACAAACTCCTCCACCCACACCCGGGCCTGATCCATCGATGCAAACACCTTCGGATAAAACGGCCGATACTTCAACGTATGAAACACCGACTCCACAAACGCATTATCATCACTCACCCGCGGCCGAATCAACGACAACGCCACACCATGATCCGCTAACAACCGCGCACCCTCGTCGATGTCATCGCCGACCCATTATCCGAATGCACCGTCACCACACCCGGATTATCCGCTAACACCTGCGTTAACAACTCCACCGCGGTGGAGGTATTTTCCGTCGGCGCGACCTTCGCCCCAACAATCTTGCGGGAAAACAAATCAATCGCCAGATGCAACGCATAGGTCTTACCACGTACCAGCGACGGCAAGAACGTCACATCCCAACACACCACCTGACCAGGCTGTGTTGCTTCCAACCTCGACTTAACCCGTGGCGTTGGTGATCGTTTCACCGGGGACAGGGCACTGACTCGGTCTTTGTGTAACAACTTGTGCTGCTTGGCAACACGCCACCATGTACGTAGTGATGCGCGGTAGATGCCTTTGTTAAACAACATGTTAAACACCCCACTAACGCTCAGTTGTGGGTACGCGGTGATCGCATCAACAATGAACTGGCGTTCGTGTTCTGCCAACGCTTGACGCACCGACGACACTGCTGGCTCCTTCCCCTGCCAAGGCTCTGGTGTGGGTTCCACACCAGGTGCTGCTAGTTCCACACCAGGTGCTGTTGGTGCTGGCACGGCCTGCAGGACAGGTTTCGGTGCAGGACAGGGACGCGCTTGTTGCGGTAATACGCCGTTGATTTCGACAGCTTGATCAGCCGTAATGCCTTGTTATGGCTCAGCCTGGCACAGGTGGTGAGATCTGTGATCAAGGTGTTTTCTTCCTTGAGTCCTTGATCAAAGGCGCGTTGCTCATCCACGTTTAGGTGGCGTCCTCCTCGTCTAAGCCCTCGCCAGGATTGGGCCTGGTCCCAATAGCTTTTCCCAAGATATCGATCACCATTTGATTCTGATGGTCTTTTTGCTTGTAGTGCGCGAGTTCTTTCTTCAGCGCTGCGATTTCTTTGAGGTACTCGTTTTCCATGATCGTGGCTCTTTCTAGTTGTTGGGCAATCATGTGGCGTAGTCGAACGATTTCGACCACGGTTCGGGTGGTCATCAACCCGATCTTGCGGGGTGAGATATCAGCGTCTAAGTCCCCGTCGGTCATAGCGGCGCACCAGGCCATGATGGTGTGCTTACGGAGTTGGTAAAACGTGAGGAATTGCTGGCCCTGACCGTGTGGTTGAGCTAAGTATCCTATGACCAGGTCACGTTTGTCATCAGCCGTTAGTGTGGTGACATCGTCGACTGGGGTGGTGCGTTCGATCCCGAAGCGGTGGGCATCATCAAAAGCATGGGGAAGCCGGCTGAAGGTGCTTATTGCTGCTAGCCAGGTTCGAACGGTGCAGTGGCCGATGTTGTTGGCTGTGAGGAAGGGCTGGCGGTAGCCGTGCGGCAGGGTGGTGTAGATCCGCATGAACTCGAGTCGTGTTTGTGGCTCGTAGTAGCGTCGCCCGTTGGCGGAGATTCGATCTGGTGGGAAGATCGGCCACTCGATGCTGTGTGGGTCCGGCGCCGGTGGTAGCTGGGGTGCTGTGGGGGCAGGGGCCGGGGGCTGTGGGATCTGGGGTAAGGCTTCGGGACTGATCAGATCCAGGTAGTCCTGAAGGACTGAGAAGGGGATGGACATGATGAACTCCTTGCTAAGGATGGTGGTTCACCACTGACCTGACACTGAGAGTAAAAACGTCGTTTTGGACCAAAGACCCACCAAAAATCCGAGCCTTTGGTCGCAATTACTCCTGCCATGGCAGTGGGCTGTCAGTCCAGCGCACAACATCCCATTGGCCGAATTTCTTACCATTTGGCTCCAGCACCACAAAGCGACAGTTGCCCAGGTAGGTGTTGAACGCAAAGTTGGGATCCACACCAGTTGAGTGTGTTGCCACGATGCGGATGACGGCGCCGTGGCTGACAACGGCAACATCGCGGTCGTCGTCAAGGTCGTGGCTGTCCATGATTCGATCAAGTGTTGGCTGGTAGCGGTTCAGCACGTCTTTGTAGGTCTCGCCGCCGGGAAGACCAGCAGCGGGATCGCCGTGGAGCCAGCCGTTGAGTGCGCGGGAGTAGTTCATGTGTGCTTCTTCGTCGCTGCGCATTTCAAAGTCGCCGACGTTGATTTCCTGAATGCCCTCTACAACATCCAAAGGAACCGCACCGGCCTGCATGTCGCGAGCCTTTTCAAAGGTAGAGGTGGCAAGCACCGCGGTTTGTTGGGCGCGCAACACGATGGAGCTGTAGACGTGGGCTAGTCGCTCACCGGAGTAGGTGGCTAGTTCGTGGCCAACTTCAAGGGCTTGTTTACGGCCCAGGTCGGTGAGTTCAGCTCCTGGTGGGCGGGTGTCCAGGAGGTGTTTGACGTTGTTGTGGGTCTGCCCGTGTCGTAGCAAAATAATTCGGCCGGCCATGGCTAGTTAAGTTTCCTTCCTTCGCTTGCTGCGCGAACCCATTCGTCCGCCTTGTGTAGCTTAGCTAGTTGGTCGGTTTGGGGCGTGCTGTCTTCCGCACGGTTGGAGGGCCAGGAGCCGACGAAGACGAGTTCTTCGGCTTGGAGGTGGAGTGCGCGGAGGGCTTCGGCGACGGGGATATCGCGGATATGTCCGGAAATGTCTAAGTGGAAGCGGTAGGTTCCGAAGACTTTGCGGGTGGGGCGGGATTCGATGCGGGTGAGGTCGACGCCACGGATGGCGAATTCGTTGAGGGCGCGCACGAGGCTGCCTGGCACATTCGGTAGGGAGAAAATGACGGAGGTGCGGTCGTGGCCGGTCGGTTCGGAAACAGCTGCTTGGGCTTGGACAGCAACGAAGCGGGTGCGGGCGCCACGGACGTCGGCGACATCATCAACAAGGCGTTCCAGTCCGAAGAGTTCGGCTGCGCGGGAGGGCGCTGCGGCTGCGTCGGCGGTTCCTTCGGCAACCATTTGTGCGCCGGCGCCGTTGGAGCTTGCTGAAAGATACATGGCGTCCGGAATGGTGGTTGCCATCCAGTTTTTCACTTGTTGGTACCCAACCGGGTGGGTGGCGAGGGTTTTGACGTCGGCAAGCGAAGTCCCTGGCCGGACCATGATGGAAAAGGCGATGTCGAGTTCTTCTTCGGCGATGATTTGCACGTTGGAGCCCTGGTCGAGGGCGTCGAAGGTGGGGGTGACGGGGCCGTCGACGAAGTTTTCGATGGCGACCACCGCGAACTGGGCGGTGCCGTGGCGGACGGCGTCGACAGCTTCTTGTGGCGATTTGGCTGGCAGCTGCTCGATCTCACCGTCGCCGAATACGCCGGCGTCGGCAAATTTGTAGAGGGCTTCTTCGGTGAAGGTTCCGGCAGGCCCCAAATAGGCCACAACAGTTGGTGCGTCGCTCATGGTTACACAGCTTAACCCGCCGAACTAAGGTGGGTGTCCATGTCTGTTGCTCAATTAGCGAACCGCTTGGCCCAACTCTCCCCCGCCGAGCATGGTTTTGCATGGTTCGACCCTGAAATCACCGCCGGACATGGCGTCGGACCGTTGCATGGCATGGTGATTCCAGCCAAGGACCTCAACGATGTCGCAGGCATGCCCACCGCGTTCGGAAATGCATCTCGGCGCAAGGTAGCAACAGACACCGATCCGTTCATCCAAAATCTCATCGACCGCGGCGCGATCATCGCTGGCAAAACCCAAACCAGCGAGCTCGGCATGACGGCGTATTGCGAGCCCATCGGCATGGACGCACCCAGCAACCCGGTTTTACCTGGTCACACGCCTGGAGGTTCGTCCGGTGGTGCGGCCGTTGCTGTTGCCAGGTCGCTTGTCGACGCCGCCCACGCCTCAGACGGTGGCGGCTCGATCCGGGTTCCAGCCGCCGCGTGTGGCCTGGTCGGGTTTAAACCCGCCCACGATTCCCGAGGTGGAAACCCCTCCACGCAGGGGTTTATCACCCGCGACGTGGCCACCCAAGTGCGTTTGCACGCACTTCAACCACGCACCAGACGCCTGCGCATCGGCGTGCTCGCTGAGCCTATCCATGCCAATTCGCTTGTCGACGCCCCCTTCCTGAGCATCCTCGAATCCACCGCCCACCTCCTGGAGAAAGCTGGCCACGAAATAGTGTCCGTACCCCTCCCTTATGGCGCTTGGGCTTTTGACGCTTATACAGAAGTTTTCATGATGAAATCCGCTGGACTAACCAACCTGGGTAGCCCCATTACAAGATGGTTGAGTGAACAAGGCCGTAGTCTTTCTCCTTCTGATAGACAATCAAGTGTCAAGGCTTTTGATTCCGTGGCTGAGACTGTACACGGAGCATGGGACATCGATGTTTTATTAACCCCTACCTTGGCTTATGCACCTCCCAAGATTGGGTACTTTTCATCCATGCCACCTGAAGAAGACTTCCTTGCACAAACCAAATGGACGCCGTGGGCAACGCTGTTCAACATGACCGGTGGTGCAGCCATCAGCGTGCCTGTTGAAGGTGTCGGCATTCATCTTGGTGGGATACGCGTACGAGATGAAGACCTCTTAGGATTAGCAGCATTTCTTGAAGGAGCTGTGGCATGAGTAGTTCAGTAATGTCACCGCGTCGAATAAAGGCGGAAATACTTATCGTTTTAGCCATCACCTTTGGCATGAGCGGTCTGCGATCAATCCTGCGCCTCATCGACGATCTCCTCGCACCGGTTGCGCTCAACGACCAGCAAGTTGCACTGAATGCCTCAATGGCAAACTCCGCATGGCTGGATCTCGCCTTGCAATTGTGTTCCGCCGGTGTGCTGTTTTCCTGGGGAGCGCTAGCGATCTATCTGCTTGGCGAACGATTCCGCTGGATCAAACCCAAAGATTGGACATGGGGTGCAGGCCTTGCAGCGCTCATCGGCATTCCCGGGCTGATCTTCTATGCGAGTGCTGTTCATCTGGGTCTTTCCAAACAGGTCGTGCCCACCACTTTGGAAACCTGGTGGGAAATCCCAGTGCTGCTTATATGGTCAGCCGCCAACGCATTTGGTGAAGAGATCGTGGTGGTCATGTGGTTCTTCACCAGACTGCGCCAACTGAAGTGGAGCGTGCCAGCAGTCATTGTGGCATCTTCAGTTTTGCGCGGTTCCTACCACCTCTACCAGGGAATCTCTGCGGGTTTTGGCAACATCATCATGGGAGTAGCGTTCACATATTTCTTTCACCGCACGGGCAAAATCTGGCCACTGGTAATCGCTCACTTCTTGATTGATGCGGTGGCTTTTGTGGGCTACTCCGCAATTGGGGGAAATTTAAGTTGGTTAGGGCTTTAAACTGAAGTTCCTATTTTATTGGGATTAGAAAAACACGAGAGATTTAAGGCAAATCCGCTAAATACATCTGTCCCTCCTAGGCGCTACTCTATTAACCATGGATTCACCAGGACAGGGCGAAATTGCCCGCGATAGTCAAGGACGCCCGATATTGGACCGGTATGGTCGGCCGGTTCGGGTTCGTCCGCAAGCGCGGCAAACTCCCCCAACTCCTCGGACTGCTCCGGTAAATGAAACGAGGGTCTATCAGCCAAGGCAAACGCCACCGCGCCAGACTCCTCCAAGGCAGACACCTCCACGACAAATGCCTCCTAGGCAAACCCCACCGAGGCAGGTTCCCCCACAACAGCAGTACCAGCAGCCTGGTCAGATCGGACACCTTCGCCCGCAGCCGCCAGTGATTACAAATGGTGGAGGGAGACGTCGAAAAGCAATATCTTTTAAGCCCCGTGGCTGCCTTGGCTCGCTCGCGGGCCTGGTTGCTGTGGTGCTGGTGCTCGCTTTTGTGGTCGCGCTGTGGGCGGATGCCAAGCTGAATCGCGTGGATGCGACGCCCGCGACGCAGGTGGCGAATACCGCAGGCACGAACTGGCTGCTGGTGGGTTCGGACTCGCGGCAGGGTTTAAGTGATGAGGATATTGAGCGGCTGGGTACCGGCGGAGATATCGGTGTGGGTCGTACGGACACGATCATGGTGTTGCATATGCCGCGTACTGGCGAGCCGACGCTGTTGTCGATTCCGCGTGATTCTTATGTCAATGTCCCTGGCTGGGGCATGGATAAGGCAAACGCGGCGTTCACTGTGGGTGGCCCGCAGCTGCTCACGCAGACCGTGGAGGAGGCGACTGGTCTGCGAATTGATCACTATGCAGAAATCGGCATGGGTGGTTTGGCGAACATGGTCGATGCGGTGGGTGGTGTGGAAATGTGTCCCGCCGAGGCAATGTACGATCCGCTGGCGAACCTGGATATTCAGGCCGGCTGCCAGGAATTTGATGGGGCGACCGCGCTGGGTTACGTGCGCACTCGTGCCACATCCCTGGGTGATCTGGACCGCGTGGTGCGTCAGCGGGAATTCTTCTCCGCTCTGCTGAGTACAGCTACGTCCCCGGGCACGTTGCTGAATCCGTTCCGCACCTTCCCGATGATCTCCAACGCGGTGGGAACATTCACCGTCGGCGAGGGCGATCACGTGTGGCACCTGGCCCGATTGGCGCTGGCGATGCGCGGAGGAATCGTGACGGAGACCGTGCCGATTGCCTCATTCGCCGACTACGATGTGGGAAATGTTGCGATCTGGGACGAAGCTGGAGCCGAAGCACTATTTAGCTCCATGCGCTAAAACCCCAGCTAATTGCTCACAGGAAGTGTTCAGTGAACTTTTTGGTTAATTGATTATCTTACCTAGAGACTTGGATACTTCCCTCCACGGATTGCTAACGATCCAGTTTTATCGTTGGACTCATGAAAAAGATCCACATGATTCCAGCGGCCCTCCTCATCGGCTCCCTTGCGCTTGTTAGCTGCGCGCCTTCACAACCTACCCAGAACGCGCAGACGGTTTCTTCTGTCATGACGGAAACTCCTACTTATACCTCTTCATCTAGGTCGGTGGAATCTACCGCGGGGACGATCGCTGCCTCGGAGGAAGCCGCGATGACGCTGCTGGCGAATAGTTCGGGGGATCCGGGATCTGATTCTGGGGGTGCGCGCTATAGCCTCAATTCGCTCAAGGTTTCCGAGCAAGCCGCGGCGAACGCCGTATTAAAGGCCATGCTTAACGACGCCTCCTACCAAGAGTTCGCAGACTCCTCCTACTTAGAAATCACAGGAACGCCCTCCGCCGACGGAACATGGGGCATCTCATTTGGCAGACCTTCCGAATCGGCCTCCGTGGAATTCTCCGACGGCAGCGTCAGCTTCTCCCCCGTCGACATGACAGTGCCCGCAACACGCTTGCCGCAAATGGGCGCATTTTATGAAACCCTGACCGAAGAACAATTAGGCATGCTGGAGACTGGCCTCGCGGTTTCCACCTTGGATTCGAGCCAACAGGAAATGCTTCTGGACTTGATCTCCAACTCGATCGGCCTGGCAGATACTGAAACCACTGCGACTGCAATTAGTGAAATCCGAGCAACGCTTTCCGAGACCTACCTGTTCGGAACCCCCGACGGATTAACCTTGGCGCTTAGTGGCCCACACGTTGATTTCGAAGTCTCCCACCAGGGCAGCACCGCGAAAATTACTTACCGCGATCCAAGCACCGACAGCTTAACCGCCGAAGATCGGGTAGATACCGCAAGTGTGGCTGCTGCTCCGCCGGAGGTTGTTTAGGCGTTTGCCGAGAAATTTTCATTGGGCCTGGATTTCATTGAAATTCAGGCCCTTGCCATTCCCGATGCTGCTAGGTTCGTGTTAAGCAACCACAAGTTGCACCACCATTCTTCCATCCAGAGAATACGAATTCGTTTACCTCTAGAAAGGCACTTTCCCATGTCTTACCACGATCACAGCGACATCGAATACCTCGAGAAGATCGGCGCCAACTCCCCTGACGCCTTCAAAGCTTTTGCCCATTTTGATGAGGCAGCTCTCCGCGGCCCGAACAAGAAAATCCCACGCAACTACACCGAAATGATCGCACTTGCGGTCGCATTCACAACCCAATGCGCCTACTGCATCGACATCCACACTGCCGCTGCGAAGAAGGAAGGTGTCACCACCGAGGAGCTCGCTGAGGTTGCGCTCATCGCCGCAGCACTTCGGGCAGGCGGCGCCATGACGCACGGCGCACTTGCCATGAAGCTTTACGACGAAAACTAGAAGCGATTCTGCACATTTTTTAACATCCCCAAGGCGTGATTTCGATTTTCGGAATCACGCCTTTCCCATTTTCGCGTTAAAATACCAGGTCAACACACACAGGAACCGTTCAGAAACCTTCCAGATTGCTCACTTTTTGATTTCACTTTTTTGAGAAGTTTTACTTTTATATTAGTTCTCATGCGCCTCAACAAACGACTCCCAGCGGCACTCTCCGGACTGCTGCTCTCTGCTGCCCTTCTTGCCGGATGCTCCACTTCTGGAACCGCCGAGACCACGACAACAACCGTTTCATCTGCTGCGGCATCAACAACCACTTCCACCTCCTCCGATTCCTCTTCCTCCTCTTCCTCCGACTCAAGCACCACCGCCGAAACCATCTCCAACACCGCGGAAGCTGCCCAAGCTTTCTTGTCCACCCTGTCCACCGAAGAACAAGACGCCGTACTCTACGACTACGACGCTGAAGAAAAGTCCACCGGCTGGTCTAACTTCCCAGTCACCTTCGTGCAGCGTTCCGGCGTGAACCTCACCGACCTCACTGAGGAACAGCAAGCAGCTGCCCTCAACGTGCTGAAGAACCTGCTCAACGACGACGCCTACCAAATGATCGAAGACATCATGGCTAGCGATCAGTACCTCAACGACGAAAGCAACACCACCGAGGATTCCCTCGGCCAGTACTACATCGCATTCTTCGGCGATCCAAGCAGCGACTCCGACTGGTCCATCCAATTCGGCGGACACCACATCGGCATCAACGCCACCTTCTCCGACGGTGCCATCACCTTCGCCCCAACCCACCTTGGCACCCAGCCTTCCGAGTGGACCAACCAGGACGGCGAAACCGTTGCAGCACTAAGCAACATGTACGAAACCGCCTTCGCCTTCTACGACAGCCTCACCGAAGAGCAGCAAGCACAGCTCTACCAGGGTGAAGAGTTGGATTCCATGGTCTGCGCACCGGGCAGCACCTGCGACTACCCAACCGGCACCGGCTTGAAAGGCTCCGACCTCACCGACGAGCAAAAGGAATTGCTTCTCGACGTGATCGCCAACTGGGTTGGTCTAGCCGATGAGGAAACCACCGAAACTGAACTCGATGCCATCCGCGAAACCCTGGATGACACCTACATCAACTGGTCCGGAGCCACCGAGTACGACACCTCCACCGGCGACGGCATCTACTTCCAGATCAGTGGCCCAAAGGTCTACATTGAGTTCGCTAACCAGCAAGGTTCTGCAGGTGCCGACATCGACGGTGTCATCACCGCTGGATGGGGCCACATTCACACCATCTACCGCGACCCAACCAATGATTACGCTAACTCCGTAACTCAGGAAGCAGCCAGCGGAATGATGGGCGGCGGCCCTGGTGGTAATGGTGGCGAGATGCCTAGCGGTGACATGCCTACTGGTGAAATGCCTTCTGGCGCTCCATCAAACTAACGCCATTTAAGAGGCCGAACCCGTGAGACGAGCATTTACATCACCTCACGGGTTTGGATCCCTCAGAGGCGATTCTGTGAAGTCGGTTTCTGCTGGGCCCAGGTCAGTTTCTCCAGGCGGTTAGCATTGGAGAGGCGTTTCAGACCAAAAGCGCTCGGATTCTTCCGATCCTTGGCCTCGAATGACAGTTTCCTCGCCTACAAAGTGCTGTTTCAGACCAAGAACCCCACTTTTCGACTGGCCCTTTGGTCTCTTTTTCAAGTCCACCCACAAAGCGCGTGTCCCTCGTCAAAGAAGGGCACGCGCTTGAAGTGTTTTTAAGAGATTTTAGCGGATGGTCACCTGGCGGGACTTGATGTTCTCCAGCTGACGGCGCTCGTCGGCGTTGAGCTGTGCATCGTTATCCAGTTCAGCGACGATCTTCTCGTTGAGTGCAACCAAAACATCGGCGTAATCGGTGGATGGACGCTCAGGATCGAGATCCCACACTGGGACGACGATGCCGTGGGTGCGGAAAGCGCCAGCGAACTTGGTTTCCTCGCCGAGATTCAGCTCGCCACGTGCTGCGATGCGTGCCAAAGCGTTGAACAGTGCGGTTTCGTTTTCGGTGCGGACCCAACGGATGTGAGCCTTGCCGCCTGGGTTGACCCACCAAACAGCGCCTGGGACGTCTGCTTCGACTTCGTGTGAAGGCAGGATGGAGTCATTGGCTGCCTGCATGTGCTGCGCAACTTCTGGGGAGAGGTTGTCGTTTTCCGCCAGCCACCAGTTGAAGTCCTGGTGAGTGGTGATTTCGAGGGTGTCAGCGTCGTTAAGCAAGCTCTTCAGCTCTGGCTGGGTGCCGTCCGCTGTGGCGGTGGCCAGTGACTCGCCGGCTTTTGCGTTGATGACCCAGTTCAGCGCGAACGCGAGGTCCTTGCTTGGGTTGTTGGAGCGGATGGCCTGCTGCATTGCAACAAACGCTTCGCCGCCGAATGCTTCTTCGCGGACAAGTGCCGCAGCTGCGCCTGGAAGCACGGTGCAGAGGGTGATCTTGCGATCGGTGCCTGCAACGGTGATGGGTGCGGTTGCAGATGGAATGAATTCCTGCAGTGCAACGAGCTGTGATTCCATTGCCAGGCCCTCGAATGGGCGAGGTTCACGCTCAAGTGCTGCACGTTCAGCTGCGCGGGCTGCCAGTTTTGCCTGACGACGGCTCATGCCCTCCGGCAGCTGTTCATTCTTCTTAGTCTTCTTTGCCATGCGCATTAGCGTACATGGCGGGCTTGGGATGTGGGTTCAAAAGCTCCGCCGCACGGTCCGGATAATTGGTGGCGAGCATGTCGACGCCCTGTTCGCGCGCCCACAGCATGTCTTTTTGCTTATCGACGGTGAAAAGATAGGTGGGTAACCCTTTCGCCCCAATCATCCTTGGATCCATCTTCGCCCGCTCCAGCGACAACCCCAAACCGGTGGGTACACCGCAGCGCAGATCGCCCGGATTACCCCAACGCTCCCACGACCTGCGCAGATGAATGCGATCAAGCTGTGGAGCAAGGCGAGCCATGCGATACATCGCGGGAAGTGCAAAAGAAATGATGTGGATGCGTGGGTCTTCCGTCAGCCCACGATATTTTAAGATTTTTGTGATTTCTTCTTCCAGCATGACCGCGTAGCGCATTGGGTGCTTGGTTTCTATATAAAGGTGCTTATCTGGATAATCCTCAAAAATATCTAATAGATTGTTTAAAGTAAGCACTTTTTCTGGGGATTCTTTGGTTCCAAAGTTCAAGCTCAGCAAGGATTCCAAGTCCAAACGCGACACCCGACCGCGACCATTCGACACGCGATCCACAATGGGGTCATGGACGTTAACCACTTCGCCGCATTTAGTCAGCCGGACATCAGTTTCAATTCCATGAATCGGTAGCTCTAGAGCCGCCCGAAACGCAGACTCTGTTAATTCGGGAAAGCGAGACGATAAACCTCGGTGCGCGATGACTTTCATGAACCCATCTCTCCTGGCCTTTATATACCTGCTATCGACTCTAGTATCCCTCCAAACCACCAGCCCCGCAGCGTGAACGGAAATAAATACACTGCGCTAATTTTGTGATGCAGATTACTTTTTCTTTTCACGACCTAGCAAGGATCTACGAGGAAAATGTCCGGCGGGTTAGATGAAGGGATTTTTAAGGAAGCCGGATACAATCCCAATACAGCAATCGATTGCATAGTTTCTTAAGAGGGCTTGATTGTGGTTTTACCGCCCGATCGGGGTATGAAAATTCCGACCAGAAGCGCCAGTAGAAGTAAATTATTCAGTGATAACCATTGGGTGTTAAGAAATTTGTGGCTTAGATCTCAATTTCTGTATAGTTTGATCATACTAATTCATTCACTTCCAAATTTTCACGAAGGATCACCCCATGGACACCTGGGAACAAACCCTTGGAACAGGGCCACTGCTAGGCATTGCAGCCGGCGCCATTGCCCTCATCTTGGTTCTCGTCATCGTTTTTAAACTCCATGCTTTTCTCACCCTAATACTGGTTTCAATTGTTACCGCACTTGCTGCCGGCATTCCCGTCACCGCAGTAGTGGACACTCTCCTTGACGGTTTTGGTAAAACACTCGCCTCGGTCGCCCTATTGGTAGGCCTGGGTGCCATGCTTGGTCGATTGGTTGAAACATCCGGTGGCGCAAAATCTCTAGCCGACACTATGGTGCGAATCTTCGGTGAAAAACGAGCAGCTTTCGCACTCGGTGTCGCATCGCTGATCATGGGATTCCCTATCTTCTTCGATGCTGGCCTCGTGGTCATGCTCCCAGTGATCTTCGCAGTAGCTCGACGCCTCAACGGCTCCGTCCTTACTTTTGGTATCCCTGCAGCTGGCGCCTTCTCTGTCATGCACGTGTTCGTCCCACCTCACCCAGGCCCAATTGCAGCCTCTGAATTCTTCGGCGCACAAGTTGGATACGTACTAATCGCTGGCATCATCATTGCACTACCCACCTGGTATTTAACCGGTTACCTGCTAGGTAAGTTCTTAGGCCGAAAGTTCCCCCTTCCCGTACCCGATCTACTCAGTGGTGGAGCACAGGAAGATGATCAGCCTCAGAACCCAGCTAACGCAGTGTCGATCATTGTCATTTTGCTCATTCCTATGCTCCTTATTTTTGGCAATACCGGAACATCAATGGCAGTTTCCGCCGGCCTCCTAGATGCAGAATCCACCATGGTGAAAATTCTAGGATTCCTCGGCGAAACACCAGTGGCACTGCTCATTACCTTGATCATTGCCCTGTTCTTTCTAGGCAACCGACGTGGCATTAATGGTTCTGCTCTAGAGAAAACCATCGAAGGCGCACTCGGCCCAATCTGTTCAGTCGTATTAATCACTGGCGCCGGTGGCATGTTCGGTGGAGTGCTACGCACGTCTGGAATTGGAGGAGCGCTTGCAGACTCCATGGCAGATCTAGGACTTCCAGTTATCGCAGGTTGTTTCATCGTGGCAGCCGTCCTTCGTGTCGCGCAGGGTTCTGCCACCGTTGCGCTAACCACCGCCGCAGCACTCATGGCACCTGCTGTTGCCGCTGCTGACTTTAACGAATTCCAGCTTGCTGCCATCGTTATTTCCACTGCCGCTGGTTCTGTTATTGCCAGCCACGTCAACGACTCCGGATTCTGGCTCGTTGGTCGACTCATGAACGCCGACGTACCCACCACGCTAAAAACTTGGACCGTAAACCAAACCTGCATTGCGATTGTGGGATTTGTGATGGCCTATGCAATGTTCGGATTGGCATCGCTTGCATAGTCCGCTGACCCCATTGATTCACAGGCTTTAAGTTCGAGACCTTAACTGCGATTTCTTATTACCGAGACCGGTCGATTTCGGGTGATAATCCGACTGAAATCGGTGTTAAGAAATTGAGCTTGAGGTCTTAGTAATGTGGTATCGAACTTAAGAAATCGCCCTCTGTCGTCAACGTACTCAGAGCCCTTCTAAGGCGTCGAAAATCTGCGATGAGCATAGGTACGGTAGGGCCAATAAAGAGGCTTAGAAGCAATTCTGGAGCCTCATGTTTTTTTGGGGTCGGGCTCCAAAAATCTCTCCACCCAGTCGAAACCAAACATACAAGACAAAAATACTGAAAACCCTGCAATTTTGGTACCTATGTTTGGTTTATCTCGCCCTCAACCAGCCCTCAACCAGACAGGGAGGAAAAGAATCTGGGAAAACCCAAATCCTTGTCACCCATGTTTGGTGCGAGCCGAACCAGGGTGCCCGCAATCCTTGAAGATCCAAATGTTGGGCATCTGTTTCCGACCCCAAGCCGAAACCGTCCTATATGGCCAAGCAGAGATGAGTTTGAAGTTCGTTGGTCACCTGGTTTGGTCGAGGAGCAAAGAATGAAAAATGGCTTTAGGCTCACAAAAAGGGACCTCACAGAATCGCTCCTAAGGGTTTTTAATGTGAGGTCAATACCAAAAAGCTCCCTCCAGATTTACAAGACTTTAAAAGCACTCTGAGGGGCTTAGGGATTTGGGAGTTGTTAAGGGCGGTTTCTTAAGTTCGATTTCGCACTACCGATACCTTAATTCCAATACCTCCCGCTCAATTTCTCATCTCCAATTTCAGTCCGAAAAGTGCTCAAAACCGACTGAAATCGTCCTTAAGAAATTGAGCGCGCGAAACCGTCGGTGAGAAACCGCTGGTGTGAAATCGCTGTTAAGGTCTCGAAGTTAACGCCAATCGCCTTTGTGAGTTACTCTTCCCAGCTCTTCACCTTGCGCAGCAGCAGCCTGCTCTTTCGTTGGGATGCACCAAGTTTGCGGCTCATTTTGGTGAGGACCTTGATGGCGTCGTTGATGTGTGGTCCCTTGTTCAGCATGACGCATTCAGCGCGAAGTGCCATTGCTGCGTCGGTGATTTCTGCGCGAGATGGGAGTCCGTTTTTGGCCATGTTTTCCAGGACTTGGGTGGCCAAGATGGTTGGGACGTGGGCGGCTTCGGCAAGGGCCATGATCAGTTGGGGGACTTCTGCCATGCGGTCGAAGCCGAGTTCGACGGCGAGGTCTCCGCGGGCGATCATGATGCCGAAGTTTTCGTGGCGCATGCCGGTCAGGAGGATTTGGGCGAGGCCTTCGTAGCCTGGGATGGTCTCGATTTTAAGGACGAGGCCAAGACGTTCGACGGCTACTGGATCTCCGATGTCGGCGAGTGCTTGGAGGAGGTATTCCACATCGGCGACGTTTCGGATGAAGGAGATGGCTGCGATGTCGGCGTATTGGACAACAAAGCGCAGGTGTTGAAGGTCTTCTTCAGTGAGGCTTGGGAGTGGAAGTTCGGAGTCTGGGAGGTTGATTCCCTTGTATGCGGCCAGGTTTACGCCTTGTGGGCGGGCGTGGGTGACTTCCAATTCTACGTCGTTGTGGCCGTCGGCGGTGGAGGTCTTGTCGATGCAGACTGCGGCGATGGCTCCGTCGTCGAAAAGCACGCGGTGCCCGACTTTAATTGCATCGACTGCTTGTGGAAGGGTGCAGCTGATGCGTGGTGTGCGGCCGGATCCGAGGGATGGATCGTAGGTGAGTTCTTCGTCGGTAAGGATGAGGCGGTCGCCGATTTTGAGGTTGATGCGCTGAACTACGGCGGGGATCCCGTAGACCCGGGAGCGGTCGTAGTTGTGTTCCAGGAGGGTGCCGTTGGAGATGTAGGCTTTTTGTGGGCCTTCGGCGAGGACCGCGCCATCAAAAACCCTGGTCACGGTGAATGCTCGGCGGGATCCGCGGGTGTCTGGGACGTTGATGACGCTGCCGATTTCTAGTTTGTCGAACCATTCTGGGGTGACTTCAATCGGCAGAGCGGGGCGACCGGGCAGGCTTTCGGGGGCTGGGACTGGTTCGGAGCCGTGGGCGGTGATCCACAGTTTTGCGGGCGTCAGTACTTTTCCGGTTTCGTCGCGGGTTACTCGTGCGCGACCTACTTCTGCGCCTGGGGCGATTTCGCCGGTGCGTACTTTTGGTCCGGCGAGGTCCATGCTGACGCGGATTTCCCGGCCAACTTCTTCTGCAACGGTGTGGACGTTGTCGATCATCTGCTTCCAGACGGTTTCATCGTCGTGTGCACAGTTGATGCGAGCTAGATCCATGCCGCTTTTGGCGAAGCCACGGACAAGTTCAATGTCGGTGGCGGCTTCGGTGGGCAGGGTGACCATGATGCAGGCTGGAGTATCCGGTAGGGGTTCGCCAAGGAGAATTTCGGCGTGCTCGTCGAGAATCTCATCGGCATCTTCGAAGGCATCGACGACATCTGAGGGTGGATAAAGTGGGCCTTCACCTGCGAAAGCTCCGATAACATTGCGGGCGGCCTTGAGGCGGGCCTGCACTGCTGGTTCGGTGGTAGTCAAGCGGGTAGCTCCCACAGAGGAGAGGCGTTGCTGCAGGCCACGGAGGTCTTTGGTGCGAAGATGCGCGTAATGCATGAGGTTGCGGGCACCAACGTAATGGGTTGGGGAGACCTGCCCGATGGCCTCGCTGTGAGTTTGTGTCACCTCATCAAGTTCTAGAATTAACTCGTCGAGTTCAGTCTTGATCTCCTGGAGAATGTCCTGGTCAAACTCATTCATTTGAGCTCCTTAAGCTACAAACAGTCTAAATTCCATCCAACAGTTTCATTTTGCCCGTAAACCAAAAAGTTGGCAGCGCAAGTGTTCCAATGAAACACTTGCGTCGCCAACTAGGCGCCAAAAATTTAGAAGAACTGCTTCTGAATTTCGCGCAGGGTATTTGCGGAATGCTTGAAGCGTTCCATCTCGTGGTCGGTGATTTCTAGTTCGACAACGCGGCGGATGCCTCGGCGGTTCACCACAGCTGGGGTGCCAATGTAGATGTCTTCCTCACCGTATTCACCGTGGAGCAGTGCAGAGACTGGGACTGCAACGTCTTGGTTCTGCAGGATTGCGCGGGTGATGCGAGCAAGACCCATGCCGATGCCGTAGGAAGTGGAGCCCTTGGCGTCGATAATGTGATAGGCAGCGTCGCGGGTGTCTTCGAAAATTTTCTCTAGACGGCCCTCAAGCTCTGGGTCTTTGTCTAGCATTCGGCTAAGCGATACGCCGGCGATGGTCGCGGAGGACAGGACTGGAAGTTCGGTGTCGCCGTGTTCGCCGATGATGTAGGCGTGGACAGAGCTTGGTGCCACTTCGTAGAGTTCGCCCAGCATGTAGCGGAATCGAGCGGAGTCCAGGACAGTTCCGGAGCCGATCACGCGGTTCCATTCCAAGCCGGAGAATTTCCACACTGCGTAGGTCAGGATATCCACTGGGTTGGACGCCACGAGGAAGATGCCGTCGAATCCGCTGTCCATGACATCGCCGACGATGGATTTCATAATCTTGACGTTTTTGTCCACCAGCTGGAGGCGGGTCTCGCCTGGCTTTTGGGCTGCGCCGGCACAAATGACAACCATGGCTGCGTCTTCGCAGTCAGCGTAGGTTCCCTTAGTGACGCGGGTGCGGGAATCGGCCCACACAACACCATGGTTTAAGTCCTTGACGTTGCCTTCGAGTTTCTTTTCATCAATGTCGATGATCGCAAGGTGGTCTGCCATGCCTTGGTTGATCAGTGCATATGCGTATGCAACTCCGACATCGCCTGCGCCAATGAGGACAATCTTGTTACCGACGGTTTCTTTCATTTTCGATCCCACTTCCTGATTTCCCTAACCGGACAACCCACAAAGCAGCTCAGAAAATCAGCAAGAGCTTGTGCCCGGATTCCTTTGTTACACCTTTAATTATGCCCGATTATGTCCGAAAATGTGGTCAGACCAAGTGTTATTTTTGTTGAAAAAATCACATTGTAAATCGAGCAAAACCAATCTATGCCCTGCAGAATTGTGCATGCTCTGCCAAGATGACTCAATATGGTTTCGCTCCCCAGACTAGCGTCTTTGCTCACCACTCGCCTGGCAACGCTTAAACCCGCACTAAAACCTGCCACCCACCTCGCTTCCCTCGGCGCGCAGGTCATTGCAGAGCTGGTTCCGGGGATCCGAATGTCGCCAAACCGCAGGCGAATCCTCCCTGCAAATATGGGCGCTGGCTTTATCGGAGCGGAAATCGCAATGTGGTGGGCTCTCTCGCCGTCATTGTTGCCGAAACCGTGGTGGGTTACAGCCGCTAACCTGGCTGTTTTACAAGCGGTGGGGCATGCGGCAGCGACGGGAATCCACTCGATCCTCCCCAGAACCAACCGGCGGGTATCCAGGAAAATTTACAACGCCACCCACATCGCAACTGGTGCCATCACGTTGACCACCACGGTTGTGGGATTGATCAGGCATCGCACCCAAATCCGGCTGATTGGGCAGAAGAATTTTGGACCGAAGGAGACGATCGCGGGCATTAGTGTCGGCACCTTGGGGTACGGCGCGCTGCTGATCACCGGCGAATTAACCCAGCACAGCATTAATGAGGTCAAGCTCCTAATTGAGAGGTTTTTACCGCCGTGGATTAGTTTCATCGCAGCGGTTTCGGTCATTACATTGACCACTTTGACCTTGGCCGATCGCGTTTTGTTGCGGCGCATCTTGCATAATTCTACAATTCAAGCAGCGCACCTTAATCGCATGGTGTTCCCAGGAACTGAGCAGCCGTGGGAGCCGGAGCGTTCGGGGAGCCCGTGGTCGTATGAAAAATGGGGTGCGGTGGGTTCGCAGGGCCGTGCAGTGTTGTCGGGAGGCCCACGCAAAGATGACATCATCACGGTAACCAGGCTTTCTGACACGGAAACACATGAACCGATTCGTATTTTTATCGGTATGGTTCCGGGACGATCCTTAAGCGATCAGGTGGATCTTGTCATTCATGAAATGCGCCGCACGGGAGCCCTGCGCCGCGACCACATCGTGATCAACAATTCCACGGGCACCGGCTGGATCACCGATTGGTCCGCCCACACCTTTGAGTTCCTCACCGGCGGAAACTGCGTGACAATTTCCATGCAATACTCTTATCTTCCCAGTGCACTGAGCTGGTACAAGGACAACGACGGCCCCATTAATGCGGCGAGAATGCTTATCGACGCCGTCCTCCACGAGCTAGACCAGCTTCCCACCGGGAGTCGCCCAAAGCTGTTCCTCGCGGGAGAGTCACTGGGGGCGTATGGGTTGGCTGAGGTGTGGGGAGACGTCGAAAAGCTTCTTGGAACCGCTGACGGCGTGCTGCTCAGTGGGGCGCCACGTTTTTCGGACGCCATGAATGCGTTGCGCACCCGGCGTGATGCGAGCAGCTCCGAGCGGCTGCCCGTGATTGATAGCGGGCGGCACATCCGTTTTGCGGGCGAGCCTGAGCACCTTGATATGCCTGCTACCTGGCAGTTTCCGCGCATGATCGTGGCGCAGCACGCCTCTGATCCGATTGTGTGGTGGAACGCGGAGCTGTTTATTCGGCGGCCGGAATGGTTGAAAACTCCCAAGCAAGACCACCAAGATGTCTTTCCCCGCTTGCGATGGATGCCGTTTGTAACCGGCTGGCAGGTGGCTTTGGATTTGCTCACTTCAACCTCCGTTCCCGGCGGGCACGGGCACAATTATCACGAGGAGTTTATTGATTATTGGGCAGCTCTTTTGGACCGCGAAGTCACCCCCGAGCTGCGCCACAGCATTGCTTATTGGATCCGCGCGAACCACATCAAACGCTAGAGTGATCCCATGACGCATGCGATCCTCTTTGACCTCGACGGCACCCTCGTTGATCACGCTTCCGCAGCCAGCGCCGCCCTGCACGCCTGGTCGCCGACCGTGGGCGTCGACACGGATGTTGAGCGCTGGATTGAGCTGGATAAGTGGGGTTTTGCCCGTTTTGAGCGCGGCGAAACCACGCATTTAGGTCAGCGGCGCGACCGCATCAGGGCGTACCTCAACAGAGAGCTTGACGACGCCACCTGCGATGATATTTACTCCGGCTACCTTAAAGCATATGAGCAAAACTGGACTGCCTACCCCGATGCCAAGGGCGTTCTCGATCGCGCGGTAGCCACCGGTGCCCCTGTGGGAATCCTGACCAATGGCGCAGCCCCCATGCAGCAAGACAAGCTTGATCGCACCGGCCTTGGCCTGCCAGAACTCGTCATGTTGGCGGCGTCCACCCTGGATTCCGCAAAGCCTCGCCCCGAAATGTATGCCCGAGCGCTCACCCATTTGGGTGCAACTTCTGCGACGATCATCGGCGACGATTGGACCAACGATGTCGCAGCTCCCCGTGAACTTGGCTGGAATGCTTTCTATCTAGATCGTTCCGGAACCGATCCGCGCGCCGATATCCACTCCCTGGAAGAACTCTTTCACTAGGCTTGTTCCTGTTGGAAACACTCTTTGAAAGGATGGTTGTTTTATGAAAATCGGCGTCATTCTAGGAAGTATCCGCGAGGGTCGGTTCGGTGCAGGTGTTGCCGATTGGGTCATGGAACAAGTCGCAGCATATGCTGCCCCCGATGCGGAGTTTGAACTCCTAGACCTTAAATCTTTCAATGTTCCACTGTTGGAATCCGCCACTGTTCCAGCTGCTGCCAACAAACAATACGACGATCCGCAGGTCACTGCCTGGTCTAAAGCCATCGATGCCTGTGACGCCTTTATTTTCATCACCCCCGAGTACAACCACGGTGTACCCGGCGCGTTCAAAAATGCCTTCGATGTCTTAGGCAATGAGTGGCAAAACAAAGTTGTCGCTTTCGTTTCCTATGGTGCAGCTGAAGGTGTCCGTGCTGTTGAGCAGTGGCGCCAAATTGTCGGAAACTTCAATATTTTTGATATCCGCAGCCAGGTAACTTTTTCCACCTTCACTGAAAATAAAGACGGCGCGTTTAGCCCCAACGAACGCCGCGCCGGTGAATTAGACAGGCTGCTTGACAGCCTCCTAACGGCTGTCCGCGATTAAGGCTCTGAAATACTAATGAGTGTGAAAGCACATGAATCTGTCATGGATTGGGTCACCGAGGAACTCCGCAGCGGTCGCCTAAAAATCGGTGATCATCTCCCCAGCGAACGGGCGCTCTCCGAAACCCTCGGAGTTTCCCGAAGCTCCCTGCGCGAGGCGCTTCGTGTGCTCGAAGCCCTCGGCACCATTTCCACCGCCACCGGATCCGGACCGCGGTCTGGCACCATCATCACCGCTGCCCCTGGCCAGGCGCTTTCCCTCTCCGTGACGCTGCAATTGGTCACCAACCAGGTCGGCCACCACGATATTTATGAAACCCGCCAACTCCTTGAAGGCTGGGCTGCCCTGCATTCCAGCGCCGAACGCGGCGACTGGGACGTGGCAGAAGCGTTGCTGGAAAAGATGGATGACCCCACGCTACCGCTCGAGGATTTTTTGCGTTTCGACGCCGAATTCCACGTCGTTATCTCCAAAGGCGCGGAAAACCCTCTGATCAGTACGCTCATGGAAGCCCTCCGCCTGTCCGTGGCAGATCACACCGTTGCCAGGGCTCTGGCGCTCCCAGATTGGCCGGCGACCTCAGCTCGTCTGCAGAAAGAACACCGTGCAATCCTCGCAGCACTTCGCGCAGGTGAATCCACTATGGCAGCAACCCTGATCAAAGACCACATCGAAGGCTATTACCAAGAAACCGCTGCTGCCGAGGCATAAATGTCCCGCACATTGTGGGCAGTTTCCGACCTCCACGTCACCTTCGCCCAGAACCAAGACACCGTTGACGCCCTCATTCCACGAGACCCCGGCGATTGGTTGATCGTCGCCGGAGATGTGGCAGAGAAAATCCCCGACGTAGTACGCACCCTATCCTCCCTGGTCAAACGCTTTGACACCGTGATTTGGGTGCCCGGCAACCACGAACTCTTCAACCGGAAAACAGACCGCGTCAACGGCAAAGCCCGCTACCGCGCACTAGTCGGACAACTCCGAGCCATCGGCGCAATCACCCCCGAAGACCCCTACCCGGTCTTTGGTGGCGTCACCATCTGCCCACTTTTCACACTTTACGATTACTCTTTCCGCCCTCTTGGCCTCACCGCGAAACAAGCCCTCGCCCAAGCAAAAATAAAGCTAGATGACGAACTAGCCATCGCCCCCTACGTGGATATCCCCGCCTGGTGCGCTGAACGAGTCACCTACACAGAAGACCGACTTAAAGCCACCAAAGGCCCAAAAGTCCTGGTCAACCACTGGCCACTGGTCATTGAACCTACCCACCGACTCTTTGAAAAAGATATCGCGCTGTGGTGTGGAACCACCGCCACCAGGGATTGGGCCGTACGATTCAACGCTCTCATGGCCATTCACGGACACCTGCATATTCCTGCCGAAACCCGCGTTGATGGGGTAAGCCACGTGGAGGTTTCTTTGGGCTATCCCTTTGAGAAACACCCACCTCACATGAAGCGTCCGTGGCCGTTTCCGGTCATGCAGATTAACTGATTCTGTTGCTTTGTGGGGTGTGCATGATTCATACAACCAATCGCAGTAAATCAGAAACTACCAAATGTCAACTGTGGCCCTTTTCCGTTACTTCCCTGCGATTTCTGCATTGCAAAAAAAGCATCGAGCTGTTCGCGTGAGAAATCCTTGAAGCTTTCGACAGCTAAGTCTTTTAGTTCTGTAATTCTTCGAGTTGCCTCGCCCCAATCACTGGCTGTAATCCAATTTTCAATGGGGCGCGAAATCATGCTTAAATCTCTCAGGGAATTCATGTCCGAGGGATGCCCGAAGATTTTTTTGCGAGCATTTAATGCGACAAGGACATTAATCTCCTCAGCCAGCTCTTGCTTTCCCGTCATCCACTGAATCGAATACAAGCGTTTCTCCAGGCTTTCTGTTTCGGTCTCATCAGATTCGCGTTCCAAAATTAGAGCTAAAGATCTACTCATCGGAAATATTATTTGTTGTGCAACCGCTATCCCAGGAGCAAGTACCGAATTTGAGGTTCGTTGAAAGTCAGAAATTATGACGGGGCGATCCCCGGAAATTAAGGTTGGTCTCCCAAAGTCAAGAACGACCCATTTGCGGGTGAGCAGTATCGACTGCTTAGTGTCCTTAGTCAGTTGTTTGAACTGTGAAAAACTGCTTTCTACAGTGCTGTAGAATCCTGGACCTTCATCACATGTATATCGTTTCCAAATTGATTCCCATTCTTCATCTTCGACGGGGCCCTCGAAGCTAATCTCATGAAAGAGCCGTACATCTTTTTCAGAGCTGTTTCGAGCCATATCCCGTAATGCAAGATTCTTGAAGCTTCTTGAGGCGCTTCGAAAGTCATCCCCCCGAGCCCATTGCGCAAGTAAAAACTCGGCAATACTTGACTTTTCTTCTAGATCTATTCGCCGATTATTCCTCAGAGAACGTAGCGCATTAGACGCAATCGCTTCAACGTTTGCCAAGTGATCCTCAAATTCGAGAGCATTCTCAGCATTATCATCGGTTTTTCTGTAGAAATCATTCACAACAAATGCATTTGTCTTTGACACGAGATACGCTTTACCAGCAAGCTCTTGCATTTGAAGCTTCCCTTTTTCGGAGAAGGCATCAAGATAAAACTGGGGAATTAAATGATGTCTTTTAGCTGGCTTATTAGACATTTAAAACTGCCTCACATTTGAAATACCATTTTAAAGACGAGTCTTGATCATACATTATTCGAAATTATATTCGTACCTTCCCCCCCAAGGCCGAGCGTCTCAGATACGTCACCCAGCCCCACACCCCAGGAGACACGTTAAGGCGAGGGCAACACAATCCACCCCCTGTTTGCTACACCCCATTGACAATCAAAGGTGACATGCCTTACATTCTTGTGGTCTGACCATGAGGTTGGGCCAATCGGTTTCAGCCCGTTTACTCCCGCCGTCCGTTTCAGAGAAGAGGTCACCATGACAACCGCAGTAGATCAAAACTCACCGCCCAAGCAGCAACTCAACAAGCGCGTCCTGCTGGGCAGCTTGAGTGGCAGCGTTATCGAATGGTTCGACTTCCTGGTTTACGGAACCGTCGCCGCGCTGGTCTTCAACAAGATGTACTTCCCCAGTGACAACGAGTTCCTCTCCACAATCCTGGCGTACGCTTCCTTCTCCCTGACCTTCTTCTTCCGTCCCGTTGGCGGCGTCATCTTCGCCCACATCGGTGACCGCATTGGTCGTAAGAAGACCCTGTTCATCACTTTGATGCTCATGGGTGGCGGTACCGTCGCCATTGGTTTGCTCCCCGACTACAACTCTATCGGCATTTGGGCACCAATCCTCCTGATGTTCCTCCGCATCCTGCAGGGCATCGGCATCGGTGGCGAATGGGGTGGCGCACTGCTGCTCGCGTACGAATACGCACCAAAGAAGCAGCGCGGACTCTACGGCGCAGTTCCACAAATGGGCATCTCCCTGGGCATGCTCCTTGCTGCCGGCGTAATCTCCCTGCTCACCCTCATGCCGGAAGATCAGTTCCTCACCTGGGGCTGGCGTATCCCATTCGTTGGATCTATCCTCCTGGTGTTCATCGGCTTGTTCATCCGAAACGGCCTTGATGAGACCCCAGAATTCAAGCGCATCCGCGATTCCGGCCAGCAGGTAAAGATGCCACTGAAGGAAGTCCTGACCAAGTACTGGCCAGCCGTGTTGGTTTCCATCGGAGCAAAAGCTGCAGAGACCGGCCCGTTCTACATCTTCGGTACCTACATCGTTGCTTACGCAACCAACTTCCTGAACATCCGCGATAACATTGTTCTTCTGGCAGTTGCTTGTGCAGCCCTTGTTGCCACCATCTGGATGCCACTGTTCGGATCCTTCTCCGACCGTGTCAACCGAGCAGCCCTCTACAGGATCTGTGCATCTGCAACCATCGTGTTTATCGTCCCTTACTACTTGATCCTTAACACCGGCGAAATTTGGGCACTATTTATCACCACCGTGATTGGCTTCGGCATCCTCTGGGGTAGCGTCAACGCAATCCTCGGAACCGTCATCGCAGAAAACTTCGCACCTGAGGTCCGCTACACCGGCGCTACCCTGGGTTACCAAGTCGGAGCAGCACTCTTCGGCGGTACCGCACCCATCATCGCAGCATGGCTGTTCGAAATCTCCGGCAGACAATGGTGGCCAATCGCCGTCTACGTCGTCGCATGTTGCCTCCTATCTGTGATCGCCTCGTTCTTCATCCAACGCGTCGCACACCAAGAGAACTAAAATCTAAGTAAAACCCCTCCGAAAGGAACCACCCATGGTGAAACGTCAACTGCCCAACCCCGCAGAACTACTCGAACTCATGAAGTTCAAAAAGCCAGAGATCAACGGCAAGAAACGACGCCTAGACTCCGCGCTCACCATCTACGACCTGCGCAAAATTGCTAAACGACGCACCCCAGCCGCCGCATTCGACTACACCGACGGAGCAGCCGAGGCCGAACTGTCAATCAAACGCGCACGTGAAGCATTCGAAAACATCGAATTCCACCCAGATATCCTCAAGCCTGCAGAGCACGTAGACACCACCACCCAAATCCTGGGCGGAACCTCCTCCATGCCTTTCGGCATCGCACCAACCGGCTTCACCCGCCTCATGCAGACCGAAGGCGAAATCGCAGGTGCCGGAGCTGCAGGCGCCGCAGGTATTCCTTTCACCCTGTCCACCTTGGGCACCACCTCTATTGAAGACGTCAAGGCCACCAACCCCAACGGCCGAAACTGGTTCCAGCTTTACGTCATGCGTGACCGCGAAATCTCCTACGGACTCGTCGAACGCGCAGCCAAAGCGGGCTTCGACACCCTCATGTTCACCGTGGACACCCCAATCGCTGGCTACCGTATCCGCGATTCCCGCAACGGATTCTCCATCCCACCACAGCTGACCCCATCCACCGTGCTCAACGCAATTCCACGCCCATGGTGGTGGATCGACTTCCTCACCACGCCAACCTTGGAATTCGCATCCCTTTCCTCCACTGGAGGCACCGTAGGAGACCTCCTCAACTCCGCAATGGACCCCACCATTTCTTACGAAGACCTCAAGGTCATCCGTGAAATGTGGCCAGGAAAACTCGTAGTCAAGGGCGTCCAAAACGTAGCAGACTCCGTCAAACTTCTCGACCAAGGCGTCGACGGCCTCATTCTCTCCAACCACGGTGGCCGTCAGCTCGACCGCGCACCCGTCCCATTCCACCTCCTGCCACAGGTACGCAAGGAAGTTGGATCTGAACCAACCATCATGATCGACACCGGCATCATGAACGGTGCCGACATCGTCGCAGCCGTAGCCATGGGCGCCGATTTCACTCTCATCGGTCGTGCCTACCTCTACGGACTCATGGCCGGAGGCCGCGAAGGTGTCGATCGCACCATCGCCATCCTGCGCAGCGAAATCAACCGCACCATGGCACTTCTCGGTGTTTCTTCCCTCGAAGAACTCGAACCACGCCACGTCACCCAACTGGCCAAGATGGTTCCAGTTTCTGACAACGTGAAGAACCTCAGCGACCTCGTCTAATACCTGTTGCATCTGCTACTTGTGGCCAATTGAATTCTCTCCAATTGGCCACAAGTAGCATCACTATTTTAAAAGCCCCTCGAAGAATCTACTTACAGGAAAGAGCACCATGAGTAACGAAGTAGGCGCCATTACCAGCTGGACTTTTGTACAAGAAGTGCCAATTCCAAACGATCTGGAGACAATCCTGATCCCTGGTGAACGCCCCATCACCGCATATAAAACATTTCGTGACTCTGCCATTTTTACGGATCGGCGCCTTATCGTGCGGGATGCCCAAGGAATCCGGGGCAAAAAAGTCGAGATGTATTCCCTCCCTTATTCTTCAATCAACATGTGGTCTTCAGAAAATTCAGGAACTCTGGACTTTAACTCCGAGCTCGAGCTTTGGACTAAAGCGGGGCACATCAAAATTAAACTAGGCAGAAATGCCGATATTCGACGCCTTGACCTACTAATTGCACATGCAGTTTTTGGCACTTTAGGCGGTTAGACAAAAAGGAGTGGGGCACCAATTAGTGACTAATTGGTGGCCCCTTTTTTGAATTCTATTGAGTTCGATCAGACGCTAACTCTGATTTTTCAGAAGGCTCCTGGCCCTTCTCTTGGATCTCCTCTTGGATCCCTAATTTTTTTGACATCGGTTCACCCAACATCGTGGAACGCTCTGCTTCAGGGACAAGTGCCACTCGCCCAGCCGCGACATCATCTCGGTATCCCTGGATTTCTTGCTTAAGCTTCTTACCCAACAGGTAGATTCCAAGTAGATTTGGCACTGTAACAAGGAAGAACATTGCATCAGAGAATCTCACCACCACGTCCAGAGAAACAGATGCTCCGACGATAATCATTGCAAGGTAGACGACATCGTAGATGCGCTCAGCAACGCGGCTCTGCTTGAACACATATCCTGCGGCTTTCTTGCCGTAGTAGGAGTAGCTCAAAATGGTGGAGAACGCGAAGAGAATGATGCAAATCGTCAACAGAATAGGGAATGCTGAGTGAACTGTTGCGAAGGCATCAGTGGTGAGGTTGATTCCGTCAGATGTCGAGCCACCATAAGCGCCGGTCACGATGATTGCCAAGGCAGTCATGGTGCAGACAATGACGGAGTCTAGGAATGGTTCCCATGCTGCAACAAGGCCTTCTTCTGCTGGACGGCGGTTCTTAGTCACCGCGTGAGCCATTCCTGCAGTACCAACGCCCGCAACATTTGAGAACAGTGCACGCTGGATACCAATGACCGCGACGCCTAAGATTCCGCCCTGAATACCAGCACCGGTTAGTCCACCTTCAAGAATTAACTTGATTGCTTCTGGGATGTTCTGGAAGTTCACAATCAAAATGATGATCACGGAACCGCCATACAAAACAGTCATGATTGGGACTAGTCGGCTGGTGGTACGCGCGATTGACTTAATGCCTCCGACAATCACGAGGCTTGCAACAACGGCAATTGCGACACCAATCATCCACTCATTTCCTACAAGGAAAGAGTCTCCTCCTCCAATGGTTTCAGAAAGGTGCGCTGCCATTTGGTTTGCCTGGAAGAGGTTTCCGGCACCCATAACTGCGATCATCAGGCAAAATGCGTAAATGAAGGCCATGGTCTTTCCAAGCTTCGGCTTTCCAATGGATGCCAGGCCATCGCGCAGGTAGTACATTGGCCCGCCCGAGACTGTTCCATCAGCATGTACCTTGCGGAACATTTGGGCTAATGTAGCCTCGGCCATTTTCACAGCCATACCTAAAACGCCGGCGATAATAATCCACAACGTTGCACCAGGCCCACCAACTGAGATCGCTACAGCTACACCAGCGATATTTCCAAGTCCGACAGTTCCGGATAGTTCTGTCGCCAGAGCTTGGAAACTTGTCACCTCTCCTGGATCTTTATGCCTACTGAGATGTCCGCGGATGACGCGAAATGTTTGCATTGCATCTTTAATTGGTCGCACTCGGAGGAAGAGAGTGAGAAATATGCTGCCGGCGAAAAGCCAAATCACAAGGATTGGTACATCGGCCCCAAACAAGGGGATAGAAAAGAAGACAGCCGTTTCCAAAAAGTTTACAAACGGCTCGAACACGCTTTGAATGGCGTCGTTTACTGCGCTTCCAGAGCTCATTATTTTCTCCGTTCACCTATGGGTGATCTACATATCCAGACAGTTTTCGAAACTGTCCAGGAGTGTCAGGGGCTACCAAGGCCCACAAGGGAATACCGGGAACTACCAGAGACTGTGCCAACGTAATTTGAGTCTCAACACAATCCGTAGTGTGAGATCCACCATACATTGAGTTATCGATAACCAATAGTCGTTTGCGGAAATTTCTCAAACATTTTCACCTGCGTATACTATTCAACAACTAACAATCTTCCCAAGGAGTCCTCATGTCCAATGAAAATTGGCCAGATCATGTAGATACCCAAAGGTTTTCACGATTAACACTTAAATCGTCCACAGAGGAGCTTTTACGCAATTACCTCCTTGACGGCGACATGAAACCTGGTGAAATCTACTCCGCCAACGCCTTGGCTAAAAAACTTGGCACCTCAAATAGTCCAGTGCGCGAGGCCATGACTTCACTAGTACATAGAGGCCTACTTGAGCTTGTGCCCAATCGAGGATTTCGGGTCATCGAATTAACAGAACAGGATCATCGCGAGATCTACATTCTGCGATCAATTGTTGAAGTACAGGCAGTTCGAGAACTTGCCCGACGCGGCATTACAGCAGATCAAGGCAGTGAATTACACCGGCTCGCAGCCCAAACCCTCACTATTATTACTGCAAAAAATCCCCCCGACCTCACTAAGTACCTCGAGGCGGATGACGCATTTCATGGCTACCTGATCACGCTTTTAGACAATCGACGCCTCCAAGACATTGTCCTTAACCTTCGCGACCAGTCTCGAATTAATGGTGCTTATCGACGCCTCCCAGAACAAGGTTTGCTCATTCCTAGCGCGCAAGAGCATATTGAACTTGCTACTGCCATCGTCTCCCAGGAGCCTGAAAATGCCGCGCGCGTCATGCTCCAACATCTTGAATATGCGCGCCCAAAATCCCTCAGCCCCGAGATTGAACCCGCGCTCCACATGGACTACCCAACAGCTTAACGTGCACGAATAGTGTTGTAGATAAAATCTTTTTAAAAAAGTGGTGCAAACCACTTTCTTTTCTTGTACGGTTATCGATAAGCGGTAATCAAGTAGAGAATTGAAAGGAGTTTCACCATGGCTAAGATCACTGTTCCACTCGAACTAACCGAAGCGCAGGAGCAACCCACAACGGCTGAAGTCGTCATTATCGGCGGAGGCGTAATGGGCATGAGTATCGCTTGGCACCTCGCCGAGCGGGGTATCACGGATATCGTCGTTGTAGAACAAGCAGAGTTCGGCAGCGGATCGTCTGCAAAACCACTTGGAGGCGTTCGAGCTAACTTCTCAGATCCGCTCAATATCGCTTTGGGACGCAGGTCTTTGGAAGAGTTCGCAAACTTCCGCGAGAAGTTTGGCGTGGATATCATGCTCAACCGCGTCGGCTACCTTTTCTTGGGTCGCAACGAGCAAGAAAAGCAGAACCTTGAAATTAGTGTGCATGAACAGCGCAAACAAGGTGTTAACTCCCAAATGATCAGCGCTCAAGACGCTGCGAAACTCAATCCTTTCCTTGACCCAAAGAGCATCACCGCAGCGAGCTTCTCGCCAGATGATGGCTGGGCTGCCCCCAGCAAAGTCGTCGAAGGTTATGCCAACGGAGCAAAGGCACTGGGAGCAACACTGCTCAACCGCACCCAGGTGTTGGACATCCAGCGCACTGGGACTGTCATTCATTCTGTAACAACCAACCGTGGTGAGATCAAGACCAATTCCATCATTTGCGCGGCGGGTGCCTGGAGTGCAGAAATCGGGCGTCTAGCTGGAGTTCCACTTCCAATTGAAGCGGTTCGCCGCATGATTGGCATTACCCCACAGCAGGCAAAGCCATTTCCACGAATCCCCTTCACCTTGGATCTGTCCACCACGTTGTATTTCCATAACTACCAAAATGCCCTACTACTTGGCATCTCCCATTTGGAAAAGACTGGATTCTGCCGCGAGTACTCCTACGAGTGGCTCAAAGAATTCAATGCTGCAGCTTCTGTCTTCGCCCCCGGCCTGGAGAATCCAGAGCTGGCTGAGGGCTGGGCAGGTTATTACGAAAACACCCCAGATAAGAACGCCATTATTGGTCAGTCAGAAGAACTCCCTGGATTCTTCTACGCAGCAGGCTTCTCCGGCCATGGCTTCTTGCAATCCCCAGCTGTTGGCGAGATCGTCGCGGATCTTTATCAGGGCAAGGAATCTTTCGTCGATGCAAGCCAATTCACCGCGGAACGTTTCCGCACCGGTGGCTCATTGGTGTCCGAAGTAAACATTATTTAAGGAGAACAGTTCTAGTGTCTTTCAAGAAAACATGGCAACTACGGGCAGAGTTTGCTCGCAGGCTTTCAGAAATGTACGGCATGGAAGTTCCTGCGTACAACACTCTTGTGGATGTATCGGAGCGGGTTAACCGCGATTTCCTGGAGAAGGAAGGCGGGGATGCTGAAAGGCTTGGTTCGATTCAGCGTGTGACTGCAGAACGCCACGGCGCGATTCGTGTGGGTTCACCAAAGGAGATGTCGCAGGTAGCTACCGTCTTTGAAGCCTTTGGTATGTACCCGGTGGGTTTTTATGATCTCCGCGACGCTTCTGCTTCTTCGGTTCCTGTCGTTTCAACCGCGTTCCGTCCTGTTGACGCTGAAGAACTAGCGCTCAATCCTTTCCGAGTTTTCACCTCCATGCTCGCGGCTGATGATCCACGGTTTTTCAACGCGGAACAGCAGCGCAAGCTCCAAGAATTCATCAATGCCCGAACCCTGTTCCCGCAGGAGCTGCTCAGCCTTGCTGAAAAGGCTACTGAGCAGGAAGGACTCGATGGGGCAGAGGCTTCAACACTGCTCGATCTAGCCACTGCTTCTTTTGAACTTTCCAGTGAGCCGGTTGATCACGCGTGGTACCGCGAGCTTGAGTCGGTTTCCGCTGTTGCGGCAGATATTGGCGGAGTTCCAAGCACTCACATCAATCACTTAACTCCGCGTGTGCTTGATATTGAAGATCTTTATGCACGCATGGAGAGCCTCGGAATCGCCATGATTGATGAGGTCCAAGGCCCTCCATCGTGGCAAGGTCCCGATGTTCTGCTTCGCCAGACGTCTTTCAGGGCGCTTTCGGAGGAACGCATCTTTAAGTTTGAGGATGGAAGCGTCGGCCCTGGCGCGCTGCGGGTGCGTTTTGGCGAAGTCGAACAGCGTGGAATCGCGCTGACGCCTCGAGGTCGGGAGCTGTACGACCGGATGGTGGTTGACGTCGATAAGCAATTGCAGGAAACCGGTGGCGTCCGCACCGACGTTGCGCGCCAGGTGTGGCAGGACAATTTGCCGGATACCGAAGCCGGCTTGCTGGCCGAAGGCCTTGCGTATTTTGAGTTTGATTTGGCGCCCGGGCAGGCGCCCACGGTTCCGGCCGAAGTCAGCTTAAAAGCATTGCTTGACGACGCGACCGTGCAGGCGAGCCCCATCGTCTACGAGGACTTTTTGCCTCGGTCGGCAGCAGGAATTTTCCAATCGAATCTCACTGGCGAAGGCACGAAAGACGCTGCACAGAAAGGCACAGAATATGACCTAGAAACACTGTCCAAGATCATCGGCCGAGACATCGCAGACCCATTCCACCTCTACCAAGCTCAGGTCGATGCGTCGATCGCGCGCCTAGCTGAAAAACTCAATACCACCATCATCAATGACACCTTTCTGAAGGAGAACTCCGATCATGTCTAACACCGCGCTTGCCACCAAGACTTCCCTTTACAACGATGTTTCCGCTGCTCTCCAAGCTATTGGTGTTGATCCTTCAACGCTTGACGGTGAGATCAAGACCCGCTCCCCTCTGACTGGTGAAACCCTTCTTTTTCTGCCTAAGCACACCGCAGAAGATGTGGAAGCAGCCATTGATCGAGCTGACGAGGCATTCCGCACCTGGCGCGACGTTCCTGCACCCGTGCGCGGCACAGTAGTAAAGCGTTGGGGTGAGCTGCTCACCGAGCACAAGCGTGACCTGGCAATTCTTGTTCAAGCCGAGGCTGGAAAATCAATTTCTGAGGCGGAAGGCGAAGTCCAAGAAATGATCGACATCTGCGATTTCGCCGTCGGACAGTCCCGCATGCTATACGGCCAAACCATGCCTTCCGAGCGCCCAGGACACCGCCTCATGGAAACCTGGCACCCACTTGGCGTGGTCGGAGTTATCTCAGCGTTCAACTTCCCTGTCGCTGTATACTCCTGGAACACTGCGCTTGCCCTGATCTGTGGCGATTCCGTGGTGTGGAAGCCATCCGAGATGGTCGCACTCAGCGCACTTGGCGCACACACTCTCCTTGCCCGCGCCATTGAAGAGCAGGATGCACCAGCAGAAATCATCCAGCTCGTACTCACTGACCGTTACGCAGCAGAAAAGCTTCTCGACGACCCCCGCGTCCCACTGATCTCCGCCACCGGCTCCACCCGCATGGGCCGTGAAGTAGGTCCTCGTGTTGCTGCCCGATTCGGCAAAACCATCCTGGAGCTGGGCGGAAACAACGCAGCCATAGTCACCCCAGATGCAGATCTTGACCTGGCACTTCGCGGAATTGTCTTCGCGGCTGCCGGAACCGCTGGTCAGCGCTGCACCACCATGCGCCGCGTTATCGTCCACGAGTCCATTGCAGAAGAGCTCACCGAAAAACTCGTTTCCGCATACCAAACCCTGACCATCGGCGATCCTCGCGACGAGCAGATCCTCGTTGGACCACTGATCAATGAATCCGGATTCCAGGGTATGCAGGATGCACTCAAGGCTGCAACCGAACAGGGCGGAACGGTTATCACCGGTGGCAACCGAGTCCTCGAAGATGAATTCCCAGAGGCCTACTACGTTGAGCCTGCAATCGTAACCATGCCAGCACAAACAGACATTGTGCGCGATGAAACCTTCGCACCAATTCTCTACGTGCTGACCTACTCCACTTTGGAAGAAGCAATCGCACTCCAAAACGATGTTCCACAGGGCCTTTCTTCTGCAATCTTCACCGAAAACCAGCGCGAAGCAGAGCTCTTCGTCTCCGCTTCCGGCTCCGACTGTGGCATTGCCAACGTCAACATCGGTACCTCCGGCGCAGAAATCGGCGGCGCATTCGGTGGCGAAAAGGAAACCGGTGGCGGACGCGAATCCGGCTCCGACTCCTGGAAGTCCTACATGCGACGCGCCACCAACACCGTCAACTACTCCGGCGAACTGCCACTCGCCCAAGGCGTTAAATTCCTCTAACCCCCTCTTTAAGGACAGAAAGGTTTCAACCAAGACATGTTCGAGCTAATCGACGACTGGGGTCCCGAAAAGATCGTCATCGTCAGCGATCAAAAAACCGGGATGCGTGGCGTACTTGTCATCGACAACACCGCCCGCGGCATGGGCAAGGGTGGCACGCGCATGCAGCCCACCGTTTCAGTCGCAGAAATAGCCAGGTTGGCTCGCGTCATGACCTGGAAATGGGCTGGTGTAGACCTCTTTTATGGTGGTGCAAAAGCCGGAATCCAAGCAGACCCCACCTCCCCAGATAAAGAAGCAATCCTTCGGTCATTCGTCAGAAAACTCTCCAACGAAGTACCTAAAGAATATGTCTTCGGCCTGGACATGGGGCTGACTGAAAATGACGCCGCCATCATCGTCGACGAGCTCGGCTGGGGCACCAGTATGGGAACACCCTACGAGCTCGGTGGAGTGCCCTACGACAAGCTTGGTATCACCGGCTTTGGTGTTGCAGAAGTGGTGGATCAAGTAGCACAAATGCAAAAACTCAAAGGTGCATCGGTAGCAGTCCAAGGCTTCGGTGCCGTTGGACATGCCACAGCTTCCCGCCTGGCAGAACTTGGCTATCCTGTTGTGGCTATCTCCACAGCAAAGGGAGCAATCGCAGACCCCAACGGGCTCAACATCCCCGAGCTCATGGAACTACGCGATCAGGTGGGTGACTCACTTGTGGACCACTACCCAGCACTTCGCATCAACCCAGGTGACGAACTTTTCACCGAAGCCGAAATCCTCGTACCGGCAGCGCTCCAGGACGTCATCGATGAAGACGCAGCCAATCGACTACAAGCACAACTCGTCGTCGAAGGAGCAAACCTTCCCACTAATGAAGCCGCACAAAAAGTCCTAAGTAACCGTGGCATCACTGTGGTTCCAGACTTTGTCGCCAACGCCGGAGGAGTAGTCGCCGCAGCATTCGCCATGGATAACCGCATGTCTGCATTCCGTGCAGAGACTGCCAACATCTTCACGAGCGTTTCCGACAAACTCCGATCCAATGCCGAAACTGTCCTGAATTTCACCTCTGAATCTGACCTGACCAGCCACGAAGCGGCAAGGCAACTTTCACAGGAACGAGTTCTTGCAGCTATGCGCGCCAGAGGTATGGTTCGCCGATAACACACACCGGCACATTCCAGGTTGCAGTTTGTGGCGCAATCCGCTCTGCAGCTGCGGAGATCTAAAGACTCTCACTACTGATGAAAGGTGCCCATCCATTTGGATGGGTACCTTTGCCTACCACAAATAATGGAACCACTGACCACCGAAAATGATCTATAGGCTAGATGGAAAGCTGCCGATTTAGAACTGATTCCCAAGTTAGCCAATCCACTCTGAAGCTGCTGTCGGCGGGACTCTCACTATTTCTCAAAAAACAAGGGCACATCTACAAGAGCTAGCCCCAATTTCATTACTCACCAAGCGGGGTTGCATCACTTCTACTGATGTAAAAGTACAGAAAAAGCAAGTCCTTAACTTGTTTGGGAAGCTACCTTCGACGATCCTTCAACAATAAGTTTTGCCGCTCGTCGAAGTAACGGTGACGAAGACGCCACAGTCTTGCAACACTCATGGGCTGCATGCGTCAGAACGGTCGCCAAGGCTCTAGATGCTGCAGAGTTCTCTCATGACGCGCTGCTGAATCCAGCTAAGACCCTTTCTAATAGGGTGCGCGAGCCTCAATCAATTGCAGAGTTTCAGGACATGTTCGCGGTGGTCGGCGTTAAACTTGTTTACATCGATTCATTCCCCGGAGGCAAGCTCGACGGTTGTGCCATGGTGGTTGACGGACATCCTGTAATCGGACTCTCAGGACGAGGGAAACGACTTGATAAGGTATTTTTCACCCTTCTCCATGAAATAGCCCCTATTCTCTTAGTCCACCTTGTCATTTAATCGGGGCGCCTAATAGTGTTCACTCTCTAGACATGAAACGGGGGTGGCTTAATTACGTTCCTTCTCCCGGATCAGATCTAGCGCGACCATGCCTCCAATGATGACTTTTCTGATTTCATCAGGGGCTTCTTCATCGAAAATAAGGGCGTAGGTGCTTCGGCCTAGGTATCCTTTGCCAGCGCCGGACCATTTTCGGGAAACCCGCGCTGGAATTCGGTCGCCCATGCGAAACTCAAAGTCGAACCCAAGGAAGTTACCGTGCATTTCAATAACGCGGTCACCTGGTAGTTCGATGTCCATCCGCTTGTTGAAGAAGGTGAAACGCTTCCGCACATGAGCAATGGGATTGCCATTTGGATCATCAATTTCATAGGTGTCGCGAACAAAGTTCATGGGATCGCGAACCTGCATCAATGGGGTGCCGAAGGCATCTTCCAGTGTGAATCTGCGGTCGCCCTTGACCAGCCGAGAGCCCAACGACCCTTCAGTTTTGATTCTGATAACAACTTCGCCGTCTGGGTTGTAAATCTCAAAGTTGTTAGACAGGAAGGAAGAGGTCTGCTGGACAATCAACGTGTCTGAAAGAAAAGGATTCATTAGCCAATTATTTCACTAGCCACGCAGAAGCAGCTACAACCAGCGCTTCCACACCACGATCAAGAGTTGGCTGTATATCTGGCGCGAACGCTGGGGAGTGATTTCCCGGCGCGTTTTGGTGATCCGCAAATCCACCCAATCCCCAGTAAGAATAAGGAATTCCAAACGCATCGGGGATGATCGAGAAGTCTTCCGAGGCTGGCACCTGCGCTAAATCGACAGAATTCTCTCCGAAAAACTCATCAAATGCCGCCCGAACATGAGCAGTCACCGACTCATCATTACTGGTTAATGGGTATTGGTCGTAGTACTTAAACTCTGGCGGCTCCGGGCACCGTGCAGCCGCACATTCACTGCGCACAATCCGCTCGATCGCCTCATGCAAATGCGCCGCCACATCCTTCGAAAATGCACGAGTATTCAATTGCAACACCGCAGAATCGGGAATGATGTTGGATTTTGTGCCCGCATGAAAACTACCCACGGTCAGCACTGCAGTCTCACTAGCTGCGATTTCCCGAGAAATCACCGACTGCAGGCGCGTCACGATCGCCGAGCCCAACACAATCGGATCCACACCCAAATTGGGCATTGAACCATGCGAACCCTTGCCATGCAGCGTAATTTCAATCGACGCCGCCTCCGACATCACCGCCCCAACCCGGGTGCCCACCGCCCCACCGGGCAAGGAGCCCAGCACATGCTGGCCTAGATAAACATCCGGCGCAGAAAGCTTTTCGACGATTCCCTCCTCCACCATCATCCTCGCACCAGCTGCCGTCTCTTCCGCTGGCTGGAAAACGGCCATCAACGTTCCGTTCCACAATTCCCGATGAGAATTAAACGCCTGCACCGCACCCAACAGTGAAGAAATGTGCACATCATGACCGCATGTATGCGCCACCGGAGTTTCTTGACCTGTGTTGTTATCCACCTGCGTCGCTCCGATTGCTGCATATTCTTTGCCGGATCGCTCCGCCATGGGCAGCGCATCAATATCGCCACGAAGCGCAACAACCGGCCCATCCCCATTGCTGATCACCGCAACAACACCGGTGTCACCAATGCGCTGGATGGATTCCACACCATAGGATTCCAGTTCGGAAATAATCCGTTTGGATGTCTCGAACTCTTGCAAAGACAACTCCGGGTGCTGATGGAAGAACTTGTACAGCTCTTCGCGGTAGCTGCGCGTGCTGTCCAGGTCGGAAAGGATCGCGGAGATAGTCATGCCCCAAGCGTAATCCGAGGTGGAGGGAGGCGTCGAAAAGCAAAAATCTTTTAAGCTTCTATCCCGCACGGAATGCCCGTGGAATGGTGAGGGCAGTAGCCGTCAGGATTCTTGTCCAGGTATTGCTGGTGGTAATCCTCGGCGAGGAAGTACTCAGACGGGCTGATGACACCGATTTCCGTGGTGATTTCACCGAAACCGTGCTGTTTCAGCGTCTCACCATAGGCATCGACCACGGCTTTTACGCGCGCAGCGTCCTCTTCGTTCTCGGTGTAATAAGCAGAGCGGTACTGAGTTCCCACATCGTTACCCTGGCGGAAACCCTGAGTCGGATCGTGTGCTTCCAGACCGCGGGCAACAAGCTGCTCGAGGGAGATCTTCGAAGGATCGTAAACAACCTCCACGATTTCAGTGTGGCCGGTGCGCCCAGAACACACCTCGCGATAAGTGGGATTAGGGGTGAAACCGCCGGCGTAACCAACCGAAGTTCCCTCAACGCCATCCATCTGCCAATACATTTGCTCCACACCCCAGAAACAACCAAGGCCAATCCAAATTCGCTGCTGGCCTTCTTTCCACGGACCAGTCACAGGAGTTCCCAACACAGTGTGCGGCGCAGGATTTTCTAAAACAGGATGCCTGCCACCTTTAAGCGCCTCATCAGCGGTAACCATCACGGGTTCGGGTGCGAAAAACCATGCCATAACAGGAATGTTCCTTTCGAAAATTGAGGAAGCCTTAAGCCCTACAACCCTACTTAGCTGCCAATTATTCCGGGCTTGTGACCAGCTACCCAATAAATAGGTGGGCTGAAAAATTTCGTTGCAATATCAACAAAAAGGCCTATCATTGGGAAGTGTCGCACCAAGTACTTTTGCGAAGCGCCATCTGACGGATTTTCAAAAGATGTATATGCTCGGTGCGGAAACCTACGAAAGGATTTTTTACCCATGGCTGTATACGAACTCCCAGAACTCGACTACGCATACGATGCTCTCGAGCCACACATCGCCGCTGAAATCATGGAGCTTCACCACTCCAAGCACCACGCAACCTACGTTGCAGGCGCAAATGCAGCACTCGAGGCACTAGAGAAGGCACGCGAAGAGGGCACCAACCCTGACCAGATCCGTGCACTGTCCAAGAACCTTGCATTCAACCTCGGTGGACACACCAACCACTCCGTTTTCTGGAAGAACCTCTCCCCTAACGGTGGCGGCGAGCCTACCGGCGAACTGGCTGAGGCTATCAACCGCGACTTCGGTTCTTTCGCTAAGTTCCAGGATCACTTCAACTCTGCAGCACTCGGCCTGCAGGGCTCCGGCTGGGCGGTTCTCGGCTACGACCACATCTCCGGTCGCCTGGTTATCGAGCAGCTCACCGACCAGCAGGGCAACATCTCCGTCGACATCACCCCAGTTCTGATGCTCGATATGTGGGAGCACGCTTTCTACCTGCAGTACAAGAACGTTAAGGCAGATTACGTCAAGGCTGTTTGGAACGTCTTCAACTGGGACGACGCAGCAGCACGCTTCGCAGCAGCTTCCAAGTAAGCATTTTTAGTACGTGCAATAACCACTCTGGTTTTTCCAGGGTGGTTTTTTGATGCCCTTTTTGGAGTCTTCAACTGGGTAGCGTTAGGATTCACCATTTCCGGCGGGCATCCGGCGAAAAATGGTGAATCCACACACTGTTGCCGGGCAGTAAGTACTTTTCGCCGACCCCGATCGCTAGGCCAGCTGTGGCAAGCCCCGGGTTGCAAATTTTCGTCCCCGGCCAGAGCGAAATCGCCAATTCCGATCGAATCTTTACGCTAATCAATCGGAATTATACAAAAACTCGTTCGATTTCCAGGCTTCCCAAGCAATCCGTGACGAGAAGTTGAACAGAAGTCTTACAGTAACCCCTCAGGATTAACGCCAGCCCCAATGGCCACAAAAACCACAGTCCCAGAATCGCCCCTAGGGGCCTCTAACGCACAATCTGGACCAACTAGTCATCGGGAAAACTCAACCCCTTAAAACCGCACCCACGGCACTTATAGCTCAACCCTCTTCCAATGCATACCTCGATCCCGCCACGAACTTCCGGAAGTTATCCACCGCAGGTGCCGGCCCCGCGTCGAGTCGCCACACCAAACCCAGTTCCCTATAAGCGGGTGGACTAAGTGGACGTTGCACGATTCCCACTGTGGGAAGGTACGGATCATCCATCGGAACCACCCCAACGCCGAGACCTGCACTAACAAGGCCTGCGACGGTGGTGAGTTCCATGGATTCGAAAACCACATTGGGAACAAAACCGGCTTCTTCGGCTAATGCATCCATGAGGAGTCGGGTGCCGAAACCTGCTCGCATCGCCACGAAAGGTTCTTCCGTCGCACTAATCAACGGCAATTCTCCTTGGCCAGAAAATGAGGCAAGCCGGTGATCTGCGGGAACAGCTAGGGCAAGTCGTTGACGAAGCAGTGGCGCCCACCCTAAAGAGGTACCAACCTCGGCAGGTTTGGGGCCAACTAATGCGAGGTCAGTTTCATCAGCCAAAACACGATCTACCAGGAGCATTGCTGCCGCTTGGTGGAGTTGGAATTCTACGTTGGGGTGTTCGGCGCGGAATGTTCGGATAAGTTCGGGGACCATCCAAGTGCCCAAGGAATGCATGAAGTCCAGTCGGATTGTGCCTTTTTCTGGGTCCATGAGGCGTTTGATTTCAGTTGCGGCGGAGTTGAATTCTGCGACGATGGCGCTGGCGTGGTTGAGGAAGGCATGGCCTCGTTGGTTGAGGACGAGTTTGCGGCCGGCGCGGTCGAAAAGTGGGGTGCCTGCGTGTTTTTCCACTCGGCTGATTCGTCTGGAAAGTGTGGGCTGCGGGATGCCTAATCTTTCGGCGGTTTCGGTCAGGTGGCCTGATTGGGCGACTGAAATGAAGCTGCGTAGGTCGTCGATTCGCATGTCTCCGCCGTCGTTGTCCATGGTCACAGCCTACATGCGCAAAGTGAATCAAAAACAGCTATTTCTAACATTTTACTAATATTTACTGTTGGCGCATGATGAACTCCATGAGCCAAGCAATAGATAGCAAGGTCGAGGCACACGAAGGTTACGAAGGCATCGAGCGAGGAACACGCAATTACAAGCGCGCTGTGTTTGCGATGCTGGCCGCCGGTCTTGCTGCTTTCAATGGTCTTTATTGCACGCAGGCATTGCTTCCCACCATGACGGAAGAGTTGGGAATTACGCCTACTGAGTCCGCGCTGACGGTGTCGGCGACGACTGGAATGTTGGCGCTGTGTATTGTTCCGGCGTCGATACTTTCGGAGAAATTTGGTCGCGGTCGGGTGCTGACAATTTCACTCACGTTGGCCATCATCGTGGGATTAATTTTGCCGCTTGTCCCCAATATCACTGCTCTCATCCTGCTCAGAGGTCTCCAAGGTGCGCTGCTTGCTGGCACTCCGGCGGTGGCGATGACCTGGTTGTCTGAGGAAATTCACCCCAAGGATATTGGGCACGCGATGGGAATTTACATCGCGGGAAATACTGTCGGCGGGCTCACTGGACGTATGATTCCGGCGGGACTACTTGAAGTAACTCATTGGCAAAACGCACTGCTGGGAAGTTCTATCGCTGCGCTAATCTTCGGCGTAATCATGGTGGTATTGCTTCCCAAACAGCGGAAATTCCAGCCGAAGAATATCAATCTGGGTCATGAGGTTTCTGCGATGGCTGCTCATTGGCGGAATCCTCGTTTGGCTTTGCTCTTTGGTACTGCATTTTTGGGCATGGGTACTTTTGTGTCGCTGTACAACTATTTGGGTTTCCGCATGATTGATCAGTTTGGGCTGAGTGAAGTGCTGGTTGGTGCAGTGTTCATCATGTATCTGGCCGGGACCTGGAGTTCCACCCAGGCAGGTGCGTTGAGGGAGAAGATTGGCAATGGACAAACTGTCATTTTCTTGAGCCTGATGATGATCGCCTCGATGGCTCTCATGGGCATTAACAATTTGTGGATCACCCTCATCGCGCTTTTTGTGTTCACAGCAGCGTTTTTCGCACTGCATTCCAGTGCTTCGGGATGGATCGGAATCATCGCAACGAAGGATCGCGCGGAAGCCTCCAGCATGTATTTGTTCTGTTATTACGTGGGATCCTCGGTGATTGGTTGGGTTTCTGGATTCGCGTTTACGCATTTGCCGTGGTTGGCGTTCATTGGCTGGTTGATTCTGCTTCTTTTTGGAGTGCTGGCGATTTGTGTGACGCTGGCAAGGCTTGCCCGCAACGCCAATTAATACGAGTTTGTCCGTGTTTAAATCGGCGCTATTGTGGAACCCATGAGAAGCGATTCCACATGGAGCAGTCGGACTTGGCACAGAAAAGCTAGTAGACCAGTATCGATTTGGTTGATGGTTCTGGTAATCGCCGGAATAATCCACCCGCTCCTGCCGGAATACCGTTGGGTTCTCATTCACCTTTTCACCCTTGGTGCCATCACCAATTCGATTGTGGTGTGGTCGCAGCATTTCACGGAAAAGTTTCTGCATTTAAAGCTTGAGGAATCGAAACGCCCCGCGCAGCTGCTGAAAATTCGGGTGCTGAATGTGGGAATTATCGTCACGATTATTGGGCAGATGATCGGTCAGTGGATCGTCACCAGTGTCGGCGCGACGATTGTGGGAGGGGCTTTGGCGTGGCACGCAGGCAGTTTGGCAATGCAGTTTCGGAGCGCAAAACGCGGTCAGCCTTTCGCGTCGGCAGTGATCGCGTATGTTGCCAGCGCGTGCTGCCTGCCGTTTGGCGCATTTGCCGGGGCGCTGTTGTCCAAGGAGCTGTCGGGACATCTCCAGGAACGAGTCCTTCTCACCCACACGGTGATTAATTTTCTAGGTTTCGTGGGATTTGCTGCGCTCGGTTCGCTGTCGGTGCTGTTCGCCGCGATTTGGCGCACCAAAATTCGCCACAATTTCACCCCGTGGTCTGTGGGGATCATGGCGGTGAGCCTGCCGATCATCGTCACGGGCATCCTGCTCAACAACGGCTATGTCGCCGCCACAGGCCTGGCCGCGTACGTGGCAGCATGGTTGCTGGCCATGGCGGGGTGGGGGAAGGCGTCGATAAGCAATTTAAGCTTTTCGACGTCCACCTCCACCACCGCACCCCTTTGGCTCGTGGGCACGCTTGTGTGGCTGGCGGTGCAGGCGGTGATGCATGACGGCGAGCTTTACCATGTGGAAGTTCCCACGATTGCGCTGGTCATCGGCTTTGGCGCGCAGCTTCTGATCGGTGTGATGAGTTATCTGCTGCCGTCGACGATGGGTGGCGGCGCGAGCGCGGTGCGGACTGGAACGCACATTTTAAACACTGCGGGGCTGTTTAGGTGGACGCTGATCAACGGTGGCCTGGCGATTTGGCTGCTCACCGACAATTCATGGCTGCGCGTCGTGGTGTCCCTGCTAAGTATCGGAGCGTTGGCAGTTTTTGTCATTCTGCTGCCCAAGGCTGTGCGTGCGCAGCGAGGAGTGATCACCAAAAAGCGCGAACCAATTACTCCGCCGGAGGAACCTCGACTCAATCAAATTACCGCGGGAATCTCTGTGCTTGCCCTGATTTTGGCAGCATTCGGTGGGCTCAACCCCGGTGTTGCGCCGGTGGCAAGCTCAAATGAAGACGTCTATGCTGTGACCATTACCGCAGGTGACATGGTGTTTATCCCTGATGTGATCGAAGTTCCTGCTGGTAAATCACTCGAAGTCACGATGGTCAACGAAGACGACATGGTGCACGATCTGAAATTTGCCAACGGTGTGCAAACCGGACGTGTGGCGCCAGGTGATGAAATTACGGTGACCGTCGGCGATATTTCCGAAGACATGGACGGCTGGTGCACCATCGCTGGGCACCGCGCGCAAGGAATGGATCTGGAAGTAAAGGTTGCGGCTCCGAATTAACCAAGGGCTGCTGAAAAACTTCTCGCCTTGGTCTCAATCGCACAGTTTTCGCGCGTCGAAGTGTGCATTTGAGACCAAGGACGGCTCTGGAGAATCCTTCCTTGTTTTAAATATTCCCCAGCACAGGTGCCGTGCGCGCACCTTGTCGAAGCCAATGGCGAACCGCTGCGGTGGCCCTGCAATCATCGCCGTTGTAGCTGAGCAATTGAGCACGAGCGGCCTCAGCTTCTGGTTCGGCAGCCGTGGAAGCAATGAGATATGCGTGGAGGCTATCTTCACCTGCGAAGTCTTCTTCCTCCCAATGGAATCCAGCTGCCGGCGCGAGTTGTTTCAGACCTAAACCACCGGGGCCAACAAGTTGGGAGCGCGCGACAGCAAACATGTCATTCCACTGGTCAGAGCTAATGAAGCTGCGGATTTCTTGCTCGTCGGGCACACCTTTGACTTTGCCGAAGAATCTGCGAGCAGTGGAGAGCATCCAGTGGTTTTCGCCGTTGCTGGCATAGCAGAACACACCGAAGGTTTGTCCCTGCTGGCGAGCTTTGTCCCGGCGCGATTTCAGCCAGGACCAGAAGCGAGCAAAGTTCTCACCTTCGGCAGCCTCACCGAGATCGGACCAAATGACAAAAGGTATGTACGTTTTGCCGTCCCAAGCTCCCCACAAATAGGCACCTAAATCTAGGTAGGCTTCCACATCGACGTCGATTTCCACATCGAAACGTGGGGCGCTGGTGTGCGCCTCGCGTCGAAGGACGGGGATTTCGGCGCGCCAGGCGGCAGCGACGTGGGAGATTTCGCCGAGGTTGGCGTCGATAAGCGCTGTTGTGGTGTTGATGCCTTTTTCGCGGTAGGTGTCTGCGCGGTCGCCGGTGAGGAAGAGGCTGATGTCATCGGCGGCTTTGAGTTCTGGTTCGCATTTGGGCCAGAATCTGCAGGTTGCGCACTCTTTTACCCGTCGAGGTGCTGTCGGCGCCGGGGTCAGCAACGCGCGGTGAGCTGCAGGGATGTAGCGGGTGACATCCACTAGGTATGCCCAATCGCGGTCCTGTCCCACGACGGCGCCGATCGAAGACTCGGGTGCTGCTCCAGCTTCCTCCAAACCCATCAACGCGAGAGTGAGGCGATAGCCATCGATCGTGTGGTGGCGCAGCGTTGCCTTGACCTCTAACGGCTGCCCCAAACCAAGGCGAGTCACGGCAATGCCCTGCATAGTTTTGTGCGGATCCGGACGGGCGACACGGTGATTGCTCACCATCACCGGCATGTACGTGCCATCCGGATTGCGCACCAAAACATCCACTTGGACTTCCCACGCCACCCCTTCGAGGGTGCCCGTAAACACTGCGCCGGTAATCAAAGTGTCGCCGGCAGCAATTGCCTCGAGGGTATCAAATTCCGCCAATTCTGCGTCGTTATCTAAATCTGCCCTGGTGAAAGGAATTCGGCCACGCTTTTTAGGCTGTTCTGGAAGACGATCCAAAACCTCCGCCAAACCCACTTCACGGCGAGCCCTGCGCTGCATCGTTGCAGGTAAAGGAGAGATTTCTGGGAAATTTATGCGCTGGACCTGACGGTACCTACATCCCACCAGATCACTTGGCGTTAACCGTTCCGATTGCATTCTTCCCACAATGACATGAGCTTATTGCAACATCGTGGGTAAAGTTGAATCGAGAAGTCGAGAAATAACCGACCGATGAAAGAGTTGAGACGATAATGGGCATCTTCGAAGCCATCCGAGCCGCACGCGCGAAGACCAAAGCTGAGATCAAAGCAGCCGAGGCAAAAGTAAAAACTGAGGCGAAAAACAAAGCAAAGCTAGATCTCAAGCGCGAGAAGCTTCTTGTCCAGCAGGAAAAGAATCTGCTCAAGGTTGAAGAAAAGGGCCTGAAGAAGCGCAACAAGCATGAGCTGAAGATGGCTAAAAATATCCTTGAGCAAAAACGCCAAGGACGCCTGAACAAAGACAAGGTGAAGCGTTGGGCTGGCACCGCACGTGTGCTCACTCCACTGCTGCTGCCTATTATTTATCGACTCTCCACCGAAGCACGCGATCAGGTTGTTAAGGGACGTGCCCGTCGCACAGGTGTCACCGCGGAGCAGCTTAGCCAATTCGCAGGTCACGCAGCAGCGCTGAAGGCTCGTATTCAGGGCGTTCGCGAAACCGCAAAGAACTCCGGTCTCCCTGCTGGCTTTGTACGCGATGTTGAGGAACGACTCAATGAGCTCGAGGCTGCTGCGAACAACTCTGAGTTCATGTCTCCACAGCAGAGGAACCGTGCGCACCAGTCGATCAGTCGTGATCTGAACCAGGTGTCAGATCAGATTCAGGATCGACTACTGGACAAGTAGCTGCTGGTCGAGTCGCTGCCGGGATTATTTTGCTTCCACCACAGTGGTTGTGGTGGGGATGAAATAGGAGATGACCACAGCCACAAGCGCGGCGCAGCATCCGATGATCAGAGTGGTCATGAATCCCCCTAAGGTGGGTACTCCGCCACTCATCATTCCGGCCAACACTGCACCGATGACAGCTGATGAGCCGGTGGTGCCCAGTGAACGCATAAGAGAGTTGAAACCATTCGCTGCGGCTTTCTCCGTGGCTGGTACGGCACCCATGATCAAGGCAGGCATGGAACCAAATGCCAGGCCAATGCCGATACCGACCACGAGACTACACACTGAGAACAGCACCAGGGTGGTCAAAATAAGTGCGTTGTCTGCATCTCCTCCCGGTGTGCGGTTGCCGATAGTGAACAACACTGTGGCAGTAAGCGCATAACCGACTGCGATCACAACACCCGCAATTGTCAGCGTCACACGAGGACCATGAGCAGCGCTAATGGCTGCACCTGCATTCGAAATCAACATCATGCCTAGACCCATCGGGATCAGCCAGATGCCCATCTGAAGCATGCTCTGGCCTAGACCGTAGCCCAGAATTACAGGCAGCTGCATGACCTGAGGCAGGATCAGATTCATTCCATACATGGTGAAACCGATGAGGATGGACGCAATATTTGTCATCAACACGGTCTCCCGAATAGTGGTGCGCAGATCAATCAAAGGGGATTTCTGGCGGGTTTCGAACCAGCCCCAACCCACCAAAATCACCAGCGCTGCCACGAATAACCCAATGGTCAGGGCACTTCTCCAGCCCCATTCTGATCCCTTGGACACCGCGAGCAACAATGCGATAAGTCCCATTGCAAGGCCGAGAGCACCGAAATAATCAAAGCCGCCACTCCTCACGATCCTGGAGCTAGCAGGAATCGCCTTCCAAATGACCGCGCCAACTGTAAGCGCTACCAGAGCGGTGAACCAGAACAGCACCCGCCAGGACGCAAACTGGGCAATAGCAGCAGCCAGCGGTAGACCGAGTGCACCGCCAATGCCCATGGAAGAACTCATCAAAGCAATGGCAGACCCTGCTTTCTCCCGGGGCAACAAATCATGCATGAGAGAAATGCCAAGAGGAATCAGGCCAGAGCCAAGCCCCTGAAAACCACGGCCGATGATCATCGGAATCAAATCCGCCGACACAGCGCAGATCACTGATCCAAGAATGAACGGGACAAGTGAGATAAGCATCATCTTTTTCTTGCCGTACATATCTGCAAGCCTGCCCATCACAGGAGTCGCCACTGCGCCCACCAGCAGCGTCACAGTAATGATCCAAGAGGCATTAGCAGCCGTGGTGTTGAAGATCTCGGGCAACCGACCAATGATCGGAATAACCAGGGTCTGCGCTAGGGAAACAGTGATACCAGCTGAGGCGAGAGTGACCACCAGCAGGCCGTATTTGATCTGTGGTGCGGCTGATTCGGGAGGACCCGATGACATTATGTGTATGGTACATATTTTGTGCATGATGCAATAGCTGGCAAACTGGAGAGCCATGAGCACCGACCCCATCGCGGCCCTGGAATACGAATCCACCATCTTCGCCCGTCACCGGAATCAATACACCGGCCAAGCAGGTACGAATGCTGGCGTCCTCGATTCCAGCGGCTACAACCTACTCACGCTGCTCCAGTTACGTGGCCCCTCCACCATCGGCGAACTCAGCGCCATCACCGGCCTAGACGCATCTACCCTTAACCGTCAGACAAAAGCCCTACTAACCAAAGGATTTGTCGAACGCATCCCAGATCCCGACGGTGGAATCGCTCGGAAATTCCACCCCACCGACCTCGGCAATGAACTGCTCAACGAGGAACGCACATCCAGCCAAGAAAAATATGCCGAGTTACTTTCAGACTGGCCCGAAGAGGATCTACGCACCTTCGTCAAACTTCTTGAAAAACTAAATAAAGCCGTGGAGACACGCGTCGGAAAGCATTGGCCGCGCCCCTGACTCAGCCCAAGCCAGAGCCCGTGCCCCTGCTCAAGCCTCGGGATGCTCCCGTAGGCCAACCCCGGCGCGGATACCTAAAGCCTTGCAGCAACCCCCTCTACAGCAGCCCCTGCTCACGTGCGGCTGCGACAGCGGAGGTACGTGACCGCACGCCGAGCTTGTCGTAGATGTGCACGAGGTGGGATTTCACCGTGGCTTCTGAGAGGAAGAGGATACGGCCAATGTCGCGGTTGGAGGAACCGCCGGCGACCAGTTTGAGAACCTCCAGCTCGCGTGGGGTGAGTGAGGTTTTGGGGGTTCGCACGCGAGTCATCAGGCGGTTAGCAACCATGGGTGACAGTGTGGAGTCACCTTCTGCTGCGGATCGTACTGCTGCCAGGAGTTCGCTCGGTGGGGCGTCTTTGAGCAGGTAGCCCAGTGCGCCGGCTTCGATTGCGCCGAGGATGTCTGTGTCGGTGTCGTAGTTGGTCACAACCAGGACTTTTGGCGGGTTATCGATGTTTCGCTTGATGGCTGCGGTGGCGTCTGCGCCGGTGGATACCTGGGTTCCTTGGACGCCGGGGCCGAATCGGAGGTCCATCAAGATGACGTCGATTCCGCCTTCTTGGGCTGCCTGCACGGCACCTTCAGCGGTGGAGACTTCGCCCACCACTTCAATGTCCTCGGCGCTTTCCAGCACAGCTCGGAGTCCGAGCCTCACGATTTCGTGGTCATCAGCAAGCAGCACGCGAATCATTGTTTGAACTAGGTCCTTCCCAATGGCGCACTTCGTTTCGAATGAAAATGCGCCTTCAAGAGTATCGATGAGCAGATGAATCGTACTTTAGTCTAGCCTTACTCATCGTCAGTTGGAGAACTTAGTTCAACCTCGCCTGTAGCACTTGAGTCCGAATCTGCCAAAACCGGCGCCCCGACAAACCCCTCTGGTGGCTCCACCGGCAATGCTGCAGATACCGCAGTACCCTGCCCATATGCAGATTCCACTATAACTTCGCCGTGTAATTCCATCGCACGCTGCTGCAATGCGGTTAAGCCGATATGGCCAAGGCCAGCGGGGGTACTGGACACTTCCGAAGGCTCAAAACCCACACCGTCATCAACCACATCAAGGCGTACTTCTGTGTCTTCGTAGGTTAGTGTCACGTGGCAGTTTTTCGCCTCTGAGTGTTTCGCCACATTTCCGATCGCACCTTGAGCAATTCGCAGAAGGGTGGCTTCAGTTTTCATGGGCAGTTGGCGAACATCACCGTCGACAGAAATCACAAAATTAATACCCAACAACGGTTCTGTGACACGGTGGAGCGCAGCTTCCAAGGAGGTTTTAGACAGCGCTGCCGGTTGCAACGCCGCAATCATCGCGCGAGCCTCACTGAGATTATCGGAGGCTGTTTGTCGGGCAAGGCGCATCTTCTTCACGATCGCCTCCTTTGGCTTCTCTTCCATCTCAGCAACGAGAATCTCCTGTTCAGAGACATGCAGCAGCATTTGAATGGAGGAGAGTCCCTGGGCGACCGTGTCGTGAATTTCATGCGCAATACGTTGACGTTCCGCAGCGATACCCGCATTTCGTTCCGTCACCGCCAGCTGGGAGCGAGTTTCAATCAACTGATCAATCAATTCCTGCTTTTCATTATTCACCCGCCACAACGTGCGGAACGCGTAATCAATAGCCACGGTCACGATCGCAGAGACCACCGGACCCATCACACCACCAAAGGTCAACCCCACGGAATACTGGCTGGCAATCGCAATCGCTGTCGCACCCAAAATCGCAATAATGCCTCTCACGTCAGGCATCACCTGTAGATAGAGGAAAAACAGCGGGAACAGCAGATAAATGGACACGGGCACGATCGGCACCATAAAAATCCACACCAGCGTCAGCACAAACAGCCAGCCCAGCTGCATGCCGTGGCGCAAATCTACGCGTTTGGTTGATCCATAGAAGTACAGAAAACCCCACACAAACAACAGCACGCACGACAGCGCAAACATCGGCAGCGTTAGGCGGGCGGAAGCACCCAGCCCCACAACCAGCAGCGAGGCTGTCAAAATGTGGATACTGTTGCGATAGCTCGTCGCGCCCGGTTGATTCCCCTTCTTCACAAGGGTTTCAACATCGAGCTCATTGCGTCCGGTTTCCGACACACGATCTAGGCTTGACTGCATGCGTCGTACATTACCTACTATCCTCGCTGCTTCCATCATGCTCACCGCTTGTACCCCGGCGGAACCTGAAGCAACCCCAGAGACCACCACCGAAGCAACCCCGGAAGTAATTACTGACGGCCTTCCCATCGACGCGATGCCCGCCGTCGAACGCACAGTCCAAACCGCATGTCCCTACCTGAACACCGACTGGGTCGCCGATACCAACGGCCAGCGCGTCACGGGTTACGGCACAGACGAACGCTTTTCGACGCCCTCCTGCGTTTTTTACTCCTACCCCGAAGAACCACAACTCACGGTGATTGTCCGCGATATGTCCACCACGGATAATGCTATCGCGGTAGTGGACTGGGCAGCCCCCATCGATTCCACTGAGCCCGCTGAGGAACCCGCAGGGTGGTCCGGTGGCCGCCGAGGTGGAAACGATACTTCAGGCGCACTCTACGCGGTTCAAAACGGCCCCACCGCGGTCATCGTGTTCACCAATCAGGATCAATCCCTCAAAGCGCAGTTAATCGCTGAGGAAGTAATCCAGAATCTTGGTCTCTAACTATTAGAAGGCCACATCGTTATATGGCATCAGTGTGGACACCCATGGGAACACAACATCCATGAGGAGGAAGAACACCAACACAATGAGCGCCAATACGATGAGAAGTTTTACAAACCAAGGTCCTGGAAGATAGTGCCACAGAAGTGAATACATTTAGTTTTCCTCCAAAGCTGCAGGGCGTTCGCCACTTGATTTATCGATTTCTTCCACCAACATTGCGTGCACAATCATGCGCTCAGCGTTGGAGAACTGCGGGTGACACGTAGTCAAGGTAAGCAGAGCTTCTGATCCTTCACGCACTGCAGTGTCGAAGACGCCCGGTGTTGGGTAGGTGGCATCGATGCGATCCGGAGTGGTGATGCTTCGTCCGGACACATTCACATAGTCACCTTCAGCCATGCGGCTGACCTGGGTTTCGTTGAAGCAATCCGCAGCTTCTGCTGCACGATCTGCACCGTTGGTGGACATTGGCATCACGCGGTACACATCCCAGGAATTGTAAGTCTCCACCACGATCGCATCGCAGACTTCCAGGTTTCCTAGATCATTGAATGGCGCACCCTTGCCCACTCGGTGGCCTGCCACTGCAAAGTTTCCGGCTTCACCAGGCATTTGGGAATCCACATAACGGCCAGGACCGGCAAGAAGGTCTTCCTCATCGGTTCCTTCAATCACTGCGAAGTTGAAGTCAGAGCCGAAAGCTGGAACATACATCCGGGCAAATGCCTCACCAAGTTCCGGGGTGAGCTTTTGTCGAGGATTCACCCGAGCTTCATTCCAGTCTTCATCAAGCTTTTGACCAGCCGATTCTTGTAATTTCCCAGATTCCACGTTGGTCCAATAGGCCTCATAGTATGCGAATAACAAGGCCAAAATGCCTACGGTGAGCAAGATTTCACCAACAACCTGGGAAACACTCACTCGAGGCCGGGGCTTTCTACCATTGCGAGAAGATTCCGCGCTTAACGTGGCTGTCATCGTTACTGTTTTCGTCCAAAATCTTTGTTAGGCGAATCTCAACGTCCTTTTAGGTACCCGTACTTTCAGACACGTACCATGAGACAAGTGCACATGAGATCAATTCATATCTCAAACATTGTACATCTGATTAGCAATAGCGATTATTGCTTGATTGTGTGTTTTTAGATCTTCGGTTCTCTTCACTTAGCTGCTGTGAAGTGCCACCTGTTTGGAAAGGCGAACACGATAGTGCTCGATATTTTGATTTACCCGGTGTCTGGAGTGATGAAGCTGTGGCACCTGCTTCTTCACAACGTTGCGGGTTTGGACGATTCACTGGCGTGGTTCTTTTCCCTTTTCGGCCTTGTCATCACGATCCGTGCAATTATCGCGCCTTTCACCTGGCAGATGTACAAGTCGGGCCGCACTGCCGCACATATTCGTCCTCACCGCGCTGCGCTCCGGGAAGAATACAAGGGAAAGTACGATGAGGCGTCTATTCGGGAGTTGCAGAAGCGCCAGAATGATTTGAATAAGGAATACGGCATTAACCCGCTAGCAGGTTGTGTGCCTGGGCTGATCCAGATACCGATTGTCCTTGGTCTTTACTGGGCACTTCTCCGCATGGCTCGCCCTGAAGGTGGTTTGGAAAATCCCGTCTTCCAGTCGATCGGCTTCCTAACTCCTGAGGAAGTGGAATCTTTCCTCGCTGGTCGCGTGAGCAATGTGCCTCTGCCCGCTTATGTTTCGATGCCCACTGAGCAGCTGGAATATTTGAGCACCACGCAGGCGGAAGTCCTTAATTTCGTTTTGCCACTGTTCATCACAGCCGCAATCCTCACCGCAATCAACATGGCGATGTCCATGTACCGCAGCTTCCAAACCAACGATTACGCATCCGGATTCTCTAACGGCATGCTGAAGTTCATGATCGTGATGTCGATCCTCGCGCCGATCTTCCCACTGTCCCTTGGCCTCACAGGACCATTCCCCACAGCAATCGCACTCTATTGGGTCAGCAACAACCTGTGGACGCTCCTCCAAACAATCATCATGATGGTCATTTTGGAACGCAAATACCCACTTACCGACGATTTCAAAGTGCACCACCTAGAGCAGCGCGACATCTACCGCGCAAAACAAAAAGAGAAGCGCATCTTTTTGTGGACACGACGCAAAAACCGCGCCCTGATGATTCTCACCCCATGGAACGCCTCAACACTTCACGCAACAAACGTGGAACTCACCAAAACCCGTACTGCCGAAATCAACGAAGCAAAACAGGCCCGCAAAGAAATCGCCAACAAGAGGCGCGAAACGCAACGCGAAATGAACCGCGCAGCCATGCAGCGCTTAAAGCAGCGCCGCGCTGAGGTTAAAGCTAAAAAGAAGGGGCTTATCGACGCCTCCCCCAACGAAGATACCCCTTCGGAAAATGAAGAAACTAAATTGAGTAGTCCGCAGGTGGAGCCGACAACAACTGCCGAGCCAAATCGCGAGCCGTCTCAAGAGGACTGATGTTGTGGACCAATCGAGATCCAGCAAGTCCACCATCAAGGAACACCAACAGCTGATTCGCCTGGGTGCTGCCTGGGTAGCCGTTCTTCTCAGTGAGCAAATCAGTCAGAGTCTTATGACACCACTCGCGGTGCTCTAACACTGCTGCAACAATGCCCTTTTCGCTATCAGTTTCGGGGCGAGGGTACTCACTAGCCGCATTCTGAAAGTGCGAGCCGCGGAAATCTTTTTCTGGTTCTTCCTCAATGCACTGATCAAAGAACGCGATGATTTTATCTTCCGGATCCTTCATACCGACGGTGCGCTCACGCCACGCTTCACGCCACAGCTGATCGAGGTTCTCCAGGTATGCAATAACCAGGGCGTCCTTCGATCCGAAAAGGGAATAGAGGCTCGCCTTCGCCACGTCAGCTTCACGGAGGATACGATCAATACCGATGACGCGAATACCTTCTGTGGTGAAAAGGTTGGTTGCGCTATCGAGGAGACGCTGTCGGGGGCTTGGTCGATTGCGACGACGGTTTGCCCCGGCACTTGTTTTACTCTTGCCTGAAGCGCTAGCAGCCACGTTCGGCCACGTCCTTTCGGGTTGGTCTGTTTCAAGATACGACGAACTGTCTAACACCAATATAGACAAACCGGTTCGTATAGTTTTAATCCACAGGCAAGTCTAGTGCTTTTTCCACCCCAAAATGACCAAAAGGCCTGTTGATATCGAAATATCAACAGGCCCTACGAATTTAAAACAGATTACTTCTTCCGAGTGAAGAACTGCACGATCGTCAGCAAAATGACAGCACCAATCAGACATGTGATGAAGCTGAAGATCAAACCGCCACCGGCAACATCCACTCCGAAGACTCCAAGCAGCCAGCCGCCTAACAAGCCACCGATAATACCGACGACTATGTTCAGCAAAATTCCTTGCTGAGCATCAGTGCCTTTAATCTTGGAGGCAATCCAACCAGCTAGACCACCAATAATGATCCATGTAATCCAACCTAGGGCAAGCATGTGGTTCTCCTTTTCTTTCGGTGAATGCTGCCAATTTTAACCAGCTCCGCTCCAAAGGTGTCGACCTATTCCAATTATTCATTGGATTGTTATTAAAAGTTGATGGCCTAATTTCTCGATTTAAGCGCCCGAGTTCCCCGAAGGGCTATGGCCTAGGAATACCGGCTTTAGGCCCTTAGAAGCAATCCTGTGAGGTCAAACTTTTAGGAGTCTCGGCCATGAAATCACCCTTTTCAAGGCAAACCAGACAGGCGTGACAAGATTGGCGAAAAGCCGAAGTTTTGGCACGTGTGTCCGGTATCTCACTGCCTAAACCAGACGGGCGTGCCAAAACCTGGCGGAAATCCAGATTCTTGGCACGTCTGTCTGGCTGCCCTTGGTTTCTCCCTTTCGAATGGCCCGAACTAACCCGCAAACACCAATGCCCCGGCCTCCCTGCACAAAATCAGGAAACCGGGGCATCGAAACTTAAAAGAAACTACTTCTTAATCTTCTCAGGTGAGCGAACCACCATCATTGGGCACGGTGCGGATTGCAGCAGTGCGCGGGAGGTGGAGCCAAGGAGCATGCCCTTAAATCCGCCACGACCATGGGAACCAACGACTAGGAGCTGCGCGTTTTCAGATGCTTCTGCAAGTGCGCGAACTGGGCGGTCACGGGTGATGATCTTCTTGACGGTTACACTTGGGTACTTTTCCACCAGTGGTGCGAGGCGTTCGATCAGCATGTCGGTTTGCTGACGTTCTACTTCATCCCACTGCTGTTGAGCAGCTGCAAGACCTGCAAGTGATGCCTGTACCTGCATGTCCATCCAGGTGTGAACTGCAACGAGTTCGGCGCCACGAGCTTCAGCTTCCGCAAATGCGTATTCGGTTGCCTGTTGGGAGACTTCGGAGCCATCCACACCGACGACGACTGGGCCGTACTTGCTGTCTTCGTTGACTGCGCTGTCCTCACGGACAACAACGACTGGACACTTTGCATGGCTGACCACTGCACCGGAGACGGAGCCCATGACCATTCCGGAGAGTCCGCCGAGTCCGCGGGAACCCATGACGATCATTGTGGCATCGGGAGACATTTCCAACAGCATGTCGATGGGACTGCCTTCAGCGATGGTGTGCCCGATCTTGATTTCTGGCGCTACCTCATGGGCGATGTCACGGGCTTCGTTGATCTTTTCCAGGGCTTCGGCCTGGAGGTCATCGAAAAGCTCTTGTGGTGGAACCATTCCCTCTGCGTAGAGGAACTGAGGCATGGTGTAGCTGGAAGCCAAGCGAAGTGGAATGCCACGTTTGTTGGCGGTATTTGCAGCCCACCGAACAGCTTGTTTTGAGGCGTCCGAGCCATCTACTGCTACGACGACAATGTCTTCAGTGCTCATGTCGGTCGACCTTTCATTGATTGGTGAATCCTGCGTTACAGTTCGTGGAAACTCATGATCTCTAACACCTCTAAGTGTAGCGCGGATACCCGATCCGCACAGCTGGTTAGTACCAGTATTTTTGAGGCTTTTGACACTAATTCCATGCCGTGCCAAGTGCAGCTATGGAGCGGAACCTGACTTCGGGGTCGTAGGAGTAGGTGACTGTAATGATCTCATCTAACTTGTAGCGATCAGCGAATTCCTGCAGTTGTAATACCACTGATTCGGCTGTTCCGATGAAAGTCATTTCCAATGAATCTTCGATGTGTTTCCAGATCATCGGGTCGAGTTTGTCTTTCAGATTCCGCACTGGTGGGGCAAGTTTGCCGCGGGAGTTGGTCACGATTCCGGCGAACATTTGGTGCAGTGTGGAGATCTGGAATTCGGCTTCTTCCTCGGTGTCGCACACCAGGACATTCGCTGCGGCCATGACATAAGGATTGGCTGCTCGTTCGCGATAGGAGGCGATGGCGGGCCCCATTTGGAAGGGTGCGAAGTGGCTGGCGAAGGCGAATGGAAGGTCTAATTTAGCGGCCATCGCAGCGCCGTTGAGGGAAGATCCCAGCATGAATAGCGGCACACAGGAGTTTATTCCTGGATGCGCGATGATGCTCGGGCGTCCTTCGGGGGGGTCCAAATAATTCTGGAGGGAGACGATTGTGGAGAGGACGTCGTCGACAAGCGAACTTGCCCGACCCAATTCCCGCGCCGTCATGGGGTCGGTTCCTGGTGCGCGCCCTAGGCCAGCCTCGATGCGGCCGGGGTAAATGGCCTCAAGGGTGCCGAGTTCTTCGGCGACGTGCAGCGCGGAGTGGTTGGGCATCATGATGCCACCGGAACCGACGCGAATGCGTGAAGTGTGGCCTGCAATATGGCCCATGAGCAGCGTCGTCGCGGAAGATGCCAAGCCTTCCGAGTTGTGGTGCTCCGCTACCCAGAAACGCGCATAATTGTGCTCTTCGGCGATCTGCGCAGCGCGAACACTGTGCGCAATGGCCTCGCCGGCCGTCATCCCTTCACTCAGCGCGACGAGATCAAGCACGCTCAATCGTGGTTTTGGGCCTTCCCCGACTACACTAGACATGTTAAAAACTTATCCAGCATTCACCACTGCGGCATCAGTGTTTGAAGGGAAAAGCAGGTCAAACAAGGTGCGGCTGATTTGAGCGATCACAGCACCGAGATCTGTGCTGAAGAATTCAATGATTGGGTTGATGATTGCGTTGAAGTCCATGTCTAACAGGGTAGTACAAAAGCCAAAAATGAAAGCGCCGCTACCCATCCGCGACGGCCTCAACCCCTCCCGTGTGCGTTTGCCGCTCGACGCGGCGCCGATCCGCGCCATCGATTTTGTTGAATACCTCATTTCCACGCAGCGCCACCGCAATCCGGCCGACAACGCCGAAGCGCTTCAAGCGCGTTTCGACGCCAACCTCGTTGTCAACCACTACGGCGAGCCCTACGCCCCCGACACCATGGTGCAGCCCGACGACGACATTTGGTTCTACCGCATGCCCGCCGCCGAACGGCCGATCCCTTACAAAATTCATGTCATTCACGAAGACGATGACATCCTAGTCATTGACAAGCCACCCTACCTAGCAACCATGCCTCGTGGCCGCCACATCACCGAAACCGCGCTGGTGAAAATGCGTGTGCTGACTGGAAACAACGATCTCACCCCAGCTCACCGCCTCGATCGCCTGACTTCCGGTGTGTTAGTCATGGTGAAAAAACCAGAACTCCGTGGCGCTTACCAAACCTTGTTTGCCCGACGTGAGGCGTCCAAAACCTATGAGGCAATCGCAGAATTCGTTCCAGGGCTACTTGATGATGGTCCCGCGATTTGGGAATCCCGCATCGAAAAGGAACGCGGCATCGTGCAAGCCTTCGTCGTGGAAGGCCCCGTCAACGCACGCACCGAACTGGTGTCAGTCACCCCAGTCGACGACGCCGAACAGAGCATCCTCGAAGAAATGCACGGCCCACTCCCCCGCCAAGCGCGCTACGTTCTAGCCCCCTCAACAGGCAAAACCCACCAGCTGCGCATCCACATGCGCGACTTCGCAGCCCCCATCCTCGGCGACCCCCTCTACCCTATCCTCCACGCAGTCGACGATGAGGACTACACCACCCCAATGCACCTCATCGCCCGTACGCTAACCTTCGTGGACCCTCAAACAAATGAGGAACGCACCTTTGTGAGTAATCGACCTACGGGAAGTCTGTAGGCCTCGTAGACATCACCCAGACGCTCAAGCACTTTTTCAAGCCGGTGTAGTTTTCCCTACACCGGCTTTTCTGTCGCTTCGAGCACTTCGGCCCCATCTTGGCATGTCAGCCCATTTTAAGACTCTCTACAAGCCCTATAAACCAAAAAAGGGAGTGATGAGGACACACAACCATGTATCCTCACCACTCCCACAACACTTTGTGCTTGTCGACGCCCACCCCAGGCACAGGCTGCCGCGTGCACCGGGGCCAACCCCGCCAGACATCTCCTCCGGAAAAATACGATGCCAGGCTGCCGCGTGCACCGGGGCCAACCCCCAACGCAAAAAATGAGAAGAAGCACAACCAACACACCTGTTGATCATGCTTCTTCTCATATATTGTTAAGTTTTTGGTCGGCGGTAACCTACTCTCCCACACCCTCCCGAGTGCAGTACCATCAGCGTAACCAGGCTTAGCTTCCGGGTTCGGAAAGGGACCGGGCGTTTCCCTGCTACTATCACCACCGACACAACCACACACCAAACCAACCACAGGTTGGTTGTGCTGTGTCAGACACTGCATAATGGACGCGAACACATATTGTTCTGTTTTCGTTACGTTGCGCAACACCAAACCATAAGTGGTTTGTTGTTATCGGTAAATTAGTACCAGTCACCTCCACACCTCACAGTGCTTCCAGATCTGGCCTATCAACCCCATAATCTCTAGGGAACCTCAAAAGAAACCTCATCTCGAAACAGGCTTCCCGCTTAGATGCTTTCAGCGGTTATCCCTCCCGTACGTAGCCAACCAGCCCTGCTCCTGGCGGAACAACTGGCACACCAGAGGTACGTCCGTCCCGGTCCTCTCGTACTAGGGACAGCCTTCCTTCAAGTTTCAACGCGCGCGCGGATAGAGACCGAACTGTCTCACGACGTTCTAAACCCAGCTCGCGTCCGCTTTAATGGGCGAACAGCCCAACCCTTGGGACCTACTCCAGCCCCAGGATGCGACGAGCCGACATCGAGGTGCCAAACCATCCCGTCGATATGGACTCTTGGGGAAGATCAGCCTGTTATCCCCGGGGTACCTTTTATCCGTTGAGCGACACCACAACCACAAGTAGGTGCCGGATCACTAGTCCCGACTTTCGTCCCTGCTCCACCTGTCAGTGTCACAGTCAAGCTCCCTTGTGCACTTACACTCACCACCTGATTACCAACCAAGCTGAGGAAACCTTTGGGCGCCTCCGTTACATTTTAGGAGGCAACCGCCCCAGTTAAACTACCCACCAGGCACTGTCCCCAACCCAGATCATGGGCCAAGGTTAAGACATCCAATCCGATCAGAGTGGTATTTCACCAACGACTCACACACAACTAGCGTCATATGATCAAAGTCTCCCACCTATCCTACACAAACCGAATCAAACACCAATACCAAGCTATAGTGAAGGTCCCGGGGTCTTTTCGTCCTGCCGCGTAACGAGCATCTTTACTCGTACTGCAATTTCACCGGGCCTGTGGTTGAGACAGCAGGGAAGTCGTTACGCCATTCGTGCAGGTCGGAACTTACCCGACAAGGAATTTCGCTACCTTAGGATGGTTATAGTTACCACCGCCGTTTACTGGGGCTTAAATTCTCAGCTTCGCAACCATAAAGGTCACTAACCGGTCCTCTTAACCTTCCAGCACCGGGCAGGCGTCAGTCCGTATACATCAACTTAAACGTCTTCGCACGGACCTGTGTTTTTAGTAAACAGTCGCTTCCCTCTATTCTCTGCGACCACAACACGCTCCCAACGAAAAGTTGTTCACACGCCGTGGCCCCCTTCTCCCGAAGTTACGGGGGCATTTTGCCGAGTTCCTTAACCACAGTTCACCCGAACGCCTTAGTATTCTCTACCTGACTACCTGTGTCGGTTTAGGGTACGGGCCGAATATCAACATCGCTAGAGGCTTTTCTCGACAGCACAGGATCACCCACTTCACCCTTTTACGGGCTCCGCATCACGCCTCACACAAAAACAGTGCGGATTTGACCTACACTGCGTGCCACACGCTTACACCACAATCCAATAAGTGGCTGAGCTACCTCCCTGCGTCACCCCATCACTTAGCTACTACCAGATCAGGTCCCACGCAACCACACACCACAAAAAGCAAAGCCTTTTCGCGGGTGCTTATGGGTGGTTAGTATCACTGATTCACCATGGTCGCTCATACTCGGGTACGGGAATATCAACCCGTTATCCATCGACTACGCCTGTCGGCCTCGCCTTAGGCCCCGACTCACCCTGGGAAGATTAACTTGACCCAGGAACCCTTAGTCATCCGGCGGATACGTTTCTCACGCATCATTCGTTACTCATGCCTGCATTCTCACTCGCACACACTCCACCCAAGGTCACCCCAAAGCTTCAACGCATGCACGACGCTCCCCTACCCAACAATCCAAAAGGATCATTGCCGCGGCTTCGGCGGTGTACTTAAGCCCCACTACATTGTCGGCGCGGAATCACTCGACCAGTGAGCTATTACGCACTCTTTCAAGGATGGCTGCTTCTAAGCCAACCTCCTGGCTGTCTTCGCGACCCCACCTCCTTTTCCACTTAGCACACCCTTAGGGGCCTTAGCCGGCGATCTGGGCTGTTTCCCTCTCGACTACGAAGCTTATCCCCCGCAGTCTCACTGCCGTGCTCTGACTTACCGGCATTCGGAGTTTGGCTGATGTCGCTAAGATGTTGGTCCCGCTAAACCATCCAGTAGCTCTACCTCCGGCAAGAAACACACGACGCTGCACCTAAATGCATTTCGGGGAGAACCAGCTATCACGGAGTTTGATTGGCCTTTCACCCCTACCCACAACTCATCCCCTCAGTTTTCAACCTAAGTGGGTTCGCGCCTCCACAACCTCTTACAGCTGCTTCACACTGGCCATGGGTAGATCACTCCGCTTCGGGTCCAAGACATGCCACTCAAAATCACCCTCGTTAGGATTCGGTTTCCCTACGGCTACCCCACACGGGTTAACCTCGCGACATGCCGCTGACTCGCAGGCTCATTCTTCAAAAGGCACGCCATCACACCACAAACGGGTGCTCTGACGGATTGACAGCACACGGTTTCAGGTACTATTTCACTCCCCTCCCGGGGTACTTTTCACCATTCCCTCACGGTACTAATCCGCTATCGGTCATATCAAGTATTCAGGCTTACCGGGTGGTCCCGGCTAATTCACAGCAGATTCCACGAGCCCGCTGCTACTCGGGGTATCAACAACCACACACACCACCATGATCTTCGTGTACAGGACTCTCACCTTCTACGGCAGGTGTTTCCACACCACTTCCACTAACCACGCAGCACATGCCCACATCCGGCAGAATATGAACGTTATTGCCCCACAACCACCTACATGCAACCCCTGCCGGGTATCACACACATAAGTTTTAGCCATCATCCACGTTCGCTCGCCACTACTAACGGAATCACAATTGTTTTCTTCTCCTACGGGTACTGAGATGTTTCACTTCCCCGTGTCAACCTCCACACCAGCTATACATTCACTGGCAGGTAACCACACATCACTACGGCTGGGTTTCCCCATTCGGACATCCTCGGATCAACGCTTAGTTGGCAACTCCCCGAGGCATAACGCAGCCTCTCACGTCCTTCATCGGCTTGATATGCCAAGGCATCCACCGTGTGCCCTACAAAACAACAAACAAAAAACTATAACCCAACCACCAACAAGGACAAGCCTCACCAATGTTTGGGCGCGTTCGGTATCACACAACAAAAAACAAAAAAATAAAGATGCTCGCGTCCACTATACAGTTCTCACACAACACACCACCGACACCACAACCAAAGAACACAAACATTCTCTACCCGTGTTGACGATGCTCGATGTTAGAAACAACCCACACACACCACCATAAGGTGATGCAAGCGATGTCATTCCAGACACCCAACAGCATGCCACCTATTAATCACAGTATTGACTGTGTTGTTGTCACCCTCAGGGGTCATCTCCACCCGATTAAAAATATGTTGATGGCAACCACATACGGGTTCCAACACCAACAACCACACACACAAACAACTGTTTGCCGGTGGTTAGTAAAGCTCCTTAGAAAGGAGGTGATCCAGCCGCACCTTCCGGTACGGCTACCTTGTTACGACTTCGTCCCAATCGCCGATCCCACCTTCGACAGCTCCCCCTAAAAGGTTGGGCCACTGGCTTCGGGTGTTACCAACTTTCATGACGTGACGGGCGGTGTGTACAAGGCCCGGGAACGTATTCACCGCAGCGTTGCTGATCTGCGATTACTAGCGACTCCGACTTCATGGGGTCGAGTTGCAGACCCCAATCCGAACTGAGGCCGGCTTTAAGAGATTAGCTCCACCTCACGGTGTGGCAACTCGCTGTACCGACCATTGTAGCATGTGTGAAGCCCTGGACATAAGGGGCATGATGATTTGACGTCATCCCCACCTTCCTCCGAGTTAACCCCGGCAGTCTCTCATGAGTACCCACCATAATGTGCTGGCAACATAAGACAAGGGTTGCGCTCGTTGCGGGACTTAACCCAACATCTCACGACACGAGCTGACGACAACCATGCACCACCTGTGAACCGACCACAAGGGAAAACGTATCTCTACGCCGATCCGGTCCATGTCAAGCCCAGGTAAGGTTCTTCGCGTTGCATCGAATTAATCCACATGCTCCATGCTTGTGCGGGCCCCCGTCAATTCCTTTGAGTTTTAGCCTTGCGGCCGTACTCCCCAGGCGGGGCGCTTAATGCGTTAGCTGCGGCACAGAAGTCGTGGAAGACCCCTACACCTAGCGCCCACCGTTTACGGCATGGACTACCAGGGTATCTAATCCTGTTCGCTACCCATGCTTTCGCTCCTCAGCGTCAGTTACTGCCCAGAGACCTGCCTTCGCCATTGGTGTTCCTCCTGATATCTGCGCATTTCACCGCTACACCAGGAATTCCAGTCTCCCCTACAGCACTCAAGTTATGCCCGTATCGCCTGCACGCCCGAAGTTAAGCCCCGGGATTTCACAGACGACGCGACAAACCACCTACGAGCTCTTTACGCCCAGTAATTCCGGACAACGCTCGCACCCTACGTATTACCGCGGCTGCTGGCACGTAGTTAGCCGGTGCTTCTTCTCCAGGTACCGTCACCTAAAAGGCTTCGTCCCTAGCGAAAGGAGTTTACAACCCGAAGGCCGTCATCCCCCACGCGGCGTCGCTGCATCAGGCTTGCGCCCATTGTGCAATATTCCCCACTGCTGCCTCCCGTAGGAGTCTGGGCCGTGTCTCAGTCCCAATGTGGCCGTACACCCTCTCAGGCCGGCTACCCGTCGACGCCTTGGTAGGCCATTACCCCACCAACAAGCTGATAGGCCGCAGGCTCATCCCACACCGCATAAAGCTTTCCACACCACCCCTACGGTGGTGTGAATATTCGGTATTAGACCCAGTTTCCCAGGCTTATCCCAAAGTGTAGGGCAGATCACCCACGTGTTACTCACCCGTTCGCCACTCATCCACCAAATGCAAGCATTTGGTTTCAGCGTTCGACTTGCATGTGTTAAGCACGCCGCCAGCGTTCGTCCTGAGCCAGGATCAAACTCTCCACAAAAAACAATAAAAAAGATTGTTTAGGCCGTGAAAAGCCCAACACCTGACAAAAACAACAACACCCCCACCAACCATCAGAAAATGATCAGATAATGGGGTGTTACTGGCATTATCAAAAAATAATGATTTAAAAAAACACCACAACCCACATAAGGATCATCGTGTCTTTCATGTGGGCCTGATCCCTTGACGGGGAACAAGCAGACCCACAAAATCATGCCAACAATATTGGTTTATTGTTTACAGTGATGGATAAATATTGGCGATCCACCACCCGGCATGACCCACCACCAAAACCCTCAAGGGGTTAAGAGTGGTAGTGACAAAAATAATAAATGGCACACTATTGAGTTCTCAAACAACATACGCACACCATAAGATCATCAACATTTTGTTTGTTGGTGTCTTGTTGGCAGCTTGTTCAACGTTACTTCATCTTGTTTACTTTCACCAAATCGGTGTTTGTTGACTTCGATGAAGTGTTGTTGGTTTGTCGAGCGTTTGTTTTCCTAGATCCGCCTCACTGTCCACATAATCTCTTATGTGTTGGGGCGTTGTTGGTCGCGCTGACTGGAATTAATTTACACACCCGCACAACAGTCCGCAACTCCCCAGGTCAAGAGGGTTTAAGCGCTACTTGTACAGGCCCCTACTTTCAGCGACCTGGTCTAAAAGGGCGTGAATGCGCGCACGAGTGAAACCAAGGTGGATGGATTCGTCGATAAGCGGTGCTACATAAGTAGCTGCGAAGGCGGCATCTCGCCGCTCTCGGATGAGTGCTGGGGCCTGGGCGCTGACGAACATGCCAATGCCACGCTTCTTATAGAGGATGCCGGCTTCGACAAGGAGGGTCAGGCCGTTGCGTGCGGTGGCGGGATTAATGCGATGGAACGCGGCTAGTTCATTAGTAGAAGGCACGCGTTGATCAACGCTCAAGGTTCCGTCAACGATGGAGTCCTCAATCAAAGAAGCGATCTGTTTATACAGAGGCGCGGTCACGACGATCCCCATGGTTGGTTACTCATATAACTAACCCTATGCCTCTTTATAGCCATTAAAAACAGTATTAACGACATTACTTTCGGGTAATACCAAGTGTTATGCAGTCTCTACCCACTTAAAATGGACGCATATTCGCAAGATAAGGCATGCTTAGATGAATAGATTTTAACTCAACGTTTACTAAACAGAATCGGAATTAGGAGCCATGCTTGAACGCACACAGGTATTCGTGGATACGTCCTACCTGCTCGCAAGCTTTTACAACTCTTGGGAGACAGGGGCACGTGCCCAATTAGAAATCGACCTCCCCGAAGTAGTCGGGGTATTAGGAAGGATGATTGAACAACAACTTAAACAGCCAGTACAACGCCAGATGTGGTACGACGGAATCCCCGATTCCGGCCCCCACCGCTATCAACGAGCATTACGCACCTGCGATGGTGTGCAACTTCGTGCTGGCCAATTAATTGAATGGGGCGAACGCCGCACACAAAAGGCAGTAGATACCCGCCTTGTTGCAGACCTCGTTCTCGCAGGTGTTCGCGGACAATGCTCCGATATCGTGCTCGTCAGTGGCGACGCCGACATGATCCCCGGTGTTCAAGAAGCTGCCAATGCAGGCCTTCGCGTTCACCTCTACGGCTTCGGCTGGGATTCTATGTCCTCCCAACTGCGCCACTGCTGTGACACCACCACCATTTTGGATCCTCGAGAAGATTTTGCTGAATGCATGCAGCTGCAGGTTCTCGAAGGTCCACTACCCCCTGTCGTTCGGGTAAAGCCCATCAACGATGCAGAACCCATCGAGGATTTGGATTTCACTCCAGTTCCAGGCGTCGCCTCACCATTTGAAGAGGTCAGCGCGAAAGATGAGAAATTCTCTCCACACCCAGGTGAACCTGCCGAAGCTTTGTCGGAACAGGTCTGTGAAGCGCAGAATGAGATCTCCAAACACGAAGGTCAAACCGCTGATTCAGTAGAAATCACCGAATCTTTCGAGGCCGCTGAAATCAAGGTAACTGAGTTTTTTGGAGAACCAGCTGCTCCAGTAGCGGAATCAGGCGTAGAAGCTCCCACGGTTCCTGAGGCAGCTAAGCCCACTCCGGCGAAACCTAAGACTCCAAAGGCAGAGCCCCAAAAGCAAGAATCCCCCAAGCCGGGAACTCCAAAACCAAAAGCTCCAAGCCCTGCGGATATTCCACCGAAAGCCCCAGCTGACACTGAGGAACATTCGGAAGTCGAAGCTGAAATCGAGGACTCACGTCCAAAGATCCCCAGCCCTTCGATGATGGCTCCCCGCCGCAAGCTTCGTTCCCGCTACGTTCCGCTTCCCAACGAAGTGTGGGCAACAGCAGGATTCCAAACTCCTTACGATGTCGGGCAACAGTACGCATCGTGGTGGTTTGAAAACGCAGCTACCAGCACTCAAAGAGATCAGGCTCATCTATTGTCTGGTGGCGGACTTCCACCAGAGATCGATCGCCCGCTTCTGCAGTTTGCTTGTGAAACTCTCCACGAATACACCCTGACTGAAGCGCAGCGCGTAGCTTTACGCGATGGCTTTCACTCCGGAATCCGTGGTGTATTGCTCAACCAGCGAAATAGCTAGAATCACAAAAAACTGGGGCTAATTCCTTTCGGAGTTAGCCCCAGTTTTTTGTGTTTAGGTTATTTCTTCTCGGACTCGTCTGCGGATGCTTCTGGAGCATCAGCTTCTGGGCTTGCGGTTTCTGGGATAGCTGAAGGGGTGGAGGTTTCGTCGATAAGCTCTTCCGCATCCTCGACACCTGCCTCTAGCTGGCCCTTAGGCGTTGCGGACGTGCCCAGCGCCTCCGCGCGAAGTTCAGCCAAACGAGCTGACGCCCGCATATCGGTGCCGGACTGCGCAATCTCAGCCATGCGATCACTAACAGTGTTCTGGGTAAGTTCCTGCGCGCCCAAAGCATCTGCATATCGACGCTCGATCTTCTCACGCACCGCATCAAGGGTAGGAACAGAAGAATCCTGAGTGCCAAACTGATTCAAAGAATCCATAGACTTAGTGACACTTTCCTGCATCTTCGCCTGATCAGCCTGCGCACGTAGAGCATCAATCTGAGACATCTGCTCTTTCAGGCGCATCTCAGACTCTTTAGACTTCGCAACAGCATCCTTCGCCGCAACCTCAGCCTGCTGATGAAGCGCAGTAGTCTGCTCCAACTGCTGTTCCACAGCTACCAACTGGGAAGCAAAAACCTCAGCAGTGTTGTTGAACTCCTGAGCCTTAACACTGTCGCCTTCGTTTGCGGACTTATCTGCCAACTGAATTGCCTGACGAGCCTGTTCCTGCAACTTATCGCGGTCAGTAACCAAGCGGTTCAATTTCATCTCAAGCTGCTTCTGCTGACCGATAATCTGAGAAGCGTGCTGCATAATCTGCTGGTGCTGCTTCTGGGCAGCTTCTGTAGCTTGCTGAATTTGGATCTTTGGATCTGCATTCTCATCGATCTTGTTGTCGAACGATGCCATGAGATACTTCCAGCCCTTGCTGAGCGGATTAGCCATTATCAGTCACTTCCCTGAGATTTTAGTTACGTGTGTCTAAGTGTGTCTAATTGAAAAATCATTTCTGCGCCCGCAAGCAAATCACTGAATCCGATTCGCTGCTCAGAACCCGAGTCTACGCAAAACTGCACTCTGCTGAACGCTCATTTGAAAAAATGGGGGATGGTTCGGGGTCTTCATCAGGGGTGAAGGTGGTGCGCCCTTAGGTTTGGAGGGACTTCGTAAGATTCCGGCTTTACTTCGGGCGTCACTTCAGGCCTGTATCGCCAGTTTTGGCCTTGGCGCCCGCGATTTCGCCCCAGACGACCTCAATTCAAGGGGGTCAAATCCTAAAACCGGACTAAAACCAGACTGTAAAGTGTCAGCACGTTGTGCACACTCAATATCATATCCTTGCGCACGCCCGATCCCACTAGGTTGTGCACACACAAAGCCACAGCAGTGTGCACACCAACCATCACCCTCGGGACAAGTTTCTAGCGCAGTAGATCCCCCGGATCTATCGACTTAAATCGCTTCTCAGCCTCATCACGTTTGCGTTGCCACAACAGCGTCGGGTGCTGCATCCACACCCCACGAATGTTGTAAGAACTGATATACGACTTACCCCGGGCAATCGCCACAACCGGCAACGAAATCAACAACTCAAGCTCCCCGGTTATCGCATCCCAGAAACCAAGCTCAGTTGCTGTCACTGTCCGATAAAACTCCCTGTCCTTCATCGTACGAGGAACAGAAATACGCATCCCCTGGAACACCACCTTCTGATTATTCCCAGCAAAGGTAAACACATCAGGATCCACAGACTTTTTACCAAAACGACGAACCCTACGACACTGCTCGGTCTGCTGCATCTTAGACACCGGAACAGATTCCTCCTGCCGAACAAGCGGGACATCTAATTGGGTGCTGTTGCAAAGTCGGGTGGAGGGGCCACGAACGCCCGAGTTTCATTTCTCCATGGTCTCTGCGACTCAGCGTTCTCAGGCCGTCTCGAAGACCCGGCTGACGATCACCGCGTCCGGGTTCGGTTGCCCGTAAGCAAACATCGTCCCCTGACCTTTCCGCAAGGAGTGCATCGCCTCCATCCCTTTCAACGTCCGATATGCAGATGTCTAAGTTCTTAAATGCACCCTTCGGCCCCAGGATCCTTTTCAGCCGCCCATGATCTCCCTCGAGAACGTTGTTCAGGTATTTCACCTGACGGTGCTCCACTGTCGGTGGGCAGATGCCTTCTTCCTTGAGCTCGGAGATCGCCCTGGCCAGGGAGGGTGCCTTATCTGTATTAATCACCCGCGGGGACCCGGCTGACGCGTTCGACCGCAGGGTCTTAGCCAGGAAACGCTTCGCTGCCGCGACGTTGCGCTTCGGAGAGAGGTAAAAGTCCAGGGTATGCCCACCAGCGGTAATAGCCCGATAGAGGTAGCACCACCTGCCGCCGACCCGGATGTAGGTCTCATCCACCCGCCAGGACCGGGCCTGCCAGTCAGGTACCTGCCGGTACCACCGAGTGTGCTTGTCCAGCTCAGGGGCGTATTTCTGGACCCAGCGGTGAGAATCGTGGTGTGATCAACTGGCACGCCGCGGCTGAAGTCATCATTTCCTCCAGATCTTAGGTCAGCTCACCCCGTAGCGGCAGTGACCTGCGCACTGCCCACAAAATGATGTCACGGGGGAAATGACGACCGGAGAAGATACCCATGGCTGTGATTATTTCACGTCGATCTTCCTACTGCCCCAACTTTGCAACAGCACCGTTTTGAGTTTATTGGCAAGAGTTAAGACTGGGGTGTTTTCACCTGAGCATTGGGGCGGGGCAGGGCACGCCCCGCCGGGACTACCTCGATACCGCCGGGGATGACCGGAGCTCGTGTCGTGGCTTCTGGCCGCGGTGCGTGTGAGTGGTGGTCGATCAGGCTGCGGTCATATCAATCACGATTTTGCCGGTGGCGTGGCCGTCTTCAACCACGGCTAGTGCCTCCCCGGCCCGATCGAGGGGATACCGGCTGGTGACCTGCGGGTCAACCAGGCCGTATTTGATCACATCGGTGATCTTCGCCATCGCCTCCGGGGTTCGCTCCAGGCCCACTCCACCGAGTTCTGCGGCGGTAGCCGGATCAACGGCAGAGATGAGATGGGAGGGGTCGGTGACCAGTCCGGCGACCTCGCGCAGTGCCTGCCCGCCGACCAGGTCGACGATGAGGTCGACTCCGTCCGGGGCTAGGTGGCGGACCCGGCCGGCCACAGCATCCCCCGACGGGATGAAGGTGGCACCGGTGGCTTCGACGACCTGGCGTTTAGCTTCACTGGCCACTCCGAGCACGGTGAACTTATGGACCCGACCGATCTGGGCGGCCATCAAGCCGACACCCCCACCGGCCCCGACGATCAGCAGAACCTGGCCGGGATCGAGCTCGATCTGGTGGGTGACATCATAAGCGGTCGCTGCGGCCACCGGGATGGTGGCGGCATCAGTGAAGGAAATCTCCTCCGGCTTGACCACCGCGTCGACCGCGGCGACCAGGGTGTCTTCAGCGAAGCCGCCGTAACCCGGGACGACTGGGCCCAGGATCTCCTGGCCAACGGTGAACTCCTCGACTCCGGCTCCCACGGCGGTGATCACGCCGGCGACTTCCTGGCCCATCGGGGCTGGCAGCGCCAGATCGGTGCCCAGGGCGCCGGAGCGGATCTTCCAGTCGACGGGGTTGACCCCGGCGGCACGAACGTTCACCGCGAGTTCTCCCGGTCCTGGTTGCGGGGCTGGACGGTCAATCAACTTCTGAGTGTCAGGCCTATCGAAGATGTGGAACGCATATACCTTGGACATGGTTGTTCTCTTCTTTCTGTGAGTGGTTCTCGTAGGTGTCAGAGCCGTGATGGTGATCAGCTCTCCGGCGGGGTGTCTCGCCCCTCGGCTTCAGCTGCCTCCGCCTCAGTGCGGGTGGCGTGGGCGCTATCGACGGCGTGCTCGGGCGGGGCGTAGATCGTATAAAGCACCAGCGGTTCATCCCCGGTGTTGCGGAAGTTATGTCGGGCTCCAGCCGACACGGCGCACTGGTCACCGGGTCCGATGAGATGGGTTTCGCCGTCGAGATCGGCCTTACCGGTGCCGGCGACAAACGTCAGGATTTGGTCGGTGGTGTCGTGGACTTCCTCGCCGATCTCTTCTCCGGGTGGAATGGTCATCACGACGGTCTGGGCATGGTGACCGGTCCACAGCACCCGGCGGAAGTCCGGGTTGTCTGTGGCGATATCGGCGATGGTGAAGTGCTTAATGTTGTCACCGATGTGGAAGTTTTTCGATGAAACCATGGTGTCCTCTTTCTTTCCTGCGGCACTGCCGCTGGTGGGGTGGCGGGTGATGGTTGGTTATGTGGTGGCGGTCTGGTGGGTATCGGCGGCGGCCTTCTTGGCCGCGGCCTGCGGTTCCTTGAGGGTGGGGCGCAGCAGGAGCATCGCAATCGCGATGACCAGCAGGACGGAGGCCTCGTGGACGAGCATGCCAATCGACATGGTCACTCCACCGAGCAGGACACCGGCCAGCAGGATCGTGACAGTGAGCAGGGCGATGCCGATGTTGACCCGCATGGTGCGCACCGTGCGCTGGGCCAGACCCAGGGCGTAGGGCAGCCGCGGCAGCTTGTCGGCCATCAGGGCGATATCGGCGGTCTCGATGGCGGCAGGCGAACCGGCCGCACCCATCGCCACACCGATGTCCGCGGTGGCCAGTGCCGGGGTGTCATTGACACCGTCGCCAACCATGGCCACGACCCGGCCCTGCGCCTGCAGCTCCTTGACGATCTCGAGCTTGTCCTCAGGCATCAGTTCTGCCCTCACCTCATCGACACCGAGCTCGGCGGCGACGTTGCGGGCGACGCGTTCGGCATCACCGGTGGCCATGACCACGCGGATTCCCTTATCGTGCAGGGACCTGATCGCGGCCGGGGCATCATCTCGGATGGTGTCGGCCACGGCGACGATGCCCACGGCCTTGCCGTTGACGCCGACGTACATGGCGGTCCTGCCCTGTTCGTTGAGCTCGAGAATGCGGGTGTTATCCGGGGTGTGATCGAGCAGGTCGGCTGAGCCCACGGCCACGGTGGCACCGTCCACGTCAGCGCGGATACCGCGGCCGGCGACCGGTTCGGCCTTTTCTACCATCGCCACGGTCAAGCCCCTGTTCTCCGCGCCGCGGATGATGGCCTCGGCCAGGGGGTGCTCGGAGGCGGTTTCCGCGCGGGCGGCCAGGGTGAGCACCTCATCGTCTGAGTAGGCGGGGTCGAGGACGTCGACGTTAGTCAGCTCGGGGCGGCCGTTGGTCAGGGTGCCGGTCTTGTCGACGACTATGGTGTCGACCTTCGCGGAGGTCTCCAGGTATTCCCCGCCCTTGATCAGGACGCCGTCCTTGGCGGAGCGGCCGATACCGGCGACGATCGAGACCGGGATCGAGATGACCAGGGCACCCGGGCAGGCGATGACCAGCAGGGTCAGGGCCAGTTCAACGTTCAGGGTGATCAGGCCGACGGCCAGGGCGGCGATCATGACGCCGGGGGTGTAGTACTTCGAGAATTTCTCCAGGAACGTCTGGGTTTTTGCCTTGTCATCCTGGGCGTCTTCGACACGGTGGATGATCTTGGCCAGGGTGGAATCCGAGCCGATGCCGATCGCCTCAATGCGCAGCACACCGGAGCGCAGCCAAGTACCGGCGAAGACCTCGGAGTCCGCGGCCTTCTCGGCCGGGACGGATTCTCCGGTGATGGTGGCCTCATCGACCCCACCGTGTCCGGAGAGCACGCGTCCATCGACGGGGATCTGCTCGCCGTTTTTCACGAGCACGACGTCACCGGGGGCCAGTTCCCAGATCTCAACGGTTTCGGGCTCACCGTCGCGCAGCACGGTGGCGGTCTCGGGGGCAGCGTCCACCAGGTCCGACAATGCCTTGCGGGTGCGGTTCATCGTGGCCTTCTCCAGGGCCTTGCCGAGGGCGAAGAGGAAGGTGACGGCGGCGGATTCCCAGTAGTTGTTGATGAACAGCGCGCCGATGGCGGCGACGATGACCAGCAGGTCAATTGAGATCATCTTGATCCGCAGTGCCTGGTAGGCGGAGAGGGCGATCTGCCAGCCGGCGACGACCGCGGCGGCGATCATGAATCCGTCTGACAGCCACCCAGTGGGGGTGAGCCAGGACAGGATAATCAACAGGCCTGAGACGGCGACGATGCCCCAGGTTTTCCAGGTCTTCATGATGGGTGTCCTTTACTTTTTGAGGGTCTTTTTCTTGTGACACTCATTAAGTTAGGACAATTCCGGAGAAACTTCCTTGACCTGGATCAATTACCCACACACCTCCGACCTGACGAGGTGGAGCAGAAGAGCATGCCACGTGGCCTGTCAACGCTAGGAACCCACCAGCACCGTGCGGTGCTGGTGGGTTCCTGGCGTGGAGATGACGTGGCGTCGATCATGCTCCTTTCCCGGGTACTCGGATAGGGGGTGTTTAGTAGGCCGAGGGTTTGGCGGTACAGCCGGGGTCCATGAGAGGGCCGGTGTGAGTGCTCAGCCATTCCTGGATCGGGTGGCGGCCGTGTGGGTCGGGCGCCGCAAGGGAGGGGAACAGGGCGAGGTCGTCATCTACGCGTCGCTGGTAGGCGTCACGGGTCTCCTTGAGATGTCCTAGGTGGATAGTGTCGTCCTGGCCCGCAGGACGGCTCACGCGGTACAACGCCGCCACACTGTGATAGGCGGGAGTAGCCGTTGCGTATGGCACCCTGGATGTCGCCTGTATTCAGGGCTCGAGTTCTTGCGAGAAGATTCGGTCCCTGTCGTTCACGGGTCGGTGTGGGCATGAGGACAGCGCGGCTCCCACTTCGGAAAGATGGTCCAGTCGCTAATGATCGTGGGCGTTGACAATGGCGTTGACCTTGGCATCCACAGCCTCCAGTGTGCTCAAGTCCAGGCGGGCAGTGTCGGTGTCCACGCCGTGCCCCTTCATCAGGAAGTCCAGCTTCGGGTGCAGCTGGGCGAGGGTATCGTTCGCCATGCGGGAGGGGTCGCCGCCGTGGGCGGCGCATAACGCGTTCGCCTTGGCGTGCAGTGAGGAGACGGATTCGAGGTCCAGATCCGACTCGTCGAAGTTCTCGACCCCGTGGTCCTTGAGCAGGAAGTTCATCTTCTCGTGGAGACTGGCAAAGGTCACTTCGGCCATGGTGGTGTCCTTTCATGATGAAGATCAGGTGTTTTCTGTGATACTCATTAAGTTATGAACAATCCGGAGAAAGTACCTTGATCCGCATCAAGTACCCGCAAAGTGAGATATGGATCGCAAAAAGACTGTGGTGCTCGTAGCCCGGGGCACAGATGGCCCGCCGGCACTTTCTGGTGCGGGCGGGCTTGTGGGGTCGGGAGTGCGTCAGATCGCCGACGGCTTGGCGGTGTAACCGACCTCGGCTACCGCGGTGACCAGGTCACGTACGGAGACCTTCTGTGGGTCGTGGGTGACCAGGATGCGTCCGGAGGAGAACTTCACCTCCGCATTCTCCACGCCGTCCAAACCATTCAGCTTGTTTTCGATCTTGGCGACACAGCTCGGACAGGTGAACTCATCAGAGCGCAAGGTGGTGTTCTTCAGCGTGGTCGGGGCGGTCATCGTAACCAGGTCCTTTCATCTTTTATCGTCATGTTCCTGTGCTTGCACCTTTAAAGATACGGTCCTTTCCGGGTTAATTCCTTGACCTAGATCAAACAACGACAAATCTCTCCTACCAGGAAATTGTCTTGGAAAAGAGAGAGGGATGTGGGCGTTTAGAGGCCGGCGACCAGGTCGGCCAGGGCCTGGTGGTTGGTAATGGCGATCCATTCGCGGCCGGAGTCGATGACACCGGTTTTCTTCATCCGCGCCATTGCCCGGGAGGCGGACTCGACGGTGGTGCCGGCCATGCCGGCCACGTCGTCGCGGCGCAGGCGGACCTGCAGCAGGCTGGATCCGTCTTGTCGGATTTGCCCGAGCTTGGCGTCCAGGTGTTGGAGGGCGGCGGCCACGCGCTGCTCGACAGTCGAGGTGGTCTGTGCGGTCTCGCGTTCCCGGGACCGGACCAATTGGTCCTGCTGCATCCGCATGATCGCCAACGCCAGTTGCGGGTAGGCGTCCACGACCTCGGCCAGGGCCTCGGCGGGCAGGTAGAGCGCGCAGGTGGTCTCAATCGCCCAGGCGGAGTCGGTGGCTGGGGAGCTATGGGTGTGCAGTGGGCCGTCGACATCCCCGGGGGCGGCGATGTCGACGGTGATTTCGCGGCCATCGATGGTGTCCCGGGTGATCCGGGCCCGACCGGCGGCGACCATATAGCTGCCCTGAGCCTGCTCGCCGGCTAGGAGGATGGGATCACCCGCGGCCCAGGCCCAGGAGGTCAGATGCTGGTCGAGTTCCCTGTGCTGTTGTGGGTTCAGCTTCTTGGTCAGCGGGGAACGGGCCATGACCTGCATGCGCACGTCCAGGGAGCACTGGTGGGGTTGGGCGCAGTTGTGACGGACGGGATTGCGGGCCATAAGCCCCATGCTATCGGGCCCGGAGAGCAATGACCGCGGAAGCGGAGGAGCAAAAGCCTCCGACACAACCGACAGCCGCGCCCCCTCACCACTCGCTGCCTGAGGAGTGGGCAGTGGAGGTGATGTCGGTGACGACCTTGATGAGCTCGTCCACAGACACCTGTTGTAGGTCATGGGACACCACGAGATGGCCGGGCGGTACTACCACTTCGACGGAGGCCACCCCCTCCAGGTCACTGAGTGTGGTCTGGGCGGTGGCCAGGCAACTCGGGCAGAAAAACCCCGACGTGGACACGGTGGTGTGCTTGTGAATCGCCCTGGGTTTCGTTCCTACTTGGTTTCCTGTCCAGCGAGTGCTGGTCGGGCTGATTCAACCTCAGCGTAGTGCGTCGCTTCGACCTCAGCCGGAGATCGATAACCTATCTCGCCGTGTAGGCGGGCGTTGTTCCACCACCACACGTATTCGAGCGTTGCGAGCTCGACTTGCTCGACCGTTCGCCACGGCCCCCGGCGACGGATCAACTCCGTCTTGTAGAGCCCGTTGACCGCCTCAGCGAGAGCGTTGTCATATGAGTCGCCGACTGTCCCTGTCGATGGCCTCGCGCCGAGCTCGGCAATCCGGTCGGTATAGACGACGGACAAGTAGTTCGAGCTATGGTCGGCATGATGGACGAGATCGTCGAGCGACCCGCGAGTGTTGAACGCCGCCATGTTCAGCGCTTGCAGCGGCAACACGTCCGCTTTCAATGTCGCCGCGACATTCCACCCGACAATCGTGCGGGAGAATACGTCGATGACGAACGCGACGTACGCGAACCCTGCCCAGGTTGCGACATAGGTGATGTCCGCGACCCATAACCGATTAGGCGACACCGCATAAACGGGCCCTTCACTATGAAGGGCCACTAAACGATGCCGAGCTGTAGTTTCTGCGAACTCACCCTTCCCCAAATTTCCCCCATCTTCGAGGGCACGAGGGTTCTCCACCATGGTCTCGATCGTTCCAGCCTGTCCTGAGTGTCAGCTCGCCAGCGGAAATTCTTGATCAGACCTCCACCTGATCTCCACACAAATACGCGGGCGTACCGGCCAATGTGGAACTCGACCGGAAGACAGGGGCGCGGTATGGTGTGGGCGAGTGTAACCGTAGTGGCCATTGGCCTGGGCGTGTTCTGGGCCAGTGTGCTCTGCCTCATTGTCGCCCTGACAGGGACCGCTCCCCAGGTGTGAGACACCCAGGGACCAATCGATGGGTGAGCCGGGTTCAACCACCTACCCCACATACCCCATAGGGGTATAATTGGAGGTGTTCCAGTGAGCACCAGCAACGAATATGAAGAGGAGAAGATGTCTATCCAGCCTCGCAGTAACCTTCCGTTGGAAGCGATCGCTGAATCCTGCACGTGCTGCTCCACACCCAGACCCTCGGTGCCGATGCCGATCCACGGTCTCCAGACCGACCGCCACGCCCCGCACCCGGCGCCACCACCCCCCAGACACCGGCGGGCCACACGCTCGGGACTGAGAAGTAGCGAAGGACGATCGCGATGATGTGGAACAACGGGATGGGTTCGGGAATGGGCTGGATGTGGATCTTCTGGCTCTTGGTCATTCTGGGCACGGTGGTGGTCACCGTCGTCCTGGCGAAAGCGTTCACCGGCGGCCGGGGCCAGACCGGAGGGCATGAGCATGTCAAAACCGGGGAACGCCCGCGCCAGCCGCGAGAGATCCTGGACGAACGCTACGCCCGTGGAGAGCTAACCACCGAGGAGTACCGGGAGCGACTACACACTCTGGGCGAGGGACGGCAGTGAGCGAGCTGGCCCGACGGCAGCTCCTCGCACTGGGTTTGGCAGGGGCCGGCACCGCCACCGTGGGCGGGGCCGGCCTGTGGTGGACCGTCAGTGAGGGCAACACCACGAACAGTGGTGGCTTCTCCGACGGTGGTGACGACCTTCTCGAGCCGGACGTGGTGGCCAGTCGGGACGGTGTGCTCGATCTGGAGTTGGTCGCCGCCCCCGCCCGGGTCAAGATCGGCGGGCGAAACGCAAACGTGCAGGCGTTCAACGGCACACTCCCAGGCCCCACCCTGCGCGTTCGGGGCGGAGACACGATCCGAGTGGCGATTGCCAACGAACTCGACACCCCGACCAACCTGCACGTACACGGGTTGCACGTCTCCCCCGAGGGCAATGGCGACAACCCCTTCGTCAGCATCTCCCCCGGCGAGTCCTTCGACTACGAAATCGTCCTGCCAAACGACCACCCGCCCGGGACTTTCTGGTACCACCCCCACCACCACGGCCATGTCGCTGACCAACTGGCGGCCGGACTCTACGGAGCGATCGTTGTTGAGGACCCCGAGCCGGTCCCGGTGTCCCGTGAGCGCACCTTGGTCGTCTCCGACATCACCCTCGACGGCACTGGCAACCCGGCTGCCGCGTCCCCGCCCGAGAAGATGATGGGCCGTCAAGGCGAGATAGTGATGGTCAACGGCCAGGTTCGGCCCCGGGCCACCGCTTCGCCGGGAGAGCGAGAGCAGTGGCGGATCGTCAACGCCTGCCCGTCCCGCTACCTGCGCCTGACCCTGGATGGTCAGTCTCTGCGCCTGCTCGGCCGTGACACCGGCCGCCTACCCGAACCTGTCGACCTCACCGAGGTGACGCTGGCTCCCGGAAACAGAGTCGAACTCCTGGTGGACGCTCGCCAGGGCACCTCCACTCTGCTCAGCATCCCGGTGGACCGCGGCGCCATGCCTGGCATGATGGGCGGACCCATGGCCGGTGCGTTCCCGGCGGACGACGAGCCGATCGGTCTGCTCACGCTGGACGTGACTGGGCCCCCGGCGGACGAACCCGATCCCGTGCCCGCGGGACCGGCCCTGCGGGACCTGCGCACCGCACCGGTAACTGCCCGTCGAACCCTGGAATTCGCCATGGGCATGGGCCTGGGCCGTGGGATGCACGGAGCCGAATCGATGATGTCGTTCACCATCAACGGCCGACAGTTCGACGCCGACCGAAACGACATCACGGTCCGCGCCAGAACTGTGGAGGAATGGACCCTGACCAACACCAGCCCCATGGACCACCCAATGCACCTGCACGTGTGGCCCATGCAAGTCCTCGACGACGGCGAGTCACCCACCTGGCAGGACGTGGTCAACATTCCGGCCTTCGGCCGCGTCACCATCCGCGTGGCCTTCGACGACATCGTCGGCCGCACCGTCTACCACTGTCACATCCTCGACCACGAGGACCTCGGCACCGCATGGATCGCAGCGCCCAGTCCTCGAACTCACTGACCCTCACTGGATCCGTTGCGCTCGGGACGGGGGTGATGATCGGGGCGGGCATTTTCGCCCTGGTAGGGCAGGTCGCCGAGCTGGCCGGGGGGTGGATGCCGTGGGCCTTCCTTTCCGGGGCAGTGGTGGTGGCCTTCAGCTCCTACTCCTACATCCGCTACTCAGCCACCAACCCTTCCTCGGGCGGAATCGCGATGCAACTCAAAGCCGCGTATGGACCCGGGGTCGTGGCTGGCTCGGTTTCGCTGTTCATGTACGTGTCGATGATCCTCGCCGAGTCCCTTCTCGGCCGAACCTTCGGTACCTACATGCTGCGACCGTTCGGGATGCAGGACTCCGACGTGTGGGTCCCGGTGCTGGCCGTCCTCGCCATCGCCGGCGCCGCACTGGTGAACCTGGTGGGCAACCAACTAGTGGAGCGCTCTGCCACGGTCACCGCAGCGCTCAAGATCGTCGGCATCGCGGTGCTGGCGATCGCGGGAATCCTCGCCGCGGGACTCTCCTCCCTGCCCCGGCTCATTACCGCCGCTGGACGCACGCCACCAGACCAGGGATGGGTGGGCTTTCTCGCCGGTGTCACCCTATGCATCCTGGCGTACAAGGGGTTCACCACGATCACCAACCACGGCGGGGATCTGAAGAACCCCAAGCGCAATATCGGCCGCTCAATCATTATTTCCATCGCCCTGTGCACGGCGCTCTATCTATTGATCACCGTCGCAGTCACTGCGAGCCTGACCGTGCCAGAGATCATCGAGGCCCGCGACTACGCACTGGCCGAAGCAGCCCAGCCGATGTTCGGCGACTGGGGCATGAGAATAACCGTGCTTATCGCGGTGGTCGCCACACTGTCTGGACTGATCGCGAGCCTATTCTCAGTCTCGAAGCTCTACGACATGCTCCGAGAAATGGGCCAAGCCCCGGGCCTGCCCGGCCGGCCAGGACATCAGTCGCTCTACATCACCGCCGGGCTGGCGATCGTGATGGCCGCCTTCTTCGACCTCTCCCAGATCGCCTCCCTTGGCGCTATCTTGTATTTGGCCATGGACATTGCCATCCACTTCGGGATCATCCGCCGTCTCAAAAACGACGTCGCCGCCAACTCCTGGATCCCGTTGCTCGCGATCATCCTTGACCTCGCGGTACTGGTGCCCTTCCTGCTCACCAAGAGCCAATCGGACCCGTTCACCCTCGTCATCACCGCGCTAGTGGCCCTAGCCATCGTCCTCGCCCAGTGGCTCGCCGTGCGACACCACCAACACCAGTGAGAACACAGAGCACACCAGAGACTCCAACCAACCCAGCGCGATTCAGGCCGCACGACGCGCGTCCGCTGAGCGCGTTGAGGCGCGCATCTCCCCACACTTGTGGCACACGCCGTACCGGCTTCACCGAACCTTCACGTGAAGGACAGTTCGTCCTTCACAAACACTTGGCAGATTGGGGGTGTACCGATCAATGGTCCCGTGCACTCGGGGCTGGATCGAGCACCCAGGAGGAAACGATGCAGGCGAGATGGAGTATCAACATCACCCCTATCGAAAGGGGCGCTCGCATCGTGTTGGGTCTTCTCGGTGTCGTTGGCGGAGGAATTCTGCTCAGCCAGGCGGACTCCACGGGCGCGGTGATCGTGGAGCTGTTGTTGATCGTGGCTGGTCTGGACCTGATCGTCACTGGTGGGACCGGGCACTGTCCACTGTGCAAAAAATTGGGCCGCCGCCCGCTTCGGAAAGGACACCCCTCATGAGCGAGCAATCACCCCAGGAGCGACGGCGCCAGCCACTAGACGCGCCCCCTGATCAGCCCCCCGTTGCGGGGTCGGCTTCCCCCTACAGCGATGGGCCTCTGGAAGAGCAGTACCCGCCCGAGCCCTCGAAGCCCGGACGCTCCGGTCATCGTTGGATGATGCTCGCGTGTTGTGTCCCGATGCTCGTTCTTGTCGGGGTCCTGCTGGTGACCGGGGTCGCAGGCACCGGAGTGATCGTGTTTGGCGCGCTGTGCGTGGCGATGATGGGCCTGATGATGTTCGCAATGCCCGGTGGCCACGGCCATTAACCCGCCACTACACGCTCCTGGGATCCAATCGGCTCAGCATTGAACCGACGGTGCTGTTGCAAAGTTCGGGCGACAGGAAGACCTGCGTGAAATAATCACAGCCATGGGCATCTTCTCCGGTCGTCATTTCCCCCGTGAAATCATCCTGTGGGCGGTCCGGTGGTACTGCCGCTACGGGCTCAGCTACCGCGATCTGGAAGAAATGATGACCGAACGCGGCGTACCGGTCGATCACAGCACCATCTACCGCTGGGTCCAGAAATATGCTCCTGAGCTGGACAAGCAGACCCGGTGGTACCGACAAGTCCCGGATTGGCAGGCCCGGTCCTGGCGGGTGGACGAGACCTATATCCGGGTCGGGGGAAAGTGGTGCTACCTCTATCGGGCCATCACCGCGGGCGGGCATACCCTGGATTTTTACCTGTCCCCAAAGCGTAACGTCGCCGCAGCGAAGCGTTTCCTGGCCAAGACCCTGAGGTCGAACACGATAACCGGGTTCCCGCGGGTGATCAACACCGATAAAGCACCCTCCCTGGCCAGGGCAATCGCCGAGTTGAAGTCAGAGGGAATCTGCCCGCAGACCGTGGAACACCGGCAGGTGAAATACCTCAATAACGTCATTGAAGGAGATCATGGGCGGCTGAAACGGATCCTCGGACCGAAGGGGGCGTTCAAAAACCGGACCTCGGCGTACCGGACGTTGAAAGGGATGGAAGCGATGCACTCATTACGGAAAGGCCAGGGCGCGATGTTTGCCTACGGGCAACCGAACCCGGATGCGGTGATCGTCAGCCGGGTGTTCGAGGCTGCCTGAGAACGCCGACCCGCAGCGAGCATCAGAGGATGAAGACTGGGTCGTCACGGCTCTCCGCCTGAAGTTTGCAACAGCACCGTTTTGATAAGACGAAAAGCATACTTACGCAAGTTATCAGCGACCCTAATTCATCAGAAGAAAGTCGCCGAGATGCTTTCGATCGGCTAGAACGCCTTGACGACAAGCTTATGGAGCATGACGTCAACAACAAAAGATTTAACCTGCAATCACTGCAGATAAATAAAGAAGCATTTATTATAGGCTCAGTTTTGGTTGCGAGTGCTGTGGTGGCAACTATTAATCCAGAGGCCAAGAATTTTTTGGCTCAAAATGCACCAAAGGTATTATCCTCAACGGCCAAAATGTTACTTCCAGGTAAGAAATAGTCCTTATTTAAAGATCGATCCTGGTGATCAATCCTGCCATCTTTGCTCTCGTCGAGCTGCAACTCTCGCATAGCGTGGTTGCTAAGGAGGTGTGCCCAATTGGATTACAAGTACCTACACACTTGATCGGTGCTGCACGTTTCAGGGTCCGGGTGCGCGGCGTCCTGTCTGAGGTCCGCGATAGTGTCGCGCAGCACGGAGAGCTGCGCGATCTGCTGCTCGATCTCAGCGAGGCGCACGTCAAGCAGGTCGCGCACGTGCTCGCAGGGCGCATGGCCGCCGTCGCGGATGTCGAGGATCTGGCGGATCTGGGCGAGGGTGAGGCCCGCGGCCTGGCCGCGGTGGACGAAGTCGATCCGAGCGACCGTCTCGGGCGCGTAGTCGCGGTATCCGGACGGCGTGCGCTCGGTCGGGGGAAGAAGGCCCTGTTCCTCGTAGAAGCGAAGGGTCTTCGCGGTAGTGCCCGCCCTCTCGGCGAGTTCTCCGATCCGCATTGCTGTCTCCCTCCGTGGCCGCGCTTGACCTTCCCCTGTACTGGAAGGTCCAGTATGGCTGAGACAGAGCAGAAAGCCAAGAGTTGACAGGAGCAGCGATGCCTACGAAGTACGATCTCGCCATCATCGGATCGGGAGGCGGCGCGTTCGCCGCTGCGATCCGCGCCAGCACGCTCGGAAAGTCGGTGGTGATGATCGAGCGCGGGACGCTCGGCGGCACCTGCGTGAACACGGGCTGCGTCCCGTCGAAGGCGCTCATCGCCGCGGCCGGCGCGCGGCACGTCGCCGTCGACGCCGCAACCCGGTTCCCCGGGATCGCGACGACGGCGGATCCCGTCGACATGCCCGCGCTGATCGCTGGGAAGCAAGCGTTGGTGGAGTCGCTGCGCGGCGAGAAGTACGCCGACGTCGCCGACTCCTACGGCTGGCAGGTCCTCCGCGGCGACGCCTCATTCGTGGGCACCCCTGATGCGCCGGTTCTCGATGTTGCCGGAGCCGACAGAAGCGTCGAGACCATCGAGGCCCACCACTACCTGGTCGCGACTGGTTCTCGCCCGTGGGCACCGCCGATCGACGGCCTGGAGGAGACCGGATACCTGACCTCGACCACGGCGATGGAGCTGACGGAGGTCCCCGAGTCGCTGCTGGTGCTCGGCGGCGGCTACGTCGCCCTGGAGCAGGCGCAGCTGTTCGCCCGCCTCGGCTCGCAGGTCACGCTGCTCGTGCGGTCCCGGCTCGCCTCGAAGGAGGAGCCGGAGGTGTCGAAGGCGCTCCAGGAGGTGTTCGCCGACGAGGGCATCCGCGTCGTCAGCCGCGCAGTGCCCACCCGGGTCTCCCGCGGCACGGGAGGCGAGGCCGTCGTGACCGCCGCCGTGTCCGGCGGCTCGCAGGAGTTCCGCGCCGACCAGGTCCTGGTCGCCCTCGGACGCCGTCCCGTCACCGATGGCCTGAACCTCGATGCGGTCGGGGTGAAGACCGGAGACTCCGGCGAGGTGGTCGTCTCCGACCGGCTGCAGTCCTCGAACCCGCGGATCTGGGCCGCGGGCGACGTGACCGGGCACCCCGAGTTCGTCTACGTCGCCGCCCACCACGGCACCCTCGTCGCCGAGAACGCGTTCGCCGACGCCGACCGGTCCGTCGACTACGCCCGCCTGCCGCGGGTGACGTTCACCGGGCCCGCGATCGGCGCGGTCGGGATGACCGAGAAGGACGTCCTCGCCGCGGGGATCCGCTGCGACTGCCGCGTCCTGCCCCTGCACCACGTGCCCCGCGCCTTGGTGAACCGCGACACCCGCGGGTTCATCAAGATCGTCGTGAACGCCGAGACGAACGAGATCCTCGGCCTGACCGCCGTCGCCAAGGACGCCGGGGAGCTCGCCGCCGCAGGCGTCCACGTGCTCGGCAGGACCGTCGCCGAGGTCGCCGACGCCTGGGCCCCCTACCTGACCATGGCCGAGGGCATCCGGATCGCCGCGAAGGCCTTCACCACCGACCCGTCGCTGCTGTCGTGCTGCGCATGAACGGCAACGCAGGCAATCGGGGAGATCTCATCCTGAAGAGGTGCAGACGATGAGCGCCCCTCCCCCTTGGTGGCTCCTGTCGGTTTTGAGATAAAGATGATTCGATAGGGCATACCCCAGAGCAACAGGTGGCACACACCCTAAAACCGCTGTGACTTGCAGCTTCGTTTGGCGGTTTTTCCGCAGCTTCGAAATGGCGGTTCAGTCGACGCCGATGACAACACCTGGATAGGCCACCCGGGCGCCCGGGATGGGCTTATTAGAGACCGAAGGCGCCGCCGCTGACGAGGATGAAGATGCCCAGGCCGATCAGGACGATCGGGAACAGCACGTGCTCCCAGCGCTCAAGGACTTCTGCGATGGGCGGGCGGGTGGCCACGAACTTTGCCAGCAGGACCAGGCCTGCCACCAGGACGAGGAAAACGATGCAGTAGATGATGACGGCGGCAGTGTCCACGTTGAGGAAGACCGGGACGTAGACGCCGATATTGTCGCCACCGTTGGCAAACGTCACACCGGCGACGGTCAGCACACCCACCTTTTTCCCGGCGATCTCCGCATCATCATCGTCGTCATCATCGCTTCGCCAGGCCTGCCAGGCCGCCCATAGTCCCAGGGCCAGGGGAATTAGTCCGAAGTACGGGATCGCCTCAGCAGGTAGGAATGCTCCTGCCCCCAGCGTGACCAGGACTGCGCGAGGATGCCCATGAAGCCGAGGTACTGACCAGCCAGAATCCGAAGCGTGGTCCCTTTTGCCCCGCCCCGCGGGCAAAAACAGCGAGAGCACGATGATGTCGTCGATATTGGTGGCGATAAACAGACCAATCGCCGACAGTAGACCGGTTACCACTACGCACTCTCCTGTCCAGTGACACACCCAGGTACGGCGCATCCGGCGTCGATGCATTCGGCGTTGTCATCGACGGCCAGGGTGATATCCAGCAACGCGTTCAACGCCTGCGCCAGATGAGCATCAACGATCTCGTAGCGGGTCTGTCGCCCCTGCGGTTCGGCGACAACAATTCCGCAGTCCCTCAGGCAGGCGAGATGGTTCGACACGTTCGAGCGCGTCAGTTCCAGATCCTGGGCGAGAGCGGCCGGGTAGGCCGGCCCCTCCAGCAGCGCCAGGAGAATGCGGGAACGAGTCGGATCCGCCATGGCCCGACCCAACCGGTTCATCACGTCTAGACGAGAAGCAATAGTCAGCATGTGCTGAACTATACAGCTGTTGCTGAACTAACTTCAACATAGGGTGGCGTCGTTGCCAGAGGTCGTCTGCACTTTCAGGCTGAGGCCTTCACTGCGCAGGAAGGAAGCGGCTGCCTAGTTGGCGGTGTTCCCGACGTGATTTAAAGGTGAGGGCTATTGCCGGCAGCTTCCGGCCCAGGCCAGTGGCGGCCCACGTACCGATCAAGGTGTCCCACTTCCAAGGAAGTGGGACACCCTTAATGAAACCAATTGAAAATGCATAGTCCCAAGAGAAAACTGTTCCGCAAGCTATTCCAACGAACTGTCTCACGAACCCTGCTACAGAATAGACTTCCGGTACGCTGTGGTCATGGATATTGGTTACGTCCGGGTTTCCACCGCGAAACAAGACCTCGACCGCCAGATCGACGCGCTCCGTAAAGAAGGTGTTGCGGATAAATACATCTACGTCGACAAGAAATCCGGATCCACCACTAATCGGCCCGGACTTCAGCAAGCCCTTGAGCAAGCCCGCGCGGGTGATGTCATCGTCGTTCACACCCTCGACCGGCTGGGCCGCACCGTCCGGGACACTCTCAACTTGATCCATGATCTTCAGGAGCGTGAGGTCGGGGTGCGCACCCTGGCCGATCCCATCAAGGTCGATTCCTCGAATCCGAATGATCCGATGGCGCAGTTGGCGGTGGTGATCCTCTCGCTGTTCGGGCAGATGGAACGCACCTACGCCGTCGAACGCGCAGCCCATGCCCGGGCGGTGGCCGAGGCGAAGGGAAAACGGGTGGGCCGGCCCAGTGTGGTGGACCCAGACAAACTCCGATACGCAGAACACCTGCGCAACGAGGGGTACTCGATGAGCAAGATTGTGGAGAAGACCGGCATCACCCGCTCCAGTCTCTACCGGCACCTGCCACCCCGGCCGGTGGAGCCCCACACCGCCGCAGGCATCCCTGACACCTCACACCCCAGCCTGCGGTGAGGGTTGCTGAACGGGACTTCTGACACTTGTCGTCTTGTGCACGCAGGTAGTGACCAGATAGTGGTCAGGAGGCGTGTGCACAGCCCTGCTGACTAGGCCGTGTTTGTGCCAATCGCCTTCTGGCCCTGACAACGATATTTTTCGATGTGTGTCACATAAACGATCGTTTACGTGACACCTCTAATCACTGTGTCCGCATCCAACAAAATTGTCACTTAACGCGTCATAATACCTATGTCACGTCAACGGTCTGCAAGGGAATGAATGTGACAGTGTTTCCCGGCCTTGCCGAGTTTTTTCCACACCTTTCATATTCTGGCGGGGACGATTGTCACCTCAAGCAGTTGTGCCCCTCGCCGGATATAGAAGTCTTCTAAAAATGCCACCAGCGCCAGCGACTTCTAACTCTGACAAGCACTTTAGATCTGATAAATCTTTCTATTTATATCTAAGGTGGGGTTATGAAGCCAAAGATTCTGTGGGGTGGTGCACTACTAGGGATTATGGGTTTTTGTCTTAGTGCCTGCGCCGATGATGATGTGGAGGCAGCTGAGGCCTTGGTTGAGGTCTTTAACCAAGAGGCCCAGGATCGTGATCTCGGCATTCATTATTGGGTGGGTGGGGTCTCTTCCGTGATTGATGGTCAGACTCCCGACCCCTCGCCCGATATGTCTGCCATAATTTTCGTGGAATCTGATCTGAAGGAATCAGATATGGCAGAGGTCTCTGAAACACTGAACTTATTGGAAGGGCAAGAGCAACGCACCATTACAGAAGGACTGCAGTTTGGATTCTATGTGGTTACTGCCATGGTGAATGGCACACAGGTCGGAATGTCTTCAGGAGCAGATACTGGAACCGATTTAGAGGTGGTCAGCCAGTTGCTAGAGAAGGATATACAGCGCGTCAGCACTGACACTAATGGTTCTTGGGTGGTGGATACCGCCCCCTGCGAGGTAAATGACATCACGTGCCTGGAGGCGCGCACTGATGATGTGGCGACTTCCGTCGACCAGATAGCTGCCCGTCCCGTGACCATCACGGTGCCTGATCACGAAGGGCAGAGCTGGATGGAGCTCCGGGTAGTGCCTGATACGGAGAACCCACTCAGTAAAAACCGTCTGGAGGAGGCAGTAAACCTGGTGAAAGACATAAATGAGCTGGGGGTGAAGGTGAGTTCTCTGGAATTGGGGCATCAAAGCCAACTGTCTATCCACAGCCCTGCAGGTGATGAAGCCATCCTTGCAGCAGCAAGACAGGTGGCGGATCGTGCCCGGGAATTGCCGGAATGGCAGAAGTGGATGCAGCAGAAATTTCTGGAGGGCGAGGTTATATATGGGCCGGTTATTCATGCCCGATCAGAGAAGGGAATACCAGCAGCTGCAGACCTATGGATCAGCAGCAGTTCCATTACCCCTCCACGTAATGAGTGGGAGAGGAATTTGAAGGGTGCTGTTGCAACTTGGGGCGGGAGCCAAGAAGGCTCCGTTTTTATTGTGTGATCAACGCTATGTGCCTGTGTTGTCAGGCCGTCTCGAATACCCGGCTAACAATCACTGCATCCGGATTCGGGTGACCATAGGCAAACATCGTGCCCTGCCCCTTCCGCAATGAGTGCATCGCCTCCATCCCTTTCAACGTCCGGTAGGCAGACGTTCGGTTTTTGAATGCGCCTTTCGGCCCCAGGATCCGCTTTAACCGACCATGGTCGCCTTCAATGACGTTGTTGAGGTATTTCACCCGACGATGCTCGACCGTCGATGGACAGACGCCTTCCGCCTTCAGCTCAGAGATTGCCCTGGCGAGTGAGGGGGCCTTGTCGGTGCTGATCACCCGCGGATAGCCTGCCGATTTATTCGACCGCAGCGTCTTCGCCAGGAAACGCTTCGCCGCCGCGACGTTTCTCTTCGGGGAGAGGTAGAAGTCCAGGGTCTGGCCACCGGCGGTGATTGCCCGATAGAGGTAGCACCACTTTCCCCCGACCCGGATATAGGTCTCATCCACCCGCCAGGACCTGGCCTGCCAGTCAGGAACTTGCCGATACCACCGGGTCTTCTTATCCAGCTCAGGAGCATATTTCTGGACCCAGCGGTAGATCGTGGTGTGATCGACCGGCACTCCCCGCTCGGTCATCATCTCTTCGAGGTCGCGATAGCTCACGCCGTAGCGGCAGTACCACCGCACCGCCCACAGGATGATTTCACGAGGGAACTGCCGACCGGAGAAGATGCCCATGGACCTGATTATTCCACGCCGGTCTTCCTACTGCCCCAACTTTGCAACAGCACCATAGCGAGTAAGCAGAAATTCCTGTTTGCAACAGCACCTCGATGTCCATGTCATCTGTGACAACTACGGCACGCATAAACATCCAACGATTCAGTCCTGGCTGGGAAACATCCCCGGTTCCGCATGCACTTCACCCCGACGTACTCGTCCTGGATCAACCAAGTTGAACGGCTCTTCGCCGAAGTCACGCGAGATCTGCTGCAACGCTCGGAACACCGAAGTGTGCAGGCTTTGGAGAAAGACCTACGTAACTGGGTGAAAGCATGGAAGGGGGATCCCAGGCTGCTTATCTTGGACCAAGACATCAGAGGAGATCCTTGCATCATCGCCCGATACCTGAAACGAATTAACGGCGCAGGACACTAGCCGTGCTTTGTTAGGCGGGTGGGTTCCTCAAGGGGTATTTAAACAGGTAAAATAGAGTGACGAATGTGCCCAGAGAAAACTACCCAGCGTCGCCAGAATATTGGATCCTCGCCCGCCTCTGGATACTGACGGATGAATGACGAAATACCGGATTAGGGTCTTTCTCATGAGGCACCCCGGTTCGTCTTAAGCTCAGTCAAGACGCCCTGGTCCTGGTGTGCAGGGGAAAGGTCTGGTTGGCCGGTGATTACAGACCAGTGAAGACAGTGAAGAAGCGGGAGAACACAGAAACCGCAACAGCGACATAGACCACGGTGATCAGGGTGCCCGCCCACGTGGGGACAAACCGCACCACAGGCCCAGGTGCGGGGATAATCCCATAGACCAGGTTGCGCGCAGTGAGCAGGATAAACAACGGGATCATTACCGCCCACACCACCATGCAATATAAACATAAAACATGGATGACAAACAGAGCTTGGTACCACAGCCAGAATACAAAGAGCAGGCCCATACTCACCCCGACCTGTAGGCCGAGCCAGTACCAGGGGGAAAACCGGGCCCCGGACAGGGCTGCCATCGCTGTGGTTATCACGATGGCGAAGGCGACGATACCGATCAGAGGGTTGGGAAAGCCGAACACTGCAGACTGCCAGGTATCCATCACTTTTCCGCAAGACACCCAAGGATTGATATCACAGCTGGTGACGTAACCGGTATCTTCATAGAGAGCCAGACGCTCAAGCACCAGGATTGCTGAGGCCACCCACCCGATCGCACCGGTGACCAGCATGAGCAGGGCAAACGGCCGGTGTCGGACGAAGACCGGCAGGCTGCGGTGATCCGTCACCGCGGTTTGGGTGGTTCCTTCTTCTGGGGGAGTGGGGTGTGTCATGGGGTTGGTTTTAATCGGTGGCAGCGGCAGCGACTTCGGCACGGAACTGCTCGAGAGATTCGGGGAGAAGGGGCTGGCCGTCGAGGAAGAAGGTTGGGGTTCCACTCACACCCAGCGCCGTGCCATCTGCGACATCGAGTCGGATCCGTTCCTCGGTGGCCGGATCAGCAACGGCAGTGTCGTAGGCGGCCATGTCCAGCCCAAGTTCTTGGGCGAAACCGCGGAAAACCGCGCTTTTATCCTCGGCGGACTCGCCCCACTGGTCCTGGGTTTCAAACATTTTCTGATACATGGCTTCGTACTGTCCCTGCTGGGCAGCGGCTTCAACGGCCGTAGCGGCGGTCAGGGAGTTGCGGTGGCCCGGCAGCGGGAAGTAACGGTTAACGAAGGTAACGGTGTCGGAATGTTCTTCGCGTAGCTCTTCGACGAGCGGGTAGGCCGCCCGACAGGCCTCACACTCAAAATCAAGGAATTCCACCAGCACAGCCTTTTCATTCGGTGCCTGGGACAGCACCCGGCTGTTCTCCCGCACAATTTGGCCGGCATCACTGGCCATGGTCTCCGGTGTCGCACTCTGGGAGGAGTCCGATCGATTGACGACAAAGATGACGATCCCGGCGATCACAATGATGGCTAGAACCGTCCACACGATGATCTTGGCTCTGTGTGAATTCGCGGAAGAGGGGGTGATCATGGAAGTTCCGATCTATTTCGGGGAGTCAAGGGTCGGCGAGATCATGCGCAGGTGCATCCCTCAGGTGAGCAACAATCCGGGTCGATGGTGAGCACCGGGATGAGTAGATCTCCCAATGCATCGCGCAAACGTGGATCGGCCAGCGTGTACCAGACGTGTCGTCCCTCAGGGGTCGAGGTGACTAGACCGCATCCACGCAGGCAGGACAATTGGTTCGACATCACTTGCTTGGAGACGCCCAATTGCTGTGCCAATTCCGATGGCCTCGCCGCTCCATTGCGCAGGGCCAACAAGATTGCCATCCGGGTGTCATCGTAGAGGGCATGCCCAATCCGGGACAACGCCGAGGTATGGGTGACCGTCACCGTATGTATAACCGTAGATAGTACACAATTCTCTGTACTGTTTTTCAACGGGTTCCGTGGAGCCGTTCGAACTTATCGGGGCCATCATCCTCGTAGGAAAGGTGACCACGGGACAGGTGGTGGGCTGGAACCTGAACCCAGGTGGGTGAGGAATTAGAAGGTAATGCCGTGCTCGGCGAACCAAGGCGCTGGGTCGACGGCATCGCTCCCGGCCGGGTAGAGCTCGAAGTGGAGGTGGGATCCAGTGGAAAAACCACGATTGCCCATACCTGCGATCTTCTGGCCCGCGGTGACCTGTTCACCGACGGTGACATCAAGGGTCTCCATGTGCCCGTAGACGGCAATCGAACCATCATCGTGTTGAATGCGGATCCACTGGCCGAAACCGGAGGCGGGGCCAGAATCGATCACCGTGCCACCCATTGCAGCCAGGATCGGGGTGCCGACGACGTTGGCGACATCCAGGCCTTTATGGACGCTGCCCCAGCGCACACCATAACCCGAGGTGAAGGTGCCTTCGGTGGGCTTGACTACTGAAGGGGCGCGAGCAGCCCGCTCGGCCTCGACCCGCTCGTTGTTGTATTCGACGGCCTTAATCAGCTGTTCATCGAGATTGTCGACCGGCTTGTACTCGGCGATCGCCAGAATCTGCGGGACAAGCTCTACGGAGCTTGAGGAAAATGCAGTATCACTGGTGGCGAGCTCAATGTCGCCCACGGTTGACTCGGCAGATGTGGGGGTCTCATCCGGTGTCTGCAGCGTGGCTGCGGCCGCTCCTCCAGCTCCGGCGAAGGAAATCGTGCCAGCGGCCACGGCCACAAGTGCGATGCGCCCCTTCTGAGTCGGCGAGGCGGTGATCTTGCGGTGTCTACCTGGGGTCGACTGTCGAGTCGTGGTCCGCATTGAACTTCTTTCCGTGGTGTTTATCTTTTCATCACAAACAATCACGACGGTATACCCATCGGAGACGATATCGTGATCTTTCTGTTACCTGCGGAAGGTAACATTAGTATTTCAACTCGACAGAGTCCATCCTGGAAGCGTGTATGACGATTTCTTCACACATTCTTTACAATGGCCGCGCTGAAGTTTCCGGCTGATCGATAACTCCCGCGCCACCCCAGCGGGAAATGACCGTTACGTTGAGGCCATCCCCACAAGGGGGATGGTCGCCTAGAGTGTGTTTGATAAATGCTTCAGCCAGGTGACCATGTGCCTTGCACATCACCCCAGCCCGAAACACCACCGATAGCTTGTCGTAGCGGGTGGCCACACCCCGCCACTGCTTGAACTCATAGAACCGGCGTTCCACCACATTACGGCCCTTATAGGACTGCTCATCGAACGCCGGTGGCCGCCCACCCTTGGATCCTTTTCGTTTCCGATTACGCACCCAATCGGCAGGCTCCGGGATGGTGACCTTGACCCGGCGTTTCCGGCACCACGTCCGCACTTCCCGGGATGAATAGGCCTTATCGCCGCGTAGTTCATCCGGCACAGTGCGCGGCCTGCCCACCGGGCGAGGCACCCGAATTCCTTCCAGCAGGGGAACCGCCTGCGGGTTATCACCGGCGTGACCAGGACCGATCAAGGTCACCAGGGGCAGGCACTGGCCATCAACCAGGGCATGGGTCTTGGTTGATAGGCCACCGCGGGAGCGTCCGAACCCGTGGTCAGGCCGCTCGGTCAGCCGATTGTGGTCATTCGACAAAGCCCCCTGTGTGGCGGGTGATATTCGTAGCGTGCTGATGGGCGCGGCTGATCGTCGAGTCGATGCTGACCGACCAGTCCACCAGACCCTGGTGGTCGGCTGCTGCGATCAAGGTGGTCACGATCTCATCGAAGATGCCGTCTTTGGCCATGCGGTTGTACCAGTGGTAGACGGTGTGCCAGGATCCGAAGCATTCCGGCAGGTCACGCCAGGGAATGCCGCAGCGCAGCCGGTAGATGATGCCTTCGAGCATGAGCCTCGGGTCGGAGAAGGGGCGGCCCTTTTTGCCGATGCGATGGGGCAGCTTATCGGAGATCAGGGCCCATTGGTCATCGGTGAGAAGTTGGAAGCGCGACACGGGATCTATGATCCCATGCCGCGCTACCCTCAATTATCAAACACGCTCTAGCCGGAAATCGTCTCACGTTGCTCTACCGCGAGTAGTTCACCGGCCACTTTGAATCAGTCGCGATCTTATTCTGCTGGCACTGCTAGTGGTGCCTGATCGTGGGGTCGTCTCCTGATGTCGCGCCACTGGCGGATCAACAGGATGATCGCCAGGAGCAGGGGAATCCCACCGATGGCCCAGGCGGTGACGGCGGCGTGCTGGTCGGCAAGCAGGTCGATGTCCCAGGGCAGGAGGAGCGAGCGGTAGAACTCCTCGCCCAGGATCGTGTCCAGGCGCAGGAGATAGACCCCGACGAGCAGGTGGACGGGCAGGGAGGCAACCAGCCAGCCCAGGCGGACGGTGGCTGGGCGCCGGCGCGGGATCGGGTCGGGTCCGAGCATCCCCCAGACGTAGAAGCAACCGGAGACCAGGAGCACGGTGTTCATGATCAGCTGCCCCGCGTACTTGGAGATCAGCAGCTCATAAAGCGGGATGAACAGGTACATGACGTAGAAGAACACCAGGAACTGCAGGGTGTTGACCACCGGATGGGTGATCACCCCCACCAACCGGCTGCGGGTGAAGGCGCGCACCCAGTCGTGGATATTCGGCCTACCCGGGGCCCCCGGGGCGAAGGCGGTCATCAGCAGGGTCAGCGGGGCACCCATCACCAGGAAGATGGGGATGACCAGCGACAAGATGATGTGGCCGACCATGTGCACCGAGAAGACCGCGGGCATATTCAGCCCGATCCCGGAACTCATCGTCACCAGCAGGGTCACACATCCGGCCAACCACCAGGCGGTGGGGGTGCTTGACCAGGTGTGACCTGTCTGGCGGGTGCGCCACACAGCGGCCAGATAGCCGACGGCCAGCAGCAGGGCGAGGGCACCAAACAGCAGGTCAAAGCGCCACATGCCCCACACGTTGAGGATGGTGGGCTTCTCGGACAGCTCGTAGCCGAGCTTGGTGACCATCTGCGAGAGGTTCGGGATGCGCGGTGGGGGCGGCGGGGTGCGCCCCATGGTGATGGCGATACCGGTGACCGCCGCCATGACAAGCACCTCGACGATGGCGACCTGGCGGAACAGGCGGCGATCAGCGGGGTTGGCCTGCACCTGCGGAATGACCCACGCCCGGTGGATCCACCCGAAGACACCGAGGATGATCACGCCGATGGTCTTGGCCACGATGATTAACCCGTAACGGGTGGTCAACAGATCCGTCAGCTCGATGCGGATGGCGGCGTTGACCAGCCCGGACACGGCCATGACGATGATGGAGACCAGGGCGATCATCGAGTAGCGGCGCAGCGCAATATCCAGGTCAGGTCCCAGGCGACGCCCGTGGGCGAGCAGGGCCATGAGTCCGCCGACCCACAGGACTAAGAAGACCAGGTGCCACAGGTAGGAGTTGGTGCCGTGGTCGTGGTTACCGCCCGAGGAGGAGTGTCCTGTCAGGCCCAGGGGGATGATCATGAGGATTGACCCGAGGAGCAACAGTGGTTGGGTGATCCACGCCCGGCTCATCAGGCCCGTACAACCGGTGACCAGGGCAATAAGGGCGACGATCAGCCACACCTGGGCCATGACCACCTGCTCGACGGCCACCGTCAGGGTCTCCAGGCCCAGTGTCTGGGCCAGGGGGGTGCCGGAGACATCTGAGAGCACCAGCGGGATCATCAACAACGCGATCAGTCCGAAGCAGATGGCCGCGACCGCACCGGTACGCGAGGCCAGGTGCCCGTCCACACTCAACGAGGCCTGGTGCAGGCGGTCGTGATCACCGCCGGGCAACCGTGGGGAGATGAGGAAAGCAGCGAACAGGAAAGAACCGGCCGACAGGGCAGCGAGCATCCAACCGACCGCACGGAAAAACGGCAACCCGAAGGTGGTCGCGATGCCCGGGTTGGGGATCCCCAGGGCCGCGAGGGATTCACCGAGGAAGCTGTAGGCAACCGTCCCGCCGATGGCACCGGCGACGGCGAAAAAGAGCAGGTACAACGGCCACGTGGGGCGCACCCGCTCCTGAGGCCGGCTCCCGATGGTGGGGGTCGTCCCTGTGGTCGTATCCGTGGCAGTGGGGGTGTCATTTACCGGGTGGGTCATCTGTGTCCATTTCGCCGTCCATGCCGCCTCCGCTCTCATGGTGTGCTCGGAAGCGGGCGTGAGGTTCACCCTAATGGGGCCTGCGGGTGTTCTTGTACATTACCCAGGGACCGGTCTCTTCCCCGGTTCGCACCCTGCAGGGGTGCACCGACCTGGGAAGAACAACACCCGGTGAAGGCGGCGTGGCCGGGAACTTTCCTCCCGCCCGTTCCGACCAGTGTCTTGGCACCTCCCGCAGGCAGGTGCCTTAGTCGCTCACATCCGGTTGAAGAACCGGCCCAGTCCAGGAGGACTTTCGTGATCATCTCCCCCATGCTCCCTCGTCGTGTGCTGGCTACTGTTGTGGCGGTCGGGGCCCTGACCGTCGTAGCCACCCCGGTTGCCCTCGCGCATGACTCCGTGATCGGCGGCAATCCCGCGGACGGTGAAGTGGTCGAAGAATTTCCCCGCAGCATCGAGCTGAAGTTCTCCGGGCTTCCCCAGGAGGGTTTCAGCACCGTAGCCATCACCGACCAGGACTCCGGTGATCTCCTGTTCAGTGGTGAGCCGACCATCGACGGCCGACTGGTGACCCTTGATCTACCTGCGGATGTCAGCGGCGGGCCAGGTGACTACACCGTCGGCTTCCAGATCCTCTCCTCCGACGGCCACGCCACCCGCAGCGCGACCACTTTCACCGTCGCCGGTGACGCCCAAACGACCGCCACCCCCACGGGCGCCGACGCCAAGCCTGTGGAGGAGACCACAGCTGTCGAGAACACCGCCGAGGGGGACACCTCCATAGTCAGTAATCCGATAGTCCTGACCCTCGCGGGGTTGGCCCTCTTCGGCGTCATCGCCGGGGCCATCGTGCTGGCTGTCCGGAGCCGTGACAGGCGTTAGGGAGCAGAAGACTCCCGCTACATCCTGAGCGCCGGTGTGCCATGCCGCGGGTCAATCTCCCTCCAGGCTGACGCGGTTTCAGGACCCCACCTCCCACCTGACGTTCGTCGGACATCCAGGGGCGACCACCCTAGGGACAATTGCAGACTAATCAGTCCCCACTGTATAGTCAGTGCATGCTGACTATTGCTTCTCGTCTTGATGTGATGAATCGCCTGGGCCGTGCCATGGCCGATCCCACCCGGTCCCGGATCCTGTTGTCCCTACTCGAATCCCCCGGGTATCCGGCCCAACTGGCCGAAACGCTGGGGTTGACCCGGACGAATGTCTCCAACCACCTGGCGTGTCTGCGTGACTGCGGAATCGTCGTCGCGGAACCGGAGGGCCGGCGCACCCGCTATGAGATCGTCGACGCCCACCTCGCCCGGGCGCTTGCCGTCCTGGTGGAGACCACCCTGGCGGTTGACGAGAACGCCGCGTGTCTGGACCCGCAGTGTCCGGTTGCTGGTTGCTGCGATGAGGAAAGAGGCCAGCGGTCATGACGTCTGCCTGTGGTTGTGAACCGTCCGTGCCGATGGCCGACGAAGAGGAGCCCACCCCGTGGTGGCGTGACCGTGCCGTCCTTCTCCCGGTGGCTTCCGGCGTGTCCCTGCTCATCGGCCTGATCCTCGAGTGGTTCGTCCCCGGGGCCGGACTGGTGGCCACCGGCCTGTTCTGGCTCGCCCTACTGCTGGGCGCCTCCCAATTCGTCCCCGGAGCCCTCAAGGGGTTGTTTACCCGGGGAAAACTGGGTATCGGGTTGCTGATGACGATCAGCGCCCTCGGTGCCGTCCTGCTGGGTTTCATCGAGGAGGCCGCCGCCCTGGCCTTCCTCTACTCCATCGCAGAGGCGCTGGAAGATAAGGCGATGGACAAGGCCCGCTCGGGCCTGCGTGCCCTGCTGGCCCTCATCCCCTCCACCGCGACCATCATCTCCCACGGGGTGACCCGCAGTGTGGCGGTCGAGGAGCTGGTCCCAGGGGATGTGTTGCGCCTGGCGGCCGGAGATCGCTTGGCCACCGATGGAATCATCCGGTCCGGGCACAGCAGCCTGGATGTTTCGGCGATCACCGGGGAATCCATCCCTGTGGAGGTCGGCCCCGGTGACGCGGTGCTGGCCGGGTCGATCAACACCACCGGGGCGCTCGAGGTCGAGGCCACCGCCGGAGGCACGGACAATTCCCTGACCACCGTGGTCGCCCTGGTGGAACAGGCCCAGCACGATAAGGGCCAACGGGCCCGGATCGCCGACCGCCTGGCCCGTCCCCTGGTGCCCGGTGTCCTCATCCTCGCCATCCTCGTCGCCGTCATCGGGTCCTGGCTGGGGGATCCGGGCGTATGGATTGAGCGTGCCCTGGTCGTGCTGGTCGCGGCCTCGCCGTGTGCGCTGGCGATCTCGGTGCCGGTCACGGTCGTCTCTGCGATCGGGGCGGCCAGCAAGTTCGGGGTGGTCATCAAGTCCGGCGCCGCCTTCGAGCGCCTCGGTGGTATCCGGCATCTGGCCCTGGATAAGACCGGTACCCTGACCCGCAACCGGCCCACCGTCGTAGATGTGCTCACCACTGGTGGAGCCACCCGGGCGGATGTCCTCGGTTGGGCCGCGGCGCTGGAGGCTCACAGCACCCACCCGTTGGCTGCCGCCATTACCGCCGCTACACCGCAGGCCCCGGCCGCCCAGCAGGTCGACGAAGCCGCCGGGCAGGGCATCACCGGACTTATTGACGGAGCGCAGATCGCCGTGGGCAGCCCCCGCTGGCTGTCCCCCGGCCCCTTGGCCGGTCAGGTCGAGGACCTGGAAAAACAAGGCATGACCGTGGTCGTCATCCACCGCGATGGCCAGCCCGTGGGGGCGATCGGGGTGCGCGATGAACTCCGCCCCGAGGTCCCCGAGGTCATCCGGACGCTCACCGATGAGGGTTTCGGGGTCACCATGCTCACCGGCGACAACAGCCGCACCGCCGCTGCGCTGGCCCGGGAGGCCGGCATCACGGACGTGCGGGCCGAGCTACGCCCGGAGGACAAGGCCACCGCCGTGGCCGGACTGGGGACCCGCGGCCCGGTGGCGATGATCGGTGACGGCATCAACGACGCGCCCGCCCTGGCCCGAGCCGATATCGGTATCGCCATGGGTGCCAAGGGCTCGGACGCGGCGATCGAGTCCGCGGATGTGGCGTTTACCGGCGATGACCTGCGCCTGATCCCCAGGGCTCTGCGCCACGCCCGCCGGGGCCGGGCGATCATCAACCAGAACATTGTGCTGTCCCTGGCGATCATCATCGTCCTGTTGCCGCTGGCGATCACCGGTGTGCTGGGACTGGCTGCTGTCGTGCTGGTCCACGAGGTGGCCGAGGTCATCGTCATCGCCAACGGCCTGCGGGCCGCCCGCACCAAGCATCTTGACCTGAAGCCCGTCGAGGCGGCCACGGTCACTGCCGACGAGGATGCGGACGGAAGGTCCCGGGTCTCGTAGTGCTTTCCCCATGAGCACCCTGCGACAGGATGTACTTTCTCACCGGACGGTGCAGTAGACTTCATGGCTGTGAGCAGCACAGGTGAACGCAGGTACGGTCGGGCCCCGCAGAAGAAGGGCTGGCGGACCTTCCTCCGGCCCGGCTGGGTGTTCGGTGTCCTTGCCATCATCGCTTTCTCCTACGTCGCCTTTACCTTTCTGGCGCCGTGGCAGCTGAGCAGGGATAGCACTATCGTCGAGCGCAACGAGCAGATCGAAGCCGCCTTCGAGGTCGAGCCCGTCCCCGCCGAGGAGATCTTTGACGCCCAGGGCAGTATCGAGCCCGGGGAGGAATGGGCCCGGGTGATCCTTCAGGGCCACTACCTGCCCGAGGATGAGGTGCTGATGCGCAACCGTCCGGTCGACTCCTCCCCTGCCTTCCATGCCTTGACTCCCTTCCAGCTGAACTCCGGTGAGGTCATCCTGGTCAACCGGGGTTTCAACCCGCCGCTTGAGGGCGGTGTCCCACCGATGGATACTGCGCCAGCCGGTGAGCAGTCCATCGTCGGCCACGCCCGATTCACCGAGCAGACACCGATGTCCCCCCCGATCGAGGACCAGGGCTACCGCCAGGTCTACGGCATCAACACCGCGCAGATTGCCGAGGTGACCGGCAGGGACCTGGCGGAGGACTATGTGCAGCTGGCCGAGGGGCAGGCCGGGGAGATCAACGCCATCCCGGTGCCCATGCTCGACCGCGGTTCGCACCTGTCCTACGCCTTCCAGTGGATCGCCTTCGGCATCATGGCCCCGCTCGGCCTGGGGTATTTTATCTGGGCGGAGCTGAAGGAACGCCGCCGTGTGCGCCGCGAGGAGGCCGAGCTGGCCGACGGATCCGCATCCTCGCAGCAGACCGGGGACTCCCAGGACGAAGAGACAGATTCCGACCCGGTGGGCGTCCTCCACACCACTCACCCGGAAAATGACACCCAGGGTCTCGCCCATGCCCAAGCTCCTACTTCCGCATCCTCTGGTGCCCGTGCACGCATGTTGCACGACCGTTACGGCGACAGCCAGCCGAATCACTCCCGGAAATTCACCAACCGCCGGCACGAGCGGTTCTAAGCGCAGCCTTGCGCACCACACGGTGCGGCCCGCTCGATGTCTATACGGAGGGTGCGGAATGGGATACCCTCAAGGATTTTTAATAAGCTTTCAATAAGAGGTTTTCCCCGTTAGGCTACAGGCATGAGCGAGCACCAACACGACCATGACCCCGGCCACCGTACTGCCCCGAACGGATCCCCCACAACCCTGCCACCGACATCGGCGGCCACTCATACCCAAGATCATGCCCACGGTTCCGCACGCTGGGAGCTGTGGTTCGCGATCGCCGCCGGCGTCACTTACACCGGTGGGATGATCGCGGAGTTCGCGTTGGGGCTGCCGATGGTCGGATGGCCGTTGGCGTTCTTCCTCGCCACCTACTTCTTCGGTGGGTTCTTCACCATCCGCACCGCTATCTCCTCCACGCTGCGAGGGAAGTTCGAGGTCGACTTCCTCATGCTCGTCGCCGCGGTCGGCGCCGCTCTCATCGGCCGGTGGGCGGAGGGTGCGGTGCTGCTGTTTCTGTTCAGCCTCGGCCACGCGCTCGAAGAGTACGCCCTTAGCCGTGCCAGCAAGTCCATCGAGGCCCTCGCCGAGCTCGCCCCCCGCAGCGCCCTGGTGCGCCGCGGCGAAACCGAACCCGTGGAAGTACCGGTGGAGGAGCTCGTGGTCGGAGACATCGTTGTCATCCGTCCGAACTCCCGCATCCCCTCGGACGGGTTCGTGATCTCCGGAATGTCCGCCGTTGATCAATCGGCAGTCACGGGCGAGTCGATCCCCGTGGAGAAGGAACCGGTGTCCGACCCCACACGGACGATGCACACGGTCGGCACCCTCCCCGCCACCAATCGAGTGTTTGCCGGCACCGTGAACGGGTCTGGCCTACTCGAGATCGAGGTCACCGCGACCGCCGCTGACTCGACACTGAGCAAGGTCGTTGAGCTTGTTCGCACCGCCGACCAGGCTGCGTCCCCGACACAGCAGTTCATCGACCGGTTCCAGCGCTGGTACGTGCCCGCCGTGATCCTCGGGGTCATCGCCACCCTGCTGGTGTCGATGTTCGCGTTCGCGCAGCCGTTCCGCGACGCCTTCTACCTCGCCATGACTGTGCTCGTCGCCGCGAGCCCATGCGCTCTCGCGATCGCCACCCCAGCCGCAGTCCTGGCGGGCGTGGCCCGCGCCGCCCGTGCCGGCGTGCTCGTCAAGGGCGGTGCCCCGCTCGAGACACTCGGACGAGTAGAGGCGATAGCGTTCGACAAGACCGGCACCCTCACGTGGGGCGCACCACGAGTGACCTCGCTCGTTCCCGCCGATGACACGTCCGAATCGGAACTGATCCCGACACTCGTGTCGGTCGAATCTCTCAGCGACCACCCCCTCGCCGCCGCGATCGTCCGCGACCTTGCACCCCGCGTCCCCGAGACCGGGCGGCTGGTGGCCACCGACCTCTCGGCACTCACCGGCCGCGGCATCACCGCGACGATCGACGGAGAGCGGGTCGAAATCGGCAACCTGCGCATGTTCGACGAACAGCAGCTTGAACTGCCCTCCTCGCTGGCCAAGGCCTACGCCGAAGCCCGCGACTCTGGGCAGACGTTGATGATCGTGCGTCGTGGTGACCGCTTCCTGGGGGTCGTGGGAGTGATGGACGCCTCCCGCGCCGAATCCGCCCAGGTGCTCAACGCGCTCCGGGACACAGGGGTCGGCCATCTGGTCATGATCTCCGGCGACAATCAGCGGGTCGCCGACGCGGTAGGTCAGGAAGTCGGCGTCGACACGGCGATCGGAGAGCTCCTCCCCGAGGACAAGGTCACTCACATCACGAGCCTGGCCAAGACATACCGCCCGATCGCGATGATCGGCGACGGCGTCAACGACGCCCCCGCGATGGCCCGCGCTGACGTCGGCATTGCGATGGGTGCTGCCGGGTCGACGGTCGCGTTAGAGACCTGCGACATCGCGCTGATGAGCGACGACCTCGGACGCATCCCGTTCGCTGTCCGGCTGAGCCGGGCCGCCAGCCGGATCATCCGACAGAACCTCATCGCCAGCCTCGCCATCGTCGTTTTCCTCATCATCGCGACCTTCCTTGGGCTTAATATCGGCGCCGTCGTGCTCATCCATGAGGGATCCACCCTCATCGTCGTCGCGAACGCGCTTCGCCTGCTCAACTTCCAGAAAGGCCAGGAACACGCCGGCATCGACCACGAAGAAAAGCCCACGCACTGATGCTTCTCCCCGCGAGTCACCAGTGGGGCCCGTGGCGAGAACAGTCCGTCCGATCTGTCGGAGAACCGCTTACCCCCACTCAACCCCCGGGCTATCCAGAGGAACTCACTCATGGATTGTCCCGTCAGCGGCACCGTATGGGTCATATCAGACGGGACTGGAATCAACATCGACTTCCGGACACTCCTTCCGGCCTGTCAGACGATCGCCGGGAGTTTGGTTCCCTGGGGGAAGCTCGCCTAGTGTCCTGCGCCGTTAATTCGCTGCTGGATCATTGTAAAATTGGGTATGGCACACCGAGGACCGGCGTTAGCCCCACTGACCTTGACCGATGATGAACGCGACCAACTGCAACGCTGGGTCCGGCGACGCAAAACCACCCAGGACCTCGCGCTCCGCTCCCGGATCGTACTGGAATGCGCAACCGGGGCATCGAACTCGGAGGTCGCCCGTCGGTTGGGGATCTCATTGCCGACGGTGGGTAAATGGCGGGCCCGCTTCATCGACAAGCGCCTCGACGGACTGGTCGACGAGCCCCGGCCGGGTCGGCCCGCGACGATCGGTATCGACCGGGTCGAGCAGGTCATCATCGACACCCTGGAATCAACCCCTGCGAATGCGACCCATTGGTCGCGGGCGAGCATGGCCGAGAAATCCGGCCTGTCGAAGTCCACGGTCGGTCGGATCTGGAAGGCTTTCGGACTCAAGCCCCACCTGGAGGAGGGGTTCAAGCTTTCCAACGATCCCTTTTTCACCGAGAAAATTTATGACATCGTCGGGTTGTATCTGAACCCACCGGAGTCAGCGGTCGTGCTGTGTGTCGATGAGAAAAGCCAGGTACAAGCCCTACAGCGGTCCCAGCCGGCCTTTCCGATGATGCCGGGAACACCCGAGCGCCGCGCACACGACTATGTCCGCCACGGCACCACGAGTCTGTTCGCCGCACTCAACGTTGCCGATGGGACGGTGATCTCCCAGGTCCACCGCAAGCACCGCTCGGTGGAGTTCAGAAAATTCCTGGTCAAGATCGACAAAACCGTCCCCGAGGGCCTGGACGTGCACGTCATCTGCGACAACTACGCCACCCACAAACACCCGACGATCCAGACCTGGCTGGGCAAGCACCCCCGGTTCCACATGCACTTCACGCCCACCTACTCCTCCTGGATCAACCAGGTGGAGCGGGTGTTTGCCGAGGTGACCCGAGAGCTCCTTCAGCGCAGCGACCACCGAAGCGTGCAGGCACTGGAGAAAGACCTCCGCGACTGGGTGAGGGCGTGGAACGAGGACCCGAAGCCGTTCATCTGGACTAAAACGGCCGAGGACATCCTCGACTCCATCGCCCGATCCTTACAACGAATTAACGGCGCAGGACACTAGTAGTGCTTTGTTAGGTGTCTCTGGGGCGGTGGCAGTAGGGACAGCGGTCGAGTAACCGGATGACGGCGGTCTGGAGTTCAGTGAGCACCGTGTAAAAAGTCAGGCCGCCGGTAGTGCTTTTGGGCCGGCGGCCAGTCGTTTCATGGTGATGAACAGGTGTGCTGCGGTGACGGGTGTGGTGTGGTGATGCCAGCCGAGCCAATGTCGACCCTCGAAGTGGTCGAGTCCCAGGCCGTGCTTGAGTTCGCGGTAGTCGTGTTCGATCCGCCACCGGATCTTTCCCAGGCGCACCAACTGCTCGATGGGGGTGGTCTCGGGCAGGGTCGACAACCAGTAATCGGTGGGTTCGTCTTCTCCGGCGGGCCATTCGACCAGCAGCCAACACTCTGGGGCGGTGCCGTGAACCGCTACGGCTTTGTTGCCGCCGTTAGATTGGGTGAGCCGCCGTCGCAGGTGACCCAGGAATTGTAGCTTCTCTGGCCCAGTAGGACTCCTCGTACTCCGCCGGCGGGACCATCCCCAGGGTGGAATGCAGCCGGTGGTGGTTGTGCCACTGCACCCACGCCATGGTCGCGAGTTCGACGTCGACGATCGACTCCAGGTTCTGTGCGGTGAAGATCCGGGAGCCGATGCACTCGGTCTTGTCCAGCCCGTTGCTCGACTCCATCAGCGCATTGTCGTAGGCATCACCCACACTCCCGATCGACGGGGTGATGCCCTGCAGGGCCAGGTTCTCAGTGAATTTCACCGCGGTGTGACTTGCTGCCCGCATCCGAGTGGTGCGTCAGCTCACCACGGACAACGGGACGCTGGGTGCGGTCACGCTCCCACAGCGCCGGGTACCGTGGGATACGCACCAGTTCGACTCCGCGGGAGGTCTGCGCGTGCCAGCCGACGATGCGCTGCGAGTACACGTCAACGATGAAGGCCACATAGACCCAGCCCGAACCGGTGCGGGCGTAGGTGAAATCGGCGACCCATACCCGGTTGGACGCCTCGGCGGTAAAGTTCCGGTTCAGCAGGTCAGGGGCACGGTCCCCGGACCCGGGAATCGTGGTCCGCACCGTGGTCCGGCGCCTGAAGATACCGTTCATCCCGGCCAGGCGCATCAACCGGCCGACGGTGCAATGCGCCCTCGCATGACCCTGCCGACGCAGGTGGGCGACCATCTTGCGCCGCCCGTACAGGGATTCCGGTGCGTCCCGAAGCTCGTAGAGGGCGTTGAGGATCTGCGCGTCCGTCATGGTCCGTGTGGCCGGTACTTTCTTCCAGTGGTGGTAGGTCCTCGCCGCGACCTGCACGCCCTGCTCACGCAGCACATGGCGGGCCGACTCGACAGCAAAGCCTTCTTTTTTCATCTGGTCGATGAAGGCGACGATCAACGGTTTCCGGGGTCGAGCTCCCCGGCGAAGAAAACCGTCTTGGGTTCAATCCGTCAACGCAACAGTGCTTCATACTGCTCAGCAGGGGTGCGGAATCCCAGAACCTTCCGGGGACGGTTGTTGAGCTTATCGGCCACCTGATCCAGGTCCGTCTGACTGAAGCCCTTCATCGATGTTTTCTTCGGGAAATACTGCCGCAGCAACCGGTTGGTATTTTCGTTTGTTCCGCGTTGCCAGGGTGAGTGAGGATCAGCGAAGCACACCGTCATCCCCGTGCCGGCGGTGACCTCCTTGTGGCCGGCCAGCTCCATTCCCCGGTCCCACGTCAACGAACGCTTCGCCTGATCCGGCAGCTGCCCCAGTTCCCGTATCAGACCAGCTGTCACCGACGCCGCATGTCTGGACTCGACGTGGACCACCCGTGTGAATCGGGTTGCCCGTTCGATCACCGTGGCGATCTGTGACTGCTGGGCGCCGATGACGAGATCTCCCTCCCAGTGGCCCACCTGGACGCGGGCTTCTGCCTCCTTCGGGCGCTTCGAGATCGACACTGCATCCTTGATCTGGGAGCGCCACTGCCCACTGGTGGTGTTGGAGCGTGCCTTCCTGATCGGCCGGCGGGAACGGAGATGTTTCTGCAGGTCTTTGGGCAGGACGCCTCTGGACTGGATGAACAGTGACTTGTAGATCGACTCGTGAGAGATCTGCATCCGAGAGGTGCACGCGTAGGTGATCTTGAGTCGTCCGGCGATCTGTTCCGGTGACCAGTCCTCGCGCAGACGCGCGGCCACGTATCCGCGTAGGACGGGGTTCTTGGCGAGTTTGCAGCGCTGGGGTCGACGCGCCTGTCGCCATGAGCGGTCATCGGCATCTATGGCACGGTAGGCCGTGCGTCCCCTGTTACGGGTTACTTCACGACTGATCGTCGACGCGCTGCGACCTGTCAGTCGTGCGATCGCGCGGTAGGATAATCCCACACTTAAGCCGCGGGATATTTCCTCGCGCTCGGCCAGGGTGAGAGTGCCTGGGTGGTGTTTCTGGGCCGGGAGATAGATCCCTCCCCGGGGCAGGAGAATGGAAAAGATTGATCCTGGTGGGGAACCGACGTCGCGTGATATATCGCTGATAGAGGAACCGGTTTTCCACAGGTCCCAGACTTTCTGGCGTTGATCTTGGGGTAAGCCGGGTCGTCCGATCTTGGCCATCTGATTCTTCCCTTCATGAGGTGGGCCGAGATGGTGTTGCACTCACGGGTTGAGTCTAAGGTGGCCTTCTTCAAAATCTCGTTGGCCTCTCACAGGCGTTTGTTCTCCTTGCGCAGGCGGGTCATTTCCTCGTTTTCCTCGGTGCTCACACCGGGGACGTGGCCGGCGTCGACCTCGGCCTGGCGGACCCAGTTGCGCAGGGTTTCGCGCGAGACACCGAGCTCGTCCCCGACGGCGGTGCAGGTGACGGTCAGCGATCGGTAGTCCTCACGATGCTGCTGGACCATCCGGACGGCCCGTGCCTTGAACTTAAGGGTTGTAGGACTTCTTCATGGTGGTGATACTTCCTCATTGGAAGGCGGCAAGAAACCCGTGACGGTTCAGACCGAAAGCACCGCCGCCGACGAGGATGAAAATGCCCAGGCCGATCAAAACGATGGGGAACAGTACATGTTCCCAGCGTTCGAGGACCTCGGCGATGGGCGGACGGGTGGCAACGAATTTCGCCAGCAGGACCAAAACTGCCACCAGGACGAGGAAGACGACGCAGTAGGTGATGACCGTGGCGGTTCCCACATTAAGGAAGACGGGGACGTAGACGCCGATATTGTCGCCGCCGTTGGCAAACGTCACCCCGGCGACCGTCAGGATACCCACCTTCTTCCCGGCGACCTTCCCGGCGTCATCGTCGTCATCATCGCTCCGCCAGGCCTGCCAGGCCGCCCATAAGCCGAGGAGCAGGGGAATGAGCCCGAAGTATGGGATGGCCTGCTCGGGCAGGAAGGCTTCCGCCCCCAGGGTCACCAGGACGGCGGCGCCGAGGATGCCGACGAATCCGAGGTACTGGCCGACCAAGATCCGGGCTGTGGTCCCCTTTTGTCCCGCACCGCGGGCGAAGAACAGCGAAAGCACGATGATGTCGTCAATGTTCGTGGCGAGGAACAGGCCAATCGCCGACAGCAAGCCGGAGACCATCACATGCCCTCCTGCCCGGTGACACAACCGGGCACGTCACAGCCCGAGTCGAGACAGGGAGCGTGCTCATCCACCGCGAGCGTGACGTCCAGCAACGCGTTGAGCGCCTGGGCGAGGTGGGCGTCGACGATTTCGTAGCGAGTCTGCCGGCCCTCCGGTTCGGCAACGATGATGCCGCAGTCGCGTAGGCAGGCGAGATGGTTCGACACATTCGGGCGCGTCAGTTCCAGCTCCCGAGCCAGTTGCGCGGGATAGCCGGGCGCCTCCAGCAGGGACAACAGGATCCGGGACCGGGTGGGATCGGCCATGGCACGGCCTAACCGGTTCATCACATCGAGACAGGAAGCAATAGTCAGCATGCACTTAACTATACAGCAGACACTGAACAATCCTTGCCCGCCCCCGGAGGATGGGCCAGGAAATATGTGCATCAGCTCCGAACGTCACGCATCGCAAACGGGCGCCTTGGGCGCAGGACTTCAGAAAACAATCACGCTAGATGCAAAGAGTGGTGCGGCCGATATCCCCCCCTACCAGCTACAAGGAAGTGCTGCCCCGGAGGCCGGGGGAGGGCGCTACCCAAATGGCATTGGCTTGCTCCGTGGTGAGGATGACCTCTTTCCCATCAGCGCCTTTGAGGAGAACTCTGTCTTGGCGTGGGTCCGCGCCAGCGACGTTCACTATGGCGCCCGGAACTATTTCCTGCCTCCTAAAGCCGGCTAACTGGCTTGAGTCAGCATCAGAGATGCGGATGATTACGTAGTCACCCGGAACAACGTGGGTGAGCCGGATGGCATCGATGGAGCGGGAGATATGCCCGGTAGCGGTGGGGATGGGGTCGCCGTGTGGATCGGTGGCGGGGTTCCCGAGGAGAGCGTCGATACGCTCGATCATGGTTTCTGAGGCGGCGTGTTCGAGCCGTTCGGCCTCGTCGTGGACCTCCTCCCACGGGTAGCCCAGGGTGGTGACAAGGAAGGTCTCGAGTAGTCGATGCCTGCGTACCATCGCGATGGCGTACTTCTCGCCCCGCTCGGTAAGCATGACCGGTTTGTAAGGTTGATACTCCACCAGTCCCTGGGCCGCCAGCCGCTTGACCGTATCCGAGACGTTGGGCGTGGTCGTGCCCATCCGTGCCGCCAAGGCCGTGGCGGTGATGGGTGGGCCTCCCCACTCGGTGGCCGCCCAGATCACCTTGAGGTAGTCCTGGGCTACCGGCGTGATCTCACTCAGGTCCATGGACTCACGCTACCGAAGACCACAGCCGGTCAGCCCCGACCGGTGACCAGCAGTCCGATCAAGGCGAGATTCAGCGACACAATCAACGCGACCACCACCCAGGACGCCACCTGCAGAGGAACCCGGATGGCGAAACCACCCATGAGGGTTTGATCACTGCTCAACACCACCAGCGGGATCAGGGCGAAGGGGATACCCAAACTCAGGACCACCTGGGAGAGCACCAGCGCCCACGTCGGCTCCACCCCGGCGGCGATCACGATTAAGGCCGGGATCAGGGTGACCGCTCGCCGCACCACCTGCGGGATCTGCCGGTGCAACAATCCGCCCATGATCGTGGATCCGGCGTAGCAGCCCACCGAGGTGGACGCCAGCCCGGAAGCCAGCAAACCGACACCGAAGGCCACTCCGACTACCGGGCCCAGCGTGTCGGTGATCACCGCGTGGGCCCCTTCGATGCTGTCGGTGCCAGGAATCCCGTTCAAGTTGCCGGCCGCCAACAACAGCATCGCGATATTGACCGACCCGGCCACCAGCAGCGACAGGAGAACATCCCACCGGGTGACACGGAGCAGGCGCGGCAATGCCTCGGGCGCGATGGTGTCACCGTGGCGGTCTCGGGCGAGGGAGGAGTGGGCATAGATGGCATGGGGCATCACGGTGGCTCCGAGCATGCTCGCGGCCAGCACCACCGTCGGGGTCCCCTCAAAGCGCGGGATAACCCCAGCCAGGGCCTCGCCCCAGGAGACAGTGCCGATGAACATGCCCGTGAGGAAGCCGGCGGTGATGATTACCAGCAGACCTACGATGACGAACTCGAAGGGATGCTGACCGTGCCTGGATTGGATGGCCAGCAGCAGCATCGAGACCAGCCCGATGAGCAGGCCCCCTATCAGCAAGGGGAGGCCGAAGAGAATGTGGAGGGCGATCGCTCCGCCGATCACTTCGGCTAGGTCCGTGGCCGCGGCCACCGTCTCTGCTTGCGCCCAGAACATCAAGCGCCGTCCCCGCGGTAGCCGTTGCCCCAGCAACTCCGGCAGGGAATAACCGGTGACCAACCCGAGTTTGGCCGAGAGGTACTGCACGAGCATCGCCATGACATTGGCGACCACCAGCACCCACACCAGCAGGTACCCGTACTGCGCCCCGGCGGTGATATTCGCCGCGACGTTACCCGGGTCCACATAGGCCACCGCAGCCACGAAGGCCGGGCCCAGCAGCCAGGGCAGAGGCTGCCGGCTCACCCGTCGCCCACCCGGTACTCTTTGTACCGCTTGGTCCGAGTCGCCCCAGGCGCCCCTGAGTTTCATAAAAGTTAAGTTACACGAACTTATAGTCTCGGGGGGTAACTTTTAGGGATACTGCCGCACTCGCGAGATGCGCGGCCCTTCTCTGGCACGATGAAGATCAGGGGTATTTTCCCGGGCCGACTTTTCCTGCCATGAGATCATCCTGGGATGTGACTCACAGACTCTTTTGGCGACTGCAGTGATGGGGAAGTCGATGGGACCGGATTCTCCCCCTCAATTTTTCTCCCCTATACCTCTATATATAAGACACCTCGAGACGACCCCAGAAAACCCGATCCACCCGCGCTCTACCGCCAGTAGTCAGCTCCCGGAAAGCAGCTTGCGCCCATCCTCCCGCAGCTCACCGGTGGGAGAGACGTGCCGGTAGAGGGTCTGACGGGTAATCCCGAGTTCTTTACACAACGCGGCGACGCTGGTTTCGGGTTGGCCCATTGCCGCCATCGCCAACCGCACTTTCGCCGGTGTCATCTTGAACGGCCGACCACCCTTGCGCCCGCGGGCCCGCGCCGACTCCAGGCCGGCCTTCGTCCGCTCCGAGATCAACTCGCGTTCGAACTCGGCCAGGGCGGCGAAGATCCCGAACACGAGCTTGCCCTGGGCCGAGGTGGTATCGATTGCCGCCCCCTGCCCGGTGAGAACTTTGAGTCCTACTTCGCGGGCGGTGAGATCGTGGACGATGTTGACCAGGTGCCGCAGATTCCTGCCCAGCCGGTCGAGCTTCCACACCAGCAGGGTGTCCCCGGGACGCAGTGCCTTGAGGCAGGCATCCAGGTGTGGGCGGTCTTCTTGCTTGCCTGACGCCCGGTCCTCGTAGAGATGCCCCGGATCCACCCCGGCCGCGATGAGGGCGTCGCGTTGCAGATCCGTCGTCTGCGATCCATCCGACTTCGAGACCCGCATATACCCAATCAGTGCCATAGTGTTCTCCCATCACTTATACGATCATTTACGTGACACGCATCGAAAAAATATCGTTGTCAGGGTCAGAAGGCGATTGCACAAACACGATGTGGTGAGCAGGGCTGTGCACACGCCTTCTGACCACTATCTGGTCACTACCCGCGTGCACAAGACGGAAAATGTCAGAAGTCCCGTTCACAAACCGTCACCCCAGGCTGGGGTTCGAGGCGTCAGGGATGTCTGCGACGGTGTGAGTTTCCACCGGCCGGGGTGGCAGGTGCCGGTAGAGACTGGAGCGGGTAATGCCGGTCTTCTCCACGATCTTGCTCATTGAGTACCCCTCATTGCGCAGATGTTCTGCATAGCGGAGTTTGTCCGGGTCCACAACACTCGGCCGGCCCACGCGCTTCCCCTTGGCTTCGGCCACGGCCCGGGCATGGGCTGCGCGCTCAATGGCGTAGGTGCGTTCCATCTGCCCGAACAGCGAGAGGATCACCACCGCCAACTGCGCCATCGGATCATTCGGATTCGAGGAATCAACTTTGATCGGATCGGCCAGGGTGCGCACCCCGACCTCACGCTCCTGGAGATCATGGATCAGGTTAAGAGTGTCCCGGACGGTGCGGCCCAGCCGGTCGAGGGTGTGAACGACGATGACATCACCCGCGCGGGCTTGCTCAAGGGCTTGCTGAAGTCCGGGCCGATTAGTGGTGGATCCGGATTTCTTGTCGACGTAGATGTATTTATCCGCAACACCTTCTTTACGGAGCGCGTCGATCTGGCGGTCGAGGTCTTGTTTCGCGGTGGAAACCCGGGCGTAACGGTGCTGTTGCAAAGTTGGGGCAGTAGGAAGACCGGCGTGGAATAATCAGGTCCATGGGCATCTTCTCCGGTCGGCAGTTCCCTCGTGAAATCATCCTGTGGGCGGTGCGGTGGTACTGCCGCTACGGCGTGAGCTATCGCGACCTCGAAGAGATGATGACCGAGCGGGGAGTGCCGGTCGATCACACCACGATCTACCGCTGGGTCCAGAAATATGCTCCTGAGCTGGATAAGAAGACCCGGTGGTATCGGCAAGTTCCTGACTGGCAGGCCAGGTCCTGGCGGGTGGATGAGACCTATATCCGGGTCGGGGGAAAGTGGTGCTACCTCTATCGGGCAATCACCGCCGGTGGCCAGACCCTGGACTTCTACCTCTCCCCGAAGAGAAACGTCGCGGCGAAGCGTTTCCTGGCGAAGACGCTGCGGTCGAATAAATCGGCAGGCTATCCGCGGGTGATCAGCACCGACAAGGCCCCCTCACTCGCCAGGGCAATCTCTGAGCTGAAGGCGGAAGGCGTCTGTCCATCGACGGTCGAGCATCGTCGGGTGAAATACCTCAACAACGTCATTGAAGGCGACCATGGTCGGTTAAAGCGGATCCTGGGGCCGAAAGGCGCATTCAAAAACCGAACGTCTGCCTACCGGACGTTGAAAGGGATGGAGGCGATGCACTCATTGCGGAAGGGGCAGGGCACGATGTTTGCCTATGGTCACCCGAATCCGGATGCAGTGATTGTTAGCCGGGTATTCGAGACGGCCTGACAACACAGGCACATAGCGTTGATCACACAATAAAAACGGAGCCTTCTTGGCTCCCGCCCCAAGTTGCAACAGCACCGAATTGCTCTATCCGGCTCTTCCTGGGGATATTGAAATCCCCCAAACCGTGTCCGCTAATTCTTTGGTTAAGGTGGTGGAAATAGGTAATTGGGAGCCTACGCAGAATCCAAACTCAATCATTGTCCCCGGAGCTATGAGGAGTGACAGGGAGTCTATTCCCGGTGGATTCACCAAGGAGGAGGCCGATCGTGCGGAGATTGAAGAAGCGAAGCTTGCTAATACACCATTTCTGCGGGTGCAATCGGATACTGCATGCAAAGTCTATTGGCCATCTCCGTTTCAAGTGTGCGGGGAGATTCGTAAATTATACGATTCTATCGGTGGGCCGACGAGCTTTCTGACTTTCCCCAAGAGCAATGAACTTACCAACCCTGATGGGATCGGTAAACGTACAGAGTTTCTTAACGGTTTCATATACTGGCACCCATCCACAGGGGCTCACACAGTTAGCATTCCGGCCACTGTAGTTTGGGCCGAGCATGGCTGGGAACAGGGGATCTTTGGCTATCCGATAACCAGCGATGTTGCTTTGGGTGATCAGTGGTTTAAGCAAAGCTATCAGGGCGGGCACATTATTACCCGCAATTCAGTTCCGGCAGTCCAAGCTGGTATTTATGGGCAGATTTATGAAAAATGGGTGGAACTAGGAAGCCAAAATAGCGCCCTTGGATTTCCCATTAGCTCGGAATTCGTAGCCTCTGACGGAGTAGGACGATATAATATATTTGAGCGTGGTGTCATGTACTGGCATCCCGAATATGGAGCCCATGCAGTCACGGGCGACCTTCTTCTTCAATGGGCTTACTCGGGAGGAATTGAGGGTGTTTTAGGTTATCCTGCAGGTGACCCTGAACTCCAAGATGATGGTTGGTATAGACAAGCCTTTGCAGATGGTTTCTTGCATGGAAAACAACTGAGTACATTTTTTCCCGCATGGGACGAGTTTGCATGGGACGATTCCGCTGGTGGCGAACCGGGGGTACTAATGTCAAGGCAGGCGGCGAACTATGATAAAGGACCAGCTGGTGGAAATAAATACACTGATCAGGTCGTTCTTGAAACTGAGGATATGTGTGGCAATGAAATAATCCTCCGTAGAGGGTGGTACAACTCGGATGCCTCCAGAAAAGATAAGCCGTGGGGGTACGATAAAATTCGGCACAAACATGGTGTTTTTAGTTTGTGGTCAGTTAGTACAGTATTTGAAAATTCGTGTATCAACAGGATTGAAGGTACACAGCAGGTTTATGAAGAAGAAGTTTATCAAGTGAAATGTGATCGACTCTTCTTAAATTGTGAACAAACCGGGCAGTCTTTTGTATATCGCGGTATTTATGAAAGAAATATATATAAGCCTGGTGCTACAGAGCCACTTGGTTTGAGGACATTTTTTCCTGTACACAATGAGGGAACGCATGGTTCAAGTGATGTAACCCCAACATGGTTTAGTACAGACATTCCAACATTGGACTTATGGTAATGACGTACAAAGCAGATTATGATCTTGACTTGGAAAAAGTAGTTTTTCGTATGTCGCAGCTGTTCGAGGATCTTATTCCGTCAGAAAACGCTTTTGATTATTATGACAAGTCAACGTGGCCTACCCTGACTATGGCTGCGACATGGGTTCAGGATGATTGTCTCCTTATTGTTTTTAGGGTTGAGGAAAGCAGAGGTGAGACGTTCGTGGGTTATTTTTCTCGGATCTCGCCTCGATATAATCCCGACAACATCGAATTTGGTGCAGTAGAGCTAATGTATGCTGACTCAATTGCAGGTGATTGGTTTATAGAGAAGGTCGATCTGAAAGCTCCGCAAAAGATACATTGGAGAAATACCCACCATAGCCTCAATACTCCGGCGGATATAGAAGAATTATTGGACTATGCTAATGAGATACCAATGTGGTTGAGTCCAGACCTTGAGAAGTGGATGTGATGCACAACAAGACCATGGTCATCCAGCTTTATCTGGCTGAGCTGGGTATGTAATCACTTCTGAACGTAGTAGCCTCCTTGAGATTGTATTTAAGGAGGCTATTGTGTTTTTTCGGTAAAGGTCTCCGACTGAGCTATAGTCGGAGACTATTTCAATATCACCCCAGAGACAGCCTCGATGACCTGGTAAAACTCTTCATAGAATTCTGGGTGCTGTTGCAACTTGGGGCGGGAGCCAAGAAGGCTCCGTTTTTATTGTGTGATCAACGCTATGTGCCTGTGTTGTCAGGCCGTCTCGAATACCCGGCTAACAATCACTGCATCCGGATTCGGGTGACCATAGGCAAACATCGTGCCCTGCCCCTTCCGCAATGAGTGCATCGCCTCCATCCCTTTCAACGTCCGGTAGGCAGACGTTCGGTTTTTGAATGCGCCTTTCGGCCCCAGGATCCGCTTTAACCGACCATGGTCGCCTTCAATGACGTTGTTGAGGTATTTCACCCGACGATGCTCGACCGTCGATGGACAGACGCCTTCCGCCTTCAGCTCAGAGATTGCCCTGGCGAGTGAGGGGGCCTTGTCGGTGCTGATCACCCGCGGATAGCCTGCCGATTTATTCGACCGCAGCGTCTTCGCCAGGAAACGCTTCGCCGCGACGTTTCTCTTCGGGGAGAGGTAGAAGTCCAGGGTCTGGCCACCGGCGGTGATTGCCCGATAGAGGTAGCACCACTTTCCCCCGACCCGGATATAGGTCTCATCCACCCGCCAGGACCTGGCCTGCCAGTCAGGAACTTGCCGATACCACCGGGTCTTCTTATCCAGCTCAGGAGCATATTTCTGGACCCAGCGGTAGATCGTGGTGTGATCGACCGGCACTCCCCGCTCGGTCATCATCTCTTCGAGGTCGCGATAGCTCACGCCGTAGCGGCAGTACCACCGCACCGCCCACAGGATGATTTCACGAGGGAACTGCCGACCGGAGAAGATGCCCATGGACCTGATTATTCCACGCCGGTCTTCCTACTGCCCCAACTTTGCAACAGCACCGGCGCAGCTCCTTATAACAGCACTTGAAAATCGGTATGCAGAGTCTACGTGGGCTAAAAAGTGGAAACTACTAAGAACAGGGTAAAATTTGTTTTTACCCTGTGTCCAGCACAAAGATAGTTCGCGGTATTGCTAAGATTGTTTTGGAATTATTTTTTGAGAATGCGAAGGAACTGCTATGGAGAATACTCGGACACGTACATGCTCATGGTGTGGAGAGGCTGGGCACGATAAGCGTTCTTGCCAGGTTTCCTCTAATGCAGGCGAATGCAGTGTATGTGGTTTCCATGGTCACGATAAAAGAAACTGCCCACACCGATAGGGCAATGAGAATCGTAGAAGATTTCCATGACGCAACACAGAATTTATAGTTATCAATATTTATTTCTATAATTTATTGATTATAGAATAGTATATGCGTCATTGAGCTTTCACATTTTTAGAGGCATTCCAGGTAGTTGCTTAGTAAAGAAATTTCGGAGTTTTAACAAAATATCTTTTTACTCATCTACTTCGATCACTTCGTAGTCTGCATCTTCATCTTCCAGTGGGTAATCCCCTGGGTTTGACATATGGAGTATTTCATTACCTCGTCGATAACAAGACGCTAGGTAAGCACCGTGTTCTTCAGCTTCCCTTTCCGTATCGAAATGCTCATCTTGCTCTTCATCAGTTCCGTCGGGGAAAATTATGCGAATTTTAAACATGTATTACCTCTTTCGTGGTGAAAGCCAGTAGGTTTGGTATTTTTTTAGTAGGTCCAGTGGCCTAGTACCGGGGAAAAAGTTCACAGCAGCCCCGGTACTAGGCCTCTGGTACCTGTTTTCCAGATCAATAAGTGACTTCTGCGGAGTCAATTCCCTTACTTTGCAGAAAAGAGTACACATCGTTTAGGAAATCATCTTCCAGCGGGCCCTCACCCATATTGCTGAAGTGGCCATCATGATCATTCCAAGTTTTGAATATTTCGTATTGTTCGAGCGATTCGTTCCAGGTGATGTCTGCGCTCCATGTCACTTCTCCACTGAGAATTGTTGCTTCTTCAACCCCGTCTGCAAGTGCACCCGTATAAGGACTTTCTTCGTTATATTCATAGGTTTTGCTGTAGTCGTAGTATTCTTGTTTGGTCATTCTTAGCCTTCCTACTGCTTTTAGATGTGATGCTTCCGCTGTTTCAACAATTATATCTAGGTTGGAGTCGCACGGCCTCGGGCTTTCGGGCCTGACCCCTGTTTGGTGGACTGCTCATATCCCAACATCTGGGACGAAAAAGGTGGGTCACCCATCAGGGTGATCACGGCCGGTGCTGTTGCAAAGTTGGGTGGAGAACCGCGAACACTCCTTTCTTCGTCGCCTGGCCAGCATTATGGCCCAGCCTGCTTAGATATTCTGGAAGACCCGGTTGACGATCACCGCGTCCGGGTTCGGTTGCCCGTGAGGTCAAACATCGTGCCTTGCCCTTTCCGCAATGAGTGCATCGCCTCCATCCTTTCAACGTCCGATATGCAGATGTCCGGTTCTTAAACGCGCCTTTCGGCCCGAGGATCCGCTTCAGCCGACCATGGTCGCCTTCCAGGATGTTGTTGAGGTATTTCACCTGACGGTGCTCCACTGTCGGTGGGCAGATGCCTTCTTCCTTGAGCTCGGATATTGCCTTGGCCAGGGAGGGTGCCTTATCTGTATTAATCACCCGCGGGGACCCGGCTGACGCGTTTGACCTCAGGGTCTTAGCCAGGAAACGCTTGGCCGCAGCCACATTCCGCTTCGGAGAGAGGTAAAAGTCCAGGGTCTGGCCACCGGCGGTGATCGCCAGATCAGAGGTAGCACCACCTGCCGCCGACCCGGATATAAGTCTCATCCACCCGCCAGGAACTTAGCCTGCCAGTCAGGTACCTGCCGGTACCACCGTGTTTGCTTGTCCAGCTCAGGGCCGTATTTCTGGACCCAGCGGTGAGAATCGTGGTGTGATCAACCGGCACCCCCGCTGAAGTCATCATTTCCTCCAGATCTTAGGTCAGCTCACCCCGTAGCGGCAGTGACCTGCGCACCGCCCACAGAATGATGTCACGGGGAAACGACGACCGGAGACGATACCCATGGCTGTGATTATTTCACGTCGCTCTTCCTACTGCCCCAACTTTGCAACAGCACCGAACAGGCCACCAGGGTCACGGCGGTGAGCACCGCGGCAACCGCGATGGCGGCTCTGCGGGGTGTGCTCGGCATGGATTAGATCTCCTTATTCCGGGGCGGTGGGGAAGAAGACGGTGTTCTGGTTGTCCCGGAAGACCACAACACCGAGGAAGGTCATCGTGCTGCCCGGTGGGTGGTCTGCAGCGACTCTGCCCACCTCGGCACTCAACCCTGCTGTGGGGGTTACTCGTAGCGAAGCGAGCTGACCATCCCGGTTTCCATGTGATAGGCGTTATGGCAGTGAAATGCCCACTCACCGGGGTTGTCAGCGATCAGGTCGGCGATCATGGTTTCACCGTGGCGGAGAAGGACGGTGTCCTTGCGTAGCCCGCCGCTGCCGGGCAGCGCCCACGTGTGGCCGTGGATGTGCATGGGATGGGGCATCATGGTCCTGTTGCGCATGACCATCCGCAGGCGCTGGCCCTCCTGCACGGTCGCGGAGGAGGATTGGCCGTCGGTGAGAATGCTCCATTCATACGGCATCATCTGCCCGCCCAGGTCGATGCTGACTTCTCGGTCTGGTGTGCCCTCGGGCAGGAGTGCACGGTCTGCTGGCTTCAGGGAGGACAGAAGCAGTCCGGTGGACGACAACTCGGGGAAGTCGACATCGGGGCGGGGGGCCTGGCCGCCGGCGGTGCGGATGACGGCGAAGGCGCGGTCGTCCTTACCCACCGCCAAAGCCGTGAGCGGGAAGATGCCGTCGCCGAGGATGACCTCGACGTCGACACGCTCGCCCATCGACAGGTAGATCGATTCGGTCTCCCAGGGCTGGACAGGGAAGCCGTCGGTGTGGGTGACGGTCATGCGGTGACCACCGAGGGCCACCTTGAAGATGGTGTCACCGCCGGAGTTGATAAACCGCAGGCGGGCCTTGTCGCCCGGGCGAGCCTCGAAGGTCCGGTGAGCACGGGGGATACGTCCGTTGATGAGGTAGTGCGGATACATCACATCGCCGACATCCCCGCCCAGTACCCGGTCCGGGGTGCCGTGCATCATCTGGCCGTGACCTCCCATTCCCATCCTCCCGTTATGGTCGCCCGAACCCATTCCGGTGAGCTTGTCGAGCTCATCGTCGGGAGTGCCCTGAATGCCATCGACCCAGTCGTCGAGCACGATGGTCCACTCGACGTCCTGGTCCTCAGCGTCTTGCGGGTCACGGATGATCAGTGGGGCGTGGAGGCCGCGATCAAGCTGCAGGCCGGTGTGGGAATGGTAGAAGTAGGTGCCACCGTGGGGGACTTCAAAAACATAGGAGAAAGACTCGCCAGGTTCAATGGGGTCCTGGGTCATGCCGGGCACACCGTCGGCTGCGTTGTGGAGTGCGATGCCATGCCAGTGGATGGAGGTGCTCTCAGGCAGTTCATTGGTGATATCGACCTGGAGGACGTCGCCGGCGGTGGCCTCAATGGCCGCATCCCCGGTGTCAGAGACGTATCCCCACGTCTTGGCTTCGATGCCGCCGATATCCAGGGAGAGGGGCCGGGCGGTCAGTGTCCGGCGCACCGTCGGCTCACCGAGCGCAGTGGGGGTGGGAGTGGGGCGAAGGGAGGGACCTGGTGCCGAGGCAGCGGGTCCAGGGTCGCTGGTGCAGGCGGCCACGGCCCCGGTGCCGGCGAGTACGAGCCCGCCGAGCAGAAACTGTCGCCGGGAAAAACTACTTGTCATGGTTAAACCGTCCTTGGTGCAAGTCTGAGTGACACAGGGGAAGGATCAGGGGAAACCCACTGCTGAGGCATCAGGTCAGGCGCAGGTCCGTGACACAGGTGGCCCCGTCCTCGGTGGTGGAGAACTCGGTGACACCGGTGCGCCCCTGATGGGTGATCTCGATGGTGCCGGTGGCATCATCGGGAAGCCAGAAGCCGACAAACCCGTTGTCGAAGGTGGTGGTTTGCTCATCGATCAGGACCTCGCCGGTCGCTTCATCGGTGATCGTGACCTGGATATCCTCATTGTCGAGTTCCCCCAGGCAGGTCGTGAGGCTGTGGTAGAAGCAGTCGTGGGTGGAGGTGATATACGGAGCAACCGAGACATACGTCTGATTGTCGGGAAGATCGACCACGACTTCCTGGTCATCGCTCGAGAGCAGCAGTTCATCGGCACGCACGGAGGCGATCAGATCCGTGGGACGCTCAGTGACCTTCTGCCGGTCGAGGTGATCAATGATCTCCACCGCGTCCATGGCGGCCAGGCCATGGGTAGTCAGGAATGTATCCTGGGACACCGTCCCGTCGGCGGTGGGTTCCGGGTCGGCGGCCGAACACCCCGTGAGGGCGAGGGCAAGGGCGGCGGCTGCGATCGCTGCTCGTTTCACGTCAATCTCCTTGGATCGTGGTAAGACCGTGAGAAGACACCGCCTCAAGGTCGATGCCATACCTTTTCTAGCACGGGTGCCTGACGGCCCAGAAATCAAAAACCCTGCTCACAGCCTTATAACAGGGCGAAAAGGGGGTGACTCCGGTGGGCTGGGTCACCACCGGGACACCACCCCACAGCCGTGGGCGATGTCCTTCTACCCGCCCCGGGTATGCGGTGCAGGCAGTGAAATCCCTGGTGGCGCCTGCTGAACTGACCAGGGGAGGCGATGCCGCCGGCCCGGGGTGGGGCACAGGGGTGACGGCGGTCGAAGGGTGATGTTTGAAGATTTGATGAAGGTTTCCCCGCCGGGCACTGAGCGAGGGTGGTATTCTCCCCTGGCCGGAGCGATACTGGGGTCTATGGCTGACCGCACACCGACCACCGCCACGCCCCCGGGGCGGGTGCTGGTCGTCGATGATGAACAACCCCTGGCTCAGATGGTGGCCTCCTACCTCATCCGGGCCGGCTTCGATACCCGCCAGGCGCACACCGGCACCCAGGCCGTGGACGAGGCCCGTCGCTTTTCCCCCGATGTTGTGGTGCTGGATCTGGGGCTGCCCGAACTCGACGGCCTGGAGGTGTGCCGACGGATCCGCACCTTCTCGGACTGCTACATCCTCATGCTCACCGCGCGTGGCAGCGAGGACGACAAGATCAGCGGTTTGACCCTGGGGGCGGATGACTACATCACCAAACCTTTTAGCATCCGGGAACTGGTGACCCGGGTGCATGCGGTGCTGCGCCGCCCGCGCACCAGCACCACCCCACCGCAGGTGACCACCCCCTTGATCGTTGGTGACCTCATCCTTGACCCCGTCGCCCATCAGGTGCGGGTGGGGGAGACGACCGTGGAGCTCACCCGCACGGAGTTCGAGCTGCTGGTTGCCCTGGCCCTGCGCCCCGGCCAGGTACTGACCCGCCACGACCTGGTCACCGAGGTCTGGGACACCACCTGGGTCGGTGATGAACGCATCGTCGATGTCCACATCGGCAACTTGCGTCGCAAGCTCGGCACCGACACCCGGGGCCGGGGGTTTATCGACACCGTGCGTGGCGTGGGCTACCGGGTGGGGCAGCCATGAATCACGGACCCGGCCTGACCTTCCGCTTCCTGGCCGCCCAGGTGTTGGTCGTGGTGATTAGCCTGCTGGTGGCCGCGGCCGTGGCCACGATGGTGGGCCCGACCCTGTTCCATGATCATATGTTGATGACCGGCCGGGAGGACCCCTCGCTGGAGCTGTTCCATGCCGAGCAGGCCTACCGGGACGCCAACCTGATCACCCTGGCCGTCGCCCTGCCCACCGCCTTGATCAGCGCCCTGCTGGCCAGCCTGTGGTTATCGCGTCGCCTGCGCACCCCCCTGCAGGATCTCACCCGCGCCGCTACCAGCCTGACGGCCGGCAACTACCGTATCCGCGTGCCCGCCGGAGAAGCAGGCCCCGAGGTCACCACCCTGGCTCATGCCTTCAACACCATGGCCGACCGGCTGGAACACACCGAACAGGTCCGCCGCCAGATGCTCTCTGATCTGGCCCACGAAATGGGCACCCCCTTATCGGTGCTCACGGTCTACCTCGATGGTCTCCAGGACGGGGTCGTGGACTGGAATAATGCCACCCACACGATCATGGCTGACCAACTCACCCGCCTGACCCGGTTGATGGAAGACATCGACGATGTCTCCCGGGCCCAGGAACACCGGATCGATTTGGACCTGGCGGAGGAAGGGCTCGGGGATCTGCTCCATACCGCCGCTGCTGCCGCGGGGGAAGCTTATGCTGACAAAGGCGTCGATTTACAGGTCGAGACCATTACGGACACCGTCCGGGTGCTCGTGGACCGGCAACGCTTCGGCCAGGTGATGAGCAATCTCCTGTCGAACGCGCTACGGCACACCCCGGCCGGCGGGCAGGTCCGGATCAGCGTCCACCGACAGGGGGCGTCCACCGCGCTCATCCACGTCGCCGATGACGGCGAGGGCATCCCACCTGGCCAGCTCGGACACATCTTCGAACGCTTCTACCGGGGGGATGCCGCCCGCAGCCGGGACAACGGCGGGGCCGGTATCGGTCTGACCATCTCCAAGGCATTGATCGAGGCCCACGGCGGCACTCTCACCGCCACCTCTCCTGGCCCCGGTGCCGGATCGGTCTTCACCATCCGTCTTCCCCTGCACCAGGAAAACGTGTCCCTGATGCTCAGTGACCCCACTCCCGGGGACAATAATTCTGATGACCTCGGCAGCGATCCGTATCAACCCCTTGACAATACCCCATAGGGGTATACGATGGGAGGGGAAACCCCGCCTGATCCCCCGATCCCACAGGAGCGATCCGATGACCACCCCGACTTCCCCCTTGCTGCCGCTGGCCTCCGACGGTTGTGGATGCTGCGCGCCCTCTACGCCGTCCGCGACCGTCTCCGCCCCGGCCGTGGCCGCGGCAACCGACGCAACACCTGAAGGTCCCACCACCTACCAGGTCACAGGCATGACCTGCGGACACTGCGCCGGCAACGTCACCGAGGCGGTGAGCGCTCTGCCCCAGGTCGACGACGTCCAGGTCGACCTCATCGCCGGTGGGGTCTCCATCGTCACGGTCACGGGTTCCGTGCCCCTGGAAACCGTCCACCGGACGATTGAGGAGACCGGCTACACCGTCTTGTCCTGATCGATTCGCCCATTATCTCGACCCCGACCGGGTTGAGCGAAAGGAACCTCATGAGCACTCCCCACCACCACGGTGATCACCCCGCTCCGGAAACAGACCACACCCACCACCCGAATCATGCCGGTCACGAGCACCATGCGGATGCCGCCACCCACGGCCAGGCCATGCCACACGATCATCCGCATTCCACTGTCGATGAAGAACACCAGGTCCACAGTCACGGTGAACACGCCGGCCACAGCGCCGCGATGTTCCGGGACCGCTTCTGGTGGTCGCTGATCCTGTCGGTTCCGGTGGTGTTCTTCAGCCCGATGTTCGCCGACCTGCTGGGATATAATATTCCGGAGATTCCGGGAGCCTACTGGATTCCTCCGGTCCTGGGCACGATCATCTTCCTCTACGGCGGCACCCCCTTCCTCAAGGGCGCAATGACCGAGCTGAAATCCCGCCAACCGGGCATGATGCTCCTGATCGCCATGGCGATCACCGTGGCGTTTATCGCCTCCTGGGTCACCACCCTGGGGCTGGGCGGGTTCCACCTAGATTTCTGGTGGGAACTGGCCCTGCTGGTGACCATCATGCTGCTGGGCCACTGGCTGGAGATGCGCGCTCTTGGTGCAGCCTCCTCCGCGCTTGACGCGCTGGCAGCGCTCCTGCCCGATGAGGCCGAGAAGGTCGTCGACGGGACCACCCGCACCGTAGCGATCTCAGAGCTGGCCGTCGACGATGTCGTGCTGGTCCGAGCCGGTGCCCGCGTCCCGGCCGACGGGACCATCATCGACGGAGCGGCCGAATTCGATGAGGCCATGATCACCGGCGAATCCCGACCCGTCTACCGGGATACCGGTGAGACCGTGGTGGCCGGCACCGTGGCCACCGACAACACCGTCCGTATCCGGGTGGAGGCCACCGGTGGGGACACCGCCCTGGCAGGCATCCAGCGCATGGTCGCCGACGCCCAGGCCTCCTCCTCCCGGGCCCAGGCCCTGGCCGATCGAGCCGCAGCCTTCCTGTTCTGGTTCGCCCTGATCGCAGCCCTGATCACCGCCGTGGTCTGGACCATCATCGGCAGCCCCGACGATGCGGTAGTCCGCGCCGTGACCGTGCTGATCATCGCCTGCCCGCACGCCCTGGGCCTGGCCATCCCGCTGGTCATCGCGATCTCCTCCGAGCGCGCCGCGAAATCCGGGGTGCTCATCAAGGACCGCATGGCACTCGAGCACATGCGCACCATCGACGTCGTGCTCTTCGACAAGACCGGCACCCTGACCGAAGGCGCACACGCCGTCACCGGCGTGGCTCCGGCCACGGGTATCGCCGAGGGTGAGCTGCTGTCCCTGGCCGCCGCCGCTGAGGCCGATAGTGAGCACCCCGTGGCCCGCGCGATCGTGACTGCCGCGGCCGCACACCCGGAGGCCTCGCAGCGTCAGCTGCGCGCAACCGGTTTCACCGCCGCCTCCGGCCGCGGGATCCGGGCCACCGTCGACGGTGCCGAAATCCTCGTGGGCGGGCCGAACATGCTACGCGAGTTCAATCTGACCACCCCGGGTGAGCTCGCCGACATCACCGGTTCCTGGGCGCAGCGAGGTGCCGGAGTGCTCCATGTCGTCCGCGACGGTGAGATCATCGGTGCGGTGGCAGTGGAGGACAAGATCCGCCCCGAATCCCGCGCGGCGGTGCGCGCCCTGCAGGCCCGCGGGGTGAAGGTGGCGATGATCACCGGTGACGCCACCCAGGTCGCCCAGGCAGTGGGCAAGGATCTGGGGATCGATGAGGTCTTCGCCGAGGTTCTGCCGCAGGACAAGGACACCAAGGTCACCCAGCTGCAGGAGCGCGGTCTGAGCGTGGCCATGGTCGGCGACGGTGTCAATGACGCCCCGGCCCTGGCCCGGGCCGAGGTCGGTATTGCGATTGGCGCGGGTACAGATGTGGCCATGGAATCTGCCGGGGTGGTCCTGGCCAGTGATGATCCCCGGGCCGTGCTGTCGATGATCGAGCTCTCCCATGCCAGCTACCGCAAGATGGTCCAGAACCTGGTCTGGGCGACCGGGTACAACATCGTGGCCGTTCCGCTGGCCGCCGGTGTGCTCGCCCCTATCGGTGTGCTGCTTCCCCCGGCGGCCGCCGCTATCTTGATGTCCCTGTCCACGATCATCGTCGCCCTCAACGCTCAGCTGCTACGCCGGATAGACCTGGACCCGGCTCACCTGGCTCCGACCGACGGGAAGTAGGAGAAGACTGCTGTGAGCTCTGCAGCCCCCGTCCGCTGACTTTCAATCCTTCATCGACTCCCCCATACACAACCTCCGAAAGGGAACCCCCATGAAACGCACCATCACCATCGCCGCTCTCGCCTTGACCTCCACCCTGGTTTTGTCCGCCTGCGCAGATAACACTGAGGGAGAAAACACCGACACCACGACCATCGCCACTACGTCCGCCCCCGACACCACCGAAACGACCGGGGCCACCATGGATCCTGAGACAGAGACGGGGGCGGCCGGAGAGGTCTCCGCCGAGCACAATGACGCGGACATCATGTTCGCGCAGATGATGATCCTGCATCACCAACAGGCCGTGGAGATGAGTGAAATCCTCCTGGCCAAGGACGATATCCCGGCCGAGGTCATCGAGTTCACCCAGGGTGTTATCGATGCCCAGGGCCCGGAGATCGACCGGATGAATACCATGCTCGAGACCTGGGAAGAAGATCCGGTCACCGGTGATATGGGTGAGATGGACCATGGCGGGATGAGTGGAATGATGAGCGAGGAGGACATGACAGCCCTCGAGGACGCCCAGGGCACCGAGGCTGCCCGGCTCTACCTTGAGCAGATGACCGCCCACCATGAGGGCGCGGTCGATATGGCCCGCGATGAGGTCACTGATGGCCAGAACCCGCAGGCCATCGCTCTGGCTGAGCAGGTCATTGAAGATCAGGAGGCCGAGATCGCCGAGATGGAGCAGATGCTCAACGAGCTCTGAACAAGGACATTCCCCGACCACCCCAGATGAGAAACACGACCATACGACCATCGGGCCAAACCAGGATTTCCGGGAAGGACAATCAGCATGCCGAATAAAATCAAGGTTGCAGTAAACGGGTACGGTGTCATCGGTAAACGTGTAGCCGACGCGGTGAGAGCCCAGGAGAACATGGAACTCCTCGGGGTCAGCGACGTCACCACCGATTACCGATGACACCGTACCCGGATATAGGTCTCATCCACCCGCCAGGAACTGGCCTGCCAGTCAGGTACCTGCCGGTACCACCGAGTGTGCTTGTCCAGCTCAGGGGCGTATTTCTGGACCCAGCGGTGAGAATCGTGGTGTGATCGACCGGCACGCCCCGCTGAAGTCATCATTTCCTCCAGATCTTAGGTCAGCTCACCCCGTAGCGGCAGTGACCTGCGCACTGCCCACAAAATGATGTCACGGGGGAAATGACGACCGGAGAAGATACCCATGGCTGTGATTATTTCACGTCGCTCTTCCTACTGCCCCAACTTTGCAACAGCACCGCGCGGAAGACCATCGGAGTAATCCAACCAGATGCCGAAGTCCGAGAGACGTTACGACCGGGTTATGCCACGAACGCGGATTCTTTGACCATGGCCGGCCATGTCGTCGCCATCGAGTTCGCTACCGTCGCCGCCGCCAACAATTACTGACGAGCTTAAGTCCCTGACGTGTGGCAAAGAGCGATCCCTGACCGGCCGCTGGTTTTGACCATCACGATCAACCGCAATCGAAGAGCTTGCGCAATGGGTCGGATGTAGTTGACTCGTCGCGTGATGCTGCAATAAACTTGCATTCCTCATGAATAATCGCCGCCCATCTCGATGTCAGTGACCGAAACCAAGCGCTGACCGCTATCCTGCGCATCGGCCCGCCCACGGAGGATCCCTACCACTGACACGTCAGAGTCCACTTTTTTACGTACTGCGCTAACTTCTCGGGTCATCAGGGAAGGCGCATGAACAAAAACATCGTCTCCTCACCATTCGATGCTTCCCAGACCGGCTCCGAAAGGTTGTTTATATGCACAAAATATCGATCGAGGCCCTCGCCCGCAAGCAACTTAAAGAGGCCGTCGCCGCCCCTAGTGCTCGTGCCGCCGATACCGTCTTCGGCGGGCACGAAAAAATTCTGCGGCAGACCGTCGTCGGGATACGTCAGGGTGCTGAGCTCGGAGAGCGCGACAATCACGATGAATCCACGATTTATGTCCTACAAGGGCGTGTCCAACTCAGGACGGGCGATGAGACCTGGATAGGTCGCAGCGGTGATCTGCTGATCGTGCCGCGATCTCGGCACAGCCTCGAAGCAATCGAGGACTCCGCTGTTTTGATCACCATTGCCAAACTGACGCAATAAGAAAGATAGGGACTTCCCCTGGGGTGTTTGAGCCCGCCGAGGGTCCGTCTTCCGCGGCGAGACCATGGACCGGCACCGTTCGATCACCGGCCTCCTGCCCCTGATGTTTGTACCAGCATGCGACGGTGACCAGCTGACCGGTTCCACTATCCTTACCGCTACTGGTGGCGGGCATAATCGAAAATATGTGCCCCTTGGTGAAGGGTCGGGGAGCTAATAGGATGACAGTGAACCTATTTTCCACGTCTTTATCCGTAGTATTGGAGATCCGATGACCTACACAATCGCCCAGCCCTGCGTTGATGTCCTGGATCGAGCCTGCGTCGAGGAATGTCCCGTGGACTGCATCTACGAGGGCAAACGGATGCTCTACATCCACCCCGATGAGTGCGTCGACTGCGGTGCCTGCGAGCCCGTCTGCCCGGTTGAAGCCATCTTCTACGAAGACGATGTTCCCCACGAATGGTGGGACTACACCGGCGCTAACGCCGCCTTTTTCGACGACCTCGGTTCGCCAGGCGGTGCCGCCAGCCTGGGTCCGCAGGACTTCGACGCCCAGCTCATCGCGGCGCTGCCGCCACAGAACCAGAACTAGGGCCTGATATCGGCCCTAAACAAGGAGAACCTGACTGCGATGTTTCATGTCCCTCGTACCAATAGTTGTTCCTGGCCTGTCATTGTGATGGTCGAAGGTCGACCTGCAGAAGATCATTAACCAAATCACCGCCAAGGGTGCGAGCGTGCACTTCATCAAGGAAAACCTGATCTTCTCGGCGGAATCCAATGCTTCGCGGGCCCAGCTGATGCTGAGCATTCTCGGCTCCTTCGCTGAGTTCGAATGCTCCATCATCCGGGAGCGCCAAGCCGAGGGGATCGCCTGGCGAAAAAGGCCGGCAAGTACAAGGGCCGCAAACGCGCCCTCACCCCGGACGACGTCGAGAAAGCCCGGAAACGGGTAGAAGCTGGTGAGTCCAAGGTGTCGATCGCCCAAGACCTCAGAATTGGCAGAGCCACCCTCTACCGAGCGCTATCCAATAACGATAAGGACTAATTCTCATCGCTCATGACCTGTGCCGGTAGGGTGGCGGCATGGCAGGTCGGGGACTAGATTCCCTCCAGTGAGTGACGTGTGGCGAAGGAGTTTTACGATGGAATCCGCAGGACGACCCCGGGTGACGCCGTTAGAAGAAGGAGCGCTGTTTGAAACTAAACGGATGGAAGCGGCGTCGGGAATTTCCTGGCCCAGACACAGAGCATCAACCGAATCGGTGCTCGTCGTCACCGAGGGGCGATGCATCGTTCAGTTCTCTGCCGAAGACCGTGGTGTGAGCGCGGGAGACAGCCTCGTCATTCCCGCTGATATCTGGCACGAGATCGTGGCAGACCCAGAGTTTAAGGCTGTCCACATCATGCCGAAGGAGATCCGGTTCACCTTCTCCACGTGATCTCCAGGAGTAATTCACCCTCCTCGGCTCCCTTCGTGGAGTTCGAGCGTTATCGGATCCATGAGTGCCAGGCCGAGGGTATCGACCTGGTTAAGGCGGCCAACCGCTAACAACGTCAGGGGCACGAAGTTCGATAACGAGCAACCCCAGGTGATCATGGAAAAGATCGCGGCCCACGTACCCAAGGGCCAGGTCGCCCGCGAGGACAAAGTCAACCGGCCCCCTCTACCGCATGCTTGAGCATGAGTAGGTGCCTCTTCTCGCATCTCGAGGCCGGAGTCCACGTTCCAGGAGATCTCCCAGAGAGTAACGGGACGTGTCAACGAAGAGATTAGCCCCGAAAGACGGCGAGGGTTGGCTCTGCTTCGTTGTGGGAAAACTAGGCCCTTAATAAGCTGTGCTTATAGGGTCTCCTGCACCGATAAAGGACTGATGATCATCTCCACTAACACCGCTCACCCCCTGCACGAACCGCACGTACCCAGCCACCACAATCGTATGAATACTCTGCGTGCCGGTGTGCTGGGTGCTAATGACGGTATCGTCTCCATTGCTGCGCTACTGCTCGGTGTGATCGCCACCGGCGCCAGTGACACCGTCGTGTTCGGCGCTGGTTTGGCCTCAACGATCGCGGGGGCGGTATCTATGGCTCTCGGTGAGTACGTCTCTGTCTCCTCACAGCGTGATACCGAACGGGTGCTCATCGCAAAAGAAGCGAAGGAGCTGGCCGAAGACCCGACGGCCGAGCACGTCGAGCTGTCGGAGATCCTACACTCCTACGGCATCTCCCCTGCGACAGCGAACCAGGCGGCCACCGAGATCGGGCAGGGCGACGCCTTGGGCGCCCACCTTCAGCTCGAGCTCGGTATTGATAATGAGCAACTGACCAGCCCCTTGGCCGCCGCCTTCTCCTCGGCCGTGGCTTTCCTGCTCGGAGCACTGCTGCCGATGGTGTCGGTATTCATCGCCCCTGCAGGCTGGGACGCCGGCGTGGTCTTCGTAGTCACGCTGCTGGTCCTGGCGGTGACCGGGTTCATCTCAGCCCAGATCTCGGGTACCTCCCCAATGCGCGCGTGCGGACGCCTGGTGATCGGTGGTGCCCTCGGCCTGGCCCTGACCTACGGTGTCGGTGTTTTGTTCGGGGCCGCAGTCTGAGGTGCCTCGGGACAGAAAAGGGGGAATGCGGGTTTTGTGGTGGCTGGGCGTTTTCGTCGACGCCTGGACGAGGTGATCGGCGCCGACCTCCTTGCAGACCATCCGGGGCCTGGGTGGACCGCTGCCCCAGCCGGTCGCCAGTTATGGTCCGGCTGACTACTCGTTTCTCCTTCGGCAGGTAACCACACTGGTCCTATGAGATGTCTTCTGAGAAGACGACTACCGAGTAGGCCACCACTGTCAGGCGAGATTCTGCCTGCTGGCCTCGGCGGTGAGATAGGCATGGGGGAACCGAGGATCCCAGTGGCTGTCGATTACCTGGAAACCCGCGGTCTCCAGTGCCTGGGCAAGCTCGGGCAGTGGCCACCGGTAGGCGGTGGCCACGGGATGATACATCGGTTCCAGAGAAGGCCCGGAGAAAAAGGACATCAGCAGGCCACCACCATCCTCCACCGCCATCCGCAGTGCGACCAGGGCGTCGGGCAGCTCATCAGGTCCCAGGTGAATGAGTGAGTACCACGCCAGGAGGCCCGCCCAGCGCTTCGGCGAGTCTGAGAGGTCGGTAATAGTGCCGTGGTGAAAGGTCACTGAGGGATGTGTCTGACGAGCGAGCTCCACGAGCCGTGTCGCCGGTTCCAGTCCCTCGATCTGGTGTCCGAGGCTCGCGAGGTGACCGGTCCACCGCCCGGTACCAGAGCCCACATCGAGGATCACCCCGTCGACGCCGGTCGCCCAGGGCTCGATGAGCACGCGGTCGGGGTCCTCGGCTGAGATTACCGTTCCGAGCAGTGCCTCCGCATCAAAGGTCGGTGAGCTGTAGGCCTTGCTAACGTCATCTGTTGCCATGAGGAACACCCTAGGCGTTCCAAGCCTTCCGGTACACGGCGTGCGGTTGTCGGCAGTCGCGCGGCTAGTGCCCGCGAGTCTGGATTCTAACGGCCTGTAGGACGACACAGCATCGGGGAAGGCGAGCCATCGTCGATGGCACGGCGTCTCGGGCACTGCTCCTGACACCGCTTGGCTACCCCCTCTGCGGGGATTGTCCCTTATTTTTCCTTTCTTATCAGGTTAGCGTGAGACGCATTATACGTAATTTTCCATTGTATGTAGCTATTGACGGTCACGATCTAAGGAGTAATCCGTGGAGATCAACCCAGATTTCCCCCTGTGGCTGCGGGCCACACACCTGATCAATTTCGTTCTCATCGGCATGCTGCTGCGGTCTGGCTGGGAGATTCTGTCGTCCATGCCCCGGCTGTGGTGGCGCAATGACTGCGCCTCGGGCACGGAATGGCTCTGGTTCACCAAACGCAAACTGCCCAAGGAGGAAGGGTCTACACCTCACTGATGGACGAGAAGTCCCTTTCCCCGTTGATCGGTCTGCCGGGTCGGGAGAACATCGGCCTGGGCCGACACTGGCACGGTCTGTCGACGATGTTGCGGGTGCTCAACGGCATCGTCTACGTCGTTCTGCTGTTCGCCACCGGGCTGTGGCAACGCATTATCCCCACCTCCTGGGACGTCTTCCCCGAGGCGTGGGAGACATTGAAGGTTTACCTGGGCTTTCGTGCCCCAGGCATCGAGCACTTCACCCCCCTATGACGCCTTGCAAATGCTGGGCTACACCTTCGTCATCTTTATCCTGGCGCCGTTTCTCATCCTCACCGGAATAGCGATGGCCCCGGCCATCCGGTCCCGCTTCCCGTGGTACGTCAAACTCTTCGGCGGCCACCAGGGTGCACGTTCCCTGCACTTCATCGCCATGGTGTTGATGACGGGCTTTGTCATCATGCACGTCGGCCTGGTTTTTTGGTCCATGGCGACTACAACATGGTCCACATGGTCTTCGGCGATATGAACACTGACCGTGCGGCGCAGGCCTACATCATCGTGATCACCACCATCGTCATTGTGGTGTTGTTCTGGATCGTGCTCAGCTATTGGTCGCTGGCTGACCGGGCCCGGGCCCAGCGGTTCACCGCCAGCATCACGGAGATCGGACGCAAAATCTTCCTCAACCGGCTGCGTCCCCGGATGAGCAGGCAGAACACCTACACGGACAAGGACATCTCGCAGTTCCACTGGACCAATGGCCTGCCGCCGGCCGATGATGAATCCCCCGAGTGGATCGCCGCCCGCGACAACGAGTGGGAGGGATACACCATCACCCTCGGCGACGATCTCAACGGCACCGAGAAGACCATCACCCTCGACGATCTGCGGGAGCTGCCGCAGACCTCGTATGTCGCCGTACACACGTGTATGCAGGGCTGGTCGGCGACCTCACGGTGGACAGGGGTGCGGTTACGTGACCTGATGGAGCTGATCGGTCCGAAACCGGATGGGGCGCGTTACGTGCTGGTCGACTCCTACGGTCTGGCCCAGAAGATGTACGACAACCGCCCGCGTGAGCCGTTCTACGCCGCCCTCGACCTGGAGACCGCCTATGAGGATGACACGATCGTCGCCTATGAGCGCAACGGAAATCCGCTGGAGACCCACCTCGGGGCGCCCGCCCGCCTACGGGTGGAATCCAACCACGGCTACAAAATGGTCAAATGGATCAATTCAATTCGCTGGATCCGAGACTATGCCGACTATGGTGATGGTAGAGGCGGTACCCGTGAGGACTCCGCCCTCCAGGCGTTCAACGGAAGGATCTGACCGGCAATGTCAGAGATTGTGTCCTGTCGCTTCACCGTCAGCGGCGTGCGTTCCGACAGGGACGTCAAAAAGGCCTTGCAGTCCCTCTACGACATCTTCGCCGATCACGGTCTCGGGCAGGCCGCCTTCGAGATCACCGGTGATGAACACGCCGAGCTGATCGTCAAACACTTAGTCTCCGTTAAACCGGATCCGGCCATCATCGATCAGGCCCTGGCCCGGGCGGGCAAGTACCGCGTGATCTCCTCCGATCTACACTCCGACCATTCTGGCCCTACCGGATAGTCCCTTTTGAGTTCCTACCCGTGGGCTGAGCACGAGTGAGGGCCGGGCACATATGTGCCCGGCCCTTTTTTCAATTCCCGCCCTGCTGAACCTCATCAAGGCCGGTGACCGGATCTATACAACAGCTAAGAGCACTCGCTCCAGACCTTGAGTTGGCTCGTCACGCCTGCTCTCGTGTGCTGCTGCCCGGCCCAGCTTCCCGCCCGGTATCGCCCCGTCAATGCTGTCCCTGCTGCTGGCCTCAGGCGGTGAATTCGAGTTCGCCAGCGTCTCGTAGCTGACCATCTTCCTTGATGAACCGTCGCGGGCCCGGCTGCCCGCCGGAGTGGTATTCGCCTGTTTGACATGCAGCTATGCAGGCATGCGCTTTTACGTAGACAATGGTGTCACTGAACCGCCACAAGGAAAGGACACGACATGGCCGAAGTAACCTTCGCCAGCCTGCACGAGAAACTGAACTTCCTGCTCAAAGACCATGGGGTGCATAATTTCGATGAATCTGGGCTCGACCTTGAGTCGGTGTCTTCGCTTCATGCGAAGGCTAATGCCCTGTGCTCCGCGCACGGGGGCGAGCCCTCGAGCATGCCAGCGGACACTCTCGCCCAGCTGCACCCCAAACTCGATTTGTTGATCAAGGGCCACGGCGTGGATTTCAACGCTACTGATCTCGATACGCTCGAGTCGGTAGAGGCAAAGGTGGACGTGATCATCGATGCCCACGAGGACACCCACGACGACCAGAGCTAACCAAGCATTACTAGCGCCCATCCACCGACCTCGTTACCAAATGAATCCGCTGGTAGGAGGGATGTGTCGTTATTTGATCCAGGTCAAGGAATTAACCCGGCCATGGCCGTATCTTTAAAGGTATCAGCCAAGGAACAAGACGAAAGGACCTGGATCACGATGACCGCTCCGACCACTCTCAAGAACACCACCCTGCGCTCTGATGAGTTCACCTGCCCGAGCTGTGTGGCCAAGATCGAAACCAAGCTGGGCGGCCTGGACGGGGTGGAGTCCGCCGAAGTGAAGTTCTCCTCCGGCCGTATCCTCGTCTCCCACGACCCACACAAGGTTAGCGTGCGTGACCTGGTGAATGCCGTGTCCGAGGTCGGCTACACCGCCAAGCCCTCCGCTATCTAAGACGTAGCGCCCGAGACCGCCCAGCCCCGGCCCCGGGCGCCCGGAACGCACCGAGCTCACCCGCACCACCTTCGGTGCCGGTGGGCTTCGTGCATCTTCCAACCGCGAAACACAGGAGGGACATGACTCCAGGACACACCGATTCCAGACTCTTTGCTCCAGATCAAGGAGTTAAACCCGGAATGCCCCTAACTTAAGAGATGTCGCAAGAAAACCTCGTTGCTATGTAAAAGGAAAACAATCATGAAGACCTGGAAAACCTGGGGCATCGTCGCCGTCTCAGGCCTGTTGATTATCCTGTCCTGGCTCACCCCCGCTGGGTGGCTGTCAGACGGATTCATGATCGCCGCCGCGGTGGTCGCCGGCTGGCAGATCGCCCTCTCCGCCGTCCAGGCCCTGCGCATTAGGATGATCTCGATTGACCTGCTGGTCATCGTCGCCGCCATCGGCGCGCTGTTCATCAACAACTACTGGGAATCCGCCGCCGTCACCTTCCTCTTCGCCCTCGGCAAGGCCCTGGAGAAGGCCACGATGAACCGCACCCGCAAGGCATTGTCGGACCTGGTGGACGCTGCCCCGAGACCGCCACCGTGCTGCGCGACGGTGAGCCCGAAACCGTTGAGATCTGGGAACTGGCCCCCGGTGACGTCGTGCTCGTGAAAAACGGCGAGCAGATCCCCGTCGATGGACGCGTGCTCTCCGGACACGGTGGGGTCGATGAGGCCACCATCACCGGGGAATCCGTCCCGGCCGAGAAGGCGCGGACTCCGAGGTCTTCGCCGGTACTTGGCTGCGCTCCGGTGTGCTGCGCATTGAGGCGATCGGCATCGGCTCGGATTCCACCCTGGCCAAGATCATCCACCGTGTCGAAGACGCCCAGGATGACAAGGCAAAAACCCAGACGTTCCTGGAGAAATTCTCGAAGTACTACACCCCCGGCGTCATGATCGCCGCCCTGGCCGTCGGCCTGATCACCCTGAACGTTGAACTGGCCCTGACCCTGCTGGTCATCGCCTGCCCGGGTGCCCTGGTCATCTCGATCCCGGTCTCGATCGTCGCCGGTATCGGCCGCTCCGCCAAGGACGGCGTCCTGATCAAGGGCGGGGAATACCTGGAGACCTCCGCGAAGGTCGACACCATAGTCGTCGACAAGACCGGCACCCTGACCAACGGCCGCCCCGAGCTGACTAACGTCGACGTCCTCGACCCCGCCTACTCAGACGATGAGGTGCTCACCCTGGCCGCCCGCGCGGAAACCGCCTCCGAGCACCCCCTGGCCGAGGCCATCATCCGCGGCGCGGAGAACAGGGGCTTGACCGTGGCGATGGTAGAAAAGGCCGAACCGGTCGCCGGCCGCGGTATCCGCGCTGACGTGGACGGTGCCACCGTGGCCGTGGGCTCAGCCGACCTGCTCGATCACACCCCGGATAACACCCGCATTCTCGAGCTCAACGAACAGGGCAGGACCGCCATGTACGTCGGCGTCAACGGCAAGGCCGTGGGCATCGTCGCCGTGGCCGACACCATCCGAGATGATGCCCCGGCCGCGATCAGGTCCCTGCACGATAAGGGAATCCGCGTGGTCATGGCCACCGGTGATGCCGAACGCGTCGCCCGCAACGTCGCCGCCGAGCTCGGTGTCGATGAGGTGAGGGCAGAACTGATGCCTGAGGACAAGCTCGAGATCGTCAAGGAGCTGCAGGCGCAGGGCCGGGTCGTGGCCATGGTTGGCGACGGTGTCAATGACACCCCGGCACTGGCCACCGCGGACATCGGTGTGGCGATGGGTGCGGCCGGTTCGCCTGCCGCCATCGAGACCGCCGATATCGCCCTGATGGCCGACAAGCTGCCGCGGCTGCCCTACGCCCTGGGTCTGGCCCAGCGCACGGTGCGCACCATGCGGGTCAACATCGGCATCGCCCTGCTCACTGTCACGATCCTGCTGGCCGGTGTCCTGCTCGGTGGAGTGACCATGTCGATTGGCATGCTCGTCCACGAGGCCTCCGTCCTGCTGGTCATCGCGATTGCGATGCTCCTGCTGCGCCCCACCCTCAAGGAAGACAAGGACAAGGCAGACGTCAGTACTGCTGACGCCGCGAAGGAGACGCTGAGCGCCTAACGACACAATCGCCACAGCCAGCCCCGCCGGTTTTCCTCCAGGTCTTCCCGGTGGGGCTTTCCCTGTGCACCAGATCCCCGATCTCATGTAGCTGCACTGTGACGGTGCTGTTGCAAAGTTGGGCGGAGAGCAGCGAAGACTCAGTTTCTCATTCCCTGATCGCCGCTGCGTGTGGGCGTTGTTAGGCCGTCTCGAAGACCCGGCTGACGATCACCGCGTCCGGGTTCGGTTGCCCGTAAGCAAACATCGTCCCCTGACCTTTCCGCAAGGAGTGCATCGCTTCCATCCCCTTCAGCGTCCGATATGCAGATGTCCTGTTCTTAAATGCACCCTTCGGCCCCAGGATCCTTTTCAGCCGCCCATGATCTCCCTCGAGAACGTTGTTCAGGTATTTCACCTGACGGTGCTCCACTGTCGGTGGGCAGATGCCTTCTTCCTTGAGCTCGGATATTGCCTTGGCCAGGGAGGGTGCCTTATCTGTATTAATCACCCGCGGGGACCCGGCTGACGCGTTTGACCTCAGGGTCTTAGCCAGGAAACGCTTGGCCGCAGCCACATTCCGTTTTGGTGAGAGGTAAAAGTCCAGGGTCTGGCCACCGGCGGTGATCGCCAGATCAGAGGTAGCACCACCTGCCGCCGACCCGGATATAAGTCTCATCCACCCGCCAGGAACTTAGCCTGCCAGTCAGGCACCTGCCGGTACCACCGTGTTTGCTTGTCCAGCTCAGGGGCGTATTTTTTGGACCCAGCGGTGAGAATCGTGGTGTGATCGACCGGCACGCCCCGCTGAAGTCATCATTTCCTCCAGATCTTAGGTCAGCTCACCCCGTAGCGGCAGTGACCTGCGCACTGCCCACAAAATGATGTCACGGGGGAAATGACGACCGGAGAAGATACCCATGGCTGTGATTATTTCACGTCGCTCTTCCTACTGCCCCAACTTTGCAACAGCACCCAAAATCCCACCCTGACCTCAGAAAAAGTGCCCCTCTAGATTCGCTTCAAACGGCCTAAGGAGGCCAAACCCACACTCTGGCCCCTTCGACATTTTCGACGCCTTAAATCGCCACCAAATCAGCCATCCCCAAAACCCCGCAACAGACACAAAAGCCTCAAAAGCCGCAAGACCCCAAAGCTCCCAAAAAGGACGAAAACCCCCGAGAAGAAGTTCTCCTCAGCGGTTTTCACCAAAACACAATTGGAAGCTTATGCCTCTGCAGAACCCTGCTGCTCTGCGACCTGGCGACGAACGTCATCCATGTCGAGTGCCTTAACCTGGTTGACCAGATCATCCAGTGCAGGAGCTGGCATGGTGCCGGCTTCGCGGTAGACCATGATGCCGTCGCGGAAAACCATCAGAGTTGGGATGGACTGGATCTGCAGTGCTGCAGCCAGGCCCTGGTTTGCTTCGGTATCAAGCTTGGCGAAGGTTGCGTCGGTGTGGGTTTCGGAAACCTTCTCGTAGGTTGGGGCGAACTGGCGGCAAGGTCCGCACCAGGATGCCCATGCGTCTACGAGGACAATTCCGTCGCCGGTAACTGTGCTCTCAAATGTTTCTTCGGTTACATCGATGGTTGCCATTAAGAATCTCCGTTCAAGATTTGTAAGGTCTGTATATAGACCAACTTTCAGCGGACTGTAGTTATTCCCGGCCAAGGATTTTCTTCGTTGACCGGCAGCTCGTCTGATTCACTGCACATCGTACCTTGGACGGTGGACACGTTTCAGAGTCCGCTGGATTTCATCACATCGGAAGGAAGAGAATTTTGAGTACCAAAAATTACCACGTCGAGGGTTTGACCTGCGCAAACGGTGTAGCTTCCGTAGAGGATGAAATCGGCATTGTTGCGGGCACCCAGGGTGTGGATATTGATTTTGAGACCGGCCGCGTCACGGTGACTGGTGAAGGTTTCACTGACGAGGAAATCATTGAGGCTGTCGCGAACGCGGGCTACAAAGTTTCTGAGCGGTAACACAATTGCGCATTCATCTCATCGATTCCGATGAGATTGCCACCCCCAAAATGGGGCGCCTATTTTTTTTACGGCCACCCACGGTAGCGCTTGTGCGCTCAGCCGGGGTGGCCGTTTGCGTGTACGGGTTTTGCTTATCGACGCCCACTTCTGATTTTAAAGGCAAATATTTTGTGTCACAGCGAGTAATCTTTTCGGGCATGAACCTAACCCGGAATGACAGGCTCGATCGACTGCCCGTAACTTCCAAACATAAAAAGATTCTTGGCGGCTCAGGTATCGGCTGGGCATTGGATGCCATGGATGTCGGACTGATCTCTTTCGTCATGGCTGCGTTGGCCACTCATTGGGGCCTATCCCCTACTGAAACTTCCCTGCTCGGATCCATCGGTTTCGTTGGCATGGCCATCGGCGCTTCGCTGGGCGGTTTGCTGGCGGACAAGTTGGGGCGTCGACAAGTTTTTGCGTTGTCTTTGCTAGTTTATGGCGTTGCCACTGGCGCGTCGGCGCTTTCAGTGTCGCTGGCAATGTTGATGGCGCTGCGCTTCGTCGTTGGACTCGGCCTGGGCGCTGAACTCCCCGTTGCATCCACTCTGATTTCCGAGTTCTCTCCACGAAAAGTTCGTGGCCGCATGGTCGTTATCCTGGAGGCGTTTTGGGCGCTGGGCTGGATCATGGCTGCAATCGTCGGAACCTTTGTCGTGGCAGGATCCGATAATGGTTGGCGTTGGGCGTTAGCTCTTGGCTGTGTCCCTGCAATTTACGCAGTGTATGTCCGTCTCGGACTTCCAGAATCAGTACGTTTCCTGGAGAAGAAAGGCCGGCACGACGAAGCAGAAGCCATCGTTGTTTCCTTCGAAGAAGCTGCCGCTGCCGAAGGTAAAGCTGCCGATGCCACCACCGCTGTGGTTCATGACAACGCTGCCGAGGGCTCCGTATCCATCTGGTCAGCTGCTTTGCGCAAGCGCACCGTCGCGCTGTGGATCGTGTGGTTCTGCATCAACTTGTCCTACTACGGAGCCTTCATTTGGATTCCATCGCTGCTGGTTGCCGACGGTTTCACCCTGGTGAAGTCTTTCCAATTCACTCTGATCATCACCTTGGCTCAGCTTCCAGGCTATGCGGTTGCAGCGTGGTTGATTGAAAAGTGGGGCCGTCGCAGCACATTGGCCACGTTCCTGGTTGGTTCTGCTATCTCTGCAGCGCTCTACGGCTTGGCAAATGTGGAGTGGCAGATCCTGGTCGCAGGTTGTTTACTATCCTTCTTCAACCTGGGCGCATGGGGCGCACTGTATGCCATTGGGCCGGAGCTTTATCCCACTAATGTCCGTGGAACTGGAACGGGTGCTGCCGCGGGATTCGGGCGCATTGCTTCCATCATCGCTCCGCTCATTGTTCCGCCAGTGATTGCTTTTGGTGGACCAATTGCTTTGTTCGCTCTCTTTGCCACCGCGTTTGCGATCGCAGCGATTGCGGCGTTTACGCTGCCTGAGCAGAAGGGTAAGTCTCTCGCTGATTAGTGAGATCCTTCCACCAGTTTTTCACCTGCCCAACGATGGTGCGTTTCTGCGCCTGGCGGAAGTCCTCCAAATTGCGGGGCAGGTTCGCGATAACCGTGGCACCCTGGGTGCGGGTGACCACGATATCTTCGCGCAGCTGCATGGTACTGGGGTTATAGTCTCTTGATGTCATCTGCTGCTCTCCTTAAAATCTCGATTATTTGCTCTGCTTTATCGTCGGGAGCAGCTTTCGCTGCTTCCCTGACCTTGTGAAACTCAGAGCGAATGTTAAACACCCGCACCTCTCGGGATTCTGGATTGCGATAAGCCTCCAGAATTGATCCCCACGCATCCTTGTTCTTTGCCACTTCCTGCGCGCCTTCTTCTGTAAGGCGCGCCATTTTTCTGCCCATTTCATGGGAGATGGAAATCAGGCCTTCATCTTCAAGCATGGACAAGGTTGGATAGATGGTTCCTGGGCTTGGAGTCCAGTTACCTTCTGTTTGCTCACCGATGGTGGTGATGATCTGGTAGCCGTGCATTGACTCAGCTTCCAGCAGCACCAAAATCACATTGCGCAGATCGCCTCTGCCAGCACGTCCACCGCGACCACGTCCGGGTCGCCTGCCGTGATGATGTCCGCGATCATGACCGTGTCCATGTCCGTGTCCGTGCCCTTCAGCGTGCCGTTGAGCATGACGCCTGCCCGGCCTTCCCCTGAATTCTCCGGATCCGCGTGATCCACAAGGTTCATTGTTTAGTTCTTCAAAATGCATATCATTATCTCCCGTTCTTGAACTGAAGTTAACGATATATCGCAACATATCTCTATGTCAACGATATGGCTATTCTAGAACAACTTTGCAGGTCAGTCTATGTCGGTAAGTCTTGCCAAAGATAGGATTGCCTGGGCTGAGTGACTTAGAATCACTAAAGGCAGTGCCCCACATCGGAGTCACTGCCTTTAGAAAAATGAACTTTTTTAACCGCGCGCCATGTCCACAAAACGTGAATAGTGCAGCTGGTGCGCCACCTGGACGGTATCGATCGGGCCACCACGGTGCTTAGCCAAAATGATGTCGGCCTCGCCCGCGCGCTCGTCGTCCTTATCTTGGGAGTCTGGGCGGTACAGCAGCATAACGATATCGGCGTCCTGCTCCAGCGAGCCGGATTCACGAAGGTCAGCAAGCTGTGGTCGCTTATCGGTACGGGATTCAGGTCCACGGTTCAGCTGGGAAATCGCGATCAACGGCACATCGAGTTCTTTGGCCAGCAGCTTGAGCTGACGGGAGAACTCGGAAACTTCCTGCTGGCGGGATTCCACGCGTTTACCGGAGCTCATCAGCTGGAGGTAGTCCACCACGATCATTTTCAGATCATGCTTCTGCTTCAGCTTTCTGGCCTTGGAGCGGATTTCCATCATGGTGAGGTTCGCGGAGTCATCGATGAACAACGGTGCCTGGGCTACCTTGTCCAACTTCTGCACCATCTTTTCCCATGCGGTTTCATCCATCTTGCCACCACGCATATCAGCCAGGCGGATTTCTGTTTCAGCAGAGAGCAAACGCATCACGATCTCTGACTTGGACATTTCCAAGGAGAAAATGGCAGACGCCATGTTGTTCTTGATGGATGCCGAACGCATGAAGTCCAAGGCGATGGTAGATTTACCCACACCAGGACGAGCTGCAACGATAATCATCTGGCCACCGCGCAGACCGTTGGTGAGGTCATCGAGATCCTTAAAGCCGGTTGGAATACCGGTGGCGATGCCGCCGTCGTTGAGCATTTCCAGCTCAGCCATGGTTTCATCCAGAATATCCGCCAGGACTGCATAGTCTTCGCTCTGATTCTTTTGGGAAACGGCGAAGACTTCTTGCTGCGCGCGGTCAATCACCGCGTCGATTTCGGCGCCTTCATCGCCCTCGTAGCCGAGCTGGACGACGCGGGTGCCGGCGTCGACAAGCCTGCGAAGCACTGCCTTTTCCGAAACGATTTCCGCATAGTAGCGTGCGTTGGCTGCGGTGGGAACGGACTGGATGAGGTCGTGGAGGTACGCGCCACCGCCGACGCGGTCCAGATCGTTGGTTCGATCGAGGCGACCGGAGACAATCACGGGGTCAATATCACGGTTGTCACTGAACAGGTCAATGATCGCCTGGAAAATCAGCTGGTGGGACGGCCTATAGAAGTCTTCTGGGGTGAGGATATCCAGAATGTCGATGACTGTGGTCGGACTGAGCAGCATCGCGCCCAGCACGCCCATCTCAGCGTCATTGTCATAGGGAGGTTGGCGGAAGTCACGGTATTCACGGGTCTCGTCCTTGCGGCCCCTCTTCTTGAAGCCCTGAGAGTCTCCTCCCCTAGTTCCCTGACCAAAAGCCTGGGCCGGGGAGAAATCCTCAAACGCCGGAGCAGGGACATCTACGTGTGCGTCATCCGCGAAGGAATCGCTTGGCTCCTGTGGAGGTACGTAGTCATCATCAAAACTTGCGGCGTGTGTATCTGTAGCCATTTTCTTTTCCCCAATCTGATTCTAAGTTCACTCTAGCCCCTGCATAGGCCTTTCCAGAAGGCACGAAAGCCCCACCCCGAGGCTTTGTGATTTCCAACTCATCAGGCCGTGCAGACACATTCTTTTACAAAAACAATCCACAGAGCGTTAGGTTAACAACCCTAATTATCCACAGTTTTTAAAAGTTGCACACATTTGCACTCCACGCCTGTGGATAACTTGTGGACAACTTCCTCGCAATTGACATGAATTGAGTCATATCTGCAGGTCACGACGGCGTGTCACACTGTGGATAACTAGTCTCAATCGGTGGATAACTATTCTCACCTGCGGTTTTAGTATCCCAAACTCACCGACAATAGGCCTAAGCAGGGGTTATACAAAAAGAGAATAGAAGGTTAACTATCCACAATTACTCACAGTTATCCACAGGCCTGGGATAACTTTAAATTCGGGAAAATATCCCTTGTATATTTGTCAAAGTGTGTTAGATAAAAAATACTTCAGCCCCACTCCTGCTGTTTGGAGTGGGGCTGAAGAATGCTGTTGTCGTTGGGTGATTTACCTCTTCTGTGGGTAGATCACCGCCGTCGCGTGCGCGTTGTCGTTACGCTGCGACGACCTCAAACTTCACGCGGGAAACAATTCCGTCGGTGAGCTTTGCTTCTACCTGGTACTTACCGGTGGTCTTAACCAGGTTCTTCGGGAGAACAATGGCACGCTTGTCCAGGTTCGGGCCGCCGGCTGCCTTGACTGCGTCGACGATGTCGTCAGCCTTAACGGAGCCGAACAGTTTTCCGCTCTCGGAGGTGCGGACTGCAATGGTAACACCTTCAAGTGCTTCCAGTGCTGCCTTAACTTCGCGAGCGTGGTCGAGGTCGCGAATCTCGCGAGCCTCCTGGGCACGCTTGATGCCCTCGATCTGCTTCTCAGCACCCGGGGTGGCTACGATTGCCAGGCCACGGGGGAGCAGCAGGTTACGTCCGTAGCCGTTCTTAACCTCTACGATGTCGCCAGCGACACCAAGGTTTTCAACGGCGGCGGTGAGGATCAGCTTCATGATCCCTGCCTTTCGTGGTTTTTGAGTGTTTGTGAATGTTTTAGAAAAGAAAAGCTTTAGAACGGTGGCTCATCGTCTGCGCCGCCGAACCCGCCGGAGCCAGCTGGTGGTGCAGAATTCCAAGGATCATTGTCCGGTGCTGCCTGTGGGCTGCCTCCGCCAAATCCACCTTGGTTGAAGTTGTTACCCTGGGACTGGTTTTGGTTTCCACCAAATCCGCCCTGGTTGCTTTGCTGCTGGTTGCCTTGGTTTCCACCGAAGCCGCCAGAGTTCTGGTTGCTGAATCCACCTTGCTGGTTGCCTTGGTTTCCACCGAAGCCACCACCTTGGTTGCCGCCACCGTAGTTTCCGCCAGAGTTTCCACCGCGCGGTGTGCGCTGGACATCTGCCTTGGCAAATGTCAGTGATGGTCCGACTTCATCCGCTTCGACCTCAAAAACGCTGCGCTTTTCGCCCTCACGGGTTTCATAGGAGCGCTGCTTGAGACGACCGGTGACGATAACGCGCATACCCTTGGACAGGGACTCTGCAACGTTTTCAGCTGCCTGACGCCAAACGTTGACGGTGAGGAAGAGGGCTTCGCCGTCTTCCCACTGGTTGGTTTGGCGGTTGAACGAGCGGGGAGTTGATGCAATGCGGAAGTTAGCCACTGCTGCACCCGATGGGGTGAAGCGGAGTTCCGGGTCAGCAACAATGTTGCCAACGACGGTAATGTTGGTATCTCCGATTGCCATAATCCTTCAACTACCTCTCTAGAGCCTTAAAGTTCTTTACTTGTCGAGTCGCAGAACCTTGGTGCGCAGGACACCATCATTCAGGTTCAGAACACGATCGAGCTCGAGTACGGTCGCAGACTCACACTTGAGATCAACGACGGCGTAAACGCCCTCTTCCTTCTTGTCGATTGGGTATGCAAGACGGCGCTTGCCCCAAACATCAACCTTCACAACGTCACCCTTGTCCTTGCGGACAACCTCGAGGAATTTATCCAGGGACGGGGCAACAGTGCGCTCATCCTGAGAAGGATCGAGAATGATCATAAGTTCGTATTGACGCACGGACCTCATCACCTCCTATGGTCTAGTAATTGTTTTTTCGGCCATGCCGTCGTTGGCATAGCAGGAGGGTCGTTGCGTCAGCAACCTATTCAAGGTACACCAGACGCGCGGAAATGTCGATTCCTGATTTATGCGTTTTCGTTCACAGTTCCTGCATGGAGGTTATGCTCTGCTTCCAGCGGCCTCGCTTCAGCGGTGGAGATGCTTGCCAACGTCAAAGCTGAAGCCGCGAGCATGCCTACAAAGGTGGTTGAAGTCTTAGATTTTTTCATCTGTTACCTGCCTTTCTACCTTCCTTAACGCACTTAGTTAGAGGAAAGTTCCCACGGGAGGAGGGAGACGTCGAAAAGCAAAATCTTTTAGGCGGGCGTGGTGGCCCAGAAAACCGCAATCGTCACCGGAATCACCGTGATCAGCACAATCGCGATGCTGAACAGCGTCCAAATCTGCTTATTCGATTTCTTATACATGAAGCTGGCAAACGCGCCGCCGAAACAGAGAAAACCCACAAAAACGCTGACCATGGTGACCAGCAAAACTGTTGTGCTCAACTTACTTCCTTCAATGCTTTTCGACGCTCACCAGCGCCGAAGGGCCCGGCCAACAAATCGCGCCCGGCGTGCGCATCCATCACCGGATCTGCACGTCGTCCGAGCATCTGCCGGATTACACCTACTATCATGACCACAATGAAGGCATCTCGGGAAATCACGATGAGATCCAACATCTCATGGGGGAGTCCCTTGTTGTCCGTGCCGAGCATATGCCACATCAAAATTGGCCACACCATGGTGTCTGTAACCATCCACGGGAACAGCACTTTCCACTGAGGAAATGCCAGAACAGCCAACGGGACCAGCCACAGTGAATACTGAGGACTCCACACCTTGTTAAACAGCAAAAACGCCGCGACAATCAAAAAGGCCAGCTCAGCGACTCGGGGAGTGCGCTGTACCCTGAGCCCAAGGATCAAAATAGCCACACACGATGCACCAAACAACCCGAAGCTCAGCACATTAAGCAGCACTGGATCGTTCAAATTGATCGGCAAATTACGGTCGATGACCTGGTAAATCGTGGTCCACTCCGCACCACGCTCCCGGTTCAGGCGCAAGAATTCATTCCACGCCTTGGGGTACGCGATCATCACTGGCACATTCACCACGAGCCATGTCACCGCAGCCGCTGCAGCCATGGTGATAAACGGCTTGAGATTCTTATTCTTGACCGCCAGCACCAAATACGCACCAAGAAGATAAAGCGGCCACAATTTGAACGCCGTACCCGCGCCGATCAGCACACCCGCAACCAAGGGGTTTCCGCGTTTCACCGCAAGCATCGCACCAATCACCGCCGCAATGGCTGGAGTATCCCAGTTGGTAAACGCATGCACAGCAACCAGGGGAGACGCCGCAACAAGGACGGTATCCCACACTCGATTGCCAGTGAGCTCCACCATCATGCGGATGACCAACACCCAAAAGAACGCCAACGCAAGCGCGGTGACGATGAAATAAAGACCAGATTCAGGCAGCGTATGAAACGGAATGACATCAACAACCGGGTACAAAAACCGCGTGATAATGCCACAAATCCACTGGAAAATTCCGCCCAACACCGGGTACTCCATGTACCTGGTGAGATCACCTTCCTGCCACGAAAAGGCGTAAGGGAAACCTGGCGCATCAATTCCGCGCCCCCCATAGAGCGGAACGATGTCGTTGTAACAGGCTGAGGTGTACTGGCGACTTCCCGACCAGTTCAAAGAAACCACACCATCAGTACCTCTAGAACCCTGGATACAATTGGCTTTTGTTAAAAACCCCATGGCCAAAAACACCAGGGAAGTGGTGATCAAAACACGCAGGGGAGTCCAGAACCGCTGAGTGCCTACCTGCGCAAAACGACCAAACCGACCGCCGATTGCATTGATAAAATCCCGTGCCACCGGTTCACTATCACCGGGCGATACGCGGTCTACCTTCTGCTGGTCCAATTTCTGGTCCATCGGCGGTCGGCTCCTTTTTAAGGTCGTTTAGGCTACGACCGGATTTTAGCCGATCCCTAAGAGATCTCCCGGGATAGTCAGCCCCGGCAGGATTTCTACCTGACCGTTACCGGTCTCCTCTGCAGGTGCAGTGGGATCTACAGCAGGGGTATCGATTACTGCATTTGGATCCTCCACTGGAGCTTCCTCGGTTTCTACTTCTGGATCATTAGTCGCGATGTTTGGACTTGGAGTCCACACATATTCCGGAACTGGTGGGTTACCGTACCCCAATGCTGGAGCGATATCCCAAGTTTCGAGAGGGGAGTTCTCGAGGGCGTTATCCATGGTCTGCTTCCAGATCGTGGCAGGGGAGTTAGAACCATACATACTGCCACCCCAGGTGTTATACAATGCAGTGTTGTCATCAGTTCCGACCCACACCGCAGTAGCTAGCTGAGGTGCCGCACCCAACATCCACGCATCCTTGTTGGCGCCGGTATCACCAAGCTGAGTGGTACCAGTCTTGGATGCAGAAACCTGACCATCAGCCAGAGCGTTTCCGTTGGAGTATGTGGCGATTGGTCCCATTGCCTTAAGAAGGTTCAGTGCGACCTTTTCAGAAACACGGCGCTCGCCGTCGCCATCCTCGAACTCGTAGAGAACCTCACCGCTGACAGTCTCCACCTTGGACACGAAGTGCGGGCGGTGCCAGACGCCTTCATTAGCGATGGTTGCCATCGCAGAAGCCATATCAAGTGGGCGGGACTCGTACTGACCCAAGATGATGCCCTCATAAGGGGTCTCTCCGTTTTCAGTCAGTGTCTCAGGGATAGTTGGCAAAGACTTCGCGATACCCAAAGCATGCGCCATGTCCGCAGTATCCTGTGAACCATTTTCCAGATCCTGCTGCAAACGAATGAAGCTGGTGTTGTAAGAATGCAACAACGCCTGCTCGATGGAACAGGAACCACAACCGCTGCCACCGACGTTTCCGATTTGAGCATCACCCACGGTCACCGGCGCAGAGCTGTAAGGCTGAGACAGCGGGATACCCTGCTGGAGAGCTGCCGCCAGACCAAAAATCTTGAACGTGGAACCAGTCTGAAGCGGAGCGTTTGCAAAGTCCCAACCAGTCGCATCCTCGCCACCATAATAAGCACGAACTGCACCATTAGAAGGATCAATGGAGACTACCGCTGCACGGTTGTTCTCAGACAGAAGATCCAACTGGTTTTGTACCGCTTCAACGGCACCTTCCTGAGTCTTTGGATCAATGGTGGTGGTGACCTGCAAACCACGGGTTTGCACATCATCCTCAGTGATTCCAAGCTCAGACAACTCAGCCATCACTTGGTTCTTGATCAAACCATTGGTGCCGGTGGCTTCGGTGTACGCACTGTTGGACGCTGGATCAGTTGTCTCAGGATAGGTAGCAACTGCGCGCTCCTCTGCCGAGATAGCTCCGATTTCCACCAGGCCGTCCATGACATAGTTCCAACGCGTTTCCGCCTCAACTGGATTTGTCCAAGGATCCAACTGGCTTGGCAGCTGAATACTGGCCGCCAGCACTGCGCCCTCAGCAGCCGTGAGCTCTTCTACTGGCTTATCAAAGAATGCATGAGCTGCAGCCTGCACACCATAGGCATTTCGACCGAAGTACACAGTGTTGAGATAAGCCTCAAGGACCTCATCCTTAGACCACTCATTGGCCATCTTCGCGGAATAGACCAATTCCTTAGCCTTACGGATCAGCGAACGCTCATCACCAACCACAGCCTTCTTCACATACTGCTGAGTAATGGTGGAACCACCACCCGCTGAAGAATCACCAGTGATTACGCCAAGTGCTGCTCGGGCATAGCCAGTAATGGAAAAACCGGGGTTTGTGTAAAACTCTCGGTCTTCCGCAGCCACCACCGCATTTTTCACAGTGTCAGGCACCTGATCGATCGTCACCATCTGGCGGTTGCCTTCTGGAGGAACGATGCGTGCCAATTCAGTCTCACCGTCAGATGCGTAAATCTGCGAAACCTGGGGTGAAACCAACTCTTCCGGTTCTGGAACATCAACCATGATGTAAGCACTCATGAACACCATTACTGGAATCAAAATGACAGCAACAATGGCACCAATGATGGTGTTTCTTACAGCGTGGCCCTTAGAGTCGCTCTTTAAGCGCCTTTTGCCGCTGCTCTTTTTGGCAGGAGGATTTTTACTATTCGTCAACTGGTGTTTCCGTTCAATCAGATCTGGTTCTTATCTGAAGCTTGTGCTGTAGAGAATACTGCGCCTAAGCCTATTCATCTGAATCTGAGAATCAGCTGGCCGTCGCGGTTTCCGCCTTAAGCAGGTGATTCCACTTGCAGGTGGGACATACTTCAACAGTATGCACCGTTGCCTGCCGTCCATTCTTTACCAACTGTTCGATTTCTTCTTCACTTCGAGCAGAACCTGCCGCCCGACCGATTTCATCGCCATAAACCCACAAAACCACACGTAGATCCTCGCTGCCACAAATCGGGCAAGGATAATCTGCGAGGTGTCCGTGATATTTGCTCGCAGTCACCAAGATGAACTCGGCGTCACAAATTGTGTCTTTTTGCACCAACCCCGCCCGAAACTGACGGAGAGTCTGCCTACGAGCTAGTTGGTGACTGATCTCATTTTGATAATGCACCACGATTAAAAAGTGTAGCCGTAAGCCGACCAATGAAACGACCCTCTAGAAGCATCGTTTAGAATTGCTTTTAAGTGAATAAGGAACAGCACAGAATTAAGGCCTCGGAGTTATCGCTCACGCTACTTCTCAAGTGACGCCAAGGTAAGTTGTACTTTTTCTGTCCAAATTATTGTTTTTTCCGTAGATAGGTTATCGAACGGAAATTACTTGGCAATACCGCTATGCTGGCAGGCATGCCTAATTTAAACGCTGAGGAGCTAGCAGTCCGCGTGCGACCCGCGCTGACAAAACTCTACGTTCTCTATTTCCGTCGCTCTGTGAATTCTGACCTCTCGGGTCCACAGCTCACTATTTTGAGTCGCCTGGAAGAAAACGGCCCATCCCGAATTAGTCGCATCGCGGAACTTGAAGATATTCGTATGCCAACCGCTTCGAATGCTCTGCATCAGCTGGAGCAACTCAACCTGGTTGAGCGTATCCGCGACACCAAAGACCGCCGAGGCGTGCAGGTTCAGCTCACTGACCATGGACGCGAAGAGCTTGAGCGCGTGAACAATGAACGAAACGCAGAGATGGCTCGACTCCTTGAAATGCTCACCCCAGAGCAGCTGGAACGTACCGAAGACCTGGTGGATATCATTACTGAGCTTGCAGAGGTGTACGGTAGCTGGAAAGAGACCGACAGCGGTTCTTAACAGTTTTCTCCATCTCAACTCCGGAATTTGATGAAACAACCCCTTCGCGTACTTATTTCTTGTCGACCCGAAGAAAATTCGGGTGGCAAACGTAGTGAACAAAATGATGCTGTTTTTGAGTTCGCCGCATGGCTAGCTCGTACTTCAGACATCAATGTTCGTGGAATCACAACTTTCATACGCCCTTGGCCGTCTTCCTCCATCAGTAAGCTCGGAGGAAAATATCATAAGTGGTATAAGAATTTAGATTCTTACTACCGCAGTCGCACGATCAAGGGACTCAAAGAGGCCGGAGTTGAGAAGTCCCAATGGGACGATGATGTTTCAGTTTTTGTAGATGGTCCTTCTGAATCCACGCTACTCACCCATGCTGCTGAAGAATTCGAAGCGGACCTCATTCTGCTTGGCTCTGATGCGACCGCACCAAAAGGCCGCTTCCTGGCCAGCTCCACCGCAGATGCCCTCCTTCACTCCTCGCCCGTCCCACTAGGACTTGTGCCGCGAGGGGTGAAGCTTTCCAAAAAGGGTGTCACCCGCGTCAACTACGCTTTCACCAATGAAAGCGATGACTTTGAGCAAGGTTTACGCTCTTCCGCGGAGCTCGCCACCAATTGGAACGTTCCTCTTCGGATCCTTGCTTTTTCACCCACAGGCATTACTTCCGCACCAACGTCGCGGAGCTTGGATATTTCCACTGAGCTTTCCTCCGAGTGGCGTGAACTAACGCTCGCCATGCTTGATCGAGCCCGTGATGGCGTCCTCACAGACCACCCAAACTTGAGCGTGAGCAGTGAAACCGGTTCTGGCTGGGGTTGGAGCGGTGCAATTGATGCTTTGCGATGGAAGAAAGGTGACCTGCTGTGCATGGGAAGCCATCGCACAGACACCCTTTCACGTGTCTTTGTCGGTTCGGAAACAATGGAAATTATCCGAAACTCTCCTGTACCGACCATCATTTATCCCGGTCTTTAGGCTCTCCAACAGCAGAGGACTAGACTTAAGTATGCCTGCAAAGGAGGACAACTTCATGAACACCCAACCAGAGCATCCAGAAAATGATCTAGTCGACGAAGCCGATTTTTCTAACCGGCCCAGGATCTACTCGGACGATCCTGATTCCTTGGCTGATGCGCCAGACCCAGCGCTGGAGCATGAGAAGAACAAGAAATCTTCACGCCAAGCACTCATTTATCTGTTTGCAGTTCCACTAGTTACATTCGTTTCTGCATACGTATTAGCCTGGGTGTCACGACTCCAGGGCGGTCCCATCTGTGACGCCGGTGAGGCCGTGTGGATTTGTTCCCGTGCTGCAGAACTGTGGTGGCCAATTACCACTAGCGTCATCGCATTTGGTGGCATGCTTGGATCTGCATGGATCCTCTATGACAAATACCGAAATTACCTACGCTGGCGTCCTTGGATGGGCGTGTTGTGGATTTTGATTCCATTCAGCATGCTGTGGGGAACCTCGGTGCTCACCTTGTCCATCTTGGGGCACTAAAAACTTCACATAAATGACAAAAGTCGGAACCTTTGAATCTTTCAAAGGTTCCGACTTTTCTCTTTCCCTACTTAGCGCCGGTAGATCCTAGGACTACTTCGAACTCCAGCAGGGAAGCGCCGGAAGCGACAGGCTTCTTATCTGAGCCGTGGGCTCCCTGGCCATGACCGCCCTTGGCCTTTTCGGCATCACGCCACGCGTTATAGCTGTCTTCATCAGCCCACTGGGTGACTACAAAGTAGCGGTCTTCACCGGAAACAGGGCGTAACAGTTGAAAGCCCTCAAATCCCAGAGCGGAATCCACGGCATTTTGGCGGGCTGCGAAGCGCTTCTCAAGCTCTTCACCAGCGCCTTCTGGTACGGAAATTGCGTTGATCTTAACGATGCTCATACCCAGCCACCATACCCTTTTTAAGAAGTAACGAGCGGATCAATTCCTTGCTCAGCGAAATCCGCAGCAATTGCTGCACAGCGTTCGCGCTTGCAATGACGAGTCTCAACATTGGCGAAGCAATCAGGGCACATCAACACGAGCTCGCGGCAATCATCTTCGTTGAGGCAGTACTCAAATTTGTTGGTGGGAGTATCGCAATGGATGCAGTGTCCGACCTCTTTGTAATCCTCGCCGAATTCCATATGCATGCGCTTATCGAAAACGTAGAGGGAGCCTTCCCACAGGCCCTTGTTGCCAAACTGCTCGCCGTAGCGAACGATGCCGCCATCGATTTGGTAGACCTCTTTGAAACCACGGTTGATCATGAGTGAACTCAGGATCTCACAACGAATTCCGCCGGTGCAGTAGGTGACCACAGGCTTGTCTTTGAGATCGTCGTATTTTCCGGACTCAATTTCTGCGATGAAATCATGAGTGGTTTCTACGTCAGGGACAACAGCGTCCTTGAACTTGCCGATCTGGGCTTCCATTGCGTTGCGGCCGTCAAAGAACACAACTTCATCGCCACGGGCTTCCACAAGCTCATTGACCTGCTGTGGTTTCAGGTGAACGCCGCCACCGACGACGCCGTTTTCATCCACTTTGAGCTCATCTGGAGCGCCGAAGGCAACGATCTCATCGCGGACTTTGACACTGAGCTTTGGGAAATCATCAGCGCCACCCTCGGACCACTTAAACTGCATGCGGTTGAAACCTGGGTACTCGCGGGTCTTTTTAATGTACGCCTTGCAATCATCAATATCTCCGCCCACGGTTCCATTGATGCCGTGAGTGGAGATCAGGATGCGGCCACGAAGATTCAGTGACTCGCAGAGCTCACGCTGCCACAGCTGAACCGCTTTAGGGTCAGAGAGCGGGGTGAATGCGTAATAAAGAAGAATTTTTGAGGTAGCCACAGTTCTTCAGTCTAGTGCGATGTGTGGCTACCTTAAAAACGAGGCTTTTACTCATAACGCAAGGCGTCAATTGGATCGAGCTTTGCTGCCTTGTTGGCGGGGTAGTAGCCGAAAAACAGGCCGATAGCCATGGAAAATACCAAGGCGATCACGATTCCACTCAGTGGTGGCAAGGAAATGTAGCCAATAGCGCTGGACATGATCAATCCCAAAATGCCGCCCAAAAGCACGCCGAGGATGCCACCGATGAAACAAATAATCATGGCTTCAACGACGAATTGCAGGCGAATGTCACGTCGACGAGCGCCGAGGGCTTTTCGGACACCGATTTCGCGGGTTCGCTCGGTGACAGACACCAACATAATGTTCATCACTCCGATGCCACCGACAAGCAAGGAAATTCCGCCGATGGCTGAGATACCCAAACTCATTGCGCCGAGAATGGTGTTGAACTCTTCGATCTGTTTACGGAAGTCCAACATGGCAACGTGGTGCGAGTCATTGTTGGCGTACAGCGCGTCGAAGTAGGTTTGCAGTGAACCCTTAAGTGAATCCTGGTCTACACCCTGAGCTGCACGGATACTTAACGTGTTGAATCCATCTTCCGTGTGGGTGATGTCATTGGCCACCGTGTATGGGGTGTAGGTGTGGACGGTTGGCATACTTCCCACAAGTCCACCTGCTGCGGCTTCTTTATACACACCGATAACCCGCAAAAATGTCTCTTGACCGTTGAGTTCAAAAGCTACTTCGGACCCCAGAGCGAGGTTGGGGTTTGCGTCGAAAAGCGTATTAAAGGTGTCTGGGGCGATGATCGCAACGGGGCGCTGAGCGGCAACATCGTCTTGCGTGATGGCGCGGCCGTAGTTCATTTCGACGCCATTCATCCACATATAATCCTCGTTGACGCCGAGGAGATCGGATTTAAGATCTGCGGTGTCGCCGATGAGAGTGCCTTGCGTACCCATTCCGCCAACGCTGATTCCTGTGATGCTGCCTGCGAAACGATCGCGCAGCGTATCAACTGTTTCTTCCGGAATCAGATTGCCACTAGAGTTTGCAGCCCCAGAAAAAGCGAACATATCGGGTTCGGGGGAATCTTCGTCGGGGCGTTCCTCCACCTGCGCCGACAGATCATTCGCGCCCAAGCTTTCCAAACTATTCAAAGTTTGATCCTGCAGGGCTTTACCAATGGTCAAAATTCCGATGACTGATGCGATACCAATGATGACACCCAACAGCGTCAACAATGCACGCATCTTGTTGCTTCTCAGGCTGGTGAGCGCCAAAAGAATTGATTCTGCAAGGCTCATGAGTGTTTCACCTCAGAGCCAATGATGCGCCCGTCAACCATGGTGACCACCCGATCAGATTCATCAGCAAGCTCAGGGTTGTGAGTAATAAACACGATGGTTTTGCCCTGCTCCTTGTTGAGCTGGTGGAAAATATCCATCACCATCCGGCCCGTTGCAGAATCCAACGCACCAGTTGGTTCATCAGCAAGAATAATCTCAGGATCGTTCGCCAACGCGCGAGCAATGGCCACGCGCTGCTTCTGACCACCCGAAAGCTCATTGGGCTCATGGTTGAGACGCTCACCCATCCCGACCATTTCCAACAATTCAACCGCACGACTTCTCCGCTGCTTAGCCGGAATGCCCGCATACATCATGGGCATTTCCACATTCTTCAACGCATCGATCCGGCCAATCAGATTGAAGTTCTGAAACACAAAACCAATCGATTTAGCGCGGTGGCTCGCCAAAGCATCATCGCTGATATCCAACACATCCACGCCATCCAAGGTGTACGTGCCATCAGTTGGCTTATCCAACAACCCAATGATGTTCATCATCGTTGATTTACCCGAGCCGGACGTACCCACAACCGACACGAATTCGCCACGGTCCACATGGAAATCCACACCGTGCAACACGGTGAGTTCACCTTCAGATCCAATGTTGTAGGTCTTGACAATATTTCGCATTTCGATGAGGCTCATAGGCTAAATCACCTGGCCCACGGTTTGCTTGGCAGAAACGGCAGGGGCTGCAGGGTCAAAAGGGGCCGCAGGACTAAAAGGAGCCGCCGCCTGCTCCACCGTATCTGCGTGAAGTTTCACTGTCTCCCCGATGAGGCCCCGGTAGTTTCCAGGCTGGGTGAGCACTCGAGCGTCTTCTGAAATTCCGGTACCGCTGACTGCGATATCAAAGTCATCGGATTCAGCTGTTTTTACTTCTACTTCTTCTACTTTGTTGTCGTCGCTGATGATCAAAACAGCGTCTTTGCCGTCATCATTTTTGTACACAGCTTCCAAAGGAACGGTCAGTACGTGTGGTGCGATTTCATGGACGATGCGTACTCGAGCGGATCCGCCGAGGTTGAGGCCTTCGCGGTCACCGGTGACAGAAATTTCGATGGGGAAGGTGACGTCACTGTTGGTGGTTGCGGCGCCTGCGGCAGCTCCTTCACCTGCAGCTGGGGCACTGGCGGCAGCTGCAATGGGGGAGACTTTGGATACTCGGCCGGCGAATTCTTTGGTTCCGGTCGATGGGGTAGTGAAGGTGACGCGGGATCCGACGGTGACGTTGCTGATCTCTGCTTCTTTTACATTCGCGGTGATCTTCAGTTCGGAATCATCCGCAACACTCAACAGTGCGCCGGCTGCAGGCTGACCTTGGGCTGCCTGCACGGATGAAACAATGCCTGAGTATGGGGAGCGAACGGTGGTGTTGTTGATATCCATCCGCAGCTGGGACGTGGATCTGGTGGCGGCTTCATTATCTACTGATGCCAAACCTAAAGCTGCATCGATGGCGCTTGATTGGGCTTCCAATTGGTGTTGGGTGGAAAGCTGCGCGGTCTCGAGGCCAAGTGCTGCGTCTTGTTGTGCTGAGTGGGCTTCGGCAACGGCGCGCTGTGCGGCGGCTAGTTCTGAGTCAACTTTTCCGAGTGAATCAATGTAGATCTGCTCGGCTTTTTCTAGAGCATCAGTGGTGGATGCGACGCGTCGCTCAGCTTCCTCCAAAGCGGTGTAGGACTGCAAGTAAGTCTGATCTTGGCTAGGCCACGTGGAGGTTTTGGAAGCAATTGATTGTTCCAGGCCTGCAACCTTTGCTTCAGCTGCAGCGACTGCCTCTAGGTCACCTGCAGCGCGGGCTTGAGCTAGTTCGGATTCCGCAGAAGCCAAAGATTCTCTCTCATCGAGCAGACCAATGACATCGTTGAGGTTGCTGCGATCGTTGTTGAGCAGTCCGAAGTCCGCGCGCAGTCGTTCAATTTCAGCAGCATCTGCTTGCTCACGAGCTGCCTTGAGAGCATCCGATTGAGCGACCATGGTGGAATCCAATCCGCCATCTACATCTCGCTGCTTCGCTTCAAAACTGCGGATCGCATCCTGATATGCCTGTGAGGACGCCCGCAACGAGGACTGCGCCGAGTTGATCTCCGGGCTCAAACCACTATCAAGAAGTTCCCTGGACTGCTCATATGCTTGCTGCGACTGCGCGATGGAATTGCGGTTTGCCATGGCTGCACGCGCATTGTTGGCATCAGTTTCATCCAACTGTCGTTGCAGGACAGAGGCATCCAACTCAGCCAACACCTGATCAGCTGCCACACGGTCACCAACCGCAACCGGCAAGTTCGCGACCGGCACAGTCAGACTGGTGTAAATGGTGGTGGTTCGCGCAGCTTCAATATTTCCGTTGACAGACACACGCGCCACGATTCCCTCGGAGGAAATCTCCCGAACATCAGAAGTGGCAATCACCTGGTCATTCGATGATGAACGCAGAAAATAAAACGAGGCAGCCGCAATGATCAAAATCAGGACCACGGCCACAATGATTAATTTCTTCGGGACCAAGGAAAGCGAAGGTGGTAGTGCCACAGTGAGATGGCCCCGAGGATCAGGTAACCCCGGGGCACTCCTTTCATAAGTTCTTACAACAAGTCTGTATCCAAAATGCCAGGGTACGGACATACCATTCACAGCACATCAGGGAATCCACCTACTTTGTTTTCCCCTAGAAATCCCCCATTTCATCACTCCCGAATGGGGGTAATGCTTGATCGATCAATTGAGTTGCTTTATCGATCAGGTCTGATTTCTGCTGGGAATCCCCACATTTTGGAACGTAGCGTCGATAAGCGTGCGGCGAAGCTTTTTCGGTCGCGGCCGTTATCTTTTTAAGAGGAGAAATTTTAGATGAGCACGTCCACCATCAGGGTTGCCATTGCCGGAGTCGGAAACTGCGCGACCTCCCTCATTCAGGGTGTGGAATATTACCGAAATGCGGATCCTTCCGAAACTGTCCCGGGTTTGATGCACGTCAAATTCGGTGATTACCACGTTGGCGACATTGAATTCGTGGCCGCGTTCGACGTCGACGCCGAAAAAGTAGGCATCGATCTTGCCGACGCCACCGAGGCTTCACAAAACTGCACTATCAAAATCGCCGATGTCCCACAGACCGGCATCAACGTGCTGCGTGGCCCGACTCTCGACGGCCTGGGCGATCATTACCGCGCGACCATCGACGAGTCCACCGCCGAGCCAGTCGACGTTGTCCAGGCGCTTATCGACGCAAAAGCCGATGTTTTGGTGTCCTACCTCCCAGTGGGCTCCGAAGAAGCCGACAAATTCTACGCACAAGCCGCCATCGATGCAGGCTGCGCCTTTGTCAACGCTCTCCCAGTATTCATCGCCTCCGACCCTGAGTGGGCTAAGAAGTTCACTGACGCTGGCATCCCAATTGTTGGCGATGACATCAAATCCCAGATCGGTGCAACCATCACCCACCGTGTCCTCGCACGCCTTTTTGAAGAACGTGGCGTTCGCGTAGATCGCACCATGCAGCTCAACGTCGGCGGCAACATGGACTTCAAAAACATGCTTGACCGCAATCGCTTGGAATCCAAGAAGGTCTCCAAAACCCAAGCAGTGACCTCCAACATTCCAGATGGTCCACTGTCTGGAAAGGTGGAAGACCGCAACGTCCACATCGGACCATCCGACCACGTCCAATGGCTCGATGACCGCAAGTGGGCTTATGTCCGCCTCGAAGGCACCGCATTCGGTGGAGTTCCCCTCAACCTTGAGTACAAACTCGAAGTGTGGGATTCACCCAACTCTGCCGGCATCATCATCGACGCTGTTCGCGCCGCCAAGATCGCCCTCGATCGCGGTATCGGCGGACCGATCATGCCAGCAAGCTCCTACCTGATGAAGTCCCCACCTGAGCAACTTCCAGACGATGTTACTCGTGAACGCCTAGAGGCATTCATCATCGAGGCATAAAATTTGGGTTAAGGTCCGGTTTAGATTCAGACCTTAACCCATTTCTTTTGCCAGATTCAGATTCTAGAAATGATCCTCGCACCACTGTTGACCAGCTTCAACGAAATCATCGGCAGTACCAAATACTTCAGTCGACGTGGCATACATATCCCGCATGACTAGACCTGGATCTATTCCTTCAAGCATTCCTACTGATGTGGAAACACTCGGCATATACTTTTCTTTTGCGAAAGGAATCGGCCAACCTTTATCCACCAACCTCGGACTGGCAATAATGTACTTTCCCTGTTCCGTGGGCAAATTGATTGGCTCAACAACTTCCCAAGGGGCAGGATCAGCGATGTTGACTACAACATAACCCGACTCAGGGTTGGAAGTTTTCAACGCCCCAAGGGCTGGGTTGTTTGTCCCAGGTGGGCCATCGTAAATACCACCGCTAAGTGTAAGTTCATCCACCGCGTTATCGCCACAGATGTACATGTGAAAGCTGATATTTCCGTCCTCATCATGGGACATTCCAGATAATCCTTGCGACTCTACGTTGACGTAGTTTCCACAGCCTGCAAGGGCTAAAACCGGAAGAATCGGTGCAAGCCACTTCAGTTTCACGAGCTTCACCTTATACATATTTGTAGTAGCTCACCCGCTAAACAGCCTGAAACTGCTCGACAAAATCCAGTGCCTTAACGCTTCCGGTACAAAGCTTTGCGCTGGTACTTCGGCTCTGAAGTAACTAGAACTCCGAGGTTGCGGAAAATGCCCTCATCAACTGATCCGAGGATCGTGGTGGTGTGGACATCGCAGCCGCGGAGATTTTTCAGCTCGTCCAGAGCCCGGCGGGCAGTTTCGGAGTTCGCGGCAGAGACCGACAAAGCAATAAGCACTTCATCAGTGTGCAGGCGAGGGTTGCGGGATCCCAGGTGCTGAGTCTTCAGGGATTGGATTGGCTCGATGGATTCGGGGGAGAGCAGGTCCACGCTGCGATCAATGCCAGCGAGTTCCTTCAATGCATTAAGCACCATCGCTGCGGAGCATCCGAGAAGTTCGGAGGTCTTGCCGGTGACGAGTCGACCATCGTTAAGTTCAATGGCACAACCCGGCGCGCCGGTGGATTCTTCAACATCAAGTGCTCGGGCAACCACGCGACGGTCTTCAACGGTGCAACCGGCCTTGCTCATGACAATGGCGATGCGCGCTGAAATGGTATCGTCCTGCTCCTCGCGGCGCTCGTCGACAAGCGCCTTGAAGTAACGCCGAACAATTTCTTGGCGGGCGGCTTCCTGGCACGCAGCGTCGTCGATAATTGCGCTTCCGACCATGTTGACACCCATGTCGGTGGGGGATTTGTACGGCGATGAGCCCGACAGCATTTCCAGCATGGTTTTCAGCAGCGGGAAGACTTCCACGTCGCGGTTGTAGCTGGTGGCTTTGGTGTCATAGGCGGCGAGGTGGAAAGGATCGATGATGTTGATGTCATCGAGATCCGCCGTGGCAGCCTCATAAGCCAAGTTAACTGGGTGCTCAAGAGGCAGGTTCCAAATGGGGAAAGTTTCAAACTTTGCGTAGCCGGACTTGATTCCGCGCTGGTGATCGCCATAAATCTGGCTCAGGCAGGTAGCGAGCTTTCCAGAACCTGGGCCCGGTGCGGTCACAACAACCAAATTGCGGGTGGTTTCCACATACTCGTTGATGCCGAAACCTTCCTCGCTAACAATGCGGCGAGCATCAGTTGGGTAACCTGGAATCACGCGGTGAACAGCAACCTTCAGGCCAAGGCGCTCTAGGCGCTGCTTGAACGTGAGTGCCTGATAGTTGTCATCCTCCAACTGTGTGAGCACCACATGCTCCGCCAAAAAGCCCAGCTCACGGAACACATCAATGAGGCGTAAAACATCTTCCTCATAAGAAATGTCGAGGTCGGCGCGGGTTTTCTTGCGCTCCAGATCCTTCGCGTTGATTGCGACGAGGATTTCCAGCTCATCTTTAAGCTCAGTGAGCATAGCGATCTTGTTGTCAGGAGTAAACCCTGGCAGCACACGGGAAGCGTGCATGTCGTCGAAAAGCTTGCCGCCCATTTCCAGATACAGCTTGCCGCCGATCTGCTCGCGGCGCTCATTGATGTGCTGCGACTGCATCTTGATATAAAGGTCGCGGTCGAATCCGATGCTCATAGCGCCAACTCCCCAGTTGCTTCAGCTGAAATCTAACCCCTGAAACATTACCTGGACACCCTATGAAATGGGCAAGGCCCCAGGGAGGAGGCTTATCGCCGAGGTTGGTGGAAGTCGGTTTTCGCGAGGGGGCGGGGCGTGGCGATTTAAAGGGCTTTGAGGTTGCAGTGACCCCTAGATTGGTTTTGAGTGGGTTAGGCCCTTAGAGGCGATTCTAGGAGCGTTACTTTTGAGGCGATTGAGGCTGCTGTGATTCCTGCGGGGTCACTGCAGGTTGACTGTTCAACTTCTCGTTACAGATCAGCGGAAAACTTAAAAATCGAACGAAGTTTTGCATATTCAAGCAGCATTAGCGCAAGTTCTCGATCAAAATTGGCCTTTCCCCGCGAACCGGGGACGAATTTTAGCAATCCCAACACTCAGTCCCCCAACTTGCACCTCCTGCGAGGTTCCACAGCAAGGATCCACCACATCCCACGGCAAATTCCGGAGTCTGTGGTGGATTCGTGCAGGATCCTGCGACGAAAAGTGCAAAAATCCACCACAAATTTCAGGATCAAAAATTTTGTGGTGGATTTTTGCACTAAGGACTAAGGAAGCCGCTGACCCCCGGGCTGGTGGGGGTCAGCGCCTTAACGCTTTTCGACGTTTTACTCTTGGATGTTTCCGTCTACATCAACAATGTGTGCGCGGATGAACCACTGGAATTTCTCCAGCTCCGCAGCCTGGCTGATGTAGATGTCTTCAGTTACTGGATCCACTGGGCCGGCTGATGCCATGGACTCGCGAACTCCGGTCAACACTTGGGTGTACACGCGATTGAGGTCAGTGAGGTGTGCTTGGACATTTCCGGCATTGCGCTCATATTGCAGTGGGGTGCGGTCAGCAACGTGGCCTTCTGGGGTTCCAACTGGTGCGCCTCCGAGGGTGGAAATGCGCTCTGCAACTTCGTCAGCATAGCCACGAACAAGGTCAACCTGTGGGTCGAGCATTTCGTGAACAGCAATGAAGTTGGGGCCAGTGACGTTCCAGTGCACGTGCTTCAAGATGAGGTGAAGATCGTTGTAGTCGGTGAGACGCTCCTGCAGTCCATCAATAAGCTGCTTTGCGTCATTCTCGTTGATTCCAGGGACTGTGTAGTTTGCCATGACCCCTATTATAGCACTGCTTGATAAATTGTCACCGACCCTTAGTCTAAGCTTATTTATATTAGGTTGTCCTATCCTGAAAGTGCCGATTCCCGCAGGCCACACTTAGTTTTTTATCAAATCGGCACACCGGCTACTAAGGTTGGTGATTATGCCTGAAGGACACGTGATTCATCGACTAGCTGGGGAGCTCACCAAGCATTTTGGCGAAACCGTTTTGGACGCCACTTCACCTCAAGGACGCTTTGCTTCTGAAGCGGCGATCATCAACGGTCACCGCATCGCGGTTGCGGAGGCTTATGGCAAGCACCTGTTCGTCGAGTTCGATGCGGATCACCCTGAGCACATTTTGTATATCCATTTGGGTCTGATTGGCACGTTGCAGTTTGAACCTGCGGAAGAAACCCGCGGGCAGATTCGCCTGCACCTTTCCGACGGGGAGATCTCAGCTAATTTGCGCGGACCCCAATGGTGCAGGTTGATCACCGATGCAGAGCGCACCCAGGCCATTGGAAAATTGGGCGCTGATCCGATTCGCGATGATGCCGATCCGGAACCAATTCGGATTAAGGTGCAGCGCTCAGGGCGAAGCATTGGTTCGTTGTTGATGGATCAGAAGCTTTTCGCAGGTGTGGGAAATATCTACCGTGCGGAGACACTTTTCCGCCTGGGGATTTCACCGTTCACCATTGGAAAAGACATCACCACGGCACAGTTCCGATCCATTTGGGCGGATCTTGTTGGGTTGATGAAAGACGGTGTTGTGGCTGGTCGGATTGATACTGTGCGCCCGGAACACACACCGGAGGCGATGGGTAGGCCACCGCGGAAAGATGATCACGGCGGTGAGGTTTACACCTATCGGCGAACCGGTCAAGAGTGCTTTCTGTGCGCAACTCCCATCAAGGAGCAGGTCATGGAGGGTCGAAACTTATTTTGGTGTCCCGGCTGCCAACGCTAGACAGATTCACTTTTTGCTGTCATCATTGGCTCTACACGTTTAAATGAGGAAGTTAAGGAGTCGGCCGTGCGCTTTTATCAGCAACTACACCTGCTGCAAAAGCCTGCGCCGCCATGCCTTCTAAACGTGTTGAACTTCTAAAAACACATTTTTAAGCCCTCCCGGCGTAGCTGAAAACTCAGTCGCCGGGAGGGCTTTTTTGTACCCGAATTTGTACCCGAATTTAAGGAATCGCTATGAATCATGTTGTTAATTTTGCTTCACATTTGGAAGACGCAGCCCTGAAGCAAGCCGAAGCTACTGCCACCATGCCGTTTATTTACCCGCATGTGGCGTTGATGCCTGATGCTCACTTTGGGTTGGGTTCGTCGGTGGGAACGGTGTTCGGCACCAAGGGTGCGATCATTCCGGCGGCTGTGGGTGTGGATATAGGTTGCGGAATGATAGGAGTGTGTACCAATTACACGGCCTCTGACCTGGAGGGACGTGATTTGGTGACGCTTCGGGATTACATCGAGCGGGTTATTCCGTTGTCTCCTGGAAATTACAATTCCACCACCTTGAAGGAAACCGCGAAGGTGAAGGTCGCGGAGTTGGAGGAGCTCGCGGAGAGCGATGGTGTGGATTTGTCGCACTCTCCGACGTGGAAGCGCCAGTTGGGTTCGCTTGGTGGAGGTAATCACTTCCTTGAGTTGTGTCTTGATGAGTTGGATCGGGTGTGGATGTTTTTGCACTCTGGTTCCCGCGGTGTGGGTAACAAGATTGCCCAGAAGCACATCAAGATCGCGCAGGCTGAGTGTAAGAATGAGGAGCTTCCCGATAAGGATCTTGCGTACTTGACCGAGGGGACTGAGGAGTTTGAGTCTTACATCAAGGAACTGAATTGGGCGCAGCGTTTTGCGTTCCTCAACAGGGAAGAAATGATGGACAGATTCGCACGGGAGCTGGGTTTTTTCGTCGACAAGCAGCTTGAAGAGGTCGAGCGCATCAACTGCCACCACAACTACACGGTCCGGGAGGAGCACTACGGGGAGACCATTTGGCTCACCCGTAAGGGTGCCGTGTTGGCGGACGAAGGCACGCCGGCGTTGATTCCGGGGTCGATGGGCACCGCGTCGTACGTGGTCAGTGGCAAGGGCAACGCCGAGGCACTGCGGTCGGCGCCGCATGGGGCGGGCCGGAGGATGTCGCGCAACCAGGCTAAAAAGCGCTTCTCGACGGCTGACCTGGATTCTCGGATGGCGGGCATCGTCTACCGGCCCGGCAAGGAGTGGATCGATGAAATTCCCGACGCTTACAAAGACATCGATCAGGTGATGGCCGATGCTGCCGATTTGGTGACAATTCGCCATAAATTGCGCCAGATCGTCAACGTGAAAGGCACCTAGTTTTCCTTAAGGGTGCTCGAGCTTCAACAACCACTGTTTCGCTTCCAAGCCACCTCGGTATCCGCCTAAAGCTCCATCAGTGCGCAACACTCTGTGGCAGGGAGCGAAAATTGGCAGTGGATTGGTCGCGCACGCGCTGCCCACTGCGCGAACCGCACCAGCATTGTTGAGTTCAGCGGCGATCTGCTTGTAAGTTTTGCTCTCCCCATAAGGAATGGACAGCAAGAACTCCTGAACTTTCCCTCGGAAGCTCAGCAAGTTTTGGCTCGGCCAATCCAGGGGAGTGCTGAACTCTTTGCGTTTACCAGCGAAGTATTCTTTCAGCTCAGAAACTGCTTGCTCCAACACTGCGTTGGTGCCAGGGGTCGATCCGACGGTGCAAGCTGCATAGTTTTCATCGGAGAATGCCACGTAGGTCAGCCCTTGATCACTTGCGACCAGGAGTAGCTCTCCGATTGGTGAGTCATAGCGTAGATGATGCATTGTTCAAATCCTCTTTAAATCCTCACAACGATTTTTCCTGAGGTTTTACCCTGCTCAACGAGCCGGTGTCCCTCCATGATGTTGGCAGCGTTGAGACCCTCCAGCACAGTTGCTGTCACTGCCTGAAACTGACCCCGATCAACCATGTCGGCGATCTTATTCAGAATTTTGCCTTGTTCACCCATGTCAGGGGTATTGAACATAGCGCGGGTAAACATGAACTCCCAGTGCAAAGCGATGGCTTTTTGTTTGAAAGCACCCAAGTTTGGATCCACTGGATCATCAATAAGCACCAGGTGGGACTGTGGCTTCATCAACGTGGCTAGTTCTACTTCACGACCCGTAGTCCACGAGCTGAACACAAAATCCACATCGGAGATCTGCTCACTCAAATCCTTGGAGTGATCAATCACCTCATGAGCTCCGAGCTTAGTCACCCATTCTGCCGACTCAGGTCGGGAAGCAGTTGCCACCACTTTCAGACCAGTAAGAGCTCGGGCAATTTGGATAAGAGCGGAAGGCACACCACCTGAACCACCCAACACCAGCAACGTGCCGGTGGAAGACTGAGTTACGCCCAAACGATCAAAAAGCGCCTCCCATGCCGTGAGCGCAACCAGTGGGAGAGCAGCGGCATCGTGTGGCTCTAAGCTTTGTGGCGCATGCCCTACCAGCCGTTCATCCACCACCTGGTACTGCGCATTACTTCCTGGGCGCTGGTTGGAACCTGCATAAAACACCTTGTCACCAGCATTGAAAAGCGTGACCTGAGATCCAACTGTCACCACTTCACCTGCAGCATCAAACCCAAGGATCTTTGGGTGCTTTTGTTTCCCGGCACGCATACGCACCTTGGTATCAACAGGGTTAATTGAGACCGCTTCAATTTTGACCAGCACATCATGAGGGCCGGGAGTTGGTTGATCAACTTCTACATCAACTAGAAAATCTGGTTGATCAGAAGGGATGGAATCTAACATTGCAACAGCAGACATCGTGGGATCAGGGGTATCCATTTGCACGCTCATGCCCCCGATGTTAGCCCTTGGGTACGTTTCATGCCGGTGTTTTCTATGGCATTGGACACGGTCAGATGTTTGCCGTATCTAACGTGCTTTTTAATTGCACAATAGATCTAAGAATAAGGGTAGGGTACCTTAAGCTTTTGTGTATCAAAAACTTCTAATGCCTTTTTTATGCTCCGTAATGCTGCTCAGTGCGTGCGGAACGGCAAACGATACTCCTGAAACAACTGACACTTCTGTGGAAACTGCCCTCGGCACCCTCAACGTCCCCTCCACAATTGACTCAGTAGTAATACTCGAAGGCCGCCGTGACCTAGACATCGCCTTGGCGCTGGAACTCCCCGTGGTGGGCTACCCCTTTGAGGAAGCAGGCTCACTTGAACTCGAATCGCCACTGGCAACTCAGCTAGAACAAGCCAAACTCAATGGCGCAGAAGAAATTTTCTCCGCAGATGACATCAGCCTCGAAGCAATTGCAGCGGCAGACCCCGACCTCATTATCTCCAGGCTCAGCGATGTTGAACCCATCCAGGAGCAACTAGAAACCATCGCACCAGTTCTTCCCATCGGTGAACAAGACACCAGCACATGGCAAGAAGACCTCCGGCTCGTCGCCCAAGCCACAGGCACCGAACAACGCGCTGAAGAACTAATTGCAGATTACGATTCCCGGATCAAAGCACTGTCCACTCAATATGCAGACATACTGGCCAACAACACTTTCGCACCACTGAGCTTCAACGGAGAGAGCTTTGAAACCCGACCCAACCGGCTGCTCTCTGTCGTGCTCCGCGATCTTGGAGCAACCCCATCACAGGCTTTCGAAGCGGCAATCGACGGTGATGCAACCAAATACAGCCCAGAGCAAGTGCTCACTGGCTTTGGAGATGCAGACGGATTAATCATGCTGGTCAACAGCCCACAAACCTGGCAAGAACTTCATGACAACCAGCTCTACCAGCAGCTCCCTGCGATAACAGAGGGACATTTCGTACGCTCAGACAAGCAAACCCATGAAGGTGGGCCGCTAACCGCGCTGCACGCGCTCGATGTGATCGAGCAACTACTCCGAACCTTCCAGTAAGTTCAGCAGAATGTGGCGCAGGCACACTGGCTACCAGCTGAGTTAGATTGATAACTTAGCTGGATATCCACCTTTTTAATCTGGCTGAATTCTCCACAGCGGGCTACTGTTTTTCGAGACTAACTTTAACGATCTAGAACTTGCCTTAAGCTGCCCAAAAAGCTGCGTTTTATAGACGCCCGGCAAGTCCTCCCCACACGTTCATCTGAGCAAGTTCAGTAGAGCAAGTTCACCCGAACAGATTCACTCGAGAAGTCGACAGACCCCATTAAACAGCCCGATTCAAGAAAGGCTTCGCAGCCATGAGCACCACCACCGCGCCCGAAGCACGGTTTCCTGTCGTCCCTTTGACCGCCATGAGTTTCGCGGCATTTGTTTATGTCACGTTCGAGATGTTTGCAGTTGGCCTCATCAAGCCGATGGCCAGCGATCTTGGAGTGTCAGAATCCAGCATCGGCCTGTTGATGACTGTGTATGCGACTGTCGTTGCCGTGGTGACGATCCCTGCCATGTTGTGGGTTTCTCGATTTAACAAGCGCACAGTTTTCCTGATTACTCTGGCATTTTTGGCCACGGGCATTGTTGTTCAGGCACTGACCGTTAATTATGGAATGCTAGCCATCGGCCGCACTATCGCAGCATTGACTCACGGGGTGTTTTGGGCACTTGTTGGGCCAATGGCAGCGCGTATGTCCCCAGGTCACACTGGTCGTGCAGTAGGCGTTGTGTCGATTGGATCAACCATGGCGCTGGTCGTTGGTTCTCCGCTGGCAACATGGATCGGTGAACTCATCGGATGGCGTCCTGCCACCTGGATTCTTGGTGCGCTGACCATTGCGGCCGTGGCTGTACTCATTCCAACCGTTCCATCACTGCCACCACTTCCAGACACGGAATCAGAGTCCAAAGAAAAGAAATCCCTTCCATGGGGTCTCATTTCCCTGGCCATTTTCCTTCTCCTTGCCGTCACCGGTGTTTTTGCTGCCTACACCTACCTTGGCCTCATCATCGCTGAAACAGCAGGGGACAGCTTCGTGTCCATTGGCTTGTTCGCCTTCGGTGCACTCGGACTCATTGGCGTGACAGTGGCAACCCGAACTGTGGATCAACGCATGCTGCGTGGAAGTGTTCACACCACCACTTTGTTTGTCATTGCTGCAATTCTTGGACAGATCGCATTCGGATTAGAGGGCACACTAGCCGTAGTAGCTATCTTCCTTGCAGTCACCGTGTTTGGTGGAGCATACGGCGCTCTCCCAACCCTGGGAACCACCATCTTCCTCCATGCGGGTCGCGACCACCCAGATACTGCATCCTCCATTTATGTGGTCACTTACCAAGTGGGTATCGCGTCTGGCGCGGCACTTGGCGCGATGGCTGTGGATGCCGATTGGGTTGCTGGCACTTTGTGGATCATGGCTGGACTGTCATTGGCTTCCACGTTGGTCTTGGCGCTGTGGTCCCGCCCGCTACTGAAGTAGCAGCCCAAATTCAGCCCACTGAATCAACCACTGAATCAACCCCAAAACCACCCAAAAGTCACACTTAGCAAACAATTAAATTCATCACAAAACACCCCTGCACAAACTTAGCAATAAAGGTCAGGGATGTTTTGCAAATGTTCACATTGCGAATTTTTTGTTGAGCTACAGATTTAGCTAGTGTTTTTGTTCCAGAACCCTAAATGAGGTTCTACCCTTAACAGAGCTTCCCGCAAAAACACCGATTAACAAGGCTAAATGATATGACCATCGACCTGCAGCGTTCCACCCAAAACCTCACCCATGAGGAAATCTTCGAGGCACACGAGGGCGGAAAGCTCTCCATTAGTTCCACTCGTCCGCTCCGCGACATGCGCGATCTTTCCCTTGCTTACACCCCAGGTGTTGCTCAGGTTTGTGAAGCAATCAAGGAAGATCCAGAGGTTGCACGCACCCACACGGGCATTGGAAACACCGTCGCGGTTATTTCCGACGGCACCGCTGTTCTGGGTCTTGGCGATATCGGACCTCAGGCCTCCCTTCCCGTCATGGAGGGCAAGGCTCAGCTGTTTAGCTCTTTCGCTGGCCTGAAGGCTATCCCTATCGTTTTGGATGTTCACGATGTTGACGCTTTGGTTGAGACCATCGCAGCCATCGCGCCTTCTTTCGGTGCTATCAACCTGGAGGACATCTCTGCACCTCGTTGCTTTGAGGTGGAGCGTCGCCTCATTGAGCGTCTTGATATCCCAGTTATGCACGATGACCAGCACGGAACCGCTGTGGTTATCCTCGCTGCGCTGCGCAACTCCCTGAAGCTGCTGGATCGCAAGATCGAAGACCTCAAGATTGTTATTTCCGGCGCAGGCGCAGCGGGCGTTGCTGCCGTAGATATGCTGACCAACGCTGGCGCAACCGACATCGTGGTTCTCGATTCCCGAGGCATCATCGACGACAGCCGTGAGGATCTTTCCCCAGTTAAGGCTGCTCTTGCAGAGAAGACCAACCCTCGTGGCATCAGCGGTGGCATCAATGAGGCTTTCACCGGCGCGGACCTGTTCATTGGCGTGTCCGGCGGCAACATCGGCGAGGACGCCCTCAAGCTCATGGCACCACAGCCAATCCTGTTCACCCTGGCGAACCCAACCCCAGAGATCGATCCTGAGCTGTCTCAGAAGTACGGCGCCATCGTCGCGACCGGCCGCTCTGACCTGCCTAACCAGATCAACAACGTGCTCGCGTTCCCAGGAATTTTCGCCGGCGCTCTCGCAGCCAAGGCCAAGAAGATCACCCCCGAGATGAAGCTCGCCGCTGCAGAGGCAATCGCCGACATCGCAGCTGAGGACCTCGAGGTCGGCCGCATCGTGCCTACCGCCTTGGATCCCCGCGTCGCCCCAGCAGTCAAGGCAGCTGTCCAGGCCGTCGCCGAAGCGCAAAACGCTTAAGAATTTGCTTATCGACGCCTCCCTCCCCGTCGAGGCGCCAATATTTTAAGAGCAAACTTGAGGCCCACAGAATTGCTTCTGTGGGCCTTCAAATTCGCTGATCAAGAACTCACCACAACCCCGAGACCAGACCTTTAAATCAAACAAATTTTTGCACTTTATCCAATTCGCAAAAATCCACCACGAATCACAGAATTTCTGCGTCTTGTGGTAGATATTCGCATGCGTGTTCCACTGCGAAAAGCTAGACCAACTTGAGGTAGAGGGCGTCGAAAAGCTCTCTTGCCTTGGAGTAATGGTGCGCAAAGCGCGGCTGATGCGTGGTGCCGAATGGTGGCGTCGCGCGCGTGCCGCCTGGTTCGAGCTGCTCAAGGACGATAAGTGCGGTGCCGCGAAGGGTGGCGCGCTTCATTTCCAGAGGGATGACTGGGGTGTCGAGGGCGTCGGAAAGCATCGCGAGGAATTCTGGGTGGTCGGTGGAGACTCGTCCTGATGCGATGACCCGTTCAGGGGCTGCGCCGGCTTTCTCCATGTGTTCCCAAACGCGCTGGTAGGAGAGTGCGAGGGCTTCGAAAACGCCGCGCCACAAGTGTTCAGGGCCGGTTTGCTCCTGAATGTTGGTGATCGTGGCCTGCGCTGAGGCTGCCCAGCCGATGGAGCGTTCCCCGGAGAAGAACGGCAGGACAGCTGGGGTGCCTTCAAGGGGTTCTCGGATCAAAACTTCATCGAGGTTTTCAGGCTTGATGATGGTGCGCTCCAGCCAGGTGACGGCACGTCCGACGTCGTTGAGTGCGCCACCAACGATGCACTGGTCGCGGGAAACGCGGTAACACCACAGGCCAGATGGGATCTGTTCGGGAACGCTCGGAAGGATCACGCGCATGGCGCCGGATGTAGCGGCGGCGACTGCGACGGTTTTAGAATCCACCGCGCCTGGGCCAATGTTGGAAGGCCAGCCGTCTGGAATGGCATGGAACCAAGGGATTTCTTCCAGGTGCTTCCACTTTTTGTCGACAACTTTGGCATCGGTGGCTGGTTCATCAGGGTTTCTGATCTCACCGAACAGAGCCGGATCAACACCGATGTGCTCCAAGATAGTCAGATCAAGTTCGCCGGTATGGGCGTCCAAAATGCCACTCCACGCGGCAATCGAAGTAGCCATTCCGGTGATGCCTGCAAGTTTGAAGTAGACGTACTCACCGATGGTCATCACGTACTTGGCTTTGTTGAATTCTTCCTCGAACTCAGTTTTCAGCCACAGCAGACGCGATGGGTGGTAGGAGGTGTGCAGGCGGACGCCGGTGCGGCCGTGGTAGGCCTCCTCATCGATTTCCGCGCGCAGCTGCTCCACATACTGTGCAGAACGAGAATCCGCGTAGGTAATGCACGAGGTGAGCGCATTGCCTTCACCATCGACCAAGATTGATGAGGATGCAAAAGAATCTAGCGCGACAGCGGCGATCTGATCTTTGATGTTGTGATGATCAGCCGCGTTCAAAATGCCATTAATAACTGAGGTGATCTCTGAAACCACCTGGTCAGCATCAATGGTGGAAACGCCCTCACCGGTGGTGAATTCATGGGATTCGCGCTGCTTGGTGCCTTTGATTGGGCAGCCGGAAGCATCATAAAGTCCACCTCGTGATGCAGTGGAGCCAATATCCATCGCAAGGACATAAGGTCCACGTGAGTCATCGAAAGGGATGGACATTGTTGGAATAGATCCCATAAGGTTTCCTTTAAAGGTCTGACTAATAAAGAATTGTCCCTCAAGGATATAGCCTGATCACACGAAAACATTCATGGGAGTGACGCTCAATCGCTGCGCTTGTCCCAAATCAACTACCTTGTCAGGATCGCCAAGCCTTGGCCCCAGTGCCACCAAGACTGCAAAAACTACTGCCAGAATCAGTGCGAGCCAAACCCACACCTTAAAAAATCTCTCCCCAAAGATCTTGGCAATTAATGCTCCCGCGCCGGCACCAAGGGTATTGAAAATAAGGTCATCGATGTCGCTGTATCCCAGCATGAAAACGTACTGAGATATCTCAATAGCCAGGCTAAATAACGCGCCCACCCGCATCGTGTGAATGACTGAATTCTTATGCCACGACCCAGATGTTTTTAACAGGACGTAGAACAGCACTCCGAAGGGGACAAAGAAAGCGAAGTTCCCTCCGTAACCAAATAGCGGAGAAAACCACGAACTGGATTCGATGAAATCATTAAACGGCACCAAAGAAATCGAGCGATTCCTATGGGCTTCCGGCACCCACAACAATCCAATGACGAAGAATGATTTCAACATGGTCAACGAAACCATGACCGCGCTGTAAGCAATCAGCGCGAGGGCAATCATCGAAGTAGAAGGGGTTCTCATGAGTCCTGATCATATAAGGACAACATGGATTTTTCGCCCGCGCAAGCGGAACTGCTGAAACCTTCTAGGCGGTAAAACTTGAATACATCATCATCGCCATCACAGATAGTGAACCGCCCATGATGATTCCGCTGACTACCTTGGAGGATTTAAGCGAGACAAGCGCTGCTACGGATGCTCCAATGAGTCCGCCGATCGTATTAAACAACAGGTCATCGACATCTGAATATCCAATAGCAAACACCCATTGCAGAACTTCGATACTGAGGCTGGTGACGCTGGCAAACAGGATGGTTTCTACGAAGGGGAATCGATGGTTGAATTTACGGAGCATTTTGTACAGGAAAAACCCAAATGGCATGAACAGTGCGATGTTGCCAAAAGTGTTGGTCCAAGGCCCCCACCAAATTGGTGGATCAATAAAGCCGTTGAAAAGCTCTAAGTCGATGGATCTGTATTGGTGTGCTTCTGTGTTCCACAGTCCGCCTAAAGAAAGGCGACTTTTAAGAAGTGTCATCATCACAAGCAGCACCAGGTACACGCCGAAGGAAAACGCGAACAGTAAAGAAGAGGCATTGAAGCTCTTTTTCACTGATTCGTCCTTTTGTGGCGGGGCATGGTGGGAACCGTGTGGCACTTGTGGAGCCTGGATTCCGGAGGCGTGAATGGTTGACATATGGCCAACCCTAGGGGGATGGCCTGTGTGTTCGCTGTTAGGCTTCCTCAAAATCTTTAACGAACAACGAAGAGCTTGCCCGAGAGTATCTTGGGTCGCATGGACACTGAGTTTGATCTCATTGTTGTTGGTTTCGGCAAAGCAGGCAAGACTATCGCGATGAAACGCTCGGCAGCGGGGGACAGGGTCGCACTGATTGAGCAGAGTCCACAGATGTATGGCGGTACCTGCATCAATGTAGGTTGCATCCCCACGAAGAAGTTGTTGTTTGAGACTGCAACGGGCAAGGATTTCCCGGATGCGGTTGTGGCGCGTGATCAGTTGATTGGCAAGCTGAATGCCAAGAATCTTGCGATGGCCACAGACAAGGGTGTCACCGTCATTGATGGAAAAGCTACGTTAACAGCTAGCCACGAAATCACAGTAACTGCAGGTAGTGACACTCTTGTGCTGTATGCGCCAACGATTGTGATCAACACGGGCTCCACGCCGGTCATCCCCAATGTCCCAGGCACCGACAATCCGCATGTTTTTGATTCCACTGGCATTCAGCACATTTCGCCCCTGCCGAAGCACCTCGCGATCATCGGTGGTGGCCCAATCGGCCTGGAGTTCGCCACGCTTTTTAGCGGCCAAGGCTCCAAGGTAACCATCATCGACCGTGGCGAATTACCGCTGAAAAATTTCGACAGGGAAGTGGCGGAGCTGGCCAAAACCGATCTAGAGGCCCGCGGAATTACTTTCCTCAACAACGCTGAACTCACCGGTTTCAGCGGCGATCTCACCATCGCACTTCAAGACCGCGACATCGACGCCGACGCAGCCCTTATTGCCATCGGCCGACGCCCGGCCACCGACGGGCTCGGCCTTGAACAGGCAGGCATCAAAACAGGCACGCGTGGGGAGGTGCTTGTCGACGCCCACCTCCGGACCAACATCGACGGCATCTTCGCTGTAGGCGATGTCAATGGCGGCCCGCAGTTTACCTACGTGTCCTACGATGACCACCGCATTGTGCTGGATCAACTAGCCGGACCTGGTGAGAAATCCACCGAACACAGACTGATCCCCACCACCACATTTATCGAACCGCCGTTGTCCACCATCGGTGACAACACTGAAGGGGAAAATGTGGTGGTGAAAAAGGCCTTGATTGCAGATATGCCGATCGTTCCCCGACCAAAGATTATTAACCAACCTCACGGTATGGTGAAGTTTTTCGTCGACAAGCAATCTGATGCGCTGCTCGGCGCGACCTTGTACTGCGCCGACTCCCAGGAGCTCATCAACACCGTGGCGCTTGCCATGTGGCATGGCGTCACCGCCTCCGAGCTTGGCGACGGCATCTACACCCATCCCGCAACCTCGGAGATCTTCAACCAATTATTGGGCAGTTAACGCAGCGGATCGAACGGCTTGATGATCGGGTTGGTATTGCCTGTAGCCATCAGCTCCGCCAAATACTTACCGGTGGCAGGGCCCAGCACCACACCCCACATGCCGTGACCACCGGCAACGTAAATGTTCTCCGCCTTGGTCTGCCCAATCAACGGACGCCCATCCGGAGTGACCGGGCGGGAACCCACCCACTCATCCTTGCGATCGTTGAAATCAATACCTCTCATAACCTTCTTCGCCTGCGAAACAATCGCATCCACCCGGCCCTGCTGGAACGGCTCATCCGGACCGCGGAACTCCATGGTGCCCGCAATGCGGAAACGGCCCTCATACGGCGTGCAGGCCATGCGGTGGTGGGGAAGGTACACAGAATGCTTGGCAGGAATATCCGTTGCAACAGAGAAGGAATAGCCACGACCAGCCTGAACAAGAGTTTTCACACCGTATTCACGCGTTAGACCCGGCAGCCAGGCACCCGTTGCCACAACCACCTTGTCCGCTTCTTCACGGCTACCATCCGCCAAAATGACCGCGGGACGATCACCCTTCGCCACATGCACAACTTCTGCCCCGGCGCGGATCACGCCACCACGCTTCACCACAGCATCCGCCAATGACTGCACGTATGGACCCGGCTCGATGAAACGCTGGCCTTCCAAACGGTAAGCCACCTGAATTTGCTCATTCAGCATCGGCGCCAACTCTTGTGGATTCTCCAGTCGAGACATCTCCACTTTCTGGCCATACCTGATCACACCATCAATTTCCTTACGGAAACCCGCCGATTGGCTCTCTTCCTCAAAACCAATAACAAATGGACCTTCATGGGTGAGGCCTTCCACGCCACCGATCGACAGCTCATCAAAAGCTTCGAGCGCGACCTTATCGATCTCTGTGAGATCCGCCATTGTGGAATCCCACTTGCTTTGAAAAGCCTGCGCCATAAATTGCGCCAAGAAAAGCCACAGTTTGGGATCCACACGAAGTGGCATATGCATCGGCGACACCGGATTGAACAGCTCTTTCGGACCATACGTCCAAAGCCCCGGCTCCGACAACGGAATAGTTTTCGCCGGCGCTAACCAACCAGCATTACCCCACGAAGAACCTGCAGCGACACCATCCCGATCAAGGACGCTCACCTCGAACCCGTGCTCCTGTAAATGCCAGGCGGTGGCAAGACCCACTATGCCGGCTCCAACAACAATGACTTTTCCAGACGAACTCATGAAACCCTCCTGAGGGTGGGGTGGACTCCTAGTGCCCCCAGTATTCATGAGTTCGTACTTAAATGTGTTGGTTTGGAAATTCCTATGGGGTTATTTCTTGCGGCCTTTCAAAACTAGCCAGCTGGCAAACGCAGCGAACGCCAAAATGAGTGCGACGATAGCGCCAACAATGAGCGGGGAGATTCCAGTGCTGCTTTCCTCAGTTGCGGTATTTTGAGCTGGCTCATCTGGTTGAGTGCTTGGGCTAGAGGATTCTGAGGTGGTTGCAGAAACCTTTTCAAACACTGGGCCTGGCTCTGCATCACCAAAAGCATCCGCTGCTAAGCGATAACGAAGGGGAAAAGACTGCTGGTTGCTGGCATCTCTGATTGTACTGCCACTGAGATCGTCATAGTGCACAACGAGGTAGTAATCGCCTTCAAACGTAAACGTGCTGGTGGCCTTAGAAGTAGTGCCAAATCCGCCTTCATTAGGGAACATATTCAGGTAAGTCAGCGGAACTGGCGCTGCAAAATACTCACTGGCACCTGCCCGAGGCGCAACGTCCGTCCACATATCGACTCCAGCATTTTGCCGTGTTGGCGAATACACTGCAACACCCAATTTGTCCGTCACTCCAGGATCATCTTGTGCCGTGTTTTCTACAACTTCCACAAAGCCATGCAGCTGCTGACCAGTTGCCATAGGCAGGCGATAAACGTGATTTTCACCAGGTACGATCTCTGCTTCAACACCTTCACCTGGAGTTAGCTCCGTAGCGTTGGTAAACCAAGATCCGCCAGTGGTGGGTGCCCATGTTTGTACTGCGGCCACATCGAGATCTGGGATTTCACGCTGTTGATCACCGAGTGGAAGCCCTGACGTATCCGCGTGATTAAGGCGCTTTACCACGATCTCAACAGGTAATTCTTCTTCCCAATTGAAAGGCTGGCCTCTGGTGATTGCGAGAACCAGTTCATCGGTATCGCACTTATCTCCAATCACATCTGACTCCACACTGGCAACCAAAGGCCGCGCACCGTAATTATCAAGAATTTGGTCATTGCTGATCGAACGATGACAGGTTTGATCTTGTTCATCTCCGAAAAGCAGTTCATTCCTAATGCTCAGGTAGTCGTTCCCGAGTCCAAAAGTCACTGGTGCAACATACGAGGTGGTTACCTGCACACGTTCATAATCTTCAACGGGAATGGACCAGTACTGAGTTACTTCGCCGTCTTTATTATCTAGTGCTGGAAGATCGGCTTTGAACAATTCCACATCATCTGGAATCGGAGTTGGGCTTGTTTGGCTGCTGTTGCCATCGATTTGTTCCAGGTCTGATTCATAGCCCACTGCAGTGCGGGTGGCTGCTCGCTTCAGTTCTGCCACAAGCGAATCCGCATCGCTCGCATCCGCATAGGTACCGTTTCCGGCCTGCGCGATGCATTCCAATTCCGCGCGAGCAGACTCATCGACGTTGAATCCAACAGTGTTAATCACCAGATCAACACCCTGGTCAGCCAATTCTGCAGCAACCTCACACACTGGAGGGGGCGTACACGTTGCAATGCCATCAGAGACCAATACGATGGTGCCAGATTGGCCTTCAGGCAATTCTGCTGCAGCCTTGCGCAAGGACTCACCAATCGGCGTATAGCCCTGCGGTTGGAGGCTATCAATGTGTTGTTTAAGCTGCTCAGCCTGCCCATTAGTTGGCCCGCGGACGACGGTGATGTCCTGGCAACCGGCTTCATAATCTTCTGGTGTTTCACCAGTGTTTCCGCCGTAGGTCACCAAACCTAAGTCGAGGGTTCCAGCGAGCTCATCAATAAACTGATTCGTAGCCTCTTTGGCGGCATCTGACCTGCTTTGCCCACCAGCATCTGGAGTCACCATCGATCCCGAGCTATCCAACACCAGCATCGTGGGAACTCCGCGGGATGTAGATTCTGTTTGCGCATTCGCGGTGGAGGGCACACTTAAAACTATGAGAAGAATACTTGTTATTACGGCAAGGAATATCGTTTGCCGTTGTCTGGTGAATTATCCAGCTAGGTGCACAATGAACACTCTCTCAGTCGTCGAGCAGAAAAATGGACTACCGTCAGCATTTTCAGCGGGAGGTCAGTTTCTTTGAGAATTACACAGCGATCGCAGCAAATACCGATCTTGGTAATTCAAACTAACAGCTTTCTGAGAAGTTCGACCTCTGAGTAAACAACTTTTTGACAACAATGTTCTTATTTATGAGTGTGAAGGCTCTAGCGTGATTGTGGTCCGGTTCTGTTGTCAGAATGGCCAAGGGCTCAATGTAACGCTAACGCCCCCTCAAAGACTGGTAGGGACTATTAAATTCCCCTCTCTGGATAAATAAGAGCTCTATTTCGGTTTTGCACGGTGTTGGCGCAAAGTAATCCTCCACACAATTACTTGATACGGGAACTAATTCGGGAGCATTCACCGTTATAAGAAGTATGACTACAGTTACCCAAGACGTACTAACACTTGACGAAGACGCACAAAACCTTCTTTTCCGTGAGGCTCGCACCGCAAATGCATTCACCGAAGAGCCTGTCACCGATGAGCAGATCGAGGCCATCTTCGACCTAGTTAAGTGGGCACCAACCGCAATGAACTCCCAGCCTCTGCGCGTGGTAATTGTTCGTTCCGAAGAAGCCAAAGCTCGCCTCGTGCCATTGATGGCAGAAGGCAACCAGGCCAAGGTTGCTGCAGCTCCTGCGGTCGCACTTCTTGCAGCCGACATCGACTTCCACGAAGAAATGCCAAAGCTTTTCCCACACTTCCCAGGTGCACGCGACATGTTCGATGCTGACGAGGCTTCACGCGCTTCCTCCGCAGAACTCAATGCTGGCCTTCAGATCGGATACGCCATCATCGGTATCCGCGCAGCAGGTCTCGCCGCTGGCCCAATGACCGGCATGGATGCAGACGCTATCTCCAAGGAGTTCTTCCCAGACGGCCGCCACCGCGTTCTGGTTGCCATCAACATGGGTAAGCCAGCTGACAATGCTTGGTACGACCGCCTGCCACGCCTTGAGCAGGACGAAGTTGTCGAGACCCTCTAGAAACCACTCTAGAAATAGCTTTAGAAAGACTTAAATAGATGCCCCGGCTAGTTACATACTGGCCGGGGCGTTTTCCATTTACACATCTGTTCGACTCGCGCCCGATTGATGTCGCATCCACATGAGAAGCTACTTCCATACTTTTACTGATTGATAAGAATGGACAAAGACAATGAACCGCACACTCCGAACACTTGGCTGGCTTGCTGCCGTAATTCAAGAAGATCCGGAGCCCTGGTTCACCACTGATCCCGACACCGATTATGTCCCTTATGTAAATAGTTTCTCATTTGAATCCCTTTCCCTCGTTCCCGATGCTCTGATGCTGCTCAAACGTTCTCTTCACCTTGCGATGGAGCAACAGGACCTCCCAGTGAAGGATCTACAAGAAGCACTGAGGCACGTACTAGTTTTCAAATTCCACTTCAGGGAAGAATGGGAGCTGGAATTAGCATGGGACTCCGAGCGGACAAGGTCTGCAGTAGAAACCATTGAATATACAAAAGACGCACTTGCCGAAGAGTACCAAGACTACAAATACGCATTCTTACCCGAGTTAGTTTTCCAGGAATCTCGTGGAATCTTTGAGTTTGAACTTGAGGGATACACACTCAAAGTAGGGCGCGGCACGCTTTCAGTCCCATGGGAGATGGTCGCTACTGGTTATATCCCCGCAAGCCTCCAAAATTTTGGAGAACTCTTGGACGCAGACACCAGAGACCTAGACGCAGATCCCCTCTTGAAACCACGGGAACTCATTTTTGAGATTCATGACTCCGAAGGTTTTGATCCTTGGATACGCCGAGAAACCTTTGATTTCATGATGGGTATCGCAACCGAAGTCGGCTGGTTTCATTCCCTCCATCCAAGCTTGAACAATATCCTTGTCTTCGACCTAGTATCCCGCATGCCTGGATTCCACATCGAGAATAATTTCCATCCCCACCCACCCAACACCTCCTGGGCAAAGCTTCAAAAAATTGCCCGAGTGGTGGAAGAAAGCGAAATTCATTCATTCAATATGGATGTTCTCGAGGCTCGATATCAAAGATTTCAAAAGTTACTCAGCCCAACGCCAGTTGAAGAACCTAGCGAGTCCAGCACATAAAAAACCGCGCCTGCCCACTACTTTAATAGCGGGCCGGCGCGGCTTTTAGGGCAATCTCAACCGAATGGGTTTACTTCACCACAAGGTTGACCATGCGGCCAGGGACAACGATCTGCTTGATCAGGTTCTTGCCGGAGATTTGCTCCTGCACCTTCTCGTCGGCAAGCGCTGCCTCGATGACCTGCTCCTGGCTGGCGTCGGCTGCAACGGTGATGCGACCGCGGACCTTGCCGTTGACCTGGACTGGCAGTTCGATTTCATCGTCGATGAGCCATTTTTCCTCAAAGGTGGGGAATGGTTCGTAGGTGACGGTGTCGTCGTGGCCGAGCTTCTTCCAGAGTTCCTCCGCGATGTGTGGTGCGACAGGGGAGACCATGACGATCAGTGGCAGGACTGCGCCAGCTGGGATGGTGTCTGGGTATGTCTTGGTCAGGTAGTTGACGTATTCGATGAGCTTGGCAACCACGGTGTTAACGCGCAAGTTGGTGTAGTCGTCGCGGACGCCTGCGATGGTGCGGTGCAGTTGCTTGTTGTCATCGTCGGTGAGGACTTCATCGCGAGTGAGCACTTCGCCGGTGTTTTCATCGACGACGAGACGCCACAGACGCTGGAGGAAACGCTGCGCACCGACGACGTCCTTGGTTGCCCATGGACGGGAGGTGTCCAAAGGTCCCATGGCCATCTCGTAAACGCGCAGGGTGTCAGCACCGAAGTTGTTGCAGATATCGTCTGGGGCAACGGCGTTCTTCAGGGACTTGCCCATCTTTCCGTATTCCTGGTTGACTTCTTCGCCCTGGTAGAAGAACTTTCCGTCCTTCTCTTCGACATCATCGGCAGGCACGTAGACGCCACGAGAATCGGTGTAGGCGAAGGCCTGGATGTAGCCCTGGTTGTACAGGCGACAGTATGGCTCCTTGGAGGAGACGTGGCCCAGGTCGAAGAGGACCTTGTGCCAGAAACGTGCGTAGAGCAGGTGGAGAACTGCGTGCTCGACGCCACCGACGTAGAGGTCTACGCCGCCTGGATCGTTTGGTCCGTGGGTTTCTGGGCGTGGGCCGGTCCAGTAGCGTTCGTTTTCGATGTTGCAGAACTGCTCATCGTTGCTTGGATCGACGTAGCGCAGCTGGTACCAGGAGGAACCTGCCCACTGTGGCATGACGTTGGTGTCGCGGGTGTACTTCTTCTTGCCGTCGCCGAGATCGAGTTCCACCTCAACCCATTCGCGGGCCTTTGCCAGCGGTGGGGAAGGCTCGGAGTCTGCGTCTTCAGGGTCGAAGGAGACAGGCTTGTAGTCCTCTACCTCTGGCAGCTCGACTGGAAGCATGGAGTCTGGCAGAGCATGTGCTTGGCCGTTTTCGTCGTAGACGATTGGGAAAGGCTCGCCCCAGTAACGCTGGCGGGCGAACAGCCAGTCGCGCAGTTTGTACTGGATGGTGCCGCGGCCAAGTTCCTTTTCTTCCAACCATTCAATGGTCTTGGCAATAGCCTCATCCTTGGCAAGGCCGTTGATGTCCAGGCCGTTGTCGTTCGCAGAGTTGACTGCTTCGCCAGATTCGGTGAAAGCAGTCTCTTCGATGTTGCCACCTGCGACAACTTCCTTGATAGGCAGACCCAAAACGGTGGCGAATTCGTAGTCGCGCTCGTCGTGAGCAGGAACCGCCATGATGGCGCCGGTGCCGTAGCCGGTCAGAACGTAGTCAGCGATGAACACTGGGATCTGATCGCCGTTGACTGGGTTGGTCGCGTAAACGCCCAGGAAGACGCCGGTCTTTTCCTTGTTTTCCTGACGCTCCAGGTCGGACTTCGCGGCGATGGAGGCGCGGTATGCAGCGACAGCTTCCGCAGGGCTCGCCTGGCCATTGGTCCAACGGGCATCAACGCCCTCGTAGGAACCAGCCTTCTCCAGCAGCACGTCGACCAGCTCATGCTCAGGTGCAAGAACCATGTAGGTCGCGCCGAACAGGGTATCTGGGCGGGTGGTAAACACGGTGACGGTTTCGCCCTCTGCACTGAAATCAACTTGAGCGCCGCGGGAACGGCCAATCCAGTTACGCTGCATGGACTTGACCTTCTCAGTCCAATCGAGCAGCTCCAGATCATCGATCAGACGATCCGAGTACGCGGTAATGCGCATCATCCACTGGGACAAATTCTTACGGAAAACAGGGAAATTGCCACGCTCGGAACGGCCGTCCGCGGTCACTTCCTCGTTTGCCAACACGGTGCCCAAGCCTGGGCACCAGTTCACGGTGGAGTTCGAGCGATAAACAAGGCGGTAGTCATCCACCGCTTTTTGCTTTTCGACGTCTCCCAGCGCGTTGTAATCCGCCCCGTCCTTAGTCTTCAGCTCGCCGGACTCCAGCAACGGAATCAGCTCACTGATGGGACGTGCCTTCTGCTGCTCTGCATCGAACCACGAATTGAAAATCTGCAGGAAGATCCACTGAGTCCACTTGTAGAACTCAGGATCCGTGGTGGCCACCGCACGACGGGAATCATGGCCAAGACCCAGCGCACCGAGCTGGCGCTTCATGTTCTCAATGTTGGCCATGGTGGTGGTGCGTGGGTGTGTACCGGTTTGGATCGCGTACTGCTCTGCTGGCAGTCCGAAGGCGTCATAGCCCAAGGTGTGCAGAACGTTCTTGCCCAGCATGCGGTTGTAGCGGGCGAAAACATCCGTTGCGATGTAACCGAGTGGGTGGCCTACGTGCAGGCCAGCTCCGGATGGGTACGGGAACATATCCTGGACAAAGAGCTTGTCCTCAGGAAGTGCTTTACCGTCCGCAGGCGCTAAATCACCCACCGGGTTGGGTGCGTTGAATGTGCCGTTGTCAGTCCAGTAATTCTGCCACTCACCTTCGATCTTGTTGGCGAGTTCCGGGGTATAACGGAACGCCAGGGGAGTGGTGCCTTCGCTCGGGTTAGTCATGGTTAAACAGTGTAGTAGGTACACGGGACATCTCATGTGTGGAGGGCAATTCTTCCTCCCCTCAATAAGTAGATAGACTTGAAGAATTATGTGGAAACCACTGCTTATCGCCGTCGGACTGCTCAGTCTTGTCTGCGGAGCAATCGGCGTTGTATTGCCAGTTATCCCCACGACTCCGTTTTTATTGTTGAGTGCTTTCTGTTTCGCACGCAGCTCAGAGCGGTTACACAACTACCTGATCTCGCACCGAATCTTTGGCGAGTACATCTCCAATTACTACAACCACGCGATGACCCCGAGGCATAAATTCCGCACACTTTTGACACTGTGGTGCGGAATCATCCTTTCCTGCATCCTCATCGGGGCAACCATTCCGTGGATCATTTTGCCGTTGATTGCCACCGGCGTGAGCATCCACATCATTCGTTTGAAGCCCCGACCAGAGGCGACTCCTACTGCGAGCTCTCCTGAAGCGGATTCAGGGTCCGAGCCACATTTTGCTGACGATCATAAGGCTTGATCGCTTCCAACAGCGTGCGCGTATCTAAATACGTCACCGACAGGTCGTAGTGGGTCTGCAAGTTGAGCCAAAACTGCGGATCGGGACCTAAATAAGCAGCTAAACGCAGTGCTGTGTCTGCTGTGATTGCACGTTTGCCGTGCACGATCTCATTAATCCTGCGTGGCGGCACTCCTATTGCCCGCGCCAAGCCGTTTTGGGACAGCCCCAAAGGCTCCATGAATTCCTCACGGAGGATCTCTCCCGGCATCACTGGCCGGTCATTGTTGTTGCGTTCGCCTGCGTCCTGCACCGGCATATCGCCCCCAGTCATTTTCTAGTTGAGATTCATTATCATAACGCTTGACAGTACAACTGTGTCGCATGGGGTACATTCAGCGTGTTAACTGCAAAATGACGCATTGCGTCATACCCTAAAATCACCTTCCCTACCCATGACGCAATACGTTATGAGTAAGGGAATCACGCCTTGGAACACCTAGTAGCGAAAGTGATTTTTACAGGTTTACATCCCGAAAACCGACCCAAAAAAATTCCGAGAAAATCCCATCCTTGATCCAGTCATGGATACGGCACCCCCCTTTTTTTAAGGTGCCTTTGAACAAGTTCCCGCCCGCGGTTTAAAATTCCCCAACCCAAAATTTTTTAGAAAAATAAGCCAAAAAGTAACCCCTCAGTTTCGCCCCTGCCACCCAAACAGAGACCAACCCACGCCAATAGTCATTTGATGGATCCCAAAGCCTTAAAACGCCAATGAAGGCCGATTTCAGTAAAAGAGATAAAAAATGACCACATTCCCGCACAGGAACATGGTCATTTAAGAATGTGTGGAAACTACAGCCAGCGCGGTGGCTCTGGAACCTCTCCAGTGGAAGAAGTGACTCCATCGGAACCGCGGCCAGCGGCGTAGCGAACAATGCCTGCAAGGCTGCCGGACACTACTACCTCGTCCTGCCCTGGGGCGGCGGGGTAGCGAGTGCTGGAGGGCTCGTCGAGAAGCACAAGTCCCTCGCCGGTTCCTTGGCTTGTCCACTTTTGTGTGATTTCTGCAGCTAAGGTGCGCAGGATGACCTCTGGGATGTCGCCAAAGGTTGCCACTGCACCGAGGTCAACTGCGTGGATCCAGACTTCGCGGGAACGCATCCACAATGTTTCACTAGCTGGGACAGTGCGTCCCTGAGCTGTCAGAACCTCGTGTGACCAAGCATCTTCAGACGTTTCACGCCAAGCCACGTCCAGGCGTGCGACGGAGTGTTCATGCAGGTTACGCAACGCATCGGGATTGAGCGTGGAACCGTAGGCAATTTCCTCGTTGCGCGCTTCTGGCGACACGTACATTGGGGTTTCCTCACCAGTATTTGCCCAGTGCATGAGGTTGCACAGTGCGATGGCGTTGTACGCCACGTGGGCAATGAGGTGGGAACGAGTCCACCCTTCTAGCAGGGAATGCTCGCCGAACTCAGCGTTGTCCACGAGGGAGAGCTGACGGGAGTAGTGGGATGTGCCCAACCTTGCCAGTGTCAGCCGCTCCTCCAGCGGAAGATCGTGGAAAGTTGTCATTTACTCAAACACCGTCTTGTTTTCAATGAAGCCGAGGCCCGCAATCTCAACCTTTACGGTTTCGCCGTCACCGATGTAGCGCTGTGGGTTACGTGCGTGGCCAACGCCGCCTGGGGTACCGGTGACAATGACGTCGCCAGCATCCAATGGGTAGATGTGGGTGATGTATTCGATGAGCTTTTCTGGGCTAAAGACCAGGTCATTGGTAGGGGTGGACTGTACCTTCTCGCCCTCGAGGTAGGTTGCCAGCTCGCCGCCGAACTCAAAAGAATCTGGGGTAGTCATCCAAGGCCCGAAGCCAGCGGACTTTTCCAAAGACTTGCCCTGGTGCCACTGTGGAGTCTTTGCAGGTGCTGCGTACTGGAAATCGCGGGTGGTGTAATCGTTCATCACTGCGTAGCCAGCGATGTACTCAGCAGCATCGGCCTGCTTGACACGGCGTGCGCGCTTGCCAATGATAACTGCCATCTCGCCTTCCCAGTCGAGAGCCTTGTTAGCCCACTCTGGAACGACAACATCATCGAAAGGTCCGATGAGCGCGTCAGGGAACTTAACAAAAAGGGTTGGGGTATCAGGGAGGTCGCGGCCCATTTCTTTAATGTGGTTGGCGTAGTTAAGGCCGACGCACACAATCTTCTTAGGTGCTGGAACTACTGCATCTAGCTCCTTGTTTTCAAAGGTCACAGCCTCACCAGCAGCGTTTTCTGCCAGCTCGCGCCAGTTGGATTCCTGGAGTAATTCACCGACGTTGGCAAAGCCCTCGATGGTGGTAGCGGTGTTTTCAGATTCAACACGAGCAGCAATGGTGGTGCCGTTGGTGCGGATTGTTGCAAGACGCATAAGTTCTAGATTCCTTCCGGAGTAAAAGTACGTGCGAGGTTAAGGGCCTCGAAAATTGGTGTATCAGAGAAGCAGAACAAGTCGACGCCGTCAGAGCCAGCGACGATATTCCACTTCTGCCACGACGGTACATTGATCACATCGCCGTGGTTAGCTTCAAAGGTTTTATCTCCAACATTGATTGTTGCGGAACCCTCAAATACCTGGAAGCAACGGTTTCCTACCTCGTGAATGGGGGTAGTGGATGCTCCTGGCCGCAGGCGGTGGAACTCTGCGCGGATGGTGGTCATGACATCGCCACCGGTAGTTGGGTTGGAAAAGCGAATCGCAGCATGTCCCGGCGCGACTGTTCCTGGGTATCCTGCTTCTTCCAATGCCAGCTGATCGTTGAGTGCTGCGTCGGTGTGCTCCCAGGCGTAGCGCCCAATTGGTGAGTAGGAAGTTTTTCCTGGGAAGGAGACTGGGCGAAGTCCTGGGTGGGCCCACAGGCGTTCTGAACGGGAGAGGTCTGGGGTGGATTCGTCAGTGAGTTTTTCGGTGCCATACTCAAAGAATCCGGTGTCCATTTGGTACGCAAATGGGATATCGAGCCCGTCTAGCCAGGCCATTGGCTCGGTAGCGATGTTGTGGTGGCCGTGGTAGTTCCAGCCTGGGGTAAGCAGGAAGTCGCCGCGTCGCATTGGTACTGGATCGCCGTTAACGACAGTCCACACGCCTTCGCCTTCGATAACAAAGCGGAATGCGTTTTGTGAGTGGCGGTGCTCTGGCGCGTTTTCACCTGGTGCGAGGTACTGAATCGCTGCCCACAGAGTAGGGGAGATGTAGGTATTGCCGTCTAAACCTGGGTTTGCCAGGCCAATGGCACGGCGTTCGCCACCGCGCCCAACTGGAACGAGTTCACCGGAGCGCTGCGCGAGCTTCAGGAGTTCCGCCCAATCCCACTTGTGTGCCACAGCTCGTGGTTCCGGGTGGTTTGGCATCAACCCACCGATTTGAGTCCACAGGGGCTTTAGATGCAGGTCATCCATGCGTTTGTACATGGTGTCCAGCTCTGCCTGCTCTTCTGGAGTTGCGGGTGGGACTTCTTGCTTGACGTGTTCAGTTGCGTAATCGTTTTTACCTGGGGCGCCCATTGTTGGAGTCCTCCTTTACGGATGTTGTAGATGCGTATGAAGGGTGTGATTGCCCTTGAGATAAGCAATCCCCAACACCTGCATACGTCTAGCCCTTGAAGTGTTTGTGACTTCGAACATATTGGTCTTTGAAAGGTGACTCAAGATAATTCCGCTATGTGGAATCTAAGTATTCCCCTCAGGAAACGGGGGTGTGACAGCTCTGAAAATTCCCCCCATTCACCCTTTTTCGGGCACTCGGTAATCAGCTAAAGCCTTGTTCAGATCCCGCATATGTCGTTCCAAAACCTGCACCGCCTTCGGATAGACCTCCCGGAACCGATTCGACGGCACAGCCACTGTAATTGCACCTAAAACATCACCCACATCGTTGAGTAAAGGCTCCGCAACTGCACTAACGTCCTGCTCAAAGAAGCCAAAGTTTGCGCCATGGCCTCGATCCCGGGTCCTGCGAAGACGCTTTCTTAAATTCTCAAATTCCTCATCGCCCAGGCTGGAATACAGTGCTCGAAGCTCCCGGGCTGACATCTCTGCAAGCATCACTAATCCACCTGAATTTTGGATGGCGGGCATGACTTGACCTCGGCGATTGCCCACGCGCACCGGCAGGGAACCTTCAACACTGTGAATAAAGTGAACGCTATCTCCCTGCAGAATCACCAAGTGGGTTGTTTCGCCAGTTTCCTTGCCGATTGATTCCATGTAGTGACTGCATTTTTTCGTCAAGTCAGCGCCAAGGCCTGGCTGCAGCGCGGAGGTCGCCAATGCAGAGCCTGGAAGGTAGGTGCGGGACTCGCTTCTGACTGCAAAACCCCGGTAGACCAGCATTGACATGGATCGATGAATGGTAGACGCGCCCACTCCAAGGGTTTCGGCGGCACCGGAAATGGTCAAACTTCCAGAGTCACGGAGCAGCAAAATGAGCTGCAATGCAATGTCGACAGAGCTTAGAAATTCTTTCGGGGGTAACCCCTGGGTGGGGGCGACGTTATCCATAATCACTCTTTCCAGATAGCGGAATCCCTTTGATTGTAACTTGCCTCACCTCGATTATGTGTTTATGACATCACACTCACCAGAATCGGGAGGACTTGTGACAGAGTCAACTCTCGGAGCATCGAATAGCTCCCAAACAATTGAAAACAAAGGCCTCACCATCTTGGGCATCAGCGGCCGACGCTTGGCTGCGGTGCTCATTGGCTGGTTTTTTGTCATTTTCGACGGCTACGACCTCATTGTGTACGGCACCGTCCAATCAGCCCTGGCTAAGGAGTGGAACTTAAGCTCTGCAACGCTGGGCACCATCGGCTCCACCGCGTTCTTTGGCATGGCGATCGGCGCTGTGTTCATTGGTCGACTGTCAGACCGTGTGGGCCGAAAAGCAGCGGTGATTGGATCCGTGCTGATTCTCTCTGTCTTCACCATGCTGTGTGCATTTGCTCCAAACCCATGGGTGTTCGGCGCTTTCCGTTTCATCGCAGGCCTAGGTCTGGGCGGCTTGGTGCCTTCAGTTAATGCGATGACCTCTGATTTGGTTCCACGTAAGACCATGTCAGCGTGGGCAACGGTGATGATGTCGGGCGTTCCCATTGGTGGTTCCATAGCGGCAGTGCTGGCACTTGTGGTTGTTCCTTCCTCAGAGGAGTGGGGCTGGCGCTTCATGTTCCTCATCGCGTTGATCCCACTGGTTGTCGGCCTGCCGATCGCCATGAAGGTCATTCCTTCCGATAAGGCCATCAAGGCGGATCACGAGAGTCGAGAAGGCCACGATGATCCCGCAGGTTTCAAGGATCTGCTTGTCGATCGCTACCGCTGGATCTCCATTTGGTTCGCGCTCGCCACATTTGTCACCCTGCTCGCGTGGTACGGCCTAGGCACATGGTTGCCTCGCCTCATGGAAACTGCAGGTTATGAGTTCGGCCATGCATTGATGTTCACCCTGGCCCTGAACCTCGGCGCAGTGATCGGATCCGTGGTTACAGCGTGGGCTGGCGATCGTTTCGGACCAATCCGTTCCGGTGTCATCGCTGCAGGTATCGCCGGTATTGCACTGCTCCTGCTGCTCACTTACCCGCCTGTCACCGCAGTTTATGTCATTCTCATTTTGGCTGGCGTGGGCACCCACGGCACTCAGATCCTCATCATTGCAGCTGTCGCCAACTTCTACCCAAGCAACCTGCGTGGCACGGCACTGGGCTGGGCGCTAGGTGTAGGTCGTATTGGTGCGGTTGTGGCCCCGCAGCTCGCTGGCCTGCTGCTCGCATGGAACTTGGGCGTGAACTCCAACTTCATCATGTTCGGCACCGCTGCGCTGCTCTCTGCGCTGGCTCTCAGCGTGTTGCTGCGCCTGCAAAAGACCTACAGCGTCACCCACAAAGTCGAAATCCAAGGCTAAACCCCCTTTTTCAACTCACAGTTAGGAAACTTCACCCATGTCTCTTCCACATTCTGATGAACTCCGCGGCCAAAAGATCATTATTTCCGGTGGCGGAATTGGTGGCGCAGCCGGAGCTCTTGCGCTTGCTTTGCGCGGCGCCGATGTCACTTTGTACGAACGCGCAGCTGAGTTCAAGGAGGTCGGCGCTGGCCTCCAGATCGGTCCGCACGGCTGGCGAATGCTGGAATCCTGGGGTCTGCTCGACCAAATTGTCGCGGCCGGCTACCTCCCAGAAGACATGCAGTTCCGCGACGCCGTCAACCGCGAAACCATCCTGACCATGCGTTTCGATGAGGAATTCCAGCAACACTACGGCGGTCGCTACCTGGTGATTCACCGCTCTGACCTGCTCAACATCCTGGTCACCAACGCCGAAGCAGCGGGCGCGAAGCTCCACAATGGCGTCCTGGTCACCGATTCCCGCACCGTCGACGGCGGTATCGAGGTTGACATCGAATCCTCCATCAACAAGGGCGAAGATAACAAGACTTTGCTTGTCGACGCCTTCCTCGCCTTCGACGGCATCCACTCGGTCATGCGCAAAAAGCTTGTCGACGACGCCCCCGTCGCCTCCTCCTACGTCGCCTACCGCGGCACCTCCAAGCTGGCAGAAGACGCCGAAATGAAGGACCTGAAATCCGTCATCGGCTACATCGGACCACACGTACACTTCATCCAATACCCACTGCGCGGCGGAGAACTCCTCAACCAGGTCGCCGTCTTTGAATCCCAGCGTTACCTCGATGGACGCACCGCCGGCGACATCCCAGAAGACTGGGGCAACCCCGAAGAATTAGACCGCGCCTACAACCACTGCGACCCCTTCATCCAGGACCGTCTGGACACCCTGTGGCGCAACAACTGGTGGCAAATGTCCGACCGCGAGCCTCTAGAGAACTGGCGTATCGGCCGCATGTTGCTGCTTGGCGACGCCGCCCACCCACCCCTCCAGTACCTCGCCTCAGGCGCGGTCATGGCCATGGAAGACGCCGAGGCTGTCGCCCTCTTCGCTGCCGACGCTGCGCGTGCTGGCAACCTCGATTGGGAAGAGGTACTCGCAGAGGTGGAAGCTGAACGCCGACCACGCTGCAGCCGCATCCAAACTGTTGGCCGTTTCTGGGGAGAGCTCTGGCATGTGGAAGGCACCGCACGTCTCATCCGCAACGAAGTTTTCCGCCAAGCAAACCGCAACGGCTGGTTCATCTACGCAGATTGGCTGTGGGGTTACGATGCATCCAAGCGTGCCCACATCGCCAACCCTGAGCTCGGCGAAATGCCACAAGCACTGAAGGAATGGCGATACGCCCTCCTCGAGCAGAACTAGAAGCCTCACCTGTTAAGGGAAAATTGTGTGCTTTTCCCAGGCAGGCTCTTTAATGTCGAGTTCTTAAGTTCGATTTCTTAACAGCGATTTCAGTCGGAAAACCGGGGAAAACCGAGCGAAATCGCTGTTGAGAAATTGAGCTTGAGGTATTGGAACCATGAACTCGACACCGTGAAATCGCAGTTAAGAAACAACCGCGAAATATGGGTGTTTAAGGCGTCGAGATTTCCATATGGGTGTGAGTCTAGGGAGAGCCAGTTAAGGCTCTTAGAAGCGATTCTGTGAGGTCAAACTTTTAGGGATCTCGGTCGTGAAATCACCCTTTTCGAGGCAGACCAGACAGGCGTGCCAAAACCTGGCGAAAATCCAGATTCTTGTCACGCCTGTCTGGTTTCCCCTTTTTAGCGGCCCGAACTGGCCCGAGATACGCCGAACTACGCCCGAACCACCGTTACACAGCCCCCCACGAACCCTCAAGACAGAGAAAATCGCACCAGCCGCATCGAGCTGGTGCGATCAAACCGCAGTAAAAACTACAGAAAATGCGGGTTTCTACTTGTGGTGTTCCACATCCGATGGAGTGATGTCGAAGGCAACGCGGTCGTCTTCTTCCATTTCATCTGGGGAAGTGGTGTGCAGCTGGCCCTTGGCGAATTTGTTCACGATGACTGCGATTGCGCCGTCGCCGGTGACGTTTGCTGCGGTGCCGAAGGAGTCAATCGCGATGTAGGCGGCGATCATGAGGGCGACTTGCTCGGTGTTGAATCCGAGCATGGAGGCCAGCATGCCGGTTGCTGCCATGATGGCTCCGCCGGGAACGCCTGGTGCGGCGATCATGGTGATGCCCAGCATGAGGAGGAATCCGATGGAGAGGCCGACGCCTACTTCCAAGTCGTACATGAAGACAACAGCGAAGGTGAAGAGGCCGATCTTCATCATCGATCCAGCTAGGTGGATGGTGGCGCACAGTGGGACAACAAAGCCTGCGACGTTGACATCAACATCGTTTTTCAGGGTCTGCTGGTAGGTCACTGGGATGGTTGCCGCTGAAGAGGAGGTGCCCAGTGCAGTGAAGTATGCAGGGAGCATGTTTTTGAACAGTTTCCATGGGTTCTTCTTGGATACTGCACCAGCGATAATGAACTGGATGGTTAGGAAGAGCAGGGTTCCCACGACGGCGAGAATCAGTACCTTGCCAAAGGCGGACATGATCTCCAGGAGGCCACCGTTCATGCCCATGCCGAGGAAGATGCCGAAGATGAAGAGTGGCAGCAGTGGGATGACAAAGGCGGTGATGGTCTTCATGACTACGCGCTCGAGGTCGCGGGTTACCTTGAACAGGGTGTCTGATTTAATTACAGCCATGCCCAGGCCGAGGCAGAATGCCAGCAGCAGTGCGGTCATCACTTCAAATGGTGGTGGCATCTCGATGTTGAAGTAGGGCTGGAGGGCACCTGTATCAAGGTCGATTTCGGTGACGCTTTGGTGGTCTTTCAGCAGCCATGGGTAGAGCGCTTGGGATGCTCCGTAGGCGATCAGACCGGAGAAGACGGTGGACGCGTAGGCGATTGCTGCAACAATGCCGAGCCATTTGCCAGCGCCTCGGCCGAGCCCTGCGATAGCGGGGGCGATGAGGGAGAAGATCAGCACTGGGATGAAGAAGCCCAGAAAGTTGCTGAATAGGCCGTTGAAGGTGGTGAAGATCTCAGCGAGCCACACCGGGAAGAAGAGGCTGCAGATGATTCCGAGGATGATGGCAACGATCACTCGGAACAGCAGCGACGAGCTCATGCTCTTTATGTCCATGGTTGTTCCTTATTTCTAATCAGGTGCTGTCTGAGCAATGCTCGGCAGCGCGTGATGGAATTTTGTGTGCGGCTTGGAAGTGACGGGTCACAAGGACAGCTCGTGTAGACCCTGCCTGGAGCCTTGACAAACTCCACCAAACAACTGCGACGTGTGTCAGATTACTGCAGGCTTGTGGTCAAACCTAGTTCTTTGGGGCGGAGCATCATACCTTTTAATGTCAGGATCGTGCAGTGAAGAATTCAGGATGAATTACTCGCTGGAATATTGGTGGGGATAGAGTTGTTGTTATGACGGTGATCGGAATTATTCTTGGTAGCCTTTTTGGCGTTCTTGCAGTCCTTCTCATCGTGGTTGGTGCTTTGGGGTGGGCGGCTAAGCTCCCTGGCAACCCGGTTGTGGGCATTCGTGTCCCTGAGGTGCGTAAATCCCAAGAATTGTGGGATATGGCGCACCGTGTCGCTGGCCCGTTGTGGGTGCTGTCGGGAGTTTCCTTTGTTATTGCCTCGCTAGTTGCGTTTGTGGCTTCTGGTTGGATGTGGCTGGTCGTGGCATTGGGTGTTGTCGCTGCCATCGTGTTCATTGGCATGGGTGCGGGTATGGCTGCGCATACTGTTGCGATGGTTGACGCGAAGCGCAGTCGCGAAACCCCGCAGGCGCCTGTTTCCGCTGAAATTGAAGAGGCCGGTGGTGTGACTATTACCTCGCCGATTATTAACAAAACTCCGCTGAATGCCCCCAAGATTGACTTGGATGCAGTGCGTAGAGCTGCGGAAACTACGCAAGAACCCAAAAATGATTAATAATTGAGACAAGCTTCCCACTATGTGATAAAGTCCCATTTTGTGAATAACTCTTGTCTCAGTCAAAGCACCCAGTGGTGGTGGCGCGCTAACTAAGCGAGCCTGACACCTCAAGTTGTTTTCACTTTGATGAATTTTTTAAGGCTCGTACTTCGTTCGACGAAGAAGCGGGCCTTTTGTGGTTTTTAGCCCACAACCGGCAAGCCCTGGATCGAATGAAGCTCGCAGCGAGTAATTATTTGATGTTTCCCAGAAAGGCTTCAGCCCCACAATGATTTCCTCGGTAGGTGCCCCATGAGCACGAATCCCCATGTTTTCTCCCTAGATGTCCGCTATCACGAGGATGCTTCTGCGTTGTTTGCCCACTTGGGTGGCACAACCGCAGATGATGCAGCCCTGTTGGAAAGCGCTGATATCACCACCAAGAATGGTATTTCTTCCCTCGCGGTGTTGAAGAGTTCGGTGCGCATTACGTGCACGGGCAACACGGTGGTAACGCAGCCACTGACGGACTCGGGTAGGGCAGTGGTCGCACGCCTGACACAGCAGCTTTCCCAGTACAACACCGCAGAGAATACTTTTAGCTTCCCGGCCTCCGATGCTGTTGATGAGCGCGAGCGCCTCACCGCACCAAGCACCATCGAAGTGCTGCGCAAGTTGCAGTTCGAGTCCGGCTACAGCGACGCGTCCCTGCCACTGCTCATGGGCGGTTTCGCCTTTGATTTCTTAGAAACCTTTGAAACGCTCCCCGCTGTCGAGGAGAGCGTCAACACTTACCCCGATTACCAGTTCGTCCTCGCGGAAATCGTCCTGGACATCAATCACCAGGACCAGACCGCCAAACTCACCGGCGTCTCCAACACCCCAGGCGAGCTCGAGGCCGAGCTCAACAAGCTTTCATTGCTTATCGACGCCGCCCTCCCCGCAACCGAACACGCCTACCAAACCACCCCTCACGACGGCGACACTCTTCGCGTTGTGGCTGATATTCCCGATGCTCAGTTCCGCACCCAGATCAATGAGCTGAAAGAAAACATTTACAACGGTGACATCTACCAAGTTGTCCCGGCGCGCACTTTCACCGCACCATGTCCTGATGCATTCGCTGCTTATCTGCAGCTGCGTGCCACCAACCCGTCGCCGTACATGTTCTATATCCGTGGCCTCAACGAAGGCCGCTCCTATGAACTTTTTGGCGCATCCCCTGAGTCCAACCTCAAGTTCACCGCTGCTAACCGTGAGCTGCAGCTGTACCCAATCGCAGGTACCCGCCCCCGTGGACTCAACCCAGATGGCTCCATCAACGATGAGCTAGATATCCGCAATGAGTTGGATATGCGCACTGATGCCAAAGAGATCGCGGAGCACACCATGCTTGTCGATCTCGCCCGCAACGACCTGGCCCGCGTCTCGGTCCCAGCGTCGCGCCGGGTTGCGGATCTTTTGCAGGTGGATCGCTATTCCCGCGTGATGCACTTGGTGTCCCGTGTGACGGCGACGTTGGACCCAGAGCTTGATGCTTTGGACGCCTATCGGGCGTGCATGAATATGGGCACGTTGACCGGCGCTCCGAAGTTGCGCGCTATGGAGCTGTTGCGCGGCGTCGAAAAGCGCAGGCGTGGTTCTTATGGTGGGGCAGTGGGGTACCTGCGCGGCGATGGCGATATGGATAATTGCATTGTTATTCGTTCGGCGTTTGTCCAGGATGGTGTGGCTGCTGTGCAGGCTGGTGCGGGTGTGGTCCGCGATTCTAATCCTCAATCTGAAGCCGATGAGACGTTGCACAAGGCGTATGCCGTGTTGAATGCCATTGCGCTTGCTGCTGGTTCCACTTTGGAGGTCATCCGATGACACACGTTGTTCTCATTGATAATCACGATTCTTTTGTCTACAACCTGGTGGATGCGTTCGCTGTGGCCGGTTATAAGTGCACGGTGTTCCGCAATACGGTGCCAGTTGAAACCATTTTGGCAGCCAACCCGGACCTGATCTGCCTTTCACCTGGACCTGGTTACCCTGCCGATGCGGGCAACATGATGGCGCTGATCGAGCGCACACTCGGCCAGATTCCTTTACTGGGTATTTGCCTCGGCTACCAGGCACTCATCGAATACCACGGCGGCAAGGTTGAGCCTTGTGGCCCTGTGCACGGCACCACCGACAACATGATCCTTACTGATGCAGGTGTGCAGAGCCCTGTTTTTGCAGGTCTTGCCACTGATGTTGAGCCTGATCATCCAGAAATCCCAGGCCGCAAGGTTCCAATTGGCCGTTATCACTCACTGGGCTGCGTGGTTGCCCCAGACGGTATTGAATCACTGGGCACCTGTTCCTCGGAGATTGGTGATGTCATCATGGCGGCACGCACCACCGATGGAAAGGCCATTGGCCTGCAGTTTCACCCTGAGTCAGTGCTGAGCCCAACGGGTCCTATCATTTTGTCCCGCTGTGTCGAACAGCTTCTCGCGAACTAATAAAAAAGGATTTGATTCATGACTTCTCCAGCAACACTGAAAGTTCTCAACGCCTACTTGGATAACCCCACTCCAACCCTGGAGGAGGCAATTGAGGTGTTCACCCCGCTGACTGTGGGTGAATACGATGACGTGCACATCGCAGCGCTGCTTGCCACCATCCGTACTCGCGGTGAGCAGTTCGCTGATATTGCCGGCGCTGCCAAGGCATTCCTCGCGGCGGCTCGTCCGTTCCCGATTACTGGCGCAGGTTTGCTAGATTCCGCTGGTACTGGTGGCGACGGTGCCAACACCATCAACATCACCACCGGCGCTTCCCTGATCGCAGCATCCGGTGGAGTGAAGCTGGCTAAGCACGGCAACCGTTCAGTGAGCTCCAAGTCCGGTTCCGCCGATGTGCTGGAGGCGCTGAATATTCCTTTGGGCCTTGATGTGGATCGTGCTGTGAAGTGGTTCGAAGCGTCCAACTTCACCTTCCTGTTCGCACCTGCGTACAACCCTGCGATTGCGCATGTGCAGCCGGTTCGCCAGGCGCTGAAGTTCCCCACCATCTTCAACACGCTTGGACCATTGCTGTCCCCGGCGCGCCCGGAGCGTCAGATCATGGGCGTGGCCAATGCCAATCATGGACAGCTCATCGCTGAGGTCTTCCGCGAGCTGGGCCGTACACGCGCGCTTGTTGTGCATGGCGCAGGCACCGATGAGATCGCAGTCCACGGCACCACCTTGGTGTGGGAGCTTAAAGAAGACGGCACCATCGAGCATTACACCATCGAGCCTGAGGACCTTGGCCTTGGCCGCTACACCCTTGAGGATCTCGTGGGTGGCCTCGGCACTGAGAACGCCGAAGCTATGCGCGCTACTTTCGCGGGCACCGGCCCTGATGCACACCGTGATGCGTTGGCTGCGTCCGCAGGTGCGATGTTCTACCTCAACGGCGATGTCGACTCCTTGAAGGATGGTGCACAAAAGGCGCTTTCCTTGCTTGCCGACGGCACCACCCAGGCATGGTTGGCCAAGCACGAAGAGATCGATTACTCAGAAAAGGAGTCTTCCAATGACTAGTAATAATCTGCCCACGGTGTTGGAAAGCATCGTGGAGGGTCGTCGCGGACACCTGGAGGAAATTCGCGCTCGCATCGCTCACGTGGATGTGGATGCGCTTCCAAAATCCACCCGTTCTCTGTTCGATTCCCTCAACCAGGGTAGGGGAGGGGCGCGTTTCATCATGGAGTGCAAGTCCGCATCGCCTTCTTTGGGAATGATTCGTGAGCACTACCAGCCGGGTGAAATCGCTCGCGTGTACTCTCGCTACGCCAGCGGCATTTCCGTGCTGTGCGAGCCGGATCGTTTTGGTGGCGATTACGATCACCTCGCTACCGTTGCCGCTACCTCTCATCTTCCGGTGCTGTGCAAAGACTTCATCATTGATCCTGTCCAGGTACACGCGGCGCGTTACTTTGGTGCTGATGCCATCCTGCTCATGCTCTCTGTGCTTGATGATGAAGAGTACGCAGCACTCGCTGCCGAGGCTGCGCGTTTTGATCTGGATATCCTCACCGAGGTTATTGATGAGGAGGAAGTCGCCCGCGCCATCAAGCTGGGTGCGAAGATCTTTGGCGTCAACCACCGCAACCTGCATGATCTGTCCATTGATTTGGATCGTTCACGTCGCCTGTCCAAGCTCATTCCAGCAGATGCCGTGCTCGTGTCTGAGTCTGGCGTGCGCGATACCGAAACCGTCCGCCAGCTAGGTGGGCACTCCAATGCATTCCTCGTTGGCTCCCAGCTGACCAGCCAGGAAAACGTCGATCTGGCAGCCCGCGAATTGGTCTACGGCCCCAACAAAGTCTGCGGACTCACCTCACCAAGTGCAGCACAAACCGCTCGCGCAGCGGGTGCTGTCTACGGCGGGCTCATCTTCGAAGAGGCATCGCCACGCAATGTTTCACGTGAAACATCGCAAAAAATCATCGCCGCAGAGCCCAACCTGCGCTACGTCGCGGTCAGCCGTCGCACCTCCGGGTACAAGGATTTTCTTGTCGACGGCATCTTCGCCGTACAAATCCACGCCCCACTGCAGGACAGCGTCGAAGCAGAAAAGGCATTGATCGCCGCCGTTCGTGAAGAGGTTGGACCGCAGGTCCAGGTCTGGCGCGCGATCTCGATGTCCAGCCCCTTGGGGGCTGAAGTGGCAGCTGCGGTGGAGGGTGACGTCGATAAGCTAATTCTTGATGCCCATGAAGGTGGCAGCGGGGAAGTATTCGACTGGGCTACGGTGCCGGCCGCTGTGAAGGCAAAGTCTTTGCTCGCGGGAGGCATCTCTCCGGACAACGCTGCGCAGGCACTCGCTGTGGGCTGCGCAGGTTTGGACATCAACTCTGGCGTGGAATACCCCGCCGGTGCAGGCACGTGGGCTGGGGCGAAAGACGCCGGCGCGCTGCTGAAAATTTTCGCGACCATCTCCACATTCCATTATTAAAGGTTTAAATAGGATCATGACTGAAAAAGAAAACTTGGGCGGCTCCACGCTGCTGCCTGCATACTTCGGTGAATTCGGCGGCCAGTTCGTCGCGGAATCCCTCCTGCCTGCTCTCGACCAGCTGGAGAAGGCCTTCGTTGACGCGACCAACAGCCCAGAGTTCCGCGAAGAACTCGGCGGCTACCTCCGCGATTATCTTGGCCGCCCAACCCCGCTGACCGAATGCTCCAACCTGCCACTCGCAGGCGAAGGCAAAGGCTTTGCGCGGATCTTCCTCAAGCGCGAAGACCTCGTCCACGGCGGTGCACACAAAACTAACCAGGTGATCGGCCAGGTGCTGCTTGCCAAGCGCATGGGCAAAACCCGCATCATCGCAGAGACCGGCGCAGGCCAGCACGGCACCGCCACCGCTCTCGCATGTGCGCTCATGGGCCTCGAGTGCGTTGTCTACATGGGCGCCAAGGACGTTGCCCGCCAGCAGCCCAACGTCTACCGCATGCAGCTGCACGGCGCGAAGGTCATCCCCGTGGAATCTGGTTCCGGCACCCTGAAGGACGCCGTGAATGAAGCGCTGCGCGATTGGACCGCAACCTTCCACGAGTCCCACTACCTTCTCGGCACCGCCGCCGGCCCGCACCCATTCCCAACCATCGTGCGTGAATTCCACAAGGTGATCTCTGAGGAAGCCAAGGCACAGATGCTAGAGCGCACCGGCAAGCTTCCCGACGTTGTGGTCGCCTGTGTCGGTGGTGGCTCCAACGCCATCGGCATGTTCGCAGACTTCATTGACGATGAAGGTGTAGAGCTCGTCGGCGCTGAGCCAGCCGGTGAAGGCCTCGACTCCGGCAAGCACGGCGCAACCATCACCAACGGTCAGATCGGCATCCTGCACGGCACCCGTTCCTACCTGATGCGCAACTCCGACGGCCAAGTGGAAGAGTCCTACTCCATCTCCGCCGGACTTGATTACCCAGGCGTCGGCCCACAGCACGCACACCTGCACGCCACCGGCCGCGCCACCTACGTTGGTATCACCGACGCCGAAGCCCTCCAAGCATTCCAGTACCTCGCCCGCTACGAAGGCATCATCCCCGCACTGGAATCCTCACACGCGTTCACCTACGCACTCAAGCGCGCCAAGACCGCCGAAGAGGAAGGCCAGAACTTAACCATCCTCGTCTCCCTATCCGGCCGTGGCGACAAGGACGTTGACCACGTGCGCCGCACCCTCGAAGAAAATCCAGAACTGATCCTGAAGGACAACCGATGAGCCGTTACGACGATCTTTTTGCACGCCTCGACACGGCAGGGGAGGGCGCCTTTGTTCCCTTCATCATGCTGAGCGACCCTTCACCAGAGGAGGCTTTCCAGATCATCTCCACAGCAATCGAAGCTGGCGCAGATGCACTGGAACTTGGCGTACCTTTCTCCGACCCAGTTGCCGATGGCCCCACCGTCGCGGAATCCCACCTCCGCGCACTCGACGGCGGCGCCACCGTAGACAGCGCACTCGAGCAGATCAAGCGCGTGCGCGCAGCCTACCCAGAGGTTCCCATCGGAATGCTCATCTACGGCAACGTTCCTTTCACCCGTGGCTTGGATCGCTTCTACCAAGAGTTCGCTGAAGCTGGCGCAGACTCCATCCTCCTGCCAGACGTCCCAGTCCGCGAAGGCGCACCGTTTTCTGCAGCAGCTGCAGCAGCCGGAATTGATCCCATTTACATCGCTCCGGCCAACGCCAGCGAGAAAACCCTCGAGGGTGTCTCCGCCGCATCAAAGGGCTACATCTACGCCATCTCCCGCGACGGCGTCACCGGCACCGAACGTGAATCATCCACCGACGGCCTGTCCGCAGTGGTGGACAACATCAAGAAATTTGATGGCGCACCCATCCTCTTGGGCTTCGGCATCTCATCCCCTCAGCACGTGGCAGACGCAATTGCAGCGGGTGCTTCCGGTGCGATCACGGGTTCCGCGATCACCAAGATCATTGCTTCCCACTGCGAAGGTGAGCACCCGAACCCGTCCACCATTCGAGATATGGACGGTTTGAAGAAGGATCTCACTGAGTTCATCTCTGCGATGAAGGCAGCGACCAAGAAGGTTTAGACCTTTAAATGTGGCAATGTTTCACGTGAAACATTCTGAGAGAATGTAGAAACATCAAAGAAGCCGCCTCCTAGCTCTCGGGCTGGGAGGCGGCTTCTTTGTTTGCGGTTCAGGAAATCTCAGGTTTTGGAGATCTTAGCTTCGAGCCGGTGGGGTAGGAGCGCCCGCCGGAGGAGCAATCTTAGGGTAGGTCCGAGCCCCAGCCGTTGGAGTGGCATCAGCTTCCGCCTTCTCCACGCGCTCACGGTTGGGAGCTGGATCCCAGTGCCCATTCACGACGCGCTTCTGGAAGACCATCGCGCCACCCAGAAGAACCGCTGCGATGATGAGCAACAAGATGAGCCCGCCAACACCTTCCACCTTGGCTGCAGAACCAACAACGATTCCGAACCAACCAAAGTCCGCATCACCGAAAGTGGTGTTCTCTGACCCGAAGGAACCAAGCACACCAAGCAGGAAAGCAGGGAGGAAGGTAATCAGAAGACCGTTGGCAAAGGCACCAAATACTGCTCCTCGACGACCACCCGTGGCATTACCGTAAACGCCCGCCGCGCCACCAGTGAAGAAGTGGGGGACCAAACCAGGCAGAATCAACGCGACACCAAAAGCTGGGTTCAGCCACGATGCAAGAACAGTCAGGCCAACCAAGCCACCGACGAAGGAAGACAAGAAACCGATAAGAACGGCGTTCTGCGCGTAGGGGAACACGATCGGTGCATCCAATGCGGGGATAGCTCCGGGAACAACCTTCGCAGCAATACCTTGGAATGCGGGGACCAGTTCACCAAGAATGGTGCGGACACCAAAGAGAATCACGGCAACTGCAACGCCGAACTGCAGACCTTGAGTGAAGGACTGCATGATGTAGTTGCCTACGTTGGTGGCGCCATTGGGGAATGCAGTGAAGGCTTCTTGTTCTCCTGCGCGCACCAGGAACAAAATAGCCAAAATGATGTACATGATCGCCATGGACAGAGCTGTAGAAACCATGGAGTCGCGGAGGAAGCGCAAGCCTTCCGGAACCTTCATATCCTCAGTGGAAGGGCTGGCCTTCTTGCCCTTGCCACCGACCAGTCGGCCGACTGCACCGGCAGCAACATAACCTGCGGTGCCGAAGTGTCCAATGGCAATGGAATCATCGCCAGTGATTCGGCGAGTCCACGGATGCGCGAACGCAGGCAACGACACCATGAGAATACCGAGCAAGAGAGCACCCACACCCACCACAATCCACGCATCAAATCCGGCGGTGGCCAAGATGATGGTGAGCATGGTGGACATGAACAGCACGTGGTGTCCGGTGAGGAAGACATAACGCAGGTTGGTGAAACGAGCCAACACCAAAGAGATGGCGAAGCCCAGAATCATCAGCCACGCCACCTGCGCGCCGTATTCAGCCTGTGCGATTCCGGCGATGGCTTCATTCGTTGGGACAACACCACGCATGCCTGTGGCACCCATGATCATCGCACCCAGTGGCTCCAGGGAGGCAGTGACCAACGTGGCACCCGCACCAATGAGCAAAAAGCCCAACGTTGCTTTGATTGCTCCACCGATAACCTGACCGACGGAACGCCCATGGCACCCAATCCCACGGCAGTGATGATACCGATGAGGAAAGCCGGAACCGCAAGGATTTCATTAACGAGGAAAAGAGGAATGGTTAACCAGTCCATAATGTTTTCGTCCTTTTAAAGTAGTTAGATGTCGTAGCGTTCACGAAGCGCAGCATCGATTTCATCGGTGCTCGTGAAGTCATTGATCACGTGAACCGGGATTCCAACATCACCCAACGTGCGGGCGATTTCACCAGAGGTCATGATGAGATCAGCTTCCTTGGCTTTGCCCTTGGCGGAGATAGTGTCGGTTGCCTCCACCGTCATGTATGGACCCCAACCCCAGGTGTCGAAAACTTGCTCAAGGGTGTTTTTGAGGAAGAGGGAGGTACCCAAGCCGTTGCCACAGACGGTGAGGATCTTGTCGTGGGTTGTGGATTGGACTGAGGCTGCAGGAGCGTCAGTGGGTGTTACAGCAGGCGCCACAGCAGGAGCCTTCTGCTTCACCGGCGCTGCTGCCTTCTCTAAGATTGCTTGAATCTCCTCGGGACTTTGTGCCTCGTCGAGATCCTTTCGGTATTTTCCTAAAGCTTTAGCCAATGCCGCCATCGCTTGGGTATGTGCGGTGGCATCTTTGGCAGCGAGAGCAACGATGAGATTGACGGGATCATTCTTACTGTGACCGAAGGAAACAGGGGAGGCCAGGCGCACCCACGACATAGCGGTCTCGTGTACTGCTCTGCTGGGGCGGGCGTGCGCGAAAGCGAAACCTGGAGCGACCACAATGTAGGGGCCTTTTTCTTCCACGCTGGCGATCATGGCATCGGTGTAGGCGGAATCAATGCTGTTTGTCTTTTCTAGGAGTACACCTGCGGCGCGGATGCCTTCACGCCAATCGGTGACCGTGCGGTCGAGTTCTATGCGTTCTGCCTTTAGCAGATCTTTGAGTACAAACATAAGTAGATGTTAATTCACTGCATGTTGATTCGGATAGGGTCAAACATAAAGCCACACTTGCTAGATCTCCGTACGCCCCACGAAGACACCTCGAAGTTCCCACGCGAGATGTTTCACGTGAAACATCTGCTGATTTTTGTCTCCAAGTGGAGTTGAATGAGAGTTATGAACACTCCGGCAGTTCAGGTTCAAAATCTAAGTTTGAGTTTTGGCTCGTTCACAGCCGTCAACGGCCTCAGCCTCACAGTGGAGCAGGGGAGCATTCACGGCTTCCTCGGCCCCAACGGGGCAGGAAAGTCAACAACCATCAGGGCACTCATTGGAGTGCTAAAACCCCAAACAGGTTCAGTCGCTATTCTCGGCCAAGATCCTGTTGCTCACCCCGATGTCCTTCGAAGAGTTGGTTACGTTCCAGGAGATGCCACACTGTGGGACAACCTCACTGGGGCGGAAGTTTTCAGGGCACTCGAATCACTCCGCAAGACTCCATCCAACCGAGCTCTTGAAAACGAGCTTATCGATGCCTTCCAATTGGATCCCTCGAAGAAGATCCGCGAATACTCGACAGGTAACAGAAGGAAAGTCAGTCTCATCGCGGCGCTCAGTCATGAGCCCGAGCTCCTCATCGTTGACGAGCCCACCGCAGGCTTGGATCCCATCATGGAGCAAGTCTTTGTCACCTATGTCCGCAAGGCACGAACCAACGGCGCGTCCGTGTTACTCAGCAGCCACATTCTCAGTGAGGTGGAGCAGCTGTGTGATTACGTCACGGTCCTTAAAGAGGGACGAGCAGTTGCGTCCAATGAGGTGAGCTATCTGAGGAAGATCTCCGCTCACCGCATTACTGCCACGATTCCGGCGGTACCTCAACACCTTGCTGGCAGGGGAGAAGTGGATTTCGATGCTGGCCATCTCAGCATCACCTGCGATGCCTCCGAGGTTCCCGATATTTTGCGCATCATCATCGACGCTGGCGGCCAGGACATCATCAGCACCGCGGCGTCGCTGGAGGAGATCTTCTTGCGTCACTATGGAGAAACCGTGAGTGGTTCAGAAAGCAAGGCATCACAATGATCCGTCTTAATCTACGTCTTCGTCGGATGCTCATTCTGTGGTGGCTGCTTGGCATCTGGGTATTTCTCATCATCACCCCGCCGTCATATGTTGCCACCTATCCGGACCTTGCGAGCCGTGGGCCGGTTGTCTCAAGTGTGCAAAATAATGTGGGCACTCAAGCAATGTATGGCCATCTTCCATCGCCTGGCACCATTGGGCAATTAAGCGCCTGGGAAACTGGAGCATGGTTATGCGTGTTGTCGTCGGTGATGATGGTTTTGCTGTTTAGCTCGCTTCATCGCAAACCTGAAAGCTCGGGTCTCGTCGAGTATGTGTATGCCTCGGGGCGCAGCGGTTCTTCCCGTTTCGGCGCGGCGATCGCCACAGGCACGATTGTGTCTGTCCTCAACGGTGCGGTGTGCGCCTTCATCCTGCTCGCTTTTCGATATCTAAGCATTGATGAAATCACGGTCGCTGGCAGCATAGCGTTCGGCGTAACCATCACTCTCACCATGCTCGCTACCATGGCCATCACGAGTATTTTACAGAGCTTGTGGGGGAGGGGAACCAACTTCAACCGCCTTGGCCTCCTCAGCGTGGGTGCCGCATTTTTGATCAGAATGTTCGCTGACACATCGTCGTCAAGCTGGGCAACTCACCTCAACTGGGTGTCACCGCAGGGCTGGCGCACAGTGATCGCACCCTTCACGGAAGACAGTTGGCTGAAGGCTTTGGTCTTGGCCATCGTGTGCGCGGCGCTCATCGGCGTTGCATTTACCCTCGATTCCCGGCGCCCCTTCGATGAAAGCCTGCTTCACCTTCGAGGTTCGAAGCGCTACCGCGAGCGAAAAATCCGAAGCCTGTACAGCCTGAACATGGTGCTTCACAGAGGAAATCTGATCACTTGGTCGATCGTCATCGGCTTGGTTCTGCTGATTTTCCTTCCCCTCATCGACTCACTCCTGCCGTCGCTGCAAGACGATGCCGCGACGATGCAAGCCGTCGAAGCCTTCTTGCCAGCGGGCGAATTGCAGATCACCTTCATCGTCTACGTCTTCCAAATCGCGTCTATTCTGCTCAGCATCGCAGTGGTCTTGCCCGTCATCGGGTTCATCGGCCAAGAGCGCGAAGGCCTCATCGACGCGGTCCGCAGCACGGGCGTGCGCCGCTGGTCGCCCCTATGGGGCTGCGTTCAAGCATGCTTATCGACGCTAACCTCCTGCACCATTTTCGCCATTCTATGTGCTCTCCTGGGTTTGTATCTCCAACCGTCGACAGTGGAAGACGGGACCTCCCTCATGGTGCTTTCCGGCCTCTCAATTGCCGTCCATGCACTGTTCTTCCTAGGAATCGCAATCGCAGTAGCGGGACTTGCACCGCGCGTCATCCACCTTGCCTGGCTCCCCATTATTGCGGCGTCGGTAGTGACTCTCCTCGGCCCATTGTTCTCACTCACCGAGCAGCAAATGGAATTCTCGCCACTGACACATTCATGGGCAAACTCCGATGAAGCAGTGTGGCCGTTGCTCACATTCGCGATTATTGGTGTCGCTCTTGGGGGAGTAGGCCTACTTGGGGCGCAGCGAAGGAACCTACTTTAGCAACTGGCCAAATAAGATTCTCTGGACGATACTAGGCATTATGACTCAACCAGCCCCCATGTGTAGCCGCCGCATGTTTCTTCTTGGAACAGCAACAACCTTCGCAGGTGCTTTTCTTGCAGCCTGTGGTACTGAACCAGATCAGGAGGTAGCGGCTACTGAAGTCCCCGTCGGAAGCTCTGTCATCTTGGGTTCCGTAATCATTGCGCAGCCAACCGAAGGCAACTTCGTGGCTTACTCTTCTGCATGCCCACACCAGGGATCACGCATCACCAAGGTAGAGGGAGACACTGTTATTTGCACGAACCATAAGTCAGTCTTCAACATTTCCGATGGTTCAGTTGTGTCCGGCCCAGCCCAGAACGGACTCACCAGCGCTAATCTCAAGCAGGACGGCGACACTCTGAGCGCGTCCGTGCAGTAGAAAAACAGACAAAAAATGGCGATGTTTCACGTGAAACATCGCCATTTTTCTACCACGCACCTCGCGCATAGGAAGGTGGGTAGGGGATCTCATCGCGAGTTTTCCCCAGTTCATGCGCAGCAAATAGTGGCCAGGAAGGGTAGCGGAGGGCAGCTCGACCCAGCGAAATAATGTCCGCATCTCCACGATCAAGATGCCCCTGCGCCTGACCCACATGAGTAATTAATCCAACCGCGGAGGTAGGGATACCCACCTCTTGCTTCACACGACGAGCAAATTTCACTTGATAGCTGGGCTCCACAGGGATTGTCGCAGGTACTGCACCTCCGGTGGAAATATCGACTGCATCCACACCCAGCTTTTTCAGATCTGACACAAGCGAGACGGTTTGATCGTCATCCCACGAAGGTTCATCATCAATCCAGTCCGTGGCAGAGATCCGGGCAATCAGTGGCATCGAGTCAGGAATCACTGCACGGATCGCCTGGGCTACTTCCCTAAAAAGTCGAGTGCGATTCTCAAACGAACCTCCATAAATATCAGTACGTTTATTTGCGAGGGGAGTGAGGAACTGATGCAACAGGTAACCGTGGGCACCATGGACCTCCACAGCATCAAACCCTGCACGCACCGCGCGCTCTGCAGCAGCAGCGAAATCCTGAATAACCTTTTCAATACCTTCGCGGGTCAATTCGGTCGGATCTGCAAGCCCCGGCTGAGCGACAGCACTAGGTCCAAAGGTTTCCCATCCACCCTCGTCAACTGATTGAGTACCAGTAGGGAAGTTAGGAAGGGCCGGATATGTGCTCGCTTTGCGGCCTGCATGGTTAAGTTGCACACCGATCAGTCCACCTTGAGCGTGGACAAAATTTGTAATTCTCTCCCATGCCTCAACTTGGGCCTCATTCCATAGGCCAGTGCAACGCGATGAGATTCTTCCCTCTGGACTAATGCCGGTGGATTCCGCGATGAGGAGTCCGAAGCCGCCAACAGCTCGGGCTCCGTAATGCACGAGGTGCCAATCAAGTGGAACCCCATCGAGGTTATTGGCTTGGTACTGGCACATGGGCGCGAGCCACATCCTATTGGGAATTTCTAATCCACGGATTGCAATGGGAGTAAGGAGGGAAGTCATGGTGTCGAGAATAGTCCAAAAATCCACAATCCTTGCGCTGATTCATCCACACAGGAAATCAATTGATTAACGACACAGTGACGAAACTAAATAGAACGATAAAATTAATGGGTTAATCCCACTATTTCATTTCAAGTAACTTGATTCGCTGAGCATCAGGGGAACCAATATTGGGTTCACCTAAAACTGCTGGTCATTTCCAACGCCCATGCCCCCACGCGATGTCTTCTCACAGTACCACCCACAAGCCACAAGCAGAGCATGCAGGTGGGCGTCTAAAGCCAAATTTTTCCCGGTGTTTGAGGCGATTGCACCGTACACTAATGTGCATGCTTGAACGCCTCAAACGCTTAGATCCGCTCATTGTCCTCATTGTGCTGGCTGTCATTGTGGCGATCATCATTCCAGTTCGCGGGGTTGCTGCGGATTGGTTTGATGTCGCCGTCAAGATTGCCATTGCGCTGCTGTTTTTTCTTTATGGTGCCCGCCTATCCACCCAAGAGGCGCTGAATGGTCTGAAGCACTGGAGGCTTCACCTGACTATTTTGGCGATCACCTTCGGAATATTCCCACTTATCGGCATTGGGCTCGAGCCGATGACTGCATTTGTGTCGGAAGATATTTATCGGGGAATTTTGTTCCTCACGCTCGTTCCGTCCACCGTGCAGTCATCGGTGGCGTTTACCTCGATCGCTAAAGGCAACGTAGCTGGTGCGATTGTGTCGGCATCGCTCTCCAACCTTGCGGGTGTTTTCCTCACTCCGCTGCTGGTCATGCTCGTCATGTCTGCGGGCGGGGGAGTTCACGTGGATTCCCAGGTCTTCCTCGACATTGCGATTCAGCTTCTGCTGCCGTTCATCCTCGGCCAGGTATGTAGGCGTTGGGTGAAGAATTTTGCGGCCAACAAAGCAACAAAAATCGTGGACCGCGGCTCGATCGCGATGGTCGTGTACTCCGCGTTTTCTGCCGGCATGGTGGCTGGCATTTGGTCCACTGTGAGCGTTCTAGAGATTATCTACCTCATTGTTTTCGCTATTCTGCTGGTGATGGCCATGCTGTGGTTCACGCTGTTCATGGCTACACGCCTTGGATTTAATCGGGCAGATTCCATCGCTATTCAGTTCTGCGGAACCAAGAAATCCCTGGCCACAGGCCTCCCAATGGCGGCAGTCATCTTCGGTGGCGCCAATATCGGCCTGCTCATCTTGCCGTTGATGATCTTCCACCAAGTCCAGCTGATGATTTGTGCATGGCTTGCAGCTCGTTATGGTCGTGATGCGCAGGAACAGAAAGCCAACGCCTAAAAGTCCTCAATAGCTAGCCAAGCTGGTCAAGCAATGAAAGTGGTCACCTTCCGGGGGCCACTTTTTTGCATTCGAGGCAGTTCGGGCCGGTGTGAATAAAACACCTTCCCCAAATAGACAGCATGGTCTAGATTAGCTTGAAACGAAAGCGTACATTCGCAGCAGCTAACGGAAAGCACACTCATGACTCACACTCTGCAGGCAACTAATCCCCTTGATCAAACCGCTTGGCACGCTTGGCATTTTTCCCGAAACAAAGAGGCTATCAGCCGCACTGGCGCCACCAGCCTGAGCGCCACTGAGTGGATTAGCGCCACCACACTCAAAGACGCACACACTTTTCCTTCACTTCCCGGGCGATGGTATCAACGAGGCGGCGGGGTAGTGGGAGCACATTTACCACCAGCTTTCGCAACAACTGGAACGGTGCAACTGCGCCCCGGTGAGCTCTTGATAGCGGAAGATTTCACCCTCACCGTCATTGAACGGCTTGGACAGTTTGCACTTCAGATTTTTGATGCACGCAATCCGAAGCGTTTTGAATTCCACTCCATCGCAGCTTTCCCACCGTCCGAGGAATGGCGGATTGAGGCTCGCTTCTTCCCGGAACCTGACACTGTTAACACCGCTGCAGCTGATGGAGTTATCGTTGCCACGCCTACTGCGGGTTGGGTGCACTTTTTGAAGGGCCGTCTGGATTACCGTCTTCGCGTAACCGTTCAGAAAAATAATCTACGGGCACTATTTAGCGACAATTCCTCGACGTTGGGCGTGTATCAGCATCGTTTTGTCGACATCCCACGCCCTGATGCCGAGGGAAACACCATCATTGATTTCAACCGCGCTTATCTTCCCCCAAAGGCATTGAACCGAAAGTTCCTGTGCCCATCGCCCAGCCTGAACAACCACCTCAATCTCACCGTGGAGGCAGGGGAGAAGTGGGTGGTTGCTGGAGGATAATACTTGCTAACCGTCCTAAACGGGCAAGTCAGCTGCGTTGCGCTCTTCCACTTCCGCTCGCATGACAGAAGTCAGCAGTCCCGGAAAACGCGCTTCCATATCTTCGCTGCGCAGCGCACTTAGAATGGCAGTTCCTTCATAGCGCTGAGTAATCAGACCCGCCTCACGGAGTACGCGGAAGTGGTGCGTTGAGGTGGATTTAGATACTGGAAGCTCGAAGGCAACACATGCCTGATCATTATGTCCGCACGACAGCTGCGACAGGATTTGTCGCCTAATAGGATCCGACAGCGCAGACATAATGGCAGTTAAATTCATCTCGGCCAAAGATGGATGTTCCAATTTGCGGGCCATGACACCCTCCAAATGATCTCATAAAACAGTATTGAATTTAGGTACGACTCTAATCGTACCTTGCCCTTAAGCCAAGCTAGTTGTACGATCAAACTCGTTGTATGGCAAACGTCGTACTAGTCGATCGAATGGAGCCTTTGGTGTCCAAGCTGTTTACCCCAATTCAAATCCGCGACATCACCATCCCCAACCGCGTGTGGATGTCACCGATGTGCACCTACTCTGCAGCCACCGGTTCAGGTCTTCCCACCGATTTTCACCAGGCTCATTACGCAGCTCGCGCAGCAGGTGGTGTCGGATTAGTCATGGTTGAAGCAACTGGAGTGAGCCCCGTAGCTCCCATCTCCCCAGTCGACCTTGGACTTTGGAGCCATGACCAAATTGAACCATTCTCCCGAGTGACAGCAGCTATTCGCGCCGGTGGGGCAGTACCGGCCGTTCAATTAGCCCATGCTGGCCGCAAGGCATCCACCGATGCTCCGTGGAATGGTGGCGGATATGTTGGACCAGAAACCAATGGATGGGAGACTGTCGGCCCCAGCCCTCTGGCATTCCCAGGTTTGCCTGCTCCGCGCGAGCTGACGGTTTCAGAAATCCAAGAGGTTGTGCAGCAGTTCGCTGGCGCCGCCGTTCGTGCCGACCAGGCTGGTTTTGATGTCGTGGAAATTCACGCAGCACACGGCTACCTTTTGCATAACTTCCTTTCTCCGATCTCCAACAAGCGCACCGATTCATACGGCGGATCTTTAGAAAACCGCGCTCGCATCGTGCTCGAAGTCATTGATGCAATCCGCGCAGTGTGGCCAAAGGAAAAGCCTGTATTCATGCGCATTTCCACCACCGACTGGGTGGAGGAAAACCCACAGGATGATCGCGAGTCCTGGACGCTAAGCCAAAGCAGGCAGCTGGCTTTGTGGGCATCCGAGCGCGGAGTTGATTTGATCGATGCCTCTTCTGGCGGCCTCGACATCGTCCCCATTCCGCATGACCGCGATTACCAAACCGCGAAGGCCGCAGATCTTCACGCAAGTACCGGAGTGACAGTCGCTGCTGTGGGGCGCATTGATGACGCCCAAACTGCGCACAGTTTGGTTGATTCTGGCGATGTCAATGCAGTTTTCCTCGGCCGTCCACTGCTCAAGGATCCTTCCTGGGCAAACCAAGCAGCCCTCGCGCTAGGTGAGGAACCCAGGTATGTTCGCCAATACGACTACGTACTTTAAAGGAGTGTTGACATGAAGGTTTTCATCATCGGCGCTGCGGGTGGCATCGGCAATCGACTTTCCAGCCTGCTTCACGCCAGGGGAGATGCAGTTAGCGGCATGCACCGCAATCCTGAGCAGGCCTCAAAAATCACAGACACTGGGGCAACTGCCGTACTCGGGGATCTCATCCACAACAGCACGGAGGAGCTTGCGGAGCTTTTCTGCGGTCACAATGCCATCGTATTTTCTGCAGGCGCCCACGGAACAGGGCAAGAAAATACCACGCTTATCGACGGCGCCGGCCTCCGTAAAGCCGCCGACGCTGCCAGCGCGGCCAACGTTTCACGCTTCATCTTGGTCTCTGCGTTTCCGGAATCCTCCCGCGGGGAGAACACCACCGAGAACTTTGAGCACTATATGAAGGTGAAGAAGTCCGCCGATGTCTACCTCAGTCACACTGACCTGGACTGGGTTATTGTCCGACCAGGCGTGCTTCAAGATGAGGCAGGGGATGGTTTAGTCACTGCTGGCTTAGCGATTAATTACGGCAATGTTGCTCGCGATAATGTCGCAGCGTTCATTGATGAAGCTCTGCATCAACCGCAGTTGTCGCAGATCATTGTTGAACTCACCGACGGTTCAACTCCGGTGGCGGAAGCCGTAGAACGCCTCATCAAGTAAAGACGAAAAGAGGGAGAATGTTTCACGTGAAACATTCTCCCTCTTTAGCTACTTCTAGGAAGAGAGTGAAGAAGTGTAGTGCTGTGGCTCGACTGCTTCAGGTCGCGCCCATCCCTGGAAGTGCTGGAACTGCTCTTGGATCTGAGCGCCCCACTGTGCTGGCTTGAAGTTCTGTGCGATGTCAGTGAAGTGCTGGATCTGATCAAACATAGTGATTTCCTTTGCTGAGGTTGAATAAGTTCGGGGAGTAAAAACAGCTGCGCTGCGATTCTCAAGGGGAGTAGGGCTCCTCGGTCAATGTTTCACGTGAAACATTGACCTTAAAGAGCGACTAGGAGCTGAGGGAGAAAGCACTCTTGGCTGGCTCTACAGTTTCGGTGTTAAACCAATTCTGGAAGTGCTGCTGGAACTGCTCGTGAATCTGGACACCCCACTGTGCGCCCTGGAAGTTCTGTGCAATGTCGGTGAACTGCTGGAACTGATCAAACATGGTGATCTCCTTAAAGTGATTGTTGTAAAGAAGCAAAAACGTCTGTTGTAAAAGGTTTAAAAAAGCTTGAGGTATCGCTAGACTTGCCACGATGAGGCTTTACCTCCAACCGCAGCCCTCCCAGAACATCGGTTACCGATGGCGTCTCTCTGGCAGCTGAGTTGGCAGCAAAGCTAATCATTCCGGATCGCATTGGGGGATGTTTCACTTGAAGCGTCCCCTCATGTGTTCTTAGGAAGAGAGGGAAGAGGTACGCTCCGGCAGGGGAGCAGCCTCAGGGCGAACCCACTGCTGAATCTGCTGAGGGAAGTGCTGCTGGAACTGCTCCTGAATTTGAGTGCCCCACTGTGCAGGCTGGAAGTTTTGTGCAATGTCAGTGAAGTGCTGAATCTGATCGAACATGTTGAACTCCTTTTAAGTGGTTGAGTGAGATTTAGGAAGAAAGAACGACTGCAGAGAAGATGTCGGAAACGCTTCCCAGGACAGTGTTGAAGATGTTGACGATGTATCCCATGAAAAGAACTCGCTTTCTCGTGTACTTGCAAGGTGTGCCAGCGACGGTGTGTTCCGTTGCTGTGATTTGAAGTTAACACCGAAAAAATTTTTCCTACAAGCAGCGGTCAGACCAAGTTTCAACTCCGTGACCTGCACAAATGCAAAAATACTGAAGTTTATGGGAATTCCCCCATCACCATGATCTAGCTGCAGAAATGGCATATCACCATGGCTAACCAACAAAGGTCATCTCAACCGGCTTAAGAAAATTCTGCCAGCTTTCTGCTGATTGAATCGTGCCAGCTCAGGGCACATCTCACCTAAAGTAAACACCATGAAATCAATCTTCATTTCCGGTGCGGCGAACGGAATTGGCAAAGCTGTGGCGTTGAAATTTCTTCACGAAGGTTGGCTCGTTGGAGCCTACGACATCGCGGAAATCACCTATTCACACCCCAATCTTCGCTGGGGCTACCTCAATGTTCGACAGTCCGAGTCGTGGGACAAAGCCCTAGAAGACTTTGCGACGCACACCGGAGGCACCATCGATGTGGTGGACAATAATGCCGGCGTGATTATTGAGGGACCGCTGCAGGACGCAGAGGAGGGGAGCGTCGACAAGCTTCTTGCAATCAACGTCAATGGCGTGACTCTTGGTGCCCGCGCCGCTCATCCTTATTTGGCGCGCACGCCGGGCGCCCAGTTGTTAAACATGTCCTCGGCGTCGGCGGTGTACGGGCAGCCCCAGATCGCGGTGTATTCGGCTTCGAAGTTTTACGTCGCAGGTCTTACTGAGGCGCTGAATTTGGAGTGGCGGAAAGACGATATTCGCGTGGTCGATGTTTGGCCTTTGTGGGCGAAAACCGATTTGGTGAACGGCGTGAAGGCTAAGTCACTGAAGCGTTTGGGCGTCCGGATCACTCCGGAACAGGTGGCACAGGCGGTATGGGATGCGGTGCATCCGAAATCTCGGTGGGCGAAGGGAAAGGTGCATCACGGGGTGTCAAAGTTGGATAAGGCGCTGTATCTCATGAAATCTCTGTCGCCTGATCGGGTAGCGATGTGTTTTGCGCGACTAATCGCCGGATAAATGAATTGATTATTTTAGGCTCCCAGGGATTAAGTCTAGGGTGGAATGCAGAAATATTTCCTACGGAAGGTCCGTTATGACGCCTGCAGGTCCAGCACAATTACTCATTGTTGCTCTTGTAGTAATTGTCCTCTTTGGTTCCAATAAGTTGCCTGATGTTGCTCGGTCCGTTGGCCGTTCGATGCGCATTTTCAAATCTGAGATCAAAGAGATGAACAAGGATCAGATCGAAAGCTCCGATCAGACCTTGAAGAACTAAGGTTCCTCGCATCTAAAAACCGCCTGCCTTCTCTGTTTAGAGAAGGCACGCGGTTTTTATTTTGAGTCTTTGTGAGGCCTATCGGACGTCGATGAACTTCTTCAGTACCCAGCCCTTGGCTGCAATGACGATTGCACCAAGAACGATGGCTGCAACGCCAACGGTAATGAAGAAGACCTTTTCAGATCCTGCATCGGTTGGATCGTAGTAACCACCCAGGGTGCCGGACAGGGACGTACCCATGGAGACAGCCATCAGCCACACGGCGAACATGCGGGACTGGAATGCCTCGGGTGCGACCTTGGTTGCAAGTGAGTTGCCGACAGGGGAGAGCAGAAGCTCAGCGATGGTGAAGAGGAAGTAGACCCAAATGATCAGTGCCATTGGGGTAGAGTTCTCTGCACCGCCGGCGAACGGCAGGAAGAAGAACAGCGCGCAACCAATGACAATGTTGGCGACACCGAACTTCACTGCAGTAGACCACTGCTTTGCTCCGAGTTTTGTCCACAAGGTGGCAAAGATTCCGGAGAAGATGATGATGAAGATTGGGTTGAAGGAGTTGATCAATCCTGGAGGAAGATCAATGCCGAAGAAGTTACGGTCCAGGCGGGTGTCGGAGTAAACCGCGAGGACGGTGAACTGGGTTTGGAAGATCGCGAAGAAAAGCACGCCACCGATGAACATTGGGATGAATCCCAACAAGCGGGACTTTTCCGCTGCGGTGGTCAGTGGGGAAACGTACATCTGAGCAAGCAGAGCAATAGCCGCAATCAGTGCGATCGCTGCGGTGATGTTGGACAGCCATTCCAGCTTGATGATGCCCGTTGCGATGAGAGCGACAACTGCTGCGACAACCACGACTGCGCCGATAATCCAGCGCGCATATTCATTCTTAGGCAGTGGGTTAGGAACAGTATGCCCTGCCGCACCGATGGTGGTTTTACGCATCGCCACGTATTGGATGAGACCCAAAGCCATGCCGACTGCGGCGATACCGAAGCCCCAGTGGAATCCTCCCCATCCCCACAGAGCGTTGGTGATCAGCGGGCCAAAGAGGCCACCGAGGTTGACGCCCATGTAGAAGATGGAGAAGCCTGCGTCTCGACGCGTGTCCGTGCGTGAGTACAGCTGGCCCAGCACAACCTGCGCTGCCGTCTTCACGCCACCTGAGCCAAGGCCGATGAGGACCAAGCCGATGGACAGTCCCGTATATCCTGGAATCAAGGCCAGGGCAATGTGGCCCAGCATGACGATGATCGCGGAGTAGAAGAGTGTGCGTTCAGAGCCCAATACTCGGTCTGCAATGAACGAAGCCACGAGGGAGGTCATGTAGACGAAGCCGCCGTAGGCGCCCACAATGGACAGTGCAGCTGTCTGATTCATACCAAGTCCGCCATCGGTGACGGAGTAGTACAGATAGAAAGCAAGGATGGACTGCATGCCGTAGAAGCTGAATCGCTCCCACATCTCCACGCCGAAGAGGTTTGCCAGCCCCCAAGGCTGGCCGAAGAATTTCTTTTCGCGGTGAGTTTCCGCCACTTCAGACCCTAGGTGGGGGTCGGAAGGTTCAGGACTCACACCGTCTTGAGTTGTGTCGGTGTTCATAACTTCTATGATCCTCCACCTAAAAGGACAACTCCAATTAGGCACCCAACGATCCCGCAACTGAAACACAGTTGAAAATAGCTAGAGGCTTAAGTTGATCACAGGGGATTGAACGGCAAATGAGGGAAATGTTTCACGTGAAACATTGAAAGAAGTCAGATACGGCTTCACAATTCCCTAAATCCCACAAATGCCCCTCGCTTGAAAAGCACTTTCGGACACCATGTGCTCAAAAAGGAACAAAATGGGGGTAAAGAAGTGTGCGCGAAGAATATTAAGCGTTCCACAATCTCCAGCGCGACCACCCAAACAGGCTGCACGCCATCAGTGGACTTCCACACAAACGGCCCCCAATTTGAAATAATTCACAAATAGGGGATTGGGGCGCATTGCCTATTGGAAAACTGCCAACCATTGGCGAGCCACAGCCAACTGTAGCAATTCCTCATCAACATCTTGCCCTCGGACATAGAGGAAGTAAAAGTTTCTATCCATGCTCATCAAACTAGCCAGGAACTGAACTCGACGCTCTTCATTCTCAACCAATTCGGGCACCGATTGGCTCAACCTCTGCATCATTGAAAGCCACTCATCGGCCACCGCAGCATCTTCGACCATCGCTTGTTCCATCGCCCCGAACACTTTGGCATTCGCTTTCCACATCTCCGTCATGGAGTCCAGCCATCTAAGAATGGACTCCAAAGTGTGTTCAGAGAGATCAAAAACTTTTAGGACAGGGGTGCGGACCGCGGGTTCAAGTTCCCGCATTTTAGCCATCATGAGATCGGGCTTGTTACGGAAATGAAGGTAAAGGTTTGCCCGGCTACCACCCGCTGCCTGAGCGATCTGATTCATGGAGGTGGAACCATAACCGTGCTCCAAGAAGAGTTCGTGGGCTACATCGATAAACCTTTGACGGGTCTCTGCGGCCTTGAGATCTTTCAGATTCATTGGTGTTGCTCTTCTTGTTGAGGGACGGGCTCTGATCAGTGTAGAACAACGCAATCGTTTTCGGTTCGCTTCGCCTGTGAATTGATGGAGATCGGTCTGGAATCCAAAGAATGCCAATGTTTCACGTGAAACATTGGCATTCTGGAGGGTTGCGTCGAAAAGCGAAATCCTACGCGCCCGGCGCGAGCACGATGTCGAAGCGCGTGCGCGCCCACGTTTGATCGCCGAGATCCCGACCATCTGGGGTAGGAGTGCCTGGCGCCTGCTCCTCAAACTTCTTGATCAACGAGTCCTTGACTCCGAAGACGGAATCGCCGATTTCTAGCTGCGGATCACCCTCAACGAAAATGTGAGTGACCAAGGTGCGCAATTCAGGAGCGGTCACCATGAAGTGAAGGTGGGCGCAGCGCACCGGCGAACGACCAACCGCCTTGAGCATGTTGCCCACGGGGCCATCGTGGGGGATTGGATAAGGAACCGGAGTCAGACCCCAGAAGCGGTAATCGCCATTGGCGTCGGTGTGCATATACGCGCGACCCGCCATGCGCTCATCGGCATATTGGACATCGTAGAGTCCATCTTCATCGCACTCCCACACCTCGATACGAGCATTCGGAACGGGATTGCCTTCAGTGTCGGTGACGGTTCCTTCAATCCACGCTGCCTGCCCCTGGGCGCCGCCGGCGATATCTCCACCCAGCTCAACCTCAGGAGCGTCATCGAGGAAGAATGGACCAAAGACTGTAGCTTCCGTTGAGTTTTCATACGCTTCGTTGTTCACCGCGATGGTCTGCATCGAGGCGCCCAAGGTATCGGAAAGCAACACAAACTCTTGGCGCTTGTCATCAGTAATGTGGCCAACCGCTGTGAGGAAATCAATGGCGTAATTCCACTCATCCTCGGTGAGGCGCACATCCCGGATGAAATCGTGCAGATGCACAACCAGCGATTCCATCAGCTGCTTGAGGCGCGGGTTTTCACACGCATCAAAAGACTGGAGGACACGGTTCACCAGATCTTCTTCAACAGCCTTTTGCTGCACGTTGATGTTGTGGTCTGCGGTGGTGGTTGTCATGATTTTCTCCTTGAAAAATCGCCGGGTTAGTTGCTGAGTACTGCGCTAAGAACTGCCGGATCCTCACCGTTGAGTGCTGCTTCGAGCAATCTGCTGAGGTTTTCCCGGGTCACTGGGCGAGGATTGTTGGCGGGAACTTTCTCCAACGTGACGTCCACTGCCTCAGCAATTCCTGAAGCCTCGAAGCCGTAGTCGGAAAGTCGTTTTGGTGCGTTCACTGCCAAGCGGAGGCGTTGCAGGCCTTCTAGTGCGGTGTCAGTTCCAAAGGCTGCGGCTGCGCGGCGTTCAGCTTCTGGTGCGTCGCCTGCGTTGAATGCCAAAACATACGGCAGGACGGTTGCGTGGGTTTGGGCGTGGGGGAGGTTGAAGGTGCCTCCCAAGGTGTGGCAGATTTTGTGGTGCAGTCCGGAGCCTGCGGAGGCGAAGGATACTGCTGCGAGGTAGGCGCCGTAGAGGGCTTCGTCGCGTCCTTCGATGCTGTGCGGGTTCGCAACAATTTTCGGCAGTCCCTGGTTGAGTGCGCGGATTCCTTCGGCTGCAAGCGCTGCGTTGATGGGATCGGCGTTGGGCCCCCACAAAGAATCAATGCAGTGCGCCAGGCCGTTGAGTCCGGATGCCACGGACATCTCCACTGGAAGCGACATGGTGAGTTCGGAATCGTAAATGACTGTTTCGGGGAGCACCTTCAGATCAACACCGGTTGTTTTGCGCGCTGCTTCCGTCAGACCCCACACGTTGGTTGCTTCCGATCCTGCGTAGGTGGTGGGGATCGCGACGATGGGCAGGGCAGTGGTCATGGCAATTGCTTTGGCCAAACCTATGGTGGATCCGCCGCCAACACACACCAGCAGATCAATCTCATTGTCGGTTGCCACTGCACGCGCACGTTCGGCTACTTCGATGGGCACGTGCATGACAACTTCGTCGTGCCAGATCGCCACCTCAATTTCTGAGGCCACCTTATGGGCGATCGACATTTCTCGTTCACCCGCAATGACCATGACCTTGGCTGAGCCGCGGCGTTCAACTTCCTGCTTTAAGAATGCACTGGACTTGCCATATCCAAACATGACTTTCTGTGGGAGGGTGTCGTGGTTGAATGCGAGTGAGTTGTTCACGGAAAGATTCACTTTCTAAAAGGTGTGGTGGTTTTTAAAGAACTAGCCATCGAGATCGGAGGAGGGTTTAAGCCTTCTTGAAGATCTGGCCGGTGAATGCTGCGTGGTCGAGTTCTTCAAGTGAGCGGCCACGGGTTTCAGGAACAAACTTGGTGACGAACGCCAGGGCAATGACTCCGACGACTGCGAAGATAAGGAAGGAGAAGGTGATACCCACGCCGGAGACCAGAGCCGGGAAGAACAACGCTAGGACGCCATTGATGCCCCAACCGCAGAATACCGAGATACCGGTGCCGATACCCTTCATTCGGACTGGGAAGATTTCCGCCAGCCACACCCACACTGCAACGTTGAGGAAAGTCTGCATGGAGAGCACGAACCCAACAACAAGGATCATGATGGCGAATGGTCGAATGGAGTTACCTTCTGGAAGGAGAGTGCCAGCAGCTGCGATCAAAAGGTGGAAGGTGGTGGTCAGTGACAGGCCGATGATGAAGGTGGTGCGGCGATCCAGGCGGTCCATGTTGCGCAGTGCGATCAGTCCACCGATGACGGCAACGGCACCGAAAGCAATGTTGGCAACCACAGCCATTTCTGCGCTCATGCCGGATTCCTCGAGGACGCGGGTTCCGTAGTACATGATGGCGTTGATGCCGGTGAGCTGCTGGGCAACTGCAACACCGATGCCGGCGATGAGCAGACGAACCAGCCATTTGTTGCTGAGGACTTCGCCGATGGACATGTGGGTGTGCTTGCTAGAAACCTGGCCTGAAGCCTGGCCAGAAGACTGCTTAACACCAGGAAGTGCCGCATTGTTTTCAGAGTGCACCGCGATGATTTCATCCATTTCGGCTTTCGCGCGCTCAGGGGTACGGACGGTCTCCATGACGCGGCGGGCGTCGTCGTAACGCCCCTGGTTGACCAGCCAGCGTGGTGATTCCGGCATCCGCAGCATGCCGAGGAAGAGGGCGACGGCAGGGAGGGCACAGACGGCGAACATGATGCGCCAGATTCCATCAATAACTCCGTGTAGGGTGACCGCGATAAGCGCGTTGATCACGAAGGCAAGCAGCTGGCCGGTGACGATAGCAAGCTCGTTTCGGCCGGTCAGGGAGCCGCGGATTTCTAGTGGTGCGAGTTCAGCGAGGTACACCGGAACTACTGTGGAGGCGCCGCCAACCGCGAGACCCAACATGATGCGCCCGGTGACCAAGGCGGCAAATCCTGGTCCGTAGAACTGCCCCAGCTCACCGGCAGGGGAGAATACGACGAGGATTGATCCGAGGAAGAACAGCACGGACAAAGTGATAATTGCTTTTCGACGCCCGATTTCGTCCGAGATACGCCCAGCGAACAGCGCGCCAAAGGCTGCAGCGAAAACCAGTGAACTGATGACAACGCCGAGTTGCAGCACGTTGAGTCCGAGTTCTTGTGCCATGTGGCCTTCGGCGCCGTTGGCGACACCGGTGTCATAGCCGAAGAGGAGTCCGCCGAGACAGGCGACGAGGGAGATTTGTCCAAGTCGACGCGCTGGTCGGCCTGCTGTTGGTGCTGTAGTGGCCGATGTACTTGATGTGGCCTTGATGTCCGTCATGTTGTGTCCTTTTATCTTTGATGAAGTCACAATTGTTGCTATATGCAGCTCTTAACCGATCCAGAAAGCAGAGTTATGGAAAAGGGTTTGGAGCATTTAGCCCTGTGCACTTGTAAAGCTTGTTCAAACGACTTAAAACAACCGGGAAGGTGGCCGGCCTACGCTTTTAGGAGAAGGAGGGACGAAGGTGTGAGTCCCATTTCCTCGCTAGTTCAATGATTCTGGTTCTTTCATTGGGGTTGCCCCCGATTTCGAACTATCATCTACCGGACATCTTGTTCGTAAGATAAGCTTTTGTCAAGACTTTTTGTGTTGTGGGTTACTTTTCGTCGATATAGTTACCCAAGACAACCTGTTTAGCCGCCACAAAACACCCCATGCGGGGGCAAAATCAAAAACAACCTTTAGAAAAACGGATCAAATATGCAAACCATTCAGCTACTCACCAAAGCAGGACTTTTAGTAGACGCACTTTCGGCAGGGCCAAATACTCATTCTGAGCTGGCAAAACAGTTAAATGAGCCGAGATCGTCGATCTATCGAATAACGTCTTCGTTAGAGGAAGTCGGGTACGTCAACATCACCAGCAGTGGCTTACTTGGGCTTGGCGTAAACATCCTCCACCTGGGCGAAAGTGCCGTTGACGCCCTGCTTAACAGAACTTTATTGCGGGAAAAATTAGGCTGGCTCCGCGATCAGCTGGGCATGACCGCTTTCTTTTGCACCCTCCAAGATGACCGCATCATCAGTCTGGATTGGCAGGAGGGCGCAGATATTGATCTGATTTACCTCGCCCCTGGCCGCACGCTCCCGTCCCAAAAAGGTGCAGTCTCCCATGTTCTCCAGGGCAAAGACCTGCGCAAAGGGTGGAGTATTGATCACGGCGAGCTCACCGTTGGAGTGTCATCCTTAGCTGTCGCGGTGAAAAACGCTAACGGCGACGTCTTAGGTGCAGTGGCGGTAGCTGGGCTAAGTGCAAGCGTTGAGAGCAAAATCGACACCATCCGGGACACGTTGAAGGAAACTGCGTGCGCAATCGCAAACATGCCGCCAGCCAAAACGCAGGAATTCGATCCATCACGAATCAAGGAACCCAATTCACCTTCGGTGATCACCAAAGCGGCAACGCTCATGGATGTCCTCCGCACTGAAGGGCCCACCAACTCCGCTCGCCTAGCCGAGGTGCTGGGGGAGCCGATCAGTTCGGTGTACAGAATGCTCCACACCTTAACCGCGATCGGGTGGGTTGAGCAGGACGGAAAGCGCGGCTCCTATCGCGTTGGCCTAGCCATGCTCACACTTGCCGAATCGCAATTGCGCCATATGGATCTCCGCAAGATCGCCGCACTGACCATGCGGAAAATTCACGCACTCACTGGTGAAACCACATTTTTGTGTGTCCGCCACGGCATTCGCGCGGTGTGCATCGAGCGAGTTGATGGCGATCGCGTGAATAGTCGAGTTCTCCAATTGGGAACCTCGCTGCCCCTTCATGTCGGTGCCGCACCGCGCGCGCTTCTCGCTTTTGAGGGACGCCGGGCCTGGGAAACGTATGCCACAAACTTAGGATTCGAGGGCCACAACTGGTCTAAAGGTCCGTCCAGGGCCGAGCTGTTCCAGCACTTGGATGAGGACCGTGACAAGGGATTTTGCCTGGTAGACAATGAAATTACTCCCGGAATCGCTGCTGTGGGAGCACCCATTTACAACCACCGTGGTGAAGTCGTGGCAAGCCTGTCCATGAGTGGCCTGCGGGACGGCATCCTCAGCGATACCGCCGACTACTCGGCCGTGGAACTAATCCTGCAGGGGTCTGCGGAGATTTCCCAAGCGCTGGGAGCGACCATTGAGCACAACGGGGGCAACCAAAAACTACCCCAGGTAACCCCTCTGAGCATTGTGGTTTAAGCAATTCATTGACGTTCAAAGTGATGCGTGTCATGATTGAGACACTTGTCCGGTAGGTGAGTCTTCGTGAGATACCCCGGCCAGTCATACAGTTCAACCAAGCTCCACCACCCAGATAAAAACCTGCGGGTTGCGTTTTAGGAGAATTCCCATGAGTGATCAAAAAATTGTTGTTGGCCTGCTAGGCATCACCCACCCGCATGCGTCGGCGCGGGTGCGTGCCCTCCGTGAAATTGATGGGGTAGAGGTCGTCGCCGCCGCGGATACTGATTCCCGCCTCCAGTACTTCACCGACAAATATGATGTTGAACCCCGCGAGATCGATGACGTCCTGAACGACGATCGCATCAACGCCATCATGGTTCACTCCAAGAGCAAGGACATGGTCCCTCACGCCAAGCGTGCGCTCGCGGCCGGAAAATCCGTCGTCGTAGAGAAGCCCGGCGGGGGAACAGTGGCGGATCTTGAGGAGCTCCTGGCCCTCAAAGAAGCTGCCGATCCTCAGCGAATCGTGCAGGTCGGGTACAACGTCCGCCTGTCTGAATCGGTTCAGAGATTAAAAGAGCTTCTCGACGCCGGCCTCATCGGCGAAGTCGTCAGCGTGCAAGCACGCGGCGCCGCAAAAGTAGGTGAGCACATCACCGAGCACCTCAACCAACCCGCAGACATGGGCGGTGTGTTGTGGATTCTTGGCTGCCACATGCTCGACGCTTTGGTGGAAGTCTTCGGAGCTCCAGAATCCGTGAACGCCCGAGTACATAAGACCGCAAAGCTCTCTGACGACACCAGCCGCGAAGACTCAGCCTCCGCACTGCTGTACTACCCAGATTTCTCCGTCAGCTTCAGCTTCGACGGCCACGATGATCTGGAGTGGTTCGAAAGTTCCCGCCTCACGGTCTATGGAACCAAGGGAATGATCGAAGCCGGAATCCTCCCTCAGACACTGCGCGTATACCTCAATGAATCCAGTCAAGGATGGCCACAGGGTTGGACCGAGTGGACCCAGAGCTACTTCACCCCACCGTTTGCTCGCACAGAATCCAACAAATTCTCAGAGCTTCCAGAGCTAGAAAACATCAGCAACTTCCGCACAGAAATGCAGGGGTGGGTGAATTCCATTCGCACTGGATCCCGCAATGTGGCGCCAGTTGAGGATGCTCTCACAGTCGCTCGCATTGTCAGTGCATGCTACGAATCCGACAACAACCAGGGCATTTCCGTAAACATCTAAGAGGAGCACTCCATGAAACCACAACTTATTGCATCTTGCTGGACCAGCGCGGGAGACGCCGCACCCGATCGTGACGATCTCAGCAGCCCAGTAGCAATCGATGAGCGCATCGCTCTAGTCGCTGAAACCGGTTGGGCAGGCATTGGGCTTGTCCACGCCGATCTCATCAAAGCACGCGACACCATTGGCTACGAGGAATTGCGCCGACGCATCCACGCTGCAGGAATTGAAATCATTGAGGTGGAGTTCCTCAATGGTTGGTGGGCGACTGGTGCGGAACGCCAAGAGTCCGATGCCGTTCGTGCGGATCTGTTTGCTGCGGCGCAAGCTCTTGGTTCCCCACACATTAAGGTCGGAGCAGGAGAGGGCACCAATGGTGTGGTTCCCATTGCTCACATGGCCAGTGCGTTTACTGATCTCGCTGCGGAAGCTGAAGCTCATGGCGTCAAGCTCGCGTTGGAAGCAACTCCGTTTTCTCACCTGAAGACCATCTACGACGCGCTGGAAGTTGTCAGCCATTCCGATAGCCCGTCGGCTGGACTCATGGTTGATATCTGGCACACCGCGAAAATCGGAATCCCCAACGATGAACTGTGGCGCAACATTCCACTGTCCAAGGTCAACGCAGTGGAGGTTGATGATGGTTTCATTGACACCCCAATTGATCTTTTCGATGATTCCACCAACCGCCGCGCGTACTGCGGTGAGGGCGAATTTGATCCCGCAAGCTTCATCCGTGGCGCCATCGACGCCGGTTGGAGTGGTGCATATGGTGTGGAAATTATTTCCGCAGAGCACCGAAGCCTCCCGGTGAAAGAAGGGCTGCAACGCGCTTTTGACACTACCATCGCAGCGTTTGAACAAGCTGCTCGTCTCGCCCCCTCCACTAACTGATCTTTGAAAGGCTGAAAAACTCATGACTCTTCGTATCGCCCTTTTCGGCGCTGGCCGCATCGGTCACGTCCACGCTGCCAACATTGCTGCAAACCCTGATCTTGAACTCGTTGTTATCGCCGATCCTTTCATTGAAGGCGCACAGCGTTTGGCAGAAGCCAATGGGGCAGAAGCGGTTGCATCACCAGATAAGGTGTTCGCCCGCGATGATATTGATGGCATCGTGATCGGTTCACCAACCAGCACCCACGTTGATCTGATCACCCGCGCCGTGGAACGTGGAATTCCTGCACTGTGCGAAAAACCCATTGATTTAGACATTGAAATGGTGCGTGCCTGCAAAGAGAAGATCGGCGACGGCGCTTCCAAGGTGATGCTGGGGTTTAACCGACGCTTCGATCCTTCTTTCGCTGCCATCAATGCGCGAGTGGCAAACCAGGAGATCGGCAACCTGGAGCAGTTGGTGATCATCAGCCGCGATCCAGCGCCCGCACCGAAGGACTACATCGCAGGTTCCGGTGGAATCTTCCGTGATATGACCATCCACGATCTGGATATGGCGCGTTTCTTTGTGCCCAATATCGTGGAAGTGACTGCAACCGGCGCCAATGTTTTCAGCCAGGAAATCGCGGAGTTCAATGACTACGACCAGGTTATCGTCACCCTTCGTGGCTCAAAGGGCGAGTTGATCAACATCGTGAACTCCCGCCACTGCTCCTACGGCTACGACCAGCGACTTGAGGCTTTCGGCTCTGAGGGCATGCTCGCCGCCGACAACATCAGGCCCACCACGGTGCGCAAGCACAATGCGGAAAGCACCGAGCAGGCAGATCCGATTTTCAACTTCTTCCTCGAGCGCTACGACGCCGCTTACAAGGCAGAGCTCGCAACTTTTGCTCAAGGAATCCGCGACGGCCAAGGCTTCTCACCAAACTTCGAGGACGGCGTCATCGCCCTTGAACTAGCGAATGCATGCCTCGAATCAGCTCAAACCGGCCGCACCGTCACCCTCAACCCTGCCAACGTTTAGTCAACGTCTAGTTAATGCCTAAGGAGAAAACCTCATGAAAAACATCACCATCGGAATGGTCGGCGTCGGCCGTATTGGCCGCATGCACGTCACCAACATGCTTGCCGTTGCTGAAACTTTGAAGGAACGCGACCTCAATATTGAGATCGTGCTCGCAGACGCAATGCCCGGTTTTGCGGAGCAGGTGGGCGCGGACATGGGCGTGAAGGCGGCGGCAAGCGTCGATAAGCTTATTGAGGACGGGGTGGATGCCCTTTTCATTGCCACCAGCACCGCTGGCCACGTCGATGTTTTGCGCAAGGGCATCGCGGCAAAGCTGCCGATGTTCTGCGAGAAGCCGATCGCGTCGGATGTGCCTGAGTCGCTGGACATCATCCGCGAAATTGATGCGGCTGGCGCGACGGTTCAGGTCGGCCACCAGCGCCGTTTTGACCTCGGTTACCAGGAAGCTAAACGACGCCTAGATGCAGGCGACCTCGGCTGGCTTCATTCGCTCAAGGCCGTATCGAGCGATGCGTTTCCGCCACCGGTGTCCTACTGCGCTACCTCTGGTGGGCTTTTCCGCGATGTGTCGCTGCACGATTTCGACATCCTTCGCTGGCTGACCGGCCAGGATATTGTCGAGGTGTACGCCAAGGGCAGCAACAACGGCGACCCGGAAATCGGCGCAGTCGGTGACATCGATACCGGAGCGGCCCTACTCACGCTTGCCGACGGCACCCTCGCCACCGCCATCGCCACTCGTTACAACGGTGCAGGCCACGACGTTCGCCTCGATGTTATGGGCTCTAAAGATTCCGCGATCGTTGGCCTGGATGAAAAGTCTGCGTTCGCTTCTGCGGAGGAGGGCATCGATTTCCCAACCGGTGAATCGCACCCAACGTTTGCCGAGCGCTTCGCCGACGCATACAAGAATGAGTGCATTGCGTTCGTGGAGTTGATCCTGGGAGAGCGGGAAAACCCTTGTACCCCTGCAGACGCTGTGGCTGCGGCGATTGTTGCCGATGCAGCTCAGCTGTCGCTGGTCACTGGCGAGCCAGTGAAGATTCCTACTGTGCGGGAAATTCTTGAAGGTTCTGCGCAGCCAGTTGAGGTGCGTGCGCTGGTTCCATCAGCCTAAGATTCAGGCACCCCAAAACACCGCAGAGGTAAAAGTAGGTAGAAAGACGCTCCGCATCCCGTTGAATGTGGAGCGTTTTTCATTGTTTCACGTGAAACATTACCTTTTGAACGCAGTAGTTCGGAGGTGCTGGAGGATTTATTTCCAATGTTTCACGTGAAACATTGGGGGTTTTATACATAATTAAGAAAAATTGACTTAAACCAAAACTTTTTAATCATCGGGGTTATAGTAACTTCAGCCAATCAACAAACCTTCTACTTTTGAAGCCTTGGAGCACTTATGAACTCTGCCCGAACCCAGTCCCGAGCAACTTTCCTAAGGAAGCTCCTACCCATCACATGCAGCCTTTCCTTGGTCCTGGTAGGGTGCAGCAGCACTGTAGAGTCCACGACCACTGAAGTAGCAAGCTCCACTGAAACTTCATCACAGATTTCACCCACCACTCCCGTCAGAACCACCGAAGCAGCGCTGCCTGAAGATCCAAGCGCAAACGCCGTGGAAGAATACGCCCAGATTCTTGCCAACCCAAGCATTTACCCTGTGAGTGAAGCGGCGCAGTATGTCCCCAATGGCACTTATTCCTACGCACTTGTTGAGGCAACTTCAGATTCCACCCCAGATCTATTGCTTCGAGTAAACAGCGCAGAGTACTCACCAGTTTTGGTTTTCACCTTTGACGAAAATACACAAACAGCTACCCAAGCAGAAGGAGTGTTCATTGACGGAGCCTCCGGAGTGGGAGGAGATCGATCGAGGATCCGGGCATCAAATTCAGGAATCGGAATCTATCAAGTTGATTGGAATTCCTTGCGGGAAATAGCCCAGAGCACACTGTATGGAATTCAAGGAAACACACTTACCAAGATCTCAGCGCCTGAAGAATTCATCTTCGCTAATTCAATGCCTGACCATCATGAAATTTCATGGATCAGCGTCAACGATCTTTCCGGCCTGTCAACCGTACAGACTGGTGGGGCCAGCATTCAACAAGCAGTCCCAACTCCCGTTCAACAGCCTGCGTCAAACCTGCACTACTTCTCTGGTGTAGTAACGATGCAGACCGCCGGCGAACTCATGCGAGGTGAACGAACTCCCAATGGTGAGCCTGCCACTGATCTCTATCTCGTACTGGTCCTTGATTCCCCAATTGAAATCACAGCACGAAACGCAGCTACAGATCCTCAGACTCGTACCATTTCCGAAGTCAGCCTCGGCCGATACATCCCCGCTGATGGTGACAATGATTGGATAGGCTACCTCGACACCCACATGGAAATCACTGCAACAACGGATCAGGTCTGGTTCCCAACCGACACCGGTCTACCTCTTGGAATGCTTCGTCTAGCGGACTACAAAAGCATCTCATAAACCGACGCAGCACTCGTCGATAAGCGCTTTTCGACGCCCCCAGCCACCAAAAAAGCCCGCCTTGCAGCGGGCTTTACGGTTATGCGTTTTGCTTTTCGGGTTCTGCGGTTTCCGAATCAGTAAACGGCATGTGGGTGAGATCGATATTTGGATCCTCGTCCTGGTTCTTCACGATCTCCACGGCCTCAGACTTGGTTTCCACAGTTGGGAATGAACCAAGCAGCGGCTTCTGTGAAGACTCAGTCATGAACAGCAGAGCCACACCTGCGATTGCAGAGAAGAACATGATGTAGAGCGCTGGAACGATATCAAGGCCAGTCTTCTGCAGCAGGAACTGGGTAATCAGCGGGGTTGTACCACCGAACAACGACACGGAAATGTTGTAGGAAATACCCATTCCGGAGAATCGTGACGCGGTTGGGAACAGCGCTGGCAGGGCAGATGCGGACAGTGCCACATACAAACCGGTTGGAATAGCAACCATGGACAGTGCAATCAGCACGGCGCCGATGGTTCCGGTGTTCATGATCAAGAAGGCAGGAACCATCAAGATCAGTGTTGCCGCAACAGCGGTTGCATACACAGGCTTACGGCCCACGCGGTCACTCCACATACCAACAAATGGCAGCAGCAGGGACATAACAACCAGAATCGGCACGGTCACAGCGGCAGCGGATGCGGAGTGCAGACCGATCTGCTCCTCCAGGTACACAGGCATGTAACTGGTCAGGGCGTAACCAGCAGTGTTGGTAGCTGCCACAATCGCAATACCAATCAGCAGTGGACGCCAGTGGTGGCGGATAACACCCGTCAGGCCCAGGCGTGCATAAGGATCTTCAGTGTCCTTCTCAACAACTGCATTAGGCTCGTCCTGGTTGTTCTCAAACGCAGGGGTCTCAGGGATACGAGTACGCAGGTACACCGCAATGATGCCCAGCGGGATCGCGGTCAGGAAAGGAATACGCCAACCGAAATCCTCCATGGCAGTTGCGCCATAGAAGTGAGTGGTCACCCAGGTAGTAATCGCCACGACGGAAGCACCCGTGGCAAAGCCCAGGTAGGAACCCATATCTAGGAAAGCTCCGAAGAAACCTCGTCGACGATCCGGCGCAAACTCAGCAACATAGGTGGTCGCACCAGCATATTCACCACCAGTCGAAAATCCCTGCACCATCTTCAACAGGTACAAAAGCACCAAAGCCCAAGCGCCTATCGACGCCGCCGTCGGCAGCAAGCCAATCAGCGCCGTAGACACGGCCATCATGGCCATGGTTACGTACAGAACCTTCTGGCGGCCAACCTTATCGCCAAGCGGACCCAGAACCAGGCCACCAAGCGGGCGAACTAAATAAGACACCGCGAAACCAAACATCACGGCCAACAACTGCCATTCTTGCGGCAGGCCTTGGGTAAATACTGCGGTCATCGTGACCGTCAAATAACCATAAATTCCGAAGTCGTACCACTCCATGAAGTTACCCACCACAGTGCCTTTAATGGCAGGGCGGATCTTCTTTGGGGGGACTACGTTTACATCTTCAACCGTTAATCGTGGTTCGTCTTTGATTTTCTTTTTTGAGCGAATCGGGCTCACGAGTAAAACCTCTCGTCATATCTTATGAGTGCATAACGGAATGTTTGTTTGTAGATGATCATCATCCAACGCACCCCTGGGCGGTGTTAACTTCTTCCTGTAAGACTCCTTAAAGCTTTGCCTATAAAAGGGAAGTGAAAACACCACCTCTCTTTTCAACATGAATCGACCTTAGTAAGGTTCGGGGTGAAAAGTCAGATCATTTTCAAGTCTGGGAGCTGGAAGAATGCAAAAAGACCCCACACTCATGCAGGTGAGCGGGGGTGGGTTACAAATTGGTCACATTTCCAGATCTGTCTGAAAAATCAATAAATTCAGGCTCTTCACGGCCTGTGTGGGGAAGTTTTCTTATATTTTTCTTGGGAAAGTTACTGTTTTCGGTGCCGTGGAGGGCACCGAAAAAGTGCTATCAAAACCACAACTCAAGGTTAAATCTTTGAGAACGCCTACGCTTAATAACAGTACGGATTACTTACGCAGAGCGAATAAATCGCCACAAAGGAGTTAGATTTCCTCAGATTTATTTACCACTAAGGCCTTGGTCGCATCATAAGAGTACGACGCACACGGTCCAACTTTTCCAAGTCTTGGGCAGCACCAGGAGAGACAGCATCAAGCAAAAGGCTTGCATCTTCAAGTCTGCGTAGATGTTCCACTTCGAAGGTTTGTTCATGATGGCTGATACGGTTTCGAAGTCTCCTCAATCTTTCCAGTGCATATCCGACTGCATAACCTTCTTTAACTTCTCTAGGCAGATCCACGGGATATTGACCCTCCCATGCGACTAATGTTTCCTCACCCAAGTTTGGAAACCCTTTAGATATGCCATGTATCCATAGGTTCTCATGCTTATTGAAACCTGATGACCGCTTATCATTCTTTTCTGGCACAGTAAGCGGGAAGAGATGAACAATGTTTCCAAAATCTAGTTGAGAAACTTTGTCATCAAGACTTATCGGAGCTTTATAACGTGGGTGAACAGGGTGGCGCCTAATCGAAGCCTGCTCTGCCCGATATTGAGCATTTTTAGCGGACAATTTAACCAGAGAAGATAACGGCTGAGCTGCATCATCAAGCCAGTTTTCCGTCTTTCCTCGACTCATATTCCAGTCACGTAATGCCATGTCAACTGAATTTCTAACAACAGCCTCAACATAAGCTAATGTTTCATACCACGCTGAGCTCAAAGCCACTTGCCACACGTATAGCGACACCACTGCAGAATCTGTAACTAGGGTGGAAGCTTCGACCAAGCCTCTACGCCATTCAGTTTCGTAGGAAGCCAGACGTGCGGGATGCATTGCACCAACAAGACTATGGGGCATGTCAATAATGCTACAACGAAATGCGAAAGCCCCGCATTTCTGCGGGGCTTTCGCGCTATTAACGAACAGTTCTTGTCTGCCGTTGTTCAAACCTTAAGTGTAGTGCAGCTGCGACCACCTTGCAAGGTAGTCCTACACCTAAATATTCATCCTTTGACCTGTACCAGCCACCGTGTTTATCTAGGTATAAATTTTTAGATTATCTAGGAGAATCTACCCATTTCGGTGCCGTGGAGGGCACCGAATTCAGTAACTTTACGCCTTGGAATCGCCCTCACGAACTTCAATTGTGGATCCCGGTGGGAGAGCTTCAAGCATCCGAATTTTGGCAAGAATTGGATTCTGCTCCAACACTTTCGCGCTTGCCAGACGAGCACGAGTGGTTTTCACTTCATTGCGTGCACGTTCCAGATCAGTTTCGGCTTGAATTTTCGCAACGATCGATTCCTGCAGCGCTCCCGAGTACTCCCGGGGAAGATTCATATCCTTCAACAAAATAGAAGAGACTTCCACGCCCACATTCCTCGCAGCAGCTTGGGCAGCCACCAAAACAGGCTCTAAATCAATGCGCACACCGATGAAATCCTCCAAAGGCATAGCGACAACCATTTCCCGCAACGCGATCTGAGCTGCCAAGTAAATCTCTTCATCTGGGTTCTGCGAATCCGCCACGAACTTCACTGGATCAATCGTGGCAGCAGTGAGAGCCATAGTGATGGTTACAGCCATCGCATCCGCTGTTGGAATTGATTGCGGATGGATCTGAATCAGTCGCCTGCGCAAATCTACCTGTCGGAACTGATCCCCAGGGCGGGAAAACTCACGCCCCTTTAACCTTGAGATCTCACCATCACGTTGCCGCAGCACAGCAAAACCAACTTGCGGAACAGGGGAGCGCAACGCTGAACTCTGCCACTCCGGTGCGAATCCTTCCTGGCCAGGCGCATACATTGACCAACCCATACCCGCCGAACGTGAACGAAAAATGCCCATGCAATCACCTACGAAAGCGTCTCTAGCGAGTCGCCGCCACTGGGTCTAGCAGCAGCGGGGTTTCGGTGCGTCCCCTGAACTTGTAAGCAGAACAGGATCGGGCCGAACCACAAGCCATCACCAGAAAAATCCAGTAGACGGCGACTCTATGTCAGAAAGGAGTATGGGACTCGAACCCAATTAGCCCGTCGGGCTGTGCCACAATGCGGTCCACATCAGTTCAATCGGAAACACCCCGGAAATCCGGAAGCATCCTGCAACCAATAAATGTGGTGCGTTCGCCAGGGTAGTGAAATTACACAAACGATGCGGAGCTAACGGGATTCGAACCTGTGAGAGCATCCAGGGGTATAGGCTCAACAGTTTCAGTATTCCCTGATCAGAGTCACTTTCCTTGTTAATATAATCAGCTATGAATACGGAACAGGTTCTGTCGCAGCTTCAAGAGTTTGCCAAGGCACGCGACTGGGGACAATTTCATACCCCAGAGAATCTGGCCAAAAGCATCAGCATCGAAGCCGCCGAGTTACTTGAGTGCTTTCAGTGGAGTGGTGACTTCAATGAAAAGGAAGTCCGACACGAACTCGCTGATGTCCTCACTTATTGTTATTTCCTCGCCATGAAACTGGATGTAAATCCAAACGACATCGTCATGGAGAAACTTCAGATAACTCAAGAAAAGTACCCCGTCGAGCAGGCATATGGAAAGGCCGATAAATATGACCAGCTTTGAAATTCAGCGATTCGATTTTGATGAATCTTTACTCAACTCGGCATCTACTGAACAACGGCTTCAAAACTGGCCTGTGGTTTATGTTCTGAACCGTCCAGCGCAAAAAGCTCGCGGTTTGGGTCGGATTTACATTGGTGAATCTCGAAGCTTTAGAAACCGTATGAAACAACACTTGGACGGCAAGAAAGAGCATGATTTAAAAGCTGTACGAGTTGTTCTGGATGACACGTTCAACAAATCTGTCTGCCTTGATCTTGAATCTTTCCTGATCAGCCTCGCTTTTGGTGATGGGCGAAATGAAGTCCTCAACCGAAACATGGGCATTTCAGATGCAGATTACTTCGGCCGTGCCACCTATCGCGATACGTTCCGAGAAATTTTTGAGGAGCTGCGAAACGAGGGTCTTTTTCAACGGTCAATTCCAGAGATCGTTAACTCCGAACTTTTTAAACTCTCCCCGTTCAAGGCGCTCAACAATGACCAAGCAATCGCGGTCATGGATATTCTCGAAGGCTTAAGCGAAGATTTAGCCTCTGACGCAGAGCCCGGCCAGTTCACCTTTGTGCAAGGATCACCAGGCACAGGTAAGACCGTTGTGGCTGTCTACCTGATGAAACTGCTCAAGGACATTTCAGATTTTCGTGACGGTGAAGACATCGACGGCGATGAAATGTTCTCCGAGTTCTTCCTCGAAGGAACCAGAGAGCGATTCAAAGATCTCAAAATCGGCATCATCGTCCCTCAGCAGGCCCTTCGAAAATCACTCGAAAGAGTTTTTGCCACCACCCCAGGCTTGAGCAAAACAATGGTGCTGTCCGCCTTCACCGCAGCCGATTCACCAGAACAATTCGATGTCCTCATCGTCGATGAAGCCCACCGTCTCAACCAATACTCGGCGCAATCAGTGCCAGCACTTACAAAAAGATTTAACGAAACCAACAAAGCGCTTTTCGACGGACAAAAACCTCATGCTTCCCAACTCGATTGGCTGAAGAAAAAGTCACGTCATGTCATCATGATGCTCGATTTGGAGCAGTCAGTCCGCCCCAATGACTTACCCCAAGAAGAGTTCCAAGAAATTCTGGATCAAACACCCCAGAGCAGGAAATACCGCCTCCACACTCAAATGCGCAGCCTGGGTGGCGAAGACTACATCGACTACGTGAAGAAAGTGTTTTCTAAACTTCCACCGACAGAGAAACTCACCTTCAAGGATTATGATCTTGAAATTATCGATTCTCCTTCCGAGTTTGTAGAGACCATCAAGCAGCACGATAGGGAAGTCGGACTGTCACGAGTCGTTGCTGGTTACGCATGGAAATGGGCCAGTCAAAAGAACAAGTCTGCATACGACATCGATCTTGGAGATGGAGTGCAGATCCAGTGGAATTCCAAGGTAGTAGATTGGGTGAATTCCAAAAATGCGGTCAACGAGGCTGGTTCTATTCACACGATTCAGGGCTATGACCTCAACTATGCCGGAGTCATTATTGGTAGAGATCTGCAATACACACCTGAGCGTGGCCTCTTTGTTGATAAGAGCCAATATTTCGATGCCAAGGGCAAAACCAACAACAAAATGCGTGGTCAAACAACCACCGAAGAAGACCTCTTCAAGTACATCACCAACATTTACACTGTGCTTCTCACACGAGGAATGAAGGGAACATACCTCCACATCGTTGATGATGGTTTACGGGAGTACTTAGGACGGTATTTCTCCGTTCGCTGAATGGGACAGAATACAGTCGTCACAGCTTTACGTGTAAAAGGAAAGGCCCCGATCATTTGTGCATTGTCTATAGAGACAAGAGGCCTGACCGGGGATCTATCATCACTCATGGTAGTCCAGAAATGCGATGAAGCAACGACTAAAAAGGCAAAAAGATCCAGCCCACTCCCAACATTGACGTCGGGGCGGGCTGAACGATTGAGAAAAGGCTAGCACACACAATAAGTGAAACCCCTCACCGAAGCATTGGCGAGGGGGAGGGGGACGTCGATAAGCAATTAAGCGCGGCACAAACTGCAAGGCGCTGACCAGCTCAATTGCGGGGTGCAGGGGCTAGGATCCGAGGATGTTTTCGATGTCGTCGAGCACTTCATTGGCGCCGAGAGGACCCAATCCCATGAACCAGCTCTCGTCATTGACCTCCAGGGCATGACCTTCTTGGACGGCGGGGAGGTTGTGCCATAGCTCGTTGGACAAAATGTTGTCTTGTTCGGTGGCCTCGGGCTTGCCGTAGGTGGAGTAGAAAATCCAGTCGCCGTTGGCGTCGGCGATGTTTTCGGGGGAGATCTCCACGGCAAGATCGTCGATATTTTGGATCTCTGGGCGGGAAAGCCCCAGGTCCTTAAGGATTACACCGATGAAGGAGAGGTTTCCGTACAGGCGGGTGCGGCCGGGCATGAAGCGGACGAGTGAGATTTCTGGGCTGCCGTCGATGGTCTCGCGGACTGCATCGACGTGGGTTTGGTACTCGTTGAGAACTTCGACGGCTTCGTTCTCGAGACCGAGCGCGTCGGCGGTGAGGAGGAAGTTTTCCTTCCAGGGGAATCCGGGGCGAATACTCAGCACGGTTGGTGCGATTTGGGAGAGCTGATCGTAGGATTCGTCGACGCGCAGCTTGCTGCCCAGAATCAGGTCAGGCTTGAGGGCGGCGATGGCTTCGAAATTGAGCTCACTCGTGGTGCCCACAGTTTGTACGTCTGCCAGCTGATCTTCGAGGTAAGCGGGCTGGCTGGAGGCGTCTTTCGGACTGGCGATGCCGACGGGAGTCACGCCGAGGCTCAAGACCTGGTCGATTTCACCGCTGTCGAGAACCACGACTCGTTGTGGCTGCTGCTCAAGGGTAGTTTCGCCGCGTGAATGCACAACGGTGCGGGGGAATTGGCCTGGTTCGGCGTCGCTTCCCAGAGCGGCGGTGGCGGAATCCGCTGTAGAAAATAGGCGGCCGCCGACAGCTACATCGTCGCTGGTGCTTGTGGCTTCATCACTGGCCGTGGAACATCCTGCGATACCCAAAGCCAAAACGGTACCCACGATAACTGCGCTGCGTGAAAGCGACCTGAAGGTCGTTCGAATAGATTGCATTAGGCTATCCTAACGCAGCTTCTTAACCTATTACCAGTCTTTGGCCATAACTTTCTACGGTTAAAAAGTTGCATTGACCAGCAAGTTTACCGCTCGGTCGTCACGGGAAATGGAAAAAGTACGCTTGGTGTTCATATAGCGAACCCATTTTCTATTGCGATGAGAGGAACACCACCATGCGCGCAATCACTCACAACACTTTCGACGACCCCGCCGACGTCCTACAGGTTACCGAGAAGGAAATTCCCACTCCCGGCCCAGGTCAGGCACGTATTCGAGTGACGCTAGCAACCATCCACAACCACGATCTATGGACCGTGAAGGGCTCTTACGGCTTCGTCCCAGACCTGCCAGCCGCCGCAGGCACCGAGGCAGTCGGCATCGTCGACGCCCTAGGCGAGGGCGTCGAAGGTTTGCAGGTCGGTCAGCGTGTTGCGTCCGGCACCAGCTTTGGCATCTGGGCGGAGTACGCGCTTGTCGACGCCTCCGGCCTCATTCCCGTACCAGAGCAGCTCTCCGACGAAAGTGCAGCTCAGCTCGTCGCAATGCCTTTCAGCGCCATCAGCCTTCTTGATTTCCTGGATATGAAACCAGGGGAGTGGCTGATCCAAAACTCCGCAAACGGTGCCGTCGGCCGCATGCTCGCACAGCTGGCAGAATCCCGTGGCATCCATGTCGTTGGCCTCGTCCGCCGTGACGCCGGTGTCCAAGAACTCGCTGCTCAGAACATCAGTGGCGTCGTTTCCACTGAGACCCCAGGCTGGGAAAAGCAGGTCGAAGAAATCACCGGTGGCGCAAGCATCGCCGTCGCACTTGATTCCGTGGGTGGATCCTCCGCAGCTGACCTGGTGAAACTGCTTGGCGAAGGCGGCACCCTCGTCTCCTTCGGCGCCATGGGCAACCCAATCATGGAAATCCCATCCGGCCCCGTCATCTTCAAGCACATCACCGTCAAGGGCTTCTGGGGAAGCAAAGTCAGCCGTGAGATGCCCGCAGAGAAGAAAACCCAGTTGTTCGGCGAGCTCATTGCCCGCATACTTGATGGAACATTGACCCTTCCAGTTGATTCCACCTTTGATGCTGCGGACATCGTATCGGCTGTGCGCGCTTCCAGCGAGCCTGGTCGTGCCGGAAAAGTGCTCATTCGTTTCTAAACGTTTAAGGCCTAATTTGGGCCCCTGATTCTAAAGGATCTCGCATGATCATTATCGGAGCAGTTTTCGCCATCCTCGCAGCTCTACTGCATGTTTTCATCTTTTACATGGAATCATTCGCATGGACTAGTGAGAAAGCACGTGGAGTTTTCGGCACCACCGAAACCGAAGCTGAAAACACCAAAGAGATGGCCTACAACCAAGGCTTCTACAACTTCTTCCTGGCAGTAGTTGCCGGTGTGGGTGTTGCGTTCCTCTTCGCTGGTTCGACTGGGATCGGCGCTACCCTCGCACTCGCTGGCACCGGTTCCATGCTGGCCGCTGCTGCTGTATTGGCCTTGAGCTCACCTGACAAGCGGGGAGCAGCCTTCAAGCAGGGCGCATTCCCACTGCTCGCAGTGGTGTTCCTTGTGATTGGACTGCTGGTTTAAGCGTTTTTAAAGATCGCCATTTGCCCCGGTTATCACTTTTGTGAAGGCCGGGGCATTTTTGTGTTTTCTTCTACAGAATTTCTCCGTCAATGAGCCAGCCCAATGCTCTGTAGCTATAGCTCTCCCAAAACAAAAGCTTCCTGATTAGCGTGTTTGACCACTGATCCACCTCGCCGGGGTTGTTGACTTTTCAACTATGGTCGCAGCCCCGAAAATTGCCCTCACCGACGAGGAAATCACCATCCTCAAAAGCTACAAACGCTCCCGATTCAGCCTCGTCCAACACAAGGCAGAAGCACTCCTACTGCTCAACGGCAACATCGACATTAACTTCATCGCAGACTTTTTAGACCGCCGACCCTCGACCGTGACAACGTGGGCGAAAGACTACCAACGCATCAGAATGGCCAGCCTCTACACCGGCCACGCAGCCAACACGAATGCATCCAAACTCACCCTCACACAACGCCATGAGATAGCCACAGTGTTATCCACACCGCCCTCTGCACAGGATATCCCCGCCCAGTTCTGGACCGTGCCACACTTAAAAGACTGGATAACCAGCCAGTTTGATGTCATCTACGACTCTGACACCACCTACCACCTGTTACTTCGCCACGCGGGCCTAAGCTTTAAATATCCCCAGGTCTTCGATAAACGCCGCGGCAGTGACGCAGAAATCAACGCCCGGATGTCCCAGATCCGTGACGAGATCGCAGAAGCACTTAATGATCCAGGCCAGGTGGTTTTTGCTGCTGATGAAGTCCGCATCGAACATGAAGCAGAAGTACGCAAAGCTTGGGTACACATAGGCCAGCCCACCACCTTAAGTGTGGATCGTGTGCGTCAGGCCCAGTCCTATATTGGGTTTTTATCCCAGACCACCGGTGAGGTGGATCTATTGCGGTTGGAGTGGCAAAACACTGAAACCATCATCGAGGCACTCACCACCTTAGTGGGCAGGCATCCAGGGAAAAAGATCACCGTGGTGTGGGATAACGCGAGGTGGCATAGGTCGAAGAAACTCCGCGAGCATCTTGGGGAGGGCAATGCGTTGGCCAACGTGCACCTGGTGTGGTTGCCACCGTATGCCCCGGATCATAATCCGATTGAGAAGGTGTGGAATGAGGCGAAAGCAGCGATCAGTAACCGGCAGCGGCTCGTGTTTGAAGACACGGTGGTGGGGTTCGAGACATTTATCGGTTCATCGACTTTTTCCTACCGGATCTGACTTGCTGGGTGAAGCTTTTGTTTTGAGAGAGCTATATCAAGTATTTCTGATTCTTCTGCGCTCAATAAACCTGCATTGTAGTTTTTCCTACCGGATCTGACTTGCTGGGTGAAGCTTTTGTTTTGAGAGAGCTATATCAAGTATTTCTGATTCTTCTGCGCTCAATAAACCTGCATTGTAGAGACGATGCATCTGTTCCAGATTAAAGGGGCGCATGCGTTCAGGTAGTTCTTGACGTTCAGCCCGGAGTTCCGCTGTTGTATACATTTTGAAAACCGGAGTTGAATTTTCAGGCATAACTAATCCTAACAATATTAGGACTGTTTGAACTCCAATAGAAAAGCTCCCTCTATGCGGCTTCTTAGCGCGCAAAAGGGAGCTTGTTTTGTTTTCTACTTGTTGTCTTCTGCCAACCACACAGAGGTAAACGGTGCGTTGGATGCGACAGCGTCCTTCACTGCACGGGTGACTACGCGCTTAGCGGTGGTCACTGCATCAACGACAGAGTTGCCCTTGGCCAGTTCTGCGGTGATGACAGCTGCGAAGGTGCAGCCAGCACCGGAAACGCGCTCTTCACCAATCTTTGGTTCAGAGAAGACGTGGTAGGAGGATCCGTCGAAAAGCACATCCACGGCGTTCTCGCCGGGGAAGTCCATGCCACCCTTGACGACTACGTACTGGGGACCCTGCTCGTGAATGAGGCGAGCAGCCTCCTTGAGGTCCTCGACGGTCTCAAGCTTCTCAAGGCCGGAGAGGGTGGAAGCCTCGAAGTTATTTGGAGTAACCACGGTTGCCTGAGGCAGTACCTTGGCGCGCAAAGCGGTATCGGTATCAAGCGCTGCGCCGGGCTCCTGACCCTTACAGATCAGCACTGGGTCAAGCACAACATGCTTGAACTTGTTTTCCTCCAACGCGGTAGCCACGGTATCGATGGTTGCCGGGGTGCCCAGCATGCCAATCTTGACCACGTCTAGATCGTGAGCTGCAGTAGCAGCCTCAATCTGATTGGCGATAACCTGCGCGTCAACCGGCACAAAACGGTGATTCCAATTGTCCTTGGGATCAAAGGCTACGAGGCAAGTGATTGCCCCGATGCCATAAACGTTAAGGTGCTGGAAGGTCTTAAGGTCGACCTGGATGCCGGCGCCACCGGTTGCTTCTGAACCTGCAATAACAAATGCGTAATTAACCACACTTAAAACTTAGTCCTATGGGCTTAGGAACTTGGCATTCGCTTGGAAAAATTTTCAGCCGTACCCTATAGAGCTATGAGCAAAATAATTCACGTACGTACTGAAATTGAAATTCCCGGAAACCCTTCAGCCATTCACATCGCTGAAATGCAAGAGCTAATTCATACCACTCCTGGTGCACCTGCCATGTGCAAAATGCTGCGCATTATGGAGCTAGCAGGATCCAAGAGTGGAGAGACTGTTACCGGTGCCGGCACTCTAGACGGCAAGACTTTTGGATTAGCTAATGAGCCAAATGAATTTGTGCCACACCCAGATACCTACGCAGACTTCCCCGATATCGAGGCGAAGGTCATTAGCGCAGAAGAGTTCGAGGGCTTGTGGGTGGAGGCGCTAACTAAATTCCCTGAGCTGGGTTAATTATCCAAGTTGTAGATTTTCTAATGTATTAGCACCAAACCTTGCCCTCATACCCCATAGGGGTATAGCCTTATGGGAGAGAATACTTTACCTGAAAGGGGCCAGTGACATGGCATTAAAGAACTACACCGTTGAGGGCATGACCTGCGCACACTGCGTGGCATCGGTAACTGAAGAGGTAAGCGAAGTTAATGGCGTTAGCGCTGTTGACGTCACTCTAGAATCCGGAAACGTCGCTGTCAGTGGCGAAGGTTTCAGCGACGCAGAGATCCAGGCTGCTGTAGAGGAAGCCGGCTACAAGATCGTTGCCTCCTAAAGCACCCAAAAACATTTAAAAACCTGCCTCTTCACCATTTTATACGTGGTGAAGAGGCAGGTTTTTTCGTCAAAAAGCGTGGTTTAACCCTGCTTGACCATCACCTTTGGTGCCTTAATGGCCGGGGTTGAGGTGACAAAAACTGGGGAGGTTTCAGGAATGAAGCGGGACGCGGTGAAGGCGAAGAGCGCAATGATGATCATGTATACCGCAGGGGCCAGCGGACTGCCGGTCCAGGAGACCAATGCGGTGGAGATAAATGGAGCTGAGCCGCCGAAGATTGCGTAAGTGACGTTGTAAGTAATGCCGGCGGAAGTACCGCGGGTGACCTCTTGGAAGACCTCGGCCATCATTACTGAGGTAACGCAGTTAGCCGTAACCGCGCCGATTCCAAGCATTACCTGCGCAATCAAAGAAGCAGTCAAAGTACCTTGACCTGCAATGATGTAGGCCGGGATCGCCATAATTACTGTGCTTAAGGTAGCGAAAGCCATGACGTTCCGGCGGGGGAATTTATCAATTGCGCGGCCAACAAATGGGGCCGCAATTGCTGCCATGCTGAGAGCGATGATGTTTCCAGCCAGCACTAACGTGCCCTCCAGTCCGACGGTGCTGCGCAGGAAAGTGGTCATGTACGTGGTGAAAATGTAGAAACTCAGGCCGGTGCAAGAGATAAAGCCACCTACCCGCAACATCATCTTCCACTCAGTACGCAATGCCTGCTTAATAGGAGCTTCAGGGCGTTCAGATGCGGGGCGTACATTTTCCTGGGCACCGGTGCGGATCCACCAGCCGATAAGCCCTAGTGGCACGGCCATCAGGAATGGAATGCGCCAGCCCCATGCAACCATTGCTTCTTTACCGATGCTGAATTCAATGGCCCATACCAAGGCTGCTGCAATTGCGAAGGAAAAGAAGGTTGCCATAGACAATTTTGAGCCATGCGTGGCACGCTTTTTGGGATCTACGTTTTCAATCAAGTACGTTGCCGCGCCGGAATATTCACCACCCGCAGTGAATCCCTGCAGGCAGCGGGCCAAAGTAAGCAAAATTGGTGCGAAAATGCCGATGGTTTCCGGAGAGGGGATTAGTCCAATAAGTCCGGTGGAAAATGTCATTAACAAAACAGTGATGGCAAGTACTTTACGGCGCCCAATGCGGTCTGAAAGCGAACCGAAAAACACGCCCCCCAAAGGCCTAAGTGCAAAAGCCACCGCAAAAACTGCGAAAGTTTCCAAAAGTGCGGTTACGCCGGAGGAATTGGGGAAGAACACAGCTGCCAAAGTGGTAGCTAAGAAGCCGTAAATGGCAAAGTCGAACCATTCCACAACAGTGCCCACGGTTGCCGCGAGCGAAGCTGAACTGGCCTTTTTAGATTCATACATGAGGGGCTCCTCTTTAGGGTTTTTGCTGCACCGGCTTAAGCAGGTTTGAGCCGGTCTAGGCAGCAGGATTTTTACCACTGGTGGGGATATTTGATGGTTGTGCACAATGGTGCGGTTTCCTGCAGGGACTGCGGGACTACCGGAACTGCCAGCACTGCCAGCACTGCGGGAAACCGCACCGCAAAAAGGGGATTTGGAGCTGTTTGTGAGGGATTTGGTCACTTTTGAGACTGGAAAAGTGACCAAATCCGCACAATTCATCTCAGTTAGAGGGGTTGTGGTGTATCTACAGGTCGCGGGACTTTTCGCGACATTTTTCACGCAGCAAAACCAACCGCAACCAGCACCTTTATAGACCACAAATCCCCGGTGCGCTAGTGGGCGAACCGGGGGAACAAGTGGTGGGGTAGAAGGGCTAATTAAACCAGTGCTGGGGTACCGGTGAGGGCATCCTTGAAGGTTGGCTGCTGCTCGTTGAAGTCTGGAAGAGAGTTAAGGTAAGCCACGATGTCCTCGGTGTTTTCTACATCGCCGAACTTTGCATCCATGTCGAAGAGGTTCCAAGCAACTACACCGGCGACGCGGTCGCCAACAGCTTCGCGGGCGATAATTGGGCGGAAGCCTGCAGCGATTGCGTCTTCAGCGGAGTGGCGGACACAACCTGCTGCAGTAACACCGGTCAAGATGACGGTGTCTACATGAGCTGCGGTAAGGATCTGTGCCAGGTTGGTGCCAGCGAATCCGGAAGCACGCTTCTTGGTGATAACAATCTCACCCTCAGCTGGCTCGAGACGGGAGTCAATCTGTACTGCTTCGGAGCCTACAGCCAAGGTCTCTAGCGGGATCTTGTGAACCCAGAGGCCCATGTCGTTTGGCTTTTCAATGTCAGTTACTTCATAAGCAGTGGTGGTGTAGATAACTGGGATGCCCTTGGCACGAGCAGCCTCGGAAAGTGACTGGCAAGCAGGGATGATGGTGTCCATGTTTTCGCAGGTGAAAGCGTGGCCTTCGCGGGTCCAAGCGTTTGCCATATCGATGTGGACGATTGCTGGGCGGGAGCCATAACCGACACGGCGCTGGAATCCGCGCTTCTGGTATTCAGCGGAGTTCTCTTCAAAAGCCTGGGTCAGAAGATCGTTGAGGTTCGACATGGTAATGAGCTCCTTTTAGAAAGCGGTGTGGGGTTGTGGATGGGCCGGCGGGTTGCGGTGGATTTGCAGTTAAAGTGTCTTGCTCTTCTGTTGGCAACACCGTTGGCGTAGTTGCAACAATATGGCCAAGCAATAAAGCGCGCAAGCCCTTTTGAAAACTTTTCGATAGAGCAATAGAAATTTCCCAGCCCAAAAGGTGATTTAGCTGCATAAAGTACATACCCGCTGGTCAACCCCCCGGGGGTGATTTTCTATCGTGTGATAGGTTTAATTCTGTTGCGCTATAGAAAAAGCGTCGGAGACCGACTATGTTCAGAAATGCAACAACGTTCTACGAGTTGGAACAGTGTTGTTAACGCAACAGAAAATCAAGCTCACGGAGACTACACACTGTCGTTACGGGGAATTTCCCCACCGGCAGCACCAAAAGAGCACCAAAAGAGCACCACAAGAAAGGCACGGCCATGAAGCGAATTGGAATTGACGTCGGTGGCACTTTTACCGATGTGTACTTGGATCTTGACGGCAACGTAACTGTGGAAAAAGTACCTTCCACCCCAGATGATCCCGGTCGCGCTGTTATTGAGGGCATTTCCGCCATCTGTAAAAAGGCCAATGTGCAGGTCAGTGACATTGATGAAATCGTGCACGGAACTACTGTTGCCACCAACATCGCACTCACTGGCAAAGGTGCCCAGGTGGGACTAATTACCACCGAGGGTTTCCGCGATATTCTCCACATTGCTCGTCACAAAAAGCCTTTGAACTTCTCCCTCCAGCAGGAACTGCCGTGGCAGGCCCGCCCATTGGTTAAGCGTCGCAATCGCCTCACCATTAAAGAGCGAATTAGTGTTCCAGATGGGGAAGTAGTCACGCCAATTAATGAGGATGAGGTGCGCGAACAGGTCCGCATTCTGGTTAATCGTGGTGTTGAAGCAATTGCAGTGTGCTTGCTGCACTCCTATCTCAACCCCGAACATGAACAGATAGTCGCACGCATTATTAAAGAGGAAGCCCCAGACGTTTATCTCTCCGTCTCCTCTGACGTAGTTCCGCTCTACCGCGAATATGAGCGTTTCTCCACCACTGCGCTTAATGCTTTTGTGGGACCTTCCGTTAGCCGTTACCTTTCCCGCTTGCACGAAGCTACTGGTGATCTCGGATTCCGCCATGAAATCCAGATCATGCAGTCTTCAGGCGGCATGACTCCTATCTCCACCGCAGCTCAGCGCCCCGTTACCCTCATGATGTCCGGCCCGGTTGGTGGCCTAATAGGAGGCATTTGGTCCGCTGGCCTCTCCGGCTTTGATTCCACCATCACCCTCGACATCGGCGGTACTTCTGCCGATATTGGTGTGGCTGTCGGCGGCAAGCTGCGCATGAAGCACCTGCTAGATACCAGTATCGGAGGTTACCAGGCCATGGTGCCAATGGTTGATATCGATACCATTGGCGCAGGTGGTGGCTCTATTTCTTATGTCGATGAAGGTGGCGTTTTCCGCGTCGGCCCGGATTCCGCCGGTGCGCGCCCCGGCCCTGCGTGTTATGGCCACGGCGGCACTTTACCTACTTCCACCGACGCCCAAATGGTGCTCGGTCGTCTGCGTGCAGACCGCGGCCTCGCCTCCGGCGACTGGAAACTAGACCGCGAGGCAGCGGAAGCGGCCTTCGCCCCCTTAGCCGAAAAATTGGGCCTCACCATTACCCAAGCTGCCGAAGGTGCGCTGCAGTTGCAGCGTTTTGAAATGGCCCAGGCCGTAGAGCGTAACTCCACCGCCCGCGGTTATGACCCCCGCGATTTTGCACTGGTCGCCGCTGGCGGAGCAGGCCCCCTGTTTAGCTGTGAGCTCGCCGCCGAGCTGGAAATCCCAACCGTTATTATCCCTGCTCACCCTGGCATTGTGGCCGCAACTGGCCTGCTTGCCACCGACCGCATCGTGGAAGAAGTGGCCACCGCGCGCCACCTACTCACCTCCACCACCGCACCGGTAGGCGTCGAAAAGCAATATCAGGAACTGGAAGCGCAGGCGCTGGCCAACCTTGAGAGCCAGGGCACCGCGATGCGCCTGGCAGATTGTCGCTACCCAGGTCAGGGCTATGAGGTGCGCTTTGAGGTTCCAGAAACCGCGCTTGTCGACGCCGCCATGCCCGAGTTTATTGAGGCTTTCCACCGCGCCCACGAGCACGAATACGGTCACCGTTTTGATTCTGACACCATCGAGCTGGTTAATATTCGCGTCCGCGCATCTCAGCCTTCTCCTGAGCTACCTGCTCCTGGTGTAACCGGCGCTGGCTCCCTAGAAAACGCCCTGGTTGGACATGGGGTGGTGTGTTTTGAGGGTGAAGATGTGCGCACTGCCTTCTATGATCGCGACCTGCTGCCGGCAGGTACCCAGATCACGGGCCCTGCAATTATCGAGCAATACGACACCACCACTGTGGTTCCACCACGCTTTGAGGTTTCCGTACGTGAAGATGGCAACCTGGTTATCGCCGTACCACTGCAGCAAAAAGCCGCAGATAGTGAGGATTTAGCTGCACCAATCCTCATGCGTGTGATCGGCGGCGCAATCAACTCCACGGCCAAGGAAATGGCTACCGTGATGCTGCGCATGGCTTATTCCTCTATCATCCGTGAATCCGAGGACTTGGGCGCCGGTATCTTCGATGCCGATGGCAACACCTTGGCCGAATCCGATACCACCCCAATGTTTATGGGATCTATGCCCAAGATCGTCAAGGGTGTTATTGGAATGCTTGATGGTGACATCCAAGAAGGCGATGTCATTTTGCATAATGACCCTTATGCCGGAGCAACCCACTCCCCAGACGTTGCCGTAGTTGTACCGATCTTTGACAAGGGTGATTTGGTGGCCTGGGCCGGAGCTTCCGGCCAGCTGCTTGATATCGGCGGTGCCCACGCTGGCCTCATGGTTGATATTTCCGACGCCCAATCCGAAGGCCAGATCTTCCGCGCCCTCAAGATTGTCAAGGCCGGCGAACGCCAAGATCAGCTGCTAAACCAAATCCTCTCTAACACCCGCACCCCAAAGTCCAATGCCGGTGACCTCGAAGCAATGATGGCGGCCTGTGAACTAGCCCGCCACCGCTTCCTCACCATCATCGATAAGTACGGTCGCACCGCAGTGCAGGATTCCTGCTCCCAGTGGCTGGATTACTCCGAGAAGATGATGCGCTCTCGTATCGCCGCGCTACCTGATGGTGAATACACCACCGATACCGGCTGGCTCGATGATGATGGCCGCAACCATGGCGTGAAACTGCCAATCCAAGTCAAGGTAATCATCGAAGGCGACACCATCACCTACGATCTCACCGGTTCCTCACTGCAGGTTCCCACAGCCTATAACTGCGCCTTTGAAGGCACCACTGTTTCCGCCTTCTCCTTCATCACCCGCATGATCTTCCTGGATGAAGCCACCTCCGAGGTTCACGTTCCCCAAAACGAAGGCATGCTGCGCCCTATTAATGTCATCGCACCAAAGGGCACCATCTTCAACCCGAATTACCCAGCAGCCACCTTCGCCCGCTTCAACCAGGTACAGCGCGCAGTAGACCTCGCCTTGAAGGCACTGGCCCCCATCATGCCTGGTCAGGTCACCGCCGGTAACTCCGCGCACCTACACTTTGTGTCCTACTCCGGTTGGGATCCACAAGCTTCCGAGTACTGGGTCTACCTGGAGTGCGATGAAGGTGCCTACGGCGGACGCCCAGAATCTGATGGTCCTGACGCAGTAGCCAACCTTATCGACAACACCCGCAACAACCCCATCGAAGAACTCGAATGGCGCTTCCCAATGATGGTGGAACGCTATGAACTCCGCGATGACCCAGCAGCACCCGGCGAGCACCGCGGTGGCATCGGCATTGTCCGTACCTCCCGCTTCCTGGTGGAAACCGAAGTCACCTGTGAAGGCGACCGCCACGATGGTGACAAGCCATGGGGCATCTTCGGCGGCCACGAAGGAAAGAACGCTTCTATCGTCCGCAACCCTGGCACCGACACTGCAGAGAACTGGCCTTCCAAGGTCACCGCTGCAAAACTCGGCGCCGGCGATACCCTCCAAATCACCGTCCCCTCCGGCGGTGGATATGGCGACCCAGTCAAGCGCAACCCACAAGCAGTATGTGATGACGTCATGGATGGCTTCAGCACCCTGGAGCAGGCCGAAACCATTTACCGTGTGGCATTGCGCGGAAATATGATCGACGGCTTCGAGGTAGATGAAGAAGGTACCCGCGAACTCCGCGATAGTGAACTAGCAATCCGCGAATTAGTTGGCTAAAACCCGCTAAAGGAGGAGGCTGTGGCTTGAGAGAAGATCTCAAGTCACAGCCTCCTTTTTTGGTATTTTTAACTGCCCAGGCGTCGGGAAATCTGCTCGGCCGTAGCAACTGCGCGCTTTGGCAGATCCTGCGCCATCGCTGGAGTCACCCTAAACCGTGGCACGGAAATTAATACCGCACCCACACAATCCCCGCGGAAATCCTTAATAGGGCTGGCAACCGACCACTCTTCGGGATCGGTATCGCCATCATTAGTGGCATAACCACGTTTAATGATCTCCGCATAGGTGGCATCAAACTCATCGGCAAATTGCTCATAGTCCGGGTTCAGCTGCGTACGCTGAGCCTGATCAACCTCCGCCAAAAACACCTGCACCGAGGCCGAACGCGGACGCGCAATACGAGTACCAATCGGCGTAATGTGCTTGACCAAACGTGGCGAATCCACATGGTCAACCACAATGCCTTCGCGTCCAGTCCACGCAACCAGGGCACAGCTCTCATTTGTTGCTTCACTAACGGCCTGGATGAGATCACCACCAGCCCGCGGCAAATCCATACGCGCAAGCAAAGGGCCTGCCAATGCAACAAGTCCCACACCCAGGCGGAACTTCCTGCTGGCACCATCTTGTTCCACCAGCTGATATTCCTCCAGCGTGGAGAGCACTCGCGAAACTGTCGATTTATGCAGCTGCGTTTGTGCTGCAATTTCCGTGACGCCTCGCAAACCGCGTGCTGCCGAAAGCACCTCTAAGATATTGAGTCCATTGGCCAAGGCCGAAATCGAACCGCGTTTATTTGCCGATGCTTCTTCCATGGAGAACTCCCTACACTAATTTCGCTTTTTGCAACTAATATGCGCAATTTTTCGTGCGACACGTGGTTTTGTTTCACTCTACGCAACAGTGATTCATAAGTGAAGGTAGTCTGTGCTGCTTGCACAGGGAAGTCCCAAACTTTGAACACATTCACCACACAAAAGGGCAAAATTCAGCAGGCTGCGGTGTATCCCCAGCTCGCTGGAACCGCCGAGCCCACGCAGCACCCCGCAACCTAAAAAACCACATTCACCAACAACATATAGGCCAAAGTGCCGCCCACAATGGACAATCCTGCGGAACCACGCCACCAGTGCAGCAGCGCGGTAAAAGCAATCGCCACTAAGGAAGCAAAAATGCCGCCAGGCGCACTGGACTGGCTAAAAAGTGTGTAAATGACCAGCACCAACATCACACCCACTGGCATCGTATTGCCCAGCACTGCCATGAGCTGATTGTTTTTGATTTTCCGCATGGCCACAAAGGGGAAAAGGCGCAGCAGCATAGTAATCACGGCAACCGGAATGAGCACCGCGACAATATCGATAAGTCCCACTCCTGGTGGGAGGCCATAATTACTCATCGCGGGCCCGCAATTCTAGGGCTGCATCAACGCGCGGGAAGCGGAAGCGCAGCAACAATATAACAAAATATGCCGTTAGTGCCAGCACCAGCATTTGGGCCGGTGCTAAAAATCCCGCAGCTACTGCCAGCACCAATGCGCTCAAAGGCAGTGAATAATCTTTGTTGTTTTTAAAAGCTTCCCAGGCCAACACCACAAAAAGCGCGGTGAGTGCAAAGTCCATGCCCTTAATTCCGGCAGGTAGTACTTGGCCAGCCACTGCACCAATGATGCCGGGGATAACCCACAGCGCCTGGCACAGAACCTGAATGGTCAGGGTGCGCGTGCCACTGATTTCCCCTGGTGGGCGGGCTGACACGATGGCGTAGGACTCGTCGGTAAGCGCGTAGGTTGAGTACGCGATCCCCACCTTGGACTTGATGGTGTGGCGTGGGAAGGTGAGCCCGTAGAAAATGTGGCGGAAGTTCACCATGAAACCCGCAACGGCGGCCGAGATCGGACCAATCCCGGCGGTGACCATGCCGATCGCCAAAAATTCCATCGAACCCGCATAAATCACAATGGAGAAAATCGGCGTCCACCACCAGGCGAAACCGGTTTGCACCATCAATAGCCCGAAGGCCAGACCCAGCGGAATCAGACCCAAGCCCACAGCAAGGGTTTCTGAGATTCCGCCCCGGATTTCCTTTAGCGTCTCTGCACTCATCTAATTATCTGAAGGGTCCGACGGAAACGTGGAATACAACGGCAAAGGCATTGCTTGTCGACGCATCACGTCGCCCCAAATATCGACGCGGCCCGGCGCGATAATGTCCGACGGCAACGCAGGTGTGACAAACCAATCACCCTGCTCGATTTCCTCGTTGAGCTGGCCCGGAGCCCACTCCGCATAGCCCGCAAAAAAGCGCATGCCTTCAAGATCGTCGGCCACATCTTCAGGTGCAGAACGCAGATCGACGTGAACCAGACGGTTGGCGAGCTTGTTGAAGCTGGTGGAATTTTCAATATCCACGCCCGGCTTGGTCACGCCCAAACCAACCACAGCCTGCTGGCTCAACGGCCCACCGATGTACAGTGCCTGTGGCTTCGAGGTGAGGTCCACCCACTCGGGCAACACATTGGCCACAGCAACATCGGAACGTGAAGAAATGTTCACACCAAAAGTGGTGGCAGGAGAGTGCTCGATGATCAACACGATGCTGCGCTCAAAATCCTCCGACGCCATATCGGGCGCAGCCACCAACAACATGCCTGGAGCTACCTCATTGCGCTCCATCGCGTTAAACAACCTGTCGGCATAAAAATCACTCATTGTTTTCTCCTTCCCACCAGCTCTTCAGCTCTGCGATGGCAACTTCACGATCCAAAGGACCGCGCTCCAAACGAAGCTCCTTCAAAAACGCCCACGCCTTACCCACTTCAGGTCCGGCTTGGATGTTCAGAATCTCCATGATCTCATTGCCATCCAAATCTGGGCGCACCCTGGCAAGATCTTCCTTTGCGGCGATCTCCGCGATGCGCTCTTCCAAATGATCGTAGGTGGCTTGCAGTCGTGCTGCCTTCCTTTTATTTCTTGTGGTGCAATCAGCACGCACTAACTTGTGCAAACGTGGCAGCAATTCACCCGCATCTGTGGCATACCTACGCACTGCAGAATCCGTCCACTGGCCTTCGCTGAAACCATGGAAACGCATGTGCAGGAACACCAACTGCCCGACATCGCCGACCATTTGCTTTGAGTACTTCAGCTTGCGCATCCGTCGCCTCACCAGCTTGGCGCCAACTACCTCATGCTGATGGAAGCTCACGCGGCCTTCCTCATTGAAGTCACGAGTATCTGGCTTACCGCAATCATGAAGCAGTGCAGCCCAACGAAGCACCAGGTCAGGGCCATCTTCTTCCTGATCAATTGCTTGGCGCATCACCTGCAACGAGTGCGCGTACACATCCTTGTGCTGCATGTGTTCATCTTGAGTCATCTGCATCGCAGGGATCTCCGGATAAATAATCTGCGCGATACCGGACTCCACCATGAGGTCAATCCCAGCTTCAGGGTTTTTGCCAAGGATCATTTTGTCCAACTCAACCTGCATGCGTTCCACAGTGATCCGAGTAATCTGCTGCGCCATTTCAGTCATGGCGGTAATAACTCGTGGTGCAAGGGTGAAATTCAGTTGGGAAACAAAGCGGGCAGCGCGCAGCATTCGCAGAGGATCATCATTGAATGATTGTTCCGGAGTAGCTGGGGTATCCAAAGTGTGGGTAATTAGATCTTCCAAGCCACCCACTGGATCGTGGAAAGTTAATTCACCATCGGCTTGGATCTCCACAGCCATGGCGTTGACCTTGAAATCGCGCCTAATCAGATCGTCTTCCAAGGTGTCACCGAAGGTCACCTCAGGGTTGCGGGAGTTTCCGTCATAGAGATCAGAACGGAATGTCGTGATTTCGATCTGCTGACCATGCTTTTCTGCAGAAAGGGTGCCAAACGCAATTCCGGTATCCCACACCACATCGGCGTAATCATCCAGGATCGCCTTTGTCTCCTCAGGGCGTGCCGACGTGGTGAAATCAAGGTCATGCCCCAACTCACCTAAGAAAGCATCCCTCACGGAACCGCCCACCAAATATAGGGAGTGTCCCTTGCTGGAAAATGCTGCCGCTAGGGGCACAAGGATGTCTGAAAGCTCACCAATTGCCTGGTGAGCACGCGCCATTAAAGCAAGGCGGTCTACTTCCTGGTCCACTTTCTGTGGGGGAACTTGGTTCTGAGCATCCTGGGAATTCACGAATCTGAGTCTACCCAGTAGAAGTGTGGGCAAAAACTGCTCTAAATGTGAAATTAGAATAAATTTTCGTACTTTGCACCGTAGGAGCCCGTTTAAGGCCCCGCACCCAAAGAACGGGTAAAAGGGTGCATCAGTACAGGTTAACTCGTTAGAAAGCCACACAGCGAGTCGGGTTTTAAGGGCCATTTTTAGCAATTGCAAGGATCCACCACAAATCAGTAAATCGAACGTATTTGTGGTGGATTTTCGCGCGTTGAGGGCTTAAAAATGCAAGGTTCCACCACAGAATCGCAAAAATTCGGGATTTGTGGTGGGGATTTGCATCTGAGCAGCCGACACGGCGCCGAACCCCTCACTACGCGAGTCAATTAACCCCCGGGCGGTTCATTAATACCGAATACCCACCTCTCACGATACGATTGGTTGAATGAGTGACTTGAAACCCGAGGGGACTACTAGCGGAGCGCCTAAACGCAGGCGCCGCCGCCGTTCTCGCCGTCCTTCAGGTCAGAACCAAAACCCAAACCAAAACAGGCAGGGCCAACAGGGGCAGCAAACCCAAAATCAGCCCCAAGCCCAGCCACAAAGCCAACAGGCCCAACCCCAAAAGCAGAACCAGCAGGGCCAAAATCAGGGCCAAGCTTCTGAGAAAACCTCTCAGAGGCCAAAACGCCGTCGGTCCCGCAGGAACCCGAAGAGCAACAACACCCAACAACACAGCCAAAACAGTCAAAACAACCAGAACAGCCAAAACTCCCAGCAAAACACCCAAACCCAAACCTCTCAGTCGAACAAGCAGAAGTCTCAGGACAACCGCAGGGGTAAGGGTCGTAGGTCTCCAACCAGGAGGCGTTCCAACACGAGGGTGAATCAGGCGTGGCAGCAGTCCCGTTTGGTTACTTCTGATGAGACTTCCGCAGGTGGTCTCGTGGTGTCAGGTTTGGCTGAGGCGGTCAACGCTAACAATGAGGTTGATCTGTCGAAGATTTATGTTGCGTTGATTGGTCGTCTTGATCGTCGTGGTCGTTTGTTGTGGTCGATGCCGAAGGGCCATGTTGAGCCTGGTGAGGATAAGGCTGCGACTGCTGAGCGTGAGGTGTGGGAGGAGACCGGCATCCACGGTGAGGTGTTCACTGAGTTGGGTGTGATTGATTATTGGTTCGTTTCGGAAGGGAAGCGGATCCATAAGACGGTGCATCATCATTTGTTGCGTTATGTTGATGGCGATTTGAATGATGAGGATCCAGAAGTCACTGAGGTGGCGTGGATTCCGGCGAATCAGTTGATTGAGCATTTGGCTTTTGCGGATGAGCGGAAGTTGGCTAGGCAGGCGCATGATTTGTTGCCTGAGTTTGCTTTGAAGGAAAAGGCGGAGGGAAGGTCCACCCCAAGGTGATTCCGAACCCCAACCCGAACCCCAAAGCCAAAGCTCTTCGCCTCGTTTCAGCGCTGACCGCCATCACTGTGGTGGGTTTTAGCGCTTCACCTGTTCTTGCGTTGCCGATTCCGTTGGATCCTTCTGATCCGGCGGTGTCGGAGTTGTGGGTGAATCCGAATGCGCGGGCTGATGATGAGCTTTCTGGTGTGGATGTAGAGATCTCGGATTTTGTCATGCCGGATAGCAATCTAACTGTGCAGGTGGGGGAGTCTTTTAAGGCGCAGGTTCGGGTGACTAATCGTTCGTCGGAGACGTTGAGCAATATTACGTTGCAGGCGCGTCGTGCGGAGGCGTCGTTTGATATGGCGAGTGCTCGGGTGGCGGCGACGGATAATAATTATGGCTACTTCGGCGCGATGGTGACTCTTGATGATGAGTTGGAGCCGGGGGAGAGTGTTGAGACTGAGGTGGAGATTTCTACCGATAGTTTGTCGATTTCTCAGCTGGGTTCTTATCCGACGATGTTGGCGTTGTCGGGGCAGCTTGATGGGGTGGCGCAGCATTTGGATTCGCAGCGTTTCCTTCTGCCAGTCCTCAGCGATACAACTGATACAGAAGACACCGCCACCCCCACGACGATGATTTACCCGATATCAGCCCAGACGAATGTGTTGGGTGGTGAGACTGGCGAGGCGCCGGAAGAGCCGCCTTTGCTGGTCAGTTCCGACGCGCTTGCGGGCGAGTTGGAGGAGGGCGGTCGTTTGCAAAAGCTTATCGACGCCTACCTCCAGTCTTCACCCGCCGTGCAGCAAGCCACGTGCCTTGCTATTGATCCGCAGCTTCTTGATGTGGTGGATCGCATGACCGGCGGTTACACCGTGACCGATACTCGTCCCAGTACGGTGCGGCAGAATCAGCGGCTTCGTGAGTTGTGGACTGCCGATAATCAACCCACCAATGGTGTCACGGGCACGGGTGCGGAAAACGCTGCCATTTTCTTGGAGAAACTCCGACAGGCCACAGCCACCTCGTGCACCGTGGCGTTGCCGTGGGCGAATGCTGATCTAAATGCAGTGAGCCAAACCGGTAATCAGTGGTTGATGCGCGAGGCGCTACAGCGAGGTGTCACCACCTTTGAAGAAGTGTTGGGTGTTATTCCGGAATCCAATGTGGTGATTCCTGGAAATGGTTTTGTGGAGCCCTCCACCGTGGGTGATCTCGGATGGGCGGAAGTAACGCTTAATCCGGATCAGGCGTGGGAGGTGCAGTCAGAGGAGTTGGTTGCTGCCCCTGATGCCACGGAGCAAAGCGCATTGGATAACCCTAAGCCAACGCCAGGCACGGTGACGCCGCCTACCCCTACCTCCACGGTGTCCGTGTTGGTTTCTGATAACACGGTGTGGCGCACAACGAGCGCGGATCGGTTCCACTCTTTGGCTCCAGGAATAACTGGGGTGTCGTATCAGGGATCGTTATCGGCAACCTTGGCTACCTTGGGACAAAACCCTGAGACTGTGGGCTATTCCAATCCGGATTCGCGTTATGACTACGCCATGGATTCTGAGAGCGCCCGCAATCTCACCGGCCAGGCGGCGCTGCGATTGACGGTGGACAACGGCGATGAAGACTCTCCCGTGTTGATCATGCCGAGCGCGGTGCTGGGCGCCGAAGACGGCGCGATGTTGCTTGAGACCACCGGGGCTTTGCTTGCCGACGGCTCCGCCCGACCTTTTTCCCTGCAGCAATATGTCACTGCCAATGCGGAACAAAGAAATACTTTGGCCGCAGCAACAACTCCACCGGATGACACTGCTTTTGGTGCACCCTACGACGATCCTGCGTCATTGACGGAAACCGAAATTCTGCGAACCACTCAGCAGGCGGAGTACATCGATGATCTCACTGGCATCATGTCCAATGATCCCAGCATTGCACTGACCCGCTATGGGTTTACAGCACCGCTGCGGCAAGATCTGTTGCGCGCGTTGAGTATCAGTGAGCGTCGTTCGTTAGCTCGCCATACCCAGGCAACCTCTGATGCCGATAAATTACTTAATCGCAACCGCGACACTCTGCAGAAGCTGCGTAGCTCTGTGGCGTTGCTGCCACCGGGAAATGTGTATACCCGAACCTCGGAATCGTCTCCGTTGTTGATTGTGGCGCAAAATGGTTTGCCGTTGCCCGCGGAGACTCAGATTTTGTATTCCGGAAATCAGGATGCGCACATCAATACTCCCGGTGTGGTTCGTATTCCGGCGCAGGGTTCCATCACCTTGCAAATGACTGCGGATTTGCCCGATGACAATCTGCGCACGGATCTCACGTTGTGGTTGGCATCCCCAGATGGGGCCACCATTAGTGAACCTGTGGAAATTACTGTCCAGCCTCGCCCGAATTTGGGCACCACGCTGTTTTTCGTGGCAGCGGGCATTCTGGCAGTAGGAGGGTTGTTGTTTATACGGAAGAAACGAAACGTCGAAAAGCGCTCGCCCGGTACGGGATCGCCCAAACCGCCACCAACCCACTAACGTATCGCATAGTTATTTTCGCCGTGCTCGCCGTTAAGGCGCGCACTCGTACATGAATGGTCAACAAGTGAGTTCTTCGCTTTCGAATAATTCGGAGCAGTCCGGCCTGCGTGGCAGGATCGTTGCTCCAGCACCGCCGGCGCCTGTGCCCGAGGCGCGCAAGAAGGCTGTCGCACGCACGGATGGTGATCGCTCGAGTTTGAAAAACTCGCCTACGGCATCCGCCACCCAGGCAGCCCAGACGCGTCCAGCAGAACCGGAACCAGAAAAGCACACCTCCGATTCTGATGTGGTGCGCTCGACTGGCTCCATGGCAATAGCCACGCTGCTGAGTCGTATCACCGGTTTCCTGCGCACCGTGATGATTGGTGCGGCGCTGTCGCCGGCTATCGCGTCGGCGTTCAACACTGCCAACACGCTGCCCAACCTGATCACTGAGATCGTGTTGGGTGCGGTGCTGACATCGCTGGTTATTCCGGTGCTTACCCGCGCGGAAAAAGAAGACGCCGACGGCGGTTCCGGGTTCTTCAGGCGGCTGCTCACCCTGTCGGTGACGCTGCTGGGTGGTGTCACCATCCTGTCGATTATCGGCGCGCCACTGCTGACACGGATGATGCTGTCCTCTGAGGGACAAGTCAACGTGGTCATGTCCACGGCCTTTGCGTATTGGCTGCTGCCACAGATTTTCTTCTACGGCCTGTTTGCCCTGTTCATGGCTGTGTTGAACACCCGTGAAGTGTTCAAACCCGGCGCGTGGGCACCTGTTGTCAACAATGTGATCACCTTGACCGTGCTGGGCGTGTACATGGTGCTGCCTGCGCGTTTGCACCCGCATGAGCAGGTGGGCATTTTTGATCCGCAGATCGTTTTCCTCGGCGTGGGCACCACCCTTGGTGTGGTTGCACAGTGTCTAATCATGATTCCGTACCTGCGTCGCGCGGGCATTGATATGCGCCCTCTGTGGGGTATCGATGCGCGTTTGAAGCAATTCGGTGGCATGGCGATGGCGATCATCGTGTACGTGGCAATCTCCCAGTTCGGTTACATCATCACCACTCGTATTGCCTCACTGGCAGATGATGCTGCACCGTTTATTTATCAGCAACACTGGATGTTGTTGCAGGTTCCTTATGGCATCATCGGCGTCACCTTGCTCACCGCGATTATGCCGCGACTGTCCCGCAACGCCGCGGACGGCGACGATAGGGCAGTGGTCTCTGACCTTCAGTTGGGTTCCAAACTGACCTTCATTGCATTGATCCCGATCGTGGTGTTTTTCACTGCCTTCGGTGTCCCTATTGCCAATGGCCTTTTTGCCTACGGCCAATTCGATGCCAACGCCGCTAACATCCTTGGTTGGACGTTGAGCTTCTCTGCTTTCACGTTGATTCCTTACGCTTTGGTGCTGCTGCATTTGCGTGTGTTTTATGCGCGTGAAGAGGTCTGGACCCCAACCTTCATCATCGCCGGCATCACCGCCACCAAGGTCGTGCTGTCCTTTCTGGCACCGCTGCTGTCAAGCTCCCCAGAGCGGGTGGTGGTGCTTCTTGGTGCGGCCAACGGCTTCAGTTTTGTCACTGGCGCGGTCATCGGCGCGTATCTGTTGCGCAAGAAACTCGGCCTGTTGGGTATGCGCTCTTTGGCTAAAACCTCCCTGTGGGCGTTGGGCTCCGCCGCAGTCGGTGCGGCAGCAGCGTGGGCTTTGGGATGGCTTATCCAAGCAGTCATGGGCGATTTCCTGTTGGGCACTTTAAGCTCTGTGGGCTACTTGCTGTACCTCGCTGTGTTGGGTGTCTTCTTCATCTTCGTCACCGGCATCGTGTTGTCACGTTCTGGTTTGCCGGAGGTCCAAAACTTGGGCCAAGCGCTGACCCGCATCCCAGGTTTGAGCCGGTTTATTCGCCCGAATACCAAGATCTCTTTGGATGTCGGCGAAGTCTCCGAGCAGGATTTCTCCACCCAGCTGGTCGCGCCAAGCGAGTTCGCAGCAACCCCTGTTCCGCCACCAATGTCCGCCGGTATTGTCCGCGGACCTCGCCTGGTTCCCGGCGCCCCAGTCGGCGACGGTCGCTTCCGCTTGCTTGCCGATCACGGCGGCGTCCAGGGTGCACGTTTCTGGCAGGCCCGCGAGATCGCCACCGGCAAGGAAGTCGCGCTGATCTTCGTGGATACTTCCGGCAACGCCCCATTTGCGCCACTGTCTTCGGCAGCCGCAGCGGGCATCGCCTACGAGGTGCAGCGCCGCACCAAGAAGCTGGCCAGCTTGGGCAGCTTGGCGGTGGCCCCCAATATCTACTCCGAGGCGTACCGCAACGGTTGCCTCATTGTGGCCGATTGGGTGCCTGGCTCCAGCTTGAGCGCCGTCGCGGAATCCGGCGCTGATCCCCGCGCCGCCGCGTTCGCGCTCGCAGAACTAACCGAGACCATCGGCGAGGCCCACAAGATGGGTATCCCAGCCGGTCTGGACAACAAGTCCCGCATCCGCATCAACACCGACGGCCATGCCGTCCTCGCCTTCCCGGCGATTTTGCCCGATGCCTCAGAGCTCCGCGACGCCAAGTCCCTGGCCTCGGCCGCCGAGATGCTTATCGACGCGCCCCTCGCTCCCAGCGACGTCAAGGCAATGGTCACTGAAGCCCAGGGGCTAGCTACAGAAGACAATCCCGATTACGCATCACTTGCCATGGCGATGCGCACCTGCGGACTGTTCACCGAGGAACCAACCCACCTTGTGGTGAAGAAGGAAAAGACACCAAAGCCTGCGACACGTGATGGTTTCGGTGCCTCCGACTACACCGTCAAGGGCATGGCAGCCATCGCCGCTGTGGTGATCATCTTGGTCTCCCTGGTGGCTGCCGGTACCGCGTTCCTCACCAGCTTCTTCGGCAGCAGCACCAACGAACAATCCCCATTGGCTTCTGTTGAAGCCACCACTTCTGCAACACCAGAACCTGTGGGGCCACCGGTCTACCTGGATCTGGATCAAGCCCGCACGTGGGATGACGGTGCAGGAACAGATGTCACCGACGTCACCGACGGTAACACCTCCACCGCATGGACCTCCACCGGCGGCGACGGCCTCCTAGTTGACCTGTCCACGCCTGCCCGCCTCGACCGCGTCATCTTGACCACCGGCACCGGCTCTGACAGCAACGTGACCTCGACCATGAAGATCTACGCATTCAACGACGCCTCACCACACTCCCTGTCGGAAGGCATCGAGATCGGCACCGTGGATTATTCCGGCCGCAGTCTCAGCCACAGCATCCGCGATTCCTCCAAGCTTCCGGGTCAGGTGGAATCCGTGGTGATTCTGGTCGATGAGGTTCATTCCTCACAAACCTCAGACACCAATCCACAGATGCAGATCGCTGAAGTACAACTCGTTGGTTGGTAAATTACGCGTTTGTGATTGACCCCCATTAAGGTGCGCCCGCCCTCAGTTTCACTAACTGAAAGCGGGCGTTTTCAATTTATACATAGCTTCAGCTCACAGGTATTTTCCAGAAAGAAGAGCCCTCAAAGTATGTAGCACCTCAGCGACACCTCCCACTTGAGTGGGCGCCGAGAAGTATCTCTCAATGGAAAATCTGCCCATACTAAGCCGCATAAGGGATACGGGGTGTGTCCCTCAACCTGCGGGGGATCTTATGACAGTGCTGCCTAAAAACCATGACCTAAGCGATACCCAACTCGTCAAACAGTTTGTATCTGGCGATTCCAGGGCATTTTCCACCATCATTCACCGCCACGAACGACATATGATGCAGGCAGCCAGAAAATACGGGCGGAAACCAGAAGACGCCCAAGACATTCTCCAAGAAGCTCTCTTTCGCGCCAGCCGAAACATGCACCTTTATAGAGCAGAAGCAGCTCTCGGCACGTGGCTCCACAAACTTGTCCTGAATAGCGGCTTCGATTGGGCTACCCACCGCTCCCAAGTAGAATTCCCCATCCTTAACGAACCAACAATCGATTTAGAAAAAGATCCTCGCCTAGCCACCGACCCCTTGGGCTACCTCGATGTCGCCATGACAATTCGATCCGCCATCGACCAATTACACCCCGATCAACGCATCGCCTTAATACTTGTCGACCTCGGCGGCTACACCGTAGAAGATGTGGCCGAAATCGAAGGAATCAAAGTAGGTACCGTTAAATCACGCCGAGGGCGCGCACGCAAAGCGTTGCGCGCCCTTTTACATGCAGATTTCTTCGGGCCCGAAGATGGCTCCATACAGTGCGAAAGCAACTGATGGAAGTTTTTCAAAGTGTCTGACGTTGAAAACGGTGAGTTCACAACTAGGGTGAATGGTGCACGTGATGCTGCACTTTTACGTTTACTACTTTGAGGGAAACAATGTCTGAAGAACAATCTGCCGTAGCACCAAAGATTCATGATGTCGCCATCATCGGCTCCGGTCCAGCTGGCTATACCGCAGCAGTATATGCAGCCCGCGCTGACCTCAACCCCATCATGTTCGAGGGCTATGAATACGGTGGATCTTTGATGACCACTACTGACGTGGAAAACTTCCCAGGCTTTGAAAAGGGAATCCTGGGCCCAGAGCTCATGGAAAACATGCGCGCTCAGGCCGAGCGTTTCGGCACCGACATGCACATGGAGCTTGTCGACCGCGTTGATCTCACCGGTGACATCAAGAAGCTGTGGGTCGGCGACGACGAGTACCACGCGCGTGCTGTCATCTTGTCCATGGGTTCTGCACCTCGCTACTTGGGTGTGAAGGGCGAGCAGGAACTGCTCGGCCGTGGCGTTTCTGCATGTGCAACCTGCGATGGTTTCTTCTTCCGCGATCAGGATATCGCCGTGATCGGTGGTGGCGACTCCGCGATGGAGGAAGCAACCTTCCTCACCAAGTTCGCTCGCAGTGTCACCATCGTGCACCGCCGCGAAGAGTTCCGCGCCAGCGCCATCATGCTGGAGCGTGCTCAGAAGAACGAGAAGATTCGCTTCGTCACCAACAAGACTGTCGAAGAGGTCATTGAGGCAGATGGCAAGGTCAGCGGCCTGAAGCTCAATGACACCGTCACTGGTGAAGATTCCGTCTTGGATGTCACCGCCATGTTCGTTGCCATCGGCCATGATCCACGCTCTGAAATCCTCGCAGGTCAGGTCGAGGTTGATCCTTCCAACTACGTTTTGGTTCAGGAGCCTTCCACCCGCACCAACCTTGACGGTGTTTTCGCTGCTGGCGACCTGGTGGACAGCCACTACCAGCAGGCCATCACCGCAGCTGGTTCCGGTTGCCGCGCAGCTATCGATGCAGAGCATTACCTAGCTTCTCTGGCCTAATTCACAGTTAGCCTTAAACCAAACCATGTACCAATGAATGTCGGGATTCCCCAGGAGTCCCGTCATTGTTAATTTAGGAGAAACCATGAGCAATGTTGTTGCAGTAACCGAGCAGACCTTCAAGTCCACCATCATCGATTCCGACAAGCCAGTCATCGTTGACTTCTGGGCAGAATGGTGTGGCCCCTGCAAGAAGCTCAGCCCCATCATTGAGGAAATCGCAGGCGAGTACGGCGACAAGGCAGTCGTTGCCAGCGTCGACGTCGATGCAGAGCGTGCCTTGGGTGCCATGTTCCAGATTATGTCGATTCCTTCGGTTCTCATTTTCAAAAATGGTGCAAAAGTCGAGGAATTTGTCGGTCTGCGCCCCAAGAACGAAATTGTGGAAAAACTAGAGAAGCACCTCTAACTGGTATTCTTACTGCAGTCACGTGGATGAACTATATCCATTGATAATTTTGAACATGAATGATGGAAGGAGCAGGGTGTCTAAAGTCCTGAGAGTTGGCGATCGCAGCCCGCGCGTGGCAGAAGTGCGCACTACGCTCGCTCGCCTCGGTGTGATTGAAGGCTATTCCAGGGAGATGTCTGCAAAGACAGAATCCCAGAAGTTCCACGAAGAAGAGACGCTTTTCGACGAAGAACTCAGCCTCAGCATCAAGTCATTCCAGCAAGCTCGAGGAGTCGTTCCCTCCGGGCTTATTGACGACCCCACCCTGCGCGCAATCCGCGAAGCCTCCTACACCCTGGGAACCCGCGTGCTGGCCTACCAGCCCGGCAACCAGCTTGTTGGTGACGACGTTGTAGAAATCCAATCCCATCTCCAAGAGCTCGGCTTCTACGCCGACCGTGTGGATGGACATTTTGGCGAGCTCACACACAAAGCTGTGATGAACTACCAACTCAACTACGGCATGCAGGTAGACGGCATCTGTGGTCCTGACACCATCCGAGCACTGTCCCGACTGGGTCTGCGCATCAAGGGTGGCTCTGCTCAAGCCATCCGTGAGCGCGAACGCATGCGCAATGCAGGCCCACGTCTTGCTGGCAAGCGTGTGGTCATTGATCCTGCGCTTGGGGGCTCCAACAAGGGTCAGATCGTGAAAGGCCCCTACGGTGAGATCTCTGAGGAAGAAATCCTCTGGGATTTGGCCACCCGCCTGGAAGGTCGCATGATCGCAACAGGCATGGAAACCATCCTGTCGCGCCCGCACATGGATGATCCCAGCAGCCGTGATCGCGCGTCGATCGCGAATGCTTTCGGCGCTGACCTCATGCTGAGCCTGCACTGCGATTCCTACCCGAATGAAAAAGCTAACGGCGTGGCCAGCTTCTACTTCGGTTCGGAAAACGGCACCAACTCCTTGACCGGTGAAACGCTCTCCGCGTACATCCAAAAAGAGATCGTTGCCCGCACCCCGCTGAACAACTGTGGCAGCCATGCCCGTACCTGGGATCTGCTGCGCCTCACGCGCATGCCCATGGTGGAAGTTGTCACCGGTTACCTCACCAACCCCGATGACCTGGCAGTTCTGACTGATCCACAAATGCGTGATCACATTGCCGAAGCCATCGTTGTCGCCGTCAAGCGCCTGTACCTCCTTGATGAGGAAGCACAGCCCGAGACCGGAACCTTCAAGTTCTCTGAGCTGTTGCAATCAGAGCAGGCTGGCTAAATCGCGCCCATCTCTTGAAGGAGTCGCTGGGCATCCTTAGCTGTGAGCAGCACCGTTGCGGGTGGTAATTCCATCCGCAGACGGGGTAACACGGGATGGTCAGCAACCACTTCGAAACCGGCTGATTCTAACGCCTCCACATCAATCAGGCCGATTTCTAAACGCCTAGCTGCGATCGCATCCGCTTCTGTGTTTTCCGAGCGGTATCCAAACGCCTCAACGGCTGGGTAGTCGCGCCGAATTAGTTCCATGAGGGAGGCGTCGAGAAGCGCCGATTCCATGCCCGTGCCCCGGAAAACCTCGTCGATGAACAGGCTGCTGATGATCGCAGCGTCGCTAGACACCGGTGCCGTAGGCAGCGCCTTCGCGCCTGGGGCGGCATCGCACTCGCAGAAAATGACCGACGCCAACGCCGGAGTTCCATTGCGGTAACCAATGTTGAAACCGCAGGATTCATACTCCAGCAGCGTGGTGGACAGCCAGGCTTCCTTCTCAAACACCGGATCAGCTTTAGCTGCAACCTCAGGTGCGAGCTCCCAAAACACCGACTTGCGGGCCTGGGGGTGCAGGAAATCTATGTGTTCCTGCACGATCGGGAAAAGGGAAGCCTGGAGCATGGCGCCAAACTTAAAATTATTGGCCCTGGATCAAGGACATGATGCGCTCGAAATCATCCTTGTCGCCGAATTCCACCACGAGCTTGCCCTTCTTCTTACCCATCATCACCGAGACCTTGGTATCCAAATTATCCGCCAAGGACTCAGCCGCACGGGTAAAAACCTCAGGAGTTGCAGCCTTTTCGCGTGGCTTCTTCTCCTCATCCTGATCACCACGGTTGTGTAGCAGCACCAATTCCTCGGTAGCACGCACAGATAGGCCCTCAGCGATGATTCGGGTCGCCAGGGTGTCCTGAGCATCCTCGCCGGCCTTGAGCCCCAGCAATGCGCGTGCATGGCCTGCAGACAGCACACCGGCTGCCACCTTGGTCTGCACGTTGACTGGAAGGCCCAGCAGACGAATCATATTGGTGATTACCGGACGGGAACGGCCCAGCTTATCGGCCAGCTCTGCCTGGGTGACACCGAACTCCTCCAGCAACTGCTGGTAGGCGGCTGCCTCTTCCAAAGGATTCAGCTGCACCCTGTGGATATTTTCCAAAAGGGCGTCGCGCAGCATCGCGCTGTCTTCAGTTTCACGGACAATCGCCGGGATAACCTCAAGGCCAGCTCGCTTGGATGCACGCCAACGACGCTCACCCATGATGAGCTCATAGCCATCCTCGGACCTGCGCACCACGATCGGCTGCATGAGGCCGAACTCGCTGATCGAATGCACCAACTCATCAAGTGCCTGCGGATCAAACTCATGGCGAGGCTGCTGCGGGTTGGGGCGGATCTGCTCGATCGGGATCTCAAGGTAGGATGCGCCGAACTCAGACTGCTGTGCTGGCTGTGCCTGCGGCGCTTCCTGCTGTGCTGACTGCGTTGGAGCAGGAGCTGCTGGCTCTGGAACTACCTCTGGCTTTGTGGCCTCAGTGTGTTGTGGAGCGGCCTGCGCAGGAGCCTCAGGTGCAGGAGCTGCTGGTGTGGACTCACGCTTGGGAGCTGCAGCAGTACGCGCACCCACGGTACCGCCCAAAATGATGTCAGCCGCACCGCCACCAAGACCTGGGGAATTACTTGGTCCTGAGGGAATAAGTGCGGCCAGACCGCGCCCCAGACCGCCCTTACGCTTTTCCGTCTGGGACTTGTCGGAACCCTTGTTCTGAGCCATCGCTCTTAGACGCACCTTTCGTACAGCACAACAATTAACGTATTCAAAGAAGTTTACTGCTATTTCGCAGGTTTTAGGCCGATCGGACCGGATTCATCGCTAGGCAAGTAATCGCCACGAGTGGCCAATTCTTTAGCAGCATCCAAATACGCCATGGCGCCCCTGGAACCTGGATCATATTCAATGACAGTCTGCCCATAGCCAGGAGCTTCAGACACCTTCACTGAACGTGGAATCTTGTTACCCAACACCACGTCACCGAAGTGATCATTAACCTCTGTGGCCACCTGTTCTGCGAGGTTGGTGCGGGCGTCATACATGGTCAGCAAGATCGCGGAAATATGCAGCTGGCGGTTCAGGTGCTGACGCAACATAGTGATGTTGTTCAGTAGCTGGCCCACGCCCTCCAGAGCGTAGTACTCACACTGGATCGGAATGAGCACTTCATTCACCGCGGTCATGGCGTTAATGGTGAGCAGACCCAACGATGGTGGGCAGTCAATGATCATGTAATCAAAATCGTGCTTGTCAATGAACTCACGGCCCAACGCATCTGCCAGGCGGTATTCGCGGCGGACCAAGCTGACCAATTCAATTTCTGCGCCAGCAAGATCCAGGGTTGCTGGAATACAGAAGAGGTTTTCATTAGCTGTGGAAGGCTGCATTGCTTCATCAGCAGTGCATTCACCGATCAGTAGTTCATAAGATGACAAGGTGCCAGAGCGGTGCTCGACACCCAACGCTGTCGACGCATTTCCCTGCGGATCCAAATCCACGACGAGAACTTTAAGCCCATGAATTGCCAAAGACGCAGCCAAATTCACCGTGGAGGTGGTTTTACCAACGCCGCCTTTTTGGTTGGCGATGGTAATTAGGCGTGGTTCTTTAGGTTTCGGCAACGTCAGGGAGTTGGGTGTCATCACCTGAGCTGCACGACGCGCCGCCGCAGCAATTGGTGTGTCTTCCCAAGTAGTGTCTTCCATCGACGTCAACCATCCCTATCTTCCTGTGCATGCGAATTCTTCATGCACACGTCATCGATTCCACATTAGTGCTTAACGCTGTACCCATTCCACCAAAGTGGATGGTTACTTTTCCCTGCGGATTGAAATAAGTGTTGTGGGCTCGCTCAACAGCGCCTCACCCACGGTATAAACCTTAATGTCAGTGCCGCCAGCCTTGCGGATTTCCTTGGCGTCACGCTCAATTTCTTCCTCAACGCTGGAGCCTTTCATGGCCACCATGCGTCCACCGATTTTCACCAGCGGCAACGACCAGGTCGCTAGCTTGCCCAGTGGAGCAACAGCTCGGGAGGTGACAATATCGACCAATCCGACCTGCTTGCGCACCACTTTTTCCTCAGCACGACCACGAATGACGGTGACATTGTCCAAGTTCAGGGCTTCTTTTACCTCGTTGAGGTACACAGAACGCTTGAGCAATGGCTCAATGAGAGTGATGTTGAGATCTGGGCGTGCGATAGCAAGAGGAATTCCTGGCAGTCCCGCACCAGAACCAATGTCTGCAACTGAGATGCCCTCATCCATAGCTTCGCCGATGACACCACAGTTTAGAATGTGGCGATCCCACAGGCGGGGAACTTCTCGGGGGCCGATGAATCCACGGACGGATCCATCTGTTGCCAAAGATTCATGATATGCAATGGCTTTTTCGAGGTTGTCCCCGAAAATTTCAGCGGCTGCTGGAGGCGTGGTCATGAAAAAAGTCCCCTTCGGGCAAGATATCGAGCGGTACAACACTCAACTATAACGACTCAACTTAAGAAGCTTGAGTGTTGGCTGCCGAATGGTGCTTTTTAGCGTCGACAAGCGCTTAAAATGGCGCGCTGCAGGCAGCAAAAAACCGCCAGCCCTTAGTGCGTGGGCTGGCGGTTTTTAGTGAAGTTTTACTTCTTACGCTTCTTGGGGTTTTCTGGCTTCACGCCAGGCTTCGGAGCGGTAGTGCGCTTTGCTGCGCGCTTTTCCTCCTCCTCAGCTGCTTCCTCAGCGTCCATCTTGCCGAAGATGTAGCGCTGCTGGAAGAAGGTCCACACGTTGTTGGCCATCATGTAGACAAGAAGACCGATGGTCCAGATGAAGCCGGTGAACAAAATGGTTGCTGGCATGAACCAGAGCATCATCTTGTTCATCATCTGCATCTGCATAGCCATCTGATCGCTGGAAGCGACCTGCTGCTTGCCGGCTGCCTTGCGAGCTTCCTGGCGGTTGACGGACAGACGCGCGTTCATGTGAGTTGCCACGACAATGATCAAAATCATTGGAGCTGCAACCAACGCGATGTTGAGGCGGGAGACATCCAGGCCAAGGAACGCGTCGAACGCGTCAGCAGGCATGGTGATGTAGGACGACAGTGGCGCACCGAACAGGTCTGCACGCAGGAAGGACTGAACCTCGTCGACACCGAAGATGTAGTTCGGGGTGTTCGCGTTTTGCTCAACGGTCATTTCCAGCTGGCCAACGCCAGAACCGGTGCGGTTGAAGGAGCGCAGCACGTGGAACAGACCCAGGAACACTGGGATCTGCACCAACATTGGCAAACAGCCCGCGATGGGGTTAACGCCCACTTCTTTTTGAAGTTTGCGGGTCTCCTCCATCATCTTCTGCTGGTCATTTTTGTACTTCTCGCGGATGGCCTGCATCTTTGGAGCCATGTCTTGCATCTTGCGCTGTGAACGCATGGTGTTGACCATCGGCTTGACCAGAACCATACGCACGGTGAAGGTCAAGAACATGATCGACAAGGCCCAGGTAATTCCGGAATCTGGGCTCAGCACAAAGCTGAACGCTTTATGCCAGAACCACAGAATGGCCGAAATTGGCCAATAAATGAAATTGAGCACTGTGAGTCGAAACTCCTTGGGATTAATAGGGACTATGTACTTGTTGGCAGGACTTCTATGTCACCGTTTCGGTGGACCAAAATCCATGGTTCGGCACCGGGTCGAATCCACCCGGATGCCAGGGCCCACATTTGGACAACCTTGCAGCGGAGAGAATAGTTCCCTTAAAAGCCCCATGAACTGAGACGGCTTTCAATGCATAGGTGCTGCAAACTGGATCAAAACGACAGGTGGAACCTATCTTAAGACCCGAAAGATACTTTTGGTAGAAGCGAACAGCAGAAGCTGCCGTCTTCGCCGGAATACTTTTCGGTTCTGGGATGTCGAAAGGATCATCACTTGTTGGTGCGCACACGGCTAGCTTTCCCCAACCCGTAGCGGATGTCTCGTTCAAGTTCCGCCGAGGTTGCATTCCCAGCCCCCGCCAACGCGCGGATCACCACGTGATGAGTGGGGGAGAGTAGCTCTGGTGATTTTTCTGCAATGCTTGCACAGATATGACGAAGCCGTCGGGAGGTGCGGTGACGAACCACCGCATTTCCGACGGCCTTAGAAACGACAAGGCCGAACCGCGGACCACCGAATGAGGCGACTTCGCCCTGTTTTTCGGTGCCATCCAACGATTCGGCACTATCCCACAGGTGCACAACGACAGTTTTACTGCCAGCGCGACGCCCTTTCCTCATCACCGTGCGAAATTGCATGGAAGAGTTCAGCTTATGTTGCGCTGGAAGCACTGTTGCTTACACCTTATTTATTGTGGTGACGCTAAAAAATTACGCGGTCAGCTTTGCGCGACCCTTGCGACGACGAGCCGCAACAATTGCACGACCTGCACGGGTACGCATACGAAGACGGAAACCGTGAACACGTGCACGACGACGGTTGTTCGGCTGGAACGTCCGCTTGCCCTTTGCCATGTGAAACACTCCTAAATATTTTGTTGACGGATCACCGGACACACCGGTTCTAGTGGACAAAGTGCGCGAAGATTTCCGCGCTAGCCCTATACCGGGGGAACGGATCACCCAACGTTGGATGATTTTTTTTGAGATTGCAGATTCGTGAATGAAACCGCAGCAACGCTTTATGGAAAGTGTTGCTCTCAAGCACATTCGTTGCGCCTGGAAACTTGACCAAGAGGTTTGGACAAAGATCCGGGAGTCACACGATGTGACAGACTGGTTTAGCTTACGGGAAAACGACCTGCGAAAACAAATCTGTCCTTTGGCAATTCGGCGGGGGCACCCGTAATTACAAAGCTGGCATTAAACACTGGTGAGAGGGCATATCGCCCGTCCAAACGCTTTTCGACGCCGCCCTCCGGCAAACTCCACTCGGCAAAGAATTCACAGGGGTTGGACATGTGGATTGAACTGCGGGTAACAATGAAAATTGCACACAGCATCAACAGCCTGTGAAAACTTCAACCTGTGGATAACACCTAATGTTCACCTTGAGATCAAGGGAAACATTCAAATAACTGCAGGTGAGAGCGAATTTGAGGTTGATGCACATTTTCCACAGGTAGTGCGCTATCCTGTGGATAAACGTTTTTGGGAAAAGTTATCCACAGCTGTGGACAACATTGTGGAAACAATGGTTATGGGCGTTTTTCGATGTGAATGGAGCTGTAGAAACATCGAGAACGCCCACGTGGATAACAAAGCGGAATTTTGCCCTGCTTTTTAGCTTCTCCGCCACCCTTCATCCACGGCTGAATAAAATTATTTTTCGATAGTTTCGCCAAAAGGAGATACCTAACATA